>CAVXDR010000004.1:0-217721 GCA_963760655.1 uncultured Actinomycetes bacterium
CGAAACAATCCCGGCGGCGTCCTACTCTCCCGCGGGGTCGCCCCCGAAGTACCATCGGCGCTGGAGGACTTTACTTCTCTGTTCGGGATGGGAAGAGGTGTGTCCCCTCCGCTATGGCCACCGGAAAGGTCGCGCAGGCTCTGGAGAGCCCGCAAACCTTGTCGTGCCGGTAGGCCGACACGGACCTGAAAGCTACATAGCGGCGCGGGTGATCAGAGTCAAGCCCTCGGCCAATTAGTACAGGTCTGCTGAACATGTTGCCATGCTTACACATCCTGCCTATCAACCAGGTGGTCTACCTGGGGCCTTACCCACTCGAGGTGGTGGGACATCTCATCTTGAGGCGAGCTTCCCGCTTAGATGCTTTCAGCGGTTATCTCTTCCAGACGTAGCTAGCCTGCAATGCCGTTGGCACGACAACAGATACACCAGAGGTCTGTTCATCCCGGTCCTCTCGTACTAGGGACGAGCCCTCGCAAATGTCCAGCGCCCACAGAAGATAGGGACCGAACTGTCTCACGACGTTCTGAACCCAGCTCACGTACCGCTTTAATGGGCGAACAGCCCAACCCTTGGGAGCTACTACACCCCCAGGATGCGATGAGCCGACATCGAGGTGCCAAACCCTCCCGTCGATGTGGACTCTTGGGGAGGATAAGCCTGTTATCCCCGGAGTACCTTTTATCCGTTGAGCGACCGCGATTCCACTCTCCACGGCCGGATCACTAAGCCCGACTTTCGTCCCTGCTCGACTTGTCAGTCTCGCAGTCAAGCTCCCTTGTGCCTTTACACTCTGCGCACGGTTTCCAATCGTGCTGAGGGAACCTTTGGGCGCCTCCGTTACATTTTGGGAGGCGACCGCCCCAGTCAAACTGCCCACCAGACACTGTCTGCCCGCCGGATCACGGCCGGGCGTTAGAAACCCAGTACACGAAGGGTGGTATCCCAAGGTTGGCTCCACCAGAACCAGAGTCCCGGCTTCATAGCCTCCCACCTATCCTGGGCAACGTGCACCAGATTCCAATGTCAAGCTGCAGTAAAGGTTCACGGGGTCTTTCCGTCTTTCTGCGGGTAATCGGCATCTTCACCGATACTACAATTTCACCGAGTCCCTCGTTGAGACAGCGCTCAAGTCGTTACGCCATTCGTGCAGGTCGGAACTTACCCGACAAGGAATTTCGCTACCTTAGGACCGTTATAGTTACGGCCGCCGTTTACCGGGGCTTCATTTCACTGCTTCGCGTCCCGAAGGACGCTAACACCTCCACTTAACCTTCCGGCACCGGGCAGGCGTCAGCCCCTATACGTCGTCTTACGACTTAGCAGAGACCTGTGTTTTTGGTAAACAGTCGCTTGAGCCTATTCACTGCGGCCCCTCCGAGCTCCGCCGGCTAGCGGCTTCACCCGGTGGGGCGCCCCTTATCCCGAAGTTACGGGGCAATTTTGCCGAGTTCCTTAACGAGGGTTCTCTCGATCGCCTTAGTATTCTCTACTTGCCCACCTGTGGCGGTCTTGGTACGGGTACACAACTTGCTCCCTAGAGGCTTTTCTTGACGGCATGGAACCGGTGGCTCGCCGGCATACGCCAGCTGACGTCACGTCTCAGGCTTAAAGCGTGCGGATTTCCCTACACGCAACCCTACGCGTTTGTCCATGGACAACCAGCGCCATGGTCCACCTTACCTACCGTGTCCCCCCATCGGTCGAACGCAAGTCGGTAGTACGGGAATATCAACCCGTTGTCCATCGCCTACGCCTTTCGGCCTCGGCTTAGGTCCCGACTAACCCTGGGAAGATTAGCTTTACCCAGGAAACCTTGGGCAATCGGCGGAGGAGTTTCTCGCTCCTCTTTCGTTACTAATGCCGGCATTCTCTCTTCCCATGCCTCCACGGCTGACTTGTCGTCGCCGCTTCGGTGGCATAGGAATGCTCTCCTACCGATCCGGCCTTGCGGCCGAATCCCACAGCTTCGGTGACTGGCTTGAGCCCCGTTACATCATCGGCGCGAGAACACTTGACCAGTGAGCTATTACGCACTCTTTAAATGGTGGCTGCTTCTGAGCCAACATCCTGGTTGTCTGTGCACTCTCACATCCTTTTCCACTTAGCCAGTACTGAGGGACCTTAGCTGGTGGTCTGGGCTGTTTCCCTCTCGACTACGGAGCTTATCCCCCGCAGTCTGACTCCCTTGCTCTAGAGTCATGGTATTCGGAGTTTATCTGCCTTCGGTAAGCTGGTGGGCCCCCTAGGGCAAACAGTGCTCTACAGCCATGACTGAACACAAGAGGCTATACCTAAATATATTTCGGAGAGAACCAGATATCTCTGCGTTTGATTAGCCTTTCACTCCGATCCACAGGTCATCCCCGCAGTTTTCAACCTACGTGGGTTCGGCCCTTCACGAGGTCTTACCCTCGCTTCAGCCTGCCCATGGATAGATCACGCAGTTTCGGGTCTACCGCCTCTGACTAAACGCCCTATTCAGACTCGCTTTCGCTACGGCTCCGTTTCCTTAACCTTGCCAGAGACGAGTAACTCGCCGGCTCGTTATGCAAAAAGCACGCTATCACCCGGGCAAGCCCGAGCTCTAACCGCTTGTAGGCCAACGGTTTCAGGTACTATTTCACTCCCCTCACGGGGTACTTTTCACCTTTCCCTCACGGTACTAGTTCGCTATCGGTCGCCAGGTAGTATTTAGCCTTACGGGGTGGTCCCCGTAGCTTCCGACCGGGTTTCACGTGCCCGGTCGTACTCAGGTGGCCTGTAAGGGAGTGTCGCGAGTTTCGCGTACTGGGCTATTACCATCTGTGGCGGGTCGTTCCAGACCTCTTCTGCTACCCGCGGCTTTTGTAACTCCCCGATCGCCATGCGGAACGATCAAACAGACTCCTACAACCCCGACCACGCTAGGGCCGCACCCAATCACGCGTAGTCGGTTTAGGCTGTTCCCCTTTCGCTCGCCACTACTCAGGGAATCGAGGTTTCTTTCCTCTCCTCAGGGTACTAAGATGTTTCAGTTCCCCTGCTTACCTCCACACGCCCTATGTGTTCAGGCGCGGGTACGCATGCATTACCATGCGTGGGTTCCCCCATTCGGAAATCCCCGGGTCGAAGGTTGTTCAGCACCTCACCGGGGCTTATCGCAGCCGTCCACGTCCTTCATCGGCTTCTGGCGCCAAGGCATCCGCCGTTGGCCCTTAATATCTTGATCTTGTTGATCACCTTTGCCGCTATGTAGTTTTCAAGGTTCGCGCCGGCGTACCGGCACTCGGTCGCCGGCCCGAGGGCCGGCGAGACCTGGCAAGACTCCCCCGGCGTGGCTGCCTTCGTCGGTCGCATGCGCGTGGCGTGCGACGCCGTGCGGCGCTCGAGCTCGAGCGGACGGCGATCGTGACGGAGGGGACGCGTGGAGAGGGGCGTCTTTCAAAACTGAACAGCGTGGCCGCATGCGACGCCCGAAGGCGCATGCCGCAGAGGCGGGGGTGCCAGCGCTCGACATGAGTTTCCAGAGGACGGACCCGCCGACACGGTAAGGCCGCAAGCGACCACATCGTGACCGGCATATGGGTTCGTGCTCACGGCGGTAAGCGCCGCCGTACTCCCTAGAAAGGAGGTGATCCAGCCGCACCTTCCGGTACGGCTACCTTGTTACGACTTCACCCCAATCACCGATCCCACCTTCGACGGCTGCTCTCCCTTGCGGGTTAGCCCACCGGCTTCGGGTGTTACCGACTTTCGTGGTGTGACGGGCGGTGTGTACAAGGCCCGGGAACGTATTCACCGCGGCATTGCTGATCCGCGATTACTAGCAACTCCGACTTCATGGAGGCGAGTTTCAGCCTCCAATCCGAACTGGGACCGGCTTTTTGGGATTCGCTCCACCTCGCGGTCTTGCAGCCCTTTGTGCCGGCCATTGTAGCACGTGTGTAGCCCTGGACATAAGGGGCATGATGACTTGACGTCATCCCCACCTTCCTCCGGTTTGTCACCGGCAGTATCCTACGAGTCCCCGGCATTATCCGCTGGCAACATAGGACAGGGGTTGCGCTCGTTGCGGGACTTAACCCAACATCTCACGACACGAGCTGACGACAGCCATGCACCACCTGTGACCCCGCTCTTGCGAGGGCTCCCGTTTCCGGGAGTTACGAGGCCATGTCAAACCCAGGTAAGGTTCTTCGCGTTGCGTCGAATTAAACCACATGCTCCGCTGCTTGTGCGGGCCCCCGTCAATTCCTTTGAGTTTTAGCCTTGCGGCCGTACTCCCCAGGCGGGGCACTTAATGCGTTAGCTACGGCACGGAAGGAGTCGACACCTCCCACACCTAGTGCCCATCGTTTACGGCGTGGACTACCAGGGTATCTAATCCTGTTCGCTCCCCACGCTTTCGCGTCTCAGCGTCAGTACCGTCCCAGGGACCCGCCTTCGCCACGGGTGTTCTTCCTGATATCTGCGCATTTCACCGCTACACCAGGA
Source organism: uncultured Actinomycetes bacterium (assembly GCA_963760655.1). Classification (GTDB taxonomy): domain Bacteria; phylum Actinomycetota; class Thermoleophilia; order UBA2241; family UBA2241; genus Bog-752. Next base: position 4,477 of record CAVXDR010000004.1, read on the forward strand.
ATTCCAGTCCCCTCTTCCGGACTCAAGCAAGCCAGTTTCCAATGCAGGCTCGGGGTTAAGCCCCGAGTTTTCACATCGGACTTGGCAAGCCGCCTACACGCTCTTTACGCCCAATAATTCCGGACAACGCTAGGTCCCTACGTATTACCGCGGCTGCTGGCACGTAGTTAGCCGGACCTTCCTCTGGAGGTACCGTCACCCTCTGGGCTATTAACCCGAGTGGCTTCGTCCCTCCTGACAGAGCTTTACAACCCGAAGGCCTTCTTCGCTCACGCGGCGTTGCTGCGTCAGGCTTTCGCCCATTGCGCAAGATTCCCCACTGCTGCCTCCCGTAGGAGTCTGGGCCGTATCTCAGTCCCAGTGTGGCTGATCGTCCTCTCAGACCAGCTAAGCATCGTTGCCTTGGTAGGCCGTTACCCCACCAACAAGCTAATGCTGCGCGGGCCCATCCCAAAGCGGAGGCCGAAGCTACCTTTGGTGCAACCCACTTGGCAGGTTGCACAACATCCGGTATTAGCGTTCCTTTCGAAACGTTATCCCGGGCTTTGGGGCAGGTTGCCCACGTGTTACTCACCCGTTCGCCGCTCGAGTACCCCCGAAGGGGCCTTTCCGCTCGACTTGCATGTGTTAAGCACGCCGCCAGCGTTCGTCCTGAGCCAGGATCAAACTCTCCGTGACAACTTGGTGCTCGCGACCCGAGGGTCGCGGGACAAGCTTGAAGAAGAGCTTGTGCTCTCAAGAAACCGAGGCAGGATCTGCCTCGTTGTCGTGCGGTCAGTTGCCGGCCCGAAGGCCGGTAGAGCAGCAATGCTCGACCGCATGACGGGGTTATTGTTTGGGCCTGTTGCGCACCGAAGTGGTGCGTCAGGCGCACTGGCGTCCGCCGGTCGTCCCGAAGGATTCGGGGTTCGACCGGCTTCCACGCTGTTCAGTTTTCAAAGACCGCGTGCCACGTGGGCACTTGGTGCTGGACCGCTCGTGGGCCCCGACCGGCTCTGTTTCCCTCGTCGGGCGGACGTCGAACCTCTCTTTGGGGAGGGGCACGGACGACGCCACACGAAGGAAGGTGAGAGCGTTGTCGAGGCCGCTTACGACCTCGAGCGGCAGTCGATGATACGACGCTCGAGGCCCACTGTCAACGGCCCTGCCCTCCTGTCGTGGCGCGGCGCGTCAGCGGACATCAAGGGCGGAGCGGAAGTATACCCGCTTCGGGCGCGGTGTCAACCTGCAGATCGAGCGGCGGCGATCGGCCTCGGGGAAGGCGCCGCTCCATGGTGTAGCATGGGCGCCGACGCGGCGGGCCGCAGGCCCGCCGCGACGTCCGCTCGAGCGCGCGGCCCCTTCACAGGCGGGAGCGCGCACAGGACGGACGCGACCGGCAACGAGCAGCGCGGGAGCCACGTGGCACGACACGCCGTCATCCTCGCGGGCGGCCGGGGGACCCGGCTCGCGCCGTACACGCTGGTCTTTCCCAAGCCGCTCATGCCGCTCGGCGAGACGCCCATCCTCGAGATCGTCCTGCGCCAGCTCGCGCGCTGCGGCTTTGCCGACGTCACCCTGGCCGTCGGCTACCTGGCGGAGCTGATCGAGTCGTACTGCGGCGACGGCGAGCGCTTCGGCCTGCGCCTGCGCTACTCGCGCGAGGACGGCCCGCTCGGCACGGCCGGCCCGCTCGCCCTGATCGACGGGCTCGACGAGCCCTTCGTGGTGCTGAACGGCGACATCCTCACCACGCTCGACTACGGCCGGTTCCTCGACGAGCACGTCGCCTCGGGCGCCGCGGCCACCGTGGCGACCTTCGAGCGCCGCCACACGGTCGACTTCGGCATCGTCGAGACCGAGGGCGGCCGGGTGGTCGACTACCTCGAAAAGCCCGAGCGCGTCTACTCGGTCAGCATGGGCGTGAACGCCCTCTCCCCCGCCGTGCTCGCGCGCATCACCCCGGGCGCGCGACTCGACATGCCCGAGCTGCTGCTCGACCTGGTGCACGCCGGCGAGCAGGTGCGCGCCGCGCCCTTCACCGGCTACTGGCTCGACGTCGGCCGCCACGACGACTTCGCCGCGGCCGCCGCCGAGTTCGCCGCCCACCGCGCCGAGTTCCTCGGCGAGGACGCTTCGTAGATGGCCGAGCGGCTCGTCGTGACCGGGGCCGCCGGCTTTCTGGGGCGCGCGTGCTCGGCGCCGGCCTGAAGGCCGGCGCCGACGTGGTCGGCCTGGTGCGCGCCTGCGAACCGCGGCCGGCGGTAGCCGGGGCGCGCCTCGCCGAGGCCGACTGGACGAGCGCAGCCACCCTGGCCGTCGCGCTCGCCGACGCCCGGCCCGACGCGATCGTCCACTGCGCCGGCCACAACGGCCGCTTCCCCGGCGCCCCCGACCTCGAAGCGCTCTACGACGCGAACGTCGGCGCCGTCTGGCGGGTGCTGCAGGCGGCGCGTCTGGCCGCACCGGCCGTCCGCGTCGTGCTGGTGAGCTCGGCCGCCGTCTACGACCGCGCCGCGGTGCCGCCCGTCGGCGAAGACGCGCCGCTCGCCCCCGCCTCGCACTACGGCGTCTCGAAGCTCGCCGCCGAGCAGGTCGCCCTGGGCTTCGCCGTCCATGACGGCCCCGCGGTGTGCGTGGCCCGCCCCTTCAACGTCGTCGGCCCCGGCGAGCCGCCGGGCTCGGTGACCTACGAGCTCGCCAATCAGGCTCTGGCCGTACCGCCTCGCGCGCGGGCCCGCGTGCGTCTGCTCGAGACCGCCTCGGTACGCGACTTCGTCGACGTCGACGACGTCGCCGGCGCCCTTGTCGCCCTGGCCGGCGCCGGCGCCCGGGGCGCCGTCTACAACGTCTGCCGCGGCGAGGGCGTGGCGATCGCCGCGCTCGTCGAGCGCGCCGCCCGCGTATGGCAGCGGCCCATCGACCTCGAGCTCGCCGCGCCCCAGGCGACCGGCAGCGTCTCGATCGGCGATCCGGGCCGTCTGCGCGCGCTGGGCTGGCGGCCGGCCTACGACCTCGACGCCATCCTGGCGCGCACCGCCGGAGCGGCGGCGTGAGCGTCCGGGGCCCGAGCGACGCCCCCGGCGCAGCCGGTCCGAGCGGCGACCCGAGCGCGATCGGCGGCAACCCCGCGCCCCTGCGCGTCGCCGTCTTCGGGCTCACGCCCACGAGCGTGCACTACCTCACCTACGTGCGCTTCCTGGCCGGGCGCGGCCACCGCGTGACCTGCCTGACCAACGCGCCTCGGGTCGACGCGCCGGTCAGCGTCGTCGACTTCGCCCGCCACCGCCGCCTCGCCGCCCGATTGCCGCGCGGCGTGCGCCTGCTGCCCAAGCTCGCGACCATCGCCCGCACGCTGGCGCGCGGCCGCTTCGACGTGCTCGACGTCATGCAGGTCACGCCCGACGGCCTGCTCGCCGCGCTCCTCTGGCGCGGCCCCCTCGTGCTCGACTTCTGGGGCTCCGACGTGCTGCGCCTGCGCGACCGCGCCTGGTGGGCCCGGCGGCTCATGCCGCGCGTGCTGGCCCGCGCCGCGGCCATCCATTCGGTCTCCGAGCAGATGACCGCCGAGCTCGTGCGCCTGGGCGCCGATCCGGCCACCATCGAGACCTTCCAGTACGGCGTCGACGTCGGCTTCTACTCGTTCGCGCCGGCGCCGCGCCCGGGCGCCGTGATCATCTCGACCCGCGGCCTGCGCCCCTTCTATCGGATCGAGACCGTGGTGCGCGCCCTGCCCCACCTGCTCGCCGCCGTGCCCGACGCGCGGCTCGAGCTGACCGGGGCCGACGAGGCCGAGTCGGCCCGTCTGGAGGCCGTCGCCGGAGCACTCGCGGTGGCCGACCGCATCACGTTCCTGGGCCACGTGCCCGACGAGGAGCTCGCCGAGCGCCTGCGTGCGGCCGCGGTGTGGGTCTCCATACCGCCGAGCGACGGCGCGCCGCTGTCGCTGCTCGAGGCGATGGCGGCCGGCGCCCTGCCGGTGACCGCCGCCATCCCCAGCATGCGCGAGTGGATCGCCGAGGGCCGCGGCGTGCTGGTCGACGACGTCTCGCCCGAGGGCCTGGCAGCCGGCCTCGCGCGCGGCCTCGAGCTCGCCGCCGAGGGCGCCTACGCCGAGCCCAACCGCCGCCTCGTCGAGGAGCGCGGCGACCGCGCCGTCAACCTGCCGCGCTGGGAGGCGCTGCTGGTGCAGGCGGCCCGCCGCGGGGCCCAGCGCCGAGCCGCGGGCCGGCGCTTCGCATAGAATGCAGCCGTCGGGGCCAGCGGCCGCATCGTCCACCCGAGAGGACTCATGGAGCTTACCGGCAAGCGCGTGCTGATCACCGGCGCCGACGGCTTCATCGGCAGCCATCTGACCGAGGTGCTGGTCGCCGCCGGCTGCACGGTGCGCGCCTTCGTCTTCTACAACTCGTTCAACTCGTGGGGCTGGCTCGACACGGCGCCCGACGAGGTGCGCTCGAGCCTCGAGGTGTTCGCCGGCGACGTGCGCGACCCCAACGGCGTGCGCGCCGCGATGCGCGACGTCGAGGTCGTCTTTCACCTGGCCGCGCTGATCGCCATCCCCTTCTCGTACCACTCGCCCGACTCGTACGTCGACACCAACATCAAGGGCACGCTCAACGTGCTGCAGGCGGCGCGCGACGCCGCCGTCGAGCGCATCGTCGTCACCTCGACCTCCGAGGTCTACGGCACGGCCCGCTACGTGCCGATCGACGAGGCCCACCCCCTGCAGGGTCAGTCGCCCTACTCGGCGACCAAGATCGGCGCCGACCGGCTGGCCGAGGCATTCGCACGCTCGTTCGAGCTGCCGGTCGTGATCGCCCGGCCGTTCAACACCTACGGCCCACGGCAGTCGGCGCGAGCCGTCATCCCGACCATCATCACCCAGTTGCTCGCCGGTCGCGCCGAGATCCACCTGGGCGCCCTGTCCCCCACGCGCGACCTCACCTACGTCGCCGACACCTGCCGCGGCTTTCTGGCCCTGGCCGCCTGCGACGCGGCCGTGGGCCGCGAGGTCAACATGGGATCGGGGGCCGAGATCTCGATCGGCGAGCTCGCCCAGCGCCTGATGGCGCAGATCGCCCCCACCGCCCGCGTGACGACCGACGAGCAGCGCCTGCGCCCCGAGCGCAGCGAGGTCGAGCGTCTGCTGTGCGACGCGAGCCTCATGCGCTCGCTCACCGGCTGGGCGCCAGAGGTCTCGCTCGACGACGGCCTGGCGCGCACCGTCGCCTGGTTTCGCGAGCGCGGCTTGGCCGGCTACAAGACCGACATCTACAACCTCTGAGGCCGCCCCGGGGCGCGCGGAACGGCGGCGCGTCAGGGGTCGTCGCGACAGTGAGCGCCCGACGCGGTCCGAGGTCACCCGAGGAGTGAGCGACGGCTGCGCCGTCGCGGGCTGCGGCTAGGGTGCGACGACGCCCTGGAAGGCGGCCGACTTGCCGGCCTTGACGTGCTTGCCGGCGAGCTCGTCGACCGGCACCGAGAGCTCGGTCACGGCCGCGCCGTCGAGCGTGACCGCGCCCTGCTGGATGCGGCGCCGCGCCTCGGAGCGCGTGACGCCGAACCAGCGTTCCATGACGGCCGGCAGAAAGACGGCGCCGTCGGCGGCGTCGCCCGGCTCGAGCGTGAGCGTCTGCACGTCGGCGGCCGCCTCGTGACGCCTAAAGACGCGGTCGAAGTGCTCCTCGGCCTCGGTCGCGGCGGCCTCGTCGCGCAGCCGCCCGATGATCTCGCGGGCCAGGCGCGCCTTGAGATCGCGGGGGTTGAGCTCGCCCGACGCCAGGCCGCGCTCGAAGCCGGCGATCTCGCTCGCGTGGTGCGGCGTGAGCAGCCGGAAGTAGGTGAGGATCACCTCGTCGGGGATGCTCATGAGCCTGCCGTAGACGTCGCGCGGGTCCTCGCTCACGCCGACGTAGTTGCCGAGCGACTTACTCATGCGCTCGACGCCGTCGGTGCCGGGCAGGATGTCGACCGTCATGATGCCCTGCGGCTCCTGGCCGAAGTACTGTTGCAGGTCGCGCCCCATGAAGAGGTTGAACTTCTGCTCGGTGCCGCCGAGCTCGATGTCGGAGCGCACGGCGACCGAGTCGTAGCCCTGGGCCAGCGGGTAGAGCATCTCGAGCATCGAGATCGGCTGGTGGGCGTTGAAGCGCTTCTCGAAGTCGTCGCGCTCGAGGATACGGGCCACCGTGGTGGTCGCCGCGATCTCGAAGAGCTGCTCCATGGTGAGCGGCCCGAGCCACTCGCCGTTGAAACGCACCTCGAGCAGCTCGGGGTCGTCCTTCAGGATGAGGAAGGCCTGCTCCTGGTAGGTGCGAGCGTTGGCGTCGATCACCGCCGGATCGAGCCGCGGGCGCGTCTTGGACCGGCCCGAGGGATCGCCGATGCGGGCCGTGTAGTCGCCGATGATGAGCACCGCGGCGTGACCCGCGTCCTGGAACTGACGCAGCTTGTTGAGCACCACGGTGTGGCCCAGATGCAGGTCGGGGGCGGTCGGGTCGACGCCCAGCTTGACGCGCAGACGGCGGCCCTCGCGCGCCGCCGTGTCGAGCTTGGCGGCGAGCACGCCGTCGGGCAGCACGTCGACGGTGCCGACGGAGAGATCGTCGATGAGGGCCCGGTCTGCCATGGCGCCGCCGGATGATATCACGGCGGCGTCGCCAGACAGGGCTACGGTCGAGACCGCTTTCAGCCGAAAGAGGTCCCATGGCCGTGCACCTGCGCAAGGCGAGGACCAGACACCGCGACCACCGCACCCTGGTGGCCGCCGTCACGCTGGGCGTCGTGGCCGCCGTGCTGGGCGTCGCCGGCGTCACGGTCCGCGCGGCGGTGTCGTCGCTCGACGCCAGCCTGCCGAAGCTCGACATCGCCGCCCACCAGCCGCTCACCACCAACACCTACATCTACGACGGCGCCCGCCACCCGCACCTGCTGGCCGTGCTGCGCGGCGACCAGAGCCGCGTGATCGTGAGCTCGGACCGGATCGCCCCGGTGCTCAAGCAGGCGATCGTGGCGATCGAGGACAAGCGCTTCTACTCCCATCAGGGCGTCGACTACCACTCGATCGCGCGCGCCCTGCTGAGCGACCTCACCGCCGGCCACACCGTGCAGGGCGGCTCGACCATCACCCAGCAGTTCATCAAGAACGCCTACCTGCCGGCCGACCAGCGCACCGCCGACAGCTTCTCGCGCAAGCTGCGCGAGGCGGTGCTCGCCTGGCAGCTCGAGAAGCGCTGGCCGAAAGACAAGATCCTCACGAACTACCTCAACACGATCTACTTCGGCGAGAGCGCCTACGGCATCGAGATGGCGGCGCGCACCTTCTTCGGCGTGACGGCGCGGCGGCTCGACCTGCCGCAGGCGGCGCTGCTCGCCGGCATCGTCCAGAACCCGACTCTCTACGACCCCTTCGTGCACCCGGCGGCGGCCCGCGCGCGACGCGCCGAGGTGCTGGCCGACATGGCCGCCCAGGGCATGGTCCCGGCGGCGGATGCCGAGGCAGCGGCGCGCGCGCCGCTGCCTCGGCATCCGCACCACCTGCCGGTGAGCCGCACCGCCCCGTACTTCGTCGAGTACGTCATCCAGGAGCTCGTGCGCCAGTTCGGGGCGCAGACCGCCTTCGGCGGCGGTCTGCGCGTCTACACGACGCTCGATCCACGCGTGCAGCGCGACGCCGACCGCGCCGCGACGGCGATCCTCGACCGGCCCGACGACCCGACCGTCTCGATCGTCGCGATCGACCCCCGCACCGACGAGGTCGAAGCCCTGGTGGGCGGCCGCGATTTCGCGCGCCAGCAGTTCGACATCGCGGTCGACGGCCGCCGCCAGCCCGGCTCCGCCTTCAAGCCCTTCGCCCTGGCGGCGGCGATCCGCCAGGGCCTGTCGCCGCGCAGCATCTTCATCTCGGAGCCCAAGGCCATCGCCCTGGGCGGCGGCTCGGTCTGGCACGTCAGCACCTATTCGGGCGCCTACGCCGGCAAGATCAGCCTGGCCGACGCGACGGTCGAGTCCGACAACACGGTCTACGCCGACCTGTCGATGATGGTGGGTCCCGACAACATCGCCGCGACGGCGGCCGAGATGGGCATCACCACACCGATCGGCGACAATCCGGCGATCGCCCTCGGCGGCCTCACCATCGGGGTGAGTCCGCTCGAGATGGCCAACGCCTACGCCACGCTCGCCGCAAACGGCCAGCGCATGAGCGGCGACGCCTTCGACGACGACGACGGGCCGGCACCGATCTCGATCCGCAAGGTCACCGACGCCGACGGTCACGTGCTGGTGCGCAACAGCCTGGTGCGCTCGCGCGTGCTCGAGCCCTGGCAGGCCGGCCTCGAGACGTCGATCCTGCAGCAGGTCGTGGCGCGCGGCACCGGCGTGGCCGCGAGCATCGGCCGCCCGCAGGCCGGCAAGACCGGCACCACGACCGACTACGCCGACGCCTGGTTCTGCGGCTACACGCCCGATCTCTCGGCCGCCGTCTGGGTCGGGTATCCGAACGCCCGGCGCACCATGATCGTGCGCGGCATCGAGGTCGCCGGCGGCACGTTCCCGGCCGAGATCTGGAACCGGTTCGCAAGCGCCGCCCTCGAGGGCGTGCCGGCGCATGCCTTCCCCGCTTTCACCACGCCGCCGGTCGTCAAGTGCATCGTCTGCAACCGCACCGGCGAGCTCGCCACGCGCTGGTGCCCCGAGCGCCTGACCTGCTACTACTTCAGCGGCCAGGAACCGACCGCGGTCTGCACCTACCACAAGCCGCACAAGGTCAGGCTGCCCGACCTCACCGGCCTCGACCTGGGCATCGCCCAGAAGCGCCTGCGCGCGCTCAAGCTCGGCTGGCAGGTGGTGTTCGCGCCGGGCGACCCGGCGCAGCAGGGCATCGTGCTGGCCCAGTCGCCGGGCCCCGGCGAGAGCGCGCTGCAAGGCACCGACGTGACGCTCAAGGTCGACAGCGGCCCCCTACGGATCGTGCCCAACGTGGTCGGCCTGTACCGTGCCGCGGCCCTGCAGATGCTCGCCGTTTCGGGCTTCAGCGCGACCGTCCAGTTCGACGGCACGACGGGCGCCGGCACCGGCACCGTGGCCCAGCAGGACCCGACCGGCGGCGCGTCGGCGCAGGGCGCCGTGACGATCGTAGTGCACGGCGTCGACGGACAGGTGACCGTGCCGAACGTGGTCGGGCTGGCGCCGGCCGACGCTCAGGCGGCCCTGGCCGCCGCCGGCCTCGGCGCAGCTCTGCCCAGCGGCTCGAGCGGCGCCGCCGTCACGGGGCAGAGCCCCGCCGCGGGCACGAGCGTCGAGGTCGGGTCGGTCGTGCAGCTCGCGGTCGACGGACAGGCGGCGAGCTCGCTCATCCCGTAGAGCCCGCCGCGCCGCGCGCGGCGCTCGCTCATTCTGCCGAGGCGCCGCGCCGCGCGGCTCTCGCTCATTTCGTCGACACGCCGCCCCGCGCGCCCAGCCGAGAAGCCGTCAGGCCACGCCGCGGTAGAGGTGACCGGTCGTGAAACGCTCGCGGTCGTCGAAGGCGGCAAGACCGGCCGGACCCGAGCGGGCGAAGGCGGCGGCCTCGTCGCCGCGCAGGTCGGCCTGCACCACGATCACGGCCTCGACGCCGGCTGCGGCCAGGTCGGGCAGCCGGCCGCACAGGTTGGTGACGCGTGCGTTGAAGATGCGGGTCTCGCCGCCGGCGACCTGCACCGGAAAGGCGTAGCCGCGCGCGTCGGTGAGCGTGAGCCGGGCAGGCGGGACGAAGCCCTCGGCCAGGCCCAGCGTGTCGCGCGTCACGAGCACCTGCTCGCGACCGAAGACGAGCGCCTCGACGACCGTGCGACGCCCGCCCGCCGCCGCCGGCGCGCCAAGGCGCCCGAGCTCGTCGAGGGTGAGCTCGGGCGCGGCCACGAGGCCGGCGGCGCCAAACACATCGGCGGCAAGCGGGTTGAGCCCCTGAAGCGGGTACTCGAGATACGCCGCCGGCGCCCAGGCGAGCGCCGCGACGTGTCGCGCATAGACGATCTCCCACTCGAGGCGAGCCACCGCCGCCGCCCAGGCGGCGTCGCCGTCGAACAGCACCTCGGGCGAGCGCACCCGCACGGCCAGACCCGCCGCGACGGCGGCGTCACGCGTGGCCGCCACCAGCGCGAGGTCGTCGCCGGCCCGCAGGTCGAGGCAGACCGCGTCTATGGGGGCGGCTGCGGCCGGGCGTTCGCCCGGCCGCAGCCGCACGACGACCAGGGGGCGACGCTCGCCGCGAGGTTCCGTCGCGGCAGGCCGCAGGCCGGCGGCGACGGTCGCACCGACGCTCGAGCACGCGGCGGCGCGGGCCGCGGCGCCTGGCGGGGAGCCGGCGGGCCCTGCCCGCCGGCTCCCCGCCAGGCGCCGCCCGTCGAGCTCTGCCACCGCCCGGCGACGCAGCTCCTTGAGGGCGCCGACGCCCAGAAAGACGCGCTCGTCGGCGTCGTAGTCGAAAACGGTCAGCTCGTAGGGCGTGCCGCCCAGGGCGCCGATCGCGCGGCGCGCCTTGTCGGCCGACAAGCCGGCCGTGCGCGCCGCCTCGAGGGGCGCCGCGCCAACGACCGTCACCTCGCAACCGGCGGCGGCAGCCGTCAAGCGGGCGGGCGCGCCGCAGCGGGCGCGCAGCGCGGCACGCAGCTCGACCGGGCGCGCCAGCGCGCGGCCGGCGACGGCGGCGGCGGCGTAGGCCTCGCCGCGGCCCGAGCTCGTGCGAAAGACGCGGTCTTTGACCGCCACGCGCTCGCTCAGCCGCAGCGTCACCCGCTCACCGCCGAGCTCGCCGGCGAGCAGGGCGGCAAGCGGCGCCGGCTGCGTCGCCCCCCGGCTCGTGTAGACCTGCAGCACATCGCCCTCGTGCAGGTCGGCCTCGACCCGCACCGTGGCCAGGCCGCGCACCTCGTCGACGGCCTCGACGCGCCCGATCTGCAGGCCGCGCCGACCGCCGCGGCCGCCGGCGCGCACGGCGACGTGACGCCCCTCGAGGTGAGCGGTGGTGAAGCTGCGCGAGAAGCTCTGCTCGAGCCGCGCGAGCCAGTCGGGGCGCACCTCGTAGCCGTCGGGGTCGGCGAGCGCGGCGTCGAGCGCCGCGCGATAGACCGCCGTCGTCTCGGCCACGTAGCCGGCGTCCTTCATCCGCCCCTCGATCTTGAGCGACGTGACGCCGGCGGCGACCAGTCCCGGCAGCGCGCCGATCGCGGCGAGGTCGGCCGTCGAGAGCACCCGGCGACCCTCGCCGGCGGGTTCGTCGGGGCAGTGGCCCCCTTCGGTCTCCGGCTCGAGCGTGTAGCGCATGCGACAGGCCTGGCTGCAGCGGCCGCGGTTGCCGCTGCGGCCCGACGCCATGCTCGACAGCAGGCAGGCGCCCGAGTAGCCGTAGCACAGGGCGCCGTGGACGAAGGTCTCGAGGGCGAGGCCGTGCGGCTGCAGGGCGGCGATCTCGTCGAGCGACAGCTCGCGGGCGAGGATCGCGCGCGAGAAGCCGAGCGCGGCGAGGCGCTCGAGCTGGGCGCTCGAGTGCGTGTCGAGCTGCGTGCTCGCGTGCAGCTCGAGCGCCGGGTAAGCCGTGCGCACCAGGGCGGCGAAGCCGAGGTCGGCCACGATCAGCGCATCGAGCCCGGCCTCGTAGGGCGCCGCGAGCGCCGCGAGCGCCGGCTCGAGCTCGTCGTCTTTGAGCAGCACGTTGAGGGCGAGGTGGACGCGCGCCCCGAACAGGTGGGCGCGGTCGATCGCCGCGAGTAGCGCAACCGCGTCGAAGTTAGCGGCAAAGGCGCGCGCGCTCCAGTCGTCGAGGCCCAGGTAGACGGCGTCGGCGCCGGCCGACAGGGCCGCCTGCAACGCAGGCGGCCCCCCGGCCGGCGCCAGCAGCTCGACGCGGCGCTGGGCCGGCACGGCGCCCTCCGCCGGGCGCTGCGCCGCCGCGCTCAGCCGATCAGCTTCCACTCCGCGTTTCGCCGCACGCGGATGAGGCCCGAGGTCGGCACGATCTCGACCCCGCGCCGCTCGAACTCGTCGAGCAGCAGGTTCACGCCCAGCGAGTCGCTCGAGATGTGGCCGGCGATCACGACGTGCACGTGGTTCTCGTCGGCGACCTTGCGCAGCTCGGGGCTCATGTGCATGCCGACGATCGTGCCCACGCCGTGATCGGCGAGCTTCTCGATGATCGGCACGGGGCCCTCGGTGCCGCCCGTCATGTCGACCCAGATCCGGCCGGCGCGCTTGGCGGCCTTCTCCTCCACGATGTACGGGCCCGCCCCGCGCACGGCCGCCTCGCGGTACTCGGGCACCTCGAACAGGGCGCGGCGCACGTCGTCGACGAGCAGCGGCGCGCGCTCGGCCAGGTGGCGCGTGAGGAACGAGGTCACGAGGTTGTCGGTCGGCGTGTGGGCCGAGAAGAACGGCACGTCGAGCAGACGCGCGGCGTCGATCGCCTGGTCGACGTTCATCGGCATGAAGCGCCGGCAGACGTCGACCCGGCGGTCGTCCATGACCGACTCGCCGAAGTTGATCGGCACGCCCCACGACTCCCAGATCTCGGCCTGCATCTCCATGACGCGGTCGAGCTTGGTCAGCCCCATGCCCTCGGGGTGGTGCGTGTAGATCGCATCGACGCGGCGGCCCTTCTCGCGCAGCCGGTCGGCGAGCAGCACCTCGCCCACGTTCATGTCGATGCCGGCGAGCAGGGCGCCGACCTCGGCGTCGCGCTCGCCCACGTAGACGCGCGTGTCGGCGTAGGGGTTGGTGAGCTCCTCGCGGTCGAAGACGTCCTTGAGATAGTCGGGCAGGGTCTCGAAGCGGCGCTTGGCGAGGGCGAGCGACTGCTCGACCGCGGCGCGACCGCGCGGGTCGGCGTCGATGCCCATGCCGATCGCGGTCTCATACATGTCTCCGAGCTTCACGTGCGTCCTTTCGTGGAATCGCCGCGCGCATCCGGGGCGGCGCGGCGGGGCGAGTCGTGGCTATTCTATATCCGCATATGTTGTAGTCATCGCCGTCGACGGTGTGCGACGTCGAGGACGGCCCGACGCCGGCCCCGGCGCGGCACGGGCCTTCCGCCGGCGCAGCTTCTCGGCCGGCAGGGCGCGACAGACGAACGGCCCCGAGCGGCGGCTCAGCTCCGCAGCGCGCGCGGCAGCGGCCGCGACAGAAAGGCGCTGTCGGCATCGACGAAGCGCCACGGCGTGTCGCGGCCGGCGGCCACACCGATACGCGGCGTCGTGACGATACGCGGCGGGCTGACGATACGCGATGCGGGATCCGGCGCGCCGTCGTCGCCCTCCCCCCTGGGATGCGGCGCGAAGAAACCGCACCTGGCGCCGGCCTCGCAGGCGGCGGCGCCGTAGTCGGCGCGCGTGATGGCGAGGGCCTGGGTGAGCTTGGCCGGACCGCTGCAGAGCCGTCGCAGGTCATCAAGGCCGCGGCGCGCCTGCATGAGCTCGATCCCGACCTGCGGCTCGAGGGCGCGCAGCAGCACGGCGGCGGCCTCGCCCTCGGCCCCGCAGACCACGTTGACGCAGAAGTGCAGGCCCATCGTGAAGTAGACGTAGAGGCGGCCGGCCGGTCCGAACATGGCCGCGTTGCGTGCCGTGCGGCCGCGATAGGCGTGGCTGGCGGGGTCATCGACGGCGCGGTAGGCCTCGACCTCGACGAGCCGGCCGCCCACGCCGTCGCACAGGAATGTGCAGCCGATCAGGTCGCGCGCGACCTCGAGCACCGGACGGGCGAAGAACTCACAGGGCAGCAGCCGGCTCACGCCGCCGCTCGCGGCGGGCTCACGACCCTGCCCCCGGGCCGGCGCCCATCAGGCTGAGGAGGTCGCTCAGCAGGGCGATCTGGGGGCCGGCGAAGTCCGCGTCGCCGTCGTAGTGCGCCCCGTCGGGCCCGCTGAAGCCGGCGAAGCGCAGCGCCGTCATGCCCAGGGCGGCGGCGCCGGAGAGCTCGTGGCTGTCGCCGTCGCCGACGTACAGGCAGTCGCGCGGCTCGACGCCGAGGCGCCGGGCGCACGCCAGGTAGATCTCGGGGTGCGGCTTGCGTACGCCCTCGAGGCACGAGAAGGCGGTCGCCGCGAAGCGCGTGGCGAGCGGGCTCTCGGGCCAGGCGGTCGGCGTCTCGATCGACGAGTCGGTGACCAGGCCGAGCGCGAGGCCGCGCCCACGCAGCGCGTCGAGCACGGCGAGCGTCTCGTCGCCGGCCACGAGCAGTTCGCGGGTCATGGCAAGGCGGCGGGCGGCGGCGCGCGCAAGGGCGGCGTCGTCGGGATCGCCGCCGCAGCGCCGCGCGAGCGTGCGCAGCGTCTCGACGAGCGAGCCCGTGGCACCCACGAAGCGTTCGACGTGCGATGCGGGCACGGCCGCGACGAAGGCGGCGGCCTCGACGCCGAGGTCGCGCGCCATGAGGCGCGAGACGGCGTCACGCCGGTCCACGCCGGGCGCGATGAGCGTGCCCCACAGGTCGAACAGGATGGCGGTCGGTCGCTCGGTCATCTCGAGCCCGATTCTACCTGGCGGCAGTCCGCGCCCCCCATGACGCCGCCCGATCGGCGAGGGGCCGCGGCCCGTCCGAACCCGGCGGAGTGATCGCCGGGGCAGCATGCCAGCACGCGGCGCCAGCATGATGGCACTGCGGTCGATGCCAGCATGCCAGCACGTGGCGCCAGCATGATGGCACGACACACAGGGCGGGCGGGGCGCAGACAGCGCGCTCGGGTGCCTGAACGTGGAGGCGAAGTGAACGAGAGAGCGTTGACGGCCGGGTGGTCTTGGCGATGGCGAGTCGTTGACGATGGCGAGTCGTTGACGATGGCGAGATCGTTGACGATGGCGGGGTCGTTGACGATGGCAGGGTCGCTGACGATGGCGAGATCGTTGACGATGGCAGGGTCGGTGACGATGGCGGGGTCGTTGACGATGGCGACGCCTGCCCTGCTGACGAACGATCCGTCTCATCCTGACATCGTCGTAGTATGATGGCCGGGTCACACCCGGGAGGGAGTCGTGATCACCGCAAGAAGCGTCGCCCAAGGGGCACACCGGGTCCGACGAGCTGTTCGAGCGGGGCGACGACTCCTTCCTCTCGTCTGCCTCGTCGGTGCGCTCGCCATGTCGGCGTTCGCGGCCTCCTGCGGCTCGGAGTCGCCGGACCGCTCGGCAAGCGCTGCGCTCCACCTGCCGCACGTGACCGTCGCGTTTCAGGCAGACCGGCGAGACACGATCACCGTCGCGTCGCACGGCAGCGGCATCGGTCTCGCAGCCACCGTCCTTAGCTTCCCCGACGGTCATCGCAAGGTCTGGGGCTGCGCCCTGCTTCAGGACGGCGTCAGTGGTGGGACGGCCTTCGACTGGTTCAAGGACCTGCATCCCGGCGACTACAGGTACTTCGTTTACGCGGTAGCGACCCGCAACACCAAGTACCTGCAGTTCCCCACGCGCGACCTGGTGCCCACGAACATGATCGCTTCGGGGAGCTTCATTGTCGGCAAATGAACACCAGCAGGCGCTGCCACGCTGGAGCGCGGTCATCAGCGCGTGCAGCGGTACGGCAGGAGCTGTCCCACGTGAGGTCGGCCCGGAGTCCGGGCCGCCCCGCACGGCTCCGCTTCTTGAACGCCACTAGCGGTTGAGCACCTCTCGCGCCCGGACAAGCTCCTCGCGCACGCGGCCGGGCGCCGAGCCGCCGGCGCTGATCTTGGCCGCGAGCGAACGCCGCGGGTCGGCGAGGCCGCCCGCGCCGGTGGCGAGCGCCGGGCTGAGGTCGGCGAGGGCCGGCGAGAGGGCTGCGAGCTCGGCGGGCGGCAGCCCGCCGAGCTCGCAGCCCAGCTCGAGGCAGCGGCGCACGAGAGCGCCGGTCAGGTGGTGCGCCTCGCGGAACGGCAGGCCGCGCGCGACGAGCTCGTCGGCCACGTCGGTGGCCATGAGCAGCGAGTCGCAGGCGGCCGCCATGCGGGCGGCGTCGAAACGCAGGCCCGCGAGCAGCTCGACGACCACCGGCAGCAGCGCGTCGAGGCAGTCGACCGCGTCGAACAGGTAGCGCTTGTCCTCGCGCAGATCGGTGTTGTAGGCGAGCGGCAGGCCGTGCAGCGTGGCGAGCATGCCCTGCAGGTCGGCCGCGATCCGCGGCCCAGCGGCGCGCATGAGCTCGGCGGCGTCGGGGTTGCGTTTCTGCGGCATGATGCTGGAGCCGCCGCTGACCTCGTCGGGCAGCGTCACGAAGCCGAACTCGGCGCTCGCCCACAGGACGATCTCGGCGCCGACGCGACTCAGGTGCACGGCCAGCTCCGCCGCCGCGGCCAGGTAGTCGACCACGAAGTCGCGGTCGGCGACGGCGTCGAGCGAGTTGGCCGCCACGCGCTCGAAACCGAGGTCGGCCGCCACAGCCGCCCGGTCGACGTCGTGGTTCAGGCCTACGGCGGCGCCCGAGCCGAGCGGCAACTCGAGGCACGCATCGACCGCGAGGGCAAAGCGGTCGCGGTCGCGCTCGAGCATCCAGAACCAGGCGAGCAGGTGGTGCGCGAGCGAGGTCACCTGGGCGCGCTGCAGGTGGGTGTAGGCCGGCAGGACGGTCTCGACGTGCGGCTCGGCCAGCTCGACGAGCAGCGCCTGCAGGTCGCGCAGCGCGCTGCGCTGGCCCTCGATCACGCGGCGCAGGTGCAGGCGCACGTCGGTCACGACCTGGTCGTTGCGGCTGCGCGCCGTGTGGAGCTTCGCTCCCGGCGCGCCGACGAGCTCGGTCAGGCGGCGCTCGACCGCCATGTGGACGTCTTCGTCGTCGTCGCGCGGCACGAAGGCGCCCGACTCGATCTCGGCGGCCACCTTCGCGAGGCCCTCCTCGATCGCCTGCCGGTCGGGGTCGGCGAGCACGCCCGCGCGCCACAGCGCGCGGGCGTGAGCCGCCGACCCCTCGATGTCCTCGGGCCACAGGCGCCAGTCGAGGGCAAGCGACGAGTTCAGGGCGACGAACGCCGCCGAGCGCTCGCCGGCGAACCGGCCCGATCGCGCCTTGCTCATACCGCCCTCCTCGTCGTCTTCGCGGCGGTCACGCCTTCGTGACCGCCTCGTCGTCGACGTCGAGATCGTGCATCAGGTCGTGCTGCTTGCCGATCCGCGCCCACACCTCGATCGGCAGGCCCCAGATCGTGATGAAGCCGGCCGCCGCCTCGTGCGTGAACTCGTCCTCGTCTGTGTAGGTGGCGAGCTTGTAGCTGTAGAGCGAGTAGTCGCTGCGCCGGCCGTCGGCCACACAGCCGCCCTTGTAGAAGCGCAGCCGCACGTCGCCGGTCACGCGCTCCTGACTCTGGAACAGGAACGCCTTGCAGGCCTCGGTGAGCGGGTCGAACCACTGGCCCTCGTAGATCATGTCCGCGAGCTTGCTCTCGATCGTGCGCTTGAAGTGCAGCAGGTCGCGGGTGAGCACCAGGTCTTCGAGCTCGCGGTGCGCGGTGATGAGCGCGAGCGAGCCGGCCACCTCATAGACCTCCCGGCTCTTGATGCCGACCAGGCGGTTCTCGATCATGTCGACGCGGCCGAAGCCGTGCGCGTTGCCGACGGCGTCGATCGCCTCGATCAGCTCGACCATGCCCATCGGCACGCCGTCGAGCGCCACCGGCTTGCCCTTCTCGAAGCTCACGACGACGTGCTGGGGCTCGTCGGGCGCGTCGGCGACCGACTTCACGAATTGGAACGCGTCCTCGGGCGGCGCCACCCACGGGTCTTCGAGCACGCCGCACTCGTTGCTGCGGCCCCAGAGGTTCTCGTCGATCGAATAGGGGCTCTTCTTGGTGAGGCCCACCGGGATGCCGTGGGCCGCGACGTAGTCGATCAGCTCCTCACGGCTCGGCCAGTCGTCGCCGCGGGCCGGCGCGATGATGGTGAGGCTCGGATCGAGGGCGCGAACACCGATGTCGATACGCACCTGGTCGTTGCCCTTGCCCGTGCAGCCGTGGGCCACCGCCGTCGCGCCGTACTTGTGCGCCGTCTCGACGAGCTTCTTGGCGATCAGCGGCCGGCCGATCGCCGTGGAGAGCGGGTACTTGTCCTCGTAGAGGGCGTTGGCCATGAGGGCCGGCAGGCAGTGGTGCTCGGCGAACTCGTCCTTGGCGTCGATCGCCACGGCGGCGACGGCGCCGGCCGCCTCGGCGCGCGCCATCACACCGGGCACGTCCTTGACGCGACCCAGGTCGATCAGGCAGGCCACCACGTCGTAGCCGTTCTTTTCTTTGAGCCAGGGGATCAGGGCCGAGGTGTCGAGGCCGCCGGAGTAGGCGAGGACGACGGTCTGGTTCTCTGTCACTGGTCGTTCCTTTCGAGATGGGCGACGCGTGGTCGCTTGCTGACGGTCGGGAGCGGGCAGCGCCGGCGCGCGAAGGCGGCGGCACGGACGCCGCGCGGCGCAAGGCCGGCGGCGGTGCCCGTTGGCTGGCGTGCGCGCGAGCGGTGCCTGCGCGCTAGGCCTCTCGGAGACGGTCGACGAACCGCTGCATCTCGACCGCCGTGGCCTGGTCTTTGAGGATGATCACGAAGGTGTCGTCGCCGGCGACCGTGCCGACGACGTCGGTGTGGTTCAGGTTGTCGATCTGGCGGGCGACGGTCGAGGCCGTGCCGATCTCGCAGCGCACCACGACCATGTTCTGAGCGACCGCCGTCTGGCGGGCGAAGTCGCGCAGCACGTGGCCGGCGGCCTGCTCCGGGTCTTTCGGGCGCTCGCGCGACGAGAGCACGTAGCGCGCCCGACCCAGATGCGTGCGCACCTTCTGCAGGTCGAGCTCGCGGATGTCGCGCGACACGGTCGCCTGGGTGACCTCGCAGCCGAGCGCGCCCAGGGCGTGCACGAGCTCGCGCTGGGTCGCCACCTCGCGCTGGGTGATCACCGTCTGGATGAGTCTCTGACGCTCCGCCTTGCTCATCGCCTTCCGCCTGTACTCGACGAGAGATGCCGACATGCTCCCAACCTGTCCCCCGCCCCCCCACGGCCGAGGCCCCCTCGATGCAACAATGTCATGCATACTATACAAGACAGCCGCACGCGTCGATGCCTCCTCGTCGCACGAGCCGTGATCGCCTGCGGAGAGCGCGGCGCCGGTCGCCGCGAAGAGCGCGCCGCCGGTCGCGGCCGCGACCGGCGCCACCGTCGCCGCCGCCCGGCTCACGGCACCACCTTCGTGCCGCAGCCGGCGTCGGTGAGCACCTCGAGCAGCACGGCGTGGGCAACGCGGCCGTCGACGATGTGAGCGCTCGTCACGCCGCCCTCGAGCGCGCGCCGCACGGCGGCCACCTTGGGCAGCATGCCGCCGGAGATCTTGCCGGCGCCCTGCAGCGCGCCCAACTGGGCCAGGTCGCACTCGCTCACGACGCTCTGATCGAAGCCGTCCTCTGCGAGGATGCCGCCGACGTCGGTCAGAAAGACGAGCTTCTCGGCCTTGACCGCGGCGGCCAGGTCGCCGGCCACCGTGTCGGCGTTGATGTTGTAGACCTGGCCGCCGTCGTCGGCGCCGACGCTCGCCACCACCGGGATCATGTCGTCGGCGAGCAGGTCGAGCACCGACGTGTCGATGCCGGCGACCGAGCCGACGAAGCCCAGGTCGACGGCGTTGCCCTCGAGGTCGACGTGCTCCTTGACCTCGGCGTGGATCAGACGGCCGTCCTGCCCCGACAGGCCCACCGCCGTGCCCCCGTGACTGTTGATCAGGCCGACGATGTCGCGGTTGACCTTGCCGACCAGCACCATGCTCGCCACCTCGAGCGTGGCGGCGTCGGTCACGCGCTGACCGTCGACGAACACCGCCTCCATGCCCAGGCGGCTCATCTGCCGCGTGATCTCGGGGCCGCCGCCGTGCACGATGATGGGCCGCAGGCCGACGAGCTTGAGCAGCACGACGTCCTTGGCGAACTGCTCGGCGAGCTGCGGCGAGGTCATCGCCGCGCCGCCGTACTTGAGGACCATGGTCGTGCCGCGGAAGCGCCGTATGTACGGCAGGGCCTCGACCAGGGTCTGGACCGTCCGCTGGTGGGCATCGGTCATGTCGGTCACCTCGCTAGGTGGTGCTCTCGGAATTGACGGACACGTACTCGTGGCTCAAGTCGCTGAAGTAGACCGTGGCCGTGCCGGGGCCGCGGTGCAGCGTGAGACGCAGGTCGATCTCGGGCGCCGCCATGACGGCCGCGAGGGCGCGACGGCGAGCGGCCGGCAGGCCGACGGGCTCGCCGTCGCGCACGACCGCGATGTCGCCGTAGCTCACCTCGACGCGCAGGCGTGCGCCGCCGCCGGCGTCGATCACCTGGCCGGCGGCCTGCACGATACGGCCCCAGTTGGGGTCGGCGCCGAAGAACGCCGCCTTCACGAGCGGCGAGTCGCCGACGGCGCGCGCCACGCTGGCCGCCTCGGCGTCGTCCCAGGCGCCCGTCACGGTGAGCCGCACGGCGTGAGTGGCGCCCTCGCCGTCGCCCACCAGGGCGACCGCCAGGGCCAGCATGCCGGCCTCGAGCGCCGCTTCGAAGACGGCCACGTCGGGGCCGCTCACGGTCACGCCCGAGGCGCCGTTGGCCAGGCACAGCGCCATGTCGTTGGTCGACTGCTGGCCGTCGACCGTGACGCTGTTGAAGGTGTGCGCCACGACGCGACGCAGCAGGTCGTCGAGCGCCGGCTGCGAGATCGCCGCATCGGTCGTCACGAACGAGAGCGTGGTGGCCATGCGCGGCGAGATCATGCCGGCGCCCTTGGCGGCCAGGCCGATGTGCACCTCTCCCCCGCCGAGCGGCACGGTCAGGGCGCCGGCCTTGGGCGTGCGGTCGGTCGTGCGGATGGCCGCGGCGAAGTCGGGACCGCCGGCGGACGAGAGCGTGCGGCCGGCGACGGCGATGCCGCGCACGATGCGCTCGATCGGCAGCGGCACGCCGATCACGCCGGTCGAGGCGACGGCGACCTCTTCGGGGTGCAGGCCCAGCTCGTCGGCGGCGACGCGGCGCATCTGCGCCGCGTCGCCGAGCCCGCGCTTGCCGGTGCAGGCGTTGGCGTTGCCAGAATTGACGACGACACCCCGCAGGCTGTCGCACGACGACGAGCTGCGCGTGAGGCGCACCGGCGCCGCCGCGGCGGCGTTCGTGGTGAACAGCACGGCCGAGACGCAGGGCGCATCCGAGACGAGCAGCGCCAGGTCGGGGCGGCCGCTGCGCTTGAGGCCGGCGTGCAGGCCGGCCGCGCGGAAGCCGGCCGGATGGGTGACCGAGCCGGTCGCCTGCGTGACGCCCTCAGGCAAGGCGACGAAGCGGCTCGGCGGAAGCTGGTCCGTGGGCCCGCAGCCGCGCAGCGGCAGCGTGAGGGCGGTGTGCGGCTTGCGCGGCGACGCCGGCCCCGCCGACTCGTGCGCCGGCGGGGCCGGCGTCGCGCTGCGCGGCGCCTTCTGCTCGACCGTCACGACAGCCCCCAGTGCTCGGGGAAGCCGCACATGACGTTCAGGTTCTGCACAGCCTGTCCGGCGGCGCCCTTCATGAGATTGTCGATGGCGGCGACCACGATCACCCGGCCGGCGCGCGCGTCGATCGTGGCGAAGATCCGGCAGCCATTGGTGCCCACCACGTCCTTGAGCTCGGGCGGGGCGCCGGCGACCGTTATGAACTCTTCGCCGGCGTAGGCGTCGTCGTAGAGCGCCGCCAGCTCGGCGACCGAGGGCAGCCGCTCGCAGCGCGCGTACATGGTGGCGACGATGCCGCGCGCCACCGGCATGAGATGTGGCACGAAGGTGACGGTCGGCGCCGCGACGGCGCTCGGCGCGGCCGGGCCGTCGCCGGCAGGCGTGCCGGTCGGCGCCGTGCCGGCCGTGCCGGTCGGCGTCGAGCCGGCCGTGCCGGTGGCGGCCGCCAGCACGGCAAGGCCGCCGGCGATCTCGGGATAGTGCCGGTGGCCGGAGAGGCCGTAGGCGACGAGGTCGGCGTCGATGCTGCAGAAGTGAGTGCGGGCGCTCGGCGTCTTGCCGGCGCCGCTCACTCCCGACTTGGCGTCGACCACGACGTCGATCAGCCCGAGCGCCGCCAGGGGCGCGAGGCCGAGCAGCGCCGCCGTCGGGTAGCAGCCCGGGTTGGCGACCAGGCGGGCGCCGGCGACGGCGGAGCGGTGCAGCTCGGTGAGCCCGTAGACGGCCTCGGGCAGCAGCTCGGGACAGGGGTGCGGGCCGTACCACTCCTCGTAGTCGGCGGCGCTCAGGCGAAAGTCGGCCGAGAGGTCGATCACGCGGGAGCCCTCGGCGAGCAGCCGAGCGACGACCGGCGCGGCCTCGCCGTGCGGCGTGCAGACGAAGGCGACGTCGACGCCGCCGGCCTCGTCGGGCGCGCAGAAGGCAAGCGGCGTGCGCAGCCGCGGCAGGTGCGCCGCCACGGGCTCGCCGGTGAGTCGACTCGAGCTTGCCTGGGCAAGGCGCACCGCGGGGTGGCGCAGCAGCAGCTCGCAGAGCAGGGCGCCGGTGTAGCCGGCGGCGCCGACCACGGCGGCGGTGAGCGGCGCGACCGCGGGCGCTCCGTCGAGCAGGCCCCCCGCAGCCGGCGCGTGCGACGCGAGGTCGCTCGCCGACGCCGAGAGCGCGGCGTGCCCGGCGGCGGCGCGCCGGGCGGCAGGTTGTGAGGTGACGATCATGAGCGGCTTCGCGACCTTTCGTGGCGGAAGGGCGGGTGGCGGCAACGGCCGGCACGGTGGGGCGCGAGGAACCTCTCAGGCGATGAGGCGAGGGCGGGACCAGGCGCTAGCGACCACCGGCCGGCGTGCGTCGTGCACGTCGAGACCGAAGGCGCGAGCAGCCGTCGAGGGCGCCGCGGGAGCGGCGCGTCGAGCACAGGGTGATATCGCTCTGACGGCTCATGGTTCGCGGAAGGTTACACGACCGCCGAGAATGATGCAACCAACACGCTCAAATGTGTGAGAACTTGCCGTGCGGTAGTCAGAGCGCCACGGCGGGTCGGCGCGGCCGGCCCCGCACGCTTCACGCTGCTCGCCGTTCGCCTCTGCCCTACCGCAGCGTCGCCGCGAGCTCGCGCTCGAGCACGGCCAGCACCTTGCCGCGCACGCTGCCGATGTCTTTCTCGGTGAGCGTGCGGTCGGCCGCGCGCATGACCAGGCGCACGGCCAGCGAGCGCTTGCCGGACGGCACCTGGTCGCCCTCGTAGACGTCGAACACGGCGGCGTCGCGCAGCACCTTGCCGCCGGCCCGGCGCACGAGCTCGAGCACCGTGGCCGCGGGCACGTCGGCGTCGAGCACGATCGCCAGGTCCTGAGTGGCCGCCGGGTAGCTGAGCAGGTCCTCGAAGAGGGCCGTCTGCAGGCCACGCGCGGCGAGCGGCGCCACGGCGAGCTCGGCCACCCAGACCTCGGCGCCGGCGACCCCGTAGCGCGCCGCCACGTCGGGCCGCAGCAGGCCGAACGAGCCCACCACCTCGCCGCCCAGCAGGAGCCTGGCGGCCTTGCCCGGGTGCAGGTACGGCTCGGTCGAGCGCTCGTAGGTCGCGCCGCCGATCTCGAGCGCGGCGAGCAGGCGCTCGACGAAGCCCTTGAGCGTGAAGAAGTCGGTCGGGCGAGCCGCGGCCGCCCAGCTCTCGGCGCCGGCCGGACCGCAGAGCGCGATGCCGAGCATCTCGGGCTCGTCGACCGGATGCGGCTGGCACGTCTGCTTGGGCCCGGACACCGGCACCGGCAGCGCGCCGCCGACCCGCGGCAGGTAGACGCGGCCTTGCTCGAACACAGTCACCCGCTCGGCCTGGTGGGCGAGGTTGCCGGCGACCACGGCGACCAGGCCGGGCAGCAGCGAGGTGCGCATGACCGCCTGCTCGACGCTCATCGGGTTGGCCAGGGCGATCGGCGTGGCGCGCCGGTCGCCGGCCGGCAGGCCGAGCGGCGCGGCGGCCTCGGCGGCCACGAACGACCAGGTGACGGCCTCGTCGAGGCCGGCGCCGGTGAGCGCGTCGGCCAGGCGGCGGCGCACCTGCTGATCGGCGGTGAGCAGGCCGATGGCGTCGCCGCGCAGGGGCAGCGTCTCGGGCAGGTTGGTGAGGCCGTGGATACGGCCGACCTCTTCGACCAGGTCGACGGGGCGCTCGAGGTCGCGACGGAACGGCGGCGGTGTGACGAGCAGGTCGGCCTCGGCGTCCGGCACCGTGCCGGCCGCCGGCTCGACCGCACAGTCGAGGCGCGTGAGGATGTCGGCCTGCTCGCCGGGCTCGACCCGCAGGCCGAGCAGCCGGTCGGCCAGGTCGGTGCGGTAGCACAGCCGCGGCGGATCGGCCGGCCGCTGACCCCATACGTCGACCGCGCCGGGCGCCACGGCGCCGCCGCAGAGCTCGCAGAACAGGCGGCTCGCCAGAGCCAGGCCGAGCGGCACGTACCAGGGGTCGAGACCCTTCTCGAAACGCGTGCTGGCCTCGCTGCGCCAACCCACCTCTTTGGAGGTGCGCATGATGTTGGGGCCGTTGAAAGTGGCCGCCTCGAGCACGAGGTCGGTCGTGTGCTCGTCGACCTCGGCGTCGAGCGCGCCGAAGATGCCGGCGATCACCAGGCCGCGCTCGGCGTCGGCGATCACCAGGTTGTCGGGCAGCAGGGCGCGGTCTACGCCGTCGAGCGTGATGAGGTGCTCGCCGGCGCGGGCGCGACGCGCGATCAGCTTGCCGCCGCGGATCTTGGCGGCGTCGAAGGCGTGCAGCGGCTGGCCCACGGCCAGCATGACGTAGTTGGTCACGTCGACCACGTTGCTGATGGGCCGCATGCCGGCGTGCGTGAGGCGCGCCTTCATCCAGGGCGGCGAGTCGTGCACCTGCAGGCCGCGTACCACACGGGCGCCGTAGCGCGCGCACAGGTCGGGGTCGGCGATCTCGACGGCGATCGCGTCGGTCGCCGGGGCGCCGCTCGCCGGCGGCTCGTCGAGCGGCGGCGGCGCCAGCGGCAGGCCCGCCGCCGCCGCGACCTCGCGCGCCACGCCGTAGATCGACAGGCAGTCGGGCCGGTTGGGCGTGACCTCGATCTCGAGCACCGGCTCGGCCACCGGCAGGTAGTCGGACAGCGGCGCGCCCACCGTCCAGCCGGCCGGCAGCACGACGATGCCCGGGCTCGACTGCTCGTAGCCGAGCTCCTGCTCGGACATCATCATGCCGTCCGACTCGACGCCGCGCAGGTTGGCCTTGCGCAGCTTGAGACCGTTCTCGAGCGTCGCGCCGGCGAGCGACACGGCGACCGTGTCGCCGGCGGCGAAGTTCTGGGCGCCGCAGACGATCTGGTGCACGCCGCCGCCGGCCGCCCCGACGTCGACCGTGCAGAGCCAGAGCTTGTCGGCGTTGGGGTGACGGTCCTTGGTCACGACGCGACCGACGCGGAACAGCTCGAGGTTGGCGGTGTCGTGCGGCGCCCCGACCCAGTCGATGCCCTCGACCTCGGAGCCGCTCATGCTGAGCAGCTCGGCAAGCTCCTCGACGGAACGGTCCCAGGCGACGTAGTCGCGCAACCAGCTCAGCGGCACTCTCATCAGAACTGCTCCAGAAAGCGAAGGTCGTTGTCGTAGAACGAGCGTGCGTCGGGCACGCCGTGCTTGAGCATGGCCATGCGCTCGACGCCCATGCCGAAGGCGAAGCCCTGCACCTCGCCGGGGTCGTAGCCGACGAAGCCGTAGAGGTTGGGATCGACCATGCCGGCGCCCAGGATCTCGAGCCAGCCCGACCACTTGCACGAACGGCAGCCGGCGCCGCCGCACAGGCCGCACGAGACGTCGAGCTCGACGCTCGGCTCGGTGAAGGGGAAGAAGTGGGGCCGCAGGCGGATGGCGCGGTCGGCGCCGAAGAACTCGCGGGCGAACTCGTGCAGCGTGCCCTTGAGGTCGGCCAGCGTGACGCCGCGGTCGACGGCCAGGCCCTCGACCTGGTGGAACATGGGCGTGTGCGTGGCGTCGAGGTCGGGCCGGTAGACCTTGCCGGGGCAGATGATGTACACGGGCGGCTGCTGCGATTCCATGGTGCGCACCTGCACCGGCGAGGTCTGCGTGCGCAGCAGCAGGTCGCCGATGACCGGCGGCCCGGGCGGCAGCGGCGGCGACCCGGCCGCCGTGGAGTGCCCTGCACCCTCGCTGTTCGCGCCCGCGGCTGCCGCGCCGTCGCTCGCGCCGCCCGGGCGCAGCGCCGTGCGCATATCGATGAAGAAGGTGTCGTCGACCGAGCGCGCCGGGTGGTCGTCGGGTGTGTTCAGCGCCGTGAAGTTGTAGTACTCGAGCTCGATCTCGGGGCCCTCGGCCACCTTGTAGCCCATGCCCAGAAAGATGTCCTCGACCTCGCGGATGGTGCGCGTGATCAGGTGCCGGTGACCGAGCGGCAGCGGCACGCCGGGCAGCGTGACGTCGATGCGCTCGGCGGCCAGGGCCTGCTGCAGCGAAGCGCTCGACAGGGCCGCCTCGCGCTCGTCGATCAGCTTCTCGAGCGCGACGCGCACGACGTTGCCGAGCTTGCCGACCACGGGGCGCTGCTCGGGCGGCAGGCTCGAGATCGAGCGCAGGATCTCGGTGAGCCGGCTCTTGCGGCCCAGGGCGTGCACGCGGACCTGCTCGAGCGCCGCGGCGTCGGCCGCGGCGGCCGCCGCGGCCGACGCCGCGGCGTACAGGTCGGCGAGCTCGGGCGTGCGTTCCCGCAGGTCGTGGAGCTGGGCGTCGTCCATGGTCACTCCTTGGGCAGCGCCGCACGCTCGCGACGGCGCGAAAGCTCGTACAGGGCGATGGCGCCGGCCACGCCGGCGTTGAGCGACTCTACCGTGCCGCCGGCCGCGCCGAAAACCCCGGCGCCCGGCAGCGGGATGGTGACGAGGTCGGTGACGGCCGCCAGGACCTCGTCGGACAGCCCGGCGCGCTCGGCGCCGACCACAAGGACGACCGGCGCAGCCGCGGCGGCGCCGGCCGCGGGCGACGATCCGGCCACGGTGTCCGGCCGATCGGGCAGCGCGCCCGACCGCGCGGCGGCGGCGGCCGCGTGCTCGTCGACGACGTCGGCGAGCGGCCGGCCGCCGTGCGCCACGAGGCCGTACGCGCGGGTCGCGCCGAGCGCCGCCATCGTGTCGCCGAGCGCCATCTCGTGGTACAGCGGCAGCTCGAAGACGGCGCCCATGCTCGCCCGCGCGACCTTGGGCGAGAACAGGTCGACCGAGCCGGGCGAGGCGACGAGGGCGGCGGCGGCGAAAGCCGCCGCCGCTCGCATCAGCGTGCCGAGGTTGCCGGGGTCGGCCAGCCGGTCGGCGTACACGACGGGGCCGGGGCCGACCAGCTCGCCGAGCGGCGGCGCGGCCGGCAGGGGGAACACCGCCATGAGCGGCGCCGGGGTCTCGAGGGTGGCAAGGCGGGCGGCGACGCGCCGGTCGACGACGTACACCGGCGCGTCGGCGAGCGGGTGGCCCGACTCGGCCAGATCGGCTGCGATCTCGTCGGGGTCGCCGAACACGAAGACGGCCTCGGGCTGGAGCCCGGCGGCAAGCCCGGCCGCGACCAGGTCGTCGCCCTCGACCAGAAAGGCGTTCTCGCGCCGGCGGTACTTGCGGACGTGCAGCGACGCCGCTCGCTTGACGAGCGGGTTATCGGGACTGGTGAGGGCGGCTAAAACCCCACGCCGTCGACCTGCCTCACGTGCGCCGCGCGCCCGAGGCGGCGGCTCAGGCGGCCTGCGCCGCGGCGGCGAGGGCCGCGCGGGCCTGCTCGACGAGCGTGGCGAACGACGCCGGGTCGGCCACCGCCATGTCGGCCAGGACCTTGCGGTCGAGCTCGATGTCGGCGAGCTTGAGGCCGTGCATGAAGGCGTTGTAAGAGAGGCCGTGCTCGCGGGCGCCGGCGTTGATGCGCACGATCCACAGCTTGCGGAACTCGCGCTTACGCACGCGGCGGTCGCGATAGGCGTACTTGAGGCTGCGCTGGACCTGTTCTTTGGCGCGACGGTAGCTCGAGTGCTTGGCGCCCCGGTATCCCTTGGCCTGCTCGAGGACCTTGCGGCGCTTCTTGCGCGCGTTGACGCTTCGCTTGACTCGAGGCATGTCTGTACTCCTTGAATCGCTAGAGCGTGGCCGGCGCCGCCCGGCGGCCGCCGCGCTCCCTCACGGGCTGCTTATCGCTTGCCGAGCAGCGTGAGGACTTCACGCCGGTCGTTCTGACCGACCACGTCGTTCTTGCGAAAACCGCGCTTGCGCTTGGGGCTCTTCTTTTCGAGGATGTGGCTCTTGAAGGCCTTGCGGCGCACGACCTTGCCGCCCGCGCTCAGGCGAAAGCGCTTCTTGCTCGCGCTGTGGGTCTTCGTCTTCGGCATGCGCACCCTCTCCTTACGCCTTCACGGGCGCCAGCATCATGACCATGTTGCGACCGTCGAGGTTGGGCATCGATTCGATGGTCGCGAGCTCCTTGAGCTCTTCGGCCAGCCGCATGAGGATCTGCTCGCCCCGCTCGGGGTGGACCAGCTCACGGCCGCGGAACATGATCGTCACCTTCACCTTGTCTTTGTGCTCGAGGAACCGCACGACGTGGCCCTTCTTGGTGGCGTAGTCGTGGGCGTCGATCTTGGGCCGGAACTTGATCTCCTTGATGACGATGTTGCTCTGGTGCTTGCGCGCCTGCTTCGCCTTGAGCTCGAGCTCGTAGCGATACTTGCTGAAGTTCATGATGCGGCAGACGGGCGGGTCGGCCTGCGGCGCGACCTCGACCAGGTCGAGGTTGTGAGCCGCCGCGTAGTCTTGCGCCTCGCGGATGGTCTTGATGCCCATCTGCGCGCCGTTTTCGTCGATCAGCCGGACGCGGTCGGCGTAGATGCCGTCGTTGATCCGGATGCGCGTGTCGGGCCCTTTGGGCCTATCCCTGTCTCGTGGGTAGAACGGCTTTCCCATAGAAAAAGGGTCGCCGAAGCGTCCCTACCGGTCTCCTTCCCTATTCGTGGACCCTGTCGACCAAACGGTGCAGGGTGAGAAGCGGTCGCTTCTGCTCATATCGCGAATCGGCAGTATACACGACGCCGCAAGTGGCGTCGACAACCGACGGCGCGACTCCCCGGCCCCGTCATCGCCCGAACGGTACCCAGCGGTGGCTGCGCCGACACGTTCGCGGCCGGCGCCGGCCCGGCAGGCGCTCGAGCGCGCAGGCGCGGCGCCGAACGACGGCCGGCGTCCGTGCGCGCGGGGCGCCGCCGGCCGGCGGCGCCCCGCGCGCAGCGGACAGGCCGTGTGGACGGCGGTGGCTACTCGGCCACCCGCTCGTCGGCGTACGGGATGGGCTGGCCTTCGCCCGGCCAGGTCTCGGGACCGCGGTGGAAGAACTCGGGCTTGAAGATCCAGATGCCGATCATGACGATCACGCCGAGCACCATGGTGCCGACGCCCATCAGGAACACGCCGCCGATGCCGTGGAACCCCGTGTAGCTGTTGCCGCTGCTGTAGGGATAGTCGTCCCAGAGCACCTTGATCAGGATGGCGGCGAACAGCGCTGCGCCGACGGCCGGCGCGACGCCCATCAGGAAGAAGTTCTTGGCGCTCTTCAGGAGCTCCTTGCGGTAGTACACGGTGCAGGCCAGGCCGGTGCCGCCGTAGGCCAGGCAGACCATGATGCCGATCGCGTCGATCGCGTCGTACAGGGCGTTCGGGCTGAGCCAGGTCAGCACGACGTACCAGGCGATGGACAGCGCGGTGAGGATGACGGTGCCCCAGAAGGGCGTCATGTACTTGGGATGGATGCGGCCGAAGACGGATGGCAGCGACTTGTGGGCCGCCATCGACAGGGTCTGCCGGGTGAGCGGCAGCAGCGTGGTGAGGGCCGAGGCCGCGCCTGAGGTGAAGATGCAGAGGAAGACGAGGCGGTCCCAGGTGTTGCCCATGACGTCCTTGGCGATCGGGCTGAAGACGTCGCCTGGGTTGGCAGCCAGGAAGCCGGGGCCCTTGTACGACTGCATGACGGCCGTGATCAGCACGTACATGACGACCAGGATGAGGGTGTTGAGCACCGCCGACACACCGGGCATGGTGTGCGCGTCCTCGCTCTCTTCGTTCACGGCCAGCACGGTGTCCCAGCCCCAGTAGAGGAACACGGCGAGCACGACGCCGGCGGCCAGGGCGCTGCCCGAGATGTGGAAGGTGAAGAACCAGCCCAGGCGGATCGGCATGAAGCCCGAGGGGTGCGTGGCGTAGCCCTTGATGAGCGCCCAGACGGTGAACAGCAGGAGCGGGATCATCTGCAGGGCCATGAGCACGTACTGGGCACGCGCCGAGACGTTGATGCCAATCGCCACGAACAGGGCGACGATGAGCAGCCAGACGACGCCGCCGACCGTGTTCCAGAACGTCGAGGCGGCAAGGCCGTTGGCGCCCACCATGAGGAACATGTATTGCGCCGCGATCTGCACCAGGTTGGCCATGACGATGACCGACGAGGCCACGGCGGCGAAGCCGATGATCCAGCCGAGCGGGGCGCCGAAGGCACGCGACGTCCAGATGAAGGTCTCGCCGCAGTCGGGGTCGGCGCGGTTCATGTAGAAGAAGCCGGAGGCGACGAGGATCATGGGCACGAAGCCGGCGAGGAAGATGAACGGCCCCTCGAGGCGCATGCCCTTGATGGCCGGCAGCAGACCGAGTGTGGCGGCCAGGCTGTAGCCCGGCGCCACCGAGGCGACGCCGATCACCACGCTGGCGAACAGCCCCAGCGTGCCCGAGCTCAGACCTTTGGCGCTCCCCTCTCCTTGCGGAGCGCCGGCAACGGTCGGTGCGCTCGTGACGGTCGTTGTATCCACCGTACCTCCCTTCCGCCGGCCAGCGCCGACGCGTTCCCCCAGGTAGGCGGCCACGCCGCCACTGACGCCCGCTCGGTGGAGATGCGGCGACAGCCCCTTCGCCAACGGCCGCCGGGTGGCGGCTCCAAGTGGCCCGACGATAGGCCAGAGGTCGGGTTTGTCAAGCCAAGAAAAGGTCGCCCAACGGGCCTGCTGGTTGTCCAGGTCGGCGAACGGCGGACCGGCGCGGCCGCGTGTGATGCGCTATGGTGTACACACGATGGACCGCTCTCCAGCCATGCCGCACCCGTGTCGTTCGCGAGCCTGATCTCGCTGCTCGGCTCGTTCGAGCCGAGCGCCGGTCGCAACCACCTGATCGCCTTCACCGGGGGTCTGCTCTGCACGTTCCTCGGCATCCGCGCGAACACGCGCCTGATCCGGGCCGAGGTGCGCTGGTGGTTCCGCGAGCTGCACCCCGGCGGCATCCACATCCACCACATGGTGGTGGGCGTGGTCGTCATGGTGATCTCGGGCCTCGCCACGATCGCCATGCAGCCGCACGGCTTCTGGGGCATCGCCGGCGCGGTCGCCTTCGGCGGCGGCGTGGCGCTCACGCTCGACGAGTTCGCCCTGCTGCTGCACCTCGAAGACGTCTACTGGTACGAGCAGGGCCGCGTGTCGGTCGACGCCGTGATCATCACGATCACGGCGGCCCTGCTCTTTCTGGGCGGCCTGCAGCCCTTCAACCTGGCCGGCTCGAGCAGGCTGACGCAGCTCGGCGGCTGGGCCGTCACCGTGCTGATCACGGCCAACGTGGCGCTCGCCGTCGTCTGCTTTCTCAAGGGCAAGGTCTGGACCGGCGTGCTCGGCTGCTTCGTGCCGCTGCTCGCCCTGATCGGCGCCCTGCGGCTGGCCAAGCCCAACTCGCCCTGGTTTCGCCACTACGGACCGGTCAAGCAGGACCGCGCCCTGCGTCGCGACCAGCGTCTGGCCGCCTACGTTCGGGCCGGCCGCCACGCCTTTTTCGACCTGATCGCCGGCAAGCCGCACGTGCCCCACGTCGACGGCGACGTGGCGAGCGAGCCGGCGCGCGCGGCCCGCGAGGTCAGGGCCGCGCACCGGCCCATCTAGCCGGCTCGCGGGCCGCCCCGCCGGCGGCCGGACTAGCCAGGCCGGCGGCGCCCCCAGCGGCCCCCCCGATCAGCGGCCGTGCGCCGCGACCAGCGCCTCGAGGTCGAACAGAAAGCGGCGCTGCGCCGGCAGGATGCGCTCCTGCGCCTCGGCCAGGGTGAACCAGGCGGCGCGGTCGATCTCGGGCACGGTGAGGGTGCGCCCCGAGCGCCGCGGCCACTCGAGCTCGAAGGTGTTGCTCACCAGCACCGCCGGGTCCCAGTCGCCCTCGAATGCCCAGGCGTGCACGACCTTGTGGTTCCTGTACTTGACGGCCCCGAGCGGCACGTAAGGGCCCCAGGGCTCGAGGCCGGTCTCCTCGGCGAACTCGCGCCGCGCCGCGCTGAGCAGCTCCTCGTCGGGGTTGACCTCGCCCTTGGGGATCGACCACACGCCCAGGTCGCGCCGCACGAAGAACGGCCCGCCGGGGTGCGCGAGCAGCACCTCGACGACCTGCTCGCGCGGGCGGTCCCCCACGGCCTGCTCCCCGCCGCGACCCTCGCCTGCCGGCTCGCGCAGGCGGTACATCAGCAGCCCGGCGCTCACCACCTTGGGCATCGGGCCCTCCTCTCCAGCCCTCGGCCGGCCACCGTCGAGCGCGCCGGTCCCCGGCCGGCTACCGTCGTCGGCGCCGGCCTCACGTCGCCGCGTCCAGCCGTCTGCGATACAGCACCATCGGGTGGTCGTCGTGCCAGATGTCGCGCTCGTAGGCAAAGCCGAGGTGCTCCATGACCCGCCGTGAGCGCTCGTTGTGCGGCACGGTGTCGGCGACGATCTCGGCGCAGCCGAGATCGTCGCGCGCCACCCGCAGCAGCTCGCGTGCGATCTCGCTCGCGTAGCCTCTGCCCCACGCCGCGAACGACAGCGCGTACATGAGCTCGACCGCGGCGGGGGCGCCGATCAGCTCGCCGATGTCGTCGTCGACCTGCTGCAGGCCGGCACGGCCCACCAGGCGCGCGCCGGGCGGGCCGGCCTGCTCGCCCGCGCCGTGCGCGACGACTTCGACCGACGACAAGCCGGCCGCCGGATTTGCCGGCACCTCGAGCCCCGGCACCGTGCCGTCTCGTCCGAACCATGCGTAGAGCCCGAAGCCGTGACGCTCCCAGTGGGCGAGCTTGTCGTCGAGCCACTCGTGGTTGTCCTGCTCGCTCACGCCGTCCTCGTCGCCGCCCAGCCAGGAGACCACACGCGGATCGTTGTGAAAGGCCAGAAAGAGCGGCTCGTCGGCCGGCGTCAGGCGCCGGCCGACGAGCCGCTCCGTGCGTATCGTCTCGGGCGCTCGCGCCATGTGCGCTCACCTCCAGGTGCTCACCGTTCCCGGCAGGGATCGGGTCGATTCTCGCAGAAGCAACGGCACGAGCAAGACGGTACTCGCGCAGGGGCACGATGGCCGACAGCCGGTCATGTCCGTCCTGGGGTCGTGAGGCCGTCGGGGAGTCTCAAGGGGAGGCCACATGACCGGGTTCAAACGCACGGCGGCGGGGTGGCTTGGCATAACGGTCGCCGTCGTCCTCATGCTGCTCGTCGCCGCGCCGGTGACGCGAGCGGTGACGCCGACCGGTGGCTGGGTCTACGCCGGTCAGTTCGGGTCGAAGGGCACGGGCGCCGGCCAGTTCGAATTCCAGGCCGGCGGCATCGTCTACGACGCCGCGACGGGGATGCTCTACGTCGCCGACTGCAACGGCTGTCGTATCGAGACATGGACAACGAACGGCTCCTACGTGACCTCGTGGGGCAGCTTCGGCTCGGGCCACGGCCAGTTCGCGGTGCCGATGGGCCTCGCGCTCGCCCCGGACGGCGATCTCGCGGTGGCCAGCTACAACACCGGACAGGTGCAGCAGGTGACCACGGCCGGAACGTGGCAGTCCGAGGTCGACGACCAGAGCGGCCTCGAGGGCGTGGCGGTCGACGCCGCCGGCGACACCTGGGTGGCGAACATCGTGTACGGCGACGTCGCCGAGTACGACGGCAGCGGCACGCTGGTCACATCGTTCAACGGCTCGGCGTCGGGGACGACGTTCAATGAGCCGGACGCCGTGGCGGTCAACGCGGCCGATCAGGTCTTCGTGGGCGACGAGCAGAACGACCGCGTCGTCGTGTTCAACGCAGCGGGCGGCTACCTGCGCCAGTGGAGCTCGCCCGAACCGGCGGCGATCACCATAGACCCGGCGGGGAACGTCTTCGTCGGCGACGCGAGCGGCGGCATCACCGAGTACAACGAGAACGGCACGACGCTCGCCGAGTTCGGTGACTCGTATCTGACGCCGAACTACGGCGGCTGCGACGGCATAGCGGTCGACGGCAAGGGGCACCTCTGGGCCAGCGCCGACTTCGGCACGCAGATCGTCGAGTTCGACCAGGACAAGCCCGCCATCACGACCGACGCCGACGGCGACTGGCACTCGCAGGACACGACCGTCAACTTCTCGGCCACCGACACGGTCTCGGGCATCAAGGAGCTCGACTACTCGACCGACGGCGGTACGGACTGGGTGCAGGGCGACTCGGTCACCATTGCGGCGCCGACCGACCACTCGAACGACGGCGTACACACCGTCCAGGTCAGGGCGACCTCGAACGACGGCAACGCGACCTTCGCCACGTTCCGCGTGAAGATCGACACCCAGCCGCCGATCGTGACGGGTGAGGGGCCCTTCGACGAGTGGATGCCGGGCACGTCGGACTTCTGGTTCACGGCCAGCGACGTGGGCAGCGGCGTCGGGGCCATCTACTACACCCTCGACGGCGGCGCTCCGACGCCGGTCGGCACAGACGGCATGATCGCGGTCTCCGGCGAGGGGCCCCATACGATCACCTACTGGGCGACCGACGACTGCGTCGACACGCCCAACCAGAGCGACGTGCAGGGCGGCGACCTCACGATCGACTCCGTGCCGCCGCTCGTGACCACGGTCAACAACGTCACCGTGACCCACGGCAAGAAGGCGAGCTTCAGGTACATCGCAACCGACTCGCTCTCGCCGCGCTGCTGGGTCGACCTGCAGATCATGAAGAAGGGCAAGCTCTTCAGGGACCTCTCCGTCGGCTGGAAGAACGTCAAGGCCACGGCCCAGACCTGCACCTGGACCTGCAAGCTGGCCAAGGGCAGCTACACCTGGCGCGCCACGGCCTACGACATGGCCGGCAACCAGACCTTCGGCAGGGTCAAGAAGCTGACGGTGAAGTAGGACGCGTCGAGTGGGGCTGAGCCTGCGCGATCGGGCAAACGGCCGGTCGCGTGACCAAACGCCGCAGCGCGACAAGCGCGGGCGAGGGCGGGGCGCAGAATGCGCCCCGCCCTCGCCCGTGTCGGGAGCCGGACGAGGCGGCGTGCGCCGCGGCGGCAGGCCAGGCCGCGACGACGGGCCCCGACCGTACGCCGGCTCAGCCCGTCAGGTGCGCGGAGATGAGCCGGTAGGCGAGGTCCATCTGCTCGAGCTCGAGCAGGCCGGCGTAGCGGCGCGGCCAGGCGCCGCTTGCGAGGTCGGCGGTCAGGCGCGCCAGGCCGGGGCGAAGCTGCTCGTCGCCTAGCTCCACGAAGCTCGAGATGCCGCGCTGCACCGCCGGGTCGAGATAGGCCTCGGGCCGGCGCCACCAGGCGCCGAGAAAGCCGTCGAGGCAGTCGTGCGGCACCGGCACGGGCTCGACCACCGGACTGCAGGGCGCAAGACCCGCGACGATCGCCTGCACGGTCGGAAAGATCGCGCGGTCGCGCGCGCGGATGGCCGGCAGGTAGTCGCGCGTGAGCCAGAGGTCGTCGTCGATCTCGGGGATCCAGGTGAACAGAACGACGCGCCGGCGGGCGACGCGGCGCAGCTCACGCAGGCCGGCGCCGAGGTCGCTCCAGTGCTGCATGGTGAGCACGCCCATGGCGGCGTCGAAGCTGTCGTCGGAGAAGGGCAGCGACTCGGCGGCTGCCCGCACGCAGGGCGCGGCCGCCGGCGGCCGCGCCGCGATCATCTCGGCGGCCGGCTCGACCGCCGTCACCTCGAGGTCGTCGGGCTCGTACGAGCCGGTGCCGGCGCCGACGTTCAGCACCGTGCGGGCATCGCCCAGGCCGGCGCGGATCCAGCGCGCCACGCGCGGGTCGGGCCGGCGCGTGCGGGCGTAGGTCGCGCCGTGACGCTCGTAGCGGATCGGGGTCCGCGCGGGCTCCGACGAGTGCTCGCTCACGGCACGGCCCGTCCCCGGCTCAGCGCGAGACCGCGGGGCAGATCGTGCCTCGTCACCCGGTCTCCCCTACCCCGCCGGCTCGAGCAGCTCGAACGAGCGGGTGACCTCGTCCATGACGCGGCGATCGGCGTCGAGGTCGCCGGGCGGGTCGACGCTCAGCATCACCTGCCAGGTGACCGGACCGGCGTAGGCGATCCAGGCCTGCACGTGACCGGCGGTGCCGGCCTCGGCGTCGCCGCCGGCGAGCGGCAGCGGCTGCGCACCTCTGACCGCCGGCGCGGCCGCACCCGCCGGCACCACGTAGTCGCAATGCATCGCGGGGTAGCCGGCCAGCATCGCGGCCCGCCAGGGCGAGTGGAGCGTCCAGCCGCGCTGTTCGGCGGCGTGCGCGGTGAAGCGGTTATGCAGGACGAGCTGCTCGGCGAGCTCCCGCGGCGAGGTCTCGTAGCCCACCTCGACCCGGGCGATCGACAGCACGGCGGAGCCGGCGTCGTCGCGGCGCGCCAGGTAAGCGGCGCGGACGCTCTCGGCCAGGCCGGCCGGCGGGTCGAGCGGCGGTCCCGGCGCGAAGGCCTCGTCGACCTCGAAGCGCACGCCCAGGGTCTGGTCCTCGAAGCGGCGGCCGCTCATGTCGCAGCTCCGCGCCGCGCCCGCTCGAGGCGACCGCTCACGCCGCAGCCCCGCGCCGCGCCCGCTTGCACCGGCCGCTCATGTCGCAGCCCCGCGCCGCGCCCGCCCGCGGCTGACCTGCGCCGCCATCACTGCAGGTACCGGTCGACGATCGCCGCGACCGCACCGGCCAGGCGCGGCTGCCGCTTGCCACGCTCGTTTGCCTGGTCGCTCGCCTCGTAGGCCCATTCGGCCACGCGCACCATAGGCCAGCGCAGCGGCTCGGGCGGCAACGGCTCGGGCGGTCGCACGACCGGCAGACGCGTGTCATCGTCGGCGACGCCGAGCGCGAGCGACGCCAGGATGCGGCCGCCGACCTTCGTCGACGTGAGGCCGTGACCCGAGAAGCCCAGCCCGGCGTGCACGTTGCCCTGGGGCAGCGTGAAGAAGAACGGCAGGCCCGAGCGGGTCATGTCCATGGGGCCGCTCCAGGCGGCCTCGAAGCGCACGCCGGCCAGAGCCGGGAACAGCCAGCCGAGGCCCGCGGCGGCGCGCTCGGCGAGGCGCTGCGAGGTGAGCACGCGGCCGGCGATGCCGCCGCCGAAGGCAAGGGCCATGCCGCCGCCGCCGATCGCCACCCGGCCGTCGTCGGTCTTGCGCAGGTAGTAGAGCATCTGGCGGTGGTCGGCGAGGCCGACGTGGCCTTGCCAGCCGAGCGTCTCGAGCAGCTCGGGGATGGGCTCGGTCACGACCATGTAGTCGATGCCGACCGCAAACGCGCGGGCGAAGTCGGGCTGCTGCACCGCCCAGGCGCCGTGGGTGAGCACGACCTGACCGGCGCGCACCGCGCCGCCGGCCGTCTCGACCACCGCCGGCCGGCCGTGCCGCAGGGCCACCATGCGCGAGCCCTCGCAGAGGCGCACGCCGCGCTCCACGACCACGCGGCGCAGCTCGCGGGCGAGCTTGGCCGGCTGCACGGTGGCAAGGTCGGGGGTGAAGATGGCGGCGGTCCAGCGCGGCGAGTCTGCGACGCGCCGCGCCTCGCCGGCGTCGAGCGCCCGCAGGCGCTCGCCCAGGCCGTGGCGCTCGAGCATGGCGAGCGCTTCGCGGTCGGGGCCGGCCTGCCACTCGCCGGCCTGGCCGTAGAGGATGCCTTCGTGACGCAGGTCGACGTCGGCGTGATGACGTTCGCACCAGGAGTCGAGCTCGCCGACAGCGTCGCCCACGGCCGTCGCCCAGCGCAGCCCCGGCTCTTCGCCGAAGCGCCGGCAGATCTCGCCCACCGAGAGCCAGGACGACGAGAAGAAGCCGCCGTTGGCGCCGCTGCCGCCGGCGCCGCACACGGTCGCTTCGAGCAGAACGACGGACAGGCCGGGCTCACGCTCGGTGAGCTCGTAGGCGGTCCACAGGCCGGCGAAGCCGCCGCCGACGATGCAGACGTCGGCCTCGACCGTGCCGGTGAGCGGCGGGCAGGGCGTCCCCGGGTCGGCCGCAAGCGCCTCGTCGAGCCACCAGCTCCGTGTCCCTACCGGCGGCACCTGCACGCCGTCCCACCCGTCACCAGCCACCGTCACCCTCCGTGCGTCGTTTGCCCCACATCCTACCCATATGCGGCCGGCCGCGCGGCCAACGGGGTCCGGTGGACCGCCGGCGTCAGCCGCGCGCGTCGGGCACGCGCAGCTCGACCTTGCCGCAGGCGACAGGCGAGCAGCTCGAGCGGGATCATGTGTACGAGCCCCGTCGATGCCGGCGATCGCCGCAGCCGCCTCAGCCTGGCCGCGGCCGCCTCAGCTTGGCCGCGGCCGTTGCAGCTTGGCCGCGGCCGCTGCGGACGCTTGGCCGCGGCCTACAGGTCGGCGGCGATGCTGCCCTGCATGAGGCGGGCGAGCAGCGCCGCGTTGGCGGCGATCTCGCGCTCGACCGCGGCAACGTCGGTCTCGACGTCGCCCACCGCGGCCGGGCGGTACTCGATCGGCCCTCTCGCCGAGAAGTCGTCTTCGGCGATCAGCACACCGAAGGTGCGCTCGGCCGGCGGCTCGCAGACGTCGTCGAGCGGATTCTGCCTGCGCTCGGCGGCGTCGATCGCCACGAGCTCGCGCGCCTGCTCGGCCGAGGCCTCGGTCAGCCCGATGACGATCACCTCGCGCGGGTCGGCCGCGTTGAGCACGGTGAGCATGCGGTTCGACACGCCGAAACCGGTGGTGTGGTACCAGGCCTTGCGGAAGTCGTCGTAGGTCTTGCCCTCGCGCAGCCTGCGCCTGAGGATCGCCGCCGTGATCATCTGCGCCGCCCCTCAGACCCTGACCAGCGCCCGCGCGGCGGCGATCAGGTCGTCGCGGCCCTGCCAGTCGCCGGTGTCCTGCAGGCCGGTGGCGACGAGCTCGCCGGCCGGCTTCATGCCGAGCCAGGTCATGCCGTACGCGATCGTCGAGTAGACCTGCAGGCCGTAGAAGACCGGCGCGTCGGCCTGCGTCGTGATCAGGTAGAAGGGGATGCCCGGCGTGATGCGCGGCACCGGCTGCTCACCTTCGGGCACGCCCTCGAACGGCATGAGCGCGTAGCAGCGGTCGACGATCGCCTTGAGCTGCGCCGTCAGGCCGTAGAAGTAGACCGGACTCGCCAGCAGCAGCGCGTCGCAGTCGCGGATCGCCGCGTAGACGGCCTGCATATCGTCGTTTTGCACGCAGACCGCGTCGGCGCTGCGCTTGCACGACTCGCAAGCCAGGCAGCCGGCGACCTTCAGGTCGCGCGCGCTCAGGACCTCGACGGTGGCGCCGCGCTCGCGCGCGCCCTCGACCGCCTGCAGCATGAGCGAGGTGCTGTTGCCCTTCTTGCGCGGGCTGCCCGCGATGGCCAAGAGCTTCATGTCCCCTCCACTCCCTTTCGTTCACGGACGTGCGGGAGTCTACACCGGGCGACGGCAGGCGCCGCGGGGCAGGCGCCGCCGGGCGCGTGCTCAGGCCCGGATGAGCGCGCGCTCGGGCCCGGGCGAACGCGGGCGCAGACCCCGACCGGACCGCGGGCTCAGGCCCCGATGACCTGGAAGCCGAGACTCGCGGCCGCGTCCGCGAGCCTTTGGTCGTGGGTCGCGAAGGAGAGGGACGGCTCGCGGTGCCCGCGCCACTCGAGGGCAGTCGCGAGATGGATGGCGTCGAGCGTGCGCAACGGCGCCGGCAGGGGCCCGGCCGAGCGCGCCAGGACCTCGGGCGTGATCAGCACGCGTTCGGAGCGACGCAGCTTGTCGTAGACGGCCCGGCGCAGGCTCAGGTACTCGTCGCTGAGCAGCGAGCCGGCCAGCCGCAGGTTGTCGACGGCGCGCAGGCACTCGACCTCGGCAAGCACCGAGGTGACCAGCCGCTCGCAGCGGTCGAGCTCGGTCAGCCGGTCGGGCCGATCGAGCACGAAGCGCAGGAACACCGACGAGTCGACGTAGACGATCACCCTGGGGCAGCCCATGGACCGGTGCGGTCTTCGCGCCCTTCGCGGATGAGGTCGACCGCGTCGGGTGCAGCGGCGGGCCTGCCCAGCACCGGCGCCGACAAGGGCGGCGCCGAAGGGTCGGGCGGGATCGACACGAGACCGTCGTCGGCCAGGGCGTCGTGCGGCCCCAGCGTGGCCACCGGGATGTCGCGGCTCACGACGGTGAACGACTTACCGGCGCGTACCTCGCGCAGGTAGGAGCTGAGCCTGGACTTGAGCTGAGCGACCGTCACGCGTTCCATGGTCACAGTATGACCAGAAATGGTCAAGTTGACAACGAAGCGCGCCCGGAAGGGCAACGCGTGCGCCCGGAAGGGCAACGCGTGCGCTCGGCCGGGCACCGCGCGCGCTCGAATGGGCCGCGCGCGACCGAATGGGCCGCGCGCCTACCGGTCCATGCCGGCCAGCACGCTCTCGGGGAGGTCCAGGCTCTTGAGCCACTCGGCGATACGCCAGTCGCTCATGTCGTCATCGTCGTCGGCGGGTGAGGCTTGGCCCGGAGCGTCGTCGCCGGTGCGGACATCGCTCGCGCCGTCGTCGCCGCCGGTGCGGGTGCCGCTCGCGCCGTCGGCGTCGTGGGTCTCGCTCGCGCTCTTGTCGGCGACGAGCGCGTCGACCAGGCGGACGAGCCACTCGCCGCGGTCGTGCAGCTCGGCGCGGGCCAGGCTCGCGTCGCCGAGCGCCACGGCGAAGGCGAGGTGCCGGCCCCACAGCTCGACTTCGTCGATGTGCTTCTCGCCGAGGCGGCCGAAATCGTGCCAGTAGCGCCGCAGGCGCTCGCAGCGAAGCTGCAGGATCCGGCCGGGGTGCGTGCGCCGGTACCACATGCGGTCGAAGCCGACTGCGAAGATGGCGAACGCCAGCCCGACGACCTCGAACACCCACATCTGCGTAAGGCCTGACGCGATGCCGTCCAGCACCAGCATGGCCACCGCTATGGCGCCCACCGCCTGCGCCGCCACGAACCCATACGGCTCGATCTCGAGGCCCAGGTCGCGGACCTCCTCGCCCACGCAGTCGCCGAACGCCCAGAGGCGGTCGTCGTAGGCCCGGCGGTCGCGCCAGCCCAGGCGGTGGAGCACGTCGAGCGAGGTCAGGGGGCAGCGCCGGCCGCAAGGCGCCAGCAGCAGCGACAGGCAGGCCACCTCGTGCGGCCACAGGCCGGTCGCCCGCTCGCGGCGCAGGGACAGGAGCGAGCGGCTCACCCGGGCGCCCGGATCGTCGTGCAGCTCGACGACGCCGCGCGCGACCAGGTCGATCGCGGTCGCAGCCAGGTCGTCGGGGTGCGTCTCGTAGAAGCGGTTCACGCAGCCGGCGACCGCCGGCGGCACGCCGAGCTCGTCGGGGTCGCGCACGTAGACCTCGTTCAGCGTCTCCCGGTACTGGCGGCCGTTGCGCCAGAACAGCGCGACGCAGGCCGACGCGCCGCCGGCAATGGCGACCACACCGAGGACGATGCCGACCAGGTGCGTGGGGACCTACTTCTCGACCACCGGCAGGCGCCGTTCGGCGACCTCAGCTACGAGCTCGCTCACGAACTGCTCGACCGGCACCGAGCCGGTCTCCTCGCCGCGAGCGCGCACGGAGACGGCGCTGGCCTGCTCCTCGCGGTCGCCCACGACGAGCAGGTAGGGCACCTTCTGGAGCTGGCCGTCCCTGATCCTCTTCCCCACGCTTTCGGAGCGGTCGTCGAGCTCGGCGCGCAGACCGGCCACGCGCAGCGCCTCCATGACGCCGGTGGCGTAGCCGGCGTGGCGATCGCTCACCGGCAGCACGAGGGCCTGCACCGGCGCGAGCCAGGTCGGCAGGTTGCCGCCGTAGTGCTCGATCAGGATGCCCATGAAGCGCTCGATCGAGCCGAGCATGGCGCGGTGCACCATGACCGGGCGGTGCTCCTCGTTGTCGGCGCCGGTGTAGGTGATGTCGAGGGTCTCGGGCATGGCGAAGTCGACCTGGATGGTGCCGCACTGCCAACTGCGGCCCATGACGTCGCGGATGTGAAAGTCGATCTTGGGCCCGTAGAAGGCGCCGTCGCCGGGGTTCAGCTGGTAGGCCATCGGCACAGTCTTGCCGGCCTCGTCGTGCAGCGCCTCGCCGTCGGGCCCGCGCGCCGGCTCGGCCTGCAGCACGTGGCGCAGGGCGTCTTCGGCGGTGGCCCACATCTCGTCGGTGCCGATGGAGCCGGCCGGCCGGGTCGAGAGCTCGATGTGCACGTCGGAGAAGCCGAAGTCGGCGTAGATGTGCAGCATGAAGCGCAGCACGCCGCGCACCTCGTCTTCGAGCTGCTCAGGGGTGCAGAAGATGTGGGCGTCGTCCTGGGTGAAGTAGCGCACGCGAAACAGGCCGTGCAGCACGCCGCTCATCTCGTGGCGGTGCACCTGGCCGAGCTCGGCCCAGCGCATGGGCAGGTCGCGGTAGCTGCGCCGGCGGCTCTTGTAGACGAGCAGGCCGCCGGGGCAGTTCATGGGCTTTACGGCAAAGGGCGCGCCGTCGATCTCGGTGAAGTACATGTTCTCCCGGTAGTGGTCCCAGTGGCCCGAGCGCTCCC
Organism: uncultured Actinomycetes bacterium; assembly: GCA_963760655.1. Lineage (GTDB taxonomy): Bacteria > Actinomycetota > Thermoleophilia > UBA2241 > UBA2241 > Bog-752. The sequence goes on from CAVXDR010000004.1 coordinate 47,173, forward strand.
AGAGCTCGCGGCGCAGGATCTGCGGGGTGCGGATCTCCTCATAGCCGGCCTTCACGTGCTCCTCGCGCCAGTAGTCGATCATGGCGTTCCACAGGCGCAGGCCCTTGGGGTGGAAGAACGGGAACCCGGGGCCCTCCTCGTGGAAGCTGAAGAGGTCGAGGTCGCGGCCGATGCGGCGGTGATCGCGCTGGCGCGCCATCTCGAGGGCCTCGAGGTGCGCGGCGAGCTCCTCCTTTTTGGCGAAGGCGGTGCCGTAGATGCGGGTGAGCTGGGCGTTCTTCTCGTCGCCGCGCCAGTAGGCGCCGGCCAGGCTGGTGAGCTTGAAGGTGCCCTTGCCGACCCGCCCGGTGCTCGGCAGGTGCGGCCCGCGGCAGAGGTCAACGAACTCGCCCTGGGTATAGACCGAGATGGTCGGCACCGGCTCGCCGGCCGCCTTTGCGGCGGCCACCAGGTCGGCGACCAGCTCGACCTTGAAGGGCTGGTTCAGACCGGTCGGCAGGCCCTGCTCGGAGGCGCCGACCTCGGCCGGGCCGAAGACCAGCATGGCCTCGTCGACCGGCAGCTCGTAGCGAGCCACCGGCAGGTTTTCGGCCACGACCTTGGCCATCTCCTCTTCGATGCGCGGAAAGTCGGCGTCGGAGACCGGCTGGGCGAAGAGGAAGTCGTAGTAGAAGCCGTTCTCGATGGTCGGCCCGATCGAGTACTTGGTCTCGGGCCACAGCCGCATGACCGCCTGGGCCAGCACGTGCGAGCAGTCGTGGCGCAGGATGTCGAGGCCGTCGGGCGAGTCGAGAGTGACGATGGCGACATGGTCGCCGTCGGCGAGGGGGTGGCTCAGGTCGACGAGCTTGGGGGCGCCGTCGCCTTCGGCGCCGGCGGCGGGCTTGGAAGACCCGGCGTGCGCCGCGACTGCGGCGGCTACCGCCGCCTTCGCCAGTCGCGGCCCGATCGCCTGCGCGGCGTCGAGCGCGGTCGCGCCGTCAGAGAGTTCGAGCGGGGAGCCGTCGGGCAGGGAGACGTGGAGGGGCATGCGTGGTCACCGGCCTTTCCTTCGCGCCCGCGCACGTTGCGGGGGCTGTTGACACGCGAAGTGTACCAGACGATCGCGACTCGCCTCCGACGAGCGGGAACGCCACGCGAAGTTGAGGCCATACTGCAGGATCGGGAGCGGGCGACCGGCCGTCGCCCGTCGCGCCTTCGAGGTACAATCGGGCGAGAGACGTAATCGCCGTTCGGGGGGGCCATGAGCGAGCTTGCGGAACGGGTCACGTCCATTCGTAGCGCGGCCGCCAAGTTCTACGCGGTGGACCTGCACCTGCACTCACCGCGAAGTCACGACTGGGACAACTCGGGGCCAGGCAGAGATCCCGCGCTCGATAGAATCCCAGTCACAGGCGAGGTGGCTGCCGCAAGCGTCGCCGCGTATCGAGACCTCTGCTCGCGTTCGGGACGAGCGATCGTGGCGGTGACTGACCACAACGTCTGCAGCTTCGGTCTCGCTGCCGCCGCCCGGAACGGCGATGATGGGCTCGTGGTCCTGCCGGGGATGGAGCTGTCCGTCGCGTTCACGGAAACCCCCCTCATCAGAGATCTGCGCATCCACGTGATCGCCATCTTCCCGGAAACGACCCATAGGGACGCCTTCGCGAGGGTGCTGCCGCCCGGGACTCGGTCCGAGGAAGAGCGAGACCCGCACGATGTCTTCACCTTCAAGTCCGTCGACGACCTTGTTGCGGCGATTAGGCGTGAGAACGGCCTAGCGATTGCCGCCCACGTCGAGTCCGCGAGCGGAATCCGCGGGGTGTACAAGAACACCGCTGAACTGATGTTCGAGCCGCTGACAGGAAGTCCGGAGAAGCAGAAGGTCCTCACGAGGCTGGCGGACCAGATCAAGGACGAGCTCGTCAAGTTCGACTGCATCCAGGTCAGGCCGTCGACTGATTCGGTGCACTATCGCGGCCCGGACGGCACGCTCCGAGTCCCCCTGGTCGTGTGCAGCGACTGCCACGGCGTACAGAGACTGCTGGGCGAGGGCATCGCTGACGTGTGCTACGTGAAGATGGGCCAGCCAACCTTCGCGGGGTTGGCCGAGGCGATCAAGTTCGCTGACTCACGCGTGCGGTTCCCTGCCAGCCTGCCGGAAACGCGGCCGCCGAGACTTCTTGGCCTCCGACTGATGAGCCGGAAGGCAACCGAGAACTCCTTCTTCGACGACACGGTCCTCGCCTTCTCGGACAACCTGACCTGCATAATCGGCCCGAGGGGAAGCGGGAAAAGCGCGGCCATCGACGCTCTCCGGTACCTCATGGGCTACAACCGAAGCCTCAGCGAGATTGGTCAGGTCGCCCCGCAGATCCTCGATCGACAGAAGCACACCCTCGAGAAGACCCGGATTGAGGTCCTCTACGAGGCAAGCGACGGCAAGGTGTACTGCATCTCGGGCACGTACGATCCCAAAGAGCCATACGTCGCCGAGGTAGCGGACTCTACGGGCGCTGCAGTCAACATCGACGACATCGAATCGTCGGGCATCTTCCCCTTGAACCTATACGGGTGGGGCGAGCTCGAACTTCTGGCGGAGAACCCTGAAACTCAGCGGGAACTTCTCGACCGGTTCATCCCTGATGTTCGGCAGATCAAGGCCGACAAAGCGACACACCTCGAGGCGCTCGCGAGCAACAATGGCGCTCTCAATCGGGTTGCCGTTCAGATGGACAAGTACTTCACTGACCCTGACTTGAACTTCCAAAGGGTCAAAGAGTACAAGCTCGATTTCGAGTCGCTTAATACACCGGAGATAGAGGCGGTATTCAAAGAACTAGACGCGGTCCAGCACAGGCGCAAGGTTCTGCGCAAGATCCGAAAGGTGCTAGACCACCGGGCGGACGAGGGGGTCGGAATGGAGCCCCTCGGTCTCGGCGCTCTACTGATCGATAAGGTCGTTACCGACTGGGCGTCAGCGTTTGCGAGAAGGCTGAAGCCCGATGAGATAGACGACGCTATCCGGCAAGCCTCGGCCGACTGCGGTAAGCACGTGACCGTGGCTACCCAAGTGGTAGAAGCCGAGGACGCGGCTCAAGCAAAGCTCGAGGAAGACGCTAAGACCGCGATCAAGGATGCTGTTGGCGACGAAGTGACCGTATCGGGCGACTTGCGCAACAACGCGAAGCAGCGGTACGAGACCGCGAGGGCGCATCAAGACGACTACGCTGCCCTATACGAGAAGTTCGACGAACTCCGCGAGAAGCGCTCGGTCATTTTGGCCGAGATCGGCAAGTGCGACCGGCTGATCTACGCCACCCGAAGCGAGAAGACCGGGTGGATTAGGGAGCAGGTAAGCCTCGTCGAAGATGAGAACTACGCAATCGGTCTGGTACTCGAACAACAGGGCGACCGTGGACCATTCCTGCAAGCTCTGACCAGTGGCGCGGTGCCGTTCCCTGGGCAATGGCACGCGAGCAGGCGGGCCGAAGCGGTCGCAGCGAATCTCAGCCCCACGTCGTTCGCGCAGGCGCTTCTCGCCGGCGACCCCGAGCCACTCGTCGATATCGATGTCACGATCGCCGGTCGGGTCTACGATATTGATCGCAGCTACGCGGAGAGGTTAGTCGCGGAGAACTGCCCCATGACCGATCTCGACGGAATCGGCGCGAAGCGGGTGGACCCGGTAAGGTTGCGGCGGTTGTTGGAATTGGAGCTTGTCACAACCGACGACTCCTTCTTCATTACACTGGGCGACAGGCCGATCCAGCGGTGTTCTCCCGGTCAAAGGTGCAGCGCCATGCTGCCGATCGTGACTCTGACGTCGCAGGCTCCACTGGTCATCGATCAACCGGAGGACAATCTCGACAACCGACTCGTGTCACGAGCGCTCTTCAAGATCCTCGCCCGCTTGAAGGAGACTAGGCAAATAGTCCTCGCCACGCACAACCCCAACATCCTCGTTTCGGGTGACGCTGAGCAGGTGCTGCTGTTGGACGGGGACGGCAGCCTCTCGGCCTTCGGCTCCGTCGACACACCGCGAATCGTTCAGGCCGTCATTGGACTCATGGAGGGAGGCGCCGAGGCTTTCGCGAGACGGCGCGCAAAGTACGAGCCCTACCTGTGATAGTCCAGCGCGGCTTCACGTTGACCCAGAGGAGGACCGTGGCGACGGAGCAAGCGGATGCTCGTTGATAACCTCGGTGCCGGCGAAGTGCGAGCCCGGTACGGTTGGGAGAGCGACTTCCCCACCTTCTCAACAGCCGAGCCCGCAGTCGTCAGAATCCGGCTGGAGGACTTCCTCGCCGGCGTGAGCGAGTCCCAGGTCTTCGCCTGGGACGACTCCATCCCCAAACTCCAGCACGAAGTTGGCGAGATAGTCGTGATCGATGACCTCGCCGACTCCTACAGCGCCATCCTCGAGTACGAACTCCCGATGGAGTCGCGCCGTCCGGATGTGGTGCTGCTCGTCAGCGGCGCGGTCGTCGTCCTCGAGCTCAAGGGCAGGGGCGAGGCCGAACAGGCCGACCTCGACCAGGCCGCCGCCTACGCCCGCGACCTTCGCTGCTACCACCGACATTGCGCCGAGCGCGAAGTGCACGCGGTTGTCGTCCCGACCCGCGCACACGGCTACGTGGGCGCCCGCGGCGGGGTCCACGTCTCCGGTCCAGACGCGCTGCACCAGCTCATCCGGGATCTCCAGCGACCGTGGGCCGACGGAGCTCTGACCGCGAGTGACTTCCTGGCCCGTGACGCCTACTGCCCCCTCCCCACGCTCGTTCAGGCGGCTCGCGAGCTCTTCCTGGAGAACAGGATTCGGCCGATTCATCGCGCTCGCGCCGCTACCCAGCCGGCGATCGACGAGATCGCCCGCATCGCCCACGAGGCCGCGAGAACGCGGTCACGCCACCTCGTTCTTGTAACCGGCGTGCCGGGCTCGGGCAAGACCCTTGTCGGACTCAGCGCGGTTCACAACCCGGCCCTCGACGACCTTGCGGTGGATCGCGCCGCAGGCAAGCCGTCCGCCCCGGCCATCTTCCTTTCGGGGAACGGGCCGCTGGTGCAGGTTCTTCAGTATGAGCTCCGCGACGCGGGCGGTGGCGGCAAGACCTTCGTGCGCGACGTCAAGAACTACGTGAAGCAGTACCTCGGCGACAAGGCGGCGGTGCCACCACAGCACGTCATCGTCTACGACGAGGCGCAGCGCGCCTGGGATTTGGAGCAGGTGATCGCCAAGCACCCCGAGCTGAAGCGACACACCTCGGAGCCCGAGGCCTTCGTCGAGTTCGGCGAGCGCATCCCGGAGTGGTGCGTGCTGGTCGGGCTCATCGGCTCCGGACAGGAGATCAACACGGGCAAAGAGGCAGGCCTCGGGCAGTGGCGCGACGCGCTGGCCCAGGCCGCCCGCCCGGACGGATGGACGGTCCACGCGCCCCGGCGGGTCCTGGATGAGTGTTTCGCCAACGCCGATGCGGACGGGAAGCGCTTGTCCGCTTCGCTCGAGTCTGACGAGGCCCTCGATCTGCAGGTCGAGCTACGGTTCCACTTCTGCTCCGACCTCGACGCTTGGGTCGACGGCGTGTTGGCCGACGACCGCGGCTGGCCGGATGAAGTGTGTGGCCACGAGGCGAACGCCATCTCGGCACACTGTCGCGACCTCGCCGATCGGCTCGAGCAGCAGGGTTACCACCTACGCATGACACGCGACCTTGAGGTAGCTCGCGGGCACCTGCGCAAGCGCTACAGCGATGCGCGAGACGCTCGATTCGGCCTCTTGGCCTCGTCGCGAGACAAGTCTCTCGAGGGCTGGGGCGTGCGCAACGGTTGGCATGACACCAGAGCCGTGCGGCTGGGGCCTTGGTATGGGGACAGCGAGGGGGAGAGCCCCTATTCCTGCCGGCACCTACATGACTGCGTGACGGAGTTCGGCGCCCAGGGGCTGGAACTCGACGGCGTGCTGCTCGCTTGGGGTACCGACCTCGTGCGCAAGGACAACCGCTGGTCGAACGCCTGGGCCAAGCGACACGCCCGCTCGGCTCATGTGCGCGATCCGTTCCAGCTCCGGCTGAACGCCTACCGCGTGCTTCTCACGCGCGGGCGCGACGGTGCCGTCATCTTCGTGCCGCCAATGCCGCAGCTCGATGAGACGTTCGCCTGGCTGACGGCGTGCGGAGTACTGGAGCTGTAGGGCCGCCCTACTTCGCCCCCAACGTATCCACGAACCTCAGGCTCAGCTCGATCCACTCCCGTAGCTGAGCCTCGCTCGCGTAGCCGGGCGGGTCGACGTAGACGTACCCGCGCATCGGCCTCCCACTGAAGTCCATCACGCGGGCGTGTGGCCGCGCCAGGGCCTCGTCGTGGGCCTCCTTGCCGACGCGCACCATCAGCGTCTCGCCCTGGATGCCGGCGAACATGTTGCCGTGCGCCAGCAGGCAGAGGCCGCCGAACATCGGCTTCTCGTCTATGTCGTCGCGGCTCTCGACCAGCGCGCGTACGCGCTCGGCGAGCTTCTCGTCCCAGGCCATGTCCACTCCTTTCGGCCTCGCACAGACTACCGGCGTCGTTCCCTGGGTACAGGGTGCAGCAGTCCGCCACCGGGTGTCGGGAGGCATCATGGCAGAGGTGCTGCTGTTCCACCACGCGCAGGGTCAGACGCCGGGCTTTCACGCCTTCGCCGACGAGCTGCGCCGCGCCGGCCACACCGTGCACACGCCCGACCTGCTCGACGGACGCACCTTCGCCAGCATCGACGAGGGCATGGCCTACGTCGAGCAGCTCGGCTTCGGCACCGTCATCGAGCGCGGCGAGCAGGCCGCCCACGAGCTGCCGAGCGAGCTCGTCTACGCCGGCTTCTCGCTCGGCGTAGTGCCCGCACAGAAGATGGCGCAGACCCGCGCCGGCGCCCGTGGCGCCCTCTTCTTCCACTCCTGCGTGCCGCTCTCGGGGTTCGGCGGGATCTGGCCGCCGGAGGTGCCGGTGCAGGTCCACGGCATGGACCACGACCCCTGGTTCGTCGACGAGGGCGACCTCGACGCCGCCCGCGAGCTGGTCGCCGCGGCCGAACACGGCGAGCTGTTCCTGTACCCCGGCGACCAGCACTACTTCGCCGATTCGAGCCTGCCCTCGTACGAGCCGTCGGCCGCCGCCCTGCTCACGCGCCGCGTGCTCGCCTTTCTGCGGGCGGTCGACGCGCAAGCCTGAGCGAACGCCTCGCCCACCGCCTGCGACCTGAGCCGCAGGTCAGTCGAACGCGAGGGCGGGATGCTTTGACGCCAACCACTCCACGACCAGCTCGCGGAGCTGGCCGACCTCGCCAAGCAGCTCCTCAACGTCGTTCTTATCCCTCGGCGGCGAGGACGACGGTCGCCGGTTGCAGCGCGCTGGAGTACGCGGTGGCGAACCGGCGGTCGAACGACACGGCGGCCACCTGGGCGTCGGCATAGTCGCGGTCGACCACGGCGAGCAGGTCGCTGATCTCCCGCCGCGTGGGCCGATGCCTGCGCAGCGCGCCGGACTCAAGCCAGCGCTGAAAGGCTCTGCTCGTCACCGACAATCCAGATGCGTGGCACGGCGAGGGCGGCCGTGACGAAGTGGTCGCGAGCGCTGCGTCGCTGCGCGAACTCGTCGCGCGTGAAGATGACCGGATTGATCTCACGGCCAAGGTCGGCAGACGCAGGGGCCAAGGCCCGCGCCAGCGTGCGACGCGACACGTCGCCGATCACGAGCAGGTCCACGTCACTGTCCGGCGTGTCATCGCCCGCCGCAAACGACCCGTACACGAAGGCGATCGCGACCTGCGGCGCGACCGTCGCGACCGCGGCGCGCAGCACGTCCGCGAACGCTACCGTCTTGACGAAGGCGCGCCGCAGATCGGCAAAGGCGGGATGTGACGCGGCCGCCTGGTAGTAGGTACGGTTGCCGCTCGGCGACTTCACGACCAGCCCCGACTGCTCCAGCCGGCCAAGGTCTCGTTGGAGCTGGCGTAAGGTCGTCCCCGTGAGACGTTCCAGCTCGCGCTGGTAGAAGCGCTGATCGGGTTCGAGCATGAACAGGCCGAGCAGACGTGCCAGCGACGCCGAGGCAAAGAGGGCCGCGAGGCCCTGGGCGTTCTCTGATTGACTACCATTTGTCGTCATTTGACGACAAAGTGTAGTCGACTGGTCACGCCGCGGCAAGGTGACGTTGCGGTAGGCTTCTCGGCAGCGGGCGGCGGGGCGGCGCAGCCGCCCCGCCGCCGGACAAACGCGGGAGGGGGGACCGTGTCCGACACCATCGCGCGCGCCCGGGCCACCGCGACCTGGCCCTACCGGCGCGTCTCCGGCGACGAATGTCAGCGGCTCCACGAGGCGGCCGTCGCGATCCTGCAACGCACCGGGGTGCGGCTCGAGTTACCGCGCGCCGTCGAGCGTCTGCGGGGCGCCGACTGCGCCGTTGACGGCGACGGCATCGTCCACATTCCCGCCGCGCTGGTGGAATGGGCGCTCGAGCGGGCGCCGCGCTCGTTCACCCTCTACGACCGCGACGGCGCGCCGGCGATGGTGCTCGACGGCGCGCGCACCTACTACGGGCCGGGTTCCGACTGCCTGCACGTCATCGACCACCGCACCGGCGAGCGGCGCCGGCCCACCATGGCGGACGTCGCCGAGGGCGTCGCCCTGGCCGACGCCCTCGGCGACATCGACTTCGTCATGTCGATGTTCCTGCCGGTCGACGTCGACGACCGCGTCGCCGACCGGCACCAGCTCCGCGCCATGCTGAACGGCACGCGCAAGCCGCTCGTCTACGTCACCTACGACACGTCGGGCTGCCGCGATGCGGTGGCCATGGCCGAGCTCGTCGCCGGCGGGCCCGACGCCCTGGCCGCCCGGCCGTTCCTGGCCTGCTATGTGAACTCGGCGACCGGCCTGCTGCACAACGCCGACGCGCTCGAGAAGCTGATGCTGCTGGCCGAGCGCGACCTGCCGGTCATCTACGTGCCCGGCTCCCAGGCCGGCGTGACCGGCCCCGCCACGCCGGCCGGCGCGATCGCCGTGTTCTGGGCGGGCGTGCTGGCGGGCCTGGTCATCGCCCAGCTCACGCGCGAGGGCGCGCCCTTTGCCGTGAAGAGCTGGGGCGGCGGCGGCCTCGACATGAAGACGATGGTCTACGGCTACGGCAGCCCCGACCAGCGCGCCACGGCGATCGCCCTGGCCCGGCACGTCGGCCTGCCGGCGTTCTCGCTGGCCGGGGCGAGCGACGCCAAGACGGTCGACCAGCAGGCCGCCGCCGAGGCGGCCCTCACCCTCGCCGTCGAGACGCTCGCCGGTCCCGACCTGGTGCACGACCTCGGCTACCTCGAATCCGGCCTCACCGGCTCGCTCGCCCAGCTTGCGATCTGCGACGAGATGGTCGCCTGGCTGCGCCGCGTCCGCGGCCCGCTCGACACCGGCGACGAGGCGCTGGCGCTCGACGTCATCGCCGAGGTCGGCCCCGACGGCCAGTTCCTCGCCGCGCGCCACACGGCGCGCCACTGCCGCGAGCTCTACTACCCCACCCTGTTCGAGCGCGCCACGCGCGAGGCATGGGCCGCAGCGGGCGGTACGACCCTGGCGCAGCGAGCCGGCCGGCGAGTGGAGGAGCTCCTCGCGGCGCACGCCGCGCTTGAGCCGCTCGCCTGCGACGACGAGCTGCGTCAAATCGTGGCGGCGGCGGAGCGGAGTGTGGCCGCTCGGTAGGAGCCGCGACGGCGGTTCGATGCCGACCGCCGTGACGGCCACGCGCTCCGCCCATCGGTTGCGCGCGCCGGCGCGCCGGGTACCCCGCATGACGAACGAGGCCGGCCGCACCGGCGGCCGCTCGCCTCGTCGGCCGGTATCCGACGCGCACGAAAGGTGATCGACGTGAGTGAGAGCACGAACGAGGAGCTGTACCGGCGGGTGACCCAGCGGGCCTTCAGCCAGGGCGACCTGAACGTGATCGACGAGGCGGTGAGTCCCGACTTCACGGAGCACGAGCCGCTGCCCGGCGGCAGGACCGGTCGCGACGGCCTGAAGGACGTCGTCGGCATGATGCGCACGGCCTTTCCCGACCTGAAGGTGAGGATCGACGACACCTTCGAGTCGGGCGACCAGCTCTGCGGGCGGGCCACCTTCATGGGCACCAACACCGGCCCCTTCATGGGCAATCCGCCGACCGGCAAGCACGTCGAGTGGGAGGCGATCGACATCCTCAGCTCGCGCGACGGGCGCATCGCCGAGCACTGGGGCCAGATGGAAATGATAGGCCTCTTCTCGCAGCTCGGCCTGATGCAGATGCCGATGGCGGCGTAAGAGACGGCGCCGCCGGCCGCCGTGGTCGCGGCGTGATCCCCACGGCATCGGCGCCCGGCGGCTCGCGGGCTGAGACTCTCCTCTGACGGCGTTCAACCGTGCCCCACCGGGCAGCCTGCGTTCGTCACACCTCACGGGCGAGCCGAGCCATGCCTCGGCTCGCCCCGCGACCGCACCGCGAGCCCATGGAGGGGCCATGAAGACTTACAGGGTCGGCTACCTGATCGGCAGCCTGTCGTCCACCTCGATCAACCGCGTCCTCTCGAAGGCGCTCGTCATGGTCGCGCCCGACGACCTCGAGATGGTCGAGATCGCGATCCGCGACCTGCCCATCTACAGCCCCGACCACGACCCCGACTACCCGCCCGAGGCGCGCGAGCTCAAGGCGCGGATCGCGGCGGTCGATGCCGTGCTGTTCATCACGCCCGAGTACAACCGCGGCCTGCCGGGCGGCCTCAAGAACGCCATCGACTGGGCGAGTCGCCCCTGGGGCCAGAACTCGTTCGCTCGCAAGCCGACCGCCATGATCGGCGCCTCGACCGGCAAGATCGGCACCGCCGTGGCGCAGCAGAACCTGAAGAGCGTGCTGAGCTTCTGCAACGCGCCGCAGATGAGCGCGCCCGAGGCCTACATCCAGTTCACGCCCGGGCTGTTCAACGAGAGCGGCGAGGTGACCGACCCCACCACGGCCCAGTTCCTGACCGACTACATGAGCGCCTTTCGCGCCTTCATCTGCCGGGTGCTCGCGGCGATCAGCGACGGCGGCGAGCTGCGCGAGGCCGGCTGAAGGTCGTCTCGCCTGCGGGCACCATCGGGGCGCGGCGAGCGGCGGCGCCGCAGGCGCCGCCGGCTGCGCCCTACGTGAACACCGCCGTCTTCTCGTCGATGCCGCTCGCGCCCGACGGATACGTGCCCTCGGGCGTCGCGATCTGCAGCACCCCCGTGCCGTCGTAGGCGCGCACCGCAAAGACGTGCTCGCCGCGACTGAAGGGCCACTGGTAGCGCCAGATCACCCAGGTGAGATGGGACAGCGGGGCGCGCAGCTCGGCGGCCTGCCAGGGCCCGCCGTCGACCTGCACCTCGACCCTGGAGATGCCGCGATCGCCGGCGTAGGCGATGCCGCCGACAGGCACGGTGATGCGGCCGCCGCTCATGAGCAGGTGGTTCGTCGCCACGACGTCGATCACCGAGGTCGTCTTGACGAGCGCCCGGCGGTCCCAGCCGCGCGTCACCCAGTAGCCCGGCACGAGGTCGGGCACCAGGACGATCTCGGTGATCCACTTGGGCTGCTTCATGCCGTAGTGACCCGGCACGAACACGCGCAGCGGGAAGCCGTGCGCCGTGGGCAGCGGCTGCCCGTTCCAGGTGTGGGCCAGGATGACGCGCGGATCGGCGCTGATCGTCGCCAGGTCGACGCTCTCGTCAAAGCCGTCCTGGGCGAGCAGGTGGGCGTACCCCGCCTGCGGCTTGACGCCGACGCTCGAAAGCACGTCGCGGAAGGGCGGTCCGCTCCACAGCGTGGTCGAGATCAGCGGCCCACCGACCGGGTTCGAGATGCACGACAGCGTGGCGAACTGGTCGGTCGACGTAAAGCGCGCCTTGAGCTCGTCGAGCGTGAGCGACACGGGCCGCTCGACGAGGCCGGAGATCTTCAGACGCCACGAGACCGGGTCGATCGAGGGCGGCTCCAGGTCGATGTCGACGCGGTAGAAGTCGGCGACCGGCGTGTACTCCAGGCGGGTGCCGAAGACGGGCTGCACCGGCGAGCCGGCGTTGGGAAACGGGATCGGCGCCTTGACGGGCCGCGGCGTGGCGACGCCCGTCTCGGCGCTCAGGATGTCGCTCACCTCGGCGCCCAGCACGACGATCGTGGCCACGGCGCCGCCCACGCGGATCAGGAAGTGGCGGCGGTCGATCCGCTCGGCCTGGGCGGCCGGCTCCAGCTGGCCGGCCCGCTCGAGCGGCACGTAGGCCGTCGGTGAGTCGGGCGTGGCCGGCACCGGGGTGAGCGGCTCCCGGCCGGCCGTCGCCGTGGCGAGTCGCAGGCGGGCGAGCGCCCAGCCCCAGACGAACACCGAACCGACGATCCAGAGCGCCCACACGGCGTGCGAGCTGAAGGTGGCCGGCGGAGCGACGGCCAGGGCGATCAGGTAGCAGGCGACGCCGAGCGCGACGCCGAGCAGCTCGCCGGCGCGCACGACGAACCGCCGGTCGTCGCCGGGCACGAGCACGAAGAAGAGCAGGCCGAGGACGGCGCCGGTCACGAGCAGGCCGGTCAGCGCGAGGGCGATCTCGGTGGCCTTGCCGGTGTCCTTGATGGAGAGACCGAGATCTTCGAGCACGCGCAGCGTGTTCTCGAGGCCGAAGATGACGAGGCGGCCGGGCAGCACGCGCGTGAGCCACTCGAAGACGCTGTAGGGGATCGACGGCGCGCCGTAGTGGGCGCCGACCACCGACGCGGCGAGCAGCGCCGCCGTGAGCAGCGCGCCGGCGGCGAGGCCGGTCAGGGCCAGGCGTAGCAGGGGATACGGTCGTCGCTCGTCGTCCATGACTGCGGCGAGTGTAGCGTCGGGCAAACGCCGATGCCCGAGAGCTGTGGCCGGCGGGCCGGCCTTGGTGGTCGGTCAGGTTGACCAGGGCGTGACCGGCGACCGCCGCCAGCGCCCCGAGACGGCGGCGGGCGCGAGCTATCGCTCGCGCCCGCCCCGCCTGGAGCGGCGTGGCTCTACTTGCCCGACGAGCGCGCCGGCAGTGCCGCGGTCGTCGCCGGCGCCGCGGTCGGCGCCACGGTGGTCGGAGCCGCCGCGGCGCCCGCCGCGGGGGGCCGGCGCAGCGGCCGCATGCCGAACAGCACGCGCGCGACCGGCACCCGCCGCACCACCTCATAGAGGGCGAACGTCACGACCACCGAGACCACGATGAGGGTGAGCCACTGGAGCGGCTCGGCGGCGGCCAGGCGCACCACGTAGAAGGCGGCGATCACGATCACGGTCTGGTGGATGATGTAGACGGGATACGAACCCTCGGCCAGGTAGGCGAGCGCCGGCGAGGTGCGGTCGAGGTGGCGCTTGCCGTACCCGAGCAGCCCGACGATCATCGTCCAGGCCGCGAGCATGCCCAGGAGCGCAAGGGCCGCCGACTGCGGCGAGAAGTTGGGCTGCGCGCTTTGCAGCCGGTCGCCAGCCAGCACCCACCAGATCGACAGGGTCACCCCGATGGTCAGGGACGGCAGGCGGTAGCGCACGGCACGCTCGATGAAGGCGCCATCGCAGACCGCGAGGTAGCCGAGCACGAAGAACACCAGGTAGTAGAGGGGCTGGAGGCCGCCGGTCGGGTCGGGCAGGGCCGAGCCGACGAGCAGCAGCGCGGCGGCGAGCGCCCAGCCCGCCGGGTGCGCGAGGCGCCTCGAGAGGCCGCGCAGCACGGCGCCGCCGCGCTCGGTGCGACCCCAGGCGAGCAGCGGCAGCGCGACGACGGCGATCAGGAACAGCACGATGATGAACCACAGATGGCCGATGCCGAAGCCGCCGTAGTAGTCGCCGCCGTCCCTGATGTTCCACTTCAGGAAATCGCCGCTCACGAGGTAGTGGACGAACGACCCCGTGTAGCCGGAGTTGAACCGCCCGCCGTACCAGGTCTGCGGCGGGATGAGCACGAGAAAGCCGAACAGGAACGGCAGGAGCAACCGTGCGCGGCGCTCTCTCAGATAGCGCCCGGCGCTGCGCCTGCCGAGCGCGAAGAACGTCGAGGCGCCGGCCAGCACGAACAGCAGCGGCATGTGCCAGACCGAGATGAAGTTGAGGACGTCGCTGACGACGCCCGACAGGTGGGCGGCCTTCACGTAGAAGGGGTCGTCGGCGTTGAACACGCGCAGCGTATGGAACGGGAACAGCAGCAGGACGGCCAGCACCCGCAGCCAGTCGATGTAGTGCTGGCGCGCGGGGGCGCCGGCGGCCGCCAGGCCGCCGGCGCCCCCGCGCGCGGCGGTCGTCGAGGGCGACACCCTCGCAGCGAGACCCTTCATTGCTCCTCCTCCGGTCCGGGACGGCGCCCCGCGGCTCGCCGGGCGCCGGCCTCGTGTAGATCACGACACGATCATCGCGTGGCGACGGGGCCGGCACATCGAGCGCGCGGTGTATCCGGAGTAGGACCTGCGGCGTATCTTTGCCCTGCGACCCCGGTCCGAGGTGGGGTGGGTGCTCTGCTCAGGAGCCCGGTCGCTCGCCCGAGGGGGCGGGCGCGGGCGACGTGTCCGAGGGGGCCGCGCCCGGCGCGGCCGGGGCTACGGCCGCGGCCGGCGGCCGCAACTCCGCGATGATACGGCGCATCTGGGCCAGCGCTTCGTGCGTGAGCGTCTCGAGACGCTCGAGCTGATCGGCGACGGTCGCGCCCTCGCCGGTCCCGGCGATGGCGCCGCGATCGCCGAGCCGTGCGCGGGCCCCGGCGCTGGCATCGAGGACCTCGGTCAGCGTCCCCGACACCGATGCCTGCAGGTCGCCGGCGAGGCGCGCGCGCTGCTCGATCGCGGCCAGCTCGTCGACCTGACCGGCGTAGTCCTGCAGCCGCTCGCGAGCGGTCTCGAGGTCGGTCACCATGCGGGCGCTCGTCGCCCGGGCGAGCTCGAGCTCCTGCCCGACGACCGCGAACATCGCGAGCACGACGCCGGCGGCCATGGGGACCAGGGCGAGCGCGAGGCCGTGCAGCGGGCCGATCTCGAGCACGAGCGAGCAGCCGATGGTCGTGACGAGCAGCGCGACCCAGACGAGGCGCGCGCTGTCGCGCAGCACGACGGCGGCCTCGTAACATTCGAGCACGAGCAGCGCCGTGACGAAGTCGTGGGCGGGATCTAGCGAGAGCAGGACCAGCATGATGCCGACCTGCGCGGCCAGCACCACGTGCAGCACGGGCGAGACCCGCGGCCGGCGCACGAGCACGACGACCAGCAGCGCGAGGAAGGCCGTCATGCCGACGATGTAGGCGAGCCGCAGGTCGGGGTCGGACGACAGGCCGAGCGCGCGCCCGAGCACGGCCGCCCAGGACACCGTCATGAGGATAAGGCCGACGCGGCCCAGCGGCTCGCCGGCGTGCTCGTCCTGGCGGACGGCGCTCACCGCTCGGCGGCCTCGCCGGCCAGGTCGTGCTTGAGCGCGTAGATGGCGAGCTGCGTGCGATCCTTCAGGCCGAGCTTGGAGAGCACGTGGCCGATGTGGGTCTTCACCGTCTTCTCGCTGATCACGAAGACCTCGGCGATCTCGCGGTTGCTGCGGCCCTGGGCCACGAGGGCGACCACCTCGAGCTCGCGCTCGGTCAGGTCGGCGGCCGCGCCGCTCCCGGGCGCCGCGGCGGCCGGCGCTTCGCCGGGCCGCCCGCCGACCGCCGCTTCCATCACCTTGCGCAGCGCGTCGGGGTGCAGGCGCGGCTCGCCGCGGTGCACGGCGCGGATGGCCTCGACGAGCTCCTCGGGGGTGACGTCCTTGAGCAGGTAGCTCGCGGCACCGGCCTCGAGCGCCGGCAGCACCTGGTCGTCGCCGGCGAAGCTCGTCAGGGCGATCACGCCGACGGCGGGCTGCGCCTCTTTGATGCGACGGATGGCGCCGATGCCGTCGAGGCGCGGCATGACGATGTCCATGAGGACGACGTCGGGCTCGAGCCGAGCCGCGAGCTCGACGGCCGCGAGGCCGTCGGCCGCCTCGCCGACGACCTCGATGTCGTCCTGCAGGTCGAGGAAGGTGCGCAGGCCGAGGCGCACCACCTGATGGTCGTCGACGATCGCCACCCTGATCGGTTCATCCTGGGCCACTGTCGCCATCCTCCTCGTCTGCGCCGGCCATCTGCCCGGCCACGTCCCGTCCGGCGGCGCCGTGCGCGCCGGCGTTGCCCCCGGCACCCGCCCCCTCGGCGACGACCCTGGTGCCGGCACCGGGCTTGCTCTCGACCGCGAGCGTCCAGCCGATCTCGGCGGCGCGCTCGCGCATGCCGCCCAGCCCGAGGCCGCGACCGGCGACTCGGCGCGGGTCGAAGCCCTCGCCGGCGTCTTCGATCTCGAGGCGCCGCGGCGCCTGCAGCCGCAGGCGCACGGTCGCCGATGAGGTGCCCGCGTGCTTGACCACGTTGTTCAGCGCCTCCTGCACGATGCGCAGCAGCGCGGCCGCCTCAGCGGGCGAGCTGGCCGCGCCGCCCCCGGCCTCGCCCTCGACCTCGAGCGCCACACGCAGGCCGTCGGCGTGCTCGCGTTCGCTCAGGTGGGCCGCGAGCGCCGCCGGCAGGTCGTCGCCGAGCGGCGTCGCGACCGGCAGCTCGGCGGAGAGCGCGGTCATCTCGGCCAGCGCGCCGCGGGCGAGGTCGTCCACTTGGTCGAGCTGGCCCGTGACCCGGGCCGGGGAGCGTTCCAGCAGCAGGCGCGCCGAGCGCGCGGTGAGCGTCATGCTGAAGAGCGTCTGCGTGACCGAGTCGTGCAGGTCGCGCGCGAGGCGCTGACGCTCGCGCGCGGCGGCCAGGCGCTCCGCGCGAGCGGCGTGGTCGGCCAGACGGTCGTTGGCGCGCCGCAGGTCGCTCGCCAGGGCGTCGTTGCGCCGCCGGGCCTCGGTCGCCCGCTTGGTGGTGAGCGCGTAAGCGGCCAGGAAGATCTCGGCGCCCGCGTAGATCGCGACGAAGGTGAGCGCCTGGATCGCCCCGTACTCGCCGGCGAGCGTCAGCTCCGTGAGCAGCGCGAACAGGCCGATCAGGATGCCGGCGTCCCGCAGCCGCCAGCGCATGGTCGCCTGCATGGCCGGCACGGCCAGCAGGATGGCGAAGAAGTCGCTCGAGTCCGACAGCGTGAGCGCCACCCCGACGGCCGCGGCCTGCGCCACGACGTTCACGGCAAACCAGCCGCGCCAGCGCCGCGACAGGACGGGCTCGGTCAGCAGGAGCACGAGCCAGACGGCGAGCATGCCCAGGGCGAGCAGGCGGCGGCCGTCGTCGAAGGCGAGCAGCGAGCGCAGCACGGCCGCCGCGAACAGAAAGACGACGGTCAGTGTGAAGACCCAGCGGTGCGAGGCGAGCGGGCCCGGCCAGGTCGGGGCGGGCTGCGGCCCCGAGGCCGCTGCCGTCGTGCCGCTCACCGGCTGCAGGCTCCCACAGCGGCGGATCCGAGCATGGCCAGCGTTCCGAGACGACGCTCCACGCCACCTCCGTCCCATCGCCGGCCCTGAGTCGGTCGTCGAGCTCAGACTAGCACCGTGCCGGACGGTCGGGCAGAGGATGTCGCACGAGACCGTCACGCCACCGGGAAGACTACCGTGAGCGGCGGCGACTGCCGCACCCCGGCCCCGGGTACCGACTCCGTGGGGGCCTTGTATCGTGCAAGGCCCGGATGTGCCGGGGTCCCGTTGCTCGGGGCCTCAAACGTCTTCAGGAGCGATGCCATGAGCGAAGGTCCACTCATCCTCGTCACGGGCGGCACCGGCACGCTCGGCAGCCACGTCGTCGCCCGCCTGCGCGAGGCGGGACGCGCCACCAGGGTGCTCAGCCGCACGAGCCACGCCGGCGAGGACGGCGTGGAGTACGTCGCCGGCGACCTCGTCGGCGACGTCGGCGTAGACGCGGCCGTGCAGGGCGCCGGGGTCGTCGTGCACTGCGCCGGCGCGCGCAGCGGCGACAAGCAGGCGGCCGTCAACCTGGTGCGCGCCGCCGCGCGCGCCGGCGTCGGTCACCTGGTCTTCATCTCGGTCGTGGGCGCCGACCGCATTCCGGTGGAGGGCGGCGTCGACCGCGCCATGTTCGGCTACTTCGCCATGAAGCTCGCCGCCGAGCGTGTCATGACCGGCAGCGGTCTGCCGTGGACGACGCTGCGTGCCACGCAGTTTCACGACCTGCTGCTCGGCGTCGCCCGCCAGGCGGTGCGTCTGCCGGTCATCCCCATCCCGTCGGGCGTGCGCTTTCAGCCGATCGACGCCCGCGAGGTCGCCGATCGCCTGGTCGAGCTGGCGCTCGGTGAGCCGGCCGGCCTCGTGCCCGACGTGGCCGGCCCGCGCGTCGAGAACGCGGCCGACCTGCTGCGAGCCTACGAGCAGATGCGCGGCCTGGAGCGGCGCACGGTGACGGTCTGGCTGCCCGGCGCCGCCGCGCGCGCCGTGCGCAACGGCGCCAACCTGGCGCCCGACCGGGCCGTCGGCCGCATCACCTGGCAGGACTTCCTGGCCGAGCGCGCCAGCCTGATGGGCTTCGAGGCGCGACACGAGATGGCGGCGTAGCCGCCCTGTAACCCGGCACCCCCTCGCGGACAGGAGCAGGTAGAGTCCACCGCGACGAGGGGGACCATGAGTGAGGAGAGGTTCCCGCGGCTCTGGATCGCCTGGTGGACCGAGTGGGTCGCGGCCGCCGAGGCGGGCGACCGGCAGGCGTGACGGCCGCGGCTGCGTCAGTTCGACCGCCTCGACGCGCAGGCGCGGCGCGGCAGTGCCGCCGGTCTGCAGGACTGGCTCCGCCCCGCGTCATCACCCTCGGGCGCCCGAATCGTCCCCCTCGCCCTCACGTCCGCGGCTGTACCTGCCGTCTCATGTGAGTACAATGTACGTACATGAAGCGAGGCGTTCGAGGGTATGCCATGACCATGACCGACGAACGAGACCCACGCGCCAAGACCGAGCGGCTCAACATCCGCACGACCGAGGACGAGAAGGCGCTGCTCGAGCAGGCCGCCGACGCCAGCCACCAAGGGCTCAGCCAGTTCGTGCTGCGGTCCGCGCTCCGCTCGGCCGGCGACGTGCTGGCCGACCAGACCCGCTTCGTGCTGCCCGCCGACACCTGGCAGGCGTTCGCGGCGCTGCTCGACCGCCCCGCGCGCGTGCTCCCAACCCTGAGAGAGGCGGCGTCCCGGCCGAGCCCGTTTGCCGAGCCCTGATCGCCTGCGGGGGCCATTCCCCCTCGAAGCGACGCACGACGTCGAGCGCTGCGGCTGCGGTGAGCCGGCGCTCGACGAGTTCCTGAGGCGGCGGGCATTCGCCGATCAGCGCGCCGGCAAGTCGCGCACCTTCGTGGCGGTCCGCGCCGGTCGGGTCGTCGCCTTCTTCAGCCTGGCGGCAGCGAGCGTCGAACCCGGCGATGCCGGCGAGCGCCTCGCCAAAGGCCAGGGCCGGCAGCACATCCCGGTGATCCTGCTGGCGCGGCTCGCCGTCGATGTCTCCGAACAGGGCCATTGTCTCGGTGGGGCGATGCTGGTCGACGCTCTCGCGCGCTGCGCCCAGGCCGCCGAGATCGTCGGCGCGCGAGCGGTCCTGGTCCACGCTAAGACCGACCGGGCGCGCGCCTTCTACGAGCGGTACGGGTTCGAGCCGTCGCCGACACATCCGCTCCACCTCGTGGCGCTCATCAAGGACGTGCGCAGCAGCCTGCGCCTGCCGTAACGCACGCCGATCTCAGCAGACGGGCGGGGCGGCGAGCATGTGCTCGCCGCCCCGCCCGTCCCTCGCCGGCCCTTGCGCGGCGCGCGGGGGGCATGCGCCGCCGCCGATCAGGCGCCGCGCTCCGGGGGCAGACGCGCGGCAGGCGTGCGCTGTTAGCGGCCGTACCTGCGCCCCGCCTCGATGAAGGCCTTGTACGCGGCCGGGTCGCCTTCGTCGAGCACGACGCCGCTGCTCAGAATGAAGCCGCCGTCGCCGGCCGTCGTGGCCAGCAGGTCCTTGACGTAGGCGTCCATCTTCTCGGGCGTGCCCATGGTGAACAGCGCGGCCGGCACGTTGCCGCCGATGCACTGGCGCCGGCCGACGATCGCCTTGGCGCGGGCCATGTCGGTGGCGTCGAACATCCAGACCATGCGGTGGGCCGGGATCTCGTCGTCGGCGATCACCTCGAGGCGCGTGTTGTACGAGCCCTCGACGAAGACCCAGGGCACGAGACCCTCGGCGATCAGGCCGAGCAGCACGGCCTTGAAGCTCGGCCAGTACAGCTCTCTGAAGTCGGCGTCGGACATGAAGCCGTCGGCGCCTTTGTGGATCGGGATGAAGACGATCGGGTTGCCGGTGACGTTGTTGGAGCGCACCGCCCAGTCGATCGCCTGCGCCACGAGCCGGTCCATGGCTGCCTTGACCTTCTCGGGCCGGCGGAACTTGTCGAGCATCAGGCCGCGCGTGCCGCGCATGGTGTCGCCCAGGATGTCGTAGGGCGCCTTGGTCGCGCTGCCGGCGGTCTGCGGGATGCCGAGTGTGGTCATGATCCTGCCGTCGGCCGCCATGAACGCCTGCAGCCACTCCATGGCGGCGTCGCCGGCGTCCATGAGCTTCTGCAGCATCTCCTTGACCGGCGGCGCCGAGAAGCCGGCGAAGAACGGCGCGGAGAAGGGGATCTCGACGAGGTCGGTCCAGGGCGGCAGCATGGCGAAGGGCTCGAGCGCGCCGAAGGTGCGCGGCAGGTAGACGCGCTGCCAGTAGTTGCTCGGGTCCTGGATGAGCAGGTCGTACTCGTCGTCCTTCATCCACTCCTGCTCGTTGTACTGGTAGCTCGTGTCCTCGGGCGTGCCGTGGCCGGGCCAGTCGTAGAGCCTGTAGTCGAGCACGTCGAAGAGCTTGCCCGGCACGATGCCGAGCGTGAGGCCGACGGCGTCGGGCCGCGTCTGCTCGTGGAAGCGGTACCAGTCCTCCTTGAACACCTCGTAGTCGTAGTAGGCGTCGTGGCCGGTGTGGCCGGCGAAGCGGAACGGCAGCAGGCCGATCCAGGGGGCAATCGGCACCGTGGCCGGCTTTCTCAGGTCGAGCACGTCGCGATAGAGCTGCACGCGCTCCTTGTAGGCCTGCTCGACCGCGGGAGAGGCGAACGGCAGCGGCGCGTTCTGCCAGGCGTCGAGGCGAAAGGCGAGGCGCTGGTCGGACGAGAGCTCGCTCCAGTCGTCAGGCAGCATCGCGCTCACCTCCCACCCACGTGCGGGCCAGCTCGACCGCGCCGACCGCGTCCTTGGCCCAGCCGTCGGCGCCGGTGAAGGCCTGCACCTCGTCGGTGACGGGCGCGCCGCCGACCATGATCTTGAGGTCGACGCGCAGGCCGGCCCGCTCGAGCGCGTCGACCGACGCCTTCATCGAGTCGAAGGCGACCGTGAGCAGGCCGCTCAGGCCGACGACCTGAGGATGGACCTCCTGCACCTTGGCGACCAGCGTTTCCGCGGGGACGTCGACACCCAGGTCGATCACCTCGAAGCCGCCGATGTCGAGCATGGTGGCGACGATGTCCTTGCCGATGTCGTGGATGTCGCCCTTGACCGTGCAGAGCACGACCGTGCCGGCCTTCTTCGCGCTGGTCGTACCGGCGAGGTGCGGCTTCAGCCGGGCCGTGATGCCCTGCATGATCTCGCCGGCCATGATCAGCTCGGGGATGAACGCCTCACCGCACGAGAAGCGCCGGCCGATCTCGTCCATCGCCTCCTTGCACGTCTCGACGATGGCGAGCGGGTCGCTGCCGCCGTCGAGCAGCCGGTCGGTGATGGCGAGCGCGTCGTCTTCGCGCAGCGCGATCACCGCGTCTTTCAGTTCCTGCGTCATCGCTCCTCCTTGCCGGGACTGCGAGCGGCGCCGCCGCTCGAGGTCGCCACGAGTGCAATGTCAATATATATAGATATATACTGCCTGGTGCAAGGCTTGCCGTCGCGATTGGTAGGATGCCTGGCAACGTGGATGCGTCGGACACACTGGCGGGGCTCTCGCCCATCGACCGCTCGTCGTACGAGCCGGCCTACATCCAGCTCGTCAACAGCCTGAGCCACGCCATCGCCCGCGGCGACTACCGGGCCGGCGACCAGCTCCCCACCGAGGCCGAGCTGTGCGCGGCCTTCGATGTCAGCCCCATGACCGTGCGCCGTGCCATCGGCGTGCTGCTCGACCGTGGCTTCGTGAGCACGACGCGAGGGCGCGGCACGTTCGTCAAGCCGCTGCACATATCGGCGGCCAGCTTCGAGCTCTCCGAGTTCCACGACCTGCTCGCCGACCCCGCTGTGACCGTGCGCGTGCTCGAGGCGCGCGTCGTGCCGGCCGGCGCCCGCGCCGCCGCCAACCTCGGCGTGCCCGAGGGCACCCGCGTGATCAGCATCCGCCGCCTGCTCGAGCGCGGCGACGAGCCGCTCTTCTACCACCGCGAGGCACTGGTCTACGACCCCGAGCGGCCCACGGTCGAGGCCGAGCTCGGCGTGACGACGCTGCGCGACCTGTTCGAGGGCGGCGCCGCTGCCGGACCCAAGCGCGGCGAGCTCACCGTGCACGCCTCGGTCCTGACCGACGAGGAGGCGCGCCACGTCGGGCGCCCCGCCGGCAGCGCCGCGCTCGTCCTCGAGCACCTGTTCTTCGACTACGACGACCGCCCGATGACCTGGGGCCGGTTCGTCTGCCGCGGCGACCTGCTCCAGTTCCGTGCCGTGATCGGAGTGCGATGACCGAGAAGCCCAGCGACAGGACACAGACGGCCGCCGACCGGCTCGATCCGGCGTCGCTGGCAGGGCTGATCGCCGCCCTCGACGAGCGCGCCGCGCTCGCCGCGGTGCACCGCCGCGTGGCGGCCGGTGACGACCCGCTCGCGATCATCGCCGACTGCCGTCTGGGCATGGAGTACGTGGGGCGCCACTACGAGAGCGGCAAGTACTTCATCGGCGGGCTCATCATGGCCGGCGAGATCTTTCGCGAGGCGATGGAGATCATCGAGCCGCTCATGCCGGGCGGGGCGGCGGCCGGGGCGGCGCCGGCGGGCGCGCCCGCCGGCGCCGCCCCGGCCGCCGCCATCCTCGTGTGCACCGTGCGGGGCGACATCCACGACATCGGCAAGAGCATCCTCGTCACGCTGCTGCGCGCCCACGGCCACGCCGTGCACGACCTCGGCGTCGACGTGCCGCCCGACGAGGTCGCGCGCCGCACCCTCGAGCTGCGACCCGAGGTCGTCGGCCTGTCCGGGCTGCTCACGGGGGCGCACCGCAGCATGCGCGAGACGGTGGCCGAGCTGCGGCGGGTCGCGCCGCAGCTCGGCCACCGTCTCGTCGTCGTGGTCGGCGGCTCGGCGGTGAACGATGAGGTCGGCGCCTGGACCGGCGCCGACCTGTGGGCCGACGACGCGGTGCGCGGCGTCGAGCTGATCGGCGCGGCGCTCGCCCGCCGGTAGCGTCCTCGGCCCGCGGGCAAAGCCGGCGCAGACGGCCCGAGCACGGCGGCTGCCAGGGCCCGCCGGCTCGCGTCCGAGAGCGGTCGCCGAAGCCGACCGGCTCGGCTTCCTTCCGTCCCCTCGGGCGAGTAGCCTTGCGGTGCAGCACCGCTTGCGGCGACACGTCGCGCGTGTCCTTGCGAGCTCGCACCGATCGGGAGGTAGCCCAATGGCCGCACCGCGCACCAATCCCTACGTCTGGGTCACCTGGCTCACCAAGCAGCTCGCCGGCGAAGACTCCTGCCGCTGGAAGCTCTGGTTTCGCGCCAACCACACCTACGGCCGTGCGCCGACCGACTTCGACCTCGCCCGCTGGACGGCCGACCACACGCAGCTCCTCAATACCCAGGCCGACGAGCTGCGCGAGCAGGGCTACGCCGTCTACCTCGAAGGCCAGAACGAGTTCCGCCTGCGCGGCGCCAACGGCGCCACGCTGGCCGGCAAGGCCGACATCGTGGCGATCGGCCCGCACGACGCCGTGGTCATCGACTGCAAGACCGGCAAGGAGCGCAACTCCGACAAGCTCCAGGTCCTGCTCTACATGCTCGCCCTGCCGCTCACTGTGGCGCACTGCCGCGGCCACGCACTACGCGGCGAAGTGCGCTACCGCGAGGCCGGCGTGGGCGTGGCCGCCGCGGCCGTCGACAACGAGTTCCGGGCGATGGTCAAAGAGGCCATGGACCTCGCCGCCGCACCGCTTGCCCCGCTCAAGACACCGAGCGCCTCCGAGTGCCGCTACTGCGACATCACGGCGGCCGACTGCCCCGACCGCGTCGACGAGCCCGCCGCGGTCACCGACACCGACCTGTTCTAGCCCGCGCCGTCCGGCCCGTCGCGCAGCGGCGTCGCTTCTTCCGCCGGCAGGGAACACCGGGCCAGAACGACCGACCGCAGGAGGGGCGCGTGACCGAGCAAGAGGTGTTCGTGCCGGCCGACCGGGCGCTGGCGCGCGTGGTCGACCGGACAGGCTGACGAGGAGCGACGATGCCCCCACCCGATCGCACCGACGATCCCGCGGCGCCGCACGTGTTCGACGTGCTGGCGCGTGCGGCCCTGGCCACGAAGGAGACGCCGTACGGCCGCACCGGCACGCTGGTCGACGAAGCCGGTCTCGCCGTCGTGTGGGTCGAAAAGGCCGACGACGATGTCGACCCGGGCTGGTTCGAGTACGAGCGGACCGATGTGCTGCTGGTCGTGCAGGGCAAGCTCAAGGTCGAGTTCAGAGACAGACCGGGCGACGACCGCGTGCTCGAGCCGGGCGCGTGTCTCGTGCTGCCGCCCCACACCGCCTGCCGCGCCTACCGCTGGCCGCGCGACTCGGCCGAGCCGACGCTCTTCGTCGCCGCGTACGCCGTCTGAGGCGCGGCACCGCCGGTCGACCGCCGTCCGGCGCCCTCAGGCGGCCCGCTGCGACACGAAGTCGCGCGCCTCGCGCGCCAGGTCGAGCCACCGCGGCTCGGCGAGCTGCGGACCGACCGTCACCCATTCGCGCATGAGCCTGCCGCCGCCGGGGTCGTAGCGCTCGCCGTCGCCCAGTGTGACCAGCGTGTCGACGCGATGCTGGGGCAGCTTGACCACGAGCCAGCCCTTCACGAGCATCGCGAAGATCCGGTCGTCGACCTTGAGCGCCGCGGCGCCAAAGCCGGTGCGGCGCGGACCGTCGTCGGTCTCACGCCTGACCCCGGGCTCGGCGAGGAGCGTGCGGCACAGGCTCTCAAAGCGTTCATCGGGTTTGCGCGGATCGGTCATGGGCGGACCACCTCTTCCCTGCTCGCCTTTGACACGTTCGTAGGACACGTTTGTTCCACGAACGGCGACTCCTCTGTCAGGACGGCGATTTGCCGGCGGTGGCTGGATTCCCCCCTGGAGACCGGAGATACTCCGACCATGGCAGAAGCCCTGCAGCGGTCGGTGGTCGACCTCGTGAACGCGCGCTACTCGTGCCGCGCCTACCGCCCCGAGTCGATCGCGGCCGACGTGCGAGCGCGCCTCGAGGAGCATCTGGCGGCCCACACCGTGGGCCCGTTCGGCTCGCGGGCACGCTTTGCCCTGGTCGCCGCCACGCCCGGCGACGCGGCGGCGCTGCGCCGCCTCGGCACGTACGGCTTCATCAAGGGCGCCACCGGGTTTCTGGTGGGCGCCGTGCGGCGCGGCCCGCGCGACCTCGAGGACTACGGCTACCTGGTCGAGCAGACGATCCTGCAGGCCACCGGACTCGGCCTCGGCACCTGCTGGCTGGGTGGTTCGTTCACCAAGGGCAGCTTCGCCGAGCGCCTGGACGGGCTGGGCGCCGGCGAGGTGATGCCGGCCGTGGTGTCGCTCGGCTACCCCGCCGGCGACGGCAGCGCCCGCATCCGCGAACGCGAGGCGGGCAGCCGCAGGCTGCCCGCCTCGTCGCTGTTCTTCGCCGAGCGGCTCGGCGAGCCGCTCGATCTGGCCGCCGGCGACCCCTGGGCCACCGTGCTCCAAGCGGTGCGCATGGCGCCGTCGGCCAGCAACAAGCAGCCCTGGCGCGTGCTGCGCCGTGGCGCCGACTGGCACGTCCTGCTGCGGCGCACGCCGCGCTACGGCAAGGGCAGCGCGCTCTTTGCCGTGCTGCGTCTGGCCGACCTGCAGCGCGTCGACCTGGGCATCGCCCTCTGCCACTTCGAGCTGGTCGCGCGCGAGCTGGGCCTGGCCGGCGGCTGGGTGCTCGACGAGGCGGCGGCCGGCGTTGACGACGCCGGCCTCGACTACGTCGCGACCTGGCGGGGCTGAGCGCTCGCGACCTGGCCGGGCCAAGCGCTCGCGACCCGGCGGGGCCAAGCGCTCGCGACCCGGCGGGGCTAAGCGCTCGGGCCCCGGCGCTCCCCGCGTTCGCGGCGCAGCGCCGCCTGCAGGCCGTCGAGCAGCACCGTCAGGTGGAACTCGAAGGCGTCGTCGAGGGTGAGCAGCCAGGCCTGTGTGGGCACCGCGGCAACGGCGTCGCCGGCCGCCCGAAGCGTGGCATCGTCGACCTGCGCCTCGGGCACGTCGCGGAACACGGCGGGGTCGCCGGCGGCCAGCAGAAAGCCGTTCAGCGCGGTGAAGAACGACGACAGGGCCTGGGCGCTCGCCGCCGCGCCGAACCCCGCCGCCTGCAGCCGCTCGATGAGCACCGCGCCGCGCGCGAGCAGCGTGGCGCCGGCGGTCGACCGGGTCGCCAGCAGCACGAAGGCGCCGGGGTGGCGCCGCCCGAGCTCGCGCCAGCCGCGCCCCGCCGCCGCCAGGCAGGCGCGCCAGTCGCCGGGCGGCGCCTCGGGCAGCTCACATGCCAGGGCGTCGGCCATGACGTCGAGCAGCGCCGCCTTGGACGGCACGTGATGGTAGAGCGACATGGCTTCGACGCCGAGCCCTTCGGCCAGACGGCGCATGGACAGCGCTTCGAGCCCGTCGCGGTCGGCGATCGCCACGGCCTGATCGGCGATGCGCTCGACCGACAGCGCCGGCCGCGGCGGGCGTCCCACCCCGCGCTTCTTCTGCCCGGCGCCGCTCCTCTTCTGTCCGGCCCCGGTCTTCTCGGGTCCGCCGTCGTGCCCGTGCTCATCCATGGTTGACACCTTACGTCGTAAGGGCTACGCTCGGCAAGCGTACCTTACAGCGTAAGATATGGACGGAGGATGCGTCGTGGCCGGACCGGTCGACACAAGAGAGCTGCCCCAGGACGCCGTCATCGACCTCGACGGCACTCGCCTCACCGACGCCCGCCTCGACGTCGCTCGCCTCGACGGCACTCGCCTCACCGATGCCCGCCTCGACGGCGCTCGCCTCGACGACGCCATCCTGTGCTGTGTGCATACCGGCTCGCTCGAGGGCCGCGACGTGCGCTTCAACCGCTTCTACGACCGCCTCGCCCCGTTCTACGACTGGAGCGAGCGGATCGGCGGCCGCGTCTTGGGCGTACACACCGTCCGCGAGCGCGCCGCCATCGTCGAGCGTCTGGGGCTGCGCCCCGGCATGCGCGTGCTCGAGGTCTCCCCCGGCCCGGGCGTGTACCAGCGGCTCATCGCCGACCGGATCGGCGCCGGCGGCCTGCTGGCCGAGCTCGACCTCTCGCTCGGCATGCTGCGCGCCTGCGCGCGCCGCGCCCGCCGCGCCGGCCGCCACCCCCTGCTGGTGCAGGCCGACGCGGCGCGGCTGCCGTTCGCCGACGACTCGTTCGACGCCGTGTTCCACTTCGGCGGCGTCAAGCTCTTCAACGACCCGCGGCAGGCGCTCGCTGAGCTCGTGCGCGTCGCTCGGCCCGAGGCCGTCGTGTCGTGGGGCGACGAGGGCTTGGGCGAGCATGCGCCGCAAGGCTGGAGGCGGCACGCTCTGGAGCGCATGAACCCCGGCTTCCTCGAGCCCACGCCGCCGTCGCCCGCCGGCGTGATCGACGAGCGCCACTACGAGATCATGAACGGCTGCGCCTGGCTGAAGGTCGCCCGCAAGGCCCCCTGAGCGCGAGCGGCCGCCGTCTGCCGGGGCCGGGCCGACGACTCGCCGCGACCGACGGCGCGGCGCTCAGCCCGACGGCGCCGCGCCGGCGTCGTAGCGCCAGAAGCCGCGCAGCACGGTGGCCGCCACGGCGACGCCGGCGATGCAGAGAATGCCGCCCGAGGCGATCGCCGCGCGCAGGCCGACGAGCGACGCGGCCACGCCCGACTCGACGTCGCCGAGCAGCGGCCCGCTCGAGTACGAGATCTGTTCGATGCCGGCCAGGCGTCCGCGCAGCCGGTCGGGGATCGTCTGGTTCCAGATGACCTCGCGGAAGATGCCGCTCAGCATGTCGCAAAAGCCGGCGATGCCGAGCGCGACGAGCGCGAGCCACAGGCCGGGGGCGAACCCGAGCAGCGTGATCCCGGCGCCCCAGCCTGCGGCCGCCAGGCAGACGGCCTTACCGTGACGCCGCACGTGCGACGTCCAGCCACTCGTGAGCGTGGCGACCAGCGAGCCGACCTCGGTCGCGGCGTAGAGCGGGCCGAGGGCGCTCGCCCCGCCGAAGCGCACGGCAAGCGCCGGGAAGAGCGCGATCGGCATGCCGAAGAACATGGCGACCATGTCGACGCCGTAGGTGCCGAGCAGCTCCTGGCGGCTCGCCACGTAGCGCAGGCCGGCCACGACGCTGCCCAGGCTCGGCCGTTCGGCGTCGGGCGGCGGCGGGACGGCGCGCATGAGAGCCAGCGCGACGATCGCCGCCGCGAAGGTGGCGACGTCGATCGCATACGCGGCGCCGACCCCCGCGGCGGCGATCAGCACGCCGCCCACGACCGGTCCGGCGATGGTCGCGACGTTGCTGCGCAGGCCGGTGAGCGAGCTCGCCGCGGCGAGCTCGTCGCGCTCGACGATGCGCGGCATGAGGGCGTCGAGCGGCGGCCGCTGCAGGCCACCGACGCCAGCCATCACGGCCGCCACCACGAACAGCACCCACACCCTCGGCTGGGCGAGCGTCGCGTTGGCGATCAGCACGCCCGACGAGGCGGCCAGCAGCAGCTCGGCCGCGAGCACGAGCCGGCGCCGGTCGAGGGCGTCGGCCAGGGCGCCGCCGACGAGTGCCATGACGAGCAGCGGCCCGAGCTCGGCGGCGCCGAGCAGGCCGACGACGAGCGACGAGTGCGTCAGCAGGTACGCGTGGTAGGGCACCGCGATGTAGGTCATCTCGGAGCCGAACAGCGACACCGCCTGGCCCCAGAACAGCAGGCGGAAGTCACGGTGGCGCAGCGGTCCCAGGTCGACGACCGCGCAGCGCAGCAGGTCGCGCAAGCGTCAGCGCAGGGCGGCCAGGCGCGGGAAGCGGCTCTGCACGCCGGCGACCTCGCGCATGGCCTCCTGCAGGGTGGCGCGGGTGAGCGGCCGCAGCGTGCTCACGTCGATCTCGTTGTCGATCTTGCGGCCGTTGCGTATGGCGAAGGCGTGGTGGCGAAGCTGCAGGTGGGCCATGCTCGTGTAGGCCTCGCGCAGCGAGCGCTCAGCCACCGTCTCCTCGCTGTCGGACTCGCGCACGGCGATCAGGCGCTCCACCGTGGAGTGGGCCGAGATGCCGCGCGCGAAGGCGCGGTACCGGGCCATGTTCTGGATGGGCACGAGGCCGTGCTTCTTGATGTCGATCGTGCCCTCGACGCGCTGCCGAAAACCGAGCGGCAACCGGGTGCGGGCCGCGAGCTGGGCCAGGCCCTGCATGAAACGTTTGTGGTGCGGCGCCTCGCGCATGATCTCGGTGAGGGCCAGGTCGATGTAGAGCTCGCCGGCGACCTGGCGGAAGTCGAAGGCCACGCTGGCGCGTGCCAGGCGTTCGAGGTCGCTGCCCTCGAGACAGTCCTCGAACACCTGCTGCCAGGCGGTGAGCGACATGCGCCACTGCTTGTAGCGCGCCAGCACGCCGTGCGGGTCGGCCACGTAGCCGCAGAGCTCGAGACCCTGGTTGACGTCGTCGGCCATAGCCTTGAAGTACTGGTCGACGGCCGGGTCGTCGCTGTCGGCGTAGGCCAGGCCGTTGTCCTGGTCCGAAGCCAGGGTGAGCTCGCTGCGGGCGCTGCTGCCGAAGGCGAGCCAGGCGAAGGGCACCGGCGGCTCGCCGCGGGCCGCGATCGAGAGCTCGAGCAGGCGGGCGATCATGGCGTCGTTCAGTACGGTCAGCACGCGCATGAGCTGCGGCGCGTCGAGATGGGCGTCGAGCAGGTCGACGAACAGGTGGGGCACGTCGGCGGCGAAGAGCACCAGGTCGTCGCGCGTCGCCGCGGTCTGCAGCGAGCGGCGCAGCGCGAACGGGCTGCGGGCGTCGAGCGTCATCAGGTTGCTGGCCGACAGGATGCCGACGACCTGGCCTTCGGCGTCGAGCACCGGCAGGTGGTTCACGCCCGACGCCATCATCGCGATGCTCGCCTCGGGGGCGAGCACCTCGGCGCCGATCGTGTGCACGGGCGTCGTCATGATGGTCGACACCGGCGCCTCGCGCGACACGCCCGACAGCACCACCTTGTCGCGAAAATCGACGTCGGTGACGATGCCGAGGCCGTCGCGCGAGCGCACGAGCAGGGCGCTGCGACCGGCGGCGGCCAGCATGCGGGCGGCCTCGTGAATGGGCGTGTCGGGCTCGCAGAAGAGCGGCGCGCTGCGCACCACCGAAGTGACCGGCCGGTTGCGCACGTCGGGCAGCGAGCGCATGGTGCGGGTCGTCTGAATGAGGCGCTCACGCTGGTTGCCCGAGAGCCACATGATGCCCTCGGGGTGGCGCAGCAGGTCGAAGGTCACGTCCTTGGGGATGCAGTACAGGGCCGCCTCGACGCTCGCCCGCACGGTGAACTCGGGGGGCAGGCCGGTGAGCAGCGTGGTGTGGCCGAACACCTCGCCGCGCGTGACGATCGCGACGACGGCCTCTTTGTGCACGAGCTCGAGCGTGCCCTGGTAGACGACGTAGAGCTCGGTGCCCGGCACGCCGCTCTCGACGAGCACGGCCTCGCCGGCCGGCACGAGCCGTTCGACGATCGAGAGCGCGACGCGCTCGAGCTCGAGCTTGCTCAAGCCGTTGAAGGGTTCGATGTCGGCCAGGAAGCGCATGCGCAGCTTGACCTGCTCGGCGCCGGCGGCCGGCTTTCTGGTACGCGGCGTGCGGGGCGACATGGCGTTCCTTCGGTCGGGTGCGATCCTGACGGTGCGGTGTTCGGCCGGCGGGCGACCGCTCCTGCCCCGCTGTTCTCGATGCGATGGTCGACCTCGTCGCCATCGCTCCCGGGCGTGTGGCTGAGCCGCGCGCCTGGTATCGCAGATCAGTCTACGTGAGGCACGGCCGGCAGAAGCTCGTTGGCCCGCAGCCAGGCGAGGCTGGCCAGCACGTCGGCCTCGCTTGTCATCTCGAGGGCGATGGTGGCTCCGGCGGCGCGTGCCGCGGTGAGCACCGGGCCGGCGTCGACCACGCCGCTGCCGAGCGGCCGGTGACTGTCGCCGTCGCCGCGTCCGAGGTTGTCGTGCAGGTGCACGTGCACGACGTCGGCCTGCGGCTCGGAGAGCCACTCGGCGAGCGTGCCCGTGAGGGCGGCGTGGCCGGCGTCGAGCACGACCCCGAGGCCCTGCAGGTCGAGGTCGCCGGGCCGCGTGAAGTGCGACTGGCGCCGGAACGGCATGTTCTCGACGGCGACGCGCACACCGAGCTCGTCCTGCATCTCGCGCAGACGCGCGAACGAGCGCTCGAGGGCGAGGGCGACCCGGCGGCTCCAGGACCGCGCGCGGCGCTGGATGTCGGGGTGCACGATGTACAGAAAGGCGCCGTTCTCGGCCGCCACCTCGAGGTGACGCCGGTGCACGTCGAGTGCGGCCCGGTGACGGCCGTTCGAGGCGCCCGCGAACTCGAAGTGCGTGAACGGGCCGTGCACGCTGAAGGGCAGCTTCGCGGCGGCGAGCGCGGCGCCGCTGCCGGGCTCGGTCAGCGAGTGCCTGCCGTACGAGAAGACCTCGGCCGCGGGGGCGATCT
Source organism: uncultured Actinomycetes bacterium (assembly GCA_963760655.1). Taxonomy (GTDB): domain Bacteria; phylum Actinomycetota; class Thermoleophilia; order UBA2241; family UBA2241; genus Bog-752. The sequence goes on from CAVXDR010000004.1 coordinate 79,075, forward strand.
CGGCGATCCGGGCCAGGGCGTCGGCCAGCGACAGACCGGCGTAGGCGCCGGTGGACACGCCGATGTCGGAGTCGTGCTGCACGCGGCCTCCAGTATATGTGAGCGAGAGTATGCCCCGAGCGCGGCGACAGGCCGCCACCCGCTGTCTTATCATGGCGCCGTTGAGCGGCCGCTCAACGGCGACCACCGCCGCGCGAGAGCGACGAACGAGCAAGCGACCGCGGGAGCGCGCATGCCCGCGACCAGCGACGAGCGCCTCGCCCGCTTCGTCGCACCCGACACCGCGCGCGTCGAGGTTCGTTTCGGCCGCTGAGGCGGGGCGCACGGCCGGCGGCACGGTCGAGCGGCAGGCAGCGGCGCACGATCGAGCGGCAGTAATGACGCACGGATTGTGGTAGAAGAACGGCGTGACACTTCTGCTCGCGTCCAAGGAGACCACATGGCAAAGACAAGAGAACCGCGGGACTATCTCAAGCCGAGAGACCCGGCGACGATCGGGCAGCGCCGGGGGCGCAAGGCTTCCACGTTCTACCCCGACCTCGTCACCGCGTTCCTCGAAGCCGGTGAGAAGGCCATGGACGTCGACGTGGCAAAGATCGGGCGCAAGCCCGAGACGGTGCGGACCGCCCTGAGAAAGGCCATCACCACGATGGGCGTGCAGGGCAGGGTGCGCGTGTCGCTGCTGGGCGACGAGGTGGTGCTGGTCGCGCGCTGATCGGGCCCGACCGACCGGCGCGGCAGGCGGCGGCGGCCGGCGGGCAACGGCGGGCCGCCGCCGGCCCCGGCCGGCGCCGGCCGCTATCCGGCGAACGACTCGTCGATCGAGCGCGCCGCGCGGCGCCCGGCGCCCATCGCGCTGATCACGGTGGCCGCGCCGGTCACCACGTCGCCGCCGGCCCACACGCCGGGGCGCGAGGTGGCGCCGGTCTCGTCGCTGGCGACGATGTTGCCCTTGCGGCCCACCTCGAGCCCCGGCGTGGTCATGGGGATCAGCGGGTTCGGGCTGTTGCCGATGGCGCAGACCGAGGCGTCGATCTGCATGACGAACTCCGAGCCCGGCACCTCGACCGGCCGGCGGCGGCCCGAGTCGTCGGGCTCGCCGAGCTCCATGCGGCGGCACTCTATGCTCGACAGGCGGCCGGCCGCGTCGCCGATGAGCTGCACGGGCAGCGTCAGAAAGTCGAAGATGACGCCCTCTTCCTCGGCGTTCTCGACCTCCTCGGCGCGCGCCGGCAGCTCCGTCTTGGAGCGCCGGTAGACGATGTGCACCTCGTCGGCGCCGAGCCGCAGCGCGGTGCGCGCCGAGTCCATCGCCACGTTGCCGCCGCCGAACACCGCGACCCGGGCGGGCCGCTTGAGCGGCGTGTCGTAGGCCGGAAAGCGAAAGCCGCGCATGAGGTTGCAGCGCGTGAGGTACTCGTTGGCCGAGAACACGCCGTTCAGGTTCTCGCCGGGGATGTCGAGGAACCAGGGCAGCCCGGCGCCGGCGCCCACGAAGACCGCGTCGAAGTCCTGCAGCAGCCGTTCGATGGTACGCGTCTTGCCGACCACGAAGTCGAGCCGCAACTCGACCCCCAGGCTGCGCACGTAGTCGACCTCGCGGCGCACGATCGCCTTGGGCAGGCGGAACTCGGGGATGCCGTAGGTGAGCACCCCGCCGGCCTCGTGGAGCGCCTCGAACATGGTCACGCCGTGGCCCCGCAAGGCGAGGTCGGCGGCCACCGTGATGCCGGCCGGGCCCGAGCCCACCACGGCGACGTGGCGGCCCGTGGGCGGCGGGAGCGGCTGCGCCGCTCCCGCCGCCTCGCCGGCCGCCGCCTCCCAGTCGGCCACGAAGCGCTCGAGACGGCCGATCGCCACCGGGTCGCCCTTCTTGCCGAGGATGCAACGCGCCTCGCACTGCTCCTCCTGCGGGCACACCCGCCCGCAGACCGCCGGCAGCGCGTTGGTCGCCTTGACGGCGCGCACGGCGGTGGCGAAATCGCCCTCGGCGACCAGGCCGACGAAGCGCGGGATGTCGACGCTCACCGGGCAGCCGTCGACGCAGCCCGGCTTCTTGCACGACAGGCAGCGCGCCGCCTCTTCGCGAGCGAGCTGCTCGGTGTAGCCCAGGGCGACCTCGTCGAAGTTGCGCACGCGCTCGTCGGGCGCCTGCTTGGGCATGGACCGGCGCACCAGGTCGACCTTGGCCACTACGCCCTCCCCCGCCCGCCGGGCGCGCTCGCCCGGGCCCGTCGTGAGCTCGCCGTCGTGTGTGCGCCCACCGTCAGAACCTCGCCGAGCAGCCGCTGCGGTGCAGCGGTTCGACCTCTTCCTGGTGGTAGCCCTCGCGCCGTGCCAGGAACTCGTCCCAGTCGACCTCGTGGCCGTCGAACTCGGGACCGTCGACGCAGGCGAACTTGGTCTCGCCGGCCACGGTCAGGCGGCACACGCCGCACATGCCGGTGCCGTCGATCATGATCGGGTTCATGCTCACGATGGTCTTGATACCGAGCGGCCTGGTCGCGTTTGCGACCGTCATCATCTGGAACGTGCAGCCGTGGGCGATCACCCGGTCGGGGGCGATCTTCTCGCGCTGCAGGATCTCGGCGAGCCGGGTCACGTGGCCGCGATAGCCCTTGCTGCCGTCGCGGGTGACGACGACGAGGCGCTCGACCTCGGCCGCCATGCGGTCCTCCCAGTAGAGCACGTACGAGCTGCGCGCCTCGATCAGCGCGTAGACCCGGTTGCCGGCGGCGCGCATGGCGCGGGCGATGGGCAGCAGGCTGCCCAGACCGTAGCAGCCGCCCACGAGCAGCACCGTGCCGAAGGCGCCGATCTCGGTCTCGTTGCCGAGCGGCCCGGCGTACGAGGCGACCGCGTCGCCGGCCTTGAGGCGGGCGAGCTTGGCGGTCGAGGCGCCGACCTGCACGAACACCGAGCTGACGGTGCCGGCCTGCGCGTCCCAGTCGGCGATCGTGAGCGGAATGCGCTCGCCGCGTTCGTCGGGCCGCAGGATGACGAAGTTGCCCGCCCGCGCGCTCTCGGCCACGTCGGGCGCCTCGACCGTGAGCAGGTGGACGTTGGGCACCAGCATGCGCCGTTCAACGACCGGGACCATCGCCGCCTCCTCTCGCCCGGCGCCCCTTGCGGGAGCGGTCGCCGGCCAGAACGGCGCCGCGCGCCGGCCGCCACGGACCCTGCCAGGTCTCGTCGCGCACCAGGTAGGCAGCGCCGCGCGGACACTCGACGTCGGGCCGGGCGGCGAGCACCAGGTCGGTGCCGTCCAGGCGGACCGTCAACTCGCCGCCCGGCTCGACGCCGAGCCGGGCGAGGTCGTCGGGGTGCAGCCCGACGCCCCCCTCGAGGTGGAGCTCGGCGAGACCCTCGACCACCGCGGCGAGGTCGACGCCGCGGTGACGGAACGACGCGTGCTCGAGCACGATCGTAAAGCGGCCGCGCTGAGCCGGCGCGCCGGGTGCGGCCGGGCCGGCCGGCCCGGCCGCACCCGGCGCGCCGGCCACGAACGGGCTCATGCGCCGCGGAGCCCGGTCGCTTTCGGCCGGGAAGCCCGGTACCTCGGCGCGGATCGCGTCGCGCACGGCGCGAGCCGAGTCGAAGCCCAGACCCGTGCGACCGAGGCGCTCGGCCAGGTCGGTGAGGATGCGCCAGTCGGGCCGCGGCCCGAGCACGGCGTCGCGCGCCGGCCGCTCGACCGGACGCAGCTCCTGCACGCGCCCCTCGACGCTCGTCAGCGTGCCCTCGGCCTCGACCGCGGCCGCCGCCGGCAGGAACACGTCGACGGCGAAGGGCGGCGCATACATGCCCTGGGCGATGACCGTCTCGCAGGCCGGTCGCTCGGTGAGCGGCGTCTCCCCGATCAGGTAGAGCACGCGCGGCGAGCGGCCGCCCCGCAGGCGCTCGAGGCCGGCCTCGGCCCGGCCCGGCCGCGGGCCGGGCAGCACGCCGGCCAGGGCACCGAGCTCGAGCGCGCCGCGCAGGTTGGCGCCGTGGGCGAGCGGCAGCACCGAGACGCCGGGCAGCGCGGCCACCGCCTCGAGCTCGGCGACCAGCTCGGCGGCGGCGGCGCAGTCGAACACGCGCGGACCGACGACCACCGCGACGGGGCTTGCGGGCGCGCCGCCGCCGGCAGCCTCCCCCGCGGCCTCGCCGGCGACCGCGGCTGCGCCCCCGCCGCGCAGCTCGCGCAGCAGCGCGGTCAGGTCGCGCGCCTCGTCGCCGGGGCGCGAGCGCAGCCAGCGGTCGGCCACGCGCGCCAGGTTGGACTCGCGCGCGTCGACCACGAGCAGACGGGCGCCGCGCCGCACGGCGCGGCGCACCTGCACGCCGGCGACCGAGAACGAAAAGCGCGTGTCGAGGCCGGCGACCACGACCGTGCCGGCCTCGGCCAGACGGGCGAGCGATACGGGCAGCGCGTACAGGCGCGACCACAGGGCGGCGCCGCCGGGCAGCGCCGCGCGCGCCGTCGAGTCGACGGCGGCGCCGAGCGCCGCGCGGGCGAAGCGCTGCGCGGCGTAGAGCGACTCGTTGGGCAGGTCGGGCGAAGCCAGGACGAGCACGTCGGCGGGCGGCGCGCCGGCGAGCGCCGCGGCGGCCGCGTCGAGCGCCTCGTCCCAGTCGGTCACGCGCTCGTAGGGGCCCTTGCGCACCACCGGCCGCCGGCCGCGGTCGTAGTGATGGGTGACCTCGGGCAAGAAGAAGCGGCCGCGCAGGCAGAGCTGGCCGTCGTTCACGTCGAGGTCGGGCGCGGCCCGCACGGCGGTGAGGGCACCGTCCTTGTGGGCGAGCTCGACGCGGCAGCCGAGCGAGCAGAACGGGCAGGTGCTGGTCTCGACGCCGTCGGCCTTGCCGTCCCACTTGGAGACCTTGTCGAACAGCGCGCCGGTCGGACAGACCGACACGCAGGCGCCGCAGAACTCGCAACCGGCGGCCACGTGCGAGTGGCCGAACGCGGGGCCGACCAGGGTGCGCGGCCCGCGGTACTTGAAGGCGAGCACCGACGCGCCGCGCACCTCGTGACACATGCGCACGCAGCGACCGCAGAGGATACAGAGGTTGTAGTCGCGGTCGTAGAAGGGGTCGTCGTGCTCGGGCTCGAGGGCCTTGTAGACGATCGGGTAGCCGACGTCGGTGATGCCGAGCCGCTCGACCAGGGCCTGCAGCTCGCAGTCGCCGTCGTTGGGGCAGCTCCGGCAGCCGGTCGTCACGCCCGACTTGCGGATCGTCGTCAGGCTGCGCCGGCAGTCGTCGCTCTCGCCGCACAACAGGCAGGCGCAGGGGTGCTCCGACAGCAGCAGGCGCAGGATCTCCTCGCGCATCTCGCGCAGCGCGACCGTCTCGGTCGTGACCGCCATGCCCTCGCTCGCCAGGGTGCTGCAGGCGAGTGGGTAGCCACGCATGCCCTCGATCTCGACCGAGCACAGCCGGCAGCCGCCGAAGGCCGACAGCTCCTTGTGCCAGCACAGCGAGGGCACGAACACCCCGGCGAGCTCGGCGGCGCGCAGCACCGTGCTGCCCTCGGGTACCGTGACCGGCCGGTGATCGACCTCGAGGTGCACGGCCGGCGCGTCGTGACGCGGCAGGCGCTCGACCGTGCTCATGGCCGCGCTCGCGTGGTCATGGGGTCGCTCCCGCTGTGAGGCGCGCCGCGGTCATGAGCTCACCCCGGCCGACTCGATCACGATGGCGTCGCCGGCGATCGCGTCGAAGCGGCAGATCTCGTAGCACGAGCGGCACTTGATGCACTTCTCGAGGTCGAGGTTGTGAGGCTCGGAGCGCGGCCCGCTGATGGCGCCGGTCGGGCAGACCTGCACGCAGCGCTGACAGCCCGTGCAGCGCCCCGGGATGATCGAATAGACGACGAGGTCGCGACACACGGCGGCGCGGCAGCGATGCGCCGTGATGTGCTCGACGAACTCGTCGCGAAAGTACTTGAGCGACGACAGCACGGGGTTGGGCGCGGTCTGCCCCAGGCCGCACAGCGAGGCCGACTTGACGACCCGGGCGAGGCGCTCCAGGCGGTCGAGGTCGGCGAGCTCGCCGCGCCCGGCACAGATGTCGTCGAGGATGCCGACCAGGTGGCCGGTGCCGACCCGGCAGGGCACGCACTTGCCGCACGACTCGGCCTGTGTGAAGCCCAGGAAGTAGCGCGCCGTGTCGACGATGCAGGTGTCGCGGTCGAGCACGATCAGGCCGCCCGAGCCGATGATCGAGCCGGCCGCCGCCAGGTTCTCGTAGTCGATCGGCGTGTCGAGGAACTCCTCGCCCAGGCAGCCGCCGGACGGCCCGCCGGTCTGCACCGCCTTGAAGTCCTTGACGAGGCCGCCGCCGACGTCGTAGATCACGGCGCGCAGCGTGGTGCCGAAGGGGATCTCGATCAGCCCCGTGCGCCGCACCTTGCCGACCAGGGCGAAGGTCTTGGTGCCGCGCGAGCCCTCGGTGCCGTGGGCGGCATACCAGGCCGCGCCGCGGCCGACGATGGCCGGCAGCGTGGCGAGCGTCTCGACGTTGTCGATGATCGTCGGCCGCCCCCACAGGCCCGACACGGCCGGGAACGGCGGCCGGCTGCGCGGCATGCCGCGGCGGCCCTCGATGCTGGCGATGAGCGCCGTCTCCTCGCCGCAGACGAAGGCGCCAGCGCCCTCCTTGAGGGTGACGTCGAAGCTGAAGCCCGAGCCCAGGATGTCGTCGCCCAGCAGGCCGAGCCTGCGCGCCGCGGCCAGGGCCGAGCGCAGCCGGGCGATGGCCAGCGGGTACTCGGCGCGGATGTAGATGTAGCCGTGCTCGGCGCCGATCGCGTAGGCGGCGATCAGCATGCCCTCGAGCACGGCGTGCGGGTCGCCCTCTATGAGCGAGCGGTTCATGAAGGCGCCGGGGTCGCCCTCGTCGGCGTTGCAGATGAGCGTACGCGGCCCCTCGTTCTCGCGGCAGGTCAGCCACTTGCGCCAGGTCGGAAAGCCGGCCCCGCCGCGGCCCCGCAGGCCGGCCTCCTCGACCGTGTCGACGACCTCGCGCCAGGGCAGCTCGAGGCAGCGCTCGAAGGCGCGGTAGCCGCCACGCGCCAGATAGTGGTCGATCTGCTCGGGATCGATCACGCCGCAGTTGCGCAGCACGATGCGCACCTGGTCGCGCAGCATGGGGTGGTCGGCCAGGCGCGCGACGGCGGCGACGGCGGCGGCTTGCGCCGCGCCGTCGCCCGCAGGGCCCTGCGCGGGCGCCGGCTGCGCCGCGCCCGCCGGCGCCGCGCCCATCGCGCCCGCCGGCGCCGCGCTTACCGCCAAGCCGCCGTTGAGCCCCAGGTCGGCGCCGGGCGCGTCGAAGCGCCCGACCAGGTGCGTGCGCGGCACCTCGCCGGCCAGCAGGCCGTCGAGCACGCGCGGCACGAGCTCGGGCGTCATGTTCGAGTAGCTCAGGCGCGGCCGGCCCGGGAGCTGCACGTCGAGCAGCGGCTCGAGGTAGCAGGGCCCGATGCAGCCCACGCCCACGACCTCGGCCTCGACGCCGCGCTCGGCCAGGTGGCGCAGCACGGCCTCGTGCACGTCGTCGGCGCCGGCCGCCTTGCCGCACGAGCCCATGCCGATGTAGACGACGGGGCGCGGGCTCGCCGCCAGCGCGGCCCAGCGCGCCTCGGCCCGCTTGCGGCGGCGCTCAAGCGTGGCCGTCACCGAGCAGCTCCTGCAGCTTGAGGACGCTCATCTGGCCGTAGATCTTCTGGTCGATCGTGACCACCGGGGCGAGCGCGCAGCAGCCCAGGCAGGCGACCCGCTCGAGCCCGTACTCGCCGTCGGGCGTGGTCTCGCCGGGACGCACGTCGAGTCGCCGCTCGAGCGTCTCGAGCATCTGCACGCCGCCCTTCACGTGACAGGCGGTGCCCAGGCAGACGCGCAGGCGATGGCGGCCGGGCGGCGTGAAGCGAAACTGGGCGTAGAACGTGGCCACGCCGAAGACCTCGTTCTCGGACAGCTTGAGCCAGCGCGCGATCCGCGCGATCGCGTCGGGCGACAGGTAGCCGAGGACCTCCTGGGTGCGCTGCAGCACGGGCACAAGGTCGGAAGGCGCGCCCGAGAAGTCGCGCCTGATCGCGGGCCAGGGATCGGAGCTCGGAGCGGGCGTGGCCATCGGCAGCCCTCCTGCCTCAACCGCGCCCAAGAAACGTTGCGCAGACCATCTGTCGGAGCCCCCCATCAGTGTCGTGACCGACGACCGAACAAGGAAAGCAGGCCACAGCGGTGATGCGGCCATGGTAGCACCGGGTGCAAGCTGATACCATGCAGGCGCTTGGTCCAGCCAGAGGAGCCCCCGAGCACTCGCCTCGGGGCGGAGGGGCTTGAGACGACGATGACGTCGCACCGATTCCTGGTGAGCAGCGTCGCAGCTCGGCCACAGCGCGGCCCACGGACCTCCGCAGAGCTCCCGTCCGGGCCTTCCCCCGTCCTTTCCCCTAGCCGCACCGCCGCGGATCCGAGCGGACTGGAGGCCCGATGAGCACGTGCGAGCACAGCTGGTCCATGACCGACGTCCAGAACGGCTACCTCGTCGTCGAAGGCTGCTACCACTGCGGCGCACGCAGCTCGTTCTTTTCGCTCGAGCCGGTGGTGCCGATCGACGAGTACCGCGAGGGGCCGCACTTCTGGGAGCACCTCGCCGGCTACCAGGCCGTCAGGTTCAACCTGCGCTGCGACCACTGCGGCGAGAGGGTCGACCTGCGCGACATGATGGGCCTCATGCTCTCCACCTGCGACGACCAGGACTGCCCGGTCGGCCGGCTCGGCCGCGAGCTCGGCAAGAAGACCTCGATCTACGTAGCGCTGTGCGCCGACTCGTCGCACGCGTCGGGCCGGTGCGTAAGCGACGCCGGCGTGAAAGCGCTCGAGCAGTACTTCAACCAGCGCCTGCGGCGCCGGCGCATCGCGGTCGTGCCCTGCAGCATGTGCGACCGCATCGACCGCTGCCAGGGCATCGTCCTGGCCGACACCGGTCTCACCGAGTTCTATTGATGGCGCGGCTGCGGCCGCGCACAAAGGAGGTTGCATGAAGATCTCCGAGGTCGTCGACAAGACAGGGCTCGAGGCGCTCAACGAGTGGGAGGACGGCGACGTCGCCGGCGTCTACATCTCGGACATGGTGTCGGACATCATCACCGGCGCGAGCGGCTGCGGCCTGCTGCTCACCCTGCAGACCCACAAGAGCCTGATCGCCGCCGCCAACCTGGTCGACGTCGAGGCCGTGGTCTTCGCCCACGACAAGCGCCCGGCCGACGACGTGCTCGAGCTGGCCACCAAGGCCGGCATCGCCCTGTTCACGACGCCCGACCACACCTGGAAGTACGCGGTCAAGCTCTTCGACCTCGGCCTGCGCTGACGGTGGACGGGCGCGACGGCACGACGGGGCCGCCCGACCCGGGAGGGGCCGCATGAGGCTGGTCGACATCGCCGCCGCGCTCGACTGCGCGGCGCTGACCCCCCAGGACGGCGTCGGCGACATCGAGACCGTCGTGGCGTCCGACGGCATGAGCGAGATCCTCGCCTTTCACACGCCGGGCGCGGTCATGCTGACCGGCCTCACCAACATCCAGTCGGTGCGCACCGCCGTGGTCGCCGACGTGCACGCCATCATCTACGTGCGCGGCAAGCGCCCGGCCGAGACCGCCCTCGCCCTGGCTCGCGAGAAGGGCATCCCCGTGCTGTCGACCACGCTCGGCATGTTCGAGAGCTGCGGGATCCTCTACGAGCGCGGCCTGAAGGGGGCGATGTAGTGCCCGAGGAGCTCCTCTCGCGCTCCTTCGCGGTGCACGGCCGCGACTTCGAGAAGGCCGGCGAAGCGTCGACCGAGATCAAGTCGCTGCTCAAGTCGCTCGACGTCGACCCCGACCTCATCCGCCGCTCGGTGGTGATCGCCTTCGAGGCCGAGATGAACATCGTGATGTACGCCGACGAGGGCACCGTGAGCTTCGTGCTCACCGACGAGGACATCGGCATCGAGGCGGCCGACCGCGGGCCCGGCATCCCCGATCTGGAGCTCGCCCTGCAGGAGGGCTGGTCGACGGCGACCGACGAGATGCGCGAGATGGGCTTTGGCTTCGGCATGGGGCTGCCCAACATCAGGCGCAACGCCGACCGGTTCCAGGTCGACACGCGGGTCGGCAACGGCACTACCGTGTCCACGCGCGTGAGCCTCGACAGCAGGTGAGCGGGGGGCGGCCGTGATCGACTACGCCCACGGCTTCCGGGTGAACGACGGCCGCTGCGACGGCTGCCTGGCCTGCATGCGGCTCTGCCCCACCGAGGCGATCCGCGTGCGCGACGGCAAGGCTCGTGTGCGGGCCGAGCTCTGCATCGACTGCGGCTCCTGCCTGAAGGCCTGCACGCGCGGCGCCATGACGGCCACCACGAGCACGCTCGACGAGTTCGCCGGCTACGACTTCAAGGTGGCGATCCCCTCGCCGGTGCTCTACAGCCAGTTCCCCCGCGAGGTGCGGCCGGCGCACATCGTCCAGGGCCTGCTCAGGGCGGGCTTCGATGCGGTCTGGGACTACGGCATCGAGCTCGCCCTGACGACCGCGGCGATCGCCGACTACGTCGACGACTGGGAGGGGCCGCGGCCCCTCGTGAACATGAACTGCCCGGTGATCATCAGGCTCATCCAGGTCTCGTACCCGCGCATGGTCGACCAGCTCCTGCAGATGCAGCCGCCGCGCGAGCTCGCCGGGCGCGAGATCAAGGCGCGCTACTCGCGCGACCTCGGCCTGCCGCCCGAGCGCATCGCGGCGATCTACGTGACGCCCTGCCAGGCGCGCACCATCTCGATCATCCAGCCGGCCGAGGGCGGCCGCAGCTCGCTCGACGGCACGGTCGGGATCCCCCAGGTCTACAACGCCATCCTCGAAGAGGCGCGCCGCCTGTCGGAGGCCGGCGAGCAGCCCGCCCAGACCTCGCTCGTGCGCTCCTCGGGCATGCTGCGCTGGGCCACGCCGCGCGCCTTTCCCTACGCGCTGCGGCGCCACCGCTACCTGCCCGTCACCGGCCTGCCGAACGTCATCCGCGTGTTCGACGACGTCGAGCGCGGCAAGCTCAAGGACATCGACTTCCTCGAGTGCTACGCCTGCTGGGCGGGCTGCGGCAACGGCAACCTGACGGTCGACAACGTCTACGTCGGGCAGGCCAAGCTGCAGACGATGATGGCCGAGCTGCCCACGACCGACCCGCTGACCCAGGTCGAGGTCGAACGGCGCTACGCGACCGCCGACTACGCGCTCGAGTTCCCCTTCGCGCCGCGCGAGCGCCCCGACTCGGGCTCGCTGCGCGACCGCGTGGGCCGCGTCAAGCGGGCCGAGGAGATCCTCGCCCTGCTGCCCGGCTACGACTGCGGCCTGTGCGGCTGCCCGTCGTGCCAGACGCTGGCCCACGACGCGGCGGCCGGCAAGGCCGCCGCGACCGACTGCGCCGTGCTGTCGGGCGAGCGGCTGCGCACGCTGCGCCGCAGCCGCCGGCGTAGCGCCTGACCCGTTGGCGTAGCGCCTGACCCGCCGGCGCAGCGCCTGACCCGCCGGCCCGCGGCATCCGGCATTCGCTTGCCGCCGACCGGCTGCTCGCCATCGTCACGCTCGGCGGTCACGACCGCGCCGTGGCCACGTCGGGCAGCTACGAGCGCGGCGACCACGTGCTCGAGCCGCGCTCGGGTGAGCCCGCCGCCGGCCTGCTGTCGGCGACCGTCGTCGGACCCGACCTGGCCTTCGTCGACGCCCTGGCCGCCGGCCCGTTCGCCTCGGGTGGCCGAGTCGCTGAACAATGGCTCGGTCTACGTCTACGACGCCACCCGCATGGTGCTGCCGCTGTTCAACGACGACGGCTCGGGCGCCGGCCACGACTGGCACAACATCCTGAGCGAGCTCGGCCTGCTCGGCTGGACCGACCGCTGGCTTACCTCGTGCGGGCCCTGTCGGTCGCGCTCTTCGCCCTCGCGATCGGCCTCGTACTGCGCGAGCTGCTGCACGCCAGCCACCCCGCCTGACCTCCTGCTGCCGCGAGCGCCGCTCAGCCGGTCTGCTAGGATGACCGCCGACGTGAAGCGCAAGGTCGAGAGCGTCCAGAACGTGAGCCGCATGTGCCTGGTCTGCGGCGCCGAGAACACGGCCGGTCTGCACGGCCGCTTCTACGAGCTCGAGAACGGCGAGCTGCTCGGCGTGTTCCGCCCCGCCGCAGAGCATCAGAGCTACCCGGGCCGCCTGCACGGCGGCATCTCGTCGGCGATGCTCGACGAGACCATCGGTCGCGCCGTCACGATCGCCCATCCCGGCACCTGGGGCGTGACCGCCGAGCTCACCCTGCGCTACCGCAAGCCCGTGCCGCTCGACGGCGAGGTGAGGGTGGTCGGCCGCATCACGCGCGACACGAGCCGCCTGTTCGAGGGCAGCGGCGAGATCGTGCTGGCCGACGGCAGCGTCGCCGTCGAGGCCCGTGGCAAGTACGTGAAGATGCCGCTCGACGCGATCACCGACGGCGACTTCGACGAGCGCGACTGGTTCCCCGACACGCGCTCGGCGCCGGAGACGGTCGAGCTGTAGTCGACGGCTCGGACTGCCCGGCGGGCGGAGAGCCGGCGGATCGGGCCCGACCATGACTCGGACCGATCGCGCCGGCCGTCGACCCCCGGGGCCCGCAGCGACCACGCGCTTTCGCCCTATTCCCCGGCGAGCCGCCCGCCCACCGTTTCGGCTCCGGCGATTTGTTGAGGAACACTCATAACAGGGTAGACTCAGATTCGCGCGCGACCGTCGTGCGCCAGCGCGCCTGCCGGCACCGAAACGGAGAACCACATGAGAGCCGAGAGCAGGAACACCGCGGCTGCGGCGGCCCCCGAGGCTGCGGCAGCCGCCACGGCCGCCACGGCCGCCGCAAGCCATGCAGCGCCCCGCGCCGGCGCCGACCTGGTCGGCCAGCTTGCCGAGCTGCTGGCCTGCGCGTCGTGGCGGCTACGCCGTACCTCGCGGGCCGAGCTCGAGCCGTTCGGCCTGACCTTCGGCCAGGCCCGCGCCCTGCGTCTGCTGTCGCGCGCCGGCGAGCCCCTGCGCATCGGCGAGCTCGCCGCCCGCCTCGAGATCGTGCCCCGTTCGGCGACGACCATGGTCGACGCGCTCGAGCACGCCGGTCTTGCCGCGCGCCGGCCCGACCCACTCGACCGGCGCTCGATCCTGGTCTGCCTGACCGACGACGGCCACGAGCTCGTGGCGCGCCTCGGCCGGGCCCGCAGGGCCAGCGCCGAGGCGCTCTTCACGCGGCTCGACCGCCCCCGGGCCGAGCAGCTCCGCGAGCTGCTCGCCACGCTGCTCGACCGCGAGCCGGCGGCACGCGGCGGCGCCACGCCGGCGACCGCCCTCACACCGCCGACCGGTGCCCCGCCGGCGAGCCCCGCCACGCCGGCGACCGCCGCCACACCGCCCGGCGGAGCCGCCTCATGATGGGACCCGGTGGCTTCGGCGCGCTGCGCTCCATGCGGCGCGGCGGGCAGGCCGACAGGGACGCCGCCGTCCCAAAGGGTACGACCCGGCGCGTCCTGAGGTTCGTCGCCCCATACAAGTGGCCGCTGGCGCTGTTCCTCGTGCTCGTCGTGATCGACGCGATCGTGAGCGCAGCGAACCCGCTCATCTACCGCGAGATCATCGACCGCGGCATCATCCCGGGCGCGGCCGCCCAGCGTGCGGGCCATTCGACGGATCACGAGATCCGGCTGATCGTCCTGCTCGCCCTGCTGGTCGCGGGCATCTCGATCGCCGACGCCGGCCTGTCGCTCGTCGAGCGCTTCATCAGCGCCCGCGTCGGCGAGGGTCTGATCTACGACATGCGCACGCGCGTGTTCGACCACGTGCAGCGCATGCCGCTGGCCTTTTTCACGCGCACACAGACCGGCGCCCTGGTGAGTCGCCTCAACAACGATGTGACCGGCGCCCAGGAGGCCTTCACCGACGTGCTGTCCAACGTGGTCGGCAACCTGATCAGCGTCGGCATCGTGCTCTCGATCATGTTCGTGCTCTCGTGGCAGCTCACGCTCGCCGCGCTCGTGCTGCTGCCGATGTTCATGCTGCCGGCCCGCTGGCTCGGCCGGCGCCTGCAGACGATCACCCGCGAGCGCTACGAGCTCACGGCCGAGATGAACAACGGCATGGTCGAGCGTTTCAACGTGGCCGGCGCCCTGCTCGTCAAGCTCTTCGGCCACCCCAAAGCCGAGAGCGCCGCCTTCAGCGACAAGGCCGGCCGCGTGCGCGACATCGACGTGGTGCAGGCGATCTACGGCCGCTTCTTCTTCGTCGCCCTGATGCTCACCGCCGCCCTGGCCACCGCCCTGGTCTACGGCTGGGGCGGCGTGCTCGCCGTGCGTGGCGCGCTCGACGTCGGCACGGTGGTCGCCCTCGTCGCCTACTTGAGAGGCCTCTATGGCCCGCTCACCGCGCTCTCCAACGTCAGCGTCGACCTCATGACCGCGCTCGTGTCGTTCGACCGCGTCTTCGAGGTGCTCGACCTGCCGCCGATGATCGCCGAGAAGCCCGGCGCAGCCACGCTGCCGCGCGGCCCCGCCCGGGTCGAGTTCGACCGCGTCGGCTTCGCCTACCCGACGAGCGCCGACGTCTCGCTCGCCTCGCTCGAGTCGGTTGCGGTGCTGAACGACACGCCCGGCCAGCAGGTGCTGTTCGACGTGAGCTTCACTGCCGAGCCGGGGCAGCTCGTCGCCCTGGTCGGACCGTCGGGCGCCGGCAAGACCACGATCAGCCAGCTCGTGCCGCGCCTGTACGACGTCGACGAGGGTGCGGTGCGCATCGACGGCATCGACGTGCGCGACGCGAGCTTCGCGTCGCTGCGCGCTGCGATCGGCATGGTCACGCAGGACGTCCACCTGTTCCACGACACGATCCGCGCCAACCTGCTCTACGCGAAGCCCGACGCCGGCGACGACGAGATCGTCGAGGTGCTGCGCGCCGCCCAGATCATGCCGCTCGTCGAGTCGTTGCCCGACGGCCTCGACACCGTGGTCGGCGACCGCGGCTACCGCCTGTCGGGCGGCGAGAAGCAGCGCATCGCGATCGCCCGGCTGCTGCTGCGGGCGCCCGACGTCGTCGTGCTCGACGAGGCCACGGCTCACCTCGACTCCGAGTCCGAGCTCGCCGTGCAGGGCGCCCTCAAGGCGGCGCTGGCCGGTCGCACCTCGCTCGTGATCGCCCACCGTCTGTCGACCGTGCGCGACGCCGACCAGATCCTCGTGCTCGACCAGGGCCGCGTGCTCGAGCGCGGCCGTCACGACGAGCTCCTGACGGCCGGCGGGCTCTACGCCGAGCTGTACCGCACGCAGTTCATGGGTCACAGCGCGAACGGCCACGGTCGGGCCGAGCGAGACGGCGGCGACGGCGCTACGACCGGCGACGACGGCGCCCGGGACGGCGCGACGCCGGTCGGTCCGGCGGAACGGGCGACCTAGCGAACGCCGAGGGGCGCCGCCCTTAGACCACCCAGCGCTCCTCGACCAGCACCGGCACCTCGTCGCCGGCGGCGGTCACGCCGCTCACCGTCACCTCGGGACCGCCGATCATGACGTCCTCGTGCACATCGGACTCGTTCACGCCGCGCGCCTCGAGCTCGTCGAGGTCGTCGGGCAGTCCGTCGGGGAACGAGTCGTGGATGGCGGCGCCCCAGGCGATGTGGCAGGCGGCGTTCTCGTCGAGCAGGGTCTCCTTGAACACCACGCCCAGGCGCCCCACGCGCGACGACGAGTCGACGAGCGCCACCTCGCCGAGGCGGCCCGCGCCGCGGTCGTGGGCGATGCTGGCCCTGACGGCGTCGGCGTTGGTCTGCGCCTGCACGTCGACGATGTGACCGTCGTCGAAGCACAGCACGAGGCCGGTCACGAGCTGGCCGTTGACCGTGACCGGTCTGGTGACGGCCGCCGTGCCCCGCGCCCCGCGAAAGTCGGGGGCGACGTAGATCTCCTCGCTCGGCAGGTTGCACAGGAAGGTGCGTCCCCAGCTCGTCGTGAGCCAGGCGGGCTGCCAGTGGGCGTCGGCGTGCAGCGGGATGTGCAGGTCGGTGCCGCCGCCGCGAAAGCGCACGGCGGCAAAGCCCGCCTCGTCGAGCCGGCGCGCCCGCGCCAGCAGCTCGTCGCGTCGCGCGTTCCAGGCGGCCACCGGGTCGGCCTCGTCGAGGCGGACGGCGTACAGCAGGTCGCGCCACAGGCGCGCAACGTCGGGCTCGCCGTAGATGCGCCGCGCCCAGGCCGGCGTCGGGCAGGCGCAGAGGCTCCAGTTCACCCGCGCCTGAATGGTGCGATAGGCGGGCCGCGCGATCGCCGTCTGGAGCGCGCCGGCGCGCTCGGCCGGCACGCCGGCGTAGGGGTCGTCGAAGGGGTCGCCGAGGGTGCGGATACGGGCCCAGCGCTCGTCGATGACGGTCTGGTAGGCGGCCTCGAACCAGGCAGGGACGGTCGTGGCGAGGGTGTCGGTCGAGGCGCCTCCGGCCTTGGCGGCCAGCACGCGGTCGTCGAAGTAGATCGTCTCGGCCACGCTCGCGCCGCAGGCGTACGCCCGCTCGGCGAGGGCGGCGATCAGGTAGGCGTGCGCGACGTCGCCGGTGATCAGGACCTTCTGCCCCGGTTCGATGTTGACCGCGGCGCGCAGCATGAGGTCGGCGTAGCGCCGCAGGTCGCTGTCACTCACGCCGCGTGTGCCGGTCGGGTCGATGCTGTCGGTCATGGATGCTCCCCCCGGCTCTCCGGCCGGGCTTGCCGGCCGCGGACACGTCGTGCGGTTCTCCCGGCTCCTACGATACACCTCGCAGACTCGTGCTGCCCGCGCCCACACCCTCCGTACCGGCCGCTCTCCGCGACCGGGACGGTGACGCGCGGCCGCGACGGCAGAGGCGCTCGTCGCGCCCCGCGACGGGTACAGTGCAGTGCGCGCCGCAGGGCTGCGGCGCGCGAGGCTGTCCCTGTCGTTGCGGTCACGGAGGGCGTCATGAACATCGGCATCATCGGCTCGGGCGACGTCGCCCAGACGCTCGGCGCACACCTGCTCACGGTCGGCCATCAGGTCATGATCAGCGCGCGCGACCCCGACTCGCCCAAGGATCGCGGTACGCGCGGCGTCCTGCCGTCGGCCGCCGCCTGGGCGACCGAGCAGTACGACCAGGGCCGGCCGGCCGCCGCCGGCACGTTCGCCGCGGCGGCGGCCTTCGGCGAGCTGCTGATCAACGCCACGAGCGGCGTCGGCTCGCTCGCCGCTCTGGCGGCGACCGACGAGGCCGACCTCGACGGCAAGATCCTCGTCGATCTGTCGAACCCCCTCGACCTGTCGCACGGCATGCCGCCCCGCCTTTCGGTCTGCAACGACGACTCGCTCGCCGAGCAGATCCAGGCCGCCCACCCCGGGGCGCGCGTGGTCAAGGCGCTGAACACGGTCACCGTGGCCGTCATGGTCGACCCCGAGGGGCTCGGCGAGGAGACCGATCTGTTCGTGGCCGGCAACGACCCCGACGCCCGGGCCTGGGTCTCCGAGCACCTGCTTGCCGACTGGCTGGGCTGGACGCGCGTGGTCGACCTCGGCGATCTGACCGCGGCGCGCGGGCTCGAGATGTACCTGGCACTCTGGCTGCGCCTGTGGAGCACGATGGGCACGCCGCTGCTGAACGTGCGGCTCGTGGTCGCGGCCTAAGCGTCCGCACCCGCCCCAGCGTCTGCACCCTGGACCGCCCAGGGGTCGCTGCGGCCGCGCAGGTAGGCGTCGATCGAGCGGGCCGCCGCCTTGCCGTCGCCCATCGCCAGGATCACGGTCGCCCCGCCGCGCACGATGTCGCCGCCGGCCCAGACGCCGCGCAGGCTGGTGGCGTGGCAGTCGTCTGTCGTGATGTTGCCCCAGCGGTTGGTGGCGATCTGCGGGGTGGCCTCGGTGAGCAGCGGGTTGGCGACCGTGCCCAGGGCGACGACCACGGCCTCGCAGGCAAGCTCGAACTCGGAGTCGGGGATGGGCACCGGGCGCCGCCGGCCGGAGTCGTCGGGCTCGCCGAGCGCCATCTTCTGCAGCCGCACGGCGCGTACCCAGCCGCTCTGGTCACCGAGGATGGCAAGCGGCGCCACCAGGAAGGCGAACTCGATGCCCTCCTGCTCGGCGTGGGCGATCTCCTCGATGCGGGCCGGCATCTCGGCGCGGGTGCGCCGGTAGGCGCAGATCGCCGCCGCGGCGCCGAGGCGCTTGGCGGTCCTGACCGAGTCCATCGCCACGTTGCCGCCGCCGAAGACCACGACCCGCCGGGCGCGCATGATCGGCGTGCCGCCGGCCCGCTCCTGCCAGGCGCCCATCAGGTTGACCCGGGTGAGGTACTCGTTGGCCGAGTAGACGCCCTTCAAGTTCTCGCCGGGCACGTTTAAGAACATCGGCAGGCCGGCGCCGTTGGCCACAAAGACGGCGTCATAGTCGGCGGCCAGCTGGTCGACCGTCAGGGTGCGCCCGACGATCACGTCGCATTCGATCGTCACGCCCAGGCGGCGCAGGTTGGCGACCTCGGCATCGACGATCTGCTTGGGCAGGCGGAACTCGGGGATGCCGTAGCGCAGCACGCCGCCGGTGTCGTGGAGGGCCTCAAAGACGTGCACGCTGTGGCCCGCCCGGGCGCACTCGCCGGCCACGGTCAGCCCGCCGGGGCCGGCGCCCACCACGGCGACGCTCCGGCCGGAGGGCGCCACCGCGGGGGCGGCGAAGGGCAGGTGCTCGGCGGCCCAGTCGGCCACGAAGCGCTCGAGCCAGCCGATCGCCACCGGCTCGCCCTTCTTGCCCCTCAAGCAGACGCCCTCGCACTGGGTCTCCTGGGGGCAGACCCGGCCGGTGGTGGCCGGCAGGGCGTTGTCGGTGAGCAGCAGCTCGGCGGCGGCGGCGAACTGGCCGGCCGCCACGGCGGTCAGAAACTCGGGGATGCGCACCTCGACCGGACAGCCGGCGCTGCAGGGGCTCTTCTTGCAGGCCAGGCAGCGGTTGGCCTCGCGGATCGCGTCGGCGGCCGTCAGGCCGAGGTTGACCTCGCTGAAGTTGTGGGCGCGGCGGGCGGCGTCCTGGGCGGGCATGGCGACGCGCGGCAGGGCCATGCGGGCCTTGGCGGAGAGCGGCTCGCCGGCGGCCAGGGCGGCCAGGGCGGCGGCGGCGGGGTCGGGGGCGGGCTGGTCGGCGGGCGTCGCCTCGGGCGCGGCGGCCAGGGCGGGCGCGGCGGCGGGAGCGGCCTGGTCGGCAGTGGCGACCTCGCCTTTGGCCGCGGCCTCGGCGGGCGCGGCCGCCAGCGCCTCGGCGGCGGCCAGCAGGCGGCAGCCGTGGGCGTCGAGCTCGTGGTAGGTGGCCTGGCGGCCGGCGAGCTCGTCGAAGTCGACCTGGTGGCCGTCGAACTCGGGGCCGTCGACGCAGGCGAACTTGGTCTGACCGCCGACCGTCACCCGACAGCCGCCGCACATGCCGGTGCCGTCGACCATGAGCGGGTTGAGGCTCACCACGGTGGGGGTCGCGCTCTTGGCCGTCAGCGCGCAGACCGCCTTCATCATGGGCACCGGACCGACCGCATAGACGGCCGCCACGCGGCGCGCGCCGCCCTCGGCCAGCAGGCGCGCCAGCGGCGCCGTGACAAAGCCGGTCTCACCCAGCGAGCCGTCCTCGGTCGTCAAGTAGAGCTCATCTGAGAAGGCGCCGAGCTCCTCGGCCAGCACCACGTAGGGGGCGCTGCGCCCGCCGATGATGGTGACCAGCTCGTTGCCGGCGCCGGCCAGGGCCTTGGCCAGCGGGTAGAGCACGGCGGTGCCGGCGCCGCCGCCCACGCAGACCACGCGGCCCAGGCGGGCGATGTGGGTGGGCTGGCCCAGCGGGCCGGCCACGTCGGCCAGCTCGCCGCCGGCCGGCACCGCGCAGATCAGCTCGGTGCTGGTGCCCACCACCTGGACGATCAGGGTGATGGTGCCGGCGGCGGGGTCGTCGTCGGCGATCGTCAGGGGGATGCGCTCGGCGCCCGCGGCGGCCCGCACGATGACGAACTGGCCGGGCTTGCGCGAGCGGGCCACGCGCGGGGCGGCGACGATCAGGCGGTGCAGGCGAGGAGCGATCTCCTCGTTGGAGAGGACTTCGAACATGCCGACCTCGGATTCGCTGACGGGCAGATACGGGCGGCTGCCGCTTGCGGCGACGAGCGCCGCATGAAACTCACGAGGCTGGACGAACGACCCCGGCCGCCCGATCGTCAATGTTATCGTCGCAGCGCCGGCGGCGCGAGTCCGCCGTGCCCGCTCCACCACGTTCCCGCTGCAAGCAGCCCATGACTCGCGCCCGCTCGAGGCCATGCAACGGCTACCAGGGCGGGTGCGAAGGGAGTACCATCGAGTGTGTGAAACGAGCCTTGAAGGGGGTCACCATGTTCGTCTGCTGCCCCTACTGCGGGTGCACACTCGACGCTCCGGAGAAGACGCTCGAGGAATGTCCGACCTGCCACGGCACGATGCACTACGAGTGGATCGCGGGCACCAGCCGGCGCTGCCTCATGACCGACGAGCAGTGCAACGAGAACGAGAAAGCCTGGCAGAAGTGTGACGTGCGGGCGACGCGGCGCCTGGGCTAGCCGCCGCTCCCCGCTCCCCGACTCCTCTTTGCAGCCAGCGCCCCCGGGCGGCCGCGCCGCGGTCGACCCGTAAAGACCTTCGCCCTGCGACCGATACATCAGGCATGGACCGGTCGAGCCGCAGACGCTTTCTCTCGACGGCGGCCGCCCTCGCGCTGGGCGCCGCCGTGCTGTGCGGCGCGGCGCTGTACGGCGGGCTCGCGCCGTCGCCGGCGCGCGCCGGCCAGACGATCATCGCCGTGCAGACGCCCCGGACTCTCGCCGGCCTCGAAGCCGCCGCCCACGCCCAGCACCTGCAGATGGCGCGGCTCGAGGCCCAGATGCAGGTCATCCACCGCGCCTACGAGACGGCCGCGGCGCACCTGACCGCCGTCAACGCCAGCCTGTCGCAGACGCGCCTCGAGTACGCCCAGACGCAGACCGACCTGCAGCAGGAAAGCGCGCTGCTCGGCGCCCGCCTGGCGGCCATGTACAAGATGGGGTCGTTCTCGTTCCTCGACGTGCTGGCCGGCTCGGCCGACCTCGACCAGATGCAGACCCAGATCACGTTCTACCGCAAGCTCACCCAGCAGGACGCCCGCACCGAGAAGACCGTCTCCGCCCTGAACGCCAGGGTGGGCCACATCGCCGCTGCGCTTGCCGCGCAGCGGGCCGGCGCCGAGGCCGCCCAGCAGGCGGTCGACGCCCAGCGCCTGGCGATGTCCGACAAGATCGCGCAACGACGCGCCATCCTCGAGAACCTCACCCGCCAGATCCAGAAGATCCTCGACCGCGGACGGCCCAGCGGCGGCACCCTCTCCCCCGTGCCCCTGTCCAACAGCTACACGCCCGTTACCTGGGCCAAGGCGCTGCTCGAGCAGCTCGGCATGCCGCTCACGAGCTCCAACGTGGCGGCCGTCACCGCCTGGGAGCTCGCCGAGGGCGGCCACTGGCACAACACGGCGCACTACAACCCGCTCGACACGACCATGCCCGAGCCGGGCGCGACCGCCATGAACTCGGTCGGAGTCAAGGCCTACCTGAGCTGGGCGCAGGGCTTCAAGGCGACGATCGCCACCCTGCGCAACGGCTACTACGGTCAGATCCTGGCGGCGCTGCGGGCCGGCGACAACGCCTACGCGGTGGCCGACGCCGTGGCCGCGTCGCCCTGGGGCACCGGCAACTTCAGCGGCCTGCTCTAGGGGACCGGCCGGCGGCCGCTGCGCCGGCGCCCTCGAGCGGGGGCCCTCGGCCCCGCGAACGGCAAGAGAGCGGACGCCGGCGCGGGAGCTCCCCCGCGCGCGGGGCGCGAGTGTGGAGCTTTCTCTGGAGGAGGACCTCCCCACAGCGGTTTACGACCCGAAGGCCTTCATCCCGCACACGCCCGGCATCCACTCGTTTCGCAGCATACCCGGCGCCGGCGCTTTGCCGCACGGGGCCGCCGTTGCCGCGGAGCTGCCCGCCTAGCTCGTGACCACGATCGTCTTGCGTCGGTAGGCCGCCACCGCCAGAAGGTAGGAGACGACGAGGATGCCGAGGATCCACGCCAGAGCCGCCCAGACCCGGGGACCCGCCGTTCCGTCGACCAGCAGTGAACGCATGGTCTCGACCACCGGCGTCATGGGCTGGTGCTCGGCAAAGCCCCGCAGCCACGGCGTCATGGAGCTCGTCGGCACGAACGCGGGGCTGATGAAGATGAACAGGAGCAGGACGTAGCTGAACGCGCCGGCCCCCTCCACCGTCCTGGCGAACAGCCCGAAGAAGATGGCGAGCCAGGTCGTCGCGAGCGTGAACAGCAGCAGGATCCCGGCGAAGGCCAGCCACGCCGCCGGGCCGGCATGCGACCGGAACCCGATCGCGAAGGCGACCGCCAGGACCACCAGGGACGAGAAGAGGCTGGACAGGGTAGACGATGCCACCTGACCGCCCAGGATCGACGACGGCGCGACCGGCATCGTCCGGAAGCGGTTGATGATGCCGCTCTGCACGTCGATGCTGAGGCGCACCGCGGCGTACGCGATGCCGCTCACGACCGTCATGACGACGATCCCCGGCACGATGAAGTCGACGTAGCTGATCGCGCCCGTCTGCCGTCCGACCGCTCCACCCCACACGTAGGCGAACAGCAGCATGAGTGCGATCGGCATCAGCAGCACGGTGATGATGGTGTCCGGACTGCGGGTGATATGGCGCAGGCTGCGCCTGGCCAGGGTCCAGGTGTCTGCGAGCACGAGCGTCATCGGTCGTCCTCCCCGTCGGCGCCGGTCATCTTGAGGAACACGTCGTCGAGCGTGGCCACCTTCTGGGAGAACTCGGTCGGCTCGATCCGCGCGTCTTCGAGCCCCGCGAAGACGCGCGCGACCTGAGCTGCGGAGCCGTCGGTGGCGATCGTCAGCCGGGCGCCCTCGTGCCTGGCCGGCGCGTAGCTCGTGCCGAGCGCGGCAGCCGCGGCGTCACGGGCCTCGTCGTCGGCGAACGCCAACTCGATCAGCCCGCCCGGCACGAGCTTCTTCAGCTCGGCGGACGTTCCGCGGGCGACGATCCTGCCCCGGTGCAGCACCGCGATGTCGTCGGCAAGCTCGTCGGCCTCGTCGAGATACTGCGTCGTCAGGAACACCGTCGTCCCGCCTTCGGCGAGGGTGCGGATCGTGCGCCACATCTCGTTGCGGGCCGCCAGGTCGAAGCCGCTGGTGGGCTCGTCGAGGAAGATGACGGCGGGGCTGCCGATCAGGCTCATGGCGATGTCGAGGCGCCGGCGCATGCCGCCCGAGAACGTCGAGGCGACGCGATCGGCCGCCTCTTCCAGGCCGAACCGCCGCAGCAGGCCCGCAGCCGTCCCGGCGGGGTCGGCGACGTGGCGCAGGTCGCCGATCAGGCGCAGGTTCTCGCGGCCGGTCAGGCGGTTGTCGACGGCGGCGAACTGGCCCGTCAGACTGATCTCGCCGCGCACCTTGCGCGGCCGGGCGGCCACGTCGTAGCCGGCCACGGTGGCCGTGCCGCCGTCTGCTTTGATCAGGGTCGTCAGGATGTTGATGGTCGTCGTCTTGCCGGCCCCGTTGCTGCCCAGCAGGGCGAAGACCGTGCCCCGCCGCACGCCGAAGCTGACGTCCTCGAGCACCGAGACATCGCCGTACGACTTGCTGAGCGACCTGGCCTCGATGGCCGTCTGCACGGGCGGCGCGCTCGCGCTGCTCATACCGAGCGCTGGTAGGAGCGGAACGCGCGCGTGGCAAGCCAGGTGCAGACCACGGCGAAGACCAGCAGGTAGAGCATGTGGCTGAGCACGCCGCTCGACCCGGGACCCGTCATGAGCGAGGTGCGGCCCGCCTGGATCGCCCAGTTGGCCGGGTTGTAGGTGGCGATGTCCTGGATCCAGCGTGGCGCCAGGTTCTGCTGCAGGAACGCCGACGACAGGAACAGGAGCGGCAGCAGCCCCATGTTGACCGCCGCGATCACCGACTCCTCCTTGCGCAGCAGCAAAGCGACGCCGTTCGACAGCGACGCGACGCCCACCGACAGCAGGGCCGAGACGACGATGAGCACGCCGACGCCGCCCCAGCCGCCGGCGAAGTGGCCGCCGGCGAGCAGCGCCAGGCCGACGATGATGGCGGTCTGGATGAGGATGGTCAGCACCTGCGGCGTGACCCGTCCCAGCATGATAGCGCCGCGACTGGTGGGCGCCACGAGGAGCCGGTCCATAACGCCGCGGTCGAGGTCGTCGATCACGCCCATGCCGCTCCAGCCACCGGCGAACATGGCGCTCATCACGACGATGCCCGGCGTGAGGAAGGTGATGTAGGAGTCGGTCGCAAAGCCGGGGATCTCGACGACCTTCTTGAACAGGGCGCCGAAGAGCAGCAGGTACAGGATCGGCTGCGCCAGCGAGAGGCCCACGAACCAGGGCTGGCGCAGGAAGTTGCGCACCTGACGCCAGGTCAGGTAGAGCGTGTGACGGAGCGCTGTCATCGGGTCACCTCCGTGACCGTGTCGGCGTCGGCAAAGCGCCGGCCGGTGTACTTGAGATAGACGTCGTCGAGCGAGGGCCGGGCGACCGTGACCGAGACCACCGGCACGCCCCGCGCCTCGAGGGCCTGCAGCATGACCGGCACGGCGCGGGCGCCGTCGTCGGCGCGGGCGTACACGATGCGGCCGTCTTCGACCGTCACGTCGCGCACGTCGGCGATGCGACCCAGCGCCGCCGTGACGCGGCCGTTGGCGTCGGCGACGCCGAGCTCCACGTGCACGGCGTCGCCGCGCAGCTCGCTCTTCAGGGCGTCGGGCGCGCCCTCGGCCACGATGCGGCCCTGATCGACGATCGCCACGCGGCGCGCCAGGCGGTCGGCCTCCTCGAGGTAGTGCGTGGTGAGCAGGATGGTCAGGCCCTCCTCGGTCGCCAGGCGCTCGATCTCGCGCCACATGTCGGCGCGCGCCTCGGGGTCGAGCCCGGTGGTGGGCTCGTCGAGGAACAGCACTGCCGGCCGGTGGATCAGGCCCATGGCGACGTCGAGCTTGCGCTGCATGCCGCCCGAGTAGGTGCGTGTGACGCGCCGCCCCGCGTCGCCCAGGCCGAAGCGCTCGAGCATCTCGTCGACGCGCCCGTCGAGCGCGCGCCCGGCCATGCCGTACAGCCGGCCCTGCAGCAGCAGGTTCTCGCGGCCGGTGGCCTGCACGTCGACGCCCGACTTCTGCGCCACCGCACCGATCGCGCGGCGCACGCGGTCGGGGTGCCGCAGCACGTCGATGCCGGCCACCTGGGCCATGCCCTCATCGGGCCGCGACAGCGTCGTGAGGATGCGCACCGTGGTCGACTTGCCGGCCCCGTTCGGGCCGACCAGGCCGAACACGCTGCCGGCCTGCGCCTCGAAGCTCACGCCGTCAAGGGCCCGCACCCCCTTGGGGTACGTCTTCACCAGTCCCTTCGCTACGATCGCCGTGTCACCCATGCGTCGTCATCCTTCGTTTGCCGGCCGGCCGCCACGCCTGCGCTCGGCCCGACCGGAGCGTTTCCAGAACGGGCACAGTTTAGTTCCAAGATATTTTGAGTGTCAAACTTTTTTCTTGTGGTATATTCTCAGCCAAGGAAACGACCGGCGGTGGGCGAACTCTGCCCCCGAACGGCCGCGCGCCCGAGCTTGCGTGCAGGCCGGACGCGTCGTGCACGAGCAGCTCTTTCCCGCCGCTGGAGGTGCCATGGCAGACAAGGCCGACAAGCTGATCGACGAGGTCGGCGGCGAGCTCGGCGAGCTGCGCCGGGCGGCCGACCGGCTCGACGAGGCCGTCGCCCAGCGCTTCGGCCTGAACCGCACCGACCTGCGCTGCCTGGGGATCATCTACCGTCGCGGCCGCGTGACGGCCGGCGAGCTCGCCGAGGAGAGCGGCCTATCGCCCGGCGCCATCACGACAGTGCTCGACCGCATGGAGCGCGGCGGGTATGCGAACCGCGTGGCCGACCCCGCCGACCGGCGCCGCGTGCTCGTCACCTCGACCGCCGCGACGCGCGAGCTCGGCGCCCGGCTGTACGGCGAGGTCGAGCTGGCCGGCAGGGCCCAGCTCGAGCACGTCGCGCCCGACCACATCGAGGTGATCCGCGACTACCTGCGCGGCGTGCGGCGCTTCTACGAAGACCTGGTCGCGAGCGTGCAGCAGCCGGCAGAGGCCGGCGGCGGCGGCGCAGCCGACGCCGCCACCGTGACGGCGACCGACGCGAGCGCGCCGCTTGCCGGCGTGACCCTCGGCCGGCTCGTGGTCGTGAAGGGCGCAGCGCGGCTGGACATCCGCGTCGACGACGCCCTGGCCGATCTCTACCACGCGCACTCCGACGCGCCCACGCAGATCAGCGTCGAGGGCGGCACCATCACGATCGGCCAGAAGCGCCGCTTCCTGCCGTTCGACTGGCGGGTGGCGCGGACGGACATCACCCTCAACCCGACGGTGCCCTGGGAGGTCTCGCTCAAAGGCGGCATGTGGAAGCTGACCGCCGACCTGCGCGGCCTCGAGCTGCGCTCGCTCGACGTCGACGGCGGCGCGAGCGACGTCGAGATGTGGCTGCCGCAGCCGACCGGCGTGGTGCCCGTCCGCGTCTCGGGCGGGGCGAGCCACGTGCGCCTGCACCGTCCGGTGGGCTGCGCCCTGCGCGCCGACGTGAGCGGTGGGGCCAGCCAGATCGAGCTCGACAACCGGTCGCAGAGCGCGATCGGCGGTCGAGGCCGCATCGAGACCGAGGGCTTCGCCCAGGCGAGCGACGCCTACGAGCTGCGCTTCACCGGCGGCGCGAGCCATCTCGAGATCGACGTCGCCCGGTAGGTAGACGCACGCGGCGGGGGCGGCGGCGCTGTCGCGCCGCCGCCCCCGCCGCTTTCGCGCCGTCGTTGCGGTCCGGCCGGCGGGTGCGCACCGGCCGTTCCGCGGGCGGCGCTACTTGGCGGCCACGTTGACCGGACCGCCGAGCGAGCCGCAGGCGGGCCGAGGCTCGCCGGCGCAGGCAGCGAGCCGCGCGTCGCCCTGCGACGCGATCGCGCCGGCCAGCGCGGCCGGGCGGCGCCCCTCGACGCTCACGTTCGGCAGCCACTCGAGCCAGCGCGGCAGATACCAATTCCACTCGCCGAGCAGCTCCATGGCGGCCGGCACGATGATCGTGCGCACCACGGTGGCGTCGAGCAGGACGGCCACCGCCAGGCCGAAGCCCATCTGCTGGAACATGACGAGCCGTCCGCCGGCCATGCCGGCGAACACGCAGACCATGATGGCCGCGGCGCCGGTGATGATGCTCGCCGTGCGACCCACGCCGTAGGCCACGGCCTCGCGGGTGTCGCCGGTCGCGTCGTAGCGCTCCTTGATGCGCGACAGCAGGAACACCTGGTAGTCCATCGAGAGGCCGAACAGCAGGCTGAAGAGGAACAGCGGCACCCAGGCCTCGATCGTGTCGACCTTCGTCAGGCCGAGCAGGTGGGCGCCCACGCCCTTCTGGAAGACGAGCACCAGGAGGCCGTACGAGGCCCCTACCGACAGCAGGTTCATGGCGATCGCCTTGGCCGGGATGACGATCGAGCGGAAGGCCACGAGCAGCAGCAGGAACGAGAGCGAGAGCACGACCGTCAGGGCGATCGGCAGCCAGCGGTGGAAGAAGGCCAGGTAGTCGACCACGAAGGCGGTGTTGCCCGAGACGTACACCTTGGCCGGCGCGCCGCCGAAGGCGGCCGGCACCAGCGCCGTGCGCACGTGCTTGACGAGCGCCTGCGTAGCGTCGCCGGCCGGGTCGCCGGCCAGGGTGGTCGTGATCAGGGTGAGGTCGCCGCGCTTGTCGACCACGGTCTGGGCGGGACCGAAGCGGCCGTCGCGGCGCAGCTCGGCGACCAGCGTGGCGACCCCGTGACGCACGGCCGGCGCGGCCGCCGGCCCGTCGACCACGATCTGCAGCGGGTCGACCTTACCCAGCGAGAAGTCACGACCCAGAGTGTCCCAGCCCTGTTTGGCGTACTGATCGGCCGGCAGGTAGCGTGCCGTCATGTTGGTGTTGCCCGTCTTCATCATGAGCACCGGCGCGGCCAGCACGAGCAGGCAGACGACGGCCGCCGTGAGCCACACCGCCGGACGGCGCATGATGCTGTGGGCGAGGCGCTCGAACAGCCCCGAGCGGCCGCTGGCGCGGTCCATCGCCAGGCGGCCGACGAGCGGCAGGCGCAGGGCGTTCACGCGGTCGCCCAGCACGCCCAGCAGGGCGGGCAGCAGCACCAGGGTGGTGGCGAGTGTGGTGAACACCACGAGCATCACGCCCAGGCCCATGCCGATCGTGATGTCGAGCGGCACGATGACCATGCCGAGCATGGCGAGCACGACGGTCATGCCGCTGAAGAAGATGGCGCGGTTGGCCGTGGCGCCGGTCGCGGCGATCGCGTCGACCCGCGCCAGCCCGTGGGCGCGCTCCTCGCGGTAGCGCGAGATCACGAACAACGTGTAGTCGATGCCGACGGCCAGCCCCATCATGGTGAGCACGTTCAATACGAAGGTGTTCATGGGGTAGACCTGACCGATCAGCCCGGTGAGCGCCAGCGCCAGCACGATGCTGACGATGCTGAGCAGGAGCGGCATGCCGGCCGCGACCAGTGCGCCGAACACGATCACGAGCACGATCAGGGCGGCCGGCACGCCGAAGATCTCGGCGTTCTCGAGGTCGCCCTTGGCCACCGTGTCGATCATCTTGTCGAGGCTGGCGTCGCCGGTCTGGGCGAGCGTGTAGCCCGGCTGCGCGCTGCCCAGCACGACGGCGTGCAGCCGGTCGACGTGCTTCTCGGCCTGGTCGATGTCGCCGGCCATGACGACCGGGATCAGGGTGGCGTGGCCATCGCGTGAGCGCAGCGTCGGATCGTGGCTCACATAGATGGTCGAGACGCTCTGCACGATCCCGGGGCCGAGATCGCCGATGCGCGCCGCGACGCCCTGCACGTAGCTACGAAACGCCGGATCGCCGACCTTGTGGGCGGCCGAGCGCACGATGACGAAGTCGGTGAAGCGCTGCGGCCCGGTGAGGCGCTGCTCCACCAGGTTCTGACCGATCACGCTGTCGGGCTCGCCGCCGCGGAACTTCATGTCCGAGGTGATACCGCTGCCGAGCAGCGCGCCCATCGAGCCGGCGGCGACGGCGACCAGGGCGAGCCAGACGCCGATCGCGCGCCAGGGATGGGTCGCGCCGGCGCGCGCCAGGCGCTCGGTGAACGACGCGCGGCCGGCGGCGCGACCCTGGGCGCCGCGGGCGGCGCTGCCCGCGGCGCTCGCGCCGCCGCTCGACTCGGCGGTACTTCTCCTGCTGGTCCTCGCTCTCATGACGCACCCCTCACGGTCGCCCTTCGCCGCCCGGCGGGCCGCCGCCCGGGCGGCCCTCGAGCCTCACCAGAAGGCTACGTGGCGGCGCCCGTCCGGGGCGTCGCTCCAGCGTGGCGACCGGGGGTCAACCGCAGGGGGAGATCCAGCCGCCGCACGAGTCCGCCTGCGGGTGACCCGGGGCCGCTCCTCCCCCGACGGAGGTAGACCGCCGCCCTCGCGGGGAAGACCCGCACGCACGGCGGCGGCCGCGCGCCGCGGCTGGTGATAGGCTGTCGCGACTCGCGGCCAGGGAGGTTCTGCAGGTGATGATCGCCCACCCCACCCCGCCGGCGGTGCAGGCGGCGCCGCGCTACCGCGCCCCGCTGGGCGCCGGCGTCGAGCAGATCGACACGCCCGCGCTGCTGCTCGACCGCGACCGGCTCGAGCGCAACATCGCCGCCATGGCAGCCTTCGTCGCGGGCGGCCCGGCGAAGCTGCGGCCGCACAGCAAGACCCACAAGTGCGTCGAGATCGCCCGCCTGCAGCTCGCCACCGGCGCGGTCGGCATCACCTGCGCCAAGGTCGGCGAAGCCGAGGCCCTGGCGGCCGGCGGCATCCCCGACATCCTGATCGCCAACGAGGTGGTCGGGCCCGTCAAGATCGCCCGCCTGGTCGCCCTCGCGCGGCACTGCGCCCTGACCGTCGCGGTCGACGACGCCGGCAACGTCGCCGAGCTGTCGGCGGCCGCGACGGCGGCCGGCGTCACGCTGCGCTGCTACGTCGAGGTCGACGTCGGCATGGGGCGCTGCGGCGTGGCCGACGGCGCCGCCGCGCTCGCTCTGGCCCGCCTGGTGGCCGCCGCACCCGGGCTGGTCTTCGCCGGGCTGCAGACCTACGAGGGCCACCTGCAGGAGCTCGTGCCGTACGCGGAGCGGGCCGCGCGCGCCCGCCACGACATGGCGCGAGCGCTGGCCGCCAAGCAGGCCGTCGAGGCCGGCGGCCTGGCGGTCGGTCAGGTGAGCGGCGGCGGCACCGGCACTCACCTGGTCACCGGCCGGCTGCCCTACATGACCGAGCTGCAGTGCGGCTCCTACGCCACGATGGACGGCGAGTACGCGGCGGTCGGCGGCGCCGACTTCGAGAACGCCGTCACCGTGCTCGCCACCGTGATCAGCCGGGTGCGGTCCGATCACGCCGTGCTCGACGCCGGCCTGAAGGCCGTGACCCCCGAGTTCGGCCCGCCCACCGTGCTCGTCGACGGGGCGACCTGGGCCGACTTCTCCGAGGAGCACGGCGAGCTCGCCCTCGACGGCGCCGCCCGCGGCCTGCGCGTCGGCGACAAGGTCGCGCTCGTGCCGCGTCACGGCTGCACGACGATCAATCTCTACGACGAGCTCCACGTGCTGCGCGACGGGCGGCTCGACGACGTATGGCGCGTGGCCGGCCGGGGCCGCAGCCAGTGATGGGCGCGCCGCGCGGCGCCGCGCCGCCCCAAGGACCGCCCCCGCCACCGGACCACGCGCCGGCCCCGGGACCGCCCCCGGCGCCCGGCGGCGACGACCTCGCCGGCTTCGTCCGCGGTCTGCCCAAGGCCGAGCTGCACCTGCACGTCGAGGGCACGCTCGAGCCCGAGCTCATGCTCACCCTGGGCGAACGCAACGGCGTGCACGTGCCCTACACGAACGCCGACGAGGCCCGCGCGGCCTACCGGTTCTCCGACCTGCGCTCGTTCCTCAACCTGTACTACCGGGGCATGGAGGTGCTGCGCCACGAGGCCGACTTCTACGAGCTGACCGCCGCCTACCTGCGCCGCGTGGCCGGCGACGGCGCGCGCCACGTCGAGGTCTTCTTCGACCCGCAGAGCCACGTGGTGCGCGGCGTGCCGTTCGACGAGGTGGTGGCCGGCATCGCGGCGGCGCTGGCCGACGGCGAGCGCGAGCGCGGGCTCTCGTCGCGCCTGATCATGTGCTTTCTGCGCGACGAGAGCCCGAGCAGCGCCCACGAGGTGCTGCAGCAGGCCCTGCGCTACCGCGACCTCATCGTCGGCGTCGGGCTCGACTCGGCCGAGGTCGGCCATCCGCCGCGCGACTTCGCCGAGATCTTCTCGGCAGCCCGCGCGGCCGGCTTTCTGACCGTCGCCCACGCCGGCGAGGAGGGGCCCGCCGGCTACGTGAGCGAGGCGCTCGACGTGCTGGGCGTGCGCCGCATCGACCACGGCGTGCGCGCGATCGACGACCCGGCGCTCGTCGCCCGGCTGCATCACGAGCGTGTGACGCTCACCATGTGCCCGCTTTCGAACCTGCGCCTTCGCGTGGTGAGCGACCTCGCCGACCACCCGCTCGCGCGCCTGCTGCAGGCCGGCGTGGCGGTCACCGTCAACTCCGACGACCCCGCCTACTTCGGCGGCTACCTGCTCGACAACTACCTGGCGGTCGCCGCGGCCCTGCACCTGGAGCGGGCCGATCTGGTGTCGCTCGCGCGCAACTCGATCATGGGGTCGCTGCTCACCGACGAGCGCCGCGCCGCCCTGCTCGCCGAGCTCGACGAGCGGGCGGCCGGCATCTGACGGCCGCCGCCCGCGACGGGCGGCCCGCATCTGACGGCCGGCGCCCGCAGCGCGCGGGCCGCATCTGACGGCGGCAGACGTTTCCCGCGGCCCCGGTACCGTCATATCCTTGCTCCATGTCGCAGCTCGTGACACCGGCCGAGGAGTTCCGCGCCTCGTTTCTGGCGGCGCTCGTCGAGTACCATGCTGAGCACCGCCACCTCGAGCTCGGCCTCGAGACCCTGAGCGCGCCCGACTCCTTCGCCCGCTACGTCGCCGCCCTGCGCGCCGAGGAGAACCTGCGCACCGACGACCGCTCGGGGCGCGTGCCGCAGACCAATCTGTGGTGGGTGGACGGCTACGAGTACCTGGGGCGCATCGCCATACGGCACCGGCTGAACGCCGGCCTGCGCAGCGTGGGCGGCCACATCGGCTACGAGATCCGGCCGAGCGTGCGCCACCGCGGTCACGCCACGGCCATGCTCGCCGCGGCCCTGCCGATCGCGAGCGCCATGGCGATCGACCCAGCGCTCATCACCTGCGACGTGAACAACACGATCTCGCGCCGGGTGATCGAGGCAAACGGTGGGCGCTACGCCGGCCGCGACGGCGACGAGCTGCACTTCTGGGTGCCGACCAGCGCCCATCGAAGGCTCGGCGAGCCGCGAGCGGCCGAGGCTCCCGACCGGCCCGCCTGAAGCGTCGCGGTGCTTCGGCCGGCAGCCGCCGCCCTCTACTTCTGGCGCTCGGCCTCGCGGTCGAGCATCTCGTGCAGCTCGCGCGCCGAGACCTGGCGCAGCCGCAGTGCGGTGGCGCCGGCGCGCAGGAACGGCGGGACGTAGTCGCTGATGGCCTCTTCGGCGCCGCCGGCGCGCACGAACACGTAGCCGGTGTGGTTGCCGACGAAGCAGCCCCACTCGTAGGCCTGCTGAAAGCCCGGACCCTGGTTCAGGGTGGCGTCGATCGCCTCGAGACAATGCTCGGGGTCGTGCGGCACGACGACGAGGAATCGCGCCCGGGCCATCTCCCCTCCTTGTCGCGGCTTGCGAGACTGAGTTGCGATGCCCGGGCCGAGGGGCCGTCAAACCGGGCTCGCACCGATGCGGCGCAGGCGCCCGGACCGCATGCCGCCGCCGGCGGTCATAGGAGTATCATCGTACGGATGAGCCGTCGAAGGCCGGACCGGGAGGCAGCGTGGGCAGGCTGTGGCAGGGACTTGCGTGGGCGGGCATCATCTGGTGCGCCTTTCTTGCGTTCTGGCTCCGCTCGGGCTTCGGCTGGGCGGCCTGCGCGGTCGGCGCCGCGCTGTGTATCGCCTACCTCGTGTCCACGGCCCGCCACGCGCGGCGCCTGGATCGAGTGCCGCCGGCAGCGCTCGATCGGCTGGCCTTTTGCAGCACCGAGACGTATGTGGCCTTCGCCTGGCGCTGGCACGGCAGGCGCGGCGGGCGCCTTCGAATCCTGCGCTCCGAGGAGCACGGCGCGCGCGACCCCGACGACACGCGGGGCGGCCAGGTGGTGGTCTTCGACGGCGAGGGCGACACGTTCGTCGACAACGCCGTGCAGGCACGACGCCAGTACACCTACACGATCTTCGCTCAGCAAGGCCGGGCCGGGTGGGCCGAACCGGTCCGCCAGGTCGTGCTCACCTACGCCAAAGAGGAGCGCGAGTCGATCGAGGAGAGCGAGAAGGGCCGCTACACCGGTCCGGCCTGGACCGACCCGGCGTTCACGCGCAGAGGCGAAAACCCCTTCATCGACGCCGCTGCCGGCGTCGCCACCGACCTGATCTTCGCCGCCGCGTCGGTCTTCGCCGGCGACAAGGCCGCCGACGGCTGGCAAGAGATCACCTGACCCCCGACGGCCGCGCGCCGGGCGAAGGGCGGCGCCCGGGGCGCGCGAAGCGCTCGCGCCCGGAGGGCGGGCGAGCGGCCGCGGTTCGCCGGACCTCAGCCCTGCCCGGCCTCGACCGGCTCGAACTCGATCGCGGCGGCAGGCGCCACCGTGACGTAGGCGCCCAGCGTCAGGTTGTGGTGGGCGACGATCCGGGTCGCGGGCAGCACCTCGGTGTCGAACGTGCTGTGGCCGTCGGCGACGAGCGTGACGCCGAGACCGAGTGTCACCGCCTGACGCACCGTCGAGTCGACGCAGAACTCGCTCTGCAGGCCGCAGACGACGACCTCGTCGATGCCGAGCTGGGCCAGGGTCTCGGCGAGGTCGGTGTCGTGGAACGCGCTGCCGTGCGTCTTGCGCACGAAGCGGTCGGCGTCGCGGCGCACGTCGAGGTCGTCGACGAAGTCCCACAGGGTCGTCTCGGCGACGATGTCCTGGTCTTCGTGCTGCACGAAGAAGACCGGGCTGCCGGCGGCGCGCGCCGCGGCGACCAGGCCGTTGACGGTGGCGACCAGCCGGGGGCCGTCGTGCACCTCGGATAGCTTCCCGTCTGCTTCCCAGGCGTAGACGCCCTTCTGGACGTCGATCACGAGCAGTGCCTTCACGGCGGCTCCTTTCCCCGTTCATGAGGACTGCTTCGTCCCCCTGCCCATGCTACGCCCAAACAGACAACGCCCCGTCCTCAAGGAACCGCCGGGCGGCACGATAACCGGCATGAAGGGGGTCGATCCGAGACGACCCGTCCGGCGCCGGGAGGCGGTCATGCCCTACTGCAGCTCTTGTGGCCTGTCGCTCTCGCAGGGCGCCCCGATCTGCCCGGCCTGCGGCTCCTGGACCGCCGCCGCATCGGCGCCGGCGACCGACGCCCCAGTGCGCCGGCCGGCCGCGACCCACACGATGAAGCCCGCGATGCCAACGACGGGCCGAGCCACTCGGCCGGCCGAGTGGCCCGATCGGCAGCCGCGAGCGGTACGAGTCGCCCGCTCCCCGCAAGCCCCGCTCCGCCCGACCGCGATCGCGCTGCCCGCCGGCGAACAGGCCCGGCCACCGTGGGCTCAGGGACCCGCCGGCGCCGCGGCGCCGGCAGCCGCGGCCGTGGACGTCGCTCCGTCACAGCCGACGGCCCGCACTGCTGTGCTCGAACCGGCGTCGGCCGCCCAGACGGCGCTCGTCGAGGCAGCACTACTCGCCCAGACGGCGGCCGCCGAGGCGGCGCCACTCGCCGCGCCGGTCGTCGAGACGCCGCCTGCCGAGATCGTCGTGCTCAAACCCGTGCCGCCCGCGCCGCCGGTGGTCGCCGAGACGGCGCCGTCGGCCCGGCCCGAAATCGCCGAGGCGGGGGCATCTGCTCGAGCTGCCGTCGCCGATGACGAGCCGCTCGCTCAGACCGAGGCGGCACCCTCGGCTCGAGCTGCCGTCGCCGATGACGAGCCGCTCGCTCAGACCAACGTCGCCGAGGCGGCGCCACTCGCCCGCATGATCGTCGTCGAACCGGCAGAGCCGGATGCAGACAGAGAGGCGGCAGTGACCTACTGGCCCGCGCTGCCGAGCGACGACGAGGCGCCGCCCTGGTCGGTAGAGGCCGCCGCCGAGCCGGCGCCGGCGCGCCGCACGGCCGCCCGGACGGCGTTGACGAGCGGCCCCGGCCTCGCACGCGCGGTCCTGATCGCTCTCGTCTGCCTGGCCGCCGTGCTCGGCTTCGCGCGGGGCGTGACGATGGGCACGATCGTGCACCTGGCGACGGGCGCCACGCAGCCCACGCTCGCCCAGTACCGGCAGCTCCGCGCCGGGCTCAGCTACGATCAGGTCGACGCCATCTTCGGCGGCAAGCTCGGTCTGAGCGGATCGTCCGCCGATGCCCGCGTGCACCGCTCGTACGGCGGCGCCCGGCTCGACCTGCGCTTCAGCGGAGGGGTCCTGCAGAGCTTCGCCGAGCGCGGCCTGAGCGAAGGACCCACGCTGCGCGTGCTGCGGACGGCCGGTACCGGCGCGCTGCTGTTCACGCTCGCCGGCGGCCTGGCAAGCGCAGCGACCTGGTGGCTCCTGCTCTTCATCGCGGCGTCGTGGCGCGGCCAGCGTCTCACGGCCGGCCAGCTCGCTGCCCTGGCCGGCGCCGGCCTCGCGGTCGGCCTCGCCGGCGCACTGCTGCTGCCCGTCCTGCTGGGCTGCGCGATCGCCTTCGCCGTGTTTCTGGGTCTCCTGATCGGCTGGGCGCGGCGCGAGGTCGCCGAGGCGCTCATCGTCGCGGCGATCGCGATCGCCGGGGGATCGCTCGCCGTGTGGCTGCCGGCCCTGCTCGGCCTGCAGCTCTCGCTGCTGTTCGCGCACTGAGCCGCGCCGTGCGCGGCGGTCAGGCGCTCCGGCTGCGCCCGCTCTCGCCCGCCAGCCAGGCGACGCCGCCGCCTATCGCGACGGCCGCCAGTACGATCGCGCCGAACCGCACGCCGAGACCGGCGAGAGCGGCGCCGGCGACCGCGAGCCCGGCCGTCTCGGCGACCGACTGGACGGCCGCGTCCAGGGCGAAGACGCGCCCATGGGTCTCCTCGGCGGCGAGGCGCTGCGCCGCGGTCCAGGCGAGAACGCCGAAGACCATGCCGGCGACCCCCCACAGGAACGCTCCGATGGAGGCGACCGCCACATGGACGGTGCCGACGAACAGGCAGGCGGCGAGGCCGTAGGCGACGACCGCGAGCCCCAGGCTCGGGCGGCGTTCGAGCAGCCGCTCGAACCGGGGCATGAGCAGACCGGCCCGAGCTCAGCCGCTACGCGCGGCGCTTGACGGCCGCGTCGGCGAGCACGTCGGCGGCCTCGTTCAGGCGCAGGCCGACGACGTCGAGCCGGCGCAGCAGCTCGCGGACCTTGATGACCTTCATCGAGAGCTTGCGCTGGAACAGACGGGCAAGCTCCTCGTCGTAGAGGCGGCGGATCTCGTTGGCCGACTTCTTGGTGGCCAGGGCCGTGCGGCTCGTCAGCTTCTTCGGGTCGCTCGCGATGATGCGCACCGCCGTGCGCAGGTCGTCGAGACCCTTGGCGGTCGCGTCGAGCAGACCGACGTACGGGTCCTTGGTCGCCACGTCGAAGAGATCCCACTCGCGGGCGAAGTCGCGCAGGTTGTCGAGTACGTCGTCGATCGAGCGCGACAGGCGGAACAGGTCCTCGCGGTCGATGGGGGCGACGAGCACGCCGGTGAGCTTGGCCACGAACTTGCCGCGCAACAGGTCACCGCGGTGCTCGATCTCGGCCATGCGCTCGTGCGCGTCGGAGGGCGTCCGCCGGCCCTCGGCCACCTCGCGAGCCAGCGCGCAGGCCGCGATCGTCGCCTCGAGCTGCCGCTCGAGCGGCCCGATCAGATCCGACTCGCTCTGAGTCAGGCCCCGCACCACCCGGCGGACCCTGCGGACCGGTCCTGCAGTCCCGTCACTCAACGCACCAACCTCCCCGCCGCGGCGAGCGCGGCTCCGAGTCCGACGGACAGCGGCAAGGTGACGGCCCAGGCCCTCACTATCCGCGATACTTGATTCCACCTGATGCCGAAAGGAGACGTCGCGATGCCGCTGCCCACCGCGGCGCCGGTCGCCGCCTGTGTGGTGGAGACCGGCACGCCCAGGGCCGAAGTCGCAAGCACCACGCACGACGACCCCACTGAGGTCGCTATGTAATGCGGTGTGCGGATGTACATGACGCCCTCGCCGACCTCGGTCGCCAGGGTGCGCACAGTGAGCAGGATGCCGGCGCCGAACAGGCCGGCGATGGCGAGCTGGCCCGGCACGGTCGCAGCCACGGGATCGAGCCGCGCCGAGGTGCCGATGGCGACGATCGCGATCATCTTCTGGGCGTCGTTGGCGGAGTAGGCGAGGCACTGCAGCAGGTAGCCGGCGTACTGCGCACCGTTGATGAAGCGGCGAGCGATGAAGCGTCCGAGCGGGCCGCTCAGGGCACGGTAAGCGAGCCAGCCGACCGGCACGCTGAGCAGCGGCGCGGCGATGCCGACGGCGAGCACCTTGGCGATCGACGACCACTGCACGGGCAGGCCCGCCCCCAGCCCGGCGCCGACGATGCCGCCGGTGAGCGCCAGGGTGAGGCTCGTCGGCGTGCCGCGCTTGGTGAGACCGAACACGACGACGAGCGCTGTGACGACGGCGGCGAGCAGCGCGATTCGGCCGTCCTCTCCCTCGAACGAGACGAGGCGGTGCGCCAGCGTGGTCGCGACCTGTGTGCCCACGAGCAGCGGCCCGACGGCCACGAGAGCCATAAGACAGGCGACCGCGACGGCCGGAGTGATACGGCGTGTGCGCGTCGCCATGACCGTCAGCGTCGCTCCGTCGTTCGCGCCGCTCACCAGCGCGAACCCGGCAGCCGATGCGAGAAGGAGCGCTCCGCTGACTGTCATGGGCGATGCTGCAAACAGACCTCCGAGTTGGCCGCGCCAAGGGGGAAGTGCGACTGGCTGCTCTCCGGGGCGGGAGCCGGCGCCTATCGGCGCCCGCGCGGTCCCGGCAGACCCTCAGTATACGCCCGAGCGCCGGGGTCGTCTGACGTCTCGCCGATGCGCGGTGGGCGTCGCGCCGATCCCGCCGATCACAGCTCCGCACCAGAGCCGGGACCGCGGGACTCGTCGATGCCCAGGTCGAGGTCGGTCTTGCTCAGTAGCTCCCTCGCCTGCGCGAGCTGCTCGGCCGGCACCATGATGCGGTAGGGCGCTTCGTCTGCCTCGAAGAGTCCGAGGACGCTGTGACTGCGCGCCGGCCAGACCTGCACCGCGATGCGGCGATCGGCGAAGAAGCGCCGCAGCGCCGCAGCGTGCATCTGCAGACCGGTGCGCGCGACCTCGCGCATGGACTCGCCGACGGTGTCGGCCTCGGTCTGCGCCTGCTGCGCGAGGCCGGCGGCGATGAGGGCGTCGCGCGCTTGGCCGAGGTCGCGCTCGGCGACGCGCACGTGGAACGGGCCGAGCGCGCCCGCCACGACGGTCGGAGCGATCGGTGCGGCAGGCGCGCCGACGGGCGCGATCTCGACATCCTGGGGCCAGAACTCGGAGCAGGCGATGCCGGCCTGCCTGAGCGCCTTCACTATCCGGGCGGCCAGCCGGCGGTCGCGCACGACGACCAGATCGACGAGCTCCTCGCTCACCTCTTCCCCTCCGTAGCGTCCGCCGAGCGGCGCCGACGACCTCCAAACTATCGCAATCGTGCGACCGCGTCGAGAAGCAGACGACGGCTGCAAGCCGGGACCGCCAAAGGGGGCACCCACGCCACCTGCTCTGCTGGTACGAGTCGCCGGCGACGGACTAGGATGGTGCAATGAGACTCCCGCCGACATGGTCTCTGATCGCCGCGGCGGCCATGGTCTGCTGTGCGCTGGGCGCCGCGGCGTGCGGCGCTGCGCCCGCTCAGCGACTCGGCCTGCCGACCCCCGTGACGACGCCCCTGCCCGGTCCCTCGAACGTGCGCCCGCTCCCAGCCGGCCAGGCGACGGCGGCCCAGGCGCGCACGTTGCTGCGGCAGGCGCGCTTTCTCGAGTACACCACGGTGAGCGCCCGCCGGGACCAGCTTTCTTCGTGGAGCCTGACTCGGGGCGACTCACGGAAGCACTGGATGAGCGGCCTTACCACCGAGCAGAGCGCGCACGACACGTGGCGGACGAGCGTGTTCGTGACGCACGGCAACAGCACGTCGACCAGCGGCTCCGAGATCGTCGTCCACGGCATCAAGTACGAGCGCAGCCCCGGCGAGGACCGATGGCAGTGTCTGGGCCCGGTCCAGGACCTCCCCGCCGGTCAGTGGGCGGCCGAGGAGCTGGCGGTGGCCAGAACGATCGGCGTGGTCGCGACGGCCGACATCGACGGCGTGCGCTGCATCGGCGTGCGCGTCGACATCGACGTCCCCCACGCGTTCCGGGCGTATCCCTCGTCGGACCTCTTCTACCTCGCTCTGCAGGACCTGAGCGCCACGAAGCAGCAAGCGACCGCCTGGGCCGCCACCGCCCGCGAGACCGACGTCGTCTGGATCGGTCGGTCCGACCACCTCGTGTATGCGCAGATCGACGACTACAGCGCGCGTGCCGGCAAGCTGGGCGTGCTGCGCTGCCACGAAGCCGACCTGCTCACCGTCGTCGGCAAGAAGATCGTCCCGCCGATCGTGGTCCCGAGCCCGGCCTACACGCCCTCGCAATCGGCATGAACGCTGCCCCAGCCCGCCGGCCCGCCGAGGAGCCGTGAGCGGCATCGGCGGCGACCGGCTCACGAGCGAGCAGAGCCAGGCCGCCGGGCCCGCCTTCACCGTGCGACGCATCCGTACCGACGAGGTCGACGAAGCCAAGGCCCTGCGCCTGTCGGCGCTGGCCGGGGCCCCCGATGCGTTCGCCGAGGACTACGCGAGCTCGGCCGGACGGCCGGCGTCGTTCTGGGAGGAGCGCACGCGCAACGGCGCCGAGAGCGCCGGGCTGGCCACGTTCGTCGCTGTCCTCGGGGGTCGGCACGTGGGTACGGCCACCGGCGTCTGCTTCGATGCCGGCGCTCCGGCCGAGCTCGTCGCCATGTGGGTCGAGCCGAAGGCGCGACGCCATGGCGCCGGCAGGGCCCTTGTCGACCGCGTCTGCCGATGGGCGGCGGAGCGCGGCGCTGCCTCTATCGAGCTCGACGTGCGGGTGGGCAACCGTCTCGCGCAGCGCCTCTACGAAGCGGCGGGCTTCGTCGTGGCGCGCGGCCCCGAACCCTCGCCCGACGATCCGTCGGCGATCGAGGTCCGCATGCGTCGCGCGCTCGGCTAGCCGGTCCAACGGCGGCACGCCGGCCGCCGGACAGTAGAATCGGACTCGCCCGACTCGAACGGCAACGAGGGGGAGGGTCGTGCCCGCTCCACCGTCGGACAGCGTCTCGCCTCGCTTGTCCTTTCGCCTGCCCCTCGACGCGGCACGCATGCAGCGCGCCCGTGACCGCATCCGCGACTACCTGCACGAGCAGGGCTGCACGGCCGACGCGCTCGACGCGACGCTGGTCGCGGTAGAAGAGGCCATGACCAACGCCGTGCGGCACAGCGGGGCTTCGCAGGACGTCGAGATCGGCGTACGCTTCGAGGGCGACGACCTGATCGCCGAGGTCAGGGACCACGGTTGCGCCTTCGACGCGACCGGACTCGACCTGCAACGCGTCCCCGACCCCTCCGTGCCCGGCGGGCGCGGCCTCTTTCTCATGGCCCGGCTCATGGACGAGCTGGCGATCTGCTGCGACGGCGGCGTCGAGGTGAGGGCAGTCAAACGCGCCGCCCGCGCGGCGACGGCCGAGAGCCGGCAGGGGCCCCGCCGGCTCGTATCCGGCGAGGCCGCCTACGGCCACGCACGGCGCGCCGCCCTGCTCGACGAGGTCGACGAGTTCGTGATCGGCATCGACTGGGAGTACCGCTACACCTTCGTGAACGCCGCCGCCTTGCGCTATCTGCGACACGGCCGCGAGGAGCTCATCGGCAGGCGCATCTGGGACGTCGTGCCCGCTCTCGTCGGCCGGCCCGAGGGGCAGGCCATCCGCGACGCGATGGAGCTCGGCAGGTTCTCGGCGCTCGAGTACCGGACGTCGATCGGCAACGACTGGGTCGAGACGCGCTTTTACCCGACGTCGACCGGGGTGAGCATCTATGGCCACGAGATCAACGAACGCAAGCGCGACGAGGAGCGGCTGCGCGAGCATCGGCGACGCCTCGAGGCCGACCTCGAGGCGACCCGCAGGCTGCTGGCCCTGGGCTCGACCTTCATCCGCGAGGCCGACTTCGAGCCGGTCCTCGACGAGATCGTCGATGCCGGCATCGCGATCGCCGGCGCCGACTGCGGCAACTGCCAGCTCCTCGACGCCGAGTCGGGACAGCTTCGCACTGTCGGTCACCGCGGGCTGCCGGACTGGTGGCTCGCGCATTGGGCGGCGCTCGCCGAAGGTCGCGGCTCGTGCGGCACGGCGCTCGACCGGGGCGAGCACGTGATCGTGGAGGACGTGACCGAGAGCCCGGTGTTCGTCGGCACGCCCGACCTGGACGTGCAGCTCAGAGCCGGCATCCGCGCGGTCGTCTCGACGCCGCTCGTGGGTCGGTCGGGCCGGCCGCTCGGCGTGATCACCCAGCACTTCGGACGGCCGCACCGCCCCGACGAGCGCACGCTGCGCCTGCTCGACCTGCTCGCCGTGCAGGCGAGCGACATCATCGAGCGCTGGCAGGCCGAGGCGGCGCTCACCGGCTCCACCGAGGCGCTGCGCGAGAGCGAGGGGCGGGCGCGCGACATCGCCAACCAGCTTCAGGAGGCGCTGCTCAACCTGCCCGAGCGATTGCCGGGGATCGAGGCCGCCCACGCCTATCGCCCGGCCAGCGAGACGGCGCGCGTGGGCGGCGACTTCTACGACGTGTTCGAGCTGCACTACGGCCAGGTGGGGATCGTCGTCGGCGATGTGGCGGGCAAGGGCCTCGACGCCGCCGTCCTGACCTCGATGATCAAGCACACGCTCCGCGCGCACGCCTTCGAGAAAGGCAAGACGCCGGCCCGGATCTGCGCCCTGACGAACGAGCTCGTCTGCGCGGCCACGCGCGACGACGCCTTCGCCACGGTCTTCTTCGGCATCCTCGACTGCCGCGACGGACGCCTCGTGTATGTGAACGCAGGCCACACGACCGCCGTCCTGCGGCGCCGCGACGGCCTGACCAGGCTGCCCGTGACGGGGCCCCTGCTGGGCGCCTTCGACGGCGTCGGCTTCGAGCAGGCGGAGACGCGCCTCGAGCCCGGCGAGCTGCTCTTTCTCTACACCGACGGGCTCACCGATGCCCGCCGCGAGGGTAAGTTCTACGGCGAAGAGCGCCTCTTCGGGCTGCTGAACGGCAGCGGCGACAGGTCGGGCCGGCAGGTCGTCGACGACGTGCTCGGCGACGTGACCGCCTTCAGCGGCGACCGCCTGCGCGACGACCTCGCCATGCTCGCCGTGCGCCGCCTGAAGCAGAGCGTCGGGCCACGACAGGAGAAGCTCCGCGTGTAGGCGATCGGCCGTCTACTTCTTGTGCACCGTCACGTTGACAACCTTGCTCTGAAAACGGTGGCCGGCGGCCGTGTAGCAGGCGACGAGGCGCCACAGGCCGCCGCGGTGAGACCGCCAGGTCCAGCGGAACGTGTGTGAACCCGTCAGGGTGAGCCGGCGCAGGACGATGAGCCTGCCGTGGAGCCGGCGACAGATCGACAGCGTCCTGGCGGCGGCCAGCGGGTTCCTCACGGCGCCGCTGATCACGACGGTCGCCCCCGCAGTCACCGCGCGGCGTGAGACCCGCAGGCGCAGCGAGGGCGCGACGGTCGCCGAGAGGCCGTTGCTCGCGGCGCTCGTGTGGCCGGCGCTGTTGGCGGCCGTGACGACGCAGGTGAGCCGCCGGCCGCAGTCGCCGAGGGCGACCCTGCGCGTGCTGCCCGTGGCGCCGCCGATCGCGACACCGTTGCGCAGCCATTGATAGTCGAGGCTCGTCACCGCGCCGCTCCAGGCGCCGCTCGAGCACGACAGGACCTGCCCCAGCACGGCGCTGCCGCTGACGACCGGAGCCTGAACGCTGGTCGGCGCACCGAGCACCGCCTCGACGGCGACGAGGTCGCTGGTCTCGCTCAGCGCGCCGCCGACGTTCGTGGCGGTCACCTTGCAGGACAGCAGATGGCCTTGGTCGGCGGTCGTGACCGTGTGGGTGTCGTCCGTGGCGTCCGCGATCGCGGCGCCGTCGCGCAGCCACTGGCAGGAGAGGGTCGGTGTGGGAACGCCCGTCCAGCTACCGCTCGAGCAGGAGAGGGTGCCGCCGACGGCGGCGTCTCCCGAGAGGACCGGGCGCTCCGTGTTGG
This sequence comes from uncultured Actinomycetes bacterium, assembly GCA_963760655.1. Taxonomy (GTDB): domain Bacteria; phylum Actinomycetota; class Thermoleophilia; order UBA2241; family UBA2241; genus Bog-752. The sequence goes on from CAVXDR010000004.1 coordinate 122,749, forward strand.
CCGGCGCGCTCGCCGCGGGGACCGAGACATCATTGCTCGTGGCATTCGTCGAGCCGGCGCCATTGGTCGCCGTCACCAGGCAGGACAGCGTGTGGCCACAGTCCGGCCCCTGTACGACGTAGTTCGCGCCGGTGGCGTCGTCGATCGCGCTGCCGTCGCGTAGCCACTGGTAGGTGCAGGTCGGCGCCGGGTTCACGGCCCAGGTGCCGGTCGTGCAGGAGAGCGTGTCGCCCGGGGCGGTGCTCCCGCTGACGACGGGCGCCGCATCGGCGGCGGGAGTCAGCAGTTCCACGTAGGTGGCGCCCTGAGCGGTCACGCCGGCGACCTTGTGCAGCGGGACCCCGACCAGGGCCGTCGCGCCGTCGAGCGCGACGAGGCCGAACCGGTTGCTGGCGGCGCCGTCGCTCGCGGTCAGCTCGTCCTGCTGGCCCCAGCCTGCGCCGGAGCGGGTGAAGACGTAGGCGGCGCCCTGCTGGGAGTTGGACCCGACCGCGTGCCGGACGGCCGACACCAGCGCGGTGCCGCCCGAGAGCGCGACGGCGTTGCCGAACCGGTCGCCGGCGACGCCGTCGCCCGCCGACAGCTCGGCCTGCTGGCTCCAGCTCGAGCCGGAGCGAGTGAAGACGTAGGCGGCGCCCTGCTGCGAGTCGCTGCCGTAGGCGCCCACGAGGGCCGTGTCACCCGAGAGAGCGGTCGCGACGCCGAGCTCATCGTAGGCGGCGCCGTCGTCTGCGGTCAGTTCGGCCTGCTGGCTCCAGCTCGAGCCGGAACCGCTGAAGACGTAGGCCGCGCCCTGCGCGTCGTTGTCGCCGACCTGGTGGTACAGCGCGCCGACCAGGGCGCTCTGCCCGGAGAGACTCACGGAGTAGCCGAACCTGTCGCCGGAGGCGCCGTCGTCTGCCGTCAGCTCGGCCTGCTGGCTCCAGCTCGAGCCCGAGCGCGTGAAGAGGTAGGCCGCGCCCTGGTAGTCGACGCCGCTTACCTGGTGCATGGGCGCACCGACCAGGGCGTCGTCGCCGTCGAGCGCGACGTCGCCGGAGACGGCCACGGAGTAGCCGAACTGATCGTCGAGCACGCCGTCGCTCGGGGTGAGCTCGGCCTGCTGGACCCAGCTCGAGCCCGAGCGGACGAAGACGTAGGCGGTGCCGGGACCGATGTTCATGCCGAGCGCGGCGGGCGCTCCCACCAGGGCGGTGTCACCGGAGATGGCCACGGAGTAGCCGAAGTAGCTGTAGGCGACGCCGTCCGATGCGGAGACCTCGGCCTGCTGCAGGGCAAGCTGCGCCGGAGAGCCCGGAGAGCCGAGCCGGGCGGCCGAACCGGACGCCGCCTCCGCGGCGCGACCGCCGCTGCCGGTCGCGGCGCTCGCCGCCGAGCAGACCAGCAGCGCCGCGACGCCTAGGGTGAGCAGGCAGCAGGCCGCGAGTCCACCCGGACGCGGACGGTGACAGAGCCGAGCGAGCATCATTGACCTCCCGGGGCATCGCGGTCCCACATGTTCGTCTGCGACGGCGGCCACCGCTGCGACGGCCCACCATCGTCCTTCATCGGCGACGACGCCGGGTTGCGAGAGAGGCTACGTACCCAACCTGCGGAGGGCGGGATGCCCAGGCGAGTGCCGAACGGCGGTCCGTCGTCGAGGCCGGCGCCTCGCCATCCGTTGACCACGCGCCATCGCCGGTGGCTTCGCGGCAGAGGCAACCTGACTTCTGTCCCGCTGAGCGTTGACCGCGTCTATCTGTTGAGGGTGACGGTCACGCAGTAGGCCGTCTCGGTCGGCAACTTCGTGCTCTCCTTCACCGCCGCGGCACCCGCGTCGCTGACGCCTGCGCCGTCCGTCGTCGCCTTGGCTGTGTCGTAGGTGAGATTCCAGACCGTGCCACCTGTGTCGCTGGGCCCCGGAGCCACGGTCTCGTTCCCATAGCCGGCACCCGCCCAGCTGGAGCCGGCGGGAAACGCAGCCGCGCAGTTGCCCTGCAGGGCCCGCGCCCCCTGCGGGATGTTCCAGCCCATCTCGATACCTCGTGCCGAGACTTCGATCGTCAGATAGCCGGGATCGTTGATCCTGGAGAAGCGCTGCGCGCCGATCGTCACCAGGTGACCGTCGTGCACGGCTTTCAAGGCGACGACACCACTGGGATGGCCTGAGGGCAGGAGGTTGACCGTAGTCACGCGATGGCTCCGAAGCTGCACCGTGAGGTCCATGGTGACGGTCAGGGACGGCGTCACAGTCGCTTGCTGCGGCTGACTTTTGCCGCACGCGGCGAGCGGGACCAGGGCCGCGAGGACGCAGAGACATATCGACAGCCTTCTCACGTGAACCACCGCACCGAGATCCTCCAGTCCGCCAACCCTCGAGTCGGCACCTTCGGTCAGGCGCTTGATGGGAAGTCTGCAACCGGGTGCTTCGTCCTGCGCGACCAGCCGCGCGCCGTGAGGAGGGCGGAGTCGTCGCGGGGGTCAGGATTGGCTTGCGGCGGCGAGTCCGTACCCCCCACAGGGGTCGAAAAGGAGGGATGGTGGGCGACGTTGGAATTGAACCAACGACCTCCAGCTTGTCGAGCTGGCGCTCTACGCAACTGAGCTAGTCGCCCACGCGAGTAGCCGATTATAGCAGACCGTCCGGGGGCGGGAAGACCGCCTGTCGATGGGCGTCGCGCCGCCCTTCTCAGCCGCGTAAACGGACTACCGGCACTTCTCAGCGACCGGCACGTGAGCCGGCAGGCGCCCGAGCCGGCGTAGCCCCGCCCGGCGCTCGCGTTGACCCCGCGCGACGTCCACGTGCCCCCCAGACCACGGCAGCCCGATTCCCGGCCTGCTCCGGCGTAGCCCCCCGCCCGGCGATGGGTGCATCCGCTCAGCAGCCTCTCCCGGCGCTCTTCTTGGCACCCCTCCCCGCGCTCTCGACGGCGTCGCGCCGACCGGCACGTGACCGCCGGGTTGCACGTCACGGGCAGATGTTTATACTGACTGGTCAGTTCCTTAGACTGACTAGTCAGTTCAGGACTCGCGTCTCTCGGGAGGGAGCCCATGACGACATCTCACACGATCGCCGGTCCGCCGGCCGCCGGCCCGGGCGGGATCGTTGCGGCCGGCCCGGCCCCGGGCATCACCGCGAGCGGTCCGGCGCCGCGCGGCATCGTCGCGAGCGGTCTCGGCCTGTCCACCGCTCGCGGCTGGGTGTACCGCGACGTCGATCTCGCCGTGCCGGCCGGCTCGCTGGCTGTGATCAGCGGCCCGGCGGGCTGCGGCAAGACGGCGCTGCTGCTCACGCTCGCGGGTCGCATGCGGCCGACGGCGGGTGCGCTGCGGGTGGGCGAGTGCGACGCACTCGCTTGGCCGCAGCGCACCCGCCGCCTCGTCGGCCTGGGCGAGACCGCCGGCGTCAACGGCCTCGACGAGACGCTCACCGTGGCCGCCCAGATCGAGGGCGAGCTCGCGCTGCACGGCCGCCGCGTCCGCCGCGAGCTGCGCGGCTTCGACCCGGTTGGCAAGCTCCACGCCGACGCCCGGCGGCAGGTCTCCGGCGCCGTCGCCGGCGTCCTCGCCGCGGTCGACCTCGACCTCGACCCGAGGGTGAAAGTCGGCGACCTGTCGGCCCCCGACCGGCTGCTGCTCGGCGTCGCGCTCGCCTGTGTAGGCGGGCCGCCGTTCCTGGTGGTCGACGACCTGCACGAAGACCTCTCCCCCGCCGACCACGACCTCGTGCTGACACGCCTGTGGGCGCTCGTCGACGGTGGCGTCACCGTCGTCGCCGGCAGCCTCGACCCGGCGCTCGCGGTGCACGCCGACGTCGCCCTGGAGCTCGGCCTCGACGGCCGCCCCGTCACCCCGGCCCTGGAGGTCGTCTCATGCACTCCGTAAGAATGGCGCGCGCCGAGCTGCGGCGTCTCGTCTCTGCCCGCCCCTTCCTGCTCGCGGCTGGCGTCGTGTGCGTCGTGCCGCTGCTCTACTGCGTCCTGTACCTCTGGGCGTTCTGGAACCCGTACGCCCGCCTGAACAAGCTGCCGGTCGCCGTCGTCAACCTCGACCAGCCTGTGCGCTCGGGCGGCACCACGCTCCACCTCGGCGCCGGCCTGGTCACCCAGCTTCGTAAAGACAGGGAGCTCGGCTGGCGCTTCGTGTCGGGCGCCCAGGCGCGGCGCGGCCTCAGGAACGGCGCCTACTACATGACCCTCACGATCCCGGCCGACTTCAGCGCCGACGTGGCCTCGGCCGGCGGCCCGTCGCCCCATGCCGCGACCCTGCAGCTCCGCCAGAACGAGTCGCGCAACCTGCTCGCCTCGCAGATCGGCGACCGCGCCTTCACCGAGCTGCGCGCCGCGCTGTCGGCGACGACGAGCCGGGGCTATCTGGCCAAGGTGTTCAGCGGCGTCGCCCAGGTGAAGAAGGGCATGACGAGCGCCGGCAGCGGCGCGACCACCCTGTCGGCGGCGCTGCGCAGCGCCGCGAGCGGCTCATCGAGCCTGACGAGCGGCATCGCCAGTGCGGCGAGCGGCTCCAGGTCGCTGTCGTCGGGCCTCACGACCCTGGCGAGCGGCAGCACCACCCTCGCCGGCGGCGCGACGAAGCTCGCACGCGGCGCCGGCACGCTGGCGAGCGGACTCAGCAGCGCCGCGAGCGGGGCGAGCTCGGTGAGCGCCGGCAGCAGCAGCCTGGCGAGCGGCACGAGCACGCTGGCGAGCGGGCTCGCGACGCTCGCCACGAACGCCGCGCAGCTCCGCAGCTCGGCCGCCACCTTGGCCGGCGGCGCGTCGCAGGTGGACATAGGGCTCACGTCGGCGGTCGGCCAGACGACGAGCGCCGCCGATTCGGCCGGCCAGCTCGCCGGCGGGGCGGGCCAGGTGCAGCAGCTCCTGGCCGCCTACATCGCCGCCCATCCCGACGCCGCCGACCTCGCCACGCTCGAGACGGCCGCCGGCGCGGCCGGCGAGGTCTCGTCGGGCCTGGCGAGCCTGCACGACGGCCTGGCGAGCGGCGCCACGCAGCTCGACACGCTCGCCAGCGGCGCCGCGCAGCTCGACAACGGCAGCTCACAGCTCGCCGCCTCGCTCGCGACCTACAGCGTCGCCGTGAGCCAGGCGAGCGCGGGCGCCACCACGGTCGCGAGCGGCGCGAGCAGCGTGGCCGGGGGCGCGAGCAGCCTGCGCGCCGGCGTGAGCGCGACGAGCGCCGGCGCCGGCACGCTGGCCAGCAAGGCCCGTGAGCTGGCAAGCGGCGCCGGCGGCGTCGCCGCCGGCGCCGCCCAGGCGCGCGCCGGCAGCACCACCCTGGTGACCGGCATCGATCAGCTCCTGACGGGCAGCACCACGCTCTCCGGCGGCCTGCTCACGGCGCACTCGGGCGCGAGCCGCCTGACGAGCAGCATCAGAAGCGGCGCCGCGGCGGTGACCGCCTACAGCGGCCGCAGCGCCACCGCGCACGCCGCGATCATGAGCGACCCGGTCAGGCTGACCACCACGCGCGTCCACCCCGTGCCCAACTACGGCACCGGCTTCGCGCCCTACTTCATTCCGCTGGCCCTGTGGGTCGGCGCCCTCATGACCTATTTCATCGTGCGCCCGCTCTCCGGCCGCGCCCTGGCCTCGACCCGCTCCGACCGGGACGTCGCGCTCGCCGGCCTGTGGCCCGGTGCGCTCGTCACGGCGCTGCAGGCCGTCGTGCTCGTGTTCGTGCTGCAGCTCGCCCTGGGGCTGCGTCCGGTCGAGCCGGCGCTGCTCGTGCTGTTCGCCCTGGTGTCGGCCCTGTCGTTCACCGCCGTGCTGCAGTTCCTGTCGGCGGCCTTCGGCACGGCCGGCAAGTTCGTCGCCATCGTGCTGCTCATGCTGCAGCTCACCTCGTCGGGCGGCGCGTTCCCGCTGCAGACCAACCCGCGCTTCTTTCAGGTGATCAGCCCCTGCCTGCCCATGACCTACGTGGTCGCCGGCCTGCGCCAGGCGATCTCGGGCGGCGACCTGCGCAGGCTGGCCTTCGACATCCTCGTCCTGCTGGGCTTCGCCGCCGCCGGCATCTGTGCGACGATAGTGACCGCGCACCGCCGCCGGACCTGGACGATGGCCCGGCTCAAGCCGGTGGTGACGATGCAATGAGGCACGGCGGCGCGACAGCCACGGCCTGCCGACCGAACGGCAGGGGACAGGTAGCGACGGCGTGGCACGGCAGCCGCGCCGCGGCCCGCGAGCGGAGGGCGATGGCCCAGACCGACGACACGCAGCACCCGCGCAGCGCGACGCTCGACCGCCTGTTCGAGGCGGCGGTCGAGCTGCTCGCCGACCGCGGCTACGCCGGCGCCACGATCGACGACATCGTCGAGCGCGCCGGCGTCGCGAAGGGCACCGTGTACTACCACTTCCGCAGCAAATCGGAGCTGGTCTCGACCCTGCTCGACGACGGCCTCAAGCGCCTCGCGGCGTCGTTTCGCAGCGAGATCGAGGGCGCGCAGGGCGGCGCAGCCGCCCTGCGCGCCCTCGTCCACGCCGAGCTCACCTACATCGAGCGCTACCAGGCGTTCTCGAAGCTCGTCATGTCCGAGATGTGGCGCGCCGACCGCGACTGGCGCGACAGTCTGAGCACCCTGCGCGACGAATACGGCGAGGTCTTCGCCGCGGTGCTGTCCCGCGGCGTCGCCGAGGGCGCCTTTCGCGCCGACTTGGACGTGCGCGCCGCCGCCTCGACCATCTTCGGCATGATCGCCACCGCCGCGCTCGACTGGCTCGTGTTCGAGCCGCAGGCGACGCTCGAGGTGGTCGAAGCTCGCCTCGCGCCGCTCGTGCTCGGCGCCGTGCAGGCCTGAGCAAGGCCGGGCGGTCCAGTCGGGGCCGCGCGCCGGCGCGCGGCCCGGTCGCCTCTCCCCCGCCACCCGCGCAAGCGCTCAGACCCCGACGACGAGCTCCATGAGCAGCGCGTCGCGCCACGTGCCGTCGGGCGTGCGCTCGTAGGCGCGCAGCACCCCGACGCGGCGAAAGCCGAGGCGCTCGTAGGCCCGCACGGCGCGCTCGTTGGCGGCGGAGGGATCGACCGTAAGGCGGTGATGGCCGCGCTCGCCCACCAGGTAGTCGATCAGCACGCGCATCGCCTCGCTGCCCAGGCCGCGGTCCTGCCAGGCGTCGCCCATGAAGATGTCGATCGACGCGCTGCGATAGTCGGGGTCGGTCTCCTCGTGGTACTGGATCGAGCCGGCCACCGCGCCGTCGACCAGCACGGCAAAGACGACCGCGCCCTCCTCGTTGATCTGGTCCCAGCTCGCCCGCATCCACCAGGCGGCCACGCCGGGGTCGTGCAGCAGGGCCAGCAGCGCGGGGCCGTCGGCGGCGGTCAGCGGGCGCAGCACGACGCGCTCGCCGCGCAGGGTCGGGACAGGCGCCGGCGAGCCGGCGCCGGCCGGGCTCATCGCGCCTTCTGCTCGGTGCCGGCACGCCACATGAGGAAGGCGTGCACGAAGGGGTCGAGCTCGCCGTCGAGCACGGCCTGCGAGTTGCCGGTCTCGTGGTCGGTGCGCAGGTCCTTGACCATCTGGTAGGGGTGCAGCACGTAGTTGCGGATCTGCGAGCCGAAGTTGACGTCCATCTGCTGGCCGCGCTCGCGGGCCAGCTCCTCGGCGCGCTTGCGCTCCTCGAGCTCGACGAGGCGCGACTTGAGCATCCGCATGGCGGTCGCCCGGTTGGAGATCTGCGAGCGCTCGTTCTGGCACTGCACGACGATGCCGGTCGGCAGGTGCGTGATGCGCACCGCCGAGCTCGTCTTGTTGACGTGCTGGCCGCCGGCACCGCTCGAGCGATAGGTGTCGACACGCAGGTCGTCTTCGGCGATGTCGACCTCGACGTCGTCGGACACGAGCGGGCTCACCTCGACCGCCGCGAAGCTCGTGTGGCGGCGGTTGGCCGAGTCGAACGGGCTCAGGCGCACCAGGCGGTGCACGCCCTTCTCGGAGGCGAGCAGGCCGTAGGCGTTCTCGCCCTCGACCGTTATGGTGGCGCTCGAGATGCCGGCCTCGGTGCCCTCCTGCACGTCGTTGACCTCGACCTTGAAGCCGCGGCTTTCGAACCAGCGCAGGTACATGCGCAGCAGCATCTGGGCCCAGTCCTGCGACTCGGTGCCGCCGGCCCCGGGGTGGATCGTGACGATGGCGCCGCCCTCGTCGTAGCGGCCGCTGAAGAAGCGCTGCTCCTCGCGGCGGTCGAGCTCGCGCTCGAGCGCGGCGAGGCCGTGCGCAAGCTCGTCGAAGAGCTGCTGGTCGACCTCGTCGCCGGCGAGCTCCTCGCGGGCGAGCTCCTCGGTGGCTTCGAGGTCGCCGAACCGGCCCTCGAGCGTGCCGAACTCCTCGAGGCGGCGCTTGAGGCGGCTGTACTCGGCCGAGGTGCGCTGCGCCGCGTCGGCGTCGTCCCAGAAGTCGGACGCGCGCATGCGCTCTTCGAGCGCGGCGATCTCGGCGGTCAGCGCAGGGGGGTCAAAGATAGCTCCGCAGCCAGCTCAGGCGCTCGGAGGCGCCGTGCAGCCGCTCGCGGAGCGAGTCGAGAATATCGTAGGCTTCGGGGACGGTGGTCATGGCTCGCGGGAGTATACCCGACTTCGGGGCCAGATGCGTGGAAGGCGCGACTGGCCTGGCGCACCGAGTGGTATAATCTCTGGCGTCCACCCTGGTGTTTACTATGGTATCGCGAGGAGGCGCTCATGACGCTCCAGGTCGACGAACGCGCCTGCCACCGGCTCTCGCTCAAGATGAGCTTCCCCGAGATCGCGACCGAGCTGCGCGCCATCCTCGGCGGCCGGCTCGTCGCCTACATCGGCTCGGTCACCGAGACGCGCGCGGTCCGCCAGTGGGCCGACGGACAGCGACGGCCGAGCGCGGCGGTCGAGAACCGCCTGCGGCTCGCCTATCGTGCCGCCAGGTGCATCGCCGATGTCGACGGTCGCGGCGTCGCCCAGGCCTGGTTCCAGGGCCTCAACCCCATGCTCGACGACGTCTCGCCGGCACGGCTGCTGCGCGAGGGCGACCTCGAGCGCGACGGCAAGGCCTTCATCGCCGCCGAGAAGTACTTCATCGCCAACGGATGACCGCGGCCCTCGACCCGCTCGCGGTCCCCGGCCTCCTCTACCGCGTCGGCCGGCCGCCCGACGTGTGGGCCTGGCCGCCCTGGGCTGCCGTGACGGCCGACGGGACGTTCGGGAACCGCTGGGACGATCCGCTCGGCAGATACCGGGTCCTCTACACGAGCTGCAGCCGGCTCGGCGCGCTCGTCGAGAGCCTCGCGCCGCTGCGCCCCGATCCCGCCCTCGGTACCGCCTACGAGGGCATCGCCGCCAACGACCCCGACGACCCCGGTGCCGAGCCGCTCGGCCGGCTCGCGCCGCGCTGGCGTGAGCGGCGCGTCCTGGGACAGGGGCTCACCGACGGCGTCCATGAGCCGCTCGTGGCCGTGCAGGGCGCCGCGTCGCTCTCGTCGCTCGCGCCGCTGGCACGCTCGTGCGGCATCGCCAGGCTCGACGCCGACACGTTGCGAAGGTCGCGCGACCGCGCCTTCACCCAGCAAGTCTCGCGCTACGTCTTTGGCCAGCGGCAGCCGCTGTCGGGCAGGGCCTACTCGGGGATCTTCTCCCAGTCGTTCTACGGGCAGGACGTCGAGAACTGCGCCCTGTTCGAACGTCGCAGCCAGCCGCGACCGGTCAGTCACGTCTCGCGCGAGCACGTTCGGGCGACCGACGCCGACTTCGTGGCGGCCTGCCGGCGGCGCGGGCTCACGCCGGCCTGAGGGGCGCGGCGCGAGATACTGAGAGAATAGCTCGCCGCCAGGCGAGCCTTCGGCATCGAGCGAGCGTCAATCAGCGAGCGTCAGCTCGCTGGTTGACGCTCGCTGAAATGAGCGGACTTCCCCGAAGGGGCGAGCCACGGCGTTGCTCGGGGCACCGTCAGGCGAGCTACGCTCGCCTGACCGCTAAGCCCCGTGACACTTCTTGTACTTCTTGCCGCTGCCGCACCAGCAGGGGTCGTTGCGGCCGAGCTTCTGCTCGACGTGCCGCTGCTGTACGGTCGTCGTGGTCTGCCCGGCCGGCGTGGTCTGGCCCTGCGGGGCGGCCATGACCGGCGCCCCCTGCGCGGCCGGCGTGGCCTCGTAGCCGCCGGTCGAGCTCACGGCGCCGCCGGCCGTGGCGGCCCCGGCGAACGAGGTCTGGTAGGCGAGGTCGTCGCCGCTCGTGTAGTTGAGCGCCAGCATGGGCTGGTCGAGGGTCTGCGCGGCGAAGTAGGCGAGGTCTTCGGGGGTGTTCTTCATGATCGTCATGACCACGCTCTGACGCACCCCGCCGAGCATGTCTTCGAAGAAGTTGTAGCCCTCGGTCTTGTACTCGGCGAGCGGGTCGCGCTGGCCCAGGGCGCGCAGGTGGATGCCCTCCTGCAGATAGTCCATGTCGAGCAGGTGGTCCTTCCAGCGCACGTCGACGATCGACAGCATGACGGCGCGCTCGACGCCGCGCATCTGCTCGGCCCCGATCAGGTTCTCGCGCTCGTCGTACTGGGTGAGGGCATCGTTCACGGCGAGCTCGACGGCCTCGTCGAGGGCGTCGAGACCTTCGAGGTCGACCTTCGAGAACGAGGGGTCGTAGACGGCGCGCAGGGCGACGAGCAGGGCGTCGAGGTCCCAGTCCTCGGCGTACTGGGTGTCGGCCAGGGCGCCGCTCACGGCCGCGCCCACCACGGCTTCGACCATCTCGCGGACCTGGTCGCCGAAGTCTTCGCCTTCGAGGATGCGGCGGCGCTGGTCGTAGATCACGCGGCGCTGCTCGTTCATGACCTCGTCGTACTGCAGCACGTTCTTGCGGCGCATGAAGTTGAGCTCTTCGACCTTCTTCTGGGCGCGCTCGACGACGCCGGAGAGCATGCGGTGCTCGAGCGCCTCGCCCTCGCCCGGGCCCAGCCGGCTGAGCACCTTGTACATGCGGTCGCCGGCGAACAGGCGGATGAGGTCGTCTTCGGCCGACAGATAGAAGCGGCTCTCACCGTTGTCGCCCTGGCGGCCCGAACGGCCGCGGAGCTGGTTGTCGATGCGCCGGCTCTCGTGGCGCTCGGTGCCCAGCACGTAGAGGCCGCCGAGCTCGGGCACGCCCTCGCCCAGCTTGATGTCGACGCCGCGGCCGGCCATGTTGGTGGCGATCGTGACGGCGTTCTTCTGCCCGGCGTTCTTGATGATCTCGGCCTCGCGCTCGTGCTGCTTGGCGTTCAGCACGCTGTGCGGCACGCCGCGGCGCTCGAGCAGGGTCGAGAGCAGCTCGCTGACCTCGACCGACACGGTGCCGACCAGTACGGGCTGGCCCTTTTCGTAGCGCTCGACGATGTCGTTGACGACGGCCGCGTGCTTTTCTTTGCGCGTCGTGAAGATGAAGTCGTTGCGGTCGAGGCGCACCATCGGCACGTTGGTCGGGATCTGCACGACCTCGAGGTTGTAGATGGTGCGAAACTCGTCTTCTTCGGTCTTGGCCGTGCCGGTCATGCCGGCCAGCCGGTCGTACAGACGGAAGTAGTTCTGCAGGGTGATCGTGGCGAGCGTCTGGTTCTCTTCGCGGATCGGCACGTTCTCTTTGGCCTCGATCGCCTGGTGCAGGCCCTCGGAGTAGCGCCGCCCGTCGAGGATGCGGCCGGTGAACTCGTCGACGATCAGCACCTCGCCGTCTTTGACGACGTACTCGTTGTCGCGCTGGTACAGCGACTGCGCCTTGAGGGCCTGGAGCAGGTGGTTGACCAGGGCGCCGTTGGCGTCCTTGTAGAGGTTGTCGATGCCGAGCGCCTTCTCGACCTGGGCGACGCCGGCCTCGGTGACCGCCACTGTGCGCTGCTTTTCGTCGACCTCGTAGTCTTCGTCGACCCGCAGGCGCTTGACCACGCGGGCGAAGTCGCGATAGGTCTTGGCGGCCGTCTCGGGCGCGCCCGAGATGATGAGCGGCGTGCGCGCCTCGTCGATCAGGATGGAGTCGACTTCGTCGACGATGCAGTAGGCGTGGCCGCGCTGCACGCACTCGGGCAGGCGCATCGCCATGTTGTCGCGCAGGTAGTCGAAGCCGAACTCGCTGTTGGTGCCGTACGTGATGTCGGCGTTGTAGGCCACTCGCCGGTCCTCGGGCAGCATGTTGGTCTGGATCACCCCGACCTCGAGCCCCAGGAAGCGGTAGATGTTGCCCATCCACTCGGCGTCACGCTTGGCCAGGTAGTCGTTGACGGTCACCAGGTGCGCGCCCTTGCCGGCCAGGGCGTTCAGGTACATCGGCATGACGGCCACGAGGGTCTTGCCCTCGCCGGTCTTCATCTCGGCGATGTCGCCGTCGTGCAGGACGATGCCGCCCATGACCTGCACGTCGAAGGGGCGCATGCCGAGCACCCGCTTTGCGGCTTCGCGGGCCACGGCGAAGGCCTCGTAGAGCAGGTCGTCGAGCTCTTCGCCGGCGGCCAGGCGCTCGCGGAACTCGACCGTCTTGTCGCGGAGCTGGTCGTCGGTGAGCACGCTGATCTCGGGCTCGAGCGCGGTGATCTCGGCCACCTGCTTTTCGAGCAGCTTCATGCGCTTGCCCTCGCCGGCGCGCAGGACCCGTTCGACGATGTTGGCCATGGGTAGCTCGACTCTCCTTGAGGTGTGCTCGCGCTCTCTGCCTGAAAGATTACTCTATCGCGCGGCGAGCGGCGTGAACGTCACCGATACCTCACCGGCCTGCCGGCCGCGCCGGCCACGCCGCTCTGTGCGTCCCGCTCGCGCGGGCCTCGTCACGGTGAGGTTTCTGCGCCTCGCCGCCGTCCCCTGCGCCCGGCGCGCGGCTACTGCCGGGTCGGCTCGATCAGGCCGTAGTGCCCGTCGTTGCGGCGGTAGACGACGTTGGTGTCGCTGGTCTCGGCGTTCGTGAACACGAAGAAACTGTGGCCGATCAACTCGAGCTGCAGGGTCGCCTCGTCGACCGACATCGGCTTGAGGGCGAACTGCTTGCTCTTCACCACACGTGGCTCGTCGTGGTTGTTGCCGCCGCCGGCGGCGAGGTCGGGCTCGTCGGCGAGCGGCGGCTCGGCCGCGACCGGCGTCTCGGCCTCGGCGTCGGCCGCGGCGGCCTCGCTCGCGGCGGCCGCGTCGGCAGCCCCCTTGGGCGCCGCGTGACGCAGGGCCTTGTGCTGGATCTTGTCGTGGTACTTCTTGGCCTGTCGCTGAAGCTTCTCGGTCACGAGGTCGATCGAGGCGTACATGTCGGGCGACGACTCGCGTGCCCGCATGACGGGACCGCGCGTGAACACGGTCGCCTCGGCTACCTGCGAGTCGACGTTGGCGTGCCCCTTCTCGACGAGGAGCTCGAGCTCGACCCGCGTGACTTCGTCGATGTGCCGCTCACTGAGCACGCGATGCAGCTTGGCGAGCTTCTCCTCGGCGTAGTCCCGCAGCGGTTCGGTGACGGCAACGTGACGACCTTTGACCTGGATCTTCATGAAGGCGGCTCCTTTGTGACCGACGATCCGAAGCGGTCTCCTACGAACGAGCGCGGGCTGCGCGCGCAAACGTGAACGCATGCGGCTCGCAGCCCGCGTGTCTCAAAGCGGTGGCACACGCGTGTAGTGTCTCACCCGTCGTGTAGACGTCGTCAACCACTAACACAGCACTCACTGTACCCGCTTTATCGGCCGTTCTGTCGCGCAGCCTGAACGCGTCGCGCACGTTCTCGGCGCGCTCGGTCGCGGCCAGGCCGCTCTGCCGGCGGCCGCGTTGCACGCGCTCGAGCAGGGGCGCGAACGGCAGGCCGGCGGCTGCGGCCAGGCGGCGCGCCAGCAGCGCCGCCTGGTCGAAGCCGCGCTCGAGGTCGCGCTCGCGATGGACCGGCACGCAGGTGACCAGGCCGACGCCGCCGGCGCCGCCGAGCGCCGCCACCGTGCGGCCGAAGGCGGGCTCGGCGAGGGTCGCCATCTCGGCGGCCAGCGGCCGCAGCGCGCGGAACTTGCAGGCAGTGACCAGGCGGCGCGCCGGACCCTGGTAGACGAAGGCGGCGCGCGCCGACGCGAAGGCCAGGTGCCGGCCGCGACACTCGCGGCAGTCGGCGCGCGGCGCGGCGAGCGGCGCTCCGCAGCGTGCGCAGACGGTGGCCGGCAGCGGCACGAGCGCCGCCCGGCAGGCGTCGCAGAGCCAGCCGCCGGCGCGCCCGCAGCCGGCGCAGCGCCGCGGCAGCAAGAGGTCGGCCGCCGCGTCGGCGAGGCGGCCGAGGGTGATCACGGCGTGTCGGAGGCGGCCGCCGGGCCGACGATCGATTGCGGCCCGAGGCGCGCGTCGGCCTTGACCACGGCGCCCTCGGCCACGTCGCAGCCGTCGCCGATCACGGCCCCCTGGTGCACCACGGCGTCGTCGCCGATCGCCACGTCGCGGCCCACGATGCTGCCGGCGAGCGAGGCGCGCCGGCCGGTGGCGGTGCCGTTCCAGTGGATGACGCCCTCGAGCACGGCGCCGTGGCCGATCACGCAGCCGTCGCCGATCACGAGCGGCCCGACCAGGCGGGCGCCGGCGGCCACCCGGCAGTTGTCGCCGATCAGCACGGGCGGCACGATCTCGACGTCGTCGGCGACCTCGCTGCCCTCGCCGACCCACACCCCGAGACGCAGCTCGCGACCCGGCACGGTGACCGCCACGCGGCCCGCCAGGGCGTCGAAGTTGCCGCGCCGGTACTCGCGCAGGCTGCCGACGTCGTTCCAGTAGGTCTCGAGCGGCCAGACGAAGAAGGGCCGTTCGGCGGCGAGCAGCGCCGGAAAGACGTCTTTGGCGTAGTCGCAGAAGCGCCCAGCCGGGATGAAGTCGAAGATCTCGGGCTCGAAGGCGTAGATGCCGCAGTTGCACAGGTGCGAGAGGGCCTCGGCCCTGGACGGCTTCTCCTGGAATCCGGTGACGCGGCGGCGCTCGTCGTGCACGACGACGCCGTAGTGCGACGGGTCGTCGACCTCTTTGACGGCGATCGTGGCGATGCCGCCGTGAGCGCGATGGGCGGCGACGAAGGCCGAGACGTCGACGTCGGTCAGGGCGTCGCCGCTCACCACGACGAAGGTGCCGTCGGCGAGCAGGCGGCGAAAGCCGCCGGTGCCGCCGGCCGTGCCCATGAGCTTCTCTTCGAAGCGGTAGTGGGCCTTGAGCCCGAACGAGCGCCCGTCGGCGAAGTAGCCGCGGATGTCGTCGGCGTAGTGGTGCAGGTTGACGCAGACCTCGGTCACGCCGTGGCGCGCCAGCAGGCGCAGGATGTGCTCCATCACCGGCCGGTTGACGATGGGCGCCATCGGCTTGGCGGTGCGGTCGGTGAGCGGCGCCAGGCGCGTGCCCAGGCCGGCCGCCATGATGTGGGCGCGCGGCGCGTCGGCCTGAGCGGTCATGGGGAGCACCGCCCGTCGCGGCAGGCGCGACGCAGCGCCCGGTCGTAGGGCGGGCGCAGCACGCCGGCCTCGGTGACGATCGCCGTGACGTTGGCCTGCGGCGTGACGTCGAAGGCCGGGTGGCGGGCCGTCGCGCCGGCCGGCGCGACCCGCACCGAGGCGAAGCTCATGACCTCGGCCGGGTCGCGCTCCTCGATGGGAATGTCGGCGCCGCTCGCCACGCCCAGGTCGACCGTCGACAGCGGCGCCGCCACGTAGAACGGCAGGCCGTGCTCCTTGGCGAGCACCGACAGCGTGTAGGTGCCGATCTTGTTGGCGGTGTCGCCATTGGCGGCGATACGGTCGGCGCCCACGACCACGCCGTCGACCTCGCCGCGCGCCATGAAGTGGCCCGCCATGTTGTCGGTGATCACGGTGTAGGGGATGCCCTCGACGCCGAGCTCCCAGGCGGTCAACCGGGCGCCCTGCAGCCAGGGCCGTGTCTCGTCGACGAGCACCGACACGGCACCGTCGTAGCGTGCGTGACAGGCGCGCACGACGCCGAGCGCCGTGCCGTAGCCGGCCGTGGCGAGAGCGCCGGCGTTGCAATGCGTGAGGATGCGGGCGCCGGGCGCAAAGAGCGGCGCGCCCCAGGCGCCGATCGCGTAGCAGCGCCGGATGTCGTCGTCGTGGATCTCGCGCGCCCGCGCAAGCAGCGTGAGCCAGCACTCCTGCGGCGCCGCATCGCAGCGCTGCCACAGGCCGCGCAGCTCGCCGATCGCCCAGGTGAGGTTGACCGCGGTCGGCCGTGTGGCGGCCAGGCCGACGGCGGCCTCGGCCAGAGCGTCGTTGAACGCGGCGCGATCGTTCGGCGCAGCAAGGGCGGCCTCGCGAGCCGCAAGGGCGAGGCCGCCCGCCGCCGCCACGCCGATCGCCGGCGCGCCGCGCACCGTCATGTCGCTGATGCGCGCCGCGACGTCGCGCCAGGTGGTGCAGGTGACGTAGCGCTCGTCGTGCGGCAGGGCGAGCTGGTCGATGAGCACGACCGCGTCGGGGCGGACCTCGACGGTCTCGATGCGTAGCTTGTGCTGCGGCGGCTGCGCCTGGGGCGGCTGCTCTGCGGTCACGGGGCCTCGCTTGCTCGCGGCGGCCGGCCCGTGGCCACGGGCCGGCCGCCGCGCCGGTAGCTTGGGGGTCGGCGGCTCAGGTGCCCTGGTCCCAGGAGGCCAGGTACTTCGCCTGCTCGTCGGTGAGGGTGTCGATGGCAAGCCCCATGGTGGCGAGCTTGACCCGGGCGATCTCGGCGTCGATCTCGGCCGGCACCACGTAGACCTTCTTCTCGAGATCGGCATGCTTGGCGACCATGTACTCGGCCGCCAGCGACTGGTTGGCGAAGCTCATGTCCATGACGGCGGCCGGGTGGCCTTCGGCGGCCGAGAGGTTGACGAGGCGGCCCTCGGCCAGCAGGTAGATGCGCCGGCCGTCGGCCATGGTGTACTCGTCGACGAACTCGCGCACGCGGCGCTTGGCGGTGGCCAGCGCCTCGAGCGCCGGGATGTCGATCTCGACGTTGAAGTGGCCCGTGTTGGCGACGACCGCGCCGTCGGGCATGACCTCGAAGTGCTCCTTGCGGATGACGTGGATGTCGCCGGTGGCCGTGACGAACAGGCGCGCCACCTTGGCGGCTTCGGCGATCGGCATGACGCGAAAGCCGTCCATGACGGCCTCGATCGCCTTGAGCGGGTCGACCTCGAGCACGATCACGTCGGCGCCGTGGCCCTTCATGCGCATGGCAAGGCCGCGCCCGCACCAGCCGTAGCCGGCGATGCAGACCGTGGTGCCGGCCAGCAGGATGTTGGTGGCGCGCACCACGCCGTCGAGCGTGGACTGGCCGGTGCCGTAGCGGTTGTCGAACATGTGCTTGGTGTTGGCCTCGTTGACGGCGACGATCGGGAACATGAGGCGGCCCTCGGCCTCGAGCGCCTTGAGGCGGATGACGCCTGTCGTGGTCTCCTCGGTGCCGCCGATGATGTCGGCCGCCATGTCGGGCCGCTCGCCGTGCAGCACGCCGATGACGTCGGCGCCGTCGTCCATGGTGATGTTGGGCCGGTGGTCGACCGCCGCGTTGATGTGCTCGTAGTAGGTCTTGTCGTCTTCGCCCTTGATGGCGTAGACGCGGATGCCGTACTCGTGCACGAGCGCGGCTGCCACGTCGTCTTGCGTGGACAGCGGGTTGGAGGCACACAGCACGATGTCGGCGCCGCCGGCCTTGAGCGTGCGCATGAGGTTGGCCGTCTCGGTCGTGACGTGCAGGCAGGCGCCGATGCGCACGCCGGCGAGCGGCTTTTCGCGCGCGAAGCGCTCGCGGATCGAGGCGAGCACCGGCATGTGCATGTCGGCCCACTCGATGCGCAGCACGCCGGCCGCCGCGAGGGACGGGTCTTTGATGTCGTTCTGTGCGGTGGCGCTCACAGGCTTCTCCCGCGTCGGCTTACGTTCGTCGGCCGTCCGGCACGCCACAGGCGGCGACCTTGAGACCGTGGAGGGCGGCGATGACGGCCGCGTCGACAAGACAGTCGCACACGGCCGCACACTCGGCGGCGGCCACCGCCCGGCGTTCGAACGGCGTGAGATGGACGGCCCGCGTGACCCCCGCCACGGCGACAACAGAGTATACACGGCGACCCACGGCGCGACGAATCGTCTCGGGTTGATAAAGGCTGGCGAGCGAGGGGAACGGCTGCGGGCCGCGGGGGCCGTTCACGGGGCGCCGCCCCGTGAGCGGCCCCCGCAGGCGCGTGTTCACGTGGTCGGCCACGATCACGAGCTCGGGCGCCGGCTCGGGCGCCACCCACACCATCGGCACGAGCAGGCCGATGGCCGCGTCGGGCCGGGCCGCGGCGGGCCGCGCGGCGGCGGCCGCCGCGCCGGACGCGGCCACGGCCTCGGCCGCGCCGGCCTCGGCCGCGGCGCCCTCGATCAGGTCGAACAGCGCGCCGCGCCAGGGTTCGGTCACGCGCAGGGACTCGGGGGCGACCACCGTAGCCGGCACGCCGGGAAAAAGGGCCTCGGCCAGCCCCGCGCCGGCGAGCGGCGCGGCGACCAGGAGCAGCCGCACGGCGCCCGGGCGGCGCCGGCTCGTCAGGACGCCGCGGCGCCGGTCGCGCCGGCGAGCCGCGCCTTGAAGTCCTCGAGCACCGTGACGGGCGCCGGGTCGACGCCGTAGAGCACCGCGAGGTAGAGCGACGCGAAGTCGCCCACGTAGGCGCTCGACAGCACGCGGGCCAGCGGCAGCACGCCGCGCGCGGCGACGCGCACCACGCCCGCGACCGAGGGCGTGAGCAGCGCGTCGGTGAAGGCCAGGCGGCGGCGCAGGCGCTCGTCGCCGGCCGGGTCGTCGAGCAGCACCAGCACGACGTTGCCGGCGACCGCCGGGTTGGTAACGAAGCCGGCGAGCTCGTTGTGGTCGAGCTCGGGCAGCTCGTTGAAGAAGGCGGGCGTCTTGGCGTTCTCGTTCAACTGGCCCTTCCAGCGGCGCGCAGCCGGCGCCGTGACGCCGGCCCCGTAGACCACGGGCAGGCGACCGCGCAGGAGCCGCGCCGCCCGCTTGGCCTCGTTTGCGGCCTCGTCGATGTCGGGGGCAAGGCCGGCGGCGAGGTCGGCCAGGACCTCGATCGCCTCGGCGACCTGCTCGTCGAAGCCCGGCGCCAGGCCGGCGGCCTCGAGGCAGGCGCCGACCGGCGTCGCCAGATAGCCGATCGAGGCGCGCGGCTGCAGCCCGGCCGGCACGGTCACGAGCGGCAGGCCGTGGCGGGCCGCGAGCTCGGCGAGACGGCCGCCGGCCGCGACGCAGACCGGGCGGCAGCCGCGCGGCAGGGCGCGCGCCATGCAGGCCATGGTCTCCTCGGTGTTGCCGGAGTAGCTCACCGCGATCACGAGCGTGCGCGCGGTGACCCAGGCGGGCAGCTCGTAGCCGCGCACCACCTGGTAGGGCACCGACAGGCCGGTCAGGCAGGCGCCGACCACGTCGGCGCCGATCGCCGAGCCGCCCATGCCGCAGACCACGACGCCGTCGGGCGCCGCGGCGCCGGCCGGCAGCTTGCCGGTGAGCGCCGCCACGGCCCGGGTGTAGCCCGCCTCGAGCTGCCGCGGCAGGCTCGCCGCGACGGTCACCTGGTCGCCCAGGTCGACGGCGGCGACGCGCGCCGGGCTCAGATCGAGGCCCTCGACCGCGCCGCCCGTGAGGTCGGCGCTCACGCCGCCCCCTCTCTGATCACCGCGAGCACGAGGTCGCGCTTCTCCTGCATCTGCGCATCGCTTGCCGCCCCCAGGTTGAGCCGCAGCAGGGGCTCGGTGTTGGAGGGCCGCACGTTGAAGTGCCAGTCCGGATAGTCGACCGACACACCGTCGAGGTGGCCGATCGCGCCGTCGGCGAAGCGCTGCTCGATGCGCGCGAGGGCGGCCGGCACGTCGTCGACCCGCGAGTTGATCTCGCCCGAGATGAAGTAGCGCGCGCGCAGCGGTGCCAGCAGCTCGGCCAGGGTCGCGCGCTTGCGCGAGAGCAGGTCGAGGATCAGCAGCGCCGGGATGAAGCCGGAGTCGGCGTTGTGGTTGACCTGGAAGTAGTAGTGACCCGAGACCTCGCCACCGAACAGCACGCCCTCGCGCCGCATGCGCTGCTTGAAGAAGGCGTGGCCGACGCGGTTCAGCAGGGGCACGCCGCCGGCCGCCGCGATCGTGTCGGGCACGGCGCGGCTGGCGCGCAGGTCGTAGAGGATCTTGGCGCCGGGGTGAGCAGCGAGCAGCGCCTCGGCGAGCAGCGCGGTGACGAAGTCGCCGGGCACGAAGGCGCCGTTCTCGTCGATGAAGAAGCAGCGGTCGGCGTCGCCGTCCCAGGCGATCCCCAGGTCGGCCTTCTCGGCCGTCACGCGCTCGCGCAGCTCGCGGCTGTTCTCGTCGAGCAGCGGGTTGGGCTCGTGATTGGGAAAGCTGCCGTCGACCGCGAAGTACAGCTCGACGCGACGGATGTCGGTGCGGTCGAAGACGAGCGGGGCGAGCTTGCCGGCGGCGCCGTTGGCGGCGTCCATGACGACCCGGTAGGGGCGCAGGCCGGGCACGTCGACCTGCGAGAGCAGGTGGCGCACGTAGTCGGGGTACAGGTCGTCGCTGCTCAGGTGCGGGGTGCCGGCCGGCGGCGCCGGGTCGAGCTCGAGCGCGCGGCGCTTGAGCTCGGGGATGCCGGCGTCGCCCGACAGCGGCAGGGCGCCCTCGCCGACCAGCTTCATGCCGTTGTACCGCGGCGGGTTGTGCGAGGCGGTCACGGCGGCGCCGCCGTCGAAGCCACGCTCAGCCACGCCGAAGTAGAGCATCTCGGTCGGGGTCATGCCGAAGCTCGTGACCGCGGCGCCGGCCGCCTCGGCTCCCACCGCGAAGGCGGCGGCCAGCTCGGGTGACGACAGGCGCGGGTCGTGGGCCACGGCCAGGCGGCGCGCGCCGAGCTGGGCGGCCAGGGCCGCCCCTATGCGGCGCGCGCCCTCGGCGTCGAGCTCCTGCGGGTACAGGCCTCGTATGTCGTAGGCCTTGAACGCATCGGGCGAGACGGTCATCGGCCCTCCACCCCGTCGGATTCGCGGAACTTGACCGCGCCGTCGGCCAGCACCGTGTCGGGAAACAGGCTGCAACCGTTGGCGATCACATTATCGGCGCCGATGCGGCAGCCTTCACCGATCACGGCGTTCACGACCCGCGTGTCGGCGCCCAGCGAGACGCCGCTCACCAGGATGCTGCGCTCGACCGTGCAGTGCGCGCCGACCTGGACGTCGTCCTGCACGACCGACTCGCGCACCTCGGCGCCCGACGCCAGCGTACAGCCGGCGCCCACCACGGCGAGCGGCCCGACGCGGCTGCCGGGAGCGAGGGTCGTGCCGGCCCCGACGTGGGCCGGCGGCACGACCCTCGCCCCCGGCGCGACCACGGCGTCGGGCGCGACGTACAGATACGAGGAGCCGACGTCGGTCGCCACGCTCGTCGCGACCGTGCTCTGCAGCAGGTCGAAGTGGGCTTGCAGATAGCTCTCGGGCGTACCGATGTCGCGCCAGTAGGCGTCGGACACGTAGGCGTAGAGTTGCCCGGCGGCGGCGAGCTGCGGGAACACGCCGCGCTCGATCGAGACCTGCTGGCCGGCCGGGATCAGGTCGAGCACGTCGGCCTCGAGCAGGTAGACGCCGGCGTTGATGAGGGCGCCGTGCAGCGGCACGCTGTAGTCGGCGCCGGGCTTCTCGACGAAGGCGCCGACGCGGCCGCGGTCGTCGATCTCGACCAGGCCGTAGCGGCGCGGATCGTCGACCCTCGTGAGCAGGATCGTGGCACGCGCCGCCCGCTCGCGGTGGAACTCCTGCATGGCGGTCAGGTCGACGTCGGTCAGGACGTCGCCGTTGAAGGCGAAAAGGCTGCCGCCGTCGAGCTCGGCTTCGGCGTTCTTGATGGCGCCGGCAGTGCCGAGCGGCTGCTGCTCGACCACGTAGCTCACGCTCAGGCCGTAGCGACGGCCGTCGCCGATGGCGCCGCGCAGCGCCCCGGCGAGGTAGCCCGCCGAGAACACGGCGTGACTCACCGAGTGGCGCGCCAGGTTCTCGAGGATGAAGCCCACGAACGGCCGCCCGACGAGCGGCACGACCGGCTTGGGCACGCGCGAGGTGATGGGTCGCAGCCGGGTGCCCTCACCGCCGACCAGGACCACCGCCTGCGCGCACGATGAGCCGGTCATCGCCTACCTGACGTCGTCTGTGGCGACGGGCTGGCCGGCCGTGCCGATGCCCGTGAGCACGAGGCCGGCGGCGGCGACCCTGGCCGCGTCGAGCACGTTGCGGCCGTCGATCACGTGGCGGCCGTGCATGCGTGCGCGGACGGTCGTCCAGTCGAGCGCGACGAGCTCGGGCCACTCGGTCACGAGCACGGCGGCGTCGGCGCCCTCGAGCGCCTCGAGCGCGGTACGAGTGATGTCGATGCCGGGGAACAGGTCGTCGTGGGCGCCGGGCGGCACCATGGGGTCGTAGGCAGACACGCGGGCGCCCTCGTCGCGCAGCCGCGCGGCCAGCACGATCGAGGCGGCCTCGCGCATGTCGTCGGTGTGCGGCTTGAACGTGAGCCCGAGCAGGGCGACGTGGCGGCCGCGCAGCGCCCCGAGGTGCTCCTTGAGCTTGCCCACCACGCGGCGCTTCTGCAGGTGGTTGACCTCGATCACGGCGTTCAGGAGCTGAAAGTGGTAGCCGGAGTTGCCGGCGAGCTGCTTGAGCGCCTGCACGTCTTTGGGAAAGCACGAGCCGCCGTAGCCGATGCCGGCCTGCAGAAAATGGGGGCCGATGCGGTGGTCGAGGCCCATGCCGTCGGCCACGGCGCGCACGTCGGCGCCGACCGCCTCGCAGACGTTGGCGATCTCGTTGATGAACGAGATCTTGGTGGCGAGGAACGCGTTCGAGGCGTACTTGATCATCTCGGCGGTGGGCACCGTGGTGCGTACCACCGTCGTCGCGATGGCGCCGAAGAGCGCGGCGACCTCGTCGCCGTCGGCCGCGCGGTAGGCGCCGATCACGATGCGATCGGGATGGAGCACGTCGTCGACCGCCGCGCCCTCGCGCAGGAACTCGGGGTTGGAGACGTAGCCGATGCCGGCGGCGCCGGCGGCTTCGAGCTCGGCCGTGACGCGGTCGCCCGTGCCGACCGGCACGGTGCTCTTCATGACGAGCAGACGGTCGCCGTCGTGACGAGCGATCTCGCGCACCACGCGCTGCACGCGCGACAGGTCGGCGTCGCCGCTGGGCGAGGGCGGGGTGTCGACCGCGACGAACAGGATGCGCGCCTCGCGGCAGAGCTCGTCGTAGGACGTCGTGAAGGAGAGGCGCTCGGCCGCCCCGGCCATGAGCTCCTCGAGGCCGGGCTCGTAGATCGGCACGCGACCGGCCTTGAGCGCGGCGACCTTGGCCTCGTCGACGTCGAGACACACGACGCGATGACCGAGATGCGCGATGCACACGGCGGTCACCAGGCCGACGTACCCGACGCCGATGACCCCCACAGGTCGGTCTGTCTGCGGCACGATCCTCCCTGCTCGCTCGCTCCGGCGGCCCTCGTCTCGCCGGCGGGCGCCTAGTCTACCATAGGCCTGCGAGCCTGGAGGCGCGCCCGACGGGCACGCCGCAGGCGCCGAGCGGGCTCGCAGACGCACGCCGGGCGGGCACGCTCGACGGCGTCGGGCGGCCGCGGTCGGGCGCCGCGCGAGGCGCGCCGGCCTAGGGGCTGGCGGCCGGCGCCAGGGCCGTGTCGAGCGCGCTGCGCGAGCCCTCGTCGAAGGGGTCGAGGGCCAGCGCCCGGCGCAGCGACGCGGCCGCCGGGGCGCGCTGCCCGAACACGTTGAGCTGCATGACGCCGAGCTCGTACCAGGTGGCGTAGTTGCGCGGCTGCAGGTGAGCGGCGCGGTCGAGCGTCGCCAGGGCGACGCCCGACCTGCCCTGCTGCTGCTCGACCTGAGCGAGCGTGAAGAGCGGATCGACCGCGAGCGGGTCGAGGTGGTGGGCGCGCCGCGCCTGGGTCGCGGCCGCCGCCAGGCGGCCGCGACCGGCCAGCGCGACGGCCTGCGACAGGGCGCGCTGCGACAGCCAGGGCGCGAGGAAGCTCAGCCCGACGAGCACGACGACCCCGGTCGCGAAGACGCGCGAGGCCGGGCCGAACGGCAGGCCGGAGCGGCGCGCCGGCGCCCGCCGCCCGCGGACGTAGGCAGCGGCGACGCAGACGAAGAGCAGGAACAGCAGGGCGGCGGCGGCCATGTCCCAGTCCCAGTCGATCGTCATGTGGACGACGAAGGCGACCGCCGCGGCCTGCAGCGCGGCGAGCAGGCCGCGATCGGCGTCGCGGGCGGCGCGACCGACCGGCCGCAGAGCGCCGAGCAGCAGACCGCCCAGGGCGACGACGAAGAGCGCGAGCCCGACGACGCCGAGCTCGCTCAGCACGTTGATCCACTGGTTGTGGGCGTGCTTGACGATGTACGAGGCGTCGGGCCGGTAGAGGAAGTTCGTGAAGCGGAACGTGCCGGCGCCGGTCCCGACGAGCGGGTGGTGGGCGAAGCTGCGCAGGCCCTCGCGCGCCATGGGGATGCGGCCGTTGTTGCCCAGCGAGAGGAGCCGGCCGGCGCTGCTCGAGCCCAGGCCGCCGCTCGCGTCGGACGCCGAGAACTGACGGACCACGCGGTGCTCGATGCCGCCGAAGCCGCCGTTGCGGCCGGCGTAGGCGAAGACCCCGGCGGCCACGACCGCGACGACCGCGGCCAGCACGACGGCGCCGACGAGCGCGCGCCGGCGCCCGGTCAGGCGGACGCGCCGCGCGAGCAGGGCGGCGACGGTCTGGGCGGCGATCGTCAGGGCGACCGCGACGATCAGCCGGCGACCGAAGGCGTGGCCCTGGGCGGTGCGCAGGGCGTCGTCGCTCGTCGCGTTGAAGAGCGTGTGCAGATGTCGCGAGAGCGCCAGGGCGAGCGCCAGCGGCGCGCCCGCGAGCGCCAGACTGAGCACGCCCTGCAGGCGTTCGTTCGTGACCGCGAAGTACACGAGGAGCGCCAGGACGAGAGCCAGCGTGCCGCCCCGCGAGAAGGCGAAGAAGAGCGTGCAGAGGAACAGGGCGAGGGCGCCGGCGCAGGCGCCTCGCGCCGCGGCCGGCAGGCCGCGGCGCGAGGCGCCCTCGAGCGCCGGCAGCGCCGCCATCATCATCATCACGGCGAGCACGTTCCAGTAGCCGACGGGGGCGCTCAGGCGAGCGTACAGGTGGGCCTGTGTAACCACGTCGGGCAACACTTTTGCGAGGAGCCCGTACACGGCCACCGGGGTCATCGCCGCCACCGCGCCGTAACCCGCCAGGCGGAGCTGCACGGGCCCGGCGGGTGTAGCCCCGAGCACGCTCGCGGCGATCAGGTACGCCACGGTGACGTCGAAGGCCAGCCACGAGAGGTCGGGCCCCACCGACCACGCGATCGACAGGCCCTCCCACAGGGCGAACAGGGCGAACGCGGCGAGACCGGCCAGGACGGGCCCGCCGAGGCCGACCCGGCGCGGTGCGAGCCAGACGCACACGACGACGAGCGGCAGAACGACGAATACGACCGGCGCCGTCAGGGTAAAGACGTAGCCGCCTGAGAGGAACGACAGCGCGGTCACCGAAGCAAGCACTACCACGGCCGGCAGGCAGCGCAGCACCCGCGACCGGATACCCGGCGCGACGACGTCACGGGGCTCGCCTACGGCCGCGGGCGGGCCGCTCGGGGTGGGTGCGAAAAGCTCCTCCACGGCCGTGATTATACGGTCTCGGGCGATCGGCCGAACGGCGGATGAAGGGCCGGCCGCCGTGGCAATCGTCCGAAGCGCATGGTATCGTGCTCACACGTACGAATGAACCGGCCCGCAGTGCGGAGGGGGGTCAAATGAAGACCAGAGTCCTGACCGTCGCAGTCCTCACGGTCGTCGCGATGCTCATGCTCGCCGGCGTCGCCCAGGCGGTGTCCTCGACGACCACGGCGATCATCAAGGACGCACAGGACGGGCATCTCGACGGCAACTACACGGCGGCTCAGGTGCAGGCCGCCCTCAACTACGTGAAAGACAATCCCTCGATCATCCAGTACAACAACGTCGAGGGCGTCCTCACCGACTTCCTGTCGAGCCAGGGTGCGCCGGCCGCCCAGAACGGCGGCCTCATGTTCACCGGCGTCTCGACGATCGCCGTCTTTGCCTGCGGCCTCACGCTCATGGGGGCCGGACTCCTGTTGCGCCGACGGCTCGCAACGAGCGCGTCCTAGCGCGGCACTCCCGCAGATCACGCAGCGCCACGGGCGCCCCGGCAACGGGGCGCCCGTCTTCGTCGCGCCCTCAGTCGGGCAGCACGATCGCGAGCGGCGCCGAGCCGCTCGGCGCGCGCGCGATGCGCGCCGTGCGCAGTCCCAGGTCGCCGGCCAGGGCGCGCGCCAGGGCGCGGTCGCCCTTTGCGTAGTACACCGTGGTCTTCCCCACCGCGACGGTCGAGGTCGAGCCGCGCTGCGCCGCCCAGCCGTCGACCTGCAGGCGCGTGGCGAGCCGCTCGGCGACCGCGGCCGTGCCCGTGACCACCACCCTGGTGAGCGTGCGCCGGTAGTAGGTCACGCCGAGGCGCGCGGCCGGCAGGCGGGGGGCGAAGAACTCGGGCTGCACGGCGCGCACGAAGGTGGCGGCGTCGAGCCGCGCCCAGGCCGTGACGACGCTCGCCGTGAGCGGCCCGACCGTCGCGGCCGGCGCCGTCGTGGCCCCGGTCGCAGCGCTCGACGGCGCGCCGGTCGCGGCAGCCGCCGTCGTCGGGCTCCGGCTCGCGCCCGGCGAGGCGCTCGCGCCGGCGGCGCTCGAGGTCGCGGCGATGGCGGTCGCGACGAGCGACAGGGGCAGACCCGCGACCGTGGCCTGGGCTGCGATCACGCCGTTGACCGGGGCGCCGGCACCGGGCGCCTGCGACACCACGGCGGGAAGCTGCGCCGCGCGCACGGCCGCAAGGGCGGCGCTCAGCACGGCCGTGGTGCGCGGGACGGTCGGCGCGCCGTCGGCCGTTCGGCCGAGGGCCACGACGACGCCGAGCGAGGAGCGACGCGCGCCCGACAGGGCGCGCGTCGCCGCGTCCGGCGTGGCGCAGCGGACCATCTCGACGCGCACGCCCTGCGCGCCGTAGGAGCGCAGCGCGGCGGTGAAGGCGGCTCGGTAGACGCCCGTCCAGCGGCCGAGCGACGAGGTCAGCACGGCGACCGTGGGCGATGGAGTGGTGGCGCCGACGGTCGCCCCGTAGACCGGCGAAGCCGCGTCGACCCCCAGCGCGAGGCGCAGCGACAGGAGCGCTCGGCTCTGCGGCAGCCAGCGCTCGTAGGCGCCGCGCCGCGCCACCGTGGCGGGCAGCGACGTGGTGATGAGATCGCCCGCGTCGGCAAGGTCGAGCGCGCCGCCGACCGCCGAGGCGGCCTGCAGCGTGAGCCCGGTCGAGACGTCGCGCGACCCCAGCAGGTAATTCACGAAGCCGACGAGGTTGACCTGGTCGGCCACACCCTCGCGCAGCAGCTCGCGCAGGTAGGCGACCTGGCGCTCGAGCGCCAGGTCGGACGGCTGCGTCGCCGACCACACGCCGGCGAGCGGCAGCGACCGGGGGTGCAGCAGGCGCGAGTACTGCGTGATGAACCCGGGCAGCGCCGTGCGCACCGACAGCGGGTCGATCTCGACCCACGAGCCGAACGACACCGACAGGGTCTTCGACAGGGCCTTCGTAGCCGCCTTGGGGCCGGCGTCGTCGACGATGGTGGCGAGCGGCTGCAGCCCGGCGCCGGCCTGATAGCAGGCCAGCCTGGCCGGCACCACAACGGCGGTGAACTCGGCCAGGTCGTAGTCGATGTGCAGCCAGACGACCCCGGCGCAGCCTTGGACGCCCGGTCCCTTGAGGTAGACGGCGATGTCGCGCGGCGGCGGCGGGGGCGCGAGCGGCGGCCGCGAGGCGACGGCCGGCACGACCCGGTGCCAGGGGCCGGGCGTGGCGAGCAGGATGATCACGCCCAGCGTGACGAGCACGCCGAGCAGCAGCACGGACCAGGAGTTCAGGCGCCGGAGCGCGGCCGGCCGCGGACTCACTTGACGCGGGTGAACGAGGTGGCGAGCGCCATCATCGCAGCGTTGCTGATCTCATCGTTGGGGGTGTCGTCGAGCGTGTTCGTCAACCAGCAGAGCGTGTTGCTCCTCACCCAGGCGACCATGTGGAGCTGCGTGTCGTTGTAGAACTGCATGTACTTGACGCCCTTCACCGTCTTGACCGCGTCGGGCGAGGCGATGGCCGGCGGGTCGAGCCAGCGCATCTCCTCGATGTGCCAGTAACCGCCGCTCGTCGTGGTGCCCACCACCACGAGCGCGCCCGTGTTGCCGTGCGACGCGGGGATCGAGTAGGTGCGCGCCATCGACCACTCGTAGGAATAGCCCGCCGGCCACGAGGTCGGCATGTACACCTTGAGATGGGTCTGCGACGAGAGCTGCCTCCATTCCGAGGCGTCGGTCGAGACGTGCTTCTCGATGGCCGGCCCCGTCTGCGTCGTCGTGGTCGTGGTCTGGGGCAGCACGAGCGAGCCCGTGTACGAGGACCCCAGCACGACCGCGACGCCGTTCTGCACGCCCGCTGCGCGCGGCACCGTGACGACGTGGCTGGGCGGCAGCATGTCCGCCAGGATGCGAGCGTTGCCGATGTAGCCCTCGGTCGCGTAGACCGTGGTGGCCTGTGTGTCGCCCTGCACCACGTCGCCGGCGACGAGGGCCCTGTAGCCCTGGCCGGCGAGCAGGTGCGCGCAGGCGGCGGCGCTGCCGGCGGCCGCGCCGCCGTTGCTCACCGTGACGGTGAAGCTGGTCTTGACCTGCGTCTCGGCGCTGGACTGCTGCACCGGCGGCCGCTCCGGGTGCATGAACTGGTCGACGACCGCGGCCACCTCGGCCGGTGAGGCCTCGAGCTCGTCGGCGCCGTTCACCACGATCGGATGGCCCTCGAGGTGCACCTGGTAGATGTGCGTGGTGTCGACCGACATCGCAAGCTGGGCGAGCGTGATGAGCTGGCGCAACGAGGTGACGTCGGTGATCGTCGCTTTGGAGAGCAGCTTGATGAGCTGTGGCAGCTTGAACACGTTCTGCCAGCGCAGCGCCTGGCGCTTGATCTCACGCAGGAACATCTGCTGGCGCTGCATGCGGCCCCAGTCGCCGAGCTGGTCGTGCCGGTAGCGCACGAAGGCGAGCGCGTCGGCGCCGTCGAGCCGCTGGTAGCCGGCCTTGATGTCGATTGACGAGAACCCCGTGATGGCGGTGTTGTTGTAGTACTGGCGATCGACGTCCAGGTACACGCCGCCGAGGTAGTTCACCACGTCCTTGAAGCCGTCGAAGTTGATGTCCATGAAGTGGTTGACCGGCAGGCCGGTGAGCGCCTTGAAGGTCTTCACCGACAGCGCCGGACCGCCGTAGGAGTAGGCCGCGTTGATGCGGTCGGTGCCGTAACCGGGGATCTCGACCCGCAGGTCGCGCGGGATCGAGAGCATCGAGATGCTCTTCGTGCCCGGGTCGATGCGCACCAGCATGATGGTGTCGGAGCGGCCCTTGTCGCCGGCGATGTTCGTGCGCCGGTCGCTGCCCAGCACCAGGATGTTCACCGGCGCATGCGTGCCGTGGGTCTTGGTCAGCGTGGGCTTGGTCGACGAGATGATGCGACTGGCGGCCTTGTCGTGGCTCGGGGTCGAGATCGCGTTCTGCAGGTACCCGATGCCCATGCCCACCGTGGCCGCCGTGGCGACCACGATGACGAGGACGGTCCACTTGAGGACGCGGACCCAGGCCGGCGCGACCGGCTTGCGGGGCGCTACGGTGTAGCGGGTGTACTGCACGCTTGCAGGGCTCCGTCAGGAGACGTTTCGATGGGCTTCGTGGCACCCTGCCACCGGGCGATTGTACCGCACCGCGCCGCCGCGCGGGCGGCGCCGTGGACCGTGCCGCGCCGGCGAAGCGCCTTCAGACCGGCACGCCGCCGGAGCGCACCACGTCGGCGCCGAGCGCGCCGAGCTTGGCGTCGAAGTCCTCGTAGCCGCGGTCGATGTGGTGCAGGCCGCGCACCTCGGTCGTGCCCTCGGCGGCCAGGCCGGCGATCGCCAGGGCGGCGCCGCCGCGCAGATCGGGCGCCTCGACCACCGTGCCGGTGAGCTCCCGCGGGCCCGAGACCACGGCGTGGTGGCCACTCGTCGTGATGCCGGCTCCCAGACGGTTGAGCTCGTCGACCACGGCGAAGCGGTTCTCGAACACGTTCTCGGTGACGATCGACGTGCCGTCGGCAAGCGACAGGGCGACCATGAACTGGGCCTGCAGGTCGGTGGCAAAACCCGGGTGGGGCAGCGTCGAGACGTCGACCGGGCGCAGGGCGCCCAGGGCGCGGGCGCGGATCGTGCGCGCCCCCTCGTCGACCTGCACGCCCATGGCGCGCAGCTTGTTCAGGAACAGCTCGAGACAGGTCGGAGGAAGCCCCGAGACCGCGACGTCGCCGCCGGTCACGACACCGGCCAGCAGGTACGTGCCGGCCTCGATGCGGTCGGCGATCACCTCGTGGATCGCGCCGTGCAGCTCGTGTCCGCCCTCGATCGTGATCGAGCTCGTGCCGGCGCCCTGGATCTGGGCGCCCATCGACATGAGAAACTTGGCGAGGTCGACGATCTCGGGCTCGCGCGCGGCGTTGTCGATGACGGTCGTGCCGCGCGCCGCAGTGGCCGCCATGAGCAGGTTCTCGGTCGCCCCCACGCTGGGGTAGTCGAGCGGCACGGCGGCGCCGCGCAGCCCGTCGCAGGTGACTTCGATGAAGCCGTGCTCGATCTCGATGTTCGCGCCCAGGCGCTGCAGCCCGCGGATGTGGAAGTCGATGCGCCGCGGGCCGATGTTGCAGCCGCCCGGCATGGCGATCATCGCCCGGCCGAGACGCGCGACCATGGGGCCCATCACGATGATGCTGGCCCGCATGCGGCGCACGAGCTCGTACGGCGCACGGTCGTTGAGCTCACCCGAGGGGTCGATGCGCAGCTCGCCGTCGTCGAAAGAGGTCTCGACGCCGAGCGCACCGAGCATGTCGATCATGGTGAAGACGTCGGCGATGCGCGGCACGCGGCGGATGGTCGAGGGCTCGGCTGCCAGGAGGCTGGCCGCCATGAGCTTGAGCGCCGAGTTCTTGGCGCCCGACAACTCGACCGTGCCCTCGAGCCGGTGCCCGCCGCGCACGAGCAGCGAGCGGCCCTCCTGCGTGACGTCGGTCATGGCCAGATCACGACCCCGCGTGCCCGTCGACTGCGTCGCCCCTGTCGGCCGGGCGACGCCCTGCATCATACACGGGCCGCGACCCTGAGCCGGTTCTCGGCCCGGCGCAACGCCTGCTCGGCTTTGTAGAAGTCGACCTCGGCCTGAACGCCGGGATCGTCGCGGCGCGCGAGCCGGTCCTCGGCCCGCTTGCGGGCCGCCTCGGCGCGCGCGACGTCGATGTGGTCGGCCTGCTCGGCCTGGTCGACGACGAGCAGCACCTTGTCGAAGAGCACCTGGATGTAGCCGATGCCGGTGGCGAAGCGCTGCCAGACGCCGTCGGCAAGCTGCACCCGGGTCTCGCCGATCGCGGCCAGGGTGACGAGCGGCTCGTGCTGCGGCAGAAAGCCGAGCTCGCCCTCGACGCCCGGCACGATGACCATGCTGGCCTCGCCTGTGTACACCGAGCCGTCGGGCGTGACCATCTCGACGGTGAGCCTGCGCTCGTCGGACATGTCAGCTCGCGGGAGCGGCGGCCGGCTCGGCGGCGGCGGGCGCCTCGGGCGCGGCGACACCGGTCGCCGAGGCCTCGGCAGGGCCGCCGGCCCTGCCCTGGCCGAGCTTGCGGGCCTGCTCGACGACCTCGTCGATGCCGCCCACCATGAAGAAGGCCTGCTCGGGCAGGTCGTCGTGCTTGCCGTCGACGATCTCGCGGAAGGCGCGCACGGTGTCGGCGATCGGCACGTACTTGCCGGTCACGCCGGTGAACTGCTCGGCGACCGAGAACGGCTGCGACAGGAAGCGCTCGATACGGCGTGCCCGCTGCACGGTGACCTTGTCCTCGTCGGTGAGCTCGTCCATGCCGAGGATGGCGATGATGTCCTGCAGGTCCTTGTAGCGCTGCAGGATCTCCTGCACGCGGGTCGCCACGGCGTAGTGCTCGTCGCCCACGCTGGCCGGGCTCAGGATGCGCGAGGTCGAGGCGAGCGGGTCGACCGCCGGGTAGATGCCCTTCTGCGAGATCGCGCGTGAGAGCACCGTGGTGGCGTCGAGGTGGGCGAAGGTGGCGGCCGGGGCCGGGTCGGTCAGGTCGTCGGCCGGCACGTAGATGGCCTGCACCGAGGTGATCGAGCCCTTCTTGGTCGAGGTGATGCGCTCCTGCAGCTCGCCCATCTCGTTGGCCAGCGTGGGCTGGTAGCCCACGGCGCTCGGCATGCGGCCGAGCAGCGCCGAGACCTCGGAGCCGGCCTGCACGAAGCGGAAGATGTTGTCGATGAAGAGCAGCACGTCCTGGCCGCCCTCTTCGCGGAAGTACTCGGCGACGGTGAGCCCGGCGAGGGCCACGCGCAGGCGGGCGCCGGGGGGCTCGTTCATCTGGCCGAAGACGAGGGCGGTCTTGTCGATCACGCCCGACTGCTTCATCTCGCCCCAGAGGTCGTTGCCCTCGCGGGTACGCTCGCCGACGCCGCAGAACACCGACAGGCCGCCGTGCTGCGTCGCGATGTTGTGGATGAGCTCCTGGACGATCACCGTCTTGCCGACGCCGGCCCCGCCGAACAGGCCGATCTTGCCACCCTTGACGTAGGGGGCGAGCAGGTCGATCACCTTGATGCCGGTCTCGAAGATCTCGTCGGTGGGATCGAGCTCCTCGAAGTCGGGCGCCGGGCGGTGGATCGGCCAGCGCTCGGCCGTTGCGAGACCGTCCTCGATGTGGTCGATCGGCTCGCCCATGACGTTGGTGAGACGGCCGAGCGTCGCCTGGCCGACCGGCACCGTCATCTGCTCGCCGGTGTCGATCACCTCGGCGCCGCGCGCCAGACCGTCGGTCGCGTCCATCGCCACGGCCCGCACCTTGTCGTCGCCCAGGTGCTGCTGCACCTCGGCGATGAGCTCGACCGGCTGGCCGTCGCGCTCGATCGTGACCTTGAGGGCGTTGTAGATGCCGGGCAGCTCGTCGGGGAAGTGCACGTCGATCACGGCGCCGATCACCTGTACGATGCGTCCCTTGTTCATGCCGTCAGTCTCCGCTGCTTGTCGACTCAAGATGGGGCTTCCCCTTTCGCTCGCGGGCCCGTCGCCACGCTAGCCGAGGGCCTCGGCGCCGGCCACGACCTCGAGGATCTCCTGGGTGATCGACGCCTGGCGCGCCCGGTTCATGGAGAGCGTCAGGTTGTCGATCATGTCGTCGGCGCTCTCACTTGCGTTGCGCATGGCCGTCATACGCGCGCCCTGCTCGCTCGCGCTCGACTCGAGCAGCGCCCGGAAGATGGCGATCTCGACGTAACGCGGCAGGAGCGAGCGGAAGATCTCGGCCTCTTCGGGCTCGTAGAGATACGACACCAGGGGCCGCTCGCGACCCTCGGTGTAGATGTCCTGGGCCTCGATCGGCAGGAGCTGCACGTTCATCAGCTTCTGCTCGATAGGCGAGGTGAAGTGGTTGTAGATGAGGCGCACGCGGTCGACCTGCTCATTTGTGTAGAGGTCGATCACCGCCTTGGCCATGGCCTCGGCGTCGGCGAAGGTCGGACGGTCGCTCTTGCCCGACCACGACTGGTCGATCGTCATGCCGCGAAAACGCAGCGTGCCGATGCCCTTCTTGCCCACCACGAGCAGGCGCCGGCCGAGGCCGCGAGCCGCGAGGTCACGGTCGGCCGCGATGCAGGCACGCAGCACGTTGGCGTTGAAGGCGCCGGCCAGGCCGCGATCGCCGGTGATCACGAGCAGCGCCTCGGCCTTGGCCGTGTCGTGCTCGCGCAGCAGGGCGAAGCTGTTGCGCTCGGTGGCGAAGGTTGCGAGGTCGCGCATCATCTCGACCATGGCGCCGGCGTAGGGCCGCAGCGCCTCCATGCGCGCCTGGGCGCGGCGCAGCTTGGCAGCCGACACGAGCTCCATGGCCTTGGTGACCTTGCGCATGTTCTGCGTCGAGGTGATGCGACGCCTGATGTCCTGCAGTGTCGCCACGTCAGGCTACGCCCGTCTCGTCTTTCGTCGTCGCGGCCACAGTCTCTGCCACCGCGGGCTCGGCCGACGGAACAGCGCCGGCCGCGGCCGGCATGCCCTGCGCCTCGTCGGGCGCCATCGACTTGTGGAACGCGTCGATGTCGCCGCGCAGCGTGTCGGCCGTGGCGTCGTCGAGCTCCCCGGAGTCGCGGATCGTCTGCGGCACCTCGGGGTGCTGCGACTTGACGTAGGAGAGCAGCCCGTCGAGGAACGTGCGCACGCTGCCGACCGGGATGTCGTCGAGGTAGCCCTGCGTGCCGGCGAAGATCTGGATGACCTGGTCCTCGACCGCCATGGGCGCGAAGCGGCCCTGCTTGAGCACCTCGACCATGCGCTCGCCGCGACCCAGCGCCTGGAGCGTGGCCTCGTCGAGCTCGGAGCCGAACTGGGCGAAGGCCTCGAGCTCGCGGTACTGGGCGAGGTCGAGGCGCAGGCGGCCGGCGACCTGCTTCATGGCCTTGATCTGGGCGTCGCCGCCCACGCGCGACACCGAGATGCCGGCGTTGATGGCGGGCCGCACGCCCGAGAAGAACAGGTCGCTCTGCAGGAAGATCTGGCCGTCGGTGATGGAGATGACGTTGGTCGGGATGTAGGCCGACACGTCGCCGGCCTGCGTCTCGATCACGGGGATGGCGGTGAGCGAACCGGCGCCGAGCTCGTCGTTCAGCTTTACGGCGCGCTCGAGCAGCCGCGAGTGCAGGTAGAAGACGTCGCCGGGGAACGCTTCGCGGCCCGGCGGGCGGCGCAGCAGCAGCGACATCTGGCGGTAGGCGTCGGCGTGCTTTGAGAGGTCGTCGTAGAAGCAGACAGCGTGGTGGCCGCCGTACAGGAAGTACTCGCCCATGGCCGCGCCGGCGTACGGCGCGAGGTACTTGAGCGGCGCCGAGGCCGAGGCCGTGGCCGCGACGACGATCGAGTACTCCATGGCGCCGTACTCTTCGAGGCGCTGCACGACCTGCATGACGGTCGAGGCCTTCTGGCCGATCGCCACGTAGACGCAGATCTCGTCCTGACCCTTCTGGTTGATGATCGTGTCGACGATCAGCGAGGTCTTGCCCGTCTGGCGGTCGCCGATGATGAGCTCGCGCTGACCGCGGCCGATCGGGATCATCGAGTCGATCGCCTTGATGCCGGTCTGCAGCGGCTGGTTGACCTTCTGGCGCTCGACCACGCCCGGCGCCTTGAACTCCATGGGGCGGAAGTCGGTGGTCTCGATCGGGCCCTTGTCGTCGAGCGGGTTGCCGAGCGGGTCGACGACGCGCCCGACCAGGGCCTGGCCCACCGGGACCTGCAGCACCTTGCCGGTGCGCTTGACGAGGTCGCCCTCTTTGATGAGCGTGTCCTGGCCGAGCAGCACCGCGCCCACGTTGTCCTCTTCGAGGTTGAGCGCGAGGCCGGTCACGCCGTGCGGCAGCTCGAGCATCTCCATGGCGAGGGCGTTACGCAGGCCGTAGATGCGGGCGATACCGTCGCCCACCTCGAGGACGGTGCCGACCTCTTCGACCTCGACCTCGGTCTGGTAGTTCTCGATCTGCGTCCGGAGGACCGAAGCGATCTCTTCGGGACGAAGTTTCACGTGTTCCCACCTCTCACGTCCGCCGTCCGCAGACGGCCGTCGAGCTGCTGTAGGCGAGACCGCAGGCTGCCGTCGACCAGCAGGTCGTCGACGCGCAGCACGAGGCCGCCGAGGATGTCGGGGTCGACCCGCAAGGTGAGGCGCGGCTCACCGCCGGTGGAGCGCCGCACACGATCGGCGATGAGACGCTCGACGTCGGGGTCGACCGGCACCGCGGTCGTGACCTGTACCTCGATATCGTGCGCGGCCTCCGCAACGAAGCGGTCGTACTGATCGGCCACTGCCGCAACGAGCACGAGGCGTCGCTTGTCGAGCATCACGCGCAGCACGCCAACGGCCAGGCGGTCGGCGCCTTGCATCAGCTCGCTCACCACGCGCGCCTTGGCGTCGGGGTCGACCTGCGGATTGAAGACAACGTCTGCCAGCGCGGGCGTGTCGGCGAGCGCCTGCACGAACGCGTGCAGGTCGGCGCTGGTACGCTCGACGGTGCCGGCAGCGCCGGCCGCTTCGAACAGTGCCGTGGCGTAGGCGCGGGCGACGGCCCCTTCGCTCACGCGCCGCTCCCGAGCTCATCGAGGTTGGCGGCTGTGAGCGCCTCGTCGATCAGGCGGCGGTGATCGTCGTCGTCGAGCGACCGGCCGACCACCTGCTCAGCGGCCAGCATGGTGATGCTCGCGATCTCACCCTTGAGCTCCTGGAGCGCGACGCGGACGTCGCGCTCGAGCTGCTCCTGGGCCTTCTCGATGGTGCGTTGCGCCTGCTTGCGCGCCTCGTCGACGATCTCAGTCTTGGTCTCGTCACCCGCCTTGCGCGAACGCTCGAGGATCTGCTCGGCCTCGGCGCGTACCGAGGCGAGCGTCTCGCGATACTCAGCGAGCAGCCGGCCTGCCTCGACGCGTGTCGCCTCGGCAGCGTCGAGGCTTTCGGTGATGTGCGCCCGACGGTCGTCGATCAGCTTCTGGATCGGACCGAAGGCGAATCGCCGCAGCACGTACACCGAGATACCGAATGTGATCAGAGTCCAGATGATGAGGCCCCATTGCTGGTTCAGCATTGCCGGGTTCCCCTTCTCGAATGAACGGAGTTCGCGGGCGCGCTCGTGATCAACCGGGCGCCTTGATGACGAAGAGCATGATGAGGCCGAATACGATGGCGTAGAGCGCCAGCGCTTCGACGATGCCGATGCCGATGAACATCGTGGTGCGCACCGTGTTCTGCATCGCCGGCTGACGCACCATGCTGTCGATGGAGTGGCCGATCAGGATTCCCAGGCCCGCTCCCGAACCGATGACACCGGGGCCGAAGCACAAGCCCGCAGCTATCAGGGCCGCGGCGTGATCCGTCATTCGGTAACCTCCTTGCTCTGCGCCTCGCTCCGTTGCGAAGCTCGATCTGTGTCGGTCAACCCTCTTCTTCTATGGCGCCGCCGATGTAGGCGGCAGAAAGGATCGCGAAGATGAACGCCTGGATGCAGGCGATGAACACCTCGAACAGCAGGATGGCCACTGAGCCGATCGAGAGCACGCCCGCCACGACGTAGCTCTGGAACAGCAGCGCCATCGCGAACAGCACAGCAAGGAGCAGATGACCCGCGAGCATGTTCGCAAAGAGACGGACCGAGAGCGAGACGACGCGGAACAGCTCGCCGAGCACGTGCGTCAGAAAGATGAACTGCCGCATGACCGGTGGGGCATCCTTGACCATCCAGCCCTTGATGTACCCGAAACCGCCCTTTGCCCTGATGCCGGCGTAATGCGACAGGAAGAACGTCGAGAGCGCCAGCGGGAGGGTGAAGTAGAGGTTGCCGCTGGCCGCGTAGAACGACAACTGCCCGTGCTCGCCCACCGGCAGTGGCAGGAGACCGAGCAGGTTGACGAGGAGGATGTAGACGAACACCCCGCCGATGTACGGGAACCACTTAGCGGCGTCGACACGCATGACCGACGTCGCGATGCCGTCGTGGGCGAGCTCGTAGAGGCCTTCGAGGATCACCTGGAACCTGCTCGGCTCGCGCTTGAGCGATCGAGCGACGTAGACGGCGATCGCGACGATGATGGCCACGACGGCCCAGAGGATGATCACCGCCTTGGTGATCGACAAGTCGACCGGGCCGATCTTGGGGAGCCTGATGATGGGCGTGAGCACGAACTCGCTCGCGGCATCGTAGGTCTCCTTTTTGCCGCCGGGGATGAAGGCCGCGCCGACGACTACGGCGACGAAGACGCCGAGGGCGACCAGACCCTTGTTCCGGCGACTGAGGCCGTGCCACCAGGTCTTCATCGCGTGCTCAGGGCGAACTTGACGACGTAGTACACCGTGAACACGGCCAGGAACGATGCCGCCGCAGCGAGAAAGTGCGGACGGTCGACGAGCGCGATCACGACCAGCGCGGCGATCACGAAGAGATAGCGGACGGCCACGCCACCCACGGCGGCTGCCGTCATGCGTGCAATCGACCCCGTCATGCCGATGCGCTCGAACCACGTCTGCAGCAACCAGTAGACGAGGACGAGAGCGGCCCCGGCGGCAGCCAGCGCCGTGGAGCGGCCGATCGAGAGCGCCACGAGCGCGGCGAGCGGCACGGCACCGACGAGGACGACCGGTACGACCCTCTCACGACAAAAAGTCACTGCTGCGCTCCACGACATCTTGCAGTTCGACCGCCGGCGGACAGCGCGATCACCTCTCGCCGGTGGTTGTTCCCCTCTCTACGGCACGGACTCACGCTCGACCCAGCGTTGGAGCGTCGGCCCCCGACCCTGGGCGAAGCGGTATATATCCCTTATCTCGTCTCCAAGAACACGGCGTACAGGGCCGCGGCGAAGCCGCCGAAGAGCCCGATGATGCTGAACGCCGGTAACGTGTGCAGCAGCCGGTCCAGACCGTAACCCGCAAGCACGCCAATCGCGATGCCGGCGAGCACGGTGAACGTGACCCGCTGCGCCGAGGCCATCCCCCTTCCGGGATGACCATCCTGGCCATGTCCGCCCGCTCCGCGCGCCATAGTATATCGGCCGGTTCCTACCCCAACAACCGGCTGGACACACGTACGGCGGAGCCGTGCCGAGATCGACGGCGAGCCGCGCCGGACTGCGACGCCGTGCCGCGTGCGGCACTCGTCACCGGCCGGCCGTCCCGCCCGAGCTGTGGCGGCGGCCGGCGCGCCGCCTGCGCGCCGGCCGCTCGGAGCTCGGCGCTCCCGCGCCGGGCGCCCCCGGCCCGCCGGCGGCCTCGATGCCGCCGTCGATCTCGTTCTCGCGGTAGCGCAGCAGCAGGCGAGCCATCGAGGCCGTCGCGGCGAGGGCGCCCAGCCCGAGCACGACGACCGCCGGGATGTCGTGAAACCGCATGGCGAGAGCGAGGCCGTTCAGCAGCAGGCACCAGCCGTACAGCAGCAGCACCGAGGTGCGCTGCGAGAAGCCGGCCACGAGCACGAGATCGTGGTGCACGTGGTCGCGGCCGCTCGTGTAGACCGGCACGCCGCGTCGCAGGCGGCGAAAGACGACCAGGAACAGGTCGGCGAAGGGCACGCCCAGCACGAGCAGCGGAAAGATCAGGGCGACGGTGGCGGCGCCCTTGAGCACGCCCTGGATGCTGATCACGGCGAGCACGTAGCCGAGCAGCATGGCGCCGGCGTCGCCCATGAAGATGCTGGCCGGGTAGAAGTTGAAGCGCAGAAAGGCAAAGCCGGCGCCGGCCAGCACCGCGGCCGCGATGCCGGTGGTGCCGCGGTCGAGCGACAGGGCGATCACGGCGAAGGTCAGGGCGGAGATCGCGCAGACGCCGGCCGCCAGGCCGTCGAGCCCGTCGATGAAGTTGACCATGTTGATGATGGTCGCCACCCAGAGCACGGTGAGCGGCACCGAGATGGCGGGCGTCAGCGTGACGGTGAGGCTCGTGAGCGGCAGCGACAGATGGTCGATGCGCAGCCCGAAAGCGAGCATCGCGACGATCGCCGCGATCTGTCCGGCGAGCTTGAGCGCCCAGTTGATCTCGGCGTAGTCGTCGAGCACGCCGACCACGGCGACGATCGTGCCGCCCACGAGGATCGCCTTGGTGGCGGCGTCCTTGTGCACGAGCACGGCGATGGGCACGACGACGCCCAGGTAGATGGCGAGGCCGCCGAGCAGCGGGGTGACCCGGCGGTGCATGCGACGCGCGTCGACGGGCCGGTCGACCACACCGGTGCGACGCGCCAGCATCGCCATGGCCGGCGTCGCTAAGATGACGATGCTCGCCGCGAGCAGAAAGCCGAGGAACGCGAGCAG
This sequence comes from uncultured Actinomycetes bacterium, assembly GCA_963760655.1. GTDB lineage: Bacteria > Actinomycetota > Thermoleophilia > UBA2241 > UBA2241 > Bog-752. The sequence goes on from CAVXDR010000004.1 coordinate 162,775, forward strand.
GACCGCGGTCGGCAGCTCGAGCAGCCCGCTTATGGCAGCTCCTCCTTGACCACGACGACGCCCGCCTCGGCGAACATGCCCAGCGAGAGCTCGTCGGGGTAGCCCTCGACGTAGTGGATCTCGCGCACGCCGCAGTTGATCAGCATCTTGGCGCAGAGCACGCAGGGCTGCAGCGTGCAGTAGAGCGTCGCGCCGTCGAGGGCCACGCCGTGCACGGCCGCCTGGATGATCGCGTTCTGCTCGGCGTGGATGGCGCGGCAGAGCTCGGCCCGCTCGCCCGAGGGGATGCCGAGCTGCTCACGCAGGCAGCCGACGTCGAGGCAATGGGCCACGCCGCGCGGCGCGCCGTTGTAACCCGTGGTCAGCACGCGCCGGTCGCGCACCAGCACGGCGCCCACCTGGCGACGCAGGCAGGTCGAGCGCGTCGCGGCCTGGCGGGCGAGCTGCAGGAAGTACTCGTCCCAGCTCGGACGGGCCGGCCGCACGGCGCCCGGGGCGGCCGGCTCAGCCATGGGACGCCGCCGCGTGCCGGCGGCCGCCCTCAGTCGCGGGCGCGGACCGCACCGGCGTCGATCCCGGCGACGCGCCGTTCGTGGCGGCCGCCTTCGAAGGTCGTGGTCAGCCACGCCTCGGTGATCGCCCAGGCGGCGGCCGGCTCGAGCAGGCGGGCGCCCAGGCAGAGCACGTTCGCGTCGTTGTGGCGGCGCGAGAGCTCGGCCATCTCGACGGTCAGGCAGTCGGCGGCGCGCACGCCGGCGTGGCGGTTGGCCGCCATGCACATGCCGATGCCGCTGCCACAGACGAGCAGGCCGCGGTCGGCCGCGCCGCGCGCCACCCGGTCGGAGACGTCGTGGGCGAAGGTCGGGTAGTCGACCGACGCGTCGGAGTGCGTGCCGACGTCGACGACCTCGTACCCGGCGGCCCGCAGCCGCTCGACCAGCTCGTCCTTGAGCACAAAACCGGCGTGATCGGCGCCGGCGGCGATCTTCACAGCCATGGTCCCTCTTTCGTCGCTTGCGGTGCGGGCGCGGCGCGGCGGTCGCGGACGGCGGCCGCCGCGCGGCGCCCGCACCCCCGGCGATTCTACCAAACGGTCGCGCGGCCCGGCCCGAACGCGCGGAGCCGCGGCTGCGGGTGCCGCCCGCCCCGCGATCGTGCGAGCGCGGCCGTCCGGCGCGACCGGCTAGTAGGTGAGCTCGCCGGTCATGACCGGCACGACCCCGCCGCCGACCAGCACGTCGCTGATGTGGTTGCCCTCGGTCGTGACCGACAGCGTGAGCCGGCTGGGGCGGCGCGCGTGCTGGCCCTGGGCCAGCACGCGCGCCGCCCCCGGCGCCAGCAGGCCCTCGCGTGACAGGTAGGCGGCGAGCGGCCCGGCCGCGCTGCCGGTGGCCGGGTCCTCGACGATGCCGGCGAGCGGCACGAAGCAGCGTGCCTCGGCGAAGGGCTCCTCGTCGCCGGTGAGCGCGAACGGGTAGAGCGGCGCGTAACGGCGCTCGAACTCGGCCAGCAGGTCGAAGTTGAACCAGGCGCTCGCCAGGGTGCGCGTGTTGCGCAGCGGGATGATCGCGTAGCCCAGGCCGGTCGACACGACGCGCGGCACGAGCTCCTCGTCCAGGTCGCTCTCCTGCAGGCCGAGCACGGCGGCCGCCGCGGCCCGCGGGATCTCCTCGCCGAAGGCGGGCGCGCCCTGGTGCACGACGCCGGCGACGGCGCGGCCCTCGCGCACGGTGACGTCGACCACGGTCGGCCCCACCTTGAGCTCGAGCGTGACCTCGGTGAGCGGCTCCTGGGCGACGACGCGGCCGGTCGAGACGAGCGTGCAGGCGGTGCCGATGCTGGGATGGCCGGCGAAGGGCAGCTCGACGGCCGGCGTGAAGATGCGCACGCGGGCGTCGCCGCCGGCCGCCGGGGCCGTGACGAACGTGGTCTCGGACAGGTTCATCTCGGTGGCGATGCGCCGCATCTCGGCGTCACTCAGACCCTCGGCCTCGGGAAAGATCGCGAGCGGGTTGCCGGCCAGCGGCTCGTCGCTGAACACATCGACCTGGATCATGCGCAGGGTCTTCACGAGACCGTCCGTTCGTCGTCGCCGCCGAGCAGGGCCTCGAGCTCGGCGGCCGCCACCGTCCCGGGGCGCAGCACGCGGTAGCCCAGGCCGGCCTCGTAACCGCTGAGGTCGAGCACGCACGACGATACGCCTGCCGTCGGCCCCGCGTCGAGCAGCAGGTCGCAGGCCGAGCGCACCGCCGGCGCGACCTGCGCGAGCGCGGCCGGGTCGGCGCCGCCGCTCGGGTTGGCCGACGAGGCGAGCAGCGGGAACGGCAGCCGGGCCAGCGCCCGGGCCGCTGCCGGCCAGGCGGGCACGCGGACGCCGAGCGTCGCCACGCTGTGCGGCGCGCCGGCCGGCCCGTCCGGCCACTCGGCGTGGCCCGGCGGCGGGCAGTCGAGGCCGGCCGGATAGGGCACGACCAGCGTGAACGGCCCGGGCAGCAGGCGGGTCAGGACGGGCGCCAGACGCGGCCCCGGCGCCAGCGCGCCGAGCAGCGCCTCGACGGTCGGATAGACGACCTGCAGCGGCTTGTCGGGCGCCCGGCCCTTGACCCGGGCGATGGCCGCTACCGTGGCCGCGACCGATGCGCCGCCGATGCCGTAGACGGTGTCGGTCGGAAAGCAGACGAGCTCGGCGGCGGCCACCGCCACGACGAGCTCGGCGGCTCCGGCCTCGTCGAGCGCGCGCAGGTCGACGGTGCGGGTCATGCGCGTCCGGTCCGTCAGCCGGCGGCGCGGCGGCTGCCGCGCGGCGCCCGCGTCAGCCGCGCGGCGCAGCGCCGGCCGCTTGGCGGCGTCGCGCCGCCCCGCGGTCTCACGACGCGCCCCGCAGCTCGACCGACCGGGCGTGGGCCTGCAGGCCCTCGTCGCGGGCGATGGTCGCCACGGCCGGCGCGAGCGCCGCCGCGGCGGCGCCGTCGAGCTCGACCCAGCCGACCCGCTTGACGAAGTCGGAGACCGAGAGGCCCTGCGAGAAGCGCGCCGTGCCACCCGTCGGCAGCACGTGATTGGTGCCGGCCGCGTAGTCGCCGAAGGCGGTGGCGGCGCGCGGGCCGACGAAGACGGCGCCCGCGCCGCGCACCCGGGGCAGCAGCGCGGCCGCGTCGGCCACGTGGAGCTCGAGGTGCTCGGGCGCGAAGGCGTCGACCAGGCGCAGGGCGGCGGCGACGTCGGGACACGACACGAGCGCGAGGCGCGCCGTCGGCAGGCCGAGCTCGGCGGCCATGCCCTCGACGGCCGCCGCCACGCGGTCGCCCAGCGAGCCGCCGACGTCGAGCAGCGCCGCCATCGCGCCCGAGCCGTGCTCGGCCTGAGCGAGCAGGTCGGCCGCCAGCCAGTCGACGTGCGCGTCGGCGTCGGCAACGACCAGGACCTCGCTGGGGCCGGCGAGGCCGTCGATGCGCACCTCGCCCATGACCTGCCGCTTGGCCTCGGTCACGTAGGCGTTGCCCGGTCCCACGATCACGTCGCAGCGCGGCACCACGGCGGTGCCGCAGGCCATGGCGGCCACCGCCTGGGCGCCGCCGATCGGGAACAGGTCGGTGACGCCGAGCAGCGCGCAGGCGGCGGCGACGCCGGCGGCGACGCCGCCGCCGGCCCGCGGCGGCGAGCACACCACGACGCGGTCGACGCCGGCCACCTGGGCCGGGATCACCGTCATGAGCACCGACGACGGGTAGTTCGCCAGGCCGCCCGGCACGTAGCAGCCGGCCACGGCGAGCGGCACGATCTGCTGGCCGACCACCTGCCCCTGGGCGAGCGTCTCGCGCCAGGCCGACGGCCGCTCGCGGGTGTGGTAGGCGCGGATGTTGGCGGCGGCCAGCTCGAGCGCGGCGCGCAGCTCAGGGGCCGCGGCGTCGAGCGCGGCGGCGAGGTCGGCCGGGGTCACGCCGTAGCTCTCGGGCAGCGCGACGCCGTCGAGCCGGCGGACGTGGTCGCGCACGGCGTCGTCGCCGCGGGCGCGCACGTCGGCAAGGATGTCGGCGACCGCCCGGGCGACGTCGGCCGCGGGCGCGGCGGGTTCGCGCAGCTCGGCCACGACCGGGGCCGGATCGTCGTGCAGGGTCAGGTGCTTCACGGGTCTCCCTTCGGGGCAGGCGCAGGCTGCTGCGGCAGCGTCGCGCGGAGACGGGCGACGAAGGTCGCGAGCTCGTCGGCGCGCAGCACGCGCGCCGCACGGGCGGCCACCAGCCGGATGGAGCTCTCGGCCACGATGCCCTCGACGACGAGGTCGCCCAGCGCGAGGGGCGCGCCGCCCACGGCCGGCGGGGCGAGCGTCACGACGGCGTCGGCGAGCCCGTCGGCGACCGCCCGGTCGAGCTCGCCGGCGACGACGACGACGTCGGCCTGCAGCCCGCGAGCGGTCAGGAACGAGCGCGTCAGGCGCGGGTGTCGCGTCGCCACCCGCAGCCGGCCGAGACGCGCCAGGCGCCGCGGCGCGCCGGGCGCCGCGGCGTACAGCAACAGCGCCGCGCCGAAACGCAGGTCGAGCAGCTCGCAGAGACCGGTGTCGCGCTCGAGCAGCACGTCTTTGGCGACCAGGCCGGCGTCGGCCGCGCCGGCCGCGAGGTAGGCGCACACGTCGTCGGCGGCCACGGTCGTCACCTGCACCTCGAGGGCGGGGTCGGCGCGCTCGCCGGCGGGTGCGGACGTGCCGGCGGCCTCGGGCACGCCGGCCGGCGCGGCTGTGCTCTCGGGCGCGCCGGCGGCGGCCGGCGGTGCGACGGCGGCCGCGACGCCCACTCTGGCCGCGGCCAGCAGGGCGAGCGACGGCGCGGCAAGCGCGCCGTCGGGCAGCGCCAGGCGCAGGGTCACGGCAGCACCGCCCGCCTCACCCCACGCCCAGGGCGCGCAACACGTCGCGCCACGAGCCGCGCGTGACGCCGGCCGCGGTCTCGAGCACGAACTCGCCGTGCTCGCCATGCAGGCGGGGCAGGTCGGCCCGCGCGTCGGCGGGCAGCGCCGCGACCGCCACCCCCAGGCGGCGCAGCTCGGCCACCCGGCGCGCGTCGTCGAGGCCGCCGGCGAAGCCGAGCGGCGCCGGCAGCAGCGGCGCGACGCCCTCGCCCTCGTCGACCAGGGCCTCGTGCAGCCGTTCGAGGTCGATCGCCACACCGACCGCCTGCAGCGGCCAGTCGAACGCCCCGAGCAGGTCGTCGTAGCGCCCGCCCGAGGCGACCGGCAGGGCGACGCCGGGGGCGTAGGCCTCGAGCACCATGCCGGTGTAGTAGTCGAGCTCGGGCAGCAGGCCGAAGTCGAAGCCGACGACGTCGCCGAAGCCGGCGTCGTCGGCCAGCTCCTGCACCGACACGAGGCGCTCGACGACGTCCTTCATGGCCTCGCTCGAGGCGAGGCGGCGGGCGGCCGCCAGGGCGCCCTTGCCCGGGGCCAGGTCGAGCGCGCGCTGCAGCATCTGCATGCCTTCGGCGCCCACGCCGCGGTTGGAGACGATGGTCTCGAGCAGCGCGTAGTCGCGGTCGGCGAGGGCGTCGAAGAGGTCGTCGCCGTCGTCGGGCGTGAGGCCCAGGGCGGCCACGAGCTCGCGGTGAAAGGCGACGCTGCCGATCACCAGGCGAAAGCCGCGCAGTCCGGTCGCGGCGAGCGCGTCGCAGAGCAGCACGACGATCTCGGCGTCGGCCGCCGGTTCGCCCGCGCCGAGCAGCTCGGCGCCGAGCTGCGCCGACTCGCCGGCACGCCCGTTGCGGCTCGCCTCGGTGCGGTAGACGGGGCCCTCGTAGGCCAGGCGCAGCGGCAGCGACCGCTCGCGCAGACGGTCGGCGGCCAGGCGGGCGACCGAGGTGGTGAGGTCGGTGCGCAGCACCAGGGCGCGGCCACGCTCGTCGTAGAGGTGAAAGCCCGAGGTGAGCAGGTCGACCCCGGTCTGCTCGACGGTCTCGGGGTATTCGAGCGCGGGCGGCCGCACCTCGCTGTAGCCGTAGGCGTTGAAGCGCGCGAGCAGCGTCTGCTCGATCGCGCGCAGCTCGGCCGCCTCGGTCGGCAGCACGTCGCGCATGCCATCGGGGATCACGGCAGTCCGACCTCCGATCGTGTGAGCGCCGCCCGTGCAGCGCCCCTTCGAGGACCCTTACCGGCCGACGCGCACGCAGCTCTCGCCGAGCAGGCTCTTGAGCTCGGCGTACAGGCCGCTCACCGGCTCGACCCGATATCTGTTGCCCACCTTCAGGCGATGCCGCCCCTGGGCCGTCGTCAACTGCAGCTCGACCGGCACCTCGCCGGGAAAGGCGCCGAGGATCGACTTGAGCTCATCGAGCATGTCCATCTGCACCAGCTCGGCGTTCACCACCAGGGTGAGCGGCCGCGTGGCCGAGACGCCGTCGAAGGCGCGCAGCTCGAGCGCGATCAGCTTGACGTCGTCTTCGCTCTTGCGGTCGAGGCGGCCGCGCACCAGCACGATCGCGTCCTCGACGAGCAGGTCGGCGTACTGCTCGCAGATGCTGCCGAAGGCCACGACCTCGATGCCGCCGTCGACGTCGTCCAGGCGGAACACCGCCATGGTCGAGCCGCTGCGTGTCTGGCGCCGGGTGAGGCCCGAGACGACGCCGCCGGTCCACACCGTCTGGCCGTCGCGCAGGTCGCCGAGCTGGCTCACCGTGGCGTCGATCTGGTCGCGAAGCTGGGCGCGCATGCCCTGCAGCGGGTGCGACGAGACGTAGAGCCCGAGCGCCTCTTTTTCGAAGCGCAGCAGCACGTCGCCATCGAACTCGTCGGGGCCGATCGGGGGGTGGTCGTTGGCGTCGCCGCCGCCGTCGCCGTCGGCCGCCAGCACGTCGAACAGACCGCCCTGGCCCTGGGCGTGGTCGCGGCGGCGGCGCTCGCCCCAGGCGACCGCCGCCGGCAGCGCCTCGAGCATGCCGCGCCGCGTGTCGCCGGTCGAGTCGAAGGCGCCGCTCTTGATGAGCGCCTCGAGCGTGCGCCGGTTGACGAGGCTCGAGTCGACGCGCGCGCAGAAGTCGTAGATCGAGCTGAACGGCCCGTCGGCGCGGGCCGCGATGACCGACTCGATCGCGCCGACCCCCACGCCCTTCACGGCGTTCAGGCCGAAGCGGATCTTGCCGCCCACCACGGTGAAGCCGACCTCGCTCTCGTTCACGTCGGGCGGCAGCACCTCGATGCCCATCTCGTGGCACTGGTTCACGTAGAAGGGCACCTTGTCCTTGGTGTTCATGACGCTCGACACCACGGCCGCCATGTACTCGACGGGGTAGTTTGCCTTGAGGAACGCGGTGCGGTAGCTGATCAGCGCGTAGCAGGCGGCGTGACTCTTGTTGAACGAGTAGTCGCCGGTCGCTTCGAAGTTGCTCCACAGCTTGTTGGCCACGTTCTGCGGCAGGCCGTGCGCCCGCAGACCCTCCATGAGCGGGTCGTGCAGGGTGGCCATGAGCTTCTTGTTCTTCTTGCTGATCGCCTTGCGCAGGTCGTCGGCCTGCGCGGGCGAGAGGCCGCCCACCCGGCGGGCGATCGCCATGTACTGCTCCTGGTAGATCGTCACGCCGTAGGTGGGCTCGAGGATCGGGCGCAGCGTCTCGTGGTCGTAGACGATGCCGCTTGGGTCGTGCTTGTTGCGGGCGTAGGTCGAGATGTACTGCATGGGCCCCGGCCGGTACAGCGCGACGATCGCGATCAGGTCGTCGAACTGGGTGGGGCCGATCTCGCGCAGCGCCTCCTTCATGCCGCTGCTCTCGAACTGGAACGTGCCGGTCGAGTCGCCGCGCGCCAGCATCTCGTAGGTCTTCGCGTCGTCGAGCGGCAGCGTGGTCATGTCGATGCAGACGCCCTGGCTGTCCTCGATCAGCTCGAGCGCCGCCTCGATCACGTCGAGGTTGCGCAGGCCGAGGAAGTCCATCTTGAGCAGGCCGAGGTCGGCGACGTCGTTCATGTCGAACTGCGTCACGAGCTCGGCGTCGCCCTTCTGCTGCAGCGGCAGATACTCGGTGAGCGGCTGGTCGCTGATCACCACGGCGGCGGCGTGGATCGAGTCGTTGCGGATGAGGCCCTCGAGCGCCATCGCGAGGTCGACGACCTGGCGCGTCTGCTCGTCTGCGTCGTAGGCGGCCTTGAGCTCGCTGCCGGCCACCATCGCCTGCTTGAAGGTCGCCGGCGGCGCCTGCTCGGGGATCATCTTGGCGATGCGGTCACCGACCGCGTAGGGCAGGCCCAGCACGCGCGCCGCGTCGCGCGTGGCGGCGCGCGCCGCCAGGGTACCGAAGGTGATGATCTGGGCGACGTGGTCGCGGCCGTACTTGCCGGCGACGTAGTCGATCACCTCGTCGCGGCGCTCGACCGAGAAGTCCATGTCGATGTCGGGCATCGACTTGCGCCCCGGGTTGAGGAAACGCTCGAACAGCAGGTCGTACTTGAGCGGGTCGATGTCGGTGATGCCGAGCGAGTAGGCGACGAGGCTGCCGGCCGCCGAGCCGCGCCCCGGGCCCACCGCGATGTTCGAGTCCTTGGCGAACTTGACGAAGTCCCAGACGATCAGGAAGTAGGCGCTGAAGCCCATCTCGCGGATGGTGGAGAGCTCGAACTCGAGCCGCTCGCGCACCTCGGGCGAGTCGGCGGCCGTGCCGTAGCGACGCCGCACGCCCTCTTCGCAGAGGCGGCGCAGCTCGTCGTCTTCGGAGCTGCCGTCGGCCACCGGGTAGCGCGGCAGCAGCAGACGGCCGAACTCGATCTCGAGGTCGCAGCGCTCGGCGATCTCGAGCGTGCTGTCGCAGGCCTCGGGGTACTCGGCGAACTGCGTGCGCATCTCGGCGGCGGTCTTCAGGTAGAACTCCTCGGTCGACATGCGCGGCGCCTGGCGCGGCTCGTCCAGCTGGCACTGGGTCTGGATGCAGACCAGGGCGTCCTGGGCGCGGGCGTCCTCGTGGCGCAGGTAGTGCACGTCGTTGGTGGCGACCGTCTTGAGGCCCGCCTGGCGGGCCAGCAGGGCCAGGCGCGGCACGAGCTCGCGCTGCTCGTCGATGCCCTCGTCCTGCAGCTCGACGTACACGTTCTCGCGGCCGAACAGACCGATCAGGCGCTCGACCTCGGCCAGGGCGGCGGCGTCGTTACCCTCGCGCAGCAGCATCGAGGCGCGGCCGCTCATGCAGCCCGTGAGGCAGATCAGGCCCTCGCCCCAGCGCTCGAGCAGCTCCCAGTCGGCACGCGGCTTGTAGTAGTAGCCCTCGAGGTAGGCGGCGGTGCCGATCTTGATGAGGTTGCTGTAGCCCTGGGCGTTGCGCGCCAGCATGGTGAGGTGGGCGTAGCGCTCCTTCACGCCGGCACGCCCGCGGCGGTCGTTCACTACGTACAGCTCGAGGCCGACGATCGGCTTGACGCCCGCGTCGCGGGCGGCCTTGTAGAACTGCACGGCGCCCGCCAGCGAGCCGTGGTCGGTGAGCGCGACGGCGGGCATGCCGAGCTCTTTCACGCGCTCGACGAGCGGCCGCACACGGCAGGCGCCGTCGAGCAGTGAGTACTCGCTGTGGACGTGGAGGTGGACGAAGTTCTGATCCATCGTGGCCACCCGATTCTACCCGGCGGCGACGGGAGCGGTCCACGTCGGAAGTGGACCCCTCGCCGTCCGGATCGCCGTCGAGGACCTGCTCGTCAGGGCACGGCGCCACGGCGGACAAGACCGCCGTTCTCAAGGTCGCAGCGCCCGTGCAGGAACGGCTCACACTCGGCCGCAGGACGCGGTGGCGAGAAGAAGAAGCCCTGGATCTCGTCGGCGCCGAGCTCGACCAGCAGCTCCAGCTGGCGGCGGTCCTCGACGCCCTCGGCGACGACGGTCATGTCGATCTCGTGGGCCCAGGTGACGATGGCGCCGATGACGGCGCGCTGCTTGCGACCCTCGACGGCGGCAGCGACGAAGGAGCGATCGATCTTGAGCGTGTCGAAGGGATGCTGCACGACGAGCAGGGGCGACGAATAGCCGGTGCCGAAGTCGTCGAGGGTAAGGCGGACCCCGAGGGCGTGGAGTCGCTCGAGCACGTCGGTGACCGCCGCCGGCGCAGCGATCGCTGTGCGTTCGGTGATCTCGACCTCAAAGTGACCGGGGTCGAGATCCCGGCGACCGAGGCACTCGCGCACGTGAGCCACGAAGTCGCCGCTGCTGAGCTGCTCGGCTGCCACGTTGACGGCGACTCGCATCTCGGTATGGCCGGCATCGCGCCACACAGCGAGCTGGCGGGCCGCCTCTTCGACCACCCACGCGCCGATCGGCGTGATGAGGTGAGTCTCCTCGGCCAGCGGGATGAAGTCGTTCGGTGGGACAAGGCCGCGCACGGGATGCAGCCAGCGCACGAGCGCCTCCAGGCCGGAGACTCGACCGTCTCGGGGTCTGACCTGGGGCTGGTAGAAGAGCACGAGGTCGTGAGCTTCCATGGCACGTCGCAGATCGTTCTCCAACGCGAGACGGTCACGTGCCTGCTCATGCCAGACCGGGTCGGCCAGGTAGGGACGTCCGGCACCGTCGTGCGCTGCGCGGCTCGCCGCCGTGACCCCCTGCGCGATCAGGTCGGCCGCCTGAGCGCCATTCTCGGGGTAGTAGGCGACGCCAAAGCCGGGCGTCAGGTGGATGCTGTGGCCACCGAGCTCCCAGGGACCGTCGAACAGCTTCATCAGATGTCCCGTCAAAGCCAGGATCTGCGGCAGCGTGCGCACGCGCGGCATGACGAGGGCGAAGAGGTCTCTGCCGATGTACGCGAGCGTGTCGGACTTGCGGGTGAACTGGCGGAGATGAGCGGCCACCATCCCGGTGAGCTCGTCGCCGGCCTCCGGCCCGAGCGCCGCCCGCACTTCGGCCGGCACGTTCAGGTCGAGGACGACCAGGGCGACCAGATCCTCGTAGCGCTGCCCCTGGGCGATCGCTACCGCCAGGCGATCGGCGAGCAGGGCGCGATTGGGCAGGGCGGTTTCAGCGTCGTACGCGAGCATGTCGGCGCCCTGTCCGCGTGCTGCCGTCGGTCCTGCCGCGTCATCCATCCTGTGAGCCCGCTCCCGTTTGTCACTGCACGGCCCAAACGCATCCTGCCGCACCACTATCGGACACTTGCGCGGTGACCGTTAGCGCGGTCGTACGAGGACGGGCTCGTCCTCGAGCCCACGCGACGCCGCTACAGTGTCGCCTCGGCCTCGGCGCGGCCGAACGCGGCCACGAGCAGGCCGCCGGCCACGATGAGCGCGCCGCCGAGCGCGGTGGCCAGGCCGACGCCCTGCCCGAGCAGCACCCAGGCGAACACCGGCGCCACGGCCGGAGTGAGAAAGCCGAGGATCGAGCTGTGCTGCACTCGGATGCGGGCGACGCCGTCGACCCACATGGCGTAGGCGAGGGCCGTGCACAAGAGGCCCAGGATGAGCGCCGCCGCCAGGTCGCGCCCGTCGAAGCCCACGCCGGCGCCGAGCCCCTGCCAGAGCGCGAAGGGCAGCACGAACAGGGCGTCGAGCGTGCACTCGCACGACACGATCGTCGTGCTCGGCACCTGTTCGGTCAGGCGCTTGACGATGAGCTGGAAGAACGCGTAGCACCAGCCGCCGGCAAGGCCGGCCGCCAGGCCCAGCGCCGAGACGCTCACACCGCCGCCGAGCAGCGCCGGCGCCAGGATGACGAGCAGGCCTGCCAGGGCCACGCCCAGCGCCGCGACGACGATCTTCTCGGTGGGCGTGCGCAGAAAGCGCGGCGCGAGCAGGGCGACCCAGACCGGCTGGATGAAGAGCAGGAACGTGGCGATCGCCACGCCGGTCGTGCGGATCGCGAAGAAGTAGCACAGCAGGGCGCCCGAGTCGAAGGCGCTCATGAGAACCAGCCGCGACCACAGGTCACGGCGCGCCACAGCGCGCAGCGACGCGCGCCGCACGAAGAGCAGGTCGAGGGCCAGGGCGGCCACCGCCAGGCGCATGAAGAGCAGCACGGCGCTCGGCGCGGTCGCCCAGCTCACCAGGCTGCCGCTCACCCCGACGATGACGAACGAGGCCGCCACGAGCGCGTAGCCGAGCGGATCGCGGCTGGTCGTTGTGGTCGACATCTCGGTCTGCGACACGTGCCCCATCTTGTGCGGATCGAGCGCCCCGAGGGCGACCGTCAGCCTCCCTCAGGCGCCGGCGACCACCGGATTGGACAGGCTGCCGACGCCATCGACCGCGACGGTCACGACCTGGCCGGCAGCGAGCGGCCCGACCCCGGGCGGCGTGCCGGTCATGAGGCAGTCGCCGGCCTCGAGCGTCATGATGCCCGACACGAAGACGAGCAGGTCGAGCGGCGACACGATCATGTCGCCCACCCGGCCGTGCTGCACGACGGCGCCGTCGAGCGCCGCCGTGACCGCCGCCGCGGCCGGCGGCGCGTCGCGCACGGCCCAGGGGCCGAGCGGGCAGAAGGTGTCAAAGCTCTTTGCGCGGGTCCACTGGCCGTCGACCTTCTGCAGGTCGCGCGCGGTGACGTCGTCGCCGCAGGTGTAGCCGGCCACGGCGCCGGCCGCGTCGGCCGCAGTGAGCGACCGGCAGCGCCGTCCGACGATGAGCACGAGCTCGGCCTCGTAGTCGACCTGGGCCGAGGCCGGCGGCATGACGATCGGCTCGTCGAGTCCGATCACGGCCGTCGCGGGCTTCATGAAGATGATGGGCTCGGCCTTGGTCTCCATGGCGAGCTCGGCGGCGTGGGCGCGATAGTTCAGGCCGACGGCGACGACCTTCGCCGGCGCGACCGGCGCCAGCAGGCGCAGGCCGGCAAGCGCCACGGCGGCCTGCTCACGAGCGCCGGGCTCGTAGGCCGGCCGGTCGAGCAGGCGAGCGACCTCGCCATCGACCACGCAGTGGCGCGGCGTGCCGTCGACCAGGACGCGGCCGAACGGCAGGCGGTCCAGGGCGGAGACGGTCACGGCCCGGTCTCGCCGGAGCGCATATCGGCCGTGTCGCCGGCCGGCGGCGCGTCCGCCGGCACTCCGGCGTCGGGCCCGTCGCCGGGCGCCCCGTGCAGCATGCCGTACTCGATCGAGTCGACCAGGGCCAGCCAGCTCGCCTCGATGATGTTCTCGGACACGCCGATGCTGCCCCAGGTGCGCTCGCCGTCGCTGGCGTCGAGCAGCACGCGGGTGATGGCGCCGGTGCCTTTGTCCTCGTCCAAGATCCGTACCTTGTAGTTGACCAGGTCGATCTCGCCGAGGTGCGGGTACTTGCGCACGATCGCCAGGCGCAGGGCGTTGTCGAGGGCGTTCACCGGGCCGTTGCCCTCGGCCGTGGCGATGATGCGCTCGCCGCCGGCATGCACCTTGACCGTGGCCTCGGTGCCCACCCGGCCGTCTTCGCGCTTCTCGACGATCACGCGGAAGCTCTCGAGGCGGAACAGCGGGCGGCGGCCGCCGAGCTCGTCGTGCAGGAACAGGTCGAACGAGGCGTCGGCCGCCTCGTAGTGGTAGCCCTCGTGCTCCTTCTGCTTCAAGTGCCGCAGCGCGTGCCCGACGCGCTCGTCGTCGGGCTCGAGCGCAAAGCCGAGCTCGTGCGCCTTGCGCAGCACGGCGCCCTTGCCCGAGAGCTCCGAGATGAGCACGCGCTGCTCGTTGCCGACGCGCGCCGGCTCGATGTGCTCGAACGTGCGGGGCGTGGCCTCGACCGCGGCGACGTGCAGGCCGCCCTTGTGGGCGAAGGCGCTGCGACCCACGTAGGGCTGGTGGGCCGACGGTGAGAGATTGACGACCTCGGCCACGAAGTTGGCGGTCTCGGTGAGCCGCTCGAGCTGCTCGCCGGTGACCACGGGCAGGCCCATCTTGAGCACCAGGCCGGGGATGATCGAGGTGAGGTTGGCGTTGCCGCAGCGCTCGCCGTAGCCGTTCATCGTGCCCTGCACCTGCACGGCGCCGGCGGCCACGGCGACGAGCGAGTTGGCGACGGCGCAGTCGGCGTCGTTGTGGCAGTGCACGCCGAGCGGCGCGCCGAGCTCGCCGGCGACCTGGGCCACGACGCGCTGCACCGCGGGCGGCAGGGTGGCGCCGCTCGTGTCGCACAGACAGAGCACTTCGGCGCCGGCCTCGTAGGCGGCGCGCAACGCGCGCAGCGCGTAGGCGGCGTCGTCGGCCCAGGCGTCGAAGAAGTGCTCGGCGTCGAACACGACGCGCTTGCCCTGAGCGCTGAGAAAGCCGACCGAGTCGGCGATCATGCGCAAGTTCTCGTCGCGACTCACGCGCAGGACGTGGCGCAGGTGCAGGCCCCAGGTCTTGCCGACGACGGTGACGACCGGCGTGGCCGCGTCGGCCAGCACGCGCAGGCCGGGGTCGGCGTCGGCGCGCACGCCCTTGCGCCGCGTGGTGCCGAACGCGGCGAGCACGGCATGGCGCAGACGCTCGCGTTCGATGCGATCGAAGAACTCCGCCTCTTTGGGGTTCGACGCCGGAAAGCCGCCCTCGATGAAGTCGACGCCCAGCTCGTCGAGCCGCAGGGCGATGCGCACCTTCTCGTCGACCGAGACCGACAGGCCCTCCTGCTGCAGCCCGTCGCGCAGCGTGGTGTCGTAGATCGTGACGGCGCCGGCCACCGTGGGCCTCCTCTGTCCTTGCGCTCTTGCGGTCCTAGGCCTTGACGGCCTCGTCGACGTACTCGAGGAAGTGCCCGAACGCGGCGTTGCGGCCGGCCACGATCTCGTGGAAGACACGCTGGATCTCGCGGGTCATGGGGCCGGGCTCGCCAATCGGATGGTCGTCGATCTCGCGGATCGGCACGATCTCGGCGGCGGTGCCGCTGAAGAAGGCCTCATCGGCGAACACCAGGTCAGCGCGGCTGAAGTCGCGCTCGAGCACCTCGTGGCCGAGCGACGCAGCGATGCGGATGACGGTGTCGCGCGTGATGCCCTCGAGCACGCCCGAGACGAGCGGTGGCGTGTAGATGTGACCGCCGCGCACCATGAAGACGTTCTCGCCGGTGCCCTGGGCGACGTAGCCCGCGTAGTTCAGCATGATCGCCTCTTCGTAGCCACCCTTCACGACCTCGATCTTGGCGAGCTGGCTGTTCAGGTACTGACCGCACGACTTGGCGGCCGGCGATATGGCGTTGTGGTCGAGGCTCTTGATCGACGAGACCTTGACCCGCACGCCGTGGGCGACGCCCTCGTCGCCCAGGTAGGTGCCCCAGGGCCAGACCGCGATCGAGGCCTCGATCGGCGCGGCGAGCGGGTACAGGCCCATCTCGCCGTAGCCGCGGATGACGAGCGGCCTGATGTAGCAGTGCTCGAGACCGTTGGCGTGGATCAGCTCCTTGGTGGCCTGGGCGAGCTCGGCCACGCTGTAGGGCAGGTCCATGTAGTAGAGCTTGGCGGAGCGCCCGAGGCGCTCGAGATGGTCGGTCAGGCGAAAGACCGCCGGGCCGCGCTCGGTCTTGTAGGCGCGGATGCCCTCGAAGACCCCGGAGCCGTAGTGCAGCGCATGGGTGAGCACGTGGACCTTGGCGTCGTCCCAGTCCACGAGCTCGCCGTTCATCCAGATCTTGTCGACTGCGGGGATGGGCATTTGCTCCTCCTTCTAGAGCGCCGCGATCACGCGGTCGGTCATCTCGTCGGTGGTCAGCACGGGCTCGCCCTGGGCGGCGATGTCGGCGGTGCGCGCGCCGGCGGTCAGGGCCGTCTCGACGGCGCCCTCGACGGCGCGCGCCGCGTCGGGCAGGCCGAACGAGAGCTCGAGCATCATGGCCGCCGAGAGGATGGTGGCGCAGGGGTTCACCACGCCGCGCCCGGCGATGTCGGGCGCCGAGCCGTGGATCGGCTCGTAGAGCGACACGCCGCCGGCCCCCACGCTCGCGCTCGGCAGCATGCCGATGCTGCCGGTGAGCATGGCGGCCTCGTCGGACAGGATGTCGCCGAACAGGTTCTCGGTCGCGATCACGTCGAACTGACGCGGGTCGCGGATGAGCTGCATGGCACAGTTGTCGACCAGCATGTGACGCAG
Organism: uncultured Actinomycetes bacterium; assembly: GCA_963760655.1. Taxonomy (GTDB): domain Bacteria; phylum Actinomycetota; class Thermoleophilia; order UBA2241; family UBA2241; genus Bog-752. The sequence goes on from CAVXDR010000004.1 coordinate 178,755, forward strand.
CTCGACGTCGGGCCAGCGCGAGGCGGCGCGCAGCGCCGCCTCGCGCCACAGCCGCGAGCTCTCGAGCACGTTGGCCTTGTCGACCGAGTGCACCAGGCCGCGCCGCCGGGCGGCGAGGCCGAAGGCGTAGTCGAGCAGGCGGTCGCACTCGGCCGCCGTGTAGAGCATGGTGTCGTAGGCCGAGTCGCCGACCCGCTCGCGCTTGCCGAAGTAGACGCCGCCGGTGAGCTCGCGCACCACGACCAGGTCGACGCCGGCGATGGTGCCGGCCTTGATCGTGCTGTTGCCGGCAAGCGCGGCGAAGCTGCGGACCGGGCGCAGGTTGGCGAACAGCTCGAGGCCCTTGCGCAGGCCGAGCAGGCCCTGCTCGGGGCGCGGCTTGGCCGGGTCGGTGGTGTCCCACTTGGGACCGCCCACGGCCCCGAGAAGCACCGCGTCGCAGGCCCGGCAGCGCTCGTAGAGGCCGTCTTCGGTGTGCGTCCCCAGGGCGTCGATCGCCACGCCGCCCAGCAGCCCCTGCTCGTAGGCGAGGGTGAAGTCGAAGCGCTCGCCGGCCACCGCCAGCACGCGTTGCGCGGCGGCCACGATCTCGGGGCCGACGCCGTCGCCGGCCAGCACCATCACCCGAAACGCGGCGGTCACGAGCGGCCCCCGCCGGACGCGGCCGCCGCGCGGCCGGGCGTTTCGGGCGCGGACCGCCGCGGGCCGGCGCTCATGCCCCGCCCTCGGCCGCCAGCCGCGCCTTGACGTAGGGCAGCAGGCCGCCGCGCTCGATCAGCTCCTGCATGAAGGGCGGGAACGCGTCGCCCTGGTGGCGTGTGCCCTGCGTGAGGTTCTCGACCAGACCGGCGGCCGCGTCGACGCGCAGCCGGTCGCCCGAGCGCGCCTCGGCGGTCGCGGCCGGGCAGACCACGATCGGCAGACCGATGTTGAGCGCGTTGCGGTAGAAGATGCGGGCGAACGAGGCCGCGACGACGCACGACACGCCGGCCGCCTTGATGGCGAGCGGGGCGTGCTCGCGCGAGCTGCCGCAGCCGAAGTTCTCGCGGGCGACCATGATGTCGCCCGGCTGAACGCGCCCGACGAAGCCGGCGTCGATGTCCTCCATGCAGTGCGAGCCGAGCTCGGCGGGGTCGCTCGAGTTGAGGTAGCGGGCCGGGATGATGACGTCGGTGTCGACGTCGCGCCCGTAGGCGTGGACCGTGCCCTCGAAGACCATGCCGGTCATGACGCACCTCCCGCGCCGGCGCCACTTGCCGCCGGCGCCACCATGTCGGGCGTCGCGATGTGGCCGGCGATCGCCGAGGCGGCCGCCACGTAGGGGCTCGCCAGGTAGACCTCGCTGCCGGGGTGCCCCATGCGCCCCACGAAGTTGCGGTTGGTGGTGGCCACCGCGCGCTCGCCCTCGGCGAGGATGCCCATGTGGCCGCCCAGGCAGGGCCCGCAGGTCGGCGTGCTGAAGGCGCCGCCGGCCTCGATCAGCGCCGCCATGGTGCCGTCGGCGATGGCGTCGAGGCAGACCTGCTGGGTGCCGGGCAGGATCACCAGGCGCACGCCGGGGTGCACCGTGCGGCCGCGCAGCACCTCGGCGGCCTGGTGGAGGTCCTCGAGCCGGCCGTTGGTGCACGAGCCGATCACCACCTGGTCGACGTGCACGCCGGCGAGGCTCGCCGCCGGCGCCGTGTTCGACGGCAGATGCGGCGCCGCCACGGTCAGCTCGACGGCCGCCGCGTCGATCTCGACCTCGCGCGCGTAGTGCGCGTCGGGGTCGCTGTTGCACTCGACCCCGCCGGTGCGACCGCGGCTGCCTGCCGGGCGCTCGCGCAGGTAGGCGTCGGTGGTCTCGTCGTAGCCGACCAGGCCGCACTTGCCGCCGGCCTCGATCGCCATGTTGCACATGGTGAAGCGGCCGTCCATGCTCATGCGCTTGATCGCCGGACCGGTGAGCTCCATCGCCTGGTAGAGGGCGCCGTCGACGCCGATCAGGCCGATCGTGTGGAGCATGAGGTCCTTGCCGCCCACGTAGCGCTGCGGGCGGTTGTGATACACGAAGCGGATGCTCTCGGGCACGCGCAGCCAGACGCGCCCCCAGGCCATGGCGGCGGCGAAGTCGGTCGAGCCGACCCCCGTCGAGAAGGCGGCCAGGGCGCCGTAGGTGCAGGTGTGCGAGTCGGCGCCGATCACGACGTCGCCAGGGGCCACGAGCCCCTGCTCGGGCAGCAGCACGTGCTCGATGCCGACGCGGCCGACCTCCCAGTAGTGCTCGAGGCGCTGCCGGCGGGCGAACTCGCGCATGAGCTTGGCCTGACCGGCCGCTTTGATGTCCTTGTTGGGCGTGAAGTGGTCAGGCACGAGGACGACCTTCGCCGGGTCGAACACGCGCTCGAAGCCCGCCTTTTCAAACTCGGCGATGCCGATCGGCGCCGTGACGTCGTTGGCGAGGGCCAGGTCGACGCGGGCCTCGACGATGTCGCCGGGGGCGACCTCGTCGCGGCCCGCGGCTCGCGCCAGGATCTTCTCTACGATCGTGTGTCCCATCAGCTCGTTCCCTTCGCCGCAGCGGCGTTGTTCATGGCTCTGACGTACGCCTTGGCCGTCGACTCCATGACGTCGAAGCTCACGGCCTGGCCCCTGAAGTGCTCGCCGTCGACCTCGACCGCCAGCTTGACCTCGGCCAGGGCGTCCTTACCGGCCGTGACCGCCCGCACCTGATAATCGGCCAGGCTGCCCTTCATGCCGACGGCGTCGTCGACCGCCTTGAAGACCGACTCGACGGTGCCGTTGCTGAAGCTCTTGCCGCGCCGCCGCCGGCCGCGCACGTCGACCTCGACCTGCGTGGTCGGCTTGATCGACGAGCCTGCCTGGGTGACGTACGACACCAGCGTGAAGGTGTCCTGCCGCTCGCGGATCTCCTCGCCGACCAGGGCCTCGAGGTCGTGCGCGGTGACGTCCTTCTTCTTGTCGGCCAGGTCCTTGAAGCGGTGGAAGGCCTCGTCGAGCTCGTGGTCGGTCAGCCGGTAGCCGAGCTCCTCGAGGCGCACCCGCAGGGCGTGCCGGCCGGAGTGCTTGCCGAGCACGAGGTCGCTGTCGGACAGGCCGACGTCGGCCGGCTTCATGATCTCGAAGGTCGACGATTCGGACAGCAGGCCGGCCTGGTGGATGCCCGACTCGTGGGCGAAGGCGTTGCGCCCGACGATCGCCTTGTTGGGCTGGATGACGTAGCCGGTGAGGTTGCTCACCATGGCGCTGCTGCGCGCGATCTCCTCGGTGACGATGCCGGTGCTCGCGCCGAAGTAGGCGCCGCGCGTGGCGAGCGCCATGACGACCTCTTCGAGCGAGGCGTTGCCGGCGCGCTCGCCGATGCCGTTGACGGCGCACTCGACCTGCCCGGCGCCGGCCCGCACCGCGGCGAGCGAGTTGGCCGTGGCCAGGCCCAGGTCGTTGTGGCAGTGCACGCTCACCACGACGTCGTGCAGCGCCGGGCAGAGGCGATACTGCTCGCGGATGAAGTCGCCCCACTCGAGCGGCAGCGCGTAGCCCACGGTGTCGGGCACGTTGATGGTGGTCGCGCCGCAGGCGACGGCGATGTCGAAGATCTCGGCCAGAAAGGCGGGCTCGGAGCGGCTCGCGTCCATGGCGCTGAACTCGACGTCGGCCTCGGGGTGCCGCGCCGCGAGCGATGCGGCCAGCATGACCATCTCGCGGGTGATGGCACGCACCTCGTCGCGTGTCTTCTTGATCTGGTACCTGAGGTGGATGTCGCTCGTCGAGATGAACGTGTGGATGCGCGGTCGCTCGGCGCCCTTGACGGCGTTCCAGCAGACGCGCACGTCGTGCTCGATGGCGCGGGCCAGGCCGGCGATGCGCGAGCCCGTGACCTCGCGGGCGATGAGCGCCACCGAGTCGAAGTCGCCCTTCGAGGCGACCGGGAACCCGGCCTCGATCACGTCGACGCCCATACGTGCGAGCTGCCGGGCGATCTCGAGCTTCTCGGTCTCGTTCATCGACGCGCCGGGCGCCTGCTCGCCGTCGCGCAGGGTGGTGTCGAAGATGGTGACGTGGCGGGTGCCGGCACTCGGCGGGACCGATCCCTCGCGCTCGGCGACCGGCGACGCGCCCGCGGCGTGCCCCTCGGTCGTGGTCGGGTCACTCATGGCTCACTCCTCCACACGGTCTCGGCGACGGGGTGGCAGCGCGAGACCAGGTGTTCACGGTCTGACGAAAACGAGAACGGGTGGCCGTACGGCCGCAGGTGTCAGGCATCCCCCCGCAGGGGGAGGAGGAGCAGCACGCCGAGGGCGAGGACGGGCCGGACATGGATGGGGCCCTCCTGACGGGTGTCGTTTGTCGCCCTGCTGCGCATGGTCTTGCGATTGTACGTGGGCGGGCGCGGGCGGCGCAAGCGCGCCGCCCTCGCCCGCCCCGCGGGCCGGGGGCGGGGCGGCCTGCGGCCGCCCCGCCCCCTCTCCCCCGCGCCGTTACGCCGCTACAGCCGCACGCGCTTGCCGTCGTGCAGGCCGGCCGAGCGGATCAGGCCCTGCAGGTCCTCTTGCGGGATCGGCGAGTCGAGCGTGAGCGCCATGACGGCCTTGCGGTCGACCAGCGTGCGGCCCACCGACATCTGGGCGATGTTGATGCCCAGGGTGCCCAGCGTGGTGCCGATCTTGCCGATCATGCCCGGCACGTCGTCGTAGCGCAGGAAGACCATGTGCTCGGCCGGCTCTATGTCGACGTCCTGGCCGTAGATGCGCACCAGGCGCGGCTTGTGCTTGGGGCCGATCGCCGTGGCCGACAGCGACAGCTCGCCGCCGCCGTCGCGGCTCGTGACCGTGATCAGGTTGAGATAGTCGACCGCCTCGGGCTTGCGGACCTCCTTGAAGGTGATGCCGCGCTCCTCGGCCATGGCCGTGACGTTGACGAAGTTGACCTCGCCCTCGACCACGTTCGAGAGCAGCCCGGAGAGCACGCTCAGGGCAAGGATACGGGTGTCGTAGCGGCTGATCACGCCCTCGTAGGTGATCTCGAGCGCCGCGACCGGGCCGTCGGCGAGCTGCACCATGGCTTTGCCGAGCAGCTCGCAGGCGCGCAGGTAGGGCAGCAGCTCGTCGGCTTCGTCGCCCAGCGTGAGCGGCACGTTCACGGCGTTGGGCGCGAACTGGCCCTTGAGCGCCAGGGCGACCTGCTCGGCCACCTGCGTGCCGGCCCGGAGCTGGGCCTCCTTGGTCGAAGCGCCCAGGTGCGGCGTGCTCACCACCTGGTCGAAGGCGAGCAGCGGGTCGTCGGTGGTCGGCTCGGTGGGCCACACGTCGATCGCCGCGCCGGCCACCTTGCCGCTCTCGAGGGCGCGACCCAGCGCCGCCTCGTCGATGATGCCGCCGCGCGCCACGTTGACGACGCGCACGCCGTCCTTCATGGCGGCGAAGGCGTCGTCGTCGATGAAGCCCATGGTCTCGGCGTTCTTGGGCAGGTGCACGGTGACGAAGTCGGCGACGGCGTAGACCGCCGCGGCCGTGTCGGCGCGCTCCAGGCCGAGCTCGCGAAAACGCTCGGCCGGCACGAACGGGTCGAAGGCCACGACGTTCATGCCGAGGCCGCGGGCCCGCTCGGCCACGAGAAAGCCGATGCGCCCCAGGCCGATGATGCCGAGCGTCTTTTCGGCCAGCTCGACGCCGCCGTACTTGGAGCGGTCCCAGCGGCCCGCCTTGAGGGCGCCGTGGGCCTGCGGGATGTTGCGCGCGCAGGCCATCAGCATGGCGATCGTGTGCTCGGCCGCCGACAGCACGTTGCTGGCCGGCGCGTTCACCACGACGATGCCGCGCTTGGTGGCGGCCGCCACGTCGACGTTGTCGACGCCCACGCCGGCGCGGCCCACGACCTTCAGGTTGCGCGCCGCCTCGATCACCTCGGCCGTCACCTTGGTGGCCGAGCGCACGAGCAGGGCGTCGTAGTCGCCGACCCGTGCGAGGAACTCATCGGGCGTCCAGTCGAGCCCGGTGTCGACGGCGAAGCCCTGCTCCTTCAGGAAGGCGATGCCCTCGGGCGCGAGCTTCTCCTTGACCAGGACCTTCTTGGGCTCGTCGCTCACAGCGCCACCTCGCTCTTCATGAAGACCTGCTCCGCGGCGCCCACGGAGGCGCCCCACCTGACGTCGTAGCCGAGCTCCGCCAGCACCATCTCGACGACGGACAGGCCGACGACGATGTCGGAGGCGCCGAAGTAGCCGCAGTGGCCGAAGCGGAAGATCTGACCCTTCAGGCGGCCCTGGCCGCCGGCCAGCCACACGCCGTAGCGGTCGCGGGCGAGCTTGCCGATCTTGCCGCCGTCGACGCCGGCCGGCACCTTGACCGCCGTGACCGAGTTGGCCGCCGGGTCGTCGGGGCCGAAGAGCTCGAGGCCGAGCGCCTTGACGCCCTCCTTGCAGCCCCGGCTGAGCACCGCGTGGCGCGTGAACACGTTGGGGAGGCCCTCGGCGCGGATCATCTCGATCGCCTTGTTCAGCATCACGAACAGCGAGACGGCCGGCGTGAACGGCGTCTGGCCGTCTCTGGCCTTGTCGCGGTAGGAGAGCCAGTCGAAGTAGAACCGCGGCTGGGTGGCCGCCTCGACCACCTTCCAGGCCTTCTCGCTCACGGCGACGCTGGCGAGGCCGGGCGGGATCATGAGCGCCTTCTGGGAGCCCGCGACGCACACGTCGACCTGCCACTCGTCGGTGGGCAGGTCGGTCGCGCCCAGGCCGGAGATGGCGTCGACCACGAGGATGGCCGGCGTGCGCGCCACGATCTCGCCGATCGCCTTGATGTCGTTGACGACGCCGGTCGAGGTCTCGGAGAACTGCGTGTAGACGGCCTTGGCTTCGGGGTGCTCAGCCAGGGCCTGGGCGATGGCGGCCGGGTCGGCCTTGGTGCCCCACTCGAAGTCGAGCGCCACGACGTTCGCGCCCCACTTCTTGTTGAGCTTCACCCAGCGCTCGCCGAAGTTGCCGACCGACGCCACGATCACCGTGTCGCCCGGGTTCACGACGTTGACGACGGCCGACTCCATGGCGCCCGTGCCGGAGGCGGCGAAGATCACGACGTCGTTGCTGGTCTGGTAGACGTACTGCAGGCCGGCGACGCACTCGTGGAAGATCTCGACGAAGCGCGGCGCGCGGTGGTGCACGACGGGCTCGGCGCCGGCGAGCAGGACCTCGGGCGGCACCGGCGTGGGGCCCGGGGTGATCAGAAAACGCTTCAGCATGGTCGTCCTTTCAGGTTCCTGGTCGGTGCCCGCGGGCAGCGCGGGCGGCGGGCGAAAGACTCCGGCCGGGTGGTACCCGCTTGCGACGGGCGCCGGACGGCCGGCGGAGCGGATGGGCACGATCGGGCGATCGCGTCGCGCGGCAGCAGCAGGGCACGGCGCAGCGCGGCGAGACCAGACAGGGGGAGAACGCAGAAGCCAAGGGCGGAGTCCGGCTGGGACGGGCGGGGGCCCTGGCCCCCGCCCGTCCCAGCCGTCACGACGGGCGATGTGTCGAGACTCGCATGGGCGGCAGCATAAACGACCGGGCGCGAGGGTGTCCAGTCGAAAGCGCGCGGGCCGGGACGTCGCCTTGGGCGACGTCCCGGCCCGCGCGCTTTGGCGCTTTCGACAGGCGGTGCCGACGCGCGCCTAGCGGCGCGCGAGCATGACGCTGGTGAGCACCTGCCCGATGATCGCCATCGTGGCCAGCACGATGAAGATCTGGTCGCGGGTCGCCAGGAACAGCATGAAGAGCGTCGCCCAGATGAGGACGCCGACCACGCGAACGAGGTTACGAGTACCCACTCCCCTCTCCTTTGCGTGTGCCGATGGGCCGGCCGTCCGCCGACGGTCGGCAGCGTCACTATCGGCAGACGGCCCCCGCGGGCTTGAGCACTTCTTGTCGTACGAAGCAGGCAGCGGCCCCGGCGGCAATTGCCGCCGGGGCCGCTGCCCGGCGATCGATCGTCGCGCGAAGCGCGCGGCTCACACGTCGATGTCGAACCCGCGCTCGCCGATCCAGCTCATCATGCCGCGCAGCTTCTTGCCGACGACCTCGATGGGGTGCTCCTTGCCCTGATGCTGCAGCGCGTTGAAGACGGGCCGGCCGGCCTGGTTTTCGAGGATCCACTCGCGCGCGAAGGCGCCGGTGCGGATGTCGGCCAGCATGCGCCGCATGCGGTCGCGCGTGTCCTCGTCGATCACGACGGGACCGCGCGTGAGGTCGCCGTACTCGGCCGTGTCGCTGATCGAGTAGCGCATGCCGCTGATGCCCTTCTCCCAGATCAGGTCGACGATCAGCTTGAGCTCGTGCAGGCACTCGAAGTAGGCGATCTCGGGCTGGTACCCGGCCTCGCAGAGCGTGTCGAAGCCGGCCATGATGAGCTCGGTCACGCCGCCGCAGAGCACGGCCTGCTCGCCGAACAGGTCGGTCTCGGTCTCTTCTTCGAAGGTGGTCTCGATCACGCCGGCGCGCGTGGCGCCGATGCCCTTGGCGTAGGCCAGCGCGAGGTCCTTGGCCTTGCCGCTCGCGTCCTGGAACACGGCGATCAGCGACGGCACGCCCTTGCCCTCTTCGTACTGGCGCCGCACCAGGTGGCCGGGGCCCTTGGGGGCGACCATGATGACGTCGACGTCCTTGGGCGGCACGATCTGGTTGAAGTGGATGTTGAAGCCGTGGGCGAACATGAGGACCTTGCCGGCCTTGAGCCTGGCGGCGACATCGCTCTTGTAGAGCCGCGCCTGCACGTCGTCGGGCACCAGCATGATGATCAGGTCGCCGCGCTCGGCCGCGTCGGCCGCCGAGAGGACCTCGAAGCCGGCCTTGGTGGCGCGCTCGGCGTTGGCCGTGCCGGGCAGGTCGGACACGACCACGTTCACGCCCGAGTCGCGCAGGTTCTGGGCGTGGGCGTGACCCTGGCTGCCGAAGCCGATCACGGCGACGGTCTTGCCCTTGATCAGGCCGAGATCAGCGTCTGCGTCGTAGTACATTGCGCACGTCTCCTTCTCGTGACGCCCCGCGCGGGGCGACTGCACTCGGAACGTTGAACTCTACTTGGTCGCGCCGCTTGCGGCAACGCGCCGCCGCCGTGACGGGAGGGCCGGCCACGCCGTGACGGGACGGCCGGAGCCGCCGCGACGCGGCTGGCCGGCCGGCCATGACGGACCGGCCGGCGCCGCCCTCACAGCGCCGTCAGGTAGTCGTCACGGGGCGGCGAGAAGACCTCGACCGCGACGGCGTCGGCTACGACCTCGGCGCCGTGCTCGACGCCGCCGGGAATGCTCCAGGCGTCGCCGGGGCCGACCTCGCGGCGCTCGTCGCCGATCGTCAGGACCAGGCGGCCGGCCGTGAGGTAGCCGGTCTGCTCGTGCGGGTGGGCGTGACGCGGCAGCGTGCTGCCGGCGTCGAGGCGGAACTCGGCGAGCAGCGTGCGCTCGCCGTGGCACAGCGTCTTCATGGCGATGCCGGGAGCCGCCGCGACGTAGCCCTCGTCACCGTGGATGGCGAACATGCAGACTCCCTTCGGACGCTACGCAGCGCTCCTTCGGCAACCCCTTCTCGACTCAGCCTGAGGTCTTGCATTTGAGCTGCGAGCGAGGCAGCTCGTTCTTGCGTACTCATTCGGCGAGCCTGCTCGAAATGCTTGTTAGGCCGCTGCGCCACGATTCAGTGATCGGCGTCGAGTCGCTCCCAGAACCCGCGGTCCAGACCGTGCTCGGTCGCGTCCACGTAGCCGAGACGCATGACCTGCTTGAGACGCGCTCCGCATGACGTGCATTCCAGGTACCGCCACGACATCGGTCCCAGTCGGCCGTCGACAACGCCATCGGCACGGTTGTACAGGCTGCGCGCCACGAGAGTCCGCCTCCCGCATCGGGGGCACTGCCTCGGAAACGTGCGTCGTAGCCAATCAGCAAGTCGATTGCGTTTCACCGGTCGGCCCAACAATGATCCTACTGAGTTGATAAGAAGCGGCTTCATCCTACGCCCTTTTGATATGGGCGAGAGCGCAGCGCGCGGGTTCGTGTTATGCAGTCCGCATAAGCGCGGCCGGATGTCACCCTGAGCCATCGCCGGAGCGTTCGCGAGTACCGAGCGTCCGTTCGATACGCCGGTCGGGCACCAGCCAGATGATCGCGACGATCACGAACAGGGCATTGCTCGCAAGCGGCGCCGCGAAGGCGAGCGGGATCGAGACGGCGTACAGGACGAGCGAGAGCCTGCCCTTGCGATCGGCGCCGACGGCGGTGGCCAGCAGCGACTCGCGTCCCTGGCTTCTGATGATGGTGCGCTCGAGCCCGTAATAGGCGCTGCCGGCGAGCAGCAGGACGACTCCGTACACAGCGGTCGGCAGCGCGGCGAAGCCGCTCCCCCCATCCAGCCGGCGGCGAACGGGAACAGCGACAGCCAGAACAGCAGCATGAGGTTCGCCCAGAGGATGCCGCCGGTGACCCGTTCGGTCACGTGCAGCAGGTGGTGGTGGTTGTTCCAGTAGATGCCGATGTAGGCGAAGCTCAGCGCGTAGGTGAAGAAGATCGCATGCCGCGACCAGAGGGCGGCCAGGTCGGTACCGTGCGGCGGACGTAGCTCGAGCACGCTGATCGTGATGATGATGGCGAGCACGCCATCGCTGAAGGCCTCGAGCCTGCCGGTACCCACGCCACCTCCGCGGACGGCGGGTCGCGGGGCGGGCGGCTGCGCCGGCCGCCCGCCCCGCCCGCGCGCTGTCAGGCGATTGTACCCGCGGCGAGGGCGGCGAGCTTGCCCATGGTCGTCCAGTTGCGGCTCGTCACGCCGTTGCGCAGGGCGGCGTTCACCGCCGCCGAGACGGCGCTCGCGATGACCCCGTCGGGGCACCACAGCCAGGCGACCCGGCGGCCCAGGGCGAGCGCCTCGGCGCCCCAGTCGCGCGCGGCGAGCGGCTCGAGCGCGGCCAGGTCGGCCGGGTCGTTGGGCACGGCGACGAGCAGGCGCGACGGGTTCACGGCCCGGCCGCCGAACGGCTCGACGGCGACGGCCTCGGCGAGCTCGGCGGCCGTGAGCGCGACGACCCGGCTCGCCACGCCGAGCCGCTCGGCGAGCGCCGCCTCGATGCGCGCCGCCGCGGCGGCCGGCGCCACGCCGGGCGCCCGGTACACGACGTTGCCGCTGTTCAGCAGGGTGCGCACGTCGCCGTAGCCGAGGTCGGCGACCAGCGTCCGCAGGTCGGCCATGGCGACGCGCTTGGCCGACCCCACGTTGACGCCGCGCAGCAGGGCGGCCTGGATGTCGCCGGACCCGGCCACCACGCCCTCGCTAGAACCGCAGCCTGACCCCGGCCGCGGTGCCGCGGCCGCCACCCGGCGCCGGCGCTCCGTCGGCATCGAACGGCTCGTAGGTCACCGTCGAGGTGTAGGTGGCGCCGTCGTCGGCGATCGTGATCGTCTCACTGAACAGGCCGCGGCCGGCGGGCAGCCAGCCGCCGCCGGCCATGAGCTCGTCGGCGGCCCGCGGCGGCGCCGTCGGGTAGAACTCATACCTGGCCTCGAAGCGCCCGGGCCCCACCTGACGCCAGATGCCGTAGGCGGGCGGCACGGGCGGCGCCGCGTCGTAGTTCGACGACTCGGTCATGGTGCCGCCGACGTTGAAGACGTACATGAACTCGAGACCGGAGACGGCGGCGAAGTCGCCGCTTTCAAAGGACATGCGGGCGCGCCACTGGCCGACCAGGTCGAGGCTGCCGCGGCGCTCGGGCGACTGCGGTCCGGACTGCATCGGCGCTCCTTGTGTCGGTGGCGGGCCGGGGCGGCGGCGCGGGCGCGGCGCTAGCCGCGCCCCCGCCCGATCGCGATCATGCCGGTGCGGGTGACCTCGATGATGCCGAGCGGCTGCAGCATCTCGAGGAGCGCTTCGAGCTTGTCGCCGGCGCCCACCACGCGCAGCACCACGCTGCGGCGCTCGACGTCGACGATCTTGGCCTTGAAGATCTCGGCGATCTGCAGCGCGTCGGTGCGCTTCTCGCCCTCGGCCGCGACGCGCACCAGCATGAGCTCGGCGCTCACCGAGCTCGCGGGGTCGAGGTCGCGGATCTTCACGACGTTGATCAGCTTGTGGAGCTGCTTGGTGACCTGGTCGATGGGGTGCTCGGCGCCGTCGATCGCGATCGTCATGCGCGACAGGTTCGGGTCTTCGCTCTCGCCGACCGCCAGGCTCTCGATGTTGAAGCCGCGCCGGGCGAACAGGCCGGCCACCCGGGTGAGCACGCCGGGCTTGTTCTCGACCACCACCGACAGCGTGTGCTTCATGGCTTCTTCTCCCGCGTGCGGCGGCTCGACTTGCCGCCGATCATCTCGGTGATGGCCTGGCCGGCCGGCACCATCGGAAAGACGTTCTCCTCGGCGGTCACCTTGAAGTCGATCACGGTGGGCCGCCGGCTCGCGATCGCCTCGCGCAGCGCGTCGCCCGCGTCGCCGGCCTCGGTCACCCGCATGCCCTTGGCGCCGAAGGCCTCGGCCAGCAGCGCGAAATCGGGCTGCACGCCGATGCAGGTGTACGAGTAGCGCTTGTTCCAGAACAGCTCCTGCCACTGGCGCACCATGCCCAGGTAGCCGTTGTTCAGGATCGCGACCACGATCGGCACGTCGTAGTTCACCGCCGTGGCGAGCTCCTGCATGGTCATCTGAAAGCCGCCGTCGCCGCTCACGTCGATGACGGTGCGGTCGGGCCTGCCGAGCTTGGCGCCGATCGCCGCCGGCAGGCCGAAGCCCATGGTGCCGAGGCCGCCCGAGCTGATCCACTGGCGCGGCTCGCTGAAGTGGTAGTAGAGCGTCGCCCACATCTGGTGCTGGCCGACGTCGGTGACGATCAGGGCCTCGCCGCCGGTGACGCGCTCGATCTCCTCGATCACGAGCTCGGGCGCCAGCGTGCCGTCGGTGGGCGCCTCGTAGTGCAGCGGGTACTCGGCCTTCCAGCCCTCGATGCGCGCCAGCCAGGCCGCGGTGCGACCGGCCGGCAGCTCGGCCTTGCGCAGCTCGGCAACCAGGGCGGCGAGCACGTGCCGGGCGTCGCCGACGATCGGGATGGTGGGCTCGACGTTCTTGCCGATCTCGGCCGGGTCGACGTCGATGTGGACGATCGCCCGGGCCTGCGGCGCGAAGGCCGAGAGCTTGCCGGTCACGCGGTCGTCGAAGCGCGCGCCCACCGCGACCAGCAGGTCGCACTCGTGCACGGCGTAGTTGGCCGTGACGGTGCCGTGCATGCCGAGCGTGCCCAGCGAGAGCTCGTGGCGGCTGGGGAAGCTGCCCAGACCCATGTGCGTGGTGGTGACCGGCACGCGCAGCAGCTCGGCGAGCTCGGCGAGCTCGGCGGCGGCGCCGGCGCTGATCACGCCGCCGCCGACGTAGAGCACCGGCCGCTCGGCCTCGAGCAGGGCGCGCGCCGCCAGGCGGATCTGCTTGACGTGGCCCTTGAGCGTGGGCTTGTAGCCCGGGAGCTGTGGCCCGTCGGGCCGCCTGTAGGCGACCTCGGCGAGCTCGGCCGTGACCGGGATGTCGATCACCACGGGCCCCGGCCGGCCGGTCGAGGCGATGTGGAAGGCCTCGTGGATCACCTGCGGTATGTCGGCCGGGCGGTGGACCAGGTAGGAGTGCTTGACGATCGGCAGGGTGATGCCGGTGACGTCGGCCTCCTGGAACGCGTCGGTGCCGATCAGGTCGTCCTTGACCTGGCCGGTGATCGCGACGAGCGGGATCGAGTCGAGGTAGGCGTTGGCGATGCCGGTCACCAGGTTGGTCGCGCCGGGGCCGCTCGTGGCCACGCACACCCCGACCTTGCCGGTGGCGCGGGCGTAGCCGTCGGCGGCGTGCACGGCGCCCTGCTCGTGGCGCACGAGCACGTGGCGCAGGTCGTGGGCGTCGTACAGGGCGTCGTAAAGCGGGATCACCATCCCGCCGGGAAAGCCGAACAGGGTGTCGCAGCCCTCGGCCTCGAGCGAGGCGACGATGGCCTGCGAGCCTTTCATCTTCGTGGTCTGTGGCGTCATCGAAGGACAGCCCCCTTCTCCGCACCGGAGACGAGTTTGACGTACCGGGCGAGGTAGCCCGTGAGCTCGGGGCGCGGCGGCGCGGCGGCCCTGGCCGCACGCCGCCGCTCGAGTACCGCGACGTCGACCTCGAGCGTGAGGCTGCGGCCGGGGATGTCGATGACGATCGTGTCGCCGTCTTCGATGAGGCCGATCGGACCGCCGGCCTGCGCTTCGGGGGCGACGTGACCGATCGCGGCGCCGCGTGTGGCGCCGCTGAAGCGGCCGTCGGTGATGAGGGCGACGTCGTGGTCGCGGCCCTGGCCGGCCAGCATGGAGGTGGCGGCCAGCATCTCGGGCATGCCGGGCGCGCCCCTGGGGCCCTCGTTGCGCACCACGACGACGGAGCCGCTGGCTATGTCGCCGGCGGCGATCGCCGCCACGGCCGCGTTCTCGCTGTCGAACACGCGAGCCGGGCCGCTGTGCCGCAGCATGTCGTCGGCGACCGCTCCCTCCTTGACCACGGCGCCCGCCGGGGCGAGGTTGCCGAACAGCACGGCGAGGCCGCCGGTGGCGTGGTAGGGCCGATCGAGCGGCCGCACGACTTCGTCGTCGATCACGCGCGCGCCGGCGACGGCGTCGGCGATGGTGCCGCCGGCCACCGTGCGCGCCGTGCCGTCGATCAGGCCGGCGTCGAGCAGGCGCTTCATGACCGCCTGGATGCCGCCGGCGTAGTAGAGGTCTTCCATGTGGTGCGGCCCGGCCGGCGCGAGCAGGCAGAGGTGCGGCACGCGGGCGGCGACCTCGTTGACCCGTTCGAGCGGGAACTCGAGACCGGCCTCGGTGGCGATCGCCGCCAGGTGCAGCACGGTGTTCGTGCTGCAGCCCAGGCCGGCGTCGGCGGCGAGCGCGTTGCCCACCGCGGCGTCGGTCAGGATGTCGCGTGGCTTGAGGTCGGCGGCGAGCACGTCCATGACCTTGACGCCGCTCTCCTTGGCGAAGCGCAGGCGCTCGCTGAAGGGCGCCGGGATGGTGCCGTTGCCGGGCAGCGCCAGGCCGATCACCTCGGCCAGGCAGTTCATCGAGTTGGCCGTGAACATGCCGGAGCACGAGCCGCAGGTGGGGCAGGCGCTGCACTCGACGGCGGTCAGGCCGGCCTCGTCGAGCGTGCCGGCCTGCACGCGGCCGACGGCCTCGAACACGCTGTTCAGGTCGACGGTACGCCCGCCGAGGCGACCGGCCAGCATGGGGCCGCCGCTCACCATGACGCAGGGCACGTTCAGGCGCATGGCGGCCATGAGCATGCCGGGGATGATCTTGTCGCAGCACGGCACGAGCACAAGCGCGTCGAAGGCCTGGGCGCGCGCCATCGACTCGACGGTGTCGGCCACGAGCTCGCGGCTGGGCAGCGAGAAGTGCATGCCGGAGTGGCCCATGGCGATGCCGTCGCAGATGCCCATCACGCCGAACTCGAAGGGCACGCCACCGGCCTGGCGCACGCCGGCCTTGACGGCCTCGACCACCTTGTCGAGGTGCATGTGGCCGGGCACGACCTCGCTGAAGGAGTTGGCGATGCCGACGAAGGGGCGCTGCATCTCGGCGTCGGTCACGCCCAGCGCCCGCAGCAGCGAGCGATGCGGAGCGCGCGCGGTGCCGAGCTTGATCTCGTCGCTTCTCACGTCGCGTCAGCCTTTCGTCGGAGGTGGTCGCCGGAGGCCGGGCCGCCCGGCGCTCGCGGGCGGCCCGGGCATGCCGCTCCTACCGGCCCGGCAGAACTCATTATGATACCTGAATGCGTGGGGCCGGCCAGGTCAGGTTCGCCCGCACGGGCGACCGGGTATGTGGTCGGTCGGCGGGTGCTTCGCGACCCGGACCGGGCGCGGTCGCCCACGAAAAGCGCAGGGACAGAACGTCCCAGAGGAGGGCAACGTGGCAGACGTGGTCAAGGAACTGACCGACGAGACGTTCCAGCCGACGATCGACGGCGCGACGACACCGGTCATCGTCGACTTCTGGGCGGCCTGGTGCGGCCCCTGCCGTACCGTGGGGCCGATCGTCGAGGAGATCGCCGGCGCTCACGCCGACAAGGTGACGGTCGGCAAGCTCAACGTCGACGACAACCAGGCGACGGCGGCCAAGTTCGGCATCATGAGCATCCCCACGCTCATCCTCTTCAAGGACGGCAAGCCCGTGAAGAAGGTCATCGGCGTGCGCAGCAAGGGCGACCTGGAGCGCGAGTTCGAGCTCGTCTGACCGGCCATGCGGCGCGGGTGGCCGGCCCCCAAGGGCCGGCCACCCGCGCCGCAGCCGGCGGCGACGGTCGTGGAGCGTAGCGACCGGGGCCGGGGCGATCATGCGATAGCCCCGGCCCCGGTCGCTTGTGTCGCGGCGGCCGGCCGGCGCCCGGGCGCCCGCGACGGCGCTACCTGATGGCCGCCTCGCCGCGCTCGCCGGTGCGTGTGCGTACCGCGTCCTCGACGGCGCTCACGAAGATCTTGCCCTGACCGATGCGGCCCTTCTCGAGGGCCTTGCGCAGGCTGGCCACCACGCGCTCGACGTCCTCGTCGGCGACCACCATCTCGACCTTCATCTTGGGGTGGAAGCGGTACTGGCCCGGCGTGCCGCTCTCGCCCCGCGTGAAGCCCTTCTGCACGCCGAAGCCCTTGGCCTCGGTCACGGTCATGCCCACCACGCCCTCGACGGCCAGGTTCTCCGCCACCGTGTCGAGGTTGTAGGGCTGGATGATGCACTCGATCTTCTTCATGGCGGCCTCCCGTTGCTGCGCTCGATCGACTCCTGCACGACGTCCTTCGGACGCAGGATCGCCGGGGTTCATCCCCGAGGCCCCGGGCGCCAAAACCGGGTCGCTCCGAGCTTCGCCGAAAGAGACGAGCGGGGCCTGGGCGGTGACGGAAACGGCCAAAAAGCGAGGCGGCGGGGCGGGCTCCTGTCGGAGCCCGCCCCGCCGCCTGCCGTACGGGGCGTCTAGCGACCCGCCGCCGCGGCGCCCGCGAGCGGGCGGCGCGGCCCTGTGGGCCGTCGGATCAGACGAGACCCTGGTCGAGCATGCTGTCGGCGACCTTGACGAAACCGGCGATGTTCGCGCCGTTCACGTAGTTGCCGGGGGTGTCGTACTCGTTGGCAGCGTCGACGCACTGCTTGTGGATGGCCTTCATGATCCCGTGGAGACGGGTGTCGACCTCTTCGCGCGTCCAGGCGAGGCGCAGGCTGTTCTGGCTCATCTCGAGGCCGGAGGTGGCGACGCCGCCCGCGTTGGCAGCCTTGCCGGGGCCGTAGAGGATGCCGGCCTTGACGAACTGCTCGACACCTTCGGGGACCGTCGGCATGTTGGCGCCCTCGGAGACCACGTAGACACCGTTCTTCAGCAGGTTGGCGGCGTCCTTGGCGTTGATCTCGTTCTGGACCGCGCTCGGGAAGGCCGCGTCGGCCTTGACGTCCCACAGCGGGTTGTGATCGGCGTTCTTGTCGATCGGATAGAACTTGGCGCCGAACTTGTCGGCGTACTCCTTGATGCGGCCGCGCTTGACGTTCTTGAGCTCGAGCAGGAAGGCGAGCTTCTCGCGGTCGATGCCCTCGGCGTCG
The DNA here is from genome assembly GCA_963760655.1 of uncultured Actinomycetes bacterium. Classification (GTDB taxonomy): domain Bacteria; phylum Actinomycetota; class Thermoleophilia; order UBA2241; family UBA2241; genus Bog-752. The sequence goes on from CAVXDR010000004.1 coordinate 196,355, forward strand.
TGAATGAAGCCGCTCGAGTCGGACAGCGTGACGGCCTTGCCGCCCAGGTCGATGATCTTCTCGACGGTGTACTGGGCGACGTTGCCCGAACCGCTGACCAGACAGGTCTTGCCCTCGAGGGTGTCGTCGCGCGTGTTCAGCATCTCCTCGGCGAAGTAGACCGCGCCGTAGCCGGTCGCCTCGGGACGGATCAGCGAGCCGCCCCAGTTGAGGCCCTTGCCGGTCAGCACGCCGACGAACTCGTTGCGGACGCGCTTGTACTGGCCGAACATGAAGCCGATCTCGCGGCCGCCCACGCCGATGTCGCCGGCGGGGACGTCGGTGAACTGGCCGATGTGCCGGCAGAGCTCGGTCATGAAGCTCTGGCAGAAGCGCATGACCTCGCCGTCGCTCTTGCCCTTGGGATCGAAGTTCGAGCCGCCCTTGCCGCCGCCCATGGGGAGCGTGGTGAGGGCGTTCTTGAAGACCTGCTCGAAGGCGAGGAACTTGAGCATGCCGAGGTAGACGGTCGGATGGAAGCGCAGGCCGCCCTTGTAGGGGCCGATCGCGCTGTTCATCTCGATGCGGAAGCCCTTGTTGATCTGGATCTCGCCCTTGTCGTCCATCCAGGGCACGCGGAACATGATGACGCGCTCGGGCTCGATGATGCGCTCGAGGATCTTGGCGTCGCGGTACTTGGGATGGCGCGCGAGCACGGGCTCGAGCGACTCGGCGACTTCCTGGACTGCCTGGTGGAACTCGAGCTCACCCTGGTTCTTGGCCACGACGTCGGCCATGAGCTTCTTGACGTACTCGGTCTTCGGTGCGGTAACCACGCTCACTTCAGAGCCCTCCCTATGGGAACGTTAGGACGAAAGAGACGAGACGGACGAGCCGCGGAACGCGTGCTGTGTGCGGCGGCGTCCGGAGACGAGATGGGGCGGCTTCTACCAACCTCCAAACGGGCCGGGCCTGTGGCGGCCCGCGGTCGAGGTGCAGGTCGCCCGCGAGTATACGACCGGCCCTTGCAGGCCATCGCGCCACCAAACTGCCAAGAGTTACAAACTTGGCGGGGGCGCGGTGGACCAAGCGGCCAAGCAGCTTGGCCACACGGGCACACCGTTCATACAAACGGCGAGAAGCGCAAACGGTCGGAGCGCCCCGGCGACGGCCGGCCGGGCCGGTGGCGGGCTGCCGACCGACCCGGCCGGGCCCGCCGGCCGTCAGGCTCACCGTTTGTGCAGCCTGGCCAAGGCCGCCCCCCTCATCGCGCCGCTTTTTCGGACGAAGCGACGAACGACCCTGCGCCTCGTCGCCTATAGTGGGTCGGGAAGCCGCGATGCGCCCCAACCAGAGTCACGCGCGTCGCGCGCCCGCGCCCGGCGCCGCCCCGGCGGCCGCGGCGCCCCACGTCGTCTGACTCGCGCCGACAGGCTCGTGCTAGGAAGGGAGCAGCCCGATGGCAGGCCGCACACCAGAGGAGTTCATCCAGAGCATCGCCGACCTCGATCTCGAGATCTACCTGTTCGGCGAGCGGGTCCACGACTACGTGAACCACCCGGTCATCCGTCCCTCGCTGAACTGCATCGCGATGACCTACGAGCTCGCCGCCAAGCCCGAGTACGCCGACCTGATGACGGCCACGAGCCACATCACCGGCAAGAAGGTCAATCGCTTCACCCATATCCACCAGTCGACCGACGACCTGGTCAAGAAGGTCAAGATGCAGCGCCTGCTGGGCCAGAAGACGGGCTCGTGCTTCCAGCGCTGCGTGGGCATGGACGCGATCAACGCGCTCTGGTCGGTCACCTGGGAATGCGACCAGGCCAAGGGCACGACCTACCACGAGAAGTTCCGCGAATACGTGCGCTTCCTGCAGGACGAAGACCTGGTCGCCGACGGCGCCATGACCGACGTCAAGGGCGACCGCGGCAAGTCGCCGTCGCAGCAGGCCGACCCCGACCTCTACCTCCACATCGTCGAGCGCCGCGACGACGGCATCGTGGTGCGCGGCGCCAAGGCCCATCAGACCGGCGCCTGCAACTCGCACGAGATCCTCGTCATGCCGACCGTCGCCATGCGCGAGGGCGACGAGGACTACGCCGTGTCGTTCTCGACGCCGGCCAACGCGCCCGGCATCTTCTACGTCTACGGGCGCCAGTCGTGCGACACGCGCAAGATCGAAGAGAACGAGCTCGACGTCGGCAACCCGCGCTTCGGCGGCCACGAGGCCCTGATGGTCTTCGACGACGTCTTCGTGCCGTGGGAGCGCGTCTACATGGCCGGCGAGATCGAGTTCTCGGGCGCGCTCGTCGAGCGCTTCGCCGGCTTTCACCGCCAGAGCTACGGCGGCTGCAAGGTGGGCGTCGGCGACGTGCTGATCGGCGCGACCGCCCTGGCCGCCGAGTACAACGGCGCCGCCAAGGCGAGCCACGTCAAAGACAAGATCATCGAGATGACCCACCTGAACGAGACGCTGTTCAGCTGCGGCATCGCCTGCTCGGCCGAGGGCGTCAAGATGCCGGCCGGCAACTACCAGATCGACATGCTGCTGGCCAACGTCTGCAAGCAGAACGTCACGCGCTTCCCCTACGAGATCGCGCGCCTGGCCGAGGACATCGCCGGCGGCCTCATGGTGACCATGCCCTCTGCCCAGGACCTGTTCGCCGAGAAGACCGGTCCGTGGGTCGAGAAGCTCCTGGCGGGCCAGTGCGACACGCCGACGATCGACCGCATGCGCGTCATGCGCCTGATCGAGAACCTCACGCTGGGCACGGCGGCCGTCGGCTACCGCACCGAGTCGATGCACGGCGCCGGCTCGCCGCAGGCGCAGCGCATCATGATCGCGCGCCAGTCCAACATGGACCACAAGAAGCAGCTCGCCCGCGAGCTCGCCGGGGTGGGCACGCCGACCGACGCCCAGCGGGCCAGGCTGCGTAAGCCCGCCGGAGTCAAGTGAGCGTCGGCAGGCGACCGGCGGAGCGCACGTGCGCATCGTGTTCTGCGGAGGCTGCAACCCGGTGATCGACCGCACGGCCCTGGCCGATGCGCTCGCCGCCGACCCGCGCCTGGCCGACCTCGACGTCGAGGTCGACGTCTCGGGCTGCTCGCGCTCGTGCGCGGCCGCCCAGGCGCTCACGAGCGAGCGGCCCGACGTGCTCGTCGTCGCCGGCCGCTACCTCGACGGCCGACTGCTCGACGAGACCGAGCTCGCCGCGCAGGTAGCGCGGCGGCTCACCGGCGCCGACGACCCCTCTTCCCCGACCGAGTGAGGAGACCGATGGACTGGAAGGCCGACTACGCCCGCAAGGTGACGACCGCCGAAGAGGCTCTGAAGGTCGTCAAGTCGGGCGACCGGGTGGTGTTCGCCCACGCCTGCGGCGAGCCGCTCGAGCTGGTCGACGCCCTGGTGGCGCGCGCCCCCGAGCTGCGCGACGTCGAGATCGTGCACATGGTGGCGATGGGCAAGGGCGAGTACGCCCGGCCCGAGTACGCCGAGAGCTTCTACCACAACTCCCTGTTCGTGGGCGCGAGCACCCGCGAGGCCGTGGCCGACGGGCGCGGCGACTACACCCCGGTCTTCTTTCACGAGATCCCCGGCCTGTTCACCGGCGGCTACCTGCCGCCCGACGTGGTGCTCGCCCAGGTCTCGCCGCCCGACAAGCACGGCTGGTGCTCGTTCGGCATCTCCGTCGACTACACCAAGCCGGCCGCCTCGGTCGCCAGGACGGTCGTCGCCCTGGTCAACCCGAACATGCCGCGCACGCACGGCGACTCCTTCATCCACGTGAGCGACATCGACCTGGCGGTCGAGACCGAGGCGCCCATCATCGAGCTCCAGCCGCCCCGCATCGGGCCGGTCGAAGAGGCCATCGGCAAGAACATCGCGAGCCTCGTCGGCGACGGCTCCTGCCTGCAGCTCGGCATCGGCGGCATCCCCGACGCCGTGCTGCTGTTCCTGCACGGCAAGAGCGACCTCGGCATCCACACCGAGATGTTCAGCGAGGGCGTCGTCGACCTCTACGACGAGGGCGTGATCACCAACCGCTGCAAGGTCCTGCAGCGCGACAAGATGGTCGCCAACTTCCTCATGGGCACGCGCCGGCTGTACGACTTCGTCGACGACAACCCGGCGGTCAACATGTTCCCGGTGAGCTACGTCAACGACCCGTACGTGATCGGCGAGAACCCCAACGTCGTCGCCATCAACTCGGCCATCCAGGTCGACCTCATGGGACAGGTCGTGGCCGACTCCATGGGCGGCACGCAGTTCACCGGCATCGGCGGCCAGGTCGACTTCGTGCGAGGCGCGGCGCGCAGCAAGGGCGGCAAGTCGATCATCGCCCTGCCGGCCACGGCCAAGGGCGGCCAGGTCTCGCGCATCGTCGCCACGATCGCGGACGGCGCCGCCGTGACCACCATGCGCGCCGACGTCGACTACGTCGTCACCGAGTTCGGCATCGCGAGCCTCAAGGGGCGCTCGCTGCGGGAGCGCGCCTACGCCCTGCTCGACGTGGCCGACCCGCGTTTTCGCGAACCCATCATCGACGAGCTCAAGGCGCTCAAGGGCGCGGCCTGGCTACGCCCCCGCCGCGCCGTGGCCGAGCGGGCCTGAAAGGGGCCGCCCGTCCGCCTGAAGCAAGGAGCCATTCGCCGAGCGCCGGCCGGCGCAGCAGGGCCGACGCGCGCGAGACCAGCCGACCGAAGGAGAGACCGACATGGACATGAAGATCCGGGTGCACCGCTCGCCGAAGACGCTGATCACCGGCGTTGACGCGATCACGCAGCTCGGCGCCGAGGTGTCGGCGCTGCGCGCCAGGAAGGCGCTCATCATGACCGATCCCGGCGTGGCCGAGAGCGGCATGGTCGAGACCGTCGAGCGGCCGCTGATCGACGCGGGCATCGAGGTCGGCGTCTACTCCAAGTGCGTGCCCGAGCCGCCGATGAGCAGCCTCGAAGAGGGCGTGCGCTTCTGCGAGCAGGGCCACTACGACTGCATCATCGGCTTCGGCGGCGGCTCGGCGATCGACGTCGCCAAGATCACCTCGGTGCTCGTCGGCAGCAAGGACTCGGTCGAGTCGATGGTGGGCGTCGACAAGGTGCCCAAGAAGGGCCTGCCGATCGTCGCGGTGCCGACCACGGCCGGCACCGGCTCCGAGGTCACGGCGATCGCCATCTTCGCCAACGAGAAGCTGAACACCAAGCAGGGCGTCGTGTCGGGCTTCCTCATCCCGAACATCGCGCTCGTCGACCCGATGCTCACCATCACCTGCCCACCGCACGTCACGGCGGCCTCGGGCATGGACGCCCTGATCCACTGCATCGAGGCGTACACGTCGATCAACGCCACCATGCACACCGACCCGCTCGCCCGCGAGGGCATCGAGCTCATCTCCAAGAGCATCCGCACGGCCGTGTTCGACGGCAGCAACGTCGAGGCGCGCTTCGGCATGGCGATGGGCTCGCTACTCGGCGGCATCGCGTTCGCGAACGCCGGCGTCACCGCGGTGCACGCCCTCTCGTACCCGGTCGGCGGCACCTTCCACGTGCCGCACGGCGTCGCCAACACGCTCATGCTGCCGTGGGTCATGGAGTACAACATGCTCGCCTGCCTCGACTACTTCTCGGAGATCGCCGTGACCATGGGCGAGAACATCGAGGGGCTGTCGGTGCGCGACGCGGCGGCGCGCTCGGTCGAGGCCATGAAGCAGCTCGCGATCGACATCCAGGTGCCGCAGTACCTGTCCGACGTCGGCATCCCCGAGTCGGCCATCGACGAGCTCACCGACGGCGCCATGACGCAGACCCGTCTGCTCGTCAACAACCCGCGGCGCCTCACGCGCGACGACATCGTGCAGATCTACCACAACGGCGCCGTGCGCCCCGGCAGCGCTCCGCTCGCCGGCAACGGCAAGGCCAAGGCGGCCGCCAAGCCGAAGGCCAAGGCCGCCAAGTAGGGGCGCCGGGGGCGCTCGCGCGCCTCACGCGTCGGCCCGCAGGACGGGCCGGGCGGGCCGCTGCAAGCGGCCCGCCCGGCCCGTCTGTTCGTCTGGCCGCTCCCGCGGCCGGGAGCGGATGGCCGCCCCCGGCGCGCGGTCCGGCTCAGGCCCGCGCCACCACCCGCTCGATCACGTCGGCGACGGTCTCGCCGGCCCGTTCGATCGCCTCGTCGTCCAGGTCGAGGTGCGTGACGAAGCGCACCGACCAGGGCGCCTCGTCCAGGGCCCACACGCCGCGGGCGGTGAGCAGCTCGACGACGCGCGCCGCCGGCAGGCCGGTGCCGTGCGTGTCGGCGAAGACCATGTTGGTCTGCAGCTTGCGCTCGTCGACGGCCAGCCCGGGCACCTGCGCCAGGCGCTCGCCGAGGGCGCGGGCGCGGCGGTGGTCGTCGGCCAGGCGCGTCACGTTGTGCCGCAGCGCGTACAGGCCGCCGGCGGCGATGATGCCGGCCTGACGCATGCCGCCGCCGAACAGCTTGCGCGCCCGCTGGGCGCGCGCGATCGTGGCGGCGCTCGAGAGCAGCACCGAGCCGACCGGGGCGCCCAGCCCCTTCGACAGGCAGACGCTGACCGAGTCGTAGGGGGCGACGATGTCGGCCAGGCTCATGCCGGTCGCCACGGCGGCGTTGCAGATGCGGGCACCGTCGAGGTGCAGGATCATGCCGTGACGGTCGCAGAAGGCACGCAGCTCGGTGACCCCGGCGAACGGGTACACGACGCCGCCGCAGTAGTTGTGCGTGTTCTCGACGGCGACCAGCGTGGTGCGCGGGTGGTGCACGTCGTCGTCGACGTGAAAGTAGTGCTCGAGCAGGTCGAGGTCGAGCGTGCCGTCGTCGGAGTCGAACGTGCGCGTCTGCAGGCCCGACAGCACGGCGGCACCGCCCTGCTCGTTCTCGACGATGTGCGCCTTGGCGTGCAGGAAGACCTCGTCGCCCGGGGTCGTCTGGGCGTGCAGCGCGATCTGGTTGGACATGGTGCCCGATGGCACGTAGAGCGCCGCCTCCTTGCCGAACAGCTCGGCGGCGTAGTCCTGCAGGGCGATGACCGTCGGGTCGTCGCCCAGCACGTCGTCGCCGACGTCGGCCTCGGCCATGGCGCGGCGCATCTCCGGCGACGGTCGCGTCACCGTGTCGCTGCGCAGGTCGATCGGGCGTTGCGCTTCACTCATCGTTTCCGTCCTTCCGTGCTCGGCGGCCCCCTCGGCCGGAGCGTCGATGATACGTCAGGGACGACCCGGCAGCGGCGGCGCCGGGCGCCGCAGGCCGGCCGCCGCACGCCGTCCGAGGCGCCCGATCACGTTTACCAGGGCGATCGCGACGAGGCCGCCGAAGAGCAGCAGCTTTCGGCCGAGCGGCATCGGCGTCCAGTAGATGGCGACCTGGGCGTTCACCTCGGCGCCCAGGTGAAAGTCCTTGGGCCAGTGGAACACGTAGTGGCCGTTCTGCCGCACGGCGAGCTGCACGCCGGGGTTCTCGATGGCCGTGTTCACGTGACCCGGATAGTCGACCCAGATGTGGTCGAACGACATGCGGAGCTGGTAGGGGATGTGCTTGTAGGCGAGGATGCTGGCCAGCACGACGGCGCGGCTCTCGCAGTCGCCGCGACCCTGGGCCAGGGCCTCGCGCGTGGTCGGGAAGTACCAGGGCACGCCGGCCGTCTGCCAGTCGTAGGCGTAGGGCTCGATGCGGGTCAGCACCACCTGCTCGATCAGGCGGGGGTCGTTCGGCAGAGTGCGAGCTATCCCAGCGACAGCCGCGGGGTCGATCGACGGGTGCTCGATGTGCTCGATGCTGCGCACCAGCATCATGGGGTCCGGATAGAGCACGAAGAAGAAGAACACAAGGGCCGCGAGCACGCGCAGCTTCACCGAGATCCTCATGGCGAGAGTGTACCCGCGGCGGGCGCGGCGTGCTCCGGGCGCCGTCGCCCGATGGGCGCCGGCGCGCCACCGGTCAGAGCCGCGCGGCCACCCAGTGGACGACGCTGCGCACCTCGAAGCCGATCTTGCCGAACAGCCCGACACGACCGTCGGTGGCGGCGGCCAGGAGATGCACGGTGCCGATGCTGCGGCCGTCGGCGAAGGCCTGGACGGTGCCGAGCTGCTGGCCCTGCGTGACCGGCAGCGAGACGTGGGCCGGCGCCACGACCTTCGTCGTGACCGCGGCGCCGACGCGCAGCGACGCGCTGAGGGAGCGGGCCGACACGAGGTCGAGCCTGCCCCGGTGCCAGGGCACGGCGACACGCGCGAACACCTGGCCGGCCGGCCAGGCGCGGCGCACACGGTACTGGCTCGCCGACCAGCGGAAGAGCTTGAGCGCGTCGGCCAGGCGGTGAGCGTCGTCGGGCTCGCCGAGCAGCGTGACGAAGACGTCGTGGCCGCGCACATGGCCGGCCGCGACGATGCAGTAGCCGGCGCCGTCGGTCCAGCCCGTCTTGACCCCGTAGACCCAGGGGTGGTCCTCGAGCAGGTCGTTGTGGCTCACGAGCAGCCTGTCGTAGGGATGGTGCCGCCAGGGGATGCGCGCGGTGGCGTGGTCGACGAAGCCGGCGAAGCGTGGGTCGCTCATCGCGACCCGGGCGAGGCGGGTGAGGTCGAGGGCGCTCGTGTAGTGGCCGCGCTGGTCGAGACCGTGGGGGTTCGCGTAGTGGGTGTCGCGCAGGCCGAGCTCGCGCGCCTTGTCGTTCATGAGGGCGACGAACGCGGCCTGGCTGCCGGCCACCGCGTCGGCCAGGTCGGCGGCGGCGTCGTTCGCGCTCTGGATGAGCAGCGCTTCGAGGAGCTGGCGGACCGTGAGCCTCTCGCCGAGCTGCAGATAGATCTCGTCCTCGCCGACGCCGATCGCGTCGCGCCGGGCGCGCACGACGGTGTCGAGGTCGTGGAAGTGCTCGAGCACCAGGAGCCCCGTCATGATCTTGGTGGTCGAGGCCATCGGCAGCCGCTCGCTCGGGTTCTGCTCGGCGAGGACCACGCCGGTCTGCTGGTCCATGACCACGAAGGCCTTGGCGCTGACGGGCGGCGGCGGGGCGGCCGCCGCTTGCGGCGGCCGCCCCGCCGCCGCTCCGAGCACGGCCACGACGACGGCCAGGCCGACGACGAGCCCGATGGGCCACCGTTGCCGTGACGGTGAGGGACTGCGGGGGGAGCGGCGCATGCTGGAGCCTAGTGTATACTCCCCGGCCATGCAGATGAACGCGCGCCCCGCGCTGCTGCAGCGCACCGGTCGGCTTCTGCGCGCCAAGGAAACCCTGGTCTTCTACGCGATCGCCCTGGGCGCGCTCGACTTCTGCGCGCCCCTCGCGACCGGCTGGCTGTTCCGGCACCGCTCGCTCGCCACGCTGCTCGGCGCCCAGAACACGGTGGTCGGCGACGCCGCGTCGGGCCGCGGAGCGGCCGTCGTCGGCGTCGCCGTCGCTTACCTCGCCCTCTCGGCCTTCTTCACGGCCGGCTACCTGCGCTCGCTGCTCGGCAGCTTTCACCTGGGGCCGCGCGACGGCCGCCAGTTCGGCCGGCTCCTTGCCCTGTTCGCACTGGTCGCGGCGGTCTCATGGGGCCTCGCCGCCCTGTGGCAGGCCGCCACAGGGCTGGGTCAGGCCGAGCTCTCCGTCATGTTCGTCGTCCAGCTCGTGCTGGACGTCCCGCTGCTCTACGCCGAGTATGCGATCGTGGCGAGCAACGTGTCGGTCTGGCGCTCGCTGGTGCGCTCATCGCAGACCTTCGCCGCGAATGCGGCGCTGTCGGTGTTCGTGCTGATCGTGCTGTTCGCGAGCTCGCTCGTGCTCTGGCAGCTCCTGCCCGGTACGTCGGGGTCGGCCCTCGACCTGACCCCGACGGTGCTCATCCACGTGCTGGTCTGGGGCAGCCTCGACTTTCTGGCCGACGTCGTGCTGCTCAGCGTGTACATCGACTCCATCGAGCGGGGTACAATCCCACCCACGTAGCAGGAAGGGTGACCATGGCGATCGTCAGGCAGGCCGGGGAGCTCGAACGCGGCGTCGAGCGCCAGATCACGTTGCAGGTCGGCCCGCTCGCCGGTGTCGACGTGCGACCGAGCCGCATCTTCGTGTGGTACGGCACGCAACGCACCGACACCGAGCGCATCGTGTCGCTCGAGCGGGCGCCGCGCGTGCTGCGCCGACCCCATTCGCGCCGCTACCTGCAGTTGCCGGGCGTGCAGGTGTCGTACCTCGGCAACCCGGCGGTCACCCTCGCTCTCGCCTCGGGCGCCTGGTACCGCCACCTGCGCGACGCCGTGGTGGGCCCGCCTTCCTGACGGCCGCCGCCGCGCGGCCCCGTCCTGCTCGGGGCCGTCGCCGCGTCGCCCGGAAGCGCTCCCCGACGGCGAACCGACCCCCGGCTTCCTCGGTCCCGGCCGGGCGCCGAGAAGGGGGCGGTGTTGCCCGGTCAGACAGCGGCTGCGACAGCCATTGCGGCCCAAGCTGCGGTATCATCGTGGTTCGAGCCGGTGACGGCCCATCGGGCAGGTGGGGGGACAAGGTGATCGGTCAGCCGCTGCGCGTCCCGAGTTCGCAGCTCTGGGAGCAGGCCGAGCAGATCGAACCGTATTGGGTGTACGAACGCCGCAGGCGCCGGCGGCGCCTGCTCGTCTCGCTCTCGCTCACCCTGGCGCTCGTGGCCGTGTGCCTGATCGCCTTCACCGTGCTGAACGCCCGCCAGAACTACGTCGCCGGCAAGCGCGCGCTGCTCGCGGGTGAGTACGACCTCGCCATCAGGCGACTCGGAGCGGCCACCATCGTCGGGCGCCCCTGGGCCGACTCCCGCACGCTGCTGGGCGAAGCGCTGACGCTCACCAACGGCCAGGTCCGCGCGCAGAGCACCCTGCTGAGCGACGAGCCACCCACGGCGGCCACGCTCACGCTACGCCAGGCGGCGGCGCTCTTTGCGACCGGGCACTACGCCGCCGCTCGCGACATGGCGGCCGACCTGCAGGTGCGAGTGCCGACGGCGGCCGCCGCGCGCCTCGCGCAGGCGAGCAACGTCGCCGTATCGAGCCTGCTTCTCCTGATCACCGCCGAGCGCCTGCTGGCCGTCGGCGACTGGCGCACCGCCGCGACCGACGCGAGCCTCGTGCTTGCTCATTACCCGCGTTGCGGGCCGGCCTCGAGCCTGGCGGCCGAGGCGGCGCGGCGCGGCGCGGCCGCGCCGCTCTACGCGCGCGCCTTGAGCCTCGCCGACGCGCACCGCTGGACCCTCGCCCGCAGCGCCGTGCGGCACGCGCTGGCGGTCGATCCCGCCTATCCCGGCGCGAGCGCGCTGCTGACCCGCATCGACAACGCGATCGCTGCCCGCAACGCGGCGCGCGCGGCCGCCGCCGCCTCGTCGTCGTCGTCGTCGAGCGGCGGCTCCGGCACGACGAGCCCGCCGACCAGCTCGGCACCACCACCGCCGCCGTGATGCCGTTGCGCCTCACCCGCGCGGTGCGCGCGGGCGCCGGGGTATGCGCCGGCCTGGGGCTCGCCGCCGCGCTGACGCTGTCGGGCGGAGCGCCGGCAAGCGCCGCGACGCCGGCCGCCGCGACGGCGCCCGTCGCCACGGCCGTCCGGATCGCCGCCGCGCCCGGCTGGACCACGCTGCCCGACCCGTTCGGCAAGACCGCGACCGCGACGCGCATCGCCACCTTCGGGGCGGCCGGCGTCGCCGTGACCGGCGCCGCCCGGAGCATCGCCGTGAGCACCGACGGCGGCGCCCACTGGAAGCTGCGCAGCCTGCCGGTCGGCGGCTATCCCGCGACCGACGTCGCCTTCAGCGACGCCACGCACGGCTGGGCGGTCGCCGCGGGCGCGATCGACGAGACGACCGACGGCGGGCTCACCTGGACCAGGTCGACGGCCACGGGAGCCTTCGACGCCATCGCGGCAGCGACCGACGACTCGCTCGTCTGCGCGCTCTCGCCGGCGTCGGTCCTCACGGCCACCTCGGTCGCGGCCCCGGCCTTCACCGCCGAGGCGACCGGCCTCACCGCCTATCCCACGACCCCGACCGCGATCGTCGCCGGCCAGGGCGGCTTCGCTGCCGCGACCGGCGCCAACGGCGCCCTGCTCGTGCGGGCGAGCGACGGCACCTGGAGTGCCCAGGACTCGACCCAGGACGGTCTCTCGGCGCCGGTCGCCCTGGCGCTCGCGCCCGATCAGGTCTGGGGCAACGGGACGCCCGACCTGTTCGCACTGAGCGCGACCACGACCCAGGGCAGCGACGACGAGGGCGCGTCGTTTCAGGCGCTGCCGGCGCGGCCCGCGGCGGCCGGCGCTCGCGCGCAGCGCTGCGCCGCCGTTCTGGGCGCGCCCGACCCCCAGCTCCTGGTCGGCGGTCAGAGCGGCCTGCTCGAGCGTTACGATCTCGCGGCCGGCGCCTGGAGCGTCGACACCGCCCCTCTCAAGGGCACGATCGTCTCGTGCGCCGCCAGCGCCGGTGGCGTGGCCTACGCCCTCACGTCCGACGGCCAGGTCGAGCGCACCCTGTCGTACGGCGCGGCGCCCTTCACGCTGAGCGCCACGGCAAGCTCGCTCACGGCAGGCGCCCCGGTCACACTCACCTGCGGCACGACGGTGCTGGCCCCCGGCACACTGACCCTGCAGGGGCGCGCCGGCAGCGGCGCCTGGAAGACCAGGCAGTCGTGGCAGTGGTCGGCGGTCCCCCCGGCGCTCGGCGCCGTCACCCTGCGTCCGCTCGCCACCACGCAGTACCGCCTGCGCTTCGCCTACGCGGGGCAGGCGGCGGTCACGAGCGCCGCGGTCAAGGTCAGCGTGCGACCGCGCCTCACCGTCTCCCCCACCGCCGTGCACGTCTCGGTCGGCTCGACGTACCGCCTGCGCGGCACCGTCTACCCCGCGCAGCCCGGCCGCAGCGTCACGATCTGGACCAACCGTGGCGGCTCCTGGCATCGGGTGTCCGACGGCGGGGTGATCGCCCTCGTGAACGGCACCACCTACCGGACCCGCCTGTTCGGCACACCGGTCAGGGAGACGTATCACCTGCAGGTACGGCTCGCCGGCAGCGCCTGGTTCCTGCCGGTGCTCACGCCCGGCGTGAAGGTCACAGTCTCCTAGACGGTCCGGCGCCTGCCCGAGGTGCGCCGGTGTCTACCTGGGAGCGTGCCGGCAGATCCTCGCCGCGCCTACGGCTGCACGACCACGTTCACCGTGGCGGTCAGCCCCGAGGGGTTGGTGGCGCCGCCGCCGAGGCCGCTCAGCGTGCCGGCAAAGACGTAGGTGCCGGCCGTGTTGCCGTCGTAGGCCGGTGTGCCGCCGTCCCAGGTGACCTGCGCCGTGGCCGAGTCGCCGTTGCTCAGGGTGACGCCCACCGTGGCCGGCAGGGAGACGCTGCCCAGCGGCGTGCCGTTGGCTACCGGGATGTCGCCGATCCCGTCGACCGCGGTCACGGTCGGCGCACCGACGACCACGTTCACCGTGGCGGTCAGCCCCGAGGGGTTGGTGGCGCCGCCGCCGAGGCCGCTCAGCGTGCCGGCAAAGACGTAGGTGCCGGCCGTGTTGCCGTCGTAGGCCGGTGTGCCGCCGTCCCAGGTGACCTGCGCCGTGGCCGAGTCGCCGTTGCTCAGGGTGACGCCCACCGTGGCCGGCAGGGAGACGCTGCCCAGCGGCGTGCCGTTGGCTACCGGGATGTCGCCGATCCCGTCGACCGCGGTCACGGTCGGCGCACCGACGACCACGTTCACCGTGGCGGTCAGCCCCGAGGGGTTGGTGGCGCCGCCGCCGAGGCCGCTCAGCGTGCCGGCAAAGACGTAGGTGCCGGCCGTGTTGCCGTCGTAGGCCGGTGTGCCGCCGTCCCAGGTGACCTGCGCCGTGGCCGAGTCGCCGTTGCTCAGGGTGACGCCCACCGTGGCCGGCAGGGAGACGCTGCCCAGCGGCGTGCCGTTGGCTACCGGGATGTCGCCGATCCCGTCGACCGCGGTCACGGTCAGGGTAGCCGTCGCCGTGAAGGTCACAGAGGTTGAGACTCCGTCGGCCACCGCCTCGAGCGTGTTGCTCCCGGCGGCCGGACCCAGCGTCCAGGTGCCGACGGTGGCGATGCCCGAGGAGCTGGTCGAGACCGGTGTCCCGCTGACCGAGCCGCCCCCCGAGGTCACGGTGAAGGTGACGCTCACGCCCGGCACCGGGTTGCCGTTCGCGTCCTCGACGACGACGCTCGGCGGCGCGCCGACCGCAAGTCCCGCCGTGCCGGGCTGGTCGGTCGCGCTGACGGCGGCGATCTGCGCCGCCGGGCCGACGGTGCCCTCGGCCGTGAAGGTGACCGGCGAGCCGACGAGGCCCGCCGCCGCGGCCTTCAGGGTGTTGGTACCGGGCGCCGTCATCAGCGTCCAGGATCCGGCGCTCGCGACGCCTGCGGTGTCGGTCAGCGCCGTCCCGTTGCCGACGCTGCCGTTACCCGAGGCCGCGAAGCTCACGCTGACGCCGGCGACCGGGTTGCCGTCGGCGTCGGTCACGCGCACGCTCGGCACCGTGTGCACGGTAGCCCCGGCGACCGCGGTCTGGCCGTCGCCGCCCGGCACGGCCGCGATCTGATCGGCGGTGCCCGCCAGGGCGCTGGCGGTGAACGTGACCGGCGAGCCGCTGAGCCCTTCGACGGTCGCGGTGACGGCATCGTTGTCGACGCCGGCACCGGTACCCAGGGTCCAGCTCGTCGCGGTCGCGATGCCGCTCACGTCGGTCGTGACCGTCGCCGGGCTCACGCTGCCGCCACCGCTCTGCACGGCGAAGGCGACGACGACACCCGCCACGGGGTTGCCGAGGCCGTCGGTGACCTCCACGCTGGGCGGCGGGCCGACGGCGGCGCCCACGACCTGCGACTGGTCGAGCACGCTGCCCGGAGCGGCAGCGAGGGTCGCGGCGTACGAGAACTTGTCGGCCGACACGGCGGCGCTCACGCCACCGTAGGTCGTCACCGTGACGTCGACCGTGCCCGTGCCGGCCGGCGCGGTCGCCGTGATCGTCGAGTCAGACGATGTCTTCCAGTTCACCACCGCGGCGACGCCACCGAACTTGACGGAGTCGGCGAGGTCCCGGGCTGTGAACAGGTTGCTACCGCTGATGGTCACCGCGGTACCGCCCGACTGCGGCCCGTTTGCCGGTGAGCTCACGCTGGTCACGGTAGGCGAGGGGTAGTAGTCGAACCAGTCCCTCGCGGTGGCGGGACTCGTGCCCAAGGGGGTGGACACGGTCACGTCGTAGTGGTAGGCGACCGCCTTCTGCGCCGGCGCTGTCGCCGTGATGCTGTTGTCGCTTACGACCGTGAAGCTCGTCGCCGGCTTGCCGACGAGGCCGAAGGTGACGGCCGTCGCGCCGGTAAAGCCGCTGCCGCTGATCGTCACCGTCGTGCCGCCCGATTCGGGGCCGTAGGCCGGGCTCACGCCGGTCACCGCCGGCGGGCCCCCCTGGAAGGCGAAGCGGTCGGCCTTGCGGGTGGTACTCGTGCCACCCCTGGTGACGACGTGCACGTTCACCACGCCGATACCGCGCGGCGCCCGGCAGGTGAGCCTGGTGGCCGACACGACGTGGACCCTGGTCGCGGCCCGCGCGCCGAACCGCACGGCCCTGACCAGGTTCTTGCCGCCCGCCTTGAAGTTGCGGCCGCGCACGGTGACGACGGTGCCGCCCAGGGCGGGGCCCTGGGCCGGGCTCACCGAGGTGACGACGGGGCGCGCCGCGGCGGCGGCCGCGGCCGGCAACGCGAGCAGGAGCACGACGGCCAGCGACAGGCCGCTCAAGACGACGACGAGCCTACGGGATGCGCCTGCTGTCATGACCCCCCACCACGGTCGGTCGCGCGTGCGGCGACCCGGCCATCATACTACGGCAGGCACAGGCTGAGCGGCGTCGGGCGTAGCCAGATCAGACAGCGCCGGCGCCCACGAAGGCGGCTCGGGACCGGTGCGCGGGGCGCCGCGCCTGCGGCGCCCCGCCGCCGCCTACTCCCACTCGATGGTGCTCGGCGGCTTGCTCGAGACGTCGTAGACGACGCGGTTGACCTCGGGCACCTCGTTGATGACGCGGCTCGAGACCTTCTCGAGGAGCTCGTAGGGCAGGCGCGCCCAGTCGGCCGTCATGGCGTCGTCGCTGCGCACGGCGCGGATCGCGATCGGGTAGGCGTAGGTGCGCTCGTCGCCCTGCACGCCGACCGAGCGGATCACGGGCAGGATGGCGAAGCACTGCCAGAGCTCGCGATACAGGCCGGCGTTCTTGACCTCTTCCTGCAGGATCGCGTCGGCGCGCTGCAGGATGTCGACCCGCTCGGCCGTGACCTCGCCGATGATGCGGATGCCCAGGCCGGGGCCGGGGAACGGCTGACGCCAGACGATGCGATCGGGCAGGCCGAGCTCCTCGCCCACGGACCGCACCTCGTCCTTGAACAGCAGGCGCAGCGGCTCGACGAGCTCGAAGCCCATCTTCTCGGGCAGGCCGCCCACGTTGTGGTGGCTCTTGATCTTGGCCGCCTGCCGGGTGCCGCTCTCGATCACGTCGCTGTAGAGGGTGCCCTGCACGAGGAAGCGCGCGTCGGTGAGCTTGCGCGACTCCTCTTCGAAGCAGCGGATGAACTCCTCGCCGATGATCTTGCGCTTGCGCTCAGGGTCGGTGACGCCGGCGAGCTTGTCGAGGAAGCGCCGCCGAGCGTCGACCGCGATGAGCGGGATCTTCAGGTTCTCGGTGAACATCTCGACGACGTGCTCGGCCTCGTTCCAGCGCATCATGCCCTGGTCGATGAACACGCAGGTCAGGCGGTCGCCGATCGCGCGGTGCACGAGCACGGCGGCCACCGTTGAGTCGACGCCGCCCGACAGGCCGAGGACGGCCTTGTCGGTCGGGCCGACCTGGGCGCGAATGCGTGCCACCTGCTCCTCGATGATCGAGGCCGGCGTCCAGTCGGGCCCGCAACCGCAGGCGCCGTAGAGGAAGTTGCGCAGCACGTCCATGCCGCGCGGCGTGTGCACGACCTCGGGGTGGAACTGCACGGCGTACATGCCGCGGGCACGGTCCTCCATGGCCGCCACCGGCGCCCCGTCGCTCGTGGCCAGCGTGGCGAAGCCCTCGGGAGCGGCCGTGATGCAGTCGCGGTGGCTCATCCAGCATTGCTCCGCGTCGTCCAAGCCGGCGAGCACGGCGCCGCGCTCGGTGACGCGCAGACGCGTCTTGCCGAACTCGCTCGTGCCGGTGCGCGTGACCGTGCCGCCGAGCTCGAGCGCCATGAGCTGGGCGCCATAGCAGATGCCCAGGACCGGCACGCCGAGCTCGAACAGGGCGGGGTCGGGACGCGGCGCGTCGTCGACGTAGACGCTCATGGGGCCGCCCGAGAGGATCAGGCCGCGCGGCTTGCGCGCCCTGATCTCGTCGAGCGGCGTGTCGAAGGGGATGAGCTGTGAGTAGACGTGGCACTCCCGCACCCGGCGGGCGATGAGCTGGCCGTACTGGGCGCCGAAGTCGAGCACGAGCACCGTGTCGTAGCCGGGCGCCTCACCGGCCAGGGTCGTCTGTCCGCCGGGGCCGTGCTCGGGAGCCGTGTCGTCGGTCACGCCGTCATCCTTCCGTCGCCTGGTCTTCTCCGCCGTGTGCGGCCGGGCCGCCTTTTGGAGGTCGCCCCGCCGGGGCTCACCCCATGCCCACGTCCTGTTCCTTCTGCAGCTTCTTGCCCTCGGTCATGAGCGCCGGCCCGACCATGACCTCGGCCTTCTGGAACGACTGGATGGTGTCGTACCCGCAGGTGGCCATGCTCGTACGCAGCGCACCGAACAGATTGAGCGTGCCGTCGTTCTCGTGGGCCGGACCGGCGAGGATCTCCTGGAGCGTGCCCTTGACGCCCGCCTTGACCCGGGTGCCGCGCGGCAGCTCGGGGTGGAACGTCGCCATGCCCCAGTGAAAGCCGCGGCCGGGCGCCTCGGCCGCCGCGGCGAGCGGTGAGCCGATCATGACGGCGTCGGCGCCGAGGGCGATCGCCTTGGAGACGTCGCCGCCGGTGCGCATGCCGCCGTCGGCGATGACGTTGCAGTAGGTGCCGGTCTCGAGCAGGTGCTGCACGCGGGCGGCGGCGGCGTCGGCGATGGCGGTCGCCTGCGGCACGCCGATGCCGAGCACGCCGCGGGTGGTGCAGGCGTGGCCCGGGCCGACGCCGACGAGCACGCCGACGGCGCCGGTGCGCATGAGGTGCAGGGTCGAGGCGTACGAGGCGACGCCGCCGACGATGACCGGCACGGGGCAGTCGGCGATGAACTCCTTGAGGTTGAGCGGCGTGACCCTGGTCGACACGTGCTCGGCCGAGATGACGGTGCCCTGGATGACGAGCACGTCGAGGCCGGCCTCGAGGGCGACCTTGTAGTACTGCTCGACGCGCTGCGGGGTGAGCGAGGCGGCGGCCAGCACGCCGCCGTCCTTGATCTCCTTGATGCGGCGCGCGACGAGCTCGGCCTTGATGGGCTCGCCGTAGATCTCCTGCATGGTGCGGGTCGCCGTGTCCTTGGGCAGCGCCGCGATGCGGTCGAGCTGCTCGGCCGCGTTCTCGTAGCGGGTCTGCACGCCCTCGAGGTTGAGCACGGCGAGGCCGCCGAGCCTGCCCATGGTGACCGCGAAGCCGGGGTCGACCACGCCGTCCATGGCCGAGGCCAGGCAGGGAAGCGACAGCGTGAACGGGCCGAGCTTCCAGGTGATGTCGACGTCTTCGGCGTCGCGCGTGCGCCGGCTCGGGACGATCGCGATATCGTCGAAGCCGTAGGCGCGGCGCCCTTTCTTGCCCCGCCCGATCTCTACTTCCATGCCCGCCTCCTACCGACGGTCGAGTCCGCCCGCAGTAAACGAAAGGCCCGCGCGCCTTGGGGCGGCGAGGCCTGATCGTGCTTCGATGTACGTACGTGGCGTCCGGGTGTCTGCACCTTGTCCGGATGCTACCACCCTCGCGCGCGGCGGTTCAAGGCGGCGGGGGCGCTCTACGCGGCAAGAGCCGGCGACGACACGAGGGACAGCACGGCGCACACAGCACGGCACGCTCCGGCGCGGGCCGCGCGCTCCGGCGCGGGCCGCGCGCGCCTACGCGGGCCGCGCGCGCCTACGACGCCGAGGCGACGCGGATCTCGTCGACCCTGGTCGTGGCCAGCAGCGTCTCGACGTCGTCGGGGTCGAGCACGCCGGCCCCGTACTGCTGCGTGTTGGCGGCGGCGCAGGCGAGGCCGTTGCGCAGGCAGTCGCCGGGGTCGGCGTTCGAGAAGTGGCCGGCGACGAAGCCGGCCAGAAAGGCGTCGCCCGAACCGACCGTGCTGACCACGTCCTCGATCAGCGGGATGGTGGCGTGGTAGACGCGATGGCGCCGTCCCTGGCGAATGCGCGCGTAGCAGCCGTCGGCGGTCTTGATGATCACGTTGTGGGCGCCGAGCTGGTGGATCAGCTCGGTCGCGTCGATCAGGTCCTGCTCATCGTGGAACTCGTGGCCCACGAGGTCTTCGGCCTCGCGCAGGTTGGGCGTCACGAAGTCGGGGCGGGCGCGCACGCCGTGGCGCAACGGGTCGCCCGAGCTGTCGAGGATGGTGTGGCAGCGCGCGTCGTGGATGCGACGCAGGACCTCGGCGTAGAAGTCGTCGGGCACCTTACGCGGCAGCGACCCGCAGATGATCACGTAGTGCGCGCCCTTGGCGAGGTAGTCGACCTTGTCGAGAAAGGCGGCGCGCTCCTGCTCGGTGACGGCCGGGCCCCACTCGTTGATCTCGGTCTGGGTGACGCTCGTCGGGTCGATTACCGCGGTCGAGGTGCGCGACTCGCCGGCGATGCGGACGAAGTCGTTGAGGATGCCCTCGCGCGACAGGCCTTCGACGATCTGCTGGCCGGTGCGCCCGCCGACCAGGCCGCTCGCCACGACCGGCTGGCCGATGGCGCGCAGCGCGCGCGCGACGTTGACGCCCTTGCCGCCGGGCAGCATCAGGCTCTGGCTCGCCCGGTGCCGAAAGCCGGTGACGAAGTTCGGCACGGTGAGGGTCTTGTCGATGGCGGCGTTCGCCGTGAGGGTGATGATCATGTCGTTGGCCGGTCCTTGCGACGAGGGTCGTTGCCCGGAGCTGCCAGTCGCTGCGACCGTCCGCGGTCGCGGCCCTTACATGGACAATGCCCGGCCGGCGGGCCGAGCGGGCCCAGTATACACCTCCGTCGACAGCCCGGCTCCGCCTTCCTCGGCACGCGCCCCGAGTTCCTTGACACCCCAAGCTCGGCGGGCGTACGTTTCGAGGCGCGCACGCGCGCGCGGATCCCTCGTTAGGTGAGGCTCCAGTACGCATAGAGGCCGTTGCCCGGAAACGTCCAGAGACGCCAACGGGTAGAACAGGTATCACCGGATCAAGGTCCTACCCAAAACGGCTGAGACGTCACGTCTCTACGGTGTGCTGTGCCAAAGCTCTCGGACGAGTGAGGAGCATCCTGCGCCGCGGCTCGCCTGGCGAGCCGCGGCCGTTTCCTTGCCTTCGGGAGCCGTCCCGGCACAGCGGACGGCGGCCCGCCCGCACCGGCGGCGGCGAAGGAGGTGAGCGATGTTCTACCTGAGCAAGGTGCTCGGCCATACCGTGCGCGACGTCGAAGGCAAGCCCGCCGGCACACTGCAGGACGTGGCAGTGAACGCCCGCCTCAAGTACCCGCGCGTCACCACGCTCGTCCTCAAGCGCGGCAACCGCCGCCTCGCGGCCGTGTGGGACGACGTCGCCAGCCTCGAGGAGTCGGGCGTGCTGCTGCGTGTCACCGCGTCGAGCCTGCCCGAGCACACCGCCCAGCCGGGTGAGCTTCTGCTGTCGGGCCAGGTGCTCGACCGTCAGATCGTCGACACCGACGGCCGCAAGATGATCCGCGTGAACGACATCCAGCTCGCCCGCTCCGGCGACACGGTGCGCGTCGTCGCGGTCGACGTGTCGAGCGGCGCCATCCTGCGGCGCATCGGTCTCGCCCGCGTGACCACGCGCCTGTCCAAGAACCCGAAGCCGCGCCTGATCGACTGGAGCGCCGTCGACCTGCAGGCGAGCGACGCCGAGGCGGTGCGCCTGTCGGTGCCGCGCCGCGACCTGTCGCTGCTGCACCCGGCCGACATCGCCGAGATCGCCCACGAGCTCACCCCCGAGGAGCGCGCCGCGGTCTTCGAGGCCCTCGACGACGAGACGGCCGCCGACACCCTCGAGGAGATGCACCCCACCTCACAGGCCTCGCTGCTGCGCGAGCTGCCCGACGAGAAGGCCGCCGACCTGCTCGAGGACGTCTCGCCCGACGACGCCGCCGACCTGCTCGCCGAGCTGCCCAAGCGCCGCGTGTCGCGACTGCTCGCGCTCATGGACCACGAGCGCGCCGCCGAGATCCGCGAGCTGCTCACCTACCCCGAGAACTCGGCCGGCGGCATCATGACCACC
>CAVXDR010000005.1:0-1410412 GCA_963760655.1 uncultured Actinomycetes bacterium
ATCTGTGCGACCTCGGACGAGGTGCTCTTGAGCACCAGGCTGCTCCAGGCATCGATCGAGCGCGGCTCGGCCCAGCGCTCGTTGAGCTCGTCTGTGTCTAAGTCGAAGTCGACGCCCGCAAACTCGAGCAGGTGAAAGAGAAACAGCGGCACGTCGGCGTGGGCGAAGGCGGCGTGGTTGGTGAGCGGGCTGGCGCCGCAGATGCGCGGGTTGAGCTCGCCCAGGTAGAGCTCGCCACTCTCTCGGTCGATCAGAAAGTCGCAGTCGAAGTAGCCGCGGTAGCCCTCCGTGTAGAGCTGCTCGCCGATGCGCTCGGCGTAGCGGCGCGCCTTCGCGCGGGTGGCCTCGCAGAAGGGCTCTGTGCAGACCTCGTTGCCGGCCCAGCCCCCGCGGTAGGGCGTGAGCTCGGGATGGCCGACGATCTCGGTGAGCAGCGGCCCGGCGATCGTGCCGCAGCGCGTGGCGCAGGCCTCAAGGGTAGCCCCGAGCGCGTCGATGCGCTTCATGACCTTGACCTCGGGCTCGCTCCTGATCGCGGCCGCGTGACGCTCGAAGTCCTCACGGCCCGAGATGAAGAAGGTGGTGTGGCCCGAGTCGCCGTAGGGCGCCTGCACGACGAGGTCGCTTCCGAGCTGCGCCTGACGGGCGCGGCGGCGCAGCTCGCCGTAGCTACGCACCTTCCCGAGCGCGTTCGGCACGCTCGGCACGCCGGCGCGGTTGCCGAGGCGCACCGTCTCGACCTTGTCGTCGCAGCGGCTGCGCAGCGCGGCTGGCGGAAACCAGACCTTCAGGCCGAGCTTGCGGCAGAGCTTCTCAGTGCGCTCGTCGAACATGAGAAAGACGGCGGCGCCGCCCTTGCCGTGCGCCCTGACGTAGTCCACGACCTGCTCGTGAGCGAGCAGGTAGTTGTTGATGTCGGCTACGCTGGCAAACTCCTCATGCTGGCGCTCTTTAGGCACGAAGACGCCGGGGTGGCGGCCGTCGTAGCAGTCGATCTGGGAGATGTGGCGGAAGTTTGCGACCCAATCGTCGATGCCGGCCAGGTTGAAGTCGGTCGGCCCGATCGACCAGATCGGCCGCGTGTTGCGCCAGAAGAAGCGGCGCACGCCCGAGATGTTCGTGATCTTCTCGCCGCGGACGGTCTTGAAGGGTCGAGTAGGGCGAGCGGGCTGCTCCTGCGCGACTGCGAGTGACACCTGGATACCCCCTGTACACCATGGCCAGCGACTTGTCGCCGAAGCGACGAACGGGCGTGGTTCTACCCGAAGAGTCGAAACTTGTGAGCGTTAGGAGCGGAGAAACGGTGATGGCGCTGCGAGTGAAGGCGTGCGTGGCAGAAGCGGCGGGCATGAGGGGGTGAATGGCGCGGACGAGGGGCCGTTGAGGGCCCGCCCTTTCGGTCGTGCACGCGCCGGTTTCGGCACGCGCGCCTCTCCAGGCGACGTGTGATGTGGGTCGACAAGCAAGAAAGGCGGAAAGGCCCGTGAGCCCGCGTGGTCTGAGCTCCTTGAAGGAACGAATCGGGGGCCGTCATCGGTCGGGATGACAACCCCGGTCGCGTCTGCGCACTCTCTTGCCGCGGGCGCATTACTTCACCGTTCCCGTGGCGAAGCCGCTGAGGCTCCTCCACCTCCCGTCGCGCGGCGAGACCGCAGCCTTCAGCTAGCTGCCTGGTCGCTGGTCGGGCGTCGCTATCGGCAGGTTCCACTCATAGACGTCCTTGAGCTTCCACGGGACGAGCACCATGCGGGCGTGCAGCACCTCCGGCATCGCGCCCACGACCTCGTCGACGAAGCGCGTGAGCTCGGCCATGTCTCGCAGGCAGACCTGGATGCTCAGGTCGCCGTTGCCGATGGAGCCGGCCACGTAGCTCACTTCGTCGAGTTCGGCAAAGCGCTCCGCCACGGCACGCACGCGCCCGGGACGGATCTCGAGGAAGAGGTCGGCGATCACCTCGTAGCCCACGGCGTGAGGGTCGACGACCGCGCCGAGGCTGATCACACCGGCGCGCACGAGGCGCTCGATGCGGTAGCGCACCCTGCGCTCAGAGACGCAGAGCTTACGGGCGATCGTGGCCGCTGAGGCTCGCCCGTCGGCAAGGAGCAGCGTGACGATCTCACGGTCCACATCGTCGGGCTGGTAGGCGGGCTCGTCTGACGGACGGCTGCCGTTCACGCGCTGAGGTTCGCTCACGTTGTTCTTCGATTGCTGTAGGACGAGTTGGCCATACGAACTAGCATTCTTGGCCCGTCTGTCTATACTATCAACAACCTCCTTGCAACGGGCACCGCCCCCCGGCGTCCGACGGCTCCGATCCTTTCCACTCCCCATGGCGGGGCCGTGCCCGGAATCCGCTTAGGAATCCCTCTCCCTCCCTAACCGCCGAACCACGCGAACCCTTGAAGAGGTGGCCCGTCTGCCGGTGAGCTCCTGCCGGTCATCAGACGAGCGCTGCCCTGTGGTGCTCGTCGTCCTTCATCAACAGCCGGAGGCCCCGAGCCTGCAGACGTCTTGCGCACCGCCCGAACGGGGACAGTCCCTCAGCAAGCTAGTCAGGGAGGGCAACCATGAACGTAGGCGTGTTTGGCACCGGGGTGGTCGGCAGGACGCTCGCCACCAAGCTCGTGAGCCTAGGGCACGTTGTCGTGATCGGGTCGCGCAGCGCCGACAACCCCGCGGCCAGGGCGTGGGCCGCCGAGAACGACCTCGATGCGGCCTGCTACGGCACCTTTGCCGACGCGGCCGGGCACGGCGAGCTGCTGATCAACGCCACGTTAGGCAGCGGCTCGCTAGCGGCCCTCGAGGCGGCCGGCGAGGAGAACCTGCGCGGCAAGGTCCTGATTGACTTGAGCAACCCGCTCGACTTCTCGCACGGCATGCCGCCCAGCCTGCTCGTGGCCAACACCGACAGCTTGGGCGAGCAGCTCCAGCGGGCACACCCCGACCTTAAGGTCGTAAAGAGCCTGAACACCATGAACACCGTCGTCCAGGTCGATCCGGGCAGTGTCGCGGGGTCGCACAACGTCTTTGTCTGCGGCGACGACGCCGACGCCAAGAGGCAGGTCAGTGAACTGCTTGAGTCCTTCGGCTGGCCGGCCGCCGACATCATCGACCTCGGCGGCATCAGCGCGGCGCGCGGCTGTGAGATGGTGCTCCCGATCTGGGTGCAGCTCATGGGCGTCTTGGGCACGCCGCAGTTCAACTTCAAGATCGCACACTAGGGCGTTCTGGTCGTCGGCGCAGCGCCCGAAGTCACGTCGTGCGCTGCCGCAGGCAGACGCCGACGCGGCCGAGCTGATCGCCCGTTGCGGCGCCGCCCGACGAGGGCCCTGTCCACCGGACTTGCCAGCACGACGGCCGGCAGCTGCTCGTCGCGGTGCTCTCCGACGACCAGCCCTCCGAGGAGGTCGGCATCGCCCAGGTCGATGCGGTAGCGAGGGCCGCAGCCGTCGCGGTGACGGGAGGCGCTTGAGGTGTGGACGGAAGCGGGCGAACCAGACCCCAGCGAGCCCTCAAGGAGGGTCGACCGCGCCCAGGCGCCACATCGTGAGGGTGATGGCGCGGTCGAGGTGGGCTTGGACGGCGGCAAGCTCTGCCCGGAACTCCGGGGGGAGTGGCAGGCCCACCGGGTCTTCGACTGCCCCGTGGCAGCCGGTGGCGTACTCGAGCACCTGGCTCAGCACGGCGTCCGGCTCGTGTCCGTCGATCGGCGTTATGGTCAGTGCTACTCGCGTCGCGTCATGCTGCCCGTCGCTTCGTGCAGCCGCTTTCTCGGCCATCGAAGGTGCTCGAAGAGAAGCGGGTGGGGCTCGTGTGGCACTTCGACAACGTCGCTCTCTGGGACAGGGGGGAGTCTCTTGCGACCTCATAAGGTTCGCTTCCCGGAGGGGTCGCCTACAGCGGCGTTAGCACCCAGCGACCGCGGCGCCTCGCGCGTTTAGCCGGGCACGGGCGAAGCGGCCTCCACCGTTGGAGCCGGGTCTTCCATCACCTCGCCCGCCGGTTCCGGGGCAACAAGACCCCCCAAGGAGCTCGGGTTCGACATGCCAGCTTTGCCTCGCTACCTGGACTTCGGCGAGCGGCTCGTCTTCTTGCACGGCGAGGTATACGATCTGCGCCGTCCCGACGGGCCTGTGAGGATCGACCTCGGCGGCCCGGACGGCCGCGAGCCCGTCGGCCTCGAGTTCGGCTGGCGGCACGTGGGCGCCTGCGACTGTCCGCTATGCAGGGCGCAGCCAAGCGCGCGCCCGCCTATAGCGCCCGACCGCTCAAGCGCACGACGGTGGGCGTACCTGACGTAGGGGATTTCCTTCGGCACTACCGCCTTGGATCCGGCGGCGCGCAGCTTCGGCTGGACTGCCTCCGGAAAGCGCACCGAATCGCCCCCAGTTTGCCCGGCAGTCCTCCTGCTCGCAGCGGCGCAGAAGAAAGTCGCGGTACCTGGCAAGGTCGCGCTTCAGGCGTGCCTAGGCGCGCGCGACCTCGCCTTCGGGATCGCTACGGGAAGGCGGGGTGTACTCGACTGCGACCGTCACCTTCGTGAGGCGCTCGCCCTCGGTCTCGAAGGTCACCGTGCCGGAGTCGGCGTCGGTCTCGTTGATCGCCGAGACATCGTCTTCGAAGCCCTTGGCGAAGTTGCCGTACAGCGAGCGCCAGACGAAGTCGCTCCACTCCCTGTCCGCAAACTGGATCGGAACGTCGACCTCGACGGAGCCGCTGAGAGTGGCCATCGTTCCCTCCTTGTCCCTGCGCGCGGAGCCAGGCGTGCGCACGCCTGCAGTATTCCCGCAGGTTCACCCTGTCGACGTAGTGTTATCGCCGACCCCGTTGGGTATCTCGTGCTCGGAACGGCCGGTCGCCCTGCGACCGGCCACTGGATGGGAAACGGAGGTACTTACGCGATGAGAGCCCATCTGCTGGGGCGCGTGGTGGCCCTTGGAGCTGTTGTAGTCGGTGTGCTCGCCCTCGCGGTCGCACCCGCCGAGGCGGCGGGCCTGGGTCGCGCCACCGTACCGATGGCGCCGCTCGGCACTACCGGTAACGTCTTGGTCGGCGTCCTTGCCCTGGTCGTGATCGCACTCGGCGTCGCCTGGTGTGTGTGGGAGATCCGCAGAGACCGCACTGCGGAGACGGTACAGGAGGCGGTGGCAACTCCGATCCCGCTGCGCGCTCAGGCAAGCGAAGAGCCCGAGAAGACTCGCAAGGCGGCCTAAGAGGTCGGCAAAGTCAGGTGACAGGGGGCGGGTCCGTCCGATCCGGTCCCGTCCCCAGATAGTTCGATCAACCTGAAGTCGGTCAAGCAGAGCCGAGCCCCCCTACACGAATGGGGACCTGCTTGTAACTCGCGCTAGGCCAGCACCAGGAAGGCCTTCGTCCGCTCCTCTCTCGGGTTCACAAGCACGTCTTGCGGCGCGCCTGCCTCGACGACAACGCCGCCATCGAGTAGCGCTACTCCGTAGGACACATTCTTGGCGTCTCGCTGGCCGTGAACCGCGATGTCGTTGGCCCGATGACTCCGGACGAAAAGGACACGCGCGCGTTCCTCCGGCGGCTGCGGGCCGAGGGCTGGCAGGTCGTGCCGGCCCACGAGCCCGGTCTGCGCTCGCACCCCTGGACCGTCCGCGGCTGAACGTCGCGTGACGTCCAGGACTGGCCCGACGAGAACTCGACCGCGTCTAGCGCACACATAACTTCGAAACCCGGCGGCCGCCAAAGACCCCTGCACCCGAAGCTTGCGCCGACGCCACGCCGACTTCACGAATCCGTCGTGGACGTTCGACCTGCCGAACGCTTCGACGCCGATCAAGCCACACTAGTCAAGCGCGAAGGTGTGGCCGTTGCTCCCGGTACCAGCTACGCCATATGAGCCGGTAGACCTTAAGACCGTGCGGCAGCCGGCGCAGTCCGGGGATGAACGGCAGCAGGAGGAGCACGAGGAACAGTACCGTCATGATCACGACGACGATCAGGTCGGCGTTCGTGCTGTTGGCGATCTGCGGGATCTCGTACCAGAACTGGTAGATGTCAAGCCACCAGGCACCCGGGTAGCGACCGGTCTCATGGACGATGCCCCACTGCGGGTTCCCCAGCTGCTGCAGATGGGTGGCGGTGTCCGTGTAGGGGCTTGCGATCGCAAAGAACAGCAGCGCCTTGCTGAAGTCGAAGTTGTAGGGGTAGTAGCGATTGCCCTCGGCGGCGAAGGCACCCTCGAGCAGCCCCGACCGGCCGAGCCGCAGCATGCCGTCCATGAGTGACGCGACCGGACCGTAGTCGCCGGACGGCAGCGCGACGGTCGCACCGCTGACCGTGGCGGAGCCGAGCGCCTTGCGGTAAGCGGCAAGCCAAGCTGCCTGCTGGGCCGGCGAGGCGGCCTCGTACCGAGCAAGCGCGGCATTCAGCGCCGGGTCGAGCGCAGCGGCGTCGCGCAGCGGCGTGATGACGAGGTCCTGGGCGGGGTTTATCGGCGTGGTGACCCCGAAGATGGCCTTGGCCCAGGCCGCCGGTTTGATCGGTCCGAGATGCTGCGAGGCGCTCGTGTCTGCGTCGTAGGGGGGCCCGTAGTCGGCGACGGCCGACACCGAGCCGTCGTTTGCCAGGATGCCGGCCGCGGTGTCCAGGAAAGCGAGCGGCTGGTCTTGCGCGACGTTTTGGGCGTTCACGGTCGGATAGTCGGGCGCGCCAAGGACGACAGACAGCACGACCACGGCGACGACGACGAGGGCGAAGACAATCAGGCCCTCGCGCAGCAGGTCATAGGGCTTGAGCGGGATGCCGGCCAGGTTCTTCTGTGTGCGTGGGCCGGTCGAGCTCAGGTCGAGCGTCTCGCCTGCCGGCACCGCCGGTGTCGGCGTCTCAGTCATCGTAGGGACGCACGGGGCTGTCGCGGCGGACGAGGAAGAGGTGCAGGCCGACGAGCGCGGTGATGACGAGCGGCAGCACGATGGCGTGCAGCATGAGCACCTGACCGGTGTTCATCGTGTTGAAGAGCGCACCGACGCCAGCCGCGTTCATGGCGTCCTTGGCCTGGGTGGCGATCCACTGCGAGTCCCAGTTGGTCTGCAACAGGAAGCCGGTCAGGCCGGTGAAGACGCCGACTGCCAGCATCAGGGCGCCGACGAGCCAGGTCAGCCAGCGTCCGTCGCGCCAGGCACCCAGGAAGAACTTGGTTGCCAGGTGCAACAGGAGGCCGGCGAAGAACACCTGGACGCTCCAGAAGTGCAGCTCGTCGAAGAACTTGCCGAGGGCGTTGGTGTGGTACCAGGACGGTCCGCCGAGGGCGAGCAGCACGCCCGAGACGATGAGCATCGCAAATCCAGAGAGCGTCAGGACGCCGAACAGGTAGACGATCGAGTCGACGTAGACCGGCATGCGGGTCGGCAGGGCGTCCTCGAGGGTGAGCGAGCGCCGCAGGGCGCGCTGGGTGCTGCTCGTGAGGTTCATGGCTCAGCCGATCCAGCGGGGCAGGCGGCCCCAGGCAGCCGCCACGAACACGGCGATCACGACAAGCCAGGCGATCAGATTGGGCCAACCGACCGTGAAGGGCACCTTGAGGAGCGTGAAGGTGAAGTGCGCGACACTCGGCAGCTGCTCCGGGGGAAGGGGGTGCACGCAACCTCCTCAGGTCGACCGCTCTAGGCCGCCCAATCTACCCACGAGCTTGCTGCCCTTAACTTAAGCCTGAGGCGTTTGCGCCCTCAGCTGTGGTTCGACCCGGCAGGCGTGTCCTGCCCTTCCGGCCAGATCCACCTCTGACGCCACAGTCTACCTTTAGCTCTACTCGCCCACCGCGAGGACGGGCATGACGGGGCGCATAGGCTCCCGCGTCATGAGTGCGCCCGCGGCCGCCCATCCTCGCTGGCCCCACGGAGACGGTCGTGCACTTCCACGTCTCGATTCGCGTTCGGCCGATCCCTCCTGTCCGGTCAAGTTCGCATACCGGTCTCCACGACCGGTGCAGCCCACATCTTGCCTGCACAGGGCGCACGGGCCGACACACGGCCGACACCCCCTGACCGACAACACCGAAGTCTAACGGCGTGCTCATCGAATCGTGAACGGTTCCTGGTACTGTCGCCAACAGCCCGCGTGCGACGAGCTGGGCGGCCGTACACGACAGTGGGTCGATTCAGTCTCGCGCGCTGGCGGGTCGCCACCAAGGGACATCGAGGTGCACGTGAACCCCAGAAGCGACCAGCCCAACGGGCGGGAACCCGGGGCCGACAGCTCCGGTGCATGCGCCCGTCTGCCCGGCGACTACCACGTCCACACGACGTTCTCCGATGGCTCGGGAAGCGTGGCCGAGTGCGTCGAGCACGCGATCAGCGTCGGCCTGTCGGAGATCGGCATCTCCGACCACATCTCGGCGGTGCAGCCGACGCCCTGGGAGATGCCGAGCGTTCCCTACGCCCGGCTCGATCGGTACGTCGCGGAGGTTCGCGAGGCTGCACAACGTTACGGCGACATCACGGTGCTGCTCGGGATCGAGGCCGACTATCTACCGGAGCACGCAGACGCGCTGGACGCGCTGCTTGATGCGTGGCCGTTCGACTACGTCATCGGCGGCGTCCACATGGTCGACGGCTTCGACTTCAACGACCCGGCGTTGCGTCACGACCCGCGCTGGTCAGCCCCCGACGCGCTCTTTGCCGCCTACTACGAGACCGTGCGTCAGGCCGCCGATTTCGGCCGCTTCGACATCATCGCGCATCTCGATTACATCGGGCTTTGGGGACACACTCCCGGCGCGACCGTCAGCGCCGCCGTCGACCGCGCTCTGCGGGCGATAGCGGCGGGCGATGCCGCGATCGAGCTCAACACGGACCGCCTCAGCGACCCGGCGGGCGTCATGTACCCGTCGGACGAGCTGCTGAGGGCGGCAAACGAGCTGGGAATCCCGCTCGTCATCAGCTCAGACGCGCACGCAGCGCGCCACGTCGGTCGCCTGTGGGGGGAGGCCATGGAGCGCGCCGTGCGAGCCGGGTTTCGCGAGGCACTGCGCCTCTCCGACCACGCAACGATACCCCTGCCCACCGAGCCACAGCAGAGGTGCTGAGCAGCACCGTTCGCCGCCGACCTGAACCTCACAGAAGCTTCAGTCCCAGGGGCAGCCGCGCATCGAGCAGATGGACTGCCCGCCGAGCAGACGGAATCCGGCACAGGCCGGGCACATGGGCCACGTCACGGGTCCGGTATCTAAAGCGACTGCACCACGTAGACCGCGCTCAGCACCAGTGCGTAGCAGATGACGGCGTAGTACCAGCGCGCGCCCGGCTTGGGCAGCTCGAACGGGGCCACGTTGAGCGCCGCCAGCGCTACAAGGACCGCGTAGAGGAGGTAGGCGAACGCGCCCAGACCGAGGGTCGGCTCAAAGACGAAGAGCAGAGCCAGGACGAGCACATTGTTGTCGAGCGATAGCCCGCGAAAGCTGGCGTCGCCCGGCCGGCTGAAGAGGTTGAAGTAACTCAGTCGCAGGACTCCTGTCGCCAGCATAAGGAAGGCGCCAGGAACAAACCAGGCGCCGAAGTCGCCGACTCTGAGGAGCAGCAGCGCGGGGGCCACGCTGAAGCTGACGATGTCGATCAGCGAGTCGAGCTGCGCGCCGAAGGCGCGCAGCTCGACGCTGCGTGCGCCCAGGAGCCTCGCGAGACGACCATCGCTCCAGTCCAGAACGACCGCCCAAAGCAGCGCGATCAGGGCCTCCGGGTAGCTGCCCCGTAGCGCGAAGAAGATCCCGAGCGTGGCGGCGAGCAGTCCGGCCAGCGAGCAGAGGTTGGCAAGGTCGCTAGCCAACCCCAGCAGCGGTGCGCGCGCCGCGGGCGGGCTCACCCAGTCGCTCCGCTTGGGCTCGGCCGCCCCGCCTTTTGTGGCGCACCGGGGACTCTGGGGAAGAGCAGCTCGGCGGCCGCGCGATCGGCCGGCGTGTCGATCTCATACCAGCGCTCGGTGGGAAAGAGCACCGCCGACCAGATCCGCCGACCGGTGGCCGTCATATCGGCGAACACCACGTCGTGGAAGATGCCTGTCCGGCCGGCCCGCACGTAGTGGTCGAGTCGTTCGCTTGCCTCGCTCCAGGTGTCGCGCCCGAGGCTTGTGAGGTTGACCGTGATGAAGTGGTCGGCGGCCCTGCAGTGCTCATGGTAGACGCCCGGAGGAGGCGAGTAGAAGGCGCTGACCCGGCCGCTTGGGTCAAGGGTTACCGTCGTGCCGCTCATCCAGGGCAACTGGCGCGAGACGGCGATGTGGTCGGGCTCCAGCAGCGGGGCAAGGAGATGGTCGTCGAAGACTACGTCGCTTTCGATCAGCAGGAAGGACTCGTCGACCAGGGGTCGTGCCAGCCACAGTGAGTAGATCGTGCTGGTTGTGGCATAGAGCGGGCTTGCGACGTACTCCACGGCCATGCCGCCGAAGCGCTTGCCGAGATAGCCGCTGATCATCTCCGCCCGGTAGCCTGTGACGATCACGAGGCGCTCGAAGCCGTGACCGTCGAGGGCGCGCACGAATCGCTTGAGGATCGGCACCCCGCCCACCGTGACGAGACATTTGGGGCGCTTGTCGGTAAGAGGCGCGAGGCGGCTGCCCATGCCGGCGGCAAGGAGCACCGCGGTCCGTATTTGCGTCGCAGCGGCCGCTGGTCTGCCGGGTTGCGTCAGTGTCTGTGCCTCCCATCCGTCAAGGGCGGGCCGCTGGAGGGGCCACTGCCGGCCGCCAAGATGGTCATCGTGGCCATCGAGGGCGCCGAACCCTCTTTGCGGACCGGGATCTTCTGTCGGCACCGCGTGGCCACCTCTGAGCCTCAGCCTTACGCTGCCCCCTTCGAGCATGATGCCCGCCGGCTCTTTCAGCCGCACCCCCCTCGGCCCCTTCACTCCTTTTGCAGACTACACCTACTCGATCCAGGTGAGCACCCTCGCGGTCTGGGCTTTGCGGATGACACCTGACCCCGTAACCGGTTCTCGCACCATATCTGCTGAGCGCTGACGAGCCGCCTCGCTCACCACAGGGCAGGGACCTACCGAGCCGACTGTCGCAGAGCCTCTGACGGCCGAATGGTTGGTTACCACTGCCACGGCAGGGTATTTCCTCGCCATGAGCAGCCTCCAAGACCCGACTGTCGGTGAACTTACGGGCGGCCTAGGCGACGAGGTCGTCGAGCTTATTGCCCAGGGCCGCGAGCAGGACTACCTCGACCAAAGCCAGGTGGTCGCCGTGGTGCGCGAGGCAGCGCTCTCTGAGGCCGAGGCCGAGGAGCTGCTCTCGCTGCTTGCCGACCTCGGCATCGAGGTGCTGGAGGCCGGTGAGGCCGCGGCGGTGAGCGATGAACGGCCCGCCAGCCTGGCTGTGTCGCCCGAGCCTGAGGCGGGGTCACCTGGCGTCGACCCCGTGCGCGCCTACCTCGCCCAGATCGACCGCCACCCGCTGCTGAGCGCCGACCAGGAGGTCGCCTTAGCCAGGCGCATCGAAGGTCACGACATGGCCGCCAAACGCACCATGATCGAAGCCAACCTGCGCCTTGTGGTGAGCATCGCCAAACGCTACCAGGGCTGCGGCCTGCCGCTGCTCGATCTGGTCCAGGAGGGCAACCTTGGCCTCATGCTGGCCGTCGAGAAGTTCGACTACCGGCGCGGCTTTCGCTTCTCGACCGTTGCCTACTGGTGGATCCGCCAGGCCATCACGCGCGCCCTCTCAGACCAGGCCCGCACGATCCGCTTGCCGGTGCACATCGTCGAGGCGCAGAAGCAGATCGTGGCGGCCCAGCAGCGCCTCGCACAGACTGGCGGCCGGCGCCCGACCGCGGCGGAGATCGGCCGCGAACTGGAGATGTCGGCCGAGCGTGTGCGCGAGATCATCGCCGCGAGCCGCACCCCCACGAGCCTTGAGGCGCCGGCCGGCGAGTCCGACGCAGCCTCGCTCGCCGAGTTGATCGAAGACCAAGCGGCGATCGAGCCGCTCGCCGCAGCGGCCGAGGCCGAGCGCTGCGCCCAGGTCGAGGACCTGCTGGCCAGCCTCACCGCTCGCGAGCGGCGTGTGATCAAGCTGCGCTTCGGCCTGGCCGACGGTCGGCCCCACACCCTGGCCGAGGTGGGCAGGGAGTTCGGCGTCTCGCGCGAATGGATCCGCAAGATCGAGCTGAAGACGCTCGCTAAGCTGCGCGGCCTGCGCGCCGCACAGAACCTCTGCGAGCTGATCGAGTAGGTCGGCGTTCAGGCCAGCAGGCTTTAGTCCGCCCGGCCGTGCTCCTGTTCGCAGCGGCGCAGCAGGAAGTCAAAGCCAGGACACCTCATGCAGCGCACGACAGGCGAACATGTGTCCCTCCCAAATCCGCTGCGTACTCAGGGTCCCGCCGACATGTGGCCGACGGCGCGACCGTCCTGATACGGATCAAGTCGCAAGCCACCGTTCTCAAGGACCCCTCCTGATGTGATAATCGCGGCGACCCGGGGGTTTGCACTGCGCCGCTTCTGGCTCATAGGTCTCTCGCTGTTTGTGGCTACCGCCTTGACGGCGTGCGGCTCGGCTCAGTCGTCGACCTCGACACCGTCGGCGTCACCGTCCCCCTCGACTCCACCGCCAGATCTGGCCTCGCTTGTGCCTGCGAACTACCGCGTGATGCGGGTGCTCACAGGCTCACTCGACGGCACACCCGTTCCCAATGTCGTGGTGCAGTCGGCCGGCCCCATCGACGAGTTCGGCGGCCATCGCCAGGACGTCCAAGTGCTTGCCTGGGACCCGATCGCGCGACGCTGGATCGTCGCCTTCGACGCTCGCAGGGTCACGATGCCCGACTACGCCGACTCGAACTGGTGGCCACCCAGCTACTCGGGTGTCGGTCCCAGCGAGCCGATCCTGCCCAAGGACAGGGCCGACCTCGTCCACCAGCTGCAGCTCGTCAACCTCGGCCCCAAGGCACAACCGGCACTTGTCTTCACCGCTGACGTCAACGCCGGTGCCAACCAGCCCAGCGAGATCGTCGTCGTCGACTTCTCCCAGGGCGAGGCGCAGCTCGCTTACACCTGGTCCGGCGATGACTTGCCGCGACTCGAGGTGAGCGGTCCCGCGAGCCATCAGCGCGTCGCCGTGACCGCAGACCTCTTCACTGCCGTGGACCCGATGTCGACACCCGCTCGTCGCTATCACTTCGTGCTCTCCTCGACGAGGGAGGGCGTCAAGGTGACAAGCGACGATCGGCCCTGGCTTGGCATCTACGCAAGCGACGCGGGTCTCTCGGCGACCTCACCCCTGCCCGTCACGGGGACCGTGTCGGGCTCACCGGCCGCCCGTGTCCTGCGCAAGGGGGATGAGCTGCTCGCCGTCGATAACGAACCGCTCTCGAGCAGTGCCTACAGTCTCGGTCCACTGCTGGTCGACCAGCTGGAGCGGCACCATGCCCACGAACGGGTCGAACTCACCGTGGAGCGTGCAGGCAGCCTACTCCACCTCTCCGTTCGCCTCGGCTCACTGCTCGATTCATCGGCGCAGAACGTGACCGCTCCGAGCGATGCCTCGGAGCTCGTTCTGTGACGCCCCGGGCTAACCCACGCTACAACGTGGACGTGGTCGACCTCAGCCGGAGGCTCCAAGCTGCAATCGCTAGCCTGACCAGTAGACATCTCACCGCGAAGGACTACCAAGACTGGATGGCCAGCCAGATTGCCCTCAACACTTGGTCTTCAGCCCTGATTCGCGACCTGGAACGGCTCGACGTCCAGCTCCAGGAGGCAGCGCAGGTAGAGATCAGGGACGGCGTGCCGTGGCTCGAAGAAGCGTTCTTCCGAGTCGATGCTGCCTGCGAGAAGATGCGAGCCATGCTGGCGATCGGACTCAACGTGCCCTACCTCAGCGTGGTCAAGAACGGGGTCTACTTCAGGCTCGACCGTAACCCGGCCAGGCGCGAGCTCAAGCGAGTCCTGGATGAGCTCTCTGCCACGAGCGAGCCAGCACGCGGACTCCTTGTCATCTTCCAGCGGCTGGCGCGCGCTCGCTCCTACCGAGACCACGTCGGACACAGCCTATCGGCCGTTGCCGACACGTTCCTCGTGCCCTTCGTCGATGTGCACCTCGATGGGGATCTCCAGGTCGTAGACACGTCGTATCGTTATCTCGCACCGGAGGGCGCAATGGACGGGCCTGACATTCGACCCTCTACGCTCTTTGGGCGAGCACTCACGACGGCTCAAGAAGCGGCCGGGTTGGTGGCCGAGGCGGCATCACTGGTTGCGGATGTGCTCCGGCAGTCCGGCACCCTCCACCCAGGGCCGGTTGTCTACTTCATCGATTCGGACAACGGGCAGTCCGTCGTCCTGGAGGACCCGAGGGCACGGGTAGAGGAGAACCGCTAGGTCACTGACTTCAGTTAGTCGAGCTTCTGCCGCCGGGTCACATCACTGCCGGACCGGTGACGCCTTACAACCGGCTGCACAGGGCGTCGCAGCCGGCCGCCTGCCGACGGCACTTATGTCGATATGTGTCGGTAAACGCGAAGCGCTCCTGCCCACAATCCGCACCCCAGCTTCGGCCTGGGCACGCCCCTGCCCGCGGGTGGCACGCTGGGTGCCACGCCCTGACTTCGCCGTCAAGGGAAGGGCGGCGGCACCGCGAATCGTCACACTGTCAAACGAGGGGCGGACTTGCCCAAGCCGCAAGACACGTGTTGGTCGATCACGGCAGAAACGCTCGCCAAGCATCGCATCCTGCGCGCGTACCTCCAGGCCTGGCTTCCCATCGTCGGTGCGAGCTTCCCACGCATCAGGCTCATCGACGGATTCGCAGGGCCAGGTCGATACACCGGCGGCGAGCCGGGTTCGCCAATCATCATGCTGGACACATTGCTCCGGCACGCCAACCAATCGCGCATCACCGCCTCGGTCGAGTTTGTCTTCATCGAAGAACGCCCGGACCGCTACGCCACACTGTGCGCGGAGCTGGCGAATCTGCAGCGCTCAAGCCCGCTGCCTCACAACGTGACTATCGACAAAAGGATGGGACCCTTCGACGACCAGATGCCGGCGGTGGTGGAGGGCGGTCCTCCGACCTTCGCCTTCATTGACCCCTTCGGCTGGTCCGACGCGCCAATGCCGGTGAGCAGCAACGTCCTCAGGGTCGACCACTGCGAGGCGTTGATCTACGTGCCCTTGCCGTTCATCGCCCGCTTCGTAAACGAGCAGCACGTCGAAGAGTCCTTGACGGCTCTCTACGGCGACGGATCATGGAAGGCGGCATGCACGGCTAACTCCGCCGAGCGCATACGCGTTCTGCGAGATGCCTTCGAAGCCGCCATGCTCAAGCATTGCCTTTACGTCCGCGCCTTCGACATCTGCCCCGACGGCAATCGCGGATACACCCTCTTCTTCGGAACACGCCACTGGCTCGGGCTGAGAAAGATGAAGGAGGTGATGTGGAGCGTCGATCCAGGTGCGGGCTGCCGCTTCGCGGACGTCACGAACCCCGACCAGGAGACCCTGTTCCAAGCCGAGCCCGACTTCGCTCAGCTCGAGCGCATGCTCCGGAGGCGGTTTGGCGGGGACATCTTCACAATCGAGCAGGCCGAGGAATTCGTCCTTCTCGACACCCCGTTCGCGCCGACCCACCTAAAGAAGCGGACCCTCAAACCAGCGGAAGCTGCTGACCGACTCTCGGTAGTTCACGCGCCGGCAGGCCGGGGGCGCGGCACCTATCCGAGCGACACTCGCATGCGATTCTTCTCGTAGCGGGCCCTCGGCATCTCACGCCAGACTTCGCCTTCCAGGGCGGGCGGAGTTGCACTCGGACGCACACCGCCCCATTGTTTGAAGTAGAAGGCGACGTCGTGGCTGCGACACTTGTCTCTCAACTCCTGCACCCATTCAGTCTTCAGGGGACGGTGCTCAGGGCCGCTCTCGCCGCCGACAATCAGCCAGTCGATCTCGCCGACATCGAGGCGACCGAGTGGGCCAAGCAGTGGTTCAGCGGAGATGAACCTGACGGCCGCCGGCACCTCACGAAGCTCGTTTGCTCGGGCAAGGACTGCCTCGGATTCCACCGTCACGCCGACCCAGACGTTCGATGGCCAGTTCAGCGAATCGGCCAGCTCGGCGAGCCGACGCGATCGCTTGGTCAGCACCTGGAAGGTGTGGCGCCGGGCAGCGGCCATTGTCGCAAAGACCTGCTCGATGAAGCTCAGTGGCACCGCCTCGTGGAAGAGGTCACTCATCGAGTTAACGAAGATCATGCGCGGTGCCTTCCAGCGCAGGGGAAGGTCGAGGCGATCGGGCCAGAGCTTCAGGTCGAAGCCCTGCTCATAGGGATGGCCGGCGACGCCGCGCCACCGCTCCGCGAACCTCTCGGCGTAGCAGTGAGCGCAACCGGCAGAGACCTTCGTGCAGCCGGTGACGGGGTTCCAGGACGACTCGGTCCACGAGATCGCGCTGCGCTCAGACACGAGCGTCCCCTCTGCATCGACGCCAGGACCACGCCGATCCTAGCAAGCCTCGGTCACGGATCGATCGCATGCTCCACCGTTCGCCTCGTGGCCTTCCACTCCTGCGGCACGCACCGCACACGCCGACCTGTGGGCACCTGCTCTGTGCTGCACCTCGCGCCACCGCCGACTGCAAGCCGACGACGCATGTGCCCATCAGCGTCCCACCTGCCATCCGTCACTCGCACCTTCGGCCTCGCCGATCAGGCGCTCGAGCTCGCCTTCGACGTCGTCGAGGCTGAGCGTCACCTTGCGCCGGCTGGCGGCCGCCAAGCCGAGCAGCTCGACGATGTCCTTGAGGGTGGCCCGCGCCCCGCGCCAGTCACCCGCCGCCATCTGCTTGGCGAAGATTACGTCGTAGCCGCCCAGGGCTCGGGCGAGCTGCTCACGCTGGTTGGGCTTGAGCAGCTCGAAGACGCGCTCGCGGGCCTGCTGGATGTAGCGGTCGGTCTGGCGCGCGGTCACCTGCCACTTGGAGGCGCAGTGGCGGCAGATCGCCTGGTAGCCGACGCGGTGAAGGAGCAGCTGGTAGACCTCGTCGATGCGCTGCTCAAGCTCGGCCTGTGTGGGACGATGCCTAGCCATCGCTGCCCTCCCGCACGGCCGTCTTTCCCGTGAAGCGCTCCCAGCGCTGCACTGCGACGTCGCAGAAGGCGGGGGCAAGCTCCATGGCGTAGCAGACCCGACCGGTCATCTCGGCGGCGATCAGGGCCGTGCCTGAGCCGCTGAAGGGCTCATAGGCCAGTGCCCCCGGTCTGGTTGAGTACTCCAGACAGCGCCGCACGGTCGCGGTCGGCTTCATCGTGGGGTGCAGATCTGAGGCGCCGTCCTCCTGGGTGGAGGCGATCTCCCAGACCGCGCGCGAGTCGGCTGGCGGCTTGACCGGCGGCAGATGGCCCTCGGGCCAGCCGTACATCGCAGGCTCGTAGTCCCAGAGGAAGTGCGAGTAGGTGAGCACGGCGCGGCTCTTTCTCCAGATGAGCACCTGGTGTGGCAGCAGGCCGCAGGAGCGCCAGGCCGCCCAGAGGACCTCCGAGCGCATCACGGCGAACCACTGATAGACGGCGGCGTCGGACAGCAGGGCCTCATCGAGGGCGACCTGAAGGAAGGCGGTGTAGAAGGAGATGGCGCTCGCCTGATCGGTGTAGGCGTCCCAGTGCTTGGTCTTCTCCTCGGGCGAGACCGCTCTGCCATCGGCGCCCCAGCTCTGGGGATGATGACCGCCGTCGTAGTCGACGAGATAGGGCGGGTCGGTGGCCATCAGGACAGCGCGCTTCCCGGCCATCAAGCGCCTGACCTGCGCGGGGTCGGTGCTATCGCCGCAGAGCAGACGATGAGGTCCGAGCAGGTAGAGGTCGCCGGGTTTGGTGAGCGACTCGGCGGGCGGCTCGGGCACCTCGTCGGGGTCACAGAGGCCCTCCGTCGGGGCGGCCAGCAGGGCGGCCAGCTCCTCCTGCGAGAAGCCCGTCAGCGCGAGGCCAATCCCCATGCCGGCGAGCTCTTCGAGCTCCAGCGGCAAGAGGGCGCTGTCCCAAGCGGTCTCCTGGTTGGAGCGGTTGTCCATTAGGCGGTAGGCCTTGGCCTGAGCGGGGGTGAGACCCGCCGCGACGTGCACCGGCACGCTGGCAAGACCGAGCTCACGGGCCGCCAGCAGGCGCGTGTGGCCGGCCAGGATGACGCCGGCCTCGTCCACCACGATGGGCTGGCGAAAGCCGAACTCGGCGATCGAGGCGGCCACCTTGTCGATAGCGGCCCGGGGGCAGAAGCGGGCGTTGCGGGCGTAGGGGATCGGCCGCTCGGTGGGCCAGGACTCGACTATGAGGGCGTCCCTGGGCACGACCTGGCTTGCGTGGTCTGTCATCGCGTCTCCTTTGCGCGGCCCCCCGCAGCAGGGGCGCGGGTTGCGTCGGTATTAGGCGTTACGGTGTTAGGGCAGATCGCCTCGGGCGCCGGCAGGCCGCTCTCGGCAGGCAGCGGCTCGCCGATGCTCAGCTGGTACGGGTGGCCCTTTCTGGTCTCGGCATTAGTAAGCCAGCCGCTCCGCAGAGCGGCGCGCACGCGCCTTGAGGCGGCCATCGCGCTCAGGGCGAGCTCGGCGGCCACCTGGCTGACCGAGACGTGGGGCTTGCCTGCGGCGGTGAGGCGCGCCACCGCTCCGACTACCTGCCGCACCTTCTCGCCCGCACCGCTGGCACTGGAGCGGTAGACCTCACCGGCAAGCTCGTAGACCAGGGCGTAGTCGGCCACATCGGCCAGCAGGCGACCGCCGCCATCACAGGCGCGCTGTGAATGGCGCAGCAGGGCGGCGGCCTTGACCAGCGAGAGCAACCTGGCGAAGTCGCGCCCCACGCGCGGTTCGGTGGGCTGGCCGGCAAGCGCCTCGGCCAGCCGAGCAGCGAAGGGCACGATCACTCGCCAGGGCGCCTTAGCCTGCAGGTAAGCTTGGTATGTAAACGACGGTTGAAAAGGCGAACACTCCTCGCCTAAAGGAAACGCCGGTCGAAAAGGTCAACACCCCTCGAATTCCTGTTATCGCCGGGAGGCGCTCCCGGAGCCGCTTCCGGCGAGACAGGAGGAAGGAGTGTTCACCGACATGCAGGACTGGACCGACATCAGGCGGGCGGTGCTCGTGGAGGGCGCCTCGAAGCGATCGATCTGCAGGCGCTACGGCATCGCCCACAAGACCCTGCAGAAGATCCTCGCCTGTAGCGAGCCGCCCGGCTACCGCCAGCGGACGCCCCGTCCCAAGACCAAGCTGGGACCCCATCTGGGGGTAATCGAGGAGATCCTCGCCGCCGATCGTGAGGCGCCGGCCAAGCAGCGCCACACCTGTAAACGACGGTTGAAAAGGCGAACACTCCTCGCCTAAAGGAAACGCCGGTCGAAAAGGTCAACACCCCTCGAATTCCTGTTATCGCCGGGAGGCGCTCCCGGAGCCGCTTCCGGCGAGACAGGAGGAAGGAGTGTTCACCGACATGCAGGACTGGACCGACATCAGGCGGGCGGTGCTCGTGGAGGGCGCCTCGAAGCGATCGATCTGCAGGCGCTACGGCATCGCCCACAAGACCCTGCAGAAGATCCTCGCCTGTAGCGAGCCGCCCGGCTACCGCCAGCGGACGCCCCGTCCCAAGACCAAGCTGGGACCCCATCTGGGGGTAATCGAGGAGATCCTCGCCGCCGATCGTGAGGCGCCGGCCAAGCAGCGCCACACCGCCAAGCGCATCTTCGAGCGTCTGCGCGACGAGCACGGCTACAGCGGCGGCCTCACGCAGGTGAGGGTCGCGGTGGCCCGCCTGCGCCGCCACGCTGGCGAGGTCTTCGTGCCCCTCGCCCATCTGCCGGGCCGCGCCCAGTTCGACTTTGGCGAGGCCGCCGTGCAGATCGCTGGCGTTGCCTGCAAGGCGCACTTCGCAGTGATGAGCCTGCCCTACTCGGATGCCTTCTTCATGCGCGCCTATCCGCGCGAGTGCACCGAGAGCTTCCAGGACGCCCACGTAGCCGCCTTTACCTTCTTCGGCGGCGTGCCCGTAAAGACCGACTACGACAACTCCAAGATCGCGGTGGCGCGCATCGTCGGGCGCGAGCGTGAGCTCACGCGCGAGTTCCTGCGCCTCGAGGCCCACTTCCTCTTTAGGCACCGCTTCTGCCGCGTGGCGCGCGGCAACGAGAAGGGCCACGTCGAGTCCCTGGTCGGCTACGGGCGGCGCAACTTCTTGGTGCCGGTGCCGAGCTTTGCC
This sequence comes from uncultured Actinomycetes bacterium, assembly GCA_963760655.1. GTDB lineage: Bacteria > Actinomycetota > Thermoleophilia > UBA2241 > UBA2241 > Bog-752. The sequence goes on from CAVXDR010000005.1 coordinate 20,191, forward strand.
AGCTGGGGCGAGCTCAACGCCTACCTGAAACAGCGCTGCCGCGACGACCTCGCCCGCCAGCTGTGGGGCCAGACCCAGACCAAGGCCGAGCTGCTTAAAGACGACCGCCGGGCGATGCTGCCACTGCCGGGCGAGAGCTTCGAGACCCGCCGCGTCGCCCAGACGCGGGCTAACTCGCTCTCGCTGGTGCGCTTCGATGCAAACGACTACTCGGTGCCGGTGGCCTATGCCCATCACGAGCTCACCGTCAAGGGCGGCATCGAGGAGGTGCGAATCGCAGAGAAGACCCAACTGGTGGCCGTCCACAAGCGCATCTGGGAACGCCAGCAGGTGAGCTTCGATCCTCTCCACTACCTGGCGCTGCTGGAGCGCAAGCCCGGCGCCTTCGACTCAGCCCGGCCACTGGCCGACTGGGACCTGCCGGACTGCTTTGCCCTGCTGCGCCGCCGCCTCGAGACGTCCCTGGGTCATCAGGGCACCCGCGAGTACATCAAGGTGCTGCGCCTGGCCGAGCGCGCCTCGCTTACCGAGCTTGCCAGGGCGGTGATGGCGGCTGCAGCGATCGGCACCACGAGCTCGGATGCGATCGCGCTCATCCTGGCCCAGCGCGCCGAGCGCGCCGTGACGTTGTTTGCCTTAGACGGACGCCCGCACCTGCAGGCCTTCGCCATCGAGCCGCCCGACCTGCGCGCCTACGCCGCCCTGGGGCGCCAGGAGGCACGGTCATGAAGCAGCTGCAGAGCACGTCCCTGGTGCTGTTGCATCATCATCTCAAGGCACTGCGACTGCCGACGATCACAGCCGAGTGCGAGAAGCTCGCCCGCCAGGCGGCCGCCGACAACGCCGACCACCTCACCTACCTCCTGCAGCTCACCGAGCTCGAGCTCCTGGAGCGCGAGCGCAAGGCCGCCGAGCGGCGCTTAAAGGCGGCCCACTTCCCGACCCACAAGACTCTCGAGGGCTTCGACTTTGCGGCCCGTCCCTCGGTCAACAAGGTGCTGCTCTGCGAGCTGGCGCGCTGCGAGTACATCGACCGGCGCGAGAACGTGCTCTTCGTCGGCAACCCGGGCACCGGCAAGACTCACCTGGCCACCGCCCTGGGCATGGCCGCCTGCGGGCGGGGCTACCGGGTGCGCTTCTTCCGTCTGACCGAGCTTGCCACGCTGCTCCTGGAGGCTCGCGACGAACGCTCGCTGCTGGGCTTGAAGGCACGCCTCGCGAAGCTCGACCTGCTGATCTTAGATGAGCTCGGCTACGTGCCGGCCTCCAAGATCGGCGCCGAGCTGCTCTTCGACGTCATCTCCAGCGCCTACGAGCGCACCAGCCTGATCGTCACTACCAACCTGCCGTTCGAGTCCTGGACCGAGGTGCTCGGCTCGGAGCGCCTCACCGGCGCGACCCTCGATCGGCTCACCCATCGCTGCCAGATCATCGAGACCAAAGGAGAGAGCTACCGCCTGCGTGACGCCAAGGCCAAGCTGCGCGAGGAAGGCGCAGCCAAGGGTGGCAGCTCAAGCGGCCGCGACAGACCCCGCCGCAGCGCCTTGGAAGGAGGTCAGACAAGCAGCTAAGATCGCGTTCCAGTGTTGACCGTTTCGGCCGACCACTGTTCGCCCTTTCGACCGACGTTCACAGCGGTCGAGGAGCAGACCTATGTGGCGCCCACCAAGGCCAGCGTCAAGGAGTACCTCAAGCGGGAGTGGCTGCCCGCCGCCCGCTCGACGATCCGCGAGTCGACCTACAACAGCTACGTGCAGCATGTCGACTGTCACGTCGTGCCCTTCATCGGCACGATCAAGCTGCAGAAGGTGACGGGCGCCACCTTGAACGGACTCTATGCGAAGCTCGCCGAGTCGGGGCGCAAGAACGGCAAGCGCGGCCTCTCCCCCGCCACCGTGCACCACGTGCACGCCTGCCTGCACCGTGCCTTCCGTGACGCCGTGAAGTGGAGCCAGCTCGCGCGCAACCCTGCTGATGCCGCAGATCCGCCCAGCCAAAGGGGCACCGAGCGCCGCGAGATGAAGACCTGGACGGCCGAGCAACTCGGAGCGTTCCTCAAGGCGACCGCAGACGACCGCCTCCACGACCTTTGGCACGTACTGGCCATGACCGGCATGCGCCGCGGCGAGGCTTTGGGCCTGAGGTGGGACGACGTCGACCTCGAGGCCGGGCGTCTCTCGGTGCGCCGCGCCCTCATCCCCTCGGGTCGCGAGGTCGTGGTCAGCGAACCCAAGACCGCCCGCGGTCGCCGCTCGATCGCCCTCGACCCCGAGACGGTCGCCGTGCTCAAGGCTCAGGCCGCCCGTCAGCTTACCGAGCAGGCCGACTGGCAAGAGGGCTGGACCGACTCAGGCTACGTGTTCACGCTCGAAAACGGCGAGCACCTCGACCCCGAGGACGTGACCCGCTACTTCCGCCAGGCGGTGAAGAAATCGATGCTGCCGACGATCCGCCTGCACGACCTGCGGCACACGCACGCCACACTCGCGCTTCAGGCCGGCGTCCACCCCAAGGTGGTCTCCGAGCGCCTCGGCCACGCCACCGTCTCGATCACGCTCGACACCTACTCGCACGCCATCCCGGCGATGCAGGAGGAAGCGGCGCAGCTAATCGCGGGGCTGGTGTTCGCCAAGTAGCCGGCTCCCGCCGGGCCGCCTTACTGCGAGACCGGCTGCCCCAGATGCAGCGTCTCCTGCAGGTCACCGTGCTCGACCGTCACCGTGTGGGCCGCCTCGTCGACGCCGATGACCTCGATCTGGCCCCAGACGGTCGTGAAGGTCTGGCCGATCTCCTCGGCGGGATAGACCGTGTCGTCGACCGCAAGGATGGCGCCCGGGACGCCGTTCAGGCTCACGATGCTGAGCGCCTCGATACTCTGGCCGGAGGCGACGCCCAGCGGCGCCTGTTCGTCACTGGAGGAGCCCGTCCCATCGCCGCCGATGTGCAGCACGCTGACCGAGCAGAGCGTGGTGAGGCTGCCTTTCCGAATCGATGGCGACGCCGACTTGCCCGTCCAGACCTCGAAGGTCTTACTGTCACTTGAGCCGACCAGCCTGTAGCCGTCGATCGGCTCGAACTTGACGCGGTCGCCAAAGACGGCAGCGATCCTGAGGAGCGGTCGGCCCGGCGGCAGGACCGCGCCGCGCTTGCACTGGCTGAAGGTCTCGTCGATCTTCTTGCCGTCGAGACTGACCTTGAGGCGCACCGTGGCCTCGAACACGGTGGGCGTCGGACTGGGTGATGGAGACGGCGACGCGCTGGAAGTGGGACTCGCTGTCGCTGTCGGGCTTGCACCCGGAGAGGCCGTCGCCTGGATGAAGGGGTCGCGGCTCGTGAACTGGTCGAGGTTGGGCACCTGCTGAGCGGGGTCTGATTCCGAGAGAGCACTGCCCGTAGAGGATGCCTCGAGCGAACTGGCGGCTAAGCTGACAGCGACTGTCGTTGGTCGAGCGGCACCGGCTGTCTGGCCGGACTGCACCACGATCGCGGCCACGGTGATCGCCAGCACCACCACCACGACAAACAAGGCGTTCGAGCGGCTGATCGTCACGGTCTGGGCTCCTGGGGGGCGTCTTGGGCTCTGAGGCAGTTATCGGCAGGTGCGGCTCGACGTTGAGAGCAAGGCGGGGTTCTGCCACACGCTCTTCACAAAGACCGGCAGTTTGCACAGGAACGCCGGCCTCTCGCAAGACTGGCGCCAGCCCGCCTCCTGTCTGGGCCCTGAGGGCCCTCGACATCTCCACGAACGCCACGCCGGCGATGCAGGAGGAGGAGGCGGCGCTGATCGCGGGGCTGGTGTTCGCCCAATGGGCGGACTCGCTGCCCTCGCTACAGGCGCGCTCAGGCCGGAGCCCTCACCCCGGCCGATCGCAACCGCGCCGCCCGGCGCCTGAGCACCAGCAACGTCACAATCAAGGCCACACCGGTCGCCGTCTCCGCATACCAGTAGGCCATCGACCCGCGCCGATAGCCCAGCCCGAGTGACCAGAACCAGGGTTCTAAGATGAACGGCACTCCCAGGGCGAGCCCCTCAAGCAGTGTGCGTGAGCGTCCCCAGGTAAAGCCGAACCGGCCGAAGAGCCCGCCGGCGAGGGCGGCGGCCGCGATCCAGCCGGCGATGAAGGCTATGGACGCAGACCCCCAGCCCGATCTGCCAGGAAGGGCAGCACCAGCCAGGGAGCGCCCAGGTTGCCGGCCCAGAAGACACCGGGCGCATGCGGCATGGGGATACGCGAGTCGAGCAGACCGAAGGCCCAGGCCGCGGCAATCAAGGCAACGAGCGCGACCGGGGGTCTGTGCATCGTCTCAGTCGACCTCCTGCTCTGCGGCCACAAGATCGAGCGGTCCATCAGGCAAGCATCGCCACAAACCAGGGCTCGCCGCGCACACAGGCCAGGTCGGGATCGGCGCGCAGCTGTTCGGCCGGCGGCAGCTGGGCGGCCTGCTGGCAACGTTCGAGCCACATGCGGCACTCGCCGCGGTCACCCGCCAGAGCGGCAGCGCAGGCGAGGTTGTAGGCGGCCGCCCCGGCGCCGAGCTGCTCGGCACGGAGAAGCTCACCACGGGCGAGGCGCAGCAGCCTGCGGTGTTCGGCCCTGTCGCTGGTGCGTCCCGCCAGGGCCAGGCGGGCACAGCCCAGCCCGAGCCGCGCCTCGGCTGTGTCCGGCTTGAGCCGCAGGGCCTCGCCGTAGGTCGTACAGGCGGTCCTGCACAGCTCGTGGGTCTCCTCGCCCTGCTTGGCCAAGGCGATCTCGAGCAGGTAGTTCCCCTGCAGGGTGAGCGCCTCGTGGCGCGGCATATCGGTGCCTGTCATGTCGGGTCCTTCGCGTCGCGGCCGTACCGAGGCTGAATCGGCCGAACACTCGCTGGAGATGAGTCTGGCGCTAGCCGAAGAAGGCGCCGTACTCGTCGGCCTCGACCGCAGCGACCAGGGCGGCCAGGTCGGCCGACGGTGGCGCGGGCAGGTAGCGGTGCCACTTCAGGTCCTGGCGCAGCCAGTAGAGCGTCCAGAGGCCGCGGGCCCGCGTGAAGCGAAAGCGAGCCACGCCGTGGCTGGTCCAGGCGCCTGAGCCGCGCCAGGGCGGACGCTCCTCGTAGATGCTCACGGCGTGGCCGTCGATGCGATAGACGAAGCGCAGCTGGTCGACTAGCTCCCGTGGAGACCGGCGCCGGCAGAGGTCGCCGATCGTGTGGTCGATGCGCTTGAGCTCGAGCTGGGTGAAGGCCATGGCCGTCTCAGCCTACGCTCGAGGCCGCAGGCGCCGCCAGCGGCACCCGTGCCGCTTCGTGCTCGGCCGTGCTCTCCTATGACATCCGGTCGTGTCGGCAAAATGTCGGCATTCCTGCCGATTCGGAAGTTTCGTGCGCGAACCGCACGATAGGAAATCGTCCTGAGCAGGGATTTTGTGGTGCCCCCGGCTGGAATCGAACCAGCGACACCAGGTTTAGGAAACCCACCGAAGACGTGACGGACCGTAGCTTGCCGTGGGCGATTGTGCTGCAACGTCCAAGGTTCTGGCGGCCCGCTGTGCTCTCTGATGACTCGCCGTGTTTGGCCGTGACGAGGCGTCTCGTCGGCATTGTGTCGGCGTCGTAACACGGGTACTGAGACTTGACATGAACCGCTTCCTGCCGAAGTCGCCGCGCCTCGCCTTCTGCAGACGGACCGCTGACAAACCGACGATCACGACGTCCACTGCTGTGGCCACCCACAGCACGTACTTCACGCCCCGATCCTGGATCAGATCGTGCACGCTCTCGTGAAGAATGCTCTGAGACAGCCAGTCAAAGCGCGCGAGTGGGAGGCAAAGGACGACGAGCGTGACGCGAGCCGCCCGCCGATGTAGCCGGTGGCAGCGGTCAGCAGGATACGCATGGCTCGGACCTGGTGGTGACTCCTATCCCCCTTGGCCTCGCTCCGCAACCGAGAAGAGGGCCTCAGACACGCGCCGTCCGGTCAGCGCTTGTGGCCGTCGTCCTCACAGTCGGCATCGACGTTCCGCGCAGACAGCACGTCGTCCAGCGAGGCAAGCACAGCGTCATCTGCTGCCGTCACCAGGGCAGACACAAGCTCTTCGGTGGTCTGTGTGGCATCACTCCCGAAGCCGTGTCGGGCGATGAGGTAGTGCTCCTGCTCGAGGAAGTGGCCCACCGCGGCGTCGCCGGCCTCGAAGAGGCGCACCAGGCGCAGCAAGCGGGGGTCGTCATCGGCCAGGGCTGCCACCTCGCGGGTGGTGCGATAGAGCCTCTCGGCAGCGCGGCCGATGCGCCAGTCATCGGGGTGATCCTCCGCCGTGCTCGCCCGCCACTCCACCCAGTCGCAGAGGCTCGCCACCAGCTGCTCGCGATAGTCGCGAACGTTGCCGCACTGTGTCATGAGACCCGCCCCCAGCGTCGCCACCTTCAAGCTTCTCTTGCACGGTTCGGTGTGGCCCGCGGCTCGTACGCCCTTGCCGGCCACGTCGCCGATCAGCACCACCACCTGAGCGTCGTCTGCCACAAACACGTCGCTGAAGTCGCCGCCCACGAGCTCGGGCTCGAAGGCCGCCTTCGAGACCACCCCGAGATCGAGGCCGCCGACCTCGGGGAGGGGGTGGATGAAGTTCTCCTGGAGGGTGGTCGCGATGTGTTTCTGAGTGTCGAAGCGGCGCGTCGTCTCATCGATGTCGAACAGCGTCACGACCGCGCCGTCGATGCGGTTGTCGGCGGTCTTGTAGGGCCGTGCTTGCATCTCGTACCAGTGCCCCCGCTCGTCTTTCAGGTTGCGCTCCCGCAGCGCCCCCGTGTCGATCACCTCTCCCAGCAGCGCCTCGAGGTCGGGCAGATCGATGTGCAGGCGCAAGTCGGTGATCAGACGCCCCACATCACCCGGGATCACATTCAGCACGGCCTGGGCAGCAGGGGTAAAGCGGCGGATACGCAGGCCGCGATCGACCATGACGATCGGGAAGCTCGCACTGGAGAGAAGGTTGGTCAGATCGTTGCCTACCTGACCGAGCTCGTCGTTGCGGGCGCGCAGCTCCTCGTTGGTCGACTGCAGCTCCTCGTGGGTGGTCTCGAGCTCCTCGTTCACGCTCTGCATCTCCTCGCCGCTGGAGAGCATCTCCTCGTTGGCGGCACGAAGCTCCTCGTTGGCCGCCTCCTTGTCTGAGATAAGGGCCTCGAGGCGCTCTCGTGTCGACGTGAGCTCGTCGTGCAGGCGCTGGACCTCACCGACCTCGGTGGCGCCACTGTGAGCTGACGCGGCCCCGGGAAGGTCGCCGCGAGCATGCGGCCGGTCGGCCTCCTCGAAGAGGACGAGGTAGTGCAGCGTGCCGTTGGCTTCAAGTGGCACGACGTGAAGGTCGATCGCTCGGCGGGTCTTGCCCTTGCCCAGGTGAATGCCCTCGCGTGTGACCCTGGCCCGCGTCTCTGCCGCCTCAGCCAAGGCCGCCCGCACCTTGCCGGCGAGACCGTCACGGACCATGTCGAGCAGGTTCAGAGACGCCCTGCCCGGCCTGTTGGCAAGGTAAGGTGCCGTGTCGCCGCGAAACTCGACGATGCCATACTCAGCATCAACCGTGACTCCCGCCGGAGCAAACTCGGCCAAGAGAACCCTGTCGGCCTGCTCACGCACGCCGCGGCCGGGCTCTGCCGCAAACGGACGCCCTTCCTCGAAGAAGCGGTCTGACTCGGCGGCGTGTTTGTCGCGCCTGCGGACCGGCAGAGCAAGGGTGCCGGCATTGACCGATGAGGCCGGCTTCTTGAAGATCTTGTGCTTTTTGTCTACTTGGTCGAACAGCCGCGTCGAGCCGGCGATCGACTCCGAGCGCCCCAGCGCAAGGTAGCCCTCCGCCACCAAGCCGTAGTGCAGGTTGGCGATCACCCGCCGCTGCAGGGTGGGGCCGAGGTAGATGAGCAGATTACGGCAGCTCACCAGGTCGAGTCGGGGAAAGGGCGGATCAGCGGTGACGTCGTGGCGCGCGAAGACGCACACGTCACGGACGGCCTTGGCGACCTGATAGCCACCGTCCGAGGCGACGAAATAGCGCCGCAGCCGATCGACGGTGACCTGTGCGGAGATGCTTTGCGCGTAGGTGCCACGACGCGCGAGCTTGAGATCGGGCTCGTTGATGTCGGTGGCGAAGATCTTGAGCGGAACATTGCGCCTTAGCTCTTCCGTCACGTCGAGTGCGCTGATCGCCAGGCTGTATGCCTCTTCTCCGCTGGCGCACCCCGGAACCCAGATGCGCAGCGACTCGCCGTCGCTCTTGCCCTTGAGAATGGCGGGAAAGACCACCTCACGCAGCACGGCAAAGGTTTCCGGATCGCGGAAGAACTCGGTGACCATGATGAGGATGTCGCGGTAGAGGGCCTCGATCTCGGCGGGGTCTGAGCGCAGCAGGGCGACGTACTCAGTCAGATCGGCGCTGCGGCGCAGGAGCATGCGCCGCGCGAGGCGACGGCGGATGGTGGGCAGCTTGTAGGCCGAAAAGTCGACCCGGAAGGCGTCGCGCAGCAAGGCGAAGACCTGGTCGAGCTCGCCCGCTTCAAGGTCGCTGCCCGCCGCATCCGCGGCGCGCACGACCGCGCCGGTCACGCGCAAGTCCGCGCTCAGGCGAGCGAGCTCGGTGGCGATCTCCTGTGGCGGCAGCACGAAGTCGACTACGCGAGTAGCGATCGCCGCGGCCGGCATGCTCGGGTAGTCGGCCGAGGCCGGTTCTTGGGCGAAGGTGACACCACCTTCGGACTTGATGGCCGCCAGACCCTGGGCGCCGTCGGAGGCCGCGCCGGAGAGAATCACACCGATCGCGCGCTCGCCCGAATCGGCTGCCAGCGAACGCAGAAAGGCGTCGATCGGCAGGCGCCGTGCGGCCTTCTCGTCGCGCGGCGTGAGCTTGAGCCGCCCGCCCTCGAGCGTCATGTCCGCGCCGGGTGGCACCACGTAGACGTGGTCGGGGACGACGCGGACGCCATCGGTGACCTCGGTGACAACCATGGCGGTCTTGGCGGAGAGCAGATGGGTCAGCAGACTGGCATGCTTGGGGTCGAGATGCGGCAGAAAGACGAACGCCATACCGGTATCGGCCGGCAGCTTCCCAAGAAGCGCCGAGAACGCCTCCAGGCCGCCCGCCGAGGCACCGACGCCGACCACGATGCAGGAGCGCCCACCCGTGCCGGACCCCTGAGACTGCGGCGCTTTTGAAGGCGGTTGCCTTCGCGAAGGGGCCTTCTTGTTGGTCACGCACGCTCCTGCATGTAGAAGGATTACAGCGGTACCTGCTGTGAAAGTCAGGCGCGGGAGACTCGCGCGTCGCCGCTTGACCTCTCGCAGCATACAGGGTGCAGAACGGCGAGGCGGAGCGTTGGCAGCGCGTCCACACGCGCCCTGTGGCGAGAAGCCTGCGTCCAACAAGGAAACACGCGGATGGCGTGACCAGTGGTGGTCAAGCGGACGCGATTGTGCTGCACGATCCAAGGTTCTGGCAGCCCGTCGTGCTCCCTGGTGCTCAGCGGTGCCGCCCCGTGGCGAGGCGTCTCGTCGGCATTGCGTCGGCGCTCACGCCAACCGCCAACCGACAACAGCCTCGACTCAGTGGCGGAGTCGCTCTTTGCCGCTTCGCCCAGAGCCACGCGAATCCGTGAGCCGAAACGAGAGGCGCCCGCCGAAGTGGTGGCTTCGGCGGGCGCCCTGGCAGTCCGATCAGACTCCCTGGTGGGAAAGTCGGTCAGGCAAGCCGTACGTTGGTGGCCTGAGGACCCTTCTGGCCCTGCTCGACCTCGAACTCCACAGCTTGGTTCTCCTGCAGCGTGGCAAGGCCGGGAGCCAGCGAGTTGGCGTGCACGAACACGTCCTTTTCACCGTCGTCCCGGGCGATGAAGCCGTAGCCCTTGCCGCCGTTGAACCACTTGACCTTACCTTGAGCCAACTCCTGCTCCTTCGTTTAGGAGCGTGTCCGCGGCAACTTCCGAAGCAACGACGCGCTCTCCGCTGGATGCTGCTACGAAAGGTGCGACGCAACAGTGACCAGAGTCTACCCCGTCTGCGTTTCCCCTAAGGTCGCGGAGCGGTTGCGTGCGGCGCACGCAGCGCGAGCGTCCTTAGGTAGTCACGGTTTGCTTGATGCCACCCCTGCGGCGCGCATGCCACTCACACCAGGCGTGGTCGCGCAGTTTCGTGAAGCGCAAGCGAGCGAGGTGGCCGAGACGCGCGGCAACGAGTAGAACCAAGACATAGCCGCCCGCCGGTCGGCCGGCCGCAGCTCGCGCAGCCTCGCACCGGACGCCGACCTGCGGTCAGGAGGCGTTGTCGTGAGCGGCAGAGCTGTCACCCTCAGTGAGCCAAAGTGGGCGAGCTCCAGGCGCACACCGGGCTGCTGCGATCGCTGTCCTCCGTGAGCGCCCGCGACGTGTGCACAACGGTACCGCACGCGACGTGCGGGGTCGCCGCCAACCCCTGAGCAGTCTGGTCAGTAGCCTCGCCGCCCGCCGCAACGCCCGCCTGAGCTGCGAGGTGCACACCGACTTCAGGCGCGACCAAGGCAGCAGGTGGAACGCCGCGTCTCGAGCGTTCCACTCAAGCCCTCCGACCGTTGCCGTCGGTCGGCACCCCCCACGATAATGACCGCAGGGCCGGCGCACTGTTGGGAACCCTTCGCCCGGCCCCGCGCCGCGCGACCGCCCCTCTTGGCTGCAATGGTGTACTGAGGCGGTAGCAGGGGCAGACTGCGCCACGAGCCGATTCTTCTTGGGGGACAGCGAGGGAGCAGATCACCGTCACGCCTACAGACGCCTCGGCGCCGCGCGCCGGCACGCTGCCCAGAGGGGGCCTCAGGGTGCGACTTGTCGAGCCGGCCGCGCCCAGCATCAACATCCTGTCCTACGGCATCTACCCGCGACTCGGCCTGCCCATCATCGGGGCGGCGCTCAAGGCGGCCGGCCACGACGTGCGGATCTACTGCCCCCAGGCGGCGCCCATCGACCGCGACGACCTTGCCACCGCCGACCTCGTCGGCATCTCGACGACCACTTCGACCGCGCCGGCCGCCTACCGGCTGGCCGACCGCCTGCGCGCCGCCGGCATCCCTGTGGTGATCGGCGGCCCCCACCCCACGTTCGTGCCCGACGACGCGCTGCCGCACGCCGACTTCGTGGCCCGCGGCGAGGGCGGTGAGGCGCTGATGGCCGAGCTCATCGAGGCGCTCGCCGGCAGGCGCGAGCTCGACGGTATCGCGGGACTTTCGTTCTGCCGCGACGGGCACGCCGTGCACAATCAGGCACGCGAGCGCCGCCTCGATCTCGACGGCCTGCCGCTGCCCGACCTCTCCCTGATCGTGGGCGCAGAGCGCATCCGGGAGACCCCGGTCATGACCAGCCTCGGCTGTCCGTTCGGCTGCACGTTCTGCACAGTGACCCTCATGTTCGGCCGCGCCTACCGCTGCCGCAGCCCGGAGCATGTGGTCGCCGAGCTCGAGGCCAGACGACCGACCAGCGTCTTCTTCTACGACGACAACCTGGCAGCCGACAAGCGCCGGCTCAAGACGCTCTTGCAGATGATGATCGAGCGCGGCCTCGCGGTGCCCTGGCAGGCTCAGGTGCGGGCCGACGTCGCCCGCGACGAGGAGCTGCTTGCGCTCATGCGACGCTCGGGCTGCCGGCGCCTTGCCCTCGGCCTCGAGTCGATCGAGCAGGCGACGCTGGACGGCTATGCCAAGTCACAGACGGTCGACGACGCCGTGCGCGCCGTCGAGGCGCTGCACCGCCACGGTATCAAGTGCCACGGCATGTTCGTGGTCGGCGCCGACACCGACACGGCGCAGACGGCGCGCACGACGGTCGAGTTCGCCGCCCGGCACCGCATCGACACGCTCATGCTCAACGTGCTCACGCCGGCTCTCGGCACCGAGCAGTACGAGGCGATGAACGCCGGCAGTCGCATCTTCGAGCAGGGCTGGCAGTTCTACGACGGCCAGCACGTCGTGTTTGCGCCCCAGAAGATGTCCCCTTTGGAGCTGCAGCGCGAGGTCATCGCGGCCTACCGGCGCTTCTACTCGGTGCGCCGTGGGCTGGGGCACCTCAGCCGGCTGCGCTTCAGCCACCTGCTCGACCACCTCTGGGGCTGGTGGTTCATACGACGCTGGGTGCGGGAGCCGGTGAATCGGGCGTACCTGAGAGAACTCGCAAGGCGCTCTCGACGACCGCTGCAGGCTGACGAGGAATCGCTCAGCTTGGACATCACCCGCCGGACGGTCGCCTAGCGGCTTTCCTGCGAGCACCGTGTGTCTCGGACCTAAGCCTGACGGGAATGGTACTGGCGCAAGGCTCAATCGGGAGCCCTTGACTGCAGGTAGCCTCGGGTCGTCACGACCCAACCGACCCCGACCATCTGCTCGCCACCCGCGCCTCGAGCCCCACGCGGCCCGTTGTCAGATGCGAAGGAGAGATTCATGAGTACCGTGTCGGTCCATGCTGCAGTCGAGAGGCTGCTGCCATGCTAGCCGTCGCCGGCGCCACCATCGCCGAACTGGTCGTCATCGTCGTGGTCGTGGTCGTGGTGCTCGTGCTGGCGCGCAGCAGCGTACGTATGGTGCGCCCCACCCATCGTGGCCTGGTCGAACGCCTCGGCAAGTACAACCGCTACGCCGGGCCGGGCATCCACGGGGTGATTCCGATCATCGAGCGCATGTACCAGGTCGACATCCGTGAAGTCCTGGTCGAGGCGCAGCCCCAGGAGATCATCACCAACGACAACCTGAACGCCAAGGTCGACGCTCAGGTCTACCTCAAGGTCAAGGCCGACGAAGAGAACGTCAAGGCCTCCGTCTACAACGTCACCAACTACGAAAACCAGGTCGTCAACCTGGCCCGCACCACGCTGCGCAACATCATCGGCACGCTCTCGCTGAAATCGGCCAACTCCGAGCGCGGCAAGATCAACGAGGAGCTGCGCACAGCTCTCAAGACCGAGACCGCCGCCTGGGGCATCGAGATCCTGCGCACCGAGCTCAAGGAGATCGACCCGCCGCGCGACGTGCAGGAGACCATGAACAAGGTCGTGAAGGCCGAGAACGAGAAGGTGGCGGCCGTCGACTTCGCCACCGCGACCGAGACCCAGGCCGACGGCGCGCGGCGCGCCGAGATCAAGAAGGCCGAGGGCACACGGCAGGCCAAGATCCTGGCCGCCGAGGGCGAGGCCCAGGCCATCCGCCTGGTCAACGAGGCGGCCGACAAGTACTTCGTGGGCAACGCCCAGATGCTGCGCAAGCTCGAGACCGTCGAGCGTGCGTTGTATCAGAACAGCAAGATCGTGGTGCCCGGCGATACGCAGCTCGTCAACGTCATCGGCGACTTGGGCGGGCTTACGCCGATGCCGACCGACACCAACGACAAGCCGACCGTGAAGATCGCGGCGGTGAGCTGACAGACGGCGAACGGGCGGGTGCGCTGGCCGGGCACCCGCCCGATGTTCTCGCAAGGCCAGCGATGGCCGTCTTTGTCGAGCGGGTGGTCCCGCGCGGCTTGACCGTGTCAGGCTACGGGAGTCGCGCAGAGTCGGTGGGTGCGCCCGTATCCGTGGAAGAGGCCAGACGCCACTTGATCTCCTCGACCTCTTTGGTCAAGTGCTCGAGCAGGATCTCGGCCTTCACGTTCACCTGGTAGTCACTTTCGGCCTGCAGGCGGTCGCGGGTCGCCTGGCGCTGCTGGCTCATCATGATGACGGGAGCCTGGATCGCCGCGAGGCAGGACAGCACCAGATTCAACAGGATGAACGGGTAGGGATCCCAGTGGCGCAGGAGCACCACGGTGTTGATCGCGATCCACACGCCGAGTACCCCGAGGAAGCTCAGGATGAAGGCCCAGCTGCCCGCCTTGGCGGCCAGCACGTCGGCGGCGTGCTGGCCGAAGGTCGTGCGCTCCTCCTGCAGGGCGTTGACGTCGCGGCTGGCCCGCCTGCGCAGCACCTCCTGCACGTAGTCCTCGAGCTGCCTCAGCCACACCAGATCGGTGTCGGAAGTGCCGGGGCTCTCCATCTGCGCCTCCTCGGTCTTGTCCTGCGGCCACTCGACACTTCGCTGAAGCCGGGCCGCCGCGATCCCCAGCCATTGCCAGCCTGACCCATTGCCTTGGCTCAGGATGGCACCCCACCGAAATGAGCATCGCGCGCGGTCGGTGAGTTCAAGGCCGTCTCCGAACGTTTCGGCCCCGCCGCCCAAGGCCGCGACCGCCGGTCGACGGTCGCGACTCAGGCCAGCCGCAAGACGACCACCTGGATATCGTCACGCAGCCCGCCAGCGAACTCCCGGGCGGCGTGGACCACGCCCTCGGCGACCTCCTGGGAGGAGCGGCCGCGCAAGCCGGAGAGGACCTGCAACAGCCGTTCCTCGCCGAACAGCTCGCTCTCCCGCCTGGCCTCGGTGACGCCGTCGGTGTAGAGGACCAGGTAGTCCTCCAAGGTGAGCTTGGCGTGAGCGTTCGTGTAGGGCCACTCGAACGAACCCAAGGGCGGGCCGAACTTCACGTCGAGAGTCCGACCCGTGAACGCGCCGAGGTGGACGGGCGCAGGATGGCCGGCGCTCGCGTAGCTCACATGCCCGGTCTCGGGGTCGAGCACCGCAAGAAAGGCAGTGACGTGAGGCTCATCGGGGTCGTAGCGCAGCAGCAGCTGGCTGGCCTTCTCCAAGACGAGGGCCGGCGATGGGTCGCTCGTCGCCAGGGTGCGAATCACGCTGCGCACGGTCTCGGTGTGTCCGGCCGCTCGCACACCCTTGCCGGCGACGTCACCGATCAGCAGCATCACGTGGGTGTCGTCGACCACGAACACGTCGCTGAAGTCGCCGCCCACGAGCTCGGCCTGGGTGGCCGCCTGGGCGACCATGCCCAGGTCGAGACCGGGGACCGCGGGCAGCTCGTGGATGAAGTTCTCCTGGAGGGTCGTTGCGATGCGCTTCTGCGTGACGAAGCGGCGCGTCATCTCGTCGATGTCGAAGAGGGTCACAACCGCGCCGTCGATTCGGTTGTCGTCTGTCATGTAGGGACGCGCTTGCATCTCGTACCAGTGGCCTCGCTCGTCTGGCAGATCACGCTCGCACAGCACACCCGTGGCGATCACAGTTCCCAACAGCGCCTCCAGATCGGGGAGATCGACGTGCAGGCGCAGATCGGTGATCAGTCGCCCCACGTCACCGGGGATCACATTGAGCACATCGTGCGCAGCAGGCGTGAAGCGGCGGATACGCAGACCGCGGTCGACCATGACGATCGGGAAGCTCACGCTCGAGAGCAGGTTGGTCAGGTCGTCGCCCACCCGGCCGAGCTCGTCGTTGCGGGCGCGCAGCTCCTGATTGGTCGATTGCAGCTCCTCGTGGGTGGTCTCGAGCTCCTCGTTGACGCTCTGCATCTCCTCGCCGCTTGAGAGCATCTCCTCGTTTGCGGCGCGCAGCTCCTCGTTGGCCGCCTCCTTGTCCTGAATCACGGCCTCCAGGCGCTCGCGTGTCGCCGTGAGCTCGGCACGCAGGCTCTCGATGTCACTGGCGTCCGCGGCGACACTACGGGCCGGCGCCGCTCCGGGACGTCCTTCGCGGCCACGCGGTCGGGCGACCTCCTCGAAGAGGACGAGGTAGTGCAGCGCGCCGCAGGCTTCCAGCGGCAGAACGTGAAGGGTGACCGCGCGGCGGGCCTTGCCCAGACGGATGTCCTCGATCGTCACCTTCGCTCGCGTCTGTGCCGCGTCGGCCAAAGCCACCCGCACCTTGGCGGCGAGATCATCACAGACCATGTCGAGCAGGTTCAACGACGCCCTGCCGGGGCGGTTGGCGAGGTAGGGTGCCGTGTCGCCGCGAAACTCGACAATGCCATACTCGGCGTCGACCGTGACTCCCGCCGGCGCAAACTCGGTCGCCAGGGCCTTGTCGGCCTGCTCACGAACGCTGGGGCCACCTTCTCTCGCCACCGAGCCCCCCACGCCCGATGAGGAGCCAGACCCGGCCGGCCGGCCGTCGCGTCGGCGCAACGGCACGTCGAGATGGCCGCCCGCCACGGACGAGGCGAGCTTGCGGAAGATCTTGTGCTTCTTGTCGGTCGTGTCGAACAGCTTCGCGGGGCCGGGGATCGACTCGGAGCGCCCCAGCACCAGGTAGCCTTCCGCCAGCAACGCGTAGTGCAGGCTGGCGATGACGCGGCGCTGCAGGGCGGGGCCGAGGTAGATGAGCAGGTTGCGGCAGCTCACCAGGTCGAGCCGGGGAAAAGGCGGATCGGTGGTGACGTCGTGGCGCGCAAAGACACAGAGGTCACGGACGGCCTTGCTGACCTGATAGCCGCCCCCTGCAACAACGAAGTAGCGCCGTAGCTGGTCGGATGCGACCTGTGCGGAGATGCTCTGCGCGAAGACGCCCCGCCGCGCTCGCCGCAGATCTGCCTCGTTGATGTCGGTGGCGAAGATCTTGACGGGAACGCTTGCGCCCAGCTCCTGCATCACGTCGAGTGCTGTGATCGCCAGGCTGTACGCCTCCTCGCCGCTGGCGCAGCCGGGCACCCAGATACGCAACCCCTCGCTGTCGCTCTTGCCCTCGAGAATGGCGGGCAGGACCAGCGCGCGCAGCGCTGCAAAGGTCTCCGGGTCGCGGAAGAACTCGGTCACCATGATGAGGATGTCGCGGTAGAGAGCCTCGACCTCAGCCGGATCCGCTCGCAGCAGTTCAACGTATTCAGCCAGATCGGCGCTGCGTCGCAGGAGCATGCGGCGGGCAAGGCGGCGGCGGATGGTGGGCAGCTTGTAGCCCGTGAAATCGACCTGAAAGGCGACGCGCAGACAAGCGAAGACCTGGTCGAGCAGGCCGGCGTCGTGGTCGGCGTCAGGCGTGCCCCGTGTGAGCGTTTCGGCCAAGCGCGGGCTCCTTCCCAGGCGGGCGAGCTCGGCCGCGATCTCGCGAGGCGGCAACACGAAGTCGACCGCCCGGGCGGCGATGGCGGCGGCGGGCATGCTCGGGTACTCGGCCGTGGCCGGTTCCTGGGCAAAGGTCACGCCGCCTTCGGACTTGATGGCCGCAAGACCCTGGGCCCCGTCGGACGCAGCTCCCGAGAGGATGACGCCGACGGCCCGCTCGCCCAGTTCGACTGCCAGGGAGCGCAGAAAGACATCGATCGGAAGATGCAGTGCCGCCTTCTTTGGACGCGGCGAAAGCTTCAGGTGGCCACGATCAAGCGCCATGTCTGCGCCAGGCGGCACGACGTAAAGATGGTCGGGGTCGAGGGCTACTCCGTCGGTGACCTCGGTCACGACCATCGCAGTCTTGGTCGACAGCAGATGGGCCAGGAGACTGGGATGCGTGGGATCGAGATGCTGCAGAAGGACGAAGGCCATGCCCGTGCGCGGGGGCAGGTTCTCAAGTAGCGCTGAGAGCGCCTCCAGGCCGCCGGCCGAGGCACCGATGCCGACCACGATGTGCGAGCCCTCGCTCGCGGGCATCGTCGCCGGGTCTCTGGGATCCGACGTCGAGCGCCTTCGCACAGGGACCTTCTCGTCGTTCACGTGGGCTCCCGACCTTTGCACAGCAGGGTCACGGGCTGCAGTTGGAATCGAGGTCAGCGGCCTCGCGCAGGCGCGCGACATCGCCTGATCTTTTGCAGCATACGTTGGCGCGTATGCGCAGGTACACGTTGGCGCGAGGTCATCATCAAGCCGACGCAGCCGCGCGCTTCCCCTGAGCTTTGCCCTCGGGGGTCCGGAGCGGCTTTCTCGGCCACTGTAGCTAACGGGCGACCGGCAACCGTACCTCAGTGACGAAGTCCTCCGGCATTGCCCCACTGTCGCTGCCAACGAGGTAGACCTCGCTGGCGGGACCGGTGACCGCATACCCCAGGGAGTTGAGCTCCGCCGTCAGGGCGGCGTAGCCCGCACCGATCTCCTCATAGCGCCCATGGTGGGTGGTGACCAGGGCGTAGTGGGCCGGCATCGTGTCGGAACGCACGTCCTTGTCATTGTCGGGCATGGTGCCGTTCGGACCGAGAGCGATCGGCAGGGCCACTTCGTAGTTGGCGTCGTCGGGGTCTGTCAGGTTCAAGTCGAAGCGCGCCATGGGCGGCCCGGCCGGCGCCAAGCCAGCCTCGGCGACGGCAGCGAACAGTCTCGCGAACGGCTGTTGCATCTTCCTCACCGAGCCGTGCGCGGACAGGTAGGCGATCGTCTGCTCGGGGATCGCGATGAGCTCTACTGTGTTGGACACGATGACTCCTTGGCCCAGGCCATCAGCGCGGACGCCGTGTGCGCCAGTGAAAGATCGCCGCGAGGACCATGCCCAACAACAAGCCGAGAATCGCAGCAAAGAGCACGAGCCAGACGAGCGACACCGAGGAGGAGCCGAACACCCAGCTGACCTTCACGTGACTCGTGTTGGCCAGCACCAGCGCGATCAGAACGACAAGGAGGACGACCGCGACTCCGGCATAGAAATAGAGCCGTACGCGACGAGCCTTGCGAGCAAAGCGTGCGCCCCGGGCCTCGGGGACGGTCTCTGTCGCGACATCGCTTGACGGATCGACCGCCTCGGTCCGGTCGAACGGTCGTTCAGTGGGGTCCATCATGCCTCCGTTGTGCGGACTCAGCGGCCTGCGCGGTCGAGCCACTCCACGATCGTCGAGAGCAACGCCGCGTACATCGGCCGACCGTATCTCATCGTATCCACCTCGAAGCGCCGTAGCCCTTCAGTGGTACTGCCCGCTTCTACGATTATGCCCGTAGCCTACGATTACAACCATGTCCGAACCCCGGGCTTCGGCTTCCCTGAGTGGCCACGCGGCAGCAGTCCTTCCTGCCAGCGACGCGTCGGCGCACCCACTCGGGCCCTGTGGAGCCTATGAGGCTGCCCGACGGGGTCCCGGATCCTCGCGCACGAGCTGCGAAGAAGAGAGCCGCTTGGCCATGCGGATCTCGGTGCCGCCGTCGCGGTGCACATCGAACTCGTCCATGAAAGAGGCCATGAGGTAGAGGCCACGACCCTTGGGGCGGTGCAGCTCGGGCTTGCTGTGCGACTCGTGGGAAGCGACGTCCAGCCCACAGCCGTCATCGGCAACGACGACGGAGAGCCTCGTCGCCTCGAGGTGCAGCACGACATCGATGGCGTGCTCGGTGTGGCTATGTTCGATGGCGTTTGCGCAGGCTTCGTGCACGCAGAGCACGACCTCGTCGGCGGCCTGCGGCTGAAGACCGTGGCCGGACAGGAAGCCTCGCACCTGCTGGCGACCCTCGCAGAGTCTCTCAGCGTCGGCAGCCATGCGGAAGTGGAGTCTCGAAGAAGCCACTGCGGCCTCATCCTCTCGCCCTTGCCAGTCGGCCACGACCCGGCCTGCGACGCACGGCAGCCAAAGAGGATGAAGATGAGGCAAGGACCGCCTTCGCCCGCCTTTCGCCGTTCACGAGTCTTCCCCGCAGGCAGACGATCAGACAGGGTGACGTTGCGGCGTAGACCGGCGGGTAGCTCTCCGCATGGCCCCCGCCCGTCACTATGGTGACCAGGCACCCGCACTCCATGCAGGTGCGCCGGCAGTCGCGGTCCGTTCGGCCTGGACATGACTCGGGTCGGCCAACGCCAGCGCGATCACTACGACGACGGGGAGCCGGCCGCCGCCGCTGAGGTACACGGCGTAGCGCGGGTGCCCCTGCGACACCCTGTGCGCGGTCTGTGTCTTCTCCGCAGCGGCGCTTGTCGTCGGGGACATACTCGACGACGCAGTCAGGTTGCGTCAGGTGGGTATGGTAGCGGCGCGGGTACGCGGAGGGCGCCTCCGCAGTTCGCGAAAGGAGACCAGATGGACGACGACCCCACCGTGACCCGGACCCTGGACTGCCTCGGTCTGTACTGCCCCGAGCCGCTCTTCCAGACGCGGGAGGCGATCGACGCCATCGAGGTCGGCGACGTGCTCGAGGTGTTCAGCGACGACCCCGCCGCCGAGGAGGATCTCACCCGTTTCGCCAAGCGCGCCGGCCACGAAGTGGTCTCAGTCGAGAACGAGGGCGGGCAGCTGCGCATCCTCATGCGCCGCCTGACCTGAGAGCGAAAGGACGGCCATGGCAGACGCCAAGAACATCCTCTACGTGCAGACCAGCAACCTACCTGAGCGCCAGTACTCGCCACTCGTGCTCGCCCAAAGCGCCAAGGCCATGGGCCTCGACGCCGCCGTGTACTACCTGGGCATGGGACTCACGGTGCTCAAGCCGGGGGCCGCCGAGCAGATGCAGCTCGGCACTTTCCCGAGCGTCGCCGAGATGCTCCAGAAGGCGCTCGGCATGGGCATCACCATCTACGTCTGCGAGGCCTCCAAGCAGATGCTCGGCTGGGAGACGGTCGAGCTCATCGAGGGGGTCAGGATCGTGGGAGCGGCCACGCTCAACGACCTGGCTCTGGACGCCGACGCCACGATGTGGTTCTGAGGCCGCGGTGACGAGTCTGACCGACCCCAGCGACGTTCCTTCCGGCGGAGGCATCGTCTACGCCGACTACCAGTCGGCCAAGCCGGTCGACCCGCGCGTAGTGAAGGCGATGCTCCCCTACTTCACGCAGAAGTTCGGCAACGCCGCCTCGCTGCACGCCGTGGGCGACACAGCGACCGCGGCCCTCGAGGAGGCCCGCGCTCGCGTAGCTGCCTTCTTCGGCGCCAAGCCCGGCGAGATCGTCTTCACCGGCGGCGCCACCGAGGCCAGCAACCTCGGCATCATCGGCTATGCGCTGCGCAACCGGCGCAAAGGCGACCACGTGATCGTGAGCGAGGCCGAACACATCTCGATCCTCAACATCGCCAAATACCTCGAGCGCAACGGCTTTCGCGTGACGCGCGTCCCCATCGATCTGTATGGACGCGTCTCACCCAAGAAGCTGCGCGCTCGCATCACCGACGAGACGATCCTCGTCTCCGTGCAGTGGGCAAGCAGCGAGATCGGCACGCTGCAGCCCGTCGTCGAGATAGCCGAGCTGCTGGCCGGCACTGGCATCGCCCTGCACAGCGACGCCGTGGCCGCCGAAGGGCTCGTGACGATCGACACCGCCACGGCGCCGGTCGATCTCCTGAGCCTGTCGTCCAACGACCTCTACGGGCCGCGCGGCCTCGGCGCGCTCTACATGCGCTCTGGCGTGCAGGTGGCGCCGGTGCTGTTGGGCGGCGGCCAGGAGCGCGGCCTGCGCTCGGGCAGCGAGGATCTGGCGAGCATCGTGGGCATGGCCGCCGCGGCCGACATCCTGGGCGCCGAGATGAGGAGCGAGGTGCCGCGTCTGCAGGCCATCCGCGACCGTCTGGTCGAGCGGGTGCTGGCCGAGATCCCCGATTCGCACCTCAACGGCCACCCCGACGAGCGGCTGCCCAACAACGCGCACTTCCGCTTCGACGGGATCGAGGGTGAGGCGATGGTGCTGTCGCTGCGCGACCAGGGCATCGCCGCGGCGACCGGCTCGGCCTGCAGCTCAAAGACGCTCGAGCCCTCCCACACCTTGCTTGCCTGCGGGCTGCTTCACGAGGAGGCCCACGGCTCGCTCGAGTTCACCTTCGGACGCTGGAGCCACCAGGACGACGTGGAGCGCATCATGGCCGCGCTGCCCGGTGTGATCGCCCGACTGCGGGCGCTCTCCCCCTTGTACAAGACGACGGCTCCGGCGTGACCGCCCCGACTGAGAGGCACCTTTGATGAAATCCACGCAGTACTCCGACAAGACGCTCGAGCACTTCCGCGACCCGCACAACGTGGGCACGCTCGAGGGCCCCAACGTCGCCGTGGGCCGCGTCGGCAACCCCGTCTGCGGCGACATGATGGACATCTACATCGCAGTCGAGGCCGACCGCATCAAGGACATCAAGTTCCAGACCTTCGGCTGTGGCTCGGCCGTTGCCACCTCGAGCATGATCACCGACCTGGTGCAGGGCATGACCCTCGACGACGCCCTCAAGGTCAGCCGCGGCGACGTGGCCGATGCCCTCGACGGGCTGCCGCCCATCAAGATGCACTGCAGCAACCTGGCGGCCGACGCCCTCCACGAGGCCATCAAGAACTGGCGGGCGGGGATCAAGCCGGATGATGCGCTGAAGACAGCCGGCGGCAGCGCCTGCCACCCGATCCCGGCAGCGGTGGCCGAAGCCGAGATCGCCGGACTCGACACCTACGAGGGCAAGGGCTTCCACCGCCACGTGAGCGTGGATGAGTACGGCGGGCTCGCCGAGCAGCGAGTCGTCGTGCTCGACACCGGCGATCGCGCCGCCCAGCTCGCCATCGACCTCACCGACCACACCGGCCGTGTCGTGCTCATCACCAGGGGCAAAGAGCCCAGCGTGAGCCCGGCGATGCGTTCGGCTCTGCGCCTCAGCGACGTCAAGGTGCTGGCCGAGGCTCAGCCGCTCGAGCTGCTCGGCGAGGATGAGCTCGAGCGCGTGCGCGTGCACGACCTCAACGAAGACGAGGAGTATGAGCTGACGGCCGACGCGTTCGTCGCGCTCGAGTAGAAGGCAAGCGTCGGGTATTCATCGCATTGCAGCCGGCCGTGAAGCTCAGCTTCTGGGCCTCGAGACGCCTGGACCGCGCTCCGGCTGTGGCGTATGGGCAGAGGTCGAGCGCTTGATGCTCGCCGAATCTACTCTCGCGCGCGATCTGCCGGCGGTCGTCGTGCGGGTCTAGGCAGGCGCGGCGGCAGGGGGATCGGCTCGCTCACGCGTTGCTGCACAGTGCGTGGCGCCACGATCGCCTCGGCGATCGTCGAACCGACCACCAAGGCCACCGCGAGCAGCAAGGTCGTGACGAGGACATTGACGCCGGCAGGCCCGCCTTTGCTGACGAGGCTCAGCACGCCCTTGAAACCCAGCGCTCCCGGTACCAGCACGGTCAGTCCCGGGACCGTGATCGTCGACTTGGGGTGGTGCAGATAGCGCGAGTAGGCGTTGCCGGCAAGCCCCACGGCAAGACTGGCGATGCCCACGCCCAGGGTGGTGCCCAGCGCCCGGACACCGAAACGGCTGGCGATCGTGGCGACGATCACGGCGACGAAGACCCAGCCGACGTCGCGGCGCCGGGCGTTCTCGGAGACCGAGAAGGCCAGTGCCGCCCCGACGATCGCCACCGCGAGCATCGCAGTCGTGGCACCGTGTGAGCGACCGAGCAGCGGAAACTCGTGGAGCCGCCGAAAGACGGTCCAGGTCAGCGCCACGCCGATGCTCAGGTTGAGCAGCGTCATGCCCGCCCCGGCGAGGCGCGCGGTGCCGCAGACCAGGTCGCCGGCGGCAAGCTCCGCGACGCCCTGGGTGATGCGCAGGCCGGGGAGGAGCTGCACGATCGCAGCGAGAACGACGGTCGTCGCGTCGAATCTGTGCACGACGTGGCCCAGGAGCAGCGCAAGACAAGCGGCAAAGGACGCCGAGGAGAGTTCGAGCAACCCCTCGAGGCGGCCGCTGCGCCGCGCCAGACCGTGAAAGACGGCCACGGCCAGTCCGATGGCCACGGCGGCGGGCGCCTCACGCGCGCCGCAACCGAGCAGGAGGGCGATGGCGCCAGGTCCCAGTCCGCCGGCCACGAGACGAAGCCACAGCGGGAAGCGCGGTCGGTGGGCGACCAGAGCCTCGATCCGTTCGATCCCTGCCTGGGGACTTACCCAGCCCTTGCCGACCTCGACGGCAACGTCCTCGAGGAGGGCGTGAGTCTCGAGATCGACACTGCCGCGGCCCACGGGGACGAAAGCGATGCGCTCTTCGCCGAACTCCTCGTAGATGATCTGCACCGTCGTCGGCAGCACGAAGAAGCGCGCGGACAGGCCGAGCCCGTCACTGCAGCCCGACAGCTGCTCCGACAGCTCAGCGGCGGTCTGGCCGAGCGGCGCGAGCTCTGCGGCGAGGGTCTTGAGGAACTCGACTCTGGGATCAGTCGCCGTGAGTGCTCTCTCCGATGTCCATGAGTGAGTCGCCGCCGGGTGGAGGCGCGCGGTCCGAGTCTGCCAGGGGCGTCCCGCCCAAGGCCGACGCTTTGGCGCGCGAGAACGCAGGCAACGCCGCACCGCCGACCGGATCCATGCTACACGAGCCGGCTCCAGAAGGTCGGGTGGCCGGAGTCCGTGGTCACGACCTGCCGACGGGGTCGGTGGGTGATCATCGCGTCGGGCACGACCAACGCCACCCGAGGCCGTCGGCGGCCCGCGAGTTCGCCGCACATCACACCACGACCTCCGGGACCTGCTTTGTGGCTGCACACAGGATCGCTGCCGACGCGATGCCGACGCCAGCGCCGCCATGCTATCGGCCGTTGCTCGGCACCCGTCCGTGTGCCACTAAGGCACGGCCCCACGTCCCAGCAGACTCAGCAGCGCCTGCCGCGCCAGCGGTCGACTCACAAAGCGGTGTTCGAGTGCCCCCCTAGACCCTGATGAAGTACTTGACTCCGCTCTTGCCGGCCGTGGTCACGACGCGCAGCGCCTTGCGCCCCTTACTCATCGTCGGCACCCTGACTCTGATCTTGGTGGCGCTCCAGGAGACGTACTTGGTGACAGCCTTGCTGGCGAAGAGCACCTTCGAGGCGCCACGTTTGGCGCCGAAGTTCTTGCCGACGATGGTCACGATGGTCCCGATCTTGCCTTTGGCGGGGCTGATCTTCGAGATGGACGGCTTGGGTGGTGGACAGTCGATCGTGAAGCCGGCGGCGTTGGAGTCGAGCGTCGTGTGCACCACGACGTCCACGAGCCCTGGCGCAAGACCGGCCGGCACGACACAGGAGATCGCGCCGTCCGACCAGCTGCTGACCGTGGCGGTCGTGCCGGCGAAGGTCACCGTGCTTGTGCCCTGGGTGTCGCCAAATCCCAGGCCGGTTATCGTCACAGCGGCGCCAGCCAGGGCGTGGGGCGGTGTGATCGAGCTGATGACCGGCTGGCCGGGAACGGCATCGTCGACCATGAAGGGCTGCGCTTCGGAGGTCGCCTGCGGGGTCGTGACCACCACGTCGGCCTCACCGGAGGCAAGGCCGGCAGGCACACTGCACTGGATCGCCCTGTCCGACCAGCTGCTCACCGTAGCGACGGCGCCGCCGAAGGTCACCGTGCTGATGCCCTGGCTGGCGCCGAAGTTCCTGCCGCTGATTGTCACCGCGGCCGCCGGGACTGCGTCGCCCGGGTACAGCGAGGTGATGGCTGGCTTGTTCAGCGCGAAGATATAGGCCCCACCCTGCGTCGGGTGTGTGCCGAGCAAACGGTTGAAGGCGCCCGCAACGACAGTGTCGGCCGAGATCGCCACCGAGCCGAACTTGTCCCACTGTGCGCCGTTGCTTGCGGTCAGCTTGGCCTGCTGGCTCCAGCTCGTGCCGTTGTCCAGATAGAGGTAGGCCGAGCCTTGGTCGGTCTTGGTGCCGACGCTGTCCATTATGGCGCCGACTACGACCGTGTCGCCGGAGATGCCGACCGAGCAGCCGAACCAGTCGTCGCTTTGGCCATCGGCGGCGCTGAGCTGCGCCTGCTGGCTCCAAGTGGTGCCGCTGCGCACAAAGACGTAGGCCGCGCCCTCATCTTCGGTGGTGCCCACGGTGGTGGCGAGGGCGCCCACCACGGCGGTGTCGCCGTAGATCGCAACCGAGTAGCCGAACTGGTCGGAGCTGGCGCCGTCCTCATCGGTCAGCTTGGCCTGCTGGCTCCAGGTCGTGCCGCTGCGCACAAAGACGTAAGCCGCGCCCTGCTCGGGGTTGGAGCCGACGGTCTCCAGGTTGGCGCCCACCACGGCGGTGTCGCCTGAGATCGCGACCGCCGAACCGAACTGATCGTTGCCGGAGCCGTCGTCGACGGTGAGCTCGGCCTGCTGGCTCCAGCTCGTGGTGTCACGCACGAATACGTAGGCAGAGCCCGAGGCGGCGCCCCCTCCATGGCCGGGTGCGCCCACCACGGCGGTGTCGCCCGAGATCGCGACCGAGGTGCCGAACTGATCGCCACCGCCGCCGTCGCCGGCGGTCAACTTCGCCTGCTGGGTCCAGCTGGTGCCGCTGCGCAGGAAGACGTACGCGGCGCCCTGGTAGGTATTGGTGCCGACCGTGGCAAAAGAAGCACCCACCACCACGGTATCGCCCGAGATCGCGACCGAGGTGCCGAACTCGTCGCCTTCGGCGCCGTCGGCGGCGGTCAGACGCGCCTGCTGGCTCCAAGTGGCGCCCGTGCGGACGAAGACGTAGGCCGCACCCTGTGAGCGGTTCGCGCCGACCTTGTCGCCGGGTGCGCCCACCACGGCGGTGTCGCCCGAGATCGCCACCGAGTAACCGAGCTCGGCGCCGGCATCAGCCGGGGCGGCGGTCAGCTCCGCCTGCTGGACGGCCGACAGCGGGGACATCGACGGTGCGCAGACCAGTGGGACGCACGGGGTGGCGTTTGCCGGGCCGCTCGCGGCCAGGGCGCCCACGCAGAGCAGCAGCGTCAGAAGCACGGCCACACCAAGGCGACGAGGCTTCATGAGCAGGGGGCTCGGCAAGGCCACGGTGTTCTCCTTTCGACAAACGCTCGGCCGCCGTGCTTACGCAGGCGCCTCATGTCCGAGAACGCCACCCGCCCCCGGGAGCGCAAGCGATCGGAGGTGCGGCAGATGTAGCGTGAGCGCGTGGGCGCTCACGCTACTCCCCATCCTAAGTACTTCCATTTTCGGCAGCGGGCGCCAGTTCCTTCACAACATGGCGTAGGAACTGGCCTCGGGCGCATCTGCGTGCGCGAGACACCACAGGTCAGGCGATTCTGTCTAGGCGCGGAATCTGCGGCGTATCGGCGCCATGGCCGACGCCAAGCCGACCTCAAGGCCGCCGATCCTCGTCTCCTGCAGCCGACGCGATGACGTCCCCATACGGCACTCTGACGGGGCTCTGAAAGACGGCACCGCCCCGCCGAGGCTGCCGGCTCGTTCGTGTAGTCCTACCTCTTGCGCACCGTCACGCTCACGGCCTTGCTCGTGAAGCGATAGCCGGCGGCCGTGTAGCTTGCGACGAAGTGCCACAGACCGCCGCGGTGGGCCGTCCAGGTGCAGCGGAAGCTGCCGGAGCCACTCAGCTTGAGGCGACGCAGGACGATGAGCCTGTGGTGCAGGCGCCGGCAGAGGCAGACCGTCCTGGATGAGGCAAGCGAGTCTCTCACCGTGCCGCTGATCGTGACGAGCCCGCCCGCGGTCAGGGCGTGAGGCGAGACCCGCAGGCCGATGGCCGGGGCCGGCGAGGCCGTGAGGCTGTTGCTCACCACACTGGTCTGACCGGCGCTGTTTGCTGCCGTCACAACACAGGAGAGGCTCGCGGCGCAGTCGGCGCGAGCGAGACGATAGGTACTGCTCGTCGCTCCGGCGATTGCCACACCGCCGCGCTGCCACTGGTAGGTCAGGCTGGCCACGCTGCCCGTCCAGGCGCCGCTCGAGCAGGAGAGCACCTGACCCAGGAAGGCGTTGCCGCCGACTACGGGATCCTGTGTGCTGGTGGGCGCGCCGAGCACCGCGGGCACGGCGACGAGGTTGCTGGTCTCGGCCAGCGTGCCACCGTCGTTTGTGGCCGTCACCTGGCAGGAGAGCAGGTGGCCCTGGTCGTCTGCGGTGATCACGTAGCTATCGTTGCTGGCGTCGCTGATCGCCACGCCTTCGCGCAGCCACTGGTAGGTGAGCGTCGGTGTCGGATCACCCGTCCAGGTGCCGTCGGCGCAGGAGAGTGTGTCGCCCAGAGCAGTGCCGCCGCTGACCACCGGGGCTGTGGTGTTGGCGGGCGGCACGGCCGGTATCGAAAGCCCGTTGCTGATGCCGATCGTTGAGCCGGCGTCGTTCGTGGCCGTCACCTGACAGGAGATGGTGTGCTCGCAGTCGCCGGCCGCGATCGTGTAGCTGGCAGCGGTCGCGCCGCCGATGGGGCTGCCGTCACGCAGCCACTGGTAGGCATAGCTCGGCGCAGGGTCACCGCTCCACGTGCCGCTCGAAGAGGAGAGGGTGTCGTCCGGGGCGGTGCTGCCCGAGACCAGCGGGGCCACGAGGCCAGCCGGCGGCACGGCGGCCAGCTCCTCGTAGGCGGCGCCCTGCCGGGCTTTGCCGTCGACCACATGGTCGTATGCACCGACCAGGGCGCTCTCGCCGGAGAGGGCCACCGAGGTGCCGAACTGGTCGTTTGCGCCACCGTCGGAGGAGGTCAACTCGGCCTGCTGGCTCTCGCCCCAGCCGGAGTCGCTGAAGAGGTAGGCGGCGCCCTGGCTCGCGTTGTCGCCGACCTGGTGATCGAGCGCCCCGACCAGGGCGCTGCCGCCGGAGAGGGCCACCGAGGTGCCGAACTGGTCGTTGGCGCCACCGTCGGAAGCGGTCAGCTCGGCCTCCTGGCTACAGCCTGAGCCGGGGTCGCTGAAGAGGTAGGCGGCGCCCTGGCTCGCGTTGTCGCCGACCTGGTGATAGGGGGCGCCGATGAGGGCGGTCTCGCCGGAGAGGGCGACCGACAAGCCGAAGTGATCGGCGGGGCCACCATCGGAAGAGGCCAGCTCGGCCTCTTGACTCCAGCCTGCGCCCGAGTCGCCGAAGAGGTAGGCGGCACCTTGCCCGGCGTTGCTTGCGACCGCGTGATTCATCGCTCCGACCAGGGCGGTCTCGCCGGAGAGGGCCACCGAGGTGCCGAAGTAGTCGCCGGTCGTGCCGTCGGAGGCAGTCAGCTCCGCCTCCTGGCTCCAGCCCGAGCCCAGATCGGCGAAGAGGTAGGCGGCACCCTGGTTCGGGTTCCCGCCGGCCGCGTGCCAGGGCGCGCCGACGAGGGCGGCATCGCCGGAGAGGGCCACCGAGGTGCCGAAGTAGTCGCCGGTCGTGCCGTCGGAGGCGGTCAGCTCGGCCTGCTCGGTCCAGGTCGAACCCGAGCCGCTGAAGACGTAAGCCGCACCCTGACGGCCGTTAGCGCCGACCTTGTGGTCGGGCGCCCCGATGACAGCGACATCTCCGGACAGGGCGACCGCGGCCCCGAACAGATCATAGGTACTACCGTCGGGGGCGGTCAGCTCGGCCTGCTCGGTCCAACTTGAACCCGAGCCGGTGAAGACGTATGCGGCTCCGTTGCCATGCCAGGGCGCTCCGACCAGAGCCGTGTCGCCGGAGATGGCGACGGCATCGCCGAAGTTGTCGCCGGTGACGCCGTCGGGCGCGATGAACTCGGCCTGCTGCAAGGCGAGCTGCGCCATGGGATCGGCCAGCCCGCGCGGGGTGAGTGTGGCCGACGTGGCGGCAGCGCTGTCGACTGCCAGCGAGCTTGCCGGTGCAGACGCCCGACTCGAACCGACGCTGGCGCTTGCGGAGACAGTGCTGGCCCCCGCCCAGAGCAGGCCGATCGCAAGCAGGGCGCACAGCAGGAGCCTGACCAGATGCGGACCGTGGCGAAGCGAAGCGGACATATGGCCTCCTGGGGGGCGCGGACCTGCGTGTCCATCTACAACGCCGCACGCCGATTCTCCTGCCCGACGATTCGGGCCATTTGAGGGAGGCCGGCTGGGAGCGCTGCTTACGTCTTTGTGGGATGGGAGGCCAGTACCTGGACCGGATGCGGGCTCAAGTGTGAGCTGCGGACACAGGTCTGTCGGACCGGTGGCGGCTCACGAAGTCCTGCTCAGCGCCCTGCCGCCGACGGCGCGCCGACGCAGCCGGGGTGCAATCAGCCCAGATTAGCGGTCCGAGACCAGTGCCGCCGGATCGATCTCGAGTGCCGCGGAGAGGCGGTCGATGGTCCTAATCGTCGCGTTTCTCCGTCCCGCCTCGCAGCTGCTCACATAGGTGCGGTCGAGGCCCGCCAGCGCGGCGAGCTGCTCCTGCGAGAGGCCGCGCTCCTTGCGGATGTGCCGCAGGCGACGAGCGAAAGCGACGACCGGGTCTTCGGAGCGAGCCATGCCCGGAAGTCAATTGCGATGATGACCATGGGTCTACGGACTATGAGTCACACTCCGTCTCCGATAGCATCGCGAGGTGGCTCCTGATCAGTAGACACAAGCAGCTTGACCGTCTCCGGCATCAGGCGCCCCATGAACGTCGCAAGGTCACCGGGTACCGACTCGGCGACCGCCCGCTGGAGGGCGCAGATGCACCGGCTGCTCGACGCCTGGCGTGCCTTTGTGCCGGGACAGGCTGTCCTGGCGGGCGACGAGCGGCTGCTTTTGCAGCCGGGCCTGTCGTGCGCGCCCGGCAGTTGGGATGACTACATCGCTGACCGCGACTTCGGAGCTTCCCGCGAGCCCGCTCTGCGCCTCGATCTGCTGCCCATGCCGTTCGTGGGCAACCTCGCAAGCGCCTCGGTCTTTCTGCTCATGCTGAACCCCGGCCTGGCCCCGAGCGACTACTTCGGCGAGTACCAGGTTCCCGAGTACCGGGCCGCCTTGCAGGCCAACCTGCGCCAGGAGCGTGACAGCTCGTTCGTCTTTCTTGAGCCGCGCTACTCCTGGCACGGCGGCTTTGCTTACTGGCATGGGAAGCTGCACGGCCTGATCGCTGCACTTGCGCAACGCGGCGGCGTCTCCTACGGAGCCGCCCGCCGGCTGCTGCAGTCGCAGCTTGCCGTGCTGCAGCTGGCGCCCTACCACTCCCCGAGCTTCGCGTTGCCCGACCGCCTGCTGGGTGCACTACGCTCCGTCGCCCTCGCCCGCGCCTTTGCCGTCGATGAGCTGCTGCCTCGTGCTCAGGCAGGCGACTGTCTTATCGTGGTCTGTCGCAAGGCGAAGGCCTGGGGACTGCCACAGATGCGCAACGTCGTGGTCTACGGTTCAAGCGAGGCGCGAGCCGCGCACCTCGGCCCTGCCAGCCGCGGCGGTGTCGCCATCCTTGAGTTTCTTCAAACGAGGAGCAGCGAGCTGAGTCATCCCGCTAAGATGAGCCATGGTCCTCAAGCCTGACGGTACGCTTGAGAACGCCGACTGGCCCAAGAGCGGCGGGCCAGCGGAGCTGGGCATCACGAACCGGCGGGAGCTGGCGCTGTGGCTGGCGAAGAAGCGCATGACGTGGTCCGAGTTCGTCCTGCTGCCCATCTTCTACCGGAGCCGTCGCGAGTGGCTGCGCATACTCGGCAAGTAAGGCCACGGCGGAGGGGCGATGGACGCGAACGTGGACCTCTGCCTCAAGGTGTCTGTCGCGCACCGTACAGGTGCGTGACCGGCTCGGCATATCTCGTGAGGAGCGAAGGCGCTTCTGGCAGGCTACGCGGGCAGCGCCCGACGAGGATGCGCTGCCCGGGTGGGCGAAGGACCTCATGCGGCGCGGCTGCGAGGAGTACGAGCGGCTGCAACGTCGCTTGGCTGCCGGCCTGCCCCTAGAGCCCCGGCCGCCCGAATCTCAAGCGCCGCCTCCGACCTGACGATGACGAAGGCGACCACTTAGGAGGGCACCATGAGCGTCAGTTCGACACGAAGTCTGCTCTACCAGCTCGCCCGCCTGCTGGGCGACGTGAACGCGGTACAGAAGCACAAGGTGGGCAAGCGCATCGCGCGCCGGGCTGCCGGCAGGATGACCGGCCGGGCGCTCGGCCGAATGTTCCGCTAGCGCCTGCTCGGCCACAGCGTCAGATGTCGGTGCGCTCCTGCTTGCCTTCCTAGCTCGCCGTTTGACAGACCGTCCGACGACCACCTCACCGAAGCGGGCAGGTGCGAGCCTCCCATGACGCTCGCCCCAGCCCGCTCACCCTGTGCCGCCGACCGGATATCTCCCTCTAGTGAACCTCAAACCCGTCCCAGCGAGCGCCTCGCCCGAGGAAGGCCAGCCACTCGAACCAAAACTTGACGAGTTCCTCCCCCATGGCGGCCCCGGCTTGAGGTACCCGGCTGGCAACTAGGTCGTGTGGTTCGCGCCCAGTCGACGATGCCTGCGCCGAGGCCACCCGCCAAGACTCCAGCGCCTCACAACACTCTGTAGCCTCGACGTGCCAGAAATCGTTCGAGGAGAGCTTGTGCACGGCGATGCCCCACTGCGGCATCTCCTCGCCGGTCACGGGGTCCGGCGAGGTGGGCCGCCAGTGACGCAAAGCCCGGTGCTCCTCGCTTTGCCACCATTCTGTATCCTCGTCGTCAGACACCGGCAGGCCAGCTGTTATCCGCGCCTGGCGAGCTTGCTCGTAGTCATCGTAGAAGCGGTCTGTCGGCACATCATCGCGGCCGTAGGAGGTCGCCAGCATGCCGAACTCATACATCAGGCGAACGAGGCTGGTCATGGTCGGCATGACGACGCGCATGTAGACGTCCTCATACGGCAATTCATCAGGTCCCACAATGTGGATGTCGTAAGCCACGGGGTCTCCTTCCTATTCTTCGGCTGCGCCGCAGCAGCAACAGCCACCACTCACTCACTGCGCCGGCCCCGGCCCATGCCAGCGCCTTCGCCGTGTGAACCAACCATCACCGCCTTTTCGGTCGCCAACGAGGTGCAGAGAGGTCCCAGAGGCGGCCGCAGCGCCTGGTTCTCCCTATCCAGGGAGAGTTGGAATACCTGTTGACCTTGCTGGTCATGGGCAGGCGGGCCGATCCTCGCCGATCACTACGGACCCGCAGCGGACCGGCTCTGCGAGGCGCACGCTGCCGGTCGGCAGAGCGTCGGCCAGAAGCCCGAGTGCAGCGACTCTGAAGGGCCCACATGTTCGACGGTTCTGTGGCCGGCGGAGACGGCCAGCCGTCGCGTCTTCGCCGACGGCGGCTCGCACCGCTCGTCGAGTGCCCTAGGCATGGAACTTCACCGGCATGAGAACCACGGCATGGTCGTCGACCCACTCCAGCTGCGCCAGCCTGTCAGGGACGACGCCCGTCCGCGGTCCCACCCAGCTCGAGGTTGCCATGATCTCGCCCATGTCCTGCCGCTGCAGCCGGACACGCTCCATCAGGTCATCCCAGTTGTGAGCAAGACACAGAGCCAGGTCGAAGACCTGCTGCACCAGCTGTTCTCGGTCGCAGTCGGGCGAGACCTGGAGGCAGACGTCGAAGTCGCTGAAGACCCTGCGACTCGACACGTTGTAGCTGCACTGTTCGCCCGAGCCGCAGGAGCCCTCGGCGCTTTGCAGCTGGATGACAAGGCGCCCCATGTCGCTCACATTGCTCACTTCGCACCGGCTCCTTCATGTGGGTCCGGGTTGTCGCTGCTCTCAGGTGCCGCCGCCAGATTCGCCGACATCGCAGCGAGCATGTCCTCGAGCCTGCGTTCGACCGCCTCCATGTCGACGTTCTGCACCGCCGACCAGTCGACCGTCGCTGCCAGGCGCTGCGGTGCGCAGCTGCCGGTCAGCTTGGCCCGCGAGTTGATGATGCCGAGCAGGCGGTCGATGGCCTGATAGTCGCCGGCTGTCACGCGACGCCAGATGGCAAGCAGGGCGGCATCGAGGCGCTGGACCTCCAGCTCGCGCACATCGTCGGCGGGCTCACGCAGTGTGGCCTTCAGGGCGCTGGCGACGGCCTTGTGGGCACCCTTGGCATGGGCGTAGCCGAGCTGGTCGGCGATCGCCTGGTAGGTCGCCCCGGCGCGGCGCAGCTCCAGAGCCTGCAGGTGACGATCAAGCGCCTTGATACGGCGGGTCTGGGAGTCCATCTGGCCTACCTTCTTTGTCCGGGGTTGAGCACGGCGCTGCGGCCGGTGAAGCGCTCCCAGCGCCGCACGGCGACGTCGCAGAAGGCCGGCGAGAGCTCGATCGCGTAGCAACGCCGGCCGGTCATCTGGGCGGCGATCAAGGCGGTTCCTGAGCCACAGAAGGGCTCGTAGATCAGGTCGCCCGGTTTGGTGTGATAGAGGATTGGGCGGCGGTAGAGCTCGACCGGCTTCTGGGTGGGATGGATGCCACTGGCGCCGTCCTCGATCGCAGAGGCGATCTCCCAGGTGGCGATGGCGTTGGCCGGGGGACGACGCTCCGGTTCCGGTCGCTTCCCCTGCACCCAGCCGTAGGCCACAGGCTCGAAGGTCCACATGTAGTCGCAGCGGCTCAGGACGTGGCGGCTCTTCACCCAGATGAGGATCTGGTGCAGCAGCAGGCCGGCGCGCTGCCAGGCCTCAAAGACGATCGGGGCGCGCATCATGCCGAAGCACATGTAGAGCAGCGGTGACTCGCTCAACGCGCATTCACGTGCCGCCTGCAGGAAGTCACTGTAGGAGGTCACGCTTGTGTCATAGTCGAGATAGGCGTCCCAGTGCTTGGTCTTCTCCTCGGGTGCGATTGCCTTGCCGTCCCTCCAGGTCTGGGGATGATTTCCGCCGTCGTAGTCGACCAGGTAGGGCGGATCGGTGACCATCAGCGTGGCGCGCTCATCACCTGCCAGACGCGCCACCTCCTCCGGGTGGGTGGCGTCGCCGCAGAGCAGGCGATGGTCGCCCAGAAGGTAGAGGTCACCGGGTTTGGTGACCGGCTCCTCGGGCGGCTCGGGGGCCTCGTCGGGGTCGGTGAGGCCGGGGCGGGCGAAATCCAGGGCGAGGCGGTTAGCCCGGGCGATCTCTTCAAGCAGGCCGCCCAGGTTCTCCTTTTCGATGCCGGCGAGGAGTTCCGACAGCTTGTCGCGATCGGCGGTCGCCATCGCGCCGATGGGATCGAGGCTGGCGAGGATGATCTGCTCTTCCTCCTCGGAGAGCTCGACGTAGACGACGGGGATCGTCGGCTGACCCGCGGCGATGGCGAGCTCGGCTCGCAGGTGACCGTCGATCAGATGTCCGGACGTGCGGTTCACGACGACCGCCTGCACGAGACCCACCTCGCCGAGCACGCTCGCCAGGGCTTCCTGCTGGCCGCGCGGATGGGATCGCCAGTTCGAGGGATGGGCGGGCAGCTGGTCGGGGGCTTCTTCCCCGTAACCGACGATGCGGTTGGCCCAGGAGCGCGGAGTGCGCGCCGCTTCGTTCATCTGGTCTCGCTTTCCCAGGCATGACAGCGCGCCAAGGCGAGACGCTCGTGGTGCTCGAGCACTGAACGAAGAGCATCCAGATCGTCCGCCCAGAAGGCGTCGCTGATCTCCTCCTCAGCCTGCCTCCACTCTGCACAGTCCGTCGGGCAGCCACTTGGCTGATGCTCGGCTAGCCGCTTCAGAGCCGCGCAGATCAGGTCGTTGGCCGCTCCGCGACGGGCGGATTGCATGAGCATCGCGGGCCTGGCCTCAGCGAGCCCTTCAGCGAAGCTGTCCGGGACCAGCAGGTGCGCGAGCACCCGGGCCAGCAGTTGCTCTCCATCGTAGGGTGCGCCGAGCGGCAAGCCCTGCCCGGAGGCCCACGAGACGAGCTCGGCGAGGCGGCTGACAAATGCGTCCACTTCTACTATCTCGTTCAGCGTCCTCTTGACCCCGTCGCTGAGGTCTGCAGATGTCGACTCCCATGGGCGAGGAGCGGGGGACTCTGGGTTTGTGCTCATGACCTTCTCCTTGGGGCGTGTTGATGCGGGATGTTCACGAGGTGCGAGCAAGCCTGCGCGATGGCAAGCTCGACGCGGAGGTGGCCGACGATGCGGTGAGCCCGCTGCGGTGGCTGCACAGATTCGCTCACGACTGCTCGCTTTCGCCGCGCAGCTGCTCGGCGAGGCGACGCAGCTCCGGCTCTCGCAGCATGGGGTGGCACTTCTGCTTGTCGCCGGGCGGCGGTGTGACGCCTCGGGCTACCAGGGCGTTCGTGAGCATCTGGAAGGACGCTTCATCTTCAGCACCGACAGCTCTACGCATCCCGGACCAGGTGCCGAAGCTCATCCCGGCAGCGTCGCAGTTACCGGCAAGGTACTCGACAGCGAGGGCGAGCAGCCGTCGATCCTCGTCGCTCGCCGGCATCTGAGCTGCTTCGTCATCGGCAGGTTGGGGGCCGCAGACCGTAACCCCCGTAACCTCCCTGCATACGGCCACTTCTTCAGCCGTAACCGCAGGACCCGAGGTTACGCTCGCCGAAGCCCCGTTTTGCAGGGAAGTTACGGGGGTGCCGGCTGGCGCCTGCAGGTAGCGCGAGAAGGCGTCATCGAACTGGTGGCGGTGGTAGCCCTTCAGGGTGCGCTTGGCGCCCAGGTTGATGCTCTGCGGCCGGATGCCGAAGGGACGCAGCAGCGCAGCCAGCTGGGCCGGGCTGAGCGGCTGCCCGGCTCGCCACTCGCTCCAGGGTCGTTCCTCAAGGGCAGCGAGTCCGCGCAGCGCATCATCGCTTGGCAGACGGTCGACGCCGGCCAGTGCGAAGAGCTCACGCAGATCGGCGAGCAGGGTGATCGCGTCTTCTTCGACGTCGGGCCGACCGTTGAGCAGCAAGGCCGCCTGCTGCGCGGCGGCGGGCCAGCGGCCACCGGCCAGCGTGGCGATGGCTAGCAGCGGCCGCCAGTTGTCGCGGGCGCGGTCGCTGACAAGGTCCGGCATCTCGGGATCGAGAAGGGCGAGTTCGTCGCGGTGGTCGTTGGCCCAGCGTGCCGCCCTGCGACGCAGGGGTTCGAGCCGGTGGAGCTTGTCGAGGCGCAGCGGTTCGATTCTCTCGCCCGGTGCGCGACGGCGTAGCTCAATCGATATCGAGCGGTCTTCGAGCGTGGGCGCCCGACGGCCGATGCCGGCGATCACCTTGGGGCAGTAGGTGTTGAAGCAACGTGGTTCGTAGTCCTTGCCGAACAGGCGCACGACCACGGCACTAGCCTTCGTGTGACCGCCGTTGAGCACGCCGCGCATGGCTTCGTTGCCGTGCAGGTAGGTCTCGACTTCGTCCATCAGCACGGTGGGGCTGTAGCCATCGATCGTTCGAAAGAGCACGGCGTGGGTGAGATTGGAGGCGATCAGCGGCCGTGGTGCCAGGGCGCCGATCAGCTCGAGCAGCCGACTCTTCCCACAGCGCATCACCGGCGAGTAGACGTTGAGCATGGGCAGCACGGAGAAGGCCTCAAAGCAGTGGCTCATCAGGGTCCACAGCGAGATCGCGTCAGCGGCGCCCGGCGGCAGGGCCATGTGGCGCTCGAACGTGGCCCGCAGCTCGTCGAGCAGCGCGGCACTGTCGACTGCCTCGAGCCAGGGCTCGGGGTCGCTCAGCATCATCCCCGGTCGCTCGTGGGCTGGCTCCTGGGTCTCAACGGCTACCTTCAGTGCCGCGTCCCCTGACGCCGGATCGGGGTGTTCATCTTCCTGGCGTAGCAGTTCAAGCGCCTCACCGGCGGGCATGACCTTCGTGATCATCTCGGCGAACTTCGTCGGATCAACGGCCGGCTTCGAGCCGTTGCCCGAGCTCACTGCTGCTCCTCGTCGAGCACACCCAGCGCCGACAGAAAACGGCGGGTTGGGATGCGTATCGAACCCCCCAGGTGACAAGCGAGCCCAGACGCAGCCAGCCACCGGTAGTAAGCACCTCTGCTCAATCTCGTCCACGGCTGGCCTTCAGCCGCCGTAAGACTGGCAGGCATGCGCTTGAGCTCCTCTTGTGTGACGCGCGGCCGCGCTTTGAGCAACAGGCGAGTCTCGTCTTCAGTCTTGCTAGCCAACACGCGACGACCTCCTCAACTTTGGCCCCAGCCGTTTCCTCAAGCGACCACAGCGCACCACTGGCTTGCCGAAGGCACGCTTGAGGACTACTGTGGTCCACAGGATACGTAGTTGCCTACTGTGGACTTCAATAAGGACAGGCGCGAATGAGCGGGCGGAATGTCTGAGGCGAGGGATCTGCGGAACTCGGTGCTGCGAGGCGAACTGTGGCCGCGCTTTGAGGCCTATGAACTCGATGGCGGTCTGATCAGGCCCAAGGCCGGGGCGAAGGTCGAATGGTACGACCCCTGGCTCGCGGAGGAAGAGCGACGGATCGAGGGCGACAGCGAGCCGCCCCGCAACAGCATTCTGCGCATCGTCGACCGCATACTGGAGCCGGCCGTGCGCGCGGCTCAGCTTGCCGATGCGCGACTGTCCAAGATGCAGGCACAAGCGTTCGTTGCCTTCGACCACCCACCCGTCGAGGATCTCGGCAAGACGCTCGGAAGAGAGCTACTTCACTGGTGCGCCCAGAATGGGCTCCTCGGCCTTCTCCACCATCAGCTGCTTCAAGTGACCCTGCCCCCGGCATACACCGTTCCACACGAAAGAACGGACTCCCGGGTGCGACCGGGGGAGAAGCTCTTCTATGCACGCCAGGAGTACCTGCGCGCCGAAGCGACGGGGTGGTGGAGATCCGGATACTGGAGCACTGCGCCCGGCTCGGCGGACGCTCGTCGGGGCGACCCTGTACCGGCTGCGCGATGGTCGAAGCGTGTGCACCGGCCACGAGGCGCCTACCGGCGCATCATCGATGGTGCCATCTCGACCGAGCCGTTGCCCGGCCGCTGGACGCGCTACTTCCGCGACCTTCCGGTGGAGAAGGCCGTCGCCGTTCTTGACAGCGAAGAGGGCTGGCGTGGCTACGGCGAGCCGCTCGATGATCTCGTTTCTGCCATCGCGGTCCTGAGCTTTGCCCTGAGGCAGATCGCCTCCAGGCGCACAAGCGGCGCGCGTCGCGCAGCTGACCTCACCGAGGGTGAGTTCAGGGCCTACAACTGGCACATTCGCCTTGTTGCCACCATGGCCTGGCCCGCAACACCAGCCCCCTACATCGACGCCCACCTCAACCCTAGGCCCAGATGGTCGTCGCCGTCCCTCCTTGGCAGCTTGGCGATGCAGACGCTCCTCGACCTCTACGGTGGGTACGCCGCTGTGGTTTGCAAGAACTGCGGCACGGTCTTTCTGTCGAAGGCGCCTCAGGCCAAGTTCTGCACGACCCGCTGCCGATTCACCTATCACAAGCGTGAGTGGCGCAGGGGACAGACCGCCGCATGGGATGCGACATGAGGGCTCGATCCGTCGTCGCGTCAACGAGCACCAGGTGAGGAGCGCCGCCGCGGCATGGGCTCCTTTCACGTCTCGCAAACGGGACTTCGCGGACCGAGGTAACTGAATCGGACGAAGCAAGTCAAGGACGTCGAAGCCCGCCCGACACTCGGCCGGCGGGCTTTCATGCGAAAGGAGGTCGCCATGCCCGGTCGAGGCTCGATCCGCCGCCGCGGCTCAACCTGGGAGTTTCTCGTCGAGCTCGGCATGTTCCTGGCCCAGCGTTGCTTGATCTGCGGCCGGCGCTTCTGGGTCGAGCGCAAGCCCAAGGAGGTCTGCCCGAGATGCGGAGGTCAGCTCGTCGAGCGCGAGGAGCGCAGACGCATGACCAAGGGCGGCTTTGCGACGCGCAAGGAGTGCGCCGCGGCCATGAACAAGGCGCTGGCCGCCCTGGCCGACGAGACCTTCGTGCTCACCACGAAGGCAACCGTGCGCGAGTACCTCACACGCGAGTGGCTCCCGGCGGCGAAGTCGACGATCCGCGAGTCGACCTACAACTCCTACGTGCAACACGTCGACTGCCACGTCGTGCCCTTCATCGGATCCGTGAAGCTCCAGAAAGTCACCGGCGCCACGCTGAACGGCCTCTACGCCAGGCTCGCCGAGACGGGTCGCAAGAACGGCAAGCGCGGCCTCTCCCCCGCCACCGTCCACCACGTCCACTCCTGCCTGCATCGGGCCTTCAGGGACGCCGTGCGCTGGGGCTACCTGCAGCGCAACCCGGCGGATGCGGCCGATCCGCCGCGCCAGCGCGGTACCGAGCGCCGCGAGATGAAGACCTGGACGGCCGAGCAGCTGCGCGCCTTTCTCGCCTTCACGAAGGACGAGCCACTCTACTCGCTCTGGCACACACTGGCGATGACCGGCATGCGGCGCGGCGAGGGGCTCGGTCTGCGCTGGGAGGACGTCGACTTCGAGGCCGGACGGCTCGCGGTGCGGCGCGCCCTCATCCCCTCGGGTCGAGACGTCGTCGTCAGCGAACCCAAGACCGCCCGCGGCCGGCGCTCGATCGCCATCGACCCCGAGACGGTCAGCGTGCTTCGGGCTCAGGCTGCCCGCCAGCTCGTGCAACAGGCGCAATGGCAGGAGGGCTGGACCGACTCAGGCTACGTCTTCACGCTCGAGAACGGCGAGCACCTCAACCCCGAGGCGGTCACGCGCTGGTTCCGTCAGGCGGTGAGAAAGTCGATGCTGCCGAAGATCCGGCTGCACGACCTGCGGCACACGCACGCCACCCTCGCCCTGCAGGCCGACGTGCACCCCAAGGTCGTCTCCGAGCGCCTCGGCCACGCCACCGTCTCGATCACACTCGACACCTACTCGCACGCCATCCCGGCGCTGCAGGAGGAGGCGGCGGCGCTGATCGCGGGGCTCGTGTTCGCCAAGTAGTAGTACCTCGAACGCCGGGCTGCCTCAGACCACTCTCGTGGGTGACGCGCTCCGGCCGCCAAACGACGTCAGCCGCCGTGGCGATCCGCTACAGTACCTCACCCAGCGTCGTGGCCTGCGCCGCCGACCAGGGGCTGCCCTGCGCGTAGGCCTCCGGCACGGAGCTAGTGGCGTGCTCCACCGACGCACCGTAGCGCGCCGCCGCCGGACTCACCGGATAGTGCACCTCCTGGTCGACCTTGCGCGCGCCCACCATCACGATCACACAGGGCGTCGTGCCGGCACCGACCAGCACGTGGTTGGTACCGGGCGGACTGAGCAGAAAGTCGCCGGTGCGCAGGTGCCGTTCCTGCTCCTCGACGATCGCCAGACACTCGCCCTTCAGCACGAGGAAGGCCTCCTGGCAGTTCTCGCGGTGGTAGAGGCAGGCCGGCTTGCCGGGCGGCAGGACACGCACGTTGATACCGAACTCGGGGAAGCGCTCCGTCCCCTCAAAGCGGCAGCCGTCGCCGAAGCGCTCGCTGTGCTTGGCGGGCGCTTCGGATAGGTTGACGATGAACCAGCCTTCGCCGGAGGGGGCGAGGCCACCGCCAGCATCGCGCTGTAAAGGAGCTTCGCGGCAGCTTCCCTTCATCACGACCTCCAGGCAAGCAGAAGAGACTGACTCGTTGGGGAACAGGCGTCGTCACAGCCTACGCGGCATCATGGACATCGTCGAGGATGGAGCGCCTCGGTCATGCCACCGTGTCAATCCCCGCTCGGCACCTACTCGCACGCCATCCCGGCGATGCGGAAAGGGGCGGGGGTGCCGATCGCAGGGCTGGTGTTCGCCGAGCGCCAACCCCGCCGCAGAGCACAGCTCACCGCCGGGCGGAGTCCGCTCGACCGCACTCTTCGCCGGGTGATAGCGCGGCCTGTATCTCCTCTATCACCGCAGACTCACCGAAAAGGCCCCGCACGGGCACCACCCGACTGTCGAGCTCCTCGGCCGATCCTCCCACAACGGATTGAACCCCTTCCGGCCACTCGGGGTTCAGGATCACGAGCCGGAGCTTGTCGTTCTTCTTGAGGGCGTTGGCGACCGCCTGGTTGATGTGCTCGTCCCGGAATGAGAATCCGATGGCGATCAGCACGTCGCTTGCGAGCAGGGTGTCGCGAAAGGCCTTGTGCGCGTATGCGTACACATCGTGTGCCCCGCTCGCGGGATCCCCTTTGTACCCCGGGTAGATGAGCAGATGCTCTGTCTTGCCGCGGCGCAGGGAGTAGTCCCTAGTGTTCTTGATCCGGTTGCCCTGCATCACCCAGGACATCGAGCCGTGCAGGCGGTAGATGTCCAGGCCAGACTCGCTCGCACCATAGCCGGACGGGTGCCACCATCCCGTCCTGTCGAAGCCGTCGTAAGTCGGAAACCGAAGAAGCTGGGCAAGGCCCATCAGTTCGTCAGTGACAGGGTCGTAATTCGTCGTAAACAGCGCCACCGGCTGCTTGTCAGCGCTGACGGTCCTCAAGAGCGGCTCGTAGAGCTCCCTGACCTGCGCCGGATCGGGTTGAGTTCCGTAAAGTTCAAAGCACCGCTCGCGGGTGTAGGTGGTGAAGGACTCTATCTGCTCCCACCAGTCGCCTGGCCGCTTGAGTTTCAGGAAATGACCGGCTCGCGTCTCGCTGAAGTCGATGATCGGCTGGAGGATGGCGAGGGCTTCCTCGACGTCGAGGGGATTCCCGGCCTCCTGCTTGAGAAGTTGCAGGATCTCAGAACTCGGACCACCCGCATCGGATGGGAAGAACTCGATGGTGGTGGGGTAGCCGAGTGGACGAGATGCACCCGCTCCAGTGAGGAGTGTTGTCGCCAATGATGCCCCCCAATCTCTCGCGCCGAGCGTCCTCAGCACACCAAAGCGTTAGATGGCCTCCCCATCGTCCCGAACCGCAACGGGCACGATCGCAGCAACCCTACTCCCAGAAAGGATCCGGTAGGCGAGCAGCTCCTCCGCAACCTGCGTCACTTGGCCGACTGCAGGCTGGAGGAGGGCTCGCGTCCGCTGACACATCTCCTCTGCATACGCCTGACGCGCTTCCTTGCGATGCTCAACCAGGCAGTGAGCCAAGCGATCGCGCACTTGACCGAGCTCATCCTCGAGTTGT
Source organism: uncultured Actinomycetes bacterium (assembly GCA_963760655.1). Classification (GTDB taxonomy): domain Bacteria; phylum Actinomycetota; class Thermoleophilia; order UBA2241; family UBA2241; genus Bog-752. Next base: position 62,457 of record CAVXDR010000005.1, read on the forward strand.
TCGCGGCTGTCCGGCCGGAACATTGTCTGAGCCTCGAGACCAGCCAGCATCATCACAGCACGCTCATCGAGTCGTGTCTTCGCACCCGGGTCCTTGTCCGGGTCGATCGATCCGGACTCGCCTGGGTCATCATCGAGCTCGGGCTCATCGGCGATGCAGAGGCCAGCAGTCTCATCGCCGTCTATCCCGATGAATACATAGCAGACTCGGTGGCCGAGAAGATGCAGGGCGACGGCGTGACCAGCCTCATGGTAGGCGGTTCTGATCAGCTCCCAGGCTTCATGCATTTCGCTTCCCGCAATCACTTGCGTGGTTCCTGCCGCTCTGCTCACGCTGCGCTCCCGATGGACTAGAAGCTAGGACCGTCGTCGAACTGCGGCCAGGACACGTCGCACGGGGACTTCGCCTCAGACACTACCACCCGACGACGGACAAGGGCGTCGAGACGCTCGTCTCGCAGTTGCGTGTCATCGTGTGCTAGGGCGTACTCTGCCGTGACATCCGATCGCGTCGACATTCTGTCGACATTCCTGCCGATTCGGAAGTTTCGTGCGCGACCCACACGAATGGAAATCGCCCTGAGCAGGGATTTTGTGGTGCCCCCGGCTGGAATCGAACCAGCGACACCAGGTTTAGGAAACCTGTGCTCTATCCACTGAGCTACGAGGGCATTGTGCCGATTTGCAGGGATTTTATCCCGGCAGCGGTCCCTGCAAGGATATCAAAGTTGCTAATTGGTTGCTAAATCTGCAGGAAACGGCCCAGACAGACCTGCTGCCGGCTCCCATCATCCCCCTAATGGGCGCCTTGCATCCGGCGCCGGAGCAGCAGGAGATCGCGGAAGCGCCCCCGGAGGGCGACAAGCCGGTCCTCGAGGGTATGGACGTCGCTCTCCTCCATCACACGGGCCTTCACGCCGTCGCCGTAGGTGTACTCGAACAGCAGCTCACCAACGGTGAGCTCGACAAAGCACCGCTGTCGAGCCGCGTAGATGGCGACCCGACGGATGTGGTAGGCGTCGTCGTAGTCGAGCAGCACGTACCCGACGAGCTGGCGCAGCATCTCGGCGAGGTTCGGCCGGGCCGAGGTCTTGAGGTCGATGAGGCAGTCGTCGACGATCAGGTCGGCGTCCGCGCCCCCCGCGTCAGGGCTTCCCGCGAAGACCGGGTTGCAGACGACGCACTCGCCATGTGGCAGGCCCTCCTCGAGCAAGCCGCTCCACAGCGCGCAGACATCGGCCACCTGCTCCGCTGTGGGCAGGGCGAGCAGGTCGTCCAGGGAGGCACCGTCGGACAGGCGGAACAGGGGCGAGTCGAAGTACGGCGTACCGTAGGCGCGCAGCATCTCTTCGAACAGCCCGAGCACGAGACAGCGCCGAGCGAGCTCGGCCTCCTGCTGGGCAGACAGCGGACGGCCCGACGGGTCGAGCGTCGAGAGCACCTGATCGAGCTCGGCCAGGAACCGGCCGACCAGATCACCCGTCACGCCACATTCGAAAGGCAAGTCGACCTGCATCGCGTCGACTCGGACCGCTCCCTCCTTGAGGAGCGCATCGCAGCCGCCGACGAGCATGGCTGCGCCATAGTGGGCCGCGTAGGGTCGCACGGGGTGGTCCTCGTAGTGAAAGCGGACGCGGTAGTCGAAGGCGGTCCCGACCGTTCCCAGCCCTCCGCCCTGCACGGGCGAAACCACCGAGACCGTCTTCAGCCGCTCACGGGTCGGGGCGGGCAGGTTCCGGCGCACATCCGCGAGGTCCGGCACGAAGCAACTGTCGATGAACACGCGGACCGGACCCTGCCGCTGGTCGAGAAGCGAGGTGAGGGACACCTTGCGCACCTCCTGTGCGTGCGGTCACGACCTGGAGGCTTCTTAGTTGTCCCTGGCCGAGCCTTCCCCTGCTTCAGAGGTCAGCCCAATGACCTTACCGGCGTCGGCTCGCCAGCTGGACGAGGTTGTCGGGCACGGGTGCCTCGGCATCGACGCCGTGCGCCTGGGCCGCATCTAGCGCCGCCCGCGTCACCTCGTCGAGCCCGGCGACGGCCTTCGCCCTCGCGGCAGTCGTCAGCCGCACGTAGTGCCGCAGGGTGGTCGCGGGATCGCCGTGTCCGAGCCACTCCTGGGCCTGCTTGACGCCGTAGCTCTCGTAGACCCAGGTGCCGAAGGAGTCCCTGAGGCCGTGCATGGGCAGGTGGGGCTTCACCTTCTGGTGCGCCAGCCAGGTCCACCACATGCTCTTGAGCGAGGAGGGCGACATCGGAGTGCCGTCGCGCTTCGGCAGCACGAGGCCCGCCTCGTTCCAGCCGCCGCCGTGGGCCAGCTGGTACTCGCGCTGGGCCTTGAGGATAGAGCGGAGCTCCTCGCAGGCCACGGGCGGCAGCGGCACGACCCGGGCCTTGCCGTTCTTGGGCGGGTACTCGACGAGGGTCTTGTCCTCGTCTTCTTCGACGGTGCGCGAGACGCAGACGAAGCCCTTGTCCAAGTCGAGGTCGGACCACTTGAGGCCGGCGACCTCCCCGACCCGCAGGCCGGAGAAGCCGGCCAGCACGCCGGCGGCATGGACCTGCCGGCCGCGGGCGCGCACGACGACGCGGGCGATCTCCTCCATGCCCCACACCGGGCGCACCTTGGGGCGCAGGGCGGGCGGGTTCTTCACCCGCTGGGCCGGGTTGGCCTGCAGCAGCTCCTCGTCGATCGCCCAGTTGTAGGCGGCCTTAATCATCGAGTGGTGGTGGGCCACGGTCGTCTCGGCCAGGGGCGGCCTGCCGTTGCCCCGCATCTTGGCCGAGTAGTAGGCCGAGAGCTGGGCGCGGGTCAGGTCGCAGGCCAGCAGTTTGCCGAGGGCCGGGTCGACGTGGAGACGGCGGATGTTCCCGTAGGAGTTGCGAGTAGCCACCCGCATCTCACCGTAGGTCGCCTCGAGCCAGCGGTCGAGCAGGCCGGCCAGGGTGAGCTTCTCGACATCGATGGCCTGGTGCTGCTCGAGCTCGGCGATCCGGGCTTCTAACAGGCGCTCGGCGGCCTTCTTCCCCGGCGCCTCGACGCACTTCATGGTCTTCGGGTAGCGCATCTTCGGGCGGCCCTTGGCGTCGAGGAGCGGGAGGCCGTCCTTCCCCTGTGCAGGCTCGGGCGGGAGGCCGACCCAAAGCTCCCAGAGGCCGCGGACGATCCTACCCTGGCGCTTGGCGGGGCGGACGAAGCCGCTGAGGCGATCACACGACATGGGTCCATCATGTCGCGTCGGTCGGAGTGAATCCGCCCGACTGCGTGAACCATCGACGACTCCGGCAGCTCGCTCAGAGGCGACCTCCCCCCTCGCACGCTGTTCCGATAGACTCGAACTCCAGCACGGTTCCTGGCGCCGAAGACAGGGGGCGGAGGCGGGATGCGTGAGACTGTAATCGAGAACCCGGTCATCAACTCGGCCTTCGCTGAGCCGCTGCGGCACTTCAAGTTCGACGACGACGGCATCACCAGCGAGATTGTCGATGCCCGCCGTCCGAGCGCCTACTTCATCCCGGTCGCCCAACCGAAGAAGAAGGGCAAGCAGCTCGAACTCGGCACGGAGTGGACCGAGGACCGCCTCCGCGAGAACGACTACATCAACGAGGTGCGCACCGCGGTCGGCGACTGGCGAAAGCGCGACTACCCCGGCATCACCCGAAGTACCCGACGTCTCCTTGAATACTGGCGCAACCCCGACCGGGATCGGCGCCTGTTCTTCTGTCAACTGGAGTCTGTCGAGACCGCCGTCTACCTGCGCGAGTACGTGCCGAAGCTGGGCAGTCCATACCTGGTCAACAGGCTGAAGGAGGCCAATCAGGCCTGTAACCCCGGCCTCGACCGCCGCGCCTTCAAGATGGCCACCGGCTCGGGCAAGACTGTGGTGATGGCGATGCTCATCGCCTGGCATGCGCTCAACAAGATCGAATCGCCACAGGACTCCCGCTTCAGCGACTCGTTCCTCATCGTGGCGCCCGGCATCACCATCCGCGACCGCCTGCGGGTGCTGCTCCCCAATGACCCCGACAACTACTACCGCAAGCACGACATCGTGCCGGCCGAGCTCATGGAACGCCTCAACCGCGCCCAGGTCGTCATCACCAACTTCCACGGCTTCCTATTGCGTGAGAAGGTCTCTGTCGGCAAGCTCACCAAGCGCATGCTGGCAGGCCGCAGCGGCGACGAGCGCGCCTTCACCGAGACGCCCGATGAGATGGTACGCCGCGTCTGCCGCGAGTTCGGAGGCAAGCGCAACATCGTCGTGATCAACGACGAAGCGCACCACTGCTACCGCGGCAAGCCCGCAGAGCGCGACGACGAACTGGACGAGGCGCACCTCAAGGGCGAGGACAAGAAGGAAGCCCAGCAACGCGAGAAGGAGGCGCGCGTCTGGATCAGCGGCCTGGAGGCCGTCAAGCGCAAGATGGGGGTCCGCGCCATCTACGACCTCTCGGCGACGCCCTTCTTCCTGCGCGGCTCGGGTTACGCCGAGGGCACCCTGTTCCCTTGGGTCGTCAGCGACTTCAGCCTCGTCGATGCCATCGAGTGCGGCATCGTCAAGGTGCCGCGCGTGCCGGTCGCCGACGACTCGATGGTCGACGAGATTCCCAAGTACCGGCACCTCTGGCCCCACGTCAAGGACGCCCTGCCCAAGAAGGGCCGCAAGGCTGAGGATGCGACCGGCGGCGCTCCGGAGTTGCCGAAGGAGCTGCAGGCGGCGCTGCATTCGCTGTATGGCAACTACGAGCAGTACTACCAGACGTGGATGGCAGCCAACGAGGGCGGCGACGAGGCAACCGCCCTCACCCCGCCTGTCTTCATCGTCGTCTGCAACAACACCAATGTCTCGAAGCTGGTCTACGACTGGATCGCAGGCTGGGAGCAGATGAAGACGGTCGGCGGAATGACGATGACCTCCATTGCTCCCGGTAACCTCGAGCGCTTCAGCAACGTCGAGCGCTTCAGTGCTGGTGAGAACAGCTGGTCCGGGCGACCCAACACCATCCTCGTCGACTCCTCCCAGCTTGAGTCCGGCGAGGCCATGAGCCCAGAGTTCAAGAAGGCGGCGGCGCGCGAAATCGAGGAGTTCAAGGCGGAATACCGCCAGCGCTTCCCCGAGCGCGACATCGAGGCTATCACCGACGAGGACCTGATACGTGAGGTGATGAACACCGTTGGCAAGCGCGGTCGCCTCGGCGAGCAGGTGAAGTGCGTGGTGAGCGTGTCGATGCTCACCGAGGGCTGGGACGCCAACACGGTGACGCACATCCTGGGGATTCGCGCCTTCTCGACGCAGCTCCTCTGCGAGCAGGTAGTGGGCCGGGCTCTGCGGCGAACGACGTACGCGACCGACGAGGACGGCCTGTTCCCGCCCGAGTACGCCGAGGTCTACGGCGTCCCCTTCTCGTTCATCCCCGTGGGCCCCGAGATCAGCCAGCCCATCTTGCCCAAGAAGGCGACCCGTGTCCGAGCCCTGCCCGAACGGATCGCTCACGAGCTGACCTTCCCGCGCCTCACTGGGTACCGCTACGAGGTCTCGGGAGAGAAGCTCGTCCTCGAGTTCGACGAGCAGGCCGGCATGCCGCTCTCTACGGCCGACGTGCCGACAATCACAGAGAATGCTCCGATCATCGGTGAGAGCTCGATCCACACACTCAGCGAGCTCGAGGAACGGCGCCTTCAGGAGGTCGACTTCCTGCTCGCCAAGCTCGTGTACGAGCAGTACTTCTGTGAGGACGCCGGCGATGTCCGCCCCTGGCTCTTCCCGCAGATTCTCACGGCTGCCCGCTCCTGGCGCGAGCGATGCCTGGTATGCAAGGACGACTGTTTCCCTCAGCTGCTGCTGCTCGTCGAGTATGCGCACCGCGCCGCCGAGAAGATCTACCGCGCCATCGTGGCCTCGACCCCGGGCGTGCACCGACTGCTGCCCATCCTGCGGCCCTACGACAAAGTCGGCTCGACGAGCTACGTTGACTTCGACACGACGCGGCCGGTCTGGCAGACCGAACCCGACAAGTGCCACGTCTCCCACGTCGTCTGTGACACGGACTCATGGGAGCAGAAGATGGCGCAGTCGCTCGAGGCTATGGACGAGGTCGAAAGCTATGTGAAGAACCACAACCTCGGTTTTCTGGTGCCCTACACCTATGAAGGCGAGGCGCACAACTACATCCCCGACTTCCTCGTGCGTCTAAAGGCCGCAGATGACGAACAGCCGCTCAACCTGATCATCGAGGTTTCGGGCGAGCCCAAGCCCGAGAAGGCAGCCAAGGTGGAGACCGCCCGAACCCTCTGGGTTCCAGCCGTCAACAACCACGGCGGCTTCGGCCGCTGGGATTTCCTCGAGATCAGCGACCCGTGGGACGCCAAGAACACGATCCGGGCGCACCTGGCATCGGCGCTCGTCACAAGCGGAGGTGCCTGATGGCCAAACGAAAGGACGGCCCCACGCCTGTCGAGACGTATCGCCATGACGAGAAGCGCAGCAACATTCCAACCGAGGAGCTGCGCGGCTTCGTCGAGGATGACGAGTCGAGCCCACAAACCTGCGCGACACGGCAGGCAAGGGCGAGCCAGAGCCCGAGCTGACGCTCTTCGACGACTACGACGGAATCGAGTTCCAGGAGCTCGTCGAGTTCTACCGCCACGAGCAGAACTGGGCCAACCGGATGGTCCTCGGCGACTCGCTCATGGTGATGACGTCGCTTGGCGAGAAGGAGGGCCTCAAGGGCAAGGTCCAGATGATTTACATGGACCCACCCTACGGAATCAAGTTCGGCTCCAACTGGCAGGTGAGCACGCGCAAACGAGACGTCAAGGACGGCAAGGCTGAAGACGCCACCCGCCAGCCCGAGCAAATCAAGGCCTTTCGCGACACTTGGGAACTGGGCATCCACTCTTACCTGGCGTACCTGCGCGACCGTCTGACCGTCGCCCGCGAGCTCCTCACCGAGAGTGGCAGTATCTTCGTGCAGATTGGTGATGAGAATGTGCACCTTGTCCGCTGCGTAATGGACGAAGTGTTTGGCAGCGAGAACTTCATCAGCCTCATCACTTTCCGGACGACGGCCAACCTCTTCAGCGACTACCTCGGCCGCAATAGCGACTTCATCCTTTGGTATGGCAGGCAGCGCGATGCGCTGAAGTACCGGCAGCTCTTCAGCCCCCGTGGATACGAGGACGACGTTGGCGGACGGTTCACACGTGTGGAACTCCCTGACGGAAGTCGACGGGTAATGAGTTCTGAGGAGCGACGCGACATCGGTCTGCTGCCGGCTGGGAGTCGCATCTACCGCCACGACAACCTTGTTTCATCGGGAGCCACTTCGACAAGCACCGTGCCCTTCTCGTTCGAGGGCCGCGAGTATCACCCCGGCGCCTCTCGACACTGGAAAACGAATCTGGAGGGCCTCAAACGGCTCGGAGTGGCGCACAGACTGGCGGCTCCCACCGCCAGGTCACTGACGTTTGTCCGCTACCTCGACGATTTCCCCTTGTCCGAGTTCACGGCAGTGTGGGCTGACACGCAGACCGGAGCGTTCACGGATGACAAGGTCTACGTCGTCCAGACCAACACCAAGGTGATCGAACGTTGCATGCTGATGGCGACCGACCCGGGCGACTTGGTGCTGGATCCAACCTGCGGAAGCGGGACGACTTCGGCAGTCGCCGAGGAGCACGGTCGCCGGTGGATCGTCGTCGACACGAGCCGCGTGGCGCTCGCCCTCGCGCGCACGCGCTTGATGGGCGCACGCTACCCGTACTACTTGCTGGCCGACTCACCGGAGGGCGTCAAGACGGAAGCCGAGCTAACGGGAGCTTCGCCAACCACATCGGCCTTCTTCGGCGACGTCCGCAAGGGCTTTGTTTACAAGCGAGTCCCACACGTCACGCTGAAGTCGATTGCCAACAATCCCGACATCCATGACGGCATGACGCGATACGAGATTGACGCCGCTATCCGCCGTCACGCCGACACCGAGCTGCTCTACGACCAGCCCCACGAGGACAGCTCGCGCATCCGAGTGACGGGCCCTTTCACCGTCGAGAGTCTGTCGCCGCACAGGATGCTCTCGGGCACGGACGGCGATACAGACGGCACGCCGACCGGCGAGACGCCGCGGAATCGGGACAGCGCCGACTTCGTCGCAATCATCCTCGAGAACCTGCGCAAGGCCGGCGTTCAGAACACCTTCAAGAACGAGCGTCTCGTCTTCAACAGCATCGAGCCCTACCCCGGCCCATACATTCAGGCAATTAGCGAGTACACCGACGCCGGTGGCAAGGCTCTCCGAGCCGCCATCTCTGTCGGCCCCGAGTACGGCACGGTTGATGCCGAATGGATCAAGGAGGCCGCCAAAGAGGCGCGCAGAGGCGAGGGTTTTCCGATGCTCCACGTCTGCGCCTTCGCCTTCGACCCCTACGTAGGCGAAGAGGCCAAGCAGTGGGGCAATCTCACCATCCTCATCACCCACATGAACCCCGACCTCGCCATGGACACCGCAGACCAGAAGCTCCTAAAGAGCACCGGCGCTGGCAATCTCTTCATGGTCTTCGGCGAACCCGACCTCAAGCTACGCACCCTCCCTGACGGCAAGCTGCAGATCGCACTCCATGGCCTCGATGTCTACGACCCCACCACCGGCGACATCCGCAGCGACACCACGGACGAAATCGCGTGCTGGTTCATCGACACCAACTACAACGAGGAGAGCTTCTTCGTCCGCCACGCCTACTTCACAGGGGCAGAGCAGCCATTTGAAAGACTCCAGCGCGCCTTGCGAGCCGAAATCAACGAAGCTGCCTGGTCCACCCTCTACAGCACCGTGAGCCGACCGTTCGACGCACCGTCAACAGGCAAGATCGCCGTCAAGGTGATCAATCACTACGGGGACGAGGTACTGAAAGTCTTCAGCGCTTAGAGCCTTGGTCAAGAATGGCGTACACGTACCTTGTGCCTGTGTCGGAGTCGGCCGAGAGTGGACTTCCCACCTGCCGCGGATGAACATGGTAGGTTGAGGCATGGTCGAGAGGGCGACAGCCATCACCCCTGCATTGCTTACCTGGGCTCGTGAACGCTCGGGACTGAGCGTTCCAGAAGTCGCGAACTCCATAGGCAAGAGCGTTGAGGTTGTCGAGGCGTGGGAGGCGGGAGAGGCCTGGCCCACCTACAACCAGCTCGAGACCCTCGCCGAAGGTCTCTACCACCGGCCAGTAGCACTCTTCTTTCTGCCGGAACCCCCACCCGAGCCTGAGGCTCAACAAGAGTTCAGAACGCTGCCCGACTTCGATTTCCGGCGACTGAAGGCGGACACGCGCTACGTGATGCGCGTCGCGCTCTCGCTTCAGGACTCACTCCGAGAACTGACCGGGGACGTGAACCCTGCACCCCGCTTACTTCTTGAGGAAGTCCAAGCAGTCAAGGACGAAGACATTGCAGCCCTAGCCGCATGGTTGAGGGAGTTTCTCGGGGTGCCGCTCTCCCGACAGACTGGATGGCGCTACACGGAAGACGCCATGAGCGCGTGGCGCGGCGCGGTGGAGCGCGCTGGGGTGTTCGTCTTTAAGCAGCCCTTCAGACAGAGTGAGGTGTCGGGCTTCTGTCTGAACGACGACGAGTTCCCAATCATCATGGTGAACAACAGCACCCCCCACACTAGGCAGATCTTCACGCTGTTCCACGAGCTGGCCCACCTGATTTACGGCGTGAACAGCATCACGACTGCCGATGGGAGCTTCGTGAACCGCATGTCGGGACCGGCGCAAGCTCTCGAGCTCCTGTGCAACCGCCTCGCCGCCGAGTTCCTCGTGCCTGCCAGCGCATTCCCCTGGAATCGACTCGAAGTGAATCGCCTAGAACAGTCCGTCTCCGAGATCGCCTCGATGTTCAACGTAAGCAGAGAGGTAATCCTGCGGCGCGTGCTGGATGACGGCCGCATAGGCGCGGATACGTATCACGAGTTGGCTGCGCTGTGGGCTCAGGACGCCGGACGCGAAGGCGAGGGAGGCAACTACTACTACAACCAAGCAACCTATTTGGGCGACTCTTTCCTTCGGCTTGCCTTCTCGCGCTACCGGGCAGGTCTGATTTCCGCGTCCGAGTTAGCTGAGCACTTGGGTATCAAGGCGAAGAACCTAAGCCGCTTCGAGGACCGCATCGGGGCGCGGCTTTGACTCCCCCCCTCTACGTCTTCGACACGAACTCGCTGACGGTCTTCGGCAACTACTACCCGGACATCTTCCCGACCTTCTGGGAGCAGGTAGAAGATCTGCTACTCGAGGGCGCCATCGCCTCGTGCCGTGAGGTGCGCAAGGAACTCGAACGCCACTGCAACTTCGCTCATCTCCTGACTTGGGCCGACGCCCACTCCGACATCTTTGCCAGCCCAACAAGTAGCGAGATGCTCTTCGTGGCCGAGATCTTCAAGGTGCCTCACTTCCGCCAACTCATTGGGCAGAAGCAGCAGCTCAGGGGTTGGCCTGTTGCCGACCCATTCATCATCGCTCGTGGCGCTGGCTACGGTGCGTGCGTCATCAGCGAAGAGGAACGGAAGCCCAACGCCGCCAAGGTCCCGAACGTCTGCGATCACTTCGGGGTTCGTCATGGGAACGTCCAGGACTTCATGACTGAACTCGGCTGGAGGTTCTAGCCCAAGAGTGACGGCCATCCCTGGGGAGTGTCGAAGCGACAGACGCCGCAATCCCGACCCTGCCGCCCATGAGCGCCCGCGTTTTCGACAAATTGGGTTTTCACACCGGCCTGCCGCGACGGTCACGCCTGCGAGCGTAGCGCGTCACGGCTGGCGGGTGACACCCGCCGCACCATCGAGCCATGGCAAGCTGGCAGCGAGATGCCCTGGGGCGTGCCAGCAGGTCCGGCCTCAGTGCGGCGCCCGAGCGAAGACTCCGGCGACCCACACGCCCGGGTAGGAATCGCAGTCGAGCACGAACTCCTGCCCTCGGCCCGCCGTCCTGAGCAGGATCCCATCGCCGTCCCGGCTCCAGCGTTGGCGCTCGCGTGGTACGACAGGGGCTCGGTCCCTGGTCGTGGTTCTAAGCAGTCGGGCAGCCGCCAGACGCAGCGCGAGCGCCCAAGCGCCGGCTTCCAGCCGACCGCCCGTGGCCGAGCCGCGGCGCCGACGTCCGGATCGAGGTGCGTCTGCGCCGTCAGACGACCCGGGTCGCCGACCAGCTGGGCTGCGACGTCGCCCAGGCTTCCGCGGCGAGCGCCCCGGGCATGGGGTCCATGAAGGAGAAGATCACGGGGACGTCGTCGAGGTGGCCTTCGTACCCCTCTTCGAGCCCTGGCGGCAAGTGCGGCAGCGCGGACCGGAAGTCCACCAGCACATTGTCCATGTCGACGTAGAGGATCTGCTTCACGACGGTCTCCTAGAGTCGCTTCTCATCCTATTACCGGCGCCGGACGCCTTGGCGGGGCATCACCGCGAATGGTGACTACCTGGGAGGTCGGCGGGCGACCCGGTGGCGTCCGCGTCAAGCCTTGCTCGCCTTCTTTCCACGGCGCCCAAGTACTCACCTCCCAGAAGGATGCAGGAGGCAACGAGAGCAGAGGGAGGGAGCGAGCATGGCCAGCATCGCCGAACGAGATCCCGGCCGGATCGGTCGACTCGAGGCACAGCCGCACGGCATGCTGGTCATCGGCGGGCGGCTGGAACGTCACGCCCTCTATCGGGCGCTGTGGGACGCTCTGCGCGACGTGCGCCCCCCGCGAGCGCAGGCCAACACGCAGAACGATGTGGGTGACTCCGTCTCCCCTGAAGTCGCAGAGGCATGGCGTCCGCCCTACATCACCGAACTGGCGAGGAGCATCGAAAGCACCTTCGAGGCGCTCGGCGCCGAGGCGCAGCAGATCGTCGGGCCGCACAACGTGAGCGTGCGGCGGCTGGCAACGCTCGTCGCGGAGGCGGAGCACGACGCGGAACTGAGCCTGGAGGAGCGCGACCGCCTCGCGCAGATGGCGCCTCCCCCCCGCCCCGGGCCGAGGCCGCGGGGCGGCCCGCGAGCCATCCCGACGCCCAGGCACGCCGCCGGGCCCGCGCCGCCGCCGCACGCGCGGCGGGAAGCCAGGCGACCGCCTCGACGCGACGCGCCGAGTACCAGGCGGCGATCGCCATGCGCGACGCGGCCACGGCTCCAGTGCGACACCGTGCCATCCAGGTGTGGAGGCTCGGCGACGCCTGCCAGGCTGCGTACTGGGGATGGCGGCTCCGCTTCCGAATCCGTCGCCACGAAGACGAGCTCGTCACGAGACGGGTGGTCGTCCCCCTGCCAGGGTGGGTAATCGACGACGAAGTCCTCTACGACACGACACCGAGAAGCAAGGCGAGCGCCATCGGCGACGCCGTGGACAGGGAGGCATACTGATGACCACTGAACCGGCCGCCGCCGAGCGCATCGCGCGTCCGACCGCCCGCGCCATGCAGGCCTGGGAGAACGACGGGCGCGTCGACGTCGAGGAGGGGCGTGCCATGGGCCAGCGCACCGGCCCGCGCACGGACGCCGACTGGAACATGACGCAGCCCAGCGAGGTCGTGCTCGCTGGCCGCGAGGCGGCCTTCAAGATCAGGCGCGTGCTGGTCGACTTCCAGCACCAGGTCTGCCGCTACGCGACGAGGCTCGGGCGGCTCATGCCGCTCCTGGCCTGGCTGCGCGGCCTCCTCGAGGAGCGCACTGCCGCCCTCTCGAACGCGCGGGGCGAGACCGAAGCCCAGCTCGAGAGTCTCCCCGACGACCTCGCCTCGCACCGGCAGGACACCCGGCGCGGGGCGCGCCTCGGCCTCCTCCTAGTCATGCTGCTCGGAATCGGCGACGTGGCCTTCTTCGAGGCCGTGCTCGAGATGGCGGGCCTCCCCACGCTGACGACCTGGGCCATCGCCTGCGTCGTCGGTCTGGGCCAGCTCATGGCGCTCCACATGATCGGCGACCTCTTCGCCCAGTCTCCGGCCGCGTGGCGTCGCGCGCGCCTGCTGGTCGTCGCGCTCGTCGTCCCGGCCGTGGCCCTGGTCGTGACCACGGCCATCCTGCGGGCCGACTACAGCATCAGCCAGGAGGCCCTGGCCGGCGGCTCGAGCGGCTTCGCCCCCTTCGGGGTGATGATCGTCGCCTACGCCGCGATCCAGGCGCTCCTGGACGCCCTCGCCTTCGCCTTGGGCGCCAAGTTCGGCAATCCGATGGTCAAGGGGATCACATCCGCCCGCGCAGCCGAGCACAGGCTCGAACTGGGCTGCGTCGTGCTCGCTTGGGGCGTGCAGCGCATGGACGGCCGTCGCGCCGCCCTGCTCGCCGCCGGACTCGGCTGGTGCGAGAAGGCAAAAGCCATCGCGAAGGAGCAGTGGGAGTCCGGGGCGGCCCGCATCACGGCGGCCTACTCCGGCATCGAGGAGAGCGCACCGGAGGAGGCCAGGTCGGTCTTCGCCGACCAGCTCGCCGCCAACGGCGGCGGTGCCGCCCAGAGGGTGCTCGACGACGCCCTCGAGGACGTCCTCGACGAGATAGAGCAGGCGCGGCAGAGGCTCGCACTCGCCGGCGGCGCGGCAGAGGCGGAGACGACGCACGACGACAACCACAACGGCAACGGTCACCACGGCAGCGAGCGGATCTCCCTGAATCGCGTCAAGAGGGCGCCGTGAGCGGTGGCGCCTGCGGCGCGACCCGTGGGAGCCCGGTCGCGGCGGCGCCGCGCTCACCCCAACGGCGGCGGGACCTCAATCGAGCACGATCTCTACCTTGCGACCTCGCCTGTCGGCGCGCGCATTCAGGGCTGAGACGCATCGCCCACCCTAACGTAGTGTGCGGCCACGGCGCGAGGGGGTGGCGAAATGGTGCGCCGACGCGCCGCACGCCGCCGCCGGCCCGCGATCCCAGCCAGGCTGCGAAACGAGTAGCATACTTGGGAAGAGGAGCGACCCCGTCAGCGGTTCCGTCGGGCAGCCGCCCAAGAGGAGACGCATGGACTTCGCGGGGACGAGCGACGACGAGTTGCGCCACCACCTGAGCTCCCGCTCCAACGAGGAGCTTGCGCAGCTCCTCGACTCCGAGGCTGAAGGCGGAGCCTCGGAGTCACTGTCCAGGCTGACGGGGCTCGTGGCCGCAGAAGTCTCGCGGCGGCCCGAGGAGCCAAGCCTCGCGCACCTAGCGTCGACCCTCGGGATGCGTTTCTCCGGCCTCGGCCGTCACGAGGAGGCCGTCGCCGCCTTCGGGGAGGCAAGAGACGCCTTCGCGCGCCTCGGCCGCCAGAATGCGGTGGCAGTCTGCGCGACGAACCGCGCCAACGCGCTCCGCGACCTCGGCCGTCACGAGGAGGCCCTCGCCGGCTACGAGGAGGCAGGTGCAGCCTTCGCGCGCCTCGGCCGGGAGGATAGCGCGGCCAACTGCACAGCTGACCGCGCCAACGCGCTCCGCGACCTCGGCCGTCACGAGGAGGCCGTCGCCGGCTACGAGGAGGCGCGAGCGGCGTATGCGCGGCTCGGCCACGAGATTGGTGCGGCAGCGTGTGGCGCGAACCGCGCCAACGCGCTCCGCGACCTCGGCCGTCACGAGGAGGCCCTCGCCGGCTACGAGGAGGCAGGTGCAGCCTTCGCGCGCCTCGGCCGGGAGGATAGCGCGGCCAACTGCACAGCTGACCGCGCCAACGCGCTCCGCGACCTCGGCCGTCACGAGGAGGCCGTCGCCGGCTACGAGGAGGCGCGAGCGGCGTATGCGCGGCTCGGCCGGCAGGACAGCGTGGCCAACTGCACGGCGAACCGCGCCGGGATACTCGCCAGACTAGGGCGATTCGAGGAAGCCATCGCCGGCTACGAGGAGGCGCGGGCCAGCTTTGCACTCCTTGGCCATGATTTCAGTGCAGCCAATTGCGCGATGGACCGCGCCAAAGCGGTCAGCGACCTCGGCCGCCGCGAGGAGGCCGTTGCCTTCGCGGGACACGCTCGAAGCAAGCGCGCCTACCTCGCGAAGATGCGCGAGGAGAAGCTGCGTCGCTATCTGAGTTCCCGCTCCAACAAGGAGCTCGAGCAGCTCCTCGCAGAAGAGACTGTCGGCGACAGCACAGACATCCTCGCCAGGCTGGTGCCTCTGCTGGCGGCCGAGCTCTCAATGCGCCCGGCGGACGCCGACGTCGCGGCTCTGAAGTTGACCCTCGGAACCCGTTTCCACTCCATGGGCTGCTTTGCCGAGGCTGTCGATGCCTACGAGGAGGCCCTGCCGATCTTCCGACACTTCGACCAGCAGGCAGAGGTCGCCCGTTGCCTTGCGCTCTGCGGCAACGCCCTTGTCGGGCACGGCGACTTCGACGAGGCCACCGAAATCTACGAGGAAGCCCTGGCGATCTTCCGACGCTTCGACCAGCCGATGGGAGTCGCAACGTGCCTGGCAAACCGCGGCAACGCCCTCCGCGACGTTGGCCGCTTTGACGAGGCCATCGACGCCTACGGGGAAGCCATCACCATCTTCCGGCGCTTCAATCAGGCGACGGACACGGCCAACTGCGCCGTGAGTCTCGGCAATGCCCTCCAGGGCCTCGGCCGCTTTGCCGAGGCGCTCGCTCTCTACGAGCAAGCCCTGCCCGTCCTCCAGCGACTCAATGAACGGAGCAGCGTGGCCACGTGCCTGGTGAACCGTGGCGCTGCCCTCCAAGGTCTCGGCCGTTTCAGCGAGGCTATCCCCGCCTACGAGGAAGCGCAGCCGATCTTCGAGTTCCTGGGCCGGCGGATCGAGGCGGCCGCATGCGTGGCGGGCCGCGGCAATGCCCTGGCCGGTCTCGGCCACTTCGCAGAGGCGCTGGCTGTCTACGACGCGGCGCAGCTGATCTTCGAACGTTTCGACCGGCAGATCGACATCGCGCGGACCCTGATGAACCGTGGCAACGTCGTCGTCGAACTCGGCCGCTTTGATGAGGCGCTCGCCGCCTACGAGGAGGCGCGGGCAATCTTCGAACTCTCTGACGAGCATATCGAGGTCGCCAACTGCATCATGGGCCGCGCCAATGCGCTCCGCGACTTGGGCCGCTTCGACGAGGCGCTCGCCGCCTACGAGGAGGCGCAGCCGATCTTTACGCGCTTTGACAATCAGATTGCAATCGCGAGCTGCCTCACGGGCCGTGGCCACGTATTCGTCGAACTCGGCCGCTTTGATGAGGCGCTCGCCGACTACGAGGAGGCGCGGACGGTATTCGGGCGCTTCGACAAGCAGATCGAGGTTGCCAACTGTCTCATGGGCCGCGGCAACATCTTCCTGAGCCTCGGCCGCTTTGATGAGGCGCTCGCCGACTACGAGGAGGCGCGGACGGTATTCGGGCGCTTCGACAAGCAGATCGAGGTTGCCAACTGTCTCATGGGCCGCGGCAACATCTTCCTGAGCCTCGGCCGCTTTGATGAGGCGCTCGCCGACTACGAGGAGGCGCGGACGGTATTCGGGCGCTTCGACAAGCAGATCGAGGTTGCCAACTGTCTCATGGGCCGCGGCAACTCCCTCCGAGTTCTTGGCCGCTTCAGCGAGGCGCTCGCCGCCTACGAGGAGGCGCAGCCTATCTACGAGCGCTTCGACCAGCAGATCGCCGTCGCCATGTGCCTTGCAAGCTGCGGCAATGCCTTCATTGGTCTCCACCGCACCGCTGAGGCTATCCTGCCTCTTGGACGGGCGCAGAAGATCTTCGCACGCTTCGACAAGCAGATTCAGGTCGCCCAGTGCATCGCAAACAGGGCCGGCGCGCTGCGAGGTCTCGGCCGCCACCGCGATGCCCTCGCCGACTTTGACGAGGCGCAGCCCATCTTCGAGCACTTCGAGCAGTTCGGTTCGCTCGTCAGGTGCCTTTTCGGCCAGGCCGTCTCCCACCTTGCCCTCGCCGACCGCCCCGCCGCCCTCGTCTCCTACGAGGCCGCCTGCGACGCGCTCGAGCAGGCGCTAACCCGCGTCGGCTCTCGCGATGAGGATGCCGCCGGCCTGCGCGGCCAGCTACCCGACCCCTTCCTGCCGGCCGTCGCCGCGCTACTCGAGGACGCGGCCACGGCGACGAGCGAGGTCCGGGAGGCCGAGGCTGCCGCCCTGCGCGAGCGTGCCTTCCGCCTCGCCGAGCGCGCGCGTTCGGCGAGGCTGCGCGAGGAGCTCGGGCGCCGGCTGGTCGCCGGCCTCCGCCTCGAGGCCGCCGATCCGGAGCTGGTCGCGCGCTGGCGGGCCCTGCAGGGCGAGCTCGCCGTGCTCGACCTGCGCCTGCGCAACGAGGGCCGACGCGGCGGCGGCGCGCTCGAGGCCGAGCACGGGGCACAGCAGGGACGCCGCGGCGAGCTCCTCGCCGAGCTCACCGCGATCGAGCGCGAGCTCTTCGCCGCCGACCCCGAGGCCGCGGGCCTGCTCTCAGCGCGCCTCCCCGAGCTCGAGGAGCTGCGGGCGGAGCTGGCCGAGGACGAGGGCTTCGTTTGCTATCTGAGCGGCGGCGATGGAGAGAGGCTCGTCGCCTTCTGTCTTGATCGCGAGACGCTCGAGGCGCGGAGCCTTGAGATCCCGGACGCGGAGGCGCTCGCAGCCCTGGCGGCGGGGGTCGCGGGCTGCGAGCAGGACGAGTTCACGGGAGCGGGGAGCGCCGAGGCCTGGCAGGAGCAGCTCGGCGCCCTCGGCGAGCAGCTCCTCGCACTGCCCGCCGCCCTAGGCTGGCTCGCGGGGAGCAAGCGCAAGCGGCGCCTCACCCTCGTGCCCTCGGGGCCGCTCTTCGGCCTGCCCTTCGCCGCCCTCGGCCTGCCCGGCCGGGAGACCTACGCGCCGCTGGTCTCGGCCTGCGAGGTGGCGCTCGCCCCGCAGGCCTTCACGCGCCTCTACCAGAAGGGCAAGGGTGATGGGGCGACGGGCGCGGTGGCGATCATCGACCCCGGCGAGGCGCTCGGCTACGGCGACCTCGAGCAGGCCGCCCTGGAGCGGACCCTGCCCGGCTTCGAGGCGCACCGCGAACCCCTCACCGCCGGCGAGGCCGCAGGGCTCATCGCCGGCAAGGAGCTCGTGCACCTCTCCTGCCACGGCCGCTTCGAGCCCGGCGCCCCCTGGCAGAGCCGCCTCGTCTTCCACGGCGAGGGCGAGCAGCCCGAGACCTACCTGACAGCCCTGCAGCTGTTCTCGAGGCCGCCAGGTCGGCAGAAGCTCTTCTTCGCTTCGGCCTGCCAGAGCGGCGTCAACAGCGTGCTCGCCGGCGACGCCCTGCTCGGCCTCGACCGCGCCCTGCTCTACCGCGCCCGCCAGGTGCTGGTCACGCTGTGGAGCGTGGGTGACGCCGCCACCGTCGACCTCGAGGCGGCGTTCTACCGCGCCTACGCCGCCGAGGCCGACCCGGTGGCCGCCCTGGCGACGGCGCAGCGCGCCTTCCTCGACGGCGTCCAAGGGAACAGCGACGGCCCCGCCGGGGACTACCCGGCCGCCCACCCCTACTGCTGGGCGGGGTTCGTGGTCATGGGGTGAGGGGTCGCGGCGCGAACTGCGCTGATGATTCAGCGGCAGAATGCGGCTGCCACACCCGCGCGCCGTCGGTTCCGACGGATTGAAGCAAGTACATGCACCTCGATTCTCCACCCGAGTTTCCCGCTCGTTTGGACGTCAGTCTGCGCCTGGATGGATCGCTGGCGGAGGCAGTGGCGCGCGTGAACGAGAGCATCGTGGCAGTCGGTCTCGACGAGATTCGATTCTCCCCAAATCAAGGCGCGATACCCCATGTGACACTTCTCATGGGAGAAGTGGCCACGCTTGAGGACTTCGAGAGCCTTGCCGATGCGGTCCGGCGATTCGCGCAAACGACCGAGACATTCGAGATTGGCGTCGGCTCGCCCTATCTCGTCGAGCTAGAGCGCCGATGGGTGTTCATGGACGCCTTGCCCGCAGTACGATTCCGAGCCCTCCGGTTCGCCCTTCACGACGTCTCGGCCGGTTTGATCGAGCTCGAACCCTATGGGCCCGGACAACGTCTCGCACGTCACCGTGGGATGCGGCGAGCCACAAGAGGCAGCTATCGACGCGGCGCTCACTGGGCAGGCGTGTCTGGGCGTGCAAGCGCGTTGCAGCTCTGCGCCGTAGGCGTCCATGGTACGAATGTCCTTCGCTATCGTGAGTTTGCGCTATCTCACGCGGAGCAGTGACGCGGTACGCGCGCAAGCGGACCGCCACAAGGAAACGCATGCTCCTTCTGGCCTGCGCAGCCGGGATTCTGCAGGTGAATCGAAAGGTCAGTCGAGCTGGAGAAGAAGGCCGACGCCCTCGACGCTGCCGAGGAACTCGGCTCGCGTGATGATGGGCGTGCCGGCGGACGGGCCCGCAAGCTCTGACGTGCCGTAGGCGAACATTCCAGCATGCGGCTCCTCGCCGTCGTACTCAGGGCGCGGCCGTAGCTCGAATGGCAGCCTTCTGGCCCCTGAAGGCGCGTCCCAAGCGAGGACCAGGTGGGCGCTCTCCCCCAGCTCGAGCGCGCGTGGCAGCCACACGACGGCTTCGAGCGCCCACTTCTGCTCGGCACCGACCCAGATCTCCTTGAAGGCCACAGTTACGGTATCCGGAAGCGATGCGCCGATCATGCCCCACGCTTCGGCAGCGGGGATACCTAACTCGATCTCGAGGCGTTTGCGATTGCCGCCGCCTCGCACACCCGCCGGAAGGCTCCCGGCGGTCACGAACGTCCTCCCCTCGCGCTCCGTCTCCAAACTCTCCTCGGCAAACGCAGCCTGTATGAGTACTCCGAGTCCGTCGCGCAGCTGTTCCCACAAGGCAGCCGCGACTTTCTCCGGCGAGTCGACCTCGGACGACTGCGCGTCGGGTTTGACCCCCTCCACCTCGCTTCCGTCCACCATGGACGCGACGCACGATGACGCGAGCGCCATGAGGTGCTTCGCTTCGTCCAGCTTGAACTTCCAGCGCCGGTCGTCGGGCCCACTCAGGGGCAGGCCGCGCCAAGCGTGCGGCACGCTGGGCTTGCCGTCAAACTCGGTCGCGAGAACGCCCTCCAAAGTGGCCTCGTCCACCGCGCCGACCGGCCCGCTCAGCTGCTCGAACCAGACCGGGGCGACGACGTCCGTCTCCACCATGACTTCGAACGGCAGGCTGGTGCGTTCGGGAGGGAGGATGACGTCGGTGCCGCCCGCGGAGTCGACCTCAAGCGAGATGAGCGCCACAGAGGCGTAGCCGCCCTGCTCGTCGACGTAGCGCACCAGTCCGTACCGGGCATCCGGGCCTGCGGCGTCGTCACGTCCTCGCCGCACAACCACGATCTCGCCACCGTCGGGCACGCTGTTCTCCGCGCGCCCCGGGGCCTCCAGCGAATTGGGGTCGAGGAAGCGGCCACCGCCCGCCGTCGCGTCGGCGCCGCGCTGCCGCGTGCCGTCGCCCAGCTGCCGGAACCATTCCGGCAGATCGTCGCTCTGCCTGCTCGTGTGTTCGTCCGCCATGGGCCGTCAGGAGGCGCTTGCCTCCCACTCCTCTCTACCTTCTACGAGTGCGGCGCCTGGGCCGCTCCCGCTG
Organism: uncultured Actinomycetes bacterium; assembly: GCA_963760655.1. Lineage (GTDB taxonomy): Bacteria > Actinomycetota > Thermoleophilia > UBA2241 > UBA2241 > Bog-752. Next base: position 82,956 of record CAVXDR010000005.1, read on the forward strand.
TCGTCGGGCGGGTACTGCCCGACCTCGAGGAACAGCAGGTCGAACAGCCAGCGATGTGCGTCGGCCGAGGCCGCTGGTCCGAGGTCGACCGTCTCCCGTTTCCACAACTGCCTGAAGCGTTCGAGGAGCTTCTGCACGGTGACGTGGCTGCGCGCGGCGGGGCGGCGCGTCGGGTTCCGAAACTCCTCCAGGAGGCGCTCGATGCGCCGGCGCAAGTCGGCATCCGAGACAGCGTCCAGTGCGTGCCGCCGAGACGGCAGGGCTTCCATCATGTTCTTCAGGTCGAGCGGCCGGTCCCCCGGTGCTCTCGCGGCCACACCGGCAAGGGCGGCCTCGACGTCGCGGCTGGTCGTCTCTCCGTCGTTCGATGCGAGCACGCCGGCCGTGTAGAGGCGCACGACCTCGCGCACGTCGGCGCCGGAGGTCCCGTTCAGACGCAGCGGTCGCGCGTCGAACGTAAGCTCCTCCATCACCGCAAGCACACTCTCCACCGCCCCCATGGCATCCTCCAGCTCGGGGCGTTCCAGCCCCGGCTGTTCTTGTTCTTCGAACACGTCGCCATCTTCGTTCTCATGAGGCGGCGGAACCAGCCGTATGGAAACCAGCTCCGGAAACTGCGCCCTGATGAGCACGCGAAGGACTTGTTCCACGAGGCGCTTCTCGATGAATGCGACGCCGCCCACGCCGGGAGCCTCGACGCGGAGATTCTCCCGGAACAGGCTCGCCAGGCGATCCCTGCTGGCGTCCCCGTACCCCGAGGCCAGGCGACGTTCGTTGGTCAACGGCCTGAGGTCCCTGAGCGCCAGGCGCAATGCTTCGCCCAGTCGCGACTCCACGTCGCCGAGGGCGCCGCGGATCTGGGCCTGCTCGTCCGGCCCACGCTCGGATTCGGACCAGTAAACGCCCGACTTGGAACCGTGGCGCGTGAGTCCGAAGCCGAAGAAGCGCATCTCCAGCCCGTCGACCAGATTGTCGGTGAGACGTCCGATCGCTGAGGCGTGGATGTGGCGCGTGAGGAAGCGGCCGAACTGCACACGAAGGCCCCTGCGCACGCCGGCGAGGTCATCGGCCAGCTGAAAGACGGTGCTGATGTGAGGCTTCTCGCCGAGGAGGAATTTTGCGTAGTACACGAAGAGATCATCGAACCTTTCGGCATCGAGTTGCTGACGCCGCGCGTAGGAGCCGACCACGCGCCTAATCTCCTCGAACAGCAGGCTACCAGCGCCATGGCCTCCACCGCCCTGGTCTCCCCCGTACTTCAGGAACGCATCAGCGTCGCGCTTCAGGCGCCAGTAGTACTGCTCGAGCTCGCCATTCCTCATGTCGGCCACTCAGCCAGGCTCCGGCTCGAGACGTGGCGCGTGGGCGGCCTGCAACTCCTGGAGGCGCGCACGCAGACGCCCGAAGTCGGGCTCGGTGCAACTGAAGCGTTCTGGCGCGAGAAGAGTCACCTCAAGAGGTATGTTGCAGCCGGGTATGAGGCTCGCGTTCGGGCTTCGCAGCCTGCACGTCCTCGCTTCATCGGGCTCGTGGCGCCCCTCGTGGCTGTTGATCGGGATGCCGCGTCCGTCCCAGTTGTGCGCAGAGGCTGGTCGCACCATCGCAATCGGGCTTCGCTCCTCGGAATCGTATGCGAGCACAAGCCATGGCCGAGGGCCGTGGGGCGTGGGCGTAGTGGCGTCCATCGCCGGCACGAATTCGGCTTCGGGTCCCATCTGACGCACGAAGGGGGCCGATTCCTCCTCGGGGACGAGATACCAGCGACCGCCCTCGAGGCAGCCCAACGCCTCCCCAGCTAGTTGCCGGTAAGCCTCCGGGCTCAGGGCGTCTGCGAGATTCATCGTGACGCCATCATATCCGTGGCGGGAGGGGCGTTGCCAGAAGGACAGCACGGCGTCGCTAGGGACTGCTTTACCGAAGATCGGGACCGTCGCCTCATGGGATGACGACAGCAACGTCGACAAGCGGGAGTTGAGGATGGGGGGCACATTCACAGGGCTGGTTCAGGACATGGTCGTGCTGCTGGTCCTGGGGTCGATACTCACGCCCTTCCTGCCGGGCGCCGCGAGACGCGCTGTAGTGCGTTTGAGAGGACGGGCCACCGGCCTTGCCCTGAGGCTTGCGGTCGGCCTCCTGTTCACACTGATCGACTCCGTCATCACCGGTGCGCTCGCCGCCTACCACATCGCCACTGCGAGGCTCTACCTCGTGCCCGAAGACTGGCTCGCATTCGCGCAGCGGGCCAGCGACCGTGTGCTGCGCGGCATCATCCACGGCTAGGGCCCATCGAGCTCTGCCCTGACTCGGCGCCGCTGCTTTCCAGTCCGCGCAGTAGCACGCCGTCTTCAAGAGTGAAGCAAAGACATCGACAAGCTCGCGGACCGCGGGCCACAACCGAGGAGGTGGGAACCATGAAGTGTCCGAACTGCGGCAGCAACGACGTGCGCAAGGTCGGCGTCACCCAGGACTGGGACCACGCGCCGGTCTACGAGTGCCAGGCCTGCGGGGCGCACTTCGCAAAGTAGCTGCGCCACCTGCCCGCGACGGCCGACGGGTCAAGCCCATCGGCCGTCGCGGTCGCACGACCGTGGTCGGCTCGTCGACCTTTCATCCCGCGGCCAAACCGAGCCAAGCCCGTGTCGGCATGAGCCGAGAGCTCGGTCGAATCCCCCAGGTACTCCCACATGAAGTTTCCAGCGAACCGTCCTCGACCCCTCAGGAATCGGTGAGAGCTCACTCATCCACCACAGGGAGGGGCCATGCTCATCAAGAGCGACGAGTTCAGCAGTCAGGTCCTATACGGCATCTACCGGGACGCCTACATGGAGCCCTCCGTGGACGACGACGGCGACGTGCTGCTGCGCGTGGAGGGCCTGCGCATCAGCGCGACGTCGATGCCCGACCGCCACTTCCTGGTGCTGCGCACCGGCTTCGGGCTCAAGCCGACGGCCGAGCGCGAGCAGTGCCTCGAGCTCGCCAACCGACTGAACGACAACATGGTCCTGATCCGCTGCTCCGTCCCGACGCCGGCGCCGACTCAGATCCTCTTCGTCGACCACTTCACGATGACCGTGGGCGGCATCACCGGGGAGGAGGTCGTCGCCGTGACGCGCCGCTTCTGCTGTGTCATCCGGGACGGCCTTCGCGAGTACGACACCGACCACCTCGTCGGCTGACCGGGGGAAGGCATGGGCGCAGAAGTCAGGATATCGCGCAACGTCCGAGAGGCCGTCGGCAGGATCGCCTCGGGGGCACCGGCCCATGACCGGGGGGCGCCCGGCATCAACCACTGGCTGCTCGGCGTGCTCGAGCCCTACCGCAGCGTCGCCGAGAAGGCCGTTCCCGGCGACTGGCTCGACCTCGTGATCGTCGACGTCCGCCGGCAACTGGAGGCCGGCCTCAGCGGCGATCCGCTCCCGGCGGGCGAACTGCTGAACGACGCAGCGACGGCAGCCAGCGGGCGCGGCGCGCACGTGGCAGTGGTGCGCGATCTGGTGTCGGCGGTCCTCCGCAGGGCCGACCTCGACCTCTTTCGCGAGCCCGGCGACGAGGGCGCTCCGGAAGTCGCGCGTGAGGCCGAGGACAGCGCCGCCGATGACGCCGCCGCGGCCAACGAGAGCACCGCGGAAGCACCCTGGGACGGCGCACCCACGCCGACCCTGGACCGCTTCGGGCGGGACCTCACCGAGCAAGCCATGGCGGGTGCGGTCCACGCCGCCCTCGACAGGGAGGCGGAGACCGAGACGCTCATCGAGGCGCTGTGCCGCACGACCAAGCGCAACCCGCTGCTCGTGGGCCCCGCCGGCTGCGGCAAGACAGCCGTCGTCGAGTCGCTCGCCTGCCGCGTGGCCGCGGGCGACGTCCCCGCGCTGCTCCGGGGCGTGCGCATCATCGAACTGCAGGTCTCCAGCCTGATGAGCGGGACGCAGTACGCCGGAAGCTTCGAGGAGCGCATCGAGGAGGTCATCAAGGAAGCCTCGCAGCCGGGGGTGATCCTGTTCATCGACGAGGCCCACGCCCTGGTCGGCGCCGGCGGGCGCACGGGCATGGTGGACGCCCTCAAGCCGGCGCTCGCCCGCGGCTCCCTGGCGCTCATCGCGGCGACCACCGACGACGAGTACCGGACGCACGTCAAGCCGGACCGGGCACTCGAGCGACGCTTCCAGCGCGTACCGCTGAGCGAGCTGGGGCCCGCGTCCGCGCTCCGCATCCTCGGCGCCCATCGGGAGCGCCTGGCCGTCGCCCGGGGCGTGCGCGTCTCCGACGAGATCCTCGAGCGGCTTGTCTCCTGGGCAGACGCGCACCTGCCGAACAGGACCTTCCCCGACAAGGTTCTCGACCTGCTGGAACAGTGCAGCGCCTACGCGGCGGTGCGTGGACAGGAGTCGGTCAGCGCCGCCGACGTCGGCGTCGTCCTCTCCCGCCTGAGAGGAGCGAGCGTCTCCCCGCAGGCGGCGATCGCGCGCCTCGGGCGCGAGCTCGCCGAACTAGGCGTCGGCGACAAAGACGTCGAAAGGATCGCCCGAAGACTGGGCACGACCCTCAACGGCCTCGACGTCACGCAGGCCAGGCCGCGGCTCGTCCTCGCGCTCAGCAGGCAGGCGGCCGACAAGGCCGACGGCATCGCCCAGGCCCTCGCCAGGGCCTTGTACGACGACGAAGAGCGCGTCCTGCACGTCGACTTGGCGCCGATCCGGGACGAGAAGGACATGAGCCTCCTGGTGGGCTCGACGCCGGGGTACGTCGGTTACGGGCGGCGTCTGCCGATCCACCAGCTCGAGACGACGCCGCTGACGGTCGTCGTCTTCTCCGGCGCCGACCGCTGCTGCGCACCGGCGGCCGACGCCGTGGCCGAGGCGATCGCCAGGGGCTACATCGCCGACACTTCGGGAGGCCGCTACTTCCTCAACGACGCGGTCGTGCTCCTGCCCGTAGCATCGAGCGGCTCGAGCTCCCGGGGCGCTCCGTTCGGCTTCGCCCCGACGACCAGGGAGGAGTGCAGCGGGGCCGGGGCAGGCAAGGGCCTGGAACACCTGCTTGGCGGCCCACTGGCGGGCGAGGTCGACTTTCACCTCCGGCTGCACCGGGGAGCCCGCGGCGACACCTCGTCGCCCTTCGTCGCGCAACAGACGCTCGCCACGCTGGCCGGTCGCTACGCTCACGCGGGGACGCGACTGACCTGGGACGACGAGGTCGTGACCTACCTGACGCGCGCCCGCTCGCCCCTCAGCCCCGCCGCGTTCGAACGGCACGTGGAGGACTGGGTGTCGAGCCTAGTGCTGGCCGCCGGACAGCCAAGCGACGACGGGGTGGCGCGCTCCGTGCACCTCAGCATCAAGCGCGGCGTGGGCAAGGCAGAGACCGCCTGAGAGCAGCCTACGACCCCAATCGCGATGGGGATGGACGCGGGCGGAGAGACAGATCCCGCGCGGAGCCGTCCGTCCGCAGCACGCAGAGCGGCGTCGTTGCCCGTCCCCGGATGCAGAGGGACGGCTCGCGACCCTGGCAGAAGTTAGGAGACCCCCCGTGTAGATCGCCGGGAACAGAGGGGCGTCCGTCGCGCTGCTGGCGGTGATGGCGAGCGTACTTCTGGGCCTGGGCTACTTCGTGGGCCTCGTATGCTCGCCCATCGGCCTGAACCGCCTTGTCGTGCTCGGCCTCTTCGCCCTCGTCGCCGCGCTCTGGAGCCTCGCGGCCTACTACTGGGGCGGCTCGCTCGCCCTCGCCGCCAGCCATGCCCGCGAGGTCGTCCACGACGAGCAGCCGCGGCTCTGGAACGTGGTCGAAGAGATCAGCATCGCCGCCGGGGTGCCCATGCCCAAGGTCTACTTGATTGACGACCCCGCGCACAACGCCCTCGCCACCGGCCGCGACCCCAGGCACGCCGGCATGGCGGTGACCACCGGCCTGCTCGCGCTCATGAACCGCCAGGAGCTCCAGGGCGTGCTCGCGCACGAGGTGGCGCACGTACGCAACTACGACGTGCGCTTCGCCACCCTGGCCTGCGGCATCGTCGGCGTCGTCGCCGCGAGCGGCGTCGTCTTCCTGCAGATGGGCCTCGCGGGCCCGCGCCTCGCCGAGCTTCTGCTCTCCGACGCCTGCGACCGACACCACAACCAGGTCGGCGCCTGCCCTGGGGCGCCGTCGTCCTGGTGCTCCTCGCGGTTCCCGCCCTCGTCTGCGCGGCCGCGGCCTGGGCGGCCCGCGGCTGCTCCCGCCTCATGCAGCTCGCCATCTCCCGTCGGCGCGACTATCTCGCCGACGCCTCAGCCGTAGAGGCTCACTCGCGATCCCCTGGCTCTGGCCTGCGCCCTCGAGAAGATCGCCGCCTGTCCGGCGCAACTCGCGGCAGCCCACCCCGCAACGGCGCATCTCTTGATCGCCAACCCCCTGAAAAGTGCCACTGGCTGGGCCGCCGGTCTCCTCGACGCGCACCCGCCGATGGAGAAACGCATCGCCGCCCTGCGGGCCATGGGTCATGGAGGTCGCGGCGAGCGCGGGACAGCCGTGACCTCAGCGGACGTTGGCGAGACGTAGACCGAGAAGAAAGTCCAGGCGGGAGAGCCGAACGTCGAGCGGCGGCATGGACCGTGTAGGGCCGCCCCCAAACGGGCGATGTTTGGCCCATCTGCCCGGACGCGAGTCTTCGCAGTAACGATGTCTTCGGATCCGCACGGGGACTCACCAGGCTGCCAAGCAGATGCTTCCAGACGCGCTTCCTTGTCCGCCCCTCCCGACCCCTCACCCCATGACCACGAACCCCGCCCAGCAGTAGGGGTGGGCGGCCGGGTAGTCCCCGGCGGGGCCGTCGCTGTTCCCTTGGACGCCGTCGAGGAAGGCGCGCTGCGCCGTCGCCAGGGCGGCCACCGGGTCGGCCTCGGCGGCGTAGGCGCGGTAGAACGCCGCCTCGAGGTCGACGGTGGCGGCGTCACCCACGCTCCACAGCGTGACCAGCACCTGGCGGGCGCGGTAGAGCAGGGCGCGGTCGAGGCCGAGCAGGGCGTCGCCGGCGAGCACGCTGTTGACGCCGCTCTGGCAGGCCGAAGCGAAGAAGAGCTTCTGCCGACCTGGCGGCCTCGAGAACAGCTGCAGGGCTGTCAGGTAGGTCTCGGGCTGCTCGCCCTCGCCGTGGAAGACGAGGCGGCTCTGCCAGGGGGCGCCGGGCTCGAAGCGGCCGTGGCAGGAGAGGTGCACGAGCTCCTTGCCGGCGATGAGCCCTGCGGCCTCGCCGGCGGTGAGGGGTTCGCGGTGCGCCTCGAAGCCGGGCAGGGTCCGCTCCAGGGCGGCCTGCTCGAGGTCGCCGTAGCCGAGCGCCTCGCCGGGGTCGATGATCGCCACGGCGCCTGAGGACTCGTCGCCCTTGCCCTTCTGGTAGAGGCGCGTGAAGGCCTGCGGCGCGAGCGCCACCTCCACGCGCCTGACCAGCGGCAGGTAGAGATCGGTGCCGGGCACGCCGAGGGCGGCGAAGGGCAGGCCGAAGAGCGCCCCCGAGGGCACGAAGGTGAGGCGCCGCTTCTGCTTGCTCCCCTCCTCGATCCAGCCGAGGGAGGCGGGCAGTGCGAGGAGCTGCTCGCCGAGGGCGGCCAGCTGCTCCTGCCAAGCTTCGGCGCTCCCCGCTCCCGCGAGCTCGCCCTGCTCGCAGGCGGCGACGCCGGCGGCTATCGCGGCGAGCGCCGCCGCGTCCGGGGGTTCGAGGATCCGCGCCGCGAGCGTCTCGCGGTCGAGGCAGAAGGCGACGAGGGTCTCTGTCAGGCCGTCCCCGCTCAGGTAGCAGACGAACCCCTCGCCCTCGGCCAGCTCCGCCCGCAGCTCCTCGAGCTCCGGGAGCCGGGCCGAGAGCAGGCCGGCGGCCTCGGGGTCGGCGGCGAAGAGCTCGCGCTCGAGCGCGGTGAGCTCGGCGAGGAGCTCGCCGCGGCCTCCCCGCTGGGCCTCGTGCTCCTCGAGGGCGCCGCCCCCGCGCCGGCCCTCGTTGCGCAGGCGCAGGTCGAGCGCGGCGAGCTCGCCCTGCAGGGCGCGCCAACGCGCGACCAACTCCGGGTCGGCGGCCTCGAGGCCGAGGCCGGCGACCAGACGGCGGCCGAGCTCCTCGCGCAGCTTGGCGCTACGCGAGCGCTCGGCGAGGCGGAAGGCGCGCTCGCGCAGGGCGACCGCTTCGCTCTTGCGCTGCTCGGCCGTAGCCGCGGCTGCGTCGCTGAGCAGCAGGGTCACGGCCGGCAGAAAGGGGTCGGGCAGCTGCCCGCGCAGCCCGGCGGCGTCCTCGTCGCGCGAGCCGACGCGGGTGAGCGCCTGCTCGAGGACCTCGCAGGCGTCCTCGTAGGAGGCGAGGGCAGCGGGGCCTTCGGCGAGGGCGAGGTGGGAATCGGCGAGGCCGTTGAGGCAGCGGACCAGGGCATCGAGCTGTTCGAAGCGCGCGAAGACCGGCCGTGCCTCCCCAAAGCCGGCAACGGCCTCTTCGAGGCGGCCGAAGGCGACAAGGGCCACGGCGCGGTTCATCGTGCAGATCGCGACATCGGTCTCCAGGCCGAAGCGCGCAAACGCCGCCCCCGCCTCCTTGTAGCCGGCGAGGGCCTCCTCGAGGCGGCCGAGCGTGGTGAAGACAACGGCGCGATCGAGCGCACACTTGGCCACCTCGATCTCGAGGCCGAGGCGCGCAAACGCCGCCCCCGCCTCCTCGTAGCCGGCCAGCGCCTCTTCGTGGCGACCGAGGGCGTGGAGTGCGCCGGCGCGGTCTATTGCACACCCGGCCATGTCCATCTCGCGACCGTAGCGCACGAATACGGCCCCCGCCTCTTCGTAGCCGGCGAGCGCCTCTTCGTGGCGACCGAGATCGGACAGCAAGTTCGCGCGGTTCAGCATGCACGCAGCCGCCTCGATCTCCCGGCCGAGGCGCTTGAAGTCGACCCGCGCCTCTTCATAGCGGGCGAGAGCCTCCCCGAGCCGGCCAAGATCCGCGAGCACGACGGCGCGGTTCATTGCACACCTGACCGCCTCGATCTCGAGGCCAAGGCGCGTGTACGCCGTCCGCGCCTCCTCGTAGCCGGCGAGGGCCTCCTCGTGGTGGCCGAGGGCGCGAAGCGCGCTGGCGCGGTTCATGGTGCAGGTGGCGACAGAGGACTCCGCACCGAGGCGCGCGAACTCCGCCCGCGCTTCCGCGTAGCGTTCGAGAGCCTCCTCGACGAACCCGAGGCGGACGAGCGCGTTGGCGAGGACCACCGTGCACTTGGCCGCGTCGATCTCGCGGTTGCAGCTTGCGTAGATGGTCCGTGCCTCCACGCAGTCGGCGAGAGCGTCGTCGAAGCGGCCGAGTTCGACGAGAGCCATGCCGCGGCCGAAAGCGCAAGCAGCGACGTTTGCCTCGTCGCCAAGGCGCTCGAAGATGGGACGTGCCTGCTCGTAGCCGACGAGAGACTCCTCAGCGCGGTCGAGGCTGCGAAGAGCGTCGGCGCAATTCATCGAGCACGTTGCGAGATGAGGGATATCGCCGACGCGCGCATACACATCCCACGCCGCCCCATAGCTGGCGAGGGCGTCTTCGGTGCGCCCGAGGGCAGTGAGAGCCACTCCGCGGCCGAAGTCGCAACCGGCGACGGCACTCTCGTCACCGGAACGCTCGAAGACGGGACGCGCCTCCTCGTAGCCGGCGATGGCCTCCTCGTGGCGACCGAGGTCGCGCAGTGCTTTGGCTTGGTCAGCCGTGCACGCGGCCGCCTCGATCTCTCGGCCGAGGCGTGCAAAACCCGCCTTCGCCTCTTCGAAACCGGGGAGAGCCTCCTCGTCGCGGCCGAGAGCGGCAAGGACGATGGAGTGACCGAGGGCGCAGCGGGCCACTTCGATCTCTCCGCCGAGGCGCTCGAAAATCGCCCGCGCCTCCTCGCAGCCGGCGAGGGCCTCTTCGTTGCGGCCAAGGGCGGCGAGGGCCATGGCGTGGCCGAGCGTGCATTCACCGACGTTACCCTCGTCGCCAAGGCGGTCGAATGCGTCGCGCGCCCCTTGGTACCCGGCGAGGGCCTTCTCGTGGCGGCCGCGACGCGCCAGCGCGACCGCGCGGTCCAGCGCAGCCTGGGCTGCTTTGCTCTGCCGGTGAAAGGGCGTGAAGATGGTCTCTGCCTGCTCCCAGGTAAGCTTGGCGACCTCGATGTGGCAGCCCAGTCTCGAATGCCACGCCCCCAGAGTCAAGGCTGCGCACGAGGCTCTGGTTCTCGGGCCGCCGCTGGACACAGAGACCGTCGGCATCGCAAGTCGCTCCTCCGGCCGACAGGCCAGCGCTTCGGTCGCTGACGCGACCCTGATCCTGCCCTCCTGCTTTCCAGCGCGGCCCGATGGCTACCCTCTCAGAGAGTGCAGATGAAACCGCCGGGCAACGCACATGGAGGAGCCTCGATGGACACCAAGGGTCGCATCATCCTGCTGCTCGTGGTCGGCGTCCTGCTCGCCGCCCTGCTCGGCGGCTGTGCCATCGGACCGCCGCAACCGACCTCGCCGCCGACGGCGTCGGCCGACAGCGCCGTCCTCAACCACACCCTGCCCGGCCCGACCACGCCGATCTACCTGGTCGTCGACGGCGACCACAGCGCCACCCTCGCCACGGTGCGGCAGGCGGCCTTCCAGGCCGTCGTGGCCGCCGCCTACCGCCACAAGGCCGCGGTCATCCTGGCAACCGCCGGCGCGGGACCCGGGAACATGAGGATCGTGTTCAGCGCCCTGGCGGTGGCAGAGGGCGCCAACGGGCACGTCCGGCGCCTCAACCAGGCGGCCGCATCCGCGCTGATGGGGAGGCTCTTCGCAATCACTGACCAGGCACAGGCGACGGGGTCCGTCGACGTGCTCGGGTCCCTGAGCGCGCTGGCGGCCGACCTGCACGGCGTCGGCGGCCACGTGGACGTCCTGGTGATGGCCAGCGGCCTGCAGCGGGGCGCGCCGCTCGACCTCGTGGGCGACCCGCGGCTGCTCGACGACCCCGCCGGAACGGCGGCGGCCCTGGCCAAGGCCCACATCCTGCCGACCCTGGCGAACTGGGACCTCGCGTTCCTCTCCCAGGACGCCGGCAGCAGCCGGCAGCTGCAGCAGCTCACGGCCCTCTGGTACCACATCGCGACAGCGGCGGGAGCGCAGATGGACGGCTACCAGCAGTCCCTGGTCAGCTTCCCCCTGGCCCGGATGGCCGAGCCCAGCGCCGCCGGCGTCGTGCTCATCCCGACGGCCGGCAGGCTCACCGTGCGCGTCCCCGATCGCGTGCTCTTCGGCAGCGACCAGGCGACCCTGCGCGCTTCGGCCGCGCCGGTCATCGCGCAGATGAGGAGCCTGCTGGCGGAGCGCTACCCCAACGCCCGCGCCAAGGTGCTGGGCTTCTGCGACAGCACCGGCACGGCGTCCTGGAACCAGAGGCTCTCGGCGCGGCGCGCCGCCGCAGTGGCGACTGCCCTAGAGGCCGCCGGGATCGCCTCCGGCCGCCTGACTACGGAGGGCCTCGGCGCGTCCCACTACGTGGCCTCCAACGCCACGGACCAGGGACGCGCCCGGAACAGGCGGGTCGAGCTGGTGATCGAGACAGGGTCGTGAGAGCGGGCGGGGCGAGAGCAGCCGGCGCCTGCCCGCTCTCGCCCAGCCCGCCTCCGGGATGGCGGGAAGCCGGGGTTGTCCACATACGAGACGGCGAAGGGAGTGGGTCATGGCCAGAGGCAAGAAGTGCGCGTGCTGCGGGGCGGCGATGTTCGCCGAGAAGGAGGACGACCAGCCGCAGGGCCGCTGGGTCACCTACGCCTGCCTGAGCAACGCCTGCCCGCGCTGCAAGGGCAAGTGCAGCCACCGCGAGCTGATTTTCGAATCCTACGCCCGGTGAGGCCGCGCCGCCGAGGGCCTGCTGGCCTCGCCGGCGGGTCACGAGCGCGGACCCACCGGGGCGAGCGCCGACATGCACGCGACGAGAGGAGAACGACGATGGCTGACGAGAAGTGCCGTCTCTGCCACGGCAGCGGCACGGTGTGGAGCGCGAAGGACCCGAAGCTCGCGGGGCTGCAGGTGAAGGTGACCTGCCCGCTCTGCGGGGGCGCGGGCAAGAAGTAGGGCCGAGGAGGCACGGCACATGGACTTCCCGGACGAGGTCGACGAGGCGGCGTGGGTCAACAAGCTGGGACCCGAGGCCGAGTCGCTGTTCACGAGAGGAGGAGAGCCGGAGCCCTTCGTGCGCAGCGCCCTGGTCGACCCTGTCGTCGCCCTGCTGCGCGCCGGGCAGAGCGTCGCCCTCATCGGCCCCGACGGCGTGGGCAAGCGCTCGCTGGCCCTGTCCCTGCGCCGCTCGGAGGCCTGGAACGACGAGAACCAGCCGACGCTCTCATTCAACGTACCGACGGCGCATCCGAAGTCGTGGCCCGTGTACTGCACGACCACGAGGAACTGGATCGCGGGGTCCTTCTACGTCGGCAACGTCGAGAACCGCATCGACCTGATGCTGCGCCGCGTGCGCAAGCCGGCGGTGATCCTCTTCGAGTCGGTGCACCAGGCCATCGGCGCCTGGCAGGGCCGCGGCGACAACCTCGACCTCGTCGATCTGCTCGTCCCGGTCGTCACCAACCCGCACCTGCGCATGGTGGTCACGGCGACGCCGGACGGCTGGGCGCAGCTGCGCGAGCGCAAGCCCGACTTCGCGGCGCAGTTCGTGGTCGTCGAGATACCCGCGCCGAGCGGTTCGGAGGCGCGCGTGATCGCCGCGCTGGAGCTGGCCCGGCGTGACGTCGACGTGGCCACGGCCGACGCAGCCATCGCCGAGGCCTTCTCCCTGGCCGCCCGGCACTTCGGTGCCCAGCCTCCGCTCGGCCCGGCGCTGCGCCTGCTGCGCGCGGCGCTCTCGGTGCCGGGCGGTGGGGCCGGCGTCCGCGCCATCCGCAGCGCCTGCGCCGCCCAGCTCGGCCTGCTTCGCTGCTGGGTCGGGCAGGATCTGGTGCCTCCGGGCGATGCCGTCCTCGGGGGTCTCGAGCAGGTCGTGCTCGGCCAGCACGAGGCCTGCGCAGCCGTCGTCGACGACCTCATCGCCTGCGCCTACGGTCTGGCCTCACCGGGCCGCCCGCGCTCCTACGTCTTCGCCGGCCCTCCCGGCATCGGCAAGACGAGCCTCGCCTGCGCTCTGCAGCGCGCGCTGGGCGGCCCAGAGAGCGAACCGCTGCGCTTCGACTGCACCGAGCTCGTCTCGCCCAGCGATGCCCTGCGCCTGCTCTCGACCGACGAAGCCGACTCGCTCGTCGTCGGCCTGCTGGAGCGTCCCGGCGCCGTGGTCCTCTTCGACGAGGTCGACCGGGCGCACCCCTTCGTGCGGGGGCTGCTCTACCAGCTCCTCGAGGGCCGCATCACCACGCACGAGGGCGAGCTCGTCTCCAGCGCCAACGCCACCGTGATTATGACGACCAATGCCGGTGGCGCAGCCTGGATGCGCGCGAGCATGGACGACGAACAGACGGGAGAGGCGCGCTTCGCCACGATGCGCGCCTGCGTCGAGGTCCTCGGCGAGGCCATCACGTCGCGCGTCACGCGGCCGCTCGTCTTCCCGCCGCTCGCCCCCGCGGCCGGCCGCTCCATCGTCGAGCTCGAGCTGAAGCGCTTCGCCGAGCGGCCCGACCTCAAGGAGCGCGGCGTCTCTGTGAGCGCCACGCCGCGCCTCGTCGACGCCCTGGCCCGCAGCGGTCTCAGCAGCCGGGGCGGGGCGCGCGGGGTGCAGAAGGCGGTCTACCTCGCCGTGGCGGTCCCGGTGGCCCGGCTCCTCAACGAACGCGACGTGAGGCGCAGCCGGCTGGAGGTCGATGCCCTGACCCGGGACGAGGAGCTAGAAGGCGTGCGCATCGAGGTCGAGCGCTGGAACTGAGGTCGAAGGACGGGGGACGCCATGGTCGCTGCGCGACCGGGCCGCTTGCCGAGCGGCCTTCGAGCGCGCCGGCCTTCACGCCGATGGCGTCTCAGTCTCCAGACGCCGCTCGAACCCCTCCAGCAGCAGGTCGAGCGCGGCTACGAACTGGTCGGGCCGCGACGGCCCGACCTGGCCGGCGTAGCGCCGCAGGTCCTCGGGGAGCGGCTCCGTCTCGCCCGCCGGCGACGCCGGCCGCCGCCCCTCCGCCGTCTGGCGCCGCCAGAGGCTCGCGAAGCCGAAGCCCACGACGGTCGCCCCCAGGGTGTGCATGACCTCCGAGGCGAGCTCAGGCGGGAAGCCCGCCTGCCGCAGGATGTCGAGCATGCGCGCAGTCGCCGTCGCCGCGTTGCCCGAGTAGGTGCCGGCCCGGGCGAGCATCGGGGTGGCGTAGGGGTGGCGCTGCATGAGCTCGTGCAGGTTGAGCCAGCCGGCCCGCAGGCGCTCCCGCCAGCTCTCCCCTTGCGGTATCTCGAGCAGGGGCGCCCAGAGGCGGTCCGCGACGACCGCGAGAATGGCCTCCTTGTCCGGCAGGTAGCGGTAGAGCGTCATTGGCCTCACGCCGATCTCGTCGGCGAGGCGGCGCATGGTGAGGGCCTCGAAGCCCTCCGCGTCGAGGATGGCCAAGGCGGTCTCGGCGATCTCCTCGATGCTGACCGGCCGGGTGCGTTGCCTGCTCGCCGCACCCGTCCCGCCGCGCCCGCTCGTCCCCATGCCTCCTCCTGGTTGACAGGCCACAGTAACGCCGTTACTGTACCATTGTTACGGTAACTCTGTTACGGCAGCGTACCAAGGAAGCCCGCCCCCTGCAAGGGCGGTTGGAGATGAATCGGAAGGGAGTCCCATGCGCGTCGCCATCGGCCTGCTGCTGCTCGTCCACGGCCTGATCCACCTCGCCATCTACGCGCCGTCGCTCTCCGGCGCTCCCGCCGCTCCGGGCCAGGAGGCGTTCAAGCCTGGACACTCGTGGGTCCTCGGCTCGCTGGGGCTCAGCGGGACCTGCCTGAAGGCCTTCGGCACCCCGCTGTGGATCGTTGCCGGCGTCGGCTTCGCGCTCGCCGGCCTGGCCGTGTTCCACGTCCTGCCGGCCGCGTGGTGGCAGGGCCTCGCCGTGACCGCCGCCGTCGCCTCGCTGCTGCTCGTCGTGCTCTTCTGGCACCCCTGGCTGGTCGCGGCCGTGGCCGCCGACGGCGCGGTCCTTGTTGGCCTGCTCGTCGTCACCCTCCCGTCGCTCGAGCAGCTCGGCGCCTGAACCGGAGGAGGAGTCATGCTGCAACAGACCGTCGTGTGGGCCCTCGTCTGCCTGGGCGCCCTGGTCCTGTCCCTGTGGCGCCCCGAGCTCGGGCGCGTCGTCCTCGGGGCCTTCTTCATCGTCATGGCCGTGGGGGTCAACGTCGTCTTCGTGCTGCTCGCGCCGCAGGGCTTCGTGAAGCTCGGCACCGACGCCGCGCTGCTGCCCGCCTACGAGTGGGGCTTCCGCCACATCGTGGCGCAGGTTCCGGCGGTCTTCGGGCTGGCTGTGGCCGCTTTCGAAATCGCCATCGGCGTCTTCATGCTCAAGAGCGGGGCGCTGACCAAGTGGGCTTTGCTGGCCGGCATGGTGTTCCTGGTCGCGATCGCGCCACTCGGTCCGTGGACGCTGCCCAACGCCGTCAAGGCGGCCGCTCTCCTCGTCATTTCCACGAAACGTCACCTCGCCCGTTCCGCAGGAGCGACTGCTTGAGGGGGATGCTCGTGCTCTTGATCGCTCTGCCCGACGTCCGTCGCCCTGTGGTTGAGTCGACGACGCCCGACAGTCTTCTCGAGGGAGGGAGTTTCGCCGGTAGCTCGTCTGCGGCGGCCGTGCCCGAACTGGAATCGCCCGACCCCGGCACCGACTGGCCCGTCCAGCTGGTCGACTACTTCGCCTGGGAGTACGAGGCGGCCACCTCGCGGTGAGCGCCTCGTGAGACTAGACTCTGCCCCTCGTCAGCTTGGCGGGCGAGCTCAGAGCCATCGTGTCGCTGAGGCCGAGCTGGAACCACTCGTTCCGTCCCCAAGCCCAGAGCGAGCCGTCGCGCTTCAACCCGAAACTACAATGAGAGCCGGCGCGGGCCATCACCCAGTCGTTGGCCTCCCCGACCCGCGTCGGACCGAGCCGAGAGCGCAACTGATCGCCGAGGCCGAACTCTCCGTACTTGTTGTCTCCCCAAGCCCACAGGCTGCCGTCGCGCTGCAGCGCGAGGCTGTGCTCTCCCCAGGCGCTGATAGCTGACCAGGTGCTCGTTTCTCCGACCCTTGTAGGCACCAGCCTGTCGGCGTAGTCGTCCAGGCCGAGACGACCATTGCACCCCGCGCCCCAAGCCCAAAGACTTCCGTCGCGCTTGACGGCGAGACTACTGACGAGGCCCGCGCTGATCGAGGCCCAGTCGCGTGCCGCGTCGACCCGCGTCGGCACAAGTCTCTCCCGTTCGTCGCCGAGGCCCAGCATGCCGTTCAGGTTGGCCCCCCAAGCCCACAGGCTGCCGTCCCGCTTCAGCGCCAGCACGTGCCTCGCGCTGGCACTCACGGCAGCCCAATCATTTGAGTAGTTGACCGGGGTGTGGCGGACATCTCCGCCTGATTCGGATGGGTGGTACTTCCAGCTCCACAGGGTCCCATCGCTCCTAAGAGCCACGCAGCTATCACCCCCACCGCTGACGGCGGTCCAGTCGTTCGGGAACATACCGACAAGCCGTGGAGAACGCTGCTCAACCGCATCCTCGGGCTCTCGTGCGCGGTGGTCGACGGGACCCACTGTCCAGAGGGTCTGGTCGCTCTTCAAGACAAACCGAGCCGGCCCCGAGGCGATGGCTGCCCAGTCATGCGCATCGTCGACCCGCGTGGGCACGAATCGCTCTGACGGACGGTCGGGGCGGCCGGGACTATACCAGCTGTCTCCCCAAGCCCAGAGTGTGCCGTCTTTGCCGATCGCCAGCGGCTCACCCCCGCAGTAGCCGACTTCGACGAAAGCCGGAAGGACCACCGTGCGGCTTTGGAAGGCAAGCTCCTCAGCAAGCCCGAGCCCACGCTTGAGGAGTCCTTGACCCGGATCGAGGCCCCAAGCTGCGGCGCTGCAGCGCAACCTCAGGGGTCTGTGGTGCGGTGGACCCGTCTTCTCCGTTCATGGCTCTGGTCCACCCACTAGCCCATCAGGCCGACCGGAGACCGCGGACAACTCGTCGAGACGGCGTCGCGCCGCGGCGATCCGGCCATCCAGCTCATGCGCCATCTCCTGCATCAGATCTCGCCCGTCTGACTCCGCCTGTGCGGTCTGGTCATGCAACTCAGCGAGACTCCCCTCCTCGCAGACGGCGATCTCGCTTGCCAGAGCGGCGAGGCGGGCCTCGACGGCGGCGATGGCGCGGATGACGCGCACCCAGTCGGCTCCCGTGCCGTCGCCAGTGACCGCGTCGGGGCTGTTCTCCCAATCCTCGAGGATGGCTTTCAGTCGCTCTGCGTCGCCAGCCTCGTAGGCGGCGTTGGCCTGGGCCATGGCGCGCTCGCGCTGGGCGCGGTCTTCGTCGTCCGAGGCGTAGTCGGGATGTACGGCCTTGGCCACCTTCCGGTAGAGCTTCTTCAGGTCCTCGGGGATCTCGAGCTTCGGCTCTGAGGCCACCTGCCGAAGGACATCCTGGTCGTCGCCCAGGGCCTCGGCCGACTCGCGCGCCCGTGCGGCGCTGGCCTCGGCTTCGCGCTCCGCGTCGCGCGACGGCTTCCTCGCTGCGAGGAGAGCCGCGATCTCCGCTTCGAGGCGGTCGAGCTCGGCGAGCCGTGTACCGACGACGGCCAAGTAGCGCAGCTGAAAGTCGAGCAACTCGCGGCGGCGTGTCGCAAGCTCGAGTTCTCGGTCTGCGAGCTCTTCCTTGAGAGAGGCGAGCTTCGCACGAAGGCGAGTTAGCTCCTCCTCTTCCGGCTTAAGCGTCCGGAAGCCAACGTCGGTCCCGTCAGCCGTCGTTTCTGCCATGTCCCTCCAGGCGGGTAGGCGCTAGCCGGGACAATAGCGGAAGCACAGAAAGGAGAGAAGGACCGATCGAGCGATGAGAGCTCCGGCGGCACCCGCCTCGGCTCGGCAGACCGCGCTCCGCAGGTTGCTAAGAAGTTGCTAATTCTGCAGAAAACCGCAGGCTCACACTCGAGACGAGGACCAGTCGCCGGGCCGAGAATGCCCCGATTTACCCTCGAATGGCCCCGTTTGGGCACCCCCCCAGCGCTCTTAGGAAACCTGTGCTCTATCCACTGAGCTACGAGGGCATTGTGCCGATTTACAGGTATTTTATCCCGGCAGCAGTCCCGGCAAGGATACCAGAGTTGATGGCGGCTTGCTCAACCCGCGGAACCGTGATCCGCAGCCATTGATGCGCTACTCCACGAGCACCCCGTGACGACGCTCGAGCTGGCCTGCGGCGAGGCGCTCGTCCTGTACACCGACGGCGTGACCGAGGCGCGCCGGACGGGCCGCCTCTTCGGCGGAGGGAAACGCCATCGACGCCCTGCCGGCTCAGCACGTGGCCGACGCCCTGGCGAGCGCTGCCGGCTCGTATGCCGAGGAGCTGAAGGACGACCTTCAGGTGATCGTCGTGCGGCGCCGGTGGCGAGCGGCTCAGGGACGCAGGCGTAGTCGACGGTGTGGACCGCGAAGCCCTTGCCGTGGTCGCGCACGCGCATGATGAGGTCGTCGCCCTCGAGCCGCAGCTCGACCTCGAGGTCACACTCGGCTCCGCTGTGGCGCACGGCGTTCGTCATGGCCTCTTCCATGGCGAGGACGACGTCGTCGATGGCGTGCGCGTCGACGCGCTGCTCGGTGAGGTAGTCGCGGATCCACTCGCGGGCGCGCAGGAGACGCGGGGGTTGCAGCGGCAGCCTGAACGACAGCCGCGGCTTCGTGCGCTGATCGAGGTGCGTCAAGAGATGCTCCGGTCGCCGAGTCCACATTCCAGGCGCGCCGCGCAGCCGACACGAGTGTTCTTCAGGACGCCCGCAACACGACCGTGGCTTGCGCGGCCAGAGCCGCGCCAGACGCCGGACAGAGGGGGAGACCCGGCCGGCGTTCAGGGGCTGTCGTACTCGCCCTTGATCACGAAGAACGACCCGCGGATCGTGCCCGCGAGCCGCGACTTCTGGCGGGCGAACTTGAACGCTTCGAGCTCCTTGGGCACCTCCATCCCCTGGGAGAGCTTGAAGCCGACCGCCCGCTTTCTGGGGTCGTCGATCGTGTACAGGACGTTGACCTCGAGGCCGTCCTCGTAGAAGACGTAGGCCCATCTGATGTTCTCTACCTGGAACCGCGACGTTTCGAGCGGCCGGGCGGCGAGCTCGATGCCGCGCTCCTCCTTGAGGATCCGTCGCACGTAGTCGAGGGTGTCGCGGCCCTCCTCGGCCGGCACGACTGTGAAGTCGTGCTGGTATTTGTTCCTGAAGTAGCGCGCTTCGTTGGCCCGCAGACCGGCGAGCGCCTCTGCCACCGGCGACGGCTCCAGGCCGGCGGTGGACACGTTCTCGAAATCGACGACTGCAGACACGCTCATCCTCCTCGGCTCGACACGCCGCCCGTCCGGCCATGCGATCGCCCCGGCATATACCCAGGAGCCGAGCGGGCGGACCGCGCGAGGACGCCGGGACCGCGAGGCAGGCGTGCCGCGCGAGCACGGCGGGCGGAACGCGCGAGGCGGGCGCAGCGCGCGAGGCGGGCGCAGCGCGCGAGGCGGGCGCAGCGCGCGAGGCGGGCGGACCGCACCCACCCGGGGGATACGGTGGCGTTCGCCGGCCTGCGGGGTAGAGACCGGCATCCTCAAAAGCACTCCGGACAAAGGGCAACGCCATGTACATCGTCAACTTCTGGCACACCGTCGCCGACTACACGGCCTGGAAGAGCATGTTCGACAGCGACCCGCTCGGACGCGAGTCGTCGGGCGTGCGCCGCTACAGCATCGAGCGGCCGGTGGGCAACGAGCAGCTCGTGGTCGGGCACCTCGAGTTCGCGACCCTGGACGAGGCCGAAGCCTTCGCCGGCCGGCTGGAGGAGGTCTGGAAGGGCCCGGCCAGCCAGGTCGTGACGAACTCAGGCCAGAACATCAGCGAGAAGCTCGAAGAGAAGCAGATCGGCGCCGAGGCCGGCCGGCGGGCCGCCTGAGGATGCCGGCCCGAGGCTATCGCCGGCGGGCCACCTGAGGATGCGAGCGGCAGGGCGCCCGAGACCGCGGACGGCAGCAAGAAGGGCGGGCGGCCCGCAGGGCCGCCCGCCCGTAAAGACGTGCTCGTGCTGAGGCGAGTGCTTACTTGCCAGCGCCGATCTTGAACATCTTGGTCCCGCAGGTCGGGCAGACGCCCTGGGTCGCGGGCTTGCCGTTCTTCATGGTGACTTTCTTCTCGTCCTTCATCGCGCGCTTGGTGCGGCACTTGACGCAATACGCCTCGGTCGCCATGCAGACCCTCCTTTCCGGCTGGTGTTGTCCAGCCGTTTGTCCCCCACTGTCGGGCGCATTATAGGCACGTGTCGATCGTGCGTGCAACGAGCCTGAGCAAGTGTTCGCCACGCTCGCGCCAAAGCCTGCGCGCCGGGCGTGGCGCGCGGCGCCGCCCAAAGCCCGCCGCAGGGGCCGCAACGGCGCGGTCGAACGGCGTCTGGGCGTTGGCCGGACGGCCCCCGCCACTGTTGCTCCGGCCTCGGGTCCTCTGCTAAAAGGAGGGCATTCCAAGAGACGGCCTGAAAGGACGACTACCATGGATCAGGAGCGCCAGGCCAGCATCCGCAAGCTCGTCGCCGACGAGCAGGTGAAGCACATCCAGCTCTGGTTCACCGACATCCTCGGCAACCTCAAGATGGTCGAGGTACCCGACCGCCAGCTCGACAGCATCATCGAGTCGGGTGCCGCCTTCGACGGCTCCTCGATCACCGGCTACGCCGAGATCGAGGAGTCCGACATCGTGGCCATGCCCGACTGGGACACCTTCAAGCTGCTGCCCTGGTCGCAGAACCACGAGAAGACGGCCTTCGTGTTCTGCGACGTGCTGGGTCGCGACTACAAGCCCTTCGAGGGCGACCCGCGCTGGGTGCTGCGCCGCCAGATCGAGCGCGCCCGCAAGATGGGGCTCGACATGTTCGTCGGCCCCGAGCTCGAGTACTTCTACTTCAAGGACTCCCGCGAGCCCGAGCTCACCGACGAGGGCGGCTACTTCGATGTGCTGCCGGCCGACCTCGGCAACGACCTGCGCAAGCAGACCATCCGCACGCTCGACCGCCTCGACATCCCGATGGAGGCCTCGCACCACGAGGTGGCCCCTTCGCAGCACGAGATCGACCCGCACTACGACGAGGCCCTGGTCATGGCCGACCGCGTCATGATCTGCCGTCTGATCGTAAAAGAGGTCGCGGCCCACAACGGCGTGCACGCCACGTTCATGCCCAAGCCGCTCCACGGCGTGAACGGCAGCGGCATGCACGTGCACCAATCGCTGTTCCGCGGCGCCACCAACGCCTTCTTCTCGGAGAGCGACCCGAACCACCTCTCCGACGTCGCCAAGGGCTACATCGCCGGGCAGCTCAGGCACATGGGTGAGATCTGCTCGATCCTCAACCAGTACGTCAACAGCTTCAAGCGCCTGGTGCCGGGCTACGAGGCGCCGGTCTATATCTCGTGGGCGCACCGCAATCGCACCGCGCTCATCCGCGTGCCGCTCTACGTGCAGGGCAAGGAGAGCACGGTGCGCGCCGAGCTGCGCAACCCCGATCCGGCCGCCAACCCCTACCTGGCCTTCGCCGTCATGCTGGCGGCCGGCCTCGAGGGCATCGAGAACGAGTACGAGCTGCCGCCCTCGGTCGAGCCCAACATCTACAAGATGACTGCCGACGAGCGTGAGGCCGTGGGCCTCGACCAGCTCCCCAACAACCTCTACGAGGCGATCAAGGTGACGGGCGCGAGCGAGCTCGTGCGCCGCACGCTGGGCGATCACATCTTCGAGCGCTTCATCACGAACAAGCTGAACGAGTGGTACGAGTACCGCGAGCAGGTCACCCGCTGGGAGATCGACAAGTACTACAAGGTGCTCTGAGCCCCCGCTCGCTCACCGCGGCCCGCGACGTCCGTCCCGGACGCCGCGGGCCGCTGCCGTTCGCAAACGGCCGCGGCGCGCCCGAGCCGCGACGGCGGGCATAAGCTGGCACGACAGGCCACTCGAGGGGGCGATGACCATGGCACGCCGGCCGCCGGCGCACGACCTGGAGGAGCTGGCCACTCACCTGGCCGGCTGGATCGAGAGCACGATCGAGGGCGGCGGCGGGGTCGGCGCGATCGTCGGGGTGTCGGGCGGCGTCGATTCGGCGGTCGTCGCGGCGCTCTGCAAGCGCGCCTTCCCGCACCACAGCCTGGCGCTCGTCATGCCCTGCGCGAGCGACCCCGCCGACATCGACGACGCCCACCTCGTGGCGCATCACTTCGGCATCGCGTCCTGCACGGTCGACCTCACGCCGACCTTCCACGTGCTCACCCGCGAGCTGCACGTGAGCTGCAGCGAGCTGCCGGCCGACGACCGCTCGGCCACGGCCAACGTCAAGCCGCGGCTGCGCATGACCGCCCTCTACGCCCTCGCCAACCACCTCGGCTACCGCGTGGTAGGCACCGGCAACGCGAGCGAGCTCGCCCTGGGGTACTTCACCAAGTACGGCGACGGCGCCGCCGACCTGCTGCCGCTCGGCGGCGTCGCCAAGACGACCGTGCTCGAGCTGGCCCGCCACCTCGGGGTGCCCGAGCGGGTCCTCGCCAAGCCGCCCTCGGCCGGCCTGTGGGCCGGCCAGACCGACGAGGACGAGCTCGGCTTCACCTACGCCGAGCTCGACGCCCACCTCGCCGGCAAACCCGGCCCGCACGCCGCCGAGATCGAGCGCCGCATCGCGGCCGGCCGCCACAAGCGCGAGCTCGCGCCGATCGCGCCGCCGCTCGCCCCGTAGGGTCGCGGCGGCCACCGGCCGATCGCCACCGACGGGCCGCCGGCGCCGGCCTACGGCCGGCGCCGCGCCCGCCCGCCCCGTCGTGGCACGATCCGCCGCCGTTCCGGTACACTCTCAAGCTCGGGACGAACGGAGGTCGCCCGCATGACGGTGGTCGTGCAGAAATACGGAGGCAGCTCGGTGGCGAGCACCGAGCGCATCATGAACGTCGCTCGGCGCATCGTCGCTACCTACGACGCCGGCAACAGCGTCTGCGCCGTGGTCTCGGCGCGCGGCGACACGACCGACGAGCTCATGGCGATGGCCTACGAGATCACGCCGCGGCCGCCTGAGCGCGAGCTCGACATGCTGCTCTCGACCGGCGAGCGCATCAGCTGCGCGCTGCTGGCCATGGCGATCCACACGCTCGGCCGCGAGGCCGTGAGCTTCACCGGCTCGCAGGCGGGCATCGTCACCGACACGTTCCACACCAAGGCCAAGATCGTCGGCATCTCACCGCTGCGCGTCGAGCAGACCCTGGCCGACGGCCGGATCGCGCTCGTCGCCGGCTTTCAGGGGGTCTCGACCAGCAAGGACGTGACCACCCTGGGGCGCGGCGGCTCCGACACCACGGCGGTCGCTTTGGCTTACGCCCTGGGCGCCCCGGTCTGCGAGATCTACTCCGACGTCGACGGCGTCTACACGGCCAACCCGGCCATCGTCCCCGACGCGCGCAAGCTGCACGCCGTCTCCTACGAGGAGATGCTCGAGATGGCGGCCTCGGGCGCGCAGGTCCTGGCGCTGCGCTCGGTCGAGTGCGCGCGCCGGTACCACGTCACGATCCACAGTCGCTCGAGCTTCTCGGACGCGGAGGGCACCTGGGTGAAAGAGTCAGACGATTCCATGGAACAGGCCATCGTGAGCGGCGTCACCTACACGACCGACGAGGCCAAGGTCACGGTGCGCGGCGTGCCCGACCGGCCGGGCGTGGCGGCCGAGGTGTTCAACGCCCTGGCCGACGCCCACGTGAACGTCGACATGATCATCCAGAACGTCGGCCAGGAGGGCCACTCCGACATCTCCTGCACCGTGCCGGTCGACGACCTGCCGGCCGCCCGCGCGGCGCTCGACGTCGTGGTCGCCGACCTCGACGCGACCGGCTACACGGCCGACGACACCATGGCCAAGGTGAGCCTGATCGGCGCCGGCATGCGCACCCACCCCGGCGTGGCGGCCCTCATGTTCCGCACGCTCGCCGACCAGGGGATAAACCTCGAGATGATCTCCACGTCGCCGATCAAGGTCTCGTGCGTGATCGCCAAGGACCGCGTCGCAGACGCGGTCCGCGCCTTGCACGACGCTTTCGAGCTGGCGAGCGAGGCGGTCAGCCACGAGCACGCCGACCGGGGAGAGGGCCATGTCTGAGCGCCGGCGCCGCAGGCGCGGTCGCTCGTGAGCCGCCGCTACACCGTCGCCATCGTCGGCGCCACGGGGGTCGTGGGCGGTACGGTGCGCGCCATCCTCGAACAGCGCGCCTTTCCCGTCGGTGAGCTGCGTCTGCTGGCGAGCGCGCGCTCGCGCGGCGCGCAACTTGACTTCAACGGCCGGGCGTACGCGGTCGCCGAGCTCACAGCCGACGCCTTCGCCGGCGTCGATCTCGCCTTCTTTGCGGCCGGCGGCGCGGTGAGCCGGCAGTTCGTGCCGGTCGCCGTGGCGGCGGGCGCCGTCGCCATCGACAAGTCGAGCGCCTTTCGCGGCGCCCCCGACGTGCCGCTCGTCGTGCCCGAGGTCAACGCCGACCATCTCGCCGGCCACCGCGGCGTCATCGCCACGCCGAACTGCTCGACCATCCAGATGGTGGTCGCGCTCAAGCCGATCTACGACGCCGCCGGCATCGAGCGCGTCGTCGTAGCGACCTACCAGTCGGTGTCGGGTAGCGGCAAGCGCGGCGTCGACGACCTCGACAGCCAGGCGCGTGCCTGGGCGGCCGGCGCCGATCCCGAGCTTGCCTTCTATCCGCGGCGCATCGCCTTCAACCTGCTGCCCCACATCGACAGTTTCCTGGACGACGGCACGACCAAGGAGGAGCGCAAGATGGTCGACGAGACCGTCAAGATCTTCGCCGACACTCAGATCAGGGTGACAGCGACCTGCGTTCGCGTGCCGGTCTTCGGGGCCCACTCCGAGGCCGTCAACGTGCAGACCAGGCGGCCGCTCGGCGCGGCGCGGGCCCGCGAGTTGCTCGCGGCGGCTCCCGGCGTCGAGGTCGTCGACGACCCGCGCCGCGGTCGCTATCCCACGCCGCTCGACGCCGAGGGCACGGACCCGGTCTACGTGGGCCGCATCCGCGACGACGACACCGCGGGCAATGCCCTCAACTTCTGGTGCGTGGCCGACAACCTGCGCAAGGGCGCCGCGCTGAACGCCGTGCAGATCGCCGAGACGCTCGTCGCGCGCGACCTGCTGCGCGTGCCGGCCACGACGACAGAGGTGCGACCGTGAGCTCGTTCGTGCTGCCCGGCGAGGCCGCGCCGCGCGGCGACTCGTTCGACGTCGCCGTCGTGGGCGCCGGCCCGGGCGGCATGACGGCCGCCATCTACTGCTCGCGCGCCCGCCTGAGCACCGTCGTGCTCGAGCGCAACACGGCCGGCGGCATCATGGCGGTCACCGAGCGCATCGAGAACTACCCGGGCTTTCCCGAGGGCATCACCGGCTTCGATCTGGCCGACAAGATGAAGCAGCAGGCCGGCCAGTTCGGCGCCGACCTGCGCGAGATCACCGGCGTCGAGGCGCTCGAGCAGGCCGCCGACGGCTCCTGGCGCGTGGTGACCGACGAGGACACCGTGACAGCGCGGGCCGTGATCCTGTCGCCCGGCGTCGAGGCGCGCAAGCTCGGCGTGCCGGGCGAGGCCGAGTTCATGGGCCGCGGCGTGTCGTACTGCGCGACCTGCGACGGGCCGCTCTACCGCGACAAGGAGGTCGTGGTGATCGGCGGCGGCAACGCCGCGGTCGAAGAGGGCATGTTCCTCGCACGCTTCGCCTCGACCGTGCACGTCGTGCACCGCCGCGACGCCCTGCGCGCCACGGCGATCGCCCAGGAGCGCGCCTTCGCCAAGGACAACATGCACTTCATCTGGAACGGCGTGGTGCGACGCATCGTCGGCGACACGAAGGTCGAAGCCGTCGAGTACGAGGACGTGACCGACGGCACGCTGCACAGCCTGCCGGTGTCAGGCGTGTTCTTCTACGTCGGCCAGATCCCGCAGACCGCGTTCGTGCGCGACCTGGTCGAGCTCGACGAGGGCGGCTACATCGTGACCGACGCCCAGCTCGCGACCGGCCGGCCCGGCCTGTTCGCCTGCGGCGACGCCCGGGCCGGCCTCATCAAGCAGATCGCGGGCGCGGTGGGCGAGGGCGCCCTGGCCGCGATCCAGGCCGAGCGCTACCTCGAGGCGCTCGACTTCGCGCAGCAGGCGAGCGCCGGAGCGGCGGCCCCGGGGCGCGGCTCGACCGGCGCCGGCGGCGGGTCGCGCTAGACTGCCCGCCGGCGCGACCCGAAGCAACAGACTTCTCCGAGGAGGGGGACACGTGGACGCAGTGACGCAGGACACCTTCAAGGCCGAGGTGCTCGACGCCCCCGGCAAGGTCCTGGTCGATTTCTGGGCCGAGTGGTGCGGACCATGCCGCGCGATCGAGCCCGTGCTCGCCGAGATCGCCGAACGGCACCCCGGCGTGAAGGTCGTCAAGCTGAACGTCGACGAGAACCCCCAGGTGCAGCAGAGCCTCGAGGTCATGAACATCCCGACGCTGATCGCCTTCGAGGGGGGTCAGGTCGCGAAGCGCATCGTCGGCGCGCTCAGCAAGCCCAGGCTGAACGAGGAGCTCGCCGACTGGCTCGGGTAGGGAGGCCGGCGGTGCCCATCGTCACCGTGAAGCTCTGGGCCGGCCGGAGCCGCGAGCAGAAGGCCGAGCTCGCGCGCCGCATCACCGACGCGCTCGTCGAGGTGGCCGCCTGCGAGCGGGCCACCGTGCGCGTCATCTTCGAAGACTCCGCGAAGAGCGACTGGGCCGTCGCCGGGCGGCTGGCCGACGAGGCCGACTGACCCGTCGGCGGGCCGTTGGCCGCCGACCGACCCCGTCGCCGCCTCGTCCGGCGGACGCGCGGGTCAGGCCGGCGGCCAGCCGTACGGCGCCGCCGGGCCGGCGGCGTGGTAGGCCTGCCACCCGTACGCCTGACGGGCGGCGTGGTAGGCCTGCCACTCGTACGCCCAGCGCTGCAACAGCTCCTGATACTGGTACGGCCGGTCGGGCGGCGGCCACGCCGCCCCCGGCGTGGCCGACGGCAGCAGCGAGCCCTCGCCGTTGTCGCCGGCGAAGGCCGCCGCCACGAGACACGCGCCGAAGGCGCCGCCCAACGCGGCGAGGGGTGCGACGACGATCTGTCCCACAAGCGGCAGACGCAGCAAGAAGCCCGCGGTCCCCCCGACCCGATAGAGCGCCAGCAGGAAAGGCAGGCTCAGGAGCGTCGACACCGCCATGATCACGAGCGCCAGGCCGACGTGTCGCCAGAAGCCGTTCGCCCGCACCATCCGGTAGCTCTCGCCGAGTCCGGCGATCAGACCGAGGCCTCGCTCCCCCATCAGAACGGCGCAGAACATCCAGATCGCCCCCAGGAGCAGGACCGCGCTCGCGAGCACGATGCACGCGGTCGCAACGAGGGTGATGACCACATCACGCGGCGCTCCGTCGATCGCGAGGGCGGCGAAGATCGCCGGCCCGACCAGCAGCCAACCGCTCCCAAAGGCGACGGCCATGACGATCAGCCAGGCCCAGAGCCAATGTCCGAACGGCGAGATCACGGCGAACACGTCGCCGATCGCCGGCCGTCGACCCCAGCGCACCCGCCAAAGCACCATCAGACACAGGCCGGCCTGGAGCGGCAGGGCGAGCAGACCGAACGATACGTCGCCGATCACCGCCGCCAGCAGGGCGCCGCCCACGAGCGGCCAGAAGTCGAGACGGAACAGGCGCCAGCCGTCGCGGACCACCGTGCCGAGCCGCATGGTGGCCGGCCCCGCCCCTCAGGCGTGTTCGAGCCGGAACCCGATGTCGTCGTAGGAGAACGACACGAGGTCGTCGGCGACGGCCAGGTCGAGGGCCATCTGCACCTTGAGCGGCAGCTCCTGCAGGCGCGTGCGGATGAGCTCGGCGCGGCTCGTGTCGACGGCCGCTGCTTCGAGCCAGTACTCGAGGTGCACGGTGCGGTGCAGCCGGCGCTCGTCGGTCACCTTCAGCCCCGCCTTGGCGAAGTGCTCGAGGAACTCGTCGTGCGTGTCGTAGCGCCGGTGCGCGGCGTTGCTCAGGCGGGCGAGCTCGTTGAGCGTGCGGTCGAGCTCGTCGTCGACGAGCAGGTCGTAGACGACGAGGCGCCCGCCCGGAGTGATCACGCGCGCCATCTCGCGCAGCGCGGCGGCCGGCTCGCGAAAGCGGTGCAGCGCGTTGCGGCAGGTGGCCAGGGTGAAGGCGCCGTCGGCGAAGGGCAGCGCGTAGAGGTTGGCCAGGGCGAAGCCGACGTTGTCGGCGCCGATCTCGCGGTTGAGGCGCAGCGCCTCGTCGATCGTGTCCTTGCGGTTGTCGACGGCGAGCACGCTGGCCACGGCGCCGGCCAGGGCGAAGGCCGTCGTGCCGACCGTGGTGCCGACGTCGATGGCGCGGTCGCCGATGCTCGGCGCCGCGAGCTCGAGCACGAGCTCGAGCGAGGGATCGCCCTGTGCTGTCCGTTGCTCCGGGCTCACGTCGTCGCCCCGCCTTTCTCACCGTATGCCACGGTGAAGATCGTGCCCGTGGGCGTGATGCCGACGCCCACCTCGTGGCCCTCGACCCGCACGGTCTCGGAGTACGTGCGGGGCCCGTCGCCGAGCTCGAGCTCGCTGGCCAGCGTCTCGCCGGCGATGTAGGCGGCGTTGCGCTGGACGAGCGCGGCGAGCTCGGGCGGCACGGCGAGAGCCAGGCTGATCGTGTCCTCGATGCGTAAATCGGCGTTTTTGCGCGAGAGTTGAACGGCATGGACGAGCTCGCGCACGATGCCTTCGTCGCGCAGCGCCTCGCTGACCGTAGTGGCGAGCGCCACGGTGAGCTCGCCCTCGCTCTCGACGCGGCTGCCGGCGGGCGCGACCGTCTCGACCAGCACCTCGTCGTCGGTCAGGCGCACCTCGTCGCCGTCGGGCAGCGCCACGGGGGCCGAGCCGGCCGTGCGCAGCGCCGCGACGAACTCGCGCGCCTCGACCTCGCGCAGGGCGGCGCCGACCGCGCCGACCCGCTTGCCCAGGCGCGGGCCGAGCAGCTTGAGGTTGGGCTTGAGCGAGTAGTCGAGCAGCTCGGCGGCGTCGGTCACCAGGCGCAGCTCCTTGACGTTCAACTCGTCGGTCACGACGTCGCGCAGACGGTCGAGGGCGGCGCGCTCGGCCGCGGGCGCCGCCACCGCCACCTCGGCGAGCGGCTGGCGGTTCTTGACGGCGGCCGCGTTGCGCGCCGCGCGGCCGAGCTCGACGGTACGGCGCGCGCAGTCCATGTCGAAGGCCACAGCGTCGTCGATCGCGGCCGCATCGGCCTGCGGCCAGTCGCACAGGTGGACGCTCTGGGGCGCGGCCTGGTCGACCGAGCGCACCAGGTTCTGGTAGATCTCCTCGGCCACGAACGGCGTGTAGGGCGCGAGCAGCTTGGCGAGCGTCACGAGGCACTCGTACAGCGTGTGGTAGGCGGCCAGCTTGTCGCGGTCGCTCTCGCTCTTCCAGAAGCGCCGGCGGCTGCGCCGCACGTACCAGTTGGAGAGCTCGTCGACGAAGTCCTGGATGGCGCGCCCCGAGTTGGTCGGGTCGTAGTCCTCGAGGCCCTCGCCGACCCGCGTGACCAGGCGGGCCACGCGGCCGCCCAGCCAGCGGTCGAGCAGCGGCCGCTCGGCGAGCGGCACCGGCTCGGCCGTGGGGTCGAAGCGGTCGATGTTCGCGTAGACCGTGAAGAAGCTGTACGTGTTCCATAGCGTGAGCAGGAACTTGCGCACCACCTCGTCGACCAGGTCGAGCGAGAAACGGCGCGGGTACCAGGGGCTCGAGGTGGTGAACAGGTACCAGCGGAAGGCGTCGGCGCCCTGGCGGTCGAGCACGTCGTCGGGCTGCACCACGTTGCCGCGGCTCTTGCTCATCTTCTGGCCGTCGGCGTCCAGGATGTGGCCCAGGCAGAGCACCGTGTCGTAGGAGCTGCGACCCTCGATCAGGGTGGCCACCGCCAGCAGGCTGTAGAACCAGCCGCGGGTCTGGTCGATCGCCTCGGCGATGAAGTCGGCCGGGAACCGCTCGCGGAAGGTCGCTTCGTGCTCGAAGGGGTAGTGCCACTGGGCGAAGGGCATGGAGCCCGAGTCGAACCAGGCGTCGATCACCTCGGGCACGCGGCGCATGTCGGCGCCGCACTCGGGGCAGCGCAGCACGACGTCGTCGACGTAGGGCCGGTGCAGCTCGAGGTCGTCGGGCGGCGGCGTGACCGCCATCGAGCGCAGCTCGGCGACGCTGCCCACGCAATGCGTGTGGCCCTGCTCGCAGCGCCACACGGGCAGCGGCGTGCCCCAGTAGCGGTCGCGCGACAGGGCCCAGTCGACGTTGTTCTCGAGCCACTCGCCGAACCGCCCGTGCTTGATGTGCTCGGGGTACCAGGTGACGGCCTCGTTGGCGGCCAGCAGGTCGTCCTTGACGGCCGTCGTCTTCACGTACCAGGTCGTCTTGGAGTAGTAGAGCAGCGGCGTGTCGCAGCGCCAGCAGAACGGATAGCTGTGCTCGTAGGGCACCTCGGCCAGCAGCAGGCCGCGCTCCTGCAGGTCGGCGATGATGGCCGGGTCGGCGTCTTTGACGAACGTGTGCGCCCAGGGCGTGACCTCGGGCACGAAGCGCCCGGCGGGGTCGACCAGGTTGACGACCGGCAGGTCGTTGTCGCGCCCGACGCGCATGTCGTCCTCGCCGAAGGCCGGCGCGATGTGCACGATGCCGGTGCCGTCGCCAACCGTCACGTAGCCGTCGCCGACCACATACCAGGCGCGCCGATCGGGCGCGGCGAAGCCGAAGGGCGGCTCGTAGTCGAGGCCGAGCAGCTCGGCGCCGGGGATCAGGCGCTCGACCGTGGCCGCGGCGCCGAGCACGCTCTCGACCAGGTCACGGGCCAGCACGAAGCGCTCGCCGCGGCTCTCGGCCAGAGCGTATTCGATCTCGGGGTTCACGGCGCAGGCGGCGTTGGAGAGCAGGGTCCAGGGCGTCGTCGTCCACACGGCCAGGCTGACCGGCTCCGGCGCGCCCGCGCCGGCCGCCGCCGGCGCGCCGGGAGCCGGAGCGCCCAGCCCGGCGACCCTGGCGGCCGCGGCGGGCGTGAGCCGAAAGCGCACGTACACCGACGGCTCGGTGACGTCGTGGTAGCCCTGCGCCATCTCGTGGCTCGAGATCGCCGTGCCGCAGCGCGGGCAGTAGGGCACGACCTTGAAGCCCTCATAGAGCAGACCGCGGTCCCAGATGCGGCGCAGCAGCCACCAGACCGACTCGATGTAGTCGTTGGTCAGGGTGTAGTAGGCGTCGTCCAAGTCGATCCAGAAGCCGATGCGCTCGGTCATGCGGTCCCAGTCGCGCAGGTAGGTGAGCACGCTCTCGCGGCACAGGGCGTTGAACCGGGCGATGCCGTACTCCTCGATCTGCTCCTTGCCGTCGATGCCGAGGCGCCGCTCTATCTCGAGCTCGACCGGCAGGCCGTGGCAGTCCCAGCCGGCCTTGCGCGGCACGCGATAGCCGCGCATCGTCTTGTAACGGGGGAAGATGTCCTTGAAGACGCGCGAGAGCACGTGGTGGGCGCCGGGCCGGCCGTTGGCGGTCGGCGGGCCCTCGTAGAACGCGTAGAGCGGCGCGTCGCGACGCAGCTCGAGGCTCTTTTCGAAGATGCGCTCGCCGCGCCAGAAGTCGAGGATGCGGGCGTCGAGAGCCGGAAAGTCGGCCTTGGGCGAGACCTCGCGAAACCGGGGCGGCGTGTCGTTCACCAGTGGGCTCTCCTCGTCGCTCGATCGGCTGGCGCAGGCCGGCCGTCCCTGCGCTCGCGGCCGCCGCGTGCGTGCGGCGGCCGGCGCACGCCGACCGGGCGTTGATTCTAGCAGAGACGGTACAATGGGCCGCACGATGGCATCGTCACCGCCCCGCCGCGCCGGCCGGCGCGACCTCTCCCGGCTGCTCGTCGCGCTCGACTACGACGGCACCGTGACCGACCGCGAGTACAACGTGCTGGCCCTGCAGCGGCTCACCGGCGACCACGCCTGGCGCGAGCTCGACGACGCCGTCCTTGCCGGCGAGCTCACGCCCGCCGAGTGCCTTCGCCGCCAGGTCGCCCTGATCGACGCGCCCCGGGAGACCCTGCTCGCCGTGACGAGCGACGAGGCCCGCTCGGCACCCGGCTGTGCCGAGTTCCTCACGACCCTCACGGCCCGCGGCGCCCGCGTCGCCGTGATCAGCAACGGCTACCGCGAGGCGATCGAGGCGCTCTGGCGCCGCGAGTCGCTGCCGCCGGTCGAGCTCGTGGCGAGCGAGCTCGTGCCCGCCGACGGCGACCATGGTCCGCCCTGGACCCTGCGCTTCGACGCGCGCCTTTCGGACTGCCCGGCCTGCGGGCCGGGCGGCTGCAAGGCCGGCGCGCTGCGCGCGCTGCGACGGCCCGGAGACGCCGTCGCCGTGTTCGGCGACGGCGTCTCCGACCTGTGCCTGGCGCGCGAGGCCGACCTCGTCTTCGCACGCGGCGTGCTGACCGCGCTTTGTGAGCGCGAGGGCATCGCGTATCATCGCCTGCGTGATTACCGAACCGCCCTCGCCCGTCTGATCTCGTGGACGACCTCCCGCGCGACGTGACCCAACCCCCCGGCGCCGCCGCCGCACGGCCCCGCAGTCGCGGCGGTCTCGGCGAGAGCCTCTGGCAGTTCGTGCGGTTCTGCGTGGTGGGCGGCAGCGGCGTGGTCGTGAACCTCGTCGTCTTCACCCTCGTGCTGCTCGTCTGGCTGCTCGCCACCGGGCACGTCCACTCGGGCCACGAGCTCGTGACCGCCGTCCACGGCCTGATCGTCAAGAAGAACACGGCCGGCGTGCCCTCGGGCGCCGCCTACCTCGCCAACGCCGCCGGCTTCGTCGTGTCGGTGATGAGCAACTACTACCTGAACCGGCGCTGGACGTTCCGCTCGACCAAGGAGGTCGCGCGTGAGCTGCCGAAGTTCTTCACGGTCAGCGTGATCGCCTACGGCGGGCAGCTCGCCATCTTCTGGCTGCTGCGCGAGCAGGCGCACGTGGCGCCCATACCGAGCCAGCTCATCGCGATCGTCTTCGTCATGCCGATCAACTTCGTCGCCAACAAGCTGTGGAGCTTCCGCTGAGGTCCGGTACATGACCGAGAGGGCGCAGCACGCCCGGCGTCGCAAGGCCGTCCGCGGGCGCACCGCGACGACCCGCGCCCACGACGGCAGCGCGGACGACCGCAGGGCCGGCGCGGCCGGCGACGCGCGCCTGCAGCGCCGCGTGATCGGTCTGGCCGTGGGCCTCACCGCGGCCGTCGTCGGCCTCATGGTGCTGCTCTTCGCCGTGCTGCACGTGTGGTACGGCATCCACGACATCTCCGACACCACGATCTACGCCGCCTACGCGCAGAACATCGCCAACGGCATGCGGCCCTACGTCGACTTCCCCGTCGAGTACCCGCCGCTCGCCATCCCGCTCTTCGTCATCCCGGGACACAGCTCGAGCGTCACCGCCTACAGCGACTGGTTCAACGTCGAGATGTTCACGCTGACGGCGGCGGCGGCGGCGGTCACCGCCGCCGCCGCCGTCCGCCTCTGGCCGCGCGGCCGCAAGGCCTACGTCGCCGCCGTGACCTTCGCCGCCAGCGTGCTCGCCATCGGCGCCATCGTCGGCAACCGCTACGACGCGGCCGTGGCGCTGCTGCTGGCCGTCGTCCTGCTGCTGCTCGCCTACGAGAAGTGGGCGGCCGGCGGCCTCGTGCTGGGCTTCGGTTTCGCCCTCAAGATCACGCCGGCCATCCTGCTGCCGCTCGTCTTCGTCCTGGCCGTGCGGCGCCGCACCATGCTGCAGGCCTTCGGGCTGTTCGTGATCGCCGCCGTGCTGCCTTTCGTGCCCTATGCGATCCACGGCATCAAGGGCCTGGAGTACCCGTTCACCTACCAGCTCGACCGGCCGCTGCAGGTCGAGAGCGTGCTGGCCGCGCCGCTCATGCTGGGCCACGTCCTGGGCAAGGTGTGGCTCGAGATCGGTACCGCCTACGGCTCGCAGTTCGTGGCCGCGCACGGCGCCGGCACCCTGTCGCGCCTGTCGGGTTTCATCGAGGGGCTCGCCCTGCTCGTCACCTACGCGCTGATCTGGCGCCGGCGCGCGACGCTGCGCGCCACGCCGCGTCTGGTGCCGATCGCGGCGCTCGCCCTGATCCTCGCCTTCATGACCTTCGGCAAGGTGCTCTCGCCGCAGTACTTCATCTGGATCATCCCGGCGATCGCCCTGGTCATCCCCGAGCGCAAGCTGCTCGCCGGTCTGCTGATCGCCGCGTTGCTGCTCACGCAGATCGAGTTCCCCGCCAACTACTGGTCGTTCATCTACCTGGACAGGGGGGCCGTGCTGATCGTCGTCGAGCGCGACGCCGTGCTGTTCGTGGCGTTCCTCGTGTCGCTGTGGGACCTCTGGCGCCTGCCCGCGGCGAGCGTCGAGCGCGGCCGCCCGCCCGGCCAGCCGGCCTGAACCGACGTTCGCGGCCGGCCCCGTGCCGACCGCTGCCGGCGTGGCCGCCCGCCGTCCGCCCCGATCGTCGTCAGCGACGCGGCTGGGCCGGCCGGCCCAGCCGCTGCCGCGCGACGAGCACGACGAAGCGCCCGTTGTGCAACGCATAGCGCCGCCACAGCCGGCGCGGCTCCTGCACGAAGCGCACGAACCACTCCAGGCCGACGCGTTGCGCCCACGCCGGCGCCACGCCCACGCGACCGGTCAGCATGTCGAAGACCGCACCTACACCCAGCATGGTGCACGACAGCCGCGCCCGGTGGGCGAGCATCCAGCGCTCCTGTCTGGGACAGCCCAGGCTGACGAACAGCACGTCGACGCCGGCCGCGGCGATCGCCGCGCACGTCTCGTCGTCTTCGGCCCCGCTGAGCTCACGGAAGGGCGGCGACCACGCGTAGGCCACGGCGAGACGCGGGAACCGCCGGGCGAGCTCGATGCGCAGGTCGTCGAGCACGTCGGGCTTGCCGCCGTAGAGGCCGACGCGCAGCCCCACGCGCTGCGCTTCGGCGCAGACCGCGAGCATGAGGTCCTGGCCGCGCGCCTGGCGCGCGTCGGCGACGCCGAGCAGGCGGGCCGCCCACACGAGCGGCCGCCCGTCGCAGACCACGAGGTCGGCCGTCGCGAGGTCGGCCGCGAAAGCCGGGTCGTCCCAGGCCTCCATCGCCATGTGGACGTTGGCGGCGCACAGGGCACGGCCGCGGGGCACGCCGGCCCAGGCCGCGACGGCCGCGGCGGCCCGCGCCGGCTCGATCGCGGCGACCGGCGTGGTCAGCACGGTGGCGCGCGGCGCGCCGGCCAGGACGTCGGTCACTCGCGGTACTCGGGCACGCGAAAGCCGCTGGTGCGCACGAGCTCGTCGCGGCGGGCCTGGGCCAGGTCCTCCCAGACCATGTCGTGGACGAGCTCGTCGAAGCCGATCTCAGGCTGCCAGCCGAGGCGCTCGCGCGCCTTCGAGGCGTCGCCGATCAGGCTCGCCACCTCGGTCGGGCGAAAGTAGCGGCGGTCGATACGCACGAGCACGCGGCCCGGCGCGATCTCGTCGTCGCGCTCGGCCGGCGCCTCGCCCCGGCCCTCGCCGTTACGCGCCGCGGCCAGCAGGCCGGCGTCGACCGCGTCGACCAGGCCGACCTCGTCGGGGCCCTCGCCCCTGAAAGCGAGGCCGATGCCGACCTCGGCAAAGGCGCGCCGGCAGAACTCGCGCACCGAGTGCTGCTCGCCGGTCGCGATCACGTAGTCGTCGGGCTCGTCCTGTTGCAGCATGAGGTACATGGCGCGCACGTAGTCGCGAGCGTGGCCCCAGTCGCGCTGCGAGCTCAGGTTGCCGAGGTACAGGTCGGCCTGCAGCCCCAGGGCGATGCGCGCCACGGCGCGCGAGATCTTGCGGGTGACGAAGGTCTCGCCGCGGATCGGGCTCTCGTGGTTGAAGAGGATGCCGTTGCTGGCGTGCAGGCCGTAGGCTTCGCGGTAGTTCACGCAGATCCAGTAGCCGTAGACCTTCGCCGCGCCGTACGGGCTGCGCGGGTAGAACGGCGTGGTCTCGCGCTGCGGCACCTCCTGGACCAGGCCAAACATCTCCGAGGTCGAGGCCTGGTAGAAGCGCGTGCGGCGCTCGAGGCCGAGGATGCGCATCGCCTCGAGCAGGCGCAGCGTGCCGAGCGCATCGGAGTTGGCCGTGTACTCGGCCGTCTCGAAGCTCACCAGTACGTGCGACTGGGCCGCCAGGTTGTAGATCTCGTCGGGCTGCGTCTCCTGTACGATGCGGATCAGGTTGGTCGCGTCGGTCAGGTCGCCGTAGTGCATGAAAAAGCGCACGCCGGGCTTGTGAGGGTCGTCGTAGAGGTGGTCGACCCGGTCGGTATTGAACAGGCTCGCGCGGCGCTTGATGCCGTGCACCACGTAGCCCTCGTCGAGCAGGTGCTCGGCGAGATACGCGCCGTCCTGCCCGGTGACCCCTGTGATCAGTGCCGTCTTTGCCACCGACTCTCTCCTCGGGCTTGCGGGCGGCCTCAGGCCGCGCCGGTCCTCGTGACGTCCGCCCCCCGGCCATGCTCGGCGCCGGCGTGAGCGACGTACCACTCGTAGGTGGAGCGGATGCCTTCTTCGAGCGTGCGCCGCGGGCGCCAGCCCAGGGCGCCGATGCGCCCCACGTCGAGCTGCTTCTGGGGCGTACCGTCGGGCTTGCTCGTGTCCCACTCGATCGGTCCGGTGTGACCCACCACCCGCTGCGTGAGCTCGGCGAGCTCGCGGATGGTCTGGTCGTGCCCGGTGCCGATGTTGACCATGCCGTCGGGCAGGTCGACCGCGGCGACCCGCTCGAGCAGGAACACGACCGCCTCGGCAAGATCGTCGACGTGGAGCAGCTCGCGCCGCGGGCTGCCCGTGCCCCACAGGACGACCGGCGCCATCGGCGCGCGCTCGCGCCCGTCGGCGTCGGGCAGGCCGAGCTTGGCCTCGTGGAACTTGCGGATCATGGCCGGCAGCACGTGGCTCGTGCGCAGGTCGAAGTTGTCGCCCGGGCCGAACAGGTTGGTCGGCATGAGCGAGAGGTAGTCGGTGCCGTACTGGCGGTTGAGGCTGCGGCAGAGCTCGATGCCGGCGATCTTGGCGACCGCGTAGGCGCGGTTGGTCTCCTCGAGCGGCCCCGTCAGCAGGTACTCCTCTTTGAGCGGCTGCGGCGCCTCGCGCGGGTAGATGCAGGAACTGCCCAGAAAGACGAGCTTCTCGACGCCGCTGCGGAAGGCTTCGCCGACGACGTTGAGCTCGATCGCCAGGTTCACGGCGATGAACTCCCAGGGCTGCTCCCAGTTGGCCACGATGCCGCCGACCTTGGCGGCGGCGAGGATCACGGCCTGCGGGCGCTCGCGGGCAAAGAAGGCGTGGGTCGCAGCCTGGTCGGTGAGGTCGACCTCGGCCACGTCGGCTCTGATCAGGTGGTCGTAGCCGTGTGCCTCGAGGGCGCGCGTGATGGCGCTGCCCACCAGGCCGCGATGACCGGCGACCAGGATGCGGGAGTGGACGTCGATGGCGGATCCCCCCTTGCCCTCAGGCTGTCGTGGATTCTAGCACCGGGCTGCGGGCGGCCGCGGCGGCGGCCTGCAGGATGCCGGCGTAGTGCGGCATGACGCGGGCCGGCGCGAAGTCGGCCACGCGCGCGCGGTTGGCGGCGCTCATGCGGGCTCGCAGGGCGTCGTCGCCGAGCAGGCGCTCGAGGGCGCGCGCGAGCGCCGCCGGGTCGCGGGCCGGCACGAACAGGGCGTGCTCGTCGGCGCGCAGGTAGTCGGCACAGCCGCGGATGGGCGTCGTGACGATCGGCAGCCCGTGGCCCATCGCCTCCATCACCGAGAGTGGGAAGCCTTCGGCGAAATAGGTCGGCAGCACGAAGGCGTCGGCCTCGCGGTAGGCGCGCTCCAGCTCGGGCGCGGCCAGGTAGCCGCGCACCTCGACGCGATCGGCCAGGCCGCGCGCCGCCGCCCGGCTCACGAGCTCGTCGCGCGCCGGACCCGTGCCGGCCACGACGAGCCGGCAGGGCCGCTCGCGAGCGACCAGGGCGAG
The DNA here is from genome assembly GCA_963760655.1 of uncultured Actinomycetes bacterium. Taxonomy (GTDB): domain Bacteria; phylum Actinomycetota; class Thermoleophilia; order UBA2241; family UBA2241; genus Bog-752. Next base: position 121,186 of record CAVXDR010000005.1, read on the forward strand.
CGCGTCGACCAGGTCGAACACGCCCTTCTCGGGGATGAGACGGGCCACGGTGAGCAGGCAGGCCGGGCGCGGGCCGGAGCCGTTGCCGCGCGCGGCGGCGGCGCCGTCGCGATGTGCGGCGCCGTCGACCGCGGCGGCGATCGCCGGTGCGACGAACGGGTTGAGCACGACGTCGAAGGTGACGCCCGGGCAGCGCCGCTGCCAGATGGCGCGTTCCTCGCTGGACAGCAGCATGACCGCGGCGGCGCGCCGCACGAGCAGCAGCGAGAGCGCCGTGTAGACGCCCTGCCCCGGCGCGCCGAGCCGGTCGGCCTCGCTGCCGTGCAGGTGCAGCACGAGCGGCGGGCGTCCGCGCCGGACCGACAGCACGAGCGGCAGGTCGCGCAGCAGGCCGGTGCGGTTGTGGGCGGTCGCGACGTAGACGACGTCGGGCCGGAACGAACGCAGGTGGCGGTGCACGCGGGCCAGGTCGACGCTGCGCTCCAGGACCTTCGCGGCAAACGACTCGTGACCGGCGCTGTGGGCGCTCCAGCCCAGGGTCTCGACCTCGCAGCCGCAGGCGCGCAGGCCGTCGGCGACGAGCGGCGCGAGCTTGGGCAGCGGGCCGCCGATCGCCGGGTAGGCGGTGAGCATCAGCACCCGCAGGGGCCGCGCCGCGTCTCTGCCCTCGCCGGCCACCGCGCTACCGCCGTCGCTGCCTGAGGTCGTGCGCCAGGCGTCGCACCCGGCGCCGCACGGCGGCCGGACCGCCGTCGGTGGCCGGCCGCGGGCCGCGCGGGTTGAGCAGCCGGAAGTCCTCGAGGCAGTGCGCCGCCTTGACCTTCTGCACGAAGCCGTCCGGGGTGACGTAGAAGCCGCGCACGGCGGCCGGGTCGAAGGCCGGGGCGCTCATGCGGCGCTTTTGCAGGTGCAGGTAGGCGAACTCGTCGCGCTGCGTCTGCGGCCAGGCGGCGTCAGCGGGGTCAACGCCGGGGTCGTCGACGTACTCGCGAAACAGGCGGCCGTCCTCCCAGTAGAAGAGCTGGTGCTCGTAGTTGTGCAGGCCGATGCCGCGCAGGCCGGGGCCCTGCTGGTCGACGTCGACGAAGCGGTCCATGAGGTACTGGTCGAGACCGGCCAGATAGGCGAGCTCGTGGGCGCCCCACCACTCATCGAAACCCGCCACGCGACCCTCGCGGAACACGACCCTGTAGTCCTTGCGCGGGTCGGGATGCGGCTGACGGAACAGCTCGACCGTCTCGGGCGTGTTCTGGTAGAGGGTCAGGTGGGCGTTCTGCTGGAGCTTGGGATAGGCGCGCAGCAGCTCGGCCGGAAAGAAGCGCCGCAGGTCGCCCCAGACGACGTCGGCGTCGCAGTAGCCCCAGAGCTCGTAGCCGCGCAGCTCGGCGGCGAACAGAAAGCCGTAGGCGAGCTTGAGGTTGCAGAGCAGATAGGGCTGGGAGAGCTCGACCGCAAAGCCGAGCATCTCATCGAAGCGCCGGCGCAGGTCGGCCAGGGAGATCTCGTGGACGTGCACGTTGGCCGGCACCGGACGACCCTCGAGCGGTTCGTCGGTGAACAGCAGCCAGTCGACCGTGGGGTTGGCGCCGCAGGTGACGAGCCAGACGTCGAACCAGGCCGGCAGCGGCCCATACCAGGGCACGACCAGGCCGATTGACGGCAGATCGGGCTTCGTCGCGCTCATCCTCGCCCCTCCTCCGAGCCCTCACGCGCCGCACGCGCATGCGCCCGCGCCGCGGGCCCTGCTGTCGCTGCCACCGGCTCGCCGCGCCGCGTCAGACCGGCGTGCTGGTGCGCCCGGCCTTGGGCACGGACGCGCGGTGATAGTGATACCCGTAGTACGGGCCGTGGGCGCGTTTGCTCGAGATGAGCACGAGGCCGAGCTTGCGACAGGGCAGCTTGGTGAGCTGGGCGTGCGAGCGCTCGAGCATGGGCCGCCGCACCTGCGTGGTGTTGACCACGAACACCAGGCCGTCGACGTGGGCGGCCATGGCCGCCGTGTCGCCGACCGACAGCAGCGCCGGCGTGTCGATCAGCACGAGGTCGGCGTCGTCGGCGAGCTCGTCGACGAGCTCGCGGAAGCGCCGCGAAGCGACCATCTCGCCGGGGTTCGGCGGCAGCGGGCCGCTCGGCAGCACGCGCAGGACAGGGTTGTCGTCGGCGCCGGTCGACCACCCGGCGGGGCCGGCGTCGCGAGCGCGCGCGGCGTCGGCCGCCCGCTCGTCGTCGCCGTCACGGCCGCCCGCCGAGAAGACGCGCAGCGCGCCCTCGCGCACCCGCACGTCGGGCGCCGCAAGGCCGTCGCCGCTGCCCACCGTCTTGTCGAGCGTGATCGGTACGAGCGCCTCGGAGAGCTCGGCGCGCCGCGCCACGACCGACGACAGGCCGACGCTGTTCTGCACGCCGAGGTAGGTGTGGATGCGAGGCCGGCGCAGGTCGGCGTCGACCAGCACGACGCGCTTGCCGGCGAGCGCCATCGAGACCGCGAGGTTGCAGGCCGTCATGCTCTTGCCCTCGCCCTGCACCGAGCTCGACACGAGCAGGGTGTGCACCTCGCCGTCGACCCCCATGAAGTCGAGGTTGCCGCGCAGCACGCGGACGGCCTCGGCCATGAGTCCGAACGGGTTCACGAGCATCTGCACCACGCCGGTCTGCCCGGTCTTGCGGGCGAGGGGCGGCAGGTGACCGAGCACCGACAGGGCAAGGGTGTCGCTGACCTGGTCCTCGTCGCGCACGCGCGTGTCGAGCTGCTCGAGCAGGAACGCGCAGGCCACGCCCAGCACGAAGCCCAGGATGACGGCGATCGCCAGGGTGCGCGTCTTGCGCGGCGAGAACGGCGTCGAGGGCGGGTAGGCCGGCGTCAGCACGCTGAAGTCGCCGGTGACGCTCTTCTGGGCGAGCACCAGGTTCTGAAGCTGGCTGGACAGCGTCTGGTAGGACGCGCTCGTCGTGGACAGGCCGGCCAGGGAGCTCTGCACGGCGGCGATCTCCTTGGTCAGGCTGGCGCGGGCGTTGTCCTGTCGCCAGGCGACGAACGCGTTCGCGTAGGCGTTGGCCACGTCGGCCGCCACCTGCGGGTCCTGAGAGACGCCGGCGATCGTGACCACGCTCGCGTAGCCGCTCGTGTTGGGGTCGGTCTGCAGGCCGACGCTCGTCGAGTAGCCGGCCGCACGGTCCTTGGCCGACAGGGTCCTGGCCGCCGCGCCGCCCACCTGGCTGCTCGCCACCACCGCCGGCACGCTGCCGATGTCGGCCTGCTGCTGGTTGGTGTCGATGCCGTTGAAGTTGTTGGTGGGGTTGATCTGCTGCTGATAGAGGAGCTGGGCGCCCGCCTGGTACAGCGGGGTGCGGGTGTACGTGTAGGCCGCGCCGAGGAAGCCGACCACGATGGTCGCGCCGATGATCAGCCACTTCCAGCGGCTGAGCACCCTGAGGTAGCTGTGGAGGGACAGGCCCTCGTCCTGCTGCAACGTCATCGCATCACCCGGGCGGTCGTCGTTCGACCGGGCGGCGGCGACCCACCGCCGCGAACCGTCCGGCCTGTCGTGTTATCGGCACGGCGCCTGCGCCTGTTGAGGGGCCCGCGCCGGCCTTCCACTTCTGCCCCGGCCACGCGGAGTCCTGCCTGGACGCATCCGCCGGCCGAAGGCCGCCGCGGGCGGCGCCTGCGCGCGCCGCCGGTCGCCCTGGGGCGGCCGGCGCGCCACAAGACGCTCTTCTACCCCATGTCACGGCGCGTCACTCGTTGAGGGCGCGGGCGCGGCCGGCCTGCGGCCGGCCGCGCCCGCGCCGCCGCGCGCCGCGCGGCGCACCTGCTCGTAGATCTCGAGCGTGCGCGCCGCGATGGCCGCGGGGTCGTTGCGCCGCTGCGCGCGCTCGCGCGCCGCCGCCCCCAGGCGCGCCGCCAGGGCGGGGTCGCGCAGCAGCCGCAGGATGGCGTCGGCCAGCAGCCAGGCGTCGCCGCGCGGCGAGAGCAGGCCCTCGACGCCGTCGGCGACCAGACTCGGGATGCCGCCCACGCCGGCGGCCACGAGCGGCACGCCGACGAGCATCGCCTCGACCACGCTGTTCGGGCTGTTGTCGGCGTGCGACGGGTAGGCGAAGACGTCGGCCCCCTGCAGCTCGGCCGCCATCGCGACGGCGTCGAGCCGCCCGAGCCAGTCGATGTGGTCGGCGACGCCGAAGCGCCGCGCGGCCCGCCGGTAGTAGGCGTCGAGCTCGGAGCCGGGGCGCACCCCGGCGATCCGCACGCGCAGGTCGCTCACCCCGCGGCGCGCGACGACGGCGGCGGCCTCCATGAGCGTCTCGGCGCCCTTCCAGATCATGACGCTCGAGGTCGAGTACACCGTGGTGCCGCGGTGCGCCGCGGCGGCCCACGACGTGCGGGAGAAGGGCGGTCGCATGATCTCGTCGCAGTGCAGGTAGGTGGCGGCGGGGTTCACCGCCGCCAGGATGCTGCGGTCCCAGTCGGTGCGGCCGATGAACCAGCGCCCCTCGCGCATGATGCGTTCCTCGCGGCGCGCGCCGGCCCCCATGAAGCGGTACCCGTGCAGGGGACCGCGGCCCTTGAGGAACTCGGCCGTCGCCGCCAGGCGAGCGATGTCGGCCACCGGCCGGCCGGCGAAGTAGACGCGGTGGTAGGCGAGCAGCAGGCCCTGCAGCGACACGACGACCGGCAGCGGCGCCACCTGCGCGGCGAGCAGGCCGTAGGGGTTCTCGGTGCCGTGCACGTGCACGACGTCGGGACGCTCGTCGCGCACGATCGTGCGGGCGGCGGCGAGCACGGCCTCGTGCCCCGCCGTTCCCAGCCAGCGCCGCGCCACGCCGCGCGCGCCGGGCAGCGGCGCGGGCTGCGGCACCGCCACATACCGCGTGCCGCGCTCTTCGAAGGGGGCGAAGCCGCGCGCGTCGGACACGGCGATCGTCAGACGCAGGCCGGGCAGCGGCTCGAGCGCGTCGCGCAGGCCGTCGACCCAGGCCTGGGCGCCCTCGTCGCCGGGCTCGCCGAAGTGCTCGCGTACGGCGCGCGTGGGCCAGTCGGTGAACCAGAGCACGTGCAGGGGTCGGGTCTCGCTCATCGCGCCGCCTCGGAGCGGCCCAGCAGGCGGCGCGCCCGCGGCCCCATCGACCAGCGCAGCCGGCGCGCCCAGCGGTCGACCGGCTCGGCCAGACGCAGCAGCTCGCGACCGGCGGCGTAGCTCTGCGAGGCGAGCAGCCGCTCGGCGTCGGCCATGGGACGCAGCGCGCCGCCGTCGGCCGCGGCGAGGTCGGCGAGCATGCGCTCGACCTCGGGCGGGTGCTGCCCGTCGTAGCGCAGCAGCCAGCTCGGGTAGTCGTAGACGTTGTGCACGCGGTAGGGGCGGCGCAACGTGAGGTAGGAGTCGGCCAGCCAGCGGCGTCCCTGCAGACGGCGCGCCGCCACGCCCCAGTTCGCGTAGTACTCGACCTTCTCGCGCACCTGGCCGGGCAGCAGCAGCGAGTAGTGGCGCATGGCGATGCCGCGCGCCCGCAGGTCGGCGGCCCGCAGCCAGCGACCCTCGCGCGTGTCGCGGCCGTGGTCGTCGAGCACGGTGGGCGGGCGGTGGGTGGCGTAGGTGTAGCCGCGGCCCCAGCGGAACAGGCGGTGATAGTCGGCCGCGCCGCGCCGCAGGAACCAGCCGTCGACGGCGCACCAGGGCGCTCCCCAGATCGTCACGGTGGGGAACGTCGCGGCGCTGACCGGCGGCCGGGCGCGCAGCAGCTCGACCACGGCGGCCATGTCACCGGGCAGGTAGAACTCGTCGACGTCGACCTGCCACAGGTAGTCGCCGGTGGCGCGCGCCGCGTAAGCCCGGCTCTGCTCGTCCTTCTCACCCGGCCAGAAGCCGTCGGCGTGGCCTTCGTCCTCGGCCGTCACGACCGTGAGCTTGCCGGCGGGGTCTTCGTGCGCGGCGAAGCGGCGCAGCTCGGCCAGCGTACCGTCGCGCGAGTGGCCGTCGGGCCCGGCGATGCCGGCCGCCCCGGGCGCGGCACCCTCGACGACCACGATCTCGTGGGCGAACGGGTACAGCGCGCGCAGGTTGTAGGGCAGGAACGGCAGGCCGTTCAGGACGATCATGCCGAACGTCAGGCGAGGCGCGGCGCTCACGGCGCCGCCTCGCCGCGCCGGGCCCGGTCGCGGCGCTCGATCAGCTGCTGCAGGGGCCGCAGCGTAAGGTAGGCGAAGTAGGCGGGCAGGCGCTGATCTTCGACACCGGCCGCCCGCAGCGCCTTGGCGAGGCGGCGAAAGCCGTGCCGCCAGCCGAGCCGCACGAAGAGCTCCCAGGGCAGTCCGTAGCGCCCCGCGTGACGGTTGGCCCAGCGCACGTAGTCGGGCTTGACGACCTCGCGCAGCAGCACGGGGTCGAGCGGCTCGAGCGGCACGCGCCGCAGGGCGCGCAGGTTCAGGGTGTTGCGCCAGTCGAAGGCCAGCCCGGCGTGCTCGAGGTCGAGGCCGCGCGCCGCGAACAGCTCGCGCTGCCAGGCGCGCTCGTGGCGCAGGGCGGGCGGCAGCGCGAGCATCGGCCGGGCGAGTCCGGCGTCGACGAACGGCGCCCGGCTCTCGAGGCCGACGGCCGCCGGCAGCCGGTACATGTACGAGAAGAAGGTCGTCTGCTGGCGCAGCATGGCGACCACCCGCGGCAGCATCTCGGTGCGCAGCCGCGGGTCCTCGTCGAGCAGCCGGCGCCAGCCCTCGCGGCGCCGCGGGAACACGCTCTGCGACGAGTCGCCGCACATCGCCCCGTAGCGGAACACGGTGAGCAGGTCGTCGGGGTCGTCGAGCACCGGCACCTTCATGACCATGCCGTCGTCGACGCCGGCCAGCGAGTCGCCGAAGGCACCCGACAGCACCAGGCTGCCGGGCGCGACGAGCGGCGCGAGCGCGCGGTAGAACTCGAGCTGGTACATGCCGTGGGCGTGCACGGTGGGGCCGAACAGGGCGTCCCACTCGTCGAACAGGCGATGGAAGTCGCCGATCGCGACCTGCCGCCAGTCGAGCCGCAGGCGGCGGGCGAGCTCGGCGCCTTTGACGACGTCGGGCGACAGCTCGGGGCGGTCGGCGGTGCCGTAGGTGAAGGCGCGCACCCGCGAGCGGTCGGCGATCAGCAGGTCGATGAAGCGCGAGTCGTAGCCGCCGCTCGTCGGCACGACCACGTCGCCGCGACTCGTCGCGGCGGCCGCGTTGACGACCGCGCCGGCTGCCTCGAGCACCTCGTCGACCGTGCTCTCGCGCTCGAACCAGTCGAGCGTGGGGTCGGCGAGCTGCTCGACGCGCAGGCCGTGCGGCCCGCGCAGCAGGCGCGACGAGTGGCGCAGCACGCGCACGCCGCGCACCGGCGTGCGCTCGAAGACGCTGTAGCCGAAGTCGAGGTAGTCGTTCAGGCCCTCGGGGTCGAACTCGACCTCGGCGGGGTCGATGACCGCGTTGATATCGTGCCCGGCACGGCCGCTGCGCAGGTCGTAGAAGCAGGGCACCGAGCCGAGCCAGTCCGACTCGTACACGACGGTCTCGGCCGTGTCGGGCAAGGCCGGCGGGGCCGCGGGCGCGGCCGCGGGCGCCTCGCGCGCCGCGCGAGCGGAGCTGTTCTCGGCGTCAGTCATTGACCGCCCTCTCGAGCGCGGCCAGCTCGGCGCCGGGCGCGGCGGCCGCGGGCGCGGCCGCCGCCTCGCGGCGGCGCCGCCACGTCTCGCCGGCGAGAGCCGCGAGGAACCACAGGGCGACCGGCGTGCGCTCGGGGTCGAGCAGGGTCCACGACACGAAGCCCTGCAGGAACAGGCCGACGACCACGGCGCACAGCACGATCGAGAGCATCTCCGCCTCGCCGCCGGCCGACAGCGACAGCCGGCCGGCGCGCCAGGCGGCCGCCACGAACAGGCAGACCACGGCGATCACCCCGAGCAGGCCGAGCCGGTAGAGCGTCGACACCCAGACCAGGTCCGACGCCATCCCCTCGACCTGACCCAGGTGGGGATCCTGCGAGGTCGACGTGAAGCCGGCGCCCAGCCAGGGGTCCTGACTGCTGATGAAGCGGTAGGTCGCGCGCTCCTCGTTGATCCGCGTGACGACGTTGGTGGCATGCGTCGGGCCGCCGCCCGACACGGCCTGGCGCAGGCGGCTCAGCAGGTAGTCGGACTGCGTGGGCAGCAGGGCGAAGGCGGCGACGGCGCAGACTGCGACGACCGCCACGATCTGGCCGGCGCGCTTGAGCGCCGGCCAGGCCTCGCGCGCCTTCACCAGGCGCAGCCCCAGCACGACGGCGATCTCGACGAAGGCGATCACGAGCAGCGAGCGCGTGTACGACACCCACACGGCGGCGAGCGTGACGATCAGCACGCCGAGCCAGAAGGGCCCGAGACGCCGCCGGGCGACGCAGTACGGTATGGCGAGCAGCAGGAACTGCGGCATGAAGTAGAAGCTGCGGGTGAGATGCTGTCCGTTGAAGACGATCGACTGGTTCTCGGTCGCGATGTAGATGGTCTTGTGCAGGCCCTGATGCAGCACGTAGAGCCCGCCGGCTATCGCGTCGACCACGACGACGGCGGCGAGGAAGTCGAGGGTGTCCTTGCGGGCGGCATGACAGAAGATGCCGCGCAGCAGGAAGTAGCCGAGCAGCAGGTAGATGAACGACTTGGCCTCGGTCACGGCCGACCCGAAGCCGGTGTAGCGCAGCGTCGTGAGCCCGATCTGCAGCACGACGTAGGCGGCGATCGCGACCAGCACCGCCTCTTCGCCCGAGGCGAGCGGTGGGCCGAAGGGCCGCCGCTCGCGCACCCGGCGGGCGTGCCGCGGCAGCAGCAGGTCGAAGTAGAGCAGCCAGGTGATGACGAGCCAGACCATGAGGTGGTCGACGGGGTCGATGCGCTGCGGCACCCAGAACGGCTTCATCTTGTCGAAGAACACCGAGTAGCTCATGAACATGAGGAACGGGATGCCCAGCACGAAGACGCGCTGGCGGAGCGACCGCCACAAAAAGTAGAGGAGCAGCAGCGTGGGCAGCGCGTAACGCACAAGGCTCACCGCGCCACCGCCTTCGCCGGCGTGCCGTCGACGACGGCGTCACGCAGGGCCTGCTGGGGCAGGCGCGCGCCGTCACCGCGCACGGCGACGGCGCGCGTGATCGCCGCCGCCACCTGCTCGCGGCCGAAGAGTGCCGTGTAGCTTGCGGCCGCCTCGCGGTACGGCTCGGGCCCGACCCGGCAGAGCTCGCGAAAGCGCCGCGCGAGATCGGCGTCGTCGCCGTCGCGATACACCGCGCCGAGGCCGAACGAGCGCACGCGCCAGGCCGACAGGCCGCGGTCGGGCACGAGCACCGGCCGGCCGGCGGCGACCGCCTGGAGCATGGAGCCGCTCGAGCCGTCGTGGGCGCGGTAGGGCAGCGCGACGCAGCGCGCCGCCGCCAGGAAGAGGTCGGCGGTGGCGGCGCTCACGTAGGGCACGCCCGTCTCGAGCAGGTCGCCGCGTGCGGCGAGGGCGGCGCGCGCCGCGCCCACGTCGGCGCTCTCGCGCTCGAGCTCGGCGTCGCGCTCGCCGCAGTGCGCAAAGCGGCCCTGCTCGGCCACGCACAGACGCAGCAGCGTATCGTAGCCCCGGCGGTGGTCGCTCGGGCCCGTGTAGACCACGAGCGGGCGACCCTCGCCAGCCGCCAGGAACTCGCGCAGGCGCGGCGCCCAGTCGCGCGTCTCGGCCTGGCCGGCCGGCGACGGCTCGCCGAGCTCGCGAAAGATGTCGGGCATCCACTGGTGACTGCGGGCGTGCGCCAGGGCGAAGCGCTCGTCGAGCACGAGCGCCGCGTCGAGCACGACCCGGCGCGGCACGAGGCTCTCGTGAAAGACGGCCTCTCCGACGCGCCCGTGGCGGGCCTCGCCGAGCCGGGTGCGAGCCCGCCGCAGCGCGGAGGCGCGCGGCCGGTACTCGTAGTTCGTGCTGCGGATGAACAGGCCGACGACGCGGCCGGCGAGGGTCGGGGCGGCCGCCCGGCGGCGCTCGGCCAGGGCCGGCAGCAGCGTGTCGGCCTCGGTGAGCAGCGTGACTGCGGCGCCGGCGCGGCGGATGGTCGCCGCCAGCGTGTCGAGGGTCGCGGTCGCGTCGGCGTCGCCGATGTCGTGCATGGTCACCCCACGCCGCCCGGCGAGGTCGAGCAGCAGCGGGTCGCCGGCCACGGCAGGGTCGCGCAGGCGGGCGGCGACCACGACGCGGTAGCCGAGCTCGGTGAGCACGTCGGCGAGCACGCGGCAGTAGGTGATCCGGTGGCCCTGCAGGTTCGGCGAGTACAGCAGGGCCGGGCGTCGCTCGCCGGCGGGAGGCGGCGCTCCGTTCACGACGGGTCGGCGCTGCGCCAGGGCAGCAGCGGCGCCAGGGCGCCCGGTTTCTGGGCCAGGGCGTGAGGCGAGGCGCCGGGGTCGCGCTGACAGTCGAACGACACCGCGCCACGGTCGACGATCCAGCGTGAGCGATCGATGCTGATGCGCGGGAACACGGTGTAGCGGCCGTCGTTCAGCAGGTGGCTGGAGACGACGCACTCCAGGCGGTTGCGCCCGATGTGCAGCGCGGGCCACTGTGCGGGGTCGTCGTCGGTCTGGTAGGTGCGAAACACGAGCGTACCGTCGGCCAGGGCGAGGTCGAAGCCGATCGTCAGGTCGGGCACCAGGCGCTCGATGTCGACGTCCATCTGCACGACGATCGGCTGGCTGCTCACCACGAAGGGCGCGCGGTGACCGGCGGCGTCGAGCACGCGCAGGGCCGACAGGCGCACGTCGTCGTCGCCGGGCCGCTCGTCGCCCGACCACAGGGCCTCGCCGTCGCTGCCGCCCAGCAGCTTGAGGTACGAGTCGACCACGAGCGAGGGTTCACCCTCCTTGACGATGCGACCCGACTCGAACTGGACGACGCGCGTGCACAGGCTGCGGATGGTCTGCATGTTGTGGCTCACGAGCAGCACCGTGCGGCCCGACTCGGCGACGTTCTCCATGCGCCCCAGGCACTTGCGCTGAAAGGCGGCGTCGCCGACCGACAGGACCTCGTCGATGAGCAGGATCTCGGGCTCGAGGTGGGCCGCGACGGCGAAGGCGAGACGCACGTACATGCCGCTCGAGTAGCGCTTGACGGGCGTGTCGAGGAACCGGCCGATCTCGGAGAACTCGACGATGTCGTCGAAGCGCTGGTTGATCTCGACCCGGGTCATGCCCAGGATGGCGCCGTTCAGGTAGATGTTCTCGCGGCCGGTGAGCTCGGGGTGAAAGCCGGTGCCGACCTCGAGCAGGCTGCCGACCCGGCCGGTGAGCGAGATCTCGCCCTCGGTCGGCTCGGTGATGCGCGACAGCAGCTTGAGGAACGTGCTCTTGCCGGCGCCGTTGCCGCCGACCACGCCGAGCACCTCGCCCTGGCGCACCTCGAGCGACAGGTCGCGCAACGCCCAGAGCTCCTCGCTGCGGCCCGTGACGGAGCCGGGGTGCCGGATGCGCTCGATGGGCTTGGCGACGGCCGCCACGATGGCGTCGCGCAGCGTGGTGTGACGCCGCAGCGCACCGCCGATGTGGTACATCTTGCCGAGCCCCTCGACGCTGATGCTCAAGTCGTCCATGTCATGCCCTCGCGCCGACCCTAGATCAGGTCGGCAAACGTGCGCTCCATGCGCTTGAAGTACGCCAGGCCGGTGACCAGCAGCAGGACCATGACCGCGGCCGACACGAGGACCAGACCGCCCGGCGGCGCCTCGCCGAGCAGCACCCATCGAAAGCCGGCGATGACGCCGACCATGGGGTTGAGCGCGTAGATGAACGCGAGGTAGCGGTTGTGCGGCGCCGGGATCGAGTAGGCGACCGGCGACACGTACATCCAGAGCTGCACGAGGAACGGGATGATGTACTGCACGTCGCGGTAGAGCACGTTCAGGGCCGCGAACCAGAGCCCCAGGGCGAGCGAGGCGAGCATGGCGAGCAGCGTGAAGACCGGGAGCAGCACGAGCTGCCAGTGCGGCGGCACGCCGTACACCCCCATGAGCACGAAGAAGACGACGAGCGCGATCACGAAGTCGACGACGCCGCCGAGGATCGCCGAGATCGGGATGACGAGACGCGGAAAGTAGATCTTGGTGAGCAGGTTGGAGTTGCCGACCAGGCTCATGCCCACCCGCCCCAGGGCGCCCGAGAAGAGGTTCCAGGGCAGCAGGGCCGCGTAGCTGAAGAGCACGTACGGCACGCCGTTCAGGTTCTTCGGCACCTGGAAGTGCAGGATCTTCTGAAAGACGATGCTGAACACGACGACCGTGATCAGCGGGTTGATCACCGCCCAGGCCACGCCCAGCACGGCCTGCTTGTAGCGCACCTTGATGTCGCGCCAAGTCAGGAAGTAGAGCAGCTCGCGGTACTCCCAGAGCTCGCCGAGGTGCAGGGCGGCGCGCCCCTTGGGCGGCCTGATGACCCGCTTGGCCCTGGCGATCTGTTCGACCGTCTGCTCGACTGTCGCGCTCTCCACGCCCCTCCGTTCGACGCCGCCCGATGCGGCCCTCGCTCGTGGCGGCAGCGGCCGGTCCGCCTACCCGCGGCGCGGCCGCCGACTGTACACAGCCCTGGTGACGCTTATCGACGCCATACCCTCAATCATTGAGGGCGGCGCCGAAGCCGCGCCGCGCTGCGGGATGTGCGAAGGCCGACGTTCGAGCCCTCAGGCCCGCGAAGGACCATGCCCGCGAGGGCCGGCGCCCTCGACCGAGGCTCGAGCGGCGCCGCTGCGGGCCGGCGAGTGCGCCTATGACGTGACCAAGCATCTCATGTGCGCCGGCGCGGCGATACCCGGCCGGCCTTTCGTCGGTGTCGTCCTACGCCACGGCGGCCCCGACCGGCCCACGGTCGCCCGGCGCCGTACGCGCGAACACTACCCACTCGGACCGGCTGCGTATCACCATCCTGTTGCCGAGCCGGACGGGCGGCGGCGACCGCCGCCGTCGCTGCCTGCTAGACTGCCCTCGACCACAGGCGAGGCCGTCCGGGCCGGCAGGTCGCGGGCGGCGGGGCAGGCCATGACCACCAACGCGACAGCACAGACGGCGGCGCTCCCACGCATCAGCGTGGTCACGCCGTCGTTCAACCAGGCCGACTACCTCGAGGCCACGCTGCGATCGGTCGTGTCGCAGGGTTACCCCGATCTCGAATACGTCGTCGTCGACGGCGGCTCGACCGACGGCAGCGTCGGCATCATCCGGCGCCACGAAAGCGAGCTCTCGCGCTGGGTGAGCGAGCCCGACCGCGGCCACGCCGATGCCCTCAACAAGGGTTTCGCCGGCACGAGCGGCGAGATCATGTGCTGGCTGAACAGCTCTGACCTGTACTACCCCTGGACCTTCGAGACGGTGGCCCAGGTCTTCACCCAGCTTCCCGAGGTCGACTGGGTCATGGGCGTGGCCTCCATGTTCGACCGGCAGGGCGGGCCGCGCACCGTGTCGACCTCGTATGGCACCTTCAACGCCTACGACGTCCTGGCCGGCGACTTTCGCTGGATCCAGCAGGAGTCGGTGTTCTGGCGCCGGCGGCTGTGGGAGCGCGCCGGCGGGCGCCTCGACGACGCGCTCACCTGCGCCGCCGACTTCGACCTCTGGCTGCGCTTCTTTCGCCTCGCGCCGCTCGTCCACGTGCAGACGCTGCTGGGCGGTTTTCGCGTGCACGAGGACCGCCTCGGCGACGCCGGCGACGGCCTCTACGAACGCGAGGCCCGCGGCCTGCATGCGGCCTTCGTCGCCGGGTACGACGCCGCGGCGCGGCGCCGCGCGCGCGTCGTGCGCCTGATCGGGCCCGGCCGGCGGCGCCTCGTCGGCGACGCCCTGCACAAGGTTGGCGTGCTGCCCTGGTATCGCCACCCGCGGGCCGTCTTCGACTTCGACCGCGGGGTCTGGACCCTGCGCGGCTAGCGCTCGGCCGGCGGGCTCGTGCCGGCGGGCGGGCGCTCGCGGGGCTCGCTCGACGGCGCGGCGCGCGCGCTCGACGGCGCGGGCGGGCTCGCTCGACGCGCTACCTGTCGCCGGCCTGGCCGGTCGCCAGCAACCCCTGCCGGCGGCATTCCTCGAGCACGTCGGCCGCCGTGACGCCCTCGGTGGCCAAGTCGAGCGCGGCGAGGCGCTCGAGCACGGCCTGCGTCGCCGCCGCCATCGGCGCCTCCTGCCCGGCGGCGGCCAGCCAGGCGGCCTCCTCGCTCATCTCGACCGCACGCCGCGCGGCGTGTCGCGGGTAGCTCGGCAGGAGCCGCTCGACCGTCGCGACCGCGCCGGGGTAGAAGGCCCGCAGCCGCTCGAGCAGCTCCGCGTGCAGCCCCGCCAGCTCGCCGGCCGCCGCCGCCTCGAGCAGCAGGGCGACGAGGCCCTTGTTGAAGCCGGCGAAGGCAAGCTTGAAGGCCGAGGCGCGGCCGACCTCGACACCGACCACGCGGACCGGCAGCGCCTCGCCGAGCAGCTCGCCGAGCGTGGCGGCGGCCGGACCGCTCAGGTAGAGGACGGTGGCCGCCGGCGGCGCGGGGTCGGGGCCAAGACCCGCCGCGCCGCCCACGAACGCCCCGTCGACGGCCTCGCAGCCCGCGCCCCGCACGACGCCGGCCACCGCCGTCGCGACGAGCGGCGACACCGAGTTCGCGTCGAGGTACACCGGGCGGGCGGCGGCGGCGGAGGCGGCCGCCGCGGCGAACGCCGCGGCCGCCTCCGCCGCCGCCCCGGGTGGCACGAGCGACACGACGACGTCCGCCGCGGCGGCGACCGCCGGCAGCGAAGCGAGCGGCTCGATGCCGGCCTCGACGGCCCGCGCCCGTGTGGCGGCGCCGCGCCCCTCGAGGCAGGTCACGACGCGCCAGCCGGCCCCGCCCAGACGGCGAGCCAGCGCGGCGCCCATCTCGCCCGGATACAGCAGGCCGACGACAAGGGGCGTCACGACACCTCCCGCCTCGCCTCGCCGGTCCGCTGGGCGGGCCGGAAGGGCCTCGCCGTCGCGCGGCGGCCGCGCAGCGCGCGCCCCCCACGCCCGAGGGCCCGGCCGGCGAACCAGGCGGCGCCGACGAGCGACGGCGCCGGATCGCACACGCTGAAGAAGGGCAGCACCTGGCGGTGGGCGAGACTCGCCGCCCAGGCGACCGTGCCGAGCTCGCCGCGGCCTCGCAGGGTCATGAACGTGCGCAGGTCCTTGCCCGGCCGCCAGAGGTGCAGCCCGGTGCGGTAGACGCGCTCGGACGGCGGCCGCGGCGCGTTGCCGGCCAGGTGGTGGTAGACGAACGAGCCGAGGTCGCAGCCGCTCGCCACGAGCAGGCCGTTGGCGGCGGTGAAGCGCGCGTTGCACTCGATGACCTTGAGCTCGCCGTCGCGCGTGTCGCGCTTGAACTCGACGTTGCCGACGCCGACCAGGCCGACGTGGCGGAACAGGCGCAGCCCCAGCGAGCGCACCTCGGGGTTCCAGTCGGTGACGTGGTAGCAGCCGGTCCCCTGGCTCGGCGGATAACGTCGCAGCACGCGCTTGGTGAAGTCGCACAGCACGGCGCCCGCCTCGTCGAAGTACGTGTAGTAGCTGCAGAGCCGGTCGTCGGGGCCCGGGATCTCTTCGAGCAGCATGACCTCGAGGTCGTGCGCGCGCGCCCGGCGGTACGCGTCGAGCAGCTCGTCGAAGCCCGTGACGCGCAGGTACTTGGCGCCGAACACCGGCTGGAACAGGTGCGAGAACTGCGGCTTCACGAGCAACGGGTAGACGTAGTCGGCGGCCTGTGCCCTGACCTGCTCCTCGTCGTCGGCGCGCCAGAAGCGCGGGGTCGGTACGCCCGCCTCACGCGCCGCCTCGTAGGTCGTGAGCTTGCCGAGCAGCCGGCGCTGCACGACCGGGTCGGATGCATCGAGGACGAACCTGGCGGCGAGCTCCTCGCGATGCTCGCGCACGATCTCGAGCGCCGCGTCGGAGCAGGCCAGCACGACGGCGCCGCGCAGCGGCTCCGCGGCCGGACCGAGCAGGAAACGCGTCCAGGCCGCCGCGTCACCCAGGACCGGCCGCACCAGCCCGCCGCGCACGCAGCGCGAGAAGCGCTCGACCGAGCGCGGCGAGGCGAGCAGTGTGACGTCGACACCCTGCCGGCCGAGGCTGCGGGCGAGCGACAGCGCGCTGCCCTCGACGCCGTCAACGATGATCGCCGGCGGCAGTCGCCGCGGACTCCCCGCCGTCACGAGACCGCTGCCGTACCCGATCGGGCGGCCGCCACGAGGCGCTCCAGGATGGTCGCCGCCACCGGCGTGCCGGCGCCCCTGCGCAGGTAGTGGTAGTAGTAGCCCGGCGTGGCGTTGACCTCGATCACGACGCCGCCCGACTGGGCGAGCGGCACCGACGGGTCGGTCGTGATCACATCGACGCCGGCGAGGCGGGTCCCGACGGCAGCCGCGGCGCGCGCCCCGAGCGCAACGAGGTCGGAGCCCACTGCGGCCGCCTCGTTGTCGTCGCGACGGTTGTCGTTGACGACCTCTTTCAGACGCACGACGCGGCCTGCGGCGGGCACCGCGTCCAGGGCGAGCCCGGCGCCGCGCAGGGTCGTGCGCAGCTCCCAGTCGACCTGCACGAGCGACTGGCCGCCCTCGATCCCGGCGTCGCTTCGGCGCCGGTTCTCGGCCTCGATCAGATGCCTCACAGTCGAGACGCCGTCGCCGGTCACCGTGGGCGGCCGGCGCACGACGGCGTCGAGGAGCTCGCCGTCGAGATACAGCAGGCGGTACACGCCGCCCGCGACCTGCTCTTCGACCAGGGCCTCGTCACAGAAGACTGCGGCGCGCACCAGCGCGATCGCAAGGCCGGCCCAGCCTCGCACGCCGGTCGTCACGCCGATGCCGCCGGCCGCCGTACGGGCCGGCTTGACCACGCAGGGACCGGGCGCCGTGCGCACGAACCGCAGGGCGCCGCGCAGGTCGTCGCTACGGACGGCCTGGTGGCGCGGCACGGGGATGCCCTGGTCGGCGAGCAGGCGGTAGACGAGCGGCTTGTCGTCGGCGACGGCGACCGTGACGGGGTCGTCGAGCGACGTCACGTTGTCGCGCACGCGCAGCAGCGCGCCGTCGCAGGCGATCTCGAGCAGCGGCGGCCGCAGCGGCCGCACCGAGCCGCCGAGCTCGGCCGCGGCGTCGCTCCAGAGCTGCTCGTAGAACGCCGAGCGACGCCGGTCGACGCGCCGCTTGCCGGGGCTGCGCACGTAGAGCTTGTTGACGATCTTGCCCTGCAGCGCCGCCGCGCGCAGCGCCTGTGCCATGAGGTCCATGCGCCCCCTACGGCTCGACGATGCAGCCGCTGTCGGCCAGCACGTCGTCGACCCAGGCGTTCGAGAACTCGCCCCGCTTGACGCCGGCGAAGTACTCCTCGTTGCGCTCGGCGTAGGCCTGCAGCCGGGCGAGGATGTCGGCCGCGCTCTCGCGCGGCACCACGACCACGCCGAACGAGTCGGCCACGACAACGTCGCCGGGGTTCACGACCACCCCGCCGCAACAGATCGGGTAGTTGATCTCGCCGGGGCCGCGGTGCAGCGGCCCGATCGGCGTGGTGCCGCGGGCGAAGACCGGCAGGCCGAGCGGCACGATCTCGGGCAGGTCGCGAATGTAGCCGTCGACCACGAAACCGGCGATGCCGCGATGCTGTGCCTTGGTCGAGATCAGGCTGCCGAGCGCCGCGTTCATGCGCGAGCCGCCGGCGTCGACCACGACGACATCGCCGGGGCGCGCCACGTCGAGCGCCTTGTGGACCATGAGGTTGTCGCCCGGGTAGACGCGCACGGTGAGGGCGGGGCCGATCAGCCGGTGGCCGGCGCCGGTCAGGCAACTGATCTGCGGCGCGAGGGCGTAGAGCCGGTTGAGCTGGTCCGAGACGTCGGGCGAGGCGAAGGCCGCGAACGACGCCATGCGCGCCGCCTCCAGGCGCTCGAACGAGAGCCGTATGCGAAAGCCGGGACCGGGGTTGATCTCGGCGGACTTCGGTTTGTTCGGGATCGATGCTGACACGAGCGGTTCTCCTGGTCGTCGCGACCCGAGTCGGGCCTCCTGCCGCTTCCTTGCTCGGGCCTGGCACCCGCGGGACTTCGAGCGAGGTCGATGCTAGCCTTCGCGTGTCCCACACCAGTGTAACGGAACACGATGCCCATCGGAGGGGCACAGTAAGCGCAAGCGATGGGAGTCATCGTCCTCACGGACGGGTACGACCAACCCGATGAGGGGCGGGCGCGCCGCGCCGCAGTGAGGTCAACTTCGGCCGGCCGATTGCCGATGGGAGCACGACGACGAGCGACCGCGCCCCGGTCGCAAGCGGAGCACATGGGTCTGACCGACAACGCAGACGAGCAGGTCGTAGCGACGGCGCGCCGCGCCGCGTCCGCCCGCGCCGCGGCGGCGCCCGGCGCGCCCGCGCCGGGCGCCGCCACCCTCCCGCTCGAGGTCGTCGTCCTCGGCGACTGGCTGCCCTTTCCGCGCGGCATGGCCGCGACGAGCCGCGCGCGTCTGGTCGCCCGGGCGCTGCGCTCGGCCGGCATCCACAGTCGCGTCGTGACCATGCAGGCCGCCGACCGTCCCACGCAGGTCGAGAACACGGCGGTGCGCGGCGAGTACCAGGGCGTGCCCTTCGAGTACACCTGCGGCACGACCGTGCGGCACGACTCGTTCCTGGCCCGCCGTCTGATCGCCACGTGGGGCTGGCTGCACGGCGCCGCCCGCCTCGTGCGCCTGCGCCGCGAGGGCCGCCTCGATGCCGTCTGCCTGTGGCTCTGGACGCCGCGACCGGCGGTCCGCCTCGCCTTCTTTCTCGCCCTGCTGCGCCGCCTCGGCGTGCCGGTCGTGCGCGAGATCGACGAGATCCCCTGGGCCTACGCTCGCGACAGGAACCTGCTGGCCCGACTCTGGTCGCCGGTCGACGGCATGGCCGGCGTGATCGCGATCTCCGCCGAGCTGCGCGATTGGGCCGCGCGCCAGGCGCACGGTCGGCGGCGCGACCTGCGGGTGATCGAGGTGCCCATCCTGGTCGACCTCGATGAGCGGGCACCGGCGCCGTACCCGACGAGCGACCCGCTCGTCGTGTTCGCCGGCGCGCCCGGCTACGAGTCGACCATCCGCTTCGTCTTCGCCGCGATGGAGGAGGTGTGGCGCACGCACCCCGAGTGCCGCCTCGCCGTCACCGGCGCCCAGCCCGGCGACCCCAGGAGCGACTGGCTGCGCGACGAGGTCGCGGAGGCCGGCCTGGGCGACCGCGTCGACCTCGTGGGCTACGTGACCCGCGAGGAGCTGCTCGACCTCTACGCGCGCGCCCACGCGCTGCTCATCCCGCTCTTCTACGACCCGCGCTCGCAGGCCCGCTTTCCCACCAAGATCGGTGAGTACCTGGCGGCCGCCCGGCCGGTTGTGACGAGCGACGTCGGCGAGATCCTGCGCTTCTTCAGCGACGGCGTCGACGCCCTGGTGCGCCCGGCCGGCGAGCCGGTCGCCTTCGGTCGCGCCGTGGTCGAGCTGCTCGACGACCCGGCCCGCGCCGCCCTGATCGGGCAGCGCGGCCGCGAGCTCGCCGAGCGCCGTTTCGACTACGCGCTGTACGCCGAGCCCCTGGCCGACCTGTTCGCCGCGGTCTGCGGCCGCGAGGCGAGGCGGTGAGCGCGGTGGATGCGGTGGGTGCGGTGAGCGCGGTGGATGCGACACACGAGGCGCAGCACAGCGGCGCGAGGCATGCGTCGGTCGCCCGGAGGCCGGCATGTGCGGCATAACCGGCCTTGTCCACCACGGGATCGACGAGCCCGTCGACGAGGCGCTCGTGCGCGCCATGACCGGCGAGCTCGAGCACCGCGGCCCCGACGCCGACGGCTTTCACGTGGAGCCTCGCGTCGGGCTGGGCGCGCGGCGCCTGCGCATCATCGACCTCGCTGCCGGCGATCAGCCGATGGCCAACGAGGAGGGCACCGTCTGGGCCATCCTGAACGGCGAGATCTACAACTTCATCGAGCTGCGCGAGGAGCTCATCGCCAAAGGCCACCGCTTCCGCAGCGGCTGCGACACCGAGGTCATCGCCCACCAGTACGAGGAGGACGGCATCGACTGCGTGCGGCGCTTCCGCGGCATGTTCGCCTTCGCCGTGTGGGACGCGCGCCGCGGCGAGCTCATGGTGGCCCGCGACCGCTTCGGCATCAAGCCGCTCTTCGTGGCCGAGGCGCCGGGGCGCATGGCCTTCGCCTCGGAGATCAAGTCGCTGCTGCACCTGCCCTGGCTCGACCGCGACTGGGACGCCGCCGCGCTGCGCGCCTACCTGCGCGTCGGCTACGTACCCTGCCCCCTCACCGCGTACCGTGGGGTGCGCAAGATGCCGCCCGGCACCGCCGAGCTGTGGCGCCTCGGTGGCGGCGGCCGCCGCGGCGGCCGCCGGCGGACCGTGCGGTACTGGCGTCCGTGGGTCGGCGAGCGCTCGACCACGCCCTCGTTCGACGAAGCGCGCGAGCGCGCCACCGAGCTGCTCGAGGAGAGCATCAGGCTCCACCTGCGCAGCGACGTGCCGCTCGGCGCGTTCCTGTCGGGCGGCGTCGACTCGAGCACGGTCGTGGCGCTCACGCACGCCGTCGGGCCGCGCGACCTGAAGACGTTCTCGATCGGTTTCGAGGGCGACCCCGCCAGCGAGCTGCCCTACGCGGAGCGCGTCGCCCGCCACCTCGGCGTCGACCACCATACCGAGGTCGTCGGACCGGGCGAGGCGCGCCTGCTGCCCGAGCTGCTCGCGCGCTTCGACGAGCCGTTCGCCGACGTGTCGGCGATCCCCACGTACCTCGTCAGCCGCCTCGCCCGGCGCGAGGTGACGGTGTCGCTGTCGGGCGACGGCGGCGACGAGCTCTTCGCCGGTTACACCGTCTACGCCGACCTCGGCCTGTACCGGCCCATCGACCGCGTGCCGCTGCCGGTGCGCCGCCGGGCGGCCGCCGCCGCGGGCGCGGTCGTGGCCGAGGGCGCCCGCGGCGGCGGCTTCGTGCGCCGCCTGGCCGAGCCGGCGCCGCTGCGCTACTTCTCGCTGCGCTACGGCCTCACGCCCACCGCGGGGCCGGTCGTCGAGGCGCTGAGCCCGCGCCTCACCGCCTTCTTGCGCGGCCGCGACGGCGACGACGCGCGCTGGCGCGACGAGTTCGCCACCGACGGCAGCGTGAGCGACGCGCAGCGCGTCGACCAGGAGACCTACCTCGTCGACGACATCCTCGCCAAGGTCGACCGCAGCAGCATGGCCGTCTCGCTCGAGGCCCGCGTGCCGCTGCTCGACCACGTCTTCGCCGAGTACGTGAACGCCCTGCCGCTCTCATACAAGCTGCGCGACGGGCAGCAGAAGGTGCTGCTGCGCAGGATCGGCGAGCCCTACCTGCCCGAGGGCCTCTTCGATCGTCCCAAGCAGGGCTTCGACCCGCCCCTGCGGCGCTGGCTCGACGGCCCGCTGCGCGAGTTCGTCGACGAGCGCCTGACCGGCGACCAGCTCGACCTGTTCGCGCCGGCCGGCCTGCGCGCCCTGCTCGAGCTGCAGCACAGCAGCACGCGCGACCTGAGCCCGCGGGTGTGGACCCTCCTCGGCCTCGCGACCTGGGCTGAGGCGGCGGCCGCGAGCAGGCCCTGGTAGGAACGCGCCGGTCGGCGGCGGCCCTCGCCGACGCCTCGAGGCGCTGCTCCCCGGCTACGGACGCCGCGCGGCGCCGGCCGCCCAGAGCAGGCGGCCGAGCCTGAAAGCCGCCTCGTCGTAGACCTCGAGCATGCCGTCGACCATCGCCGTGACCGACAGACCGCTCTGCACGTGGTCACGGCCGGCGGCGCCCATGGCGCGGCGCTCGGCGTCGTGCTCGCGCAGCCAGACGAGGCGCTCGACCAGGCGGTCGACGTCACCCTGCGGCACGACGAAGCCGCTGACGCCGTCACGCACGAGCTCGGGGTTGCCGCCGCCGTCGCCGCACACGACCGGCAAGCCGAGCGCCATGTACTCCATGATCGAGTTGCTGAGCCCTTCGTTAGCGTAGGCCGGGTTGGTCAGCAGGACGCCGACGTCGGCCTGCCGCACCAGGCCGAGGACTTCGGTGCCGGGCTCGGGGAACTCGACGACACCGGCCGCGACAAGGTCGCGTGCCGCCTCGAGCAGGCGCGCGCGGTCGGGGCCGTCGCCGACCAGCACGAAGCGAAAGCCCCCCGGCGCCTCGCGCAGCCGGCGCGCCGCCTCGATCACGACGTCGTAGTGCTTCACCTTCGTCATGCGGCCGGTCATGACGACCGTGAAGCGCCCGGCGGGGCCGGGCGGCAGCCCGGCCCCGCCGGGCGCGTCGAGCGCCGCCAGGCGCGACTCGTCGAAGCCGTTGTAGACGACCCTGCCCTTGGCCGGGCTCACGTTCCAGGCGGCAAGACCGGCGCGGCTGTTGGCGACCACCAGCGTGGCGAGGGCGAGCCCGAGCCGTTTGAGCCTGGCGAAGTCGTGGTCGACCCGGCCGCTGCGAATCATGCCGTTCACGATCGGCACGCCGAGCGCCCGGCACTGCGGCGCCGCGGCGAGGCCGGCCATCCAGCTCCAGGCGTGCACGACGTCGGGGCGGTAGTCGCGCAGCACGGGCAGCAGCGCCACGGCCGGCAGCGGGTCGAAACGCGAGTGCCGGCGGGCGATCGTCACCGGCACGCCGCGCTCACGCAGGTAGGCCTCGAAGGGCCCCCCGCCCATGCTCCACAGGCGCACCTCCCACGAAGGCGGCATGCTGGCCGCAAGGAGCGACATCTGGCGCTCCTGGCCGCCGTTGTCGAGCGCGTCGGCGAGCAGCAGCAGCCTCACGGCAGCCCCAGGGGGAGCGTTCGCTCGCGGCGCAGCCAGGCGGCGAGCGGGGTCAGCATGGCAAACTCGCCGCCGCTCTCTCGCACGAAGCCGAAGAAGCGGTCGAGGCAGGTGAGCAGCTCGCGCACCGAGTCGGCGTCGGGCCGGAACGGGCTGCCGCCCGGCATCAGCTCGCTGCTGTGGAACATCATGACGAGCGCCTCGAGCCCGAGTCGCTCGGCGCAGCGCCAGATGCTCGCAAGGTCGACGGCGTCGAGACGCGGGTCGGGCTGCAGCCACATGGGCTGGGGCCGCAGCCAGCGCGACAGGAACAGCTTGCGCACCGCGCGCGCCGGCAGGAGCTGGTAGGCGGCGAGCAGGGCCGGCGAGCGGCGCAGCGCGGCGTAGGTCGGCAGGATGGTCACCGGTATCTCGACCAGGCTCGCGTCGCCGTCGCCGATCAGGAACGGCCAGGGCCGGTGCCGGCGAAAGTCGGGGCCGCCGCGACCGTCGAGGCCGGGGTGGCCACGCCACGACCAGAGCGGCGACACCGACGAGTCGACCTCGTAGCCGAGCGCGGCGAGCACGGCGGCGCTGCGCGCGTCGAAGCCAAAGCGGCCGGCCCGGTATGAGGTGGGCGGCGCGCCGAAGGCGGCGGTGACCTGCTCGGTCAGCGTCACGAGCTTCTCGTGGAGCAGCTCGTCGGGGAGCTGGCAGGGGAACGCATGGACCGGGTCGTTGGAGCGCAGGCCGGGCCGGTCGGCGAAGGGCGGAGTGCTCCAGGGGTGCAGGTGCGAGCCCACCTCGCAGGCGCCGCGCCCCGCCCAGCCGGTGAGCAGCTCGCGGGCGTGCTCGTCGGCGGCGATCTCGGTCGTGACCACGTACGTCGGGGCCGCGCCGTGGCGCTCACAGAGCTCCTGGAACGGCTCCCAGAAGTTCACGTTGCGGGTGGCGAGCGGCGCGCCGTGGTCCCACTGGGCGTCGGCCTCGGTGTCGATGGTGACGGCGAGCCTCACCGGCGGGCACCCTCGGGCGCGACCTCGACGGCGGCCGGCTCGGGCCCGGCGGCGGGCGCGGCGGCGGGGCCGACCGCGCCGGCCGCCGCGCCCGCCGGGCCCACCAGGTGCCGCGCCAGGACGGCCGCGGCCGCGACCTGGCGGCGCCGGTAGCCCGCGATCCGCTCGTCGAGGCGGGCCACGACAAGGTCGCGCCGCCCGAGCAGGTCGTCGAGCAGGGCGGCGCCGAGCTCGGCCGTGAAGGCGTCGCTGCGCACGGTCAGGTCGTCGAGGCCGAGGCTCGCCATGAAGTCGCGGCACTTGGGGCGGTACTCGATCATGAGGGCCGGCACCCGCTGCAGGCAGGCGAGCACGGTGGCGTGCAGCTTCTGCCCCACGAAGGCCTCGCAGACGCGCACCTGGGCCGCGTAGGCGGCGTAGTCGTCGAAGGCCTGCACGACCTCGCAGCGCGGGCTGCCGACGCCGGCCTGCACGCACTCGGCGCTCGGCACGTCGCTCGCCCGGATCGGCAGCAGGCGTACCCGCCGGCCGGCTGCGCAGAGCCGCGCGACGAAGCGCGTCATCTCGGCGAGGAAGGCATCGGGCTCGCCCCACATCGGGTCGCCCGGGGTGCACCCGACGTTGACCCCGACGAGACCCTCGCATGCGCGCTCGCCGGCCGGCGCCGCGGCGGCGAGCGACAGGACCGCGTCGCCCACCACGTCGGCGTCGGCGATCCCCCAGGCGGCGAGCTCGTGCGCCGACTCGGGGCCGCGCACGCCGACGTAGACGAACCGCGCGAGCGCGTCGCGCCAGGCGGCGAGCTCGCCGGGTTCGTGCAGCAGGTAGCTGCGGTCGAGCCCGTCGCGCCGCCAGAAGGCCGGCGAGGCGACGCCGGTGCCCAGGCAGATCAGCGGCACGCTCTGCGCCTGCAGGCGCTGCACCGATTCGAGCCAGCTATGGTGCTGGCCGATCAGGGTGCCGCCGCCGAGGATGCCGAAGTCGTAGGGCGCCCGCCCCGTGGCGCGGTGCCGCAGAGCGAGCGCGCGGCTCTTGCGATAGACGGCGAGCTCCACGCCGGGGAACAGCCGGCGATGGGCCTCGAGCAGGGCCTCGTCACCGAGGTTGCCGTAACCGACGAAGCCGATGTAGGCGGCCCTGGGACGCGCGCCGCGCAGCCCGTCGATCGTGCGCAGCTCGTGGCGCAGTGCCGCCGGCAGGCCGCGCCCCTTGCGCAGCAGGAGCGGCCCCAGCCCGGCGGGCGCCGGCCGGGCGCGCGACGTGACGACCTCGGCCGAGGTCATGACCCGGCGGCGCCGCGAAAACGCCGATACGTGGCCTGCAGCTCCCTGACGAGAGCGGCAGAGCTCACGAGGGTGGGTGAGAAGACCCGCTCGTGGACAGCGACCGTCCGCACGATCTCGAGCTTCGGCGCAAACCCGCGCTTGAACTGGTTCACGCCCCAGAGCGGCTCGCCCTGACGCGCGGTCACGGCGTAGCCGTCGAGGTCGAAGAGGGCGCAGCCCTGCTCGCGCGCCCAGCGCATCGCCTCCCAGACGAGCAGGTGGGCGGCCGGCAGCTCCTTGCTGCGCCGCGACGAGGGCAGCGTGTGCAGGTGGGCGGTCGATCGCGAGACGATCAGCAGGGCGGCGGCGAGCGGCTCGCCGTCGCGGCGCGCGACGAGCACGGTGCCGCCTGCCCCGCCCCTGAGCCAGTGGCGGCTGATGGCCGCGACGACGCCCCGCTCGATGGGCCGCACCGGCGTGCGGGCGGCCATCTCGGCGTCGAGCGCGACGAGCGCCGCCCAGCCGCGCTCGTCGTCTTCGGCGGCCACCCGCAGGCCGAGTCCGTCCGACTGCTTGATCTTCTGTCTGGTCTGACGGCGGAACGAGGCGAGGAGCTCATCGTCGGAGCGCTCGATGCCGACGGTCAGGGTCGTCCAGATGCCGGCGCTGCGCCGGCGCAGAAAGCCGTGCGCGTCGAGGATGCTCTCCATCTGGTCGCCCGCCTCGTCGAGCGCCCAGGCAGGCTGGAGCCGCAGCCGCCCCGACTCGTGGCCCAGCGCCTTGGTCAGCCAGGTGAGCCAGTCGTCGAGCACGGCGGGCTCGCTCACGACGGGACCACCCTCGAACTCCCAGAAGACGCGGCCCGGCACCGGCAGACGACGCCGGACGCCGAGCGCCGTGAGGCACAGGCGACCGTCGCGCTCGGCCCAGAAGAAGCGCGGCTCGCGGGCCTGGCCATGGGCTGGGTCGCGCTCGACGTCGGCCCAGTCGGGGTCCTGGGCGTAGCTTGCGTGCGGCGCCGCATCGGCGAAGTCGCGCCAGGCGTCGCGCTGCGCCGCGCTGAGCCGCACGGCCGCGAACGCCGCGACGCCGGAAGGTGGCGCCGACGCGGGCGCGGGCGTGGCGGGCGATGGAGCAGGCGCGGCGGTCCCGGGCGCGGCGGGCGGTGGAGCAGGCGCGGCGTCGCCGGACGGAGTGGGCGCCGCGGCGGCGCCGGCAGTCTCGAAGCTCTCCATGTCAGGTTCTTTCGACAGCGCGGCCGCCTCTCATGAGTCCGGTCCGCGGGCTGCCCGGGCGCGCGCCACGCCGGACTTGGCGGCGCGCGCCGCGCGCCGCGCCGCGGCCAGTGCCTCGGGTGGCAGGTACGACAGGCCGTCGTAGGCAACGTGGCGCCACCACTCGCGCGAGCGCGGCGCCGGCGCCGTGCGCACCGCGCGCGCCAGGTGAACGCGCGCCGCGCGCCGGTCGGTCGCCGAGGCCTCGACGCCGATCCAGCCGTGGCAGAACGCCAGGCGTTCGCGCACGAGCGCCGGCGGCAGGCCCGCGGCGCCGTCGGCGGCGAGCGCCTTCTCGACCGTGATGAGGTTGTTGCGGGCCGCCACCAGCAGGCCGCCCGGCTCCGTCATCTGGTCGGCGGCGCCGACCCGGTAGCGGGTCGAGGCGGCGTCGATGAAGGCGACGGGGCCCAGGCGCGTCACGCGCACGTAGAAGTCGTAATCCTCGCCGGCCCCCGGCAGGAGGTCCTCACCGAACCAGCCGACCCGCTCCTGCCACGAGCGTCGCAGCATCACCGTCGAGGTGTGCAGCAGGTTGCCCATGACGATCCAGGGGTAGACGTCGCCGACCGGGCACGGCGTCGCGGCGAGCTCGGCCGGACACGCGGGCCACAGCTCGTCGAGCCGGCCGCCCTGCGCGAAGCGCTCGGGACCGAAGTAGCGATAGGCCGTGTACATGCGCCGCAGGTAGCGCTCGGAGACGACGCGACCGGCGTCGTCGACCGCGCACATGTCGGTCCAGACGAGGCCGGCGTCGGGGTGCCGATCGAGCACCGCGACCTCGGCCTCGAGCTTCCAGGGCAGCCACGAGTCGTCGCTGTCGAGGAACGCCACGAGCTCGCCGCGGGCTTCGGCGAGGGCCCGGTTACGGGCCGCCGACACGCCCGCGTTGTCCTGCCGCACGTAGCGCACCCGGTCGTCGGCGAGAGCGGCAAGGGCCGCCGCGGTGTCGTCGGTGGAGCCGTCGTCGACGACGACGACCTCGAGCCTGGTCCACGTCTGGGCGAGCGCCGATCGAACGGCCGCGACGACGAGCGCCGCACGGTTGTACGTGGGCACGACGACGCTCACGAGCGGCCCGGGCATGTGTCCCCCTTGTCGGCGATCGCTGCCGCCTGTCCCGCGCGCGACGGCACGTGCCGTCACCCTATCTCACGGCTCCGGCGACGGTCCACCGCGGGCGACCGGCGGCCGCCAGTTGTACCCGTATTCACAGTACGACCGCCCCGTGCTGCATGTCCGTCGCCGCCTGTCCGCGTCGCGCCGGCCCCCACCGCCCGTTCGTGACGAGCGGCACAAACGATGAAAGTGCCGGTAATATCCCCATTGCCCGTACGAACATCTACCAGGGTTGACGAGCGCGAAGAGGGCCGGTAAGGTCCCGGGCGTTTACTTGCCAGGCAACTCCCACGACCGACCAAGACGCACACGGCGCGCTCCATGACGGCGCCCACCCCAAAGAGGTCTGCCGACCTCTGAAAGGAGGCAGGTCATGCACCGTAGACGATTGGCCCCGGCCCACTCGCAGAAGCGCTATTCCCCCTCGCGCCGGATCTCACTCGTTCTGCAGACGATCCAGCGCTAGACCCCATCCCCGTCCGGCCGACCGTGCATCCGCGCGCGGATGCACGGCGGCCGCGCCGCGCGCGCGACCGGCCGGACGACAGCCTTCCGCTGGCCGGCGGCGACGATCCGTCGCCGCCGTGAGTCGGGTCGCGAGCGGGGTCGCCCATCTCCCCCGCCGCGACCGAGCAGAAGCCGCGATCGGAAAGGCGCGGCACGGCACGAAGGGGCGGCCGGCACAGAAGTCGGCCGCACCCCGTAACCGCCAACCGAAACGGAGCCGTGGAAATGAGACGCAACCTGCTCACCGTCGCAGCGCTCGCGCTGGTCGTGTGCGGCGTGCTCGTCGCCGTGGCCGGCCCCGCCACGGCGCGGGCCGCGACCATCAAGGACAAGACCCTCACGACCTACAGCGTGCCGGCCGGCGCGCACAACCTGGTCTACAGCCACGTGACCTTCAAGGGCGGCAACTCGAGCACGGCCGTGCTCACGATCAGCCGTGGCGCGCACAACATCACCTTCAGCAACTGCACGATCGGCTCGGGCCCCTGGAACGGCGTCACGATCAACGCGACCAACGGCAACGTGTACAACATCACGTTCACGCACTGCCACATCCTGCGGGCCGGCCGCATGGGCATCGAGTGCACCCAGCGGCCCACCTCGAACACTCGCGGGTACCACAACATCAAGGTGATCAGCACGGTGATCGAGCCCTCGGGCGAAGAGGCCATGTCGTTCGACGGCGGATACTTCCCCGCTCACTGCCTGATCAGCGGCGTCACGATCAAGGGCTCGGACGACCAGCAGAACCCGCAGTACTCGGGTGCGATCGAGGTCAACGGGCCGACCTACTTCACGGTCCAGAACACCAAGATCTACGCCTGCCGCAAGAACGCCCTCAACCTCGAGGGACCTCCCGGCAAGAACTGCCACCTCGTCTTCAAGAAGGTGACGATCGACTACGGCGTGCGCAAGGAGACCACCGCGACCGACAGCTCGACCGCCCGTCTGACCGAGCTGCAGGACGTGAACGACGCCGTCTTCTCGCACTGCACCTTCGTCCTCGGCCACGCCTGGAACGCCGGCTACTGGACGAGCAGCTCGCACAACAACCTCTCGACGAGCACGATCGAGGGCTCGACCCCGTCGGGGCGTAGCCTCTGGTCGCTCGACGGCGGCTGCGGCAGCAACCGCATGCCGCGCCACGTCTGACCCAAGCCGGGCCACGAACGACGCGGGGGCGGGGCGCCTGTCGGCGCCCCGCCCCCCATCGCCCCGGCGCCGGCCGCTACACGACCGGCGCCGACTCCTGTTCTTCGTACCAGGCGAACGTGCGCGCCATGCCCGACCGGAAGTCGGTCACCGGACGGTAGTCGAGCAGCTCGGCGGCTCGCTCGATGGCCGCCTGGGAGTGGCGCACCTCACCGGGCCGCGGCACCACGAACTCGACCGGCACCTCGCGGCCGACCAGCTCGTTCAGGACGGCGACCATGTCGAGCAGCGTGATGCGCTCGCCGCAGGCGATGTTGACCACCTCGCCGCTCACGCGCGGCGCCCGCAACGCGAGCAGGTTGGCGTGCACGACGTTGTCGATGTACGAGAAGTCGCGCGACTGCAGGCCGTCGCCGTACACACGGTAGGGCACGCCGTGCAGCGCCGACAGGGCAAAGCGGGCGATCACACCCGAGTACTGCGAGGTGGGGTCCTGGCGCGGCCCGAAGACGTTGAAGTAGCGCAGCGCCAGGGTCTCGAGGCCGTAGATCTCGGAGAACACCCGGCAGAAGCTCTCGGCGGCCAGCTTGGTCACGGCGTACGGCGACATCGGCCGCGGCGTCATCTGTTCGGTCTTGGGCAGCTCGTGCCCGTCGCCGTAGACCGACGACGACGAGGCCAGCACCACCCTGCGCACGCCCGCCCGGCGAGCCGCCGAGAGCAGCTTGAGGGTGCCCTCGACGTTCACCGCGTTGGTCGTGACCGGCGCCTTCACGGAGCGGCTCACCGAAGGCAGCGCCGCCTGGTGCAGGATGAGCTGCACGCCGTCGACCGCCTCTTCGACCGTCTCGAGGTCGCGGATGTCGCCCTCGACCAGCTCGATGTCATCGAGGCAGTGCGCCAGGTTGCCGCGCCGACCGGTGGCGAAGCTGTCGAGGACGCGCACGGCCCAGGAGCCTTCGGCCAGCAGGGCGTCGACGATGTTCGAGCCGATGAAGCCGGCCCCGCCGGTCACGAGTACTCGGTCCTGTGCCACCGCTCCTCCTCTTCGTCTGGCGTGCGCCGCCCGCCGGCGCTCCCCGGCTCTTATCGGCCGGAACCGTGACCGTGCTTACCCCCCGGCGCCCGAAGCGACGCCGACAGGTGCCGGCAAGCGGCGCAGCGGGGTCGTGAGCACCGGGACGGCGTGGCAGCGGAGACCGTGCGCCGGGATCGGCGGAGGGCGTCTGGAGGCGGCACCAGGAGTCGAACCTGAGATCGAGGTGTTGCGCACCTCCGCCTTACCACTTGGCCATGCCGCCCCGCCGACGCGCCGGCCGGCGGCCGGTGTCCGCGCGCCCTGCGGCATGCGCCCCGGTCGTCGACGGCCGCGTCGACGACGCCAAGCCTATACGAGGCCGCCGAGCGGGGAAAGAGCCGGCTGTGCCGGGGTCAGTAGGCGCCGCGCTTGCCCAGCACGGCGGGAATGGTCTCGAGCAGGATCTTGATGTCCCACGACAGCGTCCAGCCCGTGACGTACATGTAGTCGAGCTTGACCATCTCGTCGAAGGGCACGTCGTTGCGGCCGGTGACCTGCCACAGGCCGGTCATGCCGGGTGTGATGTCGAGGCGCTTCTTGGTCCAGCCGCGGCAGCGCGCGGCTTCGTCGACCCAGAGCGGCCGCGGGCCCACGAGGCTCATCTCGCCGCGCACCACGTTCAGGATCTGGGGCACCTCGTCGAGGCTGTACTTGCGGATGAAGCGCCCGACGCGGGTGACCCGCGGGTCGCTCTTCATCTTGAACATCGGCCCCGAGTACTCGTTCAGGTCGGCGAGGTCCTGGCGCAGCTCCTCGGCGTTCACGTGCATCGAGCGCAGCTTGATCATGCGGAACACGCGTCCGCCGCGCCCCATGCGGTCCTGCCTGAAGAACACGGGGCCGCGCGAGTCGAGCTTGATGGCCACGGCGAGCACGCCGATCAGCGGCAGCAGCAGCAGGGTGAGCGCGCCGCCGACGATGAGGTCGAAGGCGCGCTTGACGACCATGTTGAAGCGTGACATCTCGACGTGGGCGACGTCGAGCAACGGGATGCCCTCGACGTCGTCCATCTCGGTCTGCGAGCTCAGGATCTCGAACAGTCGCGGCACGATGTTCACGCGCACGCCGCGATCGGCGCAGGTGCGCACCACGTCGAGGATCTGCTGGTGGCGCGCGCGCGAGAAGGCGATGATCACGCGCGTCACCCGCTGGGTGTCGAGCACGTCGTTCAAGTCCTCGAGGCGGCCGATCACCGGCACGGGCAGCTTGCTCGGTCCGAAGGGCTCGCCGTCGTCGAGGTAGCCGACCAGGCGCAGGTTGTACTCCGGGTGCTTGCCGATCTTCTCGCCGAGCAGGTGCCCCACGGCGCCGGCGCCGACGATCAGGGTGCGCTCCGACAGGCGCGGCGACTGCCAGACCGCGGCGCGCGCGGTGGCTCGGCAGAGGGGCACGGCGACGACCTCGCAGCACCACAGCACGGCGATGTAGCCGAGCGAGTCGGTCGTGCCGTTGAGCACCAGGGTGAGCACGAGGGCGCTCCAGGCGGCCACCGAGATCGCCGTCAGGCCGCGCAGGCCCTCGGAGAAGACCCAGCCGTTGATGCTGCGCGCCGAGCTGCGGTACAGGCCGTAGCCGTACAGCACGAAGATCGTCCAGGGCACCATGAACAGCATGACGAGGAGCGGCGGCCTGACCTGGGCGTAGTCGCCGAGCGAACGCTCGACGAGCAGCATGTGCGCCGTGAGAGGCAGCAGCACGAAGGCGAGGACCGACGCGAGACTCAGGGCCACGCCGTCGCCGGCGAGCGTCACGAGGGCGCGCCGGCCACCGACCCCGCGCGAGCGGCCGACCTCGACCTCGCCGAGCGCGAGACCCGCGTCGAGGTTCGCGGCGCCGGAGGCGGCCGCGTACGTGTTCTTCTTGACGATGCCGTCACTCACCGGCTCAACCGTCTCTCCCGCGAGGCCGCCCCTGCTGCGGTCACCCCGAGCAAAGCTACCCAGGGCATCGGCAGGCGACGACTGTTTGACGAGGTCGCTCGTCGCCGTCCCGGGCTGCCCGCCCGCCCCGTTCATCGGTGACTGCCAGCCATGACTTGAGCCCCCCACCACGGCCTGCTCGCGCCGGCGCCGCGACCCGGCGCCACGGCGTCTCGTGACTGCCAGCGGGGCTGCGCTAGCATCGCCGTTCCAGCCGTTCGACGGCGGTCGCCCGGCCGCCCTCGGCGGTGACGAGGAGGGCGTCGATGCGCACGTCGCCGTCGGCCACCTCGAACTGGGCCGGCAGCTCGGTCAGGAAGCGCCGCAGGATGATGTCGGTGCGCACGCCGATCACCGAGTCGCGCGGGCCGCACATGCCGACGTCGGTGATGGCCGCCGTGCCCTTCGCCGTGACGTGCTCGTCGGCCGTCTGGACGTGCGTGTGCGTGCCGATCACGGCGGTGACGCGGCCGTCCAGGTAGCTCACCATCGCGACCTTCTCGCTGGTCGCCTCGGCGTGCAGGTCGACGACGATCGTCTCGGCCATGGTCTGAGCCTCGTCGACGAGCGCGTCGACGATGCGAAACGGCGAGATGCCGGTGCCCATGAAGACCTGGCCCATGAGGTTGATGACGACCACCTCGTCGCCGCTCGACGCGGTCTGCACGGTGAGCCCGCGTCCGGGGCTCGACGGCGGGAAGTTGGCCGGCCGCACGATGCGGTCGCTCGCGTCGAGGAACGGAAAGACCTCGCGCTGGCGCCAGACGTGGTTACCCGTGGTGATCACGTCGACGCCGGCCGAGAGCAGCTTCTGCGCGAGCTTCGAGGTGATGCCGGCGCCGTTCGCCACGTTCTCGCCGTTGGCCACGACGAAATCGGCGGCGACCTCGGCCGCCAGACCCGGCAGCTCACGCACGACCGCGTCGCGCCCGGGCTGCCCGAACACGTCACCCAGGAACAGGATCCTCACAGCGCGCGTCTTCTCCCTTCGCCCCGGCCCGCCCGGAGACCGCTAGTCTACCCCGCCCGCCACGATGCCACCCGTAGGTGCGCAGGCATGCCTGTAGCCAGCTCTGGCTACAGGAGCGCAGGCGGCGGCCCGGCGCGCGCGCTCACGCCCGTGCGGACGTCACGAGATCCCCCTTGCCGGTCCGGCGGCGAGCGCCGAGAACGGTCCCGCGGCGGCGCTGCGCCGCCGGCCGGGCAGGCCCCCTCAGGCCTTGATGATGAGGCGTACGGCGCCCTGCGCCGCGGCGATGATCGGCGACGGATACAGCCCCACGGCCACCACGCCGAGCACGGCGACCGTCGTCGCGCTCGTGATGCCGCCGTCGGCGAGCAGCAGCTCGGGCTCCTCGGCGCCGGCCTCGGCCTCACGGAAGTACAGATACCAGACGACCCGCAGGTAGTAGAAGGCCGACACCGCGCTCATCACGACGGCGACGACCGCGAGCCACGTGAGGTGGGCGTCGACCACCGCGGTGAAGATGTAGAACTTGCCCCAGAAGCCGGCCAGCGGCGGAATGCCGGTGAGCGACAGCATGAAGAGCATCATGGCAAACGCCGTGAGCGGCATGCGGCGGCCCAGGCCGGCGAGCTCGTCGAGCGTATACGAGAACGGCCGGCGGTTGCGGATGAGCACGAGCACGCCGAAGGCGCCGAGGTTCATGAAGGTGTAGGCGGCGAGGTAGAAGAGGATGGCCCCGGCGCCCGTCGTGTCGTGGCTGCGAGCCAGGGCGACCAGACCGAGCAGCAGATAGCCGGCGTGCGCGATGCTCGAGTAGGCCAGCAGCCGCTTGAGGTTGCGCTGCGGCAGGGCGAGCACGTTGCCGACGACCATGGTCAGCACGGCCAGGATGATGAGCACGTCGGACAGGCCCTGCGAGGCCGGGATCAGTGCCACGGCGACGATGCGCAGGAAGCCGGCGAAGGCGCCGGCCTTGATGCCGACCGACATGAAGGCCGTGACCGGCGTGGGGGCGCCCTCGTACACGTCGGGGGCCCAGCCGTGGAACGGCACGGCCGCGATCTTGAAGCCGAAGCCGGTCGCCACCAGCACGAGGGCGACGAGCAGCATCGCGTTGCGCGGGTCGCCGCCGGTGAGCGCACGGTCGATGGCGGCGTAGCCGGTGGCCCCGGTCGCACCGTAGACGAGGGCGAGGCCAAAGGTGAGGACGGCCGACGCGAAGGCGCCGTTCACGAAGTACTTGATGGCCGCCTCGCCCGACCTGGTGTCGCGACGCAGCACGCCGGCCAGCACGTAGCTCGGCAGCGACATGAGCTCGAACGAGACGATCAGCGCGATCAGGTCGGTCGAGATCGCCATGCAGACCATGCCGCTGATGGCGAGCAACAGCAGCAGGTAGAACTCGCCCGCCCTGATGCGGTGCTGGGCGAGGTAGCCGTCGGACAGCAGGACGGTGAGCACGCCGATCGCGCAGAAGAGCACGGTGAAGAAGAGCCCGTATTGGTCGAGCCGCACCATGCCGTTGAAGCCGTACTGGCCCTGCCGGGCACCGAACCCGAGGCCGCCGGTGAAGACCCGCCAGACCGCGTCGCCGCCCGACCACGTGACCCACTGGCCGATCGCCACCGAAGCGGCCACGACGAGGCCGGCGGCGGCGACCCAGGCGAGCACCCTGGGCTGCCGCTCGAAGACGAGGTCGGCGAGCAGCACGACCACGGCGGTCGCCAGCACGCAGACGGTGGGCAGCACGATGAAGACCGAGTTGTTCATCTAGAACAGCCCCCGCGCGAAGCGACCGAGGTCGGCGAGCGTCCCGCCATGGGCCTGGGCGAGCGACGGCACGACGCGATCGACGATCTGCTGGACCGGCAGGTGGACGAGGTTGATGAAGGTGTCGGGGTAGACGCCCACCCAGACCGCGAGCACCACGAGCGGCAGGAGCGACCCGATCTCGCGCGCCCCGAAGTCGGACAGGGCGAAGGCCGGCTTGACCTCGTCGTCGCCGCGGTCGTTGAACATGACGCGCTGGAACATCCAGAGCAGGTAGCAGGCCGCGAGGATCACGCCGATCGCCGCTATCGCCGCCATCCAGTGCGAGTAGTGGAACAGGCCGAGCAGGCTCAGGAACTCGCCCACGAAGCCCGACAGGCCGGGCAGGCCGAGCGAGCCGAGCGTGAAGAACAAGAAGAAGCCGGCGAGCACCGGCAGCGGCGTCGCCAGACGGCTCATGGCGGCGATCTCACGCGTGTGCGTGCGCTCGTACAGAAAGCCGACCATGAGGAACAGGGCACCCGTGAGCAGGCCGTGGCTGAACATGACGAGGATCGCGCCCACCATGCCCTGGGCGTTGCCGAGCACCGCCACCGATACGAAGATGCCGAGAGTGACGAAGCCCATGTGGCTCACGCTCGAGTAGGCGACGAGCTTCTTCAGGTCCTTCTGCTGCATCGACACCAGAGCGCCGTAGATGATGGCGACGATCGACAGGGCGACGACGAGCGGGATGAAGGCGACCGCCGCGTCGGGGAAGATCGGCAGGCAGAAGCGCAGCATGCCGTAGCCGCCCATCTTGAGCAGGACGCCGGCGAGGATCACCGAGCCCGCGGTGGGCGCCTCGACGTGGGCGTCGGGCAGCCAGGTGTGCAGCGGCCACATCGGCACCTTGATGGCGAAGGCGACGAAGAAGGCGGCGAAGGCCCAGAGCTGCAGGTCATAGGGCAGGACCAGGTGCGAGAGCTGCTGGATGTCGAACGTGAGGCCGGTCGGCGAGTTGCCCTTCGCATACCAGACGAGGGCGATGATGGCGACCAGCATGAGCACGCTGCCGACCAGCGTGAACAGGAAGAACTTGATGGCGGCGTAGATCCTTCGCGGCCCGCCCCAGATCCCGATGATGAAGTACATCGGGATCAGCATGGCCTCCCAGAACACGTAGAACAGAAAGATGTCGGTCGCGCAGAACACGCCGGTCATGCCGACCTGCAGGAGCAGCAGCGCCACGAAGAAGCCGCGCTCGCGGTCCTTGACGTAGTTCCAGCTCGCAATGATCACGATGAAGCCGAGCAGCGTGGTCAGGAAGATGAGCAGCGCCGCGATGCCGTCGATGCCGAAGCCGTAGTGGATGTTGAAGCGCTTGATCCAGACGACGTTCTCGACGAACTGCATGCCGGGCCGATCCTCGTGGAAGCGCAGCAGCATGACGATCGACAGGCCGAAGGCGGCCAGCGTCACGACGAGGCTGACGACCTTGTAGAAGGTCGGGCGGCCCTTGCCGAGCAGGGCGATGATCACGACGCCGGCGAGCGGCAGGTACGTGATGACCGAGAGGATCGGGAAGCCCACCTGCTGATGCCAGCCCATCTCAGGCCTTCCAGATGTAGCGCACGATGACGACCAGCACGAACAGGCCGCCGAAGACGCCGAACGCGTAGCTCTGGGCGCGGCCGGTCTGCAGCGGCCGCAGGGCGCGCCCGAAGGCGCCCCAGACCCAGGCCAGCCCGTTGACCGCGCCGTCGATCACCTGCGTGTCGACGAAGGTCCACAGCCAGGTGGCGAAGCCCATCACCGGGCGCACGACGCCGGCGTCGTAGATCTCGTCCATGTAGAACTTGTGCAGCGACGCCCGGTAGGCCCAGGGCACGCGCGCGGCGGCCCGTGCCGGCAGCTCGGGCCGCCGCAGGTAGGCCTGCCAGGCGGTGCCGATGCCGAGCAGCACGACGACGAGCGACAGCAGCATGAGCGCGCCGCCGCTGCCGGCCCAGGCGAAGTGCTCGCTCTCGACGCCGAAGAACACCGGGTGCAGGAACGTGTGCAGCCAGCCGCCGTCGGGCGGCAGGCCGACGACCAGGCCGAGCACGGCGGCCGGCACGGCGAGAATGACGAGCGGCACCGTCATGACGGCCGACGACTCGTGGATGTGATGCTGCACCTCGGCGTCGGCGCGGTTCTCGCCCCAGAAGGTGAGGAACATGAGGCGGAACATGAACACCGCGGTGACGAAGGCGGTGACCAGGCCGACCACCCAGACGACGTAGTAGTGGCCCGAGAAGGCGCCGCCGAGGATCTCGTCCTTGGCCCAGAAGCCGGCGAACGGGAACAGGCCGACGTTGGCGAGGGCGCCCACCATCATCGTCCAGAACGTGAGCGGCAGCTTCTTGCGCAGGCCGCCCATGCGGCGCATGTCCTGTTCACCCGACATCGAGTGGATCACCGAGCCCGAGCCCAGGAACAGCAGGCCCTTGAAGAAGCCGTGGGCGAACAGGTAGAAGATGCCGGCCACCCAGGCCCCGGCGCCCAGCGCCATGAACATGAAGCCGAGCGACGAGATCGTGGAGTAGGCGATCACCTTCTTGATGTCGTTCTGGGTGAGCGCGATGCAGGCCGCGTAGATCGCCGTGAAGCAGCCCATCCCCATGACGACGAGCATGGCGGTGTGCGAGTGGCTCACGAGCGGATAGCTGCGGGCGATCATGTAGACGCCGGCGTTCACCATGGTGGCGGCATGGATGAGCGCGCTGACCGGGGTCGGGCCCTCCATGGCGTCGGGCAGCCAGACGTGCAGCGGGAACTGGGCGCTCTTGCCGACCGCGCCGACGAACAGCAGCAGGCTGATCCAGGTGACGAGGCCGGGGCTCACGTGGGCCGCGTGAGCGAAGACCGACGAGAACTGCAGGGTGCCGAACGTGAAGAACATGAGGAACACGCCGAGCGTGAAGCCCCAGTCGCCCACGCGGTTCACGAGGAAGGCCTTCTTGCCGGCCTGCGAGGCGCTCTTCTTGTGGAACCAGAAGGCGATCAGCAGGTACGAGCACAGGCCGACGCC
Source organism: uncultured Actinomycetes bacterium (assembly GCA_963760655.1). Taxonomy (GTDB): domain Bacteria; phylum Actinomycetota; class Thermoleophilia; order UBA2241; family UBA2241; genus Bog-752. The sequence continues at coordinate 159,096 of CAVXDR010000005.1, forward strand.
CTCCCAGCCCAGGAACATGAGCAGGTAGTTGTCGGCCAGGATGAGCGTGAACATGGCGAACATGAAGAGGTTGAGGTAGGCGAAGAAGCGGTAGTAGCCGCCGTCGCCGCGCATGTAGCCGATCGAGTAGTAGTGCACCAGCATGCCGATCGTGCTGACCACGATGAGCATGACGGCGGCCAGGGCGTCGACGTAGTAGCCCCACTGCACCTGGAACGAGCCGGCCGAGACCCAGCTGAACAGGTGCACGTCGATCGTCTGCGTGTGATGTGCGAAGAGGTGGGCCACGACGACCATGCTGAGCACCCACGAGCCGGTGACCGCCGCGAGCGACACGACCTCGGGCCGGCGGGCGAGCACCGAGCGGCCGAGCAGCAGGGTGATGACGAAGCCGGCGAGCGGCAGCACGGGGATCAGCGCGATGACGACGTGCACGGCCGCCCCCTAGCCTTTCATCTCGCTGAACTCGTCGGCCTGTACCGACCGGCGGTTGCGGTAGTTGGCGACGATGATCGCCAGGCCGACCGTCACCTCGGCGGCCGCCAGGGTGATGACGAACAGCACGAAGAAGGTGCCGCGTCCGGCGGCGCCCGGCATGAAGTCGGCAAAGGCGGCCAGGGCCAGGTTCACGGCGTTCAGCATGAGCTCGAGGCTCATGACGATGAGCACGACGTTGCGCCGCGCGAGCACGCCGTAGGCGCCGATGCAGAACAGGGCCGAGGCGAGGGTCAGGTACCAGTCGACGGGGCTCATCAGTCGTTTTCCCTGCGGGCCAGCACGATGGCGCCGACCATGGCCGACAGCAGGACGATCGAGACGAGCTCGAACGGGAACACGTAGGCGCTGAAGAGGCCGTTCGCGATGCCGCCGAGCGACACGTTGTGGGCGTGGCTGCCGTTGAGCGGCATCTTCGAGGTCACGAGCACGACGGTGAGCACGACGAAGGTCGCCACGGCGAGCGGCAGGGCGACGATCGACTGACGGTTGAAGTAGAAGCCGCGGCCGGTGCGCTGCTGCTCGGTCAGCATGATGGCGAACAGCACGACGACCGAGATGGCGCCGACGTAGACCAGGATCTGGATGACGGCGAGCAGGCCGGCGTCGAGCAGCACGTAGGCCGCCGCCACGCCCAGGAAGCAGGCCACCATCGCCATCGCCGAGTGCACGATGTTGCGCAGCGTGACCACCGCGATGCCGCAGCCCAGCACCCACACGGCGACGATCACGAAGAGGATGGGATGGAAGTCGCCCTGCGGCATCAGAGGTCTCGCTCGACGTCGTCGAGGTCGCCGTCGCCCTTGAGCGGCGCCCACTGCCAGCCCTTGCCAGCGAGAGCGTCGCGCACGCGCAGCTCGGCGGCCGCCCCACGCCGCCGGGCGTCGGGCGCCGGCTTGTCGCGCTCAAAGAGCGCGGCGTCAGCGAGCTTCGTGCGACTGTAGCCGGCAAGCTCGAAGAAAGCGGTCTGCTCGAGCGCGTCGTAGGGGCAGACCTCGACACACTCACCACAGAAGATGCAGCGGCTTTCGTCGAGCTCGTAGCGCTGGAGGGTGCGTTCGTTGGTCTCGATGGCGCCGGTCGGGCAGGCCGTGGCACACCTGCCGCACGAGATGCAGCCGACCGCCTGCAGGGGCAGGTTGTCGGGCGTCGCGACGAGCGCGTCGAAGCCGCGGCCCATGACATCGTAGCAGCCTGCCCCGGCTTCGCTTCGACAGACCTCGACGCAGCGCCGGCAATCGATGCAGCGACTCGGCACCCGCAAGATGAAGTCGTGCCGGAAGTCGGCGGAGTAGTCGTGAACAGCGCAACCGCGGAACCTGTTCCGGGTCACGGCGTAGTCGATGCCGTATCGCTGGAGGTCGCAGTCGCCGTCGGCCGGGCAGGAGCAATCCAGGCAAAGTTCTGCCGCAGCGTGCGCCTGCGGCGCGGAGAGCGCGGCCCCGTCGCCCAAGGCCCCTTGCGCCGCCGACGCGGCGCCGGCCGCGCCGTGTGTCGCGGCGATCCCCATGTCGAGGAAGACCGGCTTGATCTCGGCGATGCGCGCGACCCGGGGGTCGAGATCGCGGCAGGCAGCAAGCGCATCGAAGTACCCCGCGGAGCGCACCTCGGCGAGCTGCCGCGCGACCTCGGCCAGGTCGCCCCCGCGCAGGGCGACGTCGATCGCCCAGGCGGCTCTCTTGCCCTGCGCGATCGCCTCGATCACGGTCTGGGCACCGAACACGCCGTCGCCCGCCGCGAAGACCCGCGGGTCGCTCGTCTGGTACGTCTGCTCGTCGGCCTGGAGCGCCGGCCCTGGGAGAATGATGCCGGTCGGATCGTCGGGGTGGCCGGCCGTGATCGCCGCGTCGCCGGACCCCGAGCCAGCCACCACGCTCACAGCCTCGAACTTGCAGACCCGCCGACAGTTGCCGCACCTGATGCAAGCCGCGCTGTCGATCACGTGGACCTGCTTCTTGTCGCCCGAGATGCACTGCGCCGGGCAGCGGCGCAGACAGAGGCCACACCCGGTGCAGTTGTCGGTGATGACGAAGGCGGCGCCGACGTCTTCGTCGTCGATCCCGAGCCGCGTGAACTCGGGATCGCCCAGGCTGACGAAGACCGCGTCGAAGCGCTCCTTGAGGTCGGCCAGCTCGAGATCGGCGCCCAGGCGCTTGCCGCACTCGAGCTCGATGCCCATCTGCCAGAGCGTGCCGAGCTCACCGTCGAGCACTGCGCGCGGCAGGCGCGACGCCGGGATGCCGTAGCGCAGCACGCCGCCTGGCTTGGGCAGCGCCTCGAACACCGTCACGGCATGCCCGTCGAGCCGCGCATAGAAGGCGCAGGCGAGGCCGGCCGGTCCCGCCCCCACCACCGCGAGCGACTTGCCGGTCGCGGGTCCGATCTCGGCGGGCAGCACGGGGTCGGCACCTTCGGCGATACCGTCGAGGCACTCCTCGCCCATGAACCCGTGCAGCCGGCAGATGGAGACTGGCTCGTCGAGCACGCGGCGTCGGCACTGGTTCTGGCACGGGTGCAGGCAGACGCGGCCGAGGACCGCCGGGAAGGGCAGGTCCTCGCGCAGCACGCGCACGCCGGCGCGATAGTCGCCCGCCGCGATGGCGGCGAGGAACTGGGGGATCTTGATGTGGGTCGGGCAGGCGTCGCGACACGGCGGGGTGCAGTACGAGTCGTGGTCGGACAGCAGCAGTTCGAGATACAGATGCCGCAGCCGGCGCACTCTCTCGGTGGAGGTCTGGACGACCATGCCTTCGGCGACTGCCGTGGAGCAGCTCGGCGCCACCGCGTCGTCGCCCTCGATCTCGACGACGCAGAGACGGCACGCTTCGGCGCCGGGCAGCCCAGGCTGATGGCACAGCGCCGGGATGTCGATGCCGGCGCGGCGGGCGGCCTCGAGTATCGTCTCGCCGGCCCGGGCCGTCACCTGCACGTCGTCTATGGTGAGCGTGACCGCCTCGGCCGCGTCGGCCACCGGGAGGGCGACGTCGGTCGAGGTCGGAGCGCTCGTGCCGTCGTGCGTCATGGCTGCGCCCCGCACCGTCCCGCCGGACACCGTCCGTCGGCGATGTGAGCGTCGAACTCGTCGCGGAACCGCGCGACGGCCGCGAGGAGCGCGCGACATGCGCTGCGTCCGCCGTCGCACGCACCTCCGGAAGCGATGCCCTCGGCCAGCTCGACGACGAGGTCGACGTCGCCCTTGCGTCCGCCCAGGGCGCACACCCGATCGAGCGTCTCGTGCAGCCGCTTGGCACCGAGGCGGCAGGGCGTGCAGGCACCGCACGACCGGTCCAGCGCGCCCCTGGCGAGATCGCGCGCCAGACCGACCATGCACGCCGTGTCGTCGAGCGCCAGCACGGAGTGAGCAGTGATCGGCCGGTCGGCCACTGCGGCGCAGTCAGCGAGCGGCCGGTCGAGCTCGTCGGCCGCCAGGCAGCACCCCTGCGCACCGTCGACGTTGACCGCCTTGAGGCGGTGGCCGGCGACGGGACCGCCGCCAGCCGTGAAGACGAGGTCCCGCAGCGTCGTGGCGGCCGGCACCTCGACCACCCCGGCGCGCGCCACCGCGCCGGCGAGTGACACGACGCGGACCGCGGCACCTGTCGACGACGTGCCGGGACCAGCGTCGCCGGCCGCGATCAGCCACGGAACGGCTGCGAACTCCTCGACGTGGCCGAACGCCACGACGCGGGGGCCGGCCGAGGCGGCCTGCCGGACCACCGGGGCGGCAGCGGACCGGGCGGGCCGCCCGTCACGCGCCGTCATGGCGACCGGCAGCCACGCGTCGTCGGCCGAGACGATCACGCTGACGTCGCAACCGGTGCCACCGCCCTCGGAGCGGCGATCGAAGAGGCCGCGCTGGCGAGCCTGTGCGGCCGCGCCGCTCAGGCCGTCGGCGAAGCGCCAGGCGGCCGGCGACAGGCACACACGACACGTGGGCGCGCCGACTGCACGCGCGACGATGGCCAGTCCCTCAAGCACGGCGTGCGGGTTGCCGCCGAGTATCGCGCCCTCCACGGCTCTCACGTGCTCGCGGTCACCGACCTGGCACACGACGAAGCCTTCGGCTTGGGGGCCGCCGGAGCGCCCTGTGCCAGCGGCCGCACCCTCGGCGAGCAGACCTGACGCGGCCACCGTCGCGATGTCGCCACGCGAAACGCCATCGGTCGCAACCCTGGTCAGCATCGCGTAGCCGCCGCGGGCCAGGTACTCGTCGACCGAGCCCGGACCGGCCGCGCCGCCTGGCGCGAGAAGGTGGAGGCACTGGCCGTCGCGCGCGCTCACGCGTGGACCTCGGCCGAGCGCCGCAGATCGTCCACCAGGCCACGTGCCTTTTCGGGCGTCATGCAGCCGTGGACCCGATCGCCCACCAACACCGCAGGCGCCTCGGCGCAGGCACCGAGGCACCCCGCGCTCTCGAGCGAGAAGAGCCCGTCGGCCGTCGTCGCGCCGACGTGGATGCCCAGCTCATCGGCGAAGGCGGCGGTCACGAGGTCGGCGCCGGCCTGAAGGCAACCGGTGCCGTGACAGACGGTCAAGACGTGCCGGCCGCGCGGCGTAAGGCGCAAGCCCTCGCATGAGCTCGCCCGGCCGTAGACCTGGGCGAGCGGCACGCCACTCTCGACCGAGATCCGTTCCAGCACCGCGCGGGGCAGGTAGCCGTACGCGCCCTGCGCCTCGGCAAGGGTCACACCCAGGCCGGCGCCCGACTCGCGGCAGCTCTCGACGATCGCCATGAGCGGCCCGAGGTCCGCCCGCGGCTGAGACGCCGCACGCACGCGCAGGATCCGTGCTTCGTCGACGGCGGGCAGGTCGTAGCGCGAAGTCGCGTGGACTCGGATGACCTGCACCGGGCAGTTGGTCTCGCACAGCGTACAGGCGCGGCAGACCGGCTCCCCCGTCGCGGCGTCGGTCGCGACCCGGAACAGGCCGCGGCTGCGCTCGGGCAGCGGCTCGCGCTCCTCGGGGTACTGCACGGTGATCTTGCGACGCGGCAGGTGAGCCAGCGTGGTGCCCATGGCTTTGAGGATGCCGAGCATCAGCCGACCACCGCCACGCGCTTGCGCCGCCGGCGCAAGCGCCAGCGCAGCACGGCGTCGTTCAGCCCGACGAAGGCGATCAGAGCGAGCCAGCTATAGATCGCCATGGCGAGCTTCCAGTGCGGCGCCCAGAGCACGACAGCGGCCGTCGCGAGCACGTTGACCAGACCCAGCGGGATGAGCGCCTTCCAGGCGAAGTCCATGAGCTGATCGACCTGCAGACGGGGCACCGTGAGGCGGATCCAGACGAGGGTGAAGACCAGCGCGTACACCTTGACGACAAACCACACGATCGGCACGAGCGCCACGCCGCGGACGACGAGGGCGCCGGCCAGGGGGCCCTGCCAGCCGCCGAAGAAGAGCGTGACCGTGATCATCGACATGATCGTCATGCCGGCGTACTCGTTCAAGAAGAACATGCCGAAGCGCATGCCGGAGTACTCGGTGCCGTAGCCTGCGACGAGCTCGGACTCGGACTCGGGCAGGTCGAAGGGCCCGCGGTTGAGCTCGGCGATCGAGGCGATGAAGAACAGCAAGAACGTGAACGGCATGGTGAACGCGAACCACTCGTAATGGCGCTGCGCGGCGACGACGCTGTTCAGGCTGAGTGAGCCCGCGCCCATGGCGACGACGAGCAGCGCGAGGATCATGGGCACCTCGTACGAGATCATCTGGGCGCCGGACCGCAGGGCGCCGACGAGCGAGTACTTGTTGTGCGAAGCCCAGCCACCGAGCAGGATCGCGAGCACGGTGAAGCTCGTGATCGCGACGATGTAGATGAGGCCGACGTTCAGGTTCTGGTCGGTCCAGCCCCTGGTGTAGGGCACGACGACCTGGATCGCGACCGCGCCGATCATGACCAGGATCGGCGCCAGCGTGAACATGGGCTTGTCGGCGGCGTCGGGCGTGAAGTCCTCCTTGCCCATCATCTTGAAAGCGTCGGCGACGCTCTGCAGCACGCCTTGCCACCCGGTGCGGTTCGGGCCCAGGCGGTCCTGCAGAAAAGCGAGCGCGCGACGTTCGAAGACGATGTTCACGAGCGCCGCGGCGAACACGATGGCGTAAGCGATCAGCACCGCGACGATGCACCGCACGACGGCGAGGAAGACGTCCATCAGCGGTCGATCCCTCCGAGCACCATGTCCATGCTCCCCGAGATAGCGACGGCGTCGGCGATCTTGGTGTCGCGCAGGAGCTTGGGGAAGATCTGCAGGTTGACGAAGCAGGGGTCGCGATACTTCAGCCGGTACGGATACCGCGAACCGTCGCTCACGACATAGGTGCCGAACTCGCCGCGCGGGTTCTCCTGGCCCACGTAGCAGGCGCCCGGCGGCGGGGTGATGACGTAGGGCGGCTTGAGGGCGCCCAGGTGCACCGGCCCGGAAGGCATCATGTCGAGGCACTGCAGCACGATCCGGGCCGACTCGCGAATCTCTTCGATGCGCACGCGGTACCGGTCGAAGACGTCGCCGTGCTCGGCTGTGCAGACCTCGAAGTCGAGCTCGGGATAGACCGAGTAGGGTCGGGTGCGGCGCAGGTCGTGAGCAACGCCCGAGGCGCGCGCGTTCGGGCCGGTGATAGCGAAGTCGGCAACGTCGTCGGGGGTGATCACACCCTTGCCGACGCAGCGCTGCAGGAAGACGGCGTTGTCGTTGACGAGTCGTTCGTACTCGTCGCACCAGGCCGGCACCTTCTGCATGGCCGCGCGGCACGACTCGACCCAGCCGTCGGGCAGGTCGTCGCGCACACCGCCGAAGCGCAGGTAGTTGAACATCATGCGCGCCCCGGTCGCCGACTCGAGCAGGTCGAGCACCTGCTCGCGGTGGTTGAAGGTGTAGAAGACCATGGCCGTGCCGAGCGGCGCGAGGTCGGCCACGAACGTGCCGATCCCCACCTGGTGGCTGGCGATGCGGTTGAGCTCGGCCATGATCACGCGGATGAACTCGGCGCGGCGCGTCGGTGCGATGCCGTCGAGCTTCTCGACCGCGAGCACGTAGGCCCACTCGCAGTTGACGCCGGCCAGGTACTCTGTGCGCGCCGGGTACGGGATGTACTGGTAGTAGGTGCGCTTCTCGGCGATCTTCTCGAAGCTGCGGTGCAGGTAGCCGACGACGGGGATGACGTCCTTGATGAGCTCGCCGTCGAGCGTGACGACCAGGCGCAGCACGCCATGAGTCGAGGGGTGCTGCGGCCCCATGTTGACGACCACCTGGTTGAAGCCCAGGCCTGCCATTTCGCTGCCCTGCCCCTCGGCCTCGGCGGCGGCGATGCGGCGCAGCGCCAGAGCCATGGCTTCGTCGGGCGCGGCTACCGCGAACTGGTCAGACATGGGGGTGGTTCTCGACGGAGTCGACGTAGTCCTTGCGCAGCGGGTGGCCGACCCAGCCGTCGGCCAGCAGGATGCGGCGCAGGTCGGGATGGCCCTCGAAGCGGATGCCCATCATGTCGTAGGCCTCGCGCTCGTGCCAGTCGGCCGCCGGCCAGACGTCGGACACGGTGGCCACCGCCGGCTTGCCGCGCGGCACGTCGACGTGGAGCTCGAGGTAGGTGTTCGAGGCGTAGGAGTAGAGATGGTAGACCGTCTCGAAGCGGTCGCCCTGGTCGACCGCGGCGACGAAGTTGCACGACTCGTAGGCGAGGCCGTCGAGCGCGCGCAGGCGCTCGGCGACGCCGTGCAGGCGGCCGCGCTCGACGCCGGCGACGACGGTGTCGGGCCCCTGGACACGCGGCTTCACGAGGTCGTCGCCGAAGGTCTCGGCGAGGCGCGTGGCTACGTCGTCGACCGACAGGCCGGCCGAACCGATGGCGGGCAGCACGGCTAGTCGCCGCCCTCGTGAGTCGCCGCCGCGGCGAGCTCGGCGGCGCTGCCCTGCAGGCCGACGGCAGCCTGCTGCGCCGCGGCGCGCCCTCCGCGCCCGCTCGCCGCGGCGTCGCCGGTGACCGGCGGCACGATGCGCATCGCCTGGATCTTCTTCTGCAGCTCGAGCAGGCCTTGGAACAGGGCCTCGGGACGCGGCGGGCAGCCCGGGATGTAGACGTCGACCGGCACGATCTTGTCGACGCCGTTCACAACGTTGTAGCCGTCATAGAACGGGCCGCCGCTCGTGGCGCAGGCGCCCATGGCGATCACCCACTTGGGCTCGGACATCTGCTCGTAGAGGCGCTTGAGCACCGGCGCCATCTTCTCGTTGACGGTGCCCGCCACGATCATCAGGTCGCACTGGCGCGGCGTGGGCCGGAAGACCTCCATGCCGTAGCGCGCGACGTCGAAGCGGGCGAAGCCCGACGAGAGCATCTCGATCGCGCAGCAGGCGAGACCGTAGGTGAAAGGGAACACCGAGTGCGAGCGCGCCCAGCTGAAGATGAAGTCGACGGTCGTCGTGATGACGTTGGGCCGTTCGAACTGGCTGATGTTCGGATACTGGAAACGATCGATGAAGCCGCGCAGACCGGCGTCGTCGATCACGCCCATTCGAGTGCTCCCTTTCGCCAGGCGTAGAGCAGCCCGACCGCCAGCACGGCGATGAACAGCAGCACCTCGACGAAGCCGGTCGTGCCGAAGCGGCGGAACGAGAGCGCCCACGGGAACAGAAAGACGGCCTCGACGTCGAAGACCAGAAAGAGCAGGGCGAAGATGTAATAGCGCACGGCGAAGGGGTGCCAGGAGTCGCCGACCGGCTCGATGCCGCACTCGTAGGTGGAGTACTTCTCGCGCGACGGGTGGATCGGGTAGATGAGCCGCGACATGAGCAGGATGCCGACCACCATGACCGCGCCGGCCACGATGAACGCGAGGACGTAGGCCCAGTTCGTGAGGAATGCGCTCGTCATACCCCGGTGTCGACGCTCGGTGGACGGAAAGGCCCGCGCTGCAGGGCGGGTGACCGAGGCGACTATAGCAAAGCGCCGCGAAGCGACGCAACCAGCCCGGAGCCCTGAGGCCGGCCCGCCGTTGTCCGCGATTTGCAGGTGATTCTCCGACGACTCGGCCCGCGTGTCGGGGCCCGCCTGGACATGCTGGACAAGGCGGCCACGGCGGGGCGGCGGGCGGGGCGGCGGGCGCCGCCCGCCGCCCCGCCCGCCGCCCCGCGCGCCGCCCCTCTCCCCCGCCTCCGCGGCGCGCCCCGTCGCCGGCCGCGGGCCGCGGCAGGCACGATTGACGCTTCCGATGTGGTGTGCGTACTCTAGGGACGAGGTCCAAGCGGGCCTGTCATCCCACAGAGGTGGTCCTCGCATGGGCAACATCGGTCTCCCCGAGCTCCTCATCGTGCTCGTCATCGCGCTGGTCGTGTTCGGCCCCAAGCGCCTGCCCCAGATGGGCCGGCAGCTCGGTCAGACGATCCGCGAGTTCCGCACGGCGACGAGCGACATCCGCTCGCAGATCGGCCTCGACGACATCGCCGACTCGGTCAAAGACCTCAAGTCCGGTCTGAGCCTCACCGGCGACACGCCGGCGGCCTCGCCGGCGGCCACCGACGCCTCGACGCCGCCCGGGACCGCCGCGCCGTCGCCGGCCGTCATCGGCGGACCCGAGACCGTCGCGCCCGCGGCCGTGACGGCCGCGGTCACCGGCGCCGCGCTGGCGCAGCCGGCCGCCGCAGCCGCGACGCCGGCCGATGAGCCGGCTGCCGAGCCGGACGCGGGCGTCGGCCTCACCGGCGCCGAGAACGGTGCGCTCGCCGCGCCGAGCGCGCCCAGCGCACCCGAACCCGTCACGGCGCCGCAAACGGCCGCCGTTCAGGGCGACGTCGGCGTCGAGTCGTTCGGCAAGCTCAAGCGCAGCGCCGCGCCGGCGGCGACCTCGACGCCGGCCGACTGACTCCCGGCATGGTCGACTTCGACGAACGCGTCACTCTCGTCGAACACCTCGACGAGCTGCGCCGCCGCATCATCATCGCGGCGGTCGCGCTCGGGGTGGGCCTGGTCGTCGCCGCCGTCCTCAACGACCAGGTCTTCGCCCTGCTCCAGCACCCCATCATGATCCTGCCGGGCGTGCCCCACCGCATCACGACCTTCGGCCCGGCCGAACCCTTCATGGTCAGCCTCAAGGTGTGGGCGTACGTCGGCGTGGTCGTGGCGTCGCCGGTCGTGATCTACGAGTTCTGGGCCTTCATCGGACCGGCCTTCACGCCGGCCAGCCGGCGCTCGCTGATCCTGGTCGCGGCCGTGTGCTTCGCGCTCTTCATGTTCGGTGTCGTGTTCGGCTATCTCATCGTGCTGCCGAAAGGCCTGAGCTGGCTGCTCAAGTTCAATGGCAAGTACTTCAACACGCAGCTCCGCGCATCCGAGTACTTCTCGTTCGTCGCCTGGTTCCTGGTCGCGTTCGGCGCGGTGTTCGAGATGCCCGTCGTGATCATCGCGGCCGTGCGCATCGGCGTGGTGAAGACCGCCTTCCTGCGCAAGCACTGGCGCTACGCCATCGTGATCAACGCCGTGATCGCGATGGTCGCGACGCCCAGCCAGGACGCCTTCTCGTTCATCGCCATGTTCATCCCGCTCGAGATCCTGTACGAGCTCTCGGTCGTGATCGCCCGCGTCCTAGAGCGGCGCCGCGCCGTCGAGCAGCGGAGCCCCGCCGGCGACGACACCGGCCAGACGACGGCGCCGGCCTGAAAGATCGCGGCCCGGCGCTCGTCAAAGGGACCGACACGACCGCGCGGGAGCCGTCCGCCCCGCCGGGCCACGAGACGCAAGCGAGACGAGCCGCTACAATAGCCCCATCCTGTGAAGGACAGCGCAGACACTCCCCTCACCAAACGGAGCCGTAAGCGGCGGACGGCCCGGCGGCCGCGCCTGCGCTGGGGGCGACTCATCATCGCCATCGTGTTCTTCGCCGTGGTCGCCGTCATCGGCCTCGCGGCCGGCACGATCGTGGCGGTGTCGCACAACCTGCCGAACATCGACGCCATGAAGCCGGTGCAGCTCGGCCAGGACACCGTGATCTACGACTCGAGCGGCCACCGCATCGCCGAGCTCTACGGCGCCGTCAACCGCCTGGTCGTGCCCAGCCACCAGATCCCCGAGGTCATGAAGAACGCCACCGTGGCGATCGAGGACAAGCGCTTCTACCAGCATCACGGCGTCGACTTCACCGGCATCGCCCGCGCCTTCGTCGACGACGTCCGGGCCGGTCACGTGGTGTCGGGTGCGAGCACGCTGACCGAGCAGTACGTCAAGAACGCCTACCTGGGCGACGACGTCACGATCAGCCGCAAGGTACGCGAGGCCGTGCTCGCCTGGGAGCTCGAGGACCGCTGGTCCAAAGACAAGATCCTCACCGAATACCTGAACACGGTCTACTACGGGGCCGGCGCCTACGGCGTCGAAGCCGCGTCGCTCACCTACTTCCACAAGCCGATCTGGCAGGTCACGCTGGCCCAGGCCGCGCTGCTCGCCGCGCTACCCAAGTTCCCCAGCGAGTACTCGCCGATCACCAACCCCGGAGTCATCAAACAGCGCCGCGACATCGTGCTGGCGGACATGGCTCAGCAGGGCTACATCACGGCGGCCCAGGCGGCGACCGCCGAGGCCAAGCCCATCAGGGTGTTCTCCAAGCCGCTCTCCACGACCACCGACCCGGCCGCCTACTTCGTGAGCTACGTCGAGAACCAGCTGGTCAGCCGCTACGGCGCGCGCGAGACCTTCGAGGGCGGCCTCAAGGTCTACACCACGATCGACATGCACATGCAGCACGCCGCGATCGCCGCCCTCAAGGCCAGGCTGCCGTCCGGCGGTTACGCCGGCGCGCTGGCGGCGGTCGACCCCGCCAACGGCTTCATCCGTGCCATGGCGGCCAGCACCGACTACAAGACCTACCAGTGGAACCTCACGTCGCAGGCCATGCGCCAGCCCGGCTCCACCATGAAGCCGTTCGCCCTGCTCGCCGCGGTCGAAGAAGGCGCGAACCCGGCGACCACCTACTACAACTCGCACCCGCTCGACATCCCCATGCCGAACGGCATCCCCTGGGTCGTGAACACCGCCGAGAAGAGCGCGGGCGGGCGCATGAACCTCGTGCAGGCCACCCTGGCGTCCGACAACACCGTGTTCGCCCAGCTCTGCCTCGACGTCGGCCCCGACCAGGTGATGCGCGTCGCCAAGGCGATGGGCATCACGACCAAGCTGCAGCCGCTGCCCTCGATCGTGCTGGGCAGCGAAGACGTGAACGTGCTCGAGATGGCCGACGCGTACGCGACCTTCGCAGCCGAGGGCATCCGCCACTCGCCGCAGGCGATCGCCAAGGTCGTGTTCCCCAACGGCAAGGTGCGCAAGGCCCACGTGAAGGGCGTACGTGTGGCGCCGGCCGGCGCCTGCTACGTCGTCGACAAGATCCTCGAGATCAACACGAGCTACGCCGGCGGCACCGCGGCGTCGATGCCCGACTACTACACCGGCCGCTCGGCCGGTAAGACAGGCACCACCGACAATTACGAGGACGCCTGGTTCGACGGCTTCAACCCGAAGCTCGCGACGGCAGTCTGGATGGGATATCCGCAGGGCGAGAAGGAGATGCCCGGCGTGTTCGGCGCCACCTACTCGCTGCCGATCTGGGGCACCTTCTACAACCTGGTCTTCGGCTCGACCTACATCCCCGACTTCGCCATGCCGAGCATCATGCCGATCTGGCGGCCGTGGGAGGGCAAGTACTCGAAGATGGCGCCCTCGCCGTCGCCCTCGCCGTCGAACAGCAAGTCGGGCAAGTCGACCGGCAAACCGACGACCAAGCCCACGCACAGCTCGTCGCCGACGCCGACTCACACCCCGACGCCGACGACCACCTCGTCGCCCAAGCCCAAGACCTGACCCGGACCACGGCCCTGACCCGGGCCAAGGCCCGTAACGACGACGCAAGGGGGCGGCGCCCTGCGGGCGCCGCCCCCTTGCGTCGTCTCCAGCCGCCGATTGCGGCGACGGCCACCCCCCGGTGTTCCTAGGCGCGCGACGAACTCACGCCTGCCTGAGCGGCCCCGACGAAGTCGCTCGCCGCTACTTGGGCCGCTTGTCGATCACGCGCACGGCCTTGCCCTCGCTGCGAGCGATCGTCCTGGGCTCCTTGAGCTTCACCTTGACCTGGATGTTCAGCACGCTGTAGAGGCGCTGCTGCACGGAGCGCTCGAACGTCTCGAGCTGGCCCATGGTCTCGCCGAAGATGTCCTCGCCGACCTCGATCCAGACCTCGACCATGTCGAGGTGGCCCTTGCGGTCGACCACGATCTGGTAGTGCGGCTCGATCTGCGGGATCGTCATGAGGACTTCTTCGATCTGGCTCGGGAAGACGTTGACGCCGCGGATGATGAGCATGTCGTCGCTGCGCCCGACCGGCTTGGTCATGCGGGCGAAGGTGCGGCCGCACTCGCAGGGCTCGGACACGATGCTGCACAGGTCGCGCGTGCGGTAGCGAATGAGCGGCTGGGCGACGCGGGAGAGCGTGGTGACGACGAGCTCGCCGACCGTGCCCTCGGGCACCGGCTGGAGCGTCTCGGGGTCGACGATCTCGACCATGTAGTGGTCTTCGTTCACGTGCATGCCGGCCTTGCAGCGGCACTCGAACGACACGCCAGGGCCGCCCATCTCGGACAGGCCGTAGATGTCGAGCGCCTCGATGCCCAGGCCCTCTTCGATCTGACGGCGCATCTCGTTGGTCCAGGGCTCGGCGCCGTGGTAGCCCACCGTGATCGGCAGGTCGGCCGGGCGCAGGCCGCGGTCGCGGGCCGCCTCAGCCAGGTAGAGGGCGTACGACGGCGTGCAGCAGAGCGCGGTCACGCCGAAGTCGCGCATGAGCTTGAGCTGACGGTCGGTGTTGCCGCCCGAGATCGGCAGGATGGTGGCGCCCAGCCGCTCGCAGCCGTAGTGCAGGCCGAGGCCGCCGGTGAACAGGCCGTAGCCGTAGGCGTTCTGCAGCATGTCGCCGGGCTGCATGCCGCCGGCCGCCAGGGTGCGGGCGATGAGGTCGGCCCACAGCGACACGTCGCCGGCGGTGTAGCCGACGGTCGTCGGGTTGCCGGTGGTGCCCGACGAGGCGTGCACGCGCACGAGGTGGTCGCGCGGCACCGCGAACATGCCGAACGGGTAGTGGTCGCGCAGGTCGATCTTGGTCGTGAACGGCAGGTCGCAGACGTCGCCGTGACAGCGCACGTCGTCGGGCGCGGCCCCCGCCTCGTCGAGCTTCTTGCGATAGAACGGCACGTTCTGGTAAGCGTTGCGCAGCGTGGCGCGCAGCCGCTCCATCTGCGTGTCGCGGAGCTGCTCGAGCGGCATGGTCTCGGCGGCCTGCTGCCAGTGGTGGCCGCCGGCGCGGTCGGGGGTCACGGCGCCGGCCACGGCGACGGGCGCGCTCACAGCGCCACCACCTGTTCGTCGGAGAGCAGCGTGACCTTGTCCTTGAGCAGCTCGACCGCGCGGTCGACATCGCGCACCGCGAAGCACACGTAGTCGAACGAGATGCTGTAGAGGTAGTCGACCGACACCTGCTGCTCGGCCAGGGCGTCGAGCACGCGGGCCAGGCCACCGGGCTCGTCGGGCACGGCCACGCAGATCACCTGCGAGAGGTGCGTCGTGAAGCCGGCCTCGTGCAGCAGGTCGCGCGTGGCGACCGGGTCGGGCACGATCAGGCGCACGATGCCGTACTCGGCCGCCTCGGTCGTGGAGAAGCCGCGGATGTTCACGCCGTGGCGGCCGAGGATGTCGGCGATCTCGGCCAGCCGGCCGCTGCGATTCTCGAGAAAGACCGTGACTTGAGTCACCTTCACTTGGACAGCCCCTCCTCGGTTGGTGCGGCCGCGGCGCGGCCGAGGGCGAAGGCCCGGCGGTTGAGATCGAGGATCTTGGCCGGGACCGCAAGCTCGAGGGCGGCGTCCCAGGCGCCGGCCGTGAAGGGCAGCACGTGGGTCGCCGCGCCCAGCAGGGCGACGTTGGCGGCGCGCACCGAGCCGGCCTCGCGAGCGAGACCCTCGGCGTCGACCGGAATGAGCTGCACCAGGCGGGCACGAGCGGCCGCCACGAGGTCGTCGGGGTACTCGCGCTCGCGGCGCAGCACGCTGCCGGGCGCGATCACGGTGGTCGCGTACACCAGGGTGCCCTTGTCGGCGAGCAGCGCCAGGGCGCGCCGGCCCTCGAGCGTCTCGGTGGCGATCACGAGGTCGGCGCGCGGCGCGACCGGCGACCAGACCTCTTTGCCGAAGCGCACCGTCGAGACGACGCTGCCGCCGCGCTGCGCCATGCCCTTGACCTCGCTCGCCTTCACGTCGTAGCCGGCCGCCATGGCGGTCTGGGCGACGATGGCGGCCGCCAGGATGATGCCCTGGCCGCCGACGCCGGCCAGTGAGACCGTCGTGGTGCCGTTCACGACGCGTCTCCCGCGGGCTCGGGCAGGCTCAGCGCGCCGCGCGCGCAGACGGCCAGGCAGACGCCGCAGCCGGTGCAGTCCGAGAGGATCTCGACGGCGTCGTCGCCGGCCACGAGCGCCGGGCAGCCGAGCTCGATGCACAGGCCGCAGAGGTTGCAGCGGTCGTCGTCGACCAGCACCCGCTCGTGCGGGCTTCTGTCCATGAGGATGCAGGGCGCCAGGGCGATCAGCACGCGCAGGTCGCCGGCTGCCACGGCGTCGCGGATGGCGGCCCGCACGGCGGGCTCGTCGAAGGCGTCGACGGTCTGCGCCGGCACGCCGATGCCGCGGCAGAGCTGCTCGATGTCGAGCGCCGGACCGCTCGAGCGGTCGGGGTGCAGCCCGGTGCCGGGGTGACCCTGGTGACCGGTCATCGCCGTCGTGCGGTTGTCGAGCACGATGACGAGGCCGGGCGTCTCGTTGTAGCGGGCGTCGATCAGCGGCGTGACGCCGGAGTGGAAGAAGGTCGAGTCGCCGATCACGGCCACGGCCGCGGTGCGCCCCATGCGGCGGTTGATGCCGCTCATGAGGCCGATGCTCGCGCCCATGCAGACGCAGCTCTCGAGCGACAGCAGCGGCGGCAGCGCGCCCAGCGTGTAGCAGCCGATGTCGCCCATCACCGCGACCTTCTCGCGGCGCAGCATGGCGTAGACCGCGCGGTGCGGGCAGCCCGGGCAGAGCACCGGCGGGCGCACCGGCAGGTCGTCGGCCGGCCTGGGCGCCGGCACGATCACCGGCGCCGGCGGCATCACCGGGCGGCGGCGGCGCGGCGGCTTGCGCTTGAGCACCGGCTCGAGCGCGTCGAAGACGATCTCCTGGTCGAGCTCGCCGTTGCTCGGGATGACCTCCTTGCCCACCACCGGCAGGCCGAGGGCACGCACCTGGTCTTCGATGAACGGGTCGAGCTCCTCGACCACGAACACACGTGAGACCGACTCGTAGAGCCGGGCCACCTTGCCGTAGGGCAGCGGGTGCGACATGCCGAGCTTGAGGAACCAGGCCTTGGGAAAGGCCTCGCGGGCGTAGGTGTAGGCGGCGCCCGAGGCGATGATGCCGATGTCGGTGGTGCCCGCCTCGAGCACGTTGAGCGGCGACTCCTCGGCGCGCCGGCGCAGGCGCTCGAGGCGCGCCAGCACCAGGCGGTTGCGCTCGCGCGCGTACTCGGGGACCATCACGTACTTGGCGATGTCCTTGACGTAGCCGGGCCGCTCGGCCGTGACCGGCGCGCGCGGCACGACGCGGCCGCGGCCGTGCGAGACGCGCGTCGTGGAGCGCAGCAGCACGGGCGTGTCGAACTCCTCGGACAGCTCGAAGGCCCAGGCCACGAAGTCGTAGGCCTCCTGGCTGTCGGACGGCTCGAGCATAGGCACCTTGGCGAACGCGGCGAAGTGGCGATTGTCCTGCTCGTTCTGCGACGAGTGCATGCCGGGGTCGTCGGCCGAGACCACGACGAGGCCGCCGTTCACGCCGGTCAGCGCGAGCGTCATGAACGGGTCGGCCGCCACGTTCAGCCCGACGTGCTTCATGGCGACCAGTGTGCGGGCGCCGGCGAGCGACGCGCCCGCGCCCGTCTCGAGGGCGACCTTCTCGTTGACACACCACTCGACGACGGGGCCTTCGAGGCGCGCGAGCTCCTCGACGATCTCGGTCGAGGGCGTGCCCGGGTAGCCGCAGGCGAAGCCCAGGCCGGCTCGCACCGCGCCGCGCGCGATCGCCTCGTTACCTGAAAGGAAGGGGATCCGTTCCACGATGACCCGCTGATCCGAGTTGACCAGCTGATTATAGCGGCAGGTGCCGGTTCGGCTACCACTCGGCCGACGCGCGGACCGCCGCCGCGACGCTCCTCGGCCGTCGCCCGCCCGTCACCCGCCCGCCCGCGCCCTTTCGAGCCGGCCCACGCAGGAAAGGGCACGGCGGCCGCGAAGCCAAGCACATGCAGGAGGCTGCACAGGTCATCGGCATCCCCAGAGGCGCGTAGCACGCCGTGCCGAGGCGCCTCCGCAGACGGCCCGCAGCCGAGCTCTCGCGAGGCCGGTCGCGGACTCTTTTCTTCGCCCTCCTGATCGTCGCCGCCGGCGCGCTGCGCCTGGGTCCGGCGGCCGCCGTCGCGGCCTTTGGCCTGGGCGCCGGGCTCTGGTCGGTCGCCGTGGCGAGCGGCCGCGGCCGCTCCCTGTCGCACTCTTTCGTCGTCGCCGACTGGCTCCTGCTGGGCCTCACGCTGGCCTTCGCCGGGGGCGGCCTCAGCCCGCTGCTCGCCGCCGTGCCGCTGCTCGTCGTCTGCGAGCTTCTGCCGAGCGACAAGGCCGAGTGGCCCTACCTGATCGGCCCCAGCCTGGTCGTCCCGATCGTGCTGGCGATCGCCGACCCGACGCTCGCCGGCCACCGCGCCCTCACGCTCGGCGTGCTCGCCGGTCTCGTGCTCGTCGGCCTGGTCGCGGCGGCGCGCCTGCGGCGCGTGCCGCGCCGCAGGCGCGCCGCCGCCCCGCCGGCCATCGACGCGACCACGGGCTACTACAGTCGCGCGCGGCTGCAGGCCCTGGTGCCGGCCGAGCTCGCCGCCGCCGAGGCGGCCCACGAACCGCTCGCCCTGGTCTGCGTGCGGCTCGACCACTATCGCGACCTGCGCGACTTCCGCGGCGCCGAGGGCAGCGAGGCCGTGGTCCGCACCGTGGCGCGCCGGCTGAAGCGCACGATCGGCCCCGACGACCTGGCCTTCCGCCTGGCCCCCGATCTGCTGGCCGTCACGCTGCGCGGCTACGACGCCCGCGGCGCCCGCGCCTGGACCCAGGACGCCGCCCACGAGGTCTGCGGGCAGCTCATCGACCACCACCGCCAGACCCTGTCGTTCGGCTGCGCCGCCTACCCGCCGCTGCGCGACGCCCGCGCCCTGCTCGACGACGCCGTGGCCGCCCTGACCGCGCCGGCCGCGACCGAGCTCGTGCTCGCCCCGGCCGCGCAGGCCGTCGGCGACGAGCTGCCGCTCGCCGTCGCCACGTAAGCCGGGGGTCCATCGGCCGTAGCCCGGCCGGCGCGCTTGCGGGCTCATCCCTCCCGCACGGCCGCCCCCCACCACCGCCGCGCTTGAAACGGCGCGAAGCGTGGACCTAGTATTGGCTCGTGGAGATCGACATCGGCAGCGAGCAGGTCGGGCAGGCCATCGCCGTGCACGTCCGCGTCCGCCTGTCGTCGCGCGAGCTCAACCGCCTGTTCCTGTCGGGCGACACCCTCATCCAGCTACCGCTCGACGGGATCGTCGACGAAGTCGCCGCCACCCCCATGCCGCGCATGAGCATCTTCCTCTCCGAGATCGCCGGCAGCCCCGACGGCTTCACGCGGACCTTCACCGATACCGGGAGCGCCGACCGCTTCGCGGCCGTCGTGCGCGCGCAGATCGCGACCGCCCTGGAGGCCTCATGAACGCAAACGACGCGCTCGCCAGCAAGCTCGCGCCCTACCGTCAGCGGCCCGGCGTCAAGGCCGCCCTGCTGATCTCGCACGACGGCTTTCTGGTCGCCGCGTCGGCCGACCCCGGTCTCGACGCCGAGGCCGTGGCCGCTCACCTCGGCGGGGCGATCGACATCGCCGCCCGCCTGGCCGACGAGCTCGCCCAGCGCGAGACGCGCCTCATCACGGTCGAGCTCGACGACCTGAACGTCGTGCTCGCCCCCTTCAGCGACGAGCTGCTGCTCTGCCTGATCGGCACGCGCGACGCCATCACGCTCGAATACCGCCTGCGCGGCGGTCGCGCGTGAGCGCGAGCGCCGCGCCCGCCGCCCGTCACCTGCTCATCGCCCCCGCCGTGGGGCGTACCGTTGCGGACCCTCGAGGCAAAGGAGTGTGGTCCCCATGGAAGACGCCGCCGAAAAGCTGGACGAGCTGGCGCGGGCCGAGAAACAGTGCACGAAATGCGACGACATCGTGTCCTGTCGGCGCCGCGCCCTCTCTGGAGCCGGACATCCGCACGCCCAGGTCATGTTCGTCTCCCTCCACCCGTCGCCCGAAGAAGAGGCCGACGACCTGCCGGCCGGCACCGCGGTGCTCCGCGATCTCGCGGAGCTGATCCCCTCGCTGTCGAACGGCGGCCGCGCCAAGGCCTTCTTCACCACGGTCGTCAAGTGCGTCCCGCGCAGCGATTGTCACCTGCGCCGCCCTCACCCCGCCGAGCAGGACAACTGCTACTCGTTCCTGTCGCGTGAGATCTCGATCACCACGCCGCACTACGTCGTGCCGATCGGCGACGAGGCCTCGCGCTTTCTGCTGGCCAAGCTCTTCGGCCAGGCCGACGCCGACGAGCACGACCCGCTCGAGCTGCGCGTGTACGACAGCCCCTCGTTCAAGGTGGTGCCGATCGCCGCGCCCGGCGAGATCGCCATGCGCAAGCCGGGCGAGCGCGACACCTACGTCGAGCGCCTGCGCACCGTCGCCGGCCTGATGGGTCTGTAGAGAGCCGCGATCCGGCGGCCGTGAGCTGCCGCCCCGAGGCGCACCCCGGCGCGCCGCGGGGCGCCTCGGCCTAAGGCACGACCACCCGCAGGGCGCGCGGCACGACGCGGCAGTCGATCGGCAGCCGGCCGGCCGGCTCGCCGTCGGTCTGCACGAGCACCTCGCCGCTCTCGCCGGGCGCGATCGTGAGACGTGCCTCGCGCGTGCGGAAGTAGCGCACCTTGGAGTGCTGCATGGGCGCCGACAGCAGGGCCGCCAGCCAGTAGCCGGCGAACTCGAAGAACGACTTGTCGGTGAGCACGCAGACGTCGAGCAGCCCGTCGCGCATGTCGGCGAGCGGCGTCACGCCGAAGTTGCCGCCGTAGTTGGCGGCGTTGCCGAGCACCACGAAGTAGCCGTCGACGCACTCCTCCTCGGTCTCTATGCGGATCAGCGGCGAGTCGCTCGTCAGGTACTTGGCGAAGCCCTGGATGGCGAAGGCGGCCTCGCGCAGCGCGCGCTTGAGCGTCGGGTTGAGCGACGAGACGACGGCGGCGTCGACCCCGGCGCCGGCCATGAGGGCGAAGTAGCGGTCGCCGGCCAGGCCCAGGTCGACGTCGATGACGTGGCCCATGGCGGCCAGGCGACAGGCGTCGGGCGGGTCGAGCGGGATGCCGAGCTCGAGGGCCAGGACGTTGACCGTGCCGGTGGGGATGATCGCGAGCGGGGCCTCGCTGCCGGCCATGCCGTTCACGACCTCGTTCACGGTGCCATCGCCGCCGATCGCGCAGACCACGTCGACGCCGTCGGCGACGGCGGCGGCGGCCAGGGCGGTGGCGTGGCCGGCACGGCGGGTCGGCGCCTCCTCGACGCTAAAGCCCAGGCCGCGAAGCGACTCGACGATCAGCGGCACGTCACGACGAAAGTGGCCGCCGCCGGAGGTGGGGTTGTAGATGGCGCACAGGCGACGGGCGATCACGAGGGCGCAGGCCCCCCGCCCGAGCGCGAGTCGGGCCGCACGCGCACGCGATGGCCCGCCACGGTCGGCATGGCTCGATGATACGCCAGGCCGGCGCCACCCGGGAAACCCCGGTCCGTCCGCCCGGCCGCGACCCCTGTTGACAGGACGGACAACGCTAATCGGCCCGCCGGCCGGTTTCGCCGCAGGCCGGCAGCCGTAGACTTCCGAGTGAGGGTGCAAGCGACCGGCAGGACTCGTCGCACGAGGGCCGAATCCCAAGCCCTGCGCCCCCGCGGCAGAGGAGGAACCGCATGACCGACCAGCAGGCGAGCGTCGAGCCGAAGACCATCGTCGTCCCGAGGGCGCTCGAGGGGTTCTTCGCCGGCCGGCTCGAGACACGGTACGCGCAACGCGGCGACGTGCGAGTCGTGGTCGACCGCCGCCGCGCCGACCGCCGCGTGTCCGAAGGTGGCCACCGCAGACCCGACCGCCGTGTCATGGAGCGCCGCGTACTGGCCGGCTGGTGGTCGCTGCCCGACATGCCCTTCGACACGAACTGAGCTACGGCAGAGTATCGATGCGCGAAGGGGCGGGGCGCCTTGCAGGCGCCCCGCCCCTTCGCGCATCGGGCGCCCCAGAGGCGCCGCTTGCCGACCTGCCGCCCCCCGGCGGCGTCCGGTCAGATCCAGCCGTGCTCGCGGCTCACGATCACGGCCTGGGCGCGATCGACGACCTCGAGCTTGTGATAGACGTTGTGCAGGTGGTTGCGGATGGTGCTCTGCGAAACCCGCAGGGCGCGCGCGACCTGCTTGTAGGTCTTGCCGCTGGCGAGCAGCTTGACGACCTCGCGCTCGCGCTCGGTGAGCGGACTCGGCACGTCGCCCTTGAGCGGCTCCGACTCGTGCAGGTGCACCTTGACCCGGGCGATCAGCTCCTTCATGTGGAAGGGCTTGACCACGTAGTCGACGGCGCCCTGCTCGAAGCCGTGCAGACGGCTGTCGATGTCGGCGGCGGCCGTCAGGAAGATGATCGGGCAGTCGAGCGCCACCGGCTTCTCGCGCAGCCGGGCGTAGACCGTGAAGCCGTCGTGATCGGGCAGGCCGATGTCGAGCAGCACGAGGTCGGGCAGCGACAGGGCGGCGTCGCGCAGGGCGGAGCGGGCGTCGGGCGAGGTCGTGACTTCGTAGCCGGCCGTGGTGAGGGCCTCGCTCACGAGGCGCAGGACGTCGGGATTGTCGTCGACGACGAGGATCCGCTTGGCGCTCATCGCCCCGTCACCCGGCATGTCGAAAGGTGGTCGCAGCCCGCTCGTCGCACCGTGATACCCTGCCTTGCTTCGCTCGCCGTGCCGGGGCGCTCAGTCCCCGGCAGGATGCGTCGTGGTTATCGGCACGCGGGCCCCAAACCTTAGGCGGGCCGCGATCGCGCCGCGACGGGCAGAGGGCCTACTGGAGCAGCGCGTCGCCGTAGGTGAGCAGCAGCCAGACGGTGAGCACGACGACGCCGGCCGCGATACCGACGTCGAGGAACTGGCGGCGGCGGACGGCGTCGATCACGAGCTCGGCCAGAAAATAGACGGCGACGGCCAGGCCGGCGACGCCGGCGACCGTGAGGACGACGTTCACGCCTTGGCGCGGCGGGCGGCGGGCGCCGCCTTGCGACGCGTGCGCCCGTCGCCGGCGGCGGCGGCCTGCTCGCGGCCGAGCTCGAGGGCGCGCAGGTTGAGCTCGACGATCTTGGCCGGCAGACGGCGGCGGACGGCGTCAGCGAGCTGCTCGGCGGACACGATGCCGGTGAGCGCCTGCAGGGCGCCGAGCATGACGATGTTGGCGGCGATGGCGCGGCCGAGCTCCTGCTCGGCCACGTGCGTGAACGGCAGGCCGACGACGCGGCGCCCCGCCAGCTCGGTGGCTTTCACGAGGCGCTCGTCGTAGACGACGAGGCCGCCCGGCACGGTCTGCGCGGCGTAGGCGTCGAAGGCCTCCTGGGAAAGACAGACGGTGATGCCCGGCAAGGTGACCTCGGGGTAGTCGATCTCGTCGGCCGAGACGATGACCTCGGCCTTGGAGGCGCCGCCACGGGCCTCGGGCCCGTAGCTCTGCGTGGCGATCACCTCGGCGCCGGTGGCTACCGCCGCGTCGGCCAGCAGCGTGGCGGCGAGAATGATGCCTTGTCCGCCGGAGCCCGACAGGCGCACCTCGTGACGCGTGGCGTCGGCAGCCGGCTCAGCCACCCGGGAGCTCCTGGGCGCGCGCGACCACGCCGGCGTAGGCCGTCGTGTACTCCTCGCGCTCGGCGTGGTGCAGCACCCCGACCGGATAGCGGTCGTGCAGGCGGGGGCCCTGCAGATCGAACTTCTCGACCGGCACCGAGCGGTCGTGCTGGCGCTGCATCATGGCCGACGCCTTGGGAATGCCGTTCTGGCGCCCGTAGTAGGTCGGGCACGACACCATCGCCTCGACGAACGAGAAGCCTTTGTGGGCGATGCCGCCGGCGATGAGCTGGGTGAGCCGGTTGTACGAGTACGGCGTGCCGCGCGCCACGAACGTGGCGCCGGCGGCGCGCGCCAGCTCGCAGATGTCGAAGGCCTGCTCGACGTTGCCGTAGACGGTCGTCGTGGAGCGGTCGCCCTCGAAGGTGGTCGGGCTCATCTGCCCGCCGGTCATGCCGTAGATGGAGTTGTTGAAGACCAGGGCGGTGACGTCGATGTTGCGGCGCGCCGCGTGGATCAGGTGGTTGCCGCCGATCGCCACGCAGTCGCCGTCGCCCATGACGACGATGACATGCAGGCCCGGATCGGCCGCCTTGGCGCCGGTCGCCACGGCCAGGGCACGGCCGTGGGCGGTGTGCACGGTCGACCAGTTGAGGTAGGCCGTGATGCGCCCGGCGCAGCCGATGCCGGCGATCACGCAGGTGCGGTCGGGGTCGAGGTCGAGCGCGAGCACAGCGTCGACCAGGGCCCTTGTCACGATGCCGTTCGAGCAGCCGGGGCACCAGAGCGTCTTGGGCGAGCGCAGGTGGCTCACGATCTCGCCGGTGCGGTGCGGCGTGACGCGCGGCAGGCGGCGATCGTCGGGCGGTCGTTCGAGCAGTTCTTCGTCGACCAGGGCCATCAGAACGTCTCCTCGAAGCGGTGATAGTAGAACTCGGCCCGAATGAGGTCCTGGATCTCGTCGGGGCGGATCAGCTTGCCGTCGATGCGGCCGTGGTCGACCACCTTGGCGCGACCCGCCACGGCGGCCAGTACCTCCCAGCTCATCTGCTTGAGGTTCATCTCGGGCACGATGATGGTGCGCACCTGGTCGGCCATGTGCCGGACCGCGTCGGTGGGGAACGGCCACAGCGTGATGGGCCGCACCAGGCCGACCCTGACGCCCTGCCGGCGGGCCCACTTCATGGCCGCCTTGGCCGAGCGCGCCACCGAGCCGTAGGCGAAAATCGCGACCTCGGCGTCCTCCATGCAGAGCTCCTCGACGCGGCAGATGGCGTCGCGGTGGTGGTAGATCTTCTCGCGCAGGTAGCGGCCCAGGCCCTCGGCGACCGCGGGCGTGCCGGTCGCCGGCACGCCGCCGCGGCTGCGGTCGTAGACCAGGCCGGTGACGTGCACGGCGTAGCGACTGCCCAGGGCCGGGCGCGGCATGATGTTGTCGACGGTCGACATGACCTCGTCGTAGTCCTCGGGCGGCACGGCCGGCTCGCCGCGCTCGGCGACGCGCACCTCGTCGGCATTGGGCAGCGCGACCGCCTCGCGCATGTGACCGACGGTGGCGTCGGAGAGCAGGATCACCGGGGTGCGGTAAGCCTCGGCCAGGTTGAAGGCCTCGACCGTGAGGTCGAAGCACTCGGCCACGGTGCTCGGCACCAGGGCGATGATCGAGTGCTCGCCGTGCGTGCCCCAGCGCGCCTGCATGACGTCGCCCTGGCTGGGGTCGGTCGGCAGGCCGGTCGACGGCCCGCCGCGCATGACGTCGACGATGACGCAGGGCACCTGCGCCATGCTCGCGTAGCCGATGCTCTCCTGCATGAGCGAGAAGCCGGGGCCCGAGGTGGCGGTGAGCGCCTTGGCGCCGGCCAGCGAGGCGCCGATCACGGCGCCGATCGAGGCGATCTCGTCTTCCATCTGGATGAAGTGGCCGCCGACCTGGGGCAGGCGGCGCGACAGCACCTCGGCGATCTCGGTCGAGGGCGTGATGGGGTATCCGGCGAAGAAGCGGGCACCGGCCGCGATCGCGCCCTCGGCGACCGCTTCGTTGCCCTCGATCAGGCGGCGCGGCTGAGGCATGTCAGGACCTGCTCCTGGCCACGACGTCGATCGCGAAGTCGGGACAGTGCCGCTCGCAGAACGTGCAGCTCGTGCAGTCGGCCAGGCGGGCGACGACGGGACGGCCGAGGTCGTCGGTGTCGAAGACGTCTTTGGGACAGAGCTCGACGCAGATGCCGCAGGACTTGCAGAGCGAAAGGTCGACGACGACCGCCTCGGGGGCGCGCGTCCTCGCTTGTGCCGCATCGGTCATCGGTCGTTTCACAAGGCGGCGGCCGGTCTGTGACAGGACCGCCGTCTGGATACAGTCTATGCGTTCCGGCCGGCGCTCGCCACTGTCTGCGCGTCGTCGAGCAGACGCTCGGCGAGCAGCTCGATTGGGTGCTGCGCCGGCCGCCCGGCGAGGTCGCCGATCTGGGCTCGGCACGACGTGCCCGTGGCGAGGACGGGATCGTCGCCGGCGGCCCGCACGGCGGGCAGCAGGGCGCGCTCGGCGATCGCCCGGCTGAGCTCGTAGCGCTCCTTGCGGTAGCCGAACACGCCCGACATGCCGCAGCAGCCGGCGTCGAGCACGGTCAGCGCGAGACCGGGCACGGCGCCCAGGGCGCGGAGCGTGTCGTCGGCGCCGAAGACGGCCTTTTCGTGGCAGTGCGGGTGCACGAGGGCGCGGCCGCCGGGCGCAAAGCGCAGCCGGCCGGCGGCCGCGGCGTCGGCCACCAGGGCGAGGCCCGACCGCGACGCGGCCGCCACGGCGGCCGCGTCGCGGTCGCCGGGCAGCAGGCGCTGCCAGTCGTCGAGCACCATCGCCTGGCACGACGGCTCCAGAAAGACGATCGGCAGGCCGGCGCGGGCGTGCGGCGCGAGCGACCTCGCGGTCGCTCGCGCCGCCTCGCGCGCCTTGTCGATCATGCCGACCGACAGCATCACGCGACCGCAGCAGCCGGCCGACACCACGCGCGGCCGGTGGCCGGCGGCGCGCAGCAGGCGCAGCAGCGCCTCGCCCACCTGCGGCTCCTGATGCTCGACGAAGCAGTCGGCGAAGACCACAAGGTCGGCGTCGTCGGGCGCCGCGCCGGCTCGCCGCGACAGCGGCCGGCGCGCGATCGTCGGCAGGCCGCGCCGAGCGTCGACCCCGGCGAGCGGCGCGAGCGCGTGGGCGAGCGGGCTGCGACCGAGCGCGTTCAGCAGCGGCGCGAGCGGCGCGGCCAGTCGCGACAGCGTGCGCAGGCGGGCGACGGCCTGGGCGAGCGGCGGCGCGCCCTCGCGCGCGTTCACCTCGGCCAGCCACTCGACCTTGAGCGTGGCCATGTCGACGGCCGCCGGACACTCCGCCGCGCAGGCCTTGCAGGCAACGCAGGTGCCGAGCACCTCCTCGAACTCCTCGCCCGAGAGCTCGCCGAGCGGCACGGCGCCGGCAACGATCGCCTGCAGCAGGTTGGCCCGTGCCCGCGTCGTCTGCCACTCGTCGCGCGAGACGGCCGCCGGCGGGCACATGGTGCCCACCTGCTTCTTGCAGAGGCCGGCGCCGAAGCAGCGCTCCGCCGCCAGGTCGAAACCGCCCTCGCGCTCATAGGAGAGGCGCGGCACCCAGCCCGACCGGTCCCGGTGCCCGGCGCCCAGACGCAGGTTGTCGGTGAGCGGCGGCCCCTCGACCTTGCGGCCGGGGCTGAGCAGGCGGCGCGGGTCGAACAGGTCCTTGAGGGCGACGAGCTCGCCGTAGAGCTCGAGGCCGAACAGCTCGGGATTGAACCAGGAGCGCGAGAAGCCGTCGCCGTGCTCGCCCGACAGGGCGCCGCCGAAGCTCGCCACGAGCCGGCCGACCTCGTGGGCGATGGCGTCGAGCCGCTCGACGCCGGCGGCCGTCTTCAGGTCGAGCATCGGCCGCACGTGCAGGCACCCGGCCGAGGCATGGCCGGTGAACGAGGCGCGCGCCCCGTGGGCCGCCACGATGCGCTGGAACTCCTCGACGAAGTCGGGCAGGCGCTCGGGCGGCACCGCGGTGTCCTCGACGAACGAGGCCGGGCGCTCGACGCCGGGCGCGCCCATGAGCAGCGGCAGCGAGGCGCGGCGCAGCTCCCAGGCCTCGCTCACCGCGGCGGGGTCGGCGAAGAAGATGGCGGTGCTCACCGCCAGGTCGGGGACGACCGCGCGCAGGCGCTCGAGGCCGGCGAGACCCTCGTCGCGGCTGCCCTGGTACTCCACGAGGAGCACCGCCGGATCGGCGCCGTCGAGGATGGGGGCCAGGCGCGAGAAGCGCCGCAGGTTGGGCGAGCCGCGCAGCGGCACGAGGTCGATCAGCTCCACGGCCGACGGCCCGGTGGGCAGGATCGCCAGATTGGCCTGAAGGGCGGCGCGGATCGTCGCGAAGGTCAGGGCGGCGAGCGGGCGCGCCGCCGGGCGCTCGTCGAGCTGCACCTCGACCTCGGTGAACAGCGCGAGCGTGCCCTCGGAGCCGGCCAGCAGGCGGGCCAGGTTCGGCGTCGGCGTCACGAGCTCGGGCAGGTTGTAGCCCGAGACCCGGCGGGCGGTGCGCGGCCAGCGCTCGGCAAGGCGGCCGTCGAGGCGCGACCGTATGGCCTCGAGGCCCTGCGCGAGTCGCTCGCTCTCCGGTCCGGCAAGCCCGGTCCGCAGGTCGTCGCCGGCGCAGGGACCGAACGTGGCGTCCTCGCCGCCGGCCAGCACGCCGCGCACGCGCAGCAGCTTGTCCTTGGTCTCGCCGTAGACGATCGAGCGCGAGCCCGACGAGTTGTTGCCGACCATGCCGCCGATCGTGGCCTGCTCGACGGTCGAGGTGTCGGGGCCGAACTCGAGGCCGTAGGCGGCCGTGGCGCGGTTGAGCGTGCCCTGCACGACGCCGGGCTCGACGCGCGCCACGCGGCGCTCGGGGTCGATCTCGACGATGCGGTCGAGATGAAAGCAGTCGATCGCGATGCCGGCGCCGAGCGTCTGCCCGGCCAGGCTCGTGGCCGCGCCGCGCAGGCAGAGCGGCACCTCGTGGCGGGCCGCCACCGCGGCCGCTGCGGCGAGATCGTCGACCGACCGGGCGACGAGCACGGCGTCGGGCAGCACGCGGTAGATCGAGGCGTCGGTCGAGTACATCCAGCGCGCCAGCGGGCCGGTGCGGACCTCGCCGGCGACCACGCCGGCAAGCTCCGCCGCCGCGGCCGCGCCGCGCGCGCTCGGGGCCGGTATGCCGTGCTCGCCGCTCATCGTCTGCAAGCATAGACGGCGGCGCGAAGGGTGCGCCAGCCACGCGACGCTGCGAGGTCCCGCCGGGCATGGCCGACAAGATCGAGTCCGCCAGGAACTACTCCGACCAGTCGACCGACAACGGCTCTCAGTTCGAGTTCACCTACGACCGTTGCGGCAACGGCTACAAGACGCCGTTCCAGGCTTGGACCATCTACCTGTACCGCGGCCGCCAGAACTTCGGCGGCGGCTTCTGGCAGAGCCTCTGGGGCAACGGCGACAACGACGGTGGCGTCCATGTTGGCGCCAACACGCCGAACGCGATCGCCGTGGCCGGTACGACCGTCTGGGTCGCGGGCACCTGCGCGACGGCCGCCAGCGACACCGACCAGATCATGCTGGGCTGGGCCTACTGACCCGCTGAAGGCAACGACCGTCCGCGCATCGCGCGGCGGAGCACGAGAGGGAGCGGGGCGGCCGTGCGGCCGCCCCGCTCCCTCTCTTCGTGGGGCACTCGCCGCATGCCACGGCCGGCTCACCCTTGGCCGGTCCTGTTTCGAGAGACCCCGTGGGGCGCCATAACCCGTGCAGGTATCGCATCCACGCGCGCGGAGGTGCCGATGGCGACCTACGATCTCGTCTGTCTGCAGTGCGGCCGCCCCTTCGAGGTCTTCGTCCAGGGTTTTCTCAAAGACGAGGACCGGCAGTGCCCGCACTGCGGCTCCTTCACGACCAGGCAGAAGCTCTCGCCCTTCCTCACCAACGCCCGGCCGAGCTCCTCGTCGCGACTCCCGCAGGCCTCGACCGGCGGCGGCTGAGGCTGAGCGCCGGCGGGCGCGTGACGCCCGCGTGAACTACGAAGTCGAAGGCCGGACCGGCGGCGCCGCCGACGCGTCCGCCGAAGGCCGGGTTCTGCCGCGGGCCGCGCCCTGCCGGGCCGGGCCGATGGTCCGTTGCTGATAGCATGACGGCCATGGACGTCATGGTCACCGGGGGCGCCGGCTACATCGGCAGCGTGATTGCGGCGCGGCTGCTCGCGGCCGGCCACAGGGTCACCGTGTTCGACGACCTGTCGCGCGGCCATGCGGCGGCCGTGCCCGACGGCGCGGACCTCGCCGTCGGCGACATCCGCGACGGCGAGCGGCTGACGGCGGCCATGAAGGCCGCCCGCTGCGCCGCGGTCGTGCACATGGCCGCCCTCGCCGAGGTGGCCGAGTCGGTCGCCTTTCCGGAGCGCTACCGCGACGTGAACACCGAAGGCACACGGCGCGTGGCCGAGGCCGCTCTTGCGGCCGGCGCCACGCGCCTCGTCTTCTCGTCGACGGCGGCCGTCTACGGGGCGCCCGAACGCGTGCCGATCGACGAGGACGCGACGCTCTCCCCGACCAACCCCTACGGCGACAGCAAGCTCGCCGCCGAGCGCCTGCTCGGCGAGGCGGCCGCCGCGAGCGGCGGCCGCCTCGCCGTCATGGCCCTGCGCTACTTCAACGCGGCCGGCTCCGATGGCGTGCGTGGCGAGGACCATGACCCCGAGACCCACCTCGTGCCGCTCGCCCTGGCCGCCGCGCGCGACGGCAGGCCGCAGCGCGTGTTCGGCATCGACTACCCCACGCCCGACGGCACCTGCGTGCGCGACTACGTGCATGTGAGCGACCTCGCGGCGGCCCACGTCGCCGCCCTCGAACGCCTGCCCAGGGTGAGCGGCGCCTGCAACCTGGGCACCGGCAGCGGCAGCTCGGTGCGCGAGGTGCTGCGCGCCGTCGAAACGGCGACCGAACGCACGCTCACCGAGGAGACGGCCCCACGCCGCGCCGGCGACCCGCCGGTGCTGGTCGCCTCGAACGGCCGCGCCCGTGAGGTGCTCGGCTGGCGGCCGCGCGTGAGCCTCGACGAGATCGTCGCCGACGCCTGGCGCTGGATGCAGGAGCACCCACGCGGCTACGAGGACAGGGGCGCGAGCGAGCAGTAAGGCAGCGGCGAGCGCCGGCGACAACGGCGGAAGCCCGGACCGGAGCGACCACCCCCGGGGCCAGTGGGCGTCGGGTCAGGCGGGGGCGGGGGCGGCGACGCCCTCGGGCGCCGGCGCGAGCTCGGCGAGGGTGACCTGCTCGAGGACCTCCATCATGCGCTCCTGGGCGAGCACCCAGACCTCGTGCATGCGGCAGCCGCTGCTGCGCCGGCAGTCGTCGGGCCACACTACGCAGCCGTTCAGGGCGATCGGGCCGTCGACGGCCTCGACGATCTGGCGGACGGTGATCTCGTCGGGCCGGCGGGCCAACGCAAAGCCGCCGTGCGCGCCGCGCTGCGAGGTGACGAGGCCGGCGTGCACGAGGCTCTGGAAGATCTTGGCGAGGAAGCTCTCGGGGATGTCCTTCTCGGCGCCGACGTCGCGCAACGCGCAGACCTCGCCGAGCGGGCGCGGGGCGAGATAGGTCATCGCCCTGATCGCGTATTCGCCGCCCCGTGTCAGTTGCAGTCCCACGTCGCACTCACCGTCCGCGTACCAGTCGGATAGTTTTTGTCCGCTTACCGAGTCTAGTCGCGCCGCGGGGACTGGTCAAGCAGCGACGGGGCGAAGGGATGCGGCGCCCGGAGATGCCGCCCTTCCGTCGGGCGCTCGGCGATCGGAGCGCCGCCCAGGTCACCCCTACCGCATCGACTCCTTCATCCAGTCGTGCGCGAAGACCTCGGCCGCGCCGGTCCGTATCGCCCGCAGGATCAGGCCGGCGGCGTACTCGCTGCTGTCGACCGGCGGGCGGCCCGGAGCCAGGTACTCGTCGGCGCTGCCCGTCGCGTGCTCGCTCGAGACCCAGTTGCGGTAGAAGTCGCTGCGCGTGACGTAGGGGTAGACGACGCTCACCGTGATGCCGTCGCCGGCAAGCTCGGCGCGAGCCGTCAGGCTCAGTCCGCCGAGCGCCCGCTTGGTCGCCGAGTAGCCGGCCAGGCCCGGCGCATACATGAGCGCGGTGCCGGAGCTTACGTTGACGATCGTCCCGCCGCCCTGCTCACGCATGGCGGGGATGGCGGCCTGCATGGCAACGAGCGGGCCCACCACGTTCAGCTCCAGCAGCCGGCGAAACGCCGCCGCGTCGAGCGACCGCAGCGGGCCGTGCATGCCGCGGCCGGCGTTGTTGACGAGCACGTCGAGCCGGCCGAACCGCTCGAGCACGGCGGCGAGCATGCGGCGGACGGCGGCCTCGTCGGACATGTCCGCCGGAAAGGCCGCCGCATGGGGCAGCTCCCCCACGACCTGCTCGAGCCTCTCGGCCGACCGGGAGTTCAGGGCCAGCCGTGCGCCTTCCCGCGAAAGCAGCCGGGCGACCGCGAGGCCTATCCCCGCCGAGGCGCCGGTGACCAGCACGACCTTGTCTTCACTGTCCATCGCGTCTTCCCTCGCGTTCCTCGCCCGGCGCGCTCACCGGTGCCTTTGTTAAATCGGGGTTAAGGACTGTTACGGGCGGTCCGATAGGGGTCCGGAGGGCCGCGGGACCGCCGCATAATAGTGGCACGGCGGGTGTCGATCCCCCGCCGGTCCGTCCGTACCGAAAGGACTCGCCGCGTTGCGCAAACGATACGCCGTCGCCGGCATCGTGGTCGCCATCCTGGTCGCCGGGCTCATCGTCCTCGTGGGCTCGCGGTCGCCGGGCAGGACCGCCGCCGCGACGACCGAGGCGAGCGCGGCGACGCTGCCGGCCAGCGTTCCCTCGCCGACCGCCAGCCCGAGCGACACCGACTACGCCGCCATGGTCAAGCTGCTCAGCGCACGGTACACGAGGCACCCGTCGAGCACGCGCAACGCGATGGCCCTGGCCGACGCCTACCTCATGACCGAGCAGCCGCTCAAGGCCGAGGCGCTGTACGGCAAGGTGCTCGCTGCCGACCCCGGCAACCAGACCGCCGAAGCCCAGCTCGCCATGGCGCTGCACGCGTCGGGGCGCGACGACCAGGCGCTGCGGCTGCTCACCAGCGTGCTCGCGGCCAACCCCCGCAGCCAGCTCGCCCACTACAACCTCGCCATCCTCTACTTCTCACAGCAGCGCGCCGCCCTCGCGCGCGACCAGTGGCGCAAGGCCGCCGCGATCGATCCTTCGTCGGGCATCGGCCGCACGGCCCGCAGCTTCGTCGACCTCATGGACGACGGCGGCAACGGCTCGCACAGCGGCTCGGGCGGGAACTGACGTCGGCCCGACGAGCACGACCGTGGCCCTTGAGCCCCGCTAGGCGACCTCGACCCCCAGCACGTCGCCCATGTGGGCCAGGGCCCAGGCGTTGACCCCGTCGGCCGGGTGCCCGGGGGCGTCGTAGGTCTCGACCAAGTCGCGCCGCACCACCACCCGGTAGTCGCGGTCGCGCAGGCCGGCGACAGTGTGCAGCACGCAGATGTCGGTGCACACCCCCACGACCTCGACGACCGCCGGCGCCAGACCGGCCAGCAGCCCCTCGAGCTGCGTACCCGAGAACCCGCTGTAGCGCCGCTTGCGCACGACGTGGCCCCGCGCGGCGAGCGCGGCGAGCTCGGCCACCACCTCGTCCTCGCCGGACCCCGCCACACAGTGCGGCGGGAACAGCGCGAACTCGGGGTCGTCGGGCGCGTGACTGTCGGCCAGGAAGACGAGGTCCGCGCCGGCCGCCGCCTCGACCTCGAGGTAGGCGCGCAGCGGCGGCACGATCGCCGCCAGACGCGGGCTGGCCAGGCTGCCGGCCCGGCAGAAGCCGTTCAGGACGTCGACGACGAGGATCGCCTTGCCCGCGCTCACTCCACCGGCTCAAGCCGCGGGTTGGGACGCTCGATGCGGCCCCGCTTGGCGCAGGGCCGGCCGTCGACCGCGACGACGTCTGCCGTGAAGTCGATCCTGCCGCGCAGCAGGCTCGAGCCCACGCCGTAGGCGTCGGCCGGCACGCCGTCACGCTCGAACTCGCGGATGCGCTCGGCGTCGAAGCCGCCGCTCACCACGATGCGCACGTGGTCGAAGCCCTCGGCGTCGAGGGCGGCCCGCACGTTGCGCACGAGCTGCGGGTTCACCCCGGTCGGGCGGAACTGTCCCATCGACTCCCACAAGGAGCGATCGACCATCGTCTCCGAGGTGTCGAGACGCACGCCCCACAGGCGCTCGCCCAGGGCGCGGGCGCACGCCACGGACGTGGCGACGCAGTCGTTGTCGAAGTCGACGAGGGCGACGACGTTGACGTCGGGGTAGAGCTCGTCGGCGAAGGCGGCCGACGCCGCCACGGTGTCGCCGCCGTAGGCGGCGATCAGGCCGTGCGGCACGGTGCCGCCGCCCTTGCCGCCCCACCACGAGGCCTGCTCGTCGGTCGAGACGCCGATCGCGCCGGCGACGTGCGCGGCCCAGCCGTCGCCGGCCTGCACGCGGTAGTGGTCGAAGCGCGCCGGAAAGAAGAGCACCGGTTTGGCGCCGGCGGCCTGCACGACGCGGCGGACGTTCGTCGAGATGAGCGTGCGGCGCGTGAGCACGCCCAGGTAGACGGTCTCGAGGTGGGCGAAGAGCGTGTAGTCGCCCTCGATCGTCATGACGGTCTCCCACGGCGCGGCCTCGTCGCCGTCGTAGAGCGCCCGCACCTCGAGCTCGTCCCAGCCGTCGACCCACACGCGCCCCCCGCCGCGCACCTCGTGGCGGCCGGCGCAGAGCTTGAGCGCCGCGACGGCCTCGTCGGTGCCGCCCAGCACGGCGTCGGTGTACTTCTGAAAGACCTGCATGAGGACGCGCGGGTGCTCGTCACGCGTCTCGAGCACGCGCTTGGAGAAGTTGAAGTAGGCGTCGGTGTAGTAGCCCTCGCGCATGCGCTCGACCGGCAGGGCGAAGACCTCGGGGGCGAGGCGGCGGCGTGCGTTCATGCGCGGAAGTGTACACCAGCGCCGGCGCGCCGCCCGCGCGGGCCGCGGGCGCGCCCGTCGCGCCGCCTCTACGAACGCGCCGTACCGCGCGCCGCGCGCATCGCGGCGATGAAGCGACCGGCCATGGCCGGCGAGGCGGCGAAGCTGGCGAACAGGGTCGTCGCCAGGCAGCGGCCCACGACGAAGCCCTCGGTGCGGCCGCTGCCGTCGGGCATGGCGACCTGGTAGGCGAACACGTCGTGCTCGAGCACGAGGAACTCGAGGTCGAACAGCTCGTGCAGGGTGACCGAGCCGGCGTCGTAGGGGTTGGCCCGGGTCGCCTCGGCGTGCACATAGCGCGGCCGGTCGTACCACTCGAGCAGCTCCGCCTCGGCCGGCACGATGCCGAGCAGGTCGTGGCTACGCCCGCGACTGTCGGCCAGGCGCTGCAGCAGGAGCAGCGCGCCGCCGCCCAGGGCGAGGATCGGCAGGCCGTCGGCGGCCGCGGTGCGCAGGCTCTGGCGCAGCAGCGCGTTGTCGGAGAACGCGTCGATCGTCTGCTCGTCGAGCGTGCCGCTGAAGAGCAGACCGTCGCAGGGCTCGGGCAGCTCGCGGTCGCGGGCGATGTTGAGCGGCACGAGGTTGACGCCCATGGCTTGCAGGACGTCGACGTTCTCGAGCATGACGGGCTGCAGCGGCGGGCCCCAGGCCACGGCTACCACGAGGTCGGTGGCCGACGTCTCGGGCAGCAGCAGGTGGCGCGGCGCGGCCGGCAGAAAGCCGCGCTGCGCCGCGACCGCGGCGATCTCGTCGAGTTGCAGGTAGGTGGCCGCCTCGCGGCAGAGCTGCACGAGCGTGGCCTCGGGGGCGCGAGCGCCGCCCAGGGTGCGTACGGCGCCGCTCGCCACGGCGTACTGGCGCAGGAACTGCTCGGTGAGCTGCGGCGGGATGTGGCCGAGCAGCGGCAGACCGACGTCGCGGCGCAGCGCCTCCTGCAGCTCGAGGCCGACCGCCGAGTCGTCGCCGCCCACCAGCACGACGCCGCCGATCTCGAGCTGCTTGGCGAGGGCGCGCGTGCCGTAGACCGCGGCCGCGGCGCTCGCGCCGCGGCCGCGGGCGTCGAGCACGAGCACGATGGGCGCGTCGAGCCGGCGAGCGAGGTCGGCGCCGCGTGAGCCGTGCACGCCCTCCCAGTTGTCGAGCAGCGGCCGCACGCAGGACACGAGCGCGAGGTCCATGCGCTCGCTCCACTGGTCGAAGAGCTCGTCGGCGACCGGCGCCGGGTGCAGCGCCGGGTCGAGGGCGCGCGGCGCCCGGGCGGCCACGTCGTAGACAAGGCGCCAGAGCGGCAGGTCGAAGCCCAGCAGAATGGCACGCGTAGCGCGCTGCTCGCCACAGCCCGCGAGCAGCGCGCCGGTCACGAGGTCGAGCGCGGGGCCCGGCTCGACCCCGGCCACGATGAGGCGCGGTACAGACATGGTACGGACGTCCTCGGTTCGCCCGGGCGCGACCCACCGGTCGAAGGCCCGCTCGGGATTGTAGAGCTTCCGCGCCCCGGGCCGGTTTCCTGCAGCCGCCGGGTCGACGAAGCGCGGGCCTTCGCCCCCTAATCCATCCGCCGCTTTCGTCGACATATGTACTCGGACCAGGCAACGACGGCGAAGGGACGGCTCACACGAGCACCGGCAGCAAGCAGCTCAGAGAGGTCATGACGGCGCGCATCATCTTCGGTGTCGCGCTGTTCGTCGCGGGCATCGGCTTCCGGCTGCTCGAGTCGAGCGCCATCTCGCCGGTGCTGCTCGCCGTCATCGTCCTCTTCGTGGTCGCCAACGTGCCCTTCCTCTACCTGAGCAGGCGGGGCCGCGACGACCGCGCCAGCGTCGCCATGGTGGTGGTCGACACCGTGCTGATCACGGCCGCCGTCGTGTTCACCGGCGGCGTGCTGTCGTCGGTCGCGATCTTCTACGTGTGGCCGATCGTCTCGGCGAGCCTGCTCCTGCCCGCCTGGTCGGCCTACATCACGGCCGCGGTATCGAGCGGCTTCTACATCGGCATCTGGGCGCTGCAGGCGGCCGCCGTCGGACCGTTCGTCAACGACTCCACGATCAAGCCCCCGATCCTGCCCGAGAACTGGTCGGCCCAGACGGTCGGCATCAGGGTGACCGGGTTCCTGCTGATCGCGTTGCTCACCGGCTTCATCGCGCGGGCGCTGACCAGGACCAACTCCGAGCTGCGCGACGCCAAGGTGCGGGCCGAGAGCCAGCTCGACCGCATGAAGGCGGTGAACGAGCAGCTCCGCTCGATCGAGGAGACGAGCCAGGTGTTCATGCGTCACCACGACGTCGAGGGCCTCATGCCCGAGTCGCTCGAGAAGCTCTGCGGCCTCATGCGCGTCGAGACCGGCTTCGTGCTGCTGCACAACGACGGCACCGGCGACGACCGCCTGGCCGCCCTGCAGGGGTCCGTCGCGACCGAGCTCATCGACCGGCTCAAGGGCGTCGGCCTCGCTCGCGTCTACCCCACCGGCACGCCGCACGTCGCGACCGTCGACGACGGCACGCAGTCGGCCCACATCCTCAAGCTCATCGAAAAGGAGGGCTTCCGCGACCTCGTGCTCGTGCCGCTGCGCGCCAAGGACCTGCGTCTGGGCCTGCTGTGCTTCATGACGCGCCCCGGCGAGGTCGTGCGCGAGTCCAAACTCAAGGCGCTCGCCTCGCTCAGCAGCCAGCTCTCGGTGGCCCTGCGCAACATCCAGTACAACGAAGAGCTCGCCAAGAAGAACGACGAGCTCACCTACCTCGACCAGTTGAAGAGCGACTTCATGGCGACCATGAGCCACGAGCTGCGTACGCCGCTCACCTCGGTGATCGGCTACAGCGACATGCTGCTGTCGGGCGTCACGGGCGAGCTGAACGAGCGCCAGAACAACTTCATCGAGAGCATCCTCAAGAACGGCGAGTCGCTGCTCAACCTGATCAATGACGTGCTCGACCTGACCAAGATCGAGGCCGGCCGTCTTGAGCTCAACGTCGAGGCCGTCGACCTGCGCTCGGCGCTGCTCAGCGTCCTGCCGGTGGTCAAGCCGCGGGCCGCCGAGAAGCGCATCAAGGTATCGACCTATCTGCCCACCGACGTGCCGCCGATCAACGCCGACCCGGCCAAGTTCAACCAGGTGCTGCTCAACCTGCTGACCAACGCCATCAAGTACACGCACGAGAACGGCAACGTGAGCGTCGAGGCGCGCGCCCACGACGGCTTCGTCGAGATCTGGGTGACCGACACCGGCATCGGCATCGGCCAGGAGGACATCGACCGCATCTTCCAGCGCTTCACGCAGGTCGACTCGTCGGCCAGCCGCTCGCAGGGCGGCACGGGTCTCGGCCTGGCCATCACGAAGGAGCTGGTCGAGCTCCACGGCGGCCAGATCCGGGTGCAGAGCAAGCTCGGCAAGGGCTCCAGTTTCATCTTCA
The DNA here is from genome assembly GCA_963760655.1 of uncultured Actinomycetes bacterium. Classification (GTDB taxonomy): domain Bacteria; phylum Actinomycetota; class Thermoleophilia; order UBA2241; family UBA2241; genus Bog-752. The sequence continues at coordinate 197,147 of CAVXDR010000005.1, forward strand.
CAGTGCCGATATCACACGAGCCGGCCGACCACCTGGCCGCCGGCAAGATCAGCTAGGACGGTGGGGACAGCCATGGCCAAGTCGATCGTCGTCGCCGATGACGACCCCGATATCCTGAGCATCGTCGCGATGTCGCTCGAGGCCCAGGGCTACGACGTCTACAAGGCCGCCAACGGCCGCGAGGCCGTCGACCTGGCTCGCGGCCACCATCCCGACCTCATCATCCTCGACATGATGATGCCGGTGATGAGCGGCTACGAAGCCATCACCGAGCTCAAGGCCAGCGAGACCACGCGCGACATCCCGATCGTCGGCCTGTCGGCCAAGGCCATGGCCACCGACATGGAGCGCGCGACCGACGTGGGCATCGACGGCTACATCACCAAGCCGTTCCGCATCGCCCAGGTGCTGTCGGTCATCGAAGGCTATCTCTGAGAGACCCGGCGGCCGCCGCGGCGGCCGCGGCGCCGGCCTGCTCACGCTCCACCGAGGCCCTGCCGCGAGCGACGCCGTGACGCGCCCGGCCCGACCCCGGCAGCCCCCGCAGGCGACCGCGCGACCCGCTCATACCCGCTCGTGAACTGCCGATAAGAAGACGAAAGCTGCGGGGCAGCCACCGGCCGGCCGCAGGCCCCGCCAGCCGCAAGCGACAGGCCGCGCCGACACTCGCGAAGGAGTCTCCACGAGCGACCCGCACGAATCCCGCTCCCGTGTGAGCATCGAGGTCAAGACGACCGGCATGATCGTCGTGATCTTCCTCGTCGTGATCGCGGCGTTCTCGCGCGTGCTCACCACCAATCGCCTCGTCGAGCTCGCCCTGGCGCTGTCGGGCATGTTCGCCCTCATCGTCGTCGTGCTCGATATCTGGGTGTACCGGCCGCTCGCCTCGCTGATCCGCCGTTCGCGGCGCCGCCTCGGCGCCCGCTTCGAAGACGACGACCCGCGCCACCGCGACCAGATCGCCGAGCTCGACCACCTCATCAACACGATCATCCGCACCTTCACCGAGGTGCAGACGCACGAGGTGCGCACCGAGCGCGCCGAGAGCGACCTGCTGCGTCTGCAGACCTTCAATCGTCAGCTCGTCGAGGTCGGCGACATCGGTCAGGAGATCAATGCCGCGCTGCCCTACCGCGAGACGGTCGAGCGCACCCTGGCGCGCGCCAAGATCTTCCTGCACGCCGACTTCGTCGCCCTCATCTCGCTCGAGCCCAACACGCGCGCCTTCGACGTCGAGGGCGCCCTCGGCGTGCAGGCGCCGTCGATCGACGCCGACTGCTGCCTGTTCACGAGCGACTGCCCGGTGCGCCGGGCGATCGACGAGCGCACGGTCGTGCGCTCGGCCGACCACACGTGCACGCTGTTCCCGCAGACCATGAAGAGCCAGCTCATCGTGCCCTTCGACGTCGACCCGATGGGCGAGATGGCGCTGCTCGCCACCTCGACCACGAGCGAGCACTTCGACCAGATCGCGACCAACGTGCTGACCACGCTGCAGGGCCACGTGCACGCCGCCCTGTCGAACGCGCGCAAGTACGACAGTATCCGCCGCCAGGTCGTGACCGACCACCTCACGCGTCTCTACAACCGGCGCTTCTTCATGAACCGCGCCGAAGAGGAGCTCGCCCGCAGCCTGCGCAACCAGCAGCCGCTGTCGCTCGTCATGCTCGACATCGACCACTTCAAGCACTTCAACGACGCCTACGGCCACGCCACCGGCGACCGCGTGCTGCAGGTCGTGGCCGGCGTCATGCGCCAGCACGTGCGCAAGTCCGACATCTGCTCGCGCCACGGCGGCGAGGAGTTCGGCATGCTGCTGCCCAACACGCCGGGCGACAACGCGAGCTTCATGGCCAACCGCTTGCGCCGCACGCTGGCCGGCACGCGCTACACGGGTCTCGGACTGCCGAGCGACGTCAACATCACGATCAGCATGGGTGTAGCGACCTGCCCGCGCGACGCGACCACCGTGCCCGAGCTCTTCGAGCTCGCCGACAAGGCGCTCTACCAGGCCAAGGACGGCGGCCGCGACCGCGTCGTGCAATACGGCGTCGAGATCCAGCCCGCCTTCTACGATTAGGCGCTGCACGCAAGCTCATAAGGCGGTGCCACCCGAGACGGTGACGGAGGAGCACTCCCGCTTCACTCGCAGCCCCTCTCCTCATCTCTGTCACTGATGCTACGTCGGGCACGGATGGCTCCGGTCCAGCCGAGGCCAAGAAGGGAGAGCCCGACGAAAGCTGCAAAGCCAACAACCCAGGGCATCATGCGATCGCCCCACCAGTCGGTCGCAGCGAGGCCGAAGACTATCCAGACAACCGGAAGAGTGGCGGCGAGTTCAACGCTCAGCCGGACCCAGGTCCCCACACGCGTCCTGCGTCGAACAATCGCGAGTGTAGCGTCCACACGAGCGCCCACAATCACCATCGACCCTGCGGCGCCTCCGACGCCCACCACGGGGGTCATGTCGATGCCGCCCCCCGACTCACCTCCAGAGACGACCCAACCGATCACCTCGCAGAGGCTCACCCCAGAGACGCCGAGTGCGGCCACCACGACCAGCACGCCGGGGATCGCGATCAAGCCCGGGCTTGAGAACCTGCGCATCTCAGGACTCCCGTCTCTGGTGCCACATTGCGCGACATGGCCGGACCAGACGGCTCAACGCTGGCGCAGGACTGCTACCGGACTGTGAGCGCCTGTGACGCCTGCGGCCACGGGGAAGGGTGCGGCACGAGGGATGCAAGTTCCCCTTCGCCCGTGGTGACGCCAGCGGCGCTGCGAAAGCCGGCCGGAGTGAGGCATGCCCGGGCCACGCCGGCGGCGTCACGAAAGGCGGGCGAAGTGAGTGGTAGCGGGAACGAGCCCGCGCCACTCCTTCGCCGCCGCGGGTGGTCCCTTGGCTTGAGCCCCCGCCTGCGCCGAGCAGGCGATCACTGCACAGGGGACCGTCGTGCGCCGGGCGAGGCCACGGTTTGCCAGTGGCGCGCCGCGCCTGCGGCGGAGGCGGGCGGAGGGGTGTGGGCTGAGGGGTCGGTCATTTCCGACCCCGATGCCTACACGCCTCCCCCCGCCGCCCGCGCTTCCGGGCCAGGCGCGGACGCTAGAGCCCCATCCCCCTGCGGATCAGCGCCGGCGTCGTCGCGCCCCAGTCGAGCAGCTCGTCGTGGAAGGCCTTGAGCGACGGCGAGCGGCGCCGCGCGTAGTCGCGCGCCAGCGCGGCGATCTCGCGCTTACCGATGGAATAGGCCATCGGATAGCCGGGGACGGCCACATACCAGCGCACCTCGAGGGCCGCCTGCGAGCGCTCGAGGTGGGCCTCGCGAGCCAGGAACTCGACCGCCTGGTCGAAGCTCATGAGGCCGAGGTGGAGCTCCATGTCGATCACCACGCGGCAGGCGCGCCAGAGCTGATCGTTCAGCCGCATGAGGCGCACGCCCGGTGCGGCCAGAAAGCCGGCGGCCTCCATCATCTCCTCGCAGTAGAAGGCCCAGCCCTCGATCAGCAGCACGCCGCCGTCGGGGATGAAGGCCACCCGGCGGGCGAGCGTGGCGGCCCGGTTGGCGCGGCCGAACTGCGTGTGGTGGCCGGGGTAGGCCTCGTGCACGCCGACGGCTCCCATCGAGGCGAAAGGGTGGCCGGCGAGGGCTCGGGCGAGTTCGTCGCCGGCCAGGTCGGCGGCGGGCTCCGTCACCCAGTAGAAGCCGCGCTGCACGCGGTCGAAGGGCCCCGGGCCCTCGTAGGCGGCAAAGGGCAGCGAGCCGCGCAGGGCCTGCGGTGTCGGCTCGACGACGAGCTCCTCGCCGGGCGCGAGGGTCACGATGTCGTGCTCGACGACGAAGCGCCGGGCGGCCGCCAGGGCCTCGCGATAGCTGTCGAGCAGCTTCTCGCGGGCGGGCCGGTCTGCCTGGACGGCGGCGACCGCCGCGTCGCTCGAGTCGTAGCCCATGCACGCGGCGAGCTCGCTCATGGCGGCGTGCGTGTCGGCCACCGCCGCGCGGCCGACCGCGGCGATCTCCTCGGGCGTCTCGCGCAGCAGGTGCTCGTGGGCAAGCAGGTCGACGAGCAGCTCGCGGCCGCCGGCGACGTCGGGCGTGGCCTGGTCGAGCTCGCGGCGGCGCAGCTCGGCGGCGAAGCGCGCCACCGCGGCGGCGGCCGTCGCCGCGGCGGCGTCGAGGGCGCCGGGCCGGCCGAGCTCGGCGGCGGCGCGCGGCGCCGCTTCGCCGACGAGCTCGGCGATGCCCGGCGCGTCGTCGAGCGCCGCCGTCACGTAGGGCAGCGGCAGCGGTCCGCGCAGGTTGGCGAGGCCCTCCTCGAGCACCCCCGGCAGCGCCTCGAGGCGGGCGCGCAGCGCCGCGACCCGCTCGGCGGGCGCGGCGACCTCCTTGATCATTAGCAGCAGGACGCCGTACGCGGCGTCGAGGTAGAGGCCGGGCCGCAGGCGCTGCACGCCGCGCGTGCCGTAGGCGCGCTCCACGCGGCGCGCGATCTGGCCGCCGGTGGCGGCGTCGATCGCGTCGGTGCCGCCGGCGGCGGCCAGATCGTCGAGGCGCTCGCCCAGCCGGCGCACGTCGGCGAGGTAGGCGGCGATGGCCGGTGCGGAGAGGTCGGGCAGCTCGTCGGCGTGCTCGGCCAGGCCGAGCTGCGTGGCGACCACCGGCTCGGCCGCCGCGACGCGGTCGACGAGACGCTCCACGAGGGCGTTGACGCTCGCTGGCATGGCATGCCGCCTTTCGCCGCCGGAGGGCCGCCGCGACGCCGGCGCCCGGTCTACGACCGGTATGAGTCGAGGTACTCCTGCAGCGGCTCGATACGGCCGCCCATGATCTTCTCGATCACGTCGTCGAGGATACCCCTGGCGACGTCGATGTCGGACACGATGGCGCGATAGACGTAGCCCGCGGGTCGCTTGTCCTGCTCGAGCAGCCCCTTCACGTGCAGGTTGCGCAGCACGCTCATGACGGTGGTGTAAGCGATCCGGCGCCGCAGGCGCAGCTCCTCGTAGACGTCGCGTACCTTCACGTCGCCCTTGTCCCACACGATGCGCAGGATCTCGGCCTCGAGCCAGCCGAGACCGGTGAGGTCGCGGCTGCGGGTCTTCTTACGCCACTTCACATACTCGTCAGTCATCGATCCTCCGCACGTCACACCAGGGAGCCGCCGGCCGCGCCGCAAGCGGACGATGGACGGGGCGGGAGTGGCCGAACGTCGGGGACGGCCAGACGGGCCCCGACGCGTACTGCCTGGGGGACGACCTGGCACCCTACTCTACCCATCGGCCCCCGAGCTCGCAAGCGAGCCTGACCGGGCCGGCGCGCGACGCCCGCGTCCCCGTCGCCGGCGCGCGCCCACCGGGGCCGGCCGCGCTCGCGTCAGCCGAGGTGGGTGACGAGCTCGTTCCAGAGCACGTCGGGCGTGACCACGATGCGCAGGTCGAGCGCCTCGGCCGCCGGCGCGTGCAGCACCATGAAGTCGTCGGGACCGGGGGTGAGCGTGCCCTCGCCGGCGGCCACGCGCCAGTACGGCGACCAGCTCACCTTCACGAGGTACGAGCCCGGTCGCGACACGGTGAGCGCGATCGATTCGCGGTCGAAGGCGGTCACGTGGGCCGTGCCCGGGCCGTCCTGCGCGACGGCGATGGGCTGCGCGTCCTGCAGGCGGTAGATGGTCCAGTCGGGGCTGCGGTAGACCTCGGTGAAGCGCGGATCGGTGGTCAGGATCGCGGTCTCCTGGGGACCCGAGTTGTCGAGCGGCGCGTGTGGCAGGAACACGTACTCGACGCCCATGTCGTGCAGCCAGGCGACGTACTGGTCGGCGCTGAAGGTGGGCTGGTTGAGCAGCTCGTTGTGCAGGGCGTCGGACTGCCGGTACCAGCCCCGGGTGATGGCGTAGCCGTCGAGCGGGAAGTAGTAGGCCTCCCAGTGGTTGGAGAGCGCCACCACGTGGTAGCGGTAATCGGGGTCGTAGTGGCTGGCGGCAAACGCCAGGGCGCCGGCGAAGAAGACCGGTTTGGTCGAGACACCTTCGGCCGGGCTCACGAAGTGGCCGGCGGGCAGGATGAGCTGTCCGACCGCGACGCCCACCAGGATGGCGATCACCGCGACGCGCGGCATGAGCACGCGCCGCACCGTCAGGAACAGGGGCACGCCGAAGACGAAGAAGAAGCGCCCGAACGTGCCGCCCATCGGGTTGGCCGGCAGAAGGGCGGCGAGCAGGGCGACGGCGCCGAAGGTGCCGAAGAGGATCGCCTTGGCGCGCCGCTGGGGGTCGTCGGACACGAGGGCGAGCGCGACGCCGCCCGCTCCGAACGACGAGTAGATCAGGACCTCGTAACCGGCGTAGGTGTAGCTCGACGCCTCCCAGAAGAACAGGGTGAGCACCAGACGGGCGACGAAGAACGGCACGAGGAAGAGCGCCAGGCGGTGCAGGCCGCCGCGGCGTTCGGGCCGCGCCAGGTACTGGGCGACGAGGAAGATGGCGCCGACGGCGACGGCGACCGGGTTGGCGAAGCTGGCCACGCCGATCAGGACGGCCGCCGGCAGGCGCCGCCCGCAGGCGTCGGCGACGAGGCCGCCGAAGGTGAGCGCCAGGGCGAACAGGAACGGGTCCTGACCGTTTGCCAGGTACACGGCGAGCACGCCGGCGAGGACCGCCGACGGCAGGATGTCGGTCACCGCGTAGATGCGGCGCATGTACACGTAGAAGAGGATGGGCAGCGCCGCGGCCGAGGCCACGACGAGCACGGTGTAGTTGATGAACTGGGCGAGCCAGTAGAAGACGAAGCCGTAGCTCACGAGCTGATAGGCGCCGCCATACCACTCGTTGTCCCAGAGCAGCGACCCGCGATGCAGGGCCGCGATCTTGTAGAGGTGCGCCGGCGCGTCCCAGCCGTCGAAGCCGATCAGCCGCATGACGAGCGACGCCGCCACGATCACGGCGAGCGAGCCGACGACCAGCAGCGCGACGCGCCACACCGCGGGCGGCCTGCGCGCCGCGCGCGGCGCGGCGAACGCCGCGTCAGACATGTCCCCTCCGCAACATCTGCCAGATTCTACCCTCTCGGCCGGGAGCCGGCTCATCGCCGCCGCTCACGCGGCGTTCGCGCCGCAGGACCGCCCGGCGCCCTACGTCTCGTCGGCGGGCGGCGCGGCGCGCTCGCGCTTGCGCCGCGCGCGGCGCGCCTTGTCGGCCAGGCGGCGCTCCTTCTCGGTGCGCGGCACGGCGCGCGTGCGCCGCGGCGGGCGCGCCTCGTCGGCGTTGCGGCGCGCCACCTTGTCGCGCAGGCGTTCCAGGCAGATCGCCTTGTTGCGGAGCTGGCTGCGCTCACGGCGGCAGACCACGACGATGCCGCTCGGACGGTGCCGCAGCCGTACCCCGCTGTCGGTGGTGTTCTGGTACTGCCCGCCCGGACCGCCGGCGCGGAACGTCGTCACGTCGCACTCGGCGAGCAGCGCCTCGTCGTCGTCGGGCAGGTCGATCACGGCGTCGCCCGCGCCGCGCCCGGCGCGAGCACGGTAAGGGCGCCGGGCACGATCCGCGCGCGCAGCGGCAGCCGGCCGAGGGCGTCGCCGTCGACGTCGAGCGCGAAGCGCGCCGGGTCGGCCGGCTCGACGAGCTCGACCTCGAGGCCGCGACAGCGCAGCACCTCGACGCCCGGCACGAGCACGTGCCGGCCGCGATAGACCGAGGGCAGGTAGCGCGCCACGGTGCGCTTGTGCTCGGGGCCGATCGACACCACGTCGATCAGGCCGTCGTCGACGAGCGCCCCGGGAGCGAGCCGCATGCCGCCGCCGAACACCGGCCCGTTGCAGACGCCCAGCAACCAGGTGGCAAGCTCACGCTCCGTGGCCTGCGCGCGGTCGGCTTCGTCCCAGACGCGCAGCCGCAGGCGCGCGCGGCACGTGCGCGCGAGCGCCCAGCCGGCCGCCAGACCGTAGGACAGGCGGCCGCCGACCACGCTCGGCAGGCGCTCGACGTAGCGATCGACGAGGCCGCCGGGGCCGGCCGAGAGCACGTTCACCACGTAGCGCTCGACCGGCGCGCCGTCGTGGCCGCGAAACGACACCTGCAGCAGGTCGACCGTGCGCGTGCGCCCGGCGGCGATCACGGCGAGGTGCTCGTCGAGCCGCCGCCCCATCCCCAGCCCGCGGGCGAAGTCGCCGCCCGTGCCGAGACCGATCAGGCCGACGCGGGCGGCGGGCGGCGCCGGCTCGCCGGCGGCGCCCGCCGCCGTTTGCATCACACCGTTCACGACCTCGCCCAGGGTGCCGTCGCCGCCCACGGCCACGATCGTGCCGCGCCCGGCGGCGGCGGCGCGCCGGGCCAGCTCGACGGCGTGCCCGTGACGCCGGGTGAGCTCGATGTCGACGTCGCCCAGAGCGCGCTCGACCGCGGCCGCGAAGCGCGGCACGGCACCGAAGCCGCGCAGGCTCCCGCTCGACGGATTGACGATCAGCAGCGGCGTGTCCATGCCGGCGGAGTATACGACCGTCCCGCTCCGCGGGCCCGCTCGTTTGGTATCCTTGGGGACCCGCGGGCCGGGCTGCGCCGCGGCCCACCGCGGCACGCGGCATGCGGCACACCGCGGCACGCGGGCACAACGTGACAGGCGGCACGACGTGGCACGCGGCAAGCCTCCGGGCGTGCGGGGGCCGCCAGGCAGAGCAGGCGAAGGCGAAGGTGACGAAGGTGGCCGACGATCCCGGCAGACACGACGAGCGCGGCCGCCCGCACGAGCCGATCTCGTCGAGGGCCATGCTGCGCCGCGGCGCCGTGCCGTTCCTGTGCGGCCTGATCGCGCTCGGCCTGCTCGCCTTCATCGTGCAGAACGGCCAGCGCGCCGACGTGCACTGGCTGGCCTGGACCTTCACGGCGCCGCTCTGGGTCGACCTCATGCTGCCGGCGGTGTTCGCGGCCCTTGCCGCCCTGCTCGTCGCCTTCCTGTTCGCCCGCCGCCGGCGGCGCCGCGCCGACCGGCCGGCGGCCTGAGCGCCGATGGCCACCTGGAGCGCCACCCAGACCGTCGCGCGCCCCGGCGTGATCGAGCTGGCCTTCGGCGAGCCCGACCCGGCGCTGTTCCCGGCGGCGGCGCTGACCGAGGCGTGCGGCGCCGCCCTCGCGGACGGCGGCGCCGAGGCCCTTCCCTACGGCGCGAACGCCGGGCCGGCCGGCCTGCGACGGTTGCTGGCCGACCGGGTCACCCGTCTCGAGGGGCACGCGACCGCCGCCGACGAGACGCTCGTGAGCGGCGGCAACTCGCTCGCCCTCGACCAGCTCCTCACGCTGTTCTGCAAGCCCGGCGATGTCGCGCTCGTCGAGCGCCCCACCTACAGCCTGGCGCTCGGCATCCTGCGCGACCACCCGGTCACCGTCGAGGCGCTGCGGTTCGACGCCGGCGGACTCGACGTCGACGCCCTCGAGCGGCGTCTCGTGCAGGCGCGCACCGGCGACGCCCGCGTGCGCCTGCTGTACACGGTGCCGACCTTCCACAACCCGACCGGCGTCTCGCTCGCCGGAGAGCGACGGCGGCGCCTCGTCGAGGTCGCCGCCGCGCACGGCCTGCTCATCGTCGAGGACGACGTATACCGCGAGCTCTGGTACGAGCGGCCCGCGCCGCCGTCGCTCTGGAGCCTCGCGCCGCGCGGCACCGTGCTGCGGCTGGGCTCACTCGCCAAGACGGTGGCGCCGGGCCTGCGCGTGGGCTGGGTGAACGGCGCCGCCGAGCAGGTCGAGCGCATAGCCGGCAGTGGGGTGAACGAGAGCGGCGGCTGCACGAGCCAGTTCGCCGCCGCCGTCGTCGCCCGCTACCTGGCCGCGGGCTCCTACGACGACCACGTCGCCGGGCTGCGCCGCACCTACCGCGAGCGCCGCGACGCGCTCCTCGCGGCTCTGGCCGCGGAGCTGCCGCCGGGCTGCCGCGCCGCGGCGCCGGACGGGGGCTTCTTCGTCTGGGTGAGCCTGCCCGACGGCGTCCGCGCGAGCGCGCTGCTGCCGGCCGCCGAAGCGGCCGGCGTGTCGTACGTGCCGGCCGCCCGCAGCCACCTCGACGGCTTCGACGGCGGCCTGCGCCTCGCCTTCACGCTCTACCGGCCCGACGAGCTCACCGAGGCGGCGCGCCGCCTGGGGGCGGCGCTGCGCGCCGCGCTCGCGAGCTAGGCGCCCGCGATGTGCTGCCTGGGCTGTGTCGGACTGCTCGCACCGCGCCTCGTGCTGCTCTTTCTCTGGATCTTCACGGGCGCCGTCGACCGCGCCTTCAGCAGCTTCGTGTGGCCGCTCCTGGGCATCGTGTTCCTGCCCTTCACCACGCTGTCCTACGTGCTTGTCTACTCGACGGCGCTCCACCGCCCGACGGGCGCCGGCTGGGTCGTCGTGCTGGCCGGCTTCGTGCTCGACCTGCTGTCGTACGCGTCGGGCCGCCGCGGCCGGCGCTGGCGCCGCCGCTACGACTGAAGAGGCGCCCGCTGAGGTCGTCTGCGCCCTTGCGCCGGCGACCCGGTCGGTCGGTGGATCGCCAAGGCCTGAGCGGCGCCGTCAGGCGCGGGCGCGCCGGCAGCCGGCGGCGCGCGCTCAGGCGCGCGGCGCGCCACCGGCGGCCGGCGACGCGCCCCTGTCGCCGAACCGGCGCCGGTACAGCCAGTAGGCCACACCGCCGGCCGGGATCGGCATCCAGAAGGCGACGAGACGGTAGGCGAGCGTGGCGAGCGTCGCCTGGGCCGCGCCGACACCGGCCAGGCCCAGGCTCGCCACCAGGCCGATCTCGACGAAGCCCAGGCCGCCCGGCGTGATCGGCACCATGCCGAGCAGGGCGGCCACGACGTAGGCGATGAGCACGACGGAGGCGCGCGGGTGCGCACCGGTCGCCGCGATGGCGGCGAGCAGGGCCGTGTAGTCGAGCAGCCAGTTGCCGGCGGCGAAGGGCAGCGCCTCCCACCAGCGCCGCCCGAGCATGCTCCTGATCAGGTCGCGCTCGTCGATCAGCCGGTCGGCCAGGTCGTGGACCGGCTTGCGCCGTCGCGCCAGGCGGTTGCGGGCGCGCTGCGCGAGCGTGCCGACGGCGCGCAGCGGCTCGTCGGCGAACAGCGCGACCGCTCCGGCGGCGAGGATGAGGGTGAAGACGACCATCCCGTAGACGAGCGCGTGCAGCAGCGTGCGGGCGACGGTGAGACCGCCGAACACGATGGCCGGCAGCGACAGCACCGGCAGCGACACGAGGACCGCCGTCGACAGCAGGGTCGTCGCGGTGAGCCCCGAGACGACCCGTTCGGAGCGGGCGCCGCGCGCGGTGAACATCTGGTAGCTGGCCGCGCCGCCCGACGCCGCGCCGCCCGGGATCAGACGGCTGACGGCGTTGCTCGTGAGCTGCGCCGTGGCGATCAGGAACCAGCTCCGTTCGTTCAGCGTGAGACGCATGAGTCCCCAGGCGCAGGCGAAGCTCGCCGCCTCGAGCACGGCCATGAGCACGAACCAGAGCCAGAAGATGCCGCGCAGCTGCGGCACCTGCGAGAACAGGCCGACGAGCTGCGGCGACACGAGATAGAGGGCGACGATGGCGACGCCGAACCAGATCAGGTGGCGCACGGGCAGCCACCTGAGCAGGGCGCGGATCGTCGACGGCTGCTCGTCCGGTGCGGGCGGCATCGGCCGCGCAGGCTCCTCGGATGAGGTGTCCCTGTCCTTCACGTCGGGCCTCATGGTATCGCTTCCCCACCGCGCGGCGGAACAGAAGGCCGCTCGGGGCCGCGTGCGGTAAGCTCGCGCTGCAGGCGCGCAAAACGAGGCTCGGCGGGCCCGAACGGCGACGATGCGCTCGATCGCCGCGGGCGGCGGGCCGCGACCGGGAGACAGCGTGAACGACCCAGGAACGACCGCAGCCGCGGACCGCGCGCCGTCCGGAGCGCGTGACCGCCCGGCCACGGCGTTCCCCAAGATCGAGCTGCACGTCCATCTCGAGGCGACGGTCCAGCCGGCCACGCTGCTCGCCATCGCGAAGCGCAACGGCTACGCGCTGCCGGTCGACACCGTCGAGGGCCTCGCCGAGCTGTGCCGGTTCCGCGACTTCCTGAGCTTTCTGAACGTCTGGATCGCGATCACGCCCGCCCTGCAGACCACCGACGACTTTCGCCGGGTCGTCGTCGACTACGCCGGCGAGGCCGCCGCTCGCGGCGCCGTGTACCTCGAGGCGATCTTCTCGCCGGCCGAGCCCGCGGTGCGCGGCGTCGCCTGGCAGGAGGTCTTCGAGGGCTACTGCGACGGCGCCCGCGAAGCCGGCGAGCGCTTCGGGATCGAGGTCAACCTCACCCCCGACATCACGCGCACGTTCAGCCTGAGCTTGGCCGAGGAGACCGTCCGCTGGTGCGGCCGCTACCGCGAGCGCGGCGTGGTCGCGGTCGGCCTGGGCGGGCTCGAGAACCCTCCGGAGCAGTTCGCCGGCGTGTTCGCCCTGGCCCGCTCGCTCGGCCTCGGCGCGGTGCCCCACGCCGGCGAGGCGGCCGGCCCGCAGTCGGTGCGCGCCGCCCTCGACGCGCTGCACGCCGACCGCATCCGCCACGGCATCCGCGCCGTCGAGGACCCCGGCCTGGTCGCCGAGCTCGTCGCCCGCGGCACCGTGCTCGACGTCACGCCCGTGTCCAACCTGCGCACCCGTGTCGTCAAGTCGCTGCGCCGCCACCCGCTGCGCGCCCTGCGGGCGGCCGGCGTGCGCTGCTCGATCTCGACCGACGACCCCGTCCTGTTCGCCACCGACCTCGACCTCGACTACGCCGTCGCCGCTCACCTCGGCGTCGAGCCGCGCTGGGCCTACGAGAGCGGGGTGGCCGGCGCGCTCTGCGCGCCGGCCACCCGCGAGCGTCTGCGCGCCGTCGGCGAGGCGTTCGACTGGACGACCGCGCCGGCCCCGCCCACCGACCTCAGGGCGCGACTCAAGGCGTAGGCCCGCGCCTGCGCCCGCGGGCCACGGGGGGCCGCGACGCGCCAAACACTGGACGAGAGGCGCCTCCTGACTGTTTCCTACGTAGGCGGGCGGCACCGCGGCGAGCAAACGCGGTTCCGCGAATTGCTTCCCGGGTAGCCAGAGCCGTGTCTGGCAGCAGGGGGTCGAAGCGTGGGGTCGACTGTCGTGGCCATCAGTGGAGCCGGATGGCCTTTTCTTCTGTATGCAGCGCTTGCCGCGGTCATCACCGTCGGCATCGTCGTCGTCTCCGCGCTTCTCGGCCAGCGGCACCGTGACCTGACCACCGACGACCGCTACGAGTCGGGGCTGCCGCCGGCCGGCCCGCTGCCGCGCCACTTCTCGATCGAGTTCTACGAGATCGCGGTCTTCTTCGTGGTGTTCGACCTCGAGGCCGTCTTCATCTTCGCCTGGGCCGTCGGTCTGCGGCAGGCCGGCTGGAGCGGCTTCGCCGAGGCGCTCGTCTTCATCGTCCTGCTGCTGGCCGGCCTCGTCTACCTGTGGCGCCTCGGTGCCCTCGACTGGGGCACGAGCGGGCGGCAGCGACGCCGGCGCCGGGAGTCGTGATGGAGCGTCGCGCAGGCCGCCTTCGCCACGTCGCGCTGCTGCTCGTCGCGGCGGTGGCCGTCGCCATCCTCCTGCCGGCCCTGATCAGGGCGGCGAGCCCGAGCCGGGCCGCGGCGGCGGCGACCGCGTCGCCGAGCCCCCTGCAGACGGCCTTCACGCCGCCGCCGGCCGGCGCCTCGGCCTCACCGACGCCGGCCGTCGGCGGCTCGCCGGCGCCCGGCACAGGCGCCGCCGTCTATGCCGCCAACTGCTCGGGCTGCCACGGCGATCACGGCCAGGGCCTCATCGGGCCGAGCCAGGCGGCCGACGCCTTCCCCAGCCTGGTCGCCGGCATGGTGCGCCGCGGCGGCATCCAGATGCCGGCCTTCCCGCAACTCTCGCCGGCCGCGGTCGACCGCGTTTCCGCGTACGTCGCCACGCAGATCGCGGCGCCCCAGGCCCACGAGGCCACCGTGGGCGAGGGCCAGCAGCTCTTCCACCTCTACTGCTCGGGCTGCCACAGCTCGACCGGCCGGGGCGGCGCGCTCAGCCAGGGCCGCAACGCCCCGCGCCTGTCCGACTACCCGGCGGCCGAGGCGATCGCCGCCATGACGCTGGGCCGCGGCAACATGCCGATCTTCGCCGGCACCACCTTCGACGTGCGCCAGACCGCCTCGGTGGCGCTCTTCGTGGAGACCCTCGAGTCGCCGGCCTCGCCGGGCGGCTGGGGCCTCGGCTACGTCGGCCCCGTCACCGAGGGCTTCGCCGCCGCCGGCGGCCTCGGGCTGCTCGTCCTGCTCGCCGTGTGGCTCGCCTGGGGCAAGGGCCAGGTCAAGCCGGCGCTCGCCGGGGGCGAGGCCGGCGACGGGCCGGCGGCGCCGGGCTGGCCGGCCGGCCTCGGGCTGCTCGTGGCCGTGGGCGGCGCCGTGGCCTTCGTCGTCTTCTTCGCCGTCGGCAACGACACGGCGCGCATCGGCGCCACGCTCGCGCTCGCCTTCCTCGGCCTGGGCTTCGCCCTGGCCTACTGGGGCCGCGACCTGTCGGGCGACGACGTCGAGGTCGGTCGCTACCCGCTGCCGCCCGAGCCGGCCGTCGCCCCCGACGAGGCCGACGAGCCGGCGGCGCTGGGCGACGAGCTCGCCCGCAGCGCCGGCGTGCTCACCCGGCGCCGGTTCCTCACGGGCGTGCTGGCGAGCGCCGCCGGCATCGTCGGCCTGAGCCAGCTCGTGCTGCTCGGCGGCCTCGGCCCCAAGTCGCGCGGCCTGTACTCGACGGCCTGGCGCCCCGGGCGCCGCCTCGTCACGCCCGACGACCAGCCGATCCGCAGCGACGCGCTCCAGGGCGGCGGTCTGATCGTCGCGTTCCCCCAGGGCCACACCGCCGCGGCCGACTCGCAGGTCGCCCTCGTGCGCCTGTCGGGGGTGACGCCGCTGCCCGGGCGCGAGACCTGGAGCCCCCAGGGCTTCTTTGCCTACTCGCGCGTCTGCACCCACGCCGGCTGCGCCGTCGCCCAGTACGAGGACGAGGCCCTCGTCCTGCTGTGCCCCTGCCACCAGTCGACCTTCGACCTGCTCCGCGGCTGCCGCCCGATCCATGGCCCGGCGTCGCGCGCGCTGCCTCAGCTCCCGCTGGCGATCGACGCCGACGGCTTCCTCGTGGCCCAGCGCGACTTCGACGAGCCCATCGGCCCCGGCTTCTGGAACCTGTATGCCTGACGAGCCCCCCACAGGCGACCGGCTGGGCCGCTCGCTGGCGCGCTCGTTCCGCCTGCCGCGCGGGCGGTACCGGCGCGTCGCGGCCTGGCTCGACTCGACCACGGGCGGCGGCGGCCTCATCCGTCGCGAGCTGCGCCACATCTTTCCCGACGACTGGTCGTTCTTCTTCGGCGAGATCGGCCTCTACTGCTTCATCATCCTGATCGCGACCGGCATCTACCTGACGATGTTCTTCAAGGCCTCGGTGGCGCCCACCGTCTACACCGGCCACTACCAGCCGCTCCACGGCGCGGTCGTGTCGCAGGCCTACGACTCGGTCCTGCGGCTCAGCTTCGACGTGCGCGCCGGCCTGCTCGTGCGGCAGGTGCACCACTGGGCCGCGCTCGTCTTTGCGGCGGCCCTCGTGCTCCACCTGCTGCGCATGTTCTTCACCGGCGCCTACCGGCGGCCGCGGCGCCTCAACTGGCTGCTCGGCCTCAGCATGCTCATGCTCGTGATCGTGAACGGCGTCTTCGGCTACTCGCTGCCCGACGACCTGCTGTCGGGCACCGGCCTGCGGATCGCCTACTCGATCACCCAGTCGGTGCCGCTGATCGGCCCCAACATGGCCTCGCTGCTCTTCGGCGGCGACTTTCCGACGGGCGACCTGATCCCGCGCATCTATGCGCTGCACATCCTGCTCGTACCGGGCGCCATCGCCGGCCTGCTCGGCGCCCACCTCGGGCTGCTCTGGGTGCAGCGTCACACGCAGTACCGCGGCCGCAAGCGCAGCGATCGCGTGATCGTCGGCACGCCGCTCGTGCCGGCCTACGCGCTGCGCACGAGCGGCTTCATGCTCATGCTCGCCGGCCTGCTGACCGCGATGGGCGCTTTCTTCCAGATCAACCCCGTCTGGCTCTACGGGCCCTACAAGGCGTGGGACTCGACGAGCTTCGCCCAGCCCGACTGGTACACCGGCTGGCTCGAGGGCGCCGTGCGCATGATGCCCTCCTCGGACATCCATATCGGCGGCTTCCTGCTGCCCGGCCTGTTCTGGCCTGCGGCGGTGCTGCCCGGTCTGGTCGCCGGCTTTCTGTTCTCGTGGCCCTGGCTCGACGCCTTCATCACGCGCGACGACGACCTGCACAACCTGCTGCAGTCGCCGCGCGACCGGCCCGGGCGCACGGCGATCGGCTTTGGCCTCGTCACGTTCCTCGTCATGCTGCTCGTGGCCGGCGGCGACGACGTGTACGCTGTGCACTTCCACTGGAGCCTGCCGACCGTGGTGGCCGTCATGCAGGGCCTCACGCTCGGCCTGCCGTTCGTCGTCGGCCTGATCGCCTGGGCTGTGTTCCGCCGGCGCCACGCCGCCGTCGCGCCCGTCGTCGTCAAGGAGCCGGCGTTTTGAGCTGGGCGCTCGACCACAGCACCTCGCGGCTCGAGCTTCGCGCCGGCCGCCCGCCAGGCGCGGTGCGGCTTGGCGGCGCGCTCGTGCGCGCCGCCAAGCCGCGCATCGTCGCGCTCTTCGCCCTCACCGTGCTCGTCGCGACCGTGCTCGCCGGCCCGGTCGGGCCGGCCGCCACGGTCGCGCTCGTCGCCGCGGCGGCCCTCACGGTGGGCGGCGCCGCGCTGCTCAACAACGCCTGCGAGCGCGACACCGACGCGCTCATGTCGCGCACCCGCCGCCGGCCGACGGCCGACGGCACCCTCACCGCGCGCGGCGCGCTGCTCGGCGGAATCGTCGCGACGGCCGCCGGCGCCGGCGCGGTGTGGGCCTGCGGCGGCCCTCTCGCCGCCCTGTTCGCCGCCGCCGGCGTCGTGTACTACGTCGCCGTCTACACGCTGCTCATCAAGCCACGCAGCGCGCTCAGCTCGCTGCCCGGCGGCCTCGCCGGCGTGTTCCCCGCGCTGATCGGCTGGACGGGGGCCGGCGGCGGCCTGACGACGCACATCGTCTTTCTCTGCGCCCTGATCGCGGTCTGGTCGCCGCCCCATTTCTGGGCGCTGGCCTTCGCGCTGCAGGACGACTACCTGGCCTCGGGCGTCCCCACGCCGCCCGTCGCCCTGGGCGAGCGGGCGGCGGCGGACATGATCCTCGCCGCCGCCGCCGCCCTGGTGGCCCTGAGCCTCACACCGGTGCTCACCGGCATGTACGGGACCGGCTACCTGCTGGTGGCCGCGCCGGCCGGCCTCGCCTTCGTGGGCCTCGCCGCCGACCTCGCCCGCCGCCGCCGGCGGCCGACCGCCTGGCTGCTGCACAAGCTCTCGGGGCCGTACCTCGCCACCCTGCTTCTGGCGATGGTCGCCGAAAGGCTGGTGACCCGATGACCGGTGACCGCGACACGCGCCCACGCTACCTGCGCCCGGTCGTGCTGCGCGCGGCCGTGCTGCTCGCCCTGACGGCCGGCCTCGCCGGCTGCGCGCAGGTCTCGCCGAACGTGTTCCAGACCCATGGCGCGAGCGCCCACGACATCAAGGTGCTGACCATCACCATGTTCGGCATCCTCTCCGGCGTGCTGGTCACCGTCTGGACCCTGCTCGCGCTCGTGCTCATCAGGTTCCGCGAGCGCCCCGGCCGCGAGGCCAGCCAGGTCCGCGGCAACACGACCATCGAGGTCGTCTGGACGGTGATCCCGGCACTCATCGTGGTCGTGCTGTTCGCCCTCACGATGCAGACCACCGGTCAGCTCCTCGGCCCCACCGACCCGGTGCAGCTCACGGTGACCGGCCACCAGTGGTGGTGGCAGGTGAGCTACGCCGGCGCCGACTTCGAGACCGCGAACGAGATCCACATCCCGGCCGACCAGACGGTCAGGCTCGACCTGCTGTCGGCCGACGTCATCCACAGCTTCTGGTGCCCTCAGATCGCCGGCAAGATCCAGCTGATCCCGGGGCACGTCAACCATCTCATCATCCTGCCCGTCACCCCCGGCAGGTACCTCGGCGTCTGCGCCGATTTCTGCGGCGCCCAGCACGCTCACATGCACTTTCTCGTCTACGTCGATACGTCGGCCGCCTTCTCGGCCTGGTTCCAGAACCAGCTCAGGCCGGCCGTCGCGCCCACGGGCGCACAGGCCATCGCCGGCGAGGCGGCGATGGCGCGCCTGCCTTGCGCGAGCTGCCACTCGATCCGCGGCACGAGCCTGGACGGCACGTTCGGCCCCGACCTGACGCACCTCGCGAGCCGCAGCACGATCGCCGCGGTCACCCTGACCAACACGGCGACGAACCTGACGCGCTGGGTCTCGGACCCGCAGGGCGTCAAGCCCGGGACACACATGCCCGACGTGCCGCTCACGCCGCAGCTCGTGCGTGAGATCGTCGCCTACCTGGATGAGCTGAGATGACCGACATCACGCTGCCCCACGACGTCACCCTCGTCGGCGAGGAGCCGCGCGGCCTCGTCGCGTGGCTCACGGGCACCGACCACAAGCACATCGGCAAGCAGTACATGACGAGCTCGCTCGTGTTCTTCCTGCTCGGCATGTGCATCGCCATCACCATGCGTCTGCAGACCATGCTGCCCGGCCTCAAGGTGCTCACGCCCGAGCAGTACAGCGAGGCCTTCTCGGTGCACGGCACCACGATGGTCTTCCTGTTCGCCATGCCCATGCTGATCGGTTTCGGCAACTACCTCGTGCCGATCATGATCGGCGCCCGAGACATGGCCTTCCCGCGCCTGAACGCGTTCAGCTACTGGATGTTCCTGTTCGGCGGCATCCTGTTCTACTCGGGCGTCTTCAACGGCGACCTGCTCAACACCGGCTGGTTCAGCTACGCGCCGCTGACCGAGCGCGCCTTCGGAGCCCGTGGCGTCGACCTGTGGATCGTGGCGCTGCTGCTGCTCGGCGTCTCGTCGATCGCCGGCGCCGTGAACTTCATCATGACCATGCTGCGCCTGCGCGCGCCCGGCATGAGCTTCCGTCGCATGCCGCTCTTCTGCATCGCCACGTTCGTCAACTCGTTCCTCATCCTCTTCGCGTTCCCCAGCCTCACTGTGGCGGCCGGCCTGCTCTACCTCGACCGCTACCACCACACCGGCTGGTTCAACCCGGCGCGCGGTGGCGACCCCATCATCTGGCAGCACCTGTTCTGGTTCTTCGGCCACCCCGAGGTCTACATCCTCATCCTGCCGGCCTTCGGCATGATGAGCGAGATCGTGCCGGTGTTCTCGCGCAAGCCGCTGTTCGGCCGCACCGCGATGATCGTCAGCCTCGCCACGATCGGTTTCATCGGCTTTCTGGTGTGGGGCCACCACATGTTCGCGACCGGGCTGCCTACCTACTTCAATGCGATCATGTCCGCCACCAGCATGATCATCGCCGTGCCCACCGGCGTGAAGATCTTCAACTGGCTCGCCACCATGTGGGGCGGCACCCTGCGCCTGAAGACGCCGCTCCTGTTCGCCTGCGCCATGATCGCGGTCTTCACCATCGGCGGCATCACCGGCGTGCTGCAGGCCTCGGTGCCCTTCGACTGGCAGGCTACCGACAGCATGTTTATCGTCGGCCACCTGCACAACGTGCTCTTCGGCGGCACCGTGTTCATCGGCTTCGCGGCCTTCTATTACTGGTTCCCGAAGATCTCCGGCCGGATGCTCTCGGATCGCCTCGGCAAGGTGCACTTCGTGGTCATCCTGATCGGCTTCCTGCTGACCTTCATGCCGATGTACGCGCTCGGTCTCATGGGCGCACCGCGGCGCATCTACACCTATCCGGCGAACGTCGGCTGGACGACGCTCGAGTTCGTCTCGGCCATCGGCGCCTTCACGATCGCGGCGGCGATGATCGTCTTCATGGTCAACGTCGTGCGCAGTCTGGTCGCCGGCGAGCCGGCCGGCGACGACCCCTGGGACGCCTGGACGCTCGAGTGGGCGACGAGCTCGCCGCCCCCCGAGGGAAACTTCGCCTTCGACCTGCCGGTGGTCACGAGCGAGCGCCCGCTGCTCGACATGAAGCGCGCCCGCGAGGCCGGTGGGCCGACGCTCGATGCCACCTCGCCGGCGGCCCGGCGGGCCGCCGAGGCGGCCGCCCTGCACGCGCCACCAGCGCACGCCGACCACTGGACGAAGCTGCCCCTCGTCACGGCCCTCGCCGCGGTGCTCGTAGGCGTCGGCCTGCTCACCAGCCTGATCGTGTCGATCATCGGCGTCGCCCTGCTGCTCGTACTGGCCGCCCTCTGGGTGTCGGCCCGCTGGACCGTGCCGCAGCCGCCGGTCGTGCCTGAGCAGCGCTTCACCGCGCTCGGCGCCGGCACGCTCACGTTCATCGGCTCCGAGGTGGTGCTCTTCGGCGCCCTGATCGCGGCCGACCTCCACGTGCGCATCCACGACAGCTACGTCACGCTCAATCACGCTGGCGGCCGGCTGCCGCTCACGCTGCCGATCATCAACACGGTGATCCTCATGTCGAGCGGCATCTTCGCCCACTACGCCCTGACGAGCTATCGCAAGGGCCGCATCGCCTGGTTCCGCTTCAACCTCATCGTCACCATGATCCTGGGAGCGGTCTTCCTGGGCGGCCAGGGCTGGGAGTACACCCACGCCGGCTTCGGTCTCTCGAGCGGCGTGACCGGCGAGTCGTTCTTCACCCTGACCGGCCTGCACGGCGCCCACGTGACCGTCGGGCTGCTGCTGCTCGCCTATCTGCTGTTCCGCCAGGCCGGCGACCGCACACGCGGCGTCACACCGGCCGGCGAGGGTCCGGCCGCCGCGGTGGCGCGCGCCACCGGCACCCCGGGCATGGTCGAGTCGGCCGTCTTCTACTGGCACTTCGTCGACGCCGTCTGGATCGCCATCCTCGTCGTGGTGTACCTGCTGTGAAGCGGCCGCGCAGCAGCGGGCCGTCGCGCACCGCCCTCGCCCTGAGCCGCCTCGCCGCGACGTCGCCGGGCGTGCTCGGCGAGCGGCCGCCGACCGCCTTCGGCAGCCTGCAGGACCTTGTCGCCTGGGGCCGCAAGAACTCGATGTGGCCGTTCAACTTCGGCCTGTCGTGCTGCTTCGTCGAGCTCGCCACCACGGTGACACCGCGCTACGACATCGCGCGCTTCGGCGCCGAGGTGCTGCGCATCTCGCCGCGCGAGGCCGACGTGATGGTCGTGGCCGGCACCGTCTTCCTCAAGATGGCACCGATCGTGCAGCGCCTCTACGAGCAGATGATGGAGCCGCGCTGGGTGATCTCGATGGGCTCGTGCGCCAACTCCGGCGGCATGTTCGACTGTTACAGCGTGGTGCAAGGCGTCGATACGTTCCTGCCCGTCGACGTCTACATCCAGGGCTGTCCGCCGTCGCCCACCGCCTTCATGGAGGGTCTGCTCCTGCTCCAGGCCATGGTCGGCACCGAGCAGAGGCCGCTGTCGTGGGTGGTCGGCCCGCAGGGCGCCACGCGCGCCGAGCCGGTGTCGCTGCGCGACCTCAAACGGCCCGAGCGCAGCGGCGAGACCGAGCTTCGCCCACCGAGCGAGGTCTGAGGTGACCGAGTCGCACGCACAGGCGGCCGGCGTGGTGGCCGAGCTCGCGGCCCGTCTTCCGGGCGTCGAGCTCGTCGTGCAGCCCACCGCCGACGAGATCCCCACCGTCTGGCTGCCGGCCGAGCACGTCGGCGCGGCGCTCGAGCACCTGAAGACGGGCGTCGAGCGCCCCTACCGCATGCTCTACGACCTGACCGCGATCGACGAGCGCACGCGCACGCACCGCGAGGGCCAGCCCGAGAGCGACTTCACCCTCGTGTACCACCTGCTGTCGCTCGAGCGCAACGCCGACGTGCGCCTGAAGGTCGCCCTGCGCGGCGAGCGCCCGAGCGTCGCTTCAGTGATCGACCGGTTCCCCGTGGCCGAGTGGTACGAGCGCGAGGTCTGGGACATGTTCGGCATCGAGGTCGAGGGCCTGCCGGCGCGGCCGCGCATCCTGATGCCACCGTGGTGGCAGGGCCACCCGCTGCGCAAGGAGGAGCACTGCCGGGCGACCGACCTGGGCGTCCTGCACATGCCGCCGGCCCTGGCGGCCGAGTGGCAGGACATGATGGCCTTCCGGCCCGAGGACTGGGGGCTCGAGGACCTGGCGGCCGACCCCGAGATCATGTTCCTGAACGTGGGTCCGCAGCACGGCGGCACCCACGGCGTGGTCCACATCGTGGTCGGCCTGCGCGACGAGGAGATCGTCGCCTGCCTGGTCGATATCGGCTATCACCATCGCGCCCAGGAGAAGCTCGGCGAGCGCCAGAGCTGGCACACCTACATCCCCTACACCGACCGCGTCGACTACCTCGGCGGCAGCAACAACGAGCTCTGCTACCTGGCTTCGGCCGAGCGCCTGGCCGGCCTCGAGATACCCGACCGGGCCAAGACGATCCGCGTCATGATGTGCGAGCTGTTCCGCATCAACAGCCACCTGCTCTACTACGGCACGTTCGCCCAGGACATCGGCGCGCTGTCGCCGGTCTTCTACATGTTCAGCGACCGCGAGCGGGTCCACGACATCGTCCAGGCCGTCACCGGCGGCCGCATGCACCCCGGCTGGTTCCGCCTGGGCGGCGTCGCCGACGACCTGCCGCGCGGCTGGGACCAGCTCATCGGCGAGTTCCTCGACTACCTGGCGCCGCGCCTCGACGAGTACGACCACCTGGTGCTCGACAGCCGCCTGACCAAGGCGCGCGCCAAAGGCGTCGGCACGCTGACCCTGGACCAGGCGGTCGAGTGGGGCGTCACCGGCCCCAACCTGCGCTGCTGCGGCAGCGACTGGGACCTGCGCAAGAAGCGCCCCTACTCGGGCTACGACTGGTTCGACTTCGAGGTGCCGACGGCGACCGGCGGCGACTCCTACGATCGGCTCGTGGTGCGCAGCCAGGAGATGCGGCAGAGCATGCGCATCGTCCGTCAGTGCCTCGAGCACATGCCGGCCGGCGACTACAAGTCGCGGCAGCCGCACGCCACGCCGCCGATCAAGGAGCCCGGCACGATGCACAGCATCGAGACCCTGATCGACCACTTCATCGGGGTGAGCTGGGGACCGGTCCTGCCGCCCGGCGAGGCCGCCGTGGCGACCGAGATGCCGCGCGGCAACAGCACCTACTACCTGGTGAGCGACGGCGGCGACAGCGCCTACCGCAACCGCGTGCGCACGCCGTCGTTCCCGCACCTGCAGGTGCTGCCCCTGATGACCGAGGGCCTCGAGGTACCCGACCTCATCACGATCCTCGGCAGCATCGACTTCACGATGGCCGACGTGGACCGGTGACGCCGTGCCAGACCCTGCAGACCGCGCCGTGAGGACATCATGCTGAGCGACGAAGAACGCGCCGAGATCGAGGCCGTGCTGCCGCATTACCCGCACGCCCACTCGGCGGCGGCGAGCGCCTTTCGCATCGTGCAGAAGCACCGCGGCTGGCTGTCCGACGAGGCCCTCGCCGACATCGCAGAGCTGCTCGGCGAGACCGTCGAGCAGCTCGACTCGCCCGCGACCTTCGCCAACATGGTGTTCCGGCGGCCGGTCGGGCGCCACGTCGTGCTCATCTGCGACAGCGACTGCTGCTACGTGATGGGCTTCGAACGCATGCGCGACCACCTGACGAGGCGCCTCGGCATCGAGCTCGGCGAAACGACGCCCGACGGCCGCTTCACCCTGCTGCCGATCGTCTGCCTGGCGCAGTGCGACCACGCCCCTGCGATGCAGGTCGACGAAGACTTCCACGGCGACCTCACCCCCGAGCGCATCGACGAGATCCTGGCCCGTTATGACTGACGACTCGACCCGCATCGGCGACCCCGACGAGCGCCCCCTGACGGGCGCCTTCCGCGCCGACGGCCGGCCGCTCGAGCTCGACGAGTACACGGCCGCCGGCGGCTACGAGGCGCTGCGCAGCGCCGTGCGCGACATGGCGCCGGGCGAGGTCACCAAGGTCGTGAGCGACTCGGGCCTGCGCGGCCGCGGCGGCGCCGGCTACGCCACCGGCCGCAAGTGGAGCTTCGTGCCGATGGGCGCCGACGCCCCCCCGGTCAAGTACGTCGTCTGCAACGGCGACGAGATGGAGCCGGGCAGCTTCAAGGACCGTTTCCTGATCCAGGGCAACCCGCACCAGCTCGTCGAGGGCATGGCGCTCGCCTGCTATGCGATCGGGGCGAAGGTCGGCTACATCTTCGTGCGCGACCAGTACGACGTGCCGCAGGCGCTGCTCGAGCAGGCGATCGCCGCGGCCCGCGAGCGCGGCCTGGTGGGCGAGCACGTGCTCGGCAGCGACTTCAGCGTCGACCTGCACGTCCACCGCAGCATCGGCCGTTACATGTGCGGCGAGGCCTCGGCCATGCTGAACGCGCTGCAGAGCGACCGGCCCAACCCGCGCTGGCGGCCGCCCCACATGGCAAGCGCCGGCCTGTGGAGCCGGCCGACCGTGATCAACAACGTCGAGTCGCTGTGCTGCGTGCCCGCCATCCTGCGCCTCGGCGTCGAGCGCTGGCGCGGCCTCGGCCTGACCGACGAGGGCGGCACGCGCGTCTGCGGCGTGTCCGGCCGGGCGCGACGCACCGGCGCCTGGGAGCTGCCGGTGGGCACGCCGCTGCGCCACATGATCGAGGACCAGGCCGGCGGCATGCGCGACGGCGCCACGCTGCGCGCCGTGCTGCCCGGGGGCGCCTCGACGCCGTTCATCCCGGCCCACGACATCGACGTGCCCATGGACTTCGACCACATGAAGCAGGCCGGCTACGGTCTGGGCACGGCGACGGCGCTGCTCGTCGACGACTCGGTCTGCCCGGTCGGCCTCACGCTCAACCTGCTGCGCTTCTTCGCCCAGGAGTCCTGCGGCTGGTGCACGCCCTGCTGGGCGGGGCTGCCCTGGGCGGTCGACGTCGTGGCCGACATCGAGGAGGGCCGCGGCCGGCCCGAGCAGCTCGAGCTGCTCGAGGAGCTGTGCTGGACCATGGGCGAGCAGATGTGCTTCTGCGACCTCGCGCCGAGCGCCACCAAGCCGCTCTCGACCTCGATGAAGCTGTTCCGCGACGAATGGCTGCAGCACATCGAGGAGGGGCGCTGCTCCTACCAGCACGGCGGCGTGGCCGGAGGCGACGCCGCCGCGCTGGGCGGCGTGACGCGACCCGGCGCCGACGACCCCGGCCCCGGCGGGGAGGCCTGACGTGGCGCTCGTGGCGATCACCATCGACGGCGCGCCCTACGAGGTCGACGACGGCCGCAACCTGCTCGACATCTGCCTGTCGCTCGGCTACGACCTGCCCTACTTCTGCTGGCACCCGGCGATGGGCTCGATCGGCGCCTGCCGCCAGTGCGCCGTCAAGCTCTACTGGGACGACGACGACAACGAGGGCGAGATCGTCATGGCCTGCCTCACGCGGCCGCGCGCCGGCAACCGCGTGGCGGTCTCAGACGACGAGGCCGTGCGCTTTCGCGCCCGCGTCATCGAGCTGCTCATGACGAGCCACCCGCACGACTGCCCGGTGTGCGATGAGGGCGGCGAGTGCCACCTGCAGGACATGACGGTGATGACCGGCCACGTCTACCGGCGCTACCCCTACCGCAAGCGCACCTGGGAGAACCACGACCTCGGGCCCTTCGTGACCCACGAGATGAACCGCTGCATCCAGTGCTACCGCTGCACCCGCTTCTACAACGACTACGCCGGCGCCCGCGACTTCGGCGTGTTCGGCCTGCGCAACGAGGTCTACTTCGGCCGCCTCACCGACGGCGCGCTCGAGAGCGAGTTCAGCGGCAACCTGGTCGAGGTCTGCCCGGTCGGCGTCTTCGACGACAAGACCCTGGCGGCGCACTACACGCGCAAGTGGGACCTGCAGACCGCGCCCGCCGTGTGCGTGTTCTGCGGGCGCGGCTGCAACACGATCCCGGGCGAGCGCTACGGCGAGCTGCGCCGCGTGCTCAACCGCTACAACGGCTGGGTGAACGGCTACTTCCTGTGCGACCGCGGACGCTACGCCTACGAGTCGGTGAACGGCGAGCGCCGCCTGCGCCAGCCGATCGTCGGCATCGGCGGCCTGTCGGCCGGCGAGCTCGTGCGCGGCATGGGCGCGCGCCTCGAGTCGGCCACGCGCGAGCGCCGCGCGGCGGTCGGGGCGCGGCCGCGCTTGGCGCGGCCGCGCCCTGTCGGCATCGGCTCGCCGCGCGCCTCGCTCGAGGCCAACTTCGCCCTCAAACGCCTGGTCGGCGACGAGCGCTTCTTTCTGGGCCTGGCCGACGGCGAGCACACCCTGGTCGAGCGCGCCGTCGCGATCATGAGGACGGGCCCCTCGCCCGCCCCGACGCTGCGCGACGTCGACGCGGCCGACCTCGTGCTCGTGCTCGGCGAGGACCTCACCGCCACCGCCCCGATGCTGGCCTTCTCGCTGCGCCGCTGGAACCGCGTGCGGCCCACCCAGGCCGAGGAGCGCCTCGGCATCGCCCGCTGGAACGACGCCGGCCTCGGCATGGTCAAGAAGGAGGAGCCGAGCGCCCTGTGGGTCGCCGACACGCACGCTGGCAAGCTCGACGAGGCGGCCGAGGCGACCTGGCACGCCGCTCCGGCCGACCTCGCCCGCTTCGCCCTGGCCCTCGCCCACCGGATCGGCCGGCGCGGCGCGGCGCCCGCCGTGAAGCTCGCCGACGACGCCGAGCGCGGCGCCGTCGCGCGCTTTGCCGCGGCGCTCGGCGCCGCGCACCGCCCACTCGTGGTGTCGGGCGTGAGCGCCGGCAGCGTCGAGCTGCTCGAGGCGGCCGCCCGCCTGGCCCACGTGCTGCCCGCCTGGCGCGCCGGCGCCGACGAGGCGGACGAGGGGCCGTCCGGCGCCGGCTGCCCGCTCGCCCTGGTGCTGCCCGAGGCCGACACGCTCGGCCTCGCCCTGCTCGGCGGCCACCGCCTGCACGAGGCGTTCGACCTGGCCGCCGAGGGCGACGTCGAGGTCGCCCTGGTCGTCGAGAACGACCTCTACCGGCGGGCGGCGGCCGCGCGCGTCGACGCCTTCTTCGAGCACTGCCCCACCGTGCTCGTCTTCGACCACGTGACCACGCAGACGACGGCGCGCGCCACCGCCGTGATGCCGGCGGCCTCGTGGGCCGAGTCGACCGGCACCTGGGTCGGCTTCGAGGGCCGCGCCCAGCGCTCGTTCCAGGTGCTCGAGCCGGGACGCGCCGTGCAGCCCACCTGGCGCTGGCTGTCGAGCCTGGCCGCCGCCGCCCGCCTGCCCGTGGGCCAGGAGTGGTACACACTCGACGACGTGCACGACGAGCTCGCTCGCGAGCGTCCCGACTTGGCCGCCGCCGCCCACGCCGCGCCGCCGGCCGGCGCCCGCTTCGCCGGCATGAAGGTGCCGCGCGCGGCCACCCGGTTCAGCGGCCGCACGGCCATGGTCGCCGACCGCACCGTGCACGAGCCGCCACCGCCCGACGACCGCGACGCGCCGCTCGCATTCAGCATGGAGGGCTTCGACGGCCCGCCGCCGGGGGCGCTCCTGGCCCGCTATCGCGTGCCGCGCTGGAACTCGGTCCAGGCGCTCAACAAGTTCCAGGAGGAGGTCGCCGGGCCGCTGCGCGGCGGCGACCCGGGCGCGCGTCTGGTCGAGCCGCCGGCGACGCCGCAGGCATCGCCGGCGCCCGCCGTCCCGGCGCGCTTCACGCCGCCCGCGGACCGCTTTCTGGCCGTGCCGTTCCAAGAGATCTACGGCAGCGACGAGCTCAGCATGCTTTCGCCGCCGATCGCCGGCCGGGCGCCGGCGCCCTACCTGGCGCTCGGCGCGATCGACGCCGAGCGCCTCGGCCTGGGCGGCGGCGACGGCGTGCGGGTGACGCTCGCGGCAGACGGCGCGCCCGCGCCCGGCCTGCACCTGCCGCTGCGCGTCGTGCCGTCGCTACCCGCCGGCCTGTGCGGCCTGCCGGTCGGCCTGCCGGGGCTGCCCTTCATCGAGCTGCCCGCCGAGGTCGTCCTCGAGACCGGGGAGGCGGGCCGTGCCTGACCTCGGCGCCACGCTCGGACACGCCCTCGGCGTCACCCTCGGCCACACCCTCGGCGCCACGCTGGCCCGCGCCCTCGGCGCCACGCCGCTCGGCGTCGCGGCCTGGGCCGAGGACATCTGGAAGGTCGTCGTCGTGCTCATCGTGCTGCTCGGCGCGCTCAATGTCGCGGCCTTCCTCATCTGGATGGAGCGCCGCCTGCTCGGCCTGTTCCAGGACCGCCTCGGCCCCAACCGGGTCGGGCCCGCCGGGCTGTTCCAGCCGCTCGCCGACATGGTCAAGATCTTCACGAAAGAGGACTGGGTGCCGCCCTTTGCCGACCGCGCGCTGTTCGTGGCCGCGCCGGCCATCATCGTGCTCTCGGTGCTGCTCGGTTTCGCCGTCGTGCCGGTCAACCACACCGTCGTGGTCGCCAACATGAACGTCGGCCTGCTCTTCTTTTTGGCGATGTCGTCGTTCGGCGTCTACGCGGTGGCCCTGGCCGGCTGGGCCTCGCACAGCAAGTACTCGGTGATCGGCGGCCTGCGCGCCGCCGCCCAGATGATCAGCTACGAGGTCTTCATGGGCCTCGCGCTCACCGGCGTGGTGCTGCTCGCCGGCTCGTTCAGCCTGAACGACATCGTCGCCGGGCAGCGCGGCCTGTGGTACATCGTGCCCCAGTTCCCCGGCTTCGTCGTGTTCCTGCTGGCCGGCTTCGCCGAGACGCGCCGCATCCCGTTCGACCTGGTCGAGGCCGAGAGCGAGCTCGTCGGCGGCTACCACACCGAGTACTCCGGCATGAAGTTCGGCATGTTCTTCGTCGGCGAGTACATGGGCATCACGCTCATCTCGGCGCTGATCGCGACCCTATATTTCGGCGGCTGGCTCGGGCCGGTGCTGCCCGGGTTCGTCTGGTTTCTGATCAAGACCTTCGCTTTCATCGCCTTCTTCATCCTGGTGCGCGCCACCTACCCGCGGCCGCGCTACGACCAGCTCATGGAGCTCGGCTGGAAGGTGCTCCTGCCGATCTCGCTCGCCAACCTGGCGGTGACCGGCGCGATCGTGCTGGCGGTGCAGCGATGAGGGCGACGTGCGACCGGGCCGGCAGCGCCGGCGCGAGGAGGCCGCGATGAGCCTGCTGCGCGGCCTGTGGATCGTGTTCCTGCACCTGTTCCGGCGTAGCGACACGGTGGAGTACCCCAAGGAGATGGCCTACCTGGCGCCGCGCTTCAAGGGCCGCATCATCCTGTCGCGCGACCCTGAGGGCGGCGAGCGCTGCGTGGCCTGCTACCTGTGCGCCGTGGCCTGCCCGGTCGACTGCATCGCGCTGCAGGCCACCCAGGACGAGACCGGGCGCCGCTACCCCGCCTGGTTTCGCATCAACTTCTCGCGCTGCATCTTCTGCGGCTACTGCGAGGAGGCCTGTCCGACCTACGCCATCCAGCTCACACCCGACTTCGAGATGAGCGAGTACGTGCGCGCCAACATGGTCTACGAGAAGGAGGACCTGCTGATCGCCGGCACCGGCAAGTACCACGACTACGACTTCTACCGCGTCGCCGGCCTCGCGATCGGCGGCAAGGACCACGGCGAGGCCGAGCACGAGGCGCCACCCTACGACCCCAAGCGGCTGCTGCCATGAGGGTGGACGAGCCGTGACCGTCGTCTTCTACGCAGCCGCCGTCGTCGCGCTCGTCGCGACGCTGCTCGTCGTGACGCGCCGCGACACGATCCACGCGCTGCTCTACCTGGTCGTGTCGCTGCTCGCCGTGGCGGTCGTCTTCTACACCCTCGGCGCGCCGTTCGTGGCGGCCCTCGAGGTGATCATCTACGCCGGCGCGATCATCGTGCTCTTCCTGTTCACCGTGATGCTGCTGAACGTCGGGCGCCAGGCCGAGGGCGACGAGCCCGGCCGCCTGCGGCCGGTCTCGTTCCTCGGCCCCGGCCTGCTCGCCGCTGCCCTGCTCGTCGAGCTCGCCGTGGCGATCTCGAGCGGCCCCACGGCCCGTACCGGCGTGCACGCCGTGCCGCCGCGCGCGGTCGGGGTCGCCCTCTATGGGCCCTACGCGATCGGCGTCGAGCTGGCCTCGACACTGCTGCTCGCCGCGCTGGTCGGCGCCCGCCACCTGGGCCAGCGTCAGCGCGAGCCCGAGCTCGAGCTCATGCGCGGCGGCGAGGCGCGCGTCGTCGCATCGCCCCAGCCGGGCGACGCCCCGCCGCCGGGCGGACCGCCGCTGCCGCAGCCCGCGGGGAGGGACGCCTGATGGCCCACGTGCCCTTCCAGTACGGCCTCTACCTGGCCGCCGCCCTGTTCCTGGTCGGCCTGACCGGCGTGCTCGTGCGCCGCAACCTGATCTTCGTGCTCGCCTCGATCGAGATCATGCTGAACGCCGCCGGCCTCGCCTTCGTCGTGGCCGGCTCGCGCTGGGGCAGCCCCGACGGCCAGGTCATGTTCCTCTTCATTTTGGCCATGGCGGCTGCCGAGGTGGCCGTGGGCCTTGCCCTGGCGCTGCTGTTCCGGCGCGCCTTCGGCTCGCTCGACATCGACGCCGCCCGCCGGATGCGAGGCTGACGATGCTGCATCTCCTGTTCCTCGTGCCCCTGCTGCCCTTCGCCGGCTTCACCGTGCTGGCCCTCGCCGGCCGCCGTCTGTCGCGCCCCGGCGTGGCCCTTGTGGGCGCCGGCTCGGTCGGCCTTGCCGCGCTCGTCGCGCTCGCCGTCTCGCTCGACTTCATCGCCGCGCCGCCCGTCGGCCACGCCTTCGACCAGGTCCTGTGGACCTGGTTCAGCGTGGCCGGCCTCAAGGTGCAGGTCGCCCTCTACCTCGACCCGCTCGCCGTCTGCTTCATCCTGGTCGTCACGTGCATCGGCTTCCTCATCCACCTCTACTCGGTGGAGCACATGGCGGCCGACGAGGGCTACGCTCGCTTCTTCACCTACATGAACCTGTTCGTCGGCTTCATGCTCGTGCTCGTGCTGGCCGACAACCTGCTCCTGCTCTACCTGGGCTGGGAGGGCGTCGGCCTGTGCAGCTACCTGCTGATCGGCTTCTGGTACAAGCACTGGTACAACGGCTACGCGGCCCGTAAGGCGTTCGTCGTCACGCGCGTCGGCGACACCGCCATGATCGTCGGGCTGTTCCTGCTCTTCACGCAGCTCGGCACGCTGCAGATCCAGCCGCTCATGCACCGTGCGGCGGCGACCTGGCCGCAGGGCTCCGCCCTGCCCGTCGCCGCCGCCCTGCTGCTGCTGGGCGGCGCGGTCGGCAAGTCGGCGCAGCTTCCCCTGCAGACCTGGCTGCCCGACGCCATGGCCGGCCCGTCGCCCGTCAGCGCCCTGATCCACGCCGCGACCATGGTCACGGCCGGCGTCTACCTCGTGGCCCGCACCAACGTGCTCTTCGACCTCGCGCCGGCGGCCCGCACCACGGTCGCCGTGATCGGCACGGCGACCCTGCTCTACGCCGGCGTGAGCGCCCTGTTCCAGGTCGACCTCAAACGCATCCTCGCCTACTCGACGGTCAGCCAGGTGGGCTACATGTTCCTCGCCCTGGGAGTCGGCGCCTGGTCGGCCGGCATCTTCATGTTCATCACCCACGCCTTCTTCAAGGCGCTGCTGTTCCTGTCGGCCGGCGTCGTGATCGACGCCATGGACGACGAGCACGACATCTTCAGGATGGGCGGGCTGCGCACGCGCCTGCCCGTGGCGTTCTGGTCGTTCCTGATCGGCGCCGCCGCCCTGTCGGCCCTGCCCATCGTGACGGCCGGCTTCTACAGCAAGGACCTCATCATCGACCGCGCCCTGCAGTCGACGCAGGGGAGCGCCTGGCTGTGGGCGGGCGGCCTCGTCGGCTCGCTGCTCACCGGCCTCTACTCGTTCCGCGCCGTCTTCGTCGTGTTCTTCGGCCCCGTGCGCACCGAGCCGCGCGCCGACTTTCACACCGGCCTGCCGGTCAGGCTGCCGCTGTATGTGCTCGCGGTCGGCTCGCTGGTCGCCGGCCTGATCGACATTCCGCGCGGCTGGGCCCACGTGCAGGAGCTCGACACGTTCCTGGCGCCCATGCTGCCCGAGGCGGCGCTGCGTCACGGCGGCCTGGCCGGCCACCTGTGGGCGACCTTCGTGCCGGGTGTGATCGCGCTCGCCGGCATCGCCCTGGGCTGGCTGCTCTACGAACGCCGCCGCCAGGAGCGCGCCGAGATCGAGACGTCGCTCGCGGCGCGCTACTTCATGGCCGGCTGGGGCTTCGACACGTTCTACCGCTACCTGGTCGAGGTGCCCTTCCTCTGGTTCGCTCACGTGAGCCGCGGCGACCTGTTCGAGCCCCCCGTGGCCGGTCTCGCGCATGCGACCCGGGCTGGCTGGCGCGCCCTGTCGGCCACGCAGAACGGTCTGGTGCGCTCTTACGTGCTCGTCGTCGGCCTCGGCGTCGCCGTAGGCGTGCTGTTCGTGGTGCTGCGATGAACGGCCGCGACACCATCGGTGCGACCGTCCGCCGTGAGACGCACCTCGAGGTGACGCGATGATCCTCGTCGCGCTGCTCGCCTGGCCCTTCGTCGCCGGCATCGCCGCCTGGGTCGCCGGCCGGCGGCGCCCCGACCTCGCCCGCTGGGTGTCGGCGCTCGCCATGGGCGCCGGCCTCGTCGCCACCGTCGTCGAGTGGGCGCTCAAGGGCCACGCCCTGAGCGTCGCCGCGCACGGCCCCTTCGTGCTGTCCGTGCACGCAAGCTGGGTGCCGCAGCTCGGCATCAGCTTCTTCCTGGCGGCCGACGGGCTCAGCCTGATCCTCGTCACGCTCTGCTACGCGCTCGGCCTGCTCGCCGTGCTGTCGTCGTGGCACGAGGTCACCGAACGCGTCGGCTTCTTCCACTTCATGCTGCTCTGGACGATCGCCGCCCTGGTCGGCGTGTTCACCGCGCTCGACCTGTTCCTCTTCTACTTCCTGTTCGAGATGATGCTCGTGCCGATGTACTTCCTGATCGCGCTCTGGGGCCACGAGCGGCGCGTGTATGCGGCCATCAAGTTCTTCCTGTTCACCCAGATCGGCGGCCTGCTCATGCTGGTCGCGATCCTCGCCCTCTACGTCATCCACGGCCGTCAGACGGGCGTCTACACCTTCGACTACCTGCGTCTGCTCGGCACGCACCTGTCGACGGCCACCGCCACCTGGCTGCTGCTCGGCTTCTTCGCCGCCTTCGCCGTCAAGCTGCCGGCCGTACCGCTCCACACCTGGCTGCCCGACGCCCACACCCAGGCGCCGACCGCCGGCAGCCTCGTGCTCGCCGGCCTGCTGATCAAGATCGGCGCCTACGGCATGATCCGCTTCATGGTGCCGCTGTTCCCCCACGCCGCCTTCCGCCTGGCGCCGCTGTTCATGGCGCTGGCCGTGCTTGGCATCCTGTACGGCGCCGTGCTCGCCTTCGCGCAGCGCGACCTCAAGCGCCTGGTCGCCTACACGAGCGTGAGCCACATGGGCTTCGTGCTCCTGGCGATCTTCGCCTGGAACTCGCTGGCCCTGCAGGGCGCGGTGCTCGAGATCGTCTGCCACGCCTTCTCGACCGGCGCCCTGTTCGCCATCGTCGGCCTCATGCAGGACCGCCTGCACACCCGCGACATCGAGAAGATGGGCGGCCTGTGGATCACCGCGCCGCGCATGGGCGCGGCGGCGCTCGTCTTCGCCCTGGCGTCGCTCGGCCTGCCCGCCCTCGGCAACTTCGTCGCCGAGTTCCTGATCCTCATCGGGACCTGGCGAGTCAGCGAGCCGGCCGCCGTGCTCGGCGCGGTCGGTCTGGTCGCCGCCACCGTCTACTCGCTGTGGATCGTGCAGCGCGTCTTCCAGGGCCGTGAGACGCCGGCCGTGGTCATGACCGACCTCTCGCCGGCCGAGGGCGTCATGCTGGCCGCCATGGCGGCGCCGCTGCTCTGGCTCGGCGTCTACCCGCAGCCGGTCTTCAACGCCGTGCGGCCCAGCCTGACGGCTCTGCAGAGCCACGCCGTGCGCGGCGCCCCGGCGACGCCGGCCGCCGCCCGGCTCGCCGGCCAGGGCAGCGCAGCCGCGGCGGGCGACGGCGGACCGGTGGACGCGGCGGGCGACACGAGCGACGGAGCGCCGCAGTGAAGGCTGCCGACGCGATCACGCTGCTGCCCTTCATCGCGCTCACCCTGTCGCCGGTGATCGTGATGGTGGCCGGCACGTTCCACCGCAGCCACCGGCTCACGGTGGGGCTCACCCTCGCCGGCCTCGCCTGGACCTGCGCCATGCTGCCCGTCACGGCAGCGCGCGACGAGCGCCAGGTCACGAGCCTGCTGCTGCTCGACGACTACACGCTGTTCTTCATCGGCCTGCTCGCGGCGACCACGGCCGGCGTCGTGCTGCTGTCGTACGGCTACCTCGAGCGCCGCGGCGAGCGGCCCCACGACTACTACACCCTGCTGCTGCTCGCCACGCTGGGCGGCGCCGCCCTGGTCGCCTCGACCCACTTCGCCTCGTTCTTCCTGGGCCTCGAGGTGCTGTCGGTCTCGCTTTACACGCTGATCGCCTACCCGCGCCGGCGCCCCGAGTTCATCGAGGCCGGCGTCAAGTACCTCGTGCTGGCAGCCGCCACCGCCGCGTTCCTGCTCTTCGGCATGGCGCTCGTCTACGCCGAGACCGGCACGATGAGCCTGGCCGGCCTGGCCGGCCTGCACGTGACCGGCGGCGCCGGTGAGACGTCGGTCCTGATCGGCGGGCTCGCCCTGATCATCGTGGGGATCGGCTTCAAGCTCGGCGTCGTGCCGTTCCACATGTGGACGCCCGACATCTACCAGGCCGCGCCGGCGCCCGTCACGGCCTTCGTCGCGACCGTCTCGAAGGGCGCCATGGTGGCGCTGCTGCTGCGCTACTTCCGCCATGTGACGCTCGCCCCGCACGACACGGTGTGGGTGATCTTCGCGGCGATCGCCGCCGCCTCGATGGTTGCCGGCAACCTGCTCGCCCTGCTGCAGGCCAACGTCAAGCGGCTGCTCGCCTACTCGTCGATCGCCCACCTCGGGTACATCCTGGTCGCCTTCCTCGCTCTGGGCCGCACGGCGGCGGTCGCCGTGCTGTTCTACCTGGTCGCCTACTTCGCCACCACGCTCGGCGCCTTCGGCGTCGTTGCCGAGCTGTCCGCCCCCGACGGGCGCGACGCCGAGCTGATCGACGACTATCGCGGCCTCGGCGCCCGCCGGCCGCTGCTGGCCGCCGCCTTCGCCGCCGTGCTGTTCTCGCTGGCGGGCATCCCCCTGACGGCCGGCTTCCTCGCCAAGTTCTACGTGGTGACGGCGGGGGCGGGCGCGAGCCTGTGGTGGCTGCTCGTCGTGCTCGTGGCGACCAGCACGGTCGGCCTCTACTACTACACGCGCATCGTGGTCGCCATGTACGTGCAGCAGCCGGTCGAGAGCGACGCCGCGGCGGCGGGCGCGCCGCTCGTCGCCATCGCCGGCCGGCTGGCCGGACCCTCGACCCTCGCCGTCGTGGTGGCCGCCGTGCTGTTCTTCGGCGTGTACCCGACGCCGCTCATCCGGCTGCTCGAGCACGTCGTCGCCGGGCTGCCGTAGGCCCCGGGCGGCGCGGCGCGCGCGCCGCCCGGGGCCGCTCCCGTCAGCGTGCCGCGCCGGGTGCGGGCGTGGCCGCGCCGGGTGCGGGCGCCGGCTCGTCGCCGCCCTCGGCCTCGAGCTCGGTCCTGGCCTGCAGAAGCTCGGCGCGCGTCGCCTGGTCGACCTTGGGGTACTGCGGGTCGATCTCCTTGAGGGCGTGCACGATGACGGCCGCGGCCGCGGCCCGCGCGAACCACTTGTGGTCGGCCGGGATCACGTGCCACGGCGCCCACGCCGTGCTCGTCGCCGACAGCATGTCGGAGAAGGCCTTCTGGTAGTCGTCCCAGTAGCGCCGCTCGGCGACGTCGTGGGCGCTGAACTTCCAGTTCTTGTCGGGGCTGTCGATGCGCGCCAGAAAGCGCCGACGCTGCTCCTCTTTCGAGACGTTCAGCAGCAGCTTCACGACCCGCAGGCCGTTGTCGGACAGATAGCGCTCCCAGTCGTTGATCTCGCGGTAGCGGCGGCGCCACACGTCGCGCCGCGCCGCCGGCCGCGGCAGGCGCTGCGTCGCGAGCAACTCGGGGTGCACGCGCACGACCAGCACCTCTTCGTAGTGCGAGCGGTTGAAGATGCCGATCTCGCCGCGCCGCGGCAGGCGCCGCGCGTAGCGCCAGAGGAAGTCGTGGTCGAGCTCCTCGGCCGACGGCTCCTTGAAGCTCGAGACGGTCACCCCCTGCGGATTCACCCCGCTCATCACATGGCGGATGGTGCCGTCCTTGCCGGCCGCGTCGAGTGCCTGCAGCACGACGAGCAGCCCCCAGGTGTCCTGGGCGGCCAGGCGCGCCTGATGGTCGCTGAGCAGGGCCACGCCCTGCTGCAGGAACTCGGCGCCGTCCTTCTTCTTCAGGTAGTGGGCCGTGAAGGCGGGGTCGTGGTCGCGGTCCAGGCGCACGCGCCGGCCGGGTGTCACCCGGAAGGGC
Organism: uncultured Actinomycetes bacterium; assembly: GCA_963760655.1. Lineage (GTDB taxonomy): Bacteria > Actinomycetota > Thermoleophilia > UBA2241 > UBA2241 > Bog-752. The sequence goes on from CAVXDR010000005.1 coordinate 233,789, forward strand.
GCGATGAACTCCGCGAGGTTGCGAAACGTCTTGTCGGGCACGGCGACTCCTTGTCGGTGAGCGGCCTGCGCGCCGCAGAGACGGCGGCGCTACCGCAGCGTCGAGCGGGACCGGCGGCGCCGGTACCGCAGCGCGAACACGAGAAGCTGCCCGGCGAGCAGCGAGAGGCCGATCGTCACGACGAGCAGCAGCCAGAGCGGCCACGAGAAGCTCCACACGAGCCAGGTCAGCTTGACGGAGTGGCGGTTCTGCGCGACGAAGGCGGCCACGGCCACGGCAATGGCGCCCACCACGATGCCCAGGGCGATGCGCGCGACCGACGACCCGGAGCGCGCCGGCGTGCTCACGCCCGCCGTCCTTGGCTCGCGCTGCTGCCGACCATGGGCTCCTCCTTCTGCCGTCTGCCTCTGAGGCGGGCGACACGCCGTCGCCCGCCTCACCGTATCCTACCCCCGCCCTCGCGGGCGGTCGTTGACGAGCTTCGCCGGGGCCACGTTCGCAAGCGGCCCTCAGGCGCCCGCCCGGCGCCCCTCGTCGGCTGCTCGCGCGACGCGCGCCAGCGTGCGCGCCCGGCGCAGGGGCCGCGGCGTGCGAAAGCGCGGCGTCAGCGCCAGCAGCAGGTCGCGGGCCTGCTCGGGGGTCGTCTCGAAGGCGGCGTGGGCGAGCAGCGGGTTGGCGCCGGCGCGCGTGCGCACCGCGTAGCCCACCGTCTCGCCGTCGAGCAGGAGCGGGGCGCTCGCGCCGCGCTCCTCGCCGGGCCTCGCGGCGCTCGCCGCGAGGGCTCGCCCGGTCACGCCGATCGTGGCCAGCCCCAGGACGGCGCCCAGGTGCAGGGCGAGGCCGGCACGGCGCGGGTGGTCGCGCCCGGTGGCGTCGACGACCACGAGGTCGGGGCGCTGCGCCAGGGCGCGCACGGCGGCCTCGAGCAGCGCCCCCTCGCGCAGCGCCAGCAGCCCGGCGCGATAGGGCGCCCCCGCCGCGCCGCGCACCACGACCTCGTCGACCGGCACGGCGTCGCGCTCGCTCGCCGCGGCGGCCCAGGCCGCGTCGCCGGCACGCCCCGGCCCGCCCGCACCCGTGCGGAAGGTGACGAAGACCCCTGCGACGAGCAGGCCGTCGAGCGGCCGCCACGGCACGACTGCGGTCGCTCGCGCCATGCGCTCCTGCAGCGCGGCGAGCTCCGCGACACTCGCCGGCCAGCCGATCGCCGCTGCACTCTCCATGGTCGCCCCCTTCGACGGCGGCCCGCCCCGGCTCCTGCGGCCGGCCGGCGGGCCGACTCGCCGCCTACACGCGGTTCGTGTCGCGGCGATAGGCGACGGCGGCGAGCGCGGTCAGGACCACGCTCCAGACGGCGATCGTGGCCCAGCCCACCGCACTCCAGCCATGCCCGCCGACGCCCACGTGAGCGGCCTGCACGAGCCAGTACGACGGCAGGAACTGGGCGATCGCGTGCCAGACGCCATGGCTGCCGATCGGGAACCACGTGCCGCTCGCGAAGGCGAGCAGCGCCACGAGACCGCCGACGAGCGGCCCGATCGAGTCGACCGTCAGCAGATGCCCGACGAAGACGCCGAGCGCGGCGAACGGGATCAGCCCGACGAGCAGGAGACCGGTCATCTCGAGCCAGCGGTCGGCCGGCAGACGTACGCCGAGCACGGCGCCCGAAAGATAGAGCAGGACGATGGTGGCGCCCGCCATGGCGTAGGCGGTCGTCACCTTGGCGCGGAAGTACGTGGCCGGCGACAGCGGCGTCAGGCGGAGCTGGCGGTTCCAGCCGGCCTCGCGCTCGCCGGCGATGCGGGCGCCGCTCGACAGCATCGCCGCCATCGTGCCGAACGTGATCAGGCCGGTCATGTAGTAGAGCGGCGCCGACAGCCCGGAGCCCGCGAAGTCGGTCACGTGGCGGTTGGGCGCCGCGATCAGAAAGTAGAGCACGAGCGGAAAGCCCAGCGAGAACACGAAGAACCGCCGGCTGCGGAAGGTGCGGATGAGCTCGAACCTCGTGTAGGCCGCCGTCGTCATCGCGTCTCACCGCCCTCATGCGGCCGCGGCGCCGGCCGCTCGCCGGCGCCGCGCGCCGGCGGCGCCGCCGCGCCGGACCGCGATCGCTCGGCTGCCGCACCGTCGTCCCGCGTGAGCTGCAGGAAGGCCTCCTCGAGACCGGCGCCCCGCACCTCGATGTCGCGTGCTTCGGTGAAACGGCCGACCAGCGCACGCAGCGCCGCGTCGGAGTCGCTGCACGACAGCACGACGGCGTCGCCGCGGCGCTCGACGTGGTTCACGCCGGGCAGGACGTCGAGCTCGCGGGTCGCGACGCCCGGCAGCGTCGCCCTGATCGTACGCGAGCCGACCATCGCCTTGATCTCGGTGGTGGGACCGTCGGCCACGATCCGTCCGCTCGCCATGAGCACGGCGCGGTCGGCATACTCGTCGGCCTCCTCCAGGTAGTGTGTCGCGAAGAGGATCGTGCGGCCGCGCGCCGCGAAGGCGCGCATCGTGGTCCAGAACTCGCGGCGGCCCTCGACGTCCATGGCGGCCGTGGGCTCGTCGAGCACGAGCAGCTCGGGGTCGCTCACCAGGGCGATGGCGAAGCGCACCCGCTGCGTCTGACCGCCCGACAGCTTCTGCGTGCGCTGGTCGGCGTAGCCGGCGATGCCCGACAGCGACAGCACCTCGTCGACGGCCATCGGCCTGGGGTAGAGCGACGCCATCATGGCGACGAGCTCGCGCACCGTCACATCGCGGATGAGGTCGCCGGTCTGCAGCATGGCGCCGATCGTGCCGGCGGCCACGGCGTCGCGCGGCGCCCTGGCGAAGACGCTCACCGCGCCCTTGTCGGGGCGCAGCAGGCCGAGGATCATGTCGATGGTCGTCGACTTTCCGGCGCCGTTCGGACCGAGCAGCGCGACGGTCTCGCCGGGCGAGATGGTGAGGTCCAGGTCACGCACGGCCTGCACCACGCCGCCGCCCGGCGTCGGGAACGTCTTGGCGAGCCCCTCGGCCCTGATGCCGCCGTCGGCCCGCGGCGGCGCCGCGGCGGCCGCGGACCGCTCGCGCGACGCATGCGACACGGCTCGCAGCGGTCGTCGCGGGTCGGTCGCGCGGTGCGCGTCGGTCGCGCGGTGCGCGTCGGTCGCGCGGTGCGCGTCGGTCGCGCGGTGCGCGTCGGTCGCGCGACGCGGGAGGGGATCGGACACGGGTCGCTCCTGGGTCGGGGTCGTCCTGCCTGCTCCTCAGCAGATTCCCCGGCCGCGCCGGCCAAAACGGCCGGGGCGTCGAGCGCCCCGAGGGGTCAGCGCGTGGGAGCGGCGGCCGGGCGTGCGCCCGGCCGCCGCTCCCACGCGGCGAGCCAGGCCGGCAACGCGGCAAACAGCGAGGCCATGACCGCGCGACTGCGGCGCTCGAACTCGGCGTAGTCGTCGTAGACCTCGCCGGCGGCGCCGTCGACTAGGTCGCTCACCGCGCGCAGGATGAGGCAAGGCACGCCGTTGCGCGCCGCCGTCCAGGCGATCGCGCCGCTCTCCCAGTCGGCCGCGACGGCGGCGAAGCGCTCGCGCAGCTCGGCCACCCGATCGGGCGCGATATCGCAGTCGGCCGACACGAGGCGGGCGCGGCGCACCCGCGTGGGCCAGGGCGGCGGCCCGAGCCACGACAGGTCGATGCGGGTGGTGAAGGCGGCGATCGCCTCGTCGGGGTCGGTCATGCGCTCGACGATGTCGTAGACGAGGGTCTCGTCGGCGAGCAGCACCTCGCCGCGCTCGACGTCGCCGGCGAGACCGCCGCAGGTGCCGAGGTTCACGAGCAGCTCGGGCGCGAACCGGTCGATCGCGAACTGGGTCGAGGCCGCCGCCGCGATCTTGCCCCAGCCTCCGTGCAGCACGACGACGCCGGGGCCGGCCGCGGCGGCCGGCAGAACGAACCACGCCCCGAACGGCGAGCGGCGCCGCGCCGACTCCGGCCAGAGCGTCTCGACGGCGCGCCACTCGCTCGTCGCCGCCACCAGCACCACGACCCTCGCGTCCACCCGACCTCCCGTCGCCTTGCCCGCGGGCATCCTATCGCGCGGGGGCGGCGTTGCCCGACGCGATATGATGGCCCGCGCCATGAGCGACGCGAGCGACCAGAGCGACCAGAGCGACGAGACCACGACCGAGCACGCGCCCGGCGCCGCGCGACGGCGCGTCGTCGTGGTCGGCGGCGGCTTCGGCGGCCTCTACCTGGCTCGCGGCCTCGCCGCAGCGCCCGTCGACGTCACGCTCGTCGACCGCGTCAACCATCACCTCTTTCAGCCGCTGCTCTACCAGGTCGCGACCGGCATCATCGACGAGGGTTCCGTGGCCCCGGCGCTGCGCGGCGTCCTGCGCGACCAGAGCAACGTCGCCGTGCTGCTGGCCGAGGTCGTCGGTTTCGACCTCGCGGCGCGCTCCGTGCAGGCGTTGGCGCCCGACGGCCGCCCCTTCACCCTGCCCTACGACGTCCTCGCGCTGGCCACCGGCGTCGAGACCGACTACTTCGGCCACGACGACTGGGCCGCCGCCGCCCCCGGCCTCAAGAGCCTCGAAGACGCCCGCTGGTTGCGCAGCCACATCCTGGGCGCCTTCGAGATGGCCGAGCTCGCCGCCGAGCCCGACGAGCGCCGCGCCTGGCTCACGTTCGTCGTGATCGGGGCCGGCCCGACCGGCGTCGAGCTCACCGGCGAGATCGCCACGCTGGCGCACCGCGTCCTGCCGCGCGACTTTCGCAACGTGGCGACGCGCGAGGCGCGCGTCGTGCTCATGGACGCGGCGCAGGCCGTCCTGCCGCGCTTTCCGGCCGCGCTGTCGCGCCGCGCGGCGCGCGACCTGCAGAGCCTCGGCGTGGAGATCCGCACCGGCGTGCTCGCCGAGGAGATCGACGTGAGCGGCGTCACGGTGCGCCCGAGCGGCGCCGACGCTCCGGCGGAGCGTATCCGCAGCCACACGACCATCTGGGCGGCGGGCGTGCGGGCGGCGCCGGCGGCGGCCGCCCTGGCGGCCGCCGCCGGCGCCGCCCGCGACCGTATCGGCCGGCTCGTCGTCGCACCCGACCTCAGCCTGCCGGGTCACCCCGAGGTGTTCGTGGTCGGCGACGTCGCCGCGGTCGACGACCTGCCCGGCGTCGCCCCTGTGGCCATGCAGGAGGGACGTTTCGCCGCCGAGGTCATCGCGGCGCGCGCCGTGGGCGAGACGCCACCGGCCACCTTCCGCTACCGCGACAAGGGCACGATGGCGACGGTCGGCCCGCGACGCGCCGTGGTCGACGCGTTCGGCCTGCGCGTCGGCGGCTTTCCCGGCTCGCTGCTGTGGGCCTTCATCCACCTCTACTACCTGATCGGCTGGGGCAACCGCGGCGTCACGCTGCTGCGCTGGCTCCTGCAGATGACGACCCGCAACCGCAGCAACCGCCTGGTCGACGTCGAGCACGCCGCGAGCTGGCGCGAGCTGCGCCGCCGCGGCCAGGCGAGCGGCCCCGGCCTGTGGGAGCGCATGCGTCGCCGCTCACGCGGCGACTGACGCGCACCGGCAGCCACGACGCCAGACGCTCCTCGCGCGACCGAGCGGCCGCGGGGCGTCGGTGCGCTGGCTCGTGCCCGCGAGTGCCGAGCGAAGCCGCGCGAGGCCGGCATGCTGGGCTTGCGCGCGAGTGGCCGAGCGAAAGGCGGTCGGGGGCCGGCGATCGCGGGAACGAGCCCGCGTCGCCGCCCCCGACGCCGCGGCTCACCCCTGAGCGCCCTTGCGAGCAGGACGCAGACCGCCTTCACACAAGGGCTGCGCGGGTGGAGTGGCGAGCCCCCGGCAGAACAGACGGTGGCCCGCCGCCGGCCGCCCGCGGAGGCCGCGCGGGGCGCGGGGCGTCGGCTCCGGGTCGATACGACCCGTCTCCGACACCCCGCGCCCCGCGCGGCCGAGCGCCGACGGCAGCCTAGCGGCGCCCCCCACCACCCCCCTCCCCGCCATAGCGCATCGCCAGCGTCCCCGTGCGGTTGCCCCCGCGCAGCGCGCCCTGCTGCAGCTCGGCGAGGCGCTCGAAGAGCTCCGTCGCGTCATCGAGGCCCGGCACGCACACCACCTCACCCTGACGCAGGCCGGCGACGATCGCCGCGGCGCAGTCCTCGGCGCTCATGAGCGGCGGCACGCCGGGCCGGCCGGCGAGCGAGCGGCCGCCGTGGAACTCGCTCTCGACCATGCCCGGCAGGCACACCATGGCGCGCACGCCGGTACCCTCGAGCTCGGCCGCCAGCGCCTGGGTGAAGACGAGCTGGAACGACTTCGCCCCCGCGTAGGTCGTCCGTCCGGACATACCCATGCGCAGCGGCCCGCTCAGGGCGAGCAGCGACGAGACTGCGACGACGGCGCCGACGCCGCGCGCCAGCATGCCGGGCAGGGCGGCCCGGGCGAGCGTGGTCGGCGTCGTCACGTGGATCGCGAGCAGGCCGCGCAGCACGGCAGGATCGATCTCGACGAAAGGACCGTAGCCGCCGAAGCCCGCGTTGTTCACGAGCAGCGCGAGCGGCTCGGCGGCGGCGCGCTCGGCGACCCGCGCGACGTCGGCCGGCTCCGTGAGGTCGGCGACCAGCGGCTCGACGCGAGCGCCGTCCAGCGCGAGCTCGGCGGCGAGCTCTTCGAGGCGCTGGCGGCGGCGCGCGACGACGATCAGGTCGTGGCCGTCGCGAGCCAGCAGCCGGGCGAGGGCGCGGCCGATGCCCGACGAGGCGCCGGTGACGAGAGCGAGCGGACGTGATGCGGTCATGGCATGCCTCCAGCGCTGCGGGGTCGCGGCGGGATCACCGCGAGGGGTCACTGCGGGGTCAAGGGCGGCCACGCCGAGCGAGCGCCCGTACGGCGTCGTCGACGGTCACGAAGACGTGGTCGTCGGGCACGTGGCGGCGCAGCCCGGCGCGCGCCGTGTCGCGCGGCAGGTCGCCGGTGGCCCGAGCCAGCGCCACATCGACGCCGCCGGCCTTGAGCTCGTCGACCAGGTCGAGCAGCGCCCGGCCGCCGGTGTAGTCGACGTCGTCGATGCCCGACGCGTCGAGCACGAACAGACGGGGCGCCGGGCGGGCGCCGTCGACGAGCTCGCGCACGCGGTCGTGAAAGCGGGTCGCGTTGGCGAAGTAGAGCGGCGCGTCGAACCGGTAGGCGACGACGCCGGCGAGCTGCTCGGCGTCGGGGCGCTCGCGCAGCGACCACCAGACCGTCGTGCCGGGCAGACGACCGAGCAGCGCGTCGCGCGGCCGGGCGCTGCGCCAGGTGCGATAGAGGATCGACAGCAGCACGGCGGCCAGCACGCCCGGGCCGACGCCCAGGACGACGACCGTCGCGAGCGTGGCCATCGCCACCCCGAACTCGACCCTGTCGAACCGGTAGATGGCGCGCAGCTCGGACAGGCGCAGAATGCGCAGCGCGACGAAGATGAGCACGGCGCCCAGCGTGGCGAGCGGCAGGTCGGCGAGGGCGCCGGCCGCGGCCACGATCAGGACGAGCACGGCCAGGGCGGCGACCAGACCGGGCACCTGCGAGCGGGCGCCGGACTCGACGACGACCGCCGTGCGCGGCGGGCTCGCGTCGACGGCGAAGCCGCCCGTGAAGGCCGCGAGCACGCTGGCCGCGCCGACGCCGACGAAGTCGCGATCGACGTGGTCGCCGCCCGAGTCGGCGAACGAGCGCGCCGTGGCCGAGGTCTGCGTGACGACGATCAGGGCGATCGCCGCCGCGCCCGGCAGCAGCCGCCAGAGGAGGTGCGCCGACAGGGGCGGCGCCTGCAACCCCGGCAGCCCGGCCGGCAGACGGCCCATCGTGGCGACGCCGTGCGCCGACAGGTCGAGCGCGGCCGAGGCGGCGAGCGAGAGCACGACGCCGAACAGCGCGCCGGGCAGGCGCCGGTCGAGGCGCTCGGTCACGACGATGACGGCGAACACGGCGGCGGCGACGGCGAGGGTCCGGCCGTTCACGGCGTCCAGGTGGCGCACCACGCCGACCAGCTTGTGGAGGGCGTCGCCGTGCACGGCCGGCAGACCCAGCACCTCGGCGAGCTGCCCGGCGACGATCGTCACGGCGATGCCGGCGAGAAAGCCGGTCACGACCGGCACCGACAGAAAGTCGGCGACCCAGCCCATACGAGCCAGACCGACCGCGATCACGAGCAGGCCGACGAGCAGCGACAGGAGCGCCATGTCGGCGCCGTACCGAACGCCCGCCGTGCCGGCGACGGCCGCGACCGAGGCCGCCAGCATGGGCGCGATCGTCGAGTCGGCGCCGACCGACAGGACGCGGTTCGATCCCAGGAAGGCGAAGACCAGGGCGGCGGCGAGGAACGCATACAGGCCGGCGACCACCGGCATGCCGGCCAGCCGCGCCGTGGCGAGCTGCTCCGGCACGGCGATCGCCACGAGCGTGACCCCGGCGACCAGGTCGACCGGCAGCGCGGCGACCCGGTAGCCGGCCATCCAGGGGACGAGGGCGGGCCGGGGCCGTCGCCCCGCCCCGCCCTTACCCTCGTTTCGTGCAGCCCTTGCCATCGCCGCTCGTCGTTCGCCGCCGGACGCCCGCTCCCTGCCGCACGGCTAGACCGGCGGAGCGGCGGTGTCCGGCGACTGCGCACGCCGGCTGCCCGAGACCGCCCGCCAGCTCGCCCCGGCGGCCGCGACCATGACCGTGACGATGGCCGCCGCATCGAGCGCGCCCAGCGTCTGGCCGGCGATGACGAAGCCGGTCAGGGCGGCCACGGCCGGCTCGAGGCTGAGCAGCACGCCGTAGGTCGCGGCCCGCACGAGTCGCAGGGCGACGAGCTCGAGAAAGTAGGGCACAGCGGTCGACAGCAGCGAGACGACCACGCCCAGGCCGACGTCGGCCGGGTGCTGCAGCAGGCGCGGCGCGAAGGGCGCGGCGACGGCCGTGAGCACGATCGCCGAGCCCACGATCATGAGCGTCGTGGCGTGCAGTGGATCGAGCGTGCGCACGGCGCGCCGCGCGAGCACCAGGTAGAGGCCCCAGAACAGACCGGCCGAGAGCGCCAGGGCGAGGCCGGCGGCGCCGATCGAGCCGCTCGGACCGGCGAGCGCGACGATGCCGGCGCCGGCGAGCGCGACCCAGACCAGGTCGAGCGCCCGGTGCGAGTCGACCACGGCCACCACGAGCGGCCCCGCGAACTCGATCGCCACGACCACGCCGAGCGGCGCCACCGAGATCGCCCCGTAGAAGCTCAGGTTCATGCCGAGCAGGGCGAGCGCGAGCAGCCCCACGGTGAGCCGCACCTCGCGGGGCGGCAGGCGCAGCGAGCGCGGCCGCACGGCCACGAGGACGCCGGCAGCGATCGCCGTGCGCAGCCAGAGCGCGGCGACCACGCCGACGCCGGCGATGACTCTCGTGGCCAGCGCCGAGCCGCTCTGGAACGAGAAGGCCAGCGCGACCACGAGCAGCGGAGCGAGCAGCGGGCCGCGCGGCGGCCGGCCGGCGCCGGGCGCGCCGGCGCCGAGGGGAGGGTCTGTGCGAGGCTCGTCCACCGCGGTCCGCATCGTAGCAGGTGAGGGCCGCCCGGTCGGGGGCGGGTGCGGCGCCGAGCCTAGGAGCGCGGCCGCGAGCGGCGATCGCTCACGGTGTACCAGGCGCCCGCGGGCGCCTTGGCAAAGAGAAAGCCGTCGCCACCCTCGCGGGCGTGACCGAGCGAACAGTCCAGGGTGTAGGCGAGGGCGGGCGTGGGCCCGCCCAGCCACGAGTAGCTGTTCTGCAGGCCGCTGCTCGCCGGCTGCGGGCCGTAGACCGTCTCGCACCAGGCGTCGCCGTCGTTCATGAGCAGGTAGCGGCGGCGCTCGGCGTGCGGCGCGGGGTCGTCGATAAGCCAGGCCGGCAACGGCACGTTCTCGAAGCGCACGATGCGGTTGGGCGCGCGGCCCATCTCGCGCATGGCGACGAGATAGCGCCGCACCAGCGCCTTCAACTCGGTCCTGGCGAGGTTGCGCGGCGCGACGGTCACGACGCCGCCGCCGCTCGCGCCGCCCACGCCGTTTGGGCGATACTGGCGTTCATGCCGACAAGTTCGTCACTGTGGCCGCGGCTCCTCGTCGTCGGCGTGTACGCGGTCGCCATGGCGGTGGTCGAGGCCATGGTGGTCTACTACCTGCGCCGCCTCTTCGCCCTGCAGTACGGGGCCGTCTTCGCCCAGGGCCGCTTCACGTTCCCGGCCGCCTACCTCGGTCACGAGCAGGCGCGCGAGGCGGCCACCATCGTCATGCTGGTCGCGGTCGCCCTGCTCGCCGGCCGCGGCCCCCGCCAGTGGCTCGCCTGCTTTCTGTTCGCCTTCGGCGTCTGGGACATCGGCTACTACGTCGCCCTCAGGGTCATGCTCGGTTGGCCGGCTTCGCTGACCACGCGCGACCTGCTGTTCCTGATCCCGGTGCAGTGGTGGGAGGCGGTCTGGGTGCCGTTGCTGGCCTCGGTCGCGTTCATCGCAGCGGCGCTGGCCCTGCTGCGGCCGGCGCGCCGCCGATGAGCGGCGGCGGCGCCCCGGCGGCGCTGCGCGTGGCGACCTTCAACCTGCGCAACGGCATCGCCTTCGATGGTCTCGACTCGTGGCCCTTTCGCCGCCGCGCGACCGCCGCGGTGATCGCCGGCCTCGACGCCGACGTCGCCTGCCTGCAGGAGACCTACGCCTTTCAGCAACGCTATCTGCTGCGCCGCCTGCCGGGCTACGCGGCGGCCGGCGCGGGGCGCTCCGACGGCCGCCGCGGCGAGCGCTGCGCCGTGCTCTGGCGCAGCGCCCGGCTGCGGCTCGACGAGGCGCGCACGCGCTGGTTCTCGGACACGCCCGACCGGCCCGGCTCGACCGGCTGGGGCAACTGCCAGCCGCGCGTCGTGACGCTCGCGCACTTCACGGATCGCGCGAGCGGCCGCGCCTTCGGGGTCGCCGACTGCCACCTCGAGGGCAGCCCGGCGAGCGCGCGTCACCGCAGCGCCCGGGCGCTGCTCGCCTGGCTCGACCCCGGCGTGCCCTGGATCGTCGCCGGCGACCTGAACGCCGAGCCCGGCGACCAGGCGGTCGAGACCCTGCTCGCCGGCGGTCTGCGCGACGCCTTCGCGCCGGCTCCCGGCGACCGCGTCGACGCGCGCCGGTCCCGCGGCGACGACGCCCGGCAGCCCGGGGGCGGCGCCCCGGGGGCGCCCGCGCTCGGCGACTGCCCGCCCACGACCCTGCCGGCGCACGGCCGGCCGGGGCGCCGCATCGACTACCTGCTGGTGAGCGCCGGCTGGCAGGTCGAAACGGCGGCGGTGGCGGCCGCCGGCCGCCGCCGGCCCTCCGACCACCTGCCCGTCGTCGCCACCGTGCGGCTGACGAAGGACTGAGCCTCCCCGGGCTGCGCGCGCCGCCGCGGTCGCCTACACTCTCGTCTGAACCCCCGCTTTGGCCAGAGACCCGGAGCTCCCATGCAGACAGGCCCGCCGCAGACAGACACGACCCGCCCGCGCGCGACCGGCGACCGTCCGGCCGCCGAGCGCCGTCCCGCCACCGCCACCGCGCTCGTCGTCGTCCTGTTCGTGCAGGCGCTCGGCGCCCTGGCCGGCGGCGCCGCCCTGGTCGCCGCGCCCGACGGCGGCGTCATGAAGATGCCGGTGTCGTCGCTCGCCGGCTCGCCGTTTCCCGACTACCTGGTCCCCGGGATCGTCCTCTTCGTCGTGCTCGGGCTCGGGCCGCTGCTCACTGCCGTCGCCCTGCTGCGCCGGCCGGCGGGTGGCGTGCTCACCGCGCTCAACCCGTTTCCCGGGCAGCACTGGAGCTGGACCCTGTCGGGCGGCGCCGGCGTCGCGCTCCTCATCTGGATCGCGGTCGAGGTGACGATCATCCCGTTCTCGATCCTGCAGCCGGTGTACGCTGCGGTGGGCGCCGTCATCGTGGCGCTCACGCTCGCGCCGAGTGTCCGGCGCTTTTACCGGCGCTGACCTACCGGCGCTGACCTACCGGCGCTGACGCGCCGCCGAGGGCGCCGCCGGCGGAACGTGCGCACGACACGCGCGGGCGCGCAGCCGCCAGGCGAAGCCGGCCAGGCGGGCCTGGTCGATCGGGTCGCCGTCGTTGTACACGAACAGCAGCGGAAACCCGGAGCCGCGGCGGAGCTGGGCCTCGCTCACCAGGGCCGGCGCGCAGCCGCGCGGCGAGACCACGACGACGCCGTCGACCGGCTCGGTCGCCCACGTCTGCAGGGCGCTGCCAACGGTCGGGATCGTCTCGCCGAACGGATAGCCGTCGAAGAGCTCCTCGCTCGCCCGCCACACGTCGTGGACGTCGTGCCAGAACACCCAGGGCTCGTGGCGCCGGGCGACGGCCACCAGGCGGCGCACGACGTAGCGCATGAACTTGAGAGTGGCGAGGCGCTTGCCGCCGAGACGCGTGGTCAGGCCGTGCTCGCGCGCGTCGCGCAGGGCGAGCAGCTCGAAGATCTCGCCGAAGGGCTCGAAGATGACGTGCAGGCCCTCGTCTGAAAGCTTGTGCTGCAGGTCGTCGTTGCCCCACTCGTCGACCCGCAGGTAGATGTCGCCGCACAGAAAGACCGTGCGCAGGTCGCCGTCGGGCGCGGCCGGCGAGAGCGCGGCGAACGCCGCGGCGGCCTCCAGGAGCAGCGTCTCGCATCGGCGCAGCACGGCGCGGGCGTCGTTCAGACCCTTGACCCTGCCGGTCAGGCGCGGGGCGGCGAGCAGGGCCTCGAGGCGGTCGGCGTAGGCCCGGTAGAGGGCGTCGGCGGCGCCGCGGCGGGGCTCGTCGGCGTAGTGATAGAAGCGCAGCATGTTGAGCAGGTCGGCCGTCGCCGCGCCCACCCAGACGACCGAGGTGAGCGCCCAGTCCTCGAAGATCAGGCTGAAGTCGGCGACCTCGACGGCGCCGTCGTAGCCCGCGCGCTCGAGCTGGATCTGCTGCACGACCGGGAACAGGTTGGGCCGGCAGGCCTGAAAGCCGCGTCCGATGCTCACGAACACGCAGCCGCCCGGCCCCAGCGTGTCGCCCTCGCGGCGCAGGTAGTCGGACAGGGTGCCCCAGATGAGCTGGTAGGGCAGGCACTCCTTGCCCGAGCAGCCCTGCCGGCCGCTGTCGAGGGCCGCCGCCGAGGTCGCCCCCACGAACCGCGCGTCGAGCCCGGCGCCACGCATGGCGGCGGCCGCGAAGCGGCCGCCGCTCCCGCCGATGTTGCCGAAGACGAAGGTGCGGTCGCGGTTGCTGCGCAGCGAGATGCCGACCGGCCGCTCGCAGCGCTCCAGGGCGTGCGGCGCGACGGGGCTCGGCGGGGCGTCCGCGGCGCCGCGGTGCGCCTCGCGGTAGCCGCGCACGGCGTGCAGGAACGCCTGGACCCGAGTGACGTAGCCGGCCGAGCCGCCGTGACCGTCGCTTTCGAGCACCGTGTGCGGGTAGTCGGCGAGCAGGTCGTCGAAGAGGTGCTCGACCATCGAGTTGGGGCCGCAGCCGTAGGCGCAGAGCAGCAGCGGAAAGACGTCGCCGCGCGCCGGCGCAGCCACGGCCGCCCGCAGGGTCTCGCCAGCGCCGGCCCAGTGCACGCAGCGCAGGGCCGGCACGTCGCCGCCCGCCGGCAGGCAGTCGAGCGGCAGCGGCACGGCGCCGTTCTCGGCCACGAGCTCGTGGATGCCCGAGTTCAGCACGTCGTCGTGGACCACGTGCAGCTCGCCGACCACGAGGACGACCGGCGCGTCGTGCTCGCGAGCGAAGGCCAGCGCGCGCGCGCCGATCGCGTCGAGGCCGGCGCGATACCGCTCCCAGACCGCAAGGGCGGCCGCGTGAGCGGCGCGCACGGCGCCGGCGTCGTGCACGCCGAGCAGGGCGGAGGCCGCCTCGAGCTCGCGCGCGAAGGCCTCGCCGCTGAGACCGTCGGCGACGCGCTCGAAGAGCACGGGGCGCACGACGGGGGGCGCCGCGTGCTCGCCGCTCAGGGCGAAGTCGAGCATCTGCGGTGTGCCCTGGGCGATCGGGCAGGTGTAGGTGCCGGCCGCGCCGGCGGTCGGCAGGTTGATGAAGGCAGGCAGGAACAGGGCGTCGAGCGAGCCGTCGCCGGTCAGGCCATGGGCCATCTTGACCGCCGCGCAGGCGCCGGGCGCGGCGCAGCGGCGGTCGCCGCGAGCCAGCGCGTCGATGCTCGGGCGCAGCACCTCGACGCGCGCCCCGAGCGCCCCGAGGAACGCGGCGAAGAACGGCAGCGTGTCGATCAGGTAGTGGGCGGCCGGCAGGCCGAGGCGGCGGCCGGCCAGCGGGCCGGCCGCCGCCTCGGCCGTACCCGCGCCGGCCGCGCGCAGCAGCTCGCCGATCAGCTCGGCGCGCTCACGGTAGGGGTTCGGCGCCTCGCGCGGCAGCTTGGCGCCGACCTCCGAGCGTTCGTCGTACTTGGGGCAGTTGCCGCCGCTCACCACGCGACGCCGCTCGCCGCCGACCTCGACGACCGCCGTCTCGAGACGGCAGAGGTTGGCGCACTGCCGGTCGCCGCAGCGTCCGCTCTTGCGCTCGACCACGCGGGCGGCCGCAAAGACGTCGAGGTCGAGCGCCGGCGCGCCGCCCGTGGCCTTCTCGGCGGCCAGCAGCGCGATGCCCAGGGCGCCCATGGCGCCGGGGTTGGGCGGCACCACGACCTCGCGCCCGGTCACCGCCGCCAGCGTGCGGGCCAGCGAGGGGTTGCTCGCCGGCTTGCCCTGAAAGAAGACGCGGTCGAGAAAGCGCCGGTCGCCCATGACGCGGCCGATGTAGTTCTTGATCACCGAGTACTGCAGGCCGGCGAAGATGTCGGGCCGGCTGAAGCCGTCGGCGAGCGCCTCGGCCGCCACGTCGGCGACGAACACGGTGCAGGTCTGGCCGAGGTCGGGCGGCCGGCGCGAGGCGGCGGCGAGGTCGCCGAAGCCGGCGATGTCGTCGAGCCCGTGGGCCAGCGCCTGCTCTTCGAGGAACGAGCCGGTGCCGGCGCTGCAGACCCGGTTCATGTCGGACTCGAGCACGCGCCCGTCGCGCACGTTGATGAACTTGGCGTCCTGCCCGCCGATCTCGACGATCGACAGGCTGCGCCCGCCCTCGGGGTCGAAGCGCACCGCCGCGGCGGCGTGCGCCACGATCTCGTTCAGCACGGTGAGCCGGTCGCTCAGGCCGGGCCAGGCGGCGCGCATGACGGTGGCGACGGCGTCGCGCCCCGAGCCGGTGAGGCCCACGGCCACGACGGCCGCGTCGGGGCGTGCCGCCCGCAGGTCGGACACGAGGCGCTTGGCGGCCTCGACCGGGTTGCCGTCGGTGCGCCGGTACACGTCGACCAGCACCGTCCCGCTGCCGGGCTCGATCAGCATCCCCTTGGAGCCCGTTGAGCCCAGGTCGAGGCCCAGCACGACGCCCGCCGGCGCCCGCGCCGCCCCGGTCCGGCCGGGGGCTCCCGCGGCCATGGCCGGCGCCGCTGCCGCCGGGCGCCGCTCGTCGAGCAGCACGACCGCGCCGGGCCCCTCGTCGGCCGGCGCCAGCGCCCGCACACGGCCGCGCCGGGCGAGCACGAGGTCGTCGAAGCTCGCCGGCCAGACGCACCCACTCCAGTCCCGCACGGCGGCGAGGTGCAGGGCGCCGAGCGCCTCGAACACGCCGGCCTGGGGCGACACCTCGACCGGCGCCTGCACGAGGCCGCGGAAGGCCGCGGCGAGCGGGCCGATCAGGGCGCCGTGGCCGATCAGCACGACCGGTCCGTCGACCTTGGCGCGGTCGTAGAGCGCGTGCACGTTGCGCGCCACGCTCTCGAACAGGCCGCGGAACAGGCGGCCGTGGTCCTCGCCCTGGTTGGCGAAGTGGGTGAGCTCGCTCTTGGCGAAGACGGCGCAGCGCGACGTGACGGTGATGCCCTTGTCGGCGGCGGCGGCCAGAGCCACGGCCTCGTCGAGGCCGCAGCCGAGACGCGCGCACAGCCCCTCGACCGTCTCGCCGGTGCCGGCCGAGCAGCGCTCGTTGGTCTCGTAGGCGGTGCGGCCGGCGGCGTCGCGCGCGAGCACCGAGTAGCCGCCGCCGCCGATGCGCACGACGGTGAGCGCTCCCGCCTGGCCGCAGAGCTCGCGGGCGGCCCACTCCTGGGCGATCTCCTCGGGCACGCCGCCGAGCGCCGGCGCGGCGAGCCGGTCGCCGAAGGCGCCGGTCGCGGCGACGCCGGCGACCTGGTCCGGGCCGAGCGACCCGTACAGGTCGCACAGCGCGGCGAGGGGGTCGCCGAGATGACGGACGGCGCTCGTACCCTCGACGGCGAGCGAGCCGTCCGGCGCGAGCCGACCCCAGGCGAGCGAGGTCGTGACCTTGCCGGCGTCGACGCCGATCAGAAAACGAGCACCGGCCTCAGGCTGATCGCGGCGGAACGAGGCGTCGGCGCGGCACATGCGGCTAAGTCTACGACATGTCCGACGGCGACCGTCCGGCGACCGCTCGGTCTGGGGCCTACTCGAGGCCGAGGCGGTGCAGGTCGTCCTCGTCCAAGCCGACGAAGTGGGCCGTCTCGTGGAGCACCGTCACGCGGATCTGGCGGCGCAGCTCATCGGCGTCGGCGCTCTCGCGCTCGAGGTTGCGAAAGAACAGGTGGATGGTGCCGGCGTAGGCCGGCCCGAGCTGCGACTCGTGACCGAGCGGCAGGCCGTGGAACAGGCCCAGCAGGCGCGGGTCGGTGCCGTCGCGCACCAGGTCGGCAGAGGGTCGCTCGTCGGCGATGATCGGCACGTTTGCGAGCCGTGCCACGATCTCGTCGGGGAGCTCGTCGAGGGCGTCGTCGACGGCCGCGGCGAGCTCCGCGTCGCCGAGCTCGCGGGGGCCGTCGCTCGCCCGGTCGAGGCGCAGCGTCTCGAGCCACTCGGCGACCATGCCGGCGCGGTCGCCGGCCTCCTCGCAGGCGATCCCCAGCAGGTGATGCAGGTCGGCCTCGTCGCCGGCATCGCGCACCCCGCGCGCCAGCAGCGGCCGCAGCAGCTCGGCGGCGCGCCGCGGCTCGCCGCCGTCGAGCAGGTCCCAGGCGCGCTCGAGGGCACGCTCGATCTCGGCGGGCGAGGGATGCGTCACGTCGGGACCGGGGGACCTTCCGCGGCGATGTGGCGCGCCAGCCTCGGGTGGGCCGCGGCCCACCGGCCCCGGAAGAGACACGTCGCCCGTACCCCGGCCGGTACGGTGAGCCGGCGATCGAGGCAGCCGGGTCCGGCCGGCCGGCTCATGTGCTCGATGTCGATGGTCGGCGCGACCCTCATGGCCCTCCGTCATCGGATTCGCCGGAAACCTCGGAGTGATACTGCCGCAAGACGGCGGCCGAGGAAACGCCCGGCGTTACACGACGGCGGCCGCCCGCGACATCGAGCGCGCCCTCCTCGACGAACGCCGACCCCGAGCTCGACGTGAAGCCGGCACTGCTCGAAGAGCGGGCCGGCGCCCCGTCTGACGCCTGGCCCTGGCGAGCCTTCGGCCGCGGTCCTTCCCCGGGCGGCTGGGTCAGCTCCCGAAGCGCCGCACCGCCGCCACCGCACGGCGCCAGCGTTCGAGCAGCGGTCCGCGCTCGACCGACGGGTCCGGCGTGAAGCGCCGGCCGGGCTGCGCGAGCGCGGCGATCTCGGCCGGGTCGCGCCACAGACCGGCGGCGAGGCCTGCCAGGGCGGCCGCCCCCAGAGCGGTCGACTCGGGCTGGGCGGCGCGCACGATCGGCACGCCGAGCAGGTCGGCCTGGAGCTGGAGCAGCGCGTCGCTCACCGAGGCGCCGCCGTCGGCGCGCAGCTCGACGAGCGGGTGGCCGCCGTCGGCGGCAGCGGCAGCCGCGAGGTCGGCCACCTCGAAGGCGACGCCCTCGAGCACCGCGCGCGAAAGGTGGGCGCGCGTCGTGCCCAGGGACAGGCCGAAGAAGGCGCCGCGCGCCGCCGGGTCCCAGTACGGGGCGCCCAGGCCGGCGAGGGCGGGCACGAAGGTGACGCCCTCGCTCGAGCCGACCTCGGCGGCGAGCTCGCTCGCCTGCGTCGCCGTCTCGACCACGCCGAGGGCCTCGCCGAGCCAGCGCACGGCGGCGCCGCCGACGAAGGCGCTGCCCTCGAGCGCGAACGTGCGGGCGCCGTCGCGCTGCAGCGCGACCGTGGCCAGCAGACCGCGCGACGAGGCGACCGGCCGGTCGCCGGTGTGGGCCAGCAGAAAGCAGCCGGTGCCGTAGGTGACCTTGGCGCTGCCGGGCGTCGTGCAGCCCTGACCGAACAGGGCCGCCTGCTGGTCGCCGCAGAGCGCGGCGATCGGCAGCGGCCGGCCGAACAGGGCGCGGTCGGTCTCGCCGACCACGCGGCAGGTGTCGACCACCGTGGGCAGCAGCTCGCGCGGCAGGCCGAACAGGGCGAGCAGCTCGTCGTCCCAGTCGCCGGTGCGCAGGTCGTAGAGCAGCGTGCGCGAGGCGTTCGTCGCGTCGGTCACGTGCAGGCGCCCGCCGGTGAGGTTCCAGACCAGCCACGAGTCGATCGTGCCGGCGGCGAGCTCGCCGCGCGCGGCGCGGGCCCGACCGCCGGGCGCGTGGTCGAGGATCCAGGCGAGCTTGGTCGCCGTGAAGTAGGGGTCGAGCAGCAGGCCGGTGTGCGCGCGCACGAGCGCCTCGTGGCCGGCGGCGGCCAGGGCGGCGCAGGCGTCGGCCGTGCGCCGGTCCTGCCAGACGATCGCCGGCGCGACCGGCGCGCCGCCGGCCCGCTCCCACACCACGGTCGTCTCGCGCTGGTTGGCGATGCCGACGGCGGCGATCTCGGCGGCGGCGAGACCGGCGCGCCGCAGGCCCTCGCGGGCCGTCTCGAGCTGGGTGCGCCAGACGGCCGCCGCGTCCTGCTCGACCCAGCCGGGCTGGGGATAGGTCTGGGCGATCGCCTGCTGCGCCGACGCGACGACGCGACCCTCGCGGTCGACGACGAGCGCGCGCGAGCTCGTCGTGCCCTGATCGAGGGCGAGGATCACGCGGCGCCGCCGGGGCCCAGCGCCCGCGCGAGCCGGCGCAGGCCTTCGTCGAGCTGCGCCCGCGGGCAGCCGAAGTTCAGGCGCAGGCAGCCGGGCTCGGCGCCGAAAGCGCGCCCGTCGGACAGCGCCACCCCGGCATCGAGGCAGGCCCGGGCGGCGGCGTCGGGGCCGCCGCCGTGAGCCGCGAGCCAGGCGCGCGCGTCGAGCCAGGCCAGATAGGTGGCCTCGACCCGCGTCGTCGTCACGCCGGGTAGCGCCTCGGCGACGAACGCGGCGACGCGGTCGGCGTTGGCGCGCAGGTAGGCGTGCAGCTCTGCGAGCCAGGCGCCGCCCTCGCGGTAGGCGGCTTCGGTCGCGGCGACCGCGAAGCAGCCGGGGAACGGCAGCAGCCCCGCGCCGGCGGCCACGAAGCGGCGCCGCAGCTCCGCGTCGGTGACCACGGCGAAGGCGAAGTTGAGGCCGGGCAGGTTGAACGTCTTGCTCGGCGCCATGAGCGTGATCAGCCGTGCGGCGACGTCGGGCGCCGCCACGGCGGCCGGCACGTGACCGACGGGGTCGAGGATCAGGTCGCAGTGGATCTCGTCGGACACGAGCACGAGGTCGCGGCGACGGCAGAGGTCGATCACGGCGGAAAGCTCATCGTCGTCCCAGACGCGGCCCAGCGGGTTGTGGGGGTGGCAGAAGAGCAGCACCCTCGTGTCGGGCGTGACCGCATCGTCGAGCGCGGCGAGCGGCAGCCGCCAGCGGCCGTCCTCGCGGCGCGCCGCGACCGTGACCAGGCGGCGGCCCTGGAGACGCGGCGCCTCGAGGAACGGCGGGTAGGCCGGCACGACGGTGAGCACCGCCTCGCCGGGCCCGGCGAACGCCCGGCAGGCGAGGTTGAGAGCCGGTACCACGCCCGGCAGGTACACCAGCGCCTCGGCCGGCACGTGCCAGCCGTACGACGTGGCGAGGTGGCCGAGCAGCGCCTGAAGCAGCGAGTCCGGCACGTTCGCGTACCCGTAGACTCCGTGCGCGGCGCGGCGCTCGAGCGCCGCGACCACGGCCGGCGGCGAGGGCAGGTCCATGTCGGCCACCCAGAACGGCAGCACGTCGGGCCCGTACCGGTCCCACTTGTAGCTCGCCGTCCCGCGCCGCTCCACCGGTCTGTCGAAGTCCACGCGCGCCTCCGCCGCCCGCGCGGCCACCCCGCCGGCGGCCGCCGTAGCCCCGCCCGCGCCCGCGCGGCCGGGTCTCGATGCTATCGCACCGGCAGCGAAAAAGCGGTCGCGACCCCTCAAGCTTGGCGCCGGTTGCGCCGAAACCCGAGAGGATCCGCCGGCCGTCACGGGCTGACCGGGCCGCGGGTCGTCTGCAACGACCGAAGGAGACGTCGTGCGCACTCGCCGCCTCATCCTCACCATGATCGCCGGCGCGGCCCTGGTCGCGCCGCTCGGCGCCCTCTCGGCCTGCGCGTCGAACGCGCCCAGCGCTACGGGCTCGCCGACCGCGGCGCCCATGACCTCGTTCGGCCTCGCCGCGAGCGCCAAGTACCGGTTCTCGATCCGGTACCCGCTGCGCTGGATCAGCGCGGTGCACGCCGCCAAGCCCGGCGACAAGGTCGTCACCACGCTGCTGTCGTGGAGTTGGGCCGACCCCAAGGGCGCGACCGTGGGCGGCGGCCTGGGCTACGTCGACACCCTGCACGTGTCGGTCTACGCCCTGAGCAAACCGGTCGGGGCGCACGACGTCGCGACCCACAAGGCCGCCTTCGTCGCCATCACGGCGGGCATGCTCAAAGGGCTGCCCGGCCTGAAGATCACCGACCCGATCGCGCCGATCACCCTGAACGGCGTGCCGGGACTCCAGGTGACCTACTCCTACACCACCGAGGGCACGCGCATCGGCGCCATGTCGTACCTGCTGCCCAAGGGCGCCTACGGCTACTGGGTCACCGGCCAGTCGAGCGCGGCGACCTGGTCGAGCGCCTGGTCCAAGCTGGCGCCGGCGATGGCCTCGTTCACGATCGGACCGGTCAAGGGAAGCTGAGCGTAAGCGGCGCCCGAAGGCGCGCGGCAGGAGAGATGCGACGGGCCGGCCGATGCCGGCCCGTCGCGTCTCTACAGACCGGAACCGCCCGCTTGGGCGTCGAGCGCCGCGGGCACGATGGCCGCCGCGGCCTGCTCGAGCGGCAGGTACCAGCGCATGAGGGCGAGCATGGCGACCGCCGCGCCGAGCACGTTCAGCAGGTCCAGCACGCGCACGTCGAAGACGCGGCTGCAGAGCAGCGCGGCGGCCACGCCGAGCACGACGACGGCGGTCGGACGGGCGGCCGGCGGGCGCGCCGTCAGGACCAGCGCGAGCGGCACGATCGGCCAGACGTAGGCCATCTGCCAGGCGAGCGGTGAGAAGAACAGCATGAAGAGCACGGCCAACAGCAGCACGGCGCAGCGCTCGGTGCGGCGCTCCTCGACGGCGTCGTCGGGCAGCGGCTCGCGCCGCCGGTTGCGGCTCGCCACGTACACCAGGAACAGCAGCGCGAGGTAGCCGAACGCCGACATCGCCTTGAGCACGAGCGGATACTTCCACCAGAAGCGCAGCACCGTCTGGTTGAAGCGCGACGGGTCGGAGACGGCGATCGACGGCAGCGTCGTGAAGACGAACTCTCGGTAGAGCGCCGGATGCACCCAGACGAGCGAGACGGCCGCGAGCACCGCGCCGCAGGCGAGCGCCTTGACCGCCAGGCGCCAGTCGCGGAAGTACACCACCATGACCGCCAGGATCAGGACGGGCGTCACCTTGGTGGCGATGGCGAGCGCGAGCAGGACGGCCGCCGGCCAGCCACGCCAGCGCGGGTACAGCAGAAAGGCCGAGCACGTGAGGGCGGCCGAGAGCAGGTCGGCCTGGCCGTTGTGGACGTGGTAGATGAACGGGTACGAGGCCATCGTGAGCAGCAGCGTGACGGCCAGCACCTCGAGCCGGCGCCCCGGCGCCGTCCACATGGCGACCGCGACGAGCAGCGCGAAGGCGCTCAGCGTGATCGCCAGCCAGGCGCGACGCGCGCCGTCGTAGGAGTGCCTTGCCAGGGCGCCGTACAGCGGCAGGAGCGTCGGCGGGTAGATGAAACCGGTGATCTGGTGCGTGTCGAAGCGCGGGTGCTGGATGGCGCCGGGCACGCCGGGGTGGTTGACGTAGGGATCGAGCCCCATGTCCCAGTTGTGGCCGCCGGCATAGTACTGGAAGAAGTCGTAGTTGGGGACGTGCACGATGGGGTCGACGTCGTTGAAGGCGTTCGAGACGATCTCGACCCAGTAGCTCGTCGCCACGGCCGCGGCCAGCAGCACGAGCAGCAGGGCGAGGGCACGACGCGACGGCCAGGCGCCGCTCGGGGCGGACGGTGCTGCGGGTGGGGGCTCCATCACGGCCAGTATATCGACCGGCCGAGGGATCGCCTCAAGCACATCGGCTCAAACCCTGCCCCATCCCGGGTCGTGTGGGTCCGTGCCGCCGGCGCCACGGCGCCGGCGGCACGGACGAGCCCTCAGGACGCGGGCGTCGGCTGCGGCACGAACGCGCGCAGCCACTTGATCGTGAACACCGGCGCGCTCGGCACGCTGCGGTCGATCGAGCCCTGAGCGAGGATGTGCTCGCCGGGCGTGAGGTCGGCCAGCGTGAGCACGACCGGCTTGCCGGCCACCCAGGCGAAGATGCGGGCGGTCGGGTCGACGACGAAGGTCGTCTTCACGCCGATCACGTCCCAGAGGCCGCGCGTCACCTGCACGGGCTTGGCGACGATCGAGCCGGCGGTCGTGTCCATCGACGCGACCGGGCCGCGGAAGGCGAACCACTTGAGCTGGTCGGGCCTGACCACGTGGCTCGCGATCACCCGGGTCGCGGTGTACACGGGGTGGGCCGGATCGCTCAGGTCGATCGTGCCGGTCACCCGCACGTGGTCGCCGAGGCGGACCGTGGCGAGGGTGATGGTGCGGTAGAGCCGGCCGTGCGGCCGCAGGAGCTGGGTCTTGGACGTGACGACGATCGTCAGGTCGTCGCCGAGGTACTGGGCGACGCCCACCGAAGCCAGCGTGACGCGCTCGACCAGGCGGCCGTTCGTGGTGTCGACGGCCTGCACGTTGCCGGCCGCCGTGAACGTGTGGGCCGGGTGCCACCACTGGATCTGGTTCTCCGGCACGACGCTCGTCGCGGCGAACGCCGGAGCGCTACAGGCCAGCGCCACGAGGGCCACGGCCAGCACCAGCAGGACCTTCTTCATGTTCCTCCTCCTTGGACGGAAGACCTCGCTGCGGGGGACAGCGCTCTCGATCAGAAGGAACGTCGGCGCGACGGCGAACCCTAGCGGCCGACGAGCTGCCGCGACAGGCCGAACGGCATCGTGCTAAGGTTCTCGCGCGCCGCACGTTCTTACGTGGGGCGACAGTCGGCAGTGACGGGGGTGTCATGGGCAGGTCGGGGGGCGGCGAGCACACGGCGAAGCGACGCGACGTGATCGAGGTCGAGCCCGACGACAGCCGCCTGGTCGCCGACCTGCGCCGCCACGCGCCCGGCTCGCTCGCCCGGCTGCACGGCCGCTACGCCGTCGGCATCTACAACCTGGCGCTGCGCCTCGTGCGCCAGCACGAGGACGCCGAGGACATCACCCACGACGTGCTCATCCGCGCCTACGAGCGCCTGCCGCGCGACCGCGAGGTGCGCCTGCGGCCCTGGCTCTACCGCATCACGCTGAACCGCTGCTACGACCATCTGCGCACCACCGCGCGTCGCCGACCGGTCGTCGCCGATCCCGAGCGCGACACGGCCGCGCCCGGCGACCCCTTCGAGCAGGCCGAGCTCGGCGCCCTGTTCGAGGCCACGCTCGAGACGCTGAGCGCGCGCCAGCAGGCGGCCCTGCTGCTCAAGGACGTCCACGGCCTGTCGACCGCCGAGCTCGCCCTGCTCCTCGAGGTCACGCCGGGCTCCGCCGAGGTGCTGCTCGCCCGGGCCCGCACGTCGTTTCGCACCCGCTTCGCCGCCCTAGCCGGCGTCGAGCGGCGCGCCCTGCCGGCCTGGATCGGGGTCGGCGCCGCGCTGCCGCTGGTCGCGCTGCCGCCCGCCCTCATCGCGCCGCCGGCGACACCCGTCCTGCCCGCCCACTCCCTGCCCGCCCACTCCCTGCCGGCTCTGAGCCCGCTGGTCGGCGCCGGCGCGGCCGCGCCCGTCGGCGCGGCCGGCGGCGGCCTCGGTTCGGTCCTCGGCGGCTCGGCCGCGCTCAAGGTGGCCGCCGTGCTCGCCGCGGCGGCGACCGTGGCGAGCGGGGTGAGCGACGCCCATCACGGCACGCACCACCGCACACCCGTCCGCTCCGGCGTGGTCGCCGCCGCCGCGCGGCCCGGCGCCGGCGCCGGCGTGGCGAGCACGACCGTCCGCCATGCGACGCCGTCGCGAAGCGCCTCGACCCGCGTCACGCCACCGCCGGCGGCGGTGGCCGTGCTGTCCGCGTCGCCGTCGCCCTCGCCCTCGCCCTCACCCTCACCGAGCGACTCGCACCTCGGCGACGCCGCGCCGACACCCACGCCCGACCCTTCGGCCTCGGCGACGGCCACGCCCACACCGACCCCGTCGCCCTCGACGACCGACAGCGCGAGCCCCTCGCCGACGCCCTCGGCCTCGGCCAGCGACTCGCCGTCACCGTCGCCGTCGCCGACGCCCTCGCCGTAGCCCCGGCGCCGCGGCCGGACCGCCCCGGCCGCCGGCACGCCACGCCGCGTCGTTAGCGGTCGGACCGGCCCGGGAACCGCCCCACATCCGCAAACGAAGGCCGCGCGCGAACGGGGCGCGCGACGACCCTGTCGAACGCAAAGGGAGACCGATGGAGAGACGTACGCTGGGCGGCCAGGGACTCGAGGTGACGGCCGAGGGTCTGGGCTGCATGGGCATGTCCGAGTTCTACGGGGCAAGCGACGCGGGCGAGGCGATCGCCACCATCCACCGCGCGCTCGACCTGGGCGTCGAGCTGCTCGACACGGCCGACATGTACGGTCCGTTCACGAACGAGCGACTCGTGGGCCGCGCGATCGCGGACCGGCGCGACGGAGTCGTGCTGGCCACCAAGTTCGGCAACGAGCGCCGTGAGGACGGCACGTGGGTGGGGATCAACGGCCGCCCCGAGTACGTGAAGGCGGCCTGTGAGGCTTCGCTCGCCCGCCTCGGGGTCGACCACATCGACCTCTACTACCAGCACCGCGTCGACAAGACCGTGCCGATCGAGGAGACCGTCGGTGCGATGGCGCAGCTCGTCGCCGCCGGCAAGGTGCGCTACCTCGGCCTGTCCGAGGCGGCGCCGGCCACCATCCGGCGCGCCCACGCCGTGCACCCGATCAGCGCCCTGCAGACCGAGTACTCGCTGTGGACGCGCGACCCCGAGGACGAGGTCCTGCCGGCGGTCCGCGAGCTCGGCATCGGTTTCGTGGCCTACAGCCCGCTCGGACGCGGCTTCCTCGCCGGCCGCTTCCGCGGCGCCGCGGACCTGGGCAACGAGGGTGACTTTCGCCACCGCCACCCGCGCTTTCAGGGCGAGAGCCTGACGCGCAACCTCGAGCTGCTGCGGCGTCTCGAGCAGATCGCCGACGACAAGGGCGTGAGCCCGGCCCAGCTCGCCCTGGCCTGGGTGCTGCACCGCGGCGCCGACATCGTGCCGATCCCCGGCACGAAGAAGCGCCGCTACCTCGAAGAGAACGTGGCGGCCGCCGACGTCTCGCTCGACGCCGACGACCTTGCCCGGCTCGACGAGGCCCTGCCCGCCGGGACGACCGCCGGGCAGCGCTACGCCGACATGGGGTCGATCGACACCTGAGAAGGGCGCCACGCCGGACCGGTCGGGGGCGACAGCCGGGCCTGGGCGTGATGTACTCGCGTGCAGGCCGGCCGGCGCGCCCGTCGCAACGAGCGCGATCGACCAGGCGACGACGGCGACACGAAGGGGCAGCGCATGCCGACCGAGCTCGTGATCCAGGCCGACTACCAGGGCGGCATGAAGCTGACCGCCGGCGACGGCGAGCACAGCGTCACCGTCGACTACCCGCTCGAGCCCGGCCAGCAGGTCGCCGGCCTCACGCCGCTCAAGCTCCTGCTGGTGAGCGTCGCCTGCTGCGCCGGCAACACCGTGCCGATGCTGCTCGCCAAGCGCGGTCAGCCGGTGAGCGGCCTACGGGTCACGGCCCGCGGGCAGCGGCGCGACGAGCACCCCAGCGTGTTCACGCGCATCGACGTCGAGTTCGCCCTGCGCGGCGAGGGCCTCGACCCCGCGGCGGTCGAGCACTGCATCGCCCTGGCCGAAGAGAAGATCTGCCCGGTGTGGGCCATGATCGCGCCGGCCACGCCGATCGTCACGAGCTACCGCATCGAGAGCTGAGACGAGCCGCGGGCGGGCGGCGGCGGGCTGCGCCCGCCGCCGCCCGCCCGACGCCGCCTGCCGTTCCGGTCGGTCCGGCCGAGCCGCGGGCGCGCAAGGCCGGCTACGCCGCGGCCGGCGTCACGACCGGCGCCTCGAGCTCGGCGAGCTTCTTCTGGTAGGTGAGGTAGAACATGCTGAGCGGGAACTCGTCGTCGAGCACGCGCTCGACCCAGGCGCGCGGCTCGGCCTCGTCGGAGTACACGCGCCGCTCGCGCTGCCACTGCGACTCCACGTTGGGCTGCACGTAGCGGGCGATCAGGTCGTGGGCCGCGATCCAGTACGAGACCCGGCTCAGGTCGATGCCGCGCCGGTACAGGTCGTCGAGCTGCGCGCGCAGGGCCGCCACGCCGGCGTCGACCCCGTCCCAGTCGATCACGAGACGGTTGTCGGTCCAGCGCAGCACGCCGGTCTGGTGCAGGTAGGCGAACAGGAGCTGGCCGCCGAGACCGTCGTAGTTGCGCACCCGGTTCCCGGTGATAGGGAACCGCAGGACGCGGTCGAACAGGATGGCGTACTGCACGTGGCGGGCGAAGGCGAAGCCCTCGGCGACGAGCTCCGCGGCCGTGCCGTAGGTGGCGAGATCGACGCGCAGCTCCTCGAGCGAGTACATCCAGTACGGCAGGCGCTGGCGGATCATGAACGGGTCGAAGGGCAGGTCGCCGTGGCTGTGCCAGCGGTCGTGGATCATGTCCCACATGATGTAGACGTCGCGCGCCAGGTCGCCGCTCTCGACGAGCGCCGCCGCGGCGGGCGGCAGCTCGATGCGCAGCACCTCGGCGGCGCGCCGCGTGGCGCGCTGAAAGCGCGCCGCCTCGCGGTCGCAGAAGATGGCGCCGAAGTGGTTGGTCGGCCGCACGGCGACGCTCACCGTCTCGGGGAACAGCACGGCGCACTCGCCGTCGTAGCCGGCGGTGTGGTCGACGAGCTCCACCGGGACGAACTTGGCGTTGTCGTAGCCCTCGCGCTCGAGGGTCGCCACGAACTCGGGCCAGGGCGTGCGTACGATCAGGGCCTCGAAACGCGTGTCGGGCGAGCCGTTCGGCGTGTAGAGCGGGAACACGACGAGGTGCTCTGCGCCGTCGCGGCGCGCGAGCTCCGGGCGAAAGAGGTCGAGCGCGGCGCCGAAGTCGGGCTTGCCGCAGCCCTCGTCGACCCAGCGGCGCAGGTCGGCCGTCACCTGCTCGAGGTAGGGCGCCTCGTGCGGAAAGCGCGGCGCGAGCTCGCCGATCGCCGCGACCATGGCGGCGACCAGAGCGGGTACGCCGGCGGCGTCACGGCGCGACAGGTCGATCTCGCCGTGCGGCTCCTGGAGCAGGCGCAGGGCGTCGGTCGCGTCGCGCAGGCGAGTCCACGCCGGGTCGGCCGCGACGGCCGATACGATCGGCTCCGGCGCGGCGCGGAACGCCGGCAGCGCCGCCGTGTACACCAGGTCGAGCCAGCGGCCGCGATGGTCGCGCTCGCCGAGCCGCCCGTCGGCGAAACGCTCCGCCGCCGCGCCGTCGAGCACGACGAGGCCGCCGCCGGCGGCGACGAACGCCGCCACCGCGGCGGCCTCGGTCTCGTCCAGCGCGGGCCGCGCCCGCTCCACGTCGGTGAGCGCCCCGTCAGCGGCGGCGACGCCGGGCGGACCGGCGAGCACGAGGACGTCGGCCGCCGCCAGGACGTCGGCCGTCAGCGGACCGGCGGCGTGCGCTGCCACGGTGAAATCGCGACGGGCGAGCTCGGCGGCGGCCAGAGCGTACGAGGCCGCCGCGGCGCCCCCGGGCCGCGGCGCCGCGGCCGCCTCGGACCCGATGCTCCAGGGCTCGCCATGAGCTTCGTCGAACAGGACGTGAGCGATCGTGCGCTGACGCAGCGAAGACAGCATCGAAACCTCCCTTCCGGCCGGCCGCCGAACGCCCCCGCCACGGCCCGACCCGCACTTGCCGAGCCCTCAGATTGTCCCTGCGCCCCCGGCCGGCAAAACCAGCACGACCTGTGGTCCGGGGGCGCGCCGGCGGCGCCGGCGGGGTGCGCTGGGGCGCGAGGCGGCGGCGACAACGGCGCCTTCGTCAAGTTCGGGAGCACGGCAGCCGACAACTCGATAAGGTACGTTTGACGGGCACAGTCGCCGGAGGGGCCACATGACACGAACGCGCCGACCCTTGCTCACCACGATCGCCCTCGCGGTCGCCGTCGCCGCGGCCGCGACGGCGCTGACGGCCCCGGCGGCGCACGCGACCACGACCGGGCACTTCGGCCCCCGCAACCCGGCGTTCGTCGCCTGGCTGCACGACCGCGCCGCCGGGCCGCTGGTCTCGCGCACCGCGAACGGTCACTCGCTCAAGCCGCTTCCGCCGGTGCCGGTCGACCCCGTCGCGTGGTCCACGCGCGCGCTGCGCCGCGGACCCCTCGCCCAGGGCGACACGACCCTGCCGACCTCGTACGACCCGCGCCTGCAGGCCGACGACCCCGACTACTACGCTTTGCTGCCCGCCGTCCGTGACCAGGGCCAGGACGACGACTGCTGGGCCTACTCGAGCATCGCGTCGCTCGAGTGGTCGCTCCTGCCGGCCACGACCCTCTACGGCGAGTACGACCTGGCCTACAAGGCCGCGGCCGACTTCGACTGGGGGCTGCAGGACGGCGGCAACTACCAGATCGCGACCGCCGAGCTCGCCCGCTGGCGCGCCCCGGTGTCGGACTCTGCCGGCGTCGACGCCGGCTACGTCGCCGGCCTGCCGACGCTCGAGCACGTCAAGGACGTGCTCTTTCTGCCCGACCGCACCTCGTCGTCCGACAACGACACGATCAAGCAGGCCGTCCTGCAGTACGGCGCCGTGTACACAGCCATGTACGCCGACAGCGGCATGGCGGACGACTCGAGCTCCGCCTACTTCAACAAGGCGACGAGCGCCTACTACTTCAACGGCTCCACCAGCCCCGACCACGCCGTCGACATCGTCGGCTGGGACGATTCCTACTCGCGCACCAACTTCAGCACGGACCCCGGCATCGACGGCGCCTTCATCTGCCGCAATAGCTGGGGCAGCGGCTGGGGCGACGGCGGCTACTTCTACGTCTCCTACGCCGACGCCCTGATCGGTACCTCACTGGCCGTGTTCACCGGCGAGCCGACCACCGACTACGCGCAGAACCTCGGCCACGACACCCTCGGGTTCACCGACACCTACGGGTTCGGCAGCGACACCGGCTGGATGGCGGCCGGCTACACGGTGAAGGGCGACAGCTCCCTCGAGGCCGCCGGCCTCTACGCTCTGAGCCCCGGCACGACCTACACGCTCTCCGTCGGCACGAGCCTGACCGACCAGGCGACCTGGACGACCGTCGGCTCGGGCACGCTCGACGTGGCCGGCTACCACACGGTCGCCTTCAGCGCGCCCTACAGCGCGACCGCCGGCCGGAAGTTCTACGTCATCGCCGAGATCACGGCGCCGACCACCACCTACCCCATCGCGCTCGAAGACTACGAGCCCGGCTACTCGAGCAAGGCCGTAAGCGCTCCAGGTCAGAGCTACGTGAGCCCCGACGGCTCACAATGGACCGACATCGACGTCGCCTCGCCTACCTCCTCGCCCGACGTCTGCCTCAAGGTCTTCGCCGGCGCGGCTGCGCCCGACCCCTCCAGGCCGGTCACGAAGGCTCTCGCCGCGGCCAGCGTCGTGCGCGGGCACGCGGTCAACCTGCGCTACCGCGTGAACGACGCCACCGGCAAGTACGACGTCGAGAAGGTCGTGATCCGCGTGCGCACCAAGGCCGGCAAGCTCGTCAAGACGATCACGGTCGGCAGCAAGCAACCGAACACCTCGCTGTCGTACCGTTACCTCTGCAAGCTGCCGCGCGGCTCCTATCGCTGGTACGTCTACGCCACGGACCGCTGGGGCAACACCCAGTCGTCGGTCGGCCGCGCCGCGCTGACCGTCAGGTAGCGCCGCCGGCGACACCGTGCACTCGACACGGCGAGGGGCGGCTCCCGAAAGCTTTCGGGAGCCGCCCCTCGCCCGTTGGGGCGGCCGGCCCCAGGCCGGCCGCCCCTGCGCTCATTGGGTGGTCGTTGCGGAGCTCGAGGCCTGGTCGCAGGTGCCGGTGGACGGCGTGGCCGCGGTGGCCGCGGTCGTGGTGGTCGTCGTCGCCGAGCTCGAGGCCTGGTCGCAGGTGCCCGTGCCGTGCGTGGCCGAGGGCGCAGGAGAGCTGGCGGCGGTGGTCGTCGCCGACGAGGCCTTCGACCCCGTCGCGCTGCCGAAAGCCGCCGGCACGACCCACACGGCAAGCGCGACGACGGCGACGACGGCGACGGCCGCGAGCAGCTTCTTCGACATGGTCCCTCCTTGATCTTCGGGCTGGACGGTCGGCGGGGTTCTACCCAGAGGGCCGGCTAAACACTGCCACTGACGTATTAAGGCATGTTCACCAGCCTGTGGAACGCCTGGCAGCGCGCTCGCGGGGCTATGGTACGACCTCGATGCCGCACACGTGTAGACTGCAATCACCGCCGCCCGACCACCGACGAAGGGACCGTCCGCCCCGATGCACGCCCCCGACCGTATCCGCAACCTGGCCATCGTGGCCCACATCGACCACGGCAAGACGACGCTGATCGACGCCATCTTCCGCGCCGCCCGCGTGTTTCGCGAGAACGCCCGGGTCGAGGAGCGCGTGATGGACAGCAACGTGCTCGAGCGCGAGCGCGGCATCACCATCCGCAGCAAGCACTGCACGGTCGAGTGGCAGGACTACCTGATCAACATCATCGACACGCCGGGCCACGCCGACTTCAGCGGCGAGGTCGAGCGCGTGCTCAGCATGGTCGACTCGGTGCTGCTGCTGGTCGACGCCAACGAGGGCCCCATGCCGCAGACCCGCTACGTGCTCATGCGCGCCCTGCGCCTGGGCCTGCGGCCGATCGTCGTCGTGAACAAGGCCGACCGCCCCAACGCCGACCCGTCGGGCGCGCTCGACGCGACCTTCGACCTGTTCTGCGAGCTCGACGCGAGCAGCGAGCAGCTCGACTTCCCCGTGCTCTACGGCTCGGGGCTCGAGGGCTGGATCGTGAGCGACATCGACGAGTACCGGCGCGAGGAACGCGACCGCGAGGAGCACCTGGCGCAGGGCGGCGAGCTGTCGCCCGCCATGCGGGCCGAGCTCGCCGCCGCCGGCATGCGCGACCTGTTCGAGACGATCGTCGCCCAGGTGCCGGCCCCCAGGGCCGACCTCGGGGCGCCCTTCCTCATGCAGGTGAGCACCCTCGCCTGGAGCGACTACATCGGGCGCATCGGCTGCGGCCGCGTGCTGCAGGGCCGCCTGCGCGCGGGCGACGAGCTGCGGCGCGTGGCCACGCGCCGCAGCTCGTCGCCCGCCGTCACGCCTGCGGCCGGCGCCACCGCCCCGGCCGCCTCGGGCCCGGCCGGGCCCGGCGACACCCCCCACGACTGGGAGGTCGCCGCCGAGGAGACCGCCCGGGTCACCCACCTCTGGGTCACCCGCGGCCTCGAGAACCGCGCGGTCGACGAAGCGGGGGCCGGCGACATCGTCTGGCTGGCCGGTCCGGCCGAGATCGGCATCGGCGACACGCTGGCCGCACCCGAGCTCGAGGCCGCGAGCGTCGCCCTGGCGCCGCTCGACATCGAAGAGCCGACGGTCAGCATGTTCTTTCTCGTGAACAACGGCCCGTTCGCCGGCGAGGACGGCCGGGCCGTCACCCTGCGCCAGATCCGCGACCGGCTCGAGCGCGAGCTGCACGTGAACGTCGCGCTGCGCGTCGAGGACCTGGGCCGGCCCGACGGCCTCAAGGTGTCGGGCCGCGGCGAGCTCCATCTGGCCATCCTGATCGAGGAGATGCGGCGCGAGGGCATCGAGCTGTGCGTCTCCAAGCCCGAGGTGATCACGCGCCGCGACGCACACGGGCATCTGCTCGAGCCGCGCGAGCAGGTCGTGATCGACGTGCCGGGCGACTATCAGGGGGTCGTGATCCAGGCGCTCAGCCTGCGCGCGGCCGAGCTCGCCGGCGTGCACACCGCCACGACCGGCACGGTGCGGCTCGAGTTCACCATGCCGACCCGCGGCCTGATCGGCTACCGTAGCGAGTTCCTCACCGAGACCCGCGGCCTGGGCGTCATGAGCTCGCGCTTCGTGGGCTACGGCCCCTGGGCCGGCGACCTGCCGGGCCGCGAGCGCGGCTCGCTCGTCAGCCAGACCGGCGGCGAGGTGGCTTCGTACGCCCTCGAGAACCTGCAGCAGCGCGCCGTGCTGTTCGTGCGTCCCATGGACCGCGTGTACGAAGGCATGATCGTCGGCGAGAACTCGCGCACCGACGACATGCTCTGCAACCCGACCAAGCGCAAGCAGCTTGGCAACTACCGCTCGTCGACCAAGGACATCGACGCGGGGCTCAAGGCAGCCCGCACGCTGACCCTCGAAGAGGCGCTCGAGTGGGTCGCCGGCGACGAGCTCGTCGAGGTGACGCCGGGCTCGGTGCGCGTGCGCAAGGCGGTGCTCAGCACCGAGGAGCGCAAGAAGGTCGCCAAGCGCGCCGCCGCGCCGGGTACCGACCGGGCCTAGACCGCCTCGTCGACGGCGGCGGCGAACTGGGCGTTGTACAGGTCGAAGTAGAAGCCGCGCTTGGCGATCAGCTCCTCGTGACTGCCCTGCTCGACGATGTGGCCGTGGTCCATGCAGAGGATGATGTCGGCGCCGCGGATCGTCGAGAGCCGATGGGCGATCACGAAGCTCGTGCGGTCCTTCATGAGCTCGCTCATGGCCTGCTGGATCAGCACCTCGGTGCGCGTGTCGACCGAGCTCGTCGCCTCGTCGAGGATGAGGATGTCGGGGTCGGCCAGGAAGGCGCGGGCGATGGTCAGGAGCTGCTTCTCGCCCTGCGACACGGCCGTGGCGTCTTCGTCGAGCACGGTGTCGTACCCCTGCGGCATCGTGCGCACGAAGTGGTCGACCCGGGCCGCCCTGGCGGCCGCCAGCATCTTCTCTTCGCTTGCGTCGTCGCGCCCGTACATGATGTTGTCGCGCACGCTGCCGGTGAACAGCCAGGTGTCCTGCAGCACCATGCCGAACAGCCGGCGCAGCTCGCTGCGCGTCATCTGCCGGGTGTCGACGCCGTCGACCAGGATGCGGCCGTTGTCGATCTCGTAGAAGCGCAGCAGCAGGTTGACCAGTGTGGTCTTGCCGGCCCCCGTCGGGCCGACGATGGCCACCGTCTCGCCGGGCGCGACGTCGAGGGTGAGGTCGTCGATCAGCGGCTGGTCGGCCACGTAGCGGAACGACACGTCCTCGAGCGCGATGTGGCCCTGGGTGTGCTCGAGCCCGACGGGCACGGCCGGGTCGGGTTCCTCTTCGCCCTCGTCGAGCAGCTCGAAGACCCGCTCCGACGAGGCCGCGGTCGACTGCAGCACGTTGATGATGCTGGCGACCTGGGTGATGGGCTGGGCGAACTGCCGCGAGTACTGGAAGAAGGCCTGCACGTCGCCGAGCGAGAGCTGGCCGCTGGCCACCTTGACGCCGCCGATCACCGCGATCGCCACGTAGTTCAGGTTGCCCACGAACATCATGATGGGCTGGATCAGGCCGCTGATGAACTGCGCCCCGAAGCTCGCCTTGTAGAGCTGCTCGTTGTACTCGTCGAACTGCTCGATAGCCTCGCGCTGGTGGCCGAAGACCTTGACGATGTTGTGGCCGGCGAACATCTCTTCGACGTGGCCGCCGACGTTGCCGGTGCGCTCCCACTGCACGGCGAACAGCTTCTGCGAGCGCCGCGCGATCAGGATGGTGACCGCGAACGAGACCGGCACCACGACCACCGAGATGACGGCCAGCAGCCAGCTGATCCAGAACATCATGATGAGCACCCCGACGATGGTGAGCACCGACGTGATGAGCGTGTTGATGGCCTGCTGCAGCGACGTGGCGATGTTGTCGAGGTCGTTCGTCAGGCGCGACAGCACGTCGCCGTGAGGGTGGTCGTCGAAGTAGCGCAGCGGCAGGCGGCCGAGCTTCTCGTCGGCGGAGCGACGCAGACGGTAGACCGTGCGCTGCGCGACACCCACCGTGAGGAACATCTGGCCCCAGCCGAACAGGGCGCTCGCCAGATAGATGCCGAGCACCAGCAGCAGGGTCGTCTCGAGCGCGTGGGAGTCGATGCCGTGGCCGGGGTGCAGGGTCATGCCGCGCATCATGTCGGCGAGGCGCCCCAGGCCGTGCGCGCGGGCCCCGGCGATCGCCTGCGCCTTCGTCGTCCCCGCCTTGATGTGAGCGGAGATGAGGCCCTCGAAGATCAGGTTCGTGGCGTGACCGAGCACGCGCGGCGCGATCACGGCGAACACGACGCTCACGATGCCGAGCAGCGCCATCCCGCCGAGCCGCAGCTTCTCGGGACGCATGGTGCCGACGAGGCGACGCATGGTGCCCCAGAAGTCGCGCGCCTTCTCGGTGGGCGTGACGAGGGCGGCCCCGGGTCCGCCGGGTCCGCGGCCCATGCGGCGGCCGCCGGCGGCCCCGCCGGCGGGTGGCGCGCCGCTGCCGCGCGGAGCCTGGCCGCGAGGTCCGCTCATGCTCATCCCGCCACCCCTTCGCCGAGCTGCGACGTCACGATCTCGCGATAGGTGTCGCAGCTCTCGAGCAGTTCCTCGTGCGTGCCCAGGCCGACGACGCCGCCGTCGTCGAGCACCACGATCTGCTGGGCGTTCATGATGGTGCCGACGCGCTGCGCCACCACGATGGTCGTGGCCTGGGCGGTCTCGCGCTGCAGCGCGGCGCGCAGGTTCGCGTCGGTCTTCACGTCGACCGCCGAGAAGCTGTCGTCGAAGATGTAGATCGAGGCCTTCTTGGCGAGGGCGCGAGCAATGGCCAGACGCTGACGCTGGCCGCCCGACACGCTGGCGCCGGCCTGGGCGATCGCGGTGTCGAGCCGTTCGGGCATCTCGCTCACGAAGTCGATCCCCTGGGCGACCTCGAGCAGGTGCCACAGCTCCTCGTCGGTCGCGTCGTGCCGCCCGTACCGCAGGTTGTCGGCGACGCTGCCGCTGAACAGGAACGCGCTCTGCGGCACGAGACCGATCCGCGACCACAGTTCCTGCGGGTCGTAGTCGCGCACGTCGACGCCGTCGACGAGCACGGCGCCGGCGGTGGTGTCGTACAGGCGCGGGATGAGGTTGATGAGCGTCGACTTGCCGCTGCCGGTGCCACCGACGATGGCGGTCATCTGGCCGGGTCGCGCCGTGAACGAGACGTGCGTGAGCACGGCGTCCTCGGCGCCCGGGTAGCGGAACTCGACGTCGCGGAACTCGACCAGCCCGTCGGCCGCGGCGCTGACCGGCGTCTCGGGCGGGACCACCGAGGGCACGGTGGTGAGCACGGCCTGGATGCGCTCGCCGGCGGCTGCGGCGCGCGGCACCATCACGAACATGATGGTCGCCATGATCACGGAGAACAGGATGAGATAGGTGTACTGCAGGAAGGCCTGCAGGTCGCCGATCGGCATGCCGTGGTACTCGACCTGCCGGGCGCTGAGCCAGGTCAGGACGACCGTCGTGAGCTGCATGATCAGCATGATGACCGGAAACATCATGGCGAACATGCGGTTGACGCGCAGGGCCGTGTCGGTGAGGTCGACGTTCGCCGCGTCGAACCGGCGCTCCTCGGCCGTCGTGCGGTCGAAGGCGCGGATCACGCGCACACCCGACAGCACCTCGCGGCTGACCTGGTTGACCCGGTCGATCTTGCCCTGCATCGAGCGGAACAGCGGCAGGGCGCGCAGCACGAGGACACCGAGGAAGACGCCCATCACGACCACCGCGGCCACGATCACGCCCGAGAGCGGCACGTTCAGGCGCAGCGCCATGATGATGCCGCCGATCGCCATGAAGGGCGCCACCAGGACGAGGTTGAGCAGCATGAGCACGACCTGCTGGACCTGGTAGACGTCGTTGGTGCCGCGCGTGATGAGCGAGGCGGTGCCGAAGTGGTTGAGCTCGGCAAGCGAGAAGTCCTCGACCTTGCGGAACAGCAGGGCGCGCACGTCGCGACCGAACGCCATGGCCGTCTTGGAGCCGAAGTAGACGCCCACGATGGTGGCGACCACGAGCACCGCGCTCAGCAGCAGCATGTAGCCGCCCATGCGCTCGATGTAGTGCACGTCGCCGGTGGCCACGCCGTTCGTGATGATGTCGCCGTTGATGGTGGGCAGTGAAAGGTTGGTGATCGCCTGCACGAGCAGCAGGGCGAAGATGACGATGAGACTCCCGCGATAGGGC
This sequence comes from uncultured Actinomycetes bacterium, assembly GCA_963760655.1. Classification (GTDB taxonomy): domain Bacteria; phylum Actinomycetota; class Thermoleophilia; order UBA2241; family UBA2241; genus Bog-752. The sequence goes on from CAVXDR010000005.1 coordinate 270,443, forward strand.
GCCAGGCGCTCCCAGAGCAGCCGGCTCATGCCGCCGACCCCCGGCTCGCCCGGCGGGCGTCGGCGGCGCCGGTTGCTGCGCCGGCGGGCCCGTCGGCGGCCGAGTCGGCGCCGTCGGCGGCGGCGCCGTGGCCGCCGCGCATCTCGATGGCCGCCTCGAGCGTGCCGGCGAAAGCCTGCAGCAGCCTGATGAGCTCGCGGCGGTCGTCCTCGGAGAGCCGGCCGATGGTGTCCTGCACGTAACGCGCCGCGATCGCCCGGAACTTCTTTTCGAAGGCGCGACCGCGATCGGTCAGGTAGACACGCGTGACGCGCTGGTCGTGCTGGTCGTCGCGACGCTCGACGAGGCCGCCGCGTTCCATGCCCTGGAGCATGCGGCTGATGGTGGGCGCCGCCACGTGCAGCTCGCCGGCCAGCTCGCGCTGACTGATGCCGTCGTGCGCGCTCACCACGCGCAGACAGAAGAACTGCCCCGGATGGACGCCCTCGTCGGCATCGACGAGGCGGCCGATCAGCCGGGCGTGGAGCCGGCCGGCGGCGATGAAGGCGCGGAACGTGTCGGCCGAGAGCTGATCGACGCCGTCCTCCTCGAGGTGAGGCGACAGGGCGTGGCCCTCTCGGCCGCGGCCCGAGGAGGGCTCGCGCGAGGGGCTGGATGCTGAGCTCGATGCGGCCGGTGTCACGCGGCGAAGGTTAGCACACTAACGGTTAGCATGCAAACGGTCCCCTCGTCCGGGCCCGGATCGGGTAGGAAGGGCTTGCAGGAGACCCGCGACGGCGCCCCTGGAGCAGGCGTCACATCGGACGAACGCCGATGCCCGCGGCGTGCTTGTCCTACGCGAACGTTTACACTATTATCGTGAGGAATACTGGGCGGGGTCGGTCCGGAGGGTCGCTCGACCCGGACGGGCCCGCGGGGCAGGGAGCCCCCCGCCGCCCATCACCTTGAGGAGGGGGAGCGCAGATGAGGAGCTCTGTCATCCTGGCCACGACGCAGCTCGACCTCGCGCGGCTGCAGTTCGCGGCGACCAGCATCTACCACTTCCTGTTCGTGCCCGTCACGATCGGGCTCGCGGTGCTCGTCGCTACGCTGCAGACCATCTGGCACCGCCGCGGCGACGACGATTATCTGCGCCTGACGCGCTTCTTCGGCACGCTGCTGCTGATCAACGTGGCGGTCGGTGTGGTCACCGGCCTCGTGCAGGAGTTCCAGTTCGGCATGGCCTGGTCGTCGTACTCGCGCTTCGTGGGCGACGTGTTCGGCGCGCCGCTCGCCGTCGAGGGCCTCGCCGCGTTCTTCCTCGAGTCGACCTTCCTCGGTCTCTGGCTGTTCGGCTGGGGCCGCCTGCCCAAGCGCGTCCACCTCGCCACGATCTGGCTGGCCGCCTTCGGCACCGTGCTGTCGGCGGCCATCATCATCGCCGCCAACTCGTGGATGCAGCACCCCGTGGGCTACAGCATCGACCCGGCCACCGGCCGCGCCCAGCTCACCAGCATCTTCGCCGTCCTGCTCAACCCGCTCTTTCTCTGGGCCTTCGCCCACACGCTGCTCGCGGCGCTCGTCACGGCCGCCGCGCTCATGCTCGCCGTGTCGGCCTGGCACCTCAAGCGCCGCTCCGACCACGAATCGTTCCGCAAGACCGCCCGCCTCGCGCTGGCGGTGCTCCTGCCGGCCGCCCTGCTCGTGATGGTCACCGGCAGCGAGCTCGGCGTTTCGGCCGGCGACTACCAGCCCATGAAGATCGCCGCCGGCGAGGCGCTTTGGAACACGCAGCAGCCCGCCTCGTTCACGATCTTCCAGGTCGGCGGCTTCAGCGCGAGCCACCCCACCCCTTCGTTCTCGATCAAGGTGCCGCACCTGCTGTCGCTGCTTGCCACCAACTCCTGGAACGGCAAGGTCCAGGGCATCGATCAGGTGAATGCCCAGGAGCAGCGTCAGCACGGCGCCGGCAGCTACGTGCCGAGCGTCTTCGTCAACTTCTGGTCGCTGCGTGGCATGGCCTACATCGCCGGTCTCGAGTTCCTGCTCGCGCTCTGGGGCCTCTGGGCGCTGCGTCGCAGCCGTCAGACCGTCTCGCCCTGGTTCCTACGCATCGCGGTCTGGGCCGTGGTGCTGCCTTTCCTCATGAACACGCTCGGCTGGGTCTTTACCGAGCTGGGCCGTCAGCCCTGGATCGTGCAGGGGCTGCAGCTCACCCGCAACGCGGTGTCGCCGAGTGTCGGCGCCGTGTCGATCGCCCTCAGCCTGATCCTCTTCGTGCTGCTCTACGGGCTCATGGCGATCATCGACGCGGCGCTCATGATCCGCTTCGCGCGCAAGCCCCTGGGGCCGCTGCCCGAGCTCGACGAGCAGGCCGTTCCCGTCCCCGCGATGACGTATTAGGAGGCCGGCATGACTCTTGCGATCCTCTGGTTCATCGTCCTCGGCCTGCTGTGGTGCGGCTTTCTGTTCCTCGAGGGCTTCGACTTCGGCGTGGGCATGCTGCACGGCCTGGTCGGCGGCACCGACCTCGAGCGGCGCGTCGCGATCAACACGATCGGTCCGGTGTGGGACGGCAACGAGGTCTGGCTGATCGTCGCCGGGGCCGGCATGTTCGCCGCCTTCCCCGAGTGGTACGCGACCATGTTCTCGGGCATGTACCTGGCTCTCGCCGTGGTGCTCATCGCGCTCATCATCCGCGGCGTTTCGTTCGAGTTCCGCGCCCAGCTCGACCGCGCCGGCTGGCACTTTCTATGGAGCGCCACTCTCACGCTGGGCAGCTTCCTGGTGCCGCTGCTCGTCGGCGTGGCCTTCGGCAACCTCGTGCGCGGTCTGCCGATCGACGCCCACCACGAGTACACGGGCTCGTTCTTCACGCTGCTCAACCCGTACTCGCTGTTTGCCGGCCTCACCGTGCTGCTGCTCTGCGTCCTGCACGGCGCCACGTTCCTCGCCCTCAAGACCAAAGGCGCGGTCCAGGACCGCGCCGAGCAGATCGGCGGACCGGTCGGGCTGCTCACCGCGCTCTTTTCGATCGGCTTCGCGGTCTGGACCCCGATCGAGGCGGGTCATGCCGTGCGCGCCGTGGTGCCGGCCGTCGCCGTGCTCGCCGTGCTGGCGGCCGTCTGGTCGATCCGCGGGCACCGCAACGGCTGGGCGTTCCTGGCCACGGCGCTCGCCATGCTGGCCACCGGCGCGACCTTCTTCGTGTTCCTGTATCCTCACGTGATGGTGTCGAGCACGAACGCCGCCTACAGCCTGACGGTGAGCAACGCCTCGTCGTCGTCGTACACGCTCACGGTCATGACCATCGTGACCGCGATCTTCTTCCCGCTCGTCCTGCTCTATCAGGGCTGGACCTACCACGTGTTCCGCCGCCGCATCGACGTCGGCGACCTGTCACGCCACGACGGCTCGTCGCGGCCCGCGCCGCCGACGACCACCCAGCCATCGGGGGCGCCGGCAGGGCGCTGACCATGCGGTGAGGACGCTCGACCCGCGCCTGCTGCGGCGAGCGCGAGGCGCCCGCCTCGCGCTCGCCGCCGACGTGGCGCTCGGGCTGCTGTCGACCCTCGCGCTGCTCGCCCAGGCGACCCTGCTCGCCTGGGCCGTGTCCCAGGCCTTCGCCGGGGGCCCGCTGCGCCACGTCGTCGCCGCCCTCGCCCTGCTCGCTGCCCTGGCCGTCGCCCGCGGCCTGCTGGCCGGCGCCTTCGAGGCGACCGGGCGCCGGGCCGCCGCGGGCGTCATGTCGCACCTGCGCCGCGAGCTCGTCGAGCGGCGCACCCGCGACCTGCCGACCGCGGCCGACGGCGCCGAGTCGGGCGAGGTTGCGACCGCCGCGGTGCAGGGCGTCGACGCGCTCGAGGCCTACTTCGCCCGCTACCTGCCGCAGCTCGTCCTGGCCGTGCTCGTGCCGGCCACGGTGCTCGTCTGGACGGTCTTCGTCGACCCCGTGTCGGCCGCCATCATGGCGGTGACGCTGCCGCTGCTGCCGATCTTCATGTGGCTGATCGGGCGCGCCACCGAGCGTCGCACCCGGGCCCGCTGGCGCGCGCTGGCGCGCCTCTCCAACCACTTCCTCGACATCATGCGCGGCCTGCCGACGCTGCGCGCCTTCAATCGCGGCGAGGCGCAGGCCGAGCGCATCGCCGCGGTCGGCGACGAGTACCGCCGCGCCACCATGCAGACGCTGCGCGTCGCCTTTCTGTCGGGCGCCGTGCTCGACCTGGCCGCGACCGTCGCCACGGCTCTGGTCGCGGTGACCCTCGGGCTGCGCCTGGCCGCCGGTTCGCTCGGTCTGCGGCCGGCGCTCACCGTCCTGCTGCTCACCCCCGAGCTCTACCTGCCGATCCGGCTGCTCGCCCTGCAGTTCCACGCGAGCGCCGACGGCCTCGCCGCCGCCGACCGTATCCTCGACCTGATCGACACGCCGGCGGCCGCGGCGGCCGGCGCGGCGCCGCCACCCGCCGACTGGCGCCGCCTGCGGCTGGTCGACGTCGCCCTCGGCAACCCCGGTCGCGCCGGGCGCGTGCTCGACGGGCTCGGCTTCGAGCTGCGGCGCGGCGAGGTGGTCGCCCTCGTCGGCCGTAGCGGCGCCGGTAAGACCAGCCTCGCGGCGCTGCTGCTCGGCCTGCGCCGGCCCGACGCGGGCAGCGTGCGGGTCGACGACACCGACCTCGCCACGCTCGACCTGGCCGCCTGGCGCCGCCAGGTGTCGTGGGTGCCGCAGCGCCCCACGCTCTTTCACGGCAGCGTCGCCCACAACATCGCGCTCGGCGCCGGCGAGGTGAGCGCCGAGCAGGTGCGCGCCGCCGCGCGGCTGGCCGGCGCCGACGAGTTCGTGCGCGAGCTGCCGCGCGGCTACGACACGACGATCGGCGAGGGCGGCCGCGGCCTGTCGGCCGGCGAGACGCGCCGCATCGCCCTGGCCCGCGCCCTGGTGCGCGAGGCGCCGCTGCTCATCCTGGACGAGCCCACGGCCGACCTCGACGCCGAGAGCGCGGCGCTCGTGACGGCGGCGGTCGGGCAGGCGCGCGAGGGCCGGGCGGTGCTCGTGATCGAGCACCGCCCGGCCCTCGCGCGCCTCGCCGACCGCGTCGTGCGCCTGGTCGACGGCCGCGCCGTCGTCGAGAAGGAGGTGCCCGCATGAGCACGGGCGCGCCCATCGCCGGCGCTCGAGCGGCCGGCGCCGGCCCGGCCTCACGAGAGAGCGGTGCGGGTGCCGGCACGTTGCGCGCCCTGCTGCGCGACAGCCGCGTGCCGCCGGCCCGTGTGGCGGCCGCCGTGGCGCTCGGTGCCCTGTCGGTGCTGTCGAGCGTCGGGCTGCTCGCCTTCGCCGGCTACCTGATCTCGCGCGCCGCCGAGCGGCCGCCGGTGCTGTCGCTCACCGCCGTGATCGTCGCCGTGCGCTGCTTCGGCCTGGGCCGGCCGCTCGCTCGCTACTTCGAGCGCCTCGCCTCGCACGACCTCGCCTTTCGCACGCTGGCGCGGCTGCGCGTCGCCTTCTTCGCGCGACTCGAGCCGCTCGTGCCGGCGCGCCTCGAGGGCTACCGCCGCGGCGACCTGCTGGCCCGCATGGTCGGCGACGTCGACGCCCTGCAGAACCTCTTCCTGCGCGGCCTCACGCCGCCGCTCGTCGGCCTGGTCGCGGGCGGCGTCTCGGTGGCGGTGTGCGCCGCCATCCTGCCGGCCGCCGGCCTGGTGCTCGCCGCCGGCCTGCTCTGCGGCGGCCTCGCCCTGCCGCTCTACGCGACGCGCGCCGGGCGGCGCTCGGGCGCGCGCCAGGCGCAGGCGCGCGCCGAGCTCGCGGCCGAGCTCGTCGAGCTGCTGCGCGGCGCCCCCGAGCTCGTCGTGCTGGGCGCCGACGGCGCCGCCCTCGCACGCGTCGCCGCGCTCGACGCCGAGCTCACCCGGCTGGCCCGCGCCGAGGCGCTGGCGAGCGGCCTCGTCGAGGGCCTCGGCGCCGCGCTCGTCGGCCTCACCGTGACCGGCGTGCTGGCGGCCGCCCTCGCGGCGCACGCCGACGGCCACCTGGGCCGCACCCTGATCGCCACGCTCGTGCTGCTCGCCCTGGCGTCGTTCGAGGCCGTCGCGCCGCTGCCGGCGGCGGCCCTGCGCCTGCGCACCACGCTCGACTCGGGCCGCCGCCTGCTGGCGCTCGCCGGCCGCGCGCCGGCCGTCACCGACCCGGCCGCGCCGGCCGTCGCGCCGGCCACGGCCGAGGTCGCCTGCGAGGGCGTCGGCTTTTCGTACGGCGATGGCGAGAGCTGGGACCTGCGCGACCTCGATCTGAGCCTGCCGGCGGGGCGCCGCGTCGCGCTCGTCGGGCGCTCGGGCGCCGGCAAGAGCACGATCGCCGCGCTGCTCGTACGGTTCCTCGACCCCGCCGCCGGACGCGTCACGCTGGGCGGCGCCGACCTGCGCGACCTGCGCCAGGCCGACGTGCGCGGCCGCGTCACCCTCGACGCGCAGGACGCCTACCTGTTCTCGACCACGATCCGCGAGAACATCCGCCTGGCGCGCCCCGGGGCGAGTGACACCGAGATCGAGGCCGCCCTGGCCGCGGCCCGCCTGTCGGACTGGGTCGCGTCGCTGCCCGACGGCCTCGATACCTTCGTAGGTGAGGAGGGCACGCAGGTGTCAGGCGGCGAGCGCCGCCGCCTGGCGCTCGCTCGCACCTTCCTGGCCGGCGCCCCGGTGATCGTCCTCGACGAGCCCACCAGCCACCTCGACCCTGAGACCGCCGCGGCCCTCGTGGCCGACGCGCTCGGCGCCGCCGACACTCGTTCCGTGCTGCTGATCACGCACCGCCTCGAGGGTCTGGAGCTGGTCGACTGCGTCCTCACGCTGCGCCAGGGGCGGCTCACGCGCACGCCGGTGGGCGGCGGCCTGCCGGCCCCCGCCTGAACGTCGCCACACGGGTGCCGGTAGTAGGCTTGCTCCGACACCGCTCTGACGCCGGCCGCGCGCCGTCACGCGCGACCGGTCACCGCGACACACGGAGGACGAGGTGGACCTGTTCGAGGCGATCGCGACACGCTACAGCGTGCGCGGCTACCGGCCCGACCCGATCGACGACGAGACCCTGACCCGGGTGCTCGAGGCGGCGCGGCGCGCCCCCACGGCCGCCAACCGCCAGCCGTTCCGGGTGGTCGTGGTGCACACCAGAGGCCGCGAGGACGAGCTGCTGCGCGTCTACGGGCGCCCCTGGTTCGTGCAGGCGCCGCTCGTGCTGGCCATGGTGGCCGTACCGGGCGAGGCCTGGCGGCGCATGGACGACAAGCCCTACGACGAGGTCGACGCGACGATCGCCATGGACCACCTCGTGCTCGCCGCCACGGCGCTCGGCCTGGGCACCTGCTGGATCGCGGCCTTCGACCCTCAGGCCGCGCGCGAGGTGCTGGGCCTGCCCGACGACGTCGAGCCGATCGCGCTCACGCCCCTCGGCCTGCCCGACAAGGAGGCGGCGGCGACCGGCCGGCGGCCCCTCGAAGAGCTCGTACGCCACGAGCGCTGGCAGGAGGGGTACGACGACCGGCATGAGTGAACGAAGCGGTATGGGCGAACGGCCGGCATGAGCGAACGGCCGGCATGAGCCAAGGACGACGAGCGCTGCGCCGCCGGGGGACGGCGTCGTGAGCGGCGCGCCCTGGACGCTGCCGCCGCTCGCCAAGGTCTACGAGGCCTTCAGCGCCGTCGCCGACGGCCGCGTGCACCTGGGCCCGGCAGGACGGGCCGAGGTCGAGTCGTCGGGCCGCGACCGGCGCTACGAGGTGGAGTGGAGCGAGGACTTCGCGGTGGTCGGCGCCAACGACAACGCCTCGTACTGGCAGGGTTACCTCGGCTACCCGGCGGTCGCCGCGCTGCTCGCGGCGGGGGCGCTGCAGGCCGACGACACGGTCGTCGCGCCGCTGGCCGGCGTGCCCTGGCACGAGCTCAACCGGCGCTTCCGGCGCGACTACGCGGCGGCCGTCGAGCACGTGCTCGCCGATCTCGAGCGGCGCGGCATCCGCCGCGAGCCGATCGTCGCGGCGACCGAGGCGGTCATGGCGCAGCTCGCGGCCCTGGCGCCGCTGCGAGGGCCGCGCCGGCGACCCCCGGCGGCGTCGCGCGACTGACCCGCACGCCGTGCGGCCGGCCTGCACGCCGCGCGGCCGGCCCGGACGTCGCGCGGCCGACCTACACCAGCGTCAGCTCGGGGACCTCGAGCTCCTCGGCGGCGATCACGGCGGCCTCTTCTTCGACCGGCTCGACCGACAGGTGCGGCAGGCGCCGCTCGAACGCCGCCGGCAGCCACCAGTTGCGCCGCCCGAACAGGTGCATGAGCGAGGGCACGAGCACCGTGCGGATCACGACGGCGTCGAGGAACACGGCCGAGGCGAGGCCGATACCGGCCTCGGCGATGATGCGCTGGCCGCCGAAGGCGAAGGCCAGAAAGACGCAGATCATGATGGCCGCCGCGGCGGTGATCACGCGGCCGGTCGTCGCCTGACCGATCGTCACGGCACGCTCGTTGTCGCCGCCGTGCACCCACTCCTCGTGCATGCGGCTCACCAGGAACACCTGGTAGTCCATCGACAGGCCGAACAGGATGGCGAGCATCATCACCGGCAGGAAGGCCTCGACCGGCCCCGGCTTGCCGAGCCCGAGCAGCTTGGCGCCCCAGCCCCACTGGAAGAACACGACGAGCACGCCGAACGAGGCGCCGGCGGCGAGCAGGTTCATGCAGGCCGCGGTGAGCGGCACCACGATACTGCGGAAAGCGATGAGCAGCAGCAGAAAGCCCAGGGCGATGATCACGCCGATGAAGAGCGGCAGCTTGTGGCTGATGACCGTGGCGAAGTCGTCGAAGATCGCCGTGCTGCCGCCCACGTACACGCGCAGCGTCGTGCCGCGCTCGAGCGACGGGATCACGTCGTGGCGCAGCCGGTCGATCAACCGCGAGGTGCGCACGTCCTGGGGCGACGTCGTGGGGAACACCTCGACGATCTGGAGCTTCGCGCCGGGCGCACCGGGCAGCGGGTAGACGGCGGCCACGCCGGGCTGTTTGGCGAGCGCCTTCTCGAGGCGCTGCAGGGCCAGCGTGTTGACGAACTGATGGTAGCTCGGGCCACTGCCGGGCTTGGCGTTCTTCGAGTCCGTCTGCGCGACCAGCACGAGCGGCCCGTTGAAACCGGGCCCGAAGGCGCTCGCCAGCATGTCGTAGGCCTGCCGCGTGGTCGTGCCGGCGCGGTCGTTGCCGGCGTCGGACAGACCCTGGCGCAACGAGAAGAAAGGCACCATCAGCACGAGCATGACGGCCACCGCGCAGACGCCGAGCACGACCGGCCGGCGCGCCACCGTGCGCGACCAGCGCGCCCAGAAACCCGTGGTGTGGGCGTGCTCGGGGCCGTGCTCGGCCAGGCGGCGCCGCTCGCGGCCGCTGAGCAGGTTCAGACCGAGAAAGCCGAACAGCGCCGGCAGCAGCGTGACGGCCGCGGTCATGGCGAGCAGCACGCTCATCGCCGAGGTGATACCGAGGCCGTCCATGAACTTGAGACGTAGCACGAGCAGGCCGAGCAGGGCGATGCAGACGGTGCCGCCGGCGAACAGCACGGCACGGCCGGCCGTGTTCAGGGCGCGCACGGCCGACTCCTCGGGCGCCAGGCCGGCCCGCATGCCGTCGCGGTGACGCGTGACGATGAAGAGCGCGTAGTCGATGCCGACGCCGAGGCCGATCAGGTCGGCCAGCGTGGGGGCGAAGGTGGTCACGCCCATGGCGTGCGAGAACAGGCCGATGCCGAACGTCGCGGTGCCCAGGGCGGCGCTCGCCGTGATCAGCGGCAGCGCCATGCCCGGCAGCGAGCCGAAGGCGACGAGGATGATGACGGCCGCCGCGGCAACGCCGATCAGCACGCTGTTCGAGGGCGGCGTATAGGTCGCCTGCTCGATCGCCTGGCCGCCGATCGCGACCTCGAGGCCCGGCCGCCCGGCCGCCTTGACCAGGTCGACGGCCTTGATGACGTCGGGGCGCGGGATCTCGGGCGCGAGCTTCGTGAACAGGACGGTCGCGTACGCCGTGCGGCCGTCGCGGCTCATCTGAGCCGCGCCGGCCTTGCTGTACGGGCTGGTCACGGCGGCGACGGAGGGCGAGTGCGCGAGGAGCTGCATGAGCGCCGTCATGCGCGAGCGCACCGAGGGGTCGTTGACCGTGCCGCTCGACACGTGCCAGACGAGCGAGTCGGAGTCGCCCGACTGCTTCGGCATGGCGGCCGTCAGCATGTTCAGCGCCTTCGACGACTCGGTGCCGGGCAGCGTGAAGGTGTTGGTGTAGGCGTTGCCGACCGTGCGGTCGACGGCGAAGAACGTGACCAGCACGACGAGCCACGCGACGAGCACGACGAGCCGGTGGCGGTAGCACCAGCGGGCAAAAGAAGCCATAGTCACTCCTCGTGCGGCGGCGAACGTGACCGCCTCGGCTTACGGGGGCCCCTTGCGGGAGCACTTCATTGTATCGGCCGGCGCCGCCGTCGGCTCCACCCACGTTCGTTTGGGTACAAGGCGCCAGGCCCCGAGGGGCGCAACGACGCGGAGGGTGACGTGGACGAGGAGCTCAAGCCGGCCGAGCCGGCGCCGCCGGTCGACCTGCACGCGGCGGCCGCGGCGGTGGCGCGGCGCGCCGCCGCCGCCCAGGTCGAGGGCCGCCTGCCGGCTCTGTACTTGGGCCACGGCGCGCCGCCGCTCGTCGACGACGCCCTCTGGGTCGCGCAGCTCGACGCCTGGGCGCGAGCGCTGCCCCGGCCGCGCGCCGTCCTCATGGTGTCGGCCCACTGGGAGGCCGCGCCGGTCACCCTGGGAGCGACGAGCCCCGGCGTGCCGCTGATCTACGACTTCTCCGGGTTTCCGGAGCGCTACTACCGGGCCCGGTACCCGGCGCCACCTGCGCCCGAGCTCGCCGAGCGCGTGACCGCGCTGCTCGCCCCCGAGCTCGTCGTCGGGCAGCCGGCCCGCGGCCTCGACCACGGCGCCTACGTGCCGCTGCTCGTCATGTATCCCGACGCCGACGTGCCGGTGCTGCAGGTCTCGCTGCCGAGCCTCGAGCCGCAGCGTCTGCTGGCGCTCGGCGCGCGCCTGCGGCCGCTGCGTGACGAGGGCGTGCTGATCGTCGGCAGCGGCTTCCTGACCCACGGCCTGCCGTTTCTGCGCGACCTTCGCGTCGACGCCCCGCCGCCGTCGTGGTCGAGCGAGTTCGACGCCTGGGCGGCCGCCGCCCTCGACACGCTCGACCTCGACGCCCTGGCCGGCTTTCGCGCGGCCCCCGGCGGGCGCTACGCCCACCCCACGACCGAGCACTTCGTGCCGCTCTTCGTCGCGCTCGGGGCGGGCGACGGCGCGCGCCCGGTGACCACGATCGACGGCTACTTCCTGGGGCTTTCGAAGCGCTCGGTGCAGGTGCCGTAGCCGGCGGGCGCGGTCGCGGCGGGGGGCGCCACGACGACCGCCGCGACTCGTCGCCGGGCGGGCGGTGGCCGCCCGCGCGGCTAGCGGTCGCCCGCCGTGCGGCAGTCGGCGCAGACGCCGAGCGGCCGTGCAAGGGCGGCAGGTCTAGAACATCGAGATCAGGCCGCTGTGCGCCAGCCAGTCGACGCTGGCCATGGCCGAGGGCTCGTCCAGGTGCTCGAGGATGACGGTGGCGCCGGCCGCGCGCGCCGCCGCCAGGACGGGCGCCGCCTCGACCACGCCCTCGCCCAGCGGGCGGTGCGGATCGCCGGCGTCGTCGGGCCCGCCGTTGCTGTGCAGGTGCACGTGCGCGAGCCGCGCCCGCGGGTCGGTCAGGAACGCATCGAGCGTGCCGCTGATCGCGGCGTGGCCGCAGTCGAGCGTCAGGCCGAGCTCGCCGAGCTCGAGGTCGCCGGGCGCGACGAAGTGCGACGAGCCGACCCCCGGCATGTTCTCAAGGGCGACGGGCACGCCGGTCTCGCGCTGCAGCTCGGCGAGGTCGCCGATCGTGCGCTGCAGGGCGGCGGCGACGCGCGGGTCGCGCGGCCCGTGCGGCTCCATGTAGTCGGGATGAGCCACGTACACGAGCGCGCCCATGTCGGCCGCCGCTTCGAGGTGGCGGCGATGCAGGTCGACGGCCGCACGGCGGACCGTCTCGTCGGAGCTGCCGGGGTCGATGTCGTAGCCGTAGGGGCCGTGCACCGTGAGCCGCAGGCCGCTTGCCTTCGCGACGCGGCGATTGAGCGGCGACAGCACGGTGTGCAGGCCGAACGAGTCGATCTCGACCAGCTCGGTGAAGGCGGCCAGGCGCTCGAGCAGCTCGGCGAGCGGCAGGTCGGGGCGGATCTGGCTGGACAGACCGATGTCGGGCGGCAGAGTCACGCGGCAAGCATACCGGGCACCGCGTCTGCGGTCACCGCTGCGCTCGGGCCTGCGACCGTCCCGCACCCGCCGCCGTCGCCAGCCGCGGCGACGCCTCTGCCCCCGCCTGCAGCCTCGAACACCTCCGTCTCTGTCACAGAGGAGCGCCCTCCGGCACCTACTGGACATGAGCCGGGCGGCACGGCGAGGTCGGTCACGACACCGGCGACCAGCCCGCAGGCGCCACCCCGCCCCTGAGGGCCGTTGTCAGTTCTGACGACGCTTTCACCGGTCTCCGGCTCAATCGGCCCGCCCCGCGGCCGAGTAGTTGAAGGTAGACGATTCCGTCGTCTTCGGCTGTTCCGCGGGCGCGGCCGGGCACGGCAAGGCTCGGTACCGAGGGCGCGGCGACACGGTCGCCCGCCGCACGAGGGGACGTGAGGACCATGAGAGGGAGCGTGACCAGCGTGGATTGACCCGGCGTACGCCGCGAGCAGCGAGGCTTCAGTCTGATTGAGCTGCTCGTCACCGTGACCCTGGCCGGCATCATCTTCGTCGCCATGGTGCCGATGTTCGTGAGCGTGCTCAAGGGCACCTCGACGAACGAGCGCCGCGTGATCGCGACCAACCTCGGTCAGGCGCGCCTCGAGGACGCCCGCATGCTGGGCTACTCCAGCCTCACCGCGGCCAACATGGCGAGCAACTTCGGCGCGACCTTCGTCGCGGCCCACGGCGGCGCCCCCTACAACGTCACCTACTCGGTCTCGAACGGACCGACCAGCTCGGCTTCGCCCAGCCCCGCCTACAAGACGGTGACGGTCAGCGTGAGCCGCTCGGGCGACAACTTCACGACCACGGTCAGCACGGTCGTCATGAACCCGGCCGTGCTCTCCACCGCGATCTATTCGAGCATGGGCGGCGGCGGCGGCCCCTATTCGCTCACGGCCGCCTTCAAGAACTCGGCCGAGGTCAAGCGCTGCTACATCACCCAGTACGTCATGAACACCGCCCTCGCCACGCCGAGCCCCACGGCCACCGTGAACATCTCGCCGACCCAGCAGCCTTCGGCGTCGCCCACCACCTCCACGGTCCAGTGGACCGGTCTGCCAGGTGGCATGGGCTACCTCTACATCGTCTGGTGCCTCCCCCAGTCGCCGTCGTCGTGGGGCACCGTCCTGCAGACGCCGAGCTTCCATCTGCTGAGCAACGGCTGGGTCAAGTTCGACACCAACCCGGGCGGTTCATGATGCGCGCCACTCGCCGGATCTTCACCCTCAGGCCGCGGGCGCGGCGCTCGCGCCAGGAAGGCTTCACGCTGATCGAGGTGCTCGTCTCGATGGTCATCATGGGCGTGGTCAGCACCATGCTGATCGGCATCTGGATCGTGCTCACCCACTCGGCCGCCTTCGCCCAGGCCGACAACACGGCGGCGGCCACCGCGCGCGACGCTTCCGACCGCATCACGGCCGAGCTGCGCGACTGCCAGCCGCCGTCCTCGACGAGCGTGAACCCGTTCATCTTCTCGATCTCGTGCACGTACCCCGTCAACCTCGGCACCATCACCTGCAACGCCAACGACTGCGTGTTCTACTCCTCGTACAACAACGCCGGCACCATGCTGAACAGCGACCCGACCGCCAGCCCCAGTCCGGGCGTGACGGACAACGGCGACGCCACGGCGCTGCCGACGGCGATCATCCTCGACACGTCAGGTAGCGCCAACCAGAAGACGCTGTGGTGGGTGCGCGACACCAACAAGGACGGCTCGTTCGACGCCGGCGACAAGGCGATCAAGCTGGCGACGAACGTCGTGAACACGGCGAGCACGGTCAACAAGCCGATCTTCACGTACACGTTCGGCACGACGAGCGGCAGCACCACCACGTACGCCACGGGCAGCCTGACAAGCTCGACGGTGTGGAACCCGCCGACATCGTTCCTGACCTCGATCCAGGTCGAGCTCGTGGTCGACGCCAACCTGAACGACAAGCCGACCTACGTCGACCTCGTCTCCGTCGTGCGCCCGCGCAACGTGGGCACGAGCACGTCGGGCAGCTAAAGGGGAGTGACCATGCGCAGGCACAGTAACCAGGACGGTTTCGCGCTGATCCTCCTGATCGGCATCGTCGCCGCCCTCGCGATCCTCGCGTCGATGCTCGTCGTGATGCTCGACAACCAGCAGCACGCGACCTTCAAGGAGCGCAGCAGCAAGACATCGCTCTACTACGCCGACGCGGCCCTGTCGAGCGCCGCGAGCGCGGCCGAGAACGACACGACCTGGCTCACCAACAGCTCGTATGCCGTCACCACGGCCTACAACTCGACCTACAGCACGCTGTCGGGCGCACCGACAGCCACCTACGCCGTCTACGACAACCTGAACCCGGTGAACACCTCCGTCCACTACGACTCGAACGGCGACGGCGAGGTGTGGGTGCAGGCCTCGGTCACCTGGAACGGCAAGACGAGCAGCGTGCGCGAGCTGGTCTCGTCGTCGACCAAGACCTCGATCCTGCCCAAGGCCGCCGCCTGGACCGACACCAACATGGAGCTCGACGGCACGAGCACCATCTACGGCGTGAACAACGACGGCACGGCCGACGACTCGGGCGCGCCGTATGTGACGAGCATCATGTGCGGCGGCGCGTTCAAGAACAACAGCGCATCCAAGCTCGCCTACCCCGGCCATACCGTGCAGTCGCTCGGCCTGCAGATCAACAACGTCGCCTCATCGACCGGCCTGAGCGGCCTCGGCTATACGTCGGGCGGCGTCGGCATGCTCTCCGACTACTTCGACCAGGCCCACCAAGCGGCTCTCATGACCGAGGCGCAGTCCGCCATCAACAACAAGACGACGCTGTTCAACGTCGACTCGAGCGGCAACGGGACCGGCACCAGCGTGACGTCGACGACGACGCCCTACACCACGTGGACGTCCACGTCGAGCCAGACCTGGGCGGCGGGCACCGGCGTCAACTACGTCGTGCCGAGCAGTTGCAACAGCGGCAATCTCACGATCGCGCCAGCAAGCGGCAAGGTCAGCACCTTCGCCTTCAACAAGCTCTACGTGGCCGGCAACCTCACGATCTCCGGCAACACGACGTTCAGCACGACCGGCCTGTACGTGGGCGGCAATCTGACGATCACCGGCACCACCGCGGCCAGCCTCACCGACTACCTGGGACCGATCTACGTGGTCGGCCACGTGTGGTGGGAGGGCTGCACGAACAGCAATGCCACCACGCTGAACGTCAGCACGGCGACCGCGGCGGCCACGACCGCGCCACAGCCCATGTTCTGCAAGATCCTCTCGATCGACGGCGACCTCAACGATGGCTCGGCCGACAATCAGACCTACGACACGACCAACAAGCCCGGCCCGACGAACATCACGCTCGGCGACCTCTGGGTCGACGGCGATGCCGGCACCGGCGACATCGCGGTCAACTTCGCGGGGCCGTCGACGGTCGTTTCGACCGTCATGTGCACCGTGCTGGCGACCACTGAGCAGACGCACTGGAACGGCGATATCAACTCCGGCACACTCGCGCAGCCGATGGTCTACTTCATGCAGTGCGACAACGACAACCTGTACAGCAACCACCTGGAGTACAGCAGCACCGGCACCTACACCGGCCTGATGATCCTCTTCGAGGCCGAGGCCTACCTCAACTCCGGTCAGATCATGGGCGCCCTCATGGAGGGTACGCCATACGTGTCCGGCACCGACACCGGCACCGATCTCACGCTCTCGGGATCCGCGTCGATCTGCTACAACCAGACGGTCATCAACAACTGCACGAGCGACTCGCTCACCACGACGGCTACCGGCGTCGTGGCGGGCTCGTGGCAGCAGCTCACGTCGTACTGAGCCACGGCTCGCCCGGCGCGGGCGAGGAGACACGGACAAGGCACACAGGCGGGCGGCCCTGAGGGCCGCCCGCCTTTCTCGTGCTCGCGCGGAGCGCCCGTTCCCGTGCTCGCAGGCGGCGTCCTTTCTCGTGCACTATCGGGGTAAGGCCCGGGCGCGAGTGGGCACCTTCCTCTCGCGGAGGGTCGCAGCCGGCCCTCGGCGGTAGGCCGCACGCCACCCGACGGGAGGACTCATGGACAACGTGATCGTATGGGCGGACATCCCGGTCGTCGACCTCGACCGGGCCTGCAGGTTCTACAGCGCGGTGCTGCAGATCGAGGTCAAGCCGGTCGAGGGCATGGACGGCATCGCCCTGCCGGGCGGCGGTGGCGACGGCGGCGCCCCCGACACGCAGGGGCCGATGCCGGTCGCCTTCGACCTGGCCAGGGGCGAGAACCAGCAGCCGAGCACGCAGGGCTGCACCGTCTACCTGAACAGCCACAACGACCCCGAGGGCATGATCCAGCGCGCCGTCGACGCCGGCGGGGAGCTCCTCATGCCGGTGACCGACATGGGACCGATGGTGGGCAGCATCGGCTTCTTCCGCGACTCCGAGGGCAACCGCATCGGCGTGCACAAGCCGCCGCAGAGGTAGGAGCGGGGCGGGCGGCGGGGCGGTCCTGGGGCCGCCCCGCTCACTCACCCTGCAGGTCGCGGCGCGCGAAGAGCAGGCCGCCGGCCACGGCGGCGCCGGCGCCGATCGCGACCATCACGGCGGCGCTCGTCCAGTCGGGTGCGACCGCCGGCGCCGCGCTCATCTCGTGGAAGACCGAGGCGTCGAGCACCCAGTGGCTCACCTTGACGGTGCCGCCGAGCACCTCGACGAGCACCGACCAGGTGAGCAGCGAGTAGACAGCGAGCATGGCCGCTCGCGGCCGCAGGCCCAGGACGAGCACGCCGACGCCCAGCATGCAGAGTGCCGGCGGCACCACGTTGAGACCGGCGGCGAGCAGAGTCGGCAGCGGCACGTGCCCGGCGTGGCCCAGGCCGCCCAGCCAGGCGCAAAGGCCGGCCAGCAGGCCGCCCGTCAGCGTGGCGACGGCGGCCAGCGCGAGACGGCCGGCGAGCCACGATCCGCGCGACACGGGCCGTACGAGCAGGTTGTCGAGGCGGCCCTGGGCCTCGTCGGCGCGGGCGGCACCGAGCTGGCCGGCGCCGACCAGCGCCACCAGCACGGCCAGCATGAGGAACGTCACACCCAGGTAGGCGCGCGCCCCGGCGCCGGGCGCTCCGAGCCGCGAGAAGACCCGGGCGATCGTCGGCGAGCCCGTGATGGCGCGCTCGGCCGACCACGCCACCGCCCCCACGACCACGGCCAGCGCAGCGATCGCCGCCGTCCAGCCGGCGAGCGTGCCGCGCGACAGGCGCAGCGCCAGGCCGAGCGGCCCGAAGAGCAGACGCGTGCGCGGCGGTCCACCGGCCCGGTCGGGCAGGACCGAGGCGCCCAGGTCGCGGCGGCCGGCGAGCGTCACGGTGGCCGCGCAGAGCACGACCACCGTGACGGCGGCCGGCAGCAGCGCGAGCGGGCGCGGTGTGGTGAGCGGCCGCAGCTCTTCGATCCAGCCGAGCGGCGACGCCCAGCGCAGCCACCCGACGCCGACGCCCGAGTCGGCCACGAGGCGCAGGGCGTAGCTCACGCCGAGCACCGCGGCGGCGTAGCCGGCCGCCTGGCGGGCGGTCGCGGCGAGCTGGCCGGCGAGCGCTCCGACGGCCAGGAACACGACGCCGGGGAGCGCCAGCGCGAGGGCGAAGTACGCCGCTGCCCCGGCGCCTATGCCGACGCTCGCCGAACGCCCCACGACGACGAGGATGACCGTGGTCGCCGCCCACAGGCAGAGGGCGCCGCAGCCCAGGCCGGCGAGCGCCTGGCCGGCGGCTCTGCGCCGCGTCGTGGCGCCGGCCAGCAGCAGCTCCCAGCGCCCGGCGTCCTCTTCGCCGCGCAGCAGGCGGGAGCCGGTGAGCAGCCCCCAGACGGCGGCGATCAGGCCGACGAACGCGAGGTACTTCCAGGCGGTGAAGCCGCCGACGGTGTCGAGCCGGCGGGCCGGTCCGACCAGCGCGTTCAGGCCGACGGTGGAGCCGAAGAGCTGCACGAGCCGGGCGCGCTCGGCAGGGGTCTTGTAGCTCGTCGAGTAGGTGAGCGCGCCGGTGCCGATGTAGAGGCCGAAGACCACGCCCCAGACCAGACCCCAGCGGGCCGCGCGGCGGGCGGTCCAGCGGGCGATCAGCGTGCCGGGGGAACGGCCGGCCGCGGCGGGCGCGCCGCTCGCCGGCGAGCCGCTCGCGGCCGGCGGGCGGCTCGGCGCGTCCGCGGCGCCCGCGCCCGGCGGTACGTCAGTCGCCACGGTCGCCGGCCCCGTAGTGGGCGAGGAACAGCTCCTCGAGCGACGGCTCACGGCTGAGCAGGCGCTGCACGCCGGCCTCGCCGAGCGCCCTGAGCAGCGGCTCGACGTCGCCCTGCACCTGCAGGCGCACCAGATGGCCGTCGCGCACGATGCCCGTCACCCCGGGCACGCGCGACAGGTCGGGGACGGTGCCGTCGAAGGTGGCCTCGACCGTGAGCGCCGACAGGTGGCGCAGCTCGGCCAGCGTACCGCTCTCGACGAGCACGCCGTCGCGCACGATGGCGACGCGGTCGCAGAGGGCCTCGACCTCGCTCAGGATGTGCGACGACAGAAAGACCGTCTGGCCGCGCTCGCGTGCCTCGCCGACGCAATGCCGGAAGGCCTGCTCCATGAGCGGGTCGAGGCCGGCCGTGGGCTCGTCGAGCAGGAGCAGCTCGGCGCGGGTCATGAGCGCCGCGATCAGGATGAGCTTCTGGCGGTTGCCCTTGGAGTACGTGCGCACCTTGCGCGACGGGTCGAGGGCGAAACGCTCGATCAGCTCGTCGCGATAGGCGAGGTCGACGCGGCCGTGCACGCGGCCCAGCAGATGCAGGGTCTCGGCGCCGGTGAGCGAGGGCCACAGGCTGGCTTCGCCGGCCACGTACGCGAGGCGGCGGTGCGCCTCGACGGCGCACCGCCGGCAGTCCAGGCCGAACACCTCGGCGCGGCCGCCGGTGGGCCGGATGAGGCCGAGCAGCAGGCGGATCGTCGTGGTCTTGCCGGCGCCGTTCGGGCCGAGGTAGCCGACCACCTCGCCCGGAGCGAGCTCGAGGTCGAGATCCTGCAACGCGACGACGCGGCCGTACCGTTTCGAGAGGCCCTGCGTGCGCACGGCGGGCGCGCTCATCGCGGCGCCTCCGTTGCCTCGCGGAGCCGGGCGCCGCCGGCTACCGCGGCTGCGCCACCGCCCGCCGCCGCGGCGCCGTCGTGCGCTCCCGCCGGCGCGGCCAGGGCGGTGACGAGCGCAACGAGCCACTCGCGCAGCCCCTCGAGGTCGCTCATGCCGAGCGAGCCCGCCGGCGCGCCGAGGATGCGCTCCGAGGCGCGCTCGGCGGCGCGTGAGGCGGCGAGCAGCTCGTCGGCGACGGCGTCGGGCTCGCCCGCGCCGAGCAGGCGCGGCATCATCCACTCGCCGACGCCCTCCCAGAGCCACATCATCGCGCGGGTGGCCTGCACCGGGTCGTCGACCGCGAAGCTGCCCTCGGCGAGGCCCTCGGCGACGATGCCGGACAGGAGCGGCACGAAGGTGTCGAGCGAGCGCCGCAGGCGCAGGCGCAGCGCCTGGTTCTCGTCGGCGTAGAGCACGCGCGAGTACTGCTCGGCGATCGCGATGTTCTCGCGCTTCCAGCCCCACATCAGGCCGATCACCGCGCGCAGACGCGCCGGGGCGTCGCCGGACGCGTCGCGCGCGAGCGGCTCGGCGGCGGCCAGAAGGGCCGCCGTCTGCCGCTCGCAGACCTGGGCCAGCAGGTCGGCCTTCGAGGCGAAGTAGTGGTAGAAGGTGCCCTTGGCGACCTGGACCGCGTCGGTGATGTCCTGCACGGCGACGCGCTCGTAGCCTCTCGCCAGAAAGAGCTGCAGGGCGACGTCGAGCAGCTCGGCGCGGCGGTCGTCGGCCGCCTTGACGACGCGCGGCCTCGCCGGATGTTCCGCCATATGCGCCTCCGGGCTTCGTAGACTGACCGACGGTCGGTCGGTGACCGACCGTCGGTCATTCTACTCGCCCCTTGGGCCTGTCGCAACCTCGCATCGAGCGTCGCGGCTCTTCGCCGGGCGGCGCCTCTCTGGCGAGCGGCGGCCTTGTCGCCACGCGCCGGCGACTCTCGCGGCAAGCGGCGGTCTCTCGGCGGCGCCTCTCTTGCGGCGAGCGGCGGGCACGCGTTGGAGCCGACGAGCCGAAGCGCCGGCCTCAGGCGGCCATCGGCTCGCCGCTCTCGGTACGCGGCATGCCCCGGTAGTCGACGACGAGCTCGGGGCGGCGGGCGAACAGGAAGCTCGCGTTCATGTGGTCGCGCTCGTCCAGACCGATGCGGCGGAACACGTCGGCCCACGACGCAAACGAGCCGAACTCCTGGACGAGGCCGCTCGTCACGGGCTGGTCCTCCCATCGGGATGCACGGCCACGAGCTCGGCGTAGTAGTGCTCGGAGTGGTCCTCGAGCTCGGCGTTCAGCAGGTACGAGCGGCGGCTGCCGAGGCGCGCCATCGCCCACATCAGCAGTGTGTAGCCGGGGAGCATGAAGAACGGGATCGGGCGCGTCATGTAGCGCGGGTCCTCGGTGCCCTCCTGCCGCAGCTTCTCGTTGACGACGAGCAGATGCCAGTACTCGTTGTCCTGGGCCTCGCGGGCCCAGCCGACGAGCTCGCGGCCCTCGCGATAGAGCCCCGGGTCGTCGTAGGCAAGCGACATGCGGGCGAGCTGGCGTCGCTCCCAGGCGCGGTAGGGGATCGACGCGAGCGCCTCCACCATGCGCGCCTTAGCGAGCGTCGTCTCGGGGCCGGCGAGCCGGTCCATCGCACCGAAGAACACCCGTGCCGCCGCCGAATACGGGTAGCGCGGCCGGTCCGCCGTCGCCTGCTGCTCCCTGCGAAGGTCGATGCCTTCCCGTTCCATCGTAAACCCCCCTTGCCCAGTCTCCTGTAGCCGTCAGACTCTCCCCCCTGAGCAGCACGAAAACCGTTGCCGAGCGCGCCGCGAAGACCCGTTGCCGAGCGCGCCGCGGCGGCACGGATGGTCGCCTCTCAGCCGGCCCGGCGAGGCCCGCGTCCGGCCCGATCGCCGGCGGTCTTGCCGTCCTCTCCCTCGTCGCCCGCAGTCGGCCCGCGCTCCTCGGGCAGCGTAGTGTGCACCTCCTGGCCGTGGCGACGCTCCTCGACCTTCGCCAGGCGGCGCAGCGCGCGCTGGTCGGCCGCCGTCGGCGGGCGGCGCAGGATGCTGCGCGGCCAGAGCCGCTCGGCGCGCACCACGTTGAGCTCCGCGGCGTAGAGCGTCACCTGGCCTCCCACGTAGAGCCAGCCGAGCAGACCGATGACGACGGCGAAGGTGCCGTACGTGTTCGACGCCCCTCGCACCTCGTGGCTCACGTAGTAGCCGCCCAGCGCCTGCAGCACGGTCCACGCCACCCCGGCGATCAGCGCGCCGGGCAGCACGGTCGACCAGGTGACCCGGGCCACCGTGAGCACACGAAAGGCGAGCAGGAACACGCCGACGTTCAGACCGAGCGACAGAGCCACGCCGGCGACCGTCCACCACCAGGTGCCGCTGCCGGCGCCGATCCCCCCGACGGCCGCCGCGACCACCAGGATCACGCCGAGGATCAGCAGCAGGGCGACGGCGCGGGCGACCGACACCAGCGCGTTGGGGCGCCGTTTGAACGGCACGTTCCACACCGAGTTCAAGGCGTTCTCGAGCTGGCGCACCACCTGCGTGCCGGCCCACAGGGCGAGCGCGATGCCGAGCGCGAGCGAGAGCGCCGAGTGACCACTCAGGCTGTGCACGTTCCGGCGCAGGTCGTTGCCGACGACGGGGAAGTTCACAAGGGCCGAATCGAGCACGCGATGCTGCAGACCGGGGTGACCGGACAGCACGATGCCGAGCACGCTCACCAGCACGAGCAGCAGCGGGAAGACCGAGAAGAACCCGTAATAGGCGACGAGCGCCGCCAGGTTGCCGGCCTGGTCTTCGCTGAACTTGCGCCAGGTGGCGAAGGCGAACGCCGGCACGCGGTGGCGCTGCTGCAGCCTGTCGACAGCCTCGCCGATGCGACGGATCACATCCATGCCCCCGCATTCCCGCGGCCGCGGGAGCGCAAGCGGGCGCCGTCAGGTGCGGCGGCGCGAGCGCTTGGTCGCGTACATGCGACGGTCGGCCTCGCGCAGCAGATCGCCCAGGTCGGCGCCGCCGGCGCTGTGCCGGCCCATGCTGGCCGACAGGCGCTCGGCCGGCGGCGCCGTCTCGTTGTGGCGGGCGATGGCGTCGTCGACCTTGCCGGCCACCCGTCGGGCGCCCTCGTCGTCGGTGCCGGGCATGAGCACCACGAACTCGTCGCCGCCGTAGCGCGCCACGACGTCGGTCTCGCGGCAGCTCTCGACGAGCAGGCCGGCGAGGACGCGCAGCAGGGCGTCGCCGGCCGAGTGGCCGTAGCCGTCGTTGACCTGCTTCATGCCGTCGAGGTCGAGGAACAGCACGCTGGCGACGCCGCCGTTGCGGCGCACCTCCTTGCTGGTGCGCGCCAGGGCGAGCTCGAGGTAGCTGCGGTTGTAGACGCCGGTCAGGCCGTCGCGCACCGCCATCTCGTCTTTCTCGTGGATGAGGCGCCGGTTGTCGAGGGCGATCGTGGCGTGCGCCGCGAAGGTACGAAAGACGGTGCGCTCGTGATCGCGATACCGCCGCGGCCCGTCTGAGAAGACGCAGAGCGCGCCCCAGGTGCCGTGATAGCTCTGCAGCGGCGTGGAGAGCAGCGTGCGCCAGCCGCCGGCGGCGAGCACACCGGCGGCCGTCGGGTCGCGCTCGTCGACCACGACCGTCTCGCCGTTCAGCACGGCGCGGCCGAACACCGAGTCCTCGAGCGGCACGACGAACAGCCGTGCCCTGCGCTCGTCGAGCCCGAAGGCCTCGCTGGCGACGAGCACGTCGCCGCGCAGCACGAGCAGCACCGCCTGCCGGGCATCGAGCAGGTGCGCCGCCTCGGCCAGGATCGTGGTCTCGAGCGAGCCCGACACGACACTGCGTGCCACGGTCTCGACGGCGGCGAGCAGCCGCTGCTGCAGGTCGAGGTGGTCGAGCTGCTCGCGCAGGCGCACGGTCTGCTCGACGCGGCCGGCGAGTCGCTCGCAGGCGACCTCGGCCCGGTCCAGACGGTCGCCCGAGCACGCGGCGGCGGCGGCGCCGAACGCGACGGCGACGCCCAGGACGCGGTGCTCGGTCTGCAGCGGGAGCGCGAGGAGCGCCGCGCCGGCGTCGGGTGTCGCCGGCGCGCCGCCCGGCCCACGCGCGCCCGGCGTGCCCGGGCCGGACACGGCGCGCCAGGTGACGGCGCGGCGGGTGGTAAAAGCCCGGCCGACGGGCCCTTCGTCGGTGCGGGCGCCGTCGATCGCCGCCGCGAGCTCGTCGACGATGCCACGCCGGCAGGCGAGCTCGAAGACGGGGCCGTCGCTGAGCGCGATCCAGCCGGCGTCGCCGTGGGTCAGCGCGAGGATCTCGTCGAGGCCCGCGACGAGGGCGGCGTCGAGGTCGAGCGGCGAACCCGCGGGCAGGACGTCAGCTCCAGTGATGCCCGGAGCCGGAGTGCTGTGAGTGGTGGCCGCCCCAGCCGCGCCCGCCGCCCTCGTGACGGCCGTTCCAGCCGCCGTTCCAGACGTGCGACCAGCGCGCCGCCGAGTAACGCGTGCCCTGCCGATCACCGCCGTGTGACCGGGCGTGCCGGTACGCGGCCGGCGAACCGGCCCGGCGGCCGCCGCGGCCGTGATGGCGGCCGGCGTGCCGGGCGGCCTGGCCGCTCGGCCGGTGATGGCGCCCCTTGAGAACGGGCCAGACGTGGTGGCCGAGCTGCAGCACCGGTGTGGTCGCCCCGCCCGAGAGCGACTCGCCGCCGGCATGGCGAGCGCTGCCCGATGGATGGCCGCCGAGCGCGGAGCCGCCCCCGCCCGAACCGCCGCCCGGGCGGCCGCCGCCGGAGCCGGAGGTCTGGCCGGCGCCGCTCGACGAGCCGCCTGCGGCCGACGTACCGCCCGCGGCCGACGTACCGCCGGAGCGCAGCGGGGACGACGTGGTGTGGACCAGGCTCACCGTGCGCACGACGGCCACGGGCTGCTCACCCTGCACGCCGACGCCGGCCTGGGCGACCGTCGCCTGCGAGCGCGACGCGCTGATGGCCGGGCGACGCGCGGAGCTCGGGTTGTGGACCTGGGCGGACGGCGCTTGCGTCACCGCCGCCGACGGCGACGGCGGCGTGGCCGGCCGCAGGTCGAGCTGGGAGATGTAGGCCGCCATGCCGGCGACCGCCACGAGGCAGGCCGCCGCGACCACATAGGCCGCGGCCCTGCTGGCCAGGGCACGGCCGACCCTGGTCGCGAAGAGCGTCACCGTGGCGAGCCCGCCGCCCGCGACCAGCGCCTTGCGCGGCGCCGGCGCCGCCTCGCGCCGCGGCACGGCGACCGGCACGAACACCGGCGGCACCTGCAGGGCGGCGGGCAGCGGGGCGCGGGTCGCCACGAGGGCGAGGCCGAGCGCGCCGGCCGGCCAGGCGCGCGTGACCTTGCGGCAGGCCTTGCAGTACGAGGTGTGCGCGGCGAGCCGGCGGCCTTCGTCGGCGTCGTCGGGCCGCCCCACGCCGCCGGCGGCGACCTGCTCGGCCAGACGGCAGGCCGCCGACGGCGCCGGCTCGGTCGCCTCGAAGGCTCCGAGGAACGCCTCGCGTGCCTTGAACAGGAGCGCCCTGGCGCCGTCGACCGACAGGCCGAGCACCTGGGCGAGCGACTGGGGAGTCAGGCCGTGGACGTCGTGCAGCAGAAGCGCGACGGCGAGTGGCTCGTCGACCGTGCGCAGCGCCTGAGAGAAACGGCGGCCGAGGTCGGTGTCGTCGCTCAGGGCGAGCGCGCCGACGGGCAGCGCCTCGCCGCGCGGACCCGTCGGCGCCGCGTGCTCGCGGCAGGCGGCGAGGGCGGCGCGGTAGAGCCGCGCCTCGAGGTCGATGGGACCGTCGTCGAGCAGGATCTGGCGATAGGCGGCGACGAACGTCTCGTTCACGACGGCCGTGAGCTCGTCGGCGGGGACCAGGCAGCGCACGAGGCCGAACACCGAGCCGCGATAGGTCTGGAAGAGGTCGATGAACGCGTCGCGTTGGCCGGAGCGCAGACGGGTGAGAAAGGCGTCGGAGGCCCTACCGGCGTTGCCGCCGGGCAGATCGCGTTCGCCGGGGGGTTCGAACGGTCTAGCCATGCACCCTCTCTTTCGGCAGCTTCGCCGAGAACTTGAGCGATTTCTTCGCACGTTCCGCGACGCGCTGCCGATTGCTTTCGATTATACCGAGCACCTGAACAGCCGCATACGAGCGACGACGAGGACACGCGGATGCTGATAGCCTTGACGCGGCCGCCGCCGCAGGCGTCTCGCAGGCGTCGCGACGGGGTCGCCTGGGTCGGGCGAATGGGAGCGCGGGCGATGGGTGCGGACCTCACGGGATGGTGCGAGCGCGCGGTGGCGCTGGGTGCCGGTGCGGCCACCGAGACGGCGACGAGCGGCGTCGTGGTCGCCGAGTGGGTGCGCCTGAAGTGCCTCTACGGCTGCGACGAGCCCGGCGTGCACCGCACCTGCCCACCGAACGCGCCGCCGCTCGACCAGACGCGCCGCCTGCTCGGCGAGTTCACGCGCGCCATCCTGCTCGAGACCGGCCCCATCACGGGCCACGACCGCAGCGACGAAGAGTCCCGGCACCTGAACACCGTCGGGCTCGCGCTCGAGCGCGAGCTGTTCCTGGCCGGCTTCTACCGCGCCTGGCTCATGGGCGCCGGCCCCTGCGACCTCTGCCGCTCCTGCGTGAGCGGCAAGGAGTGCCCGACACCGGAGCGGGCCCGGCCCTCGATGGAGGGCTGCGGACTCGACGTGTACGCGACGGCGCGCCAGGCCGGCCGCTCGATCGAGGTGGTACGCAGCCACGACGACGTCTATCGTTTCTTCGCACTCGTGCTGGTCGACTAGGCACGCGGCGAGGCCACACACGCCTGAGCGCCGACGACGAAGTCGATCGGCGGACGTGAGGAACGGGACGGGCGCCCGACAGCCGGACGCCCACAAGGAGGGGAGCTCATGAGTCACCGCTTCAGCCGCACGATCCGCCGGTCGCCGCTGCTGCCGGCCGCCGTCCTGCTCGCCGTCGCCCTGCTGGCCGGCCTGGCCCTGGCCGGCCCGGCCGCGGCGCAGAGCCCGAGCCCGGCCGCCGGGCAGACCACGCTCAAGGTGGGCTGGGACATCGAGCCCGACAACCTGAACCCGTTCGTCGGCATCCAGCAGTCTTCGTTCGAGCTCTACCATCTCGAGTACGACTTCCTCACCAACTACGGCGCGGCCCACCTCGAGACCGAGCCGGGCCTGGCGACGAGCTGGAGCCACTCGGCAAACGGCCTCGTCTGGACCTTCAAGATCCGCAGCGGCGCCGTGTGGCAGGACGGTGTGCCGCTCACCGCGCACGACATCGCCTTCACCTATACCTTCATGATGAAGTACAAGCTGCAGGCGTTCCTGTCGGCGCTGTCGGGCATCAAGACGGCGACGGCGCCCAACGACACCACCGTGGTGATCACCTGCTCGCGTCCCAAGGCCGACATCCTCTCGATGTGGGTGCCGATCCTGCCCGAGCACGTCTGGGGCAGGTTCCACAGCTACAATCAGGCCTACAACTTCGCCAACAAGCCCCCCATCGTCGGCTCGGGCCCGTTTCAAGTGGTGAAGTGGGTCCGCGGCCAGTACATCCGCTGTGTGGCCAACAAGCATTACTGGGGCGGCGCGCCCAAGGTCGACCAGCTCTACTTCGACCTCTACACCGACCCCACGACGATGGCGGCCGATCTGCAGAGCGGCACCATCCAGCTCGCCATCGACCTGCCGCCGGCGCAGATCAAGAGCCTGCAATCCGCTCCCGGCATCACGGCCCAGGCCTGCGCCCAGAAGGCCTTCGACTACCTGGGCTTCAACTGCTACACAGGCCCTTCGGGCGGCAATCCGGTGCTGCGCGACTGGAAGTTCCGCAACGCGCTCAACTGGGCGATCGACAAGCAGAAGCTCGTTGAGCTCGCCTACAACGGCTACGCGACACCGGGCTCGACGCTCTTCGAGCCCAACTTCTACAATCCCAAGCTGGACTGGCACTGGACCCCGCCGGCGAGCGAGGCCTACACGTTCAACCTGCAGAAGGCGAGTCAGCTGCTGACGGCCGCCGGCTACCCGCTCGTGAACGGTGTGCGCCTGAACAAGCAGGGCAAGCCGATCGTGCTGCGCCTCTGGGCCCGCACCGACTCCGACCCCAGCCAGGTGATGGGCAAGCTCATCACGCAGTGGTTCCGTGAGCTCGGCCTGAAGATCCAGTACTCGGTGCAGAGCGAGGCGACGCTCACCGACGCCGAGCTCAACTACGCCGGCAAGGTCTTCAAGCCCGACTACGACATCTACCTCTGGTTCTGGCAGCCGAGCGGCTCAGACCCGTCCCGCCGCGTGGGCTACTTCACCACCGACCAGATCCAGGGCAACAACGACTGCGCCTGGTCCGACCCGCTGTACGACAAGCTCTTCCAGCAGCAGTCGACCACGCTCGACCAGCAGCAGCGCAAGCAGATCATCTGGCAGATGGAAAAGATCTTCTACGTCCAGACACCCTACGTCGTGCTCGACTACCCGAAGCTGCTCGAGGGCTGGAACGTCGGCACGTGGACCGGCTGGAAGCGCATCCCCACGCCCGACGGCGCCGTGGCCTACATCACCGACAACGTCGACAACTACCGCCTGGTCGGACCCAAGGCGGCCGCTGTGGCGACCGGGGGCTCGTCCAAGACGGGCATCGCGGTCATCATCGTCGTCGTGATCGCCGCGATCGCCGTGTCGGCCACCGTGCTCCTGCGCCGTCGGCGCAAGGTCACGCTCGAGGTGTGACGGTGGCCAGCGAGTATCCGCCGGTCCTCGTCGAGGTCCGCCGCGGGCCGGCGATCGAGA
The DNA here is from genome assembly GCA_963760655.1 of uncultured Actinomycetes bacterium. Classification (GTDB taxonomy): domain Bacteria; phylum Actinomycetota; class Thermoleophilia; order UBA2241; family UBA2241; genus Bog-752. Next base: position 298,760 of record CAVXDR010000005.1, read on the forward strand.
GCCTCCACACGATCGTGGCGAGCGTGGTCGACGAGGCCGGCCGCGAGGTGGCCCGCTACGGCGACGCCGACTTCGTGACCTACTGGCGCTCGTCGGCCAAGCCGTTCCAGGCGCGGCCCTGGGTCGACGGCGGCACGATCGCCCGCTTCGGCTGGGGCGACCGCGAGACCGCGATCATCTGCGCCTCGCACGTGGGCGCCGACGAGCACGCCCAGCTCGTGCGCCGCATGCTGGCCGACATCGGCCTCTCCGAAGCCGACCTGCGCTGCGACCACGAGCTCAAGGCCCGCCACAACTGCTCGGGCAACCACACCGGCATGCTGGCCGCCTGCGTGCAGCACGGCTGGGACGTGGCCGGCTACCAGCGACCCGAGCACCCCGCCCAGCGGGCCGGCGTGGCGGCGGTCTCCCAGGCCTGCGGCATCCCCGAGGACGAGATCCCACGGGGCGTCGACGGCTGCGGCATCGTCGTCTGCGCGACGCCGATCACCGCGGCGGCGCGCGCCTACGCCGCCCTGCCCGGCCTCGCGCCTCGCATCGCCGAGGCGATGCGGGCCCACCCCGTGCTGATCGAGGGTGAGGGCGAGCTCGACACCGTGGTCATGCAGAGCTTCCCGGGGGCCCTCTCGAAGGCCGGCGCCGAGGGCCTGGGCTGCGTCGCCCTGCCGGGCGGCGGCGCCCTCGCCGTGAAGGCGCTCGACGGCGGCGACCGCGCCGTCGGCCCCGCCCTCATCGCGCTGCTCGTGCGCCACCTCGGCCTGCCCGGCGTGCCGGCCGGCGCCGAGCTGCATGCCCGGCCGCCCGTGAAGAACGACTCGGGCGATGTGGTCGGCGAGCTCGTCGTGTGCCTGTCCGAGCAGACTGCCCACCCCTGAACGGTCCGCGCGAAAGGGGGCGGCGCCGACGGCGCCGCCCCCTTTCTTTTTGCACAAGAATCCACAGGTTCTTGCACGATGCCTCAACAAGCCATAGACTTCCACAAACTTCCTCAAGAGACGTGCTCACCCGGGAAGGGGCGGCTCATGGCGGTGGCGATCCCCGAGGAACGGCGGCTGGTGATCCTGGAGCGCGTGCGCGACCGCTCCCTCGTCAAGCCTGCGGAGCTCGCCGACGAGCTTGGCGTCTCGATCGAGACCATCCGCCGCGACCTCGTGGCCCTCGAAGAAGAGGGCCTCCTGCGCCGCGTCTACGGCGGGGCCACGCGCACCGGGGCGCGCGCCTTCGAGCCGGCCTTCGAGCAGCGCCGTACCCGGCACCGTGACCGCAAGATCGCGATCGCGCGCCTCGCGGCGAGCCTCGTCGAACCGGGCGACACCCTCATCCTCGACGTCGGCACGACCGTCGCCGAGCTCGCCCACGAGCTGCCCTACGGGTACCACGGCATCGTGCTCACCAACTCGCTCCTCGTGGCGAACGCGCTCGTCGGACGCGAGGGGATCGAGGTGATCACGTCGGGCGGCCGCGTGCGGCCCGGCGACCTCGCCTGCTTCGGCCCGGTGAGCGAGGCCTTCTTTCAGGACTACTTCGCCGACAAGGCGTTTCTGGGCTCGGGCGGCCTGCACTCCGCCGCCGGCCTCACCGACTACTACCCCGAGGAGATCGCCACCCGGCGCATCGTCCTCGAGCACGCCGCAGAGCGCTACGCGCTCGCCGAGTCGTCCAAGCTCGGACAGGTCGCTCTCGGGAAGGTCTGCGACCTCGAGGCGCTGACCGCGGTCATCACCGACGAGCGTGCCGACGCGGCCGAGGTCGACCGTCTCGAGAGGGCCGGCCTCACGGTCATGATCGCCACAGTAGACAGCAGCGCCGCTGCTGAAGAGCCGGCCGAGGGAGGGCAACGGGCCAGAGTCTGACGTTCACGGGGGACATTTCGACCTCATCGAGCACGGGGCGGCGCGCGGCTTCCGTAAGCCGAGTCGCCGAAGGAGAGTGACATGGCAACAAAAGACGCCGACAGCCACCTCGCACAATACGGCTACCAGCAGGAGTTCGACCGCTCGCTGAAACGATTCGCGTCGTTTGCGATCGGTTTCTCGTTCATCTCGATCACGACCGGCATCTTCACGACCTACGGGTCGGTACTGAACTCCTCGGGACCGCTCGGCATCTGGACCTGGCCGATCGTGATCGTGGGACAGCTCGCCGTCGCCCTCGTCTTCGGGGCGCTCGCCGCCCGCATGCCGCTGGCCGGCTACACCTACCAGTGGATGTCGCGCCTCGCCAACCCGCACATCGGCTGGCTGGTCGGGTGGTTCATGTTCGCCTTCCTCGTGGTCGACGCCGTCGCGGTCGACTACGCGGTCGCCTCGACCGTGGCGCCGGCGCTCTTCGGGTACACGGGCACGACGGGCAACGCCTGGGCCGTGACGGCCGTCGTCATCCTCGTCCAGGCCGTGCTGATCATGTTCTCGACGCTCTGGTCGGCCCGCATCAACAACACGGCCGTCGGCACTGAGCTGATCGGCATCGGCGGCCTGACCGTGCTCATCCTGGTCGTAGGCGCCATCGGCAGCAAGCTCTACTGGCATCACCTGTTCGCCAAGGGTGCGGCCGCCGCGGTGCACCCGTACTTCGGTTTCGGCGGCTTTTCGCACGACAGCCCGTTCGTGCTCGCGTTCCTGCTCGGCGCCTTCACCATCGTCGGCTTCGAGGCGTGCGGCAACCTCGCCGAGGAGACGAGCGAACCCGAACGGGTGGTGCCGCGCGCCATGTGGACGTCGGTGCTGCTGTCGGGCGTGCTCGGCTTCGCCTTTCTGATCGCCATCACCGTGGCGACCTGGGACATCCCGGCGCTCACCAAGTCGGGCACACCGGTCGCCGACATCGTCAACCACGTCCTCGGCTCGGTCGTCGGCAAGATCTTCCTGGTCATGGTGTTCTTCTCGATCTTCGCCTGCGGTCTCGTCATCTACATCACGGCGAGCCGGGTGGTCTGGGCGATGTCACGCGACGAACGCTTCCCCGGCTGGCAGATCCTGCGCCGGGTCAGCCGCTCCTACCGCACGCCGCTGATCGCCACGGTCGTCGTCGGCATCCTGCTCGAGGTGGTGCTCGCGGCCTTCGCGAACACGACGAGCGCGCTGTTCAAGCTCTTCAGCGCGGCGACGCTCATGCCGGCGATCATCTACTTCGTGACGGTGATCCTCTACCTGGTGGCGCGCCGCAAGCTGCCGGCCGAGCGTGGCTTCAACCTCGGCGCCTGGGAGTGGCCGGTGGTCATCGTCTCCATCGTCTGGCTCGTGTTCGAGTTGCTGATCTTCCGCGACGCCTCCTTCAAGGACCCCTGGATCTACGTCGGCGTGATGATGGGCCTCGGCCTGATCTACTTCGTGTACATGCTGGCCACGCGCAAGCAGATGTCGATGCCGGGCGCCGCGGTCGAGCCCGAGGACGTGGCCGGCACGGCCGGCCGCTGACGATCGCCGGCAAGCGCACGTCGGCGACCGCCGGCATGCGCAGGCGGTGCGGCGCGACGGCCCGCAGCGGGCCGTCGCGCCGCACCGCGCGACGCGCGCAGGGAGAATCCCAGATGAACATCCTCGCCATCGACCAGGGCACGTCCAGCACGAAGGCCCTCGTGTTCGGCCCAGAGCGCGACGTCCTCGGCGAGGCCGAGGTCGCCGTCGTCGCGCGGACCACCGCCCAGGGCGTGGTCGAGCACGACCCGGAGTCCCTCTGGCGCTCGGTGGTCGACGCCGCGCGGGCCGCGCTCGCCGCGGCCGGCGAGCCGGTGGCCGGCATCGGGCTGTCCAACCAGGGTGAGACGATGCTCGCCTGGGACCGCAAGAGCGGGCGCCCGCTCTCGCCCGCCCTCGTCTGGCAGGACAGACGGGCGGTCGAGATCACCGCTGCCCTGCGCCATCGCCGCGCGGAGCTCGAGGGCGTGACCGGGCTGCGCCTCGACCCGTACTTCGCCGCGCCCAAGATGGCCTGGCTGCGCCGCCACATGACCACCGCGGGCGTCGTCACGACCTCGGACGTGTGGCTGCTCCACCGCCTGTGCGGCGCCTTCGCAAGCGACGCCGCGACCGCCTCGCGCACCATGCTCCTCGACCTCGACGCGACGGCCTGGTCGCCGGCCGCCTGCGACGCTTTCGGCGTCGACCCGGCCGAGCTGCCCGCCGTCGTGCCGTGCGCCACCGTGATCGGCGAGACTCAGGCCTGGGGGACCCCCATCCCGGTGGCCGGCGCCTGTGTCGACCAGCAGGCGGCGCTCTTCGCCGAGAGCTGCCATGGTCCGGGCGAGGCCAAATGCACGTTCGGCACCGGCGCCTTTCTGCTGGCCACGGTCGGCGCCACTCCTGTGCGCTCGCGCTCAGGTCTCGTGTCCTGTGTCGCCTGGCGCCTCTCCGACCGCAGCACGTACTGCCTGGACGGCCAGGTCTACACGGCCGGCGCGGCGGTCGGCTGGCTGCAGACGGTGGGCCTGATCGCCGGACCGGCCGACCTCGACGCCGTGGGCGGCAGCGTCGGCTCCACCGGCGGCGCTATCTTCGTGCCGGGCCTCGCCGGTCTGGGCGCGCCGTTCTGGCGGCCCGCCGCACGCGGCTCGTTCGTCGGCCTCTCGCTGGCGACCGGCCGGGCTCACCTGGTGCGCGCCGTCTGCGAGGGCATCGCCGCCGAGGTGGCGCTCCTTGCCACGGGAGCGGCGCGCGACCTCGGCCGGCCGCTCGACCGGCTCCGTGTCGACGGCGGCCTCACGCGTTCGGCCACGCTCATGCAGATCCAGGCCGACCTGCTGCAGGCGCCGGTCGAGGTCTACCCTCTGCCGCACGCGACCGCCCTGGGAGTGGCCGCCTTTGCCCGCCTTGCTCTCGGCGCCGCGGCCACCCCCGTCGACGCCGTCGGCGCCTGGCGACCGGCGGCAGTGTTCGAGCCTCGCATCTCGGCCGACGAGGCGGCGACCCGCCTGGCCGCTTGGCTCGCGGCGGCCGAGCGCACCGAGGGACTCGACGCCGCTCACGAGGCGTCGCATGCCACCGTCTGCCCATCCAGACCGTCGTCCGAGAAAGGGTTGTCCGCATGACGAAGAAGTACATCGTGGCCCACGACACCGGCACCGGCGGCGACAAGGCCGTGCTGACCGACCTCGAGGGGCGGGTCGTGCGCTCGGCCTACCAGCCCTACGAGGTCCACTACCCGCGCGCCGACTGGGCCGAGCAAGACCCCGACGAGCTGTGGACGGCCTTCGCGGCGACCACGCGCGAGGTCCTGGCCGGCGTCGACCCCGCCGAGGTGCTCGGTGTGGGCGTCTCGGCCCAGATGTTCAACCTGCTGCCGGTCGACGAGGCCTGCCGGCCGGTGACACCGATGCTGAGCTGGCAGGATGTGCGCAGCGTGGCGCAGGCCGACCGCGTGCTCGAGCCGGCCACCCGGGGCTTTCTGTTCGAGCGCACCGCCAACGTGCCGACCGCCAAGGACGTGATCCCCAAGATCCTCTGGCTCAAGGAGGAGCGCCCCGACCTGTGGGAGCGCACCCGCTGGCTGCTCGACTGCAAGGAGTACATTCTCTTCCGCCTCACCGGCGTGGTCGGCATCGACTGGCACGGGGCGAGCGTGTTCTTCCTGTTCGACCCGCATGCGAAGACCTGGGACCGCGAGGTCTGCGGGCGCCTCGGCATCCCCGTCGAGAAGCTGCCGCCGACCTACCCGCCGACCGAGGTGATCGGCGCCGTCACCCCCGAGGCGGCCGCCCAGACCGGGCTCGCGCCCGGCACGCCGGTCGTGATCTGCGCCGGCGACGTGGCCGTGGCGCAGTCAGGTTCGGGCGCCAACCGCGAGGGCCGGGCCCACCTGTGCATCGGCACAGCGACCTGGGTGGGCGTCTCGAGCGCGACCCTGCGCAACGACCCCGACACGCCGTTCTGGGCGCTCAACCACATCGATCCCGGCAAGTGGGTGATCGCCGGCGAGATGGAGTCGGGCGGCGGCGCCCTGCAGTGGTATCGCAACCTGCTCTGCGCAGACGAAGCGCGGGCGGCCGGCGAGCGCGGTGTCTCGACCTACCGGGTCCTGGACGAGCAGGCCGCGGCGGCGCCGGCCGGCAGCGACGGCCTCGTCTTCACACCCTGGCTGGCCGGCGAGCGCGCGCCGGTGCTCGACCACTACGCCCGCGGCGGCTTCACCGGCCTGTCGCTGGGCCACACCAAGAGTCACCTGACCCGTGCCGTCATGGAGGGCGTCGCCTACCACATCCGCTGGATCGTCGAGGCGATGGAGCACACCGGCTTTCGCATCGGCTCGATGCAGGCGATCGGCGGCGGCAGCGCGAGCCCGCTGTGGACCCAGATCATCGCCGACGTCACCGGCCGCCGGCTGAATGTGGTCGAGCACCCGCTCGAGGCCGGCGCCATGGGCGCCGCGCTGACCGTCGCCGTGGGCCTCGGCGTCTACCCCGGCATGGACGCGGTCGACGACCTGATCGCCGTCGCTCGCACGGCCGACCCGCGAGCCGAGAACGAGGCGGTCTACGAGCATGGCTACCGCACGTTCCGCGACCTCTACGCCGCGCTTGCGCCGATCTACCGCGGCGCCCCATCCGAGGGCTGAGGCGAGCGCCGGCGGCCCGCCCGGCGGTTCCCCGCGGCCGCTTCGCGGAGAAACTAGCCGCAGCAAAACGGGAGGGAGGATCCCATGCAGACGATGAGCTATTGCCTGTGGTTCGACGGCGCGGCCGAAGAGGCCGCCGCTTTCTATGTGTCGGTGTTCAAGGACTCGCGCATCGTGAACGTGTCGCGCTACCCCGAGGGCTCGCCCGGCACGCCCGGCTCGGTCATGAGCGTGCAGTTCGTGCTGCACGGCGAGGACTTCCTGGCGCTGAACGGCGGCCCCCAGTACAGCTTCACGCCGGCCATCTCGTTCGTCATGACCTGCGACACGCAGGACGAGATCGACGAGCTCTGGGAGCGGCTCACCGACGGCGGTCAGGAGGTGGCCTGCGGCTGGCTGACCGACCGCTTCGGCGTGTCCTGGCAGATCGTGCCGCGGGCGCTCGGCGAGATGATGGCAGCGCCCGACAGGGACGCGAGCCAGCGCGCCTTCTCGGCCATGATGGAGATGAAGAAACTCGACGTCGCCGCGCTGCGCCGCGCGTTCGACGGCGCCGACGCGGCGGCCGAGTCGGCCGCCTGACCTTCGGCGCCGCGGGCCGGCGCGGCGCCCGTGCGCGCGTCGCCGGGTCCGTCGCTCGGCGGCGTCGTTGCCGACCATGCAGGCGTAGCCTCCGCCGCGGGCTACTCCTTCGTCGCTGCGGCGGCCCAGAGCGCCAGCGCCGGAGCGGCGCGCCGCAGGGCAAGCCAGGCCTGCGGGACGGCGCGCGCAACGGCAAGCGGGCGCCGCGCCTCGGGCGCCGGCCCATCGAGCACCACGCGCAGCACGGCGAAGGGCGCCGCCGCGGCGCCGGCGGCCGCGGCCGCGGCGCCGGCCAGCCAGACCGACTCCATGTCGGCGGCCACGACGCCCAGGCTCGCCAGGGCGCGCCGCCGCGAGCCGTAGACCGGGCGGGGGGCGCTCGCCACCGGGCCGACGAGGACGCGGCCGGCGCCAAGCGCCGCGAGGGCCTCGACGAGGCCCTCACTCGCGCACGACACCACCGTCCCCTCGGGCCCGCGCACCTCGCTTGCCACGACCAGGTCGCCGGCCCGCAGGCACGGGTCGACGGCGCCGCAGAACCCGGCGACGGCCACGGCGGCGGCCGGCCCGGCGGCGACCGCGGCCCGGCGGGCGCGGGCCGCCCCCACGCCGCAGCGCACCACCCGCGCCCCCGGCAGGGCGCGACGCACCGCGGCCGCCTCGAGGCGCAGCGGCGCGAAGACGAGCAGCGATCTGTCGCACGTCTGCACGAACGGCTCTCCGCCACGCATCGTATCGCGCCCGCGTCGGCACGGCCCGTCCGCGCGGGACGGGGCCGATCGAAGGACGGGGCCCCCGCGCCGCGCGCGCCGGGCCATGCGGTTCAGGCGCGCCGCGCCGCGGCGGCGGACCGCCGGTCACCGGCGGCGGCCGCCGCCGCACCGCGCCCGTCGGCCGCCACCAGGGAGATGCCGGCCACGACGACGATCCCGCCCAGCACCAGCCGGACGCTCGGCGCGTGGCCCGTCACGACGAGGCTCAGGGCGATCGTCCAGAGCACGTAGGTGCTGTTGGCCGGCATCGCCCGAGCGGGGCCGAGCAGGTCGAGCGAGCGGTAGTAGCCGAGGTAGGCGCCGGCGCCGCACAGGCTGGCGATGATGAGGATGACGATGGTCGGCGAGGTCACGGTGCGCAGCGTGACGGCGGTCGCGGCGAACAGCGGCAGGACGAGCGCGAGGAACACGGCGCCCGACACGGCCTCGCGGATGTTGAGCGCGGCGAGGGACGGCATGCGCTGCAGGCTGCGCGCGACGAGCACCCCCTCGACCGCCCAGCCGATCGCCGAGGCGAGCGCCGCCCCGACGCCGAGCAGGTAGTGCGGCGAGGAGCCGCCGGCGGGCGCGTACGTGGCGAGGATCGCGCCGGCCACCGCGAGCGCGACGCCGGCCCAGCCCACGCGGCGCAGCCGGTCGCCGAGCACGGCGAACCCGAGGGCGGCGCCGAAGGCCGGGTAGAGCGCCGAGATGGCCACGGCCCGGGGCGCGCCGGCCCAGGCGATGGCCAGCAGGTACGTCGACATCGCGAGCGGGCCGCCGACCAGGGCGGCCAAGCACACGACGAGGCCGTCGCGCGTGCGCAGGGCGCGCCAGGCCTCGCCCAGCCGGCCGGCCGCACGGTCGGCCGCCGTCACCCAGACGAAAGCGAAGCAGTCGTGCAGGGCAGCCGCCGCGAGCGGCGCGGCGAAGAGCGCGCCCGCCGCCGCAAGCGGCGGGCGCGCGAGCGCCTCGCCGAGCACGACGGCCGCGGCGCCCCACAGGGCGCCGCTGGCGAGCGCGAGGGCGATCCCTTTACGGTGCGGGTCACTCAAGGCCCGCGCTACGCCCTCGCTCGTCTGTTCTTATGGATCAGGACCCGTCTCCCGCGTGCCGTGCGAACGGCACCGTAGCACGGCGAGCCGTCGAGCTCGCCGGCGGCGGAACACCCTGAGCGGGCCCGCCGCCACACCTTCTCTTCTCGTTGCACCGTTTCCCGGCGGACCGGCCCGCGACACCTGGCGCCGCCCTGAGGTTCCCCCGTCTTCGGCAAGAGAGCGGCCCGTCAGGCGGCGCGCAGGAGCGCGAGCACGGCGACGCCGACCACGATGCAGCCCACCCCACCGAGCTGCACCCGCGTGAGCCGCTCGCGAAACAGCAGGAACGCGGCCACGCCGGCCAGCGCCGCGAACTGCGAGCCGAGCACGGCGGCGACCGCCACGTCGTGCCGGGCTCCGGCCACGTAGGCGAGAAAGCCGGCCACCTCGGCCACGCCCGCCGTGACGACCAGCGGCACGGCGCGGCGGCTGATCTCGAGCCGCCCGGTGATCGCGAGCGGCACGGTCACGACGGCGACGCCGACCAGGCGCGGCGGCAGCGCCGCCCAGCCGGCAGGCACAGCGGCGCCGAGCCGCGCCGTGGCGTACAGGCCACAGCCGAACGACAGGGCGGCGAGCAGCGCCAGCCCGACCGCGCGGCGCTGGTGGGCGCCCGCCGCGGGCAGCTCCTCGCGCGAGACGGCCGCGATCACGATGCCGGCGACGATCAGGCCGAGCACGGCGGCGGTCGCCGTGCCGAGCCGCTCGCCGGCCACGACGGCGAGCACCGCCGCGACCGCCCCCTCCGTCGAGACGATCGGCGCGACCAGGCCGATCTTGGCGCTTCGCAGCGCCGTGTAGGACAGCAGCAGACCGACCACGTTGGGGAGCCCGACGGCGAGCATCCAGCCGGCGTCGGCGGCGCTGAGCGCGATCCCTTCGCGTGTGGCCGCGATCACGGCGACGTTGGCGGCAAGGCCCACGAGCGCGACCCAGGCGACGACCGACGCCGGCCTGATGAGGCGGCTCGAGCGGGCCGAGCAGAGCGTGCTCACCCCCCAGGCGAGCGCGGCGCCGACGCCGCCGAGGAGCGCGATCATCGCGGCGCTCCGCCGGCCGCGAGCGTAGGCCGCAGCGGCCGCGCGGGGCGGCGCGGCCCGGCGTCATCGCGGCGTGCTCTGTCGTGCTGCGACCCGAGGCTCGTGGCCGTCTCCTTGCAAGGGACGCGGCAGGCCGGCGAGCCTCCCGTCGGACCGATGATACGCCGGCACGGCGTCGTGACTGCGACCGACGCTGTAGCATGGACGGAGGGTCGGGTGCGCAAGCAGCCCCCGCGAGCGTCCCGGCAGCGCACCACGACCACCCCGGACAGCACGACGGAGAGCGAGGCCAACGTGAGCCCAGCCGGCGATTTCGACGCGACGCCCATCCTGCAGGTCATGACCGCTCGCACCTCGGTGCGGGCCTTCGGCGCCGAAGAGCCACCGCGAGCGGCCGTGGAACAGGTCCTCACCGCCGGTCTGCTTGCGCCCTATGCGGCCGCCATGGCTCCTGGTCAGCGGCTCGACCGGCGCTTCTTCGTGCTGCCACGTGGCGGCGCCGCCCTCGGCTCCGCCACGGCGGCCATCCGGGCCCACGCTCGCGCGGTCCTGGCCGGCGGTCAGGCGCCCGCGCCGCTGCGCGCCCGGCTCGAGCCGCTCGCCGAGGGGCTCGTCCCCGGCGTCGGCGACGCGCCGTACTACGTGGTCGTCGCCGAGGGCGGTCCGGGGCCCGTCCAGCAGCAGGCCCTGGGCCACGTGCTCGAGAACATGTGGCTCATGGCGACGGCGCTCGGTCTCGGCATGCGCCTGGTCTCGGTGACGACCATGATGGCCGACGTCGCCGACTTCTGCTCGGTCCTCGGCCTGCCCGCCGGCCGGTACGCGCTCAACGGCTGCGCCCTGGGCCTGCCGCTGCAGGCGCCCGGGGAGCGACCTCGGCCCGACGCGGGAGCGGTCACGACCTGGCTGTCGTAGGCGGGTCGTGCGCTGCCTGACGCCGCCGGGCCCGGCCGGCGGCCAGCCGGCGGGCCCAGGCCGCGCTCAGAGCGGCCAGCGCCACGGCGAGCAGCCACAGCCACCAGGGGAGCGGTCCGTACGGGGCGATGCGGCCGGGATCCGAGAGGGCATGCCACATGCCGGCGGGGCCGTTCTTGACGGCCAGGATCACGCCGATCACAAGCGCCTGCGGCGCCACCGCTTTGCTCCCTGCAGGGATCGCCTCTCATCGCCATCCTAGACCTCAGCCGGCGGCGGCGCGACGTTGCGCCCTGAGCCGCCGGCAAGGGCGGCTCAGGGCGCCGCGAGGGCGCGCTCGAGCAGGTCGAAGCCGGCCTGCGAGGGCACCGTGACCCGTACCGTGCCGGGGCACTCCAGGGCGGCGCCCGGGCGCACGCTGACGCCGCCCCGCTCGAGCCGTCCGGCCAGATCGTCGCCGCCGGTCAGCACCAGCACGAAGTTCGTCTGTGACGGCACGACCTCGTAGCCGTGCGCCGCGAAGAGGGCGACCAGGCGCTCGCGCCCGGTGTGCACCTGAGCGCGGGTCTGCTCGCGAAAGGCCGCGTCGTCAATCGCCGCCTCGGCCGCGGCCTGGTTGAGCGTGCCCACCGAGAACGGCGGCCGGATGCGTCGCAGGTAGTCGACCAGGCGCGGGTCGCCGACCAGGTAGCCGACACGCGCCCCGGCGAGACCGTAGGCCTTCGACAGCGTGCGCGTGACCACGAGCCGGCCGGCAGCCTCGGCGGCCAGGCTGGTGCCGTCGGGGTCGTCGACGAAGTCGATGTAGGCCTCGTCGACCACGACCAGGCGGGCACGCGACGCGACGACGAAGTCGCGCAGCGCGTCGCGCGAGACGGCCGTGCCGGTCGGGTTGTGCGGGTTGCAGACGAAGGCAAGGTCGGCCGCGACGGTCGCCATGGCCGCAAGGTCGTGCACCCAGTCCGCCAGGGCGACCCGGGTGACGGCGGCGCCCAGCATGCGCGCCGCGATGTCGTGGATGCGGTAGGGCGGGTCGGCGCAGACAACCGAGCCGCCACCGGCGGCGTAGGCCATGACCAGCAGGTAGACGAGCTCGTCGGAGCCGTTGGCCACAAGGACGCCCTCGGGCTCGACGCCCAGCCGGGCGGCGAGCCGGCCGCGCAGCCGGCCGGCCAGCGGGTCGGGGTAGCGGTGCAGTCGGGCGACCGCCGCCGGCAGCGCCGCGGCGACCGCCGGCGAGGCGCCGAACGACGACTCGTTCGACGCCAGGCTGCCGTCTTCGCTGCCGGCCGGGCGGCCGGTGACGTACGGCTCGAGCTCCGTCACCGCGGGCCGCGGCGCGGGCACCTCGCCGTAGAGCGGCCCCGCGACCGGCGTGCTCGCCCCCACCCTAGACCGCCGCGACGGCGCGCTGCCGCTTGACCACCCCGGTGGCGGCGGCGATCACCTCGAGGCTCGCGTCGACGTCGGCCTGGGAGTGCGCCGTGCTGGCGAAGAAGCGCTCGAAGTTGAAGTTGTGGAAGTACACGCCGCGCGCCTGGCACTCGGCCTGCAGTCGACCGAAGAACTCGGTGTCGCTGGCGCGCGCCTGGCGGTAGCGGGTCACCGGCTCCTCGTGGCCGAAGAACACCTGCCACATGGGCCCGACCTGGTTGATCTGCGCCGGCACGCCCTGCTCGGCGAAGATGCCCTTCATGCCCGCGACCATCGCGTCGGCGATCGCGTTGAGGTGGCCGTAGACGCGCTCGCGGTCGCCCATCAGGATGTCGAGTGCGGCGTTCATGCCGGCCAGCGTCATGGGGTTGCCGCTGTAGGTGCCGCCGTGCAGCACGACGCCGTCCGCCTCGAGCTCCATGATGTCCTTGCGGCCGCCGAAGGCGGCCGCGCCCGGCGTGCCGCCGCCCACCGCCTTGGCGACGCAGGTGATGTCGGGGATCACGCCGTAGAGCTCCTGCGCGCCGCCGAGCGACACGCGAAAGCCGGTGATGACCTCGTCGAAGATGAGCAGCACGCCGTGCTCGTCGCAGATGCGCCGCAGGCCGGCGAGAAAGCCCGGCTCCGGCGGGATGATGCCGGCGTCGGCGAGGATCGGCTCGGCCAGCACGGCGGCAAGCTCTCCGGCGTTGCGGCGAATGAGCTGCTCGGCGCTGTCCAGGTCGTTGAAGCAGCCCACGATGACGTTGTCCTCGAAGGTGCGCGGGATGCCGGCGAGCGAGGGCAGCGTGCGCGGGAACTTCTCGGTGCCGGCCGCCTCGAGCGCCGGCACGTGCGAGAAGGCGTGGCAGTCGAGAAAGCCGTTGTAGCTGCCCTCCCACTTGAGGATCTTCTCTTTGCCCGTGTAGGCGCGGGCCAGGCGGATGGCCGCCTGCGTGGCCTCGGAGCCCGAGTTGGCGAAGCGGAGCTGGTCGATGCCGGGCACGCAGGCGACGATCTTGCGGCCGACCTCGTAGTCGAGCTCGTGGGGGAACGTGTAGAGCAGGCCGCGCTCGTTGATCTGCTCGGTGATGGCGTCGACGATGGCCTGCGGCCGGTGGCCGAAGATCATGGGCCCGTAGCCGATGCACCAGTCGATGTAGGCGTTGCCGTCGACGTCGTAGATGCGGGCGCCCGCGCCGCGGTCCATCACGATGGGGCGCGTGCCGGTCAGACGCGCGTAGCTGCTCTCGCCGCCCGACACGACCTCCTTGCAGCGGGCGAACAGCTCGCTCGTGCGCGTGAGGTGGCTGTCGTCGATGAGAACGTCGGTCACGGGGGCGTCGCTCATGGGATCCTGCCTCCTTTTGGGTCCGCCGGGGGTCGCCCCGGCGTGACGATCAGCCTCGGCGCCTGTCGTCGACGCGGTGGCAGGCGGTCTTGCCCTGCCCGCTCGTCACGCGCGGCAACGAGAAGGGTTCGTGCAGCTCGACCCGCGGGGTGACGCCCACGGTCGCCTTGGTGGCCGCCGCGATGCGCTTGCCCAGCACCTCGCGCGCCTCGTCGCTCAGCGCCGCCAGGCCGTTGACCTCGACCTGGAGCGTCAGACGGTCGAGGTTGCTCACGATCTCGACCACCATGCAGAAGTTGTTGGCCACCTGGTCGAAGCCGACCAGCACCTCCTCGATCTGGCTGGGGAACACGATGAGGCCGCCGATCGACAGGGCGTCGTCGCTGCGGCCGGTGATGCGGCCGATGCGCGGGTGCGTGCGCCCGCAGGGGCAGGGCTCCCAGGTGAGCGACGAGATGTCGTGGCTGCGGTAGCGGATCATCGCCATCGTGTCGCTCGTGAGCGACGTCCAGACGAGCTCGCCGGGCTCGCCGTCGCCGACGGGCTCGCCGCTGTCGGGGTCGATGCACTCGACCAGCAGGTGGTCGGACCAGACGTGCATGCCCCGCTTGACCGGACACTCGCAGGCCATGCCGGGCCCGAGGAACTCGCCCATGCCGTATTCGTTGAAGGCGTCGACGCCGAGCGCGTCGGCCAGGCGCAGGCGCCCGGCCTCGGGCCAGGGCTCGGCGCCGAACAGGCCGACGCGCAGGCGCGAGTCGCGGCTCAGGTCGATGCCGCGCTCGAGCGCCTTGTCGGCCAGGAAGAGGCCGTAGGAGGGCGTCGTGCAGAGGGCGGTGACGCCGAGGTCGACGATCAGGTCGACGAGCAGCTCGTGGCGGCCGATGCCGGCCGGCACGACGCCGATGCCGGCGTGCTGCGCGCCGTACTGCAGCCCGACGCTGGTGGCCAGGCCGTAGGCGAAGCAGTTCTGCAGCAGGTCGCCGGGCCGCAGCCCGACCATCCACATGGAGCGGGCGTTGCGCTGCGCCCAGGCGTCCATGTCGTGACGCGAGGCCCAGATCGGCGTGGGCTTGCCGGTCGTGCCCGAGGTGCTGTGCACCTCGATCACGTTGTCGAGGCCGCAGGTGCGCAGGCCGTCGGGGTAGGTGTCGCGCAGCGTCGTCTTTTCGAGGAACGGCAGCCGGCGCACGTCGTCGAGCGTGGTCACGTGGCGCGGCTCGACGCCAGCCTCGCGGCAGAGCGCGCGCCAGGTCGCGCTGCCCTCGTAGGCCAGCTCGACCTGGCGCTTGAGGCGCTCGAGCTGCAGCGCCCGCAGGGCGTCGGGCGCGAGCAGCTCGGCGGCCGGATCGAAACAGACGCTGCGGTCGACGACGCTCGCGGTCGTGGTCATGCCTCGCCCTCCCCGGTCGCGGCCACCGGCGCCGCCGCGCCGGCCGCGTCGCGGCCGGCGCGAAACGCCGTCAGGTTCATCTCGAGCCAGGCGGCCGGCGCGTTGGCGCGCAGCGCCCGCTCCCAGGTCTCGGTCGCAAACGACAGGCAGCGCGACAGCGCGCCGACCAGCACGACGCCGGCGACCTTGACGTCGCCGACCTGCTCGGCGAGCGCGTTGCCGTCGAGCGCGATCACGCGGCGGTCGCCGGCGGCGAGGCGCTCGACCGCGTCGAACGGATAGGCGAAGTCGCCCTGCGCGGCCAGGGGCGGTACGATCTGCTGGGTGTTGACGATCGCCACGCCGCCGGGCCGCACCGAGACGGCGTGGCGCAGGCCCTCGGCGGCCTCGAAGGCGAGCAGGTAGTCGGTCTCGCCCGGGCTGATCGAGGGCGCCACGACCGTGCGTCCGATCCTGATGTGCGAGCACACGCTGCCGCCGCGCTGCGACATGCCGCGCGTCTCGGACAGCTTGACGTCGAGGCCGCCGTGCAGCAGGGCGGCGTCGGCGATGACGGCCGCCGCCAGAATGACGCCCTGGCCGCCGACGCCGACCACCATGACGTTGTCGACCAGGCCGTCGGCATAGCGGTCGCCGCTCACGACACACCTGCCGCCGCGATCGCCCCGACCTTGCAGAGCTGGGCGCACAGCGAGCAGCCGCTGCAGGTCTCGGCGTCGATCGCCACCTTGAGGCGGCCGCGATGCTCGGCTGCGACGTGGCGCAACGAGGGACAGCCGAGGCGCATGCACTGCTGACAGGCGTTGCAGACCGCCTCGTCGACCGTGAAGGCGCCCGCGCCGGCCACCTTGCGCGGGAACAGCATGCAGGGCCGATCCGTGACGATCACGGCCGGGCCCGCGAAGGCGAGGGCCGCCCTGAGCGCCGCCAGGCAGGCGTCGTAGTCGTAGGGGTCGACGGTCTCGACGTGCTGCACGCCGAGCGCCCGGCAGAGGCCGACGAGGTCGAGCGGCATGGTCTCGACGCCGGCCAGCGTGCGCTCGTTGCCGGGGTTGGTCTGGCCGCCGGTCATGGCCGTGATCGTGTTGTTCTGGATGAGCACGGCGATGTTCGCCCGCTGGTGCACGGCGTTCAGCAGGCCGGTGATGCCGCTGTGCAGGAACGTCGAGTCGCCGATCACGGCGATCGAGCCCTTGGCGCTGCCGCCGGCCCGCCAGAAGCCCTGGTCGATCGGGATGCTCGCGCCCATCTCGAAAGCGCAGTGCATGTGGCTCACCGGCGGCAGGCTGGTGAGGTCGTAACAGCCGATGTCGCCGTGCACGTCGAGGTCGAGCCGCTTCATGGCGGTCGCCATGCCGCGATGCGGACAGCCGGTGCACAGCACCGGCGGCCGCGGGATCACGGTCGGGTCCTCGGCCGGCTTGTCGCTCGCCCAGCGCGGCAGGTCGAGACCGGCGTCGTAGAAGCCGCGCCCCACGCGCACCGCCGTGAGCTCGCCCCAGGCCGGGAACCAGCGCTTGCCCTCGCAGGCGATGCCGGCCGCACGGATCTGCTCCTCGATGTAGGGCTCGAGCTCCTCGACCACGAACAGGCGGTCGACGCTCGCGGCGAAGCGGCGGATGGCCTCGACCGGCAGCGGGTGGATGATGCCGAGCTTGAGAAAAGCGGCGCCCGGCAGCGCCTCTTTGGCGCTCACGTAGGCGGCGCCGGCGGCCACCACGCCGATGCGCGCGACGGCGCCGTCGCGCAGCGCCAGGCGGCCGTCGCCGGCGGGCTCCTCGAGGCGCGCGAGCGGGCTCGCCTCGGCGTACGCGCGCAGGCGCTCGAAGCGTTCGAGCAGGCTGCGATGCAGGGGCCGCGAGAAGCGCGGCAGCATGCAGTACTTCTCGGTGCGCCGGTCGGGCGCGCGGCGCGGCGGCTCGAGGCGCGCCCCCTCGTCGCCGTCGGCGAGCCTGACGACCGACTTCTGGTGCGCCGTCTGGATGCTCATGCGCACCATGACGGGCACGTCGAAGGTCTCGCTCATCTCGTAGGCGAGCGCGGCGTACTCGTAGCATTCCTGGCTGTCGGCCGGCTCGAGCATCGGCATGCTCGCGATGCGGCCGAAGTAGCGGTCGTCCTGCTCTGTCATGCCGCTCGCCATGCCGGGGTCGCCGGCCAGGCAGACGACGAGGCCGGCGTTGACGCCGGTGTAGACCGAGGTGATGAGCGGATCGGCGGCGACGCTCGCCCCGGCGCTCTTCATGGCGGTGAGCGCGCGGACCCCGCCCATGGAGGCCCCGAAGGCGACCTCGTAGGCGACCTTCTCGTTGGTCGACCACTCGGCGTAGACGCCCTCGTAGGTAGCGAGACTCGTGACGATCTCGGTGCTCGGCGTGCCCGGGTAGGCGGCCGCGACCTGCACACCTGCCTCCCACGCGCCGCGGGCCAAGGCTTCGTTGCCGAGCATGAGTCGAGTCGCCATGCCCGTCAGTCAAGCAGGAACCGCCCCGCCAGTTCAAGCGCCGGTGTCCGTTGCGAGACTCAGGAGCGCACGAGCGCGGCGCCCTCGACGAGCGCCGCCAGCTTCGCCCAGGCGACGCTCGGCGTGACCTGGGCGAGGCCGACGAAGGTGCCGAAACCGCAGTCGGTGCCGGCCACGACGCGTTCGGCGCCGACGACCGCCGCGAAGCGCTCGAGGCGCTGCGCCACGAGACGCGGGTGCTCGACGAAGTTGGTGGTCGAGTCGACCACGCCCGGGATCAGGTACTTGCCCTCGGGCAGCGTCCGCTCGGCGAACAGCTCCCATTCGTGGCCGTGGCGCGGGTTGCTGGCCTCGATCGACAGGCCGAGCGGCCGCGCCCCGAGCACCACGTCGATGATGTCGGCGAGCGGCACGTCGTGGGTGTGCGGCCCCTCGTAGTTGCCCCAGCACAGGTGCAGGCGCAGGCGCTCGGGGGCGATCGCCCGGGTCGCGTCGTTCAGTGCCGCCACGTTGCGCGCGATCTCGCGGCGGAACTCGTCGAGGCTCAGGCCGGCGAAGACCGTGTGACGCCCGGCCGCCAGGTCGGGACAGTCGAGCTGCAGGGTGACGCCGGCGGCGGCGATCGCCTCGTACTCGGGCCGCATCGCCTCGGCGAGCGCCCCGAGGTACTGCTCGCGGTCGCCGTAGTGGCGGTCCTCGAAGAACATCGCGATCACGCCCGGCGAGGCCGCCGTCATGAAGAGCCGCTCCCTGGCCACGCCGGCGGCGGCGGCCGCCGCCAGCAGGTCGTCGAGGTCGCGCTGCACCGCGCCGTCGTCGCGCCGCGCGACCGGGCCGCTGCAGGCCGGCGCGCTCATGCGGATCTCGGCCAGCGTGCGGCCCATGCGCGGCACGTCGTCGGGAAAGTCGGCGAGCTCGGCCAGCGCGCTCAGCGTGCCGGGCTCGCCCTCGAAGCCGGTCAGCCGGTCCTTCACATAGGTGGAGTAGCCCACCTTGCCCTGCTCGCCGTCGTTGACGACGTCGAGCCCGATCTCGGCCTGGCGGCGCACCGCCTCGGCCACGGCATCCTCGACGCGCGGCGCAAGACCGGCGGGTGCGAGCCCCTCGTCGCGCGCGACGAGCAGGTCGACGAGGTCGGCCGGCCGCGGCAGGCTGCCGGTGTGCGTGGTACGAACTGCCATGGTCCACCTCACCTCTGATGCGAGACGGGAAGCCCCGCGACGACGCCGTGCGACTACCCCGCCGCCGCAAGCTCGAAGCGCGTTTGCGACGGGGCCGCGCCGGCCGGCCGGGTCGAAGGGGGGCCGATGCCGGTCGGCCGGCGTGGTCCCGTCGCGCGGCCGGCGGCGCCTCAGCGGGCCGGGACCGCGAGCGAGCGGCCGTCGCGGCCGAAGACCGTCTCGTCGGGCAGGTGGCAGGCGCGGCTCGTGGCGCCGTCGATCGCGCGATGCTCGGGCACGGTCGTCTCGCAGACGGCCATGCAGTACGAGCAGCGCGGGTGGAACCGGCAGCCGGACGGCGGGTGCACGGCGCTCGGCACGTCGCCCTCGAGCACCTTCAGGCCGTGGCGCCGGTCGGGGTCGGGCGAGGGCACGCTGGCAAGGAGCGCCGCGGTGTAAGGGTGGCGGGGCCGGCGCAGGACCTGCGCCGCCGGCCCCCGCTCCACGATCTGCCCCAGGTACATGACGGCGGCCTCGTCGGCCATCGACTCGACCACGGCGAGGTCGTGGGCGATGAACAGGTAGGCGAGGCCGAGCCGCTCCTTCAGCTCCTGCAGGAGCACGAGGATGCGGGCCTGCACCGACACGTCGAGGGCCGAGGTGGGCTCGTCCAGGACGACGAGCTCGGGCTCGAGGGCGAGCGCCCGCGCGATCGCGATGCGCTGGCACTGCCCGCCGCTGAACTCGTGCGGCCGGCGCCACAGGTGCTGGGTGCCCAGGCCGGCCATCTCGAGTAGCTCGAGGATGCACCGCTCGAGCTCGCCGCCGCTCAGGCGGCGGTGGGCGCGCAGCGGCTCGGCCACGAGGTCGTGCACCGTCATGCGCGGGTCGAGCGACGAGTAGGGGTCCTGAAAGACGATCTGGGCGTGCCGCCGCAGCTCGCGGCGCTCGCGCCCCGACAGCCCGCTCAGGTCGCGGCCGGCGAAGGTGACCGTGCCGGCGGTCGCCCGCGTGAGCTGCATCACGGTCTCGGCGACCGTGGTCTTGCCCGAGCCCGACTCGCCCACGAGAGCGAACGTGCGGCCGCGGTCGATGGCAAACGAGACGCCGTCGACCGCGTGCACGACGTCGGCCGAGCTGCGCGCGAAGCCGCGCCTGATGCGGAAGTGCACGGTGAGGTCGTCGACGCTGAGCAGGGGCGTCATGAGCCGGCCTCGCGGCGGGGCTCGGCCAGGCGCCGGGCGACGTCGTGGCACGAGACCGAGTGGCCCTCGGCCACCGGCGTGGGGGCCGGCTTGACGGTCGTGCAGACGTCCATGACCCGCGGGCAGCGCGGGTGGTACCGGCAGCCCGACGGCGGGTCGATCAGATCGGGCACCGACCCGGGGATCGTGTGCAGCTCGGCGGCCCGCTTGCCCTGTGGCAGGCATTCGTAGAGGGCGATGGTGTAGGGATGGTAGGGGTGCTTCATGACGCGCCCGGTGGGACCCTGCTCCACGACCGTGCCGGCGTACATGACGGCCACCCGGTCGCAGGTCTGGGCGGCCACGCCGACGTTGTGGGTGATCAGCACCTGAGCGACCGCGCGTTCCTCGCGCAGCCGCAGCAGGAGCTTCAGGATCTGGGCCTGGATCGTGACGTCGAGCGCCGTGGTCGGCTCGTCGGCGATGAGCAGCTCCGAGCCGCACGAGATCGCCATGGCCATGCAGGCGCGCTGGCGCATGCCGCCGCTCAACTGGTGGGGGTAGCTGTGCAGGATCTCGTCGGTCGCCGGCAGCCCGGTGGCGGCCAGCGCCTCGCGCGTCATCTCGCGGGCCGGCCCGCCCGACACGCCGCGGTGCAGGCGCACGACCCGGCCGATCTGCTCGCCGATCGTGAACACCGGGTTGAGCGAGGCCAGCGGGTCCTGGAAGACCATCGAGATGACCTTGCCGCGCAGCGCCCGCAGCTCGTGCTCGCTCTTGTCGAGCAGGTTCTCGCCGCGAAAGACGATCTCGCCGCCCGTGTAGCGCGCGATCGGCCGCGGCAGCAGGCCGAGGACGGCGAAGCCGGTGACCGACTTGCCGCAGCCCGACTCGCCGACCAGCCCGAGGATCTCGCGCGGCGCGACGCTCAGGTTGACGCCGTCGAGCGCCTTGACCACGCCGCGCAGGCTGCGAAACTCGACCTTGAGACCGGCGATGTGCAGCAGGTCGGCGGTGGGCGACGGAGTGGCGAGACTCACGACGCTACCGCCGCATGCGCGGGTCGAGCACGTCGCGCAGGCCGTCGCCGACCAGGTTGAAGGCCAGCACGAGCAAGAAGATGGCAAGGCCCGGGAACGTGCCGATCCACCACTGCTGCAGGATGTAGCTCTGCCCGGTCGAGATCATGAGGCCCCAGTCGGGCGTCGGCGGCTTGGCGCCGAGGCCCAGGAAGCTCATCGCCGCGACCGCCAGGATCACCGTGCCGACGTCGACCGTCATCTGCACGATCACGGGACCGAAGGCGTGCGGCAGGATGTGCCGCAGGATGATGCGCAGGTCGCGCACGCCCATGGTGCGCGCCACCTTGACGAAGGGCCGCTGTCGCAGCGACACGGCCATGCCGCGCACCAGGCGCGTGTACCAGGGCCACCAGGTGACGACGATGGCGATGCCGACGTTGCGCAGGCTGGCACCAAGGAAGGCGACGAGCGCCATCGTCAGGATGAGGCTGGGAAAGGCCAGAAAGACGTCGGTGACGCGCATCACCGCCTCGTCGACCAGGCCGCCGAAGTAGCCGGCGATGCCGCCCAGCGGGATGCCGATCAGCAGCACGCCGATCATCGTCACGAAGGGCATGACGAGCGCGATGCGACTGCCGTAGACCACGCGCGACAGCACGTCGCGACCGAGCTCGTCGGTGCCGAACAGGTGGTGGGCGCTGGGCGCCTGCAGGCGGATCGACACGTCGGGCTGGCCCTGTCCCTGGGAGGGGTACGGCGCGATCAGCGGCGCGCCGACGGCCAGCACCACCATGAAGGCGATCCAGACGACGGCGATCACCGCCAGGCGGTCGCGCGAGAAGACGCGCACGCTGTGGCGCCACTCCGACAGCGAGGCGGCATGGCGCACGCGCCAGTCGGAGAGGCCGCTCGCCGGTGTCTGCGTCGTGACGCTCATCGCCCTTCCCCCTAGCTCAGCACGATGCGCGGGTCGAGCCACGCGATCACGAGGTCGACGATCAGATTGACGATCACGTAGACCGAGGCGACCAGGATCGTCACGCCCATGATCGCCGGGTAGTCGAGGCTCAGGATCGACTGCAGCGCGTACGAGCCCAGGCCGGGCCAGGCGAAGATGAGCTCGATGAAGAACGCGCCGATGATCGAGTAGGCGAACATCAGGCCGAGCACGGTGAAGACCGGCGCCAGCGAGTTCTTGAGGGCGTAGCGGTAGATGATGACGCGCTTGGGCACGCCCATGGCGTCGGCCATGCGGATGTAGTCCTGGCCGAGGGCCTCGAGCACCGCCGAGCGCGTCATGCGCATCATCACGCCGGTCGGGTAGGCGGCCAGGGCCAGGCACGGCAGGATGAAGTGCAGAAAGCTGTCGCCAAAGGCCGTGAAGTTGCCGGTCACCAGGGCGTCGACGAGCGGCATGCCGGTGATGTGGGTGATGGGGTCGGTGAACTGCACGTTGACGCTGATCGCACCGGCCACCGGCAGCGCGTGCAGCATGCGAAAGAACACGATCTGCAGCATCATCGCCAGCCAGAACGAGGGCAGCGAGACGCCGCCGATCGCGAAGATGCGCAGCACGAAGTCGAGCACGCCGCCCTTCAGATGAGCCGTGAGCGCGCCGAGCGCGATGCCCACGACGGTCGCGAGGATCATGGCGCCGGCGACGAGTTGCAGCGACAGCGGCGCGAAGCGCATGAGGTCGCCCAGCACCGCGCGGTGCGTGCGCAGCGAGGTGCCCCAGTTGCCGTGCAGCAGGTCCCACACGTAGCTGACGTACTGGACGTAGAGCGGCTGGTTCATGTGCAGCAGGCGACGGGCGGCCGCGATCGCCGGACCGCGCGCCTGCGGCCCGGCGTACAGGGCGGCCGGGTCGGCCGGCACCACGCGGGCCAGCAGGAACGTGATCAGCGAGATGCCGAACAGCACGAACACGAGAAGCAGGGCGCGTCGCAGCAGGTAGGCGCGGACGGTCACGGCTGCGGCTCCTTTCTGGTCGTGTCGGCGATCGGCGATGGGGACGGCGTGCATGGTCGGGCGCGGTCGGGGCGGCGCCTGCGGCGGCGCCTGCGGCGCCGCCCCGACCGCGCCCCGCTCCTACCGGGTGATGTAGTAGAAGCGGATGACGTTCGGGTAGGGCTGCGAGATGGCGTCGGGCCCCACCTTGAGCGCGGAGTTGCAGGCGTAGACCGCCTTCAGGTCCCAGAGGTAGATGATCGGGACCTGCTGATGGATCATGACCTGAGCCTGGTCGTAGAGGTTCTTGGCGGCCGTACGATTGGTCGCCTCGGTCGCCCATGCCGTATCGATCAGCTTGTCGTAGTCGGGGTGGTACCAGTAGCTCAGGTTGAAGATCGGCGAGGCTTCGGAGTGCAGCTCTTCGGTGAGACTGTCCTTGCCGTGGGAGAAGGCCGGCCACCAGGTGATCGACAGCAGGTCCTGACGCTTGGTGTTCGGCCCCTTGGCCTTCTGCCAGGCCTGCGCCCAGAGCATGGGCTGCAAGTTGACGGTGACCCCCAGCTTGGCCCAGGACTCCTTAATGAGGGTCCCCATCGTCGTGTCTGCCGGGTTCTCCTCGGTCGGATAGGTCATCGTCAGGCTGAAGCCGCCGTTCGGATAGCCCGCCTGAGCCATCAGTTGCTTGGCCTTGGCGAGGTCATAGGTGTACGGCTGGATCGCATCGTCGCGCGGCCACAGACCGGCCGGCATGGGGCCGTTGGACTGCGTGCCGAGGTTGTTGATCGCCGCGGCGATGATGTCCTTGTAGGGCGTGGCATAGGCCAGCGCCTGGCGCACGAGGACGTTGTCGAGCGGCTTGTGCTGGGTGTTCAGGTAGAGGATCTGCGACACCAGCGAGGGCATCTCGACGACGCGGATGCCCGACTCTGCCGACTCGGCCTTGACCGCGTCGCGCGCCACAGACTCCTGAAACTGCACAGCGCCCGACTCGAGCATCTGGCGCTGCGTGTTGGGGTCGGACGCGACCTGCAACACGATCTTGCGGAACTGGTCGTTCTTCCAGCCACCCCAGTAGTTCGGGTCGCGCACGAGCACGATCTGCTGGTTGGGCGAGTACGACTGCAGCTCGTAGGGACCGGTGCCGTCTTCGCGGCCCTTGTCCCACCACGACTGCGGCTTGCCGGCCGTCTTGGGGCTGAAGATCCAGGCCGCGTACTCCGACGAGACGAGCGGCTCGAGCGGCACCGGCTTGTCGAGGACGAGCTGGACGGTGTAGTCGTCGACGACCTTGACCTGCTTGAGGTCGGCCCAGATGTAGGCCAGGCCCAGGCCCATCTTCTTGGTCGCGTCGTAGGAGTACTTCACGGCGGCCGCGTTGAACGGCGTGCCGTCGTGGAACGTGACCCCCTGGCGCAGCTTGAAGGTCCACACCTTGCCGCCCTGCGACGTCTCCCACGAGGTCGCGAGCGCCGGCGAGTAGGGCTCGGCGCTGCCCGGCGGGTTGGCCCAGATGAGCGGCTCGTAGAAGTTCCCCAGTATGCGCGACTCCGACGAGGAGCTCGCCCGCGGGTCCCAGGTCGTGATCGCGCCGGTGTCGGCGACGGCCAGGATGTTGGCCGTCGGCGCGGTGCTCGCCGAGCCCGACGAGCCGCCCTTGCTGCCGCACGCGGCGAGCCCGAGCACGGTGCCGAGCACGGCCAGGCACGCCAGCAGCAGCAGCACGCGTGGTCCGTGCCGCCCGTTCGAAGGTCTGCCCATGTCTTCCCCCTGTCCGTGGTGGTCGTCTGTCGCGCCGCTCGGCCCGCATCGCACGGCGTGCCCGAAGCCCCCGAGACGGATACGACACGCTGTCTGCGGTCGGCGCACCTCGAACAATAGAGAGGAGCCGCGGTGTGGGTCACTCACCCATACGGGGGATTTCGCCGGCGCCGCGGCGGTGTAGCGTTCGGGGCGGGCGCGGCGGCGACCCTGCGCCCGCCGCCGCGCCCGCCGACCGCCCCGCCGACCGGGAGGACCAGCATGCCGCCTCGCACGAACCCGCCCACGGCCGCCGAGCTCGGCCTTATGCAGGGCAGCCGGCCGCCGGCCGATCGTCTCGTGACGCTCGCCAACTGGCAGGACCCGCCCTTCAGCCGCTGGTCCTTCCAGCACCTCCGCGAGCTCACCCCCACGGCGCCGATCTCGCGCGGCGACGGAGCGGTGACCGAGCTTCCGCGCGCCCCGCGCGACCTCGGCGCCCTGCGGTTGACCACGAGCACCGGGCGGCGCACCACGCTCGACCGCCTGCTGGTCGCGACCTACACCGACGGCTTCCTCGTGCTGCACCGCGGCGCCGTCGTCTGCGAGCAGTACTTCAACGGCATGACGCCGACCACCCTGCACCTGCTGCAGTCGGTCTCCAAGTCGATCGTCGGCACGCTGGCCGGCATCTACGTCGGGCGCGGCCTGCTCGACCCGGCGCAGCCGGTCACCCGGTACGTGCCCGACCTCGCCGGCACGAGCTTCGAGGGCGCCACGCTGCGCCAGGTGCTCGACATGCGCACCGGCACGCGCTTCTCCGAGGAGTACACCGACCCACAGGCCGAGATCAGGCAGTACGAACAGGTCATCGGCTGGCGGCCGCAGACCGACCCGCAGACGGCCGCCGACCTCTGGGACTACATCTGCCGGCTCGAGAACGCCCGTCCCCACGGCGCGCCGTTCGAGTACCGCTCGATCCTCACCGACCTGCTGGGCTGGATCCTCGAGTGCGCCGGCGGCGCGCGCCTGGCCGAGCTGCTCGGCCGCGAGGTCTGGTCGCGCCTCGGCGCCGAGCGCGACGCCGAGATCTCGCTCGACGGCCACGGCCACGCGATCGCCGACGGCGGCATCTCGGTCACGCTGCGCGACCTGGCCCGGTTCGGCCAGGCCTACCTGCAGGAGGGCTCTTTCGGCGGCGAGCAGATCGTGCCGGCGGCCTGGGTCGACGACTGCCGCCGCGGCGACGCCGAAGCGGTCGCCGCCTTCGCCGCCTCGGTGTCGGCGCCGCGCTACCCGCGCGGCCTCTACCGTGACCAGTGGTGGGTCGTCGACCGCGACCGCGGCACGCTGCTCGCTTCGGGCATCCACGGCCAGTCGGTCTTCGTCGACCCGCCCTCACAGACGGTCGTCGTCAAGCTCTCGACCTGGCCCGCGGCCCTCGACCTGGAGCTCGCCGCCGACACGGTGCTCACCTTCGTGGCGATCGCCCGGCGGCTGGCGCGCGACGACCGCTAGCAGCAGCGCCCGCCCTTACGCGTCGACGCCGACCTGGGTGCCGGCGTCGCGGAAGTAGACGTCGATGTCGGCGCCCTCGTGGCCCTCGCGGTACCAGCGGTAGCCGAGGACCACGGCGACCGGGGCGCCGTAGAGCACCGCCTGCATGAGGAGCGAATCGCCCAGGTTGTGGGTCTCGGTCAGCGGCTGGAACTGCAGGTAGCGCCAGGCGAGGTAGCCGGCAAAGACGGTGAAGGCCAGCCCGGCGACGCTGATGAGCGGCACGCCGAAGAGCTCGAAGGGCCCGGCCGACGACTCGCGGTAGAGCTCGCGGCGGGCGAACGGAAAGAGCGCCGCGGCGGCGCAGGTCACCCCGAAGGTGATGACGTTGACCAGCGTGGCGGCGATCAGCAGCCGCCAGATGCCGAGCCACAGCGTCGAGACGACGAGCACCGACGACAGCGCCGTGAAGCTCACGATCGCCAGCGTGGGTGCGCCGTTCACGGGGTCGAGCCGGCCGAGCCAGCGGGGCAGCAGCCGGTCCCACGACATGGCGAGCAGCACGCGCGAGGCGGCGAGGGTGTGGTTGGGCACCCAGAGCCAGAACCAGGCGTTGGCCGCGACGGCCAGGCTGAGCAGCGTCAGCCAGGCGAGCCAGGGCGACGCCGAGGTGCTGAACAGCCGCGGGGCGAGCACCCAGAAGGCGGCCGGGTGGTGCACGGCGAGAAAGGCGCTCGCCCCGAACAGCTCCTCGCCCATGTGCGAGATCGGCAGGGGCAGCAGCACGAGCGCGAAGGCTACGCTGACGATCTTGCCGAGGACGATCGTCGCCGACTGCACCGGCAGGCTCGAGGCGCGCCGCACCTCGCCGGCCTGGAAGGCGATCCAGCCCGGGTAGATCAGGCCGAACGACACGATCGGCAGGAGCTGGATCGCGGCGCTCAGGCCGCCCAGGTGGCCGCTGCGCAGGAAGCCGTCGTAGTAGGCGCGTAGCAGCACCTCGCTGTAGGCCGAGTTGTTGGTGTCGAGCCGGGTCACCGCGAAGTACGTCACGAGCACCGCCAGGGCGGCCCCGCCGGCCACGACCAGTATGCGCTGCAGGCGCGCGTAGAAGGCCATGCCGCGCAGGTTGATGAACGCCGACCAGACCGCGGCCGCCAGGCCGAGGGCGACCAGGCCGGGCGGGGTCAGCACCCAGCGGCCGGCGGCGATCAGCGCGGCGTTGTGGGCGCGCACGCCGAGCAGCAAAAGGAAGGGCCCCACGGCGACGCGCGAGGCGAACCAGCCGGCGATCGCCATCCACAGGGCGCCGCCGACCACGATGCCGGTCGAGCCGAAGACGGCCCCCGCCCAGCGTGACACGAGGCGCCGCTGAAAGACGTAGTCGCCGCCGTTGCGCGGCATGCTCGACACCAGGAAGGCGTAGACCACGGCCTCGCACAGGCAGCAGCCGCCGGCGATGAGGATGGCCAGGGTCATGCTCCTCACCGGAAAGTAGAAGGCGGCGCCGGCCACCAGGAAGATGCCGAACGTCACGGCGACGTTCGTCGTCATGACGTTGTACAGGAACGCGTCGAGCGGCGACCACACGCGCGGCGGGTGGGCGACCTCGCGCAGCCGCACGACGACCGGCGGCCGGCCGTGGCGCGCTGCCCGTGTGACGTCGCGCGCCATCGCTACCCTCTCGCGCGGTCGTCGCGGCTCCGACCTGGGCGACCTCGTCGCACGGCTAGTCGAGCTGCCCCTGGCGCAGCGCCGCGGCGACGGCGTGCGCGCGCCCGGCCACGCCGAGCTTGCGGTAGATCGTCGCAAGGTGAGTCTTGACCGTCTCGCTGCTCACGAACAGGCGCTCGGCGATCTCGCGGTTCTCGGCGCCGGCCGCCACCAGCCGCAGGACTTGGATCTCGCGCGCGGTGAGCGGCACCGGCGCGACCGGCGGCGCCGAGCCGCGCAGCACGTCGACGATCTCGGGGCTGAAGTAGAAACCGCCCTCGGCGGCGGCGCCGATCGCCTCGATCAGCTCCTCGCGCGAGGCCTGCTTGAGCACATAGCCGTGCGCCCCGAGCCGCGCCGCCCCGAGCACCAGCTCGCGCTCGTCGTGGATGGTCAGCACGACCACGCGGGGCGGCTCGCGCAGCTTCTGGAGCTCGCGCAGCACGTCGAGGCCCTGCATGCCGGGCAGGCTCATGTCGAGCAGCACGACGGCGGGCCCGGCGGCCGGCACCGTGCGCAGCGCCTCCTCGCCGTCGGACGCCTCGCCGATGATGGCGATGCCCGGGGCGTGGGCGAGCATGCGCTTGATGCCCTCGCGCACCACTGCGTGGTCGTCGATCAGGAACACGCCTATCGCACCGTCGTCTATGACTGCACCCCCGTCCGTGCGGCCCTCGCCGTCGTTTGCGGCACGACCACCTCGACGGTCGTGCCGCCGTCGGGTCCCGCCCCGATCTGCAGCTCGCCGCCGACCAGGGCGGCCTGCTCGTCCATCATCGTCAATCCGAAATGGTCGTCGCGTTCGACGGCCGCGGGCTGCAGCCCGCGGCCGTCGTCGCGTACCGTCAGGCGCACGACCTCGCCCCCGGCGGCAAGGCACAGGTCGACGTGCCGCGCGCCCGAGTGGCGCAGCGCGTTCTGGAGCGCCTCGCGGGCGATGACGTAGAGACTGGTCTCGACGGCCGGGCTCAGCTCGGGGGCGGCCGCCAGGTCGAGTCGCACCTCGCAGGTGCCGCCCTCGGCCTGCTCGGCGAGCGACTGCAGGGCGCCGCGCAGGCCGAGGCCGTCCAGGGCCGGCGGCCGCAGGTCGCGGATCACGCGGCGCGTGTCGCCGATCGCCGTGCGCAGCAGGCCCGAGATGCGCTCGGCGTCGGTCGCCGTCTCGGCCGGCAGCTCCGCCTCCATGCCCTGCACCTGGTAGAGCGCGGCGACCATGGTCTGCACGATGTCGTCGTGCAGCACGGTCGCCCACTCCTTGCGCTTCTCCTGGCGCAGCGACGTCAGCCGCCGCAGGAGCCGGCGCGAGCGCTGCTGGCTGCGCTCGAGGTCACGATACAGACGGGCGTTGCAGATGGCGCTCGCAGCCTGCTCGGCCACGATCTCGGCGCGGGCGACGTCGCGCGCCGAGTAGCTGTCGCGACGCTCCGACGAGTACAGCAGCAGCGAGCCGATCAGGTCGTTGTCGGCGCGGATCGGCACGAACAGGGCCGAGCGCAGGTGCAGTCGTTCGCGCGCCGCGGCGTCGATGTGCGCGCCCCAGGCGATGTCCTCGATCACGATGCTGCGGCCGTCCAGCAGGGCCTCGCGCGTGCTCTCGCGACCCTCGAACCTGAGCGCGACGCCGAGCAGCGGGTCGTCTTCGGGGCCCGAGCAGGCCACGACGCTCAGGTCGTCGTCGTCGGGCTGCAACTCGAGCAGCAGGCAGCGGCAGTTGCCCATGACGCGGGCCGCGCTCGAGGCGATCTGCTGGAAGGTGTGCTCCAGTTCGAGGCTGCCGGAGATGGCGCGAGCCACGGCGCAGGCCGTGTCGAGGACCACCTCGCTCAGCTCCGACTGGCGCGACATGACGACGTGGTCGAGAGCCAGGCCCGTGGCGTCGGCCACGGCCCGCAGAAAGTCGGCCTCGTGGCCGGCCAGCGGCGCGCTGCGGCGGGCGCCGAGGGCAAGGAGGCCGCGCAGCCGGTGACCGGCGAAGGCCGGCGCGAGCACGACGCTGCCGACGGCGCGTGGCGAGAGGTCACGCAGCGCCGACGGCAGGTGCGCGAGGTCGGGGCCGGTCACGGTCACCAGGCCGGGCCGCTGGGAGGCCTCGGCGGCGATCCCCGCACCCACCTCGAGCACCGGATAAGGAAAGCTGCGGCGCCGGGTGGGGCCGAACGCGGCCAGCACCTCGGCGCGGCCGTCGCCGCGCACGCGCAGCAGCGCACCCGTGTCGGCGCGGACGGTCGCCACGATGTCGGGCAGCACGGCGCGCGCGATGTCGCCGGCCGCCATGTCGCGGTTGAGCAGCGAGGTCACGCGGGCGAGGGCGAGGCCGCTCGCCTGCAGGTCGTGGTAGTCGCGCAGCAGGTGGCCGTCGGCGGCGTCGAGCGAGAGCGCGAGGTCGTGGCCAGCGCCGCCGGCGAGCGGCGCGACGGCGTAGCGCACCGGCAGCCACTCGTCGCCCGCCTGCAGCGCCACGCGACCCGACGCGGCGCGACCGCCGGCCAGGGCGTCGCCGATCCGCCCGGCGCTCGCGCCGTCGATCCGCTCCAGGGTCGCCGCGAGCTCGACGCCCGGCCGCAGGCGGCGCAGCCCGCGGGCGCGCGGATCGTCGGCGACCTGCGCCGCGACGATCACTCCGAACGCATCGACCTGCAGGCGCGCCAGCTCGACCGCCGTCTCGCCCTCCACCTGATCCCCCTCTCGAACGGCCGCCGCCCGGACGGCCGCGCTTCGAAGGTAGTGCGTGACCGGCGCGATGGCAAGTACGCAGCGGCGGCCGCGCGGCTTGCCGGCGGGCCGGCCCGCGAGCCGACGCTCGCGCGGGTGGCCCCGCCGCCGGCGCCCGCCTAGCGTCGCGCGAAGCCGGTCTCGGCCTCGACCGCGGCCCAGAAGGCGTCCTGCGCGGCGCGGGTCACCGGCCCCGGGGCGTCGGGGAACAGGCGCTCCTCGATCGCGCCGACCGGCTGGACCTCGCGCGCCGCGCTTGCGGCGAACGCCTCGCGACAGGTGAGCAGGTCGGCGCGCGTGCAGACACGCTCCTCGACCGGCAGATCGCGCACCAGGACGCGCCGCGTGATCGAGTCGAGGATCTCGCCGCTGAGTGGCGGCGTGCAGAGCATGCCGCCGGCGGCGATCCAGAAGAACGAGGCGGTCTGCAGCTCGAGCACGCGGCCCTCGGGCGTGACCAGCAGCGCCTCGTCGAAACCGCGCTCCTGGGCCAGGCGCCGGGCCAGCATGTTGCCGGCGTACGAGAGCGTCTTGGCGCCGCCGAGCACCAGACGCGCGGTGTCGACGACGAGCGCCAGGCGCACCGCCGCCGGCGGGTCGGGCACGGGCTCGGCCAGCACCAGGCGCCGGCCTCCCCGGGTGAGCACGATGCGCACATCGAAGGTCGCGTCGCCGCGGGCCGCGACCAGCGCCGCGACGTCATGCTCGAGCGCGACGCGGTCGCAGCGCATACGGATGGTCGCGCAGGTCCGCTCGAGCCGGGCGAGATGCTCGTCCAGGGCGAACGGCCGGCCGGCGTAGGCGCGCAGTACCTCGAAGGCGCCGTCGCCGCGCAGCAGGCCGTCGTCGGCGGCCGGGATCGTCGCCGCGCCTACGGTCGTGAGCCGGCCGTCGACGATCGCCGGGGCGTCCTTCTCGGGCCCGCCGCCCGCCATCGCCGCGTCCTCCTTCTCGAGCCCGCGGTCGACGATCGCCGGGTCGTCCTTCTCGGGCCCGCCGCCCGCGCTCACCCGCACCTCCCGTTCGCAACCGTCGGGCGAGATGCTACCCCATCGCCGCACCGTGGGCGCCGTCGGCCAGCGGTGCCACTCGCGGCCGCGCCGGGCAAGCTCTCAAGCGACGAGGCGCCGGGCCGACGGCCTACGACGGCGGGGACGGCTGATATGATCGCCTACCAGAGTCATACGACGGTCGGTGTCCGGCCCGAGCAAAGACGAAAGGACGGACGTGGCCCTCAACGACTACCCCATCGACGTGCGGTTCGACTATCCGCAGCAGAGCTCGCGCCTCTGGGCGGTGTTCAGCAACATCCTGATCCTGGCGATCGTGAAGGTGCTCGCCCTGCTGCCGCACCTGATCGTCGTCGCCGTGCTCAGCATCGTCCAGGTCATCGTGGCCTTCGTGGCGCAGATCGTCGTCGCGGCCACCGGTGAGTACCCGCCCGGGATGTTCGATTTCGTGGCCGGCGTGCTGCGCTGGCGCACCAGGGTCGTGACGTTCTTCCTGTCGCTCAACGACCGCTACCCGCCCTTCAGCCTGCAGCCCGACCCGACGTACCCCGCCGACGTCGTGATCGAGCGGCCCGCCCACCAGAGCCGCATCTACGCCCTGTTCACGGTGATCGTCGAGATCCTCGTCGTGATCGGCGCGGTGGCGCTCTTCGCCCGCGCGGCCCACGGCGGCTTCTCGTCGCGCTACAACAGCCCGAGCTCCTCGACGAGCGGTCTCGTCCTGCGCCAGATCGCCGCGCTGCCGCACGAGATCGTGCTGATCGTCCTGTCGATCGCCGTCCTCGTGCTCTGGATCGTCGTGCAGTTCGTCATCCTCTTCAGCGGCCGTTTCCCGCGCGGCTGGTTCGACTTCACGGCCGGAGTCGTGCGCTGGCAGACCCGGGTGAGCGGCTACGCCTTGGGCCTGATCGACCGCTACCCGCCCTTCACCTTCGACTCCTCGATCGCCGCGTCCCCGACCGGCCCCGGACAGCAGCCCTGGGCCGGCGCGTACGGCGGCCCCACCCAGCAGTACGCGGCCGGCGCCCAGCCACCCTGGAGCGGCGCGCCCGGCGGCGCCGCGCCCTGGGCAGCCGCGTCGGGTACGCCGGGGGGCACGGTGGCGACGGCGCCCCCCGCCGGCTGGTACCCCGACCCGGCTCAGCGCCACGAGTATCGCTACTGGGACGGTGCAGCCTGGACACCGCAGGTGGCCGATCGCGGGCAGGCGAGCGTCGATCCGCTCGACCCCTGAAGCCCTGACTCGCCGGCAGCGTCGAGGTCGCAAGGGCGATCGAGGAGACCCCCGGCTAGCTCCTGACCAGCCAAGGGTGTGAGCGCAGGTCGGGCTCGTGCGCAGGCACGACCTCCCAGCGCTCGCTGCGTGACCGCTTCAAGAAGGCGCGGGTCGCCGGTTCGTCGGGCGTCATCGGACCGACCACGTCGTGGTTGATGGCCAGCGACACGATGTCGCCGCACAGGCAGACGTCGCCGTCGCGGGTCGTGGCCACGACGCTCTGATGGCCCGCGGTGTGGCCGCCGCTGGGCACGAGCACGAGGCCGGGCAGGATCGAGCACTCGCCGTCGACCGTCTGCAGGCGCTCGCCTAGCCCGGCGACCGACGACGCGATCCCGCGGTACCACACCCCGGCAGCCTGCGACCTGGCGTACGGCCCCGCGGCAAGCGCCGCACGCTCGAGGTCGGAGAGGCGAGCACAGGCCGCGTCGCCGGCGAGTGCGGCATCGAGCTCGCGACGCTGCACCAGCACCGTCGCCGCCGGGAACAGCTCGTCGTTCTGCACGTGGTCCTGGTGGAGGTGCGTGTGGACGACGAGCTCGACGTCGGCGGGCGCGACGTCGCAGACCCGCAAGGCGGCGAGCAGCGCATCGCGCGGCCGTCCCGCCACCTCGTAGCCCACATCGACCGACTGCGCCGCGTCGGGACCGCTGTCGACCAGCACGACATGGTCGGCGTCGCGCAGCAGCCAGCAGAAGCAGGGCACGTCGAGCAACGCCTCGTCGATCGCGCCGTACACGTAGGCCCCGAGCGCCGTGCCGGGCAGGCTGCCGACCTCGATCATGTCGATCGTCCAGGCCACGGTGTCCCGGTCTGCTCGAGCGCCGGCGAAGACATCCATCCGCTCGGCCCCCGCTCCCTTCAGTCGGCCTCGGCGGCCAGAGCCTCGGACGACGCCTCGGGCATGGCCGGCGGCGCGCCCTCGGGAACGCCGGCCGCGCCCGACTTGAGACGCCAGTGCAGGGCGGCGACGTACCAGACCACGCCGACCCCGGCCGTGCCGGCGACCGCGATGTCGGCGCGATGGAACATGGGCTGCAGCGTGAGCATGAGCATGGCGACGATCTCCCAGGCAAACGAGACGACGAACACCAGCGTCGACCATCTGCCGAGCGTGAACATGCCGGGCACGTGGTATGCCTCGAGCTCGCGCCGCTTGACCGCGTAGGCCCCGACGATGAGCAGGTAGTAGACGAAGGGCAGGATCGACGTCGCCCCGACCAGCACGTTGAACGTGTTCACCTGGTAGTAGGCGTAGACCAGCATCGCGATGGCGAGCACGGCGCCGATGACGAGGGCGGCGGCGGGCACCTTGGAGCGGCCGTTGACGCTCCGCAACGGCTTGGAGAACGGCACGATGTTATCGCGCGCCAAGGCAAAGATCAGGCGACCCATGACGGCGATCACCGACAGGCACGTGCCGAGCACGGCGACGAGCGGGAACGCCAGAGCCACGCGAGCGCCGGCGCTGCCCAGCCAGTAGGAGACCAGGTCGTAGACCGGGGTGTAGGAGCCGGCGATGGCGCCCATGTGTCCCCTGGGCACGGCCGCGGCAAAGCAGATCAGGGCGATCATGCCGAACAGGCCTGTGCCGACGAGCGACCAGATCACGGCCCGCGGGATGGCGCGCCTCGCCCCGACGCTCTCTTCGGACATGTCGGCGGCCGCCTCGAACCCGGTCATGGCGAAGAATCCCATGACCATGGCGCCGACGACGGCGCCCCAGACGGCCGAGCCGTGCACGCCGCCCGTGTTGAACAGCGAGACCGTGTGGTGTGCCGGCTTGGCGAGCACCGCGATCGCCACGATCGCACCGATCACGAGGGTCGAGACGATCTCGCAGAACACGGCGACGTTGTTCACTCGGGCGAAGAGCTTCACGCCGACGAGGTTGACGGCCGTGAGCACGATCACCGTGGCGATCGCGAGCAGCAGCAGGTCGAGGTTCGAGAGCGTCCAGCCGAAGATGACGCCCAGGAACGGCGCGACCAGCACGTAACTGATCGTCGCGACGCACGTCAGCAGGTAGACGAACACGAAGATGCCGATGAACCAGCCGTACCCGGGGCTGATCAGACGCGACCCCCACTGGTACGAGTAGCCGGCGAGCGGTATGCGCGAGCCGAGCTCCGCGATGACGAAGGCGACGAAGAGCTGGCCGAGCAGCACGAGCGGCCAGAACCAGATGCTCGCGGTGCCGAACTTGCCGAGGCCGAAGCCGAAGTTGACGTAGACGCTCGTCGTGATCGACATGAACGAGAACGAGATGCCGAGGACGGCGAGCGGCTTGAGCGAGCGGCGCAACTGCTGGCGGTAGCCGAACGTCTGCAGGATCTGTTCGTCACTCGTGCGCCCGGTACCGTCGTCAGCCATCGGATCCCCCGTTTCTCCGCGTGACAGGTCGCCTGACGAGGACAGAATATTATTCTGTCAGTACAGCCAATCATGCACTCATGCTCGTCGACGCCAGGGATGCGTTGCACGACCGGCTGTATGCGAGCTGTATAGGCGCTGTCGTCGTGTCTGTCAAGGCGCGCCCCCTGCCCGCTACACTGACGCTGCCGCAGGCAACAGCCGGCAGGCCGAGAGCCGTCGGCAACGACCACGGGAGACAGTCATGGAGCTCAAGGACGTGCTACAGGGGCGCAGGAGCATCCGCAGGTTCCTGCCCCGACCGGTGCCCGACGAAGTGGTCCGCGCGATCGTCGACGAGGCGGCGCTGGTCGCCCTCGTGGGCCAACGCCCAGGCCTGGAACGTCTCGGTGGTCGCCGGCGAGAGCCTGCGGCGCGTCGCCGAGGCTAACCGCACCGCACTCGCCAGCGAGGCGCCGGCCGGCCCCGACTTTCGCATGCCGCGCGCCTGGCCCGAGCACCTGGCGGCCCGCACCAGGCGCCTCTTCGAGCTGCGCTCGTCGATGGCGGCGCCGTCGGGCGCCGTCGCGGGCGCCGCCGGCCCCGCCGACTTCTACGGCGCGCCCTGCATGCTGTTCGTCGCCGTCGAGCGCGACCTCGAGACCGACTACGCGCTGTTCGACTGCGGCCTGCTCGTGCAGTCGCTCTGCCTCGCCGCCCACGACAAGGGCCTGGGCACCTGCATCATGGCCATGGCCGTGCGCGACCCCGACACCCTGCGCGCCATCCTGCCGCACGCCGCCGAGCAGCGTTTCGTGATCGGCGTCGCGCTCGGCTACCCCGACGAGCAGGCCGAGATCAATCACTTCGAGCGTGAGCGCGTTGCGCTCGACGAGTTCGTGACCTGGAGCAAGTAGCCGCGGGCGGCGGGTGCGGCGGTGCGCCCTCGGCGCACCGCCGCACCCGCCGCCAAACGGGGTGCCGCCGATCGGCGCCGGGCACGTCGTGATGTGCGCCTGCCTGTCGCGTGCGTGCGACGGGACTGTCACGTGAAAGGTCGGACCGGCATATGAGCGATCTCGCGATCGACCTGCTCCTGCTCCCCGACGAGGCCGCCCGCCGGATCGCTGTGAGCCTGAACGCCCGGCTGCGTGAGGCCGGTGGCCACGGTTTCGCGTTCGATGCCACGCACGAGCCGCACATCACGGTGCTGCAGCGCTGCATCGCGACGGCCGACCTCGACGAGGTGCTCGCGGCCGCCGCCCGCGCGGCAGAGACCGCCGACCTCGGCGCGACCCGCCTGCGCGCGACCGGGCTCGTCTGGGGAGGGTTCGACACGCGACCGCCTGCCGTGCTCGTCAGCATCGACCTCGCACTCGCACCAGCCCTGCGGACCCTGCACCGCACCGTCCTCGGCGCGCTCGAGCGGTTGCCCGCGCCGCGGCCCCAGGCCTCGGCGTTCTTCTCGTTGCCGGACGAGACGCCGGCCGGACCGGACGCGGTCGAGTACGTGGCGCGGTTCGTGCCGGAGCATGCCGACGAGCACTACGCGCCGCACCTGTCGATCGGCGTCGCCGACGAAGCGACCGCCGACCGGCTGCAGGCCGCGTTCACGCCCTTTCAGTTGGGGATCAGCGCGCTGGGCGTCTACCAGATCGGCGAGTTCGGCAGCGCCCGCCGGCGGCTGGCAACCTGGCCGTTCACGGCGCGCCGGCTCGGCGCGGCCTGAGCTGCGCCCGGCGCCGTGCGGCGCCGCGTGAGCGGCGCCGTGCGGCGCCGCGTGAGCGGCGCCGCACGGCGCACTCGTGCTTCGCCGACCGTCGCCGGCGCCGTGGCCCCGCGCATCGGTCGGCAACGGCCCTCGGCTTGATAGACTCGAGGTGCGCATCTTCCGTCGTCCTCCAGTGAAGGGACACCTCATGGCCGACACCGAGCAGCGCCCCGCCTACGTGGCGGCGCACATCGACGACATCCCGTTCGAAGACGGCGAGGCGCCGAAGGCCGAGTGGAAGCCGATCCGGCGCTTCTTCGGCATCGGCTCGTTCGGCGTCAACCTGGCTCGTGCGGTGCGCGCGGGCGACGAGCTCACCCACGACCACGACGAAGTCGACTCGGGCCACGAGGAGCTGTTCCTGATCGCCGCCGGCCACGCCACCTACCGGGTCGCCGGCGACGAGGTCGACGCCCCCGCCGGCACGTTCCTCTACGTGTCCGACCCGGCGACGGTGCGCGGCGCCGTCGCCCGCGCGGCCGGCACCGTGATGCTCGTCGTCGGCGCAGCGCCCGGCACCGTCTTCGCGCCTTCCGAGTGGGACACCGAGCCGCTGCCCGAGTAGCTGCTCGGCGCTGCGCACCGTCTTCAGAGAAAGGTCAGCCAATGAGCGCCTACACCCTCCTGAACCTGCTCGAGGTCGACGACAGCGTCGCCGGCCGGATGCCCGGCCTCGAAGGCCGTTTCGCCCGCACCCTGCTCGAGTCGCGCGACCTGGGCGTGAGCCACTTCCGTTACGCTCCCGACCGGCGGAGCGCCCGCGGCCATCGCCACGGCGTGCAGGAAGAGGCCTACATCGTGGTCGGCGGCTCGGGCCAGGCGCTGCTCGACGGCGAGGTCTGCGATCTGCGCCTCTGGGACGTCCTGCGGGTCGCGCCGGAGACCGTGCGCGCCTTCGCCGCCGGACCCGACGGGCTCGACCTCATCGCGATCGGCGGCCCCAAGCCCGAGAGCGGCGACGGCGAGATGCTCGACGTGGTCTGGCCCGAGCAGGCCTGACCGGCCCGCGCGACAGGCTCGTGGCCGGTCTCGACACGGCAGACGCCCTCGGCCTCGCCGACGAGGTCCGCGCCCGCATGGTGGTCGTCGAGGGCGACATCACGCGGCTCGCGGTCGACGCCATCGTCA
The DNA here is from genome assembly GCA_963760655.1 of uncultured Actinomycetes bacterium. Lineage (GTDB taxonomy): Bacteria > Actinomycetota > Thermoleophilia > UBA2241 > UBA2241 > Bog-752. The sequence goes on from CAVXDR010000005.1 coordinate 336,831, forward strand.
ATGCCGCCAATCGCACGCTGCTCGGCGGCGGCGGCGTCGACGGCGCGATCCACCGCGCCGCCGGCCCCGAGCTCCTGGCCGAGTGCCGCACCCTGGGCGGCTGCGCCACCGGCGCGGCCCGCATGACCGGCGGCTACCGGCTGCCGGCCCGCAAGGTGATCCACACGGTGGGACCCGTCTGGCGGGGTGGCGGCGCGGGCGAGCCCGAGCGGCTGCGCTCCTGCTACCTCGAGTCGCTGCGCCTGGCGAGCGACGCCGGTCTTGCGACGATCGCCTTCCCCGCCATCTCGACGGGCGTCTACGGCTATCCCAAGGTCGAGGCCCGCGACGTCGCGGTGGCGGCCGTCGCCGCATGGCTCGCCACCCACGAGCTGCCGCGCACGGTCACCTTCTGCTGTTTCGACGCCACCGACGCGCGGCTCTACCGGGAGCGGCTCGCGATCGCCTGACGCAGCGATCGTCCGCGCTTGCGACCGAGGGATCCGCCGAGTCACCACGACCGAGAGGGGCACGACGTGATCGAGTACGTAAAGCAGGCGCCGCCCCGGCCAGCGGCCGACACGGCGCGGGTGCGCGAGACCGTGACCGGCATCCTGGACGACGTGCGCTCCCGCGGCCTCGACGCCGTGCGCGACTACTCGCGCACCTTCGACGGCTGGGATCCGCCCTCGTTCAAGGTGAGCGCCGACGAGATCGAGCGGGCGAAGGCCGCCGTCGCGCCCGACGTGCTCGCGTCGCTCGACTTCGCCCACGCGCAGATCGCCGGCTTTGCCCGGCACCAGCGCGCGACCCTGGTCGACATGGAGGTCGAGACGCTGCCCGGCGTGTTCCTGGGGCAGCGCCAGATCCCGATCGCGAGCGCCGGTGCCTACGTGCCGGGCGGCAAGTACCCGATGCTCATGTCGGCCCAGATGACGATCCTCACCGCCAAGGTCGCCGGCGTCGAGCGCGTGGTGGCCTGTGCGCCGCCCTACGAGGGCCGCGGCATCTTCCCCGAGATGCTCTGGTCGATGGCGCTGGCCGGCGCCGATGAGATCTGGTGCCTGGGCGGCGTGCAGGCGCTCGCCCTCATGGCCTACGGCGCGGCGGGCTACGAGCCGGTCGACTTCATCGCCGGGCCCGGCAACATGTACGTCGCCGAGGCCAAGCGACAGCTCTTCGGCGACGTCGGCATCGACCTGCTGGCCGGCCCGACCGAGATCCTCGTGATCGCCGACGAGACGGCCGACCCGGCGATCGTCGCGGCCGATCTGCTCGGTCAGGCCGAGCACGGTCCGACCTCGCCGGCGATCCTCGTAAGCCTCTCGCAGGAGCTCGCCGCGGCGGCGCTCGTCGAGGTCGAGCGGCAGCTTCGCGACCTGCCGACGCGCGACGTCGCCGGACGCGCCTGGGCCGACTGCGGCGAGGTCGTCGTGGTCGACGGCCGCGACGAAGCCGTGCAGGTGGCCGACCGCTACGCTCCCGAGCACCTCGAGGTGCAGACCGCCGACCCCGGCTGGTACGCCGCGCGCCTGCGCCACTACGGCACGCTCTGCGTAGGCGAGGAGGCGACGATCACCTTCTCCGACAAGGCGATCGGTACCAACCACACCCTGCCCACCGGCCGCGCCGCGCGCTACACCGGCGGCCTCTGGGTCGGCAAGTTCCTGAAGACGGTGACCTGGCAGCGCTGCACCCCCGAGGGCGCCCTGGCGGTCGCGCCGCACGCGGCGTTGCTCGCCAGGGCCGAGCACATGCTCGGCCACGCCGTCACGGCCGACCTGCGCATCGACAAGTACGGCGAGAAGTAGCGGGCGCGCCACGGGGCCGGCGCCGCGCCCATCGCCGGGCAGGCGAAGCGGCCGGCATGGTCGAGCCCGTCACGGGTTGGCCACGAAGCCGTCCCGGGGCGTGCGGCGGGCGCGGCAGGCGATAGACTGACGGCGTCCACGCGCCTCGTCGCGCCGTCACACGGGGGTCTCCATCTCCGCCGGCTTTCTCGTCTGGGTGGGCGTCGCCTTCGTGGCGGCCGCCTGCTGGGGTGCGACCGTCATCCTGAACAAGGAAGTGCTCGACGACGTCGCACCGGTCGCCGTCAACTTCTTCGTGGTAGCCGTCTCGACCGCGACGCTCGCCGCCGTCGCCGTGCCCCTCAGCCTGCTGCATCTGTGGCCGCTCGGCCTGGGCGTGACCTGGCGGGCGACCGGTTACCTGTGCATCAGCGCGCCGGTGATGTGGCTCGTCGCCTTCAACGCCTACTTCTACGCGCTGCGCTCGGGGCGGGTCGGGGTGGTCGGACCGCTCTCGACCACCGACCCGCTGTTCACCGCCCTCTTTGCCACCGCGATCCTGGGCGCCGCGCTCGGCCGGTTCGTCGTCGCCGGCCTGATCGTCACGGTCTGCGGCGTGATGCTGATCTCGCGCTGGATGGACGTCGAGCCCGACGACCGGCTGCTCGAAGGCGCCGGGCCCAGGGGGATCGGCGCGCCCCCCGGGGCCGCCGTCGGCCTGGTGCCGGCCGAGCCCACGGCCGCGGCGGGCACCGTCGCGGCGGGCACGGTCGCGGCGGGCACCGGCATGGTCGTCGGCCTGTCGCTGGTGACCGCCGCCGGCTGGGGCTTCTCGCCCGTGCTCGTGCAGCTCGCCGAGCGTTCGACCGGCGGCGCCACCACCACCCTCGTGCTGCTGGGCGAGGCGCTCGGCGTGGCGCTCCTCGCGCCCTTCGTGATCGCCCAGCGCGGCCGGCTGTTTGCCCCTGGTTGCGGCGCGCGGCGCGGCCGCATCGCGCTGCTGCTCGCCGGCGCCGGGGTGCTGAATGCGGTCTTCTCAGTCCTCTACTACGTGCTGATCGCCGAGATCGGCCCCGTCCTCACCATGCTGATCACGGCGAGCGCCCCGGTGTTCGCCATCGCCGGCGGCGTGCTGTTCCTGCACGAGCGCTTCGGCCGCCGCCTGGCGCTGGGCGTGGGGGTCACCCTGACCGGCGTCCTGCTGGCGACCCTGCAGCACGTGCGATAGGCGGCGCGACCGCCCGGCGGAGGGCTTGCCGGCGGTCGCCGTCCCGCATCCCGCTCGGTCGCATCCCGCTGGGCGACCGCCGGCGAGCCCTCCGTCCGACGTCCGGCCGCCCGCCACGGGCGGCCGGACGTCGTCTTCTGCGGTCGGCCCGCGGCTCGGCTTCAGCCCTCGTCGACCGGCGCGCCCGCCGTGGCGCCGACCGGCGTGACGCCGCCCGGGCCGACCGCGGCCGGCGCCTCGGCCGCGATCGCCAGCAGGTCGCTCTCCTTTACCACCCCGCGCGTCAGGTTGCGCTTGCCGACCAGCCAGAAGACGATGCCGGTAGCGATGAAGAAGGCGAGCGTGCCCAGCGTGACGACCTCGAAGAAGACGCGCGAGACCCCCCAGGAGTCCTCGATGCTGTAGCTCATGCCCAGCATGCGGTCGAGCAGGCCGGGCCACAGCAGCGTGATCGCCGTGAGCACGATGACGACCTCCGCCAGGACGACGCAGACCCACAGGCCGACCGTGCCGCCCGGCACGCGGTAGGGCCGCGGCCGGTCGGGGTACTTGCGACGCAGCGGGATCACCGAGGGCAGCATGAAGAAGTACATGAGCGCCGTGAGCGAGATGACGAGCGTCACCATCACGGTGAAGAAGCTGGCCAGGCTGCCGCTCGTGAGCACGAACACCAGCACAACGAAGATCGAGCCGATGATCGCCGAGACCACGTTCATGGTCACCGGCGTGCCCGTGTGCTTCGAGAACCGGCCGAGCCAGAGCGGCCCGGCGCCGTCGAGGCCGGCCACCGCCTGCACGCGCACCGCGCCCTGCAGCCATACGCCGCCGGCGCTGATCACGGTGAGGATGATGAGCACGCCGATCAGGTCGTTGAGGCCCCTGTGCGCGCTACCGTGCAACACGCCCGCGGCCACGAAGTATGCGGCGGCGAAGCCGCTCACGCTGCCGATGCCCTTGAGCGGGATGACGAGCAGCACGCCGAGGATCAGCGAGCCGGTGACCAGGCAGGCGACGATGCCCGCCCGCAGGATCATGACCGGCACGTCGCGTTGGGCGTTCTTCATCTCTTCAGCGGCACCGTTGGAGAGCTCGAAGCCGACGAACAGGAACTGCAGCAGACCGATCAGGGCGAGAAAGCCGGTGACGCTGGGCTTGACCGACGCCAGCGTCGCCGTGCCGTGCGGCTTGCCGTGACTGATCAGGAAGGCGACGACCAGCACCAGGAAGATGACCAGCATGAGCAGGCGCACGACCGTGCCGAGGATGCCCGTCCACTTGCCCCACTTGAGCTCGACCAGCGAGAGGCCGACGATCGCCCACACCACGGCGACGCCGACGACGATCGAGGGCAGCGTGCCCATCGGCTTCTTCAGGTAGAACGTGTTGATGGTCGTCACGACGGCGGCCGCCAGCGTGCCGCCCATCCACACGGGGTTGCTCATCCAGTAGAAGACCGAGGTGAGCGCTCCCGCCAGACGGCCGAACGCCATGCGCGGCCACACGTAGGGTCCGCCCTCGACCGGGAACGTCGAACCCAGCTCGGCGACGATCATGCCGTAGGGCAACAGCCACACGAGCAGCACGACGATCAGCCAGAAGAAGGTCTGACCGGCGCCGTAGGCGGCGGTCAGGGCGATCGTGTCGAGGCTGATGAACGCGGCGATCGTGAAGAAGACGATGTCGAAGCGAGTCAGGACCTTGCGCATCTTGGTGCGCTCCTGGCCCATCGCGCCGCCGGTCTGCTCGAGCGTGCTCATCTCATCCCCCTGTCGTTTCAGGCGACGCCGACCAGGCGGTCGGTGCGCTCGACGATGGCGTGCACGCGCGCGGCGACGTCGGCCGGCAGCGGCTCGGGCCGGTGCTCGCGCACGATCTCACGGGCCTTCTCGAGGCACGTGGTGTAGAGCTCCTTGGAGCCGCGCTCCTGCCACTCCTCGCGCACGCGGCGATCGAGCACCTCGGGCTGCGAGAGCTCGCGCATGTGGCGCAGCGTGGCGTCGAGCGAGAGGAAGTCGCCGAAGCTGCCCACGCCGACGATGTCGTCGACGGCCAGGCTCTCGTCGTCGATGCGCATGCCGCCGACGAGGTGCTTGATCATGCGGGCGAACTCGTTGTCCATGACGAACTGCCCGCAATCAAAGGTGACGCCCGACTCGATCATCCCCGCACCGTAGATCAGGTTGGCCCCTGCCAACGCTGCCGTCAGTCCGGTGAGGGTCTTCTCGTGCCCGACCTGCGCGTCACCGAGCTTCGCATCCGTCTACAACCCGGCGACGAAGCTCGGCAGCAGGTAGCGCCGCGCAAGCTGCGCCACCGCCGCACTGATGAGGGCGATCTCGGGCGAGCCGACCGAGGCGGCGGCGAGCTTCAGGTCCATGGCCGTGGTCGACGAGCCGTACATGACCGGGCAGCCGCGCTCGGTGAGCTGCGCCAGCGTGATGCCGCTCAGCACCTCGGCGTTGTGGGTGACCAGGGTGCCGGCCAGCGTGACCGGCGAGGAGCCGCCCGCCATGGCCATGCTCAGGATGTTGTCGGGGATCCACCAGCGCGACGACTCGATGATGACCTCGGTCGCGTCGCGCGGCAGCTTGAGCGGGCTCACCGGGCAGACGCCGCTGTACAGAATGGGGCGTCGGCGCAGCTCGTCGGCCCCGCCGACGACCTCCGCCGCCATCTCGAAGATCGCCCGTGTCTCTACCCCCGACAGCGGCCCCACACCGATCGGCTTGGTCGTGTTCAGGAGCTGGACCTCGGTGTTGTGGACCGCCGCCGTCTCGGGCGGCACGTCCTTGGCACCGACCGCGATCTCGTGGGTGTCGAACTCGGAGAGGTAGTCGTTGAGCCGGGCGATGTCGGCGACGTCGGCCCTGGTCGAGTCGCGGCACTCGCCGGTCTCGAGGTCGACCACGCGGATGCCCTCGCTGAAGTTGGTGAAGGCGACGCGGCCGGGCTCCATGACGAAGTCGTTCTCGGGGATGCGCCCGTAGAGCGTGTAGCGGCTCGGCGCCGAGGCGATCGCGCCCTCGACGACGTGCGGCGGCAGGCGCACCGTATGCGTCTCGCGGTCCACGGCGCAGCCACCGTCGGAGAAGATGTCGAGCGCCTCGTCGTCTTCGACGAACACGCCGGCGCGCTCCAGCACCTCGAGGCTCGCGAAGTGGATCTCCTCGAGCTCGGATTCGGTGAAGACGCTGACGTGAAGACCGCCGCTACGGGGCCGCCCGACGGACAGATTGCGCTTCACACGCACCCCTCCCGCCTGTTTGCTTAGTCAGATGACTAAGGCTGTTACACTAGCAGGTGCGACCCCGCTGTCAAGCAGTGGCACGGTGCGGCGGGACGGGCAGTGGCGAGCACAGGGACGGCCAGATATCCTCACCGACGTGACCAGGTACGAGATCCCGATCGACGACCCGACGCCGCACCTGGCGCCGACGGCGGCGCGTATCCTCGAGGCGGCGCGCCGCATCCTGGCGCGCGACGGCTTGCGCGCGCTCACCTTCGCCAACATCGCCGCCGAGTCGCACGAGAACAACGCCCTCATCCGCTACCACTTCGGCAGCAAGGCCGGCCTGCTGTCGACGCTCATCGACTCGGTGCTGTACCTCGAGAGCGTCGAGCTCATCGAGGAGCTCGCCGGCGCGCCGCCCGGCGACGAACGTCGCCGGGCGCTCTTTCGCCTGCACGAGACCTACGCCAAAGACGTCGACGGCTACCAGATGTTCTACGAGCTCATCCCGCACGTGCTGCGCGACCCCGAGCTGCGGCCCCGTCTGGGCAAGCTCTTCGACTGGTACCGCAAGCTCGACGCCTGGGCCCTCGGCGCGCAGGCCGGCCCCGACCACCCCGCCGAGCTCGAGCCGCTCGCCCTGCTCACGGTGGCGATCGCCGACGGCGTCGCCCTGCAGGTGCAGGCCGACCCCACGCTCGACGTGGGCCCCGCCTTTCGCATCTGGCAGCGGCTCATCGTGAGCTATCTCGACGACCACCACCCGGCCGGGAGCGCGACGAGCTAGCCGCGCAGCTCCGCGTCGGCGGCCGTGACGATGCGGCGCAGCTCGGCCACCTTGTCGGGGGCGAGCGGCGCCGGCTCGTAGTTCTCGAGGATGTCGAGGCCGCGCTCGCGCGCCACCTCGACCGGGTCGCGGTAGTGGGCGCCGTCGGGGCCGATCTCCTGGCCGATCGAGCGCTCGACCGTCTCCTTCATGTGGCGCCGCGTGTGGGGCTGCCCCAGAAAGTGCCCGCCGGGCCCGACCGCGTCGATCACCTCGAGCGCCAGGGTCTCGTCGTCGAGCTCGACGTCACGGAACACGTTGGCCGCGCGGTGGTAGAGGTCGTCGTCGAGCAGCATGTGCTGCGGCGTGAAGAGCTGGTAACGGTTGGTGAGGCCGATCGTGGTCATGAGCTCGGAGCCGACGATGCCGGCGGCCATGAGCGTATGCGCGGTCTCGGCCGCGGCCAGCCAGGTGCCGGGCAGGTCGTCGTCGGTGCCGGCGTAGCCGGTCATGGCCGGCAGGCCGAAGTGATGGACGAGCTCACCCGGCAGAAAGAGGCCGCGGTGGTTGAGCGGCGCCGTGGTGAGCGCCGCCGTGCGCGGGTCGGCGTGCACCGGCAGCGGGAAGAGGATCACCGGGCAGCCGGGGCACGCGAGCTGCAGCAGCACGGTGGCGCTGATCAGCTCGGCGAAGCCCATCACGTAGGCGCCGGCCTTGGTGGCCGGCGCCGTGGTGCCGAAGGTCGGCATGGTCACGAAGCAGACCGGCACTCCGGCCGCGGCGAACACCAGGGCGGCCTCGATGCCGTCCTTGTCGTTGACGAGCGGCTGCACGGTGCCGATCAGCGCGCTCAGCGGGGGGCGGCGGCGGAGCTCGCCGGCGGAGCCGGCGACGACCGCCGCCATCTCGACCGCGTAGCGCGCCGCGCGCTCGCCCTGCACCATGCCCTGCAGGTGCTTGCCGGTGTTGTTCCAGCCCGCCTCGAGCTCGTGCAGCGTGTGGGTGTCGCCGCAGTCCGAGGCGGCAACGTTGGGCCACCAGAACTGCACCGAGCCGAGGTAGTCGACCAGGCGGGTGATGGCCTCGAGGTCGGCCTTGGTCGACTGGCGGCGCTCGCCGGTGTGCCAGTCGACCACCTCGACGCCGCAGCCGTTGGTCGTGTTGAACGTGTCGCCGCTCGCCAGGTCGAGGTCGCGCTCGCCGTCGCGCGAGCCCAGCCAGAAGTGACGTGGCGCCGTAGCGAGCGCGGCGCCGACCAGGTCGGGCGCCAGGCGCACGACCTGCCGGTCGCGCTCCACCTGGGCGCCGTGCTGCTCGAGGATGTCGAGCGCCCTGGCCGAGGCGAAGCGCACGCCGGTGTGCTCGAGCACGTGGAGCACGGCGTCGCGGTAGCGATCGAGACGCTCGCGACCGTAGAACGTGACCGCAAAGTCGGAGCGCAGCGGCAGCAGCGGCTGCGGCGCGCTCAGGTCGAGCTGGGAGCTCATGCCGTGACCCTCACCTTCGTGCGACGCCGGAAGCAGTCGACCGAGTTGACCGGAACGTCCAGCACCTCGGCGATGTGGAACTTGGCCTCGATCGCGCCGGGTTCGTCGGGGTAGGTCAGGTCCTGCACCTGCACGCGACCGAGGCCGAGGTCGCGGCGCAGGTCGTGCATGGCGACCGGATCGCTCAGGTCGGCGACCGAGCAGCCCAGCCTGTCGGCGACGTATCGCTTGGCCTGCGGCAGTCGCAGGCCCCGGGTGATCTGCATGCGGGCCACCAGGTCTCCGGCAGTCCGCATCCCGCCCATGCCCGAAGCGAGCGCGTGCGTCGATGCCATCCCCAAGGGATCGCCCACGCCCACCTACAAGCCGTCGAGCTTGAGCACGTCGACCAGCGCCCGCGACACCCGCGAGGTGGCGTCGACCGGCGGGTAGGGCGTCATCGGCACGCCGCCCACGCCCATGCCGGCGTTCATGTGCACCGGTATGGTGGCCGCGGCGGTGACCGGCTTGACCAGGGCGCAGGCGCGCGCCGTGTTCCAGGCGAGCGACTTCGTCGTGTTGACGTTGACCGCCGGCCCGAAGATCGTGGCGCCGGCCGCGGCGACCACGCCGAGCTGGTCGAGCGGCCACATGCCGGCCAGGCGGTGGCCTTCGTAGGCGAGCTCGCCGTGCATGCCGAGCACGAGCTCGCTCGCCTGCCCCACCTCGATACCCACGTCGGGCCAGCGCTCGCGCACCTGCCGCACGACGTGCAGCGTGGCCAGCAGGTCGGCATCGCCGGCGGCGCCGGCGGTGTCGAAGTCGAGGCCGTCGGCGCCGGCCGCGACCATCGTCTCGGCGACGACCAGCATGTCGCGCTCGAGCAGGACCATCGCCTCTTCCTGGGCGGCGCGCGCCTCGTCGATCCGGCCCAGCGGCAAGAGCTGCGACCAGTTGCCGGCCGGGCCGTCGGGCCGCGAGTAGCGGCCCAGGTCGGGCATCGCGCCGTAGTTCACCGGCACGACCGTCTGCATCTGGGCGTCCTTCATCATCTGCGCCTGGAACGACAGCACGGTGCGCACGGCCTTGTACGAGTAGTCGTGGTGCCAGAGCTCGACCGAGTCGGCGCCGTGGTGGTTCTGGTAGAGGACCTGTTCCATGGCGGCGTAGCCCAGGTCGCCGTTGCCGGCGCCGTCGAAGCTGAGCACGACCTCGTCGCCGCAGTCGACCGAGCTGAACTTCGCCGGCGACGTGAAGATGTCGAGCAGGTGGGCGATCTCGTCGGCCTCGAGTGGCGCTACCTTGGCGCGCCGTACGGCGACCGCGACGCCGTCGTGCAGGTCCGCCTCGATCTCGGCCGCGGTCATCTCGACGCGCGAGCCGTCGCCGAGCCGGGTCGCAACACGTTGTGCCATGACGTCCTCCGGTGTTGCTTAGTCAGATGACTAAGACCTGCGGAACTTAGCCGGGCGGCGGCAGGCTTGTCAAGGATGGACGGCTCCGCGGACACGCCCGGAGCCGCGCCGGCGGGGGCGGACCCGGCGTAGGCGACGGTCGCAAGCGACCGTCGCCTACGCCAGCACGACGATGCCCTTGGTCGTGTAGATCGCGCCGATGGCGGCGAAGAGGACGAGCAGGATGGGCCGCTGGTGCACCGTCAGCCAGGCCTTGGCCCGTTCCATGACGCCGGCCAGCCGCCGGCGCGCGGCGATCGAGGCGACGATGATCGCGGCGGGGATCGAGCAGGCCACGACGACGAAGACGGCGAGCGCGACGAAGGCCTCGACGCGCGACAGGTCGCCGCCCAGGATGTCCATCATGGCCGGCGTCTGCATCTCGTAGTTCACGAGCAGCAGGCCGACCACCGCGGCGCCGCCCGGCCCCATCGCCGTGACGATGCGCATCCAGCGCGGCTCGCGCTCGCCGTCGTCGGGCGCCGGCTTGCGCAGCCAGAGCACGACGAACGCCGCGACGAACGCGAGGCCGACGAGCAGCCAGGCGACGCGGATCAGGTAGGCGACGTCGTCGCCCGGGGTGAAAGCCACGTCGTGAAACAGCAGGAGCACGACCGCGCCGAGCGCGGCCATGACGACGACCAGGACGGTGACGTAGGTCAGGCCGTTGACGATCGGCCGCCGGGTGGCGGTCATGAGCAGGGCGGCGATGATCGGCACCGGGTTGACGGTGATCGCGATCGCCACGGGCAGGATCTGCAAGAGCACTGCCGTCATAGTGGTGCGAATCGTACCCCCTGAGCGCTCACGGTGCGCTGACCCGGCGGTGGCCGCTCGAAGCGAGGCGGCGGCTGCTCGAGGGGTGGCGGCGCCTGCTCGAAGGGTGGCGGCGGCCGCTCGAGGGGCGGCGGCGCCTGCTCGAAGGGTGGCGGCGCCTACTCGGCGAGGAACAGGCGGGCGGCCGCCGCGAGGCACGCGGCGGCGGCCGCGACCACGACGGCGTGAGCGCCGACGGCGGTCAGCCCGGGGCTCCCCATGGCAGTGCCGTCCTCGAGCAGCAGAAGGGCCGCCAGGAACAACCCGCACAGGCAGGCGAGCACCACGGTGATGCTCCGCTCGCGGCTCACGAGGCGACCAGGTCGGCGAACCACGGCTCGCCGCGCACCGCGGCGAGGTCGGGGTCGGTGCGAAGCTGTGCGACGGACGGCAGGTGCAGCTCGGCCTTGGCCCGCTGGAGCCAGGTGCGGCAGCCCGCCACGTCGCCTTCGAGGGCGCAGGCGCAGGCCAGGTTGTAGGCGGCCGCCTTGCCCCACAGGGTCTCGGCCCGCAGCAGCTCGCCGCGGGCGCGCGCGAGGAGCTCGTCGCGCTCGCCGGCCGCGACCGTGCGGCTCGCCATGGCGAGGTGCACAGAACCCAGGCCCACGAGCGCCTCGGCCATGTCGGGCGAGAGCTGCAGCGCCTCTTCGAAGGTCATGCAGGCCGCCCGCAGCATCGTGTCGGCCGACGGGCCCCGCATGGTCCGCGCCTCGCCGAGCAGCACGTTGCCCATGTGGTTGAGTCGTCTGCTGCGACGCGGGTCGTCTCCCTGCCGTGGTCCCTGCTCCAAGGGTGTCCTCTCCCGTGACACTCGCCGGTGATTATCGATCATGCAGCACGTACTATCGGTCACAGTACACCGCTGCGATAGTGCCTAGATGTCTAGGCGACGGTCCGTCCGTAATTCGAAGGAGGCGGCGCGCCGCCTCCTCTGTCACCGCCAAAAGCCGCGGGCATGCCGTCGGGACGCAGCCGGAGCTCGAAGGTCGCGCCGCCACCGGGTGTGCTCGACACGCTCACGCTGCCGCCCATGGCCACTGCCAGCTCCTTGACGATCGCGAGGCCGAGTCCTGTGCCGACATCCGGTCCGCTGTATTTGCGGTGCAGATAGAAGCGCTCGAAGGCGTGCGCGACGTCGTCGTCTGTCAGTCCCGGTCCCGAGTCGCTCACCGACAGCAGGCCGGGCTGGACGGTGACGCGCACGGCGCCGCCCGACGGCGTCACCCGCAGCGCGTTCTCGACCAGGTTCGAGGCGGCCTGCAGCAGCCGCCCTGGGTCGCCGCGGATGGGTGACGGCTCGTCCGAGTCGACTTCGAGCTTCACGCCCAGGGTCGCGGCCAGAGCGGCGTAGCGCTGGGCGACGTCGCCGGCCGTCACGGCGAGATCGACCGGCTCGTCGACCACGCTGAACTCGGAGCGGTCGATGCGGGCAAGGTCGAGGAGATCGCCGACCAGGCGCCGCAGGCGGGCGGACTCGTCGCTCAGCACGTCGGCGACCTGGCCGGCGTCGACCGCGCCGTCGGCCAGCAGCTCGGCGTAGCCGTCGATCGCAGTGAGCGGCGTCTTGAGCTCGTGGCCGACCGACATGAGGAAGTCGCGCTCGGTGTCCTGCGCGCGGCGCAGCTTGGCGGCCATGCGGTTGAACGACTCGGCCAGTACCGACAGCTCGCGCGGCGCCCGGGTGGGGATCTCCATCGGCTGCCCGCCGTCGGCGAGCACGACGCTCGCCTCCGACACCTGCCGCACCGGCTTGACGATGCTGCGGTTGAGCACCCAGGCCGCGACCGCAGCGACCGGCGAGAGTATCCCGATGCCGAAGATGAGCGTCAATGTGTATCGCGGCAGCGCCCAGTACCACGCCGTGGGCGCGCCGAAGTAGTAGACGGCGTCGTGCTTGGACGTGCGCCAGGCTACGTACCGCTGGAGCTGCCCGAAGAGCCGAGCGTTGCCTGTGACCCAGCCCCGCCCGCGAAGGAGCGAGATCGCCTGCGCCGGCAGCCCCGACGCGGCGGCCTGGCTGCGGTCATTCAGGCTCAGGTGCCCGCTTCCGCCAGAGTCGGCCTCGACGACGCGCCGCAGCGCGGATTCCAAGGTGGCCTCCGCTTGCGGTGTCTGCAGGCCGGGTGAGATTGCCGGCGCCGGCTGAGGCCCGATGAATCCCTCGGTGCCGAGCGCGATCTGGAGCTGGCTCATCGCTTGACTGTTCTGAAAACTCTGATCGTCGAAGTTGTGCGTGATGTCGACGGTCAACGGCACGAAGATGGCGAGCAGCGCGACGAGCACCGTCTTGAACAGGACGCTGCGCAGAGTGGGTCGCTCTTTCCCGGTCTCGTCGCCGCGCAGACCCGCTCGGAAGCCGCGGACGAAGCGCCGCACGCCGGTGACAGCGAGGTAGAGGGCGAACCCGATGACCAGGCAGAAGACGACGACCCATGCCAGGTTACCGATGGAGTAGTTCGACATCTCCTCACCCCCTCGCGGCGCGGCAGCCGGCACCGCGGATGGTCTCGATCAGCTCGGGCCGGTCCGGCTTGGCGCGCAGTTGCGGCGACGTGCTGGTCGACCGTGCGCGTGCCGCCCGGGAACTCGATGCCCCAGACGCGCTCGAGCAGGGCGTCGCGGCCGAACAGCAGGCCGGGATGCTCCATGAGGTAAGCGAGCAGCTCGAACTCGGTGGCCGTCAGGTCGACGGGCCGGCCGGCGACCACCTCGTGCCGCGACCGCGACAGGGTGACGTCGCCGACGCGGCGATCGGCCTCCTGATAGGGCTCAGCGGTGCGCCGCAGCACGGCCTTCACGCGAGCGGCCAGCTCGCGCGTGCTGAACGGCTTGGCCACGTAGTCGTCGGCGCCGAGCTCGAGGCCGGCGACGCGGTCGGCCTCGTCGTCGCGCGCGGTCAGCATGATCACCGGCAGGCGCGAGCCGGCGCGGATGCGGCGGCAGACCTCGAGGCCGTCGATGCCGGGCAGGCCGATGTCGAGCACGACCAGGGCGATCTGGTGGCGCGGCAGCTCGGCAAGCCCCTCTTCGCCGGTGCGCACCGCGATGACGCGATGCCCGTCGCGCTCGAGTGCGATGCGGACGAGATCGGCGATGTGCCGCTCGTCCTCGATGACCAGTACCGTCGCCACCCCGGCCTCCCCTCGACTCCGCCATGCTACCAACAGGGGCGAGTCTCGACACGGCCGGTCGGCGGCTCGTCAGAGGTGTGTCAGAGGTGTGTAAAGGCGGCGCGACCCCGGCCCTTGCGCTCACCCGCGGCGCGCGGTACAAGGAGCACTTCCGCCAGACGAGCGCCAGCCGCGGTGACGGCGAGCGCGAGCGCGAAACGACGCGGGCAAGCGAGGTGAGGCCGTGCCGCAGCCCGGCCAGGTGATCGACATGCACACCCACGTCTTTCCCGACGCGGTGGCCCCTTCGGCGCTGGCCGCGCTGCAGGAACGCGCCGGCCTCGCACCCGTCTACGACGGGACGACGAGCGGCCTGAAAGCCGCGATGGCGCGCGCCGGCGTGGCCCGCAGCGTCATCCAGCCGGTGGCCAGCAAGCCGGGTCAGGTGCGCTCGATCAACGACTGGCTGGCCGGGCTCGACGACCCGGCGCTCGTCGCCTTCGGCGCCCTGCACCCCGACCTGGCCGACCCGGTCGCTGAGCTCGCCCGCCTGCAGACGGCCGGCTTTCGGGGCTTCAAGCTGCACCCCGAGTTCCAGAGCTTCCGACCCGACGACGAGCGCCTCGACCCGCTCTACGCCGAGGCGGCGCGGCGCGGCCTGATCATCTTCTTCCACGCCGGCGAGGACATCGCCATCCCCACGGTGCACTCCGACCCGGCCGCCTTCGCCCGCGTGCTCGACCGCCAGCCCGACCTCGTCGTCGTGCTCGCCCACATGGGCGGCTGGCGGCAGTGGGACGACGTCGAGCGCCTGCTGGCCGGGCGCGACGTCTACCTCGACACGGCCTTCTCTCTGAGCTACCTGGGCGCGCGGCGCTTCTGCCGTCTGGTCGACGTGGTCGGCGCCGACCACGTGCTGTTCGGCAGCGATGGGCCCTGGGGCGACGCCGCCGCGGAGATCGGGCGGCTGGTCGAGATGCCGCTCTCAGTCGGCGCGCGCGAGGCGATCCTGTGGGGCAATGCCGAGCGCCTGCTGAGGCTCGGGGGCACACCGCCCGCAGCGCTCGGCGAGCGGTAGGCGCGGGGCGCCCGGCAGGTGGACGCCGAGGAGCGCGTGCCGGCCTGGCATCAGGCCGACGCGCGCTCCTCGCCACCCACGGCGACGCAGCCTTCGCGCAACAGGCGCTCGGCGCAGAGCGGGCAGGCCAGCAGCAGCTCCTGTGCGCGGTACACGAGACGGGCGCGCTCGCCGAGCAGCAGCTCCCGTCCGCACACGTCGCAGTGCTCCGGCTTGTCGGTCCACAGCGGCAAGCCGCGCACGCGCAACTGCTCGAGACAGCGCTCGCGCGCCTCCGAGGCCGAGGGCGGCGCCGCGCGCCCGCCGGCCGCGTGCACGGCCGAGGCCGACGCCCGCGTCACGATCCTGCGCCACCGTTCGACGACGTCCATCCTCTGCTCCTCGGTCTCGACGGGTGTGACCGCGACCGAGGCTACCCGGCGCGGCTGAGGAGCCGCTGAGACGCGCATGAGAAGCCGCCGTGAGGGTCCCCGCAGACTCTCGGCCGTTCCGGCGGCCGCGGCGCTGCATCGGCTGCGGCGCTGCATGGGCGAGGCTCGCCGCAGCAGCCTGCCGACCGCGGCCGACTCCCGCTGGCCTCAGGGCCAGTGACCTGCAGCCGCAGCCACGGATCGGTGACGCGCTAGGTACGACGTCGCGGGCGGGGCATCACCTGATGCTGCAGCCGCTTTCGGGGTCGAAGAAGTGGAGCTCCATGAGGTCGACATGGACCCTCGCCGTGTCTCCCTCGCGCAGCGTGGTGTGCCGGTTCATGCGAGCGACCACGGTGTCGGCCATCACGTCTTCGGGGACCTCGGCGTCGACGCCGAGCACCTCCGGCGTCGCGGACAGGTCGCGCACGAGGCCGCCAGAGCAGTGGACATCGACCTCAGAGCCGAGGTCCTCGGTGAGCATGACGGTCAGCTCGATGGTGGCGGCGGGATCTGGTGAGCTCAGCAGCGAGGCGTCTTCGAGGTCCTCAGGGCGGATGCCGATGACGACCTCCTGGCCAAGATACCCGGCCAGCTCGGGCCGCTTATCGAAGACCTCAGCGGGCAGCCGCAGCCGATGTGGTCCGAATACGACCTCGTGCCGGCCTCCGTCGGTCGCCGGCGCGAGCGTCGCCTTGACCAGATTCATCGCCGGCGAGCCGATGAAGCCGGCGACGAAGCGGTTGGCCGGATCGCGGTAGAGCTCGCGCGGCGTGCCGACCTGCTGCAGGTCGCCCTGGTGCACCACGGCGACGCGGTCGCCGAGGGTCATGGCCTCGGTCTGGTCGTGCGTCACGTAGATGGTCGTGACCTTCAGCGACTGCTGGATCTTCAGGATCTCGGCCCGCATCTGCACGCGCAGCTTGGCGTCGAGGTTCGAGAGCGGCTCGTCCATGAGGAAGGCGCGCGGCTGACGTACGATCGCCCGCCCCATGGCGACGCGCTGGCGCTGTCCGCCCGACAGCTGGCGCGGCTTGCGCTGCAGGTACTGCTCGAGCTCGAGGATGCGGGCGGCATCGACAACCCGCCGTCTGATCTCGGCCTTCGGCGTGCGCCGGTACTTCAGGCTGAAGGCCATGTTGTCGTACACCGACAGGTGCGGGTACAGCGCGTAGCTCTGAAAGACCATCGCGATGTCGCGGTGGCGCGGGTCCAGGTCGTTCACGACCTGCCCGTCGATCGAGATCGTGCCCTCGGTCACCTCTTCGAGCCCGGCTACCATACGCAACACCGTCGTCTTCCCACAGCCGGAGGGGCCGACCAGCACCATGAGCTCACCGTCGGCAACGTCGAGGCTGACCGAGCGGACGGCCACGGTGCCGTCGGCGAACCGCTTGGTGACACCCTCGAGTGCGATGCGTGACACGTCAGCCTCCTAGGCCGTCAATCGACTCCGCCGCTTCCGCTCAGCCGGGCGCGACTTCGTCGCGCTGCTGGTTTCGACAGGCCGCACGCCGACCGCCACGCGACGTCACTTGCCCATGCCGAGGGTCAGGCCCCTGATCAGGTACCGCTGGAAGATGAGGTACACGACGATCGCTGGCAAGGCCGACAGGAACGAGCCCCCGAGCAGGGCCGGGATGCTCGTCGTGCGCCCCGCGGCAATGGCGGCGAGACCGACCGTGATCGTGCGCTGCTGCGGGTTCTGCAGAAACAGCAGACCCACGAGCAGGTCGTCCCAGATCTGGATGAACTGCAGCACGGCGACGGTCGCCATGGCCGGCACCGACAGCGGGATGGCGATCCGCAGGAACGTGCGGAAGTAGCCCAGACCGTCGATCACGGCCGCCTCGATCAGCTCGTCAGAGATGCCACGGTAGTGCGTCGCCATGAGGAACGTGGCGAAGGGCGTGCCGAGCGCCGCGTACACGAGGATGGCGCCGAAGTAGCTGTTGACCAGACCGAAGCGACCGAGGTTGACGTACTCGGGGATGATGATCGACTGCAGCGGCACCATCATGGCCGCGACGACGCCGAGGAACACGAGCTCGCTGCCGCGGTAGCGCAGCTTCGCGAAGGCGAAGCCCGCGGTCGTGCTCACGAACAGGATGATGAGGATGGCCACGAGGCAGATCAGCGTCGAGTTGAGCAGCTCACGGGCGACCGGCAGGTCGGCGAACAGACGCGACCAGCTCGCCGCCGAATGTCCGCGCTGCTGGTCGAACTGTGGGGCCGTACGGAACGCGTTGTTGAGCATGTAGTAGAACGGATACAGCATGACGATCGCGACGACGACCATGACCACGAACAGGCCGACACGCGACGCCGTGCGACGGGCACGAGCGCCGCTCATGGGGGGACGCGCTGTCGTGTCGAGCGTCATCACCCGCCGCCGTCGTCGGGCCTGATCACCTTGAGCTGCACGAGGCCGACCGCCAGCATGACCACGAACAGGATGATGCCGTAGAGGGCGGCCGTGCCGAACTGGCCAAGCGAGAAGGCCGACTGGTAGACGAAGAACTCGAGCGTGGTGGTGCCGTAGCCCGGGCCGCCGTTCGTCATAACGAAGATCAGGCTGAAGAGCGCGGAGAAGGCGCTGATCACGGTGATCACGAACGAGAACTGCACGAAGCGCTTGAGCAGCGGCAGCGTCACGTGCAGAAAGATCTGACGGCTGTTCAGGCCGTCGACCCGAGCCGCCTCGATGAGCGACGGGTCGAGCGTCGCCATGCCGGTCAGGAAGATGATCGTGTTGGTGCCTACCATCGACCAGACGAACGTCACAGCGAGCGCGAGGAGCGCCGTTCGCTGGCCCGACAGAAAGTCGGTCTTGATCGACCCCAGACCGACGTCGGCCAGGAGGCTGTTCAGCAGGCCGTTCAAGGCGAAGAACTGCACGGCGACCACGCCGATCACCACCCACGAGATGGCGGTCGGCAGAAAGTAGACCGAGCGAAAGATGCGCCAGCCGCGCACGTGCTCGTTCAGCAGCGTCGCGATGATGAGCGGGATGCCGATCGCAAAGGGCACCGACAGCAGGAGCAGACCGTTGTTCTCGACGACCCGCCAGAACGTCGGATCGCGCAGAGCGTCGACGTAGGCGCGCGGCCCGACCCAGGTCGAGGTGATCCCGTTCCAGTTCGTCATCGAGTAGTAGACCGCCTGGCCGATCGGGATCACGAGCAGCGCGACGACCACGACGACCGCCGGGATCGACATCATCATGCCGGCCCGGCGCCGACGCCGGGCCAGCGGGCTCGCCCGTCGATGGCGACCGAGGCCCGCCTGTGAGCCCGACGCGCCTGCGGCTTCTACCGACACTCTTGCGCTACCACCTGTTCTCGCGTCTGCGGGACGGTCCGCCGCGGCGGCCCCGGTGGGGCCGCCGCGACGGACCGTGGAACGGCATCGACGTTGCCGATCTTACTGGTACGAGCTGCCCCGCCGGCTGGCCGGCAGCTGCTGGAGCGCGTTCTGCATGGCCTGCAGCGCCGACTTGGGCGAGATGGTCTGGTTCAGGACCGACGGCAGCTCCTTGTTGCCGACGCTCACGATCTCGGGCTGGATCACGTTGTCGATCATCGGATAGACGGTCATGTGCTGCTTGTTGACGAAGTCGAGCATCTCCTGGTTGACCGGGTTGGTCGTGGTGGTGCCCGTGATGGCCGGGATCAGGCCCGCCGCGTTGATGATGGAGGCGGCCTGCGGCGTGGTCATGAAGTCGAGGAACGCCATGTCCTCGGCCTGGTGCTTGGAGTAGGTCATGGCCGAGAGCCCGTCGCCGGCAAAGTCGACGACGCCCGTGATCGGCGTCTGCGAGAAGGGCGGCACGAAGGCCGCGACCTTCGAGCCGAGCGCGTTCGTGAACTTCTGCGTGTCCCAGGTGCCGTCCATGATCATGGCGGCCTTGCCGGACTCGAAGTCGCCCAGGTTGTCGGTCTTCGTGATGACGTCGGGGTTCGTGTAGCCCAGCTTGTGGAGCTGCGCCCACATGGCAAGCTGCGACTGGTTCGCGGGCGCCGTCCAGGGGATCGAGCCGTTGTACAGGCCCAGCCACTTATCGACCGGGTAGTTGCCGATCATCATGTAGCTGAGGTCGTAGTAGGGATAGAACGTGGCCGTGAGCGGCTGTCCGCCGTTGCCGTAGGTGAACGGCACGTAGCCCGCCGCCTTGAGCTTCTTGCAGGCGGCCAGCAGCTGGCTCCAGTCGGTCGGCACCGACGTAACGCCCGCCTTGGCGAAGGCCGCCTTGTTGTAGAAGCCGATGTAGAACTGCGTCTCGAGCGGCATCACATAGGGGCCGTTCGCCGCATCGAAGTTGTCGCTCGTCCACTTGAGGGCGTCGGGCTCGATCCTCGCCAGATCGGCGGCCGGGACCTTGCCCTTCATGTTCACGAGGAAGCTCTTGTACTGGAGCGCGAACAGACCGGTCCACATGACGGCGAGGTCGGGACCCGTCTTCGAGATCGCGGCGGCCTGCAGGAGCGCGAAGTAGTTGTCGGCCGGCTGGCTCACGATCTTGATCGTGACGTTCGGATGGAGCTTCTCGAACGCCGCCGCGAGGTTCTGCAGAGCCGTCGCGTTCTGCTCGGTGCCGTAGTTGTGCCAGATGGTCAGAGTGACTTTCGCCGTGCCGGGGCTCGAGGAGGAGCTCGCGCTCGAGTTGCCTCCGCACCCCGCCACCATGACCGCGGCCATGATCCCCACGGTCGCGACGACCAACCAACGTCTCATGCGGCCCCCTTTCGCCTGGTTCGTCCGCCACGTGAGCGCGCCTGCCGGCGCCCGACCCGTGCGCACGGAGATCGACTGCATCATCCACCCACTATCCAGAGAGTGCAAACGATGCTGGGCAGTTATACACGCTGCACAGGCTCGATTAGTCCTGTTCGTCACCGGTCGGACTCCAGGCGCCGAGGTCAGGCGCCGGCAGGGCGACGCCGGCCCGCTGCGCGACCGGTGCGAGCACGCTCGCGATCTCGTCGTCGGTGTCCGGTCGCTCGGGGCAGACGACCACGAACCACTCCTCGTCGTGTGTGATCGTCTGGCCGGGCTGCACGGACTGCAGCGGCGACAGCGACTCGACGTCGATCCCCCATCCGGCCGCGTAGGCCTCGGCGCTGCAGCCGCCGTCGGGGTAGCGCGCGCCGCGCTCGTGCCGGAAGGTCTTGAGCAGGCAGCAACCGTCGCTGAAGTAGGCGAGCCAGCCCGGCTCCGCGGCGTACCCCAGCTTGATCGCCGTGTCGTTTGCCTGGTCGTGGTCGAGCACGACGAAACGTCGCCCCCAGCGCACGCGGGGGTCGTCCATGGTCGAGTAGGGCCAGAGCACGTAGCTCGTGTTCGGCAGGAGCCCGGTATTGCGCTGCACGACGGGCAGGACGAGGCGCCCGTTCGGCGCGCCGAGGAACAGCGACCAGACCGCCATCTCCACCGGCCAGGCGCCCTCGTTGGTGAGTCTGCTGGTCACGGCGATCGACTCCGCCTTGAAGCGCACCTCGATCGATTTCACGATCTGGGTCCAGGGCTCCTGGTCCTGCACGAGCAAGACGCCATCGTCGAAGAGCTCATGGCGCGCGATCGGGTGGTTGTCCGGCACGTAGCTGCGCGGGAACGCCTCGGGGCTGTGCCACACCCGGTGGCCGCCGAGGTACTCGAACGTCGTGCCGTCGGGCAGGTCTTCTTTGAGCGGGCAGTCGTCGGCGAACAGGTTGGGTCCGCCGGGCAGCGAGACGTGCATGATCCGGGGGCCCACGTCGAGCGTGACGATCGCCTCGAGCACGCCGTTCGCCAGCCGCAGGGCACGACCGAACGTCTTGTAGTGGTCGATCTGCTCGCTCGTCATCGCGGGCACGCGGCCCCTCCCGTCTCTCGGCGTCACTCGCCGACGATCTGCACGCGCACCGTGCGCTCGCGGGCGCGTGTGTGATCGAAGTCGGCGAAGTAGAAGCGCCCGAAGTCGCCGAGCATCATCGCGCCGTCGACCACCGGCACGCTCTGCGAACGACCGAGGAGCACCGAACGCAGGTGGGCGTCGGTGTTGAGCGACCACGAGGGCTCCTCGTCGCGACTCTTGGCGGCCTCGATGTGGAGCGGTCCGGGGTGGTGGTACTGCCCCTGCGTCCGGCAGGTCGGGGCGAGCCCGTCGAGGATCGTGAGCAGGTCCTGCATGAGCAGCTCCGTGCCCCAGTAGTCGACGTCGTCCGACGCCTCCTGGATCAGCACGCTGCAGGTGGTGTGCTGCGAGAACACGAGGAGGATGCCGTTCCTGACGCCGGACGCGGCGAGCGCCTGCTCGACCTGCGGGGTCACGTCGTAAAAGGTCGGCCGCCTGTCAGACTGCACCGTGAACGTCGCTTGATGAACCACCATCCGTCCCTCCTAATGGGTGCTGTTCCAGGCCTTGCGCAGCGCGCCGATCATCGCCTCGAGCATGGCGGCGGGGTCGACCGCCGTGAAGATGGCGCTGCTCGAGCCCGTGCCCTGGGCGCCCGCGGCCGTCACGTCGTAGACGTCGCGCGGGCCGTTGATGCCGGCCCCGTGGAGCACGCGCACGGCCGGGTCGACCCGCCAGACCGCCTCGTTGGCGGCCGCGACGGCCGCCCGGCTGCCCGCGTCGCGCACGCCGCCGGCGATCAGCTCGGGCGCCTCGACGATGATGATGTCGGGAGCCAGCCCGGCGATCGCGACCGCGTCGGGCACGTCGTCGGCGCAGACCATCGTGGCCAGGCCCACCTCGGCGGCCCGCTCCATCGTGTGGACGAGCTCGGGCCGCGCCAGTCGGCGCTCGACGTGGTTGAGCAGGACGCCCGCCGCGCCGGCCGCCGCGAGGGCCTCGGGCAGAACCGAGCCGACGCCGCGGCCCGGCGGCAGCGCGTCCATGTGCTGGGCGAAGACCAGGACCCGCTCGACCGCCTGGACGACCGCCGGGATATCGACGTACTGCGGCGTGATCACGACCTGGACGTCGTAGTCACGGCTCAGCTCGTCGGCCCGCTTGGCGAGCTCCACGATGTCCTTACCGTAGGCGTAGGCCTTGGGGCCGATCTCGAAGAACGGCGGGGTGATCGCCGGGTCCGCGCGCATGGTCAGACGACCACCGCCTCGATCCCCAGCATGCGGGCAAGCGCCACCAGCTGGGCGGTCCAGCGGCCCTGCGCCGCCGCCATGTGGTGCCCGGCGCCGGCCTTGCACCAGGCGGTGCACCAGTCGGCGATCGCCAGCGTGTCGGGACGGAACAGGGTCTGCGGCGCCGACACCGGTCGCGCGGCGTAGGTGAGGAACTCGCCCTCGGAGATCACGAACCGAAAGCGACCGTCGCCCATCGGCACGAGCGCGAGGTTCGTGATCGGCCCCGGCTGGTAGGCGAACTCGAAGCCCGCCCCGAAGCCGTGCACGCCGCTGTAGTAGATGGAGTGCTTGACCTTGACCGTCCCAGGCTCGGCCAGGGCCGGATTGCCGTGACCATCGTGCGAGAAGACGACGGCGTTGTTGTCGAAGTCGATGACGTAGTTCTCGACCGTCGTCGACTGGCCGGCGAGCTCTTGCAGGACGAGCTGGGCGGTGCCGCAGCTCACGTCGCCCTCGGGCGCGGCCGGTATGCCGATCTCGCAGAGTCGACCGGTACCGTACGACGGGATGATGCCGACGCGGGGATCGCTCAGCCAGATCTGGTCGAGCGCGGTGATCACGTCGAAGCGATACTCCCTGGCCGCCCACTCGAGGGCGAGGGCGAGCCTGACCGAGCGTTCGAAGAGGGCCGGCTCCATGTCGACCGTGTACTTCGCCTTCTCGGCCGCGACCGCGGCGTCGACGTCGTCCTGGGCGATCTCGGCGAAACGCACGGCGATCTTCTCGGGCTCGAGCGGCCAGACGATCGGGCCGATCTTCTGGCGGAACGCGAGACCGTCGACCATGAGGTCGGTCATGCCCTCGAAGGGGTGCCCGACGAGGCCGACGCGCGCGGTGCGCAGCCGGCGGCGGACCGCCGCCGCCTGGATGGTCTCGCCGACCCGGCGTCTGCCTTGTGCGTCGTCCCACTGCGACGTGATCATCTCGAACTCGCGGCCGGTGCGCAGCAGCACCGCGGTGAGTTCGGGCATGCCGGCCATCCCCGAGTTCAGCATGATGACGTCGAAGTCGTCGTTCTCGCCGAAACGGCGGATCTTCTGCGTGTTCCATACAAGGACCGGCGCGGTCGTGTCGATGAAGCAGCGAGCCGGCACGGCGCCCTTCGTGTAGGCAAGCTCCGTGGCGACGATGATGTCGACGTCCTGGGCGTTGAACAGGCGCGCCGCCGCGGCGGCCTGCTCCTCCTCTTCGACGAGCCCGGCATGGACGACCTCGCCGAAGGCGGCGAGCGCGTCGGCGACCTCGCGCGCGGCCGCGGTCGCCGCGGGCCGCATGTGCGCGGTCTTGTTGTAGTCGTCCTCGAGCAGGGCCATGACCAGGACCCCGATCTTCGGCTTCACGGCCACCGTGTCACCTCCGGTCGATCTGGTTGATCGGCGTGTTGCGCGTGCTTGTCACGAGGGCTCACCGCTTGCGTAGAGCGGCCGGAGCGCCTCGAAGAGCTCGATGTAGCGAGCGTAGGCGTCGTCGTAGGCGCGGTGGGCCGCAGGGTCGGGCTCGTAGCGCCGCTCGGTCCGCACCATGGCGGTCGCCGCCTCGGCCAGGTCCGCGTAGACCCCCGCGGCGACGCCCGCCAGCATCGCGTCGCCGCGCAGCGCGGCATCTTCGCCCTGCAGGGTGACGACCGGCACGCCGCACGTGTCGGCCTTGATCTGGTTCCAGAGTGCGCTCCGGGACCCTCCCCCATGCGAACGGATCTCGCGCGCCTGCGTCCCCGCGCCGGCCAGCAGCTCGAGGTTGCGGCGCAGCATGAAGCCGACCGCCTCGAGGACGGCGCGCACGAAGTGTCCCTTGCCGTGGTGCAGCGTGAAACCGTAAAAGGCGCCACGCGCACCGGGCTCGTACTCCGGGCTGAAGGCGCCCATCAGGTGGGGCAGCATCGTGAGTCCGTCGCAGCCCGGGGCGACCGGGGCGGCGAGCGCCGTCAGCAGGTCGTAGGCGCTGCCCCCGTCGCGCTCGGCGCGGGCGACCTCGTCGCCCCCGAACTGGTTGCGAAACCAGGTCAGTGCCATGCCGCCGGTGGGGCACACCGGACAGTACAGGTAGCGGTCGGGCGCGGAGTGGATGTAGACGGGCGTCTGACGGGTCGGATCGCCGCCATGACGCTCGACCGACGCCTGCAACGTGAGCGCTCCGCCGCTGCTCTCGGAGACCACGTCGGGACCCACGTTGCCGACCCCCACAGCGCCCGCGCACTGGTCCATGCCGCCCGTGACGACGAGCGTGCGCGGGGTCAGACCGAGCGCCCCGGCGGCGGCCTGGGTGAGGGTGCCGACGACGGTCCCCGGCGCGACCACGTCGGGCAGCCGCTCCGGGCCGACGCCGACGATCTCGAGCATGGGCTCCCACCAGCGCCGCGCCACGATGTCAAACAGCAGCGACGTGCAGGCGACGCTGCCCTCGGTGACGAAGCGGCCGGTCAGGCGCTGCACGATGAAGTCTTCGACCAGCAGGAACCGCCGCGCGCCGGCGAACACCGCGGGCTCGTGGCGGCGCCACCAGAGGAGCTTGCAGGCGGTCCAGGTGGCGACCACCGTCGGCACACCCGTGACCGCGTA
The DNA here is from genome assembly GCA_963760655.1 of uncultured Actinomycetes bacterium. Taxonomy (GTDB): domain Bacteria; phylum Actinomycetota; class Thermoleophilia; order UBA2241; family UBA2241; genus Bog-752. Next base: position 361,843 of record CAVXDR010000005.1, read on the forward strand.
GACGGTCGCCTCGTCGCAACGCTCGGCAATCTCGAGGGCCTCGTCGGCCGCGCGGTTGTCGAGCCAGACCAGGGCCGGCGCCAGCGCCCGTGCCGCCTCGTCGACCGCGATCACGGTCTCCCCCTGACTGGACACGGCGATCGCCGCGACGTCGCCGGGAGCGACCCGTGCCGCGGTCAGGACCCTGGTGACTGCCGCGGTGGTCGCGTTCCAGTAGACCTCGGGGTCGAGCTCGGCGCGGTCGGGGCCCGGATGGTCGAGCCGGTACTCCTCGGCGACCGCTCCCAGGAGCTCGCCCGGCGCTGAGAAAAGGCCGGCCTTGACCGACGTCGTGCCGACGTCGAGCCCGATGAGATGGCTCATGCCGGGCATCGCGGGCTAGGCCAGGCCGTGCTTCCCCGCCGCCGCGACCGGTTCGGCGCCATGCTTGACGACCTCCTGCAGCGCCTCGAGGAATCGCTCGGGCTCGCGGGCGCAGACCACGTTGCGGCCGAACACGACGCCGCGCGCGCCGTCGTGGACGGCCGTCGCGGCGAGCTCGAGGGCGTCGACCTCGGAATCCATCTTCTTGGATCCCAGGGCCAGGATCGGTACCGGGGTCGAGCGCACGATCTCGGCGAAGCGCCCGCCGGTGTGGAACGTCTTGATGAGGTCGACGCCGAGCTCGGCGACGATCCTGCAGCCGATCGCGATCTGCTCGTGGCGCTCCTCGGGGGCGAGGTCCTCGTGACCGGCCGGATACACCTCGCCGACGATCGGCACGCCGACCTCGCGCTTCTCGGCCACGCAGGCGGCGACCTGGGCCACGTTCTCGGCGTCGACGGCCTCGGAGCCGGTCTTGATGGACATGCCGACGAGGACGATGTCGGCGCCCAGCGCCACCGCCTGGCGCGCCGGGATCATCGGCACGGTGCGGCTCTCGTGGTAGGCCCACTGGCTGGCGTACTGCGTGCCCCAGTTCAGCCGCAGCATGAGCGCGGGTGCACTGCGGCGCCCGAACGTGCCGGCGACGTGCGGCACCATCCCCGGGCTCATCAGGATCGCGTCGGCGCCGCGCAGGCGCTCGACGAGGGTCCAGGGATGCTCGAAACCGGGGCGGGGACCGTTGTAGAGCCCGTGATCGATCGCCACGACCACCGCGTTGCTGCCCTGATCGAAGAGGCGGCTCAACCGGATATCTTCGCCTGTCGACACTTCGGGTTCTCCTTTCGAACACGCGCCGGAACGGGCCATCGACAGAGACGACCCGAGGTCGTCGCACCTCGCCGCCCTCCGCGGACACGGACAGGATACCAGCACGTCATCGCCCGCAATGGCGATGGCCGGCGAGGGGGGCCTCCGACGGTGGCGCGCCTCCGTGCCGACGCCCGCGCCGGTCGCACCCGCGTGCCGCCCACTTTGCTATCGTTGGCCCAGCGACAACAGGAGGCGCGCCGTGATCGACGTCGTGATCTGGTCCGACATCGTGTGACCGTGGTGCTTTGTCGGCGCGGAGCGCTGGCGAGCAGCACTGAGAGACCTCGGCCCCGAGGCCGAGTCGATCCGCTGGAGGTACGCGGCCTTCGAGCTCGACCCAAGCGTGCCGCCCGAGGGTGTCGACCGTGACGCCTACATGAGCGCCCGCCACGACCCGGCCGCGGTGCGGGCCATGGGCGAGCGGCTGCGCCGGATCGCCGCCGACGAGGGCCTGCAGATGGGCGACCCGGCGACGCTCACGGTGCGGCCCAGCACGTTCGCCGCCCACCGCCTGATGACGGCCGCGCTGCGCACCGGGGCCGACGTGCAGCAACTCCTGGGCGACGCTCTCTTTGCCGCCCACTGGAGCCGCGGCGAGAACGTCGGCGACCACGCCGTGCTCGCCGCCGCCGCCCGCGCGGCGGGGATGGACGGGGCCGCGGCGGCCGCCCTGCTCGCCGGCGACGAGCTCGCCGCCGAGGTGCGCGCCGAGGAGCACGAGGCGTCGCTGCTCGGCATCCACGCCGTGCCGACCTTCGTCTTCGCCGACCGGTTCACGGTGAGCGGCGCCCAGGAACCGGCGCTGCTGGCCCAGGCCGCCCGGCAGGCGCTCGCCGCCGAGCGTGCGTAGAATGCTCGCGACGCGACCCACGGAGGCAGTGCGATGATCGAGCGGATCGACGAGGCGCCGACCGGCGTGCTGGCGTTCAAGGCGGTGGGCCAGGTCGGCCTCGAGGACTACACCCAGATCCTGAAGCCGGCGATCGACGCGGCGACTGCAGGCGGCCGCAAGATCAGGGCCGTCTTTCTGCTCGGCCCCGAGTACACCGGCTACGCCAAGGGCGTGAAGCGCGAGGACCTCGGCATCGGCCTGGGGTTCCTGCGCAAGTGGGAGCGCTGCGCCGTGGTGACCGACTCGCCCGGCATCCGCGACCTCATGCGCCGCTTCGGCTGGATGATGGGCAAGCGCCTCAGGCACTTCGGCCTGGCCGACCTGCCGGCGGCCATGGACTGGGCCGCGCGCAGGTAGGGCGACGGGGGCGGGGCCGGCTTTGCCGGCCCCGCCCCCGTCGCGCGCTGGGCGGGCGGCGGCGCGGCTGCGCCGCGCCGCCGCCCGCGCCGCCCTTACCTGCGCACCGTCAGCGTGACGGCCTTGCTCCTGAAGGTGACGCCGGCGGCCTTGTAGGTCGCGACCAGCGTCCACTTGCCGGCCCTGCTTGCCTTCATCTTCCAGTGGAAAGCGCCCGCGCCCGAGACCGTGAGGCGCTCGAGCACGATCAGCTTACCGGCGCTCTTGCGGCAGATGGCGACCGTGTGGGCCGCGGCCAACGCGTTCGTCACGCTGCCGCTGATCGCGACGCTGCGGCCGGCCTTCACCCTCGCAGACGAGAGCCTGAGAGCGACGACCGGCGCCGTCGTGACGGCGACCGCGTCGCTGCTCACGCTTGTCTGACCGGCGTCGTTGCTCGCCGTCACCACGCAGGTGAGGCTCGCGCCGCAGTCGGCGCGGCCGACCGTGTACGAGCTGCCGGTGGCGTCGCCTATCGCCACGCCACCGCGCTCCCACTGATAGACGACGTCGGCCACGGTACCGCTCCAGCCGCCGCTCGTGCTGGCGAGCACGCCGCCGAGCGCGGCGGTGCCGCTCACGACCGGCGCCTGCGTGCTGACGGGCGCGCCGAGCAGCGCCGGCACGGCGATGGGGTCGCTGGTCTCGGCGAGCGCGCCGCCGCCGTTGGTCGCGGTCACCTCGCACGAGAGCAGGTGACCCTGGTCGTCCGCGGTGATCGCGTAGGTGTCGTCGGTGGCCTGGTCGATCGCCACACCGTCGCGCAGCCACTGGTAGGTGAGCGTGGGTGTCGGATCGCCGGTCCACTCCCCGGCGGCGCACGACAGCGTGTCGCCCTGAGCTGTGTCGCCCGACACGACCGGCGCCTGTGCATTGGCCGGCGCGATCGGGAAGTCGAAGAACGCCAGGCCGCGACAGTACTCGCCGCCCATCGTGTCGAAGTCGCCGCCGACGATCAGCGTGCCGTTCGCCACGTCAAGACACTCGGCGGTGCCGTGGCAGTCCGGTGTCCAGGTCGTGTCGACCGCGCCGGTGCTCGCGTCGAGGCTCGTCAGCGAAGGCGCCGACGTGCTGCCCATGCTCGAGAAGATGCCGCCGACATAGAGCTTGCCGCCCGCGACGGCGAGCGCGTAGACGAAGTCGTCGGGGTCGGGCGTCCAGCTTGGGTCGGCGAGGCCACTCGTCGTGTCGACGCGAGCCAGGTACTGGATGGCGCTGCCGCCGATGTTCTCGAAGCCGCCACCGGCGTAGAGCGAGCTGCCCGAGATCGCCAGGGCGTCGACTCCCGAGTCGGGGTCGGGCGTCCAGCTCGTGTCGAGGTCGCCGGTCGTCAGGTCGAACCGCGCCAGGTCTTCGATCGCCTGGCCACCGACGTGCCGGTACGGCCCGCCGGCGTAAAGCCAGCCGCCCGCGACCAGGAGCGTGTTGACGTGACCCTGAAAGTCGGGCGTCGCGCTGGGATCGGGCGTCCAGCTCGTGTCGAGGTCGCCGGTCGTCGTGTCGAAGCGTGCGAGGTTGTCGATCGCGGTCTCGCCGATCGTGTCGAACTGGCCGCCGACGTAGAGCGTGTCACCCGACAAGGCGAGGGCGCGGACGTAGGGGGAGTCGCCGTCCGGACCGGGCGTCCAGCTTGTGTCGAGCGCGCCGGTGGTCGTGTCGAAACGGGCCAGACGCGGGGCGACGGTGCTGCCGACATTCGAGAAGTCGCCGCCGGCGTAGAGCGTGTCGCCCGACAGGGCCAGGGCGAAGACGGTGTCGTCGGGAGCGGGCGGGTCCCAGGCCGTGGGGTGACCGCTGGCGTCGACCGCGGCGAGGTTGCTCCGGCTGACGTCGTTCACCGAGTCGAAATCGCCGCCCGCGTAGACGGTGCCGTCGCCCGACACCGTCACGCCCAGGACGTCGCGGTCGGGGTGCGGCGTCCAGCTCGTGTCGACGTCGCCGGTCGTCGTGTCGAAGCGCGCGAGATCCGGGATCTCGCTGCCGCCGATCTCGCCGAAGTCGCCGCCGACGTAGAGCGCGTCGCCGCTGACCGTGAGCGTGGAGACCATGCCGTACGGGTGCGGCGTCCAGCTCGTGTCGAGATCGCCGCTCGTCAGGTCGAAGCGCGCCAGGCCGATCATCGCGGTGGCGCCGACGTTGTTGAACTGGCCGCCGACGTAGAGCGTGTCGGCGGTCACAGCCAGGCAGAGCACGTCGTAGTCGGGATCGGGCGTCCAGCCGCTGTCGACGGCGCCGCTCGTCAGGTCGAAGCGAGCCAGGTAGGGGATCGCATCGCCGCCGACGTGCGAGAACGCGCCGCCGACGTAGAGCGTGTCGGCGGTCGCAGCCAGGCCATAGACCGCGTCGTCGGGGTCGGGCGTCCAGCTTGGGTCGACCTGGATGTTCGTCAGGTCGATGCGGGCCAGGTAGGGAGTGTCGTAGCCGTTCACGTGTGTGAAGTCGCCACCCAGATACAACGAGCCGCCGGCGACCGCCATGGTGTCGACGGAGCCGTCGGGACGAGGCGCCCAGCTCGTGTCCATGTCGCCGCCGGCCACGAAGAAACGGACAAGCCGAGCATAGTACGTCGATCCGCCAATGTCTGTGAAGGAGCCGCCGACGTACAGCGAGCCGTCGTTGACGACCATGGACCTGACGGTCCCATCGGGGTCGGGCGTCCAGCCCGTGTCGAGCGTTCCGTTCGGCAGGATGTGGGCCAGGTTGGCGATCGCCTGACCGTCGACCTGTGTGAACTGACCGCCCAGGTAGAAACCGCCGTTGCCGTCGGCGACGCAGGCATAGACGCTGCCGTTCACGGTGTGGTTGCCCGGCACGACGGCGCCGCTCGTGCCCGACAGAGCGACGAAGCTGCCGGTGTACGGTCCGATCTGATTGAAGTCGCCGCCCACGTAGGTGATGCCGCCGGGGCCGGGCGCCACGGCGTCGACCGTGCCGTCGGTCACCCAGGTGCCGGTCTGCAGCATGGGCCCGGCCAGCGCCGTAGCCGCGCAGGCGAGCAGGACCACCAGGCCGAACCCCAGGGCCACGAGGAGCGTCGCCCCACGACGACGCGCGAGCGATGTCACAGCGCGCGGCTGCCTGTACGGGGTCGGACCGCTTTGGTCCATCGGCTTCGATCTCATGGCTCCTCCCCAGGGTGGCGACCTTGCCCGATACCTCTCGCCGACTACATCGGTAGAAGCTCGGCGCGGGGAGAGAGGTCGGATACCTACGACGGGAGGGGTCTGATACCCGCAGCGCGCGTCTCGTCCAGCAGCCGCTCGATCGCGGTGTTCACCTCGGCGACCGCGAGCCTGGTGGTCGAGCTGCCGTTGGCCAGGCTGCGGGCGCGCTCGGGGCGGCCGATGCGCACCGTGATCGCGGCCGGACGCGGCCAGGCGCGGCGCGGCGGCCAGACGGCGGCCGTTCCGGCAAGGTGCACGGGCAGCAGGGTGGCCTCGGTCTTGAGCGCCAGGTAGGCGGCGCCGCCCTGGACCTCGTCGCCGCCGATCCCGCCCTTGGGAAACACGGCCACCGTGCCGCCGCCGCGCAGGGTGGCAAGGGCTCTCTTGAAGCTCTGCAGGTTGGCGGCATCCTCTTCGACCGGCAGCGCGCCGATGGCCCGCAGGTAGCGCCCCACGGCGGGCCGTTCGAACAGGTGGGCGGCCGCCAGAAAGCACAGCCGGCGCTCCCCGAAGGCCGCGATCAGGGCGAAGCCGTCGAGGTTGCTCTCGTGGTTGGCGACCACGACGAGCGGGCCGCCGGCCGGGATCCGCTCGGCCGCGACGACCCTCAGGCGCAGGGCGCCGCGCAGCAGCGGTCGCGTGGCGAGCGCGGTGGCCGCGTAGGGCAGCCCCGCCTCTCGCCCGCCATCCCGGCCGGTCCCGTCCCGCCGAGACCCGTCGCGGTCCGATCCGTCGCGCCGAGATCCGTCCCGACCAGACCCGTCCCGCCGAGACCCGTCCCGGCCCGACCCGTCGCGCCGAGCGGCGTCCAGCCGGGACGGGGTGAGCGCTTCGCCTGCTTCCATTCGTGTGGCCTCCAGCCTGATCGCCGCGGTCCCAGGGCCTACGGCAGCGGTACGAGGCTGCGGTCCGACAGGCGCAGCGCCGTGGTGTAGCCGGCGCGGCGGGCGAGCGCGATGGCCTCGTCCCACAGGCGCCCGACGTGCTGGGCGCAGTGGGCATCGGAGCTCACGACCAGCGGGATACGGCGCGCCCGGGCGCGCCGCAGAATGTCTGCGGAGGGGTACATGACGCCGGCCGGGTCGGTGATGCGGTCGGTGTTCAGCTCGATGGCGCAGCCGTGGGCGGCCATCGCGTCGAGGGCGGCGTCGAGGGCGGGCTCGACGGCCGGCCCGGGCTTGTGCCCCCACAGGCCGACGTAGTCGAGGTGGGCCATGACGTCGAAGCGGGCGATCGGGGCGCCCGCAGGGGCGCCCCGATCGCCCGCCGCGGCGAGCCGCGTCGACTCGGCGGCGGCCTGCACGGCGCGGTAGTTGGCGATGTAGACCGCGTCGGAGTCGGTCCAGCGCAGGTCGTCGCGCCGCTCTTCGTTGTCGAAGTCGAAGCCGTCGATCACGTGCACGCCGCCGACCACGTACTGAAAGGGGTAGGCGGCGAGCAGCGCGGCGAGCTCGTCTTCGTGGCCCGGCAGGTAGTCGGCCTCGGCGCCCAGCAGCACGGTGATGTCGCCGTGGCGGGCGGCCGCGGCGAGCACCTCGGCGACGTAGTCGTCCATGCGCTCGAAGGGCACCGAGGCCAGGTCCCAGTCGGCCGCGCGCAGGCCCGAGACGTGGTCAGCGATGCCGATCTCGGGCAGGCCGAGGGCGACGGCACACTGCACGCACTCCTCGACGCTTCCGTCGCCGTCGGAGTAGGTCGTGTGCACGTGGTAGTCGCCGGGCAGGGCCGCGGCGCGGGCGGCGTCAGGCATGCCTCGTTCCTCTCGTTCTCGACCGTACGGTCGAGCCGCGGTCGTGAGTCAGTGTCCCCCGTCCGGACGACTTCGACCGACCGCTCACGCCTCTTCGGCCTGCGGGCTGCGACGCCGCAGCAGCAGCACGACGGCCACGACCACGAGCACCGCGGCCACCACCGAGACGGCGATCAGCACGGTGTGCCCCCCGCCGCCGGCGGACGTCGCGGTCCGCGGCCGCAGCGTAAGGTACGAGCCGATGAAGCCCTCGGCGTAAAAGGCCGGGCCGCTGCCGTCGAACATCTGCTGCCAGCCGGTCCAGCGGGCCGTGTTGTAGGCCTCGAGGTAGTCGGGGTAGGCGAGCACGATCCAGGGCGTCTGCTGGTACATGATCTGCTGCATCTGCCAGATCGCGTTCTGGCGCTGCCGGGGGTCGATCGTGGCGGACTGCAGCGGGCTCAGCGCGTCGTACTGACGGTCCGACCAGAACGGCTCGTTCAGGCTGCCGATCTCGCTCGTGGTGAGGCAGCTCAGCGTCTGGCCGGGGTCGTAGTAGCCGGTCCAGTCCCACACGACGAGGTCGAAGTCGGGCTTCCAGACGGTGCCGTGGGCGTTGTAGATGTCCGAGGTAAGGGCGCCGTCGTCGACCACCGAGAGCCTGATCTTGAGGCCGAGCTTGTCGAGCCAGCCGGCGATCAGCCGGGCGTCGACCTGGTTCGCGTCGCTGTCGGTCGGGCTGTACAGGCGCAGCGTGATCGGCTTGCCCTGCTTGTTCAGCCGCACGCCGTCCTTGAGCGGGTAGCCGGCGGCGGTGAGAAGCTGGCCCGCCCTGGCGGGGTCGTAGCTGTAGAGCTGGCCGGCCGGGGGCTGCCAGTGGTAGTCGGGGTTGAAGAAGGTATGGGGCGGAATGATCGTCGTGCCCGGCTGCGCCAGGCCGCTGTAGGCGATCGAGCAGAGCTTCTGGCGGTCGATCGCGTAGTTCAGGGCGTTGCGGAACCGCCAGTCGCGCAGCACCGGGTTGCCGAGCGAGCTGGCGTTGTCGTAGCAGTTGAACTCGAGGTAGTCCCAGTCGTAGTAGTTGTAAGCGACCGCCTTGAAGCTCGCGCTCGACTTGAGCGCCGAGAACTCGGCCTCGGGAATGCCCCAGGCGGCGTCGAGAGCGCCGCCCTTCAAGTCGGAGACCATCGTGTCGGCGTCCTGGTAGAGCTCGAAGTAGATCGCGTCGATGGCCGGCCTGGGCCCGTACCAGTGCGGGTTGCGCACCATCTCGACGTAGCTGCCCTTCTTGAAGGCGACGACCTGGAACGGGCCGCTGCCGACCAGCGGCAGCTTGACGCTGTAGCTCGACTGGGCGGCGGCCGGCGAGACGTGCGACCAGATGTGCTCGGGCAGGATCGGCACCAGGGCGCGCTCCAGGTCGGCCTTGGGCGCCGAGCAGACGATGCGCACCGTGGTCGGGTCGAGCGCGGTCACCGACTTGATGCCCACCGTGTAGTTGGTGAAGTTGGTCATGTCGTTCTTGATGATGTACGTGTAGGTGAAGGCCACGTCGGCCGCCGTGAGCGGCCGGCCGTCCTGCCACTTCAGGCCGGGCCGGATGTGGATCGTCCAGACCTTGCCGTCGGCCGAGATGCCGCCGTCGGCCCTGGTGGGGAACTCGTTGGCCAGGTCGAGCGTGGGCTGGTTGTGGTCGCCCGAGCCGAACAGGTACGAGTAGTTGAGCGCCCAGACTTCGTAGCTCGACAGGCCGATGAACGGGTTCAAGTTGTCGGGCTCGCTGGTCCAGCCGATGTGCAGGACGACCTTGCCGGCGGCGGCGCCCGCCGCGGGCGAGGGGGCGTTTGTACCCGAGGCGCCGCTTGCGGCGGGGCTGCTGACGGGGCTGCTGGTCACGGCAAAGGCGGCGGTGAGGCCCCAGACGAGGCTCGCGGCCAGGACCGCCGCGGCGATCCAGAAGAGGACGCGCGCACGGACGACCCGTCTGAGACTCATCACACGCCCCCCCTCGCCGCAGTGGCCGACCGCGGCGGTGAGGCTCACTCGGCCGCGGGCGACGAGCGTATCGCGCGCGGGTGGGGGGCGCAATCGGGCGAGGTCGTCGCGTCAGAGCCAACCCGCCGCGCGCTCCAGGCGTCGGAGCGCGTCTGCAGCCACGCCGCCGCTCACCGTCGGTGCACGACCCACCCCTGCCCATCGGCGATCTCGAGCGCTGCCGCCGGCGCGCTCGTCGCGATGTCGAAGAACTCGTCCTGCGGCCGGCCGGGCACGTACTCGAGCGTGCGGTCGATGGACATGGTCACGTCCGGATTGAGGACACAGATGTGAAAGGTGATCGCCTTGGCGCGCGGCTCGACGGCCTTGCCCCGCGCCAGGTAGCCGCTCAGGCGGTAGGGGTTGCTCAGGTGGGAGATCGCCTCGTCGAGCGTCCGCAGGATACCGTGCAGGGTCGCCTCGGTCGCGCCGCCCACGACGTGGAACCAGAGCGCGTCGGGCTCCTCGGCCAGGATCACGGCGACGTCCCGCCTGATGGTCTCGTCCTTTTCGGACCTGCCCGAGCGACCGCCCGACTTGAACGCGATGGTCAGAGCCGGCTCGTCGGCGCCGTCGGGAAAGATCGCCAGGTCGCTCGACGCCCGCTGGGCCTTGGCCCCCCTGTCTGGGCCGGCGAAGCGATACGAGAACCGCGTCGGCACCTCGGCGGCGACGGCGAAGGGCGCCTCCTCGTCGCCGTACGGCAGGGCAGCGACGAACGCCAGGCGCGCTTCTTGCTCGCCGACCCGCCGGTCGGCCCCCTTGCGCAGGAACATGATCCGCGGCCACGCGGCGCCTTCGTCCCCCAAAGCAGACCGGTAGCCGTCCCACAGGAGCAGGTCGCTGCGCCGGCAGACGTTCTCTACCCAGTCGGGAGGGATGCGGCCTGCCGGTCGCTGTGCTTCGCTCTCATTTGTCATCGCGTCTGCCTCGATCGCGTTACCTCACCATGACGGGAGCGTGCCGGCCGAGTCCCGTTCGATCAGTGAATCGCCACCTTGCCGCCGCCGGTGCGGCCCTGCGCGCTGCCGGCGAGGTCTTGGCGGTCACAGAGAAGCGGTAGGTGCCGGCGGCATTCGCCTTCCAGCTCACCGTATACCACGTCTTGTTGGTCCGGGTGCCGAGCTTGGACCCTGATGTTCAACAAGTCTGAATAGCCAGGGACTCTATTTAGCGTACGACGACAGAGTTGAACAGCAGCCCGCGCGCTGTAAGAGCGAGCGGTTCACATTTCGCAGGGAGCGGGCGACTGCGTCGCCCGCTCCCTGATCGCGACAGCGGGCCAGCGAGGCAGGCCGCCGCTGGTCGACCGGCGCGGCCGAGTTCCTACAGCCGCCGACCCTGCGGACGGATCCCGTGGATGTCCAGCACGAGGGGTGCGTGATCGCTCAGGAGTAGTGCTTCTTGCGTGGCCAGGATCTGGCACGCGAAGCCGGCCTGTGCGGTGAGTGGATCGATGAACGCGTGGTCCAGCTGGTACGTGCCAGCACCTCCCCTGAAGAGTGTGGGCTCCTCGGGCTCCTCGGGCTCCTCGTGACACTCGACCCAGCCGCGGGAGCGCGCCCGGGCGAAGAACTGCGGCCCGCCAAGGTACCGGCGGCACGTGTTCCAATCTCCAGCGACGATGCACCGGTCAGCGCCGATGACGCGGGTCAGGGCCGTGAAGGCAAGGTCGTTGAGGAAGGGCGGCTCGTTGCAGCCGGGACGATGGAGGCTCGCGAGCTCGTCCTCAGTCAGGCTCAGTGAGGTTGCGTACTGACCCAACCAGTCCCGAACGGGGATCGCCGTCGTATGGACACTGGCGACGACGACCGACTCGTCGTCAAGCGCGATGCGGCCGACCAGCACCAGATCGTACAACTGCGCAAGCCAAGGGTCGGCCAGCGACTCCCGGTGGTCTGTCAGGCCAGGGCAGCACCTTGCCGCGATAACGGAGCCCCAGTCCCAGGTCTTTCGGAAGCGGCCGCGCTCGCCGGCGAGAAACGTCCAGTCCTGCCAGTCGGGGATAGCCGTGACCCTGGCCTCCTGAGCCAGGATCAGATCGGCACCAATGGCGCGAGCGTATTCCCACGCATTCCCCTGCTGCTCGGGGGTTGCACGGCCCGGCACATTGGCGCCGTGAAGGTTCCAGGAGACTACTCGCACGGCCCAGGCCACGCCGCGCCCCGAGCGAACATCTCGGGCGAAGCTTCGAAACGCTCCCGTAGCCGCTCGGGGTAGATCTCAATACCGCACGCCATGCACCGCCAGGACGGGTCGGCGTCGCTGACGCAGCACCCGCCCAGGACAACTCGGCCCGCCTCGAAGTCTGCAATGAGGTCGGGGCCCGGATACCCGTAGGCGATGCTCACTATCTCGTCGGAGCGGCACGCGGGGCAGCGTCTTGGCTTGCGCTTTGCAAAGTATGGCTCAACCATGGCCCGGTTAGCGTCCGCAGGCGTGGTGTACGAAGAACATCTCCGGGGTGGTCGCCTTGAGACGAGGTGACCACTGCTCCATCCTCGAGGGTGACGAAGCCCAAGACGAGGAGGAGACAGTGGTCGAGACCAACATGGACCTCCTCGGCTGGCCAAGCAGCGCGTAACCGAGGTTCGAGTACTCGAAGGCGGTGCCCGGCGCCCAGGCGTGGCGCAAGCCGGCCGCGACGATCTCGTCGAGGCGCTCGGGCGTGATGGGGAGCTGACGGTCGCCCCAGGCGTCGTCGGTCGGCAGGCCGGCGCTCATGGTGAGCAGCTCGCGCACGGTGACCGGCCGCGCGTCGCTCGTGGGCGTGGTGCGGCCGCGCAGCACCGGCACGTAGGCTTCGGCGGGGTCGTCGAGGGCGAGCAGGCCGTCGTCGCGCAGGCGCAACAGGCAAGTGGCCGTGAAGCTCTTGGTCATCGAGGCAATGCGAAAGACCGAGTCGGCGTCGGGCTTGGGACCGCCTTTCCACAGATGCCCGCGCGCGCTCACGTGCACGAGCTCGCCGCGCTCGACGACGCCCCAGACGGCGCCCGGTTGCGGCGAGTCCGCAAGGAACTCGTCGAAGACGTCGTCGACTATGGCAAAGCTCACGGCTACTTCTTGTGCACCGTCACGCTGCCGGCCGCGCTCGCCTGCCGCGTCCTCGGCGCTCGCGCGCCGAGGACGAACGGTCGACGGCGGCACCCGTTTACTTCCGGCGCACCGTCACAGCGACGGCGGGGCTCGAGAAGCGGCAGCCCGCGACCGTGTAGGTGGCGACGAAGCGCCAGAGGCCGCCGCGGTGGGAGCTCCAGGTGCAGCGGAACGTTCCTGTGCTCGTCAGCCTGAGGCGGCGGACGACGATGAGCTTGCCGTGCAGCCGGCGACACAGGCAGACCGTCCGGGATGCGACGAGTGAGCGCCCTACCGTGCCACTGATGGCGACCGGCGCACCGTCGGTCACCGTGTGACGCGAGACCCGCAGCTTGACGGCGGGCGTCGCGCGGACGCTCACCTCCGTGCTGGCGACGAGCCCGTCTCCGCCGGTGTTGGTGGCCGTCACCTGGCAGGAGAGCTCCTGGCCACAGTCTGCACGGTGCACCGTGTAGCTGTCGTTGACGGCCCCGGCGACGGCCTGGCCGTTGCGCAGCCACTGATAGGTGTAGGTGGGCGCAGGCTGGCCGCTCCACGTCCCGCTCGTGCACGACAGGACGCCGCTCAGAGCGGCGGTGCCGCTCACCGCCGGCAGGACCGCGTTTATCGGACCGATCACCGCGCCCGGCAGCGGCTGCATGACGGCGCTGACGCCGTGGACCGTGCTCCCGCTGCTCACCGTGACGACGACAGCCCCCGACTGGTCGGCCTGGTCGTCGTACCACTGCGACGCGTACTTGGCGTCGAAGTCGATGAACTCGACGTTGTAGGAACCCGGCGCCAGGCCACCGATCGTATAGGTGCCATCGGCACCGGCGGGATGGTTGGCGAAGTAGCCGCCGGCGCCGTTGACGTAGACGCAGGCCCAGACGGTGGTCAGCGGGATGCCGTTGCTGTCGGTGATGGTGCCGCTGATCTTGCCGGCGACCTGCAGAGCAGCGTCGATGTTGCTCGTCGTGTCCCCGGCCGTCACCGTCACGTAGTCCATCGAGCCGCCGCCCAGGTTGTGCAGGTCGTAGATCTGGCTGGCGTACGTGCCAGTCGAGTCGTAGAACTCGACCCAGTAGGAGCCGGCCGCAAGGCCACCGATCGTGTAGGTGCCGTCCGAGGCCGTCCAGGCGGTGCCGGTGGCGGGCCCGCCGGTGTAGCTTTGCGGGTAGACCGCCACCTCGATGCCGCCCAGCCCGTTGGCGGACTGGTCCCTGACCGTGCCGCTGATGCTGCCCGTGGTCGCCGCACGAGCCACGCCGGGCGAGAACGCCACCAGGGCTACCGCCAGAAGCGTAGCGACGAGAAGAAGCCACAGCCGGAGCCATCCTCTGTCTGAACGGTGAGTCTCGTGGCCCATGTTGCGCTCCCTTCTCGACGTTGCTCACGTACCGGGAACGGCCCCTTGCCGATGAGCGCCGGGTCGTGTCGGCAACCTTTGATGCTCAGGGCCGCTTTCCTTGGAGGCGGGCCGCAACGGAGGCTCGCAGCAAACGGGGGCAAACGCGGAGCCGGGCGCCCACACGCGGGGGGGGCGCCCACACGCGGAGCAGGGGGCGCCCACACGCCGGGGGCGTCCACACGCGGAGCAGGGGGGTGTGGAAAGACGTGCGGTTTGGCGCGAAGGGGCGAGCTTCGTCGTCGGGACGGAAGTCCGCAGCGAGGATCCTGGCCTGGTTCGGCGCAAGCCCACGCGCGGAGCCATCTTCTTCGACGGAGACAAACCGTCTGCACGCTGCCGCGGCGTCTTCTGCGACTCTTGGCATCGTCGTCATCTCGCTTTCGGGTGTGCGAACCGTCGGCGAGTCCTTTGCGCCGAAGGTTCGAGACCGGCGAGCACCCGTCCGACTGCGATTTGCAAGCGCGCCGCGCACGTCTAGACTGTGAATGCAGCGTTTGCGTAATGTAATCTGAAGGGAGGAAGCGTGGCCGATGGTCCGGACGGTCTTGATCTTGACGCTTTGTTGACCAGGCCCATCTCACGCCGACAGTTCCTCGCGCGCACCGCGATGGTCCTCTCGGTCCCAACCCTGGCTGGAACGGTCCTCGCCGCCTGCGGCAGCAGTACCACCGGCTCGACGGCCTCGACCTCGCCGTCGACGGCCGCCAACCCGACCGGCCAAGCCGTGGTCTCCAACTTCCCCGGCTGGATCGGCCCGCACGAGGTCGCCGACTTCCATAGGCAGTTCCCACAGGCCAGCGTCTACATGAACACCAGCATGCCGAGCACGATCGCGGGCACGGTCGAGCTCATCAAGAACAACCCGGGTGCCTACGATGCCGCGCTGGGCGACCTGCCGACGCTCGGCCAGATGAAGGCCGCCGGCGTCTACCAGACCCCCGACTGGGCGGCGATCCCCAACCTCTCTCAAGTCGACGCGGTCTACCGCAAGACGTACCCCGACGCGATCCCCAACGACTATGGGTTCGGCGTCATCGGCTACCGCAAGGACCTCGTCACTGAGCCCCTCACCAGCTGGGCCGACTTCTGGAGGCTGGCCGCCAGCAAGTACAGCGGCAAGGTGACGGTCGAAGATCTCGACCGTGCCACGCTCGGTATCGCTCTCAAATACCTGGGCTACTCCGCCAACTCGACGAGCCCCACCGAACTCAATGCCGCCGCCGACGCCCTCATCCGCCTCAAGCCGCACCTGCTGGCCGCGCAGTCGGTGAACGTCTCGACCGGGCTGGCCAAGGGGTCGATCGTGATGGCCCACTGCTACAACTACGACGTCGCGGTCGGTCAGCAGTCGAACAAGAACGTCGCCTGGGTCATGCCCAGCGAAGGCACCGTCGGTTACTTCGAGGGCTTCATCCCCATCAAGGGCGGCAAGCACCTCGACGTGGCCTACGAGTTCCTGAACTTCCACCTGCGGCCCAAGGAGTACGCCGCCTTCGTCAACTACACCGGCAGCTCCTGGGTCGAATCGGCGGCGGACCCCTACATCACCCCCGGCCTGCTCCGCAGCACCGCCCTCAAGCCGACACCGGCTCAACTCGCAAAAGTCGAATGGACCGCGTTCGTGGGAGCGGCGACCGCCCTCTGGGCGACGGCCTGGGCCAAGTTCGAAGCGGCTTGACCGACTCCCTCACGTGAACGTCGACGCGACATCCGAGGTCGCGATCGGCCCCGCTGCTCCGACCCGTCGGCGGAGTGTCGACGCCGCACGCCTGCTGCTGGCCCTCCCGACGCTGGCGCTCGTCGTCGCCTTCTTCGTCGCACCGCTCGTCCTGATCGGCGTCTACTCCTTCGGCACGACGAGCCTTGTCACGTTCGGCACGCACTTCGGCTGGACGCTCGGCAACTACGCGAGTCTGCGAGACTCTCTGTACCTGGGTACGATCCTGCGCTCGCTCATCCTGTCGCTCAGCGCGACGCTTGCCTGCGCCATCCTCGCAGTGCCGATCGCCTTCTTCATCGTCCAGCAGAAGGGCCGCATGCAGACGGTCCTTCTGCTGGCCGTGATCGTCCCGTTCTGGACGAGCTTCCTGATCCGCATCTACGCTTGGACGAACATCCTGCAGAACGGCGGCCTGCTCCAGTCGGTCCTCAGTCACCTCGGCCTGGTGCACGGCTCGCTCAACATCCTCTACACGCCGCTGGCCATCGCGATCGGCATCGTCTACGGCTACCTGCCGCTCATGGTCCTGCCGGTCTACGTCGCCCTCGAGCGCCTCGACCCCACGGTGCTCGAGGCGGCCGAAGATCTGGGCAGCCACGGCTGGCACTTCATGTGGCGGATCATCGTGCCGCTGGCCCGTCCCGGGCTGATCGCCGGTTCACTGCTCGTGGGCATCCCGGCCACCGGCGAGTTCGTGACCCCGCAGATCCTGGGCGGCGGCAAGACACTGATGCTCGGCAACGTGATCGCGACCCAGTTCCTCGACATCGGCAACCTGTCGTTCGGGTCGGCGCTGGCCATGTGCCTCATCGCTATCGTCGTGGTCATGTTGCTGATCCAGCCGATCTCGCGCCGGCTGAGGCGCACATGAGCTTCCTGCGCAAGCACCCCATCATCGCGCTGATCGGTGCGCTCGGTATCGCGTTCATGTGGCTGCCGATCGCGGTGGTCGTGCTGAACAGCGTGAACGGTGACCCGACGCTGGTGCACTGGGGCGGCTTCACGTCGCGCTGGCTGCACCAGGCGGTCACCGACGGCCAGGTCCGCTCCGGCCTGGTCACCTCACTGCAGGTGGGACTCGCGACCACCGCCCTCTCCGTCGTGGTCGCCCTGACCGGCGTGCTCTGGTGGCGCCACGCTTCGCCCCTGGGGCGCCGCCTGTTCGACGTCTCCGTCTACGTCCGGCTGGTGCTGCCCGCGGTCGTGTCTGCGACGGCCCTCTTCCTGATCTTCACGCGCGTCGGCATCCAGCTCGGGATCGGCTCGGTGGTGATCGGCCAGAGTGTCTGGGACTCGGCCTTTGCGACCGTCATCCTCCAGGCGCGCGTGCGGCTGCTGGACCCGGCGGTCGAAGAGGCGGCCGCCGATCTCGGGGCAAGGCCGATCAGCGTGTTCTTGCGCGTGACGCTCCCCGGGCTCCTGCCCGGCATCCTGGCGGCCGGCGTCCTCGCCTTCAGCCTCTCGTTCGACGACGTCGTCACCGCATTCTTCCTGGCCGGGTCGAGAGTCACGACGCTGCCGCTGCTCATCTTCGGCCTCATCCGCTTCAACGTGTCGCCCGAGGTCAACGCAATCGGCAGCTTCGTGACCGTCCTGTTGATCGCCATCACGCTACTGTTCCTCTGGACCATGAGCCGCTCCAGCCCCGGCAAGCGCTCCTTCACCCGCGACCTCGGCTACTGATGGGAGGACACCGGTGAAGGCCCAGACGCCGCAACCCAACGTTCGCACGGAGTTCCCGCGCGAGGTCCGCTGCAACGAGCACGTCTGGATCCCGCTGCGCGACGGCGCTCGACTTGCGGCGCGCATCTGGCTGCCGGTCGACGCCGAGCAAGACCCGGTGCCGGCGGTCCTGGAATACATCCCGTATCGCAAGAACGACGGCACGATCCTCTCGGACGTCCTGCGTCACCCCTGGTTCGCCGGTCACGGGTACGCGAGCCTGCGCGTCGACCTGCGCGGCACCGGCGACTCGGACGGCCTGATCCACGACGAGTACCTGCTGCAGGAGCAGGAGGATGCACTCGACGTCCTGGCCTGGCTGGAGGAACAGCCGTGGTGCACCGGGGCCGTCGGCATGATGGGCTACTCGTGGGGCGGGTTCAACTCGCTGCAGGTCGCGTTTCGCCGGCCGAAACAGCTCAAGGCGATCGTCACGGTCCACTCGACCGACGACCGCTACGCTGGGGATTGCCACTACGCCGGCGGGTCGGTGCTCGCCTACGACATGCTCTCCTGGGCCACCACGGCCTTCGCCTACAACTCGCGCCCGCCCGATCCGGCCGTGCTGGGCACGGAATGGCGTGAGCGCTGGCGCGAGCGCCTCGAGGGCTCGGAGCCCTACGTTCACGCCTGGCTGTCGCATCAGCTTCGCGACGACTTCTGGAAGCATGGATCGGTCTGCGAGGACTACGCGGCGATCGAGTGCGCCGTGCTCAGCGTGGGGGGCTGGGCCGACCCGTACCACGACACCGTCCTGCATCTGCTCAAGAACCTGCGCGCGCCCTGCCGTGGGCTGATCGGCCCGTGGGCTCACCAGTACCCCGACGAGGCGTCGCCCGGTCCGAGGATCGGCTTCAACCAGGAGTGTCTGCGCTGGTGGGACCACTGGCTGAAGGGCATCGACACCGGTGTCATGGACGAGCCCCTGCTGCGCGCCTACATCATGGAGAGCGAGCCGCCTGCGACCTTCTACGAAGAGAGGGCCGGGCGCTGGGTCGCCCTCGACGACGTGTCGAACTGCGAGCCGACCGGCGTGTCGAGCGGAGGGCCGAGCCGCGCGCCGGACGGCTCGCCGGGCGTCATGTTCCTCGACGGGCAGCGCCGGCTCCAGTTGCGACCGTCCGACGTTGAGAGCGCTCTGCAGATCGCGTCCGTCCAGGCCTCCGGCCTCGCGGCCGGCACCTGGTGTCCCCACGCCGGCAAGGCCGCCCTGCCGGGCGACCAACGGTACGACGACGCCGCCGCGCTCGTCTTCGACTCAGACCCTCTGGGCGAGCCGCTCGAGTTCCTCGGCTTTCCCGCCGTGGTGCTCGACCTCGTGGTCGACCGGCCGCTCGCCGCGGTCGCCGTCCGTCTGTGCGACGTGCATCCCGACGGCGCGGTCGCGTTGATCACGCGCGGCGTGCTCAACCTGACGCAACGCGACGACCGCGAACGGCCCGAGGCGCTTCGGCCGGGCGAGCCGTTACGCGCGACGGTGGTCCTGAACAGCATCGGCTACCGCCTGCCGGCGGGCCACCGCCTGCGGCTTGCCGTGGCGCCGACCTACTGGCCGTGGGTCTGGCCCTCGCCCGCGCCGGTGACCCTCACCCTCCGGCCGCGACACTGCCGCCTCGAGTTGCCGTTGCACGACGACAAGCCGGGTCCTGCGCCGACCTTCCGGCCGGTCGAGGTCGCGGCGCCGCTCGAGACCGAGGTGCAGGGCGTCCTGGCCGGGCGCTCATCGGTCACCCACGACCTGCTGAGCGGCTGTGTCGAGATGGTCGTCGAGCCCGACGGCCTGCCGGGGCGGGTCCGACTGGTGGCCTCGGGGCTCGAGGTCGGCGAGTGGGGCCGGAACACCTACGCGATCGTCGAGGGCGACCCGCTGTCGGCGTCGGTGCGCTGCGAGCGCACCATGGAGCTCTGCGGGCCGGGCTGGAGCACCGCGACCGAGATCGACACCACGATGAGCTGCACCGCGGACGCCTTCCGCGTAGAGACCCGGCTCACCGCACGCGACGGCGACGACCTCTTCTTCGAGCGAAGCTGGTCGTGGTCGACGCCCCGGGTCTTGGGGTGACGATGCCCAGCACCGGATCCGACATGAAAGACCGAAGCACCGAGGCGAGAGATCGAGGCACGATGAGTTTACGGACCGAGTCCCACGACGTCGTCCTGGCCGGCGTCACGAAGCGCTTCGGCGAGTTCGTCGCCGTCAAGGACATGGACCTTTCAATCCGGACCGGCGAGTTCTTCTCGCTTCTGGGCCCCTCGGGATGCGGCAAGACGACGACCCTGCGCATGGTCGCCGGCTTCGAGCATCCCACCGTCGGTCAGATCTACGTGGCCGGCGCCCCGATGGCCGGCGTGCCCCCCTACAAGCGCCCCGTCAACACCGTCTTTCAGAACTACGGCCTCTTCCCCCACCTGAACGTCTGGGAGAACGTCGCCTTCGGGCTCAAGCGCAAGAGGGTAGCCCGGTCCGAGGTCACCCGGCGGGTGGGCGAGGCGCTCGAGATGGTCGAGATGGACAAGATGATGCGGCGCAAGCCGAGCGAGCTGTCCGGCGGACAGCAGCAGCGCGTCGCCCTGGCACGAGCGCTCGTCAATCAGCCCACGGTCCTGCTGCTCGACGAGCCGCTGGGGGCGCTCGACGCCAAGCTGCGCAAGGCGATGCAACTCGAGCTCAAGAAGCTGCAGAGCGACGTGGGCATCACGTTCATCTACGTGACGCACGATCAGGAAGAGGCCCTCACGATGAGCGACCGCATCGCCGTGATGAGCCAGGGCATCGTCGAACAAGTCAGCTCGCCCGCGGAGATCTACGAGAACCCCCAGTCGGCGTTCGTGGCCAACTTCATCGGCGTCTCGAACATCTACCCCTCAGAGGTAAAGAGGGTCGAGCGTGACGTCGTCGAGTGCGTGACCAGCGGCGGCCTGCGCATTCTCGTCGCACACCAGGCCGCAGGCGAGGTACCGGTCGGCGCCCGGGTGGGCGTCGTCGTGCGACCCGAGAAGATCACGATCAGAGCCGAAGGCGACGCGAGCGCGGCGGTCGACCGCGAGAATGTCTTTCAGGCCACGATCAGGGCGGTCGTGTACGTGGGTTCGGTCACGCAGTTCGTCGTCGACATCGGCGGGAGGCATCTGGCCCAGGTCCTCCAGCAGAACCTTCTGCAGAGCTCGAACGACGACTGGCGCGAGGGCCAGGCGGTGCGGCTGTCCTTCTGGGCGCGAAGCTGCTCCCTCATCACCGACGCCGAAGGCGGCCTGGCCGAGAAAGACCTGATGGGCGAGGTCGTCAGGCGGATGTAGGCGCGCCGTTCCCGCCGGCCGGGCGCCGGCGGGGCCCGGGCGCCCTCCCACGTCCCGTCCAGCCTCGAGTACGGAAGTCGAAGGCCGTCCTTCGCCGTACACCAACGGGCCGGTCAGGTCTTCCTCGAGAAGCGCGAGGGCGCCATGCACAGAGTGGCGTAGCGCATCCCTGAGCGGGCTCGCGCACAGCCAAGTCACTTGCACGATCGCATAGCAGGGGTCGATACAAAGACCTACAAGTGGCGTCTGACCTGTGCTCACGCATGCGCAGGCACGGCCTTGCATCCGAAGGTCGCAATGGGGGTGTGGCATGTATCGGTCTCTGCGACTCCCGGCGCTCGTCGCCTTGCTTTGCGCCACGGCCGCCTGCGCCGCGCTCATCGTGCCCGCACGCGCCCTCGCCGATTCATTGCCGGCGACCGGTGCCGCCGCTGCCCCGGCCACGCCCGCCTTTACCGTCGTTCCGGGCGTCTCGCTGGCGGCGGCCGGCGCGATCGGCCCCCTGCCCATGGCGGTCGGCGACTTCAACCGTGACGGCCGCAGCGACCTCGCGATCGCCCTGGGCTCGCAGGTCCTGATCCGCTACGGCACGAAGACCGGCGGCCTCGTCGCCAAGCAGCTCGTCAGCATCCCGGGCTGGTCGCACACTCGCGCATGCGTGATCGCGACCGCCGACGTGAACCACGACGGCCGGCTCGACTTGGTCATCGCCGGCTATCTGTTGGTGGCAGACAAGTACCGGGTCAAGATCGCCGTGCTCCTCAACAGGGGCCACGCCAGCTTCCGCTACGTCCGTCAGTACGATCCTGCCTACGGCTATCCCTCCGCGCTTGCCGTGCGCGACTTGAACGGTGACCACCGCCCCGACATCATGGTGGCGGTCGGCACCAAGCTCGTCGTGCTGCTGGGCGACGGTCACGGCGCCTTCGGCCGCGAGCGGGTCTCGAGCGCCGTCTCGTTCGACAAGCTCGGCGATCTCGGACCACTGACCACCCTCGCCTTCGGCGACATCAACGGCGACCACAGGATCGACGTGGTCGCCGGCGGCTACGTGAGCGAGAACGAGCCGTTCGGCATCCTCGCCGTGCTCCTGGGGCGCGGCAACGGCATTTTCATCCGCAAGCACGTGAGCGACGACCTCATCGGTCTGCCGACGCGCGTCGCCCTGGCCGACCTCGATCGCGACGGCAAGCTCGACCTGGTGGTGCAGTATCAGGAGAGCGAGGGCGACTGGAGCGTCGGACCGTTCTATCCCGAGCTCATCGTCTCGCGGGGCGACGGGCGCGGCGGCTTCACCAAGCTCGCCGAGTACGACCTCGCCGCCCAGACGCAGTGCACCCCGCCATTCGTGGCCGCCGACTTTGACCACGATGGCAACCTTGACCTGGCGATCGGCGTGCCCGGCGCCCTCGATGTGCTACTCGGCAACGGCGACGGCACCTTTCAGGCGCCGCTTACGTTCAGCGGACCGTTCACCGCGCCGCAGGCACTGTTCTCGGGCGACTTCAACGGCGACGGCCGGACCGACGTGCTCGTCCAGAAGGCCACGATCGGTGAGAAGGCCACGACCGCCGTCATGTTCCTGAACAGCGGCAGCGCGGGGTAAGCGCTCCCGCGCGCGGTCGGCGCCAGGCGGGGCCTGCCGCCGCAGGCGAGCCGCGCCTGTCACACCCGCCCTTCGAGGAGCAGACGACGCGATCAGTCGATTTGGCCCTCGAACACGAAGGTCAGTTCGTCACCTGCGAGCTGGTAGCCGAGCTCGCCTTCCTCTGAACGGGCCAGGATGCCGCGACCGTGGTGTGATCTGCCCGCGTAGTCGGTCAGGGCAAGGTCGAATCCCGCGACCGAGGGGCCGATGGCCATCCGCAGAGGACGCAGCGCATCGGTCGGCACACCGAACGCCCTGATCGTCCAAACATTGTCCCTACCGTCGCGGCTCATCATGACATTCGAACATGGCAGGTCGAAGCCGCCGGCCAGCACGGACGGCCCAAAGATGGTGTCGTGGGCCACGGCTAGACGCACACCCCCTCAGCGCAGGCGAACGCTCGACTCGACCCAGGATGCGCTGGGGACGCGGGGCAGCCGGAACGACCTGCCCCTGAAGCCGTTCTCCGCGACGCGTGCCGGCAGGCAGCCCCAGTCGTCGCCGCTCTTGAAGACCTCGATCAGGCGCCAGGCATCGTCTCCCCAAGCCGCCGGCCAACGCACCTCGACGAGAGGCCCCACCTCGGGAAGCTGGACGTCGGAACGGTAGCGTAGCTCGGCGCCGTCGGGGCTGAGGCTCGTCGCGCAACGACCGGTGGCTATGACCTCCTCCAGCGCCCGTTCGTCCATTGGCCACCTCCGAGATCTTCCTGCGGGTCCGCAACGCGCCTGGCGAACGCAACGGCGTCAGATCGGAAGTTTACTCTGTCACAGAGGCTTTGTCTCAAAGAAGATCAGCCCGGCCGCAAGAAGATGAGGCGGTCGTGCGGGTATGCAGGCCGGTGCGGAGGTCTCAGCGGGGTCGCTCTCGCGTTTGCCTCACGCGGTGGGTTTGTCCTACGGCAGACCGAGCCGCGTGATCGGCCAGTAAGTGAAGAAGGCACGCCCGATCAGGTCGGACGCCGGCACCGGTCCCCAGAAGCGACTGTCGTCCGAGTCGGTGCGATTGTCGCCCATCATGAAGTAGTGGCCGGCCGGCACCGTGTAGGGCCGGTCGAGCGACCAAGGGTTCGACACCGATGGTCCGGGCTCGGTGGGGACTGGTCGTCCAGCGAACCTGAGCACGTGGGACGCGTTCTGTCGCACCCCGTTTACGTAGACGAAGCCGCCGCGCAGCGAGACGGTGTCGCCCGGCAGTGCGATGAGACGCTTGATGAAGACCACGTGAGTGTCGAGCGGGTACTTGAAGACGACGATGTCGCCTCGCGCCGGCGGCGTGAAGTGGTAGAGAAAGCGGGCGACCAGGATCCGATCGTGTGGGTCGATCGTCGGCATCATCGACTGCGTCGGGATGCGGTAGGGCTTGACGACGTAGGCCTGGATCAGGAACGCGGCCGCCAGCGCCACCACCAGGATGACGCCGTACTCGACGAGCACCCTACGCCCTGACGAACGTGTCCGCACTTTGGCAGCGGCGCTCTCGGTCACGGCGTCTGCGCCCGGTCCCTCGAAGAACCGCATGATCGGGGACTGACCGGGCGTGAGCCAGCCGCACGGTCGGGCTTCCTCACTGCCATCCCTGTGAGCACCGCTGCGGCGTGCTCCGTGGGTCTTTCTGCGTCACGACGGCTTTCGTCTCCTTCACAGGCATGGGTCAGTATGACGCAGGCAACTCGGCGCGGCGAACCGTACCAAGTCGGCCGGGCCCCGAACCGTGGAGTGAGCGACTCCTCATCGAGTCGCCGCGTCAGCGGAGTGTCAGCGAGTGCCGTTGAACCATCGAGTGACAACGGCTGCCAATCCGTTCGTTTGCCGGATGTTTGCACGAGGCCATTTCGAGGCGTTTTGGGCGGGTCACGCGGAACCGAAAATCCCTGCACACAAGCATAAACGGGCTGGTGGACCGCAGGGGAGTCGAACCCCTGACCTCCGCCGTGCAAAGGCGGCGCTCTCCCAACTGAGCTAGCGGCCCACGAGGGCCTCAGTATAGCGCCCGGCGCGCGGCGGCGAAGCCGCCGCGCGCCGCCCTTACGGCCGGTACTTCAGCAGCACCGCCACGTTCGGCGTCGTCGACTCCTGGCCGGCGACGTATACGCTGGCCGGAGTGACGACCAGGCCCGCGGCCAGGTCGTTGACCGCGCCGGCGCTCGTGAAGCGCCGCGCCCAGCTCCGGTGGCCCGGCTTCGTGTACTTCAGCGTCAGGATGTCGGTCGCGGTCGTCGCGCCGTCGCTCTCGCCGGCAACGTAGACCGCGCCGCCCGGTCCGCCGGCCACGAACGAGCCCTGGTCGGCCAGGTTGTCGGGGCCGTTGTAGGTGTGCTGCCAGCGGGTGTGACCGCTGGGCGACAGGCGCACCGTCAGTGCGTCGAGGCCGCCGCTCGGCGAGGTGTAGCCCGTGGCCGCCAGGTCGCCGTTGCCGAGGAGCGCGATCGCCTCGAACTCGTCGTCGTTGGCGCCCGTGCTTGTGAACGAGCGCGTCCAGGCGAGCGTGCCGCCGGAGCCGTACTTGAGCACGAGCGCGTCAGCGCCGCTCGTAGCCCCGGTGCGCAGCCCCGCTACGTACACCGCGCCGGCCCGCGTGACGGCGATGGCGAGGCCCTCGTCGTCACCGTTGCCGGGGCCGTTGTAACGACGCAGCCAGCGGCGCGTGCCCGAGGGCGAGTACTTGATCGTGACGACGTCGTAGCTGGACGCCGTGCTGAAGCTGAAGCCGGTGACGTAGACGTTGCCGGCGCCGTCCACGGCGATGCCACGCGGCTGGTCGTCGCCCGGCCCGGCATACGTGCGCAGCCAGCGCCGCGTGCCCGAGGCCGAGTACTTGAGGATGGCGATGTCCTCGCTTGCCGTGCTGGTCGTGACGTAGACGTTGCCGGCCCGGTCGGTGACCACCTGCGTCACCTGGCCGGCCTGCGTGTCCTTGAAGTAGCGCACCCACTGAAGGCCGCCGCCGGGGCCGTACTTCACGATCGCCTCCGACTGCGTGGCCGACGGGTAATCGACCTCGCCCACCACGATCAGGTCGCCCTTGCGGTCCGATGCCGCCGCATGGACCGAGTCGTAGGCGTGCAGCGAGAAGTCGCGCGAGCGCAGCCACGATCGCTGGCCGCTCGGGCCGTAGCGCACGGCGAGCATGTCGCCGGTGGCGTTGAAGATCCAGCCGGCCGCAAACACGCCGCCCGCCGGCGCCGGGGCCGCCGAGGTAAAGGCCGCCGAGCCGTTGTTCGGACCCGTGATCTGATGATGCCAGGCGAGCTCGCCCGAGGCGGCGTGCGCCGCCGGTACGAGCGCGAGAAGCGCAGCGATGACGATCGCCACGAGAATGGCGGAGCGCGCCACCCAGGCGATCGCCACTGCCCGAATGTGACTGTCCACGATGACTGACCTCCCGAAGCTGACCCGTTTGCAGTACGAACGTTGCCGGGCACGGCGGGAGCAAACCGATGGGAGGCGGGCGGCGGCGCGGGGCGGCGGCTTTGCCGCCCCGCGCCGCCGCCCTCTGCTGCCGCTTCGCCCTGCGCCGCCCTCCGCTGCCGCTCCGCCAGCCGCACCGCCCCGCACCGCCCCCTGCTCCCGCTCCGCCAGCCGCGCCATCGACCCGCGGCTCCGCGCCCGTCCCCAAAAGAGGATTGAAACTATCCGGATGGGGGACCAAACCGTCAGCGCAGTCGATGGGCGCAGGAGCTGCCGCGCACGCGGCGCACCCCACGAACGTACAGAGGAGCGTCATGCCAGATACGGCCATCCGCGTCGAGGGGCTGATCAAGCGGTTCGGCTCGCTCTCCGCTCTCGACGGCGTCGACTTCGAGGCGCCGGCCGGCACTGTCTTCGGCCTGCTCGGGCCGAACGGCGCCGGCAAGACGACGGCCGTGCGCGTGCTGGCCACCATCCTGCGACCCGACGGCGGCCGCGCCGAGGTCATGGGCTTCGACGTGATGCGCGACCCTGTCGCCGTGCGCTTTCAGATCGGCCTGGCCGGCCAGAGCGCCGCCGTCGATCCCAACCTCACCGGCAGCGAGAACCTGCGCCTGATCGGCCGCCTCGCCCAGATGCCGCGCCGCGACGTGGGCCCGCGCGCCGACGAGCTGCTCGAGCGCTTCGACCTGGCCTACGCCGCCGACCGCCCGGCGCGCACCTACTCGGGCGGCATGCGGCGGCGACTCGACGTCGCCGCCGCCCTCGTGCAGCGGCCGCCGGTCCTCTTTCTGGACGAGCCCACGACCGGCCTCGACATCCAGAGCCGCACCGAGCTCTGGGCCGTCATCCGCGAGCTCGTCGCCGAGGGCAGCACCGTGCTGCTCACCACGCAGTACCTGGAAGAGGCCGACCGCCTGGCCGACCGCATCGCCGTGGTCGACCACGGCCGCATCGTCGCCAACGACACCTCGGCCCGGCTCAAGGCGCACCTCGCCGGCACCGTGATCGAGATCGGCATGGAGACCGAGGAGCGCGCCGACCGCGCCCACGAGGTGCTCGTCGCCGCGGTCGCCGACCACCCGCAGCGCGACGGCACCAGGGTGCGCCTCACCTCGAACGCCGGCCCGAGCGCCCTCATCGACACGCTGCGCCTGCTCGACGCGCACGAGCTCAAGCCGGCCACCCTCGCCGTGCACGAGCCCACCCTCGACGACGCCTTCCTGGCCCTCACCGGCCGCCGCGCCGAGGGGGCCGAGCAGGACGGCGAAGACCGCTCAGGAAGCGGCCGCTCCGGCGACGGCGACCGACCCGCCGACCACCCGCAGGCCGCGGCGGCCCCGGGCGGGGTCGAGGCCGGGGCAGCACCGGCCGCACCGGCTGAAGAGTCGCGCGGGGTCGAGGCCGGGGCAGCACCGGCCGCACCGGCTGAAGAGTCGCGCAGCGACCCCGACAGCACCGAGCCCGAAGGGAGGGCGGCATGAGCGCCACCACCGTCACCTCACCGCGCGGCGTCGTCACGCCGCCGCGTCGTTCGTTCGCGACCGCCCTCGCCGACGGCTGGGCGATCACCGGGCGCAACGTCATCGTCTACCGGCGCGTGCCGACGCTGGTCGTCTTCACCTTGATCCAGCCGGTCGTGTTCGTGCTGCTGTTCCGCTACGTGTTCGGCGGGGCCATCCGCGTGCCGGGCGGCATCCCCTACGTCGACTATCTGATGCCCGGCATCTTCGTGCAGACCGTCGCCTTCGGCGCGACCAACACGGCGATCGGCTTGGCGACCGACGTCAAGAGCGGCCTGCTCGAGCGCTTTCATTCGCTGCCCATGGCGCGCTCGGCGGTGCTCACCGGCCGCACCTTCGCCGACCTCGGCCGCAACGTGCTGGTCGTCGCGATCATGGCGATCGTCGGCTTCGCCGTCGGCTTTCGCGTGCAGACCAACGTCGCGGGCTTCATCGCCGGCGTCGCCCTGGTGCTGCTGTTCGCCTACGCCTTCTCGTGGGTGTTCGCCACGGTCGGCCTGGCGATCGGCGACCCCGAGAGCGCCCAGGCCGCGACCTTCCCGGTGCTCGCGCCGGTCGTGTTCGCCTCGTCGGTGTTCGTGCCGGTGAGCACCATGCCGGGCTGGCTCCAGGGCTGGGCGAAGTACCAGCCCGTGTCGGCCACAGCCAACGCGGCGCGCGCCCTCATGCTCGGCGGACCGACGCTCTCGTGGGTGCTCCAGTCGATCGGCTGGTGCGCTGCGATCGTCGCCATCTGCGCCCCCCTCGCCGTCTGGCGCTACCGCCGTACCAACTAACAGCAGCCTGGCAGGTTGACGGCAAAGCCCATCGTCAACCTCGTCCGCCCTTCCTCGTCTGCTCTCGCCACCCGCCCGTCGCGAGGGAGGGCGAGGGTGCGGCATGCCATCATGCCAGCATCCGCAGCCATCATGCTGGCATCATGCGGAGTGCCAGCATGCCAGCACGAAGTGCCATCATGATGCCGGCACGCATACCCGTTCCCAGCGGCGTGCGGACTGCGCGCACGCTCCTCAGCCCCGCGGAGCGCCGGCGCCGTCGACGACTCACGGGCCTCGTCACCCCCAGCGCGACGACGCCTCGTGCGCCCACCCTGACGCCGCGCTTTGTCCCGCCGTTCCGGGCCGCATAGAATCGAGGGGTGACCACCGAGACCACCACCCGCTTTCCCATCCTCGTGTCGAGCGCCGGGCGGCGCGGCGCGCTCGTCGGCATCCTGCGCCGCACGCTGGCCGACCTGGGGCTGCGCGGCGAGATCGTCGCCACCGACATGACGCCGCTCTCGTCGGCGCTGCAGCTCGCCGACCGGCGGGTCGTGGTGCCGCCGCAGACCGACCCGGGCTTCGTCGACGCCGTGCTCGCGGCCTGCCGCGAGCACGGCGTGCGTCTGGTCGTGCCCACCCACGACGGCGAGCTGCCGCTGCTGGCGGCCGCGCGCGAGCGCTTCGCCGAGATCGGCACGACCGTGTCGATCTCGGCGCCCGAGACGGTGGCGATCGGCCGCGACAAGGCCCTCACCCACCGCTGGCTCGTCGAGCAGGGGTTCCCCACGGTGCGGCAGGCGCGGCCCGACGAAGTCCTGGCCGCGCCCGGCGACTGGCCGTGGCCGCTCATGGTCAAACCGCGCACCGGCTCGGCGGCGATCGGCGTGCGTCACGTCGCCGGTCCCGACGACCTCGCACGCGCGCGCGGCGAAGACGTCGTCGTGCAGGAGATCGCCCGCGGCCGGGAACACACGGTCGATGTGCTCGTGCTGCGCGACGGGCGCTGCGCCGGCGCCGTGCCGCGTCGCCGCATCGCCGTGCGCGCCGGCGAGGTCGAAAAGGGCGTGACCGTACGCCACGCCGGCCTCGAGGCCCTGGCCCGCGCGGTCGCCGCGGCACTGCCCGGCGGCTATGGCGTGCTCAACATCCAGGTGTTCGTCGACCCGCAGGGCAACGAGATGCGCGTGATCGAGCTGAACGCCCGGTACGGCGGCGGCTTCCCGCTCGCCTTCCAGGCCGGCGCCCGCTACCCGACCTGGACGATCGAGGAGCTGCTCGGCCGTCCCTCCACCGTCGGCGACGACTGGCGCGACGGCGTCGTCATGCTGCGCTACGACGACGCCGTCTTCGTCGACGCCGCCGACGTCGGGCTGGACTAGAACCACTGGGAAGCGCCGATATGCCCTCATCCAAGCCGACATCCAGGAAGCTCGCGGTCGTGCCGCCCGCGGCAGGCGAGAGACAGGCGGCGCCCGAGCCCGCACCGACGCCGTCGACCGAGAACTTGGCGCCCGAGCCGGAGCCGGCGGCGGCGGCGGGACCTGAGCCGGCGGGGGCGGGACCTGAGCCGGCGGGGGCGGGACCTGAGCCGGCGGCCATGCCCGAGCCGGCGCCTGCGCCGCCCCCGCAGGTCTGTCTCGTCTTCGATATCGACGACACGCTCATTCTGGAGCGGGACTACGTTCGCAGCGGCTTCGAGGCCGCCGGTCTGTACGCCAAGTACGAGTACGACATCGGCGGCCTGTCGACGACCTGCTGGTCGCTCTTTCAGGCCGGCGTGC
Source organism: uncultured Actinomycetes bacterium (assembly GCA_963760655.1). Taxonomy (GTDB): domain Bacteria; phylum Actinomycetota; class Thermoleophilia; order UBA2241; family UBA2241; genus Bog-752. The sequence continues at coordinate 391,642 of CAVXDR010000005.1, forward strand.
GAGGCGACACGTTCGACCGCGCCCTGGCGGTGCTCGAGGTCACGCCGCCGCCCGGCCTCGTCTCCGAGCTCATCGCGATCTATCGTGCGCACCGCCCCGACGTCGAGCTGCTCGACGACGCCGCGGCCTGTCTCGCGCGCTGGCGCGACCGCGCCTTCCTGGGGATCGTCACCGACGGCTCGGCGATCAGCCAGCGCGCCAAGATCGACGCGCTCGAGCTCGGCGCGCTCGTCGACCTGGTCGTCGTCACGGCCGAGCTCGGCCGCGCCTACGCCAAGCCGGCGCCGGGTGCGTTCGCCCTGTTCGAGACCGCGTCGGGCCTGAGCGGCACCGATTGCGTCTACGTCGCCGACAACCCCGCCAAGGACTTCGGCGGGCCGCACCGCCTGGGCTGGCGCACGGTGCGGATCAGGCGCCCCGAGAGCCTGCACGCCGACGTGCCGAACAGCCGCGACGTCGACGTCGAGATCACCTCGCTCGCCGGCCTCGACGAGGCGCTCGGCTTCGCTCGCTGGGACGAGCTCGACAGCGGCGGCGGCAACATCGCGCGGCGCCTGGTCGGCCGGCTGGGCCGCGAGTGGGAGGAGCGCCGCCCGGGTCGTGCCAAAGACGGGCAGCGCGACGCCGACGCGCCGTCCGAGCCGAAATGAGCCCGCGGCCGTGACCGATAGTGCACTCGCTCCCGGCCCCGACGGCCACGACCGCTGCTTCTGGGCGACCGACACGCGCGAGTACCTGAGCTACCACGACGAGGAGTGGGGGCGACCGGTCACGAGCGACGACGGCTTCTTCGAGCGGCTCTGCCTGGAGGGGTTCCAGTCGGGCCTGTCGTGGCTCACCATCCTGCGCAAGCGGCCGGCGTTCCGCGCGGCCTTCGCCGGCTTTCGCGTGGCCGAGGTCGCCGAGTTCGGGGCGGCCGACGTCGAGCGCTTGCTGGGCGACGCCGGCATCGTGCGCAACCGCCGCAAGATCGAGGCCTGCGTGCACAACGCGGCGCGCTGCACCGAGGTGATCGCCGAGTGTGGCTCGCTCGCCGCGCTCGTCTGGCGGTTCCGGCCGGCCGAGGCAGCCCCGCCGATCCGCACTCGCGCCGATTGGCCGGCGGTCACACCAGAATCACAGGCCCTGGCCGGCGAGTTGCGGCGTCGCGGCTTTCGCTTTGTCGGACCGACGACCGCCTACGCGACCATGCAGGCCGCCGGCCTCGTGAACGACCACGCCGAGGGCTGTCTGGTGCGCGCTGCGGTCGAGCGCGAGCAGCGCGCGGTCGCCGCGCGTTTCGGGGCGCACTAGCGGCGAGACTCGGCGGTCGCTGCCGCGGTCGACGATCGGCCGCGAGGATGCAATCGGGCGCGAGGTGCGGTCGGGCGCGAGGATGCGGTCGACCGCGAGGTGCGGTCGGCCGCGAGGATGAGGTCGGGCGCCGGCCCGCGCCCCGTGCGGCCCCGCCGACGCGGCCGCGACGCGGCTGCTACACTGGATGGCCATGGACGACCGGCCCGAGCAGCCCGGACAGCCCGACGCGTCGCAGGAGCCCCCCGCGGTCCCCATGCGGCCGAACGCCGAGTGGGTGCGCGTGGGCGAGCAGACGGGCGAAGCCGACGAGGAGGGCGACGAGCGCTCCACAGGCCCAGCTTCCGGCGGCGGGCGCTTCGGGTCCGGGCGCGGGCGAGGCGGCCGGCCGGCCGGCCGGCCGCCTCGCCCGCGCCCCCTCGTCATCCTCGTGCTGGCCGCCGTCCTGCTCATCGCGGCGCTGGCCCTCGCCGGGCTGCTCGTCCACAGCCGCCACGGTGGCTCACCGAGCTTCAGCGGCCACGTCAACGCCCCGCTCGGCGACCGCCGCCAGCGCGTGACCGCCTGGATCACGAGCACGACGCGCTCGCTCGACCCGGTCTTTGCGAGCCAGGCGCTCGACGAGCTCGACTGCGACTGGTACACGATCGACGCCACCGGTACGGTGAGCGCCGGCCCCCAGAACCTCGCCCTGGTCGCCGACGCCCGCAAGCACCACGTCCAGGTCTTCGCCACGGTCACCAACCGGCCGAGCAGCCGGGGCTCGTTCACGTCGTCGATCCCGCGCGCGATCCTGGCCTCGCCCGCGTCGCGACAGCGCGCCGTCGATGCGCTCGTGTCGCTGGCCACGAGCAAGGGCTTCGACGGCATCGACCTCGACTGGGAGCTCATCCCGGTCGCCGACCGCGACGGCTTCAGCCGGTTCGCCGCCGAGCTCGCCACGGCGTTGCACGCCCATCACCGCCTGCTGTCGGCGGCGGTCTTCGCCAAGACCTCGGAGCCGGGGCGCTGGGACTCACAGAAGGTCTACGACTACCACGCCCTGGGCGCCGCGGTCGACGAGGTCAAGATCATGACCTACAGCTACAGCGGCCCCTGGAGCTCGCCCGGTCCCCAGGCGCCGCTCGCCTGGACCCGCGCGGTGATCGACTTCGCCCGCACGCAGATGCCGCCCGCCAAGGTCTACATGGGGCTGCCGTTCTACGGCTACGACTGGCACAAGGGCAGCGTCACGGCGCTGCAGGCGAGCGAGGCCGCGGCGCTCGTGACCGCCCACCACTTCAAGGTCGATCACAACAGGGCCTCGGGCGAGGCCGACCTGAGCTACGTCGACTCGGCGGGGGTGACCCACGTCCTGTGGTACGTCGACCGGCACGCCGTGCGCGCCAAGATCGGCCTGCTCGAGTCGTCGTTCCCCGACGTCGGCGGCATCGCCATCTGGCAGGTCTACAAGGAAGACCCCGGCTTCTGGCCACTGATCGAGCAGACCATGAAGCGTTAGGACGAGCGCCCGAGCGCTCGCAGGAACCGCTCGAGCGGACCGGCCGGTACGCACACCTCGCAGCGGTTCGTGGTCTTCACACGTTCCTCGGCTGCGGCCAGCCAGGCGTCGAAGCGCTCGCGCGCGGCGCGCGCCGACGGCACGTCGAGCGCCTCGAGCTCGCGCCGGGCGCGGGCCACCACCGCCAGGTAGTTCCAGCACGAGGCGCAGCGCGGGATGGTGTCGTGCACGTCGGAAAGCGCGGCGGCAAGCTCGGCGACGGCCGCCTCGACCTCGTCGCCCACGGCTACAGGTTGGTGAGGCTGGACTCGGCGGCGCCGTCGGTGAGCGCCCGCCGGGCCGCCTCGGACAGCTCGCGGTCGTGGTCGTGCGTGGTGGCGAAGACGCGGTAGAGGTGCGCCTTGGCCGGCACGAACGCGAGGATGCCGGTGAGCAGCTCCTCTTCGACGTGGCCGGTCGCCGGGTCGAAGATCGGGATGCGCTTGGGGCCGACCATCGGGTTGAGCGGCCGCGGGTCTTGCGAGGCCACGTCGCAGACGAAGTCGATGCCGCGCAGACCGGCCGGCAGGCGTTCGACGATGCGCGCATGGAACTGCTCGCGGGTCCACTCGCCGGCGCCGGGCGGCAGCGAGACGCGCTCGATCGCCTGCTCGTAGACCATGCGGTACTTGACGTCGCGGTGGATGATGCGCTGCCACTCGGCGCCCAGGCGCCGGCGCTGGCTCGACGAGCCGGGGTCGTCGAGCCAGCGCTCGACGTCGGTGAACAGCGACCACTCAGTGAGGTGACGGTAGGCCGCCAGGTCGTCGAGCGGGCTGCGGGGCAGCACCGTCTTCATGGTGTCGGCGAAGATCTCGCGCATGTGCAGGTCGATGGCGTGGCCGATGCGGTGAAAGTAGACGTTCTCGTACATGTAGAAGCGCGCGTTCAGGAACGCGCGGAGCGCGTTCAGCGCGCGCTTGTGGAAGGTAAGGCCGTCGGTCGAGATGAAGCTGTAGTAGACCAGGCGCGGCGCGTCGACGGCGGCCAGCGAGACGCCGCACATGAAGGCGTCGCGGCGCACGTAGTCCATGTTGTCGGCGGTGACCGCGCCCGACAGCACGGCGTGCAGCAGCTCGACCCAGCGCGGCACCTCGCCCAGGTCGTCGCTGCGGGCGCGGATCAGCCAGGCCACGTGGCGCGGGTCGACGCGCTCGCCGGGAGCGAAGCTCCCGTGCGGCGAGCGCGTCAGGCCGCCGAGCAGCTCGCCGAGCTCGTTGATGATGACGTGCTGCGACAGCAGCTCGTGGTCGAGCCCGAAGCGCGGGTGCAGGTACTGGTCGTCGAAGAAGTGGCTGAAGGGGCCGTGGCCGACGTCGTGCAGCAGGCCGGCCATGCGCAGAGTCTCCTCGACGAGCGCCGGCGAGGGCGTGTCGGGGGCCACCGTGACGAGCGTCTCGTAGAGGTGCTGGCCGAACTCGCCGGCCAGGTGCATGGCGCCCAGGCTGTGGGCGAAGCGGCTGTGCTCGGCGGTGGGGAACACCCACCACGAGCTCTGCAACTGGTGGATGCGCTTGAGGCGCTGCACCCAGGGGTCGTCGATGACCGTGGCCTCGGCGACCTCGCCGGCCTCGCGCGGCACGGTGATGCGCTGGTAGCCGTAGAGCGGGTCGGCGATCAGGTGGATGTCGTCGTAGGGCAGACCCATCGCGACAACCATACCATCAGCTCACGAGGCCGGCCGGTCAGGCCGTGAGCGGGCCCGACAGGCTGCCGGTCTGCCAGCTCGGGCCCTCGTCGAGCAGGGTGCGGTAGGCACGCTCGTGGGCGGCGACGAAGCGGTCGATGCCGAAACGCTCCTCGACCGCGCGACGGCACTCGGCCGGGTCGATCTCGTGAATGCGGCCGAGCGCGTCGATCATGCCGTCGACGTCCTCGACGATGAAGCCGGTGCGCCCGTGCTCGATCACCTCGGGCACCGAGCCGTTGCGAAAGGCGATCACCGGCGTGCCGGCCGCCAGCGACTCGATCATGACCAGGCCGAACGGCTCGGGCCACTGGATCGGGAACAGGGTGCAGCGCGCCCGGCGGTAGAGCTCGACCTTGGTCTCGTGGTCGACCTCGCCGCGAAAGTAGATGCGGTCCGACAGGTGGGGCTCGACGGCCTCGGCGAAGTAGGCGTGCTCGGCCTCTTCGTTGACCTTGCCGGCCAGGATGAGGCGCGAGTCGGTGCGGCGCGCCACCTCGATCGCGGTGTGGGCGCCCTTGTCGGCGATCATGCGGCCGATGAAGAGCAGGTAGTCGTCCTTCTCGAGCGAGTAGGGATAGGTCGTCACGTCGACCGCGTTGGGGATGGTGGCGACGAAGGGCAGCTCGGGCAGGCCGCCGCGCTGGTACTCGGAGATCGCGATGAAGCGCAGCCCGTGGCGCATGCTCGACAGGATCTCCTGGGTGAGCGGGTCGGCTGGACCGTGCAGCGTGGCGACGACGGGCGTGCCGACCAGACGGTGCACGAGCACGCCCATCGCCCGCGAGGCGAGGCCGTCGTGATCGTGGATCACGTCGAAATCGCGGGCCTGCGAGTAGGCCTCGAGGCCGTGTATGACCTCGATGTGGGCATGCGTCGCGATCTTCTCGCTCGGCGCCCGGCCGTAGACGAACGACAGGCGCGCCAGGGTTTCCGAATCGCCACTCGCAAAGAGGGTCACGTCGTGGCCGCGCGCGACGAGGCCCTCGGTGAGCAGGTGCACGACGAGCTCGATGCCGCCGTAGCCCTTGGGTGGCAGGGGAAACCAGGGCGGGGCGATCATGCCGATCCTCATCTCGAGCCTCCACGGCGGGGTGGTCGGGGTGCGCCGCGGCCGGGGGCGCGGCTCGGCCGCGTCCCCGGCCGCGGCGTCAGCGCAATCTTGCCCGAAGCGGGCCCGCGAGGAAACGGGGTGCGGGCGGTCATGGGCGCGGCGGCGCCATAGACAGACGGGCGGATCGCGGGCGCGGCGGCGCCCGCGTGGGCGAGCGGCTCGGGCGGGCGCCCGGAACGGGCGCCCGCCCGAGCCCGCCCGGGCATGCTATCGTCCGAAGCGATGATCGACCTGCACGCCCATACGACCTACTCGGACGGCACCTTCACGCCGCGCGAGCTCGTCGAGCTCGCCGCCCGCATCGGCCTGAACGCCGTGGCGATCACCGACCACGACTCGGTCGACGGCCTGGCCGAGGGCGCGGCGGCCGGCGCCGAGCTCGGCGTACAGGTCGTGCCCGGCGTCGAGATCAACCTCGAGCACGACCGCCTGACGGTCGACCTGCTCGGCTACTTCTTGGGCGGACCGCCGGGCGACCGGGTGGGCGCGACGCTGGCCGAGCTGCGCGGCTACCGCGACGTGCGCAACGCGCAGATCCTCGAGCGCCTGCGCGAGCTGGGCTACCCGGTCGAGCCCGACGAGCTCGCCGCGATCGCCGGCAGCGGCGCCGCCGTGGGCCGCCCGCACATCGGCGAGGCCATGCGGCGGCGCGGCTACGTGGGCTCGATCACCGAGGCCTTCGAGCGCTTCCTGCGGCGCGGCGCGCCGGCCTGGGTCGACCGCCGCCGCCTGTCACTTTCGGCCGCCGCGCGGCTCGTACGACGGGCCGGTGGTCTGCCGGTGGTCGCCCACCCCGGCATCGTGCGCACCGACGAGGCCGGCCTCGATCGCCTGGTGGCCGCCGCCGCGCGCTGCGGCGTGAGCGGCCTCGAGTGCTACTACCCGTCGCACGACGAGGCGATGGTGCGCCGCTGCCTGGCGCTGGCCGCGACCTACGACCTGGTGCCCACCGGCGGGTCCGACTTTCACGGGCAGACCAAGCCCGGCGTGGTGCTCGGCAGGGCCGACGGCGACCGCCCGGTGCCCGACAGCGTCCTCGACGAGCTCACCGCGCGCTGGGAGCGCGAACAAGCCGCCCGCCAGGCAGGCGCTCCCGAGCCAGGCTGCTGAGATCCCCGTCGGGCTGCGAACGGTCGAGAGGGCCTGACGGCGGGCCCGCCGTCAGGTCTCGTCGGGCTGACTACTCCCGCTGCTGGGCTGCGCGCCGCGCGGCGCGGCGCTCCTCGTACTCGGCCCGCTCGGTGCGGATGCGCTCCTCGGCGGCCTCGACCTGCTGGCGGTTCTCGGCGCGCCGCTGCATGCGGTCAATGAAGATCGCGACGGCGATCGCCACGCAGATCGCAAAGACCCAGGCGAGCACGCCGAAGACCTTGCTGATGCGCACCACGCTCGCGGCGAAGGCGTAGGCAAGCGTGCCCATGGTGGTCGCCCAGGCAAGGCCGCCGAGCGCGTTGTAGACGAAGAACTGACGCCACTCCATGCGCGAGGCGCCGGCGAACAGCGCCGCCCAGACCCGCAGAAAGATCACCCAGCGTCCGAAGAACACGGTCTTGGGGCCGTGGCGCTCGAAGAAGCTGTCGAGCACGGCGATCTGACGGTCTTTCACGCGCAGCAGGCGGCCGTAGCGGAACAGCAGCGGGCGGCCGCCGCGCCGTCCGACCAGGTAGCCCAGGTTGTCGCCGAGAATGGCCGCGGCGGCGCCGGTCAGAATGACGAACGGCAGAAAGAGAATGCCCTTCGAGGCGGCGAGGCCGCCGGCCAGCAGCACGGTCTCGCCGGGCAACGGAATGCCGGCGCTCTCGCCGAGGATCGGCAAGAAGACGATCAGGTAGCCGTAGTGCCGAAAGGCCGTCTCGACGTTGTTCAGGATGTTGCTGAAGAACGAGAAGACGCTGGCGACCAGCGACAGGTGGGCGGCGAGGGTGGCAACGAGAACGTGCATCCTACGAACAATACCATCGCCCTTCGCCCCCTAACCGGTCACCGCCCCCTCGGCGCGGCAACGGCTCCGGCGGCATCGGAGCCGGCGGCGGTGTGGCCGGCGGGTGGCCGGCGGCCAAGCCGCTCTCCGACGAGAATGGCACTGCCTCGCCACGAGTACATTTCGCACACCAGTACCCCCTCGGGTATACTCGCACCATGATCGCCAAAGGACAGAGCGGCACGCCGTACCCCCCGCCCGGCGACGTCGACAAGATGGTCAACCGGCTGCGGCGCATCGAGGGCCAGGTGCGCGGCCTCCAGCGCATGGTCAGCGAGGGCGCGGCCTGCGATGACGTCCTCACCCAGCTCTCGGCGACCCGCGCGGCACTCGATCGCGCCGGCGTCGTGCTGATCACGACGAAGGTGCGCGAGTGCCTGCGCAGCGAGGGCGAGGTGCCCTCGGAGGTCGCCGTGCAACGCGCCCTCGAGACCTTCCAGCGCTATGCCCAGCATCTGCAGGTCCAGCCCGAGCCCGAGCGTTCATGACCTACCCCGCGACCGCCGCACCGGCATGAGCGACGCTCCGGCCGTCGTCGGCCACGTCAAGGCGCGCTACGACGACGGCCTGCCGGCGGCGCTCGAGCGCGTCGTGGCCCCCTTCGGGGGCTTCGCCGCGCTCGTCTCGCCCGGTGAGCGCATCGGCGTCAAGGTCAACCTGCTGCGCGCCGCGCCGCCCGAGAAGGTCGTCACCACGCACCCCGAGACCCTGCGCGCGGTGCTGCGCGCCCTCAAGGCGGCCGGGGCGGTGCCGTTCGTGGGCGACAGCCCCGGCGGTCCGGGCCGCGAGCGCCTGGTGCGGCGCGCCTACGAGGTGAGCGGTATGGCGGCGGTCTGCCGCGACGAGGACGTCGAGCTGGTCGTGCCCGACACCGACGTCGTCGAGCTGGCCACGCCCGAGGGCCGTCTCTTCCACAGCTTCCCGGTCGGCCGCTGCTGGACGACTGCCGACGGCATCGTCCAGGTCGGCCCGCTCAAGACCCACGGCCTCATGCGCCTGACCGGCGCCGTCAAGCTCACGTTCGGCTGCGTGACCGGCCTGCGCAAGGGCCAGCTCCACGTGCGCGCCAAGGAGCGCGCCGACTTCGCCGACATGCTGCTCGACCTGCACTGTGCCGTCGCACCGCGCCTCAACGTGATCGACGCGATCGTCGCCATGCAGGGCAAGGGACCGGGCAGCGGCACGCCGCGCGCGATGGGCTCGCTCTTCGCCGCGATCGACGGCTCCGCCTTGGACGCCGCCCTCGCCGACCTCACCGTGCACCCGCGCCCCTCCATCTATACGCTGGCCGCGGCCGAGAGCCGCGGCCTGATCGACCTCGACGACCCCTACCGCCTCGAGGGCGACCCGCTGGTCCCCGACCCGGGCTTCGAGCACGCCCCCCGCGACGCCCAGGACCGCCTGCCACCGGCCGTCCACCGCCTGCTGCGCCACTCGCTCACGTCGCGACCCCGCCTGGTCGACCCGGCCGCCTGCACGCGCTGCGGCGACTGCGCCCAGATCTGTGGCGCCGGCGCGATCCGCCTGTCGCCCACGCCGGTCTACGACGACAACGCCTGCGTGCGCTGCTACGCCTGCACCGAGATCTGCCCGACCGCCGCCATCCAGGACGTGCCGCCGCTCACCCTGCGCCTGCTCGGCTCGCGCCGCTGACGCCGGCGCCTGCCGCGGCGCTGATGCAACGCTGCCGTCGTAGGCCCCTCACAGCACCGTCGCAGGCGCCTCGCAGCACGTCCTAGGCGCCTCGCAGCGACGTCGTAGCCCCTCGCCCACGTTTCGCTGCGCGCCCGCCGCGTCGTCAACCCCCTTCGCAACGCAACCGCGACCTGCGTTCGTCAACTGGGGCGCCCGTTTCGTCAACCGGCCACCGGCATGCGGCCGGCGACCGCTCGACTGCCTGAGCACAGGAGTGCGCTCGGACGCCGGAGCCCGGGTATGTGTGGTGCCATCATGCCAGCAGAAAGTGCCAGCATGATGGCACTCACCACCCCCTTGAATGCCGGCATGATGGCGGAAAGTGCTGGCATGATGGCACCACACACAGTGGCCCACCGGCGCCTCGCACGAAGCCAGCCGAATCGGATGAGGCCGCGGGCGAGGCGAGGCGAGCGCGGCGCGTCAGGCGAGCGCGGCGCGTCAGGCGAGCGCGGCGCGTCAGGCGAGCGCGGCGCGTCAGGCGCGGTGCAGGCGAAAGACGACGATCTCGGGGCGGCAGAGAAAGCGGAAGGGCAGGAAGCTCGTGCCGATGCCGCTGCTCACGTAGACAGGCGCGACGTCCTCGTCGTAGAGACCCTCGCGATGACGCGCCCAGGGGTCGCTCAGCATGATGCGGCCGGTGCGCGCCCAGGGTGCCGGCAGGCAGAGCTGGCCGCCGTGCGTGTCACCGGACAGCACGAGCGCGACGTCGCCCGGCGACAGGCAGTCGACGACCTCGGCGTAGTGACTGAGAAGCAGGCGCAGCGTGCCGGGCCGGCGGTCGAGCTCGGCGAGCACGGGGGCGGGGTCGCCGTAGGCGTGGCGCACGTCGTCGACGCCGCAGACCTGCAGCGTGGCCTCGCCCACGGTCAGCGAGACGCACTCGTCGCGCAGGAGCCGCACGCCGCAGTCCGCCAGGCCCGACAGGTCGGCGGCCGGCGACTTGCGCAGCTTCATCTCGCCGTGGTCGTGGTTGCCGAGCACGGCAAAGGCGCCGCGCGAGGGCGGCAACCGGCGCAGCTCGGTGTACAGCTCCTGCAGGCGCGACTCGCCGGTCACCAGGTCGCCGGTGACGGCGATGAGGTCGGGGGCCAGGCGGCGCGTCTCGTCGATCGCCTTGCGGATGGCGCGCAGGTTGAGGCTGGGGCGCGAGCCGGCGTGCAGGTCGGAGAGCTGCACGATGGTAAAGCCGTCCAGGTCGGGCGGCAGGTCGGGCACGGGGAGCGCGCACTCGACGGTGCGCAACCATTGCGACTCGAAGAGCAGGTAGCACAGGGAGAGGGCGGCGGCCGCGCCAAGCGCGGCCGCCGCCCTCTCCACGCGCCGCGCGGGCCTCAAGGCTGCTGCGGCTCCTCCTCCATCTGCTTGCGCAGACGAGCCCTGGTCTCTTCGATCTTGCGCTTGAGGTCGTCGGAGCGGCCCATCGCCTGCTCTCGGCCGGCGTTGACCGCGTCGGCCAGGCGCTCGCGCTGCTGGCCCCAGTCGGTGGCCGTGAAGAGCTGGTTGCGCATCTCCTTGCCTGTCTTGGGCGCCAGCATCACGGCGACGCCGGCGCCGATCGCCGCACCAACCACGAATCCCGCTAGCTTCACAGGGACCACCTCGATTCGGTTGACCGTTCGCGTCTCTCAGACGCCATTCTACCTACAGCAGTCACGTGCCGTTGACCGATTCGCTCGGGTGCCGTTGGCTTGGTCGCGCGCTCGCTCACAGCAGCCGGGTGCCGTTGATGACGAGGGCGAACTCGCAGTGCAGGAACGCGGCGGCGCGACGGCACATGAGCATGCGCGACAGGAAGATCTCGAAGTACTCCATGACCTGCGAGACGCTGGTGTCGATGTCGAGCGAGAGCGTGATGCTGCCCGCCGCGGCGTCGACCGTGACGGTCGCGTTCTGCGTGGCCAGGTTGACGCGGTCGTGGATGTCGAAGGTGTGCGGGTCGGGGTTGCGCACGCGCTCGCGGTTCACGTCGGACTTGTCGCCCAGGATGAGCGCGGCCGCGATGTCGGAGATCGCCTCGCCGTACTGCTCCTCGTGGTTGCCGATCGCCGCCATGACCTCGGCGTACTCGTCGACCGGCATGCCGAGGCGGCTCAGCAGGTCGCGCGAGATCAGCGCCGCGGCGATGCCGTGGTCGAGCCTGGTGATGGCGTTGCCCACGTCGTGCAGATAGCCGGCGATGGCGGCGAGCTCGGCGTGGCGCGGCGACCGCCCCAGGTCGAGCAGGATCTTGCGCGCGGTGCCCGCTACGACGAGCGCGTGCCGCTCGGAGTGCTCGGTGTAGCCGAGCACCTCGAGGTTGTGGTCGGCCTTGCGCACGAACACGGCCACCTCGGGGTCGCTGCGCACGTCGTCGAGGGTGATGCGGCGGGCCGGCGCGGACCGGCCGTCGCCGCCGCTCGTGGTCTGGGTGAGGATGTCCTGGGTCATGTGTCTGCTCTTCGTTTCGTCGTGACGCCGGGCAGGGCCGGCGGGCATGTTGCTTGGTGCCGGCCGCAGCCGGCTGTCGTGTCGCTTGATCGCCGGCCGCAGCCGGCGGGCGTATCGCTGGTCGCCGGGCAGGGCCGGCGGGCCGGTCGTCGCTTCGGCGCCTGCTAGGGCCGGATCGAGAAACCGGTGAGGGTCGTATCGACAGGCACGGGCTCGCACGTGAGCCCGTCGACGCGCGCGCCGGGCGGCCCGGCGCGGCACCAGTCGACGAGCGCGTCGACCGTGGCGCCGTCGCCCTGCGCGTGGCCTTCGACCGAGCCGTCGCCGCGGTTGCGCACCCAGCCTTGCAGACCGAGGCTCGCGCCGACGTGCCGCGTGCCGGCGCGAAAAGCCACGCCCTGCACGATACCCGTCACCCGAAAGCGTACCGCTTTCATCGCGCCCCGTCCGTCATCGGCGGGCCTTCACGACGACTCGATCTCGTCGAAGCCGCTTGCGCCGACGAGCGGCACGAAGCGGCAGGGGATGCTCTCGACCTCGCGCAGGCCCTCGGCCGTGCGCGACACGACCGTCAGCATCTGGTCGCCGCCGGCCGGCCCGACCGGCACGACGAGGCGGCCACCCTCGGCGAGCTGTTCGAGGAGGGGCGGCGGCGCCTGCGGCGCCGCCGCCGTCACCACGATGCGGTCGAACGGCGCCTGCTCGGGCAGGCCGAGGCTGCCGTCGCCCAGCACCGTGGTCACGTTGTGGTAGCCGAGGCGGGCCAGCACGAGGTCGGCGCTCTCCTGCAGCTCGCGCCGCCGCTCGATCGAGAAGACCTGGTCGGCGAGCTCGGCCAGCACCGCCGTCTGGTAGCCCGAGCCGGTACCCACCTCGAGCACTCTGCTGCGCACGTTGACCTGGGCCAGCGCCGTCATGAGCGCCACGATGTAGGGCTGCGAGATGGTCTGCCCGGAGCCGATCGCCAGGGCGCCGTCGTCGTAGGCGTGCTCGACCAGGGCGAGCGGCACGAACAGATGGCGCGGCACCGCGCGCAGGGCGGCGAGCACGTCGACGTCGTGCACGCCGCGCGACTCGATCTGCTCCTTGACCATGGCATGACGCCGTTCGGTCTGGGCGTGCTCGGTCGTCGACTGCTGACCGCGTGCGGCCATGCTAGCGGGAGAGGACCCGCAGGCCCTTGTACTTGGCGACGCGCCGCCGACGCAGGCGCACGTCGAACCAGATCGTCCAGCAGCCCACGGCGTAGCCGATCGGCGGCAGGGTGGCCGACAGTACGGCGGCGGCGAAGGCGACCAGGTCCTCGACTGTGCTGAGCAGCGGCAGGGTCATGGTGCCGGTCGTGGAGCGCGGCCGCCACAGGCGCTTGGCGTTCAGGCCGAGCAGGGCGAGCAGCACGCCGCCGGCCAGGCCGACCGTCAGGCCGAGCGCCCCCTGCGGCATGACGGCGCCGCCGGCGATCGCTCCGGCAACGATGCGCCAGGGCGCCGAGAGGCGGGTGGACAGGCGGTCGAGCGAAGGCACCTTGTCGAAGGCGATCTCGAGGATGGCAAGCACGACGAGCACGGCGATCGCGACCGACGACTCGAGCCAGCCGAACCCCGGCGCGGCGTGAAAACCCCAGCCCTCGCGCGACAGGATGCCCAGGACGAGCAGGGTCATCGACGCCCGCAGACCGGCAGACACCGACAGGCCGCACAGGCGGCCGATGGCCCAGATCCAGGTGGTCACGATGCGGTCCTCACAGCTCGGTTGTACCCGCGCCCCACCGGCGCCAGCGTCGGGCGGAAAGCCGCCCAAGGCCGCGGGCGGCCCCGACGGCCGAGCGTGCGGTCCGCGACCCCGGCGGCGCCGGGGGCCCCAACGATAGCAAGGAACGAGAGGGGGTGAAAGCCGGGCCCGGGCGGCCGTGACCCGCGCCTGGCAGCGTGGGTCCGACGACTCTCCAGAGCGCTCGACCCGCGACGCGCCTCGCGCCGTCCCGTACCGGACCCAAGACGCGCCTCGCGTCGCCCACACCGCGCTACAACGGTTCGTCGCGCCCAGCGCGCGGGGAGCACGAGTGGACCACCGGCCACGGACACAAGACGACGAGGCGAGTGGACATGGACGAAGACAGACGAGGACGCGGACAGGGGCGCCTTGGCAGCTGGCTCGGCGACTACGAAGACCTCGTGCAGCACGAAGGCGGCGAGGGAGACGACGGCGAGCCCCTGCGGGTACGCAAGCTCTGGAACCCGGTGACCTACCGCTGCGCCTACTGCGGCGCGAGCTTCATGAGCCGGGCGATGATCCGCCACCACCTCGAGCAGCATCACGAGCACGACGAGGACGCAAGCGCGGACGAGCAGGTCGACCTGGCCGCCTGAACGGGACGGGCGCGGCCGGCTGCGCCGGCCGCGCCCGTCCCTTGCGCTCCCCGGCGTCGGCGCGGCCGGCTGCGCCGGCCGCGCCCCGCCCCCGCCGCTACGCCCGCGCGTAGGCCCGGCGGCCCTCGTCGTAGAGGTCGGCTCCGTAGCAGTCGTTGACGACGATCACCGGAAAGCGCTCGACGCGCAGCCGGGCGATCGCCTCGGCGCCGAGCTCGGGGTAGGCGATCACCTCGTTGCCCACGATGCGCCGGGCGAGCAGCGCGCCGGCGCCGCCGGTGGCGGCGAAGTACACGGCCGGTGCCGCGCGCATGGCCTGCTTGACCTCGGCGGTCCGCAGCCCCTTGCCGATCATGCCTTTGAGGCCGTGCTTCATGAGCAGTGGCGCGTAGGCGTCCATCCGGCCGCTCGTGGTGGGCCCGGCCGAGCCGATCACGTGGCCGGGCTTGGCCGGCGACGGCCCCATGTAGTAGACGACCGCGCCCTGCAGGTCGAAGGGCAGCGGCTCGCCGGCCTCGAGCAGGGCGACGAGGCGCTTGTGGGCGGCGTCGCGGGCCTGATAGACGACGCCGCTCAACTCGACCTCGTCGCCGGCGTGCAGGCCGCGCACGACGTCGTCGGTGAGGGGCGTTGCGATCTCGATCGTCATCTCCTGCCCTCCTACAGCACGACGCGCTTGTGGCGCTGGGCGTGACACTGCACGTTGACCGCGACCGGCAGGCTCGCGATGTGGCAGGGCATCTCCTCGACGAACACCGCAAGGCAGGTCTGCGTGCCGCCCAGGCCCTGCGGCCCGATGCCCAGAGCGTTGACCACCGCGAGGAGCTCGGCCTCCATGGCCGCGACCCGCGGGTCGGGGTGCACCGAGCCGATGTCGCGCAGCAGAGCGCGCTTGGCGAGCAGCGTCACCATGTCGATGGTGCCGCCCAGGCCGACGCCCAGCACGATCGGCGGACAGGGGTTGGAGCCGGCCCGCGAGACCGTGTCGACCACGGCCTGCACCACGCCGGGCCAGCCCTGGGCCGGCTTGAGCATGGCGAGCGACGACATGTTCTCGGCGCCGCCGCCCTTGGCCATCAGCACGATCTCGACCCTGTCGCCGGGCACCACCGTGGTGTGCAGCACGCAGGGCGTGTTGTCGGTCGTGTTCGTGCGGGCGCCGGCCGGCTCGACGGCGATCGACTTGCGCAGGTAGCCGTCGGCGTAGCCGGCCCGCACCCCGGCGTTGACGGCCTGGGTCAGGTCGCCGCCCACCAGGTGCACGTCCTGGCCCAGTGAGACGAAGATCACGGCGAAGCCCGTGTCCTGACAGATCGGCACGCGGTCGTCGCGGGCGATGTCGGCGTTTGCGACGAGCTGCGCGAAGACCGCCCTGCCGGCCGGCGACTGCTCGCTCGTCGTGCCGGCCTGCAGCGCGGCGTAGACGTCGGCCGGCAGGTCGTAGTTGGCCGTCATGGCGAGCTCGCGCACGGCTGCCGCGATCTGCCCGACGTCGAGCTCTCTCACCTCGTTCACTTGACCCCCCTTCGCCGCCGTCACGGTGTGCTCATGCGCCCTTGCCGCGCGATCGCCGCCGCTGCCGCAGCCGGTCGACGACGGTGATGATGGCGAGCGCCAGCGGGAACACCGCCCAGGGCAGCAGCGGGCTCCAGCGCGAGTGCTCCAGTCGTCCCTTCAGGCTCACCCTGCCTGCCTCCGCGACTCGTGCTGCCGGTTACCCCGCACCTCGACTCCCGCGCCCTTGCGTCTTGCGGCGCTCCGATGTCTACCTGTCGCGGCGCTTCGGTGCCCTACTTCTTGCGGCGCTCCTCGACCGCGCGGCGCGCCGCCTCGGCGGCCTTGCGGGCGTAGTCCTGCACCGCCGCGGCCGCCTTCTGGGCGGCGTCGGCGGCCACGCCGGCGGCCTCGGTCGCCACCGGGCCGGCCTGACCGGTGACCTGGCCGGCGAGGTTGCGGCCGAGGCCCTTGAAGGCCTCGGCCGTGGGCAGCGGCGCCGTGCTGCCGGCGGGCATGCGGATGTAGCCGAGCGCCTCGGCGTCAGTCACCAGGCCGCGGGCCCGGGCGATGATCGCCGTGGCTTCGGCGACCTCCTGGTCGTAGGTCATGTCGGTGCGCAGCGCGACGCCCTGCTCGATCGCCTTCATCGCCACCGCCGCGGCCTCGCGCGGGAAGACCTCCCAGTCGTCCATGGTGGGCATGATGAAGTCGGCCGACAGGCCCTTGTCCTCGGCCACCTTGGCAAGCTCGACGGCCGCGGCGATGCACATCTCGTCGGTGATCGTCTTGGCGCGCACGTCGAGCGTGCCGCGGAAGATGCCCGGAAAGCCGACCGAGTTGTTGACCTGGTTGGGAAAGTCGCTGCGGCCGGTGGCCACCACCGCGGCGCCGGCCTCTTTGGCGTCCCAGGGCCACATCTCGGGGATCGGGTTGGAGCACAGAAAGACGACCGGGTCGGGCGCCATCGCCCGGATCCAGTCGGTCTCGATCGTGTCGGGGCCCTGCTTGGAGAGCGCGATGCAGACGTCGGCGCCCTTCAGGGCGTCGGCGATGCCGCCGGTGCGCTGCTCGGCGTTGGTCGTCTGGCAGTAGTCCCACTTGGCGGCCCACTCGTCTTTGACCGCCTCGATGTCGGTCCGGCCCTTGTGGAGGATGCCCTTGGAGTCGACCAGCAGGCACTTCTCGCGGTCGGCCCCGTAGGCGAAGATCAGGCGGCTGATGGCGACGTTGGCGGCCCCGCAGCCGATGAAGGCGATCTTCATGTCCTCCATCTTGCGGCCCACGACCTTGAGGGCGTTGATCAGGCCGGCCAGGGTGACGCAGGCGGTGCCCTGCTGGTCGTCGTGCCAGATCGGGATCTCGCACTCGGCGCGCAGCGTGTCGAGGATACGGAAGCACTTGGGCTGGGCGATGTCCTCGAGGTTGACGCCGCCCAGGCCGGGCTGGGCCAGCTTGACGAACTCGATCAGCTTGTCGGGGTCCTTGGTGTCGACCATGAGCGGAAAGCCGTCGACCCCGCCCAGGTACCGGTAGAGCAGACTCTTGCCCTCCATGACCGGCAGGCCGGCCTTGGGCCCGATGTCGCCCATGCCGAGCACGCGCGTGCCGTCGGAGATGACCGCCACCGTGTTCCACTTGTTGGTGTACTCGTAGACCTTCTCGGGGTCGTCCTTGATCTCGAGGCAGGGCTTGGAGACGCCCGGCGTGTACCAGATGGCGAAGTCGTTGAAGTCGCGCACGCAGCACTTGAGGGTGGTCTCGATCTTGCCGCGGTAGAACGGGTGCAGCCTGATCGCGTCTTCCATGGGCTGGTAGGCCTTGGCCTTGAGCTCGTCGACCGTCGTCTGGGTGGTGCGTTCGTCGGGGTTCGGCGTCATCGGTTCGCCCTCCATGAGTCGCCTGGCGTGCGCTGGCCTCGACTCTCCCCTGAGGCACCGGTCGCATCGGTCTGACCGCCGCAGCGGCTTGGCGGTGACCGGCGCAGCCGGTCGGTGGAAGACTCGTGCCGTCCATCATAGGGCGGCGCCGCGGTCACGTCGATGCAGCGAGCGATGACGGTGGGGCGGCGCCCCTCGGGAGCCCAGCCGGAGCGCGCTCGCGGGCGCCGGCGGCAAGGCCGCCGGCGCCCGCTCACTCGTGCTTCCAGGTGACCGTGAAGCTGCCCGCGTCGTGGGCGAGCGGCGAGGTCGTGGCCTGGGCGGTGCCGTTCGAGCTCATGCTCAGCCGGTCCCAGTGGTAGGTGCCGATCGGCTGGCCGTTGACCCGGGCGCCGCTGAAGTGCAGCGTGCCGAAGTTCGGCAGCGGCACCGGCCCGGCCACGCCGGCCGGCGCCTCGGCCACGACCTCGGCCGTGACGAGCTCGGCGCCCGGGCTGGGCTGCAGGGTCGAGTAGGCGGTGTCGGTGGTGTCGTCGCGGATGAAGAGCGTGAACTTGCCGTCGCCGCTCGTGGTGACGCTCGCGGTGACCGAGTCGCCCGGCTTGACGGGCAGGCGCACGTAGACCGGCGGCTGCGGCACGACCTCGTACCACACCTCGTACGAGGGGCTGCCGCCCAGCATGGCCGACAGGGTGCCGATCTGCTCGAGGTTGCGCGTGCCGCGGCCGTCGATGCCGACCCACATGGCGACCACCTCGGTCGGATGGGCACCGCCCTGCACGGCGGGCACGAGCCAGCTCGCCGTCACGCTGGTGAAGCGGCCGTGCGAGGCCACGTAGCCGGCCCAGTTGGTCGAGTTCTCGAGCGCGCCCTGGGCGACCTTGGGGTTGGCGGCCGCCTCGGAGCGGTCGATGCCGAGGGTCACGCTGGTGACGACGCTGATCGCGGCCGGCAGGCAGAGGGCGACGACGACGAGCAGCGGCAGCGGGCCGACCGGGCGCAGCAGCGAGGATAACCGTAGCCCGCGAAGGCTACGAAGGGCCCGCGCGAGGGGGTCGCGCCGGACGCGCCCGCCCGACAACTGCTGGCCGGGACCGACCACGGCGCCCATCTCACGCAAGCTGCGCGAGCCTGAGCCAGGCTCGTGGCTGTGCTCGAGCATATGCCCCCTTCTCCCGCGCCGCCGCCAGGCGACGGCGCGCACAGGTTGTACCCTTTTGGGGGCGGGAACGCCAGCGTTCCCGAGGGTGACAACGCGCCCGGGGCGGGGCTCAGCGGGCGGTCGTGAGCGCCTGCGCGACGAGGCCCGGGACCTCGTCGGGGCGACGCGCGACCGGCACGCCGGCGGCGGCCAGCGCCGCGGCCTTGGCGGCGGCGGTGCCGCGCCCGCCGCTCACGATGGCGCCGGCGTGGCCCATGGTCTTGCCGGGCGGCGCGCTGAAGCCGGCGAGGTAGGCGATCACCGGCGTGTCCATGCGCTCGGCGACGTAGGCCGCGGCGCGCTCTTCGTCGTCGCCGCCGATCTCTCCGATCATGACCACGGCGCGGGTCGCCGGGTCGGCCTCAAAGAGCTCGAGACAGTCCAAGAAGCCGACGCCGTGGACGGGGTCGCCGCCCATGCCGACCACGGTGGTCTGACCCAGGCCGGCGAGGGTGAGCTCGTTGACGATCTGATAGGTGAGGGTGCCGCTGCGCGACACGACGCCCACCGGCCCGGCCGCGAGCACGTCGGCCGGCACGATGCCGACGTTGGCGCCGCCGACCGACACGAGGCCGGGGCCGTTGGGCCCGACCAGGCGCACGCCGCGCCGCTCGAGCTCGGCGACGACCACCATCATGTCGTGCACGGGGATGCCCTCGGTGACGCAGACGGCCAGGCCCACGCCGGCGTCGGCCGCCTCGAGCAGCGCGGCACGCGCGGCGCCGGCCGGCACGAATTGCACGGCGACGTCGGCGCCGGTCGCGGCGACCGCGGCGGCGACGTCGGCGAACACCGGCACGCCGGCGACCGTCTGGCCGGCCTTCTTGGGCGAGGTGCCGGCCACCACGCTGGTGCCGGCGGCCAGCATGCGCTCGGTGTGGAACGAGCCCTCGCGGCCGGTGATGCCCTGCACCACGACGCGGCTGGCGGCGTCGACCAGGATCGCCATCTCAGGCCCCCTGCTGGCCGCGCGCTGCGGCGGCCGCCACCGCCTGCTGCACGGCCTGCCAGACGCTCGCCGCGGCCTGCACACCGGGCAGCGCCGCCTCGTCGACGATGCGGCGGCCTTCGGCGGCGCCGTTGCCGTCGAGCCGCACGACGACCGGCAGGCCGGCGACGGCCGCGCCCTTTGCGGTGAGCACGTTCACCAGGGCGCGGGCGACCTCGTCGCAGCGCGTGATGCCACCGAAGATGGTGACGCACAGGGCGCGCACGCCGGGGTCGGCGAGGATGAGGTCGAGCGCGGCGGCGATGCGCTCTTCGCGCGCGCCGCCGCCCACGTCGAGGAAGTCGGCGGGCTTGCCGCCGGCCTCGGCGATCAGGTCGAGGGTGCTCATCACCATGCCGGCGCCGTTGCCCAGCACGCCGATGTCGCCGTCGAGCGTGATGTAGTTAATGCCGGCCGCGCGCGCGGCGCGCTCGCGATCGTCGTCGTCTCGCCGGTAGGCGGCCCACTCCGGGTGACGAAAGCCGGCGCTGTCGTCGAGCGTGACCTTGGCGTCGAGCGCCAGGAGCCGGCCGTCGACCACGCCCAGCGGGTTGATCTCGACGAGCGTCGCGTCGTTGGTGCGAAAGACCGTCCAGACGGCGTCGAGCAGCGCCGCGAGCTGTGCGGCAAGGTCGCCGCGCAGGCCGGCCCAGGCCGCGACGTCGGCGGCCTGCGCGCCGGTGAGGCCGGCGAGCGGGTCGACCGAGACGCGCAGCATGGCCTGCGGATCGTCGCGGGCCACGGCTTCGATGTCGACGCCGCCGTGGGTGGAGAACAGCAGAAGGGGACGGCGCGTGGCGCGGTCGACCGCGAGCGCGAGATAGAGCTCGCGCTCGCGCTCGACCGCCTGCTCGATCAGCACGCCGACGACCGGCTTGCTGCGGATGGTCATGGCCATGATCTCGGCGGCGGCGGCGCGCACCTGCTCGACGCTGTCGGCGCGTCGCACGCCGCCCGCCTTGCCACGGCCGCCGGTGAGCGTCTGCGCCTTCACGACGACGGGCAGACCCAGCTCGGCGGCGGCCCGGCCCGGCTCGGCGGTCTGGCCCGGCTCGGCGGCGGCCTGTTCGGGCTCGGCGGCCTGCCCGGGCTCGGCGGCGGCGGTCCTGATCATGCGCGAGCGCGCGACCGGAATGCCGGCCGCGGCGAAGAGTTCCTTGCCTTGATATTCGAAGAGGTCCATGAGGAAGTACGCTAAGGCTACCCTGCCGGCGGCGCGCGCGCGACCGTGGACGGCGGCAAAGCGACGGCGGCCAGCAGGGCAGCGGCGACGCGCGGCGGCACGCGCCGCCGGCGGCAACGACGAACGCTACGAAAGGACGACGGCATGGCGAGCGGCGACGACCCGCAGGCGGTCCTCGGGCAGGCGGCGAGCCGGCTGGCGGACGCGCGGCGCGTCGTCGTGTACAGCGGCGCCGGCGTGTCGAAGGAGTCGGGCATCGCCACGTTCCGCGAACCCGGCACCGGGCTGTGGGCGCAGTACGACCCGATGCAGCTCGCCACCGCCGAGGCCTACGAGCGCGACCCGGCCTTCGTCTGGCGCTGGTACATGGACCGCTTCGGCCAGATCGAGGCCGCGCAGCCCAATCCGGGCCACCGCGCCCTGGCCGAGCTCGAGCGGCTCGTGCCGACGACGGTGGTCACCCAGAACATCGACGGCCTGCACCAGCGCGCCGGCTCGCGCGACGTGATCGAGCTGCACGGCAGCGCCCTGCGCTTCAAGTGCGTGGGCGGGCGCCACGGCGGCTTCTCGCTTGCCGAGCTCGCGGGCAGCGACGAGGCTCCGCCTCGCTGCCCGCGCTGCGGTGATCTGATCCGCCCCGACGTCGTCTGGTTCGGCGAGGCGTTGCCCGAAGCGGCGCTCGAACGCGCCCTCGACCTGGCGGCACGCTGCGACGCCCTGCTCGCCGTGGGCACTTCGGGCGTCGTCTACCCGGCCGCCCTCGTGCCGGCCACCGCCCACCAGTGCGGCGCCGCGCTGATCGACGTCAATCCCGAGCCCGACGCCATCGCACGCGCGGCCGACTGCTTTCTGCAAGGTCCCGCCGGCGAGGTGCTGCCGCGCCTCGTGGCCCGCGTGCGCGAGCTGCGCGGCGAAAGGTCCGGCTGCCCGACCGGCCGCGACGAGGCGTAAGGCCTCGGGCTCGCGGCTCGCCGGCCGGCCCCGACGAGCCGGCAGACCTACTCGTCCCGGCGCAGCTCGTCGCCGGGGCGCATGCCGGCGGCGGCGCGGCGCACGACGAAGTCGATGCGCCGCGCCCGCGTGTCGGGACGCTTGGCCTGCAGCACGTGGAGCGTGTAGGCGCGGCGGTGCGACGGCGGCCAAACTTGCCAACGCGCGGCCGCGTCGGGCACGGCGGCGAGCGCCCGCTCGAGGTCGGGCGGCGTCGTGTCGGCCGCGAGGCTCGTCAGCGCGTCCCAGGCACCCGAGGCCTTGGCGGCCTCGACGGCGGCCAGGCCCGGTGCGGCCATGCGACCGGCGGCGGTGAGGCGCGCGACCCGGTCCTTGTTGCTCTGCGACCACTGGCTGCCGGGCTTGCGCGGCGTGAAACGCAGGGCGTGGCTGCGCTCGTCGATGCGGCGCAGATGGCCGTCGATCCAGCCGAAGCAGACGGCCTCGTCGACCGCCTCGGCCTGGCTCACGCTGGGCTCGCCGACATGGCGCTTGAGCAGTACGAGCCAGATCTCGACGCGGTCGGCGTAGTGCTCGGCAAGCCAGGCGCGCCAGGCGGCGGCGTCGGGCGCGAAGAACGTCTCGGTGATCTCCCTCATGACGCCCTCATCCCCTAGGGCGGCCGGCGCGCGGCGCGCCGGCGTCGGCCAGGCCGGAGCGGCAGCTACCGTTCGGCGTCGACGGCCACACCGAGGCCGGCCTGCAGGTAGGCCTGCGAACGGCGGGCGTAGCGGTCGCGCAGCTCGAGGCGCGGGCGCAGGTCGTCGTCGGTGACCTCGCGGACGGCCTTGGCCGGCGAGCCGATGATCATGCTGCGCGGCGGAAACCTCTTGCCCTGCGTGACAAGGGCTCCGGCGCCGACGATCGACTCGTCGCCGATCTCGCAGCCGTTCAGCAGGATGGCGCCCATCCCGATCAGGCAGCGCGCGCCCACCGTGGCGCCGTGCAGCACCACGTTGTGGCCGATCACGCAGTCGGGGCCGACGTCGATCGGGTAGCCGGGGTCGGTGTGGGCCACCGAGTTGTCCTGAAAGCTCGTGTGCGCGCCGATGTGGATGCGCTCGACGTCGCCGCGCATGACGGCCCCGGGCCAGACGTTGGCGCCCTCGTCGAGCACGACGTCGCCGATCAGAACGGCGCTCGTGAAGACGAACACGTCGGGACCGAGCGCGGGGTGCTTGTCGTTGAAGGCGTAGAGCGGCACGGGCGGCAGTATACCGCAGGCTCACGGCGGGTAGGATGGCGGCCATCGGCGTGCGGGCGGGTGGGGCGGCGGCGCTGGCGCGCCGCCGCCCCACCCGCCCGCACGCCCGCCGACGACAGGACAGCCGCACCGGGAGGACCGCCATGAAGTTCGTGCACGCCGCGACGCGGACACTCGACCTGGACGCCGCGATCCGCTTCTACCAGCAGCTCGGCCTGCGCGAGGCGCGCCGGAGCGAGCTCGAGAAGGGCCGCGCCACGCTCGTCTTCATGGAGCCCGAGGCGGGCAACTTCGCGATCGAGCTGGTCCACAACTGGGACCGCGACACGCCCTACGACGGCGGCGACCGTTTCGGCCACTTCGCCTTTCACGTCGCCGACCTCGACGGCACGTACCGCCGTCTGGTCGACGCCGGCGCACGCGAGGTCGGACGCCCGCCGGCGCCGCTCGAGGGCAAGGGCCGGCGGATCGCCTTCGTCGCCGACCCCGACGGCACCTGGATCGAGCTGATCGAGCACGAAGATGAGTGACGCCGCGCAGAGCCGCCCGTACCGTCGTCAACCTCAGGCGTATCGAGGACATGGCGCCGAAGTTCGGCTACTCCCCCGGCCTCGAATCGCGCTTCGCCCGCGTGCCGCTCGAGCTCCAGGAATCGGGGCTCTCGTACTTTCGCGTGGCGCCCGGCTTTCGCCTGCCGTTCGGCCACCACCACTCCTGGCAGGAAGAGGTCTACCTGGTGGTGAGCGGCAACGCGCGAGTGAAGGTCGGCGATGAGGTCGTCGAGCTCGGCCCGTGGGACGCGCTGCGCGTCGCGCCCGACACGACACGCGGCCTGGAGGCCGGCCCCGAGGGCGCCGAGATCGTCGCCTTCGGCGCGCCGAGCCGCAACAACGCCGACGCCGAGATGGTCCCCGACTGGTGGAGCGACTGACCGGTCGAGGACGGACTGGTGAGGGCCGACTGGTGGAGCGACTGACCGGTCGATGACTGGTGTCGGTCGCTGCGTCAGTCGGATCGACCCGACTGACGCAGCGACCGACCGTCGAGGTCGACCCGTGCCGCCGCCCGGCAACGGCTTGCCCGGCGGCGGGCCGGGCATGTGGATGTGGAGAGCACGGTCGGCGGGCGGGGCGTCGCGTGCGCGGCGCCCCGCCCGCCCGCAAGCGAAGGGAGATCCGATGTTCGCCAGGATCGCACACTTCGAAGGCGGCTCACCCGAGATCGTCGAGCGCGAGGTCGAGCGGCTGCGACACGACATCACCGACGTGCAGCGGGGCGTCGCGACCGACCCAGCGACTCTGGCGCTGAGCCGCGTCGTCGACCGCGTCGTCATGCTGGTCGACCGCGCCAACGCGGCCTCCACCACCATCGTCTTCTGTGACAGCGAGGAGAAGCTGCACGAGGCCGACCGCATCCTGCAGGAGATGTCGCCGCAAGCCGGAGAGGGGCGGCGGGTGGCGCGCGACCTCTACGAGGTCGCGCTCGACGAGGCGCCGCGCGCCCAGCGCAGGGCGGCGTAGCGCGGCCGCGCCCGGCGGCGGTGCGCCCGGGCCTCGGGCCGTGACCCGGCCCTCGGGCGGCGCAACGCCGGCCCCGCTACGGCAGCTCGACCACTTCGTCGCGCCAGAGCGTCCAGGGTCCGTCGCCGTTGCGGGCGAACACGCCGTAGCGCCAACGGCTGGCGGCCGGCAGATCCCGGTCCCGAAACGAGCCGGTGTCGGCGTCGTAGACGACCTGCCACCCGCTGCCGCGCGGCGGCTCGACCGGCGGCGGAGCGCTTGCCGGATCGTCGCCGGCGAGCGCCGCCGGCCGGCCCGCGGAGGCCCCCTCACCAGCCGCGGCTCGCACGATCCGCACCCGCAGCAGTGTCGAGCCGGGGTAGTCCCAGGCGAAGACGACGGCGCCGCCTGGCGACGCGGCGAGCCGCAAGCGGTAGACGCTCACATCGGTCTCGACGCGCTTTGAACGGTCGGTCACGCGGCGCTCCTGGCGACGGTTTCGGGCGTGTTTGCCGGTGTGGTATCCTACCTGCCCCGCACAGCGTGCGGACCCGCTTCACCCTGCGGGATCGTCTAATGGTAGGACACGTGGCTCTGGATCACGGTATCGAGGTTCGAATCCTCGTCCCGCAGCCACCAGCCCGACACGGCGCATTCGTCTAGGGGCCTAGGACGCCGCCCTCTCACGGCGGTAACACCGGTTCGAATCCGGTATGCGCTGCCACCAACTTTGAGCGTATTTGCAGGGGTCTTGCGCGCTCTGACGGCCTCGCGAAGAATCCTCGGAAGCCCGCTTGCAACCCTCCTGCAACCGAAACCAGCGGCGCTAGGTGGGACGAGACAACACGGGATGGCACTCGGCGACGGTCAAGCCGCAGTGTCTCGGCGCGGCCGTCGAAGGAGGCCCGCCGTCAAGGAGGTCGCGGGCCTGTCGGCACTTTGGGCTAACAGCTACTACCAAGTTGGGAAGCCGCGGACGAACCGTCCGTTGCTGGCGTCGACGATGAAGACCATGTGCCAGTCCATCGCGGCCGTCGGGCTCGGGCTGGGAGCGGAATTGATGAACCCGAAGCCGACCGGCTGGAACGGCTTGCGGTACGTGAAGACAAACACCCAGCAGGGCAGGTCCCTAATCGGCCTCCCCCGGTAGTAATCACTCGGCATGCTCACGTCGGCCAGGATCGTGTCGGTGAGGCAGGCGTGGACGAAACGGAGACTGTTCCCGGCCAGCGCCCGTGACGCGGAGAGCCTCGCGCGACACGTGGCCTTCGACAGCGTCGCCGCGGTGGTCGCCGAGGTACCGAGGCGAATCGTCGTGGGTGGCCTCAGGTCGAGCGGTGTGGGAGAGGCGGCGGCCGCTCGCGACGAGGCCGGACTCGCCGATGATGGCGCACCGCTCGACCTGCCCGCGCAGCCGCCGATCAATGCGGCCGGGGCAGCCGCCGCGACCAGGATGGCAAACAGTAGCGCTCTGCGTCTCACACGGGCCTCACTGTTCGCGCCGCTCGATTCCTTCACGAAATTCGTCATACTACTAGCCTGCCCTCCCTCCGATAGCCTGGACCTCGCCGTCTGGTGCCTCTCCGGTGCGCCGTGTCGCTTCGCGGAGGGGAGTAGCCCTCAACGCGGTTACTCGCCCACCAGGAGGGCATTGACGGACGGAGCCGGCGGCACTGGGCACGGGGACTCTCGTATCTCGAGAATGAGGCCGGGCTCTCTTGCGCGCCGACGTGCTCCAGGAAGGCAGGTCGGCAATCGACGCGGGAGTTGGCCAATGTCTGTTGATGACGAAGCACAAGAGGTCACGACGGCGACCAGTGAGGTCTGGCGCAATCTCGCGCCCATACCGGGAACACCTGAGGGGTTCACCGCCCGCACCACCTATCCAACGAACCCCGACGGGGTCGAGGTGATGCTCGAACACTGGCAACCCGGCACCCAAGAGCCGCCTCACTTCCACCCGGGCGACGACATGACGGTTGTCGTAGCAGGAAGGATGTCGACTCAGTTCTATCGCAGGGAAGCGGGTGCCCTCGTCGCCGATGGAGAGAGGGTCTTCCTCAATGAGGGCGATGTCGGCTATGGCCGCGCAGGCCGGATTCACGAGGCCACCTACACCGAAGAGTGCCGGCTCGTCTACGTCCACAACGGCGCATTCGCGTTCCATCTCGCCGACGCCGAGGTCGGTTGAACAGGCAGGTCGGAGCCACGAGCCTCAGGGGCGCTGTCGCGCCGACGAAGGAGAGGGGGTGTGCGCCTATCCCCCTGCCTGCCCGCTGTCACGCGCGACCTCTGAGGTGACGACGGGTCAGGAGCGCATTCACGCAGATCAACTGGCCACAATCGCGACTCTGATAGTAGACTTGTCCACGACTACGAGGGGGGCGTGATGCGGACCAGAGTCGCGCGGCGAGCGGTGCTTCCTCTAGCCTGGTCGCGCGCTCCTGCACACTTCGTGTTCATCTCGTCTCGGCGCGGCTCGGCAGCCTGAGCATGGCCGTCACGTTCCGGACGCTGACGATGTGCCGCATCCTGCTGGCGGTTCTCGTTACCGGCGTCGTGCTTGTCGCGGTCGTCGCCGGTTATCGGCTCGCTCCGCACCTGCCCCACCTGACCGTCACCTCGACCGCTGGTCTCGGACCGCGCGAGTGGAACATCGACGTCACGTCGGGCGGCAGCGGCCGCGGCGTGGCTGCCATCGTTGTGCAATGGCCGGACGGGCACCGTTCACGTTGCGCACTGCTGCTGGTCGCCGGTGCCGGTGGTGGTCCAAAGCTCAGCCACCTGAGTGCGGGCCGCTATCGGTACGCCGTGTACGCTGTGACAGTGAACTCAAAGACCGGCCTCTACTGGTTGCCCGCGCGCGATTTGGTGGCCAAGAGCCTCGTCGACTCCGGCAGCTTCACCATCCGGTGAGCCAGTCTCCCGTCATGAAGCCCGCCCTCGCCCTCCTCGCCGCCGTGCTGTTGCTGGCCGGCTGCGGCCACACAGTTAAGCCGAGCGACCCGTTCGTCGGAGCGTGGGGCCTCGGCCCGACCCGGCTCGTGATCACCAAAGCGCCGGGCGGGTACCTCGTCGAGGGCCGAATGCATTTCCCCGGTGTCTTCGTCGAGTTCCATCCGCAGCGGGTGTTGTTCACTCGTGACGGCGATCGCCTAGTGGGCGACCAGCGGATGGTCGGCGACCAGATCGGCTACGGGCAGATGGGCAGCAAGGTCACGGTCACGCTCACCTACGCGCCCGCGACGGGCGACCTCGTCTACGAGAGCCGGCCGCCCGACTACAGATTCGCCTACACGAGGGTGGCTCAGCCGACCAGCCCGAGCCCGGCGGCCAGCGCGTCCGTCCTCTCGTTGACCTCGCCGCTCGTGAAGCCAGCTCGCAGGGACCGCACCTACACCAGCCGCAGATACCGCTTTGCGATCAGCTACGACCCTGACCTGCTCTATGCCAGCGCCAAGACCGGCCGGGACCAGCAGGACGTCATGCTCGCCGACAGGCTCTACGCCGGCGGCCTCGACGAGGGCATGGTCGGCGTCATTGCCTCCGATCAAGGAACTGCACCGGTCGGTGACCTGCTGCACCATTGGGGCAAGGGTGCGCCGAGCGGCGACATCGCCGCTCCCGGGATCAATCCGTGGTGGCTGATCGCCGGCTCGGATGCTCGCTGGGTCAGGGTCAACGGCGTACCCGGCGAGATGTCGTCGTGGAACGGTCGTGGAGACGTGATCGTCGTGTACTGGCTCGTCAAGGGCGGCGACGTGTACGTCCTCCAGACGACCGTCGGTGCCGGTCTGTGGAAGAAGCTCGGTCCGATGCTGACCTCGACCGCCCGGTCGTTCAGGCCCGCGCCAGACCAGTGAAGCCCGCCCTCGCCCTCCTCGTCGCCGTCCTGCTGCTCGCCGGCTGCGGCTCGGCCCCAACTACCTCTGCCTCTCATCCGGCCTCGCCATTACCGATCGCGCCCTCTGGCGTCTTTACCGTGCCCACCAAGACCTTCACCAGCACGGGACTTGGCATCAGCTTCCGCTACCCGGCGAGCTGGCGGCTCGAAAACGCCGGCTCGGTCGATGCCGCTGCCGAGTTTGCCCGACAGGTCGAGGGCTCGTTTGTCATCTACGGCCCCAAGGACGCCGGACGACAGGGGGAATGCAGGTGTCGGTCTCGAGCACCGCCTTCTTTGCAAGCAAGCCGCCCGGCCCCTACATGAGCGTTCCCGCCTCAGAGCTGAGCGACTTCCCCAAGCTTGCGCAGCAGATGAAGCTGAAGCCCCGCAGGGTTAGCCTGCTCGGCGTCGCCGGCCTGCAGCTCTTCTATATGGACGTGGGCATCACCCCGGTCCCCTACTGGGGCCAAGGACGCTGGCGCGAGCGCGACCTCTTCTCCCGTGACGGCACCTCGCCGCCCTGGCCGACCTAGCTGCGGCTCGGCCTGCTGGCTCCCGACTCGCAATAGCAGGCCGAGCAGCCTGCTTTCGACGCTCTCCTCGCAAGCGTGCGTCTCGCGACGCCAAGAGGGGGCTGGCCGGAGTCCTGACGGTGGTCGCGATGACCCCATGCAACCGTCGTCGTCTCCGCTCAGGCAAGACGGTAAGGAAGGGCTCGGAGAGGCAGCGACGAGCCGGGGTCAGGATTCGCCCTAGAAGCTGCCGAACCCGCGCGGCGGCGTCGGAGACTCCGGCGCCGTCGGGGCATTGCGCGAGTCCCCGGAAGCCGCTCCGTTCGCGACGTGTCCGCGTTGCCCCGGATGAGATGGCTTGGCCTCGGTGGCCAGCGCCGGATGGCGTATTTGTCCGGTCGAGTCGATGAGCCTAGGAGCGTCTCTCGGCATCCACGAGTCCGTTGTGCGCCTGTTTCTGCTCTCGCCGTGGAGCCAGACAAGGACCACCACCACGCCCGCGATGATGAACCCAGCCGCAATCAAGGCGCTCGACATCGGCGGGCGCGAATCACCTGTGACGGCCGCGAACCCGCCCTTCGCGCTCGCAACACCCAACCCGATCAGGGTCGCGGAAATGATCATGACCACGAATGCCCTGCGCACCCATCACCTCTTTCGGCTGCACACATCCTATCCACACAGAGCGCATCTCCAGTCGTCGACGCCGTCCCTCGTTCTCTCGCGTTCGCGACGGCCGAAGCTAGCCGCCGCCCTCTCCGAGCGCAAGGAAGACTGCGTAGAAGGGCTCGAAGAGGTAGCGACGAGGTAGGGACGGGAAGGGAGCGATGTCCGCCCTTACGCCTTGTCACCGTGCCGGCGCCACCTGCGCCAGCGATGACGTGGGTTGACCCGCGCGTTGGAACCGCGTGATCAGCCTCGCAACGCTGTTCGGCCAGCCCGACTCGAGCGTCGTCGTCGACCTCACTGAGACGAGGAGGTCGGCAGAGGCCCTACTTGCCGCTCTCGTGCACGTTCCGGCCGGTGTCGAGCCGAGCATCGCAGGCCAAGTCGCGGCCGACCTGCAGCAGGGCCTCTGGGTGCGCAAAGGCTTCCGGGTGCCGCCGGGCTCCTACGAGATGATCGGCTACGGGACGCTCGACCGTCATGCGGCCGCGCTGGTCGGTCATCGCTACGTCTTCGTGGGCGAGGTGACCGAGATCCACGACGCCGGAGGCCTCTCCTACTACACCGGCTTTCCGTATGGGCTGCAGCCAGAGGTATGGGTCGCGCTGCAGGTGACCGGCCAAGGCTACGGCGATTGGGGGGACGACGTCACCGTCGTCTGCGACAGGGCTCTCCGTGACATCCGCCAAGGCGACATCGTCGCGGTGTACGGCAGCTGCGACGGCTGGGATCGGCGCTACCATCCGAGGGTGCCTCTGACCCACGCTGGTGTCGTGAGCAAGCTGGGCCATGAGAGCCTCACGCCGAGCTGAAGCTTCTGGCGAACTCTCACGGCGGTAACACCGGTTCGAATCCGGTATGCGCTGCCACTGCAGGTTTTTCGTGCGCTCTCGCGGCCTCGCGAAGGCCCCTCTGAAGCCCGCTTGCAACCCTCCTGCAACCGAAACGGGCGACGCTCGGCGGCGCGAGATGGCGCTCGGCGGCATTCAGCGACTATCACCTCTGGCGCGGTCCGACTGGGGCTGGCCCTCGCTCTTCACAGAGCGCCGACGCCGGACCGGCGTGTGCTGGTTCGCTCCTGAAGGAATGCCAGGGCGTCGGTACCCAGAGCGGCTCGGGGGACAGGCGTCGCTTGCGTGTGACTTCGCACCAAGAAGACAAAGTCACGGGTGAGGCGAGCCTCCACGACGGCCGACCAGGGCATCGCCGACTTCAGGAGCGCGGACGAGAAGGCGATCCCTTCTTCGTCGATGTAAAGGGTGATGGTGGTGCCGACCAAGGGACCGCGGCCGGCGCGGATGTAGCCCCTCAGGTAGGTGAGCCAAGGCCAAAGGAAGAGCCCCACGAGAAAGGCGCTGGGGACTTGGTAGGAGGACGAGAACAACCCGGCTACCGCGACGGCAAGGCCGACTCCCAAAGCTATGAGCCAACTCCTGCCGCTGTACCCCCACCTTTGCAGCAGCGCACGACGGGCGTGAGACGTAGTGTAGACGTAGTTCG
Organism: uncultured Actinomycetes bacterium; assembly: GCA_963760655.1. Taxonomy (GTDB): domain Bacteria; phylum Actinomycetota; class Thermoleophilia; order UBA2241; family UBA2241; genus Bog-752. The sequence goes on from CAVXDR010000005.1 coordinate 422,754, forward strand.
CCTCGAACAAGCGCCCTCCACTTACACGCCGTGTCGACCGTTCGCCTTGCGACTACATAGGCCCGCGCCCAAGTCAATCATGGGCGCGCCGCCGCGAACATACTAGTAGTGTACCCGTCCTCGTCGTTACGGCCCGCACACGGCGGTAGCGTCGGTTCGAGTCCTAGGCCATGGAAGCTACCATGAAGCCCGTCCTCGCCCTCCTCGCCGCCGTCACGATGGCCTTACCGTGGAAGGACTGAGGTGAGCGAGGAAGTCGACCTCGTCGTGGTCGAAGACCACAAACCTGCCGAGCGCATCGTCAAGGCCCTCAAGCACGCCGGCATCCACCATGTCGAGTTCTCGCCCGGGCACATGCTGAAGCCCGGCAACGCTTACAGTGGTCCGCTGTCGCCGTCTCCGAGCGCGAGGAAGCCGGCGGAAGAGGGCTGGTGGAGGCACCGAGGAGGATCGCGCAGCGCTCGGTTCCCCGCGCCACCGCCGGCCTCCGCCCTTCAGCCCTAGGGAGCGTCCGGGCGCGGCGGCGGAGTCGGAGCGCAGACGATTCTCGGACCACCTCGTCTCATCGCAAGAATCAGTTGCCTGTCGTGGCCCTCTTAACAGAGCCGTAATGAAACGGCCGATACGCCCCGCCCGGGGCAGCGTCCAACGCTGCAGCAGGGGCTCGCCTGGCTAGAGCCCTGGCCCCGACTCGGGAGACGAGGTGAGCGGCGTTCCTCCACGCCTGAGGCTCGATGCGGGCCGATCGGTGGCTCCGCGATGTGTATGACTGTCAACTGCGGTGGGCGCCGCTCGGCCGTCATCGACCGGCCCGCCGCGACGGCCGCAGTCGCGCCCGACGGCCGAGCCGCGACCGAGCCAGACCGCTGCCCGAGCGACGTCGCACAGCGCGGCTCGACCGGCGGTCGAAGCCGACGCCGCCGGCTCGTTGCGCTCACCCTCGCGGCTGCCCTCGTGCTGGGCTGTTCGCTGCGCATAGACACCATCGAACACAAGCACGGCCTGCACGTCGACGAGGCCTGGGACTACGTCACAGCGACCGGCCACCTCGGCGCCTTTCAGACCGGCGTCGGTGCACCCCGAGGCCGTTGGGTCACGGCGGCCACCTGGCAGGCGCTCTGGCACCCGCACTCCCTGTGGGGCTTTCGTCAGATCTCACTCGACCTGGCCCGCTTCGACGTCCACCCGGCGCTCTACTTCTGGCTTTTGCACGTCTGGGTGGTCCTCTTCGGCGTGACATTCTGGGGCGGGCCACTGCTCAACCTGTTCATCGACATCGTCACCGGGGCCGCCCTGTTCTTCGTGGCCCGGCGCCTGCTGCGCGACCCGCTGGCGGGAGCGCTGGTCGTGCTTGCCTGGGCGGTGAGCCCACCAGTGCGGCTCACCTCGTCAATGGCGCGCATGTATCCGCTGCTCACCCTCTTTGCCGTGCTCTTCGTCTGGGCGCTGCTGGTGGCGATCGACCGCAAGGCGCCGCGCCGGCCCGCTCTTGCCCTCATCGCCCTGACGCTGGCCACGGCGGGCGGTCTGCTCACGCAGTACCAGTTCACGCTCATCGTCGTCGGCGGGGCATTGCTTGCGGTGGTCATGCTGGTGCGCGCACGCCGGCGCCGCTTGTTGGGCGTGCTGAGCGCACTGGCGGCGGGCTTGGCCATCACGCTCCTGGTCCAGCCCGGCGTCTGGGGGCAGTTCCGCCGCGAGCAGCTCAAGGGCCAAGCGCAGCACTTCTCGCTGGGGGCGTTCGTCACCAGAGTCGACGGCGCCGCCGGCTGTGTTTTCGGCTTCTTCGGCCTGGCCAGGCCCTGGTTTGAGGAAGCGATCGGTCGCCTCGTACGCCTCGACGGCCTCATGCCGGGCCGCCGTCTCACCGTCTTTGCCCTGCTGGGCTTCTGGCTCGTCGTGGCGGCCCTCGCCGTCGCGGTCGTCGCCGCCCTGGTGCCCGCCTTGCGCCGCTGGATCTGGCGGCACGATAGGACCGGCTGGCTCGCCCTGCTGCTGGTCGCCTGGATCGGGGGCACGATCATCGCCCAGAACCTCGCCTTCCTCGGCCAGCCCAAGGCGCTCAGCCCCCGCTACCTGGCGGTGGCCTTCCCCTTCCTAGCCTTCGTGCCGTTCCTGGCCGCCCGCTTCGTGACGCCGCGCTACGCCCATGCCGTCGTGACGGCCTACTGCCTGATCGTCGTCGTCGCTCTCACCTGGGGGCCGACCAACTACGCGCCCGGCCTTGGTGCCTTCGGGCAGCTACGTTCCGCCCACCGCGTCCTAGTCGACACCACGATCCCCTACGAGCTGCCCATCATCCTCTGGGACGTGCCGCCAGCCGCGCAGGTCGACGTCGCTCCGCCGAGCGAACTACACGACGACCCCGGACCCTGGAGCGGCGTGCTCGGTCCCGGCGACTTCTACGTCCACCGCGCCAACGGCCAGCCGAGCCCGCTGCCGCTGCTGCTGGCCCAGAACAGACTGATCAAGGTCGGACGGCCGCAGCGTCAGGTGACGGTCTACCGCTTGAGGTGACCGGACCGATCTGCCGCCGTCGCCATCTCCGAGCGCGAGGAACACGGCCAAAAGCTCGGAGAGGTAGCGACGAGGGCAGGCAGCCTGCTACCGCTCCAGCAGACTGTTCTCCTGCAGCAGCCGCTGCGCCTCGGCGAGGCTGACGAGGGTGACAAGACGATGGGCGTCTTCGGTCACCACGCGACTCCGGAACCACCTAGGTCAAGCGGATCGACAGCCACATGCCCGCCATCGGCGACATGGGGCGTCCAGCCCGTCCCGTTCCAGAAACGGTGAGCGTGGCGGCCCGAGGGGTCGGGATACCAGGCGGCCAGGGACTGCGGGCGCGTGTTGCAGGCAACAAACCAGTCGCGGGCCGGACGGCCGAGGAGCAGGCAGACGGCGCCGACTTCGAAGGCCAGTGCAACGAGGGTCCAGATGAGATCGCCGGTGCTGCCTTGGCTTGGCGCCAGCGCCTGTAGCACCATCGCCGGCAAGGCGAGGACGACGAGGACGATGTAGACGATTCGGGCCCAGCGTTTGCCGTAGGCGATGGCCAGCGCCAGTCCGCCGGTGACCCCGAGCTCGATCGCCAGGACGACGAACAGACTGAGGGCTGCGTCGGGTTGGCCTGGACGGGTCGTGCGCACCAGCTCTTCCACCACGCCGGTGATCAGCTGCCCGCCGATCAGCCCGAGGGCGAGCCTGACGGACGTCGGTCTGCTCGGTCGCGTCGTCACCAGGCTGGCTCCTTGTCGTGGGTGCGCTGGTGTGCCATGTATCGTCGCCGGGTCGCCAAGACTGAAGCTGGTCTGATCATCACGATGGCAGACAAGTGGCCCCGACCTGTGACGGGCGGTCGTTACGGGCGGTTGCCTCCGCTCATCGTCATCAGGATGTCGCCGCCACTGCCGGCGGCCCAGCCTCGGGTCGGGTTCACGAAGCTCAGGGCATCGAGGGGCAGCGCGTCGAGGGCGCTCGGTACCAGCTGCTTGGTCCAGGCGGAGCCGCCGTCGGTGGTGCGCAGGATGTAGCCTCCTCCCACGGCCCAGCCGTGGCTCGCGTTGGCGAAGACCACATCGCTCAGCGCCGGCGGGGCAAACAGCGGGAAGAGCTTCTTGCCGACCATGGTCCAGGTCTGTCCGCCATCCGTGGTGCGCCAGATCTCGACGTTGTCCTCGTCGTAGCCCACGGCGACGGCGTGCTCGGTGTCGGTGCAGGCGACGCTCGTCAGCGTAGCATCGTCTTCGTTGCTCTCGTAGGGCGGGTAGTAGCTCAGCTGCTGCGTCCAGGTCGCGCCGCCGTCGCTCGTGTGCATGATGACGGTCTGGTTGAAAGTGGAGTCGGAGCCCTGCGTCTCGCCCACCGCCCAGCCATCCTGGGAGTCGGCGAAAGCCACAGCGCTGAAAGCGACTCCCGGCGTCGTCCGGGGCGAGTCTTCAAAGGGCGAGTCGTACTGCGTCGTCCAGCCGGCGCCGCCGTCTGTGGTGTGCAAAATCAGGCCGCTACTGTAGCCGTCGGAGGTGAACGACTGGCCCGTGGCCCAGCCGTTCTCGGCGTCGACGAAGGTCACACCGGTGAGGTCGTCGCTCGTGCCCGAGGTCTGCGCAGTCCAGCTGACGCCGCCGTCCGAGGTGTGGACGATCGCGCCCTGTAGGCCGACCGCCCAGCCGTTCGCAGGGCCGGCAAAGTGCACGCCGGTCAGGTCCTGGGTGGTGCCCGAGGACTGCGCCGTCCAGGTGGCGCCGCTATCTGTGGTGGCGATGATCCCGCCGCTGCTGCCGACGGCCCAGCCGTGCGAGGCGTCGACGAACTGCAGGCCGGCCAGGGTGCCGAAGTAGTCGTCGGCGGCGCTCACGTCCGACTGCCAGGTGACGCCGCCGTCGCTCGTGTGACTCAGGCCGCCAATTCGCCAGTACGTCGCCGGCGCGCCTACGACGGCGCTTTGTGCCGTGAGGGCGGTGACCCAGGTGGTCTGCGGCGCGGAGGCCTGCGGGGCCCAGTCGGCGCCTCCGTCGGTCGTGTGGTAGACCGCGCCGCCGACGATCGCCCAGCCGTTCTCGAGGTCGGCGAAGGAGAGGGCGCTCACTGACGGACCGCTCAGCTGGACCTGCCAGTGGCGCCCGCCGTCGGTAGTGTGGATGAGCTTCCCGGTCGTGCCGCCGTAGGCGCCGCTGCCGGCCCAGCCGTCGCTTGTGCCTACGAAGTGCACGACGCTTGGGTGGACGACGTCGGCGACGTGGGCAGGCGTCCAGGCAGCGCCGCCGGTGGTGCTGCGCAGCAGCGCGTCGCGGGTGGCGACCCACACCCGGAGGGGGCTGAGAACCTGCACGCCGAGCGCCCGGTCGCTCCCCGTGAGTCGCCGTTGCACGGCCCAGTGCAGGCCGCCGTCGCTCGTGTGCAGGACGAGGTGGTCCATGGTCGCCCAGCCGGTACCAGTGGTGGCGAAGCTCACGTGGTTGATGCCACCGCGCCACGGCAGGCGCACGCGCGTCCAGGTCCGGCCGCCGCTCGTCGTGCGGTAGAGGATGGCCGTGCCGTTGGCGAAGGCCGGGGAGCCGACCGCCCAGCCGTGCTCGGGCCCGACAAAGGTGATCGCGGTGAAGGAGACGTTGGCGCGAACTTGGGCGCTGAGGGTCACACCCCCGTCCGTGGTGCGGTAGATCGTGCCGCCGCTGATCAGCCAGCCGCGTGAGGCATCGAGGAAGTAGGCGCCGCTGTAGCCATTGCCCTGGGGCAGCGGGTTCTGCCACTGCCAGGCGCCGCTTGCGTTCGACAAGGCTGAGGCCGGACCCGCGCCGAGCAGCAGGAGGCAGAGAGTCAGCGCGGCGCCGCACAGGACGGCAAGCGGATAGCGGACGGTCCGGTCCATGGTCACACCCCAAGGTCGGTACCGGCGGGAGCGGCCACACGTGCGTTCCCGCCCGAGAGCATACGTCCACATTAGACGGCACTCACGGCTTGTTGTATCGGCCGCTGCCCAGCCGCCGCCCTTTCCGAGCGCAAGGAAGACGGCGATGGAGGGCGCGGACAGGTAGCGACGCGGCGACCGTACGCCGTGACACCGCGCAGGCTCGGAGCGCGCACTCAGCCGGACCGCGCTGCGCTCAAAGCCTCCTGGAGCTGGGCATGGATGCCGAAGACGCAATCGAGGCCGGTGAGTTCCAAGACGCGGCGCACGTGGTCGTCCTGACAGACCAGGTCGAGCGAGCCCTCGGCAGCACGCAGCTTCCTGCCGACCGTTATCAAGACCCCGAGGGCGCTGGAGTCGATGAAGCTCACCTTGGCCAGGTCGACCACCAGGCGCCGACCGCCCAGCTTCAGGGCCGCTTCGAGCGCCTCCTGCAAGCGCGGCGCGGTGAAGAGGTCCAGCTCGCCACGGACCGTGACCACGGCTTGGCCCAGGGCGAGCGTCGTGACTTCGACGCGAAACGGCTCTCCTGCACTTCCTTGCGACATGCCCGGCCCTTCTTGCGCGCCGCCCGGCACGCCGACGGCTCCTCACAAATGCCGACCCTGGCGACAATGATATCCGGGCCGGAGCTTCCCACGCCGAGTCGGCCCGATGAAGCTCCTCCTCGCCGCCGCCCTGCTGCTCGGCGGCGGCGGCTCGGTCTCGCCGGTAGGCTCAGACCTAGATGCGACGGTGCTCACTGATCGGCGATCGTGGCACGTGAGAGCCCTTGCGCGACCTCTTCACGAAGACGGCTGACGCTAGAACGACAGCGTAAGCCCCGACGGCGGCCTCACGGCCTGGCCGCCAGTTCGTCCCCCTGACCTCACCGAGGAATCCGAGATGAATGGCAAAGTACCAGACGAACAGTATGTATAAACCGGCGGCTGCCACCGCCAACCACGTCCATCGGGCATCCGGCGCGACAAACAGCAGCACACAACCCGTGGCCAGCCCCAGTAGCAGCACGCCGGCACCGACGGTCAGAGAGAGCATGGCGCGATCAGCCACGAGTTCCCGCTCGAGCGTACCGAGTAGGAAAAGGCCATAGCCCAATGGCGCGGCCAGAGCGATTCGCACGGGCAACCTACTGAGTCGCGGCAAACCACCTCCATCTTGTCGCACGATACTACTACGATGGTCAGGGACTCACGGGCGATAAGCGGGGCCGACCAGAGGGAGGCCGGGGTGCCTGCGGCCTACTCCCCGTTGATGCCATGCTCGCGACGGCGCAGACGGAGTCCCAGGTTTTCGCACCTCGCTACGGCCCCGTGTAGCAATCGCCATCTCCGAGCGCAAGGAAAGACGGCAACGAAGGGCTCGGAGAGGCAGCGACGGAACCCGGCATCCAACTCCAGGTCATCGAGGCACCGCCATGTCAGTACGGAAGAGGACTCGGAGACGCTGCTTTGAAGCCTCGCTTTCACCTGTAGGCGCCCATATCATCTTCGCCAGCCGCCCGACGGCGGACAAGATCGGACCCTGGTACCTCTCATGACCAACCCGAGCAGCGTGGTCGCGCCGGTGCTGCCAGCCGAGCGTCCCGAGGCAGCGCCGCCTGACGAGCGCCGGTGGCGAAGACGGCGTTGGATCGTGCTGGCCCTGCTCGGATACCTCGCACCGTTTCTCATCGTCCTGCGTTCGGCGGGCGAGATCAGCGCCTCGGCTGCACCGAACAACACGGGCCTGTACGGCGCCTACTCGCCCGCGAGTCGGGGGTGGCTCGACGTGCGGTTCTCGGAGTGCACGGTCGACGGTCGAGCGCTCGGTTCGTTCTCACCCATCCGTCGACGACTCCTTTCCCCGGCACTGGCCCGCGAGTCCACGATGAGCGCGCTCGACGACGGGTCGTCCTTCGTCGTGTCCAACGTCGCCGAGTCGCCTTCGCTCGCCGCTGTCGCCTGGCGCTGCCTGCGGGTCGTGCAGGGCGCCGGGTACCCGCTCGTTGCGTTCCTGCTGTCATGGCTTCTCGTCTTGGCGGTCATCCGCTTGATCGCGCTGCGGCGACAGGCAGCAAAGCAGCAGCGACCCCCGCAGATCCCCCAGGAGAACGTCTGTGATAACGGCGCCGCTCAAGTGGCGCGGGACGCGCACGCGCTTACTCGCGACCGGCCGCGATAGGCGCCGCCGCCTCCGAGCGCAAGGAAGACTGGCAGAAGGGCTCGGAGAGGTGGCGACGAGCCCTCGACGGGCCACACAGACGTCGTCCTCTCCGAGTGCAAGGAAGACGGCAAGGAAGGGCGTGGAGAGATGGCGACGAGGAGCGACCGTCGGCGGCTCGGGCTCTTCGAACAGAGCGTCTAGCGCCCGGGGACCAGCTGGACCACGATGAAGGCTGGCGCGGGGGCAGCGAACGCGATGAGGGCAAAAGCCCCGGCCTGACAAGCGGCCCGGGAAGAGGACGGGCCGCCCACGGGCGACCCGACATGGGCGAGAGCAGCGCGATGCCGAGGCCAACGCCTCCGACTGCGATCACAGTCGCCCCGCCGGTCAACAGGTGGTGCCCGTGGCTCCCACGCCCTTCCGTCGGCATCTCGGCCTTTCCGAGGCCGGATAGAGCGTCGATATGCTACGCAACGGAGGTACCCGGACTGGCGGGCGACGTTCGCGGGCAGGTTGCGAGCGCTTGGAGTACGTGGCGGCACCCACGACTTGGGTGGCGCTTGAGTGACTGGCCGGAAGGGGAGCCGCATGTGGAGCGAGGTCGACATCGGGTCAAACCTCATTGGCAACACCTCGGGCGTCGTGGTCGCCGAGACAGACCAAGGCCGAGCGCCGCTCCTGTCGGCCGAGCGAGACGAAGGTGGCCGGCAGCTGCACCTGTCGATGGAGATCCACGATCCCGACGGCACTCTGGCGGCGCGACTGCGACGAAACGGCTGGGTCTTCAACGAGGGCGATCGCTTCGAGGTTCATGCGACACCCGATGTCGTGACGGTCACTCACAGGGGTTCTGGGACCGTGGTGCTTGAGGCCGAGGCGATCGGCGACCGGATCCGCATACCACAGGGGGACGTCTACACTCCGGCCGGTTTCTGCCTCGAGATACGGCCTGACCGCGTCGCGGTCGGCACGACCACCTTCGCCGATATGCGACTCGAAGGTCGGGGGCCGAGCAGCGTCATCGTCGTCGGCCCGGCGGGCTTCTCCATCGGCGAGAGCCCCTGAGGGCGGCTGGGTCGGTCGGCGCGCGCGGTGGCTTCGAGGCAGTAGGGCGCGACGGCACAGCCGAGGAGCTCAGCCTGTCGCCTCGCCGACCAGGTCGCTCAGAAGCTGGGCCATGGCGCTGAGGGCGACGGCGTGACCCTCGAGGGCGTACTGCGCGGCGAGGCCCTCCGGTGAGCGGTGGCCGACCTGGGTCGTGCCGTTCTGACTCCATACCAGGATACGCAGCGGCAACTCGAGCCCGACGCGCGGATCGGCCTGCATGAGCAGCGTGCCCGCGCGTGGGTTACCGAAGATCAGCACCTCCTCGGCGGCCAGATCCAGCCCGACGTCGCGTGCCGCGCCGGCGTAGTCGATGCGCGCGAAGATCGTGATGTCGCGCCGTCTCAGGGCCGCGCTCAGGCGGTCGACCGTCTCACCGACGCCGAAGGGACTTGGTGCAATCGTCAGGTCCATCTGCCCTCCACTTTCGGAAGAGCCTTCCCGGCTGAGGTGCGCGATAACGCGGCCGGCCGAGCGCGAGTCGGGCCCTGCCGAGGTCGTGCTCGCGGGAGCGGTCTCCTACGTTCTGGACCTCCTGGGAAGGCGTATGCAGAGGGTCCCCCGGCAAGTAGGCGAGCCGCCGCCAGCCGGCGATGGTTGAGGCGGAATGCCCTCCGTGAGCCTCTTCCATGCCCTCCGTCGGCTTCTGAGGCGCTGCGAAGCCGGAGGCCGCGGGGGAACCGAGCGCGACGACGACACCTCCCGAGGCCTCGGAGGGGGTGTCGCTGTCGACCCCGGCCACTTACCAGCACCCTGGTACGTCGCCGGCCACCAGTCGTCTACACGGCGGCGCTCAGCGACACTCTGCGGCAGCCGGTGGCGAGAGTACCACTGCCCTGTACCACTGCCGTCTCACGGCGGTGACACCCGTTCGAATCCGGTATGCGCTGGCACTCTCGCTTTACGGTTGTCTTTGCAGGAGTCTCGTGCGCTCTGAGGCCGTTACGGGGCCTGCTCGGAAGCCCGCTTGCAACCCTCATGCAACCGAAATGAGCGACGCTCGGTGGCACGGGACAGCGTTCGACAGCACTCGACAGCACTCGGTCAGCGCTTGCTCAGAAGACGAAGGGCACGAACATCTTCGTCGAGGACCGGTACCTCGGGTAGGCCTCGGGGAACCGCTCGGCCATGTTGCGCTCCTCGACGGTCGCGGCGTAGACGAAGTAGGCCCCGCCCAGGACCACGGCGATCAACCATGCCCAGCTCAGCGCCACGGCAGTGCCGAGCCCCGCGAGGATGACCCCCGAGTAGATGGGGTGGCGGACGAGACGGTAGGGGCCGCTGGTCACGAGCTCCGGCTCGTTCTTCAGCGTCATCGGCGTGCCCCAGTTGTGCCCGATGTGCAGCCGTGCCCAGACCGCGAAGCCCAGCCCCGCTGCGAAGAAGACGAGCCCAAGCCCGGCCCGCCAAGGATCACTGCTCAGGGCGTGGCCCCGAAAGGCTCCGAGACGCAGCAGGATGATCGCAAAGACGACGATGAGCGCCCTGATGCGCAGTTCGCGTCCCCACGGGACGCGGCCCCGTTTCATGGAGAAGGCAGCCAGGAGCCAGTAGGCCCAGAAGGCCGCCCACCCTATGGCGAAGATGAACTCGACCGTTCGCATGTGGCTAGATTACCGCGGGCGTCGTCTGGGCCGCGCCCAGCTCGGCCAGCACCGCCGGGTAGGCAGGCCGACCCGCGCGATTGGCGGCGCACCGCTGGCGGCGCCGGCCGCGCTGATATCCTGCCCTCGACAGCGCGCACGGAGGCAGGTAAATGAAGGTCCGCAAGTGGGCGGTGGGGCTGGGCGCCATCGCGCTGGCCGCCGTGGTTGGCGCGACTGCCGCCTGCGGGTCCGCTCAATCGCCGCCCACATCGATAGTTTCGTCGTCCCCAGTATCGTCGCCCGCGCCGACCGTCCCGGCGACTGGCTCATCGCCCATCCACCTCACGGGCCACGGGAGCGCCGACACGACACCGACCTGGGCGGGCTACTGCGCCGTCGGGCGGCACTTCACGAGCGTCAGCGCCACCTGGGTCCAGCCTCGTCTCACCGTCAGCGGGAGACGACGCCGAACCGTAGCGATCTGGGTCGGCCTCGACGGCTACAACGGCACCACGGTGGAACAGATCGGCACGGAGGGTGACAGCCAAGGCGGATCCGACCCATGGGTGGCCAGCAGCGCTTGGTGGGAGATGTACCCGGCCCCGAACCACGACATCGCGACCGCCCGCGTGGCGGTCGGCTCCCAGTCGATGGAGGTGAGTGCCGGCGACACGCTCACGGCCTCAGTGACCCGGGTCTCGGGCGATCGGTTCCGACTCTCCCTGACGAACGAGACGCAGGGCGAGCACTTCTCGGTGATCAAGACGAGTGCGGAGTCGCCCGCCGACACGGCCGAGGTCATCGTCGAGATGCCCGAAGCGCCGCCCTCCTGGGGCCTTGCGTTCTTCGGACCTGTGCGGTTCAGCCACTGCACGATCGATGACCGCCCGATCGGTGACTGGCGGTGGGTCAGGCTCGACATGAAGCCCGGCGCGCGCTTGCAAGCCTCCCCATCCGACCTCGGCGCCGATGGGGAAAGCTTTGCGGCATGGCGGCGCTGACGAGAGGCTGATCCACCCTTGTCGCGCGCGAACGGCCTGGCGCAAGCCGCGTGCAGCCCGGGCGATCACGCCGAGCACGTTGATGGCCCTGCGGGTGGCGGCAGGTCCAAACGTGCTCCCCTCGCCCTCACCCGACAGTCACCCCTCGGCCCTCCAGCAAGACCTCGCCGTGGTCAACGGCTTCACCCTCGCCAAGGGACACCCTGGCTCCGTATGGGTGTACGTACGTGCGAATCGGCGGCTGGAGCTCTTCATTCAGGCTCAGCAGCCGCTGGCTTCCTGGCGGATCGACAAGGTCGCAGCCAGCGACGGTTCCGCCATCACCGCCGAGCGCGTCTCCTTGGAGGGCGGCCCGACCACTCAACCTGCGGGCTTCACGACCTATGAATTGCAGACGACCGGACCGGTGACACCGGGCACCTACCGCATCGACCTCATGGGCGACACGCGCGGCCTCTACATGAGGATCGACGAGATGCCTACCCCCTAGCTCTGTCGCTCACGACGGCGACTCCGGCCACTCGCCTGCCCAGCGCAACGCAGGCCGGGACGGAATCGCTCACGCGGCGTCGTGGACGGCCTCGCATCCATGACCGCCGCTCGCAGCACGCCGGCGAACGCGTCGCAGCCGCCCACTAACGTCCTCGCATGGCCGGCCCTATACTCACGAGCGGCGGCCCCTGAGAGTGGGCCGCGCGAGCGGCCGCTTCGGACGGTCGCCGGCCTCGGGGCGACGATCCGCACCGTGAGCTACGCGCTCTACTGCACGGCGATCGCTACCGACGTCCTGATCGCCCTCGGCCTGCCCCACCCGTCCAGCCTGCGCGACGAGGGCGAGCGCGTGCTCTACACCTTCGTCGGGGTCGGGATCGCGGTGCTCGTCATGGCCCTGGCGAGCCTGCTGGCCGGGCGCGCCTCAGGGGCCGAGCAGCGTCAGGAGAAGCGGGCTGCCCGACCCCATGTGTCCGTTCCTTCTCAGCTCAGCGGCACCGCGAAGTCGATCTCGGGCCGGCTGTCGGGGGTTATCGGGGGCTCGGCCAGGTAGGTGAGCCGCACGCCCAGCTCGCTCGGCATGCGTCGCTCGGCCGTGCTCCAGCTTCGCAGGGCCTCCGAGACGAGCTGCCACTGCGCGCCGCTGAGCTGCGCCTGGCCGATGTGGACGAAGGCCTCCTCGTGGGCCGGCTCACTGCGCAGGGTGAGCTCGGGATAGAGCGCGGCGACTTGCTCGGCTTGTTCGACCGGCACGGGGCGGCAGAACTCGACGGGCCCGTCGCTGTCGGGGCTCACCTCGCCATGGTAGATGAGCATGAGGAAGGGCGCGCCGGCGACGAGCGGCTGCGGTCGCTCCTTGAAGATGGCGAGAAACTCCTTGCCCAGTGCGAACGTCTCCTGCTCGTCTGCGACATGGCGCAACCGGCAGAGCAGGCTGCGCTCTGGCAACGTGCGCGTGGCGACCTCGTACATGACGTGCTCCCTTCCGAGGAGGAGATCGACGACGTAGCCGGCGAGGTCGCGACGAGCGTCGTGCTCGGCCTCGACGCCTGCCCAGTAGGCCGCGATCCGATCTGCCGCGGCCGCCGGCTCGAAGGCGAGGATCGCCTTGATCTCGGCCAGGGGCAGGGCGATCCGGCGCAGCAGGGCGATGAGGTGCGCCTGCTCGAGCTGGGCGGGGTCGTAGGAGCGATAGCCGGTGTCGGGGTCGACCGCGGCCGGCTCGAGCAGACCGAGCTCCTGATAGAGGCGCAGGGCTTTGGGCGAAAGCCGCGCGCGAGCGCCGAACTCGCCGATGCTGAGCCGTTCCACGGACTCACTCCCTTCGCGATTCCTGCGTGCCCCACCACTGTGGACCCTGCCCCAAGGGCAAGGTCAAGCGCGCGATGGCCGCCGGCCCGGCGCGACGATGGTCTTCACCGGCGTTGGCGCGCCTTATAATCCTGCCCGATCCGGGCTCGAGCGCCCGTCGCGACCCGCTTCGGTTCTCACCTTGTGCCCATCGTCCGTCTGTCGAGGGGTGGACTGTCCAGAACGACATGATGCCGCAGGGTCACCTGACACGTCTCCGCCGCCTGTGGGTCGCGGCATGCGCGCTCGCGCTGGTCGTGATCGCTTTCTGCGCTCCTGCATCTGCAGCCACTGCCGCTCCAGGCGTGACGGCGTCGGCGCCCGCCTCGCCCGCGACGAACGGGTCGCTCGTCTTTCTCGCCAACGAGAACCTCGCGCCGGTCGCGTACCTCGACCACGGCGTACCGTCCGGACTCGCGATCGATCTGACCCGCGCGATGGCGGCCCGCATGCCGCAGTCCGTGCAGATCCGGGTGATGGACTGGGCGCAGGCGCAGGCGCTGGTGGCTTCGGGGCGGGCCGACGCGCTCATCCAGATCAATCCGACGCCGGAGCGCCGTAAGGTCTACGACTTCTCTGATCCGTTTCTCGAGTCGCACTTCGCGATCTTCGTGCGGGAGAACGGGCCCAACGTGTCAGACGTCGCCTCGCTGCGAGGTCTGCGGGTCGGCGTCGAGGCGGGCGGCCTGCCGCAGCAGGTGCTGGCAGCGGACGGGCACATCCGACTTACCATCGTCCCGAGCTTTCCCGCAGCCTTCCGCATGCTCGCGGCGGGCAGGATAGACGCGGTAGTCGTCGACTACCGCGTCGGCATGTACGTGCTGGCGACGAACGGGATCCGCGGCATCAGGGTCGCCGGCGACCCCATAGGCACCACCTACTCGGCGATCGCGGTGCGCAAAGGCGACACGCGGCTGCTCGACGCCATCAACAAGGCTCTGCGCTCGATCAAGGCAGACGGCACCTACGACCAGATCCTCAGGAAGTGGGCTACCACCGACGTCGTCTTCGAGACCCAGGGGCAGATCGACCGACGCTTCTACTCAACCGTCATCGCCGTGCTGCTCGTCCTGCTGCTCTCGACACTCGCGTGGGGCCTGATCCTGCGCTGGCAGATGCGACGCAGGCGCTTCGCCCAGGAAGCACTGCGGGCGTCGCAGAGCCTCTACGAGCGCGAACATCGCATCGCCGACACGCTGCAGCAGGCGATCCTCGAACCGTTCGAGCCCTCCCCCGGGGTGCGGGCGGACGTGATCTACCGTCCGGCATCTTCCAACGCCAACGTCGGCGGCGATTTCTACGACCTCTTCCAGCTTGACGACCGGCACGTCGCGATCGTCGTGGGGGACGTGTCGGGCAAGGGCCTCGAGGCGGCGCGCCTGACGTCGCTGCTGCGTGACGCGATCCGGGCCTACGCTCATGAGACGGCCGATCCGCCCAGCCTGCTCGAGCGCGTGAACCGGCTCATCCATCGGCACTCGCCGGCCGACATGTTCGCGACGGTCTTCTACGGCGTCCTCGACACCGGGTCCGGTCTGCTCACGTACTGCTGCGCCGGGCATCCGACGCCGGTCGTCGTCAGTGGGGAACGGGCCTGGATGCTCGCAGGAGGCGGGGGAACGATCATCGGCGCGTTCCCCGACGCGACCTTCGACGATCGCAGCGTCACCCTCAATGCGGACCAGGTCCTGGTGCTCTACACAGACGGGGTCATCGAGGCCCGGGCGGGCGGCGAGCTCTTCGGCGAGGAGCGACTCGTGGCGGCGCTCGACGAGCTGCGACGCACGTCACTCGACCGCCTGCCGGACCGCCTCATCGAGACGACGCTGCGCTATACGGGCGGCACGCTCTCCGACGACACGGTCGTGATGACGGTCTCGCTGGTGGCGACCGATGCGCCTGCGCCGATCGGAGATGACGGACGGGCTGTCGCGCACGCGGCCGGTAGCGGCAACGGCGGCCGCACGTCTCGGGCTGTGCACAACGACGCCGCGGGCGATCGGCTCGTGCCGCGGCGGTGACGCCGGGTCGCACGCGGTACGCGCTGCCGCTCTCTCTTTCTTTACTCCACGTCGCGCCGCACGGTCAGGGCGACGCCGAGCACAACGAGAGCGACCGTCCAGGCGACCAGTACGACGCCGCCGGCGGCAGGTGAGAGCAGGTGCCTGGTCGTCGACCCGCTGAGCGCGGTGGCCGCCTGCTCGGGCCCGTAGCGGCCAACGGACGGCGCGAGCCCGAAGATCAGGTTCTCGATGACGAACGCCCAGGCGAGCAGCACGATCACCGCGGCGACCTGGTTGCGCAGGATAGCGCCCAGGCCGACGCCCAAACCGCCCCACAGAACGACGCCGACGACGGTCCCTGCGACGAGCTGCGTGACCTCACCGCCGCTCAGGGCAAACGGCACGCCTCGGCCGGCCAGGACCACTGCGCCCACGGCGAACCCGAGCGCTTCGGCGACGACGCCGAATGCCAGTCCGGTGATCATGCTCGCCGCCAGCTTGCCGGCCAGGACGCGCGATCGCCGCGGCGTGAAGAGGAAGGTGGGCCGGATCGTGCCGTGGCGGTATTCCCCGGTCACGACCAGCAGGCCGGCCAGCGCCGCGAAGATCCCGGCGACACCGCCCAGACCGAGCAGGTTGCGCTGGGCGTCCTTGCCCGCCAGGGCGCCCGTCCTTGAGACCAGCCCCGTCAGCAGGACCAGGAGCAACAGGAGCGCGAGCATGCCCGCGACGAGCCCCAGCGTGGTGCGCGTCGAGCGGATCTTGAGCAGCTCGGCTCTGGTCTGGGCGATCATGAGGGCACCTCAGAGGTGAGCTCGAGAAAGACCTCTTCGAGCGACGACCCCTCGGTGCTGAGCTCGTGCAGGGCAACCCCGGCGGCGAAGGCGATGTCGCCGACGCGCTCGGGGGTCGTGCCCAGGGCAAGGAGGCCCTGCCCGTTGGCCTCCGAAGTGACGACGCCCTCGCGCTGCAGGGCCTCGGCCAGCCGCGGCAGTTGCGGGCTGCGCACTCGCACCGCGCCGCCGACGCGGGCGGTGAGCTCGTCGAGCGAGGACTCGGCGACGAGCCGGCCGCGATTGACGATGAGGACCCGATCGACCGTCTGGGCGACCTCGGCGAGCACGTGGCTCGAGACCAGCACCGTGTGACCCTCGGCAGCGAAGGCACGCAGAAAGTCGCGCAGCCAGCGTACGCCTTCGGGGTCGAGACCGTTGGCCGGTTCGTCCAAGACCAGCAGCTCGGGATCGCCGAGCAGCGCCGCGGCAAGCCCGAGCCGCTGCCGCATGCCCAGCGAGTAGCCCTTCACACGGCGCTGCGCCGCGCCCTGAAGCTCGACCAGGCGCAGCACCTCGTCGGTGCGCGAGTCGGGCAGCCCGGCGGCGCAGCCCAGCATGCGCAGGTGGTCGCGACCCGAGCGTCCGGGGTGAAAGTCGGTGGCCTCCAGGACCGCGCCGACTCGCAGAGCGGCCTGCTCCAGCTCACCGTAGGGCTTACCGAAGATCAGCGCCCGTCCGCTGGTGGGCGCCGCCAGGCCGAGCAGCACGCGCAGGGTCGTCGTCTTGCCGGCGCCGTTGGGGCCGAGAAAGCCGGTGATCGTCCCGGGCTCCAGGGCGAAGGACAGGTGGTCGACGGCGATCAAGGGTCCGAATCGCTTGGTCAGCGACTCACTTACGACGACTGAGGCCACGTCACCTCCGCACCGGATACCTTCATCGCGACCACTATGAGCCTTGCCCCTGCGGCAAGGTCAAGCCCCGTTCGAGCAGGTACGGCGACACGTGACCGTCGGCAAGGTAGCGCAGCCCGGCTACCGGGCGCCGCGCGCCGGACGGCCGACGCCGACCATGACACTTCCGAGGCCGGCGTGCGTGGCGATCACCGGACCGCCGCTGACGATGGGGATCGTCGACGAACCAAGCCGAACCCGTAGCCGCTCCGCTACCCGTTCTGCCGCCTCGACCCGGCCGGTGTGCACGACCATGACGCGGACCGGCTGGTCGCCGGCAAACGCGACGGCCCGTGCGACGAGCTTGCCCAGGGCGCCGTCGAAACCGAAGGCGACGCCGCCCTTGAGCGCGCGGCCCTCTTCGGTGAAGGTGATGATCGGGTAGAGATGGGCGGCCGTGATCAGCCGAGCGCCGCGAGCGCTCACGCGACCCCCTTTCACCGCCTGGTCGAGCGATGAGAGTACCCCGAAGAGGGACACGGAGTCGCGGGCCCCAAGGACCAGGTCCTCCACCTCGTCGAGCCCGGCGCCACGTTCGATGGCCTGCCCCGCCGCTTCGACCAGCAGACCGACACCGATCGAGACCTTGCGCGTGTCGATCACGCGGATGCGCCTGGGGTCCAGCGCCGCGGCTGCGGCGCGCGCGGCATCGACCGTGCCCGACAGGGCGCCCGCGATGTGCAGCGACACGACGGCCTCGTGACGCTCGAGCAGCCTCCGATAGACGTCGCCGAACTCCGTCACCGGCGGCTGCGACGAGGTCGGCAGCCGTCGCGCCGTCGGCAACCGCCGGTAGAACTCGGCAGAGGTCATGTCGACGCCGTCCCGGTAGTCGCGACCGTCGATGGTGAGCCTCAGGGGCACGCGCACGACGCCGAGGCGCTGCGCGAGCTCCTCCGGCATGTCGCAGGTCGAGTCCACCACGAGGGCGATCGTCGCGTCTCGAGCGGCCAGGTGCTGCATGACCATGTCGTCGATCTTGCTCGTCTCGATCGCGCCGAACGTGGCGGCTACCTCGACGAGTCGCTGCGGTGCATTCGTGTGCAGGTGGACGCGCAGGTGCGCCCCGCCACCGCCGGCGACGACGAGCGACTCGCCCAGGGGCGCGAGGCGCGCCTTGACGACCGCTACGTCGGTCGTGACGTGTGAGAGCAGCACTTCGGTGCAGAAACGATACGACGAATCGAGGGTCGCGTGAGCGGCGGCGAAGACGACCGGCGCCGCCTGCCCCACGGCGATCGCCGCCGGCTTCGCGCCCGTCCGCAGCCACTCGGAGATGCCCTCGAGCCAGTAGACGAAGCCCTGCCCGCCGGCATCGACCACGTGGTGCCGAGCGAGGGCCGCAAGCTGGTGCGGCGTATCGACCAGCGCCCGCCGGGCCGCCTCGAGCGCCTCCTCCAGGACCTCGCCGAACTCGTCAGATGTCTCGGCGCGGCGCGCGAGGTGGGCCGACCAGGCTTTCATGACCGAGAGGATGGTGCCTTCTTGCGGGTCCTGGAGCGCCCGCCAGGCCGCGAGCGAGCCGTTCAGCGCGCCTTCGGCGAAGCGGCGCGTGTCCGCCCGGCCGCAGTCGTGCAACGACTCGGCGAGGCCGTGCAGGAACTGGGCGAAGATCGCGCCGCTGTTGCCGCGGGCGCCGTCGAGCGCGGCATCGGCCGCGAGGCGGGTGGCCTCGTTCAGCCCTCCCGGCAGCCTCTCACCCAGCCGGGCCGCCGCCGCCCGCAGGGTCGAGGTGAGGTTCGTGCCGGTGTCGGCATCGGGCACCGGAAAGACGTTGATGCGGTCCAGCTTGTCGCGTTCGCGCACGACGGCCAGGGCACCGGCCTGCAGGGCGGCCGCGTAGTCACGACCGTCGAGCTCGCGCAGGGCCATGCTTGCCATGCTTAGGCTCTCCGCCGAGCGTCTTCATGGGACGACGGCACCACGATCCAGCTGTCTGGCATTAGAGCGTACGGATACCCAAAAGGGGCTCGCGACTCACAATCGCTGGGCGAGTGAGGGCATGCGCGGCGGCGGTCGGCACGGGGACCGCCCGGGTCTGCCTGCGCAGGACGGCGGACAGCGGGCTCGACTATGAGCCCCCGGGCGTGACGGCGCCGGCGAGCGGGAATCGTCTGGCCATGCGGCCCAGCGGAGACATCGCCGCCCTGCTCGTCGCCGTGATCGGCAGCGAAGCCGTCGGCGGGCTCAGCGTCGTGGCCGCGGGCGGCGACTTCGTCGGCTACTACCAGCGGCTCCGCAAGCCGCCGTTCACTCCGCCGCCGGCGGCCTTCGGCCCCGTGTGGACGGCGCTCTACCTGCTCATGGGCGTGGCCGCCTGGCTGGTGTGGCGTGAGGGTCTCGCGCAGCGGACCGCCCTGGCGCTCGGGCTGTTCGCGGCGCAGCTCGCCCTCAACTTCGCCTGGTCACTCATCTTCTTCGGTCAGCACCGCGTCGGTGCGGCGCTCATCGAGATCGCCGTCTTGTGGCTCACCATCCTGGCGACGATCGTCGCCTTCTGGTCGCTCCGGCCCCTGGCCGGAGCGCTGCTCGTGCCGTACCTCGCCTGGGTGAGCGTGGCGACCTATCTGAACGCCGGGATCTGGCGGCTGAACCGGCTGGCGGCTGAACCGACTGGCCGCTGAACCGACTCTGTAAGGCCGTCCGGACCGCGGCCGCGACGCCGGCCCTTCTAGGCGGCCCTGCGCAGACCGGCCATGGCGGCGGCCGGCATGACCGCGATGATATTGCCCTCGGAGTCCTTGAACCAGGCTCCCCTGAACTCGCCGATGGTCGCGATCCCGTCCTCGGTCCGCAGGCCGGGCTGGTCGATGTCCTCGAGCTTGACGCCCTTGGAGCGAAGGTGGCTGATCGCCTCGTCGAAGTCGTCGACCAGGATGCCGGCCGCGGTGTGCTCGGCCCTGGTCGGCTCGGCCCGCTCGTACAGGTTGAACACGCTGCCGCGGCCGCCGAAGACCGTCGCGTTGCCGGGCATGCCCTGCGATTCCTCGACCTTGAAGCCGAGCGTGTCGCGGTAGAACGCGACGCAGCGGCCGAAGTCCGTGCAGGGCAGCACGGCCCCGACCTCGGCGCGCGTGAAGGGTGTATCGGCCATCACCGGACCTCCTCGTCGTTGCTGCAGGACTTCCACCGGCTCGATACCGCCAGACCGTTGGCCGCCCGGGCCGGTCGCGTGGCCGGCGTCACCACGAGCTCGGCGGCGAGTCAGGCGCCGCGGGCTCCGGGGGGCTCGCGCCGCGCCTCCAGTGCGGTGTGACCTTTCGTTCGATCCGCCCAGCTCGAATCTTCGGTAAGAGCCCGATTGCGCTCGATCACACTGGCAGCCGTTCCCGAATAGATGATCGTCCTAGATCATTCCAGGACAATTTCGCGCACCATACAGCCACAAGGACCGAATGCACCTCGGTCCCCTGGGTTCTCGGCCCGTCCGACGAACGCGGGATCCAAGGTGGCACTCTCCTCAAGGACTTCGGGGCACGGCCTCGTCGGGGCCTGCGGTGAGTGGGGCACGATCGGAAGGGTTTGGCAATGCAGAGATTCACCGTCCTGTTCAAGCAGCGGCGCCTTCAGGTGCTTCTGACGCTGGCGGCGTTGACGCTGGCGGTCGCCGTGGTCGTCGGCTCGGGAGCGAGCTTCACCTCGCAGACCGCCAACGCCAACAACGTCTTCTCGGCCGGCACGCTGGCCATGACCAACACGCCCACCGGCATGAGCGTCACGATCTCCGGCATGGTCCCAGGCGACTCGCACGCCGGCACCGTGGTGATCAAGAACACCGGCACCGTGCAGGGTCACTTCTACCTGGAGCCGGTCGCCATCACCGGTGACACGCAGGGACTTGCCGCTCAGCTCCAGCTCGTCATCAAGGACGGCGCCACGCAGGTCTACAGCGGTGCGCTCTCCGGGCTCACGCAGCAGGACCTCGGCACCTGGGCCGCGGGCGACTCGCACACCTACACCTTCACCGTGAGCTTCCCCGACCAGGGCCGCAACGCGACCACGGGCGTGGGCCTCGACAACGCCTTCATGGGCGCCACCACCACCGCGGCGTTCAATTGGACCGCCGTCAGCTCCGCCAGGGGTTCTCTCTGATCCATTGACCGCGCGGGACGGGGCCGGCCGACGCGTCGGCACCCGTCCCCCGGCGCCACCCGACTGGAGATACGTGGGCAGCAAGCGACAACTGAGCTGGATCTGGAGAGGGACCCTCTCGCTGCTCGTGCTCGCGGTGCTCGCCTTCACCCTGAACGCGCTCGTCTTCTCGGGCGCCAGCTTCACGGCCGGCTCGGCCGACGCGGCCAATGTGTTCACCGCCGGGACCCTGTCCAACTCGAACGACCAGAGCGGCCAGGTCATGCTCGACGCGAGCGGCCTGGCTCCCGGCCGCAGCAGCGTCGGCACCATGAACGTCACCAACGCCGGCACGGTCGCCGGCGCCTTCACTCTCAACCCGACGGGCCTGGCCAACACGCCGGCCTCGCCGGCGCTCTCGGACACGCTGGTCCTGAAGGTCGAGGACGTCACCGGGACGGCCACGACGCTGTACCAGGGCTCCGCGACGGCCTTCGCGACCGCCGCCCTGGGGACCATCGCGCCCGGAGCCACGCGCTCGTACCGCCTGACGCTCTCGTACCCGGCGGGTACCGACGTTGCCGCGCTGCAGGGAGCGACCATGACCATGGCGCTGCAGGTGACGGGGGTGTCGCTGTGAAGCGGATCGTCGGACCTGTCGTGACGACGCTGTGCGTCGCCGTCTTCGCCCTCGTCACGCTCCTGGTGCTGCTGCCCGCCGTGCTCGGCCTGCAACGCTACGTCATCACCGGCGGGTCGATGACCGGCACGATCGACAAGGGCTCCCTCGTCTACTCGCGGCTCACCCCCGTCGACCGGCTCAAGGTCGGCGACATCGTCACGTTCGTGCCGCCGGGCTACCCGAGCCCCGTCACGCACCGCATCGTCAACATCAGCCGGCTGGGCGGTAAGCGGGTCTTTCGCACCAAGGGCGACTTCAACAAGGTCGCCGACCCGTGGCGCGTCACCTTCGACAAGCCCATGCTGGCTCGTGCCGTCTTCCACATCCCCTATCTGGGCTACCTGCTGGCGGCGTTCGCGCTGCGCCCCGTGCGGCTGCTGCTGATCGGGCTCCCGGCGATCCTCATCGCCGGCTCGCTGCTCTGGTCGCTGTGGCGCTCGGCCGGCGAAGAGGTGCGCCGCCAGGAGGCCGCTCGGGCGGCGGCGCAGCAGACGTCCCTGCCGCTCGCCGCGAAGTGACGACATGAGCCGCCGGATCCTCGTCTTCCTGGCCCTGGCCGCGCTGGCGACAGCCGCCGCAAGCGGCGCCTTTTCGGGGGCGTCGTTCACCACGGCGAGCTCGACGTCGGTCCAGGCGGCGACCGTGCCGCTCACGAGCGACACGCTCGCCGCCAACGCCGGCAGCGGCCAGACGGCCACCGTGGGCACCGCGGTCGGCACCGCGCCCAGCGTGCTGGTGAGCGACACCTACGGCAACCCCGTCTCGGGTGTGACCGTCACCTTCGCCATCGGCTCGGGCGGCGGCAGCGTGAGCGGCGCCAGCGCCGTGAGCAACTCGAGCGGCATCGCCACGGTCGGCGGCTGGACGCTGGGCACCACCGCCGGCGCCAACACGCTGACGGCGACGGCCGGCGGCCTGTCGGGCTCGCCGGTGACCTTCACGGCGACGGGCATCGCCGGCGCCGCCACCAAGTACGTCGTCACGGCCGCCACCTACAGCCCGGCCGCCGGCGGGACCGACGCGATCAGCGCCCAGCTCACCGACGCCTACGGCAACCCGGTGAGCACCTCGGGGCTCACGGTCGCCTGGACCAAGACCAGCGGCAGCGTCAGCCCGGCGAGCTCGACCACCAACGCGAGCGGCATCGCCACGACCACGCTGACGCCGAGCACCACGGCCGGCACGACGGCCACGGTGACGGCCACCAGCACCTCGCCCTCGACCCGGACCGGCACCAGCGCGACGATCACGACGGTCGCCGGCGCGGCCAGCAGGATCGCCGCCAACGCCGGCAGCGGCCAGACGGCCACCGTGGGCACCGCGGTCGGCACCGCGCCCAGCGTGCTGGTGAGCGACACCTACGGCAACCCCGTCTCGGGTGTGACCGTCACCTTCGCCATCGGCTCGGGCGGCGGCAGCGTGAGCGGCGCCAGCGCCGTGAGCAACTCGAGCGGCATCGCCACGGTCGGCGGCTGGACGCTGGGCACCACCGCCGGCGCCAACACGCTGACGGCGACGGCCGGCGGCCTGTCGGGCTCGCCGGTGACCTTCACGGCGACGGGCATCGCCGGCGCCGCCACCAAGTACGTCGTCACGGCCGCCACCTACAGCCCGGCCGCCGGCGGGACCGACGCGATCAGCGCCCAGCTCACCGACGCCTACGGCAACCCGGTGAGCACCTCGGGGCTCACGGTCGCCTGGACCAAGACCAGCGGCAGCGTCAGCCCGGCGAGCTCGACCACCAACGCGAGCGGCATCGCCACGACCACGCTGACGCCGAGCACCACGGCCGGCACGACGGCCACGGTGACGGCCACCAGCACCTCGCCCTCGACCCGGACCGGCACCAGCGCGACGATCACGACGGTCGCCGGCGCGGCCAGCAAGTACGTCGTCACGGCCAGCACCTACACGCCGACGGCCGGCTCGGCGGTGACCATCAGCGCCCAGCTCACCGACGCCTACGGCAACGCGGTCGCGACCTCGGGCCTGTCGGTCAACTGGACCAAGACCGGCAGCGGCGGCAGCGTGAGCCCGGCGAGCTCGACCACCAACGCGAGCGGCATCGCCACGACCACGCTCACGACGTCGGGCACCAAGGGCAGGGCCTACACCGTCACGGCCACCAGCACCTCGCCCTCCACCCGGACCGGCACCACCGCCAGCATCACCACGCAGTAGCCCGGTCCGCACTCGCCGTCCGCGCCGCCAGCAGCGGGCGACACTGCCGCGTCTCGCGGCCCGCGACGGGCGACACTTCCCCAGCCCCGCGTCTCACGGCCCGGACGGGCGAGGCATCGATCGCTCATTTGCGGCCTTTGCCCATGCACGGCGGGAATCCGCAGGCCGATGTCGACCCTGACCGGCAGTTCCACGTCGCCGGCGTCGCGACGTCGCGAAAGGGTCGGGTGTCGAGAGCACGGTGCGCAGCACAGGTGCACGAGCCGGGGTCTCCCGCGTCGTCGCGACGGCGCTGATCCTGCTCGTGACGGTCGGCATCTGCTACGGGCTGGTCATGCCCCGGTCTGCGGCAGGCGACGCCCGCCTCACGAGCGTCTTCTCGAGCGGCCCTCTGGCGGTCGCCGGGTGCTCCGCCATGCTGGGCGCGCGCGACATGGCGCCGGGCCAGACAGTGGTCGGCGCCGTCGTCGTCAGCAACGACGGGGCCGCACCGGGGTGCGTCTGGCTGCGGGCACAGTCGCCCGCCGGGCAGCGCGGCGGGGCCGGCGAGCTGGCCCGCACCCTCCACGTCGTCGTCACCGACGTGAGCGGCGGCGTGCTGCGCCAGGTGTACAGCGGCACGCTCGCGGGGCTGTCGGGCGTCGATCTCGGCACCTTCGCGCCACAGGCGGTGCGCGCCTACCGGCTGTCGGTGACGCTCCCCTGGCAAGCGGCGACGTCGGTGGCCGGCGAGTCGCTTTCGGTGACGCTCCGCTGGACGACGGAGACGGTCGGCTGAACCGCGGGCCGAGACGGTCCGACACTACCATCGCCGGCACGGCCACGGACGTCGCCGGCCCCGCCACGCCGCCGAGCACCTCCGCGGCTCCTCGCCGGGTCCCGAAAGGCGTAGGCTGCAGTCAGGACCGTTGAGGAAGAGGCGTGCTCGACGCCACGCGGGAGGCTGAGGTGTCGCGGAACCCCTACATCGTGATCTTCGTCCTGGCGCTGATCGCTGTCGTCGTGGGCGTCGACCTGCTGTTCTTCAGGGACCGCTTCTGGCAACGACTGCTGGTGAACGTCGGGATCGTCATGGTGTTCGCGGCCTTCGGTCTGCGGTTCTTGAGGAACCGGTGAGCTGATCAGGCCGTAGCCGACGGGCTCATCGTGGGGATCGCAGTGCCGGGGCTCGCGCGGCTGAGCCGCAAGGTCGAGCCGTTCTGGGCGCAGACGAGCAACAGGGCGCCTGCGTGCAGCGCGAACACCTGTCTGACCGCCCAGCCACGCCTGCCGGGGATCACCGTGGTCACGGCGTCGAGCTCGTCGCCGTGCCGATCCGCGGCCAGGCGGGCGGTGCCGCCCGAGGTCACCATCGTGACGCTGTAGTCGTCTCGCTCGCGGACGATGACGACGTCAAGCCCGCCGCTCGACGCCCGCCACGTGCCGACGAACGGGTCGCGTGACGGAGTCGCACACCCACCGAGAACGCCGGGCGCGCCCAGCACGCAGGCCACGCCCAACATGCAGGCCACGAGCCGCCTACCGGTCAGCATCGGCCACCGCCGCGGCCGCGGTAGGACGCGCGCCGAGCTCTGCACGCCATACATCGCGGGGCGCCATCAACAGAGGACACGCCGCGCCGCCGCGCCAGCGCGGCCTCGGGCAGCCGGCGCACTCATCGTCGCGCCACAGGCAGGAGTCGGCATCGGCCGGCGGTGACGGCGCGCCGTCGTCTGCACCAAGCCCGTGGTGCGGCGCGCTCATGGCCGGCGCCGATCGGGCTGGGCCGCCAGGATGCCCTCGTAGAAAGCGAGCAGGCCGCCCTCGATCGCCTCCCAGGAGCAGCGCTCGCGCACGCGCGCCCGGCCGCGCGCGCCCCACACGGGCACCCGGTCGCGGTGCTCGAGCAGCTCCAGCAGGCCCGCGGCGTGTCCCGCGACCGTCGGCGGCACGGCCAGGCCGCAGCGCGCGCTGCGCACCAAGTCGCCCCGGCCGGGCAGGTCGGAGGTCAGGGCGGCCAGACCCACCGCCATGCCTTCGTAGAGCTTGGTGGAGTGCGCCGGCATAGCGTACTGGCTGGTCGCCTGCTCGGCGATCCAGACGACCTCGGCCGCCGCCAGGTAGTCGGGCAAGTGAGCGGGAGCGATGCGGCCGAGCAGGTGGACGCGCCGGCGCAGGAGCGGGTCGCTCGCCAGCGACGCCTCGACCTCGGTTTGCAGCTCGGGCTCGTGGAACACGCCCCCGAGGTACAGGACGGCGCCGTCGCCGGCGACGCGCATGGCCTCGAGCATGGTGGGCACACCGCGCGGGCGAGAGAGGGTGCCGATATGGACCAGCTTGAGCCGGACGTCCTCGGCCAGCCTGGACACCGGTCGGGGAGCCGCAAAGCGCGAGATGCGCGGGTAGTTGGGCAGCAGCGCCCGGAGAGTGGGACGCTCCCCCCAGCCCGCGAGCTGCTGTTCGGTCACGGCCACGATGCCGTCGGTGAAGGCGGCGAACGAGCGCTCCGCCAGGCCGGCCAGGCCGGCCAGGCCGGGTCGCAGATACGAGGGGATGTAGTGCTTGGCGAACACCGCCCGAGTGAGGTACTCGTGCATGTCGTAGACGACGCCCAGGCCCATGCCCTTGAGCGCCGGCGCCAGGGTCAGCAGCTCGGGGTCGTGCAGGTGCACGACCCGGGCGTCCCAGCAGTGCACGGCCCGCAGGATCTCGGGCACCGCTCCAACGCGGCGCCGGCGCGGGCGGACCGGCAGCGGCAGCAACTCGACGCCCTCCTTCGTGCCGGAGGCCGCTCCAGGGCAGAGATAGCCGACCGTGTAGCCGTGCTCGGCCAGCGTGCGGCACTCGCGTTCGAAGATGCGCGGGTCGTCGGGGCCGTGCACGACCGAGACGTGCAGGACGCGAGGCCGCCGGCTCACGCGGTCGGGCGATCGGGCGACCCGGCGCGACTCTCGCACCCGTGACGTTCGACCCGGCTGTCCATCGCGCGATCCCCTCCCGCTGGTGACGCCTTCCGGGCTACTGTGAGAGGCCTTTGTTAAGGCTGTGTGGAGTTTTGGGGACTATGGGTTACGTAGGAAGACCGCGGCGGCACGCGGCAGGGTCTGGGCCCCGGCGCCGGGTCTTCTGGTAGGCTCGCTCCTGCGAGGCGGCGTGTGACCGGCGATACGCTCGACCCAAGGTCCCCAGTGTCACGCCATCAGGAGTCACCCATGATCCAGCTATCGGACATCCCCTTTTCGCTGGACGCCGAGCCGCTCATGCGACAGCTCCGCATCCGGCCGGAGTCCGCCAACGCGCGGGGGTTCGCCGCCCTGCTCGAGCGGGTCGCCGCCGCCGGCCGGCCCAAGGCCCTCTACGACGTCTGCTCCGTCGAGGAGCGGACCGACGAGTCCGTCGTCGTGGCCGGCGTGCGCTTCAGGAGCCGCGTGCTCAGACGCAATCTCGACGCGGTCGAGCGTGTGTTCCCCTACGTCGTCACGTGCGGCACCGAAGCCGACGCCGTCGCTGTGCCCGGCGGCGACCCGCTGCAGGCCTACTGGCTGTGGACCATCAAAGAGGCGGTCCTCGACGCCGCCCGCGACCACTTTCACGGGCACCTCGCCGGCCGCTACCGTCTGGCGCACTGGGCGGCCATGCACCCGGGCTCGGGCGACGCCGGCGTGTGGCCCATCGAGCAGCAGCGTGAGCTGTTCTCGATCTTCGGCGACGTCGAGAGCATGATCGGCGTCAGGCTCACCGAAGCGATGCTCATGGTCCCGACCATGTCGGTCTCGGGCATCGTCTACCCGACCGAGACCGACTTCGCGAGCTGCCAGGTCTGCCATCGTGAGGACTGCCCGCGGCGCACGGCGCCGTTCGACGCGGCGGTCTGGCAGACGGTGTGCGGCGACTGACCCTGCACCTTCACGGTTCGAGGGGCCTCCCTCAGAGGGAATCAGTCCGACATCAGTCAGACGTTCATTGCCTCACGCAGGGAGGATGAGATGGCCTTCACGATCATCGTCGGCTACGACGGCTCGTCCGGGGCGCAGGCCGCCCTCGACGAAGCCCTCGAGCTGGCCCAGAGGGTGTCGGGCGAGGTCGTCGTGGCCTACGCCTACGGCGGCCCCAAGACCTACTCGGGCGCGCCGCTCACGCCGCGCAGCACCCTCAAGCAGCTCGGCGAGTCGACGCTCGCCGAAGCCATGGAGCGCACCCGGCAGGCCGGGGTCGCGGTCGAGCCTGTGCTGGTCAACGACAGTGTGGCGTCCGGCCTGCTCGATCTTGCGCACGAGCGCAGCGCCGACCTGATCGTCGTCGGCTCGCACGGCGAATCGCCCATCAGCGGCATGCTGCTGGGCTCGACCGCCTACCGGCTCGTGCACCTGGCGACCCGCCCGATCGTGGTCGTACCCGACCCCAGGCGGGCCAGAAAGGCCGCCTGAGGGCCGAACCACAGGATCGAGCCGAACGAGCCGCCTGAGCCTGGTCCGGGCAGCGGCGACGGGCCCTGCGTCACGCAACGGCGGCGCGGGCGCGGCATCTGGGTAGCCTGCGCTCGTCTGTTGGCGTCGTCCTCGTGGCGACTGTGACGAAGGGGGAGCCATGGCTCCGGTCCGCACACGCCCGACTACCCACCTCCACCGCCTGCCCCTGCTCATCTGCTCGCTCGCCCTGCTCGCTCTGGCCGCGCCGTCGACGGCGTCGGCGGCCCCCCCGGTCTGGCGGGCACAGCACTCGGGTACCGGTCGGACCCTCGCCGGCACCTCGTTCGCCGACCGCAACCACGGCTTCGCGGTCGGCGACTCCGGCACCATCCTCGCCACCAGGAACGGCGGCGCCACCTGGCGCCGCCAGACCTCGGGCACGGACCGCTCGCTGAACGCGGTGAGCACCGTCGGCCGGCTGCACGCCTGGGCGGTCGGGCAGACGGTCATCCTGGCGACGCGCAACGGCGGCGCCTCCTGGGTCGTGCAGGACTCGGTGCCGGGCACCGACCTGATGGGCGTCTCTTTCGCCGATCATCTGCACGGCTGGGCGGTCGGCGGCGCCGGCGCCGTGCGGCACGGGTGGGCGAGCGGCGGCGGCAGCGTCATCCTCGCGACCACCGACGGCGGCGCCACCTGGACCAGGCAGTACTCGCAGGCGAGCGCCGCGCTGTACGCGGTGGCGTCCGTCGACGCCGAGCATGCCTGGGCGGTCGGGTTCGACCAGGCGGACGGCGGCACCGCGACGATCCTCGCGACCAGCGACGGCGGCGCCACCTGGACGACCCAGAGGTCGGGGATCGTCTCCCCGCTCTACGGCGTCTTCTTCACAGACGAACGGGACGGCTGGGTGGTCGGTCTCGACGGCGAGATCCTGGCCACCAGCGACGGGGGAGCTCACTGGGTCCAGCAGCCCACCGCCGTCGCCGATCCGCTCTACGGCGTCTCGTTCAGCGACCGCCACCACGGCCTGGCGGTCGGCGCGGCCGGCGCCGTCGCCGGCGGCGTGCTGCGCACGAGCGACGGCGGCGCCACCTGGACCTGGCAGGACTCGCGGCACGACGGCGACCTCGACGGCGTGTCGTTCGTCGGCGCCGGACGAGCCTGGGCCGTCGGTCCCCGCGGCGCGATCCTGGCCACGCGCTGAGGCACGAGCGCCGCGCGATAAAGCTGCGGCAGGTGGGCGACGATGCGCTCGGGATCCGGCCGGCGTGCCCCCGGCACGACGTTCCGTCCTTGCAGCTCGTTCGCTTGGCTTCGGTGCCCGTCGGGGCACGGTGCTCAGCGATCCGCCGAGCCGCCGGGCGGCGGAAACGACGGCGTCACGAGCGGCGTAGCGGCCTGCTGGATCCGTAGCCGGCTGCGTTCTGCGCGTTTGAGCGCCCGAGCGGCGGGCTGTAGGGTGGCTTGGCCATGAAGCAGCTCGACGAGACCGATCGACGCATCGTGCAGCATCTGCGCGAGGACGGGCGCCGGCCCTACGCGGCCATCGCTCGCGACGTGGGCCTCTCCGAAGCCGCGGTGCGCCAGCGAGTCGGGCGCCTGCTGCGCGATCGTGCGATCCACATCTCGGCCGCGACCAGGCCCACCAGGCAGGGCTTCATCACGGCCTGCCTGAGCATCCGCGTGGAGCAAGGCCGCCACGAGGAGGTCGCCCGCGCCATCGCGGCGCTGCCCGAGGCCGAGTTCGTGGCCGTCTGCATCGGCGCCTGCGACGTGACGGCCGACGTCGTGTGCGAGACGCGCGAGCGGCTGTACCAGGTCGTCGTCGAGAAGATCCGCAGCCTGCCCGGCGTGCGCGACGCCGACGTGTCGCTGTACGCCCACGTCGTGCGCGACCAGCTCGCCTGGCGGTCGCCGGCGGAGTAGGCGCCGCGGGCCGATCGACGCGACCGTCCGGCGCCACCGTCCGGCGCCGCGCAGACTACGGACTCCGCAGGCGGAATCCGCAATCATTGACGATATCGTCGTATTGACTTCGTCTTCCGTGTCGCGTTCCATCAAGGGCAGTGACGACCCGGCCGGCGCCGCTCCCGGCGCTGGCCGCCCAGCCCGGGAGGCCAGTCATGTCAGGAACGCCGTCGACCACCACGTCCGAGCGCGACACAGGGCCCGTCGACGAGTCCCGCTACCGCCGCCGCAGCATGTGGCTCGACCTGATCGACGAGCCGCTCCAGCCGCGCGCTCCGCTGCCGGGCTCGGCCGAGGCCGACGTCGCCATCGTGGGCGCCGGCTACACGGCGCTCTGGACCGCCTACTACCTGGCCAAGGCCGACCCCGCGCTGCGCATCGTGCTCATCGAGAAGGAGATCGCCGGCTTCGGCGCCTCGGGCCGCAACGGCGGCTGGGTGTCGCCCTTCTTCCCGGCCTCGCTCGAGACCATCGCCAGGACCCGCGGCCGGCAGAGCGCCGTCGACATGCAGCGCGCCATGTTCGAGACCGTCGACGAGATCGGCCGCGTCAGCGTTGCCGAAGGAATCGCCGCGCGCTTCCACAAGGGCGGCGTGCTCAACCTCGCCAACGGCCCCGAGCAGCTCGGGCGCGTGCTGGCCGAGCCCGACTGGTACCGCCAGTGGGGCGTGGGGTCCGACGAGATGATGTGGCTGAACGCCGCCCAGACACGCGGGCGCATCGCCGTCGCGGGTAACCTGGGCGCTTCGTACCTCGTGCACTGCGCCTGCCTCGACCCGGCGCGCCTGGTACGCGGGCTGGCGCGCACGGTCGAGGGCCTCGGGGTGCGCATCTACGAACGCACGCCGGTGCTCGAGATCGGCGACCACCGGCTCGTGACCGCGGCGGGCGAGGTGCGCGCCGACGTCGTCGTGCGGGCGACCGAGAGCTTCACCCCCGAGCTGCCCGGCGCGCGCCGCGACATCGTGCCGACCTACTCGCTCATGCTCGCCACCGAGCCGCTGCCGGCGAGCTTCTGGGAGCAGGTCGGCTGGAACGGCTACGAGACGTTCACCGACGGCCGCCACCTCTACATCTACGCGATGCGCACCGAAGACGACCGCATCGCCCTGGGTGGCCGCGGCGCGCCGTATCACTTCAACTCCAGGGTGAGCGAGACCTACGAGCAGGTGCCGCGCGTGCACGCCGTGCTCGAGCGCACCCTCAAGCAGCTCTTCCCGGCGGCGCGCGAGGCACAGATCACCCACACCTGGGGCGGCGGCGTGGGCATTCCGCGCGACTGGTTCCCGTCGGTCGGCTACGACAGGGCGCGCGGCTACGCCTGGGCGGGCGGCTACGTCGGCGACGGCGTCGCGGCCTCCAACCTGGCGGGACGCTGCCTGGCCGACCTGGTCACGGCCACCGACAGCCACCTCGTGCGGCTGCCCTGGGTCAACCACGTCTCGCCCCGCTGGGAGCCCGAACCGCTGCGCTGGATCGGCGTGCGCGCCTCGCTTGCGGTCTTCGCCAGCGCCGACCGCAAGGAGCAGAAGACGGGCAAGCCGGCCAGGCGCGCCGGGATCATGGAGAAGATCCTGCCGCTCTGAGCGGGCCCGGCCGATCGACAGGCGCCTCTGCGAGAGAGTGCCCCCGTCAGCGGCACGCGCTCCCCTCACCGCAGCTTCACGCGATACGAACCGGCAGGTTCGACACTGAGATCGGTCGATACCGGGTGACCCGATCTCAGGAGGAACACATGATCTTCGTGTCCTGTGAGCGCTGCGGCTTTCGCATGGACGTCTTTCAGGAGCTTGCCGAGCTCGCCGAGGCGCCGCTCGCCTGCCCGCGCTGCGGCGGTCTCGACCTCACGGTGGAGGGCACCTACGAGTCGGAGGACGAGGCGGCCTGACGGCTCCCGACCGTGGCCGCGCCGGTGGTCGGCCGGGCGCCACCGCGCTCAGGCCACGGCGCGCACGGCGAGCGCCACGCAGAGCACCAGCGTGAGCAGCAGACCGATCTCGCCCAGCACGCCGGCCGTCCAGGCGATCTTCGACCGGCGCAGCTCGCCGGCCATCTCGCCGGCGCCGCAACCCTCGGTAAACAGGCCGTAGCGTATGACGCCGCGGATGCCGCGCAGGACGGCGTAGACGGACAGGCCGAGCGCGACCAGCGCGAGCGGCACGCCCCACCACAGGTGGCGACCCCAGACGACGAGGCCGAGCAGGCCGGCGGCGGCGGCCAGCGCAGCCACGCCGACGGCCACCGCCAGGTGGACCTGGGACCCGGTCGCCGGAGCGCCCGGCTCCGAGGCGCCGGCAGGCCTGTCCTGCGAGCTCGTGGCCGGCGCCTGCGCGCTCATGCCGGGCTCCGGGCCGACGCGGCGGCCCGTCCGGCCGCCGTCAACGCATACGAGTCGGAGCGCGCCCGCGTGCTGCGCCCCAGCAGGCCGGCGCGCTCGAGCTCGGTCAGCACGACGTAGACCTTGCGCACGGTGCAGTCGGCGCTGGGGCCGTGATAGAGACGGAGCTGGCCGTAGACGTCTGCTCCGCTGAGCTCGGCACCGGCGACGAACTGGGTCAGGACCTCGGCCCGCAGCCGCCGGTAGTCGAGGCGGCCGATGATCGCCCAGGGCAGGCGGCCCAGCACGGTCGCGAGCCAGTTGACGGCGTGCGGTGTGACGATCAGCAGCAGGATGCCGGCCGGTACGAACAGCCAGGCGCGCGCCTGACTGTCGACGACGACGGGCCCGACGTGCAGGGTGCGAGCACCGGCGCCCTCGGCGATCGGCAGGACCATGAGGAAGAGGGCGGACGCGGCGAGCGCGAGCCCCGCGACGCAGCCCGCCAGACCGGCGGGAAAGCGCAGCAGCAGATAGGCCACGTCGGTCCAGGCGTCGCGGTCGCCGAGACATCGCAGCAGGCCGCAGTCGTCGTCGGGAAGCACGACGGGCACGCGCGGCATCTCGGTGTCGAGCAGCCGCGCGCTGGCCCCGACGTCGAACGCCGTCAGGCCGCGCGCCATGCGCAGCATGAGCCGCACGACCGGCGCTCCGACCAGGGTCACGGACGAAAGGCCGCCGACCACCAGGGCGCAGACCACGGCGCAGAAGTAGGCCGTCCCCAGGAGTCCGCCCAGAGCAAGGAAGAGCAGCCGTCGATAGGTCGGGCGGGCGATGAGCGGCCCGAACAGGGCCGCCAGGAACCCGGCCTCCGGCGCGGCCGCACCGTCGTAACGAGCGATCATCGTCTCAGTCCTTCTCGCGGGCGGATGTGTCGGCCCCTTCGTCCGCAGACGCCTCGGCAGTGCCCGATGGCGCTCTCACGGCGTCCGCCGGCGCTCCGGCGGCCGGCGAGGACACCCTCGGGCCGGCCGGTGCGTCCGCGAAGGCCCCGGACCGCTGCTCGCGCAGCATGAGGATCTCTTCGGGATCGCGCACGACGTAGGCCTGCGCCCAGTGCGCTGCGACGCCGATGCCCCAGGCCATGATGGGGATCGCGAACCAGGGAAAGCCGCGCGTGGTCAGCAGCCAGAGGACGAACAGGAAGACGCTGAACGCCGCCCAGACGGTGAAGTGCATCCAGAAGCGCTGCCGGCGAGCGATGCGCATCGCCTCGTGCTCGCAGAGCGCCATCCTGGCAAACTCATCCATGATCGTCTCCTTGCTCAAGGACACCGATGATCTTCGTGGCCGCGTCGACCAGGACGGCGGAGATCGCCTGCGCCTGGGCGTCGGTGAGCTCGCGCTTGCGCTGGGCCGCGTCGCCGGCGAAGCGGTCGAGGACGCCGCCGAGGGTGAGCCGGGGCTTGGCCGACTGAGACCGCTCCTCGAGCGCGCCCCAGGCGACGAGCGAGCTCTGCACCTCGAGGGCAGCGGCGCCGGCGGCCGTGACCCGGTAGATGCGCAGACCGCCGCTCTCGACTCCTTCGAGCAGGCCCTCGTCTTCGAGCGCGACGAGCGCGGGGTAGATCGCGCCGGGGCTCGGGCGCCAGCCACCGCCGACGCGGCGCTGCAGCTCCCGCATGATCGCGTACCCGTGCGCCTCGTCGAGGGCGTCGACGACGGCCAGCAGCGCCCGCTTGAGCTCGCCTCGACTGAAGATCCTCGGCACCGGCCCCGCCCTTCTCGGGATCGACTCAACGTAACATTACGTAAGGCAGCTTAACGTAACATTACGTTATGTCAACCCCGGGGCGAGACGCTCCGGCGAGCCCGCGTACGCCCACTCAGGCGCGGCGCGTTTCTGCGCCACGCGTCTCTGCGCTGGGCGTCTCTGGGCGGCGCGTCTCCGCTCTCAGCGGCGCGCTCCCTTGACGGGCAGGCCGGCGCGCTTCCAGGCGAGCAGGCCGCCGCCGACGTTGCTCACATTCGCGTACCCCAGGTCGGCCAGCTTCCTGGCCTGGCGCGGGCTGCGATGCCCGCTCAGACAGATGACCAGGATCTCGTCGGCGGGCGCCAGGCCGACTTCGCCTGCCTTGATACGAGCGGGCGGCAGACTGCGGGCCCCCTTCGGGTGGCTCTGGGCGAACTCTCGTGCCGAGCGCACGTCGACCAGGCGCGCACCGCGACGCGCGCGTGACCACGCCTCACGAACGTCGATCGTCGGCGGGGTGGCCGCCGAGGCCTGCCGGGCGCGACGAAACGGCCACATCCCCCTACCTCCTGATGCCGAGCGCCGCGGCCAGGCGGCGCTGATCGAAGCCCACGATCAGCCGTCCGTTGACGTCGATGACCGGCACGCTGTTGCGACCGGTCCTGCGAGCGACCTCGGCCGCCGCCTGGGCGTCGCGCGACACGTCGACCTCGCGGAACCGCACACCGTTCCGGGCAAGGTAGCGCTTGGCCGCCGTGCAGAACCGGCAGGTCGGCGTCGAGTACACGGTGACCGCCATGGGGGCCATCCTTCCTGGGGCGCAGACGGTGGGCAGCCCGGCCGCAGCCGGGCCGCCATCATATACCCCATAGGGTATCCTGGCAACCGAGTCCCGCCCCGCCTCTGCCTACTGCCACGTGCGGCGGTCGGCTGGATCGAGCGCGTCCCCGCACCCGCGTGTGACGGCTAGATGCGGTCGGTGAAGAAGACGGCGGCGGCCGGCGGCCGCCGGCAGTGGGGGTGGTAGCAGGTGAGCGTGTAGGCGCCCACGCCGTAGAGGGCGACGACGTCGTCCTCCTTCACTTCGGGAAACGGGAAGTCCTCGATGAACAAGTCGGGGCCCTCGTTGATGTTGCCGCTGAACGTGACCAGTCGCGCCGGCGGGGCGTCGGCCGCCGTGGCGTGGATGACCGGCACGTCGAGGTCGTAGACCATGCGGTAGTTGACCACGTTCCAGCCGACGTTCAGCCCCACGAACCGGCGGCCGAGCCGCTCCTCGACCGTGGCGACCTCGGCGAGCAGCACGCCGGCGAGCGTGCTGACCCACTCGCCGGGCTCGCACGAGATGGGCACGCCGAACCCGGCCAGCCGCTCGCCGAGCACGCCGACGTAGGCGTCGAGGTCGAGCGGCTGCTCGCCGGGCCGGTACGCCACCCCCAGGCCGCCACCGGCGTTGATCTCGGCGATCGGGCAGCCGGCCTCGAGCAGCGTCGCGACCATCTCGGCGACGGCCGCTGTGGCGTGGCCGAACGCCTCGAGGTCCTCATCGAGCATGCCGTTCGCCACGTGGAAGTCGACCGTGTCGACGACCAGGCCGTGGCGGGCGGCCACCTCGAGCGCGCGCCCGAGGTCGTCGGCGTAGAGGCCGAACTTGGTCGGCCGCGTGCCGCTGTACATGGTGGAGCCGGAGCGGCGATTGACGGCACCGAGTCGCGGGTTCACGCGCAGGCCGACACTGCTGCCCGGCGCGAGGCGGCCGATCCGCTCGAGCTGGCTCACGAGGTCGGCGTTCATGTGGACGCCGGCGTCGAGCATATGGGCGAGGTCGCGGTCGAGGAAGTTGGTGCCGGTGACGCTGATCTCGGACGGCAGGAAGCCGTTGGCCAGCCCGCAGTCGACCTCGCCCGGCGAGCAGGCGTCGAGCCCGACGGCCTCGGCCGAACCCGGCGCGCCGAGGCTGCGCACCACGGCCAGATACTCGGGTGAGCGCTGCGCCTTGAGGGCCACGCGCAGCCTGTGCCGCAGGCCGGCTCGCGCGAAGGCGCCGCGCAGCTCCAGCAGGCGTTCCCGCACGTGGCTCAGGTCGTAGGCCAGGAGCGGCGTGCCGTACGCGCGGGCGAGCTGCTCGGCATCGCGCCCCGCCACGCGGAGCCGGCCGTCGCGTGCATCGAGGCCCGGGCGCAGCCACCACGCCGGTTCGACGCAGACGACGGGCTCTGTGCGGATCTCCTCGTTCACCGTGCCTCGCGGAGGTCGTGGACGACCGACTCTACCGCGGCGGACGTCACCGGCGCCAGCGGTCGGGGCGGCGACCCGGCAACGCTCGCCTGAGCAGCGGCGGCGCGGTAGGCTCGCGAGCAGGTCATGACCATCCCGGGGAAAGCGTGAGCAGCACCACCTCCGACGAGCACGCGGCAGCGCCGCGCCTGCACTTCTCGCTGGCGCTCGACGCCGCCCGCATGCGGCGCGCCCGCGACCGCATTCGCGACTACCTGCACTCGCAGCGCTGCGCCCCCGCGGCGATCGACGACGTGGTGCTGGCCGTTGAAGAGGCGATGACCAACGCCGTGCGTCACAGCGGCGCCACCGACGACCTCGAGGTGAGCCTCCGGATCGAGGGGACGGATCTGATCGCCGAGATCCGGGACGGCGGCCGCGGCTTCGACACGGCGTCGTTCGACCCCGACAGGCGGCCCGACCCGGCCGCGCCCGGTGGCCGCGGCCTCTACCTGATGGCCCGGATGATGGACGACCTCGCCATCCGCTGCGACGGCGGCGTCGAGATCTGCGCCGTCAAGCGCGGCGTGCGCGCCGCTTCTCCCGAAGCGACGGTGCCGGCCTGGCAGCTCCCCACCGAGCTGCACGCCGACGCGCGCCGCGCCGCCCTGCTCGATGAGATCGACGAGTACGTCGTCGCGCTCGACTGGGAGTACCGCTGCATGCACCTGAACGCGACCGCAGCGCGGCTCATGAGCCGCGACGGCGACGACCTCGTCGGCAAGTGCGTCTGGGACGTCATCCCCGGCCTCGCCGACAGCGCCCAGGGCAAGGCCATCCGCGAAGCCGTCGAGCTCGGCCGCTACTGTGCCCTCGAGCTCCGCTCCGAGATCTCGGGCGAATGGATCGAGTCGCGCATCTACCCGACCCCCTCCGGCGTCACGCTCTTCGGTCACGAGATCAACGAGCGCAAACGCATGGAGCTCGAACGCGAGAGCCTGCTCGAGGCTCTGCGCGACAGCGAAGAGCGGCACCGGGAGCTGTTCCAGAGCGAGTCCGACGCCATCCTGCTGATCGACCAGGAGAGCGACCGCGTGCTCGAAGCCAACCCGGCGGCCGAGGCGATGTACGGCTACACGAGCGACGAGCTACTGAGCATGGCCGCCCTCGACCTTTCGGCCGAGCCCGAGGCCAGCCGCGAGACGATCCGGTCGCTGGACGTCGGCCAGAACGCTGTGGTGCCGTCCCGCCTGCACCGCCGCAAGGACGGGACGGCCTTCCCCGTCCAGATGACCGGCCGGGTCTTCACCCTGCGCGGCCGGCCGGTGCGCGTCGCCGCGATCCGCGACATCACCGCGCGGCGCCGGGCCGAAGAGGTCCTCGGCCGCTTCGAGCTGCTGGCTGCGAACAGTCGCGACATCATCCTCTTCATGGACCGCGACGGCCGCATCATCGAGGTCAACGAGGCGGCCGTCCGGGCCTACGGGCACACCCGCGACGAGCTCCTCGAGCTGAGCATCGCCGATCTGCGTGTCGACAGGACGAAGGGCCAGATGGCCGCTCAGATGGCTGAGGCCGACGAGCGCGGCATCCTTTTCGAGAGCCTTCACCGCCGCAAGGACGGCAGCGCCTTTCCGGTCGAGGTGAGCTCACGCGGCGCGTCGATCGGCGGCCGCCGCACCCTCGTGAGCGTCGTCCGCGACATCGGCGAGCGCAAGCGGGCCGAGCAGGCGGTGCAGAAGAGCGAGCAGCGCTACCGCACGATCGTCGAGAACGCGGGCGAGGGCATCGCGATCGCCGGTCTCGACGGCGCCTACACGTTCGTCAACCGACGCTTCGCCGAGATGCTCGGCTACGAGGTCGACGAGCTCGTCGGCAAGCTCAGCCGCGAGCTCGCCTTCGAGGATCGGCAGCCAGCGGCCGAGGAGACCGGGGACGATCGGGGCAGCCGGCGGGTGACGACCGGCGAGTCCAGGTACCGGCGCAAGGACGGCACGGTGCTCTGGACGCAGTACAGCGTCACGCCGCTGTTCGACGGCGACGACGTCCACGTCGCCAACCTCGGCCTGCACACCGACGTGACCGACCGGCACCTTGCCCAAGAGGCGCTGCGCGCGAGCGAGGAGCGCTTTCGCGAGCTGTTCGAGCACATGAGCCAGTCCGCCTCGCTCAGCGAGCTCGTGCGCGGCGCCGACGGCGCGCCGTGCGACGTGCGGTTCCTCGAGGTCAACCCGGCGTTCGAGAGACTGACGGGGATCAAGGCTGTCGATGCGGTGCAGAAGACCGCCCACGAGCTGTACGACGTCGACGCGCCGCTGTGGCTCGCACGGTACGACGAGGTGGTCCGCACCGGGCGACCGGCGTACTTCGAGGAGCGCTTCGAGCCGCTCGACCGCTGGCTTGAGGTGCGCGCCTACCGCACCGGCCCCGACCGCTTCGTGGCCCTCACCGCCGACATCACGGAGCGCAAGCGGGCCGAGGCGGCGCTGCGAGAGAGCGCCGACACGATGCGGCGCCTGCTCGCCGCCGCCGACATGCTGCGCCGGAGCCTGTCGCTGCCCGAGGTCCTCGACAGACTGGCGCACCTCGTGCTGGAGGCGTGCGACCACTCGCGGGCCACGATCAGCCTCTGGGACGAGGAACGGCGCCGTATCGAGACCCTCGTGTCCCTCGGCGAGCCGCCCGTGCCGATCGGGACAAGCGTGCCGCTCGACTGCCTTTCGGCGCCCGCCCGGCAGGCCATCGGTGAACGGCGGCCGGTGCTGGTCGACTACGACGCGCTCGCCCCCGGCGAGCGCGGAGTCGGCGACCACGTCGCGTCGCGCCTGGCCCTCGACGTCCCGCTGCACATCGGCGAGCGGCTCGTCGGACTGCTGGCCGTCGACGACGCCGGCGAGCGCCGCAGCTTCTCGGAGCGCGAGACGACCTTTCTCGAGACGGTGGCCGCCCACGCCGCCACGGCGATCGAACAGGCCCGCCTGTACGAGGCGGAACGGTCGGCCCGGCAGGCCGAAGCCGAACGGGCCCGTCATCTCGAGATCATTCACCGCATCACCGAGATCGCGGCCGGCCCGCACGACATGCGGGACACGGCACAGCGCATCCTCGAAGAGGTGGTCTCACGGTTCGGCCTGAGCATGGCCACGATCTTCCGCGCCGACGAGGCCACCGGCGTGCTCGAGCGCGTCGCCGACTGGGGTTACCCGCCCGAGTACCTCGACAGCGCTTTGCCCTTCACGGTCGACTCCGACTACGAGGTGGCCCGCGTCTACCGCAGCGGGGAGCCGGCGCTGATCGAGGACGTCCTGACGGCGACGGTGCCGGCGATCGTGCGCGAGACGCTCCTGGGCATCGAACGCGACGTCGGCGTGCCCGCGAGGGCCTATCTCGTCTTGCCGCTGGTCGTCCATGAGCGCACGATCGGCAGCCTGAGCCTGTTCTGGCCGCGCCCACGCCGTCTCCCGCCGAACGAGGTCGATTTCTTCCGTTCGATCGCGCACGAGATCGCGAGCGGCATCGAGAACAGCCGTCTGCACGAGAGCCAGCGACGCATCGCCGCCGTCCTGCAGGACAACCTGATCCACGCGCTCCCCCGGGTGCCGGGCCTCGAGATAGGGACCGCCACGGCGACGGCCTTCGAAGCCGAGCGGGTCGGCGGCGACTTCGGCGACGCATTCCTGCTCGAGGACGACCGCATCGCCCTCGTGGTGGGCGACGTCGCCGGCAAGGGCGTCCGGGCCGCCGGGATCACCGAGACCGTGCGCGCCAAGATCCGCGCCTTCGCTTCGGTCGATCCCTCACCGGCGCTCGTGCTGTCGCGCACCAGCGAGCTCATGCTGCGCCTCGACGGCGACGACCCCCATGTGACGGCCTTCTTCTGCGTCCTCGACCCGCGCACGGGCCACCTGCTCTACGCCAGCGCCGGCCATCCGGCGCCGATCCACTGCAGCCCCTTCGGGGCGCGACCCCTGGCCGTCACCTACGGGCCGCCGCTCGGCAGCTTCTCCGCGGCCTACGCGAGCGCGCACACCGTCCTCACGCTCGAGGACTCGCTCGTGCTCTACACCGACGGCGTGACCGAGGCGCGCCGGCGGCGGGAGCTGTACGGCGAGTCGCGCCTGATCGGCGCCCTCGACGCGTTGCACGCCCTGTCCGCGCAGGAGGTCGCCGACGGCCTCCTGTCCGACGTCGGCACCTTCGCCGACCGCCTGGTCGACGACATCCAGATCCTGGCCGCGCGGCTCGCCTGAGCCAGGAGGAGAGGAGTGCGACCGTGACGAGGATCGATCTCGACCGTCCCGCCCCCGACTTCACCCTGGCGGACTTCGCGGGCAGGCCGGTGAGCCTCTCGGACTACGCGCATCGCGCGCACGTTCTGCTGGTCTTCAACCGCGGCTTCACCTGACCGTTCTGCCGCCGGCACATGGCGCAGTTGCGCCGCGACTACCCACTGCTTCAGGAGCGTGACGTCGAGGTCGTCGTCGTGGGCCCCGAGAGGCCGGCGGCTTTCGCCGACTACTGGAGCAAGGAGACACTCCCGTTCGTCGGCCTGCCCGACCCATCACACAGCGTGCTCAAGCTCTACGGCCAGGAGGTCGACCTGTTCAAGCTGGGCCGCATGCCGGCCCAGGTGCTCGTCGACAGATCGGGCGTCGCCCGCTTCGTCCACTACGGTCACGGCATGAGCGACATCCCGGACACCGGCGAGATCGTCGCGGCGCTGGACGGGCTCGCCGCACCGCCGGCCGACGCGTCGGCGGAGCCGAGGTAGGCGTTGGCCACGTCCTGCAGCAGCCGGCCGTCCTGGACCTCGAGGATGCGGTCGGTCTGCTGAGCGACCGAACGGTCGTGAGTGACGATCACGAAGGCCGTGCCGAGCTCGCGGTTGAACCGCCGGAAGAGCTCGTAGACGGCTTGCGAGTTCTCGCTGTCCAGGTTGCCGGTAGGCTCGTCGGCCAGGATCAGCGCCGGGCGGTTCATGAGCGCCCTGGCGATCGCCACCCGCTGCTTCTGACCGCCGGACAGATCGTTCGCGCTCCTGTCGCTGAGCTCCTCGAGGCCGAGCAGCCCGAGCGCCTCCGCGGCGCGCGGCAGCAGGGCGCTCGCGCGCAGGCCGGCGATGCGGCCCGGCATCAGCACGTTGTCGAGCACGCTGAACTCGGGCAGGAGGTAGTGGAACTGAAAGACGAAGCCGATGAGCTCGTTGCGCAGGGCGCCGCGGCGCTTTCGCGACGCGGCGGTGACATCCTCGCCGGCGAGCGCGATGCGGCCGGTCGTGGGGGTGTCGAGCAGGCCGATCAGGTTGAGCAGGGTCGACTTGCCTGAGCCCGACTGGCCGATCACCGACACGAACTCGCCGCGCTGCAGGTCGAACGTCACGTCCTGCAGGGCGACGGTCCGCACGACGTCGCCGTAGGTCTTGCCGAGCCCGGTCACCTCGAGCAGCCTGTCAGGCATTCTGGATCACCTCGATCGGGTCGAGCCGGCTCGTGCGCCGCGACGAGATCAGCGACGAGGCCGCGGCGACGAGCACGCCGACCAGGAAGGAGAGCACGGTGAAGCTCACCTGCGGGTGGATGGGAAACAGCGCGGCGTTGTGGCGGCCGACCAGCGTGAAGACGGCGATCAGACCGAGCCCGACAGCCACGCCCGCCGCCGCACCCGCCAGCCCGAGGACGAGCGCCTGCCACAGGAAGATGCGGCCGGTCTCGCCGTCGCGCATGCCCATCGCCTTGAGGATGCCGATCTGCCGGGTCTTCTGCACCGCGGAGATCGCCAGCGTGGAGGCGATGCCCAGAGCGACGGCCACGAGCACGAAGAACTGGATCATGTAGCTCGAGGCGCTCTGACTCTTGAGGGCCGAGAGCAGATCGGCGTTCTGCGCCTGCCACTCGCTCACCTTCAGGCCGCGCAGTGCCGGGGCCGCGGCGACTGCAGCGGCCACCGTCTTCGAGGCGAACACGTTCTGTAGCTGCGCGCCGACCGACGAGTACTGATCGGGGCCATACCCCAGGACCGAGGCGGCGAAAGAGCCGCCCACGAAGGCCGTCGCGCTGTTGGCGGCCGTCGAGCCGAAGTCGAAGACGCCGGCGACGGTCAGGTCGGTCGCCCTGCCGTCGGGCAGCACGAGCGGGAACCTCGAGCCCGGCGCAAGCCCGTACTTGGCGGCGAAGTCCTTGCCTATGAGGATCGCGCCGCGCCCGAGACGAGCGCTGCCGGCGCTCAGGCGGCCGCTCAGGTCGTAGATCGTGTCAAGGCGCGCGAGGTCGCCGCCGACCACCTGCAACGGGGCGCTCACGCCGCCGCGCCGGTAGATGGCCGAGAAGGAGCGCTGCGGCACGACCGTCGTGACCTGCGCCTGCGCGGCAAGGACCTTGCGCAGCGCGGCCGTGTAGGTCAGCGGCCGGCCGTCGCCTGCCGCGGCGACGACCACCTGGGGGCTGTGCCCGATGGTCTGCTGCACGAGGCTCGACTGCAGGCTGGTGATGAGCGAGCCGAGGAACACCTGCACGCCGATGCCGACGGCGATGCCGGCGGCGATCAGGATCGACTGTGCCGGGCTCTTGCGCAGAAAGCGCGTGGCGATGGTGAGGCTCAGCATGGCCGGTCCCCCCCTGCGACGGGCACGTCGTCGCCGCCGAGCAGCGCCTCGAGGTCGAGCAGCTCGTCCTCCCAGCCCTCACGGCCGCTGCGAAAGGCCGGGCCGCCGAGCCAGATGCGCACCCCGGGCAGCGCGCGCCGCAGCCGCTCGACCAGGCCGCGCAGGGCGACCTTGTGGAAGTGGGTCGATAAGCTCAGCGCGACCGCCTCGACACCGAGCCGGCGGCCGGCGTCGACGAGCTCGTCGAGCGGCGTGTCGGCCCCGATGAAGTAGGTCGACCAGCCGGCCATCTCGAAGCGGTCGGCCACCATGCGCAGGCCCAGGTCGTGGCCCTCTTCGGGCGGACAGGCGAGCACGACCGAGCGGCCCGCTGCGGGCCGCGCGGCCTTGGCCTGCAGCACCCGCGGGTACAGCGCCTCGACGATGGTGCGGATCGTGGCGCTCGCCAGGTGCTCCTGCCAGATGCGCACGCTGCCGCGCTGCCAGCCGTCGCCGGTCTTGATGAGCAGCGGCGTGAGCACCTCGCGGTAGAGCGCGACGACGCCGAGCTCGCCGCTCTCCACGACGTCGAGCGCCGCGCGCACGGCGGCGGCCTTGTCGCCTGCGGCGAGCGCGGCCGTCAGATCCTCTCTCAGTCTGCGCGCCGTCGCGGCCTGGTCGTCATTCGACATGGTCATCACCCTCCGGTGCCGGCCGGGCCTTGCGGCTGCCGGCCATCGGGCCGCCGCTCCCGGCCGTGGGGACGGGCGCGGCGTCGCCGGCGCCCGTCACGATCGCGATGAGGTCGTCGAGGAAGCGCCCCACCGCGGCGCGCTCCGCCGGCTCGAGACGCCGCCCGAGCCGCGTGATCGCCGCGGCCATGGGCTCGATCTCGGCCCGCGCCGCCTCGTGGGCGCTCTCCGTAAGGTGCAGCGCCACGCGTCGGCGGTCGGTCGGGTGGGGCTGTCGCTCGAGATGCCCGTGACCGGCGATGCGGTCGAGGACCGCCGTCATCGCCCCGCTGGTCATGTGCAGACTGCGGGCAAGATCGGCGGGGCCCTGGCTCTCGTCCAGGGCGAGCCGCGCCAGCGTGAGCAACTCGGCCTCGTCCATGCCCAGACGCGCGGCGACCTCAGCGTGCCAGCGGCCGAGCGCCATGTCGAGCCGGCGTACGGCGGCGGTGAGGTCCTCGGGCCGGGGTCGCGGTGACCGTGTCACCATTTACCTCTCTTATCGACTAACTCGTTCGTCTAGGTACCCTCTTTCGGACATATCGTACCGTGGCGGCGCCGGCCGGCCTCGGCCGGCCGGCGCCGCCCCACGGCGACCGACGGCCTCGAAGCGGGTACCTCGACCTTTGGACCATAGCGAGAGAACGAGGTGAGTCATGAGGATCGGCATCATCGGATCGGGGCGCATCGGCGGCACGCTGGCCGAGAAGTTCGCGGCGGCGGGCCACGAGATCTGCCTCGCCAACGCCCACGGACCCCGATCGCTCGAGGAGCGCGTCGAGCGCATGGGCGCACGGGTGCGCGCCACGACGGTCGACGAAGCCGCGGCCTGCGGCGAGATCGTCGTCGTCTCGATCCCGCTGGGCAGCTATCGCACCGTGCCCGTCGAGCCGCTGGCCGGCAAGATCGTGATCGACACCGACAACTACTACCCGCAGCGCGACGGCCACATCGCCGAGCTCGACGACGACAGCACGACCTCGACCGAGCTGCTCCAGCGGCATCTGCCGGAGTCGCGCGTCGTCAAGGCCTTCAACGCCGTGCGCTGGGACTCGCTCGCCGACGAGGGAAAGCCGCGCGGCGCCGCCGACCGGCTCGCCATGCCGCTGGCCGGCGACGACGCCGACG
The DNA here is from genome assembly GCA_963760655.1 of uncultured Actinomycetes bacterium. Lineage (GTDB taxonomy): Bacteria > Actinomycetota > Thermoleophilia > UBA2241 > UBA2241 > Bog-752. The sequence goes on from CAVXDR010000005.1 coordinate 467,587, forward strand.
CCAAGCGCGTGGTCGCCGGCCTGATCGACGAGATCGGCTTCGACCCGGTCGACGTCGGCGACCTCGCTCACGGCGGCCGCAAGATCCAGCCCGGCGCCGACGTGTACGTCGCCCACATCACCGCCGGCGAGATGCAGCGCCGGCTCGCCGCCTGAGTGCCGCGGGGCCGCGGGTCGCGCGCAGTACCCCTCACGGTGCAGAAGACGCCGCCGCCGCACGGTCCGGCAACGCCCCGACCCGCGCGCAACGGGCTTCACCGAGCGCCCGGGTGGGCACGGTCCCCGGCGGATCGAGAGGGACCGGACGCAGAGGTGGCATCATGAAGCAGCCGACAGGACGCAGGACGCGCGCCGTGGCCACGGCGCGGCGCAAGCTCGTCGAACTGCCCTACGCCGCGACCTTCGAGGTGTGCGAGAGCTGCGGCCGCACCCTGCTCACGGGCGAGAAGAGCACCCGTCTCTGGCGTGACGGCGAAGCCCTGAGCGCCTGTCCGCTGTGCGCCGGGGCACTGCTTACCGGCGGCTTTCAGCGCGCCGCCTAGGGACGGCCTGTCGCTGAGCCGGTAGGATCGACGCATGAGCGATCCTTCCGCATGAGCGGCGACCCTTCGGCATGAGCGCTGCGGCATGAGCGCCGCGGCATGAGCGCTGCGGCATGAGCGCTGCGTCTCGACGAGGTGACGGCGAGGCCTTCGACGAGATGGCCACGGAGTACCACCGCAACCGCCCGGCGTACCCCGACGAGCTCGTCGACCGCGCCTGCAGGATCGCCGGACTGACCGAGGGCGACCACGTGCTCGAGATCGGCTGCGGCAGCGGGCAGCTCACGCGCAGCCTCGTCGAGCGCGGTCTGCTCGTCACGGCGGTCGAGCCGGGCGAGCGGCTCGCCGGGCTCGCCGCCCAGGACCTCTCCGGCCCGGGTGCGGCAACGTTCGTCAACGCCCGCTTCGAAGACGCAGCACTCCCGGCCGAGCGCTTTCGCGCCGTCTTCTCGGCCGCCGCGTTCCACTGGGTCGATCCCGGCGTCGGCTGGCGCAAGGTCGCCGCCGTGCTGGTCCCGAACGGCACGCTCGCCCTCCTGCAGTACTGCGGGCTGCTCGAGGAACGCAGCGCCCGCGACCTCGAGGAGCTGCTCGGCGCGCTTGCGCGGATCGTCCCCGAGATCGCCGCCGAGTGGCCGTCGTACCGCGACCTGGCCGCGACGCTCGCCGGCGCGGAGGAGCGCAGCGACAACGTCTCCGAGGCATGGGCCTGGCTCGGCAGCCACGCCGTGGCGTGCGCTCAGGCGGCCGACCTGTTCGGCGACGTGCGGGTCGCGGCCGTGCCAACGCTGCTCGAGCAGACCGCCGACGAGCTCAACGCCCTGCTGGCCACGGCGTCGTTCTGGCGGCGCATCTCGGCGCAGCAGCGTCGGGCGCTCGAGCGCGAGAGCGTCGCGCTCTACGCCCGACTCGGCCGGCCGATCCGTTCGAGCACCGTCGCGGTCCTGGCGACAGCACAACGGCGGCCTGTGTAGCTCCGCGGGGCACGGCCTCACGGCTCGTTCGCACCAGACGACGGCGCTGCGAGAGCCGCTGCCCGGACCCGCGCACCTTCGTCCATGACCCGCGCGATTCACAGCCGACTCCTACCTGAGGCTCACGGTCGCCTGACCGCGCGCGACACGCTCGACGACAAGCTCGCCGGGCTCGCGGTCGGCGGCGACGACTACGTCGCAAAGCCGTTCGCCGACCTGCTCGGCGACGTGCGGGAGCACACCCCGGCCCGCACCTCCACATGCGTCAGGGTCGCCGAGGCCGACGGCGAGGCGGTCGTCGAGGTCGAGGACGACGGCCCCGGCCTCACCGAGGACCAGTCCGCGCAGGTGTTCGAGCGCTTCTACCGCGCCGACCCCTCGCGCTCGCGCCGCCACGGTGGCGCCGGACTTGGCCTCGCGATCGTCGCCGCCGTGATCGAGGCCCACGACGGCAGCGTGGCCGCGAGCCCGGCACCCCCCCACGGCGCGCGCCTCACGGTGCGCCTGCCGGTCGCCTCCGAGGTCGAAGAGGCCGAGCCCGCAGCGAAGGTGGCTGAGAAGGGCTCGCGCGGGCAGGTCTGAGGGCGGCGCGGCCCCTTGACCGCACGGGCGTTCGGCGTGTAAGTACGACAACCGGCCAGTGGAGCGTGCACGGAGGCGATCGTGGCGAAGAAGAACCGGGTCCCGGCGATGACCCGCGACGAGGTCCGCAGGAAGCTCATCGAGATCATCCGCCGGGTGACCGGCTACAGCGGCGAGATCACCGACGACATGCGACTCTCCGAGGACATCGGGGCCGACTCGCTGCGCATCATCGGCATCGTCACAGCGGCAGAGGCCGGCTTTCGCACGGCGATCGAAGACGACGCGCTCAACGACATCAAGACCGTGGGCGACGCCGTCGACTACATCGTGCGCACCCTCGCCGGCTAGCTAGCCGCCCCGCTCGCCGGCCGGCCGCTCCTCCGGCCGGCGGCCGCTCGCCTGGACCGCTAGCCGCTCCTTCCGCCGCCCGACCCCTCCTCGGCGTAGAGCTGCGCGATCTCGCTCTCGTACGACCGGTAGAACTCGTGCCGGCGCAACCGGAGCGTCTGCGAGAGCTCGCGACCGACCCGCAGCTCGCCGAGCCAGAGCCCTACGCGCTGGACGCGCTCGGCGGGTGCGAACCTCGTCGCGTCGCCGGTCAGCCGATTGACGAGCTCGGCGTAGTAGCCGACGATCGCCGGGTGGCCGGCCAGGTCGTCGGGCTCGCCGTGGTCGAGGGCCAGCTTGCGGGCAAGCTCGACGAGAAAGGCGCGGCCGGGCACGATGAAGGCTCCCAGGAACGGCCTTCCCGCCCCCACGACGATCGCCCGCTCGACCCCTTCGCAAGCGGCCAGCTCGTTTTCGAGGCGGATGGGGTTCACATTCTCGCCGGTCGCCAGCACGAGCGTGTCGTCGCCGCGACCCACGACGCGCAAGCTGCCGTTCGCCGTCTGCCGCACGATGTCGCCGGTGTCGAACCAGCCGTCGGGGCGGAGCACCGCAGCGCTGCGTTCCTCGTCTTTGTAGTAGCCGCGCATGATGTTCGGCCCGCGCACGAAGAGCCGGCCGGGCTCGCCGGCCGGGCACGGCCGGCCGTCCCTGCCGAGCAGGCGCAGCTCCATGCCCGGCAGCAGGGTGCCGGCCGTCTTCAGAACGCCGCGGCCGGGCTCGCGGAGGGCCATGACGACGATCGCCTCGGTCATGCCGTAGCCGTCGATCAGCGAGAGCCCGGCCGCGTCGAAGAACTCGTCGACGCGATCGGGCAGCGTGCCGCCTCCGACCACGGCCTGCCGCAGGCAGCCGCCCAGGTTGGCGCGGATCTGGCGAAAGACGAGCCGATCGGCGAGGGCGTGCAGCGGCGACCATGACCACGCGACGAGGCGCGCCCGCAGGCGAGCCGGCGGCGCCGCCGGCGCCGCCGGCTCGCGCCCCGCGAGGATGCGCACGGCCCGCGCCCGTTCGAGCGAGCGAGCAACCAGCCAGCTGGCGAGCGCGCGCCCGATCGGCCCCCGGGCCTCGATCGTCTGCATGACGCCCTTGTAGGTCGTGGTCCAGAGCTCCGGCACCGCGGCGAAGAATGTGGGCCGGACGGCCTTCAGATCGCCGCGCAGGGAGAGGACGCTGCTGTAGAAGATGCAGCAGCCCTGGCTCAGCGCCATCATCTCGAGCTCGCGTTCGTAGGCATGCCAGGACGGCAGGATCGAAAGGACGCGCTCCTGGATCGACGCGAGCCGCACGGGGACCTCGCGGATGTTGAGCATGAAGTTGCCGTGAGTGAGGGCGACGCCCTTGGGGGCGCCCGTGGTCCCCGACGTGTAGATGACGCTCGCCAGGTCGTCGGGAGCGACGGCGGCGCGCCAGCCGTCGACCTCGGCCCCGCGGGCCTCGAGCAGGCTCTCGCCGTAGGCCAGCAGCTCGTCGAGGCCGAGCAGCGGACAGGCGACGGAGCTCGCCGACGCCCCGGCGCCTGCCTCGGACGCCGAGGCGCCTGCCTCGGGGGCGTCGATCACCACCGCGGCCCGCAGGCCGCCCAGCAGCTCGACGACCTTCTCGACCTGGGCTCGATCCTCGAAGATCGCCACGCTCGGCTCGGCGTGGACCAGGATGGCCTTGAGCATCTCGGCGGGCGTGTCCGACCCGCGGGGCACGTCGACGGCGCCCACCGAGTGGATGGCGAGCACGCAGACGAGCCAGGCGGGGCGGTTGTCCGAGACGAGGGCCACGAGCTCGCCGGGGCGCAGGCCGAGGCGCTCGCGCAGGGCCAGGGCGAGGGCGCGCACGCGGCGGTCGAGCTCGGCGTAGGTCACGGCCACGAACGTGCCGTCGACCTTGTGGCTCTGCACCGGGTCGCCGGCGAACCGCGCGACCGCATCGGCGAACATGCGCGGGATGGTCACGAGCGCGTCTTCGGCCATCTCTCTCGCCGACTCCTGTCGTGAGGCCTGGGTCACAAGTGGAGCGATACTACTGGGAAGCGGGTCGGCAGGTCGACCGGGCGCGCCGTCGTCGTCGGTGCGGCCGCTGGCGGACGAGGCGAAGCCGGCTGGGGCGGCAGCCCTCCGGCGGCGATGATACGGTTCGCAGCAAGCACACCGGACACGCGAGGAGGGCGGCATGACGATCGGGCGCGCGACGCGAACGGCAAGGCACGCCGCATGAGCCGCAAGGTCACGCTGGCGGCGGCCCAGTTCGCCTGCACCTGGGACCTGCCGGCCAACCTCGACACGGCCGAGCGCCTGGTGCGCGAGGCGGCCCGGCGGGGCGCCCAGATCGTCCTGCTGCAGGAGCTGTTCGCGGCGCCGTACTTTCCCATCACGCAGGACACGCGCCGCTTCGCGCTGGCCGCGCCGGCCGCCGGCCACCCCGTGATCGCCCGGTTCGGTCGTTTGGCGGCCGAGCTCGGCGTCGTGATCCCCGTGAGCTTCTTCGAGCGCGCCGGCCAGACGTTCTTCAACTCGGTGGCGGTCGTCGACGCCGACGGCGCCGTTCTGGGCGTCTATCGCAAGACCCACATCCCGCAGTCGGGCGGCTACGAAGAGAAGTACTACTTCGCCCCCGGCGACACCGGCTTTCGCGTGTGGGACACGGCGCACGCCCGCATCGGCGTCGGCGTCTGCTGGGACCAGTGGTTCCCCGAGAGCGCCCGCACGATGGCGCTGCTGGGCGCCGAGGTGCTGCTCTATCCGACGGCGATCGGCAGCGACCCGCCCGTGCCCGACGAGGACTCGCGCGACGCCTGGCAGACGGTCCAGCGCGGCCACGCGGCCGCCAACGTGATGCCGCTCCTGGCGGCCAACCGGATCGGGATGGAGACGGCGCCCGACGACGCAGACTGCGCGACGCGCGCGGATGGCGCGGGCGGCGGCTGCGCCGCCGCCCGCGCCATCCGCTTCTACGGCTCGTCGTTCATCGCCTCGGAGGCCGGCGCGCTGCTCGCCGCGGCCTCGCGCGACCGCGAGGAGGTCGTCACGGCAGCGGTCGATCTCGACGCCGTGCGCTCCTTCCGCGAGGACTGGTCGTTCTTTCGCGACCGCCGGCCCGAGCACTACGGCCCGTTGCTCACGCTCGACGGTCAGACGGCCGGCCCGGGATCACCCGGGCCGGCCGTCTGACGCTCGTCGGGCCCGCCTCGCGGGGCGGCCGCCCGGCGCCGGTCAGGCGCTCGAGCGCCGCCGCAGCGCCTCCCACTCGCGCCGCACGAAAGCGGCGAACGTCTCGGGCGGGCGGCCGAGCAGGCTCTCGACCGTGTCGGACACCGGCGCGAGGGCGCCGCTCTCGCGCAGCGCCTCTGCCCAGGCGAGCTCGCCGGCGAGCCACTCCGGCTGGCCGGCGCGATGGTGGGCGTCGGCAAGCTGACCCGTCGAGAGCCGGGTGACGCCGACGGGCCGGCCGGTGACCGCGGCGACGGCGGCGGCGATCTCGTCGTTGCTCAGGGCCTGCGGCCCGGTCACGTCGTAGACCTCGGCGATCGGCCGGTCGGACAGCAGGAGCTCAGCCGCCACGGCCGCCACGTCGTAGGCGTCGACGATACTCGCCTGCGCCCGTCCGCTCGTGACGAACAGGCTCGACGGGCCCGGCGCCGCGATCTGCGGCAGGTAGTTCTGCATGAAGGCGTTGGCCCGCAGCACCGCGGCGGGAAGCGCCGCCTCGCGCAGCACCTGCTCGACGGCCGCGTGCGGTCCGCCGATGCCGTGCTGCGCGGCGCCCGAGACCCCCATCCACGAAAGCTCGACGATGCGGCCCACGCCGGCCGTCGCCGCGGCTCGCACCAGATCGACCTGCAGGCGCACGGCGAGCGAGGAGGAGCTCACGAAGACGGCGGCCGCGCCACCGAGAGCGGCGGCGTAGGCGCTGGGATCGGCGAGGTCACCCGACACGACCTCGACGCCAGGCGCGCGCAGAGCCGCGCCACGCCCGGCGTTGTGCACGAGCGCGCGAACCAGCGCTCCGCGCGCGGTGAGCAGCCGCACGAGCTCGCTGCCCACCGTCCCGGGCGCCCCGCTGACGAAGACGACGGGGCGCGGCGAGCTGCGCCGTCCGCTCATCGCCCGCCGCCGACGCTGCACAGCCCGCGCATCGCCCGGCGGCGCCCCGGCGCCCACTCGCCGATCGCCCACTTCGCAGATGTCATACCGTCCATCACCTGCGGAGTTGCCGCCCGCAGGCGCCGGCAAACCCTGCCCGATCGTTCTGAGAGGGGCGCGGGCAGGCCCTCGACCGACGGTTCCGATCGAGGCGGCGATCCTGCGATCGTGGCCGGACGGACAAGAAGACGAAAATGGCTGGCGAGGAAGGACTCGAACCTTCAATCCCCTGATCCAGAGTCAGGTGCCTTGCCAGTTAGGCCACTCGCCAGCGCACCGGACAGTCTACCACCTTCGTCGCTCGTCGAGCCCCGCAGCGGGCGCCGTCGGCACGGCCGGGCAGGGCGGCGAACCCGGCTCGGCCGGCGGCGGCGGCCGCTCAGCCGGCGTCGGCGCGGGCTCGGCCGGCGGGCGACGGCGGCTCAGCCGGCGTCGGCGCGGCCCTGGGCCTGCAGCCTGGCCCAGGTGTCGCGCAGGGTGAGCGTGCGGTTGAACACGGGCGCGCCCGGCGTCGCGTCGGGGTCGACGCAGAAGTAGCCGAGGCGCTCGAACTGCACCGTCTCACCGACGGCCAGGCCGGCGAGCGACGGCTCGACCACGGCGTCGTGCAGCACGGTCTCTGAGTCGGGATCCAGGTCGTCGAAGAGGTCACGGCCGTCGGCGCCGGGGAAGGGCTCCTTGAAGAGGTGGTCGTACAGGCGCACCTCGGCCGGCAGGGCGTGCGCGGCAGACACCCAGTGCAGCGTCGCCTTGGGGCGGCGGCCGTCGGGAGCGTCGCCGCCGCGCGTGGCGGGGTCGTGTGTGCAGCGCAGCTCGACGATACGGCCGGCCTCGTCCTTTACCACCTCGCGACAGGTGATGAAGTACGCCGAGCGCAGCCGCACCTCGCGGCCGGGGGCCAGGCGGAAGAACTTGCGCGGTGGGTCCTCCATGAAGTCGTCGCGCTCGATGAACAGCTCGCGCGAGAACGGCACAGGCCGGCTGCCGGCCCCCGGGTCTTCGGGGTTGTTGGGCACCAGCACCTCCTCGACCGCGCCCTCGGGGTAGTCCTCGATCACGATCCTGAGCGGGTCGAGCACGGCGAAGCGCCGCGCGGCCACCCTGTTGAGCACGTCGCGGACGGCGTGCTCGAGCATCTCGACCTCGAGGACCTTGCCGGCCCGCGCGACACCGGCCAGGGCCGCGAACTCGAGGATGCCCTCAGCCGGGAAGCCGCGCCGCCGCAGACCGGAGAGGGTCGGCATGCGCGGGTCGTCCCAGCCGCGCACCCGGCCTTCGTCGACGAGCCGCAGCAGGAAACGCTTGGAGAGCACGGTGTACGTGAGGTTGAGTCGGGCGAACTCGTACTGATGCGGGTGCGACGGCACAGGCAGGTTCTCGATGAGCCAATCGTAGAGCGGCCTGTGGTCCTTGAACTCGAGGGTGCAGATCGAATGGGTGATGCCTTCGATCGCGTCGGACTGTCCATGAGCCATGTCGTAGGTCGGGTAGATCGGCCACGTGGCGCCGGTGCGAGGGTGCTCGGCGTGGAGGATGCGGTACAGCACCGGGTCACGGAGGTGCACGTTGGGCGCCGCCATGTCGATGCGCGCGCGCAGCACGCGAGAACCGTTGGCAAACTCGCCGACCCGCATGCGCGCGAACAGGTCGAGGTTCTCGTCGGCCGGACGGTCGCGCCAGGGACTCTCGCGACCGGCCTCGGTGAGCGTGCCACGGTAGGCGCGGATCTCGTCGGCGGACAGGTCATCGACGTAGGCCTTGCCGGCCTTGATCAGGGCGACGGCCCACTCGTAGAGCTGCTCGAAGTAGTCGGAGGCGTAGTAGAGGCGGTCGCCCCAGTCGTACCCGAGCCAGCGGATGTCGGTCTGGATCGCGTCGATGTACTCCTGTTCCTCTTTAGTGGGATTGGTGTCGTCGAATCGCAGGTTGTAGTGACCGCCGAACTCCTCGGCGATGCCGAAGCTGAGCCAGATCGCCTGGGCATGGCCGATGTGCAGGTAGCCGTTGGGCTCGGGCGGAAAGCGCGTGACGATCGTCTCGCGCCGGCCCTCGCGCAGGTCGGCCGCCACGATCTCGCGGATGAAGTCGCCGCGCTCGGGCGGACCGGGCGTGGCGTCGTGTTCGGGGGGGATCGGCGTCTGGCTGCTCACAGCGGCCGAGGATAGCACACGCGACGGTGCGACGGCTGCCGCCGCTCACAGCCCGAGTGCGCCTGCTCCCGTCGTCGAGTCCGGCGCCGCGGCGCGCTGCCGCCGGACGGCGGCGGGGCGTCCGGGCTCACGCGGCGCAGGAGGCAGGGTCGCCCAGCGCGCAGAGCAGGTCGTCGGGCGACGTGTAGCTGCGTTCGGGCAGGTCGAGCAACGCGATCACGACGTCGCCCGGACAGCCGCCGCCCGACGCGGTAAAGCAGACGCGCCGTTTGTCGGCCGGGAAGGTGACGTCGCGCACGCAGGATTCGAGGATGCCTCGTTCGACCATCTCGCCGTTCTCTTACCCGGGCACGCGCGGATCGCTCTCGTTGGCGCCTCTGTGCCCTGGGGCCTCGGGGTCGACGGGCCGGCCGAAGGGCGGTCCCGCCGAGCCGAGCGTGGAGCGAGCCCGGCGCTAGCCTGCCTGTGGCCTTGGGTGTACTAGGGCCGACTAAAGCCTTCGGCCCTTGCACCCGATTATCCCCTCGAGTGGGTCGATAGCCGGAGGTTCCTCTATCATGGCGGGCTTACTGCTCGCGTTTGTCGTCTCGACCGTGGTCGCGGCGATCATCTCAGCAGCGCTCGCGGTGCTGTCCTGGCAGCGCCGTGGCGTGCCGGGCTCGCTCTTCTTCTCGGCGATGATGGTCGGCACCACGGTCTGGTGCGCCGCCCACGTCGGCGAGCTCACCGGCGCGACGCTCGAGACCAGGGCGCTCTGCTCCCGGATCGCCTACTTCGGCATCGCCTCGGTGCCGGCGAGCTGGCTGCTGTTCTGCCTTTCGTACTCCGGGCGGCTCAGACGGCGCTTCCTGAGCACGGCGGCCATCTTCTACCTGATGCCGACCGCCACCGTCATCTTCGTCATGCTGAGCCCGTCCTTTCCGCTCGTGTGGTCGGCCGTGTGGCTCGCGAAGGTCCACGGGACCACCCTGCTCGTCGTGCGTCACGGCCCCTGGTTCTGGGTGCACACGGCCTACTGCTACGCCTGCCTGGTCATCGGCTCGGTGCTGCTGCTCTCCTCGTTCCTGCGCCGGGTGCGCGTCCTCACCGGCCAGGGCCTGACCCTCGTGCTCGCCGTCGCTCTGCCGTTCGTGGCCAACGTGGCGGGCGTGTTCCACCTCGTGCCCGCCCTGCTCGTCGATCTCGACCCGACGTCGCCGGCCCTCGTGGCGAGCGGCGTGTGCGTGGTCATCTCGCTCTGGCGCTTCGAGATGCTCGACGTGTTCCCCGGCCTCGTCACCACGGCCCGCGACGCCGTGATCGGCGAGCTGCAGGACGGCGTGCTCGTGGTCGACGGTCACGGCCGCGTGCTCGACGCCAACCGCGCCGCCGGTGAGCTGCTCGGCGCGGCCGAGGCGTCGATGGTGGGGACCCCGCTGACGGCGTTGCTCGACGAGGGCAGCTCGACTCGCGCGGTGCTCGACGACCTCGACGCCGCCGACGAGCGCCGGCTCGACGTCACCGTGCCGCGCGACGGCGCCGAGGGGCCTCGCCACATAGAGATCGCTGTGTCCGCCCAGGGTTCGTCGCGGCACGCCGGCGGCCACGTCCTGGTGATGCGCGACATCACCCAGCGCGTCGTCTCCGAGCAGGCGCTCCGGGCGTCGAGCGAGCGCCTTCGGGTGCTGTTCGAGCAGTCGCCGGTCGGCGTCATGGTGTTCGACCACGACCTCGTCGTTACCGAGTGCAATGAGCGCCTCGCCGCGGTGTTTCGCACGACGCGCGAACGCGTGGTCGGTCACCGGCTGTCGTCGGCCCCCAACCCCGGCCTGCTCCCGCTCTGCCGGGCCGCGCTCGAAGGCGAGACCTCCAACTACAACGGCCCCTTCTCGTTCGGTCGCCACGGCGACGAGGTCTGGCTGCAGGGCGGCGTCAGCCCGCTGTGCGACGAGGCCGGCAAGACCACAGGTGGGATCGCCGTGCTCTGGGACATGACCCAGACCCGCCGTGCCGAGGAGCTGATAGAACGGCTCGCCGTCACTGACTCGGTGACCGGGCTGCCCAACCGCGCCATGTTCCGCGACCGCCTGAGCCAGGCGCTGGCCAATGCCCGGCGCTCGTCGCGGGTCTGCGTGGTGGCGCTCGTCAATCTCGACCGCTTCAAGGCGGTGAACGAGGCACTCGGTCACGCGGCGGCCGACACGCTGCTGCAGGCCGTGGGCCGCCGGCTGCAGGCCGGCACGCGCAGCGGCGACACCATCGGCCGCTGGGGCGGCGACAAGTTCGCCATGCTGCTGCCCGAGCTCACCGGCGACGACGACGGCCTGACCGTGGCCGCCCGCCTGGCCGGCTGCTTCGCGGCGCCGTGGCTGATCGACGGCCATGAGCTGTGGCTCACCGCCAGCGTCGGCCTAGCCATTGCCCCGACCGACGGCGACGACGCGCAGATGCTGCTCGAGAACGCCGAGGCGGCGATGGACGCCGCCCGCAAGCTGGGCGGCAACTGCCATCAGTTCTACGCGCCCGAGATGAACGCTCGCGTCGACGACCGAGTGGCGCTCACGAGCGCCCTGCACCGCGCCTGCGAGGAGCAGCAGTTCGTCGTCTACTATCAGCCCGAGATCGAGCTGCCCAGCATGCGGGTGGTCGGCTGCGAGGCGCTGGTGCGCTGGCAGCATCCCGAGCGCGGCCTCATGCCGCCCGGCCTGTTCATACCGCTCGCAGAGGAGACCGGCCTCATGCGCCCCATCGGCGAGTGGGTCCTGCGTCAGGCTTGCACCCAGGCCGCCGCCTGGGAGGCGACCCACGGCCGGGGCATCCGCATGGCGGTGAACCTGTCGGCCCGCCAGTTCCAGCAGCGTGGCCTGGTCGAGGCCGTCGACGACGCCCTCATCCGCTCCGGGCTGCCGCCCCGGCTGCTCGAGCTCGAGCTCACCGAGACCTCGATCATGGCCGACCCCCATGGCGCCGCCCGCACCCTGCGCGAGATCGCCGCCATGGGGGTCAGCGTCGCGCTCGACGACTTCGGCACGGGCTACTCGTCGCTCACCTTCCTGCGCCAGCTCCCCATCAACCGGCTCAAGATCGACCGTTCGTTCGTGAGCTCGCTGCCCGACGACGCCGACGACGCCGCCATCGCCGTCGCCGTGATCGACCTCGCGCGCAACCTCGGTCTCGACGTGATCGGCGAGGGCGTCGAGACCTGGGACCAGGTGCGCTTTTTGCACAGCAAGGGCTGTCACGAGGTCCAGGGCTTCCTCTTCAGCAAGCCCGAGCCGCCCGATACGGTCGTCCTCGAGCCCGACGCGGGCGGCCTGCGGGCCTCCCTGCAGATGTCCGGCGAGGCCTGACCGGCACGACGCGTCGGCGCCGCCCGGTCACATCGGCAACCGCCGCCCCCCGATCTCCCGCCGGCCGCCGCGCCCACAGCGGCCCGCCCGCGGCGTACCATGACGGTCATGAGCCCAGATGAGCCTCTCGGATCGCGCGAGCGTCGCTCTCGCGAGCGACGGCGGCGCCGGTCTCGCGCGCGTGGCGGCGGCCTGCTGACGCGCCGCGAGCTGCTGCTCGGCGGCGGCGCCCTGGCCGTGCTGGCGGCCATCGAGACGATCGAGCACGCGCCCGTCGGCGCCGGCATCGCCGGGCGGCACGCGGTGCCTCGCGGCATGCGCGTGATCTACCGCTCGTTCCACTCCCGGGTGCTGGGCGGCGAGGTCGCCTACGGCGTCGTCTGGCCGGCCGGCGTCGCGCCCGGCACCCACCTGCCGGTGGTCTTCGGCCTGCCCGGGCGCGGCGGCGGCCCGGCCTCCGTCCTCGGCTTTCTGGCGCCCTACCTGACCGAGGTCGTCCACGGCGGCGCGCGGCCCTTCGCGCTCGCCTCGGTCGACGGCGGGCAGAGCTACTGGCATCGCCGCGCGAGCGGCGAGGACCGCATGGCGATGCTCACCGCGGAGTTCGTGCCGCTGTGCGAGCGGCGCTACCACCTGGGCGGCTCGCGAGCGCGCCGCGCGGGCATGGGCTGGTCGATGGGCGGCTACGGCGTGCTCCTCGCGGCCGAGACCTACCCCGGCCTCTTCTCGTCGGTCGTGGCGACGAGCCCGGCGATCTGGCCCACCTATGAGGCGATGATGGAGGGCCCGCGCGACGCCTTCGACAGCGCCGCCGATTTCGCCGCCCACGACGTGATCGGCCACGCCGCGCGCCTGGCCGGCACGCCGCTGCTCGTCGAGTGCGGCACCAAGGACCCGTTCTACCCCTATGTGCGCGACCTCTGCGCCGTGCTGCCGGCGGGCGCGCGCGAGCGCTTTCTGCCGGGCGGCGGTCACGACTTTCGCTCGTGGAGCAAGTTCGAGCCGGCCGCGCTGCGCTTCGTCGCGCAGCACCTCGGCATCTGAAAGAGGGGTGCGGCCGGGCGAGCGCCGGGTCAGACCGTCTGGTCGACCGGCAGCGGCGGCACCAGGAGCCCGGGGTGCGCGTCGGGCGAGCGCCGCTGGGCCTTCTCGGCGGCCCGGCGGCGCGCCTTTTCGTCGCGCGCCGCAAAGACCTGCTCGGCCGGGCTGCCGGCCAGCAGGGCCTCGAACTCGCCGCGGTCGATCGTCTCGCGCTCGATCAGGATGGCGGCCACGCTGTCGAGGGTCTCGCGGTGCTCGGTAAGGACGGAGCGGGCACGCTCGTGGGCCTCGGCGATGATGCGCCGGATCTCCTCGTCGATCGCGCGCGCCACCTCCTCTGAGTAGTCGGGCTCCTGGGAGAAGTCGCGCCCCAAGAAGGGCATCGCCTGGTTGTGGCCCAAGGTGCGCGGCCCGAGCAGCTCGCTCATGCCGTAGCGCATGATCATCTGCTTGGCGGTGTCGGTGGCCTTCTCTAGATCGTTGGCGGCGCCGGTCGTGATCTCTGCAAAGACGATCTCCTCGGCGGCGCGGCCGCCTAAGGTCATCGCCAGGGTGTCGTTTAACTCGGCCATCGTGGTCAGGAACTTGTCCTCGGCCGGCAGCGAGATGGTAAAGCCCAAGGCGGCGCCGCGGGAGACGATCGAGATCTTGTGGACCGGGTCGGTGTGGGGCAGGTAGTGGGCCACCAGGGCGTGGCCCATCTCGTGGTAGGCGGTGATGCGGCGCTCGGCATCTGAGAGCAGGCGGCTCTTCTTCTCGGGGCCGGCCAGCACGCGCATGATGCCCTCTTCGCACTCGGCCATGTCGATCGTCTTGGCGCCGTGGCGGGCGGCCAGCAGGGCGGCCTCGTTGACTAGGTTGGCAAGGTCGGCGCCGGTGAAGCCCGGGGTCTGGGCGGCCAGCGTGTCCAGATCGACGCCCTTGGCCAGCGGCTTGCCGCGGGTGTGGACCGCAAGGATCGCCTGGCGGCCGGCCCGGTCGGGGCGATCGACCACGATCTGGCGGTCGAAGCGGCCCGGCCGCAGCAGGGCGGGGTCTAGGATGTCGGGGCGGTTGGTGGCGGCGATCAGGATGATGTTGTCCTTCATCTCAAAGCCGTCCATCTCGACCAGGAGCTGGTTTAAGGTCTGCTCGCGTTCGTCGTTACCGCCGCCAAAGCCGGCGCCGCGGTGGCGCCCGACGGCGTCGATCTCGTCCATGAAGACGATGCAGGGGCTCTGCGCCTTGGCCTGGGCGAACAGGTCGCGCACCCGGCTGGCGCCCACCCCGACGAACATCTCGACGAAGTCCGAGCCGGAGATGGAAAAGAAGGGCACCCCGGCCTCGCCGGCCACGGCGCGGGCCAGCAGCGTCTTGCCGGTGCCGGGCGGACCGTAGAGCAGCACGCCCTTGGGGATGCGGGCGCCGAGCTGCTGGAACTTGCGCGGGTTCTCCAAGAACTCCTTGATCTCCTGGAGCTCCTCGACGGTCTCGTCGATGCCGGCCACATCGGAGAAGGTCACCTTGGGGGCATCGGGGGAGACCTGGCGGGCGCGCGAGCGGGCGAACTTCATGGCCTGCGAGCCCGGTCCCTGCATGCGACGCATGGTGAAGAACCAGACGCCGATGAGGATGAGCGCGACGAACGGGTACCAGAGCCAGCCGGCCCACGACGAGCCGCCGCTTTTGGCGGTGACCGCCACGGCGGGGTGGGCGGCCAGCAGCTGGGCGAGCAGGGTGGAGTCTGGGTAGGAGATCGTGTAGGGCGCGCCAGTCCGGGGCGTGACGGCGATCGTCTGGGCGCTCGTGTCGACCGTGACGGCCCGTACCTGGCCGGCCTGGAGCTGACTGATGAAGCTCGTCGCGCCGCCCTGGTAGGTGTGGCTGGGCTGGCCGCCACGATGCAGGAGCAGCAACGATGCGACGATCGCAACGACCACGATCGTCGCCACGAGCAGCAGAAGACGCCGGTTCTTCATCATCGAGCTACGCTCCGTCCGGAGAGACGTCGCCGGGTGGGTCAGCGTCCATTGTCGCTCCGCGCGCCCGCAGCGGCAACCCCCGCGGTCCTGCGGACCACAGGTTTTTCCCTGCAGACGTCGACAGACGCCGGCCGCAAAGCCCATCCTCGCGGGGCAAGGCGTCGTGGCTGCCCGGGCGGCGGGCGGGCGGCTGCGCCGCCCGCCCGCCGCCCGCTACATCTTGAGCCAGTGCAGCAGGCCGTACACCAGGTAGGCCGGCCAGACCACGGACTGGAAGACGCCGTAGGCGCCGTCCCAGAACGAGTGCGCGCTCTGGATGAAGTACACGAGCGCGCCGATCAGGCCGAGGCCGTACACGGCCCCGCCGGCGCCGCCACGGCCCCGTCTGCCGTCTGCCATCGTCGCTCCTCGGTCGAACGTCGGTTGCCGCTCCAACCTACCAGAAAGACCGCCGGCGCCACGCCGTGGACTCTCAGAGACTTCTCAGCGAGCCCTCAGACGGCCCTCACCTTGACCCGGCATACTGCGTATCGTGAACTGGAGCCGCACATCAGTCGCCACCGCACGTCCTCGCAGGGCACGGCCCTGGGCCGAGATCGTCGTCGTCGCGCTGGTCTTCGCGGCGTTCTGCGCCGTCGTCCTGGCGAAGGGCGCGCAGATGCTCGAGCCCGACGACTACGCCTACCGCGCCTCGATCGTCGCCCTCACGCACGGTCACCTGCTGCTCACCACAGCCCAGTACAACGCCCTCAACGCCCAGCTCGCCGCGACCGGCGGCCAGGGCATCGCCCAGTGGACGCACCTCTCGTCGGGTCTCTGGATCAGCGAGAAGAACCCCGGATACCCCTTCTTCGCCGTCGTCTTCTACCTGCTCGGCATCCTGCGCATCACCCCGCTCTTCTACGGGGCGCTCGCCTGCGCCGGCTTGTTCTGCGGCGCGCGGCGCTGGCTGGGTCGCTGGGGCGGCGTCTGGGCGGTCGTGCTGTACTGCAGCTCGGGCGCGGCGCTCGTGTTCGCCTGGCGCTCGAGCATGCCCTCGTTCAGCGACGCCTCGCTGATCGCCGCCGGCGCCGGCTGCCTGCTATGGACCATGCTGGCCCGCGACGCGACCACGCGGCGGCGGCTCATCGTGGGGCTGCTCGGCTTCCTCGCCATCGAGGGCGCCGTCTTCATGCGCTACACGAACGTCGTCGAGCTGGCCGTCGCCGTGATCGCGATCGTCGTCCTGCACCGGCTCGCCGCCGTGCCGCGCCGCACCCTGCTCGTCTGGCTGGCTTCGGTCGTGCTGTTCTCGGTCGGTCTGCTGACCTTCAACCGTCTGGTCTACGGCTCGGCCCTCTCCACCGGCTACTCGAGCGGCGAGATCACCTTCGCCTTCTCGGCCATCCTGCCGAACCTCAAGTCGATGCCCGGCCAGCTCCTGCGCGCCATGCCGATGCTCGTGCTGGGCCTGGCCGCCGCCGCCTGGATAGGGGCCCGCCTGCTCTTCGGCGGGCGCCGCACCCGTCACGCCGCGGCCGACGCATACAGCGCCGGCGGCGGCGCCTCCCTCGCCGCCGGCGCCCTGCCCCGCGCGGCCGGCGCCCGGCGCGACGCGCTCGTGGCCGCCGTGCTGCTGGCCGGCTGGCTCGGTCTGTGGGCGCTCTATGCCGCCTACACCTGGACCGAGCAGATGGGCAACGGTGGCGCCGGCCAGACCGTGCACGTCGTGCGCTTCTACCTGCCGGTGATCGGCCTGATCGCCCTGCTGGGCGCCTGGCTGCTCGCCCGTCTGCCGCGCCGCCTGCCGCCGGCCGTGCTCGTGGCCGTGGCCGTCCTCGGCGTGCTCTCGTTCCAGAGCATGGCGACGCAGGGCGTGGGCGGCGGCGGGGGCGGGCAGCCCGGCAGGTTCGCCGCGCCGGGCGGCTCGAGCCTGCCGCCGGCCTCGGGCGGCGCTCAGCCGGCGGCGGCCGGCGGTCAGTCGACGAACTGATGCGGGCGGGCGAGGGCGGGCGCCCTTGCCCGCCCGCATCCGTTCGGCGCGAGCCTCAGGCCTCGAGCTCGGCCTGCCGGCCGCGCCCGCGCCGCGTGAGCAGCACGATCGCCGCGACCACGAGAACGGCCACGATCGCCGCGATCGCGATCAGCGTGCCGTGCGAGCCGCCGCTCGTGGCCGCCGTGACGACGGCCGGCCGCAGGTGCAGGTACGACTCGATGTTGCCCTGGCAGTTCCAGACCGGCCCGCCGGCGGCGCCCCACAGCCCCGTCCAGCCGGTCCACTTGGCCGTATTCACAGCCTCGAGGTTCTCGGGGTAGTTGAGCACGATGTCGGGCGTCTGCTGGTACATGATCTGCTGCATCTGCCAGATGATGTCCTTGCGCTGCTGCGGGTCGAGGGCGCTCGCCTGGTCGACGGCCAGCTTGTCGTAGGTCTTGTCGGACCAGAAGTAGAGATTGTTCATGTCGAACTGCGACGTCGTGAAGTAGTACATGGTCTGGCCGGGGTCGTAGTTGCCCACGAGGTCCCAGACCACGATGTCGAAGTCGGGCGTCATGGTGCTGCCCTTCATGTTGGCCATCGCCGAATAGAGCGCGCCACTGTCCTCGGCCGACATGGTGACCTTGAGGCCGAGTTGGCGCAGCCAGCCGGTGATCAGCTTGGCCTCGGTCTGCTGGTTCGAGTTGTCGGAGGGAACTGCCAGTCGCAGCGAGATCGGCTTGCCCTGCTTGTCGACCCGCACGCCGTTCTTGAGCGGGTAGCCCGCCGCGGTGAGCAGCCCGCCGGCCTTCGCGAGATCGAACGTGTAGGCCTGGGTCGCCGACGGCTGCCAGTGGTAGTCGGGGTCCACCCAGGTGCCGGGCGGCAGGATCGTCGAGCCGGGCTGGGCAAGACCGTCGTAGGCGATCGCGCAGAGCCGCTGGCGGTCGACCGCGTAGTTCAGCGCGTTGCGGAACTTCCAGTCGCGGAGCACGGGGTTGCCCTTCGAGGCTGCATTGTCGTAGCAGTTGAACTCGATGTCGTCGAGCGCGTAGTAGGAATAGGCGATCGCCTTGACCCCGGCGACCGACTTGAGCTGCTGAAACTGCGCCGGCGGCACGCCCCAGACGCCATCGAGCGTGCCGGAGCGGAAGTCGCTCACCATGGTGTCGGCGTCCTGGTAGATCTCGAAGAAGATCTTGGAGACGGTCGGCTTGGGGCCCCAGTAGCCGGGGTTGCGGTCCATCTCGATGTAGCTGCCCTTCTTGAAGGCGACGACCTGGTACGGGCCGCTGCCCACGAGCGGCAGCTTCACCGAGTAGTTGGAGCCGGCGGCCGGCGGCGAGACGTGCGACCAGATGTGTTCGGGCAGGATCGGCACCGACTGGCTCTCCATGAAGCCGGTGGCCATGGGGTGGGCGCAGACGATCTGCACCGTCGTCGGGTCGAGCGCCTTGGCCGACTTGATCCCGGCGATGTAGGTCGTGTACTGGGCCATGTCGTTCTTGATCACGTAGTTGTAGGTGAAGGCCACGTCGGCGGCCGTCAGGGGCACGCCGTCCTGGAACTTCACGCCGCTGCGGATGTGGATGGTCCACACCTTGCCGTCGGCCGAGATGCCGCCGTTCTGTTGCGTCGGGAACGCGCTCGCGAGGTCGAGCGCGGGGGCGTTGTGCTGGCCCGATGTGAAGAGGTAGTCGTAGTTGAGCGCCCAGATCTCCCAGCACTCCGACATGTAGCCTACGAACGGGTTGAGGTTGTCGGGCTCAGAGGTCCAGCCGAGGTGCAGGACGACCTCGCCGGGCGCCGACGACGGCGACGGCGCCGGGCTTGCGGCGAACGCGTCGGCCAGGCCCACCACCATGCCGGCGACCAGCAGCGCAGCCAGGGCGAGCAGGGCCCAGCGGGCGTGACGTGACTGCAACAAACCGTGTGGACGCATGCGATTCCCCCTTGTGTGTGTGCCTCGGAAGGGTCGGCTGCAGCCGGAACGGCTCCTTTCACGACCTCTCCGCCGCCAACGCTAGCACGACCGCCGCCCGGCCGACAGCGCCGGCTGGCCCAGCCTCGCCGCCTCG
Organism: uncultured Actinomycetes bacterium; assembly: GCA_963760655.1. Lineage (GTDB taxonomy): Bacteria > Actinomycetota > Thermoleophilia > UBA2241 > UBA2241 > Bog-752. The sequence continues at coordinate 486,726 of CAVXDR010000005.1, forward strand.
GCCTGGCCCAGCCGGACGACCCTCCGCACGAGGCGCAGCCGCCGCGGGCCACCTGCGCCACGTTGCCAGCGGGCCTTCACGCCATCTTAAGGAAGGCGCCTCGCCCCTTCACGCGGTCTTCCCGCGGCCCGGGGCAGGCTGAGGTCGACACGGAGGAGTAGAGAGGTGACCGAGCATGAGCTGGCATGATCTGACGGGCAAGCGCCTGCGCATGGGCGACGAGGTCGGCGAGGTCGTCCACGTCGACGCGTTCCGGGTCGTCCTGGTGACTGAGGGCGACGATGGCGAAGCGCATCGCGTGGTCCTTTCGCCCGACGAACCGTTCGAGGTGGAGGACCTGGCCGACGGAGCGGCGTCGTGACGCTGTTCGACCACGACGCCCTGCTCGGCTGCGACTATCTCGACCGGCTCGAGATCCGTCAGGGCGACCGCGACGCCGAGCTCGAGTGGGCCCTGCGCGGCCGCGGCCACCGCGAGGTGCGCATCTACCGCTCGGGCCACGGCTTCGCGTCCGACCTCGCCCCGGATCCGGACCAGATGCTGGTCTACGAAGGCAGCGCGACGACAGCCCGCCTGGCGAAGGCGGCCGGACAGGGCCCCGCCTACCGCGTCTCGCCGGACATCGTCTCGTACTACTCGATCTTCGTGCGCGACGACGGCGGCGCCTGGCGTCTCCAGCTTCGGGTGCAGGCCGAGCCCTGCAGCGTCGGGCGCTGGCGCCGGCCTGCCTAGAGCGCTGGCGCCGGCCTGCCTGGAGGGCGCGATGCCCCCTGCCTCGACCGTCGGTGCCGGTCTGCCCGGAGCGCCGGTGCCGGTCTGACTAGAGGCTCTGTCGCAACGCGACGACGCGCGCGACCGCGGCCTCGAAGTCGGCCTTGTCGAGGGTGCCGCCGACGTAGCCGCTGCGCAGCCCGGCCAGCGCCTGCCGGCCCTCGGCCACCTTGCCGTGGGAGCACAGGATCAGGTCCATGCCGGCGCCGGCCGCGAGCTGGGCGCGCCTTCCGATGCCGCCGAAGGAGCGTAGCGCGCCGGCCTCGAGCGCGTCGGTCACGGTGACGCCCCCGAAGCCCAGTCGCTTGCGCAGCTCGCCCTGGACCACCGCCCCCGAGAGACCGGCCGGCCGGCCCCGGTCGAGCGCCGGGTAGATCGCCCATGAGACCATGACGAGCTTGACCTGGGCGGCGATCGCGGCCTTGTAGGGGAGCTCGTCGAAGCCGCGGATGCGCCCGGCCGTGAGACCGAGCGTGACGGGCCCCGCGTCGGTGTCTTGTTGGCGGGTCGCCGCGCCCAGGCCGGGGAAGTGCTTGGCGGTGGCGGCGACGCCGCCCTTCTGCAGGGCCGTGATGAAGGCGGCGCCGAGCGCCGACACCACGGCCGGCCGGCGGCTGTACGAGCGCCCGAACCGGTCGTCGAAGCCACCCGCCATGCGGTACACGTCGAGCACGGGTGCGAGGTCGACGTTCAGCCCGACGTCGGCCAGGTTGCTCGCCGCCGCGGCGCCGGCGGCCGTCGCCGCGACGCCCGGGTCGCTCGCCAGGCCGACCTGCTTCTCCGACTGCAACGGCGCGCCCGACAGCCGCCGCACCTGGCCGCCCTCCTGGTCGATCATGAGCAGCAGCGGGGCGTGGATCGGGTTGCCGGAGCTCTGGTCGGCGAGGTCCAATGCGTGCACGGCGGCGCGCAGCTCGGCGCGGCTGCGGATGTTGTCGGCAAAGAAGACGACGCCGGCCGCGCGGCCGTGGCGCACGAGCCACAGGAGCTCGCTCGGCGGCTCGAGGCCCGTGTAGCTGTAGATCACGCGCTGGCCGGCCATCTGGGCCGAGGAGAGCGGAGGCAGGGTGACCGGCGCCCCGGCGGCCCGCGCCGGCGCTCCCGGTGCGCCGCTCAGGCCGCTCCACACGATCGCGACGACGGCGAGGGCGGCCGCGAGCGCCGCGGCCGCGAGCAGCGCCCTCCGGCGCCTGAAGCCACCCGACCTGTGGGGCTGCTGTGCGGTCATCGCTCTCGCAGTGTACTCCCGGGCGCGCGCAGGGACGCCCCTTCGGCGTGTGACCGTAGCCGGATGGGGCGACACGTCTCGGCCCGCCGGGTAAAGAGGAGGGGCAAGCGCTAACGAGCGTCAAGGAGGCTTGGCGATGGTCGAAAAGAGCACCCTGGACGGCTGCCTCAAGGACATCGGCTTCCCGGCCGACCGTGACGAGCTGGTCGAGTGCGCCGCGGGCAACTCGTGCCCATCCGATGTCATCGGCCAGCTCCGCGACATGCCGTCGATGAGCTACCACTCCACCGACGACGTCCTCTGCCGCCTCGGCAATATCAGCTACTGCTGACGCTCGCCCACGGGCGACAGGCGACCGCCGCGGCGGTCGCGCGCGGCGGGCCGCCCATGGGCGGCCCGCCGCGCGGCGCGGCCCCGCCCTTCGGCGCGGCCCCGCCCCGCAGACGGCACACTTGAGAGGCGGCCGGCCTGGGAATGATTGAATGGCCTATGGCCGCCCACGAAACCCACAGACCCGAAGAGACTGCCACGCCCACCGAGGGCGACGAGGTCGCCGCCCTGCTGGAGAGGGGCCGCGAGCAAGGGTTCGTCGAGGCCGCACGCGTGGCCGTCCTGGCTCGCGAGCTCGAGCTCGATCGGGGCCAGGTCGAGGAGTTGCTGGTCGCCTTCGAGGAGGCCGGCGTCGACGTCGTCGACGACGATACGCCCGGCGACGGCCAGGACGACGAGGCCCCCGCGCCCGCCGACGGCGGCGAGAGCGCCGCGGTCGCCGACTTCGGCTCGTTCGACACGGTCCGCCAGTACCTGCGCGAGATCGCCCGGGTGCCGCTACTCACGGCCGCCCAGGAGGTCTCGCTGGCGCGCCGCATCGAGCGCCACGACATGCAGGCCAAGCGCCAGCTCATCGAGGCTAACCTGCGCCTCGTCGTGTCGATCGCCAAGCGCTACGTGCGCACGAGCATGCCGCTGCTCGACCTGATCCAGGAGGGCAACCTGGGGCTCATCCGCGCGACCGAGAAGTTCGACCACCGCAGGGGCTACCGCTTCTCGACCTACGCGACCTGGTGGATCAGGCAGGCGATCATGCGGGCCACGGCCAACCAGGGCCGCACCATTCGGGCCCCGGTCCACGTGGTGGAGCAGATGAACCGGCTGGCGCGCCTGCAGCGCGAGCTACAGGGGCGCCTCTCGCGAGAGCCGACACACGAGGAGCTCGCCGCCGCGATGGGTATCGCGCCCGACCGCGTGCGCGAGATCCTGCAGGTCAGTCAGGAGCCGGTCAGCCTCGAGCAGCCGATCGGCGACGACGAGGCCTCACTCTGCGATCTGATCGAAGACGACGGCGGGCCCACGCCGCTCGAAGCGGTCGGCGACATCCTGCGGCGTGAGGAGATCCGCCACGTCCTGGCCGAGCTCAGTCAGCGCGAGCGACGCGTGATCGAGCTGCGCTTCGGGCTCGACGACGACACGCCGCGCACGCTCGAAGAGGTCGGTCGCGAGTTCGGCGTCAGCCGCGAGCGCATCCGCCAGGTCGAGGCCAAGACGCTCGCCAAGCTGCGCAGCTTCTGCACGATCCAGGGCCTGCGCGACACCGGCAGCTAGGCCGGCGGCGGCAAGGTCCGGCGCCGGTGCCGGCCGGCGCTACTTGCTGCGCGCGCCGCAGTCGAGGGTGAAGAAGACCACACCCGAGACGCCCGCGTAGGTGCCGCTCGCGCGGCCCACACCGGCGTCGCGGTACTTGCGGGTGAGGATGACGCGACGATGCGGCGTGCTGTGCATCCAGGCCCTGAAGATCGCCTTGGCGGTGCCGGCCGAACCGGAGCCGTAGGCGATGTCCTCGCCGGCCGTCCAGCTCGAGTAGCCGGCGTTGGTGTAGCCGAGGCGCACGATCCGGGCGGCGAACGACTCGCCACCGTACGACGCGTGACCGAAGAAGTCCTTGGCTACCATCTGCCGGGAGTGGGCGCGGGCGGCGCGCTCGAGGCTCGCCACGGGGCGCAGCCTGGGCAGCCCGTGCGCCTTACGGGTCGCGTTCACGAGCGCGAGGAGATGGCGCTCGGTGCTCGTCAGCTTGACGGCGTGGGCCGGCGCGGCCATGACGAGGCCGGCGCCCACGCAGGCGCCGCCGGCCAGCAGGACGGCGAGCAGCACACGAAGGGATCGGCCGGGGGTGGAACGGGGGTGGCGCAGCGGTTCGGCGTTCGCGGTCCGGGACGGTTGCATGACTGCCTCCTTTCGGGAGCCTGGGGCTCCCTTGGGATGGGCGCCGTCATCAGCGCCGTTCGCGGGCGGGCGGTCGTCGCGTTGCCCTTCCGGTAAACGCCCGGCACCCTACCCTCCCGGCAGTCCGAAAGTCAAGCCGGGCGGCCGGCCTCCGTGCAGTCGCCGGGGCCGGCGGCGCCGTCCGGCGAGGCGGCGCCCCGCGCCCGCAGGCGCGCGACGAACGGCAGGCGTCGCGACAGCGCGACGCGGCTGCGCCAGTAGATGTCCCGGCGCTGCGCCACGAGCAGCTCGAGACGCTCCCGGCAGTGCAGCGCCATCCGCAGTCGCGAGCGGTAGATCGACACGCGGAAGGCCGGCACCGGCTGCGCGCCCAGGCGCTGCTTGTAGACGTTGCTGCCCCACGTCAGGTGGATGCGAGCGCAGCCCCTGCGGATGGACTCCCCGATCGAGTAGGACGTCATGAGGAGCCCCAGGTGGACGTCCTCGAAGGCACGGTCGAAGCCCACGGTGTGCACCCAGCAGTCGTCGCCCACGAACAGCAGGAGCTGGGCGGCGACGCAGCGCCCGGCGATCGAGCCGCACAGGGCGCAGCCGTGGGCGCGCAGCAGGCGCCAGAGCTGCTCGGGCTGCTGCTCGCCGTCCTCCCAGAGCGACACGACGCCCTTGACGTGCATGCGGTCGAGGTGCCAGGCGATCACCTGGTCGACGAGCTCGCGCGGGATCTCCTCGCGCTCGATCGTCGAGAGGGCGAAATCGGGGTAGCGGCGCCGCAGACCGTTGCCGTACTGGCGGAGGTGCTTGCGCGTGGTGTTGCCGATCAGGCGATCGTAGCCGTCCTGGTCGGCGGGCAGCGCGACCACGTAGTCGTCGGCCCGCAGCAGGCAGCGATGGGGCGTCGTCAGCTGATCCGGCGGGAACTTCACCTCGGCCTCGATGCGGTGCACCTCGGGGCGCTCGCGGAAGATCGCCGCGGTGACGCGCTCCAGCGCCGCGGGCTCGATGTCGACGACCTTGTTGAGCACGACCGCCGTCGCGCCCTTCACGGTGAAGGCGACCACGTGGCGGGGCTCCTCGAGCTGGCAGGTGTGGACGTTGTCGGGGCGGTCGTAGATGTCGAAGTACTCGGCGACGCAGAAGCAGCTGCTGTAGCGCCGCGGCAACTCGCCGGCAAGGTCCTTCGGCAGCTCGTCGCAGGTGATGACGGCGCCGAGATCGGGATAGGCGTGACGACGACCCGTCGGGGTCGCGGCCGGGCATGCCTGCGTGGTGCTCGTGGTCGCCATCCTGTACATATTCGGCAGGAAGCGGCGCGAACTTGCGTCCGCCCCACCCGGGCCTGGGTGGCGTCAGGCGGTCTGGCGGCGCTGCAGCGTGAGGCGCTGCTGGAAGGCGCGCATGCGGCAGCGGTCCGAGCAGTACTTGCGGTGCGGGTTGGTGGTCACGAACTCGCTCTCGCAGGCCGGGTTCGCACAGGACCGGGTCAGCTCGGGGCGGGCGCGATACTGACGCTGCTCCGCCCGTTGGCGCGCCCAGCCGTGTCCGTGCAGGCAGCAGAAAGGGCTCGGGTTGTACCGCGACAGGACCGTCGCGCAGCCGTCGGCGGCACAGACGCGACCGCTCCCGTAGGTGGCCAGCCGGTCTTCGAGGCTCGTCGAGCGCGACGCCAGAGGCGCCGGCCTGCCGTTGATCATCATCCCGCTCACGTCTGCCTCCACCCCATCGTCCCTGCACTTGCCGCTGGACGGCGCGCACTAACCCGTTGTGGGCGGGGCGGGCGGAGCAGCAGGAGAGCCGGCGCGGCGGCGACCGGGGGCGGGCGGCGGGCGGGACCGGCTAGCGGTGGCGCACGCCCTCGCGGGCGCCCATGGCGAGACGCGGCTCGCGCTCGACCGCGTCGCCGAGCGCCTCGTCGATCGCCGCAAGCGTGTCGGGAGACAGCGTGAGACCGGCGGCCGCCGCGTTGTCGGCGACCTGCGCGGGGCGCGAGGCGCCGATGATGGCCGACGCCACCTCGGGCCGTCGCAGCACCCAGGCGAGCGCCAGGTGCGTGAGCGACAGGCCGGCCTGCTCGGCCACGGGGCGCAGGCGCTGGACGGCCGTAAGGACGGGGTCGCGCAGCAGCCGCTGCACGAAACGCCCCATCTCGCCGCTCGCGGCGGCCCGCGAGTCGGCCGGGGGCGCCTGACCCGGCAGGTACTTGCCGCTCAGCACACCCTGGGCGAGCGGCGAGTAGACGATCTGCCCGATCCCGTGCCGGCTGCAGAGGCCGAACACCTCGCGCTCCGGCCCGCGCCACAGCATGTTGTACTGCGGCTGTGACGAGACGAACTTCTCGACGCCGGGCACGGCGAGCGCGGCCGTGATCTGCTCGGGGGTCCACTCGCTGAAGCCGATGAAGCGCGCCTTGCCGGACCGCACGACGTCGGTCAGGGCCGCCATCGTCTCCTCGATCGGCGTGTCGGGGTCGGGGCGGTGACACTGATAGAGGTCGACGTAGTCGGTGCGCAGCCGCGCGAGCGAAGCCTCGAGCTGCGCGTGCACCTCGTACGCCGACAGGCCGCCGGCGTGATCGTCGGCCATCGGCCAGAAGAGCTTGGTGGCGAGCAGGTAGGAGTCGCGCCGGTAGCCCGACAGGATCTCGCCCCAGGCCGCCTCTGCCGCGCCACGGCCGTAGACGTTGGCAGTGTCGAAGAAGTCGATCCCGGCGTCGAAAGCGGCCCTGGTGCAGGCCTCGGTCTGCGCCCGGGTGACGCCGCCGGCGTAGGTGAGCCACGACCCCAGCGAGATCGCCGGCACCTGCAGGTCGCTGTCGCCCAGTCTGCGATGTTCCATGAAGGCGGCCTCCGGCGTCAGGCGGCCGGGACGACCGGCCGCGGGTGGCGGGGCTGGTAGAGGCCGATCGTGCCGCCGCCCGGCAGCGCGAGCGTCACCACGACGCCCCACTCACGCTCGCTCGGCTCGTCGGCCGGCTCGACCCCCTTGGCGCGCAGGTCGGCGAGCGTCGCCTCGAGGTCGTCGCACATGAGGTAGAGCTCGTGGCTGGCGGGGCCGGTGGTCGGATGCGCCGCGACCTCGGCGGGCGGGAGGGCGAAGATGAGCCAGCCCTCGCCCGCGTCGACGCACGGCAGCCCGAGGGCGTCGCGCAGGAACGCCCGCGTGGCCGCGGCATCGGGCACGAAGAGCACGACGTGGGCGCCATCGATCATGCCGGGGACCCGCCGATGCGCACCGAGTCCGACGACACCGGCCGGCAGCCTAACGCGACGTGGCGGAGCGCGACCGCAGGCCGGCCGCCAGGCCGGCGACGGTCGCCGCGGCCACCGTGGCGAGCGCCGGTACGAAGAAGACCGCCTTGCGGCCGAGGGCCATCGTCGGCTTGCTCGCGCTCGAGGCTTCGGCCGCCTCGCGGCGCAGCGCCGCGAAGGCCTCGGACAGCCCCTGGCGCTCGCGCGCCAGCTCGGCGCTGATCTGCTCGAAGCTGCGGCTCCTCTTGCTCGTTGCGTCGGCCATCGTCAGACCTCCTCGCTCGGCGGTGACGCGGGCGGGAACGGCGTGGTCGCCGAAGCCGCCGGCGTGGCCGGCGCGCTCAGCGGCGGCATCGCAAGCGGCGGGGCCACGGTCGTCGAGCCGCCGCCGTTGCGCCGCGGGGTGAGGTCGCTCACGGTCTGCTGGAGCTGCGACTTGAGCACGTCGCCCGTCGTCTTGGCCTCGGCGATGGCGCGCCGCGGCGCCGGGGTCTTGGCCTGCTTGAGGCTGCCGCGGCCGACGAGCACGAGGACGAGCACGACGAGCAGGAGCACCGCGGTGACGATCAGCAGCGCCAGCCACAGCGGCAGCACGATGTCGAGCGCGACGGTGATCGTCGTGAGTGCGAACCCCAGTGCGAAGAGCCCGAGCACACCGGCGGCCACGAACGTGCCGATGGCGGTGCCGTACTGCTGGCCCTTGCGCTTGAGCTCGTTCGTCAGAAGCTCGACGTTGAGCTCGACCAGCCGCTGACTGCGCGCCTTGATCTCGGCCGCCGAGGCGCTCAACCGTTCACGAAGACCCATGGCTGCCCTTCCTCATCACGGCTCCTCCCGATGCGGGCGCCGACCAGCCTACGGCGCCCACCCGCCTGCCCCACCTGCGGTCCGACCGTACCCCGAGCGGCCGCCGCCTAATCTGCCGCGGCGCCGGGGTTTTCGGCCGGCCGAGTTTCGGCAATCTCTGCCGGTGGGGCCGGGACCGGCCGGCGGCGCGAGTGCGCCGTCGCCGCTGCCCGCCGAGGTACAGACTATCAAAGACGGAGGGATGCCGATGGCGGGGCGTTTCGATCTGAGCGCCGAGGTGGCCGACGACGGGCGTTTCGTGCGCCAGGCGAGCCTCTTTCGGCGCTGGGTGACAGCCGCCGGCGAGTCGGGCTTTCCGCTCGAGGCCGGCCGTTACCATCTCTACGTGAGCCTGGCCTGCCCCTGGTCGCACCGGGCCGTGATCGTGCGCGCCGTCAAGGGGCTCGAGCGCGCCGTCGGCATCTCGTATGCGGCCCCGTTCCGCGACGAGCGCGGCTGGGCGTTCAGCGGCGAGGCGTTCGAGGAGCCCGACGGCGGACCGGCGGGCGCCTACGTCGACGGCGCGAGCGGCTTTGCGTTCCTCTCCGAGGCCTACCGCGCGACCGACCCGGACTATCGCGGACGCGTCACCGTGCCCGTGCTCTGGGACACACGCACCGGGCAGATCGTGAGCAACGAGTCGGCCGACATCGTGCGCATGTTCGACGACGTGTTCGACCCGCTCGCCGAACATCCCGTCGAGCTGCACCCGGCGGCCCTGCGCCCCGAGATCGACCGCCTCGACGAGCTCGTGTACGAGCGCGTGAACGACGGCGTCTACAAGGCCGGCTTCGCGCGCAGCCAGGCGGCCTACGACCGCGCCTTCGCCGAGCTGTTCGCGACGCTCGACGAGCTCGAGGAGCTCCTTGGGCGGCGCCGCTTCCTGTGCGGCGACGCCATCACCGAGGCCGACTGGCGCCTGTTCCCGACGCTCGTGCGCTTCGACGCCGTGTACGCGCTGCACTTCAAGTGCGACCGTCGGCGCGTCGTCGACTACCCGCGCCTGTGGCGCTACGCCCACGAGCTCTACGGGCAGCCGGGCATCGCGGCGACCGTGGCGATGGCCCAGATCAAGCGCCACTACTACACGACCCACGACTTCCTGAACCCGGGCCGCATCATCCCGGGCGACCCGGCGGTCGACTTCAGGACGCCGCCCCCAGCAGCGAGCTGACGCGGCCGGTCGGTGGCAGTCGCCCGGGGGTGACGGTGGGGCCGCTTAGGCCGTGATGACCGTGGCGATGTGGCGGCGCAGCGTGGCGAGCGCGTCGCCGGGCAGCAGACGGTTGGTGATGAGGACGTCGACGTCGCCGAGCCGCGCGACCGAGGTGAGGCCGATCCGGCCCCACTTGGTGTGATCGGCGAGTACGACGATCCGGCCGCCGGCCTCGAGCATCACGCGCATGAGCTCGGATTCGAGCAGGTCGGAGCTCGTGAACCCCACGCGCTCGTCCATGCCGGCCGTGCCGACGAAGTTGAGGTCGACGTGCAGTCGCCGGGCCGACTCGACGGCGACCGGGCCGACGAGCACCCCCGACGGCGTGCGGACGCCGCCCGTGATGATCACCGTCTGGTCGTCACGCCCCTCGCGATAGAGCAGGTCGGCAAGCGGTAGCGAGTTGGTGACGATCACCAGGCCGGGCACGTCGACGAGCAGGCGCGCGAAGACCATGGTCGTGCTGCCGCCGGACATGCCGATCGTGGCGCCGGGCGGGACGAGGCGCAGGGCCGCGGCGGCGATCGCCTCTTTGGCCGCCCGCTCGGCCGTGACCCGACCGGGGCGACCCTCGCCGGTGCCGCCCGGCGCCGCCTGCTCGACCGCCGTGACGCCACCGTGGACCTTGACGACGAGGCCGGTCCGGGCCAGCACGGCGAGGTCGCGGCGCACGGTCATGTCGGAGACCTGCAGGGCCGCGGCCAGGTCGACGATGCGCGCCGCCCCCAGGCGGTTCACCTCGTCCAAGATGAGCGACTGCCGCTGCGCCGCGAGCACTCCCTGAGCGTCTCCTGTCCGCACGACCGATGCGGCAAGGCTTGCAGACGGATCAACAAAAAGCAACACGCTACGCCACTTGCTGTCGCTTTCTGTTGCGAAGCTTGCGATTCTGTCGCCTTTATGGTTGGGTCGAGGCGTCGCCGCGCGCGCGCCCGCGAAGCGCCGCCGGGTCGTCCGGAACAAGGAGAGTCCGTTGGCATTCGACAGGATCAGGCAGCGCATCAGGCACGCCGTCGTGAAGACCGCGCTCACCCACATGCCGGACAGCACGATCGAGAAGGTGATCGGCGACCTCTACCCCTACAAGGACACCATCACCTGGCGGCGGCTGCCGGCCGAGCCCCTCGACCGGGCGGCCGTCCTCGCCGAGATCGCCGCGATGGCCGGCAGCGAGGACGCCCGCGGCGACAAGGGCACTGTGTCGGGCAGCCTCTACTGCGGCGACCACGACCACTACCGGTTCCTCGGTGAGGTGTTCGACCAGTTCTCGCACGCCAACGTGCTGCAGCGCGACATGTACCCCAGCGCCACCAAGTTCGAGGGCGAGATCATCGCGATGGCGAGCGACCTGCTACACGGCACCGGCGTCGGCGTGGTCACGAGCGGCGGCAGCGAGAGCCTGATCACCGCCCTCTACTCGTACCGCGAGCTCGCCCGCGCCAGGCGCGGGGTGACGCGACCGAACGTCGTCATGCCGGTGACGGCCCACGTCGCGCTCGACAAGGGCGCCCACTGGATGGACGTCGAGGTGCGCAAGACGACGCTCACCGGCCGCTACGTCGCCGACGTGGCGGCCATGGCGGCGGCGATCGACGACCAGACCATCGCCCTCGCCGCCAGCGCCGGCGACTACGCCCACGGCCTGGTCGACCCCATCGCCGAGATCGGCGCGCTCGCCCAGTCGCACGGCATCGGTCTGCACGTCGACGGCTGCCTCGGCGGCTGGCTGCTTCCCTGGGTCGAGCGCCTCGGCTACGACGTGCCGCTCTGGGACTTTCGCGTACCGGGCGTCACGTCGATCTCGGCCGACACTCACAAGTACGGCTACGCGCTCAAGGGCTCGAGCGTGCTGCTCTACCGCGACAAGGACACGCGCCAGCAGCAGTACTTCGCCTATCCGGACTGGCCCGGCGGCCTCTACCTGTCGCCGGGCTTCGCCGGCTCGCGCAGCGGCGGCATCCTGGCCTCGACGTGGGCGGCGCTGCTCGTCACCGGCGAGGCGGGCTACCTGGCCGCGGCCGACGCCATCATGAAGACGGCCACCACGATCCGCGAGGGGGTCGCCGCGATCCCCGAGCTCGAGGTGATGGGCGACCCGCTGTTCCTCGTGGCCTTCAAGTCGGCCAGCGACCTCGACGTCTACCTCGTGAACGATGCCCTCATCGCCAAGGGCTGGCGCATGAACGCGGCGCAGCTCCCGCCGGCGCTGCACTTCTGCGTCACGCGGCCCAACACCGCGCCGGGCATCGCCGAGGCCTTCGTCGCCGACCTGCACGACGCCGTCGCGTACGCCCGGCGGCACAAAGGACAGGCGGCCAAGTCGGGCGCGGTCTACGGCTTCGGCGGCACGCCCCAGGGCAACGAGCTCGTGACGTCGGTGATGTTCAAGGTGCTCGACGCCATGCACGCCGTGGCCCCCAACGGAAAGGCGTCCTGACGTGGGCGCGCCCTGGATCCTCGCGATCGACCTGGGCAACGGCGGGCCCAAGGTCGCCGTGGTCTCGCGCGAGGGCGACGTGCTGCGCACCGCCCTGCGCCCGGTCCACCTGCAGGTCGGCCTCGACGGCGAGGCCACCCAGGACGCGACCGAGTGGTGGAGCGGGCTGCTCGAAGCGGCCCGCGAGGCGATCGACGCGGTCGACGCCGATCGCGACGCGCTGCACGCGATCGCGATCACCGGCCAGTGGGGCTCGTCGGTGCCGGTCGGCGCCGGTGGCCAGCCGGTCGGCCCCGTCGTGCTGTGGGCCGACACGCGCGCCCGCGACCTGGTCGGCGGCATCATCGGCGGCCCGCTCTCGGTGGGCGGCTACGCGCCCCAGAAGGTGCTGCCGTTCATCCGTCTCACGGGGGGCGCACCGAGCCCGAGCGGCGCCGACCCCACGGGCCATTCGATGTTGTTGCAGGCCCGTTTCGCCGACGTCTACGCAAAGACGAAGGTGATCCTCGAGCCCGTCGACTACCTCGGACTGCGCTTCACCGGGCGGGCCGCCGCCACGCCGGCCTCGATGACCGCCGCCTGGCTGACCGACAACCGTATCGGCGCGCCGCTCGGCTACGTCGACGCGCTCGTCGCCCGCACGCGCCGCGACCCCAGGCGGCTGCCCGAGCTCATCCCGACCGGGTCGGTGCTGGGCGAGCTGCTGCCCGAGGTGGCACGCGAGCTCGGCGTCTCGCCGGGCGCGCCGGTGGTCTGCGGCGTGCCCGATCTGCACGCCGCCGTCGTCGGCTCGGGCGCGGTCGCCCCGTTCGAGAGCCACATCGCGATCTCGACGACCTCGTGGGTCGGCGCCCGCGTGCCGTTCAAGCGCACCGACATCTTCCACCAGATCGCCACGGTGCCGGGGCTCGACCCCGCCCACCCGATCGTCGCCAACAACCAGGAGACCGGCGGCGCCGCGCTCCAGTGGCTGCGTGAGCAGATCGTGGGGGCAAGCGACGGCCTGCTCGGCGGCGGCAGCGGCATCGGCGCCGACGGCGCGGCGCCCGAGGTCCTCGCGCCGTCGTTCGACGACCTCGTCGCCCTTGCCGGCCGGGCGCCGGCCGGCTGCGAGGGCGTGCTCTTCATGCCGTGGCTGAACGGCGAGCGCAGCCCGATCGAGGACAAGGTGGCGCGGGCCGGCTGGCTCAACCTGTCGCTGCGCACCAACCGCGCCATCCTCGTGCGCTCCGTCCTCGAGGGCGTCGCCTACAACTCGCGCTGGCTGTTCGAGGCCTACGAGAAGTACCTCAAGCGGCCCGTGCCGCGCGTGCGCATCCTGGGCGGCGGCGCCCAGAGCGACCTGTGGTGCCAGATCTACGCCGACGTGCTGGGCCGGCCCGTCGAGCAGGTCACCGACCCGCGCCACGCCCAGCTCCGCGGCGTCGCCCTGTGGGCGCGCGTGTGTCTGGGCGAGCTCACGCTCGACGACGTACCGGCCCTGGCGCCGGCCGCCGCGACCTTCAGCCCGTCGTCCGACGCGCGGGTGTACGCGGCGAGCTACGCCGAGTACCGTAAGCTCTACGGTAATCTGAAGGGTCTGTACCACCGGCTCAACACCAGGGGGGTGGCGCCGTGAGCGACGAGTATCGCGTCTACGGGTATCGCTGGGTGGTGCTCGGGGCGTTCATGTTCGCCAACCTCGCGATCCAGATGCTGTGGATCAGCTACGCACCGATCACGAGCGAGTCGGCGAAGTACTACCACGTGAGTCAGACGTCGATCGGCATCCTCACCATGTCGTTCATGGCGGTGTTCGTCTTCCTTTCGCTGCCGGCCGCCTGGCTGATCGACACCCGCGGCTTTCGTTTCGCGGTCGGCATCGGCGTCGTGCTCATGGCGGTCGCGGCCGTGGGCCGCGGCCTGGCCGGCCCTCACTACATCCTCGCCTTCGCCGCGACCATCGGCCTCGCCGTCGCCCAGCCGCTCCTGCTCGACTCGTGGACGACGGTGCCGGCCAAGTGGTTCGCGGCCGGCGAGCGGGCCACCGCAGTCAGTCTGGTCACCCTGGCCAGCATGATGGGCATCGCGGTCGGCATGGTCCTGTCGCCGGTCCTCGAGAAGTCGATGCCGATCTCGCGCGTCCAGCTCGTGTACGGCCTGATCGCCGCCGTCGCGGCGGTGACGTTCCTTCTGCTGGCCCGCGAGCGGCCGGCGACGTCGCCCTGCCCGGCCGGCATGGACGAGCGCGCCCTCATGCTCGACGGCCTGCGGCACGCGCTCAAGGTCAGGCCGTTCCTCATCATGCTGGTCGTCGCCTTCATCGTGATGAGCGCCTTCAACGGCGTCACGACCTGGGTCGAGGAGATCATCAAACCGCGCGGCTTCGGCAGCACCGAGGCCGGCATCATGGGCGCCCTCATGCTCGTCGCCGGCGTGATCGGCGCGGTCATCCTCTCGTCACTGTCCGATCGTCAGGGCAAGCGCGTGCGCTTCATGATCGTCGCGCTGCTGCTCACCGTGCCGGGCATGCTCGGCGTCGCCTTCGCCAGCTCGGCGCTCACCCTCTACGTGTTCGCCGCCGCGCTCGGCTTCTTCCTCGTCGCCGTGCTGCCGATCGGCATGCAGTACGCCGCCGAGATCACGCGGCCGACGCCCGAGGGCACCTCGGCCGGCCTCATCCAGCTCGCCGGGCAGGTCTCGGTGGTCTACGTGTACGTGATGGAGGTCCTGCGCACGTCGAACGGTTCGTACACGGTGTCGCTGCTGCTCGCGACGGTGCTGCTCGTCGCCTGCGCCTTCACGGTCTCGCGTCTGAAGGACGCGGGGGTGGCGGCGCCGGCCGGCGTCGCGCCGCCCGTCGCGCCGCAGCCCGAAGCGCTCGCCGCGGCGCTCACGCCGCCCGGCGACCAGCGGTAGCTCACCCGGCTCGGCCGGCCGCGGCGCCGCGCACCGCCAGACGGCGTCGTCCGGCCGAGGCCCGAAAGGAGGACGACATGGCGACCATCACCACCGGAACCGGCGACGCCGGCGCGGCCGTCACCGAACGGCAATGGTCGGCCCGGGTGAGCGGCGCCCTGCTGGCGCGCCTCGCGGCCCGCGCCGCGGTGTCCGCGCCCGGCGGCGCCATCCCGATCGAGGCGCCGCTCACCGGCGAGACGCTCGGCGAGGTGCCGGCCGGCACGCCGGCCGACGTCGCGGCCGCGGTCGCCGCCGCGCGCGTCGCCCAGCGCGACTGGGCCGCGCAGCCGCTCGCCGAACGCGCGGCTGTGCTGCTGCGCTTTCACGACCTGTTCATAGCGAACGCGGCCGAGATCCTCGACGTGATCCAGCTCGAGACCGGCAAGTCGCGCCACCACGCCTTCGAAGAGGTCGAGGACGTCGCCATCCAGGCGCGCTACTACGCCCACAGCGCCGCCGGCCACCTGCGGCCGCGGCCCCGCCAGGGGGCCCTGCCGATCCTCACCCGCACGACCGAGCTGCACCATCCGCGCGGCGTGATCGGCATCATCGCACCCTGGAACTACCCGCTGTCGCTGTCGGTCGGCGACGCCATCCCGGCGCTCCTGGCCGGCAACGGCGTCGTGCTCAAGCCCGACACGCAGACGCCCTTCAGCGCTCTGTGGTCGGCGGCGCTGCTCGCCGAGGCCGGCCTGCCGGCCGGCCTGCTGCAGATCGTGACCGGCCGCGGCTCCGAGCTCGGCACGCCGCTGATCGACGCGACCGACTACCTCATGTTCACCGGCTCGAGCGCGACCGGCAAGCTGGTGGCCGCGCAGTGCGCCGCCCAGCTCAAGGACTGCTCCATGGAGCTCGGCGGCAAGAACCCGCTGCTGGTGCTGCCCGACGCCCGGCTCGGCGCCGCGGTGCGCGGCGCCACGCGCGGCATCTGCGCCAACGGCGGCCAGCTCTGCATCAGCATCGAGCGGGTCTACGTGCACACCGACGTCTACGACGCCTTCGTGCCGCGCCTCGCCGCGGCGCTGCGCGCCGTGTCGCTCGGCTCGACGCTCGACTTCTCGGTCGACATGGGCTCGCTCACGAGCGCCGACCAGCTCGCCAAGATCGCGGGGCACGTCGACGACGCCGTGGGCAAGGGCGCCGAGGTGCTGGCCGGCGGCCGCGCGCGCCCCGACCTCGGCCCCTACTTCTACGAGCCGACGCTGCTCGCCGGGGTGACCGAGGACATGGCGCTCTGTCGCGAGGAGACCTTCGGCCCGGTCGCCGCGGTCTACCGCTGCGACACGGTCGACGAGATGGTGGCGCGCGCCAACGACACGACCTACGGCCTGAACGCGAGCGTCTGGACGGCGAGCGCCCGCAGCGGCCGGCAGGTGGCGGCGCGGCTCGAGGCCGGCACGGTCAACGTCAACGAGGCCTACGCCGCCGCCTGGGCGTCGGCCGGCGCGCCGATGGGCGGCTTCAAGGAATCGGGCATGGGCCGCCGCCACGGCGCCCAGGGCATCGTCAAGTACACCGAGGCCCAGACGGTGGCCGAGGAGCGGCTCATGGCGATCGACACGCCGCCGCTCGTGAGGCACGAGCAGTACGCCGCCTTCATGACGCTCGCGCTGCGCGCGCTGCGCTACCTGCCCGGCATCGACTAGGCGCGTCGACGTCGCGCCGGCCTGGACGGTCGCGACGACGTCGACACCGACGGAGAGGCATCCGACACGACGAGGGGGGCATCGTGACGACCATCGCCAGCAAGCACGTGCTGGTCACCGGCGGCGCGTCGGGCCTCGGCCGCGGCGTGGCGCTGCGCTGCGCCGCGTTCGGCGCGGCCGTGAGCGTGCTCGACATCGACGAGGACGGCGCCCAGGCGACCGCCGCGGCGGCGGTCGCCGCCGGCGCCGACCGGGCCGCAGGCTACGGCTGCGACGTCGGCGACCGCGAGCAGGTGGCGACGGTCGCCGCTCAGGTGCGAGCCGCGGGCGGCCCCGTCGACATCCTCGTGAACAACGCCGGGGTGGTGAGCGGCCGGCGGCTGCTCGACCTCACCGACGAGCAGATCGAGCGCACGCTGCGCGTGAACACGCTGGCGCTCTTCTGGGCGACCCGGGCCTTTCTGCCGGACATGGTGGCACGCGGCTCGGGCCACGTCGTCGTCGTGGCCTCGGCGGCCGGCCTCATCGGCACGCCGTGCGAGACCGACTACGCGGCGAGCAAGTTCGCCGCGGTCGGCTTCGCCGAGGCCCTGCGCCTCGAGCTGCGCGACCAGGCGCCGGGCGTGAAGGTGAGCACCATCTGCCCCTTCTACATCGACACCGGCATGTTCGAGGGCGTGCGGACGCGCTTCCGCCACCTGCTGCCGATCCTGCGCGAGGACGACGCGATCGCCGCCATCATCGCCGCCGTGCAGCGCGACCGGGCGATGGTGCAGATCCCCTGGATGGTGCGCACGCTGCCGGCCATGCGACTGCTGCCGGTCGCGGCCTTCGACCGCCTGGCGGCGGTCTTCGGCCTGACCACCGCGATGGACGAGTTTCGCGGGCGCGAGGGCGCACCGCGCGGCGAGAGCTGAGGCTCAGGCGAGCGGATCGTCCGGCGCGCGCGCGGCCGGCGGCGAGAGCATGCCGTCGCCGGCCGCGGCGACCGGCTGGGCCGGCTGCACGTCGCGGTTGATCCGGCGGTACAGCCGGCGCAGCCGCTTGTGCAGCTCGACGAAGGCGGCGAAGCGCTCGTCGTAGACGGCGTGCTGCGCCGCCTGCGGCTCGAAGACCTGGTCGATGCCCACCAGGCCGGGTACGTCGTGGAACGCGATCTCGCCGAGGCCCACGGCCGCGATCCAGGCAGCGCCGCGGGCGTTGGCCTGGATCGCGTCGCGCACCTGGCGGACCTCGACCCCGAGCACGTCGGCGAAGATCCGGCTCCACACCGCCGACTGGCCGCCGCCACCCACCAGGTTGATCGCCCGCACCGGCCGGCCGAGGAACTTCGCGACCGGCGCGAGCAGCCAGCGCGTGTTGAGCGCGACGCCCTCGAAGAAGGCGCGCACGATGTCCTCGCGGGTCGTGTCGAGCGAGATGTTGTAGAGCCCGGCGCGCAGCGCGCGGTCGTCGACCGGCGCACGCTCGCCCCAGATCCAGGGCGTGTAGATCAGGCCGTTGCTGCCGGCCGGCACGCGGTCGGCCATGCGGTCGAAGATCTTGAAGACGTCGGGCAGGGACTCCTCGGTGAGCAGCTCGTCGTGGTGATAGAGCACGTTGTCGCGCAGGAAGGTGAGGTTGCCGCCGGCGGTCGACTGCATGGCGGTGAGCAGCCAGCGGCCCGGCACGGCGCAGGGCACCGAGGCGATGCCGGTGAGCACGTCGGTCTTCTTGAACGGTACGTGGGCGGCAAGCCACGACGAGGTGCCGATGTAGAGGTGCGTGGCGAAGTCGTCGACCGCGCCCGAGCCGATCGCGGCGGCGGTGTTGTCGATCGCGCCGGCGACCACCGGCGTGGTCGCCGGCAGCCCCAGCGCCGCCGCCGCCGCCGCGCTGAGCGTGCCGAGCACGTCGGTGCAGCGCACGATCTCGGGCAGCTTGTCGGCCGCGATGCCGCAGTCGCGCACCAGACGGTCGTCGTAGCGCACGCGACCCGGCCGGCGGTTGTCGGTCACCCACGACGTGAGGATCGAGTCGTCGGTGGCCACGAAGCGCCCGGTCAGGCGCAGGTTGAGGTAGTCGAGCACGTTCAGGAACTTGAAGGTGCGCTCGTAGACGTCGGGGAACGCGTCGCGCACGAACAGCATGTGGGCCGCCGGGTCCTTGCCGGTGGGCGAGGGCATGCCGCCGGTCAGGCGGATCCAGCGGCGGATGCGCGGCAGGCTCACGCCGGAGTAGTTGACGAAGCCGCGGAACTGACGGGCGAGCGCCGGCGCGCCGCGCATGTCCTGCCACAGGACGGCGTTCATCAGCGGCCGCCCGGCGGCATCGACCGGCACCGTGCCCTCGCCCTGCGTGGAGCAGCACACAGCCACGACCTCGCGGGCGGCGGCCGGGCTCCTCGCAAGCAGTCGCCCGGCCGCCGCCACGAGGCCGTCCCACCAGTCGTCGGGGCGCTGCTCGGCGCCGCCGCCGGGCAGCACGTGGAGCGCCACGGGCTCGCTCTCCCAACCGGCCACGCGCCCGTCGATCGCGATGAGCGCGACCTTCACGCCGGACGTGCCGAGGTCGACGGCCAGGACGTGCCTGGCGGCCGCCTCGTCGGACCGAAACGCCTGACTCACCCCGCCCTCCTCGGGTCGCGCCGAGCCGCACGTGCGCGCAAGCCGGATGTGCGCGGAAGCATACACCGCACCGGCCGGCCGCCGCTGGGCCGCCGGGCCGGCGGCGGGGCCTGGTGTAGCATCGCGACGGACCGGCGGACCGATGACGGAGGAGCGATGGACCCGACCAACCCGGTGATCGAGCTGCTCGAGCGGCGCTGCTCGACGCGCTCCTACGCGCCGGCGCCGATCACCGCCGACGAGCGCGCCGCCATCCTGCACGCGGCGATGCGAGCGCCCACCGCCGGCAACCTGATGCTCTACTCGATCATCGAGGTCGCCGACCCAGCCCTGAAGGCGCGCCTGGCCGAGACCTGCGACCACCAGCCCTTCATCGCCCGGGCGCCGCTCGTCCTCGTGTTCGTGGCCGACCTGCAGAAGTGGGCCGACCTCTTCGCCGCCACCGGCTGCAAGCGGCTCGAGAGCCTGCCGCCCAAGTCGGAGCCCGGCATGGGCGACTTCGTGCTGGCCTGCTGCGACGCCCTGATCGCCGCCCAGAACGCGGTGGTGGCGGCCGAGTCGCTCGGCATCGGCTCGTGCTACATCGGCGATATCGTCGAGCAGGGCGAGGCCCACGCCGAGCTGCTCGGGCTGCCGCACTTCACGTTCCCCGTCACCATGCTCTGCTTCGGCCGGCCCAAGGGCAGGCCGCACCGCAGCGAGCGCTACGAGCGGCACGTCGTGCACCGCGATCGCTACCGCCGCCGGAGCGCGGCCGAGCTCGAGCAGGCGTCACGAGAGCTCGACGGGCTGTTCGGCTCCGGTGCCGGCGGACGCAGTGACGGCTCTGATGGCGACAGCGCCGCCTACGTGCGAGGCGTCTTCACCCGCAAGTTCACCGCCGACTTCTCGCTCGAAGCCGACCGCTCGGTCGCCTGGTGGCTCGAGCGCTGGCGCGGCGGCGGCGCGCCGGAGACCGAAGCGTGACGGGGCGGCGGGCGGGCCGCAAAGGCCCGCCCGCCGCCCCGGCACGGCAGCGCCAGGGGGGACCGCCGCCGTTACCGCGGCGTCAGCCGCAGCGCCGAACCGGGCTCGCCCGGATAGGTGCGCAGACGCAGGTCGCGCACCGGCGCGCGCACGGCGTCGGAGGCGGCGTCGTCGGGCATCGTCTCGGCCTTGGTCTCGGCCGCCAGCCGGTCGCGGTAGTGGGCGATCTCGCGCGCCACGGCGGCGCCGTCCCAGCCCAGGACGGGCGCCATGAGCCGGGCCACCGCCTCGACCGCGGCGTCGCCCCGGTCGGGCAGCTCGAACGAGATGTGCGTGCGCCGCGTGAGAAAGTCGTCGACGTGTAGCGCGCCCTCGTGCGAAGCGGCGTAGACGGCTTCGACCGACAGGTAGTCCGGCGCGCCGGGCAACGGCGCGGCGAGGGCACGATCGGCCGCGACCAGGTCGAGCACCTCGAGGGCGACCGAGCCCCAGCGTGCGACCAGGCGCTCGAGCTGGGCCGCCGTGAGGGCGGCCGCGCCGGGGTGGGCGGCCGCGCGCGACCGCGTGGCCGACAGGCCGACGGCGCCGATCAGCGGCACGTCGGCCGTGCGGCTCTCCTCGACCGGGAACGGCAGCTCGCGCGCGGCCACGTCGACCGTGTCGCTCGCCATCACCCGGTAGGTGGTGTACTTGCCGCCGGCCACGCTCACGAAGCCCGGCGCGTCGCGTCGCACCTCGTGGTTGCGCGAGACCTTCGTCGTGTCCTTGCCGCCGGCGCTCACCAGGGGGCGCAGGCCGGAGTAGACGCCTACGACGTCGGCCCGCGCGAGCGGCCGGGCGAGCACGGTGTTGACCTGCTCGAGCAGGTAATCGATGTCG
Source organism: uncultured Actinomycetes bacterium (assembly GCA_963760655.1). Classification (GTDB taxonomy): domain Bacteria; phylum Actinomycetota; class Thermoleophilia; order UBA2241; family UBA2241; genus Bog-752. The sequence continues at coordinate 507,729 of CAVXDR010000005.1, forward strand.
TGGGTGTTGGCCGCCGGATGGTCGAGGTCGTGGGTCCAGTCGGTGTCGGTCGTGCCGATGATCCAGTGCCCGTTCCAGGGCAGCACGAACAGCACGCTCTTGGGCGTCGGCAGGATGAGGGCGTAGTCCGACTCGATGCAGGTGCGCGGCACGACCAGATGGATGCCCTTGGACGGCCGCACCGTGAAGCCCGGACGCTCGACGGCGGCCAGACCCTCGATCTCGGACGTCCACACGCCGGCCGCACTCACCACGACGCGCGCGCGCAGGTCGACTTCGCGGCCCGACTCGACGTCGGCGACGCGCGCGCCGACGACCCGCTCGCCCTCGCGCAGGACGCGTGTGACCCGGGCGCCGGCCGCGCAGACCGCGCCGTGCTCCACGGCAGTGCGCAGGACGGCGATCAGAAAGCGTGAGTCGTCCATCTGCGCGTCGTAGTACCGGATGCCGCCGGCGAAGGCGTCCGCGCGCAGGGCCGGCACGTGGCTCAGGCACGCCGCGCGCGTCAAGTGGCGATGGCGCGGCACCGCCGGGTGGAGCCCGGCCAGCGTGTCGTACAGCGCGAGACCGGCGCCCATGTAGAAGCGGTCGAAGACCGGGCGCTTGAGGGGGAACAGGAACGGCGTGGCGTGCACGAGGTGCGGTGCGATCTTCTCGAGCAGCAGGCGCCGCTCGTGCAGGGCCTCGCGCACCAGGGCGAGGTCGAGGTTCTCGAGGTAGCGCAGGCCGCCGTGGATCAGCTTGCTCGAGCGGCTCGAGGTGCCGGCGCCGAAGTCGCGCTTCTCGACCAGGGCGACGGAGAGGCCGCGGCTCGCCGCGTCGAGCGCGACGCCGCAGCCGGTCACGCCGCCGCCCACCACGAGCACGTCGAACGTTTCGCTCGCGAAGCGCTCGAACGCGCGTCGCCGCGCCTCGGGACCGAGCGCCGTCTGCATCTCGCCAGCCACCTCGTACCTCCTCATCTTCACCGCGCGCCGCGGTCTGTCACTGTCGCTCCTCGCCGGCCGCGGCATCGTGCACGCGGTTCACGCTGATCACGAAGACGTCGGGCACGTGCCACTCTGACGAGAGCATCACGGGCCGGCCGGCCTCGTCGACGTGGATCTGCTCGATCTGCTGAAGAGGCGCGCCCACCGGCACGTGCAGCAGCCGGGCGAGACGGTCGTCGGCGACCACGGGACGCAGCGTCGCGAAGGCACTGCGGACGTCGACGCCGACGCTCGCCAGAAGCTCGTACAGCGACGGGTCGACGAGCGCCTCGGCGGCGGCGCCCAGCAAGGCGATCGGGATGCGGTCGCGCGAGTAGACGACGGGCTGGCCGTCGGCCGTGCGGATGCGCTCGACGAACAGCACGGGCGCCCGTGGCCCCAGCTCGAGCTGCTCGGCCTCTTCGGCCGTGGCCGGCCGCGTCTGACGGCGGATCAGCGTGCGTCCGGGCTCGAGGCCGGCCTCGCGGATCATGGCCGTGTAGCTCAGGTTCGCGTTCAGCGTGTGACGCCGGCGCGGGCCGGCCGTGACGAAGGTACCCTTGCCGTGCCGGCGCAGCAGATAGCCGCCGTCGACGAGGCCGCGCACAGCCTCGCGGATCGTCGCCCTGCTGCAGTCGAAGCGCTCGGCGAGCTCGGCCTCGTTGGGGAGCTGGTCGCCGGCCACGTACACGCTCGAGAACAGGTCGCCGAGCAGGGCGTCGCGGACGCCGTCGACCAGGGTGCGGCGTCCGCCGCGGCGCCGGGCGCGCGGGTCGGTCATGACCGACCCCCCGCGCCGGTCGCGGCCGTGATCTGCAGCACCGCGGCGACCTGGGCGCCGACATCAGGGCCGCCCGGCAGGCGGCCCTCGAAGATCGCGCCGCCGATCGTGAAAGCCCAGGCGCCGGCGCCGGCCACCAGGCGGATCTGCTCGGCGGTGGCGATCGAGCCGGCCACGACGACGGGTCCGGCCGAGGCCGCGACGACCGCTGCCGTCAGGGCGATCGGGTCTTCTGAGGGATGGCGATACGCCAGCAGGTCGAGACCGTGGACACCCTCGCGCGCCGTCATCGCGCGCGCGTCCGCGGCGATCTCGGCGCCGCTGCCGAGCAGCACGCTCGGGTGGCCCTCGATGCGGCCCGGAAAGGGCAGGTAGCGGACCTGCGTACCGGCCAGGACCTCGAGACCGTCGGCGACGCTGGTGCCGCCCATGATGAAATCGACGCCGATCTCGCGGCCCGTCTGCAGCGACGTGATCTCGGCCTCGCGCGACGTCGAGACGACCTCGAGGAAAACCTCGAGGCCGTCGGCGTGGGCCATGTCGGCCACAGCGGCGAGCTCGTCGGGGGTGGCGCCGATGTCCTTGAAACCCACGTAGCGCAGGCCGGTGCCGCGCAAGCTCTCGTACACGCGGGCCGCCTCGGGCACCGTCGTGTCGTTGTGGGTCAGCATGAAGATGAACTCCACAGCGCTACCTCCTGGCGAGGGTCGGGTCCGGCGGCAGCAGCTCACCGAGACCGTCGATCACGAAGTCGGGCGTCACGTCGCCGGCGCGCACGTCGGCGAGCGTGGTGGCGCCGGTCAGGACGAGCACGCCCGTCATGCCGAGCGAGTGAGCCATGGCGACGTCGGTGAGCAGGCGATCGCCCACCACCGCCACGTCGACGGCGGCCAGGCCGAGCCGCTCCTCGAGGGCGCGCGCCATGTGCACGCTCGGCTTGCCGACGATCGCCTCGGCGCGCGCCCCCGTGCAGGCCTCGATCGCGGCGAGCATGGCGGCGCAGTCGGGCAGGCCGCCGTCAGGCGTGGGGCAGTACGGGTCGGGGTTGGTTGCGACGATCGTCGCGCCGTGGTGCTTGACCGCCCGGTAGGCGGCGTTCAGCTTGGCGTAGTCGAAGGTGCGATCGAACGACACGACGACGACCGCCGTCTGCGCCGGGTCGGTCGTGACGGCGAAGCCGGCCGCGACGAGCTCGTCGCGGGTCGAGGCCTCGGTGATGCAGAGGAGGGTCGCGACGGGGTGCTCGCGGCGCAGGTAGCCGACAAGCGAATCGACCGACGTGACGACGTCGGAGCGGCGTGCCGGTACGCCGAGCCGCTCGAGCTTGGCGGCGTAGGCGTCGCCCGGCTCGAGCGGCTTGTTCGTGACGAACACGATGCGCGCGCCGGCGCCCCGCAGGCCGGAGATGGCCTCACCGGCGCCGGGCAAGAGGGCGTCGCCCAGGTAGACCGTCCCGTCGAGGTCGAAGACGTAGCCCGCAAACACCCGGTCGGGCCGTCCGTCCGCGCTCGATCGCGCCGCGGCGGTCATGCCGCCCTCGCGATCAGCGCCTCGGTCTCGGCCAGCACCGCGTCGACGTGCTCCTCGTCCCACATGCCCAGCGACCAGGCCAGGTCGGCCACGCTGAAGCGCTCGCGCATGAGGTGGCAGCTTGCCAGGGCCCAGCGCACGGTCTCGACGCCGACGGCCGGCTCGAGCTCAGAGAAGCGCAGCGGCGCGCCGGCGCTGCGCAGCGCGCGCACGAGTCGCTCGGGCTCGGCGAGCAGCTCGGCCAGGCTCTGGTCGTGGCGTGCCCAGTCGCCGGCGAGCTGCGCCACACGCGGCCGCGCCGCGGCCCAGCGGGCGAGCTTGCGTTCGTAGTCGCGCCAGCACTCCGCGGCCATCGCGCCGCTCGGGTCGAGCCCGGCGAAGGCGGACTGCACGCGGGCGCGCGCCTCGTCGGGCGCGGTCACCCGCAGGCGGCGCAGACCGCCGTCGGCGAGGGCCGCGCGCACGTGCCGCCACAGGACGGCGCTGCAGACGCTCGCCACCCCGACCTGGATGCCGTGGAGGTCGCCCTCGGCGCCCGCGCGCAGGGCCGCCATGTCGATCAGGTGGCCGACCGTGTGTTCCATGCCGGAGCAGGGCGCGGTGGTCCCGGCGACGCCCATCGTGAGGCCGCTCAGCGTGAGCGTCGCGGCGACGAGCTCGAGGGCCGCTGGATCGGCGGCGCGCACGAGCGGCGCGGCCGCGAGCAGCTCGGCGCCGCGGTCGCGCGCAAGGCCGACGGCCGCCGGCGAGTAGAAGTCGTCCATGCCGAGAACGTTCGCCAGGTACCAGTCGGCCGGCGCCGTGAAGGTCGCGATCAGGTCGGCGAAGCCCGACACGTTGAGCCGCGCCGGCGCCTCGACGAGCACGTCGGTGTCGATCAGGAGCACGTCGGCCCAGGTCGTCGCGGTCGTGCGCTTGACGCCGCTCACGAGCAGCACCGAGCGGTCGTCGGCGAAGCCGTTCACGCTGGTCGCCGTCTGCACGACCGCGTACGGCCGGTGGTGGGCCACGGCGACGGCCTTTCCGATGTCGGCCACAGTGCCCGACCCGACCGCGACCACACAGGCGGCGCCGGCGCTCGCGGCCACCGCGGCGGCCACCGTCGGCTCGTCGGCGTGGGCGGCGCCGGGGGCGCCGACCGGCACGGGCCGCACGGCGAAGGCGCCGGACAGCAGCTCGTGCACGCGGGTCAGCAGATCGCCGCCCCGGTACCGTTTCGCCGTGCCGTCGGACAGCACGGCGATCTCGCCGCCGGCGCGAGGGCCGGCCGGCAGGCCGGCGAGCACGCCGGCGAGCCCTTCGAGGACGCCGGCGCCGAGCGTCACAGCCGAGAGGCCGATGGGCTGCAGTCTGTCGTGCTCGGCAGCCGCGGCGAGCCGGCCCCGCACGGCGGAGAGGTCGAAGGGCTGGGTCATCGGCGCACCTTTCGCATCGTGGCTACAGCTTATCATAAGACGTCAGACGACTACGCCGGCACCACGCGGGAGCGGCCGCCGCGCCCGGGTCGCGGAGGAGCACCCCCTCATCCGCACCTCTCGCGCTGCGCGCCGCCCCGCTAGCTCGCCCGCACCCCCTCGACACTCTCGAAGACGGCCGCGAAACGCTCGAGCGCGTCGTCGATCACCGCGTCGGTGTCGGCCATCGACGTGTAGATGCGCGAGCCGGCCAGCGTGACGATGCCGCTCGCAATGTAGGCCGCGCCCATCTCCTCCATCATGTGCTTGCGCGGCTTCATGCCGCGGGCGAAGCGGACGGGGTGACGCAGGTCGAGAAGCATGACGCCCGAGGTCTCGAGGTGCACGATCGAGCCCACGTTGAAGGCCACGTAGGGCAGCTCGTACCGCTCGATCAGGTCGTTCAGGCCCTTGGTCAGACGGTCGCCGGCGCGCCCGGCGAGGCCGGGCGCGTTCGTGCGCTCCATCTCGAGCAGCGAGAAGTAACCGGCGGCGCACGACAGCGGGTTGGCGGAGAGCGTGCCGCCGATGTAGGCGCGCTCGCCGCTCTTGCCGCCGATGCCCGACGCGAAGCTCATCATCACATCGCTGCGGCCGCCGACGCCGCCGGCCATGGGGTAGCCGCCGGCGATGCACTTGCCGAACACGGTCAGGTCGGGCTTGACGCCGAAGTACCCCTGGGCGCCGCCGAGCCCGAGGCGGAAACCGGTGACGACCTCGTCGAAGATGAGCAGGGCGCCGAACTCGTCGCAGAGCTCGCGTACGCGGGCGTTGAAGTCGAAGGCCACGGGCCGGGTGCCGCTCTCGGGGCCGACCGGCTCGACGATCACGGCGGCGGTGCCGCCCAGCAAGCGGTTCTGCGCGAGCTTGCGGCGCAGCGCCTTGAGGTCGTTGGGGTAGACCTCGCGGGTGCGCGCCGTCGCGCCGAACGGGATGCCCTTCGACTCGAAGCGCCAGGTGCCCGGCACGTGCAGGCCGTAGACCATCTGGTCGCTCCAGCCGTGGTAGGCGCCGCCGACCTTGATGACCTCGCGCTTGCCGGTGAAGGCGCGCGCGCCGCGGATCGCGGCCATGACCGACTCGGTGCCCGAGCCCAGCATGCGGAACATCTCGACCGCCGGCATGAAGCGGTTCACGAGCTGCGCCAGCTTGAGCTCGTACTCGTGGAACAGGCCCGTGACCGGGCCGCACTCCTGCAGCAGCTCGACGACCTTGTCGCGCACCGGCGCGTAGTTGCTGCCCAGCACGGTCGGGCCGCCGGCCTGCAGGAAGTCGATGTAGCGGTTGCCGTCGGCGTCCCACAGGTAGGCGCCGTCGGCCTTCTCGACGGCGATCGGGAACGGGTAGTTGAAGGCCAGGTTGTGCTGCACGCCGCCGGGGATGTACTCCATGGCCTCAGCGGTCAGGGCCTTGGAGCGCGCGCACTTCGTCTCGAAATAATCGAGGTACCCCTGCAAAGCGCCGGCCTTGAGCTTGCGCATGGGCTGGTCGACCAGCCGCGCAAGGGCGGCCGACACGGCCACCACGTCGGGGTAGCTGCTGATCGCCGGCAGCGGCTCGGCGGCAGTCGCGGCGGCGGCCGTGACGATGGCCGGCTCCGCTGCGGCAGCCGGCTCCACCCCGGCGACTGCCGCCCCGCCGGCCGGTGCGGCGCCCGCGACCGCGGCGGCGCCGTCGCCCGACGGCGCCGCCGCCGCGGTCGCGGCCTCGGCGGCCGCCTCGGCCTCCTGGGCGGCGAGCTTCTTCTGGTCGGCGCGCAGCCTGGCGAAGGCGATCTCGCGGATCGGCAGCGGCACGGTGGCGGCCTTCTCGCCGGTCAGCAGGGTGAGCAGATAGTCGAGCGCGACCTTCTCGAGCAGCGCCATGTTGTGCACCGCGCGGCCGACGTCGCCGCCCAGCACGATCACGCCGTGATTGGCCAGGATGAAGGCGTTGTCGCCGCTCGCCAGGCGTGACTTGACGCGCTTCTTGAGAAAGCTCGTGCCCGAAGGGGCATAGGGTACGATCTGCACGCCGCGCCCCAGGAACATGACCTGCTCGTCGAAGAGCGCCGGGATGGGCCGGTCGATCAGCGCGAGCGCGCTCGCGTAGGGCTGGTGGGTGTGGATGATGACGTTGACGTCGGGCCGCTCCTGGTAGACGGCGCCGTGCATGCCGGCTTCGATCGACGCCTTGCGCGTGCCGCTCACTCGGCGCTGTTCGAAGTCGAGGATGCAGATGTCATCGGGCTGCATCTCGCCGTAGTCGTAGTTGGACGGCGTTACCGCGAACAGCGAGCGGCCCGGCACGCGCACCGAGACGTTGCCCTCGGTCGCCTTGAGGTAGCCGCGGTCCAGCAGCCGGCGGCAGATCGAGACCACGAGCTCCTTCGACGATGCGTACTGTGCCACTGCCGCTCCTTTCGACTCGGCCAGGGGGGCGCGGCGGGCGGGGCGCCTGCGGCGCCCCGCCCGCCGCGCCTCACTTGCCCCCGGCGCTCAGGAAGTCCCCCTGATAGGTCGGTCTCGTGAAGAAGGGATCCGCGCCCCCTCCTCGCTTGCCCTGTCGTCGCCGGCGCGGGTCCGCGGTCGACGTCGCGTCTGCCGACCATAGTGCAAGCGTACGCGAGAGTGAAGCCGGGCGCGCCTCAGCGCGCGGTGGGCGCCCGCGACAGGCGCGCACGAGCACGCCGTGCGAGCTCGCGCGCCAGCACGCCCAGGAACCCCTGGAGGGCGACCATGCGGGCCGCGCCGCGCAGACCGGCGGCGTGGTCCAGGTAGAGCGGGGCGAGCACGACGCGGCGCTCCGCGAGCTCTGCCCGCGACGTGCAGACCGTGACCCGCTCGATGTCGGCCAGCACGTCGGCCACCAGGCGCCGCTGCCACTCGGGGCGAGCGGCGAGCCGCTCCGCGGCCGCCCATCCCTCGCGCGCCCGCGCCGCGCGGCCGCGCTTGATCGCAAGCAGGGCGGTCGCCGTCCAGCCCATCGGCTCGTCGGGCACCATCTCGGTCGGCAGGCCGGTCGCGGCGCCTCCGAACAGGCGGGCCGCGGCGGCAGCGTCGAGCCGCGGGTCGATCACGTGGCCGGCTGCGTCGACGGGCACGAACTCGAAGGCGCCGCCGAGCATGTTGGCCACGTTCAGCAGGCGCGCCTCGAGCTGGTCGGCGAGCTCGTCGAGCCCCTCGCGGCGCAGGCCGCGCGCCGCGACGGCGGTGTCGACCGGCCAGACGTTCTCGTGGTAGTTGCGAAAGCGCGGGTTGTGGTCGGACAGGCCCCGGCCGCGCAGGCCGGCATCGGTCAGCAGCTCGGCCGAGAACAGCATGCGCACGACGCCGTCGACGAGCTCCGCCCGCCGTTCGGCAGGCAGACCGTCGAAGAAGCCGGTGGCGAGCATCAGCGCAGGGTCCGACTGGATGGCGCGCAGCAGGCGGCGCGCTCCGTCGGGGGCGCGGTCGATGGCGTGGCCGAAGAACCGGCGCTCGGGCAGCCGAAAGCGGGTGATCGTGGCGTCGCGCACCGTCGCGGCGAGCGTCCGCAGACGCCCGGTGGGGCCGAGCTCGAGGTCGGCCGCCGCATCGAACGCGGCGACCGCGAGCACCTGCACGTCCAGGTAGGCCACCGGCCGCACCACGTTGGGCATGCGGCCACGCTCGTCGCAGTTCGAGGTCGGACCGTCGCGCCAGATCTGCTGCAGGGCGAGCGGGTTCGACTGACCGAGCTCCACGAGGCCGGCGTCGCTCACGTGCCCTGCGATCCAGCCGCAGGCCGCGGCGGCCGCCTCGCCCAGGTTCGCCGCAGGGCCGCCGGGCACGGGCAGGTCGAGGACCGCCCGGTCGCGCCGGGCGAGCGCGGCGACGAGCAGCACGAAGAGCGGCGTGGTGTCGGAGGCGAAGTAGGTCGTGTAGCCGCCCGGCGTGCCGCCCCATAGCGGCGCGAGAACGAGGCCGAACAGCGCCTTGAGCCAGAGCGGCGCGCGCCAGCGCCGCATGTCGCGGCGTTCATTGTGGATGCGCCCCGGCTCCTCTTCGGAGAGCGTGCGGTAGCGGCGGCCCTGGAGCGGCGCGAGGGCGAGCGCCGTGTCGACCGCGGCGCCCGGCGCCACGTCGATCAGGTCGAAGGCTGTCGCTATGCGGTCGCGCGCCCAGAGGCTGTGGTTGAAGAGCAGCCCGGCGCTGGTGTCGACCCCGGTCCCCTCGCCGGCGCGCAGCATGGCGGCGACGAGCGGCTCGACCGCCGGAGGCGCCGTGCGGCCGCCGTCGGCGGCCACCGCGTCAGGCCCGGGGGCCTGCGCTGCCGTGTCGGTCAAGCGGCCGCGGCGCGCCCGGCGCGCGCCCGCTCGATCGCCGCGAGCAGCTCGTCGGGCTCGTCACTGCCGATCGTGAAGGTGCGCCCCTCGGGCAGCGTCAGCTCGACCGCCCGCCGGCCCGAGACGTTGTACATCCAGCCGCCGGCGGTTTTGCGGATGCCCCAGCCGCGAGTCCAGGGCACGGTCACGAGGGCGACCGTCTCGATCTCGTCGAGCGCGACCCGATGCGAGAGCAGACCGCCGCTGAAGCCCGCCGTCACGGCCCCGTCGTCGACCGCGACGCGCAGCGTCGAGAACAGCCCCAGGGCGGCCCCCAGGACGATCGTGCGCGGCACCGACACCCAGGCCCAGCGCTTGTGCCGGCGCACGTCGCGGACCGCCTTGCCGAGCTGCATGGCGAAGCCGAACGTGAGACCGACGAGCGTCACGTAGCCGATCTGGGTGTGCCGGTAGGGCAGGACGACCTGCTGCGCCTCGTGATCCATGTCGCGACCCCCGTGGTCGTTTGGTTTCTCGCCGCGGCCAGCCTACAGCCTGGCGGCGTCCGGCCAAACGTTGCGCACGAGCGAGGTGCGCCGCTCCTCGCTTCGGGGTACGAAGATGGTGAGATGGACGTCTTCTGGATCGTCGTCGCCGCTGTGATCGTCGCCCTGTGGCTGGTGCCGCTCGTGCTGCGGCGGCGGCGCCTGCGGCGCCGCCGCGCCCTGCTGCGTGCGCTCGAGCAGGCCCGCGGCTCGCGCGTCGTCACCATGATCCACCGCCAGGAGTCGATGCGGTTCCTGGGGATCCCGTTCGGCGGCATGATCGACGTCGACGACGCCGAGCAGGTGCTGCGCGCCATCCGCCTGACCCCCGGCGAGATGCCGATCGACCTCATCCTGCATACGCCCGGTGGCCTCGTGCTGGCCTCCGACCAGATCGCCTACGCGCTGAAGCGCCACCCGGGTCCGGTGACCGTGATCGTGCCGCACTACGCCATGTCGGGAGGCACGCTCGTCGCCCTCGCCGCCGACCGCATCCTCATGGACCGCGACGCCGTGCTCGGCCCGGTCGACCCCCAGCTCGGCGCCCTGCCGCACGGCTTCTGGCCGGCCGTGTCGATCCTCGCCGCCCTCGAGGCGCCCAACCCCAACCGCAGCGACCAGACCCTGATCATGGGCGACATGGCGCGCAAGGCGATCGACCAGGTCCACGACACGGTCCGCGAGCTGCTCGCCGAGCACGGCTCCGCCGAGGCGGAGCGCATCGCCACGCTGCTCAGCCACGGCCGCTGGACGCACGACTTCCCGATCCGTTTCGACCACGCCGCAGCGATCGGTCTGCCGGTCGGCGACGAGGTGCCGGCCGCCGTCTACGAGCTCATGACGCTCTACCCGCAGCGCGGGCAGCGCCGGCCGTCGGTCGAGTACGTCCCCGTGCCCTACCACGGCGACGGGTCCCGCGGGCCCGGGTCTGCCCAGGACGCGCCCGCGGCGCGAGCGGCGGGCACGCGGCGCTGAGCGTCGCGACCGGCTCCGATGCCCTAGGCGGCCGCCCTGACGATCGCCACGCAGTGGCGGCAGACGACCCGGTAGCGCCCGCCCGGCAGGCGCACGGCGTCGAACTCGACCTCGACCGAGCCGCAGCGCGGGCAGGTCGCCACGACGTGGCGGCTGTCCGGGTCCGATCGGCCGTGCTCGCTCAGGAACCGCTCGAGCGCGCGCCGTCGCGCCAGTGTCTCCTTCATCTCACCCGCTTTCCACACACGGTGCCGCGGGCGGCTGACACCCCGCCGGCTCCCGTGTCGGTCCCATTCCCGCTGCACGCAGGCGCTAACGTGAGCCGCCGCCGGACGAACGGTTTGCACCACGGGTCTCGTGGTCAATGAGGCTGCACGAAGTCCCGGACGCCGCCGCCAGGGTCGAGCGGCGCCGCGCGGGCGCAGGCGGCGGGCGGCCGGTCCAGCCGTACGCGAGCGGAAGGGAGACGCCATGGCTCTAAGGGACAACCGTGTGAGGATGCTGCGCGCGGCCGGCGCCGCGAGCGCGGCGGCGCCGTACGTCCGGCGCATCGTGCGCGACGACGAGCTGCGCAGCGACCTGCGGGCGCTCGTCGAGGCGGCGCGCCATCTGTTCGACGAGATCGCTGCGAGCGGTCCGTCGAAGCTCCTGGACGACGACGTGCGCAAGGACCTCGATCGCATCGTCGCCTCACTGCAGGGCGCCGGCGGCCGCGTCGTGCACCAGCGCCGGCGCAGCGGCTGGGTGCGCTGGGCGATCGGCGGCGCCGTGATCGGCGGGACCGTCGCCGGCCTGCTGATCTACCCGGCGACCCGCCGCCAGCTCATGCGGGCCGTCGGCATGAGCCAGGGCGATGCCTGGCTCGAAACGGCCTCGGGCGACGGCTCGATGGCCACGGAGCACGACCGCACGCAAATGGCGGCCTGACGGCACAGAAAAGACGGGCGGGGGCGGCGCCTGCGGCGCCGCCCCCGCCCGTCTCGCGTGACACGCCTACCGCGCCACCATCAGCTTCTTGACGGCCGCCTGCAGACCGTCGAGGCTGAGCTCCTCCATCGGCAGGACCTCGCGCACCATGCCGATCGTGCGCGCCCCGTAGGCCCAGCCCCACTGCTCCCGCGGGATCGTGTTCAGCCAGACGGCGTGCTCGAAGTGGCGTCGCAGCCGGCGCAGCCACTCGATCCCGGGCTCCTCGTTCGACGAGCCCCACCAGATGATGCCGTTGCGGCTGAGGAGCTCGCTCGGCGCCATCGCGGCGTCGCCGACGATGATCAGCCTGTAGTCGGCCGACAGGTCGTGCAGGACACGCGCCGTCGAGACGGCGCGCCGGCTCGACATCTCTGTGTCGAGATACAGCCAGTCGTAGATGCAGTTGTGGAAGTAGTAGGTCTGCAGGTCCTTGAAGTGAGCCTGGCTGTTGACCGCGCTGAAGAGCTGGCTGCAGAGCCTGATGTAGGGGTGCATCGAGCCGCCCACGTCCATGGCGAGCAGCACCCTGACCGAGTTCTTGCGGCTCTTGCGCCAGACGAGCGAGAGGCGACCGGCGTGGTCGGCCGTCTCGTCGACCGTCTCGTCGAGGTCGAGCTCGTCGGGCATGCCCTCGTTGCGGCTGCTCAACTGTCGCAGGCGACGCAAGGCGAGCTCGAACTGGCGCACGCCGACCTGGACGTCGGTCCGGTAGCCGCGGTAGCGACGCTCGCCGGCGACCTTGACCGCGCTGCGGTCGCGGCTCTCGCCGCCCACCCTGATGCCGCCCGGGTGAAAGCCGGAGTGGCCGAACGGCGAGGTGCCACCGGTGCCGACCCACCGGTTGCCGCCGTGATGGGCCTCGGTCTGCTCGGCCAGGCGCTGCTCGAAAAGGCGCTGCAGCTCGTCGAGGTCGAGATCGTCGAGCAGCGCCGCGAGGGCGCGCTTCTCGTCGTCGGAGAGGTCCGGCAGGGCGCCCGGATCGGCGAGCCAGTCCCACACCTGGTCGGCGATCTCGAGCGGCGTCTCGACCCCCTCGAAGCAGGCCGCGAAGGCCTGGTCGTACTGATCGTAGAACGTCTCCGACTTCACCAGGATGCTGCGGGCGAGCGCGTAGAACTGGTCGAGGCTCGACAGGGCGAGGCCCGCGGACAGAGCGCGCATGAGCATGAGCCACTCGGTCACGGTGACCGGCACGCCGTAGGCGCGCAGCACAAAGAAGAAGCGCGTGAACACGGCCGCTCGTCTAGGCGCCGGGCGGGCCTGCGGGAACGGGCGCGGCCGCCACGTCTTCGACGAGCAGCAGCCGCGCCCGCTCCCCGTGCCCCAGCACGGCCTTGTGCGCCTCGGCCTCGCCCGCCTCGATCAGCAACGCGTCGCCGGCGGTGAGCCGGCGCTCGTCGCCCGCCCGAAAGGCGACCGTCAGGGCGCCCTCGAGCACGACGCCGGCGTGAGCGGCCGTGCACCAGCCGTCTTCTTCGAAGCCCGCAGCGAACTCGACCAGCCGCACCCGCGTGCGGCCGCGTTCGACGACCTTGAAGCGCTGGCCGGGCACCGGCGACTGCCAGGGCACGGCCGCGAAGTCGATGCGCGCGTCCATGTCGGCGCGCCTCCTTTCGTTCGTGCCGATCGACCCCGGCGGCGCCGTCGTCGCCGGCGGTCGACGCGGCCGTCGCCTGTCAGGCCGCCGTGACGGCGGCGCGGGCCTAGCGGCGGCGGCGCTTGGCGCCGCCGCGCGGCGCCCGTGAACGGCCGCCCTGACGCGACCCGCCACGCCTGCGGCGGTCGGGCGGCGCGTCGGACCGGCCGCGCCGCACGCGCGACCACCAGGTCAGCGCCATCATCACGATGACGAGGAGCGACGGCACGAGCAGGATCGCGAGGTAGCGCCAGTCGACGTGCGCGGCGGCCACGACGGCGATCACGACGGCGATCATGACCGGGCCTCGCTAACGCCGGCCGCGGCCCGACTGCAGCGCGTCGAGGGCGACGTCGACGTCGTGGTCTTTCTTGAGCAGCACGCCGATGAACGGGAGGGTGGCGACGATGTCCTCGTGGCGCACGCCGCCGACCTGGAGCGCCCGGACCCAGTCGATGAGCTCGCTCGTCGACGGCTTCTTCTGCAGGCCGGACACGCCGCGCAGCCAGTAGAACGCCTGCAGGGCGAGCTGCAGCAGCTTGCGGTCGAGCTGGGGATGGTGCACGCGCACGATGCGCTCCATCATGGCGGCGTCGGGGAACTCGATGAAGTGAAAGACGCAGCGCCGCAGGAAGGCGTCGGGCAGCTCCTTCTCGGCGTTGGACGTGATGATCACGGCGGGCCGCTGCACGGCGCGCACCGTCTCGTGGGTCTCGGGGATGAAGAACTCCATCTGGTCGAGCTCCCAGAGAAGGTCGTTGGGGAACTCGATGTCGGCCTTGTCGATCTCGTCGATCAGCAGCACGCAGCGCTCGGCCGACGTGAAGGCCTCGCCGAGCTTGCCGAGCTTGATGTAGTGGGCGATGTCGGCGACGTCGCCATCGCCGAACTGGCCGTCGTAGAGGCGCTGCACGGTGTCGTAGACGTACAGGCCGTCCTGCGCCTTCGTCGTCGATTTGATGTTCCAGGCGATGAGCGGCATCGACAGGCCGCGCGCGATGCTCTGGGCGAGCATCGTCTTGCCCGTGCCGGGCTCGCCCTTGATGAGCAGGGGCCGCGACAGCGTCATCGCGACGTTGACGGTCTGCATGAGCTCGGCCGAGGCGATGTAGTCGGCGGTGCCGGCGTATCCGCCGCTGCCGGGTGACCTGTCGGACGACGGGTTCACGTGGGGTGCGGGCCTTCCTCGCTTGCGGTCAGGGACCGCGCGGAAGTCTACCAAGGCGGGCGAGGGGCCGAAACCCCGGGCCGGCCCGTGAACGGACGCGACCGGCGCCACGCTCTCCTTCGCGCCGCCGGTCGCTGGGCGATCCGTCCGCTTCATTCGTATGTACGAACGACTTCGAGAAGTCTAGACTGGGCGCCGGAAGAGTGTCAACCGCGAGGCGACCGCGAGGCGACCGAGAGTGACTGCGACCAGGTGAGCAGGACCGACGACCACCCGCCGACCGACGGGCCGTCCGCCGAGGGCGCGCGGCAGCAGCACCGGCGAGAAGGCTCGACGGCCGCACGCCTGGTCGCCGCGGCACGCGTCGTGCTCGCTCGTGGCGGGCCGCAGGCGCTCACGGTGCAGGCCGTCGCCGAGGAGGCCGGCACGTACCCCGACGCCGTGCGCTACCACTTCGGCGGCAAGGCCGGTCTGGTGTCGGCCGTCGTCGAGTCGCTCGCCGACGACCCTCGCTTCAGGGCGATCGCCCGCGACTCCGGCACGGCGCCGCGCGCCGACGTGCTGCGCCGCCTGCTCGAGGCCGACCGCGACCTGCTCCTGGACGACGGCTCGTACCGCGACTTCTACGCGCTCCTGTCGGGCATCGTGCTCGACGCCGAGCTGCGCGAGCGCGTGGCGGTGCTCTATCGCGGCTACCGCGCCATGTACGCCGGCGTGGTGGGCAGCGAGGGCGGCTTTTCGGCCGACGAGCTCCACGCCCTCGAGACGCTCATGATCGCCGTGATCGACGGTCTCGCCGTGCAGAAGCTGCTCGATCCCGCAAGCGTCAGGCTCGACGTGGTGCTGCCGTTCTGGGAGGACGTGCTCGCCCTCGTGTTCGCCCACGTGGACGAGCGCCGGCCCGGCCCCGCTTCGGCTTAGACGCGCAGACCGCCGGCCCGCGCCCACGCGCCGGCGACCGGGCCGCCCGCGCCCACGTATGCCTAGGCGAGCTCCTCGCGGATGGTGCACTCCGCGCCGGGCCCCGCGATGATCAGCAGCTGATCGCCGGGCTGCACCACCGTATCGGGCTGCGGCATGACGATCTGCGTGTCGTGCAGCAGCGCGGCGATCACGCAGCCTTCGGGCAGGCCGAGCTCCTTCATGGTCTTGCCGGCCGCCCAGTGGCCCTCGTTGATCGACATCGACGAGACGGTGACCTCGCCCTCGCGCAGGTCGAGCAGCGTCACGACGTCGGCGAGCGTGGCCTCTTCTTCGATCAGCTTGGTCACGATCTCGGCCGAGTCGATCGCGACGTCGACGCCCCAGCTCCGGTTGTAGAGCCAGCGGTTGCGCGGGTTGCGCACTGCGGCGATCACCTTGCGCACCTTGTACTCGTTCTTGGCGAGCAGGCTCGCCACCAGGTTGTCCTCGTCGTGGCCGGTCGAGGCCACGAACACGTCGGCCCGGTCGACGCCGGCCTCGAACAGCACCTGCGGCTCGTCGGCGTCGCCGACCAGCACCTTGACGCCGAGCTCCTCTTCGAGAGCTCTGGCGCGGTCGCGCGCCTGCTCGATCACGAGCACCTCGTGGTCGGCGCGCGTGTACATGGCGACCCGCCGTCCCAGAGTGCCGGCCCCCGCGATCACGATCCTCATGACTTCCACCCCATCATCTTCTGGAACTTCTCGACGGCGGACTGGTGGATGACCACGTACACCTGGTCGTCCTCTTCGAGCGCGGTGCCCGAGACGGGCACGATGCCCTTGCCCATGCGCACGATCAGCGCCACGCGGATCTCGCCGGGAATGGCGAGGTCCCTCACCGGCTTGCCGACGAGGTGCACCGGAACCCAGGCGGCCAGGAGCTGGACCTCGCCGTTGCCGAAGGCCATCTCGCGCTCGAGGGTGGGGCTCACGATGAGCTCGACGATCTTGCTCGCGCTCCAGGCGGTCGGGGCGAAGGTCTGCACGCCGTAGCGCCGGTAGATGTCGGCGCGCCGCGGGTCGAAGATGCGGGCCACGACGTCGGGCACCCGGTAGACCTCTTTGGCGATGCGCGCCGCCACGGCGTTGGTGTTGTCGCCGCCCGCCGCGGCCACCAGGGCATCGGCCTCGCGGATGCCGGCCGACTCGAGCACGTCGCGGTCGTAGCCCATGCCGACGATCGTGCGGCCGCTGAAGTTGGTCGGCAGGAGCCGGAACGCGTCGGCCTTGCGGTCGATGACGACGACGTCGTGGCCGGCCCGGCCGAGCTCGGCCGCCGCCGACGCCCCGACGCGGCCGCACCCCACGATGATCACGTGCATGGGCTCACCCTCCTTGCGGCGCCGCATCATGACGGCGCGCGAACCATTTTCTCGCTTCTTCGCCCAGGAAGACAGACACCGCGGCCACGACGAGGATGACCCAGTCGAGCGCGGAGAGCGGCCCGGTCTTGAAGATGCTCTGCGCGAACGGCACGTACGAGATGACGGCCATGATGCCGATGCCGACCGCCTCGGCGTAGACCAGCCACATGTTGCTGAAGAGGCCGACCTTGAACAGCGACTCGCGCTCGGTGCGGCAGGCGAAGCCGTTGCCGACCTGGCACATGACGATCGCCGCCTGCGTCATGGTGATGGCCTCGCGCCAGTACAGGTAATGCGGGCTGCCCGGGTTCATCCAGGTCTTGTCCCCCCAGCTCCAGCCGTGCGAGAGCAGCACGTAGAGGAACCCGGCGACCGCCCAGAACGACTCGATCACGCCGATGAACACGACGCGACGCAGCGTGGCAGGGCTGAGCAGACGCTCGGAGCGCGAGCGCGGCGGCTGCTTCATGACGCCGGGCTCGGGGTGCTCGGTGCCGAGGGCCAGGCCGGGCAGCACGTCGGAGCCGAGGTCGATCGACAGCACCTGGATCGCGCCGAGCGGCACGAGCCCGACGCCGCCCAGGGCGGCGAAGACGAACGGGAACAGCTCGGCCATGTTGTGCGAGAAAATGTAGGTGATCATCTTCTTGACGTTGGCGTAGACGCCGCGGCCCTGCTCGACAGCCTTGATGATGCTGGCGAAGCTGTCGTCGAGCAGGATCATGATGGCCGCCTCACGCGACACGTCGGTGCCCGACAGCCCCATGGCGACGCCGATGTCGGCCTTCTTGAGCGCCGGCGCGTCGTTCACGCCGTCGCCGGTGACGGCCACGATGTGCTTCATGTCCTTGAGGGCCGACACGACCTGCATCTTGTGCTCCGGCGCGACCCTCGCGAAGATCACATCCTGGGGCTTGCCGAGCTCGGCCTTGAGGTCGTCCTCGCTCATGTCCTGCAGGTCGGTGCCGGTGATCACGCGCACGGACCGGTCGCCGCGCACGATGCCGATACGGCGGGCGATCGCCTCGGCGGTCAGGCCGTAGTCGCCGGTCACCATGATGATGCGGATGCCGGCCGTGAGGGCGTGCTCGACGGCCTCGCTGACCTCGGGCCGAGGCGGGTCGATCATGCCGACGAGGCCGAGGAACGTGAGCTCGCTCTCGACGGTGTCGGGTGTGTAGTCGGTGAGTCCGGGCGGCAGGTCGCGCTCGGCGACCGCCAGGACGCGCAGAGCCTCGCGCGACATGTCGTCGTTGCGGGCGAGGATGCGCTCGCGCAGCTCGTCGGTCATGGGCACGAGGTCGCCGTCGATCAGTGCCTGCGTGCAGCGCGGGATGGTCTCGGACGGCGCGCCCTTGACGTAGGCCTTCTGGCCGTCGCCCTCGACGTGCACGACCGACATGCGCTTGCGCACCGACTCGAAGGGCAGCTCGTAGATCTTGGGCCGCTCGATGAGCTCGTCGGAGAGGTCGAAGCCCACCTTGCGGGCGGCGACGAGCAGGCAGCCCTCGGTCGGGTCGCCGACCACGCGCCAGCCCTGGTCCTCGTTCGGAGCGAGCACCTTGGCGTCGTTGGCGAACGTCATCGCCCGCAGGAGCAGTTCGAGCCGTCGACGTGCCTCGTCCTTGCCCAGCGTGGCGTCGTCGACGACGAAGTCGCCCACCGGCTCGTAGCCCGCCCCGGTCACCTCGACCACGGTGTCGCCCGCGAACATCTCCTTCACGGTCATCTCGGCCTTGGTCAGGGTGCCGGTCTTGTCGGTGCAGATCACGTTGGTCGAGCCGAGGGTCTCGACGCCCATGAGCTTCTTGATCAGGGCGTTCTCGCGGGCCATGCGCTGCACGCCGATCGCCAGGGCGACCGACAGCGTCGCCGGCAGGCCTTCGGGCACCAGGGCGACCATCACGCCGAGGGCGAACAGCACGGCCTTGACGGCGCCGAAGTGGAACACCGAGAGCGCCGCGAAGAACAGGGCGACGCCGCAGATCACGGCGATGATCGACACGGTCCGGGCCATGAAGTCGATCTCGCGCTGCAACGGCGACTTCTCGTCGGACACGCCGCCGGTGAGCGTGAAGATATGGCCGAACTCGGTGTTCAGCCCGGTGGCGAAGACCACGGCCTGCCCCGTTCCAGACGCCACGGTCGTGCCCATGAAGACGAGGTTCGGCATGTTGATGGTCGCGAGGTCCTCGTCGACGATCGGGTCGGAGGTCTTGCGTACCGCGTCCGACTCGCCGGTGAGGGCGATGTTGATGGTCGACATCTCGTACTGTCGCACGAGCCGCGCGTCGGCCGAGATGCTGTCGCCCTCTTCGAGCTGGACCACATCGCCGGGCACGAGGTCGGCCACGGCGACCACCGTGACCTCGCCGTCGCGCACCACCTTGGCGTTCGCCGGCACCATCTTCTGCAGCGCCTCGGTGGCCTTCTCGGCGCGGTATTCCTGAAAGAAGCCGACGACGGCGTTCAGAAGGACGACGCCGACGATCGCGACGGCGACGTTGATCTGGTCCTGACGGTCGGAGCCGTGCGACAGCACCGCGGCGATGACGCAGAGGACGGCCGCGGCTTCGAGCATGATGGCAAAGAGCGTCTTGAACTGGTCGAAGAAGCGGAAGATGATCGGCCGCCCCACCTTGGCCGGCAGGGTGTTGGGGCCGTACCGCTTGAGGCGCCGGAAGGCCTCGTCCTCGGTCAAACCGCGGGACGAGGTCTCGAGACGGGCGAAGACCTCGTCGGCGGGCAGCGACCAGATGCCGTCGGCGAGCGAGGGTGGACCGGTCTCCCGGGAGGCGCGCGCGCGACCGCCGCCCGGCGTCGCAGACGTCTCGGCCTTCACCTGCGTTTCCACAACTCACCCGCTTCTGTCGTACTTGCAGCGTGGAGCCGGGCCCGCCGCGTCACGAGCTTTCGGATGCGCCCGTGGAAACGCTTGCCGAGCGGCCTGGCCGCCGCCATCGTCGTCGGCGACCAAGCCGACGCATCGGCCCCCAGGGTCGACGCGCGCGACGCTACGCTGAATGGCGTTAAGAGTCCATAAAGATACCGCCCATCAGTATAAAGAACCTGTTAAGCCGTGAAGGATCCGTAAAGGCGAGGCAGGTGGGCGAGTCGGACCTAGTCGGCCTCGCGCGGGGCCTTGCTCGGGTCGGCCACCACGAGTACGTCGATGTCCTGGGTCTCGCGCATGATGCGAGCGATCAGCGACGAGCCGCGCAACACCTCGTCCATGCGCGTGCGTTTCGACTGACCCATGATGATGAACGTCGCGCGGTGCTCGTGAGCGAATTCGAGGATCGCCTGAGCCTCGGAATCGCCCGAAACCTCGACCACCTCGCCCCCCAGGTCACGCGTGAGCTCGAAGAGCTCGCCGAGCTCGTCGTGGTGGCGGCCCAGGGTCTCCCCCGGCGTGTGCACGTGCACGACCCAGAAGTGGCCCTGGAGGCGCTTGGCCAGGCGGTAACCACGGCGCACCAGCTTCTTGGCGATCGGTCCGGCCTTGATGCACACCACGACGCGGTCCTCGGTGGCCCACGGCGTCTCGATCTCGTGGGTCTCGATGTAGTGCTCGAGGCTCTCGTCGACCTCCTCGGCCGTCTTGCGCAGCGCGAGCTCGCGCAGGGCCACCAGGTTGCCGCGCCGGAAGAAGTTGCTGAGCGCCCCCGGTATCTTCTCGAGGTCGTAGACGACGCCGCGGTTCAGGCGGTTGATGAGGGCGTCGGCCGTCAGGTCGACCAGCACGACCTCGTCGGCGCGGTCGAGGATGCCGTCGGGCAGCGTCTCGCGCACGCGCACCGTGGTGATCTGGAAGATCGTGTCGTTCAGGCTTTCGAAGTGCTGCACATTGACGGTCGACAGCACGTCGATCCCGGCCGCCAGGATCTCCTCTACGCTCTGCCAGCGCTTCTCGTGACGGGTGCCGGGGATGTTCGTGTGAGCGAGCTCGTCGACCAGCACGACGGCGGGGCGGCGGGCGATCACGGCCGCCGTGTCCATCTCTTCGAACGTGCGGCCGCGATACTCCACCGTCTTGCG
This sequence comes from uncultured Actinomycetes bacterium, assembly GCA_963760655.1. GTDB lineage: Bacteria > Actinomycetota > Thermoleophilia > UBA2241 > UBA2241 > Bog-752. The sequence goes on from CAVXDR010000005.1 coordinate 528,386, forward strand.
CGGGACGATCGACAGGCCCTCGGCGAGCTCGGCGATCGCCTTGCGGCCGTGCGTCTCGACGAAGCCGATCACGACGTCCTCGCCGCGGTCGTGGCGGCGGCGCGCCTCGGAGAGCATGGTGAAGGTCTTGCCGACGCCCGGCGCGTAGCCCAGGAAGATCTTGTGACGGCCCCGGTTGCGTAGCGTGCGCAGCGCTATCTGCTCACCCGGTCCGGCGTCGTCGGGGGGCGGGTCGGCGTCGGCCATCAGGGCGACGCGGCGTCGAGCGCCAGATTGAGCTCCAGCACGTTGACGGTCGGCTCGCCGAGAAAGCCGAGCTCGCGCCCGGCCGTGTGCCTGGCGACCAGGGCGAGCACGGCGGCGACGCTCATGCCACGAGCCGCCGCGACGCGTCTCGCCTGGGCGCGCGCGTTGGCGATCGTGATGTCGGGGTCGAGCCCGCTGGCCGACGTCGTCACCATGTCTATAGGCACCTGACCGAACTTGAGGCCCGGATCGGCCGCGATGTCGGCCTTGACCGCCGCCTTGACCCGCTCGGCGAGGGTCCGGCTGGTCGGGCCGAGGTTCGAGAACGAAGAGTCCATCGCATCGTACCCCTTGCCGGCCGCGGAGGGTCGCGGCCAGAAGTAGCGCGGCGCTGTGAAGTCCTGCCCGATCAGGCTCGAGCCGATCACCACGCCACGGTGCTTGACGAGGCTGCCGTCGGCCTTGCCGGGAAAGACGACCTGGGCGATGCCGGTCATCGCCAGAGGATAGATGATGCCCAGCAGGATCGCGCTCACGATCGTCATGCGGATGGCGGTCCAGACGTATTTCACGTCACACGCTCCCTCAGGTCGTCAGGTGGAGGGCCACCAGGATGAGGTCGATGACCTTGATGCCGATGAAGGGTGCGATCACGCCGCCCAGGCCGTACACGAGCAGGTTGAAGCGCAGCAGGGCCGCGGCACCGATCGGCCGGTACTTCACGCCGCGCAGCGCGAGCGGGATCAGCATGACGATGATGAGCGCGTTGAAGATGACCGCCGACAGCACGGCGCTGTGCGGCGAGTGCAGCCCCATCACGTTGAGCGGGCGGAGTTGCGGGAAGGCGACCATGAACATCGCCGGGATGATGGCGAAGTACTTGGCCACGTCGTTGGCGATGCTGAAGGTGGTCAAGGCCCCGCGGGTGATCAGCAGTTGCTTGCCGATCGCCACGATCTCGATGAGCTTGGTCGGGTTGGAGTCGAGGTCGACCATGTTACCGGCCTCTTTAGCGGCCGACGTGCCCGAGTTCATGGCCACGCCGACGTCGGCCTGAGCCAGGGCCGGCGCGTCGTTCGTGCCGTCGCCGGTCATCGCCACGAGCTTGCCTTGCTGCTGCTCCGAGCGAATGAGCTCCATCTTGGCTTCGGGTGTGGCCTCGGCCAGAAAATCGTCGACCCCGGCTTCCTTGGCGATGACGGCCGCCGTGAGCGGGTTGTCGCCCGTGATCATCACGGTGCGGATGCCCATGGCGCGCAGCTCGTCGAAGCGCTCGCGGATGCCGCCCTTGACGATGTCCTTCAGGTGGATGACGCCGAGCACCTCGTCGTCGCGGGCCACGGCGAGCGGCGTGCCGCCCTGCAGCGAGACCGCCTCGATCGAGCGCTCGAGCTCGGTCGGCACCGTGCCGCCCCGCTGCTTGATCCAGGCGATGACGGCCTCGCCGGCCCCCTTGCGGATCGACTGACCATCGAGGTCGATGCCGCTCATGCGCGTCTGTGCGGTGAACTCGACGAAGGTCGCCTTGTCGGGGTCGATGTGGCGGGCGCGGATACCGAAGTCCTTGGCGAGCACGACGATCGAACGGCCTTCGGGCGTCTCGTCGGCAAGCGAGGCGAGCTGCGCCGCGTCGGCAAGCTCAGCTTCGGTCACGCCCGGCATGGGGATGAACTCGGCGGCCTGCCGGTTGCCGAGCGTGATGGTCCCGGTCTTGTCGAGCAGCAGCGTGTCGACGTCGCCGGCGGCCTCGACCGCGCGCCCGCTCGTGGCGAGCACGTTGTGCCGCACGAGGCGGTCCATGCCGGCGATGCCGATGGCCGCGAGCAGGCCGCCGATCGTGGTCGGGATGAGGCAGACGAGCAACGCGATCAGCACGGTCGGCGACTGCGGCGCGTGATCGTAGATGGCGAACGGCTCGAGCGTCATGATCACGATCACGAAGATGATCGTGAGGGCGGCAAGCAGGATGGTGAGGGCGATCTCGTTGGGCGTCTTCTGGCGCTGGGCGCCCTCGACCAGACCGATCATGCGATCGAGAAAGCTCTCGCCGGGGTTCGACGTGATCTCGACCCTGATCTGGTCGGACAGCACCTTGGTGCCTCCCGTCACGGCGCTGCGGTCGCCACCGCTCTCGCGGATCACCGGCGCCGACTCGCCGGTGATCGCCGACTCGTCGACCGAGGCGATGCCCTGGATCACCTCGCCGTCGCCGGGGATGATCTCGCCGGCGCTCACCAGGACGACGTCGCCGCGACGAAGCTGGCCGGCCGGTACCTGGCTGACCGTGCCGTCGCTCACGAGGTTGGCGTAGGTCTCGGTGCGCATCTTGCGCAGGGCGTCGGCCTGGGCCTTGCCACGGCCCTCGGCCATGGCCGTCGCGAAGTTGGCGAAGAGCACCGTGAACCAGAGCCAGCCGGTGACGGCGCCGACGAAGGCCGTGTCGGAGCTCGAGCGCACGAGGCCGAGGATGAAGTAGTAGGTCGTGATGACGCTGCCGACCTCGACCACGAACATGACGGGGTTGCGCGCGACGTCACGCGGGTCGAGCTTGCGGAACGAGCTCGCCACGGCCGGCCAGATGAGGCCCTTCATCGAGGCCTCGTTGCGGATCGTGACGCGCTCCTTGCGCGGCTCCGGCTCCGGCGGCGCGACCGCCATCTCACCCTGCTCGTCGTCAGGCACGCCGGGCCTCTGTCGATCGTCGCTCACAGCTCACCCGAACAGCTTGCCGGCGTTCATCAGGAAGTGCTCGACGATGGGACCCAGGGCGAAGGCGGGGAACCAGGTCAGCGCACCGACGATCAGGATCACGCCGACGAGCAGCACGACGAAGATCCCGCCGGTCGTGGGGAACGTGCCGGGCGACGGCGGCACCGACTTCTTGCCGCCCAGCGAGCCGGCGAGGGCCAAGCACGGGATGATGAAGAAGTAGCGCCCCCACATCATGCACAGGCCGCCGATCGTGCTCCAGAAGCGGCCGCTCGCGGTGAGCCCGGCGAAGGCGCTGCCGTTGTTGCCGGTCTGCGAGATGGTGCCGTAGAGGATCTCGGACAGGCCGTGGGGCCCCGAGTTCAGCGCGGCGTCCTTGCCGGCCGGCACCACCGCGGCCAGGGCGGCGAAGCCGAGCGCCGTGACGCAGAAGTACAGCACGGCCAGCGAGGCGAGCTTCATCTCGCGGCCCTCGATCTTCTTGCCGAGGTACTCGGGCGTGCGGCCGACCATGAGCCCGGCGATGAACACCGCCAGGATGGCGTTCACGAGCAGCCCCATGATGCCGACCCCAACGCCGCCGAACACCACCTCGCCAAGCGCGATGTTCAGCATGGCCATCATGCCGGCCAGCGGAGTGAGGCTGTCGTGCGCCGCATTGACGGCACCACACGACGTATCGGTGGTCGTCGTCGCCCAGAGGACGGAGTCGGCGATGCCGAATCGGACCTCCTTGCCCTCCATGTTGCCACCGGACTGGGTCGCAGTGAGCTTCTCGGTGGCGCCCTCTCTCGCGAGGATCGGGTTGCCGCGCTGCTCGCTCGCGTACATCACCCCGACGCTGATCAGCAGGATCACCATCGCCGCCGCGAAGAGCGCCCAGCCCTGTCTCTGGTTGCCGGCGTATCGACCGAAGGTGAATGTGAGCGCGACGGGGATGGCCAGCAGCGCGAGGTCCTCGATGAAGTTCGTGAGAGGCGTGGGGTTTTCATACGGGTGCGCCGAGTTCGCGTTGTACGTGCCACCGCCATTGGTGCCGAGCTCCTTGATGATCTCCTGTGAGGCGAACGGGCCCTGGGCGATGGTCTGCACCGTGCCCTGGAGCGTGACGGCGCGCGTCGGGCTGTTCAGGTTCTGTACGACGCCTTGCGACACGAGGAACAGGCCGCCGACGATCGAGATCGGCAGCAGCACGTAGAGGAAGCTGCGGGTCATGTCGACCCAGAAGTTGCCGAGATGGCGGCCCGAGTGGCCGGTGACGCCGCGGATGAAGGCGACAGCGACGGCCATGCCCACCGCGGCAGACACGAAGTTCTCGCGCGCCAGGGCAAGCATCTGCGAGAGGTAACTCACCTGCTTCTCGGGCACGTAGACCTGCCAGTTGGTGTTGGTGGCGAAGCTGACCGCGGTGTTGAAGGCGACCGTGGGGCTCATGTCGGGGACGTGCGCGGGGTTGAGCGGCAGGTGACCCTGAAGGCGCAGGATCACGTACATGAAGAGCAGCACGGCGAGGTTGAAGACGAGCAACGCGATGGCGTAGGCGGTGACCCCCATCTCGCGCGTCTCGTCGACGCCGCACAGGCGGTAGATGAGCCGCTCGACCGGCTTGAGCACGGGGTCGAGGAACGTGCGCTCGCCGCGATAGACGTGGGCCATGAAGGCGCCGAGCGGCTTCGCGATCAGCGCAAGCAGCACCACATAGACGACGATCTGCGCGATCCCCCAGCCCATGGCCCCTGCCCCCTAGAACCGCTCCGGTCGGAGCAAGGCGTAGAACAGATAGAGGACGAGGATGAAGGCGATGATGCCCAGAACGAGATAGGCGACGTTCACGCGCGCTCCCTACAGCCGCGGCGCGATGCGCGCGTAGCCGAACGCCAGCGCGAAGAACACCGCGACGATCACGAGATACGCGAGATCACCCACGCTTGCGACTCCCCACGACTCCTGACGGCCGGCGAGCTCCCCACGCTCGCCGCGGGCAGCCTACCCACAAACTCGTACCTGTCTAACCCGTCCATGCTCCGCCGGCCCGCTGGCTCGGCGACGACACGAACGGCAGGCAGCGTACCCGTCCCCCCGTAAGGAGTGCGTGAACCAACGGGCTCGCGGCGTAAAGAATGCGTGAAGGTCTTAACACCCGCTCTGACCGGACCGCACGCCCTCTCGGCGTGGTCGACGCGAGGTCGCGCAGCAGCGACCGGGGCGCCGCGCCCTTGCGGGCGCGGCGCCCCGGTGTGTCACACGACGGCCGAGAAGACCGGCGACCGCCGCTCGCCCCTTCAGGACGACGCGGCGTTACGGTGTCGCGCGATGCTCGGCCGTAGGCTTGGCATTGAGACGACGCGGGCACCGCTTGGTGCGACGTGCGTCGGCTCCGCTGCGATCGAAGCGCGCGGCTCGGACGCGCTCCGCGCGTCGTGCTCGCGAAGCGTCACAGAGACAAGGTACGCGAGGCACGACGCCACGGCCAGCAACGCCAGGGCGAACACTGCGTCGATCACGGCGATCCCCAGATCGGTCATGCTCATGCGCCTCCTCGCGGGCACTGCACGAGAATGAGGCTACCCAGGCACCCATGAAGGGTCCGTGAAGACGGCGCCGGCCGGTGTTAAGGACTCCTAAAGGCCCGCGCCGCCGGCCCCCCGAGACATCGGCTGCCGTCGCCTTCGGGCGCCCTCGATGAGTCGCCCGTGCGGGCCTGCGCGCGCTCGGCGCCCCATGGTCCGCCGCCCTCGGGCAGTGTCAGACGAGCTCGTCGCCTACGTCGGCCTGAGCGGCCGGCGCGGGCTCGGGGACCGAGAGCCGAAAGCCGACGCCGGGTTCGGTGATGATGTAGCGCGGGCCGGCCGGCGAGGGCTCGATCTTCTTACGCAGATGGCTGACGTGCACGCGCAGCGTCTGCGCATCCTCGACCCACTCCGGACCCCAGACGTGCTCGAGGATCATCTTCTGCGTGACCACGAGGTCGGCGTTGCGGGCGAGGAACGCGAGGATGTCGAACTCGGTGGGCGTGAGGGCGACCTCGGCGCCGGCCAGCGTGACGCGACGCCGCGCGATGTCGATCGACAGGTCACCGGCCACGACGACCGGCGGCGGCGAGGTGAGCGCCGCCGCTCGCCGCAGCAGCGCGCGGATGCGAGCCAGCAGCTCGCCGGCCGAGAACGGCTTGGTCAGGTAGTCGTCGGCACCTTCGTCGAGCGCCTTGATCTTGTCGGCCTCAGCCGAGCGCACCGACAGGATGAGGATCGGGGCCGTCATCCAGGTGCGCAGCTCGCGGCAGACCTCGATGCCCGTGCGGTCGGGCAGCATGAGGTCGAGCACGACGAGATCGGGGGGGTCGTCGATGGCCTTGATCAGCGCCTCTTCGGCGGTAGATGCCAGCGAGAGCTGATAGCCGCGCGAGCCGAGGATCGACTGCAGGGCGCGGCGGATCTGCTCTTCGTCGTCGACGGCGAGAATGCGTGTCGGCCGCTCGGGAATGCTCATCGCCCTCCTCCTCGTGCTCGTGTGCCCTGCCGGGCGCTCGGCGACCCGGGACCGGCGCCGGCGAGCTGCGCCGCTAAGCATGACACTCGGAGACGATTCCCGGAACGTCGGCCTTCGTGTGCGCCCCTTTAGTCACCTTTAACGTCGAGACCGGGACCCTTTAGCAGTTCGCAACGAGGGCCCGGGTAGCCTGAGTTGCGACGCCGGGGACACCGGCGCCCAGGACTGGGAGGACCACCATGATGAGTGTCATCGAGATCGCCGCCGTCTTCGCGGTCGCCATCGTCGCGGTGGTCGCGGTCTTCTCCGTGCACACCAGGGCGCTCGCCCGCGAGGTAGAGCGCGCTCGACGCGAGCGCCTTGCAGCGCTCGCCCGTTCGTGCCCCCCGGTCGCGGAGCAGACCGCTCCCGTCGAGCAGCGCCTGGCGCCCGTGCTGCAGTTCTCGATCGCGCAGGTCCATTGGGCCGAGCGCGCGAAGAACGAGCGCTCCGGCGAGCTCATCAAGGCCGCGCACTAGCCGCAGCGACGATCGTCGCACGCCGGGTGTCGCAAAGGCCCCGGCCGTCGTCGGCGCGATCTTTGTCGTAGACGAGCTCTCTGTCGTAGACGAGCGGGTACGCCGCGGCCAGGAGGTCGTCCCAGCTCTTCGCCGCGCGGCGCGCGATCGCGGCTGACGGCACACCCTGTCGACCGGCGCGCCAGACCTCATAGCGCACGACACTCGGGTATCTGCCGAGCTCGCGCCAGGCTGCGGCGACCGCCTCGACGACGTCGCTGCGGCCGTACCGCGCGTGGGGACCGCTGCGTTCACGAGGCGTCAGACCGGCGCGCGCGAGCGCCCGACGCCAGCCTCCGAACCGCAGCCTGATCACCTCAGGACCCGGGTTCCGGCGGCCGTTGTCGTGCCGCAACGCCCACTCGCGATAGGACTCGATGGCGACCGGCGCCGGCAGCTCGACGGCCGCCGCCTGGAGGGCCGCGAGGAGGTCCTCGTCCGAATAGAGCAATGCGGTGCGGCGTCGCGCGCGGCGCAGCACCGCGGCCTCGGGCACGCACAGGTCGACGAGACGGCGCACGTGGACGGTGCGCAAGCCGAGGGCGCGGGCCGTCGCGGCGTCGCTGCGCGACTCGAGGAAGGTCGCGACGATCTCGTCCTCGCGCCCTTCGACCGCGCGCCGGTAGCAACGCTCCCAGAGCGGTGCGGCGGGCATACCGCCCGCCATGCGAGTCGACGCCGGGGCGGGGGACATCGCCGCGAGGGTCACGATCCGACCTCCGAAATCCGCGTCCGGGCAACGCCACGCGCGGTTGCCTTGTGGGAGCGCAAGATACCCTCCCGCTCGTTGTATCGGTCTAAAGTCCGGCGCGCGTCGCGTTACGGCCGCATAAAGGCGGCGGGGGCAGGCAGGCCCTGAGGCCCGCTCGCCCCCGCCGCCCGAGTGCGGCCGCGGAGCCCTTCAAGCACCCAGCACGTTGTGCACGACGAGGTCGATCAGCTTGATGCCGATGAACGGCAGCGCCATGCCGCCGAGGCCGTAGATCACGAGGTTGCGTCGCAGCAGCGCGGTCGCGCCGATCGCCCGGTAGCGCACGCCCTTGAGAGCGAGCGGTACGAGCGCCGGGATGATCAGGGCGTTGAAGATCACGGCCGAGATGATCGCGCTGCGCGGGTCGCCCAGATGCATCACGTTGAGGGCGGCGAGCGGGCCGTGCTGGCCGGGGTGTTTCGCGTAGGTGAAGGCGAACATCGCGGGCAGGATGGCGAAGTACTTGGCCACGTCGTTGGCGATCGAGAAGGTGGTGAGAGCGCCCCGCGTGATCAGCAACTGCTTGCCCACCTCGACGATCTCGATCAGCTTGGTGGGATCGTTGTCGAGGTCGACCATGTTGCCGGCCTCCTTGGCGGCGCTCGTGCCGGCGTTCATCGCCACGCCCACGTCGGCCTGGGCGAGCGCCGGCGCGTCGTTCGTGCCGTCGCCGGTCATCGCCACCATGCGACCCTCGTCCTGCTCTGCGCGGATCAGCGCGAGCTTCTTCTCGGGTGTCGCCTCGGCCAGGTAGTCGTCGACGCCGGCCTCACGGGCGATCACGGCGGCCGTCAGATGGTGGTCGCCCGTCACCATGACGGTGCGGATGCCCATCTTGCGCAGATCGTCGAAGCGCTCGCGCATGCCCGTCTTGACGATGTCCTTCAGATGCACGACCCCCAGTGCCGTCCTGTTTCTGGCGACCACGAGCGGTGTGCCGCCCTGCTCGGCGACATGCTGTACGGCCTCGTCGATCGCGCTGCCCGGGGCCGCGCCACCGTTCTCGCTGATGAAGGCCTTGACGGCGTCGGCGGCGCCCTTGCGGATCTTCGTGCCGTTGAAATCGACGCCGCTCATGCGAGTCATGGCGGTGAAGGGCACGAAACGGGCATCGGTAGCCGCCTCGCGCTGCACCTCATACTGATCGAGTGCGAGGGCGACGATCGAGCGCCCTTCGGGCGTCTCGTCGGCCAGCGAGGCGAGCTCGGCCGCCTCGGCCAGCTCGCGCTCGTCGATCCCCGGAGCCGCGATGAACTCGGTGGCCTGGCGGTTGCCCAGGGTGATGGTGCCGGTCTTGTCGAGCAGCAGGACGTCGACATCGCCGGACGCCTCGACGGCCCGCCCCGACATGGCCAGCACGTTGCGCTGCACGAGACGGTCCATGCCGGCGATGCCGATCGCCGACAGCAGCGCGCCGATCGTCGTGGGGATGAGGGCGACGAGCAGGGCGATCAGCACCGTCTGTGAGACGTTCGTGTGTGCGTACAGCGCGAACGGGCGAAGCGTCGCGACCGCCACGAGGAACGTGATGGTCAGCCCGGCGAGCAGGATGTTCAGCGCGATCTCGTTGGGCGTCTTACGCCGCTCGGCGCCCTCGACCAGGGCGATCATGCGATCGAGGAACGACTTGCCGGGCTCCTGGGTGACCTCGACCACGAGGCGGTCGGACAGCAGACGCGTGCCGCCGGTGACGGCCGAGCGGTCGCTGCCCGCCTCGCGGATGACCGGCGCGGACTCGCCGGTGATCGCCGACTCGTCGATCGAGCCGATACCATCGACGATCTCGCCGTCGGCCGGCACGAGCTCGCCGGCCACGATCTCGACCAAGTCGCCCTTGGCGAGCTGCGGTGCGGGCACATCCTCGAGCGCTCCCGTCGCGGTCCGCCGGTGGGCGACCGTGGTCGTCCGGGTGGCGCGCAGCGCGCTCGCCTGCGCCTTGCCGCGGCCTTCGGCGATCGCCTCGGCAAAGTTGGCGAACAGCACCGTGAGCCACAGCCAGACCGAGATGGTGGCGACGAACCAGAGCTGCCCGGTGCGGCCCCGCGCCAGGTCGATGAAGAAGATCCCGCTCGTGATGAGGCTGCCGACCTCGACCACGAACATCACCGGGTTGCGCGCCTGATGGCGCGGGTCGAGCTTGGGAAACGAGTCGCGCACGGCCGCCATGACGAGCTGTCGTGAGAAGATGCTGGAGCGGCGCGCTGCCATCAGTTGCCTCCGATCCGGTCGAGCGCGAGGTTGAGCGTCAGGACGTTGACGCCGGGCTCGCCGAACAGGCCGAGACTGCGCCCGGTCGTGTTCTGCTTGATGAGCCGCTCGACGACGCCGAGCGGCAGGTGACGCACCGCGGCGACGCGGCGCGCCTGGAGTCGCGCGTAGGCCGGTGAGATATCGGGGTCGATGCCGGAGCCGGACGTGGTCACGGCGTCGACCGGGATGTCGGCCAGGGTGAGGCCGGGGTTGTAGGGCCGCTCAAGCGCGAGCACCGCCTGCGCCTGCTGAGCGACTGCCTTGGCGAGTGCCGGGTTGGTCGGTCCGAGGTTGGCGAACGTCGTGTCGGCGGCGTTGTAGGCGGGCGTCGTGCCCGAAGGCCGCTCGTGGAAGTAGCGCGGCGCTGTGAAGTCCTGGGCGGCGAGCGCCGAGCCGACGACGACCCCGTTGCGGTAGAGCAGGCTGCCCTTCGCCTGAGATGGGAAGGTCAGCGACGCGAAGCCGGTCATGATCGCGGGGTAGGCGAGGCCGAAGACCGCGGTGATGACGACGATGGCGATGAGTGAACGAATGAGCGTGCGCATGTCAGTGCACCAACGATTCGACGATGGGCCCGAGGCTGAGCGCGGGCAGGATCATGAGGCCGGCGGTGAGCGCGACCACGCCGACGAGCAGCACGGCGAAGGTCGGCCCGTCGGTGCGGAAGGTGCCGGCGGACACAGGCGCGACCTTCTTGCGCGCGAGCGAGCCCGCGAGCGCGAGACCGGCCAGCATCGGCACGAAACGACCAAGGTACATGGCCACCGTGCCGAACGATTCCGAGAACGTGGTGGCACCGTAGCCGGCGAAGGCGCTGCCGTTGTTGTTGGCCTGCGATGTGTAGGCGTAGAGCGTCTCGGTGAAGCCGTGCGCTCCAGGGTTGAAGACCGAGGCGAGGCCGGCCGGCGCGGCGATCGCGACGGCGGTCATGACGAGCACCATGGTGGGCACGAAGAGCGCGCCGAGCGCGGCGAACTTGACCTCGCGGGCCTCGATCTTCTTACCGAGCCACTCCGGCGTACGACCCACCATGAGCCCGGCGACGAAAACGGCGATCAGGATGTAGAAGAACATGCCGATCAGGCCGGTGCCGACGCCGCCGAAGATCACCTCGCCGACGAACAGATTGACGAGGGGCACGGCCCCGCCGGCCGCCGTCTGGGCATCGAAGCCGCCGTTGACCGAGCCGTTCGAGGCGTCGCTCGTGGCGACCGTCCAGGTGGTGGTGCCCGCGATGCCGAAGCGGACCTCCTTGTCGACCATGTTGCCGCCGCTCTGGCCAGCGGACGCCACGAGATTCACGCCGGAGTCGCGCAGCACCGGCGAGGCGTGCTGCTCGGCGGCGAGGTTCACGCCGATGCCGATCACGAACATGGCACTCATCGCGGCGAACACCATCCAGGCGTGGCGGCGTGCCTTGACCATGCGGCCGAACATGAAGACCTGGGCGACCGGGATCAACAGGATGGCGATCATCTCGACGAAGTTCGAGAGGCCGGTCGGGTTCTCGAAGGGCACCGCCGAGTTGGAGTTGTAGTAGCCGCCGCCGTTGGTGCCGAGCTGCTTGATCGCGATCTGCGAAGCGACCGGGCCGCGGGCGATGGCCTGATGGGCCCCCTGCAGGGTCGTCGCGGTGGCGTGGCCGTCGAAGGTCTGCGGCACGCCCTGCGACACGAGCACGATCGCGACAACGACCGAAAGCGGCAGGAGGACATAGACGAGCGACCGGTAGAGGTCGCGCCAGAAGTTGCCGAGCCTGCTGCCCGAGCGCAGCGCGAGGCCGCGCACGACGGCGGCCAGGACGGCCATGCCGACCGCCGCCGAGACGAAGTTCTGCACGGCGAGGCCGGCCATCTGGCTGAGATACGACATCGTCGCCTCGCCGGCGTAGAACTGCCAGTTGGTGTTGGTGACGAAGCTGGCGGCTGTGTTGAGGGCGAGCGGCGACGGGACGGGCTTCATGTGATCGGGGTTGACCGGCAGGTGACCCTGCAGCCGCAGGATCGCGTAGAGCACGGCCGAGAAGGCGACGCTGAACACCAGGACGGTCACGGCATAGCGCTGCCAGCTCTGGTCGTCGCCGCTGCCCCGGCCGAGCAGCCGGAAGAAGCCGCGCTCGACGACGTCGTCGCGCCTGCGCGAATAGACCCAGGCCATGTATCGTCCCAGCGGGTAGGCGAGAGCGATCAGCACCGCCGTGTAGAGCACGATCTGGCCGATGCCTTCGGCGGTCATCAGAACCGCTCCCCACGAAAGAGGGCGAAGACGAGGTAGGCGGCCAGCGCGGCCGAGACCGCGAGGCCGAAGATATCCGCGGGCGCCATCACACACGCTCCAGGACGTAGAGGATCAGGGCGAGAAACGAAAAGCAGGCGAGCGCGATGGCGATCGCCGCGATGTCGAACATGGTCGTCCCTCCGGTCTCACCAAGCACGTGGCGTCGGGAGCGCGGCGGAGCAGCCGAGCTCCCGGCCTGTCGGCCGTCGGGCGCGACGAGTGGCTCCGGGAAGGCCCACCGCGCGCGACGGGTACGATCGCGGGAGGCCGCGCTCACCGATGAGGAGCGCCGGCACCGCGGCGAGGAAGCGGGCTGCGGGCCGGATGCGACATCTGCCGACCGGCCTCGCACGAGACCTCTCATGCTGGCACCTCCACCGCCGAGGAGTCGCAGCGCCCCTGCCGGGGCGACCGGCGAGCGTCCGTCGGGCGACGAAGACTTCGAGGTTCGTGTTCCCCGGCACTCGTGACGAGTCCGTGAAGGAGGGCCGCCGTGCCGTAAAAGTGCCGTGAACGGCGGGGCCGCGATGGGAGGGCGCCTGCGGCGGCGAGAGGCGGGGCGGCGGGCGGCGCGACCGAGCGGAGCCGGCCGGAAGGGCTCCTACGACTCGCTGCGCGGAGCGGTCTCGGCGGCCTCGTCGGGCAGGTCGATCACGAAGCGGGCGCCATGCGGCACGACGTCCTCGACGTGGATGCCGCCGCCGTGGGCGCGCACGATCTCGCGGGTGATCGCCAGGCCGAGACCCGTGCCGGAGCGCACCTTCGTACCGGTCCTGCCGCCGCGGTAGAACTTCTCGAACACGGCCTCGTGCTCGTCGGCGGCGATGCCGGGGCCCTCGTCTTCGACCCAGAGCCGCACGCCGCGACCGGCCGCCTCGGCGCCGACGCGCAGGAGGCCGTTGCCGGCGTACAGCATCGCGTTCTCGAGCAGGTTCTGAAACACCCGCACGAACTGTTCAAAGTCGACGCGCAGCGGCGGGAAGTCGTCGGGCACGGCGACGATCACCCGGTCCCGCTCATGGACCGGCAGGGCGGCGAGACCGGCGGCGAGGATGTCGGAGAATTCGTAGAGCTCGAGGTGCGGCTCCCAGGCGCGCGCCTCGAGACGCGAGAGATCGAGCAGCGCCGTGATGCTGTTGTTGAGACGGGCCACGTCGGAGACGATGGCGCGCAACTCGTCGCGCACGCTCCGCTCGTTCCAGGGCACATCGCCTTCGAGCAGGTTGCTGACCGTCGCCGTGAGGGCGGCGAGCGGCGTCTTCAGCTCGTGTGACACCGATGACAGCAGGCTCGACTTGAGCCGATCGGCCTCGCGTAGCGCCTCGGCCGCCGTCGCCACCGTCTGCAGGCGCTGGCGCTCCAGGAAGGTCGCGATCAGGTTGGCAAGCGCGGCGAGCAGGCGGCCGTCGGCGTCGTCGTAGGGTCGGCCGTTCCGCCGGCCGGCGACGCTCAGGACCCCGACGACTCCGAGCGCGCCGCGCAGGGGAAGAAAGATCCCGCCGCTGCCCTCGGGCACCTTGAAGCCCTCGAGCGGCGGCCCGGCGCCGGCGGTCTCGGCGAGCGTCTGTCGCGGCAGGCCGACCGGCTCGCCGTGCGTGTACACCCAGTGCGCCACCCTCGTCGCTCCGCTGTCGGGCTCGTCCGACGCCGGCGTCACGCAGAACCTGGTGAGCTCGTCGTCGCTACCGACGAAGAGCGTCGCCGACGCGGCGCCGAGCAGGGTCACGATCTCGCCGAGGATCGTCTCGGCCATCTCGCCCGTCGAAGCCTGTGAGACAAGACCCGCGGAGAGCCGGTTGAGCGCGGCCGTCTCGTGCTCGCGAGCCAGGGCGCGCGCCTCGCGGTCTCTCATGCGTCCGGTCTGCACGCCCATGACGACGCCGACCGCGAGGAACGCGACGAGCGACAGCCAGTCCTTGGGGTCCCTGACCGTGAGCGTGTGGAAGGGCGGCAGGAAGAAGAAGTCCCAAGCGAAGAAGGCAAGCACGGCGGCGAGGACCGCCGGGCCCGCTCCGCTCGCCCCGGCGACGAGCACCACGATGAGCAGGTAGAGCAGCGCCCACTGGCCCTTCGCGAAGGTGTCGCGGCCCGGCAGGAACAGCGCGGTCGACAGGCCGATCGCAAGAACGGCCAGCCAGTAGCCGTGGGCGGAAAGCGTGGTGACGGCGCGGCGCAGCATGTCGCTCGTAAAGTCCCGCGGTCGAGTGCCGGTCGCCACGGATTCTACGCCAGCCGACGCCTTGCGCGAGGCGACCGCGAGCGGGGCGGCGGGGCCGTTCGGCCCCGCCGCCCCGCCACCCGCCGTCCTGCCCTTCTCCTGCGGGTGGTGGACCCCGCAGTCGCCGGTCAGCGCGCGCCGCTCGGCACGCCCTGCGGGGGCTGTTGGGGCAGACGGCCCAGCCGGCCGGCGCGCTCGCGAGCGCGCTCCTCGGGCGGCACGGGGCACTCGTCGCCGCACTCCCAGCGGCGACCGGGCCAGCCGATCCGCGGGCCGACCACGCCGACCAGGCCGGGCACGAGCGCCGAGCGCACGATGAACGTGTCGAGCAGCACGCCGAGCGCCACGCCGAGGCCGACCTCGACCAGGTACTTCACCGGCTCCGCGGCGAGGATCAGGAACGTGCCGGCCAGCACGAGGCCGGCGCTGGTCAGCACACCGCCGGTCACGGCGACGGCGCGCTCGGTGCCGTCGCGCAGGCCGCGGCGGAACGACTCGCTGCGGATCCGGGTCGTGATGAAGATGTTGTAGTCGCTGCCCAGGGCGACCAGGAAGATGAACATGTAGAGCGGCACTTGAAAGCCGAAGGAGCTCCAGCCGAACACCACCCGCGTGATGAAGATCACCGCGCCGGTGGCCGCGGCGAACGACAGCACGTTGGTGGCCAGCAGCACCATCGGCGCCACGAGCGAGCGCAGCAGCAGCCCGAGCACGATCGCCGTGACGAGCAGCGCCGTCACGCCTACCACGAGCGAGTCGCGGTTCGAGATGTGGTAGAGGTCGTAGCTCAGAGCGCTCGCCCCGGCGATCTGCGCGCGCGCCCCGGTCGCGGCCGCCGCCCCGGCCACACGGCCGCGCAGCGCGGCGACGTCGGTGATCGCCGTCTTACCGTAGGGGTCGCTCGCCAGGATCACCTGGTACTGCACGACGCGGCCGCCGCGGGCCGTGCCCGACGGAAAAGCGGTGAGCACGTCGGGCGCCCCCTTGATGGCGGCGAGCAGCGCGCCCGACTGCGTGGCGCCGGGCGGCGTGCGGTAGGTGGCGACGACCTGTGTCGGCGCAAGCGCGCCGGCCGGGAAGTGCTGCTGCACCAGCTTGTAGCCCTGCGTCGCCGGCGTGGTCTGCAGGAAGTTGTCGATGAAGTTCAGGGTCGGCGTGTAGGCGACCAGGCCGACGCCGAGCAGGGCGAGCACCGCGGCGGTGGCCGCCGCGGCGCGCCGCGGCCGCTCGACCACGGACGCCGCCACCCTCTGCCAGACGCCGTGCCTGGAGGCCTGCCCCACCCGCGGGATGCGCGGCCAGAAGGCCGCCCGGCCGAGCAGGGCGAGCAGCGCCGGGATGAGCGTGAGCGCGGCGATGAAGGTCACGGCCACCCCGGCCGCGATCACCGGCGCGAACGACGAGAACGTGGGCAGCCGGGCGAGCGAGAACGACAGGATGGCGAGCACCACCGTGATGCCGCTCGCGGCGATCGCCTCCCACGTGCCGCTCAGCCCCAGGGCCAGCGCGCGGCGCGCGTCGGGCTCGGTGTGCAGGTACTCGCGGTACCGCGAGATGAGCAGCAGCGCGTAGTCGGTCCCCGCCCCGAAGAGCAGCACGATCATGAGCGAGATGGCGAGCCGGTTCACCGTGAAGCCCAGAGCGCTCGCGGCGACGCCCAGCAGGCCCGTCGCCGTCGTGTAGGCGATGCCCACGGTGAGCAGCGCGACGAGCGGCAGGATCGGCGACCGGTACACGAGCAGCAGCAGCACGAGCACGATCGCCACGCTGCCGGCCAGCAGCTTCGTGTCGAGGTTCGAGAAGATCTTGTAGCTGTCGGTGCCCAGACCGCCCACGCCGGTGACGTACACCTTGAGACCGGCGCTGCGCGTGCTCAGGTGGGTCTGGATCGCCGACACGGCGTCGCGGTAGCTCGTCTGGCTCGGATCGCCGCGCAGCGTCGCGGCGATCAGGGCGCCCTTGCCGTCGGGAGCGATCTGCGTGACCGGCGCCCCCACAAGCCCGACGCCGCCGGTCGCCAGGTAGCGCGCGCCGGCCGCGACGGCCGCCCTGTCGCGCGCGTCCAGCGGCCGCGAGGAGCCGTACGCGATGATGATCTGCGTGCCCTTGGCCCGCGGGAAGGCGGCGTCGAGCGCGTTCTGGGCGCGCTGCGCGGCGGCGTTCGCCGGAAGCTGCTGAGCGTCGTTGCTGGTGTGAGCCGACAGCTTGGGCCCCACGAACGGCAGCGTCGCGAGCACGACCCACACGGCGACGACGAGCAGCGGATGCCAGGATCGGGTCGACCAGGTGACGATGCGGTGCATGGCGTTCCCTCCGAGATGTCCGCACGACCATAAGCGGATAGTTTTTGTCCGTTTACCGCGGACGGCGGGGTTCGTAACCCCCGGAACGGAGGCGCAAGGAACGGGCTCGGCAGCCTGCGCGCCAGGTGCAGGGCGGCCTGGGGCGCTGGCCCGCAGGACTTTCGAGGCGCGCTTCAGTCGCGGGTCAGCGTGTCCACGGCGCCGCCGGCGTGACCCACGAGGACCTCGTCGGCGACGCCCAGGAACAGGCCGTGGTCGACGACGCCGGGCAGCGCCTTGAGGGCGGCGGCGAGGGCCTCACGGCCCTCGCCGCCGCCCTCGGCCTCGGGCAGCCCGCAATCGAGGATGAAGTGACCCTCGTCGGTGACGAAGGCGCGGCCGTCGGCGGCGCGCCTCAGGCGCGCCGTCGGCACGAGATCGAGCAGCCGGCCGCGCGTCTCTCGCCAGGCGAAGCGCACCACCTCGACCGGCAGCTCGTGGCGTTCGCCGAGCCGGCCGACGAGCTTCTCGTCCTCGACGACGATCACCACGCGGGCGGCGGCGGCGGCGAGCAGCCGCTCGCGCAGCAGCGCGCCGCCGCCGCCCTTGATCAGGTCGAGCCGCGGGTCGACCTCGTCGGCGCCGTCGATCACGACCTCAAGCAGCGGCCGGCGGCCGGCGCCTGACGGCGCGCCCGCGCCGGCGCCGCGCCGCAGCTCGAGGTCGTCGAGCGCCACCACGGGAAACCCGGCAGCGCGCGCCAGGCGGTCGGTCTCGGTCGAGGCGACGGCGGCGAGGAGCGGCGGCCCATCGGGCCAGCGCGCGGCGGCGGCGGCGATGACCGCCGCCACCGCCCGGCCCGAGCCGAGGCCGACGGTCGAGCCCGCGGCGAGACGCGCCGCGCCAAGAGCGGCGGCGGCCGCGCGTGCGGCGGCCGCCTGGTCGCCGCCGGTCTGCCCTACTGCTTCACTCGCGTTCATCGCTCCTCCTGCGGCGTCGCGCCCGCGTGGCCGGCTCACGGGCCTCGCGCCCGCGTGGCCCGCTCGCAGGCATCGCGCCCGTCACGAGCGCGCGCTCCGCTTGCCATGCAGCGATGGTTCCCCGGGCGCCGGCGAAGGGTGCGCGACGGCCGCGGGACGGGTGAGCGACACGAGACCGCCGAGCAGGGCCATGGCCGCGGCGACCGTCATCGCCAGACGATAGCCCTGCGCGTAGAGCGCGCCCGAGTCGACCACCCGCGCGCCCAGGAAGATGACCTTCCCGCCGACCGGGCCAAGGCGCGAGCCGGCGATGCCGCCGAGCAGCGCCACCGACATGGCCTGGCCGGTGAACCGCATGGTGGCCAGGAACGACGCGGCGGCGCCCAGCCGCGAGCGGTCGACCGCGCCCATGACGGCCGACGTGTTGGGCGCGCTGAAGGCGGCCATGCCCAGTCCGACCACAGCCAGCGCGCTCATGACGCGAGCCGTCGATGCCGCCTGCGGCATCGTGGCGAGCAGCACCAGGCCGGCGGCGATCACGATCATGCCGCCGCTCGCCAGGCCGCGCGTGCCGATCCGGTCCGAGAGGCGGCCGGCCGGCTCCGAGAGGGCCGCCATGAGCACCGTCTGGGCGATGAGCATGAAGCCGGTGACTTGCGGCGAGCGGTGCTGGACGACCTCGAGGAAGACGGCCGTGAGCACCGTCACGGCGTTCATGGCGGCGTAGTTGAGCAGCGCCGCGAGGTTGGCGGTGGCGAACAGCCGGTTGTGACGCAGAAGGGAGATGTCGAGCACCGGGTGGGCGCGGCGGCGCTCGACCGCGACGAAGGCCACACCGGCGAGCGCCGCCGTGGCCAGCAGACCGAGCGCCCCGGGCGAGGCCCAGCCCCATTGAAAGCCGAAGGTGAGCGGCACGATGAAGGTCGCCAGGGCGAGCGCGAGCAGGACGGCGCCGGCCGTGTCGAACGACGCGGCCGGCGCCGTCCCCGCCACGGCCCGATCGTGGCGCTCGGCCGCCAGCAGGGAGCGGCCGGCGAGCAGGGTCACCGCGCCGACCGGGATGTTCACGTAGAAGATCCAGCGCCAGCTTTCGGCGGCCGTGGGAAGCGTGAGGTGCTGAACGATCAGGCCGCCGAGCAGCGGCCCCACGGTGAGACCGACGTACACCCACATCGTCATGAAGCCGAGGGCGCGGCCGCGCTCCGCCGGCGGGTAGGCGGCCGTGACGAGCGCGGCCGCCGTGGCGCTGAGCAGGGCGCCGCCGGCGCCCTGCACGACGCGCGCCGCGAGCAGCACGGCGGCGTCGGGCGCGAGGCCCGAGGCCACCGAACCGGCGGTGAAGACGAGCACCCCGGCCAGGAAGAAGCGCGTGCGACCATGCTGGTCGGCGAGGCGGCCGAAAGGCACGAGGCAGACGCTGATGGCCAGCAGGTAGGCGGCCTGCACCCAGATCGCCTCGGTGTAGCTCAGGTGCAGCGAGCCGGCGATCGGCTTGAGGGCCACCGAGACGATGCTGCCGTCGAGCGGCGTCATGAAGATGCCGATCGAGGCCAGAGCCAGCACGCGCCGTCGGCGGCGCTGCAGCTCGCTGTCCGGCCGCCGACCGGCCGCGCTTTCAGACGACATGGCGGAAAGGTACCACCCCGCGCCGCGCCTCAAGCGCCCGGCGACGCGGGTCGCGAGCGCCGGCGACGCGGGTCGCGAGCGCCCGGCGACATGGTCCACGTTGCGCGCCCCGCGACACGGTCTACGTGCGCGTCCGCTCCTGCGACGGCCCACCGACGCCGGCGGCGCGCACGGCACGCAGCGCCGCCTCGTGGCGCTGCCAGAGCTCGTCCCACACACGCGCCCGCGGCTCGTCGGGCATGAGCGCCTCGACCGTGGCCGGCGGGGCGGCGGGGCGGCCGCGGCCGACGGCCGCGGCCGCCAGCACCGCCGCGCCGATGGCCGAGTACTCGCTCTCGCCCGATGCCGCGTAAACGACCTCGCGCCGGCAGGCATCGGCGAGGTGCCGGCGAAAGTCGGGGTCGACGGCGCTGCCGCCGGCCACGCACACCGGGCCGCGCGGCAGACCGGCCTGCTCGAGCACCTGCAGGCAGCGCCGCGTCTCGAGCACGATCCCGTCGACCAGGGCGCGCGCCACCTCGGCCGCGCCGTGGCCCAGGCTGAGGCCGAAAAGCGAGCCCGAGAGGAGCGGGTCCCACAGAGCGCCCTGCTCGCCGGGGGCCAGGTACGGCAGGAACGAGAGGCCGGCCGCACCCGGCGCGACGCGCGCCGCCATGGCCAGAAGGGCGGCCGCGTCGCCGCCGGCCTCGCCCAGCAGGCCGGCGAGCCAGTGGAAGGCGCTGCCCGTGGTGAGCAGGTCCATCTCGAAGCCCCAGCCGTCGACGCCGGCGAGCGGCGTGATCAGGTAGCGGTGATCGGGGTCGATCACGAGGCGGTCGGCGACGCCGAGGAGCACGGTGCTCGTGCCGGCGATGCAGGCGACACCGCCGGCGCGCTCGACGCCGATCCCCAGGCAGCCCAGCACCGAGTCGGCCCCGCCCACGCAGACGGGCAGGCCCTCGGGCAGGCCCAGACGAGCCGCCACGGCGGGCGCGACCGGGCGCGTGGCGGTCGAGGGCAGCACGGCGGGCAGGCTCGGCAGGGCGAGCGGCGCGCTCGCGGGCGGCGGCTCACCCGGAGGCGCCGACCCATCGCCGGGGGGCGCGTGGGTCGGCGCCACCGCGTGAGCGACCGCGCGCAGCTCGTCGCCGGCCGCCGCGACGACGTCGCCGAGCCACGTGCCTGCCTGCAGCCCGTAGCAGCCGAAGCCGCTCGCCGTGCTCGGGTCGGTCGCCGCGACGCCGGTCAGCCGCAGGAACAGCCAGTCCTTGGCGCCCAGCAGCCGGCGCGCGCGGCGCGCCGCCCGCGGCGCGACGCGCGCCAAGCGCAGGAACATGGGCAGCAGGTAGCGACCGTCGACCCACTGACCGGTGAGGGCATACAGGCGGTCGCCGTCGAGACGCGCCCGCAGCGCCTCGCCCTCGGGCTCGGCGCGCGCGTCCTCCCAGGTGATGGCCGGCGCGACCGGCGTACCGGCCTCGTCGGCGAGCACGAGCGTCGGGATCATGGCCGACAGGCCGACGGCCGCCCAGCGCTCGCGAGGAGCGCCGGCGCTGTGGAGCTCGGCCACCACCCGCTCGAGCGCCGCCCACCAGTCGGCCGGCGACTGCTCGGCAGCGCCGGCTTCGGGGCGATCGGTCGGGTAGTCGACGCGGGCGCGGGCGGCGACCTCGCCGCCCGCGCCCACCGCCACGCCCTTCAGGCTCGAGGTGCCCAGGTCAAGCCCGACGAAGAGCTCGCCGTCGGTCACAGCCTAAACCTCGCGCTCGGCGAGTCGGCTCTGCTCACCGGCCGGACTCCTCGCTCGGCCGCTCCGCGCCGCTCACAGGCCGAACCCCTCGCTCGGCGGCTCGGGGTTGTCGAAGGCAGCCTCGACCTTGTCGCCGAAGCTCGTGCTCGGGTCGCTGTAGAACCTCGCGTGGCCCACCGCCGACGAGACGAAGGACAGCACGAGGCCGACGAGCGCGAGACCGAAACCGAAGATAAGGTTCGTGCCGGTGAGCTGGCCGGTAGCCAGCGAGTAGATGACGACGAAGGCCATGAAGGCGGCGCCGAAGCCGGGCAGGATGCCGCCGAGGATGACGTTGCCCGGGCTGCTCGCGATGACCCGCCGGTAGTACCAGATGGCCGTGAAGGCGGTCAGGAAGTAGAAGATCGCCGCCATGAGGCCGAGCGTGCTCGCGATGTTCGTGAGCGCCGAACCGATGCTCGAGAACAGCGTCGTACCCCACAGGAAGACGACGTTGAGCAGGCCGAGCAGGATGGTCGCGTTCCACGGCGTCAGGTAGCGCGGGTGGACGTTGTCGAAGAACTTCGGGAACACCCGGTCGCGACCCATGGCGAACGAGATGCGGCCGGAGCTCACGATCGCCGCCTGCAGGCTGGCGAGCGTGCCACCCAGCACCGCCACGATCATGACGTTCTTCCAGAAGCTGCCGCCGATCGTGTTACCGACGTACGCGAGGATGTTGGCCTGATTGGCGGAGAGCGTGCCGATCGAGGCCACGCCCTGGAACGCGAAGATCACGAAGGCGTAGATGAAGAACAGGATGACGACGCTCAGGATGGCGGCCGAGCCGGCCTGCTTGCCCTTGGCCTCTTCACCGACGTAGGCCGCAGTGTCCCAGCCCGAGTAGAGGAAGATGGCGATCAGGATGCCGGAGATGAGGCCCGTTCTGGGGAGCGTGAAGAGCGAGCTGACGGTATGCACCGAACCCGACAGGCCGGTGCTGTAGATCATGACGAGCGCGGCGATCGAGAAGCCGATGATGAGCGCATACTCGAACACGGCCCAGACCCAGTTGAAGCGCGCCGAGAGCTTGATGCCGAGCGCGGCGACGACGAGCACGATGACGTTGAAGACGCTGCCGACGAGCGCCACCCAGTACTTGTCGTTGGCGGCGCTGTTCGAGAAGAAGCTGAGAAAATAGGTGCCGAGCGGCACGGTGAGGCTGGTCGTGCCGATCGTGTAGTACATCAGCATGATCCAGCCGGCGAAGAAGCCGGCGTGCGGGTTGAGGGCGCGGCCCACCCACGAGTAGGTGGCGCCGGCGCTCGGCTGCCAGGCGTTCAGGCGCTGATACCCGAGGGCGATGCCGATCATCGGGATGAAGCAGATGAAGATGGCGGCGACCGTGTGGTAGTAGACCGCGGCCATCAGGCCGAACATGCCGACGGCGATGCTCTGCGTCGGGCCCGAGCTCGCCAGCGCCATGATGACGACGTCGCCGATGCGCAGGGCGCCGGCCTTGAGGCCGCCCC
Organism: uncultured Actinomycetes bacterium; assembly: GCA_963760655.1. Lineage (GTDB taxonomy): Bacteria > Actinomycetota > Thermoleophilia > UBA2241 > UBA2241 > Bog-752. The sequence goes on from CAVXDR010000005.1 coordinate 551,011, forward strand.
TGCCGCCCGTCGGCGGTGACGCGGGTCGCAAGGTCACATCTGACATGAGACTCCCCCTTTCAGGAGCGGCCGTGCGGCCGGAAACGTGACGATGAAGGGCGCGCCGCCGGGCCGGCGCCACTGCCGGCGGCGACCGGCGTCACGCTCCAGTCGCGCAGGTCGCTGCCGCGGAACACGTGGCGCGCGGTCTGGCCGGAGATCGAGAACACGACCTCTTCGGCCGGGTAGGCCTGCTCGAAGCAGTCGAACGGGCGGCCGTGCCTGTCGAAGCTCACGCCGCGCAGCCGTACCACCTGGTCGCCGCGGCCGAGCTCGAGCAGGCGACGCTCGGCCGCACTCGGTGTGACGACCTCGAGGAACTGCTCCTCGTAGTCGTCGTCGAGCCCGTAACGCCGGGCGAGCAGGCGGTAGAGCGAGTCGGCGATCTCGGCGCTGCGGCCGTCGAGGCCGGGCGCCAGGCCGACCGGGATCACGGCGCGCTCGGCGATCATCGGCCGCCCGTCGACGACCCGCAGGCGGCGCACCGTCCAGACGTGGTCGTCGGCGCCGAGCTGCAGCGCGTGGGCGATGGCGGGCGACGGAGCGCAGCGCTCGATGCCCAGGATGCGCGTCGTGATCTCGTGCGCGCCGTGCTCCTCGGCAAGGGTGCCGAGGAGGCCGCCGGCGCGCGTCGGGGCGCTCAGCAGGCGGGGCCGGGCCACGAAGGTGCCGAGCCCCTGATGGCTGTGCACCTTGCCCTCGTGCTCGAGCTCGGCCAGGGCGCGCCGCACGGTGATCAGGCTCACACCGGCCTGCGTCGCAAGCTCGGCCCGGCTCGGCAGCAGGTCGCCGGGGCCGAGCTGTCGCTCGGCGATCAGGCCTTCGACCATGGTCATGACGTCGCGGTACCGCGGTCGCTTGGCGTCGGCTGGCTCCGCCACGATGGCCTCCTCCCTGAGGGCCGTCCTAGACGGCCGCTCTCTCGGCAGCGAGGATCGGAAAGACCTCGGCCGCGGCGGCGAGCGTCAGGTCGACGTCGGCGTCGGTGTGCACGAGGCTTACGAACAGGTTCTCGAACTGGCTCGGGTGGAAGATCACGCCGCGCAGCATCATCTCCTGCCACCAGCGCGTGAAGAGCGCTTCGTCGGCGTACGCGCGCGCCTCGCGCCAGTCGTGGATCGGGTGCTCCGAGAACCAGAGCTGGAACACCGTGCCCAGGCCGTCCACCTGGACCGGCACGCCGTGTTCGGCGGCCAGGCCGCGCAGCCCCTGGGCGAGGCGGTCGCCCACCGCCCGCTGACGCTCGTACAGGCCGGGCTCGGCCAGCAGGTCCATGGTGGCCGACACCGCGGCGCACTGCACCACGTTGGCGTTGTAGGTGCCCGAGTGCGAGTAGCGGCCGTCGTCGATCATGGCCATGACCGCGCGCGAGCCGCCGACCGCGGCGACCGGAAAGCCGCCGCCGAGGCCCTTGGCCATGGTCGTGAGGTCCGGCATGACGCCGTACCACTCCTGGCCGCCGCCGCGACAGAAGCGAAAGCCGGTGATGACCTCGTCGAAGATGAGCAGGGCGCCGTGCTTGCGGGTCTCCTCGCGCAGCAGCTCGAGGTAGCCGGAGCGCGGCAGGATACAGCCCGTGTTGAACATGGCCGGCTCGGTGATCACGGCAGCGATCTCGTCGCCGCGCTCGGCCATGACCCGGCGAAAGCTGTCGGCGTCGTTCCAGGAGAGCACGACGAGGGTGTCGGCGAGCTCCTGCGGCACGCCCGGCCCCGAGGCCACCGGCCGCGGTCGGTCGGCGGGACCGGCCTCGGCGGGATCGACGTGGTTGCTCCAGTACACGACGTCCTGCCAGCCGTGGTAATGACCCTCGAAGCGCACCAGCAGCCGGCGGCCGGTGACGGCCCGGGCGAGGCGCACGGCCGTGCCGACCGCCTCGCTGCCCGAGTTCGTGAAGCGCACCATCTCGACGCTCGGCACGGCGGCCACGACCTTCTCGGCGGCCTCGATCTCGAGCTCGTAGGGCACGCCGAAGCAGGTGCCGAGCTCGGCCACGGCATCGTGCACCGCGGCCGTCACGACGGGGTGACGGTGCCCCAGGATCATGGGTCCCAGGCCCAGGAGGTAGTCGACGTACTCGTTGCCGTCGACGTCGGTCATGCGCGAGCCCGAGCCCTGCGCCATGAACGGCGGATACGGCTCCCAGCCGAACTTGAACGTGCGGGCGCTCGAGCCCGCGCCTGCCGGGATCACACGGCGGGCGCGGCCGAACAGCTCCGCCGAGCGGTGCGTCCGCTCCTGGTAGCGCGCGGCGAAATCCATCAGCATCCACTCCTCGGGTACGGTGGCGCGCCGCATGCCCGGCGCGCCCGCACCGCGCGCCGGCGCCGCGATGGCGAGCTCCTGCGCGCGGAGACCTCTCTGTATGGTGAGTATATCAAGTGGTCGGGCGCACCGGCCGGCTTGGCGGCCGGCCCGGTCTGGACGTGGCGAGCGGACAGGCGGCTCATCGCCCGCTCACGATGCGCGCGTACGCCGCGGGGTCGGTCGCGCCCTCCGTCGAGAAGACGAGCGCCCGGGTCGCGGGGCCGACGCCGAGCAGCTCCCGCGCCGTCTCGAGCTCGGGCGCTTCGCGGAGCGCGAGCAGGCCGGCAAGGCCAGCGGCGCCGCTCTCGCCCGACTCGATGCCGGCGCCGGCGAGCAGCCGCATGGCGCGCACGGCGAAGTCGTCGCCGACGGCAAGGCAGCCGTCGAAGGTGGCGGCCAGCACCGGCCAGGCGACCAGCGACAGCGTGCCGCAGTTCAGCCCGGCCATGATCGAACGGTGCGGGCCGGGCACGGTCACGATCCTGCCCGCCGCAAAGGACTCGAGCATGCAGGCCGCGTCGTCGGGCTCCACCGCGACGAGGGCCGGCCGCTCCCGGCCCGCCCAGTGCGCGCCGACGGCGGCGGCGAGCGCGCCGACGCCGTTCTGCACGAGCACGATGTCGGGTCGCGGCGCCGCGAGCTGTTCGAGCTGCTCGTCGATCTCGCGCAGCAGGGTAGCGTAGCCGTCGATCACGGCCTGTGGGGTGTCCTCGTAGCCCGGCCACGAGGTGTCGCTCACGAGCAGGCAGCGCTCACCGGTCGCGCGCGCGGCGCGCGCGACCGTGTCGTCGTAGGAGCCCTGCACCACCTCGACGCGCGCGCCTTCGCCGGCGATCGCGGCGATGCGCGCCGGCACCGTGCCGACGGGGACGTAGATCGTCGCCGGCAGGCCGAGCAGCGCAGCCATGTGGGCGAGGGCGCGGCCGTGGTTGCCGTCGGTCGCCGTCACCAGCCGCAGGCCGGGCAGCGCGGCGGCCCGCGCCCGCAGCTCGGCGAAGGTCGCAGCGGGCGGCAGGCCGAGCCGCCCGGCGATCGCGCAGTTCACGCCCCACGAGGCGCCGACGATCTTGAAGGCCGGCAGTCCCAGGCACGACGACAGGTCCTTCACGAACAGCTCGCCGATGGCCAGGGCGCGCGCCAGCGCGGGCACACGGAGCAGCGGCCCGGGCGCGTAGCCCGGCATACTGCGGTGGAACGTCGTGGGGTCGGCGCCGGCCGTGGCCGACCGCGACAAAGCCGCGCCCTCGAAAGCGGACGGCGCGACGACGAACCGGCTCACGCGCAGGACCCCCTTGCGTCGTTGACATACCGATTATACTCAGTTCGCCGGTGAGCCGATGCCGGCGCCGCTCGTCGCGGTGGGGGCGTGCACGGCGGCCCTCCTGCCCGCCGTCACCAGGAGAAGGGAGTCGCGATGCGACGACGTGTCAGGATGCGGGTGTGGACGGAGGCGGCCGCCGGCAAGGGGCCGCGCCGGGCGGCGGCCGTCGCGGCGCTCGGTCTTTTCGCGATCGCCGTCGTGGCCGCCGTGACGCTGGCCGCCTGCGGCAGCTCGTCGAGCGGCGGCGCGAGCACGACGTCGGGCACCACGCCGCAGCGCGGCGGCACGCTGGTCGTGACCTTCCAGGCCGACCCGGTGACGCTCGACCCGGCGATCGACTTCGAGGGTCCGGGCTGGGCGCTCGAGCATTGCCTCTTCGGCAACCTGCTCAACTACTCGAGCGGGCCGGGGGCGGCCGGCACGAAGATCGTGGCCGACATGGCCACCGAGGTGCCGACCGTCGCCAACGGCGGCATCACGAACGGCGGCAAGACCTACATCTTCCATATCAGGCCGGGCATCAGGTTCGCCCCGCCGGTGAACCGCGAATGCACCGCGGCCGACTTCGTCTACAGCTTCCAGCGCATGATGAGCTCACCGACGGCTCCCGGAAAAGGCTACTACGCGGGCATCGTCGGCGAGCAGGCCTTCCTGGACGGCAAGGCCAAGACGATCACAGGCTACAAGGCGACCGGCAAATACACCCTCGAGGTCGATCTCGAAAAGCCCAACGCCACGTTCCTCAACATCATGGAGATGCCGTTCAACGCCCCGCTGGCCAAGGAGTGGGTCGCCAGGTGGGGCAAGCAGGTCGGGCGCCATCCGCTGGGGACGGGGCCCTACCTGCTCGACCACTGGCAGGCCGCCCAGGACATCCTCATCACCCGCAACCCGAACTACACGGGGACGGCGGGCTACCTCGACGCCATCCACTTCGAGTACTCGATCACGCCCGACACGGCCGTGCTCAAGGTGCAGAGCGGCGACGCCGACCTGCTCGGCGACTACATCCCGCCGGCCAACTACCCCGGCCTGATCGCGAGCCCGCAGTGGAAGAGCCAGGTGGTCGTCGAACCAGCCGTGGCGCTCAACTGCCTGTTCATGAACGTCACCGTCAAGCCGTTCGACAACCTGCTCGTGCGGCAGGCGATCGAGTGGGCAATCGACCGGCAGAAGATCGTCAAGCTGCTGTCGGGCACCGGCATGGCGCTCAACCAGATCTACCCGGCCGGCCTGCCCGGCCACGTCGACGGCGCCGCCGGCAACTTCTACGGCTACGACCCGGCCAAGGCCAAGCAACTGCTGAGCCAGGCCGGTTTCCCGAGCGGGTTCAAGACGACCCTGTACTCGAGCAACGTGGCGCCCTGGCCGACGCTGCTCCAGTCCATCCAGTACGACCTCGCCCAGGTCGGCATCAAGGCGAACATCAAGCTCCTCGAGCAGGCGACGTACTGGGCGCAGATCGGCAAGAAGGGCGCCTGCGGCGTCGGCATGAACAACTGGTGGATGGACTACCCCGACCCGTTCGACTTCGTCAACGGCATGCTCAGCAAGAGCACGGCGATCAATCTGGGCAGCAACCCGAGCTTCTGGTGGGACCCGACGATCGAGAAGGACCTGGTGCAGGCGCAGGCCATGCCCGACCCGGTCGCCCGCCTCGCGCTCTACGACCAGATGCAGACCCACATCATGGCTCAGGCGCCGCTCGTGCCGCTCTACCAGTCGGTGGTCACGACGCTGCACTCCAAGCGCACCGGCGGCGTCTACCTGCACCCGGTGTGGATCTTCGACTACGAGCACTACTGGGTCAGCAAGTAGACGGCCGGCGCGGCGCGGCGGCCGGTGAGCGGCGCCGCGCCGGGGCCGACGAAGGCAGGCGGCGGGGCGCGCCTCAGGCGCGCCCCGCCGCCTTCGTCTACAGCGTCCTCGTGACCTTGTGCAGCCCGCGCGGCCGGTCGGGGTCGTAGCCGCGCGCCTCGGCTAGGCGCGCGGCCAGGAGCTGACCCGGCACGATCGCGACGAGCGGCGACAGCGGCTCGGGCGGCGTCTGTGGCAGCCGCAGGCTGCGCCGTCTGGCGCTCTCGCCCGCGGCCCCAGCGCCGGCCGCGGGCTCGCCCCGAGCCGGCCGCTGCGCGACGGGCGCTGCCGCCCCTGCGCCGCCCGCGTCGTGTTCGTCCTCGACGACGACGAGCTCGGCGCCGCGCTCGAGCAGGTCGCTTTCGAGGCGGCGCATGGCGGGCAGGGCCCGGCCTGGGAGCGAGAACAGCAACGCCGGGTAGCCCGGCTCGACCATCGCGACCGGACCGTGCATGAGGTCGGCCGCCGAGTAGGGCATGGCGGCGATATACGAGGTCTCCTTGAGCTTCAGCGCGGTCTCGAGCGCGCTCGCGAAGTTGTAGCCGCGAGCGGCCACCAACAGCCGCTCGCTGAAGCGCAGCCACTGCGAGATCTCGGCGACCGCCTCGTCGAGCGCGAGCGCCGCCCGCATGGCGGCCGGCACGGTGTCGCGCAGCGCGGCGAGCAGCGTCGCGTCGTCGCACCAGGTCGCCCAGAACAGGGCGAGCGCGGCGAGCTCGCTCGCGTACGTCTTGGTCGCGGCCACCGCGCGCTCGTGGCCGGCGAGCGTGGGCAGCACGGCGTGGGCGTGCCGCGCGAGCAGGCTGTCGTCGTCGTTGGTGATGGCCACGGTATAGGCGCCCGCGGCGCGCGCATGCGCCACGTACTCGGCGACGTCGGGCGTCTCGCCGCTCTGGCTGATACCGACGACCAGGCACTCACGCAGGTCGAGCGGGGTGTCGTACACCGTGGCCGAGCTCGGCACGGCGAGGCCGGCCGGCAGGCCGGCGTGGATCGTCGCCAGGTACTTGCCGTACACGGCCGCGTTGTCGCTCGTGCCGCGCGCGGCGTAGAGGACGAAGCGCGCGCCGGCGGCGCGCGCCCCGGCCACGGCGTGACGGTAGGGGGCCGGATCGGCCGCGAGGCGGGCGACGATGTCGGGTTGCTCGAAGATCTCGTCGCGCATGAAGCTCACGGGCCTCACCTCCTGTCTCGGCCACCGGGGGCGGCGGCGCCCTGGTATACCGACTATACAAGGTTTCGCGACGAGAGCCGGTCGGTCGGCCCTTTAGCCCACCTTAACGGCGGCGCGGCTTTGGTACACGGGCTCTTACGGCAGCGACCTTCATGATCGTCGTGGGCGCCCCGTTCTCTCTCTGTCCCGGACGGCGCGCCCCATCGCGACCGCGCCATGCGACTCGCTCGCCGGGCCGTCGCGACGCTCGGACGCCGGCCCGCCCCCGTGGGTCGGAACGGGGTCGCCGGGCCGCACGGCCCGGCGACCCCGTTCGTGCGACGCAAGCAGCCACGCAACGCGAGGGGCCGGCGGCGCATCGGCGCCGCCGGCCCCCTCGCCGGGCTCACGACAGACGAGCGGCTACTTGTTGATCCAGTAGTGCTCGAAGTCGAAGATCCACACGGGGTGCAGGTACACGCCGCCGGTGCGCTTGGAGTGCAGCGTGGTGACGGTCTCCTGATAGAGCGGCACGCCCGGCATCTGCTGCATGATGTACGACTGGATGCGGTCGAACTCGGCGAGGCGAGCGGCCGGGTCGGTCATGACCTGGGCGGCCACGAGGTCCTTCTCGATCTGCGGGTCCCACCAGAAGCTCGGGTTGGTGCCCTCGTCGATCGCCGAGCTCTTGCTGAACAGGCTGATGATGTAGTCGAACGGGTCGGGGTAGTCCATCCACCAGTCGTTCAACCCCAGGCCCACGGCGCCCTTCTTGCCGATCAGCGTCCAGTAGGCGGGCTCGTCGAGCAGCTTGATGTTCGCCTTGATGCCCACCTGGGCGAGGTCGTACTGGATGGACTGGATCACGGTGGGCCAGGGCGCCACGTTGTGCGAGTAGAGCGTCGTGCTGAAGCCCTTCGGGAAACCGGCCTGGCTGAGCAGTTGCTTGGCCTTGGCCGGGTCGTAGCCGTAGAAGTCGCCGGCCGCGCCGTCGACGTGGCCGGGCAGGCCGGCCGGGTAGATCTGGTTGAGCGGCAGGGCCGTGCCCGACAGCAGCTTGACGATCTTCTGGCGGTCGATCGCCCAGGCGATGGCCTGTCGCACGAGCACGTTGTCGAACGGCTTGACCGTCATGTTGAAGAACAGGTAGTCGAGCGCGATCGCCGGCTCCTGCACTACCTGGCTCTTCCACTGCGGGCTGGCGATCAGGCCCGGGTACTTCGACGGCGGGATGTAGTTGCCGAGCAGGTCGGCGTCGCCGCTCTGCACCTTGAGCACGGCCGTGTCGGGCGTGATCGAGAACTGGAATTGGATCTTGTCGGCGTAGCCGTCCTTGCCGGTGTAGTTCGTGTTGCGCACGAGCAGCAGGTCCTGGCTCGCCGTCCAGTGGTCGGCAACGTAGGGCCCGGTGCCGAGCGGATGCCGCCCGACCTGCTTGCCCCACCTGGCGACCCATTCTTTGGCGACCGGCGCACTGAACGGCATCTCCATGATGTTGAGGAACGTGGCGATCGGCTTTTCGAGATCGACCTCGAGGGTGTACTTGCCGGTCGCCTTGTAGCCTGTGATCGTCTTGGCCTTGCCGTCGAGGAACGCCTGCAGGCCGACGATCCCGGTGTAGTAGCCCTTCGCCGGTGCGGTCGGCAGGCTCATCATGCGCTGGAAGCTGTAGACGAAGTCGGCCGCGGTGACCTCGCGGTTCACCGGCGGGGCGAACCTGATGCCCGGCCGGATGTGGAAGATGTAGGTCTTGCCGCCGTTCGTGATGCCGCCGTTGGCGACGCTCGGCACCACGGTGGCCATGTCGGCTACGACCTTCGTGCCGGCCGCGCCGGGGCCGCTCGAGTAGTTGAGCAGGTTGCCGAAGATGGCGTGCTCGATCGCCCAGCCGTTGCCCTCGAAGTCGATCGCCGGGTCGAGCGTCTGCGGCTCGTTCTGGAAGGCGACGACCAGCGTGCCGCCGCGTTGCGGCGTGGTGCCGGACGTCGTGCCGCCCCCGCCGCCGCCCGACGAGCTGCCGCAGGCGGCCAGCCCGAGCACGGCCACGACCAGCACGACAAGCAGGCCGGCGACGGCGGCGGCAGGCCGGCGCGCCCCCCTGAGGATGGCTGTCATGAAAGCTCCTTTCGCGACCCTGCCGGTCCCTCACGACCGGTCCGCTTACGTTAGCATAGGGATACACGCCCGAAAGACGCCCGAGGAGCTGCCGACCGTGGGACCGACCGACGCCGACCTGATCGACCTGTTCTGCGACCTCGTCGCGATCGACTCGACCAACCCCGGGCTCGTGCCGGGGGCGGCCGGCGAGGACAAGCTCGTCCGCTTCCTGGCCCGCCGCCTCACCGCAGCCGGTCTGCAGGTCGACGTCTGGGAGCCGCGCCGCCGGCGACCCAACATCGTCGCCGTGCTGCCCGGCCACGGCCAGGGCGCCCCCAGCCTCATGCTCGTGAGCCACCTCGATGTGGTCGGCGCGCCGCCCGAGTTGTTCACGCCGCAGGTGCGCAACGGCCGCCTCTACGGGCGCGGCAGCAACGACATGAAGGCCGGCCTGGCCGCCGCCGTCACCGTCGCCGAGCGCCTTGCGGCCGAGGCGCGCGCGGCCGGCGGCAGGTCGCCGCTCGCCGGCGACCTGCTGATCGCCGGCTGCGCCGACGAAGAGTGGGAGAGCTTCGGCGCCGAGGCGCTCGTGCAGCGCTACCACCCGCGCGCCGCCATCCTGCCCGAGAAGACCGACCTCGACGTCACCGTGGAGCACGGCGGCTTCGCCTGGTTCGCGGTCGAGAGCACAGGGGTCGAATCGGCCGGCGCCGAGCCCGAGAAGGGCATCGACGCGATCGCCCTGCTCGGCCCGGTGCTCGCCGGCATCGCCGCCCTCGACCGCGAGCTCGCCGCGCGCCCCGCCGCCGAGTACGGCCGCGGCTCCATCCACGCCTCGACGATCGAAGGCGGCACGCAGCTTCCGGCCTACCCGGGCCTCTGCCGCCTGGGCATCGAGCGCTGCCTGATCGCCGGCGAGTCGGTCGCCCAGTCGCAGGCCGAGATCGACGCGCTGCTCGCGGCGGCGCGCGACGCCGACCCGCGCTTCGACGGCGTGAGCCGGCTGGTCGTGGGCCGCGAGCCCGTGGCCCTGCGCCGCGACGACCCGGTCGTGCTGGCCCTGGTCTCGGCCGCCACCGAGCAGCTCGGGCGGCCGCCGGTCGTGCGCGGCGACATCGGCTGGGCCGACTCGGGCATCTTCGCCGAGGCCGGCATCCCCTGCGCCCAGTTCGGCCCGATCGGCGACGGTGAGCACACCGCCGGCGAGTGGGTCGACGTCGATTCGGTCGCGCTCGTGGCGCGTGCCCTCGAGCGCGCCGTGCGCTCCTACTGCGCCTGAGCGCGCTCACCGACGGTCGGCGCCGGCGCGGACGGCCCTCGCCGACCGTCCCAGCGGCGTTGACTGGTGAGGTAAGGTGACGCCCATGATCCGCGCCGTGACACTCGATTTCTGGAACACGCTCATGGACGACTTCCACCTGTCGTCGCGGCACGAGCTGCGCACGCTGCGTCTGCGCGAGATCGTCGCGCCCTACGGCTACTCGCCCGACCCCGACGCGGTCGAGGCCGCCTTCGGCGAGGTGTGGCGGCGCTTCGACCGCGTCTGGATCAAGAAGAAGCGCACGCCGACGACGGCCGAGTCGGTCGACGTGCTGCTGCACGCGCTGCACATCCGCCTGCCGGCGCCGGCCGTCGCCCAGGTCGTGGCCATGCTCGAGGAGGTCACCCTGGAGCAACCGCCGCGCACCGTCGCGGGCGTGGCGGAGACGTTGCCCGTCCTCGCCGAGCGTTACGCCCTGGCCGTCGTCTGCGACGCCGCCCTCACACCCGGCCGCGTGCTGCGCAAGGTGCTCACGCTGCACGGCCTTGACGGGTACTTCTCCGCGTTCTTCTTCTCCGACGAGCACGGCTGGTCCAAGCCCGACCGGCGCGCCTTTCTCACGCCGCTCGCCGCCCTGGGCGTGCCGGCGACCGACGCCGTCCACGTCGGCGACATCCAGCGCACCGACATCGCCGGCGCGCAGGACGCCGGCCTGCGCGCCGTGCACTTCGTCGGCGTGAACTCGTCGGACCTGCCGACCTCCACGGCCGACGCCGTCGCCTTTCGCTTCAGCGAGCTGCCTGCCGTCATCGCCCGTCTCGGGTGACCTGACCCGTGTTCGAGACGAGCGCCGGCACCCTCGTCGCCTGGTCGCTCGCCGCGCTGCTCGTCGCCATCGGCGTGATCGTCGCCGCGCGGCGCCGGTCCCGGCGGGCGGCGGGCACGCCCGCCGCCCGCCGCGACCGGCTCACCCCGCTACTGCTCCTGGCCGCCGTGCCGGCCGTCGTGTTCGCCGTGGTCGCGGCGCTCGTCGTCGGCGGCGACGCGACCGGCTGGGACGTGTCGGTCCTGCACCTGGCGGCGCGCCACCAGGAGCCCCTGGTCGTCGACGCGGCGACGGCAGTCACCACGCTCGGCGCGCTGCCGGTCGTGCTGATGCTGCTGACCGCAGCGCTCGGCGCGCTGCTCTGGCGGCGCCGTCTGCGCGAGGCGGCCTTCGTGCTGGCTGCCAGCCTGCTCGCGATGGCGGCGAGCGGCCTCGGCAAGGTCGGCTTCGACCGGCCACGACCGCTGGTGTTCTCGAGCGTTCACGACTGGTCGTTCCTCACCGGCAACGGCGGCAGCAACTGGTCGTTCCCGAGCGGCCATACCATGGGGATCACGGGTCTCGCGGCGGCACTCGTCGTCGCCCTGTGGCAAACGCGCGCACGACGGCCCGCGCTGGTCGCCGCGCTGCTCGTCTGCGCCGGCGTCGGGGCCACTCGCGTCTACCTGGGGGCGCACTTTCCGACCGACGTGATCGGCGGCTGGGCGCTCGCCGTCGCCGTCGTGGTCGTCGCGCGGCTCGCCTTTGGCGACCCGGCCGGGGCCTAGAACAGCGCGGCGGCGGCGGCCAGCCGGCCGGCCGCCTCGTTGCGGCCGAGCGCCCAGAGCGACTCGAAGAGGCCCGGCGTGACGGCTTGGCCGCTCATGCCCAGGCGCAGCACGGCGAACACGTCGCGCGGCTTGGCGCCGAGCGCGGCCGGCAGGGCGCGCACGGCCTCCTCGACCGTCGCGACCTCGTAGCGCTCGAGACCGGCCAGGCGCACCGACGCCTCGAGCAGGATGCCGCGCGCGTCGGACACGGCGGCGAGGCGGGCGCGGGCGTCGTCGCTCAGGGCGAGCGGCGTGAACATCCAGCCGGCCAGGCGCACGAAGTCGGCGAGCACCTCCATCTTCTCCTGCACGAAGGGCGTCATCAGGGTGGTGAGGCGCTCCTGCTCGTCGCCGGGCGGCAGGGGCACGAGCTCGCCGGCCTCGACGGCGGCGGACAGGGCGGCGTCGCCACCGGTCGCCAGCAGGCGCAGCGCCGGCGGCTGCCCGTAGAAGCCGATCCGCTCGAGGTAGGCGCGCACGCGGGCGGCGAGGTCGGCCGGGTCGAGAGCGCGGATGAAGCGGCCGTTCATCCAGCGCAGCTTGTCGGGGTCGAAGATGCTGGGGCTCGTGCCGAGCGCCTCGACGTCGAAGTGCGAGACGAGGTCGGCGAGCGTCCAGGCGATCATCGACTCGTCGAACTCGGTCGACAGGAAGCAGAGGTAGTTGCGCACGACCTCGACCAGGTAGCCCATGGCGGTGAGCTGCTCGAGGTTGGTCGCGCCGTGGCGCTTGGACAGCTTCTTGCGATCGGTGCCGAACAGCAGCGGCATGTGCAGAAAGCGCGGCGGCGCTACGCCGAGCGCCTCGTAGACCAGCACCTGCTTGGGCGTGTTGGAGATGTGGTCGTCGCCGCGGATGACGTGCGTGATGTCCATCGTCACGTCGTCGACGACGACGGCGAGGTTGTAGGTGATGGTGCCGTCGGAGCGCTGCACGATGAAGTCGCCGATCGTGTCGTTGCCGACCTCGACCGGTCCGCGCAGCAGGTCGTCGAAGGTCGTGACGCCGGGTCGCACGCGAAAGCGCAGGGTCCAGGGCTCGCCGGCCGCCTTGCGACGCGCGACTTCGTCGGGGGTGAGGTCGCGGCACGCCCCGCTGTAGACCCAGGCGCGCTTGTCGGCCTGCGCCGCGGCGCGCTCGGCCTCGAGCTGCTCGGGGGTGTGGAAGCAGGTGTAGAGGTGGCCGGTGGCGAGCAGCCGCTCGATGAACGACCCGTAGATCTCGCGCCGCTCGGTCTGGCGGTAGGGCCCGTGGGCGCCGGGCTGCTCGGGCCCTTCGTCCCAGTCGAGCTGCATCTCGCGCAGCGAGCGCAGGATCTGGGCGATCGCCTCGTCGGTCGAGCGCGAGGGGTCGGTGTCTTCGATGCGCAACACGAAAGCGCCGCCGTGGCGACGCGCGTAGATGTAGTTGTAGAGGGCGGTGCGCGCCCCGCCGAGGTGCAGGTAACCGGTGGGTGAGGGCGCGAAGCGCACGCGGACGGGCTCGGTCATGGTGGGTCATTCTACCCCAGCGGGCCGGGCGGCGAGGCCCGGCACCGCCTCAGGGCACGGTGACGACCGGCAGGGCCCTGGCCGCCGCGGCGTTGCGGGCGTCGCCGGCGAAGCGCACCCGCAGGCGCAGCGCGCCGGCCGGCGCCTTGTAGACGAGCCGGAAGGTGGAACGTGCGGTCGTGCGGGCCTGCGCCACCGTCGTCCAGACCCCGCCCGCCAGGCGCTGCAGCAGCAGCGGCACGCCGGCGCGCAGCGGACGGAAGCCGCCGGCGACCACGACCACGCCGGTCGCGGTAGGCGCGGCGGCGCGGGCGCTGAGCGCCGCCCGTACCGCCACCGTCACGGCGCCCGAGGAGGCCGCCTGGAACTCGGCGGTGCCGGCGCGCGGCGTGAACGACGCCTGGAAGGTGGTCGTGAAGCGCGGCGAGAAGGCGACGACGGCCGCGCCGCCGGCACCGGTCCTGACCGTCCGCGCGGCCGGCGTCGTGCCCTGTTGCGGCCTCACGACCACGCCGGCCAGCGCGGCGATCGGATAGGACGCGTCGCTCGCCGCCACCGTGAGCCGCACGGCCCCGCCCAGCGGGATGGTGGCAGCGCCGGCCGCGAGCGTCAGGGTGACCGGCGTGCCGGTCGCCCAGAGCACGGCGCTGCCCGACGCGGTCGTGCCGGTGGTCGCCTGCACGGTCACGAGGTGCCGGGTAGGCGCGCCCGCGTAGGGTCCCGCGCCCAGCGTCGACGTGTTCAGCGCAAAGCCGAACGACGCCCTGGCGCCGCTCGCGGTCACCGTCGTGACCGCCCGTGACGCGCCGCCGTCCACGCTGTACTGCAGGTCGTGCGGCACGAAGATGCTGATGCCGCGGGAGAAGGCGCGGCCCTTGGCGTTGTGACCGGGCGGCCAGGCGTTCTCGCCCGCCGTGCCGGCGACCGTCACCGTCGTGCCGTCGGTCGACGTCGGCGCCGCCACCGTCACGGTCGGCGCCGTGTCGACCACCTCGGGGATCCCGGTGGGCGCAAGCACCCAGCCGACCTGACCCTCGGTCGAGGGGCAGAGTCCGCCGACCTGCTCGTCGTTGCCGTACGGCTGCCCCTCGAAGGCGGCGACGCCCTCGTTGCCGCCCCGCATGATGCACACGTCGTCGGTCGTGCCGCCCTTCACCGCGTTGCGGTTGCGCACCCACAGGTAACCCGAGTAGTCGTTGCCCGTGCTCGGGTAGCCGGTCTCGCCGGCGTACTCGTCGAGCGCGCCGAAGACGTGGCCGATCTCGTGGGCCAGCACGGCGCCGTAGTCGGGCGGCCCGTAGCTGTCGTTGTCGTAGGTGGTCACCGAGTAGGGGCCGAAGAGGTCGAACGTGTAGGCGAAGGCGCCGTCGGGGAACTCGCCCGGGGTCTTGTCGTGAGTCTTGGCGGCGTCGTCGTGCAGGCTGTCGACGACGTAGACGGTGAAGGCCCAGTCGGTGTGACTCGCCTTGCGCACGGCGTTGTCGTAGGCCGTCTCGGGCGGCGGCGCGTCGGCGCTGCTCGCCGCCTTGAAGCCGAGCCTGGCCATGATCGGGTGGCGCCAGGCCTGGTCGTTCGACGAGGCGACGTCTATGGGCTCACGTGCCACCTTGACCTGCCGCGGGTAGCCGAGCGTGCCGTAGGCCGGCAGCACGAAGCTCAGGTGCGCCGCGGCCGGCGCCCTGGCCGCCCACCAGTCGAGCGCCTGCTGGATCTGGCCCAGGATGTAGACCTGGCGCGGCGTCAGGTTCGGGTAGGCGGCGCTCGTGAGCCCGGAGGTGCCGTACTGGTCGAGCGTGGTCCAGCGCTCGGTGTGGGTCGTGCCGCCGGCGCCGCTGCTCTGCGCGAAGATCACGCTCACGGCGACCGAGCCGGCCGCGAAGGCGGCCGGCTCGGTCGCCGTCGGCAGGCCCGAAGCGAGGCCGGCGAAGGACGGCGCGGCCATGCCGGCCGGCGCAGCCTCGCCGGCCACGCCGACCGCGCCGGGCAGCTTGAGGTCGTTCGTGAGCGCCGGCAGGACGGCCGCGCGCGCCGCGGCGGTAGCCGGCCCCAGGGCGAGCAGGGCGAGCCCGAGCGCCGCCGCAAGAGCAGCGCGCGGCCAGCGACGATGAGGGTGCTCTGCGGCCATGGTCGATCCCGCGCCCATGGTAGGGACGACCCGGCGACCGGTCAAACGCAGCCGTTTCGTCTGGGCCTCCTTTTCTGGTACCGTACCTGCTCCACGTCCTTCATCAGAGAGATAACGTTCGAGGAAGCAGTGTCCGAACAGTCCCTCCGCATCGTCGTCCTGGTCAAACAGGTCCCCGACACGGCGAACGTCACCGGCGACGCCATGAAAGAGGACGGCACGATCAACCGTGCGGCCCTGCCGGCGATCTTCAACCCCGAGGACCTGAACGCCCTCGAAGAGGCCCTCCGCCTGCGCGACCGCTACGGCGGCCGGGTCACGGTCGTGACCATGGGCCCGCCCTCGGCCGCGCAGGTGCTGCGCGAGGCGCTCTTCCGCGGCGCCGACGAGGTCGTGCTGCTGTCCGACCGGGCCTTCGCCGGCGCCGACACCCTGGCCACGAGCTACGCCCTCGCGCGCGCGGTCGAGCGCCTCGGCCGCACCGACCTCGTGCTCTGCGGCCGCCAGGCGATCGACGGCGACACCGCCCAGGTCGGCCCTCAGACCGCCGAGAAGCTGGGGCTGCCGCAGATCACCGGCGTGCTGCGCATCGACGAGGTCGTGCCCGAGCCAGTGGGCGGCTGGATCACGGCGACGCGCGTGATCGAGGACGGCGCCGAGACGCTGCGTGCCCCGCTGCCCGCGCTGCTGACCGTGACGGCCGAGGCCAACGAGCCGCGGCCACCGAGCGTGAAGCTCGTCATGACCTACAAGGACGTGCTCGCCGAGGCGCTGCCCGACTACGACGACAGCTACCTCGACCCCGATTCGAGCGAGGCCGAGGTCTGCCTCGTGACACGCACCGGACGGCGCGTGTGCCGGGCGCGCATCGTGCAGTGGGACGCCGCCGCGATCGAGGCCGAGCGCGAGCTCGTCGGCCTGCGCGGCTCGCCGACGCGCGTGAAGAAGATCGACAGCGTGGTGCTCACGGCCGGCGAGGCGCGCCACGTCGAGCCGACCGACGACGGCGTGCGCACGCTCGTCCGTGAGCTGATCGAGGAGCACATCCTTGGCTAGCGCGCCGGGCAACGGCGCCGGCGAGGTCTGGGTCTTCGTCGAGACGCGGCGCGGCGCCGGTCGCGACCGCGGCGCGGCCGCGCCCGAGCTGCACGCGGCCGAGGTCTCGCTCGAGCTGCTCGGCCGCGCTCGCGCGCTCGCCGACGAGCTCGGGGCGCGCACCGGTGCCCTGGTCGCCGGCGGCCCGGGCGCGCGGGCGCTCGCGCCCGCGCTCGTCGCCGCCGGCGCCGACACCGTGTACCTTGCCGCGCACGATGCGCTCGGCGACTACCTGGCCGAGCCCTTCGCGCGCATCGTCGTCGAGGCGGTGCGCCGCTTTCAGCCGCAGATCGTGCTCTACGGCGCCACCACGACCGGCCGCGACCTGGGGCCGCGCGTCGCCTCGGCGCTACGCTGCGGCCTCACGGCCGACTGCACCGACCTGCGCATCGGCGACCACGAGGCCAAGGACGTCGCCTACCGCGATCTCCTCTACCAGATCCGGCCCGCCTTCGGCGGCAACATCATCGCGACGATCGTCAGCCCCGAGCACCGGCCCCAGATGGCGACCGTGCGCGAGGGCGTCTTCCGCCTGCCGAGCCCCGACGCGGCCCGCAGAGGCCGCGTCGTCGAGCTCACGGTCGAGCGCGTGACGGGGCCGCACGTGAGCGGCAACGGCCGCCCTTCGGCGGCCGGCGGGCCCATCCTGCTCGACGACCTCGACCTCGCCGTCGAGGTCGTGGACCGCACGCGCGAGGAACGCTCGGTCGACCTCAAGGGAGCGCGCGTCGTGGTATCGGGCGGCGTCGGCGTCGGCGGCGCGGCCGGCTTCGATCTGCTGCACGACCTGGCCGACGCCCTCGGCGGCGTCGTCGGCGCGTCGCGCGCGGCGGTCGACGCCGGCTGGATCGGCCGCGAGCACCAGGTCGGCCAGACCGGCACGACCGTGCGTCCCAAGCTCTACATCGCGGCCGGCATCTCGGGCTCGGTGCAGCACCGCGCCGGCATGGACCAGTCGGCCCGCATCCTCGCCATCAACACCGACCCGCTCGCGCCGATCTTCTCGGTCGCCCACTACGCGATCGTGGGCGACCTGCACGACGTCGTCCCGCGGCTGATCCGCGCCTACCGCGAGAAATGACGACGGCGACCGGCGACCGCGGCCGAGACGCGACGACGATGGCGCTCGCGCCCCGACGGAGGGCCTCGTGAGCAACTACTACAGCGACGACCCCGACCTGCAGGCCCAGCTCGAGACCCTCGACCTGCGCCGCGTCGTGGCCCTGCGCGAGGACGACTACGAGCAGGCGGACGAGTTCGCCTACGCGCCGCACGACTACGACGACGCGCTCGACTCGTACCGCCGCACCCTCGAGATCGTCGGCGAGATCGCCGGCGAGTTCGTGGCGCCGCGCGCCGAGGACGTCGACCGCGCCGGCTCGCAGCTCATCGACGGCGAGGTCTGCTACGCGCCCGGCATCGCCGAGGCCCTCGAGCGCCTCACCCAGGCCGACCTCATGGGCATCACGCTGCCGCGCCGCTACGGCGGCCTCAACTTTCCCGTCACCGTGTCGGTCATGATCGTCGAGATGATCTCGCGGGCCGACCCCGCGCTCATGAACGTGTTCGGCCTGCAGGACATCGCCGAGACCGTCAACAAGTTCGCGAGCGACGAGATGAAAGAGGCCTACCTGCCGCGCTTCGCGAGCGGCGCCGTGACCGGCTCGATGGCCCTGACCGAGCCCGAGGCCGGCAGCGACCTGCAGAACGTGCAGCTCAAGGCGACGCTCGGTGCCGACGGCGTGTGGCGCCTGGACGGCGTGAAGCGCTTCATCACGAACGGCTGCGGCCAGGTCTCGCTCGTGCTGGCGCGCTCCGAGGAGGGCACGACCGACGCCCGCGGCCTGTCGATGTTCCTCTACGAGCGCGACGAGCACATGCGCATCCGCCGGCTCGAGGACAAGCTCGGCATCCACGGCTCGCCGACCTGCGAGCTGCAGTTCGACGAGGCGCCGGCACTGCTCGTCGGCGAGCGCCGGCGCGGCCTCACCACCTACGTGATGAGCCTCATGAACGGCGCCCGCATCGCGATCGCGGCGCAGGCTCAAGGCATCGCCGAGGCAGCCTACCGGGCCGCCAGCAAGTACGCCGACGAGCGCGTGCAGTTCGGCGGCCCGATCCGCGAGCTCACGGCCGTCGCGGCCATGCTGGCCGACATGAAGGTGGCGCTCGAGGCCTCGCGAGCGCTGCTCTACGAGACCGCGCAGATCGTCGATCTGAAGGAGGGTCTCGAGCGGCGCGTCGAGCAGCATCAGTCCGGCGAGCGGCCGGCCGGCGACGACGAGGTCAAGGCGCTGCGCGCCGAGCTCAAGCGATACAGCCGCCTCGCGGCGCTCTACACGCCGCTCGCCAAGGCCTGCGCCACCGAGATGGCCAACACCGTCGCCTACGACTCGCTGCAGATCCACGGCGGCTCGGGCTACATGCGCGACTTCGCGGTCGAGCGCCACAGCCGCGACGCTCGCATCACCAACATCTACGAGGGCACGACCCAGCTCCAGGTGGTGGCGGCGATCGGCGGCGTGCTGTCGGGCACCCTGGCCGACCGGCTCGACGAGTACGACGCCGGCGACCTGTCGGCGACCCCCGAGCTGCTCGCCCGGGTGCGCGCCGCGCGCGAGCGCTGGACCGCCGCCGTCGCCCACGTACGGGCGGCCGACTCGCCGGCCTTTCGCGACTTTCACGGCCGCCGCCTGGTCGAGACGGCGATCGACCTCGTCTGCGCCTACCTGCTCTTGCGCGCGGCGCAGAGCGCCGCGCGCAAGCTGCTCGTCGCGCGCTACTTCGTCGACCAGATGAGCGCCCGGGTCGAAGCCGCCACGCAGGCCGTGCTGTCGTCGAGCCCGGCGTCGCTCGACGCGCTGCAGGCGCTCGGCAGGGACTGACCTTCGGGGCTCGCGGCAGTCCAGGTGAACGTGGAAGCGCGGCGCAGAAGGCCCGCCCAGAGACTGGCTGAAGATTCGGCCTGCACCGCGACTTCGTGTCGCCGGCCGTCGCCGCGCAACGGATCAGGTCCTCGGGCCACGCCCGCTTCCCGAACCCGGTGGGTGCTCCGTCGAACGGGGGTCGTATGCGTTCAGTGGTACACGACCGCGTCGGCGATGTGGCAGTAGCGGATCAGCGAGAAGTGCGCCGGGTACCATGTCGCGAGTGTCTTGTCGCGGTGCGCCACGGTGTGGCTGTCGTAGATCCAGCGGCCGTGCCGCCTGCCGACGCAGATGATGACGTGCTGCCACACGCGTTCGCCGCCTACGACGTTCCCCAGATAGACGACGTCGCCGGCCGCCCAGCCGG
This sequence comes from uncultured Actinomycetes bacterium, assembly GCA_963760655.1. GTDB lineage: Bacteria > Actinomycetota > Thermoleophilia > UBA2241 > UBA2241 > Bog-752. The sequence continues at coordinate 570,685 of CAVXDR010000005.1, forward strand.
CCGGCATCTGCCCGCTCGCCCCGACGACGTACGCCGTGTGATCGGCGGTGGCGTGGCTCCAGACCTCGTACTGCGCGTCGCAGTTGACCCAGCCGATGCTCGGCGTGGCGGTGCCGGCCGACTGCCACACGCCGTCCGGTCCGTCGATCGGTCGCAGGCCACCGGCCGCGACGCACTGCGACACGAAGTCGGCGCAGTCGTGATCGGGGGAGCGCCAGTACGCCGGATTGCCGCTCATCGCCCAGCGGTCGGCGTAGGCGACGACGGCGGCCCGGTCGTAGACGACGCGGCCGCCGCCCGCCCCCCGCTGCGTGACCACGAGGACGATCGCGCCCACACCGACGGCCGCCAGGAGCGCCAGAAGCCGGCGCCGGCGACGCATGACGCGGGCCCGATAGACCGTGTGGTACGGCCGCTCACCGTCCATCGCCTCGGGAGGCCGTGGCCTCTTCGGATGCCTCTTCGAGGGACGACGCACCGGCCACGCCGGCCTTCGTCGCTTCCTCGTCCGGGCCCTCGCTGGGCCCCGGCGGCAGCTCGAGCGGCGGCGCGCTCGTCTCGTGAGCTGCGGCGGGCAGCTCGACGAAGAAGGCGGTGCCGACCCCGACAGCGCTCGTGACGCGCACGCTGCCGCCCATGGCCTCGGTCAGCTCCTTGACGATGGACAGGCCGAGGCCCGTCCCGATGGGGCGGTCGTGACCGTAGCGGCTGTAGAGGTAGAAGCGCTCAAAGGCCCGCGAGAGGTCGTCGCTCGTCAGGCCACGGCCGCTGTCGGCGACCGAGACGAGCCCGGCGGCCGTGACCACCCTCACCGTGCCGGGAGCGGGCGTGCAGCGCACGGCGTTCTCGACCAGGTTCGACACGACCTGCAGGACGCGGTCGTGATCGGCCACGGCGAGGCTGTCGGGCGCGAGCTCGAGGTTGAGCGCCAGGCCGGCGTCGCGCGCCGGTCCTTCGTACCGGCGCGCGACCTCGCGAGCCACCTCGGCCAGGTCGACGCGCTCGCTGCGCACGGCGAAGGCGCTCTTGCGCATGCGGGCCGAATCGAGCAGGTCGCCCACGAGGCGCTCCAGCCGGGCCGACTCGTTTTCGATCACAGCGGCCGCGTCGCAGGGCGGCAGGGCGCCGTCGTCGAGCGCCTCGGCGTAGCCGCGGATCGACGTGAGCGGCGTCTTGAGCTCGTGGCTGACCGACAGCAGGAACGACTGCTCGGCCTCCTGCGCCTTCGTCATCCTGGCGTTCATCTCGTTGAAGGCCAGGGCGAGATCGCGCAGCTCGCGAGGGCCGGCCGGTGCGACGGTGACGCCTGCTTCGCCGTCGGCCAGCCGGCCGCTCGCCTCGGCGAGCCTGCGCACCGGTCGCACCACGCTGCGCGAGAGGATCCACGAACCCAGGAACCCAAGCACCGCGGTCAGCGCCATGCCGATCAGGCCGATCCGCACGAGCCGGCCGGCCGGCGCGTAGGGGGCAAAGCGGGGAAGCGGCCCGTTCCAGCCCGGGGCGTACACGTACACGCCGCCGCCCGGACCGACCCAGGCGACGATGTCGGCCCGGTCGGGCCGCGAGACGAGCGTCTGGTCGGGCGTCTGAACCGTCGCCAAGGCGTAGCCTCGGTGCTGCAGCGCGCGCACGATGACCGGAGCCAGCAAGCGGCCGGCACGGATCTGGCCGAGGCTGATCGCCACCGCTCCGTTCTGCTGATCGTACCGGGCGGCCTGCTCGACGATCGCCGTCGACAGCAGCGCGCGCTCGGAGGCCGGGAACCGTGCCGGTGACCGCGACAGGCCGGTGATCTCGTCGCGCACGAGGCTCGCATGGTACGTGGCCTGGCCCTCGTACAGCGCATAGGCGCGATCCCAGCTTTTGACGTACGCCCAGACGCCGAACGCCGCGAGGCAGAACGACGGGATCAGCACGACGATCAGGATGACGACGAAAGCGCGGGTCGCCACCGAGGTCGCCCGCACCGGCGAGAGCCGACTGCCTGCGGCCGCCGGAGCAGCCTGCGCCTTCGCCCGCGTCTCGCCCGGCCGCTCGCGCAGGACCAGCACGAGCGCGGCGATGACGCCAAGCGGCACGAGCAGGCCAAGGACGATCGCGAGCGTCTTCAGCCGTGACTCGTAGCCGAGGCCGGCGCCCTGCCCGCGCGTGACGAGCAGCAGGACGAGCGCGGCGGCGAACAGGACGCAGGGCGCGAGCACCAGGGCGGACGCGGTGCGCAGGATGTGGCGATCGACGGTGATCGCGTCGCGAGACGCGGCGGCGGCGCCCGTCCCCGGGCCACCGACGCTCATGGCTTCACCAGCTTGTAGCCGACACCGCGCAGGGTCTCGATCGTGAGCGCCCCGTCGAGCTTGGCACGGAGCTGGGCAACGTGCTGATCGACCGTGCGAGTGCCGCCCGGGAACTCGAGACCCCAGACCTCTTCGAGCAGCCGCTCGCGGGTGAGCGCCAGGCCGGCGTTCTCGAGGAAGCAGGCCAGCAGATCGAACTCCTTCCTCGTGAGATCGAGCGCCAGACCGCCGTTCGTGGCCTCGCGCGCGTCGCGCCGCAGTCGCACGGCGCCGCACGACGACTCCGGGGCCTCCGCCGGTCGTGACGGCAGCGAACGGCGCAGCACCGCCTTGACGCGGGCCACCAGCTCGCGCGGGCTGAAGGGCTTGGGCACGTAGTCGTCGGCGCCGAGCTCGAGGCCCACGACGCGGTCGGCCTCCTCGTCGCGCGCCGTCAGCATGATGACGGCCACGCTCGACAGGGCGCGTACCCGGCGGCAGACCTCGAAGCCGTCGATGCCGGGCAGCCCGACGTCGAGCACGATGAGGTCGATGGCGTGGCGGCCGAGCTCGACCAGCGCCTCTTCGCCGCTGCACACCCACACGACCGCGTAGCCGTCGCGCTCGAGGTAGGTCCGCACGAGCCGGCCGATGTTGAACTCGTCTTCGACGATGAGGACGGTAGCCGTCGTCCGCCTCCCTGAGCCGGGACAGGCCTGCACCTTCATGGTATCAACCCCACCGGCCAGGCCCCCAAGACGGAGCGCCGTCGCGCTGGTCGACGTCATGACCCCTCCCTTCGCGTGCTGCGACCCATGCAGCATGGGCCGGCTCCGTCAGGGGAGCTCCGGGTCAGTGTCAGGCGAACGTCAAGCGGTTGGTCGCCGACTCACGTTCCGGTCGACGGCGGAGAGCCGCGGCCCGCTGCTGCGGCAACGGCGGCGGCGGCGCGACCGTCGCGCGGGACGGCGGTCGCGCGGGACGGTGGTCGCGCGGAGCGGCGGCCGCGCGTCAGCGGTCTTCGTCGGGCGCGTCGTCCCAGTCGGGCGGCAGGATGATGCCGCTCAGCGCGTCGGCGGGCTCGTCTGACGGCGTAGCGGACCGACCGTCGTCGGCGCCGTCCGATGCCTCGCCGTAGACCTGCACGCGGTCGCCGCCGAGGGCCCGCGCCTTGGCGAGGGCCTCGACCGCGTAGCCGCCGAGCTCGTCGGCGTCTTCGGCGTGACGCGGATATCCGGCGACTCCCACGCTGAGCGTGAACGAGCCGAGCAGCCCGTGGTCTTCGTCACGCAGCTCTACCCCGGCGATCGCCTCGCGCAGCCGGCGCGCGACGAGCGCCGCGCCGGACCGCGACGGCGGCGTGCTCGGCAGCAGCAGGGCGAACTCGCCGGCGCCGTGCACGCAGGCCACGTCGACCTTGCGGCGCAGGCCGGCGAGGAGCAGGCGAGCGATCGCCTTGAGCACCGCGTCGCCGACCGGCCGGCCGCGGCCGATCACCAGGCGCTCGAAGCCGTCGACGCCGACGAGGACCACCGACAGCGGCTGCTTGTAGCGCCCGGCGCGGGCCGTCTCTGAATAGAGGTGGTCGTAGAAGTACCAGCGGCTGAAGAAGCCGGTGACCGGGTCGACGGCCGCCTGCCGGTCGTAGGCGCGCTCCAGGCGGCGGTGCTCGAAGGCCACCGCCGCAAGGTCGCCGAGGGCCTGCAGCACCGCCGTCTCGGCCGACGAGAAGCGCCGCAGGGGGCGGCCGGTGATGTCGAGGTAACCGACCGTGCGGCTCGGCACGACGAGCGGCACGATCAGGCGGGTGGGCTCGCCCGACGTGCGCGCCTGGGCGGGCCGGTGGCGCTCGACCGCGCGCAGGACGAGCTTGTCGGGCGCGGGCTCGCCGGCGCCGGCACCGCCGCGCCCGGCCTCGGCGTCGTCGCGATCGTCGTCGAGGCGGGCGAACGTGTCGTCGTCGCCGCGCAGCCAGACGCCGACGTCGTGCTCGATGCCGGGCAGGAGCTCGCTCGCGGCGCGCCGCAAGCGCTCCACGACCTGGCGCTGGTCGAAGGTGGCGGCGAGCGCATGACTCGAGTCGACGAGGCGCTGCAGCAGGCCGGCGTGGTCGTCGCGGTCGCGGCGCGAACGCACCGTCCACACGCCGACCTCGGCCAGGCGACAGACCATGTCGAGCAGGGCCTGCTCCTCGTCGTCGAACCGGCGCACGGCACGGCGCTCGACGAGGCCGAGCACGCCGACCACCTCACCGTCCTCGAACAGCGGCAGGTCGAAGGAGCTGCGATACCCGCGGCGCTCCATGAGTGCCCGGGCCTCGGCCGGCAGGTCGGGGTCGTCGACGTGGCGCTCGAGCGGCGCCCGGCGCTCGAGCAGCAGCGCCAGGTCGGGACGCGCCGCCAGCGGCACGACGGTGCCGACCGCGGCGAGCTCCGCGGCGCTCGCGCCGTCGTGGCGCCAGGCAGCCTCGTAGCGCACGACCTCGCGCTCGCGGTCGAACACCCAGAGGTCGAGCAGGCAGAGGTCGAGCAGGCGGCCCGCCTCGGCGACGAAGGCTCCCAGGACGTCGCGCGACGCCAGGGCGGCGGCCAGGGCCATCTCGGCGCCCGACGTGCTCGCCGCGGCCGTGCGACGCCGCTCCGGCCGCGCCGGCGCCTCGCCGGCGGTGACGGTCGGCGGCGCGGGGTCGGGCGTGACGGTCGGCGGCGTGAGGTCGGCGTTGACGTTGGCGGCCGGCGGCGCCGGATCGACGTTGGCGGCCGGCGGCGCAGGGTCGGGCGTGGCAGTCGGAGGGGGATCGGGCATGACCGTGGGCGCTGCGCCGAAAGCCGAGGCGGCGTCGATCATGCGGGCGATCGCGGACGCCGCACCGGCGGCGTCGCCGTGATGCTGGTCCTGGGGCATATCCTCTCGGCCTCGGCGTTTCCTTCGCGGGCGACGCCATCGTTGTCGGCACATCGACGGCGTCTCGATAGGTCTGCCCGGGCGGCGCCGAGCATGCGGCGGCGGCGAGCTAAAGCTCGCGGGGGAGCCTGCCGATACAGGGACTACCCCCTTCACGACGGGCCCGGGTTCTGCAAGCCGCCTCACCAGGACGGCATGCAGTTCCCGGGCCCGTCCCCCTTCTGGGGGTCGGTGACGACCACGCTCCCGCCCTCCCCGAGTCGATGACGACCACGTCCGCTTTCTGGTAGATTGGCGGTGCCTGAAGGAGGCCGCGGGTGATCTACTCAGTCGTCCCGCCCGAGCTCGGCGAAGAGGTCTTCGCCCGACTCGTCGAGCGGTACAAGGACAACCCGAACATCACCGTGATCATGGACCGTCGCAAGGGCGACCGCCGCAAGGACAACTCCGGCGGCGGCGGTCGCGAGACCCGCGACCGCCGCCGCCGGCGCCTGCCGGGCACCTTCGACGTCTGACCCCGGCGCACAGCCGCCGCTCCCCTCGGAGCCGAGCGTCCGCGCCGCCGACACGGCGGTCGAGCTATCGGCGCTCATGCAGCCCGCCGACGCCAACTTCTTCGGCGTGATCCACGGCGGCGTCATCCTCAAGCTCATCGACGAAGCGGCCGGCACCTGCGCCTACCGCTTCGCCCGGCGCCGTGTCGTGACGGCGGCGATCGACCGCATGTCGTTCCACTACCCCGTGCAGATCGGCAACCTGGTCGTCTGCAAGGCGACGGTCAACTGGGCCGGCCGCACGTCGATGGAGATCGGCGTGCGGGTCGAGGCCGAAGACTTAGACAGCGGCACCTGGCTGCACACCAACTCGGCGTACCTCGTCTTCGTCGCGCTCGACGACGAGCGCCGGCCGGCGGCAGTCCCCCATCTGCTCGTCGAGACCGACGACGATCGGCGCCGCCGGTCCGCGGCCGAAGAGCGCCGCAGGGCCCGGCTCGACGAGCGCGCTCGCGAGGCGGGCGGCTAGAGACTCGGGCGGTGACGCGCCGTGCGGCGCACGGCCGCGCGATCGTCGGCGTCCCGCCGCTCGCACAGACGAAACGAGGCGGCCGGCGACGGCCGCACGAGTCTTCGCCGCTCCATCGGATCAGGCGGGCTGCGGGCCGGCGCCCTCGCGGCGCAGCAGCTCGCTCAGGGCCGACTGGGCCACCTCGAGCTGGGCGGGATCGGGCTCGCGCGTCGTGAGCACGCGCTGCAGGGCCAGGCCGGGCGCGCGCAGCAGGTCGGCCGCCCGGTTGCCGCGGTGGCGCGTCATCCACGAGAAGATCTCGAAGGCCGAGCCGAGCGACGCGAGACCGACCAGCAGGCTGGGCAGCGCCCGCTCGTCGGAGCCCGTGGCGTGCAGCACGAGGCCGCCGGCCATGTTGGTCAGCAGCAGCGGACCGATCAGGTTCGTGCCGCAGCGGTCGTGCTCGCGGGCGGCCTCCTCGGCGCTGCCGCCGGTCTCGTAGGCCGCCACGCTCTTGTGCTCGGCGCCGTGAAAGCGCGACAGATCCGTGGCACGCACGGCGATGAGCGCCGGGGCGACAGACAGCGCTGAGATCACGAGCTCGCGGGCGACCGGCGCCCGCTTGAGCAGCCGGCGCAGGAGCAGCGTCGCCGTCGCGCTCGCCACCGCGGCCCACAGCACGGCCGGCTCCTCTTGCGGCAGCACCGGCCGGCCGAGCTCGCGGCGCATGGCCGGCAGCGTGATCGTCATCTCGGCGAGCCGGCCGATGCCGCGCAGCACCGGGACCCGGTCGAGCGCACCCTGACCGGGCAGCCGGCTTCTCACTCCGGAGCGCACGTCGACGCTGCCGTCGGGCAGCCGCACGGCGGCCGCCCAGTTGTCGGGGCTGAGCAACAGCACCCCGTCTCTCAGAGCCATGCCTCCGAGCGTGAGATCGGCCACTGGTCGTCCTTTCGTCTTGCGCGACGCCCGGTCGCGCCCCACTGGTCGCTGCCGCGGACGGCCGGCGATGGCGTCCGCTGCCGGCGTTCTTCCCGGCGCCGTGCCATCCTATCCGACGACCGGCGACTGGAACGCATCGCCGGCGGTCGACGCCGACCGCGACGGTTCGGGCTATACTCTCAAGTGCGCCCGGCCGGTGCACCACGGCCGACCGGCGCGCGGTCCCCGCAGGCGACGACAGGAGGTGGCCGATGACTGATTCCGAGGTAGCGAGACGGAAGGCGGCCGTCTCCTAGGGCTGCGCGCAGCCCGAGAACGCATCGCGAGCGGCCGTCTTTCGTCGAGCCGCCCGGGGGGCGGGGAGCGCATGCTCCCCGCCCCCCGTCTCATCTCGGCGCCCGCCGGGAGGCGGGCCCAGGCCCGGCGCTGCTAGACTTGACGGCGCTCATGTCCGCGCCCCGCCCAGACCCACCCTCCGACCCGCAGCCGGCCTTCGGCCGCGACCTGTGGCTCTGCTTTCTGTCGAGCCTGCTGTTCGCGCTCGGCCTGGGGCTCTACTACCAGCTCCTCAACGTCTATGCGATCAGGAACCTCGGCGCGCCGCGCTTCATGATCGGCGCGCTCGTCGCCCTGCAGCTCGCCATGATGGCGCTCGGGTACCTGCCCGGCGCCTGGGCGACCGACCACCTGCGTCTCAAGGTCGTGATCGTCTCCGTCTGGTGGCTGACAGTGCCGGCGGCGCTCTGCTTCGCGCTCGCCCCGAGCTGGCCCTGGCTCGTGCCCGGCTACGTGATCACCGGCCTCTACTACGCCAACAACCCCGCGCTCAAGGTCTACATCATGCTCAAGTCGGGACCGGAGCGCATGGCGCGCAACATGGCGTACATCTTCGCGAGCTTCCCCATGGGCATGGCGCTCGGGCCCCTCGTCGGCGGCTGGCTCGCGGGGCGTTACGGCATGCGCCCCGTGCTGCTGCTGGCCGCGGCGCTCTACGTCGCCTCGTCGATCGTCGTGTCGCTGATCGCCGACCTTCCCTACCACGCGGCCGGCCGGCCCTGGAAGGTCGCCGACCTGCTCGAGAACCGCGTGTTCCGGCGCAACCTCGCGTTCTTCGGCTGCGGCTTCTTCACCGTGTACCTCGCCTGGCCGTTCGTGCAGCCCTACTTCGCCCAGGTCCACCACCTGGGCTACACCGCGCTCGGCATGCTCGCCGCCGTGGGCGCCGTCGGCGGCAGCATCGTGACCTTCGTCGCGGGGCGCGCCACCGACGTGCGCGGCCACCGCCAGGGCATCGGCATCACCATCGCCTGCCTCACGGCGGGCGCCGTCCTGGTGCTCGCCGGCTGGGGGCCGCCCGGCTGGGCGCTCGCCGTGTTCTTCTACGGCGCCTTCGACTCGTTCCGTTTCGTGACGGCCGGCATCGTGAGCCACTCGTTCGGCACCGTACCGCCGGTGTGGGGCTACGCCGTCTTCGACGCCAGCATGGGCGTGCCCCAGGCCTGCGCCGCCCTCGCCGGCGGCGCCCTCGTGCGAGTCTCCTACGACCTGCCCTTCATCGTCGTGGCGGGCCTGGGCGGCGCCATGCTGATCGCCCTGCTGCTGGCGGGTCGTGGCGTGGCGGCGCGGGACGCGGTCGGCGTGCCGTCGCCCACGTCTGCTACGCTAGGCCCGACCAAGGAGACCTTATGACCGACGTGGCGGCCGACCAGCCCACCGAGAAGATCCTCATCGCCGACCTGCCCCAGGGGCGCGAGGTCACGAGCTACTTCGTCGCGATCGACGTCGAGCCCGCGACCGACCGCAACGGCCGTTCGTTCCTGCGCAGCAAGCTGCGCGACGCCTCGGGTGAGGTCAAGGCCATCCACTTCGACGCCGACGACCGCGTGGTCGCCGAGCTGCGCAGCGGCGACGTCGTCAAGGTGAGCGGCACCTACTCGGTGCACGACAAGTACGGCGAGCAGTTCCAGGTCAAACGGCTGCGCATCCTCGAACCCGGCGAATACGACCTGGGCACGCTGGTGCCGGTCTCGCCGGTGCCGCTCGACGAGCTCGTCGGCCGGCTGCGCGCGCTCGTCGCCTCGGTGCGTAGCCCGTCGCTGCACGCCCTGCTCAGCCGCGCGCTCGACCCTACGCGCGAACCCGGCGCCACCTTCACGGTCGTGCCGGCGGCAGTGCGCAACCACCACGCCTACCGCCACGGCCTGCTCGAGCACTCGCTCATCGTCGCCGAGGTGGCCGCCGCGGTGGCCGAGCGCTTCCCGACCGTCAACCGCGACCTCACCGTGACCGGCGCCCTGCTCCACGACATCGGCAAGGTGAGCTCGTATTCGGCCGACCCCATGGCCCCCGGCTTCACCGACGTCGGCCGGCTGCACGGCGAGATCGTGATCGGCCACGACATCGTGCGCGGCCTGGCCGAGCAGATCCCCGGCTTTCCCGGCGAGCTCGCCACCCAGCTCCGCCACATCGTCATCTCGCACCACGGCGAACGCGAAAAGGGCAGCCCGGTCAGTCCGGCCACCCGCGAGGCCGTCATCGTGCACTTCTGCGACGACATGACCGCCCGCCTGGCGGCCGTCGACGAGATCGCCGCGCGCACGTCCGACGGCGCGCGCTGGTCGGCCTGGTGCAACATGCTGGCCGGCTACACGTATCTGGCGCCCGCGCTCGACGAAGCGACCGCCGAGGCTGCGACCGCCGCCGAGCCGCAGCCCGACGCCGAGCCCGAGCCGGGCGAGCCGGAGCCCACTGCCGAGTCATATCCTGACAGCGAGCTCGAGCCGGGCGAGCCGGAGCCCACTGGCCAGCCGCAGCCTGCCGGCGAGCCCGATCCCATCGCCGAGCAGGAGCCCGACGGCGAGCCCGATCCGGGCGCCGCGCCCGACTCGGGCGAGTCGCTCTTCTAAGTCATGATCGCCGTGCGCATCGTCTTTGCCGTGATCGCCGGCGCGCTGGCGCTGCGCCTCTGGTGGTCGTTCACCCGCACCCGGCGCAAGTAGCCCGTCCCCCACAAAGTCCCATCTCCTGCTCGCGGGCGGCCGCGCGCTTACGACGCCGGCTGGTCGCCACCCGCGGGGGCCGGGCGCGGCCGCGTGAGAGCGGCGGGGTCGAGGCGCTCGGCGAGCTCGGCGGCCGTCATGATGCCCCTGGCCAGCACCACCTCGGGCACCGAAGCGCCGCTGCGATGCGCCTCCTTGGCCACCTCGGCCGCCGCCTCGTAGCCGATGACAGGGTTCAGGGCGGTCGCCAGGCCCAGGCTGCGCTCGCCCCAGCGCCGGCAGCTCTCCTCGTCGGCCGCGATGCCGCGCACGCAGCGCGCGCTGAAGACCTCGACCGCGGCGGCCAGCACCTGCAGCGAGAAGAGCAGCTCAAAGGCGACAAGCGGCGTCATGACGTTGATCTCGAGCTGGCCGGCCTGGGCGGCGAGCGCCACTGCGGCGTCGGCGCCGACCACGTGAAAGCAGACCATGTCGAGCATCTCGGCCATCACCGGGTTCACCTTGCCGGGCATGATCGAGGAGCCCGGCTGCACCGCCGGCAGCGCGATCTCGGCCAGACCGGTGCGCGGCCCGCTCGAAAGCAGGCGCAGGTCGTTGGCGATCTGGATCAGGCTGAGCGCTGCGCCGCGTAGCGCGCTCGACAGAGCGACGAAGTCGTCGAGGCTCTGGGTGGCCTGCACCAGGTCGGGCGCCGGGCGCAGCGGCAGGCCGGTCAGCCGGGCAAGGGTCGCCACCATCAGGCCGGCGTAGCGCTCGTCGGTGTTGAGGCCCGTGCCGGCGGCGGTACCGCCGATGTGCAGGGCGCGGGTCTGCTCCAGGGCGTCGAGCAGGCGCTCGCGCCCTTTGCCCACCGTGAGGGCGTAGGCGGCGAACTCCTGCCCAAGGCGGATCGGCACGGCGTCCTGCAGGTGCGTGCGGGCGCTCTTCAGCACGTGGTCGAACGCGACGCCCCTGTCGCGCAGCGCTTCCTGCAGCTCGAGCAGCGCCGCGGCCAGGCGCTGGCCCGGCTGTTGGAGCGCGAGGCGGATGGCCGTCGGGATCGCGTCGTTCGACGACTGCCCCCGGTTCACGTCGTCGTTGGGGTGCACGGGCGAGTACGCGCCCCGCGGCCCGCCGCCGAGCAGCTCGTTGGCGCGGTTGGCGAGCACCTCGTTGGCGTTCATGTTGTGCGACGTGCCGGCGCCCGCCTGGAACGGGTCGACACGGAACTGCTCGCGCCATGCGCCGCCGAGCACTTCGTCGGCGGCGCGCACGATCGCCTCGGAGCGGTCGGCCGGCAGCAGCCCGAGCTCGCGATTCACGAGCGCCGCCGCCTTCTTGACGAGGACGATGGCCTCGACCAGCTCGGCGCGCGGCGGCAGCCCCGAGACCGGGAAGTTCTCGATCGCGCGCTGGGTCTGGATGCCGTACAGCGCCTCGTCGGGGACGTCCCGCTCGCCCAGCGCATCGTGCTCACGTCGCATCGCTGCAGTCCTTTCGCTCGGGCGGCGGCGGGCGGGCGGCGGCTGCGCCGCCGCCCGCCCGCCGCCCCTCAGCCTCCCCAGACCTCTCCGGCGACCGCCAGCACCGCGGCGGCGTGCCCCGCGGCGGAGACGTTCTCGAACACCCTGCGGACCGTGCCGTCGGGCTCGAGCAGGAACGTCGTGCGGCGGGCCGACGGCTTGTCGGGCTTGTCGACCCCGAAGGCCAGGATCAGCGTTCGCTCGGGGTCGCACAGGAGGGGGAACCGCAGGTCGTACCTGGTGGCGAAGCTCTGGTTCGCACCCGGCTTGTCGACGCTCGCCCCGATCACCTGCACGCCCATGGCCGCGAACTCCTCGAGCAGGCCGTTGAACTCAACGGCTTCGGTCGTTCAGCCCCCGGTGCTGGCCTTGGGGTAGAAGTAGAGGACGGTGCGCGCTCCCGGAGCTCCCAGGTCGAAGCTGCGTCCGTCGTAGGCGGTGCCGGTGACGGCCGGCGCCCTGTCGCCCTCTCTCACCATCGTACCCTCCGATCACGGCCGGGGACCGCCCCGGCGAGGCGGCCTGCTGCCACCTTCGTACCCAGGGCGCGGCCGCGTCTATCGCCGGCCGCTCGGCGTTGCTCCGTCGATCGCCCGGCGCACACGGCGTTACCGCTGACATAGACTGTGGTCATGGGCATGCGCGTCAGCATCGACTACGAGCGCTGCACCGGCGTGGCCGCCTGCGAGGCGGTCTGCCCCGAGGTGTTCGTCATCCGCGAGTCCGACGGCCTGGCCGACGTGCTCGAGCCGGAGCCGCACCCCACCCTGTGGGAGTGCGTGCGCCGCGCCCAGGAGGCCTGCCCCGAAGAGGCCATCCTGATCGACGAAGACTGAGCTAGGCGCTCTTCGGCAGGATCTCGACCGGCAGGCGGCAGCGCTCGGCCAGGCGTTGCGCGTCGGCGACCGAACCGACGATCGTGTCGTAGTGCATGGGCACGACGACCCGTGCGCTCAGCTTCTCGCAGGCGCCGGCCGCCTCGTCTGCGGTCATCACGTAGGTGCCGCTCACCGGGATCATCGCCACGTCGACGTCGATCTCGGCCATCTCGTCGATCGCGTCGGTGTCGCCGGCGTGGTAGTAGGTCGTGCCGTCGAGCTCGATCACGTACCCGACCTTGCCGTCGCGCCGGGGGTGGAACGGCACGCCCGGCTCGCGGAACTTGTCGAGGTTGTAGGCGGGCACCGCATGCACGGTGACCCCGGCGACCGTGACCGACTCGCCCGGCGCCACGGTCCGGGTGTCGCCCTCGACCTGACGCGTGACCTCGGCCGGTCCGACCAGTACCGTCGCGGCCTGCCACAGGCGCTCGACGTCGCCCTTGTCGAAGTGGTCGAAATGCTCGTGCGTGACGAGGATGAGGTCGGCTGGAGGAGCCCCCGCCGCGATCTTCCACGGGTCGATGTACACCGTCTTCGAGCCGGTCAGGCGGAACGAGTCGTGCCCGAGCCAGGCGACGTGGTCGACCATCGTCATGCCCTCCTTGTCGTGTTCAGCGAAGCCCCCGTCCCGCCGCCGGCGCCGCGCCTGCCGCCAGCGGAGACCGGGGCGGGAACGCCGACGGGGCCGGTCGCCCGCGGGCGGCCGGCCCCGTCGGCTCGATCGTCGATCGAGACCGCGTGCGCCTTACGACGCCGGCTTGACCTCGGTCGCCTGCGGGCCCTTGCGGCCTTCGGTGATCTCGAACTCGACACGCTGGTTCTCGTCGAGTCCCGTGGTGCCGGGAGCGAGACCGGTCACGTGCACGAAGATGTCGCCGCCTTCGTCCTGTGTGATGAACCCGTAGCCCTTCTGCGTCGAAAACCACTTGACTGTACCTTGAGGCACCTGTTCCTCCTGTTTTGTGGAGCGTGCCCGCATGCCGACGGAGTGAGGGCCACGGTTGCGCTCGGCCGGGGCGGCGCACCTGTGCGTCCGGCCATTCCTATCTCGTGCGCCACCCGGATAGTGTACGCAGAGACTCAGCCGATTGAAACCCACCCTGCCCGTTGACGCCGGGCAGGCTCGACGGGTGACGGCGGCGAGCCTCAGCCGGCCGGCGCCGGCCCCGGCCGGGCGATCGCGAAGACGGCGATGCGCGCCGTGAGGTTGGGCCGCCGCAGCGACCGCGCCGGGCGGTCGAAACGGTCCAGATACGCCTCGCGGATGATCTGCAGGCCCTCGAGGCGACACAGCTCGCGAAAGTCGCTGACCGTGCACAGATGGATGTTCGGCGTCTCGTACCAGCGGTAGGGCAGCTCCTTGGACACCGGCATGCGGCCCGCCGCGAAGAGCTGACCGCGCACCGACCAGTGCGCGAAGTTGGGGAAGCTCACGATGGCGAGGCGGCCGACCCGCGCCATCTCGCGCACGAGCATGCGCGGTCGGCGGAGCTGCTGCAGGCTGAAGCTCAGGATGACCACGTCGATCGAGCCGTCGAGGTAGTCGGCGAGACCCTCGTCGAGGTCGCCGTGGAACACCGACAGGCCGCGCCCGACGCAGGCCTCGACGGCCGCCGGGTCGATCTCGACGCCGCTGCCGCGGACGTGCTTGTCGCGCACGAGCGCGGCGAGCAGCTCGCCGTCGCCGCAGCCCAGGTCGAGCACGGTGGCGCCGCCGGGCACCATCTGCTCGATCAGACGGTAGTCGTAGCGGTCGAGGATCGTCGTCGCGCGCTCGGTCTCCACGGCCTAGCCCTCCTCGGCCTGGGGCCGGAACGACTGCGCGCTGCTCGCCAGGAAGTTGCCGATCACGCCCTCCATCTTGACACGCTCGAGCAGGAACGAGTCGTGGCCGAAGTCGGACCGCACCTCGAAGTAGCTCACGTGCTTGTGGGTCGCGCGCAGGGCGCTCACGATCTCCTTGAGCTGGTAGGGCGGGTGCAGCCCGTCGCTCGAGAACGACATGACGAGGAAGCGCGCCGCCGTGTGGCGCAGCGCGTCGGCCAGGCTCGCTTTGCCGCGGGTGAGGTCGAAGTAGTCGATCGCGCGCGTGATATAGAGGTAGCTGTTGGCGTCGAAGCGGTCGGTGAAGGCCATGCCCTGGTAGTGCAGGTAGCTTTCGACCTCGAAGTCGGCCGAGAACGTGAAGGAGTAGTCGGGGAGCTCCTGCAGGCGGCGGCCGAACTTCTCGCGCATGGCCGCGTCGGACAGGTAGGTGATGTGGCCGATCATGCGCGCGACCGACAGGCCGCGGCGCGGCAGGCGACGGCCGTAATAGTGGCCGCCGCGCCAGTTCGGGTCGGCCATGATGGCCTGGCGGCCGACCTCGTTGAAGGCGATCGCCTGGGGCGACTGCTGGGCGGCCGTGGCCACCGCGATCACCGCGTGGACGCGCTCGGGGTAGGCGACGGCGAGCTGGAGCGCCTGCATGCCGCCCATCGAGCCGCCGATCGCGGCGAGCAGCCGGGGTATGCCGAGCTCGTCGAGCAGCAGCATCTGCACGTCGACCATGTCGGCGATCGTGACGATGGGAAAGTCGGTGCCCCAGGGCTCGCCGGTGGCCGGGTTCGTGCTGCCCGGTCCGGTCGTGCCGCCGCAGCCACCGAGCACGTTGGCGCAGATCACGAAGTAGCGCTCGGTGTCGAGTGCCTTGCCGGGCCCGATCAGCATGTCCCACCAGCCCAGGCGCTTGTCGTCGCCGACGTGGCGGCCGGCGACGTGGGCGTCGCCCGACAGCGCATGCAGCACGAGGACGGCGTTGTCGCGCCGCTCCGAGAGCGTGCCGTAGGTCTCGTAGGCGACCGTCACGGGGCCGAGCGTCTGACCGCCCTCGAGGGTGAGCCGCTGCGGCGGCGCGGCGAGCGTCACGAGGCGCGTCTCGACGAGGCCGGCCGAGCCGGCCCGCGGGTCGGCGACGATCGGCACGTCGCCGATCTGCGACGTGCCGCTGCGGCTGGCCGCCGAAGTATCGCTGCCGGGCTTCGTCATGACCTGGATTCTATGCGGTCGAGGCGGCGGGGCGCCAAGGGCGCCCCGCCGCCTCGACCCCCGTCAGGCCCTGGCGAGAGCCTGGTCGATGTCCGCGATGATGTCGTCGAGCGACTCGATGCCCACCGAGAGGCGCACGAAATCGTCGGACACGCCGGTGGCGAGCAGCTCGTCGGGCCCGAGCTGCGAATGGGTCGTCGTGGCCGGGTGGATGACGAGCGACTTGGCGTCGCCGATGTTGGCCAGGTGCGAGAACAGCTCGGTGCTCTCGACGAAGTGCCGGCCGGCCTCGCGGCCGCCCTTGATGCCGAAGCCCACGATGGCGCCGTAGAGGCCGCGGTGGTGGAGTCGGCGGGCGACGTCGTGCGAGCGGTGCGACGGCAGGCCCGGATAGGCCACCCACGTGACCTGCTGATGGCCCTCGAGGTGCCGCGCGACGGCGAGGGCGTTGGCGCTGTGACGCTCCATGCGCAGCGGCAGCGTCTCGAGGCCCTGCAGGAACAGGAAGGCGTTGAACGGTGACAGGGCGGCGCCGATGTCGCGCAGCAGGCTGACGCGCAGCTTGACGATGTAGGCGACCGCTCCGAGCGCCTCGTGGAACTTCAGGCCGTGATAGCTCGCGTCGGGCTCGACCAGGCCCGGGAACCTGTCGTTCTGGGACCAGTCGAAGCGACCGCCGTCGACGACGACGCCGCCGATCGACGTGCCGTGCCCGCCGATGAACTTGGTGG
This sequence comes from uncultured Actinomycetes bacterium, assembly GCA_963760655.1. Classification (GTDB taxonomy): domain Bacteria; phylum Actinomycetota; class Thermoleophilia; order UBA2241; family UBA2241; genus Bog-752. The sequence continues at coordinate 586,949 of CAVXDR010000005.1, forward strand.
CCGAGTGGACCACGATGTCGGCGCCGTGGTCGAGCGGCCGGATGAGGTACGGCGTCGGCATCGTGTTGTCGACCACGAGCGGGATACCGGCTTCGTGGGCGATGGCCGCGACGGCGTCGATGTCGAGCGTGTCGAGCTTGGGATTGCCCACGGTCTCGGCGTACAGCAGCTTGGTGGTCGGGCGGATCGCGCGGCGGAAGTTTTCGGGGTCGGCCGGGTCGACGAGCTCGACGTCGAGCCCGAACCGCGGCAGCGTGTGGACGAACAGGTTGTACGTGCCGCCGTAGAGGCTGTTGGCGCTCACCACGTGGTCGCCGGCGCCGGCGATGTTCAGGATGGCGAAGGTCACCGCCGCTGAGCCCGACGCGAAGGCGAGGGCGCCGACGCCGCCTTCGAGCGCGGCGACCCGCTGCTCGAAGACGTCGTTCGTCGGGTTCATGATGCGCGTGTAGATGTTGCCGGACTGGCGCAGCCCGAACAGGTCGGCCGCGTGATCGGCGTCGTTGAACACATACGACGTCGTCTGGTAGATGGGGACCGCGCGCGCGTTGGTCGTCGGGTCGGCTTGCTGGCCGCCGTGCAGGGCCAGCGTCTCAAAGCCGGGTGTGGTCTCCTTCAAGTCGGTCATCGGTCGCTCCAGGATGTTCGAGGGGTGCTCATATGGCGTAGGTCTGCGCCGACCGCGCGCGTTCCGCGGCGGCGCCGATCGTCGCGCCGACCAGGACCTCGTCGACCGCCTGCCGCACGTCGCGCCACACGGGCTCCACGAGGGCGTCGGCCTGGCCGGCGCGCGGCATTCGCACCGCCTCGAAGGGACCGTCCACGAGCTCGCGCACCTGCGCGAACGTGATAGCGTGGGGTTGCCGGGCCAGCGCGTAGCCGCCGTTCTTGCCGCGCGTGCTGCTGACGAGGCCACCCTGCCGCAGGTCGTGCATCACCTGCTCCAGGTACTTGGCGGGGATGCCGCCGAAGGCCGCGATGTCGCGCGACTGGACCGGGGCGCCGCCGTACGACAGGGCGAGGCGCACGAGCGCCTTGATCGCGTACTGGCACCTGGTCGAGACGTGCACGGCTTTGTCCTTCTTTCCTAGAGGATTTGCGCACTTTATCCCACGGCGACGCTCCCGGTCAACCGTAGGGCCGACGATGAGATAATGCCGGCCAGGAGCCGGACCCGACCGCCGGAGGCGCCGTGGACGACAGCCACACCGACAAGCCGGCGCCGAGGATCGCCGAGATCCTCGAGCGCGAGCTGCCCGGCCTGCAGCGCGCCGTGCCGATCGCCCAGCACTGCGCCTACCGGGTCGGCGGCCCCGCCGAGTACCTCGTCGCGGCCACGCGCACCGAGGACCTGCGCCACGCCGTGGTCGTCGGCCGCGAGCTCGGCGTGTCGGTCACGGTGCTGGGTCAGGCCACCAACGTGCTGGTGAGCGACCGCGGCGTGTCGGGCCTCGTCGTGCTGACCCGCAACGACGACACGCGGCTCGACGGCGAGCTGCTGTCGGCCGGTGCCGGCGCCCTGCTGCCCGAAATCGTCGGCGACCTCGCCCGGCGCGGCCTCGCCGGCCTCGAGTTCGCCGGCAACATCCCCGGCTCGATCGGCGGCGCCGTGGTCGGCAACGCCGGCGCCTACGGCCGCGCCGTGGGCGACGCCCTGGTGCGCGTCCGCGTGCTGGCCGCCGGCCGCGAGCACCTGGCCGAGCCGGCCGATCTCGCCCTCGGCTACCGCACGAGCGGCCTCAAGGGCGACCACGACGCCGTTGTCCTCGAGGCGACCTTCGCGCTGCAGGCCGGCCGCGCCGACGCCCTGCTCGGCGAGATCGCCCGCGACGCCGAGCTGCGGCGCGGCAAGCATCCGCTCGAGTACGCGTCCTGCGGCAGCTACTTCAAGAACCCGTCGCGCGAGGTGCCCGCCGCCAAGCTGATCGACGAGGCCGGCCTCAAGGGGCTGCGCCTCGGCCGGGCCGAGGTGAGCCGCCAGCACGCCAACTTCATCGTCGCCCACGCCGGCGCCGGCGCCGAGGACATCAGGCGTGTGGCCGCCGAGGTGCGCCGCCGCGTCTTCGAGCGCTGCGGCGTGCGCCTCGAAGAAGAGGTCGTCCTGCTCGGCTTCGACGAGCCGCCGCGCCCGGACGTCGCCTCCTAGCCGGCGCGGCGCAGGCTGCCCGGGTCTATACTGGCGCCGTTCGGGGCGCCGCGAACCTTCCGCGGCAGCCGTTGCGTCTCCTTGGACGAGGAGGACGAGGATCGAAGCCCTTCCCCCGGGTCTGCTCGAGCGCCTGCGCCGCGGCACGCCCGAGGCGCGTGCCGAGTTCTTCCGCCGCTACGCGCCACGCGCCCGGGAGATCCTCTTCCTGCAGGGCATGTGCGACGACGTCGACGACGGCGTCCAGGAGGTGTTCGTCAAGGTGTTCCGCGCGACGTTGCCGGGCGAGGAGACCTTCCTGGGCTGGTTCTACCAGGTGATCGTCAACACAGGGCGCGACCTCGGGCGGCGGCGCGGCAGCCGCTTGCGGCTCGTGCGCCGCCTCACCGATACCGCACCGCCCGACGCGACCCCGGCCCCCGAGCCGCCGAGCGGCGACCGCCGGCTGCGCGACGCCCTGCAGGACCTCGCCCCCGAGTTTCGCGAGACGGTCGCCCTGCGCTTTCTGGCCGACCTCTCGCTCGACGAGATCGCGTCGTGCCAGGGGGTGCCGACCGGCACCGTCAAGTCGCGCCTCCACACGGCGCTCAGCCGCCTGCGCACGGCGCTGTCCGACACCGCCGGCCCGCCCGGTCCGAACGTGCAACGCCGCGAGACTAGCTCCCCGGATTCGGGGGATATGGCGCTTGAGGTGCCCGACCCATGAGCGATCTGCACGACAACCAGCGCGCCGCGTTCGACGACGACCGGCTGCTCGACTTCGCCCTCGGCCTCGAGGACGACCCTCAGCTCGCGGCCGCCCTGTCGCAGTCGGCCCGCCTGCGCGAGCGCCTGGCCGACCTCAAGTCCGACCTTGCGACGATCGACCGCGAGCTGCGCAGCTACATACCGCCGGTCGACGAGACCTGGGCCGAGCCCGGCGCGCGCTGGCCGCGTCTGCGCGCGGCGTTCGGGCTGCGGCCGGCGGCGCGGGCGGGCGGGCGGCGCGGGCGGCGCCTCGCGACGGTGCTGATCGCCGCCGCCCTGCTCGTGGCCGTCGTGATCGGCACCGTCGTCGTGCTGCCGCGGCGCGGCTCGAGCGGCGCGAGCAGCGCCGGCTCCGAGAAGAGCGCCTTCGCGCCGGCCGCGCAGTCGAACGGCGCCGCCGCGGGAGCGACCCCGCCGGCGGTCGTCGCGTCGCGGGCGGCCGCCTACGCCGTGGTCGCCGTCGTGCGCGTCGGCCCGCTGCGCGGAGCGAGCCAGTCGTACGTCGTGGTGCGCCGCCTCAAGGGCCGGGCGCCGGCGCAGTTCACGCTCGTGCTCCAGGCCATCGGCGGCGCGCCACAGGCCGGCTCGCTGGCGATCGCCTACCTCGACCCGATCGGCGCGTTCCGCTCCGTCCCGACCGACTCCACAGCGACGACCGCGCCCGCACCCGCTACGCCGGCGCCGTTCATGCTCGCGGGCCGGCCGGCGCTCGTGACGGCCCTGCCGGCCGGGGCGTCGGCCGCGGCGGTGCGGCTGCCCTGAGCCCGGCCGCCGGCGGCCGCCGGCCCAGCCTTCTGGCGCCGGGCGCGCCCGACGGTGTATAAGACGCCCATGCCGGACCTGCTGACGGACAAGAACGTGCTGGTCATGGGCGTCGCCAACCAGCGAAGCATCGCGTGGGCGGTGGCGCGCGCCGTGATCGCCCACGGCGGACGACTGGCCCTCACCTACCAGTCCGAGCGCAACCGGCCGCGCCTCGAGCGGCTCGTGTCCGCCCTCGACGCCGACGTGCCGCTGATCGCCTGCGACGTCACGAGCGACGCAGGGATGGGCCGCGCCATGCGCGGCGTGGCCGAGCGCCTGCCGGTGCTCCATGGCCTCGTGCACAGCGTCGCCTACGCGCCGGCCGAGGACCTGCAAGGCAGCTTCGTCGAGACCACCCGCGCCGGCTTTGCCGTGGCCAACGACGTGAGCTCGTACAGCCTGATCGCGGCGGCCCGCGAAGCGCGCCGCTTGATGGCGCAGGGCGGCGCCATCGTGACCATGACGTACGCCGGCTCACACCGCGTCGTGCCCAATTACAACGTGATGGGACCGGCCAAGGCCTCGCTCGAGGCGAGTGTCCGGTATCTGGCGGCCGACCTGGGGCCGGCCGCAATCCGCGTGAACGCCGTCTCGGCCGGCCCCATCCACACGGTCGCCGCACGCAGCATCAAGGACTTCGCCGGCATGCTCGACCTGCTCGAGACCCACACGCCGCTGCGCCGCAACGTCACGGCCGACGAGGTGGCCGACGCCACCGTCTTCCTGCTGTCCGACCTCGCCCGCGCGATCACCGGCGAGATCGTGCACGTCGACGCCGGCGCGCACGCGGTCACCTGAGCCGCCGCAGCTCTCCCACCGTCACCGCTCCCGCCCCCACCTCCAGCGTCACCTCTCCGACCGTCACCTTTGTCACCGTCGACTGGCGCCCCACAAGCGCCGCGCCGCGCCGCGCCGCACCTTGCAGCGTCTGTCCCTGCGGCGCTTCGGGCGATCGACGCACTCGCTCGACCGCTCTCGGCGCGCCCCTCCCTACGAGCGGGGTGGGTCGCCGCTCTCCCCGGCCTCGCGCTGCTCGGCCAGGTACTGCTCGTGCGACTCGTGCATCATGCGCTGCACGCGAGGCGAGACGCCGGCCCGCCGGCGACGCTCCCACCACTCGTCGACGGAGACCTGCTTGAACTGCCGGTAGCGCGCCCAGAGCAGCGCGACCAGCACGACCAGCACGACCTCGATCACGACGAGGGCGATCAGGCGCACGCCGAGGGGCGGCGACAGCGGGACCTGGCCGATCAGGGCGAGCAGGCTCACGACCGCTCCCTCACGGGCTCGCCGACCCGGACGGCGCCGGGATCATCGTCGTGCCCGACGAGCCCGATACGCTCGAGCCGCTCGCCAGCGGCAAGGCCGGCGCCGCCGGCGGCGCCGGCAGCTTGGCGCCGGCCGGCCCGTCGACGAGGTACGGCAGGACGGCGGCGAGCTGCTGGGTCGACAGGATCTGGCCCCAGGCCGGCATGAGCACCTCGCCGACCTTACCGGGCGGCGGGATCGAGCCGGCGAGGATCGTCGTGCGCATGTCGGCGAGCGTCACGTTGTCGGCCGGGTTGCGCAGCAGCGGCACGACCTTGTCGGGGCTGAGCGGGTTGGGCGCCGGCTTGGGGGTCGCCTTGGCGCCGCCCACCTGGCCGTGGCAGGTGATGCAGGCGTAGGCCGTGTAGATGTCGCTCGCCTTCGCCGGGTTCGCATCGTACGACACGCCGGCGACCTGCGGGCAGCCGGCCAGGATGTAGGCCGCGATCGCGCTCGCCTGAGCGTCGTTCACCACGCCCTTCCACGACGGCATGTCGATCACGCCCGGCTTCCTGCTGAGGATGCTGCCCTGCATCATCACCTGCGTGATCTGCGGGGCGTTGTGGAACTGCTCGGACGGGTCGCGATAGGCGTTGTTCAGGGCCGGGATCGTGTCGTCGCCGCCGACGTTCAGCCGGTTCGGCACGCCGCCCACGCCGTTCGGGCCGTGGCAGCGGATGCAGGCGAAGGCCACATAGAGAGCGGCGCCGTCCTTCACCTGCTGGCTGACCGCCGTGGTCGTGCTCGCGCCACCGGTCGAGGGCGACCCGCTCGAGGGCGCCTCGGGGGTGGCCAGGCTGGCGCAGCCGGCCGCGATCAGGAGAGCCGCCACGAGGGCCGGCAGCCCCAGCGCCAGGATGGTGCGTCTCATGGGCCTCCCTTTCGGACTCGTCACGACACCGCCCCCCAGATCGTGAGCACGACCGTGGCGACGATGATCACGAGCGCGATCGTCGTCGTGACGGGCTTCTTCAGCGGGTTGCGTACCGGGCTGCGGTCGACGAACGGCAGGACGACGAGCAGCACGACGACCACCGCGGGCACGATCAGGCCGATCTTCTCGGGGACGACCTTGAGGAGCTGGAACAGGCTCAGGTAGTACCAGTCCGGCTTGGTGTTGGGCGGCGTCACGAGCGCGTTGGCGCGCTGACCGAGCGGCGCCGGCCAGAGCAGCGCGAGGCCGCCGACCACGGCGAGGAACAGAAAGAGGATCATCACCTGCGAGGTGAACTCCTGCCAGAAGTACGGTATGAACTTCTCGCCCGGCGAGTGCTCGCGCTCCCAGTAGTAGCGCGAGGTGTGCTCCTGGCGGGGCCTGTCGACGATGTCGGCCATGCGCGCCCCCCGGCCTACAGTCGTCCCGAGATGCCGTGCCGGCGGATCATCCAGAAGTGCGCGCCGAGGAACACGACGATGGTGACGGGCAGGACCAGCACGTGCAGGTCGAAGAAGCGGCCCAGCGTGGCGCCGGTCACGTTGTCGCCGCCGCGCAGCGTGACGAGCAGGAAGTGACCGATGAACGGCGTCGAGCCGGCGATGTCGGTGCCGACCCGCGTCGCCCAGTAGGCCTTCTGGTCCCAGGGCAGCAGGTAGCCCGTGAAGCCGAAGCCCATGGTCACCGCCAGCAGGACGACGCCGCTCAGCCAGTTGAGCTCGCGCGGCCGCTTGTAGGCGCCGGTGAAGAAGACACGCAGCATGTGGACGAGGACGAGGACGACCATGCCGGTCGCCGCCCAGCGGTGGATCGAGCGGACCCACCAGCCGAACGACACGTTGGTCGAGATGTTCAGGACGCTCTGGTAGGCCGCGTCGGGCGTGGGCTGGTAGTAGACCACGAGCATGATGCCGGTGACCGCCAGGATCAGAAAGAGGATGAAGGCGATGCCGCCGAAGCAGTAGATGTAGTTGGTGGCGTGGACCGGCACGATGCGGTTGAACTGGTCCTCCATGAGCTCCTCGAGGCCCAGCCGGTTGGCGATCCAGGCGAGCGGTCCCGGCATGCGACCCTGGGCCGGAGCGTCGGGGCTCGCCGGCGGCGGCCCGGTCTCGGCCGGCGTCACGTCGGGCGCGCTCACGAGAACTGCCCCTTGTACCAGGTCGGGTAGCTCGCCCTGGTGAAGGTGACGGGCCCGACCAGAACGGAGCCGCCGCTCACCTTGGCGCTGTAATAGGGCAGCGGCAGGGTGGCGGGGCCGTGCACGACGGTGCCGGTCGCCGAGTACTCGCTGCCGTGGCACGGGCAGTGGAGCAGCGTCCCGCTCGGCGACGCCACGCAGCCGAGGTGCGTGCAGATGGCCGAAAAGACGGTGATCCTGCCGGCGGTGTTCGTCACGATGACGGGGTGGCCGTTGACGGTGGCCGTGGTGAGCTGCCCGGCCGGGAACGACGCCACGGGGCCGACGTTCACGACCTGGCCGATGGCCGCGGTGCTCGCCGCCGGCGGCTTCAGAAAGCGCGCGATCGGATAGACGATGCCGCCCACGGCGAGGGCGCCGATCGCGCCGATCAGCCACTTCAGAAAGCCGCCCCTCGTCACGATCCGCCCTCCGCGGTCCGTCGCGCCGCTCCGGCCGCCGCCGGCCGCACGAGACGGCCGCGCAGGCAACCGCAGCATGCAGCGCATTTACAGCGACGAGGCGCCCACCTGTCAACGTTTTCCCGCCGGCGAGCGTGCGTAGCCTGCAAGCGGCGACTCGCCGGCGCGGCGACGGCGCGCGGTGCGAGTCGCTCGCCGCCGCGCCGGTGCTATCATCGCCGGCGATGATCGCCTGGTCGGCCAGGAGCCTTACGAGCGGCCGCGCGAGCGTGTCGCGCGACGACCTCGTCATGCCCTCGTTCTCGACCATCAAGGTGCTGCTCGGCGCGGCCTTCTGGCGGACCGTCGCCGCCGGCGAGCTGCGCGAGAGCGAGCCGTACGCGTTCCAGCCGTGGCAGTCGGTGGGCGGGTCGGGCGTGCTGCGCGGCTTTCGCCACGCCGCCCGGCTCACCCTGGCGGACTGCCTGCACCTCGCCCTCGCGGTGAGCGACAACGACGCCACCAACATCGTGCTCGCCTTCGTGGGCGCCGAGCGCGTGAACGCGCTCGGCGCCGAGCTCGGCCTGGGCGGCACCACGCTGCAGCGCCGCATGATGGACGCCGCGGCGGTGGCGGCCGGACGCGACAACCTGACCTGCGCGCGCGACCTGGCCCGCCTGCTCGAGCTGCTCGTGGCGGGCGACGAGCGGATCGGCGACACGGCCTGCGAGCGCGTGCTGGCCTCGCTCTCGCTGCAGGAGCACCGCGACGGCCTGCCGCGCGGCCTGCCGGTCGGCGCCGCCTACGCCGGCAAGCCCGGCGACGACCTGCCCGAGGGGCGCTACTGCCACGACTGCGGCGTGATCACGACGCCGGCCGGCGAGACGCTCGTCATGGCCGTCCTGACCGACGGCGAGGACGGCTACGCCGCGATCGGCGACACGGCGCGCCGCCTCTACGCGGAGCTTACGGGCTAGAAGACGGCCCCGACCGGCTCGACGCCCAGGCCGGGCGCATCGGGCGCCGTCAGCAGGTCGCCGTGGCGCTCGAGGCCGCTGAAGGGGTCGTCGGCGAGCAGCAGGAAGCCGTCGAGGTCGACGTAGTCGGCGAGGCCGGCGACGTGCAGGCCGGCCGCGATACCCAGGCTCGATTCGATCATGCAGCCCAGCAGCACGCGGCTGGCGCGCTCGCGACAGGCGGTCATGAGCGCCGCCGCGGCGGCGATGCCGCCCGCCTTGGCGAGCTTCACGACGAAGCCGTCGTAGAGCTCGACGACCTCGTCGAGCTGCTCGAGGCCGAGCAGCGCCTCGTCACCGAAGAGCTGCAGCGGCGAGCGCTCGAGCAGCCAGGCCTGACCCTCTCGGTCGGCGGCCGGCAGCGGCTGCTCGACGAGCTCGGCGTTGAAGCCGGCGAGCGTCTCGAGGGCGCGCGCGGCGCGCTCGCGGTCCCAGCCTTCGTTTGCGTCGTAGCGAAAGCGCCGCTCGGGCAGCTCGCGGGCGAGGCGCGCCGCGACCTCGAGGTCGCCGTCGAAGCCGAGCTTCACCTTGAGCGCGCCGAACTCGGTGGCGGCGCGCGCCTGGGCGAGCATCGTGTCGGGGTCGTCGATCGGGATGGTGAGCGACGTGCGCACGGTGGCGCGCTCGAGCCCGAGCAGGCGCCAGACCGGCTCACCGGCCTGCTTGCCGGCGAGGTCCCAGGCGGCGGCCGAGAGGGCGTCGCGCAGCGCGGGGAACCCGGGCTGCGCGGCGCAGAACGCCTCGACCGCCGCCACGCCCTCGACGCTCTCGAGGGCGGCCGCAAGCTCGTCGAGGGCGGCCGCGTCGTCGTCGCGCGACTCGCCGTAGCGCGCGTTGGGCGCGCCCTCGCCGTAGCCGGTCAGACCGCTCTCGTCGGTCATCGTGACGCAGAGGTTGGCGAACTCGCTGTGGCTCCAGCGCGAGATGCCGAACGGCGTGCGCGTGGCGAGGTCGAGGGGCAGCAGAGCGATCCCGGTCATGACGGCAGGCATATCAACCGGCGGTGGCCGCCGTCAAACCGGCCGCGCCGTGGGGGTCACCCGGGTTGCCAAAGGCGTGGTGAAAGAGTTTGATACGCGCGTGCATCCTCCCTCGGACATCCTCCTCAACGTCACCGACCTCGCCGTGACGTTCGACAGTCAGGAGGGCGCCGTCCACGCCGTCGACGGGGTGAGCTTCGCCATCTCGTCGGGTGAGACGGTCGGCCTGGTCGGTGAGTCGGGCTGCGGCAAGAGCATCAGCGCCCTGGCCATCCTCGGCCTCGTGCGCATGATGAGCAACTCGATCATCACGGGCTCGGTCGAGTTCATGGGCCGCGACCTGCTCGCCCTGCCCGAAAGCGAGGTGCGCGGCGTCCGCGGGCGCGACATGGCGATGATCTTCCAGGACCCGGTCACCAGCCTGAACCCGGTGCTGTCGATCGAGCGCCAGATGACCGAGGGCATCGAGAACCACCTCGGCGTCTCGCACGCAGACGCTGTCAAACGCTCCGTCGAGCTGCTCGAGATGGTCGGCATCCCCAAGGCCGCCGAGCGCCTGCGCGACTACCCGCACCAGTTCTCGGGCGGCATGCGGCAGCGCGTGATGATCGCGATCGCGCTGTCGTGCAACCCCAAGCTGCTGCTGGCCGACGAGCCCACGACCGCCCTCGACGTGACGATCCAGGCACAGATCCTGCACCTCATGCGCCAGCTCTCGCGCGACTACGGGGCGGCGATCATGCTGATCACCCACGACCTCGGCGTGGTCGCCGGCATGACCGAGCGCATCCTCGTCATGTACGCCGGACGCATCGTCGAGGCGGCCACGGCCAAGGAGATCTTCGCCCATCCCCACCACCCCTATACGGTCGGCCTGCTGCGCTCGGTGCCACGCTTGGACGAGCCGCGCAAGTACACGCTACAGTCGATCGAGGGGCTGCCGCCCGATCTCGCCCACCTGCCCAAGGGTTGTGCCTTCGGGGCGCGCTGCCCGCTGCGTACCGAGCGCTGCCGGACCGAACGGCCCGAGCTTGCGCCGACAACGAAGGGCCGGCTGTCGGCCTGCTTCGAGTCGGACAAGCTCATGAAGTCGGCGGTGGCCTGACATGGCCGCGACCGCGGCGACCGTCCCCGCCGGCGCCACCGAGCCCGACGGCGACGTGCTGGTCGGCATCAGAGAGCTCAAGGTCCACTTTCCGATCACCTCGGGCGTCGTCATCCAGCGCCGCATCGGCGCCGTGCGCGCCGTCGACGGCCTCTCGTTCGACGTCCTGCGCGGCGAGACGCTCGGTCTCGTGGGCGAATCGGGCTGCGGCAAGTCGACCACCGGGCGCGCCATCCTGCAGCTCGAGAAGCTCACCGCCGGCCACGTGCACTACGAAGGCGTCGACCTCGCCGGGCTGCACGGCGGCGCGCTGCGCCGCCAGCGGCGCCGCATGCAGATGATCTTCCAGGACCCCTACGCGTCGCTCAACAGCCGCATGTCGCTCGGCCACATCGTGGGCGAGCCGCTGCTCGTGCACAACCTGCGGGCGCGCAGCGAGCGCGAGGCGCGCGTCAAGGAGCTGCTCAACCTGGTCGGTATCAACCCCAACACGATCAACCGCTACCCGCACGAGTTCTCGGGCGGCCAGCGCCAGCGCATCGGCATCGCCCGGGCCCTGGCGGTCGAGCCCAACTTCATCGTCTGCGACGAGCCGATCAGCGCGCTCGACGTGTCGATCCGCGCGCAGATCATCAACCTGTTGCAGGAGCTCCAGCGGCGCTTTGGCCTGACCTACCTGTTCATCGCCCACGACCTCTCGGTGGTGCGCCACATCTCCGACCGCGTCGCCGTCATGTACCTGGGCCGGGTCGTCGAGCTGGCCGCCAACGCCGAGCTCTACGGCGAGCCGCTGCACCCCTACACGCAGGCGCTGCTGTCGGCGGTACCGATCCCCGACCCCGTGGTCGAGGAGCGCCGCCGGCCGGTCGTGCTCACCGGCGACGTGCCCAGCCCCGCCTCGCCCCCGCCGGGCTGCCACTTCCACACACGCTGCCCGGCCATGCAGCAGGGCCTGTGCGACATCGACGACCCGGTGCTCACCCAAGTGCGGCCGGGCCACTTCGCGGCCTGCCATCTGATCACGGCCAGCGACTACCCGAAGATCAGATCGGCCGAAGACCGCGCGGCGGCGGCCGGCACGGCGGCCGCGCCGCTTACCGCAGACCCCGACACGGGGCACGGAGCATGAGCGACCGTCTGCCGCCCGACGACTACGTGCCGGGGATCGACCCGATCGAGCCCGAGCCGGGCCTGTCGCTCGAGCCCGAGACGGAGTTCGCGCTCGACGACCAGAGCCCGGCCCGGACGGCCGTCATGGCCGAGACCGAGATCACGAGCGGCGAGGCGGCCGTCGAGTGGCTGCCCGAGGCCGAGATCATCGAGACGCGCGGCACCTGGACCGAGGTCTGGCGCCGCTTCCGCAAGGACAAGTTCGCAGTCGCCGGCCTGGTCGTCATCATCCTGCTCATCGTGACGGCGGTCTTCGCTCGCTGGATCGCGCCGCACAGTCCGCTGACCCAGTTCGACAGCGGGCTGTCGGCCAAGGGTCAGCCGCTCGGTCCGAGCCACCACTTCTGGCTGGGCACCGACCTGCTCGGCCGCGACCTGCTCAGCCGGCTCATCTACGGCGCCCGCGTGAGCCTCATCATCGGCATCCTGGCCAACGGCTTCGCGCTGCTGCTCGGCGTGATCTTCGGCATCGTGGCGGGCTTCTTCCGCGGCTGGGTCGAGACGCTCGTCATGCGCATCACCGACGTCATGCTGGCCTTTCCGATCTTCCTGCTCGCGATCGCCCTGTCGTCGTCGATCGCCCACCCCGGCATCTGGGTGCTCGTCATCGTGATCGGCATCGTCTACTGGGCGCCCATGACGCGCGTGATCCACGGCGAGGTGCTGTCGATCCGCGAGAAGGAGTTCATCACCGCGGCGCGCCTCACCGGCTGCACCAACCGACGTATCCTCGCCAACCACATCCTGCCGCACCTCGTGGCGCCGATCATCGTCTACACGAGCCTCGGCATCGCCACGACGGTGCTCTTCGAGGCGTCGCTTTCCTACATCGGCCTCGGCGTGCAGCCGCCGACGCCGTCGTGGGGCCAGATGATCTCCGACGGGCAGCCCTACTACACGAGCGCACCCTGGCTCGTCGTGTTCCCGGGCATCTGCATCATGATCACGGTGCTCGCCTTCAACCTGGTCGGCGACGGTCTGCGCGACGCCTTCGACCCGCAGCAGCGACGCCGGTGACGGCGCCGCACGACACGCGTGCGCCCGCGGCCGCGGCCGCGACAGCCCGCACATCACGCTCGCGGCACCTTGAGCCGCCGGCGCACATCCGAGCAAGGGGGGCCAATGGGCAGTGACAGTGAGTTCCAGCAGGACGGTGTGAGCCGCCTCGTCAGCGAGGTTCTCGCGGGGCGCCTCACGCGGCGCCAGCTCATCACCCGCGCCGCGATGGCCGGCTTGTCGGTCACGGCCATCGGCCAGGTGCTCGCGGCCTGCGGCAGCTCCACGAGCGGCGGCGGCTCGTCGCCGGCGGCGGGCAGCTCGCCCTCCTACGGCGGCACCCTCAACGTCTCCTTCGAGGGTGAGCCCACGGGGCTCGACCCGTCGGTCGCCTGGGAGCTCGAGTCGTGGTCGATCCTGCACTGCGTCTACAACCAGATGCTCACCTACGTCGCCGGTCCCGGCCCGGCCGTCGTGACGACCGACCTCGCGACCGAGGTGCCGAGCGTCGCCAACGGCGGCGTCACGAACGACGGCAAGACCTGGACCTTCCACCTGCGCCCGGGCGTCACGTTCCACCCGCCGGTGAGCCGCGAGGTCACGGCCGAGGACGTCAAGTGGAGCATGGAGCGCATGCTCAACCCGAAGCTGTCGCCACGCGCGCCGGCCGGCTACATGTACACCTCGATCGTCGGGGTCGACGACCTCGCCGCCGGCAAGGCGACGCACGCCAAGGGCATCAAGGCGATCGACAAGTACACGGTGCAGATCGATCTCACGCAGCCCGACTACGTGTTCGCCTTCGTCATGGCGCTGCCGTTCACCGCCGTCCTGCCCAAGGAGTGGGTGGCCAAGTTCTCGTACGCCCAGATCGCCCGTCACCCGCTCGGCACCGGCCCCTTCATCTTCGATCACTGGACCGCCAACCAGGAGATCGTGATGAAGAAGAACCCCGACTACTTCATCAAGGGGCTACCGTACGTCGACGAGCTGCACTTCGAGTTCGCGGCGAGCTCGCAGACCGCTCTGCTGCAGCTCGAGGACGGCAAGATCGACGTGCTGGGCAGCGGCGTGCCGTCGGCGCAGTACGTGCAGACGATGAGCAACCCCACCTGGAAGAGCCAGATCACGGCCGCCGACATGGTCGCCTGGTACTACATCTTCATGAACGTCACGGTGAAGCCGTTCGACAACCAGCAGGTGCGCCAGGCGATCAACTACGCGGTCGATACGTCCAAGATCGAGAAGCTGCTCTACGGTCAGGCGCGGCCGCTCAACCAGATCTACCCGGCCGGCATGACCGGCCACGTCGACGACGCGACGTTCTACTCGTACGACCCCGAGAAGGCCAAGAGCCTGCTGTCGCAGGCCGGCTTCCCGAGCGGCTTCTCGGTCACCTTCTATCACCACAACGTCGACCCCATGCCGAAGCTCGCCGAGAGCATCCAGAACGACCTGTCGGCGGTCGGCATCAAGGCGTCGCTCAAGCAGCTCGCCGAGTCACCCTACTGGGCTCTCATCGAGCACAAGGCCAACCACGTGCCGATCGGCCTGACCGACTGGTACATGGACTACCCCGACCCGTCCGACTGGTTCGGGCCGCTGTTCAGCAAGTCGTCGGCCATGACCGACGGCGGCGCCAACGACAGCTGGTGGTGGGACCAGCAGGCCGAGGACCTCTACGCGCAGGCCCAGAAGATGCCGCTCGGCGACGCCCGCACCAAGCTGTTCGAGCAGATCCAGGAGATCGTGATGAAGGGGGCGCCCTGCGTGCCGCTCTACCAGCCGATCTACACGACGATGTCGTCCAAGACGACGGGCGGCTTCTACACGAGCGTCGCCTGGACCTTCGAGTTCCCGCACTACTGGAAGACGTGACGACGACGGCGCCACAAGCAGGCGTGCAGGCCGCGCGCGGCGGCGCGGCGGGCGATGCCCGCCGCGCCGCCGCGCCCCCACAGCGAGCGGAGGGCTAGGGCATGGGCAAGTACATCGTGCGGCGGCTCCTGTGGGCGATCGTCGTCGTGCTGTGCGTGAGCGCGATCACGTTCTTCATCACCTACGTGATCCCGGCCGACCCGGCCAAGCAGATCGCCGGGCCGCACGCCACGCCGCAGGTGCTCGCCACGATCCGCCACCAGCTCGGCCTCGACAAGCCGGTCTACTACCAGTACGGCCTCTACCTCTGGCACCTCGCGCACGGCAACCTGGGCTACTCCTACATCAACCAGCTCCCGGTCACGCAGTCGATCATGCAGCGGTTCCCGGCGACCGTCATGATCGCCGTCTTCGGGATCCTCTTCGAGCTGCTGATCGGCATCCCGATCGGCATGATCAGCGCCCTGCACCAGTACCGCGCCGAGGACCGCGCGGCGACCATCTTCAGCCTGGTCTTCGTGTCGATGCCGTCGTTCTTCCTGGGCATGCTGCTGCTCTACTTTCTGGCGTTTCGCATCAACATCTTCCCGAACATGGGGGCCTACCCGGGCGCCCTGCACCCCGCCTACTTCATCCTGCCGGGCCTCACGCTCGGCCTGACCGGCGCCGCCTGGTACTCGCGCATGCTGCGCTCCAAGATGCTCGACATCCTGAACGCCGAGTACGTCAAGGCGGCCCGCGCCAAGGGCTTGCCAGAACGCGTCGTCGTCTGGCGCCACATCATGCGCAACGCCTGGTCGCCGATCATCACCCTGCTCGGCATGGACATCGGCTGGTTCCTGGGCGGCGTCGTCATCGTCGAGATCGTGTTCGGCGTGCCGGGCATCGGCTGGCAGGCCTGGCAGGCGATCCAGAACCTCGACCACCCGGTCATCATGGGCACGGTCCAGTTCGCCGCCCTGCTCGTGGTGCTGGCCAACCTGGTGACCGATATCGCCTACACCTGGCTCGACCCGCGGGTGAAGTACAGCTGATCGTGCAAGGTATCTGACCGCAGACGGGCGGGGGCGCCGGCTTGTAGCCGGCGCCCCCGCCCGTCTGCGTCTCGGCTCCGTCGCGTCGCGCCGTAGCGCTGCCCCGACGCCCGGGGGGCGTCGGCAGCGTCTTTAGTACTCCGCCGGGATCTGGAAGAACATGACGACGGCCTCGCGGGCGTCGTCCGGGTTGCGCCACGAGTGCGGCTCGCTCGGCGCGTAGGCGATCGTGTCGCCCTTCTCGAGCACCGTGACGTGGTCACCCAGGCGCACCTCGAGCCGGCCGTCGATCACCGTCGCCATGACGAGCTCGCCGGGGTGCGACCAGGGTTCGCGGCCCGGCGAGCCGCCCGGCTCGATGCGGGTCTCGATGATCTGGGCGCGGCGCTCGGAGCGCGGCGAGAGCACGTAGTTGACGACGCCCTCGCCGCCGAAGTAGGTGCCGCGCACGTCGGCGCGCCGCACCACGCTGCTGCCCTCGCGCCCCACGAGCTCGAACAGCGACGCCATCGAGATGCCGAGGGCGTCGCAGATGCGGTAGAGCGAGCCGATCGAGGGCGCGGTCTCGCCACGCTCGACCGCGCTCACGAACGAACGCGTCACGCCGGCGGCCGACGCGACCGCCTCGAGCGTCTGATGGCTGCGCTGCCGCGCCTCACGCAAGTGGCGACCGACGACCCGCACGGGCCACTGGTCTTCCTTTTCGTCCATGGCGCGAATGTATGCTCGCCGGGCGCGGCGGTCAAAGCGGGCCGCGGCGAGCGGCCGCACACCGCGACGGCGGACCGTCACCCGAGCAGAAGCGACAGCGCCTCGTAGACCACGAGCCCCACGAACGCGCCGGCGAGGCCGACGGCCAGCGGCAGGACGATCCCGCGCCGTCGCGCCAGCCAGAGAGCGACGACCCCCGCCGTCACGACGCCGAGCTTGAAAGCGACGGCCTCGGCCGAGCCCGCCTTCAAGAAGGCGCCCATGACCCCGTTCATCTCAATGGCCTTGCCCAGGGCGATCGCCTTGAGCGTGAGGACCAGGTCCAGGGCGTTTGCGATCCAGAGGACGGCGAGCAGCCAGGCGAGCAGCCGCGCCCGCGCCAGACCGTGGCGGACCGACCAGCCCATGCCCGCCGGGCAGCAACACGTCTCGTTGCCCGCCGCGGCGAGGTACTGGCGCGCGAAGGCCGGCGAGTAGGCGACCGTGTGGTCTGCGCCGTGCAGCGGGCAGCGGTACGAGTAGAGGAGCTCACCGTCACGCTCGTGCAAGACGGCCGCGTCAGCCAGCGCTTTGGCCGAGGGCTCCTCGTCGTCCACGACCACGCTCACGGCATGATCCTGAACACCCGGACCCAGGCCGAGCCGCCGTTGGTCTGGCCGCCGTCGAAGGCGATCGTGTGCTCACTGACCAGCAGGCTCCCGCTCATCTCGCGTGCCTCCGGAAGCGCGACGACGCTCCCACCCCTGACGTCCTCCACGAAGCTGGCCCCACCCTTTGCCCGCCACACGACGTGACCGCCACCGGCGGCCATGAACCACGGGTTCCTGCCCGTGTTCACGGCCCGCCGGGTGCCACTGTCGAGGTCGAGGACGTCGATCGTCGCGTCCACAGACTCACCTCCGGATAGCTCACGCTCCACCTGCCAGACGACGGTACGACCGGACAGCACCGTCTGGTCGACCTGGCAGCCTCTGGGGCACAGACGTAGACGCCAGACGCGGTCGGTCGCCCTGTCTTCGACTACCGTCACCTGGTCGTGCGCCGACTTGCCAAGCGAGAGCGTCCACATCACCAGCGAGCC
The DNA here is from genome assembly GCA_963760655.1 of uncultured Actinomycetes bacterium. GTDB lineage: Bacteria > Actinomycetota > Thermoleophilia > UBA2241 > UBA2241 > Bog-752. Next base: position 604,440 of record CAVXDR010000005.1, read on the forward strand.
GGAGGCGCTGGTGAGCATCACGGGTCCCTGCGTGATCAGGGACCTGCGTCCGCCGGTCAGATCGCAGGCGCAGAGCCGTTCGTTGCCGGGGTGCGCCGCCCTCGGGCGGTCGCTGGTCCAGTACAGCGTGGCGCCCCCCAGACCGATCGGCCCATCCAGGCTTGCCGCGTCAGGCACGGTGCGCGAACGTCCTGTCGCGAGGTCGTAGACGTGGACTGTCATGCGGCCGTCAAGGCTGCTGTCGAGCCAGACCACGTACCGCTCGGACATGACGACCCCGCCCCAGCCCTCGCCTTCGGACGAAGCCGGCTCGGCGAGCTCCTTGACCGCGCCGCTGCGCAGGTCGAGAAGCTCGAGCGCCCCGCCGTCGCTCCAGACCAGGTGGGCGTCGGTGAGCGCGATGACCGATTGCGAAAGGGTGCCGTCCGGGCTTTGCACGCGCCACCCGTCCGCGGTCTTGACGACCTTTGCCGGCATGGCGCGGTCGGCCGATGTCACGAGGTAGGCGGCTGAGCCCAGCGATGCGCCCACGACCAGCACCAGCGCGAGCAGCAGGGCGACCGGCCGGACCGTGCGCCATGCGGCGGTGTCGCGCCGCAGCACTGCCCGCATCTCGTCGGGTGTGATACGACTACCCATATCGGAGGTATCGGCGGAACGGGCCGGTCGATGAGAGGCCGGGCGGCGCTCGCCGGTGCAGCGCGGCCGGCGCCCTGCCGATGACATGTCTCGTAGGTACAGGTCGTCGCCCCGAAGGAGGCGCGTGTCACGCGTGCCGGTGCTGCGAGGATTGCCGGTCTCGTGCCGTGAGACGAGCGTGCACCTGGGCTGGCAGTGGGCCGGTCCGGATCGACACAGGTTCGCGTGCTGCGCTCGACCGAGTGCTTCTGCGAGTCGCCCGATGCGCACGCGGCAGGCTGGTGGGGCCAGGAGCTCGTCTACGAGGGCACGGGCGGCCAGTTGCTCGACGCGGCCGCCGGCCCGGATCATGACCTCTTCTACTCGATCTTCGCCCGCGGGCACGGGCCATGGCGACGCCCGATCCATGTCTGCGTACGTCGCGTCGGCCACCAGCCGCCCGACCTCGGCGTGCTCGCCGCCGACGGTTCGCGTGCAGCCGCGAAGTACGCACCCGGCCGTCTCATGGGCGGAGCTGACGGCGTGGCCGAGACGCCCGAAGATAGCCTGGCTTGTCAACAAATACTTGATTCCTTGGAGCTCTCCCCTCCGGTAGTTGCGCACGACGCCCCTGCATGTGCTTGCGCCTCGTTACGTCTGTCCTGTATTACTTGACTTCGTCGACATCAGAGTGGGAGAGTGAAGGACAGTTCCATCGCAGGAGGAGGCACGATGCCCGATCACCCGCTTCGCACCCGCGCCCTCGACGCCGAGGCCTGTCAGACGCTCCACGTCGCGACGCTCGAGGTACTGCAGCGGACCGGGGTCGACGTCCGCCACGAGGACGCGCTTGCCCTGCTCGCCCGGGCCGGCGCCCACGTCGACGGCGAGCGCGTCCGCATGCCGGCCGCCCTCGTCGAGGACGCGCTGGCCACGGCGCCCCGCACGGTGCGCCTGGGCTCGCGCGACACGCACTCGGGTCTGCTCCTCACGAACGGCAGCGTCTTCTACGGCACCGGCTCCGACTGCATCTACGTCCTGGGGCCCGGCGCCCGCGACCGGCGCCCCGGGGCGCTGGCCGACGTCGAGGAGATGGCCGCCCTGCAGGAGCGTCTCGCCAACATCGACTTCGTCATGTCGATGGTGCACCCGCACGAGCTGCCCGCCGACCGCGCGCCGGTCGCCCAGTTCGCCGCCATGCTGCGCGGTACCGCGAAGCCGCTCATCATGGTGCCCGAGGACGCCGCCCACCTCGAGCTCTTCGCCGAGATGGCCGAGGCCTGCGGGGCGCGCGACAGCTGGGCGCTGTACGCCATGCCGACGCCGCCTCTGGTGCACGGCCACGCGTCGGCCGACCGGCTCGTCAAGGCGGCCACGCTCGGCGTGCCCACGGTGTACGCCTCGGCGCTGCTGCAGGGCGCGACGGCGCCAGCCTCGACGGCCGGCATCCTCGTGCAGTGCAACGCCGAGATGCTGAGCGGTCTGGTCATCACCCAGCTCGCCCGCCCCGGGGCACCGTTCGTCTACGGCACGGCCCAGGGCTGGATGAACCCGCGCTCGGGCCTCATCGTCTACTGCGGCCCCGAGGAGATGGCGGTGCAGCAGGCCTCGGCCGACCTCGCCCGTCACTACGGGCTGCCGTCGTTCGGCACCGGCGGCTGCGCCGACTCGCTGCTGCTCGACGAGCAGTGGGCGGCCGAGGCCGCGCTGACTCTGCTCGCCGCGGCGCACGCCGGCGTGAGCCTGCTGCACGACGTCGGCTACGTCGCCTCGGGCACCGCCTCGTCGCACGAGTCGATGATCCTCCTCGACGAGCTCGTCGCCTGGGTCAAGGCGCACCTCGCCGGCGTGACGATCGACGCCGACGCGCTCGCGGTCGACGAGATCGACGCCGTCGGACCGGGGGGTACGCACCTCGCACGCCGCTTCTCGCGCAGCCGCGTCCGCGAGTTCTTCAGGCCGCGACTCCTGGCGCAGACCTCCCACGAAGCGTGGCAGGAATCCGGCAGCCCGTCGCTGCTCGATCGCGTGGCCGACCGCGCGCGCGAGCTGCGGGCGGCCGACCGCACCTACCGCCTCGATCCCGCCGCCGCGCGGGAGCTCGACCGACTCGTCGCCACGGCCGACCGCCGTCCCTAGCGTGCCGACCGCGGCCCACAAGGAGGGATCGATCATGACCGAGACCCGTCACCGTTCCTGGGCCGAGCCCTGGAAGATCAAGATGGTCGAGCCGCTGCGCATGACCACACGCGCTGAGCGCGAGGCGGCCATCGAGCGGGCCGGCTACAACACCTTCCTGCTCGAGAGCGCCGACGTGTACATCGACCTGCTGACCGACTCGGGCACGTCGGCCATGAGCGACCGCCAGTGGGCCGGCATGATGCTCGGCGACGAAGCTTACGCCGGCAGCCGCAACTTCTACCACCTCGAAGAGGCCGTGCGCGAGGTCTACGGCTACCGCCATCTGGTGCCCACCCATCAGGGCCGCGGCGCTGAGCACATCCTCTCGCAGATCCTCATCTCACCGGGCGACGTCGTGCCCGGCAACATGTACTTCACCACGACGCGCCAGCACCAGGAGCTCGCCGGCGGGCGCTTCGTCGACGTGATCAGAGACGAAGCGCACGACCCGGCGAGCGAGTACGAGTTCAAAGGCGACGTCGACCTCGACAAGCTGCGCGCCGTGATCGCCGAGGCCGGCGCCGAGCACATCCCCTACGTCTGCATCGCGACCACGGTCAACATGGCCGGCGGCCAGCCCATCAGCCTCGCCAACCTGCGCGCCGTGCGCGCCCTCTGCGACGAGCACGGCATCCGCATCATCCACGACGCGACGCGGGTCGCCGAGAACGCCTACTTCCTCAAGGTACGGGAGCCCGAGTGCGCCGATATGACGATCGCCCAGATCGTGCGCGCCCTGTGCGACCTGACCGACGGTTGCACGATGAGCGCCAAGAAGGACGCCCTGGTCAACATCGGCGGCTTCCTCGCGGTGAACGACGACCAGATCTTCGACGCCGCCCGCAACCTGGTCGTGGTCTACGAGGGCCTGCACACCTACGGCGGCATGGCCGGCCGCGACATGGAGGCGGTCGCCATCGGCCTGCGCGAATCGGTCGAGTTCGACCACATCAGGGCGCGCGTCGGCCAGGTCGAGTACCTCGGCCACAAGCTGATCGAGTTCGGCGTGCCGATCGTGCACCCGATCGGCGGCCACGGCGTGTTCATCGACGCGCGCGCCTGCCTGCCTCACCTCGACCAGGACGTCTTTCCCGCCCAGAGCCTGGCGGCCGAGATCTACCTCGAGGCCGGCGTGCGCACCATGGAACGCGGCAACGTGAGTGCCGGACGTGACCCGGCAACGGGGCAGAACCGCCGTCCGCGGCTCGAGCTCGTGCGCGTCACCATCCCGCGCCGGGTCTACACGCAGGCCCACATGGACGTGACCGCCGAGGCGATTGCCCAGGTCTACGACCGCCGCGAGAGCATCGGCGGCCTGCGCATGGTCTACGAACCGCCCGCGCTGCGCTTCTTTCAGGCGCGCTTCCAGCCGCTGGGCTGAGATGGCCGACCGACCCGTCGGCGGGCGCGCCGCGCCGTCCTCGACCCGCGCCGGCCGGGCGGCGCCAGGCAGGCCGCGGCTAGGCCGGCGCTTGCCTCGCTCTGCCCGCCACGCCATGCTGACGCCATGACCTCCTGGTGGGACATCGTGCGCGGCGGGCAGGCGCCGCCGCGCTGGCCGTACCCCATCCGGTACGACGCGCAGACGGTGCTCGACGCCGACGTGCTCGTGCTGGGCGGCGGCATCGCCGGCTGCCACGCCGCCCTGGCGGCGGCTGCGGCCGGCGCCAGCGTGGTCATGGTCGAGAAGGGCGACAGCCGCCGCAGTGGCCAGGGCGGCGCCGGCGTCGACCACTGGCAGGCCGCCTGCACGAACCCGTGCAGCACCGTCGCGCCCGAGGACTACACGCGGGCCATCGCCGAGGGCTTCGCCGGCTATGACTGCGGCCCGGCGCGCTACGTGCAGTGCCGCGAGAGCTGGGACGCCGCGCTCGACTGCGAGCGCTGGGGCATGCGACTGCGCGACGCGAGCGGCGAGTTCGCGGGCGCCGAGTTTCGCGACCCGGCCACCGGCCTGCTGTTCGCCTACGACTACGACGCGCGCCACACGCTGCGGGTCTACGGCCACGACGTGAAGCGCCACCTGACGCGAGCGGTCAAGCGTGCCGGCGTGCGGGTGGTCGACCGCGTCATGGCGACCAGCCTGCTCACCGCCGGCGGGCGCCGCGGGGCGCGCGTCGTGGGCGCCACCGGCGTGAGCGTGCGCACCGGCGAGTTCTTCGTCTTCGGCGCGAAAACCACGATCCTCGCCCTCGCCCACCCCAGGCGCGAGTGGGTCTTCTCGACCGAGTTGAACGGCGGCGCGGCCACCTTCGCCGACCTGAACATCGTCGGCGACGGCCACGCCATGGCCTGGAACGCCGGCGCCGTCTTCTCGGGCATGGAGGGCTCCTACGGCACCGCCGGCGGCTTCGCCTACATCCAGTACGGCGTGGGCTACCCCGACAACACCTGGTACGGCTGCTCCATGGTCGACGCCGACGGCCGCGAGGTGCCCTGGTACGACCCCCGCGGCCGCGAGCTCGGCGCAGCGCGCGAGCGCTTTCACCCGGCGCCCGGCCAGCCCTTCGTGCTGATGGGCGGCGGCCTCGTGGGCGGGCCGCTGCCGCCCGAGACCGCCGGCCACCACATCGACCCGTCGCTCGCCGACCGCGTGCGGCGCGGCGAGGTGCGCCTGCCGCTCTATGCCGACCTGCCGGGCCTGCCGGCCCACGAGCGCCGCGCCATCTTCGGCCTGATGGTCGGCAACGAGGGCAAGAGCCGCGTGCCGGTCTACCAGACGTACACGCAGGCCGGTTTCGACCCCGACCGCGACATGCTGCAGGCACCGATCATGCCGCCCGACGCCTACCGCAGCCCGCACTACCCGGCCGGCGCGACCGTGCCCCAGTACCGCGAGACCTTCGGCGGCGGCACGGTCGTGGACTGGGACCTGCGCACGAGCCTCGAAGGACTCTACGCGGCCGGGCGCTGCATCTACGGCGGCGGCGACCACTCGGGCGCGGCCAGCACCGGCCGCTACGCCGGGCGGCGGGCGGCCGCCGCCGCGCTGCGCGCCGCCGCGGTCGCCGTCGACGAAGACCAGGTGGCGGCCGAGCGGGCGCGCGTCTACGAGCCGCTGCGCGAGCGGCCGGGGGCGATCGGCTGGAAGGAGCTGAACGCCGGCATCTGCCGCGTCATGCAGGACCACTGCGGCGAGTATCGCGGCGAGGAGACGCTGCGCCTGGGCCTGCGCCGCCTCGCCGAGCTGCGCGAGTCCGAGCTCGCCCGCGGCTACGCCGCCAACCCGCACGAGCTCGGCCGCCTGCTCGAGTGCCACACCATCCTGAGCGTCGCCGAGCTCATCGTGCACGCCTCGCTCGCCCGCCGGGCGAGCTGCTCCACGCTCGACTTCACACGACTCGACTACCCCGCCGACGACCCGCCCGAGTGGCGCAAGCTGGTCACCGTGCGGCGTGCCGGCGCGGGCGGCGCCGCGGTCGCCGGCGCGACAGCGAACGGGGGCGCCGTCGTCGAGGGCGAGCTGCCGCTCGACTACTTCCTGCGGCCGCCTTACGCGTCGAGCTACGACGACAACTACCGGGCACGCGAGGCGGCGGCGCAGTGAGCTCCGGATCCTACGAAGCGGCGGCGCGATGAGCGACACGGTCTACATGACGCCCAACCCGCCGACGCCGAACATCCCGGTGCGCTTCGACGCCGCCGTCTGCAACGGCTGCAACCTCTGCGTCGAGATCTGCCGCACCGACGTGCTCATGCCGAGCCCCGACAAAGGCTCACCGCCCGTCGTGCTCTACCCCGACGAGTGCTGGTACTGCGGCTGCTGCGTCGAGGACTGCCCGCGGCCCGGCGCGATCGCCATGGTGCACCCGCTGCATGAGAGCGTCACCGCGGCCTGGAAGCGCAAGGACTCGGGCGAACATTTCCGCCTGGGCATGAAGGAGCCGCCGGCTCCCAACGATCGTCCGCCTGCGGGCTGAGCTCTCCGATCGGGCCGCGCCCGACGAAGGCGCCGGCGGACACGCCACGTGGTCGCGCCGGTCGACGAACTCGATCCGGTGTCAGCGCTTCGCCGCGACCGCCGGCAGCCCCGACTCGAGCAGCTCGGGCAGCGAGCGGCGCAGCATGAACTCGAGCACGGCGTAGGCGCGCTCGCGATCGACCGCGTCGTCGATCAGCTCCTGCACGGCGAGGCCGTCGACCACGGCCGTGGCCAGCTCGGCGACGGCGAGCAGCACCTCTTCTTCCGCGGGCGAGGACGCATCCTCCGAGGGCAGCCAGTCGCGCTTGAGCCGCCGGTACCAGTCGTACACCCGCGCCATGCGGGCGCGCAGGCTGTCGATGCGCAGGGCGTACGGCAGGATGTCGAAGAACACGCGAAACGAGCGCGACGAGCCGATCGTGCGCAGCCCGTCGACAAAGCGCGCCACGCGCTCCTCGCGAGGCGCCGCCGCCATGATCGAAGCGGCCTCCTCCTGGTCGTCGCGAAAGACCGAGTCGATCATCGCCTCGACGAGGCCGTCCTTGGAGCCGAAGTAGTACTGCACCATCGCCGAGTTGGCGCCCGACTCCTTGGCCACCGCCCGCAGCGTGAGGCCGCCGAAGCCCTTGTCGAGCAGCACGCGCTGGGCGGCGGCGAGGATCTCGCGCGCGGCCGGAGTCAGGCTGGCGCGGGGGTCCTCGACGACGGGAGCGCGCGCGGCCGGTGTCGGGCGGGCGCCCGGATCCTCGACGGCGCGGTGGCGCGCGACCGCCGTGGCGACGGGCCAATCGGTCCCGGGCTCAGCGGCGCTCAACGGCTTGGACCTGTCTTGTGGTTGCTATCAATCACTTGATTGATTAGACTCCATTCCGCTCGATCAATCAAGCAGCCGTCACGGCGCGGAGGATCTCGAATGACACAAGTCAGCGAAGAGGTGAAGACCCTCGGCTACATGGTCGACAACGAGTGGCGCGACTCGAAGTCCGACACGTGGGTCGACATCACCGACTCCAACACCGGCAAGGTCATCGCACGCACGCCGATGTGCACCGAGGACGAGGTCACCGAGGCCATCGAGTCGGCCAACGCCGCCTTCCCGGCGTGGGCGTCGATGCCCATCCAGAAGCGCACCGAGTTCCTCTTCAAGTGGCGCCCCCTGCTGATCGAGCGCATGGACGAGATCGCCACGCTCTGCTCCACCGAGCTCGGCAAGAACCTGGACGAGTCGCGCGGCGAGGTCGTCAAGATCATCGAGGCCATCGACGTGGCCGTCTCGCTGCCCATGATCATGAAGGGCGAGAGCCTGATGAACGTGTCCACCGGGCACGACACCGTCAGCTATCGTGAGCCGCTCGGCGTCTTCGCCGGCATCGCACCCTTCAACTTCCCGGCCATGATCCCGTTCGGCTGGATGCTGCCCATGGCGATCGCCACCGGCAACACGTTCGTGCTCAAGTCGGCCAACTTCGTGCCGCTCACGAGCCACCTGCTCATGGACCAGCTCGTCGAGATCGGCCTGCCCAAGGGCGTCGTCAACAACCTGACGGCCGAGAAGGAGCAGGCCGAGGTGCTGCTCAAGCACCCGGCGGTGCGCGGCGTGAGCTTCGTCGGCACCACGCCGGTCGGCAAGCACGTCTACTCGATCGCCGCCGCCCACGGCAAGCGCGTCCAGGCCCAGACGCAGGCCAAGAACCACGGGCTCGTGCTCGAGGACGCGTCGCTCGAGCGCGCCGCGCTCGGCATCATCAACTCGACGTTCGGCTGCGCCGGCATGCGCTGCATGGCGCTGCCGGTCTGCGTGGTGCAGGAATCGGTCGCCGACGAGTTCGTCGCCCTCATGAAGAAGTTCGCCCTGCAGCGCGTGGTCGGCAACGCGACCGACCCCAAGACCGAGCTCGGCCCGGTCGTCTCCGCGGCGCACCAGAAGTCCGTGATGGACTGGATCGACAAGGCCATCGAAGAGGGCGCCGAGCTCGTGCTCGACGGCCGCGACATCAGCGACCGGCTGCCGGCCGAGCTGCGCGGCGGCCACTTCGTGGGCCCGACCATCTTCGACCACGTGACCGAGGACATGCTCTGCGGCCGCGAGGAGTGCTTCGGCCCGATCCTCTTCGTCAAGCGCGTCAAGGACTTCGAAGAGGGCATCGAGCTCATGAACCGCAACCCGTACGCCAACGGCTCGTGCATCTTCACCGAGAGCGGCTACTACTCGCGTGAGTTCGCGCGCCGCACGCACGCCGGCATGGTCGGCATCAACGTGGGCATCCCGGTGCCGGTGAGCTTCTTCCCGTTCAGCGGGCACAAGGACAGCTTCTTCGGCGACAACCACGTCTTCGGCCGCGACGGCATGCAGTTCTACACCGAGACCAAGTGCGTCACGACGCGCTGGTTCACCGAGGCCGACAAGAAGCAGAAGTTCGTCAGCACCTGGGAGGGCACGGTCAACCGGTAGGCCCGGCTCAGACCCGACCTGACCGCGTTCCGCGAAGGGGCGGGCTCCTGCGGAGCCCGCCCCTTCGCCTTCGCTTGGCTCCGCCCTCGATCGATGCCATGCCGTCGTTCCTCTGGGCGAGCGCATCCAGGCGATCCCGATCGCGGCACTCGGGAGCTGACCGCGCCCACGGACCCGGCGGGGAGCCCGGGTCGGCGGCGCCTCAGGTCGGGAAGGCCTCGCTCAGCGCGGCCAGCAGCGCCTCGGCGTCGGCGAAGAAGCGGGCGGCGGTGTCGCGCAGCGACGCCGCCGCGCCCGTGTGGTCCTGCTCGAGCACGCCGGCCAGCACCCAGACGCGCGCGCCGCGCGCGAGGGCGGCACGCACCGCCTCGAGGTTGCGGGCGTTGCCGTGGCCGAGCGGCACGTCCGCCAGCACCACGAGGTCGGCGTCGGCCATGAGACGCAGGTTCTCGGCGTGGGCGTCGTCGCCGATCGGCGCGAAGGGCGCCTCGACCGCCAGCGGCAGGCCGAGCTCGCGGCCCGTGACCTCGTCGGAATCGAGCGCGTTCAGCACGCCGGCGCTCAGCCGATAGCCGCGGTCGGACAGCTCGCGCATGAGGACGGAGCCGGTGCCGCCGCCGCAGACCAGGTGCAAGCGGCCGCGCTCGCCGGTCTGGGTCGCGCGCCGCGGCGAGAACGTCAGGAACGTGCGGCCGGCGTGCCGGTGCACGTGGGCGTGCACGCCGTAGACGTCCTCGAGCACCTCGGGCGACAGCGCCTCCTCGGCCGGCCCCCAGGCGGCCACGCCGCCGCGCGAGAGCACGAGGAGCCGGTCGAAGTAGGTGAGCGCCAGGTTGAGGTCGTGCAGCACGCAGACCACGGTGAGACCCTCGGCGTTCAGCTCCTTGAGCAGCTCGAAGAGGGCGAGCTGGTGCGAGACGTCGAGGCTCGAGGCCGGCTCGTCGAGCAGCAGCAGGCCGGCGTCCTGCACGAGCGCCTGGGCGAGCACGACCATCTGCTTCTCGCCGCCCGAGAGCTGCGGAAAGCGGCGGTCGGCGAGGGCGGCGATGCCGAGGCGGTCGAGCGCGGCGGCCGCGGCGCTCGCCGGCGTGCAGTCGGCGCCGCGACAGTAGGCGCCCATCTCGACCACGTCGCGCACGGTCAGGTCGAACTCGAGCGCGAACTGCTGCGGCACAAGGGCGATCTCGCGGGCCATGTCGCGACGCCGGTAGTGGCGGGTCGCGCGGCCACGCACGAGGACGGCCCCGTCGCTCGGCGCGAGCACGCCGTCGACCAGGTCGAGGAGCGTGCTCTTGCCGCTGCCGTTGGGGCCGACCACGCCGACGAAGTCGCCGCCGTGCAGCGCGAACGACACGCGGCGCAGCACCGGCCGCTCGGGGTCGTAGGCAAACGACGCGTCGCGCACCTCGACCAGGGCCGGCGCGCCGGCGCCGCCCTCGGCCCGGCCGGCGAGCGCGGCGCCTCCGGCGCCGCTCGCGCCGGCCCGGTCGCCACCCACGGCCGTCCCGTCCTTGGCCCGGCTCACGCCCGCCGCCCCCGGCCACGGCGCAGCAGGTACACGAACACCGGCGCGCCGATGAAGGTGGTGACGACGCCCACCGGGATCTCGGTCGGCGCCACCAGCGTGCGCGCCAGCAGGTCGGCCACCGACAGCAGGGCGGCCCCCATGAGCAGCGAGATCGGCAGCAGGCGACGATGGCTCGGCCCCACGAGCAGGCGCACGACGTGCGGCACGATCAGGCCGACGAAGGCGATGATGCCCGACACCGACACGGCGATCGCCGTGAGGATGGCGGCCGTGATCACCAGCACCATTTTGGTGCGCTCCACGTCGACGCCGAGCTCCATGGCGCGCTTCTCGCCCTGCAGCAGGATGTTCATCTCTTTCGTGAAGAAGAGCGGCACGGCCATGAACGGCACGGCGATGAGGGCCGTCTCGACGTCGGTCCAGGTGCGCCCCGAGAAGCTGCCGAGCAGCCAGTACAGGATGGCGCCGAGGTCGTCGTTGGCGTGGATCATGACCACCGTGATGACGGCCGAGAGCAGGTACGACGCCGTGATGCCGGCGAGCAGCAGCACGTACACGTCGATGCGGCCGCGCCGCCGCGCCGCCGTCCAGACGAGCAGCAGAGTGAGCAGGCCGCCGACCATGGCCATGCCCGTAAGCCAGATGCCGCTCGCCAGGCCGAGGACGATGGCGACGGTGGCGCCCAGGGCGGCGCCCGACGAGACGCCGGTCACGTAGGGGTCGGTGAGCGGGTTCAGGAACAGGTCCTGCAGGATCACGCCGGCCACGGCGAGCGCCGCGCCGACCACGAAGGCGAGCACCACGCGCGGCATGCGGATCTGCCACAGGATGATGCTGTCGGGGTCGCGCGAGTCGGGTCCGGCCAGCAGGTGGTGCCAGAGCTGACCGATCGACAGCGACGCCGGGCCGAGCGACAGCGACACGACGACGCAGGCCAGCGAGACGCCGATCGCCAGGGCGACGCCGGGCCACCCCTGCAGGGCGGCCCGGCGTCGCCGCGCCGGCGTCTCTTCGTGCGTGCCGCTTGCCGTCACGTCAGCCGTGGCGCGGCCCCCGTGCGTGGCCGCCGCGCGGGCCGGCCGCGCGCCGGTCGGCCGCGCCGCGCGCGGCGCGGCAGCCGCCGGTCGAGCTCACGAAGACGAGGCCACCGGCGACGGTGACGGCGACCCGAAGGCCTCGGGGTGGATCGCCCTGGCGAGCTGCTCGAGCCCGTCGACGAGACGCGGGCCGGGCCGGTCGAGGATGTTCTGGTCGAGCACGTAGACGCGGTCGTCCTGCACGGCCTTCAGCGCCGAGTAGCCCTTGCGCCTGGCGATCTGGCCGGGGGTGACCATGCTCCCGGTCGTGGCGATGTAGACGTCCGGGTCGTCCTTGAACAGGACCTCCTCGCTGAACGTCGGAAAACCCGAGCCGGCGGCGTCGCCGATGTTCGTGCCGCCGGCCAGCTTCACCATGTCGGCCACGTAGGTACCGGTGCCCGCGGTCATGAGCGGCTTGCTGTAGATCTCGACGAAGACCGACTGCGTCGGCAGGCCCGCGACCTTCTGCTCGATCGCCGCGGTGCGCTGTCTGAGCGCCGCCGTCACCGCGTCGGCCTTGGCCGAGACGCCCATCAGCTTGCCGAGCTTCGTCAGGTCCGAGAACACGCCGGAGAGCGAGGTCGGGTCGACCACGAAGACCTTGACGCCGAGGTTCTCGAGCTTGCTGCGCAGGCTCGCCTGGATGCCGCCGGCGGCGAGCACGAGGTCGGGCCGGAAGGCGACGATCTTCTCGACGCTCGGGTTGGCGAAGTCGCCCACCTTCGGCAGCTTCTTGGCGGCCGCCGGGTAGTCGTCGTAGACGGTGCCGGCCACCATCTTGTCGCCGGCGCCGATGGCGTAGGCGATCTCGGTGTTGGCCGGGGCGAGCGACACGACGCGCTGGGCCGGCGCGGTCAGGGTGACCTGATGGCCGGAGTCGTCGGTGACGGTGATCGGTCCGGCGGCGCCGGGGCTGCTCGTGGTCGACGCGCTGGTCGAGCCGCCGCAGGCGGCCGCCAGGAGCGCGAGAGCCGCGACGACGACGACGGCGCCGAGGGCGACGAACGCGCCGGCGCGTCTCGCCTGGGCGGGACGGTCGGGGGACATGTGCTTCCTTTCCTTGATGGCTTCTCTCACGGATGGCGGGGGCCGCCGGTCGCCGCTGCAGTCGGCGCCGAGGGCTCGTCGAGGATGTCGATGAAGTGGTACTGGTCGTTGTCGACGGTGCCGCGCCAGTGCAGGGCGACCGGCCTGGCAAAGAGCGGCGCCGCGGTGACCACCGTGTGGAACTCGCCCTCCTCGCCGCAGGCGTCGACGCCCGCAGCCTCGAGCTCGTCGACGAGCGCGGGATCGAGCCGGCGACCGAGAAAGCGGGCGTCGAGGCGGTCGCCGTTCACGACCACCACCGTCGCGCTGACGCCGGCGGCGAAGAGCTCGTCGAGCAGCCGACGGCGGGGCTCGAGCCAGAGCGGCAGGGCGGCCTCGAGGCCCGCCTCGCCGCACACCCGCTCGACCCAGTCGCGGTGCGGCTGCAGGTCGATGTCGCCGAAGACACCGAGGCCGAGGCCGAGCCGCTCGCGGAGCTCGCCGAGGCCGTCGAGGAAGGCCGCCTCGTAGTCGTCCCACGACGCGCCGCGCAGCACGAGCGGCACGCCCAGCGCCGCGGCCTGGCGGCGCACGAGCGACACCGGCAGGGCGTGGCTCTTGGTGCGGCGGCCGTCGGGCTCCGTCATGGTGAACAGCGCGGCCAGACGGCCGCCGCGCGCCACGGCGCGCTGCACGGCGAGATAGCCGTCCTTGCCGCCGCTCCACGAGGCGAAGAAGGGGCGGCCGTCGAGCGGCGCGAGCGCCGCCGGGGCGGCGGCCGCAAAGAGCTCCTGGTCGCTCACTGCCCCTCCCCGCTCGATCGCTCCCCGCTCGTCGCCTCGGGGCCTGCCTCTTGGCCGCGACAGGCGGCGCAAGTGCCGTAGACCTCGAGATGGTGGCCGTAGATGGCAAAGCCGGTCTCGGCGGCCAGACGCGCTTCGAGGGCACTCAGGTCGCCGTCGCCGTCGAAGCGCACCACGCGCCGGCAGCGGCCGCAGACGAGCGGGTGGCTGTGGCCGATCGGCGGGGCGGTGAAGCCGATCTCGCCGCGCATGTCCTGGACGCGCACGAGCAGGCCCAGGTCGGTGAGCAGCGTGACCGTGCGATAGACGGTGGCCTGGCCGATGCCCGCGTCGCGCAGGCCGTCGGTCGCCTCGGCGATCGTCGCCGCCCGATCGCCGAACGCGAAGAACTCCCAGATCAGCCGGCGCTGGCGCGTCATGGGGATGGCGCGATCGCGAAAGACGGCGTCGATGTCGCGGCCACCGCGCGGGTCGGCCGAGTTTGCGGCCGTCGCGGCGTCGCGACTCGCGGGCGGGGTGTGTCGAAGCATGTCGGAGCTGGGGGAGTCGGTCATGGTTGAGAGAAATTATCAATCACCGCGCCGGTCGTCAACCTTCGAACGGCGACCGGCGGCGGATCCGGCAGACGGGCAACGAGCAGCGTCTAGGGAGTGGCGCCGCCCGCCGGCTGCAAGATGCCGGCCAGGCCGCGAGCGAAGGGCGGGGTCCACTTGTCGCGACCGGAGTCGATCAGGTGGAACATGTCGTAGAAGTCGCTCTCGCGCAGGTGGGCCTGGGGCTCGACGGCGATGTCGGTCACGGCCAGTCGCCGCGCTACGGCCGCGACGTCGGCCCGGTAGGCCGTGAGATAGGCGTCCCACGCGGGGCCCGAAGCCACCAGGGCGAGGGGCTGCTCGAAGAACGCGACGGTGTACCCCTTCGCGCGCCCCAGACGCACGACGTCGGCGAGCAGGGCGAGGTTGTAGGCCGAGTCGGCGGCGTAGAGCGGGCGCTCGCGAGCAAGCTCGACGGGGCTTCCGGCGAGCTTGGCCGACAGGCTCGCGACCGCGTTGCCGGTGTGGTAATGGGTCGCGTAGGTGATGGCCGAGAGGTCGGGCGACTTCGTGATGATGCGCTGGTTGGCGTACGACACGGCGAAGTCGAAGATGCCCGGCAGCAGACCCGGCAGGCTGTGGTGGACCGTGGCGTGCCCGGCCAGGGCGGCGGCGAGGCGTGCGCTGGTGAGGGCCAGGGGCGAGCCCGTGACCTGTGTGGCGTCGGCGCTCGGCGCGGTGAGCAGACGGTTCGGCGAGAGGCCGATCGCCAGCAGGCCGCTGCCATGCGGCAGGTTGTCGATGATGGCCAGTGTCTGGCCGATGCTCTGGTTGTGGGCCGCCAGGCTGATCACCGTCACGCGGGGGCCGCCGGCCGCGGCCACGGCCGCGGCCAGGGCGCTGGGGCTGCGCACCATCTCCATGGTGCCGGAGCCGCCGAACAGGTAGACGACGCGGCCGCTCGGCGGGTGACGTCTGATGTCGGCGACGCGGTAGGAGAGGTTCACGTAGTCGTCGTTGGGGATGCGCAACACGAAGCGCTCGGGCAGCACCGTGAACGAGCCGCTCGACACGAACCACTGCAGGCCGGCGAGAACGCCGAGCGCCAGCAGCGCGGCGACGGCCAGGACGAGCGGCGAGCGACTGCGCAGGCCGCGCAGCAGGGCGCTTCGAACGGTGCTCGCCTCGTGCATGTTTCGTGACTCCACGTGATCGGCGCCGGCACGGCCGGCTGCCGGAAGGCAGTCGCTCAGGCGGCGGGCGCGCGTGCCGCCCACCGGTCCCAGATCATCAACGGTAGCGACCGCGGAAGCGCCGGTCAAACCTGGGGCGTTGCGGCGCGTAGCGACGCCGGCCGGCGCCGATCGATCACTCGAGCGCCGGGTCCGGCGCTCAGCGAGGGCGCTCGGCCTCTGCCTCGGCGCGCAGCTCGGCGGCCAGCTCGACCACGCGGGCCGGCGCCTCGACGAGCGCGGCGCGCTCGTCGCCGGCCAGGCCCTTCAGATGACTCGTGTCGTTGACGAAGCGCACGCTCGTCCAGGCGCCGTCGGTCTCGACCAGGCTCAGGCCACCGTGGCTCGTCGACAGCGCCCAGTGGCGGTCGGGCGGTACGCCGAGCACGTCGTTCAGGATGCTGCGCAGGGGGCCGTCGTGGGCCACGAGACAGACGGCCGGATTGCCGCCTGCGACGATCTCGGCCCAGGCGGCCATGACGCGCTCGTGCAGCAGGTTCATCGACTCGCCGCCGGGCAGTGGCGTGCCGAGCGGGTCGCGGGTGAAGGCGTCGGTGAGCGCCGGATCGGCGGCGAACGCGTCCCAGGTGCGGCCCTCGAACGCGCCGAGGTCGATCTCGCGCAGGCGGCGGTCGGGGCGGGGGCTGACGGCCCCCGCCCCGACCGCCGCCTCACCCGCCGCCGGCCGCCAGCGCGCCACGATCAGCTCGGCCGTCTGCAGCGCGCGCGGCAGGTCGCTCGCGTACAACGGCATCGGCCCGAGCGGGGCGAGGCGCGCCGCCACGCGGCGCGCCTGGGCGCGGCCAAGACGGGTCAGGGGGTGGTCGCTCCAGCCGGTCATGCGGCCCGGCAGGTTGCCGGCCGAGCGGCCGTGGCGCACCAGGTAGACCTTCACCGCACGACCAGGCAGGCGCCGATCAGCGCAAGCGTCTCGGCGAGCTCGACGCCGAGGCCGTAGACGTCGCCGGTGAGGCCGCCGAGGCGGCGAGCGACGAGCGCCTGGACGCCGAGCGTGAGCGCGACGGCGGCGACGGCCACGTCGAGTCCGAGGAAGGGCCCGGCCAGACCCGAGCGAGCGAGCGCGCCGGCCGCCAGGGCGACGGCGACGGCACACGCGGCAGCGGCGACCACCGGTCCGTTGGTGGAACCGGCGCCGGCGAAGGCCGCGCCGGTGCCCTCGCGCCGGGCGTAGGCGAAGAAGCGCACGTCGAGCGCCGGCAGCAGGCGCGCCACGGTGAGGCCGGCGACCAGGCCCAGGGCGGCGCCGGAGCGCGTGAGCGCAGCGAGCGCGCTCACCTTGACGACGATGGCGGCGATCGCCGCGAAGACGCCCATGGCGCCCACCCGGCTGTCCTTCATGATCTCGAGCGCCCGCTCGCGCGGCGCGCCGCTCAGACAGCCGTCGGCCGTGTCCATGAGGCCGTCGAGGTGCAGCGCCCGCGTGGCGAGCTCCAGGCCGACGATCACGATCGCGGCGGCGGGCAGCGGCGCGAGGCGGTACAGCAGCACCGCGTAGACGCCCCAGCCGGCGAGCCCCAGCAGCAGGCCGACCAGCGGGTAGAGCCCCATGCTCGCCCACAGGTCGGCCGGATCGGCGGCGCCGCTGGTCGGCAGGCGTACGGCGGTGAGGAACGTCACGGCCAAGGCGAAGCGGCGCGGCAGGGCGCCGACCCAGCCGCCGCCCTGCGAGCCGGGGCCGCCGGACGCACCGCTGTCCGCCGGTGTGCCGGCGTGCTGCGTCGCGCCGCCGCCCGCCGTCGCCGGGCCGCTCGTGTCCTGCGGCTCGTCCGTCATCGCGCGCGTGACCGCCCGTTCTGCGTCGTGGTCCGTCCCGTCTGGTTTCGCCGCGTCGTGGTCCGTCCCGTCTGGTTTCGCCGCGTCGTGGTCCGTCCCGTCTGGTTTCGCCGCGTCGTGGTCCGTCCCGTCTGGTTTCGCCGCACTGCCGCGCCCGCCTGCCCGATCGCCCGCTTGCTAGCGTCTCAGGTCGGCGTCGGCGCCCTGCGGGTCGCCGGCGACGCCGGCGCTCTCGAAGGTCGCCATCTCGTCGAGAATACGGGCGGCGCCCTCGATGATGCTCATGGCGAGCGCGGCTCCCGTGCCTTCGCCCAGGCGCATCTCGAGGTCGAACAGCGCCACCAGCCCGAGCTCGTCGAGCACGGCCTGGTGGCCGATCTCGATCGAGACGTGACTGGGCAGGACGTAGTCGACGGCCTCGTGGCACAGGCGCACCGCGCAGAGCACGGCGGCGGCCGAGATGAAGCCGTCCATGACGACCGGCACGCGGTGGGCAGCGGCGCCCAGCACGACGCCGGCCAGGGCGGCGACCTCGAGGCCGCCGACCTTGGCCAGCACGTCGACCGGGTCCTTGGGGTCGGGTGCGTTCACCGCCAGCGCACGCTCGATCGCGGCGATCTTGCCGGCCAGCGCCTCGACCGTGATGCCGGTGCCCCGCCCCGTGACCTTGGCGACCGGCAGGCCGGTCAGCGCGGCGATCACCGCCGAGCTCGCCGTCGTGTTGCCGATACCCATGTCGCCCGTCGCGATCAGGTCGAGCCCGCCGGCGAGCTGCTCCTCGACCACGTCGATGCCGACGCCGATCGCCTCGAGAACGTCGTCGCGGCTCATGGCCGGCCCGGCGCTCATGTCGTCGGTGCCCATGCGGACCTTGCGGTGGCGCACGCCGACGACGTTCGACAGGTCGGCGTTCACGCCGACGTCGGTGACCACGACGCCGGCGCCGACGAGGCGCGAGAGCACGTTGATGGCGGCCCCGCCGGCGACGAAGTTCATGACCATGCCGGGCGTGACCTCGGCCGGAAAGGCCGACACGCCCTGGGCGACGACGCCGTGGTCGGCGGCCATCACGGCCACGACCTTGCGCTCGATGCGGGGCCGTGCCTTGCCGGTGATGCCGGCGAGCTGCACCGAGAGCGTCTCGAGGCGCCCCAGGGCACGCGGCGGCTTGGTGAGCTGACGCTGACGGGCCTCGGCGGCGTCCATCGCCGCGCGGTCGAGCGGCTGGATGGCGGCGATCGTCCGGGCGAGCTGGTCGGTCATGAGTCGTGCTCCTCTTCTTGTGGCGTCGACGGTGCGGGCGGGACCGGCGCAAGCGGCGCGGACTCGTGTGACGGCGACGAGAACGTGAACGGATCGGCGGCCAGCGCCTTGAGCTCTATGGGGATGCCGGCGACCAGCAGGTAGACCTCGCGGGCGGCGTCGGCCAGGCGGCGGTTGGCGCGGCCCAGCTCGTCGCGGTACAGACGGCCGATGGGGTATTCGGGCACTACCCCGAAGCCGACCTCGTTGGAGACCGCGACCAGGCTCGCGCCGGTCGCGGCCAGCGCGGCGAGCAGGTCGTCGACGGCGGCGCCGATACGCGCCGCCGCCGCCTCTTCGACCTCGCGTGCGATGAAGGCCTTGTCGAAGTTGCCGAGGCCCTCGGGCACCGTGCCGCCTAGGTCGCCGGCAGCGAGCAGCAGGTTGCTCACCCAGAACGTGACGCAGTCGAGCAGAAAGACGGGGGGAGCGCTCGAGGTGGCGGCGGCGGCGCTGCGCACCGCCGCCGCCACCTCGAGCGGGCATTCGACGGTCGTCCAGGCGCCGGCCCGCGAGCGCCGGTGGGCAGCGACGCGGGCCGCCATCTCGCTGTCGTTGGCTTCGGAGGTCGCGACGTAGACCACCGGGGCGTCGCCGGCGCGAGCCGCGACCAGGCGCTCCGCGAACGTGCTCTTGCCGCCGCGCGCGCCGCCGAGCACGAGCGCGAGACGGGGCGGGTGTTCGGACGATGAGACCACCGCAGCCCTCCCACGAGGCCGATATCGCAGTGACCCCCGGGCCCTGGTGTCCTGGCTTGCCGCTTCGTCCTACTGGCCGCGCCTTCCCACCCCGCGGGGCAGTGGCGGTGTGCGGCGTTCGTCGGCGGTCACAGTTGCGGGGCAGCGCCGGCTTTGCACCGGCTTCCCTCGAGACCGGGGGGACCAGCCAACAGTATGCGACGCCCCGGGTGCCGTCAAACGGCCGTGGCCGTCGGTCGCGACCCGGCCGGCCACGGCATCGAGGTGGCTGCACGTCGCCGGCGCCCGCCGTGCGGACGCCGGGGCGCCCCTTCCTTCAGCGCGCGACGAGGACCGGGCAGGTCGCGCGCCGCACCACCTCGGCCGTCACGCCGGGCCGGAACACGGCGGCGAGCCGCGAGGTGCGTCCGCCGCCGAGCACTATCACGTGGGCCGCGATCTCCTCGGCCTCCCAGGCCCCCGGCTGTCCGTGGCAACAGACGTGCAGCGCCTCGACGACGCCGACGCCGCGCAGCGCCAGGGCGAGCGCGGTGCGTGTGGCTCTGCGGGCCGCCGGGGAGCGATCGACGGCGAGCAGGACGCGCCAGGACCCGGCAGCGAGCAGGTCGTCGCCGCCGGCGGTGAGTAGTCCGGCGAGCTCGCCCTCGAGGCCGCCGAGCTCACTCTGCAGGGCGTGCAGCGCCCGCGCAGCTCGGGCCGGGCGCGAACGGCCTTCGGCAGCCGGACGTCCGAGCCCAGGCCGAGCACGTAATCGACGAGCTCCTCATCGGTGAAGTCGCTCATGACGCCCATCGCGGCGCGGCGGTCGCAGGTCGAGCCACGCGCCCACGACGACGCCGCCGGCGGCGATCAGCACGACCACGATCGCGGCGATCACGTCGGGAGCGCTCACCGCGCCGGCCGCCGCCGCCACGTTCATCGTGCCGCCCCCCTCGAGCCGGCCGTCTGCCGCGCGCAGGCACGGCCGGCCCGGCGGTGTCGTGCTGGTCGCCGGCGCCGTCGTCGGGCCAGGCGTCGACGCCCACCCCCCAGGCGATCCAGCGCGCATACACCAGCGACCTGCGCTCGACCATCACGCGGATCACGTCGCCGCCGAAGGCGTGACCCCGACCGCAGCCCCAGCCTCCCCAGACCTGCGCGTCGACTCCGCGCGCGGCGAGCGCCACGCGCACGTCGTAGGCCCGGGCGATGTCGGTCGAGCGGAACAACTCACACAGCTCGTCCATGACCTGGCCCTCCTCGATCCGGCACGTCCCGCCTCACGCCGGCGTGGCGGGCGACGGCAGCGGGGCAGCGCCCGACGTGGCCTCCGGTCTCACCACCATGACCGGACAGTCCGCAAGCTGGATGACCTTGTAGGCGACGCTCCCCAGCAGAAGACCGGCGCAGGCGCCGAGCCGGCGCGAGCCGAGCACGATGGCGCCGGCGTCGAACTCGCCGGCGGCCAGCAGGATCTCGCGCGCGACCTCGCCGCCGCGCGAGGTCCGCAGCTCGCTGCGCGCCGCCACACCCTGACTGCGAACGGCATCCACCACGTTCGCGACGAGCCGGGCATCGGCCGGCCCCGCGGCGGCGAGGCCGGCGGGGCCCGGGCGGCACCCGTCGCCGCGATCGCCGACGTGCACGACGAGCACCTTGCCGCCCGACTTGCGGGCCAGGTCGACCGTCGCGGCGATCGCCCCACCGGCCTCGCCTGCTCCGTCGACCGCCAGGATGATCCGTTCGAACATGCCGCCACCGCCTTGCCGCGCTTTGCGGCGGCGCGCTGCCGCGATCAGGCCGGTCGAGTCGAGGCCGACGAGCCGTCGTCCGCGCCGCCACTGCAAGGGTACGCGGCAAACGGGGCGCCGCCATCGGGCCTTCGGTCGGTCCTGGGCTCGGCCGAACGACCGATGCGCGCCGGCCACACCGCGGGGGCGGCGCCGATCGCCCGAGGCCGGCGTTGCAGGTCGCCCGCGACCGCGAGCGCCGGCGCCCTAGATCAGGCGGTGGCGCACCGCGATCGCGGCCGCCTCGGTGCGGCTCGACGCGCCCAGCTTGGTGATCACGCTGCTCACGTGCGTCTTGACCGTGGACAGGCTGATCACGAGGCGCTCGGCGATGCCGGCGTTCGACAGCCCCTCGGCCACCAGGGCGAGGACCTGGCGTTCGCGCCGGGTGAGGTCGGCGCCGACGGCCTCGGGCGCGGCGAGCTCGCGGATCAGCACCTCGGCCACCTCGGGCGCGAGCGTGGAGCGGCCGGCGTGGACGTCGCGCACGGCGGCGGCGAGCTGCTCGCCGGTGACATTCTTGAGCAGGTAGCCGGTCGCACCGGCGCGCAGGGCGCCCTGGATCAGCTCCTCGTCGGAGAAGCTCGTGAGCGCGAGCACGCGGGTGGCCGGACGCTCGCGCAGGATCTCCGCGGTGGCCTCGACGCCGCTGCCGCCGGGCATGACGAGGTCCATGAGCACCACGTCGGGGCGCAGCTCGCGGCAGAGCGCCACGGCGGCCGCAGCGCTGTCGGCCTGACCCACCACGGCGATGTCGTCGCAGAAGCGCAGGATGCTCAGCAGCCCATGGCGCACGAGCTCGTGGTCGTCGACGATCAGGACGCCGATCGTGCCGGTCGACGTGCTTTCGGCGCTCACCGCCATCACCCCCCTTGCGACGGCCAGCAGGCCGTGACCAGCGTACCACCGCCGGCCTCGCTTGCGATCTCGAGCGAGGCTTCGACCGCCTCGGCCCGCTCGCGCATGATGCGCAGGCCGAGCTGTTCCGGGCCCACGGCGACAGGCTCGAATCCGCAGCCGTCGTCGCCGACCACGAGGCGCACCTGGGTGGCCGAGCCGTCGAGCACGATCCAGGCGCGCCCGGCGCGCGCGTGGCGCACGACGTTGTTCATCGCCTCCTGGGCGATCCGGTACAGGGCGATCGTGACGTCGGCCGGCAGCGGCGCCGGCTGTCCGACCGACAGCTCCACCGCCGTGTGCGTGCGCGCCTGGGCCGCCTGCGCCACGTGATCGAGCAGGTCGGTGAGCGGCGACTGGCCCAGCGCGCCGGGGCGCATCTCCATGAGCATGGTGCGCATCTCGGCGAGCGCGCCACGCGTGAGGCGCTGCACGTCGACCAGGCCCTCGCGCGACGCCGGCGACGTACAGTCGGGCGCCCTGAGGAGCGCCTCGGCCGTGAGGCTGGCCGCGAAGAGCGACTGCGTGACCGAGTCGTGCAGCTCGCGCGCCAGGCGCGAACGCTCGGCCGCCACGGCCGAGCTTTCGACCTGCTCGCGCAGACGGGCGTTCTCGACGGCGAGGGCCACCTGATCGGCAAACGACGCCGCCAGGCCGAGGTCGTCGGGCGAGAACGCGACCGCCCGGGCGTAGGGCAGGGCGATCGCTCCGAAGGCGTCGCTGCGCACGATCAGGGGCAGCACGAGCAGGCGGGGCGAGGCAAGCGGCCGGCGCTGCGCGACGGCGCGCGCCAGCGCGCCGTCGCGCAGCGCGGCCGCGATCTCCGCGGCCTGGTCGTCGCTCAGGTCGACGGCGGCCAGCAGCCGCGGCGTGTCGCCGCCATCCTCGACACGGTAGAGCCCGCCGCCGTCGGCGGCCAGGAGCTGGCGGGCCTGCGCGACGATGTCGAGGAGCAGCTCCGACAGGGGGCGGTCCGAGTCGAGCACCGACACCTCCTGCAGGCGCTGGACCTGGACGGTGAGCGCGTGCAGGCGGGCCGTGATGGAGCGTTCCCGCTCGTAGAGGCGGTCGTAGCGGTTGTAGAGCGAGCCGAGCGCGATAAGACCGGCGCCGGCGATCGCGCCGAAGACGACGAGCAGGATGTTCTGCGGGCCGGCGCGGCCCTGCAGCACCATCACGTACACGGTGAGCGCCAGGCAGGCGGCGCTGACCACGACGACGGCGCGGCGCTCGCGCAGCGCGAAGGTGACGAGCAGCAGGGGCAGCAGGTAGAAGCCGGCGATGGCGTAGCCCGGGATCAGCAGGTCGAGCACGAACGCCAGGGCGATGCCGGCCACGGCGAGGGCGAGCACCACCTCGCGGTGCAGCCGCAGCCAGTCGACCGTGACCAACGCACGCCCGAAGCTGCGTCCGGCCGTACCGGCGCCGGGCCCCGACCACGCCATGAGGACCGCCCCCCTCGCGCTCCTCGCCGGACCGCGCTGCCGCAGCCGCCGATCGGCGCGGCCGGTCCGGCCTCGACCCTACAGGCCCATCATAGCGCCGCCGTCATATACTCGCGCCGATGAGCCCGACCCCCGTCACAGACGACCTGCGGCTCTCTCCGCTGTTCGCCGGCCTCGCCGACGATCAGCTCGCCGCGCTCGCCGCGCTGGCGCTGCCCGTGGAGCTGCCGGCTGAGACCGGCGTGTTCCTGCAGGGCGACCCCGCCGCGGCCTTCTACCTGCTCGCCGCGGGCACGGTCCGGGTGCTCAAGTCGTTTCGCGACGGCCGCACCGCCACCATCCGCCACGTCCACCCCGGCGAGACCTTCGGCGAGTCGGTGCTGTTCAACGACACCTATCCGGCGAGCGCCGAGACGATGACCGACGCCCGGCTCTACCGGTTCGCCAGCGACGACTTCCGCCGCCTCGTGCTCGCCGAACCCGAGCTCGGGCTGCGCCTGATCGCCACGATGGCCCACCTGCTGGTCGTGCTGAACCAGCGCGTCGAGGAGCTGCTCCTGCCGGTGCCGGCGCGCCTGGCGCGCTACCTGCTCGAGCTCTGCGGCGAGCAGGGCACCCCGGGGCAGTGCCGCCTGACCGTGCCCAAGCACGAGGTCGCGGCCCGCCTCGGCACGGTGCCCGAGACCCTGAGCCGCACGCTCGGCCGCCTCGAGCGCGGCGGGCTGATCGCCGCCGACGGCACGACGTTCACCGTGATCAATCGCGCCGGCCTGGAGCGCCTCGCCCAGCAGTAGCCGCGGGCCTGCGCGCCTCCGGTGTCTCAGCCGGCGGTCAGGGCGCCTCATCTCGCTGCCGCACGCACCGTGTGGGCGCCCCTTCTCGTTGCCGCCCGCACCGTGCGCCGCCGCACCCCCATAGCCGCTTGATGCAAGTCAAGGTCAGGGCCACGGCCGTGCGGGTACGGTTGGCGCGAGCGCAGGAGCAAGCCCGGAGCCGGCCAGTCTCTCTCGGCTCCGACCCGATCCGCCACCGGCGAGCCGCCGCGCGGCTCCTCGAACGAAAGCGAGCGCGACCATGGCGACAGTGACCCGCAGCATCGTCCACATCGACGAGGAGAAGTGCACCGGCTGCGGCCTGTGCGTGCTGCCCTGCGCCGAGGGCGCCATCGAGCTCGTCGACGGCAAGGCGAAGGTCGTCAAGGAGGAGCTCTGCGACGGCGCCGGCTTCTGCCTGGCGGTCTGCCCCGAGGGCGCGCTCACGATCGAGCAGCGCGAGGCGCCGGCCTTCGACGAAGAGGCGGCCGCCGAGCGCACCGCCGCCAAGCTTGCGGCCGGCGCCGTCATGGCCCAGACCTGCTTCGCCTGCGGTCGCAGCGAGATGGACAGCCCACTGCTGCCGGTGCGCACCGAGGGCCGCAGCACCTGGGTCTGTGTCAAGTGCCTGCCGCAGCTCATCCACGGCTGACCGAACCCCATCCACGGCCGACCGTCGCCGAGGGCGACGTTCCCACCCGCACCGCATGACCGACGACGTCGCGCTCAGCGCGACGAGTCCAGACGAGGAGGACCATGGAGACCACAGGGACACGTGACAGCCTGCACGGCTCGGTGAACGCCGTGCTCGAGCGCGCCCGCGCCGCCGGCGAGGACACCGTCTTCGACCGCATGCAGGCCCAGGGCGAGCGGCGCTGCCAGTTCTGCGAGGGCGGCATCCGCTGCTCGATCTGCTCGCAGGGGCCCTGCCGCATCACGTCAAAGGCGCCGCGCGGCGTGTGCGGCATCGACGCCGACGGCATGGCGATGCGCGGCTTTCTGCTGCAGAACACGATGGGCGCCGCCGCCTACACCTACCACGCCGGCGAGGTCATGAAGACCCTGGCGCAGGCCAGGCCGGGCGGCACCTACGAGATCAAGGACTGGAGCAAGCTCGAGCTGCTCGCCCGCGGCGCGGGCGTCGAGCTCGAGCCGCGCGACACGCTGGCCAAGCGCGTCGCCGACACCATCTGGGCCGAGTTCAACCGCGATCACCACGAGGAGTCGCCGCTCGTCGCGGCCTTCGCGCCGGCCCCGCGCGTCGAAGCCTGGCGCAAGCTGGGCGTCATGCCCGGCGGCGTGCTGCAAGAGAACAACCGCTGCACCACGAGCTGCATGACCAACATCGACGGCGACTACGTGTCGCTCGCCGTCAAGGGGCTGCGCCTTGGCCTGGCCACGGCCTACGGCGCCCAGGTGCCGCTCGAGCTCGCCCAGGACGCCCTGTTCGGCACGCCCACGCCGCATGCCATCAAGGTCGACCTCGGCATCCTCGACCCGACCTACGTGAACGTCGTGGTGAACGGCCACGAGCCCATGCTGGGCGCCGCCCTGATCGACGCCGCCCACGCCGACGCCGCCCAGGCCGCCGCCCGTGCGGCCGGCGCCAAGGGCCTGCGCATCGTGGGCAGCATCGAGACCGGCCAGGAGCTCGTGCAGCGCTTCGCGGTCGACGACGTCTTCGTCGGCCTCACCGGCAACTGGCTCGCCACCGAGATGGTCGTGGCGACCGGCGCCGTCGACGTGTTCGCCGCCGACATGAACTGCACCGTGCCGACCCTGGCCGACACGTGCAAGGCACACGGCACGCTGCTGGTCCCGGTGAGCGACCTCATGGGCATCCCCGGCGCCGAGCCGGCGGTCGTGTTCGACCCCGCCAGGGCGGGCGAGCAGGCGCGGCAGCTCATCGACCGGGCGATCGCCAACTTCCCGGCCCGCACGGCGCGCCTGAACGGCGGCGGCGTGACGGGCCTGCGCACCGGTGACGCCGTCGCCGGCTTCTCGACCGAGAGCATCCTGGCGGCGCTGGGCGGCAGCCTCGATCCGCTGCTCGACGTGATCAAGAACGGCACGCTGCGCGGCGTCGCTGGCCTGGTGAGCTGCACCACGCTGCGCGACTCGGGTCAGGACAGCATGACCGTAGCCGTCGCCCGCGAGCTCATCAGGCACGACGTCCTCGTGCTCTCGATGGGCTGCGGCAACGCCGCCTGTCAGGTCGCCGGGCTGCAGGACCTGAAGGCAAAGGAGCTCGCCGGCCCCGGCCTGCAGGCCGTCTGCGACCTGCTTGGCATCCCGCCGGTGCTGTCGTTCGGCACCTGCACCGACACCGGCCGCATCATGCTCCTGGTCGGCGCCTTCGCCGACGCCCTGGGCGTCGACGTGCCGGCGTTGCCCGTCGTGGCAACGGCGCCCGAGTACATGGAGCAGAAGGCGACGATCGACGCCATGGCCGCCCTCGCGTTCGGCCTGTACGTGCACGTCAACCCGGTGCCCTTCGTGACCGGCGCGCCGCGTCTGGTCAAGCTCGTCACCGCGGACCTGCCCGGCGTGACCGGCGGCAAGCTCGCCGTCGAGACCGACCCGGCCGAGGCCGTCGCGGCCATGCTCGCGCACATCGAAGGCAGGCGGACCGCGCTCGGCATCTAACCGGCTCTCGGACCTTCCGCCGGCGTCGACTACCGGGCGCACCCCCGGCGCGGGCGGGGGTGAGGGCTTTCGCCCTCACCCCCGCCCCTTCTGCGCCTTGGGCTCGCGCTTCTCCGCGCTTCCCACCTCCGGTCTCTTTGCGTCTGGGGCCCCTCTCGAGTTGGCGAAGTCGCGTTGCGGAGGGTGGCGCTCTCCCTCGGCGGTTGCGGCGCGCCGCCGACGCCGCAAAATGCACAGGTCCACTGTCTCTGGGTCCGCCGCTACCTCCGCTTCCACGGTCTGCGCCATCCGCGCGACCTGGCGGCACCCGAGATCAACGCCTTCCTCACCCATCTGGCGACCGTCGACGGGGTCAGCGCATCCACACAGACGCAGGCGCTCTCAGCCCTGCTGTTTCTGTAACGGCACGTGCTCGGCATGCAGGTGGGCGAGCTCGGCGATATCGTGCGGGCCCGCCCGTCGCGCCGCGTACCGGCCGCCGTTACCCGGGATGGGGTGCGCCGAAGCGCGCCTCGTGCCACGCGCTGCGACACTCGTTTGCGAGTCACCTGCTCGAGTCGGGCTACGACATCCGCACCATCCAGGAGCTCCTCGGCCACCGTAGCGTGAGCACGACCATGGTCTACTGGCACGTGCTGAAGGATGAAGCAGCTTCTTATCAACTCAGTAGAATCATTGTTAGACATGGCCAAGCGAACACCACCCACACCTCCTCTTCGATCTTGGCGGCGTGCTCTACGAGGCATCCACGTTCGACGACCTCAACGCGATGCTCGCCTCCAACCTGCCTGACGACGTTCTGACTGCGCGCTGGCTGAGCTCCCCAGCCGTGCGGGCGTTCGAGCTCGGTCGGGTCTCGCCACGCGACTTCGCAACAGCCTTCCTTCGTGAATGGCAGATCGCCCTCTCGTCCGAGGAGTTCGTCGCTGTATCCACCGCCGCCGTGAGGCGGCCCTACCCCGGCGCAGAGGCGCTGCTTGGAAGCCTGCGTGAGAGCCACACGGTCTGCTGTCTTTCCAACAGTAACGCACTTCATTGACACCGCTTCGGCCCCTTCCTCGACTGCTTCGACGTCGCCTTCTCGTCGCACCTGCTGGGCGAGATCAAGCCCGACACGGCGACGCTTGAGCCGGTCATGGCCAGGATCGGAGTCGATGCCGACTCCCTGTGGTTCTTTGACGACTCGCGCCCCAACGTCGAGGCCGCTGGGCGCCTCGGCATCAGATCGTTTCTGGTCGACGGATTGCCGGCCGTCCAACGTGCTCTCGAAGGCGAGGGGTTGATCGCTGGACGGCATGTCTAACAAGGCGTTCGAGCAGACTCGGCGAAGCGATGTGGCGCAGTGACCAACGGGCGTCGGGAATGGGAGGTTGTTCCATGAAGGTGGCGGAGGCGCTGGTCCTGCGGGCTGATGTGCAGAAGCGGCTTGAGCAGCTTAAGCAGCGTCTGCTTCGGGTCGCGATGGTGCAGGAGGGTGACAAGCCGGCCGAGGACCCGGCGGCACTGTTGCGGGAGTTCAACTCGCTCGCAGACGAGTTGGCAGCGCTGATCCAGCGCATCAACCGGACCAATGCGACCGCTCGGTTCCAGGACGCCACGCTCATGGACGCCTTGGCCCGGCGCGACGTCCTTCGTCTTCGCGTCGCAGCCTATCGAGAGCTGGCGCAGGCGGCATCCGTCGTGCAGAGCCGCGTCGGGAAGTCCGAGGTAAAGTTCCGCAGCATGGTCTCCATTGCCGAGATCCAAAAGCAGGTGGACGAGCTCGCGAAAGAGCACCGCGAGCTCGATGCGCGAATTCAGGAGGCGAACTGGCAGTTCGATCTCTTGGAATAGGCCGGAGTCGGTAGTTCCTCTGTCGAAGGCGAGCACGACCCCGCCGGTGGGGCAATACCGGACTGGTAGTGCGCGGGGCCGCACTTGGGGTCCGACTCCCCGCTTTCACGATGCAGGCCCAGCACGCTTACAGGCGCACAGGGCATCGAGTACGCCGTACGACCATGTGCTGATTCGCCGAGGGACGAGGGTGGGGTAGGGGTGCTTCGGCCCCAAGCACGACGTGCCCAACACGCGTTTCAACCTGACAAGCCGCCGAGGCAAGCTCGACCCGCCAGCAACTAGCGGCTTGCAGGTCAAACGCAACGCGTTAGCCCGACTGTCCCTTCGCTCGTTCCACCATCCGCGGGCGCAGCCAGTCGGCCAGGTCATCCTCAGACAGCTCTCCGGCCGCAAGGGCGAGCATGACTGTGACGACTTCCGCCTCGGGACACTCGATCGCCTTGCCGTTCAGGCCCAGGAACACCGCCATGGCAAGGAAGGCGACGCGCTTGTTGCCGTCGACGAACGGGTGGTCTCTCGCCAGTCCGAACCCGTAGGCGGCAGCCAGCCCTGCCAGGTCTGCCGATGGCTCGTGAGCAAGCCGTTGCCGGGGGCGCGCCAAGGCAGACTCGAGGGATCCCTCGTCGCGCAGGCCGGCTCGGCCACCATGCTCTCTGATCTGATCTGTGTGAACCGCCTCCACGACCAGGCGCGTAACCCAGCGCGGTGCGGGCGCCATCTACTCCGCCAGCTTGCGCAAGGCGTTGCGGTAGTTGCCGCTGGCTTCTGCCGCCAGGGAAAGGGCTTCCTCGGTGAGGGCGTCGTAGGGGGTAAGCAAGATGCCCTGATCCGTCTCGACGGCCAACACGGTGTCGCCGGCCGCGAGGTGTAGCCGATCGGCCATGTCCTTGGGCAGCGTCGCGGCGATCGAGCCGCCGGCCCTGCGCAGTGTGAGACCTCTGGTCACCATCACTCCAATCGTGCTTGTAGCACTCCTATGCTACCATGTTGTGCAAGCGGGCTAACCGGCATTGCGAGCTGACTCGACGAATGCCTACGCGAGAAGCGAGCGCCGCTCGCAGATCAAGTGCAGTGACGTTAGCGGTGCACCCCGAGACCGGCGTTGTCCACCAGCCGGGGTGTTGCCGACCACCGCCGCTGCGGGCAGACTGACGCCATGAACCCGGTCGACCTGAAGTTCAGCGAGCTCACTGTGGCCGAGCGTATCCAGCTCGCCGAGGACCTCTGGGACAGCGTGGCGGCCGATACCGGCGACCTGCCGCTCACCGATGCCCAACGCTCCGAGCTTGAGTTGCGCCTAGCCGACCTTGCGCGATCCCGGCTCGGGCCAACCCTGGGAGGTCGTGCGCGAGCGCATCGCCAAGCGTCTCGCCGGATGACTCCCCGCCTCGTCGTCCGCTCGGCCGCCGAGGCAGACATCGCATCCGCAGCGCTGTGGTACGAGCAGCGCGCTCCGGGTCTTGGTGGCGTCCCCGGTGACTACTCGGTGGACATCCGATTCGACTACGACGTCGTCGTGCCGGCCGCCCTCCCGAAGTTCTCACAGGAGTCGAGGACGATAACGGTCGTGCCCGACTAAGGACACGACGAGGGGGATCCCCGGCAGGTCCCGGTCGTGGAGGGGGAGATGAGCGATTCGATCCGCGAGCTGCGCGGCGGCAACATGGACATCGACCTGATCCCGAAGGCCGAACTCAAGTGGAAGCAGGAACCTTGTCCATGGAACGTCGCCGACGGTACCGATGAGCATAAGTGCGCTGTCAAAGACACTTCGATCTGCCGCTATTTCAAGGGCATCAGGCCGGTCGACAGGGTGCTCTGCGCGTACCCGCAGCAGGCGGACGTCGGCCGATCCTCAGGGGAGCATCCGTGATGTCTACTGAGCTCGAGAAAGCCACCGAGCAGATGCAGGCCGGGCAGTACAAGAAGGCTGTCGACACGCTGTGGGGGCGTCACGTTCGCCGGCGACGACGGCGAGCTCCAGGCGCAACGCGTGATCGCGCTCGCTACTCAGCTGCGCGACGCCACCGAGGGCGGCCTGCGCCACGATTGCGAGGAGCACATCGCCCGTGCGCAACGCTTTCTCTCGCCGGAGGGCGCCACGGAACTGCGGGCGCACGCCGAAGAGCGCGCCGAGAAGCTCGCCCAGGAACAGCGCGAGGAGGCCGTGCGCCTGGCGCGCGAGGCCCGAGCCGCGGGGCTCGCCTGGCTCGAGGTCCACTCGCGCCGCGACCAGGTCGCCGGCGAGATGCGCGCGGCCTCGTCTGAAGGCGCGGCCTCGACGGCCGCCCTGATCGACACCGTCGAGGCGGAGGGCTGGCGGCTCGAGCACATGAGCGCCTTCTTTCGCCCCACCAAGGTGCAGACGTCGCCGCTGCGCGGCGCGGACTTCTTCATGGGCGGCGATGTCGTCGACGGCCAGGAGGTCCGCCTGTGTCTGTTCCGCCGGGCCGATGAGCGATCCGGCTGAGCTCAGCGCCTTCGTCGACAAGGCCTTCTGATCCTGCGCGCCCGAGCCGAACCCCTTCAGTACGCCCGCCCCTGCGCCGATGGAGCGAGGGGAGCGGACGCGCCCCGCCCGTTGCCGGCGGCGCGTGCGACAGCGCGAGCCTGGAGGAGCCATGGACTGGCATGTCCTCGTGAACAACGCGCCGGTCGGACCGCTGACCGAGCCCGATGCCATGGGCTGGGTCCGCAGCGGCAGGCTGCGGCCGTGGGACCTGGTGTGGTCGCCCGGCATGCCGGGCTGGCTTCCGGCGCATCAGACGCAGCCCTTCGCGGCGGTCTTCGCGGGAGCGACGAGCGCCCCGGCCAGGTCCATGGGCGACGATCCGGCGCTGCGCTGGGTGCTGCCCGTCGGGCGTTCGGGATGGGCCATCGCCGCGGGCTACCTCGGACTGTTCGCCGTGCTGGTGCTGCCGGCCCCCGTCGCGCTGGCGATCGGGATCGTCGCGCTGCGCGACATCGAGCGTCACCCCTCGAAGCACGGCAAGGGCCGTGCCGTCTTCGGTATCGTCATGGGGGCGCTCGGCACCGCCGTTCTCTGCACGTTCCTCGCACTCGCCGCGCGCTAGCTAGCCGCCGCCCTTTTCCTCGAGCGACGCGGCGCGTAGGCTGTCGCCGAACGCGACCAGGCGGACCGGCGTGGCCTTTGGCATCGTACCGACGCTCGATGGCGATCTTGCCCAGCGGGTCGAGCACGTCTGGCGCCAGCTCGAGACCGCCGCGCAAGAGACCTCGCGGCAATGACCCCGCCGCCCATCGTGATCCGCGAGGCCGGTCCCGACGATGCCGCCGGCGTCGTCGCCGTGCTCAACCCGATCATCGCCGCCGGGGTCTTCACGACCCTCACCGCCGAGCTGAGCGAGGAAGACGAGCGGCGGTACATCGAGAGCTTCCCGGCGCGTGGGCTCTTTCTCGTGGCGGTCGCCGACGACACGCTCGTCGGCCTGCAGAGCGTCGAGCCGTTCGACGCTTTCACTCCTGCGTTCGATCACGTCGGCGTGGTCGGCACGTTTTGTCGACCTCGACTGGCACCGCCGGGGCGTAGCGGACCGCCTCTTTGCGGCGACTCTTGCCGCGGCGCCGGGCAGAGGCTACGAGAAGCTCTTCACCTACATCCGCGCCGACAACGCGGCCGGCCTGGCCGCGTACGCGCGACACGGCTTCGAGACGATCGGCACGGCACGGCGGCACGCCCGCATCGCCGGACGATACGTCGACGAAGTCATGGTCGAGCGCTTCCTCGACCCCGGCTCGGTCGGACGCCTCGACGATGCCTCGCGCCGCCGTCGTCCAGGAGACGAGCGGCGGTGAAAGAACCGCCGGCGGCGGGCGGTCTGAGCGGGCGTCGGGTCGCAGCGGCGACACGACGACCCCGCTGAGGAGGGACGGTGGATCGGACGAAGCCGAAGAGCAGGCGCATTCGATCGGTCGTCGTCTTCGCGATGGCCGCGGCGCTCGCGCTGCTTGCAGGCGCCACGCTCGTCGGCTGCGCGCGAGGCGGCGCGGGCGCGGCGTCGTCACCGGCGGCGAGCATCGCGGCGGCGGGAGCGACGACGCAGGCGACCATCGCCGCGTCGTCGAGCCCGCCCGCAGTCGACGCCGAACCACCCGACGACCTCTTGCTGCCCCATCGCGACAAGGCCGGGCGACTGCCGGGACAGGCACTGCGCATGCGGGCCGCGGCCGCGAACCGCCACGACTGGCGGAGTGTGTACCTTCTTACGGCCTATCCGGCGTCGAGCTTCGCGGCGTCGGTGCGAGAGTGGGCCCAGAGCAACGACCAGACCCGCGATCTCAGGATCCTCGAGACTCGCGTGATCGGCAGCGGCAAGGGCAAGGGCGACGCCATCGTGCGAGTCACCTTCAGCGGCTGGACGACTCCACCGGAGGGCAAGCGCTACGCCGTCAGGGTGCCCTTGCCGGGCGAGTGGCTGCACCTCGCGAAGGTCCACGGACTGTGGAAGCTCGTGGTCGACACGTGACGAGGTGGGCGGCCTCGGGCGGCGGACGGCAGCCCCCGTGAGCGCGGCCGCCGACGTCAGGCTGCGCCCCGGGACCCCGGCCGACGCCGCCGCCATGGTCGCCGTCCACGCGGCCTCCGTCGCGGCTGGCGCCTGCGACGGTCCCGACACAGCGTGGATAGTCCGGCTCGTCAGGGAAAGGGGGCGACGGCGACGGCGACAGACCCTGCGCGCGACCTCGAGATCGGGTTTCTCGCAGACCATCTCGCGGCGTGCGGCGTGCTCGCCGAGTGGTTCACGGCCGATTGGGGCGAGCCCGGCGAGCCCGGCGCGATCACAGCCCGCCGCCGCGAGCTGCCCGCCCGGGCCAACCGCGACCGGCTGCCGCTCTGCCTGGTCGGCCTGCTCGACGGCGCGCCGGTGGCCACGGCCACGCTCAAGTTCCGTGAGATCGAGTACGCCGACGCCGACTTCTGGGTCGGCTCGGTCTACGTGCGGACCGACCGCCGAGGCAACGGCCACTGCCGGACCATCGTGACGGCCGCCGAGCAGCTCGCGGCGGGACTCGGCTTCACGCCTCTCTACCTCTACACGCGCGACAAGGTCGCACTCTACTGCCGTCTCGGCTGGCGCACCGTGGCCGAGGCCGCGGTCTCCGGCCGGCCCGTCACGATCATGCGCCGCGACCCGCTGGGCCGCCCGCGATGAGCGACGAGGGGATGCAGAGGTGACCCGGGGGCGCCTGCCCGAGTACGAAGTGCGCGACCGCCTTACCTCGGCACAGGCCGCGGACCTGCTGCGGCTCTACCGCGGCGAGTGGTGGAGCCGGCGGCGCACGCAGGCCGATGTGGAACGGCTGCTCTCCGGCTCCGACCTGATCGTGGCGCTCGTCGACGCGCAGACCGGGTCGCTCGCCGCCTTTGCGCGCGTGCTCACCGACGGCGTCGCCGTCGCTCTGATCCTCGATGTCATCGTCGCGCCGGAGCAGCGCGGTCGCGGCCTCGGTCGCCTGCTCATGGACGGCGTCCTCGCCCAGCCGGCCCTGCAGGACGTGGTGAGCGTGGAGCTCGTCTGCCAACCCGAGCTCGTGCCGTTCTACGCGAAGTGGGGCTTCAGCGGCGAGGTCGGACGATCGCGCCTGCTGCGACGGACGGCCGATCCGGCCCTGCGCGGGGATGGCGGCCGTCGCGGCGAAGGCGAGGACGAGTGAGCCGCGCCTACCCGATCCGGCCGGCTCCGGGCTGATCCCCCGCCGGACCGCGGCTACGGCTCGAGCAGCTCGAAGCCGGTCGCCGGGTCGCGGCGCCGCACGCCGGCGTTGCCGAGGAGCTCGATCACGACGACCTCGCCGACGATCCAGGTCGTCACGCCGCGCCGGATGCAGCCGGCGATGACGCGGTCATCGCGCCCGAAGGCGGCGTGCAGGTGCAGCGCGGGACGGCCGTCGGCGTCGGGGAACAGCGTGCCGACGCCGGCCATCTCGTGCACGCCGTGCAGCACGCGCTCGATCGGCTCGATCACGGCCACGCGACCGTCTTCGGGGCCCACGACGACGCGGCTGCCGTCGTCGGCGCCGCCGAGCGCGAGCACCGCGGCGCGCTGCACCGCTTCGCGGCGCGCGAGCTCCTCGATCGCTTCGTGCACCACGTCGCCGTCGTCGAGGCGCAGCACGAAGACCCGTCCGAGCTCGGCCGTCGAGTACCTCACCGCTCCCACTCCTTTCGAGCCGCTTGCCCGGTCGCCGCATGACTCCACGGAGTGGGGAGCCGCGCGGCGGGTCACAGGAGCCGGATGGTACCACTCCAGGAGACTGCGCCCCGCCGCCGGCCCGACTGTCGGCCATGTGCTAGCGTGGCGTCATGACGTCATCAAGCACACCCGACCTGCGGTTCTTCGCCACAGCCGCCCGCGGCGCCGAGGCCCTGCTGGCCGAGGAGCTGCGGGAGATCGCGCGCGGCGCGGAAGCCGCTGGTGCGCGCGACGACGCAGCGTCGGGCGAGGCGACGCACCGCGGGGCGGTCGACGACGCGCCCCGCGGGCGGGCCGGCGCGACAGGCGACGCCGCCGCCACGGTCCGCGTCGAGCGCGGCGGGGTCTCGTTCGCCGGCGACCTCGCGCTCGGCTACCGCGCCTGCCTGTGGTCGCGCCTCGCCCAGCGCGTGCTGCTGCAGCTTGCCGTCATTTCCCTGGGCGGCGACCCCGACGCTCTCTGGGCCGGTCTCGACGCCGTCGACTGGAGCGATCACCTCGCGCCCGACGGCACGTTCGCCGTCGACTTCGTCGGCCAGGGCAAGGCCGCGGGCGTGACCAACACGCTGTTCGGCGCCCAGCGGGTCAAAGACGTGATCGTCGACCAGCTTCGCGCCCGCCACGGCCGGCGTCCGTCGGTCGACCTCGTGCACCCCGACCTGCGCGTCAACGTCCACGCCGGGGGACGCGAGGCCGTCGTCGCCCTCGACCTGTCGGGCGAGAGCCTGCACCGGCGCGGGTACCGCGCCCCGGGCGAGCAGACCGCCGCCCCGCTCAAGGAGACCCTGGCCGCGACCATCCTCGTGCGCGCCGGCTGGCCGCAGGTGGCGGCGGCCGGGGGCAGCGTGGTCGACCCGCTCTGTGGGTCGGGCACGCTGCCGCTCGAGGCCGCCCTCATGGCCGCCGACGTCGCCCCCGGCCTGCTGCGCGAGGCCGCCGGGCCCGACGGACCGCGCTGGGGCTTTGCCGGCTGGCGCGGGCACGACGCCGCCCTGTGGGAGCGGCTGGTGGCGCAGGCGGGCGAGCGCCGTTGCGCGGCGCGCGCCCGCCTGCGCGCCGCGCGCTCCCGCTCCGGCGGCGCCCCGACACCGCTCGCCTTCGGCTTCGACCGCGACGGCCGCGCCGTCGAGCTTGCTCTGGCGGCCGTCGCCCGCGCCGGCTTG
The DNA here is from genome assembly GCA_963760655.1 of uncultured Actinomycetes bacterium. Classification (GTDB taxonomy): domain Bacteria; phylum Actinomycetota; class Thermoleophilia; order UBA2241; family UBA2241; genus Bog-752. Next base: position 640,391 of record CAVXDR010000005.1, read on the forward strand.
CAGGACCTCGTGCGCGTGGAGCGACGCGAGCTCGCCCAGCTCACGCGTCCGGACGAGCTCGACCACACCGTGCCCGGTCTCATCGTCGCCAACCCGCCGTACGGCCACCGCCTGGGCGCCGACGGGCCGGCGCGACCGGCGCGCCAGACGACCGGGCGCTCGCCGAAGGGCTCACCGCGGGCAGGAGGCGGCGCGACGAGCGGAGCGAGCGGCGGCCCCGACCCGGCGCTCGCCGCGCTCTACGAGCTCCTCGGCGAGCGCCTGCGCCACGGGTTCGCCGGCTGGAGCGCGGCCGTGCTGGTGGCCGACCTCGAGCTCGGCAAGCGGCTCGGCATGCTGGCCCACCGCGGCAATCGCATCATGAACGGACCACTGCCCTGCACCCTGCTGCGCTTCGACCTGGGCGGACGGGCCGCTTCGAGCAGGGCCGGGCGCGAGCCGCAGACGGGTCCGGCTTCACACCCGGCGCCGCCTTCGGGCGGCGGGCCGGCGCCCCCAACGCCCCGGACCGTGGCACGCCCGGCTCCGCCCCCCAGACAGGGCCGGCTCGCCGACACGGCGGCCCAGCCGGCTCGGCCCGCGCGGCGAGACCGGCACGATACGCCCGACGCGCCGCCCGTCGCCGCGCCCGACCCGGCCCTCTCGGCCGCCGTCGAGCAGTTCGCCAACCGCCTGCGCAAGAACGCACGCCACTGGGGCCGGCTCATGCGCCGGGCCGGCGTGCGGTGCTACCGGGTCTACGACGCCGACCTGCCCGACTTCGCCCTCGTCGTCGACCTCTACGAGCGCTGGGTGCACGTGCAGGAGTACGCGCCGCCGCCCGAGATCGACGAGCAGGTCGCGCGCGCGCGCCTCGAGGCGGCTCTGCGGGTCATGCCCGACGTGCTCGGCGTCGCGCCTGGCGACATGTTCCTGAAGGTGCGGGCCCGGCAGCGCGGCGCGGTGCAGTACGACCGCCGCGCCGCTCACGGCGTCGAGCACGTCGTCCACGAGGGTGACCTGCGCTTTCTCGTGAACCTCACCGACTACCTCGACACCGGCCTGTTCCTGCAGGGCCGCGAGGTGCGGGCGCTGCTGGCGCGCCTGGCGACCGGGCAGCGGTTCCTCAACCTGTTCGGCTACACCGGCGCCGCCTCCGTCGCCGCCGCCCGCGGCGGCGCGACCGGCACGACCACGGTCGACCTGAACGGCCGCTACCTGGCCTGGGCGCAGCGCAACTTCTCGCTCAACAAGCTCAAGCCGGCGCGCAACGAGGTCGTCGAGGCCGACGTGCTGCGCTGGATCGCCGAGGCCGACGAGAGCTTCGGGCTCATCTACCTCGACCCGCCGACGTTCTCGAACTCAAAGCGGATGGGGCGCGCCACGTTCGACGTGCGGCGCGACCACGCCGACCTGATCCGGCTCGTCGCGCGCCGGCTGCTCGCGCCGGGCGGCGTGCTCGTCTTCGCCTGCAACGCGCGGCGCTTCACGCTCGACGCGGACGGTCTCGGCGACCAGTTCGAGCTCGAGGACCTGTCGTCCGCGACCCTCCCGCCCGACTTCGCGCGGGCTGCCCGCTCGCACCACGTCTGGCGGATCACGGCGCAGCCCTGAGGCCTCCGGGCGGCGGCGGCGCGGGGCGCGGTCGCGACAGCCACAGCGATCGCGCCGGCCCGGCGGTCGCGGCGACCCCGGCGATCGCGCCGGCTCCGCCCGTCGCCGGCCGCGGCCCCGCCGTCAGCGCTGGCCGGCCGCCGCGAACAGCTCGGGGATCGACACCTCGCGATAGCCCATCGAGCGCAGACCGCTGAGGATGGCGGGCAGCGCGGCCGCCGTGTTGGGCAGCGTGTGCAGGCACACGATCGCGCCGGGGTGCACGTGCGAGAGCACGCGCTGCGCGACGACGGCGCCGCCGAGCGGCAGTACTACCGGCTGCGTCTGCGTTGATTGTACAGCCGCCGGCGGTCGGCCGCGTCCCGGCGATGTGCTACGCTCGCGGCATGTCGCCCCACCCCCAGCCGCCGTCCGCGCCCGGCCCGCCCGCGCCCGGCGCGGGGGCGCTCGATACTGCGCCGTCCGGCGCTGCACTCGACCGGGCGACTCCCGGCGCGGCGGCCCTGGCGGTGCTGCGCGACGTCTTCGGCTTTCGCGAGTTTCGCCCCCACCAGCACGAGATCATCGATCACCTGATCGCCGGTGGCGATGCCTTCGTCCTCATGCCCACCGGCGGCGGCAAGTCACTCTGCTACCAGATCCCGGCTCTCGTGCGGCCCGGCGTCGGCATCGTGGTCTCGCCACTCATCTCACTCATGAAGGACCAGGTCGACGCGCTGCTCGCCTGCGGCGTGCGGGCCGCCTGCTACAACTCGTCGCTCGACGGCGCCGAGGCCCGCCGCGTGCTGGCCCGGCTGCACGCCGGCGAGCTCGACCTGCTCTACGTCGCCCCCGAGCGGCTCATGACCGACGGCTTCGTCGAGCGCCTGCGCGGGCTCGGCGACGGTGGCGGCGGGCCGGCCGCCGCAGGCCCGGCCGGCCCCATCGCCCTGTTCGCCATCGACGAGGCCCACTGCGTGTCGCAGTGGGGTCACGACTTTCGCCCCGAGTACATCGAGCTGGGCCGCCTGCGCGGGCTCTTTCCCGACGTGCCGATCGTCGCCTGCACGGCCACCGCCGACGCCCAGACGCGAGCCGACGTGCGTACGCGTCTCGGCCTCGCCGACGCGCCCTGCTTCGTCACCGGCTTCGACCGGCCCAACATCCGCTACACCGTCGTCGACAAGCGCCACCCGGCCGATCAGCTCCTGGCCTTCGTGCGCGAGCGCGCGGGCCAGTCCGGCATCGTCTACTGTCTGTCTCGCAAGCGCACCGAAGAGGTCGCCGCCCGCCTGGTCGCCGCCGGCGTCTCGGCCGCCGCCTACCACGCCGGCCTCCCCGCCGCCGAACGCGACCACGTGCAGAGCGCCTTCTCGCGCGACGACGTCGTCGTCGTCGTCGCCACGGTCGCCTTCGGTCTCGGCATCGACAAGCCCGACGTGCGCTACGTCTGCCACTACGACCTGCCCAAGAACCTCGAGAGCTACTACCAGGAGACCGGGCGCTCGGGCCGCGACGGCCTGCCCGCCCAGGCCCTGCTGCTGTTCAATCTCGGCGACGCCGCCGTCGCGCGCTCGCTGATCGAGCGCGGCGGCAATCCCGAGCAGGTCCGCATCGAGCTGCACAAGCTGAACGCCATGGTGGGCTTTGCCGAGGCCACCACCTGCCGCCGCCAGGTGCTGCTCGGCTACCTGGGCGAGCCGACAGCCGGCGACTGCGGCAACTGCGACGTCTGCCTCGACCCGCCCGAAACGTACGACGCCACCGAGCACGCCCGCATGGCGCTCTCGTGTGTCTACCGTCTGCGCCAGGGCTTCGGCATCGGCCACGTGATCGACGTGCTGCGCGGCAGCGGCGGCGACAAGGTGCTGGCCCGCGGCCACGACGCGCTGAGCACCTACGGCATCGGCGCCGCGCTCAGCCGCGACGCCTGGCAGCAGCTCATTCGCCAGCTCATCCATCGGGGGTACCTCGAGCAGGACATCGCGCGCTACTCGGTGCTGCGGCTCACGCCGACGGCGCTGCCCCTGCTGCGCGGCGACGAGACGCTCGTGCTGTCGCGGCCCCGGGTCAAGCCGCCGCGCGAGCCGGCGGCGCGGCGGCCTCGGCGGCGCGGCGGCCGCGCCGCCGAGGCCGGCTCCGACTGGTTCACCGGCGGCCCGCCGGCCCGCCTCGCTCAGTCGCAGCCCGACGCGTACGACGTCGACGACGGACTGGCGCGCGCCGGCGACCTCGCCGGCGACGAGGTCTGGCTCGACGCCGAGTCGGCGGCGGCCGGAGCGCGCCACGCACGCTCGCGCAACACGATGGCGGCCGACCTGCCCGAACCCGACGCCGACCTTCTGGCCGGCCTCAAGGAGCTGCGCCGCGGCCTGGCCGCGCGGCGCCGCGTGCCGGCCTACGTCGTGTTCAACGACGCCACTCTGCACGAGATGGCGGCGCTGCGCCCGCGCTCGCTCGAGGCCCTCCTCGAGGTCAACGGCGTCGGGCAGGCCAAGCTCGCCCGCTACGGCGAGGCCTTCCTCGACGCGATCCGCGCCTTCGAGGGCGACGCCGAGCCCTGAGCGCGGCCGGCCCCGGCCGCACCCTTGCCCGCGCCGTACGATGCCGTAAGCTTGCAGCCGTGGGTCACCGGCGGCCTCCGGCGCGCGCCCCCCGCGGGCGCCCGGCCGGCATGGCGCCGCGGCGAAGGGGGAGGTCACATGACCAAGCGCGCCCGTCGCACGACGAGCCTGGGCCGACGCGTCGCGGGGGTGGTGGTCGCGGCCGCCCTGGCCGGCCTCGCCTGCGGCCTCGCCGGCGGCCTCACGCGCGCTCTCGCGGTGAGCGGCTCGCCGTCGCCGGCGCGCGCCACCGTCGTGCTCAAGGTCGGCTGGGTGAACGAGCCCGACAACCTGAACCCCTTCGTCGGCACGTCGACCTCGTCGTTTCTGATCTTTCACCTGAACTACGACATGCTGACCGGCTATCGCGCCCGCGACGTCGCGCCGGCGCCCGAGCTCGCCACGAGCTGGAGCCGCAGCGCCGACGGCAAGGTCTGGACCTTCAAGCTGCGGCCGCACGTGAAGTGGCAGGACGGCGTGCCGTTCACGGCGGCAGATGTCGTGTTCACCTACGAGTACATCATCCGCAACAACCTGGCCGCCTACACGAGCTACACGACCGGCATTCAGCGCGTCGTCGCCGTCGACCCGCTCACGGTGCGCTTCATCTGCTCGGCGCCCAAGGCCAACATCCTCGGCATGTGGGTGCCGATCGTACCCGCCCACATCTGGTCGAAGATCAGCCCGAAAGCCGCCCAGAACTCGTTTCAGAACTCGCCGCCGATAGCAGCAGGCCCAGGCGATCGACCCCGCAGCGCGCCGGGCGATCCTCTACCGCATGCAGCAGATCGTCTACCAGCAGAGCCCCTACATCATCCTCGCCTACCCGCGCGGGCTCGAGGCGGTCGACACGAGCCGCTGGGCCGGCTGGGTGCAGTCGCCGACCGGCGACGGCTCGGCGATCTACTCGGTCGACAACATCGACAGCTACCTGTACGTCCACCCCGTGCACGTCACGGCCACGAGCAAGTCGAGCGGCCCGCTCATCACGTTCCTGGTCTCCGCCGCGATCGCGATCGTGGCGATCGCGGTCTGGCTGCTGCTGCGCCGCCGTCCCCAGGCAGTCGAGCAGTGACGGCCGTCACGGCGGCGGACGGACGAGCGGCGGCGGACGGACGAGCGGCGGCGGACGGGCGGGCGCTGCGGCGGCCAAAGCACGGGGAGGAGCGATGAAGGTCTTCGTCAGCATCGACCTCGAGGGCATAAGCGGCGTGTGCCGTCTTGCCCAGATAGAGCGCGGCAGCGACGAGTGGCGCGCCGCGCGGCGGCTCATGCGCGGCGACCTCGACGCCGTGCTCGAGGGCTGCCTCGAGGGCGGCGCCGACGAGGTCGTGGTCTGCGACGCGCACGACCAGGGCGACAACCTCGACGCCGAGGGTCTGCCGGCCGGCGTCTCGCTGGTGAGCGGCGGCGGCATGGACCTGAGCATGATGGCCGGAATCGACGCGAACTGCGACGCGGTCATGATGGTCGGCTATCACGCGCGCGCCGGCACCCTGCGCGGCACGCTGGCTCACACCTACACCTTCGGCGTCGCCGACGCCGTGGTGTGCGGCGCGCCCGACGGCGAGCTGCCGACCGGCGAGCTCGGTCTGAACGCCGCCCTGGCCGCCGCCCTCGGCGTGCCGCTCGTCTTTGCCAGCGGCGACGACAAGCTGGCGGCCGAGGCGCGAGCGCTGCTGCCCGGCATCGAGACCGTGACCGTCAAGCAGGGCCTCGCCTGGAGCGGGGCGCGGCTGATCGGACCGGAGCAGGCACGAGCCGAGCTGCGGGCGGGGGCGCGCCGCGCCCTGCGCGCCGCGCCCCCGCCGCTTCTCGACTGGAAGGGGCGCTCGTTGCGCGTGCGCTTCGGCCGCCCCGACTGGTGCGACAACGCCGCCGGCTGCCCCGGCACGACGCGAATCGACGGCACGACGATCGAGATCACCGCGCCCGACTGGGTCGGCGTCTTCGCGCGATTCGTCGCCGCCGTCCGCCTGGCGTACGCCGACTAGCGCCGGGCGGCGGATTCAGCCCGCCAGGCGCCCGCCCGACTCGTCGACGTCGAGCCCCGCCGTGCGCGGCGGGCCCCAGGCGACGCGCTGGCCCACGAGGTTGCGCAGCGCCACGGCATCGCGTACGGCCGCGCCACCCAGGTCGTTGTTGAAGTAGACGCGTACGTCGAACTCGTCGGTCGCCCACGAGCGACACGACTCGGCCCAGCGCTCCAGGCCTTCGCGTCCGTAAGCGCCGGCATAGGCCGTGCCCAGACCGTGCAGGCGCACGTACACGAAGGGCGCCGTCACCACGGGCGGCGTCTCGCGATCGCCCAGGTGATAGATGCAGAACGCGGCCTCGCGGTCGGCCAGCAGGTCGTACACGCGGTCGCGAAACCACGTCGCGTCGCGGAACTCGAAGGCGGTGTCGAGGTCGCGCGGCAGCATGTCGAGGAAGTTGCGCAGCAGGCCGGTGTCGCGTTGCAGGCCCTCGGGCAACTGAAACAGGATGGGGCCGAGCGCGCGCCCCAGGCCGCGCACGCGCGTGACGAAGTCGGCCAGCAGGGTCTCGCTGCGGCGCAGGCGGCGCATGTGCGTGATGGCGCGCGGCGCCTTGACGGCGAAGCTGAAGCCGGGCGGCGCCGTGTCGCGCCAGCGCTCGATCACGCTCGCGTCGGGCAGCGAGTAGAAGGTGCGGTTGATCTCGACGGTGCCAAAGCGCGCCGCGTAGTAGGCGAGGCGTTCGCCGCTCGCCAGACCCTCGGGGTAGAACAGGCCGCGCCAGTGACCGTACGACCAGCCGGACGTCCCGACGTGGATCCGGCTGGTCGCGGTGCGGGCTCGATAGTCGTTCAGGATGTCGATCGCGGTCATCGCTCCCTTGTTCCCAGCTTTGGCGCGGAACGAGCCCCGCCCACGCATGGACACGGCCCGGGGCGGGAACAGCACACCGCGATGGAGCGTGGGTCTCCCGATCGTCGACCGTACCGCCGGCGCCGCCTGCCGGGCGCCGCGGCACGCCGCGCCGAGCCCGCCGCGGCGGAGCTCACCTCGATGGACGGCGCACAGCGCTCGCCCGCACTCGCCACCGGCCCGCAGCCGGCCGCCGACGCCACGCTGCTCGACGCCTACTCGCGCGCCGTCATCGCGGCGGCTGCGCAGGTGACCCCGTCAGTCGTCAACATCGAGGTCCGGCGCCGCCTGCGCGAACGCGGCTCGCGCCGGTCGCCGGGCGGTGACCCCGCCCGCGACGGCCCGGCGCGAGAGGTGCCGGCCGGCAGCGGCTCCGGCTTCGTCTTCACACCCGACGGCTTCGTCATGACGAACAGCCACGTCGTGCACGGCGCCGGCGCCATCGAGGTGACGCTGACCGACGGCCGGATCGCGGCTGCGCAGGTCGTGGGCGACGACCCCTGGACCGACGTCGCCGTGGTACGCATCCACGCCGACGACCTCGTGCCGGCGCGCCTCGGCGACTCGCGAGCCCTGCAGGTGGGCCAGCTCGTCGTGGCGATCGGCAGCCCGTTCGGCTTTCAGACGACGGTCACGGCCGGGGTCGTCAGCGCGCTGGGGCGCTCGCTGCGCTCCCAGACGGGCCACCTGGTCGACAACCTCATACAGACCGACGCGGCGCTCAACCCCGGCAACTCCGGGGGTCCGCTCGTGAGCTCTGCCGGCGAGGTGGTCGGCATGAACACGGCCGTGGTGGCGCCGGCTCAGGGCATCTGCTTCGCGATCGCCGTGAACACGGCCCAGTACGTCGCCTCGCGCCTCATCCGCGACGGCCGCCTGGCGCACGGGCGCATCGGCGTCGTCGCCCAGAACGTGCCGATCCAGCGGCGCGTCGTGCGCTTCTTCGGCCTGACCAGCGAGACCGGCGTGCTGGTCGCCGGCGTCGAGCCGGGCAGCCCGGCCCAGCTCGCCGGCCTGCGCGAGGGTGACCTGATCGTCGCCGCGGACGGCCGTGACCTGCCCGACGTCGACGCGCTGCACCGGCTGCTCACCGAGCACGAGGTGGGGCGCGCACTCACCCTTACGGTCGTCCGCCGTGCGGAGCGCCGCGAGTTCGCGGTGACGCCGGTCGAAGCGGCTGCCTGAGCCTAGCGGCCGATCAGGCGGGCGGTGAGGTCGGCGCGCCTGGCCGGCTTGCCGGTGCGCGCCTCGGCCTGGTCGGCGCTGCCCATCATCGCCAGGGCCAGGTTCACGCCCAGGTAGCGCAGCGGCTCGGGCTCCCAGCGTCGTGAGACGTGGCCGACCCAGGGCAGGCCGGAGAGTCCGTGGTCGGCGCCGGCGATGAGCTCGGCGAGGGTGCGGCCGGCGAGGTTCGTGGTCGACACGCCGTCGCCCACGTAGCCGCCGGCCCAGGCCAGGCCGGTCGCCTGGTCGTAGCCGACCGAGGTGAACCAGTCGCGCGGCACGCCCAGGCAGCCGCCCCAGGTGTGCGTGATGCGGGCGTCGCCGAGGGCGGGGAAGAGCGCCTTCAGCACCTGGTGCAGCTCGCCGAACACCTTGGGCGCCAGGTCGTACTCCTCTTTGATCGTCGAGCCGAAGTGGTAGGGGGCGCCGCGACCGCCGATCGCGATCCGGTCGTCGTCGGTGCGCATGGCGTAGATGATGAGCTGACGCTCGTCGCCGAAGCACTCGCGACCGCCCCAGCCGACCTCGTCCCAGAACGCCTGAGGCAGAGGCTCGGTGGCGATCATGACAGAGTAGAGCGGCACGCGGTCGCGCGCGTGACCGGGCAGCGTCGTGACATAGCCCTCGAGCGCGTTCACGACGACGTCGGCCGTCACGGTGCCGCCCGGCGTGGGCACCTCGTGGGGCGCGAGGGCAAGGGCCGGCGTGCGCTCGTAGACCGGCACGCCGAGGCGTTCGACCACGTCGGCCAGACCGCGCGCCAGGCGGGCCGGGTCGAGGCAGGCGCAGTGCGGCGACCACATGCCGCCCAGGCAGCCCGCGGCGCGCACGCGGGCGTTCGCCGCGGCCGCTGAGAGCTCGACGAAGTCGTCGGCGCCGAAACCCCACTCGCGCTCGTGGGCGATCTCGTCGTTCAGGCGCGGGAGCTGGGCCTCGGTGGTCGCCAGCGTGAGCACGCCACCCTTGTGAAAGCGCGCATCGATGCCCTCGTCGGCGATCACCCGGCCGACCTCGTCGACCGTGGCGAACATGGCGCGCTGCATGGCGATGGCGGCGTCGCGGCCGAACTCGGCGGCGATCGTCCCCGGCGAGGCCGCGAAGAAGCTCGAGCACCAGCCCCCGTTGCGGCCCGAGGCACCGTAGCCGGCGATCTCCTTCTCGAGCACCGCGATGCGCAGCGAGGGGTCGGCCTTCTTCAGGTAGTAGGCGGTCCACAGGCCGGTGTAGCCGGCGCCGACGATGGCGACGTCGACGGCGGTCGAGCCAGGGAGGGGGCTACGCGGCGCCAGGCTGCCGGGCACACCGTCGAGCCACAGCGAGTAGCGCCGGTAGTCCTTGCTCACCGCTTCCGCCCCCGTTTCGTGAGCGCCTTCATGGCCGCCAGGCGCACCGCCTCGTCGCGGTCGCGCAGCGCCGTCTCGAGCATGGCGTCCGAGTCGGAGGTGGCGAACTTGGCCAGCGAACGCACGGCGATCAGCCGCACGCCGGGGTCGCGGTCGCGCACGGCGACGCGCAGCGCCGGCAGCACGCTGGGCAGGCCGACCTCGCCGAGCAGGTGCGCGGCGTCCTGGCGGCGGCCGGCGTCGCCGTGAGCCACGACGTCGGAGAGGAACGCGACGGCCGGTTCGCCGATCTGGTGGAAGCAGTCGCGGGCAAGGACCATATGCCGCACATTGCGCGACTGCAGCGTGTCGAGCAGGAGCGGCATGCGCCGCTCGAGCGCGAGGCGCGCCTGCTCGGCCACCTCGGGGTCCTTGCGGTACTTGCTCGCCCCCAGCAGGCCTTCAATGCGCCCGCGGGCGTCGAGCCACTCGACGTTGGGTCTCCCTAGCGGCATGGAAGCGCGTCCCCCTCTTCGGCAGCCGCGCCGCGCGCGGCGGTTGGTCGTCGTCCTGATTGTACAGGCATCTGCCGCCGCCGCCGCGGATCGGGCGACGGCGATCGCCAGGCGGCGATCGCACGAGCCGGCCGGCGACCTCGCGCCGTCGCGGCGGGCGGCGTAGAGTTGAAGCATGGACGCCGCGCCGCGCCTCGAGGCCCTGCACCTGCTCGTCACCTACCGTTGCACCTACGCCTGCGACCACTGTTTCGTGTGGGGCGGTCCCCACCAGGAAGCCACGATGAGCCTGGACCAGCTCTGCCGGGCCATCGACCAGGCCGCGACGGCCGGCTGCGAGACGGTCTACTTCGAGGGCGGCGAGCCGATGCTCGTCTACCCGGTCGTCGTGGCCGCCGCGCGGCACGCCCGCCGGGCCGGCCTCGAGATCGGCGTCGTGACCAACTGCTACTGGGCCGAGACGGTCGACGATGCCGTAGTGTGGCTCACGCCTTTCGCCGAGATGGGCATCGCCGACCTCGCGCTCTCCTCGTACGCCTACTTCTGCGAGCGGCTCGAGACCGAGGATCACTTGCGCAACGCGCTGCTCGCGGCGCGCCGCCTGGGCCTGCCCGGCGCCGTGCTCGAGGTCGGCGCGGCAGCCGACCTCGCCGACCTCGGCGTGGCCTGCGGCGACCCCGGGGCGATCATGTTCAAGGGGCGGGCGGCGCAGCAGCTCGCCCGTGGCGAGCTGCTGCGCCGCCCGCCCGGCACCCTCGTCTCCTGTCCGCACGAGGACTTCGCCGAACCGGGGCGCTGCCACGTGGGCGCCGACGGTGAGCTCCTGCCCTGCCAGGGCATCAGCATCGGCAACCTCTGGCGCCGGCCGCTCGCCGAGATCCTCGCCGGCTACGATCCGGCGGCGACGCCGGTCGTCGCCGACATCGTCGCCGGTGGTCCCTGGGGCCTCGCCCAGGCGAGCGGCCTCGCTCCGGAGCTGCCGCTCTACGCCGACGAATGCCACCTGTGCTACGAGCTGCGCACGCGCCTGCGCAGGGCCGGCCGCCACCTCGACGTGCTTGCGCCCGACGCCTGCTACGGGCCGGTCGCGGCTGGCGCGGAGCACCCAAAGGAGTCGTCATGACACCGTCGTCGCGCCAGTCTTTCTGGGACCACGCGAGCTACGCCGTGGTCGGGCACGGCGAGCGCCGCGCCTTCCCGAAGCTCACCTACCGGGGGCTCAAGCGCTCCGGCCGCACCGTCTACGCCGTCGACCCCTCGGGTGGGCAGGTCGAGGGCGACCCGACCTATCCCGACCTCGGCGCGCTGCCCGCGCCTGTCGAGGCGGTCGCGCTCGAGCTCCCCAAGGACGAGACGGCCGAGTGGGTGAGCCGCGCGGCCGAAGCGGGCGCGACGGCGGTCTGGATCCACCAGCAGACCGACACGCCCGAGGCGCTTGCGCTGGCCGGCGAGCGCGGCCTCGACGTCTGCAGCGGCGGCTGTGCCGTCATGTACGTGACGCCCGGCTTCAGCCCGCACATGGTGCACCGCTGGGTCAGGCGCGGCCTGGGCCGCTACTGACGTGACCGGCGGCGGCCAGGGACGGCCTCCGTTCCCGGGTGGCCAGACGCCGGCGCCACCGCCCGGCGCCCCGTACGACTGGACGCCGCACGAACGGACGCCGCACGACTGGAGGCCGCCCGATCTGGCCGGGGGCTGGGTACCACCCGCGCCGCCGCCGCCACGCGGCGACTGGGCGCCGGCCACGCCCGGCGACCCTCAGCCGTACGCCACGGACTACCGCCCCCGGCCCGGCTACGACTACGTGCCGCCGCCGCCCGGCGTCGTGCAGCCGACCTGTCAGCCCGGCCTCGGAGCCTACAGTGTGCTGCCGCCGGGACTGCGGCGCTGGAACTGGGGCGCGTTCTTCTTCACCTGGATCTGGGGCCTGTTCAATGGCGCCTACGTGACGCTCTGGGGGCTGCTCGCCTGGCTCGTGCCGTTCGGCGGGCTGATCTGGGCGATCGTCTGCGGCATGAACGGCGACCGCTGGGCCTGGCAGGGCAGGGCCTGGCAGAGCCCCGATCACTTTCGGGCGACGCAGCGCGCCTGGGCCGTGGCGGCCCTGATCGTGTTCCTCGCCGGGGTCCTGCTGTCGATCCTGCTCGTCGCCCTGCTCGCCGCCGGGCTCCTCACCGCGCACTCGGGCTGATCGCCAACGCGCGACGGGGGCGGGCGCTCCGTGCGGAGCGCCCGCCCCCGTCGTCGTGCGGCGCGGGGTCAGCCCTGCGTCGGCGGTGTCGGCGGTGCAGGCGGCGTCGGCGGTGCAGGCGGCGTCGGCGACGGCGCGGCCGTGACCGGCGGCGTCTGGGGGGCCGGAGCCGCCTGCGGCGGCGCCTGAGCCGGGGCCTGGGCGGGCGGCGCAGACTGCGGAGCGGGCGCGGCCGGAGCCGGAGCCTGCGAGGCGGGCGCGGGCGGAGCCTGGGCCGGCGGCGCGGGTGGGGCAGCGGCCGGCGGCGCCTGTTGCGGAGCCGGCGGCGCAGCGGGAGCGGGCGCGGGCGGAGCAGCGGCCGGCGGAGCAGCGGCCGGCGGAGCCGGCGGCTGCGAAGACGCTACGGTCTGTGTGGCCCACGGCGGCGGGCCCGACGGAGCGACCCATGGTGTCCCGCTCGAAGCGCCACCGGCGTATGGCTGGCCGTAGGCAGGCGGCTGCTGAGTGGGCGGGGCGGGGGGCTGCTGGCCGTACTGCGGCGGCTGCTGATACTGCGCCGGACCCTGGTAGGTGTTGTCGTAGGGCTGGCCGTAGGCGGCCGCATAGGCCGGCATGGCCAGCCTGCCGCCACCTCTGTAGGTCGCGCTGCCGAAGCCGAGGATCGGGAAGAAGATGAACCCCAGGAAGGTCAGCCCGATGCCGAAGCCGGCGCCCCGGCCGAACGCGGTGGCGATGTCGAGGCAGACGATGATGTACATGACGAACCAGACGATGTTCACTCCCGGGATGAAGCTGAGGAGCGAACAAAGCCACCACCAGCCCGGACGCCCGGCTATCAAGATAGGTGTTGTAAATGGGGATGATCGATCCCCAGCCGGGCTCACCGGCCTTCGTGAACACCTTCCACATCCCTACGACCTCGATCGCCAGGAAGACGATCACAACCAGGACCAGCGTCATGTTGCCGAAGACGCTGAACATCGAGACGCCGAGCGCAGACAAGCTGCTCATACATCCTCCTTCGGCCGAGGAACGACCGCCTTGGTGCAGGACTCACCCTCAGACGGCGTGACTGAAGCGACCCCCGCGCCGTCGGCGTAGCTTTCGGCTGCCGGGGGGTGGTCCTTTAGGGCCGGGGCTCGTCGGCATCGCAGGCGGGAGGGTGGCCGGGCACGGTCGAGCCTGGCGACGTGGCCGTGGCCGAGGCTGCTCGCGGGGCTGCCGCCCCGGCCGTCTACGGTGCCGGCGCGGCCGTGGGCGCGGCGGCTGCCGACGCCTTCTGGACGGAGCCGAGCGCGCGGGCGGCTGCGGCGGCGCCCTCGCGGATACAGTCGCCGATGCCGATGCCGCGCAGATAGCCGCCGGCGAGCTCGACGCCGGGCAGGGCGGCCATGTCGCGCTCGATGCGCTCGATCAGGTCGCGGTGCCCCACGCGGTACTGCGGCATGCCGCGCGGCCAGCGGAAGGTCCGGGTGAAGAGCGGCGCGGCGCTCAGGCCGACGATGGCGGCCAGCTCGCTGCGCACGAGCGCCACGAGCTCGTCGTCGGGCAGGCCGACGGCCTCCTCGCGCCCGGCGCGGCCCACGAAGGCCCGCACCAGCAGCGCGTCGGCGGGGGCCCGGCCGTCGAACTTGAACGAGCTGAAGGTGCCGGCCATGATGCCGCGCTCCTCGGCGCGCGGCACGACGAAGCCGAAGCCGCGCAGCGGACGCGGCACGTCGGCGCGGCGGTAGCCGAGCGAGACGGTCGCGGTGCTCACGTACGGGATCGAGGCGAGCGCCGCGGCGGGCGCCGCGGCGACGCCCTCCAGGAGCTCGCCCGCTGCGAACGCCGGCCCGGCCAGCACCACCGCCTGCACGACCCGCTCCGATCCGTCGGAGAGCCGCAGGCGAAAGGCCGAGCCGGCGTCGCTCGGCGCTCGCGCCGGCGCTGGCGCGAGCGACTCGACCCCCAGGCCGGCGTGGAGCCGCTCGGCCGGCAGGTCGGCGACCACCGCGTCGGCGAGGTCGGCGAGGCCGGTGCGAAACGAGAGGAAGTACGAGCGCGGCCGGCGCTCGCCGGCGGGCGCGCGGCTCGCGTCCGGCGAGCGCGGCTCGCGGCCGCGCGCGGCCGCGAGCCGCGCTCGCCGGCGGGCCACCATCCCGACGATCAGGCTGCGGTGCTCGCGCTCCATGTCGAGGAACAGCGGGAACGTCGCGCGCACGCTCATGACCTCGGGATCGCCGGCGTGGATGCCGGCCACGATCGGCTCGGCGACCTTGGCGAGCGCTTCGCGCCCCAGACGCCGGCGCACGAAGGCGGCGAGGCTCTCGTCGCCGTGCGCCGCGCCGCGGGGCAGCACCAGGTCGAGACCCATGCGCAGCTTGCCGGGCACGCTGATCAGGCTCGAGAAAGCGAACGGCACGAGCCGCGTCGGCACCATCAGGATCAGTCCCTCGGGCAGCTCGTGCAGGCGCCCGCCCGAGAAGACGAAGCTCTTGCGCACGTCCTCGTTGGAGTCGAGCAGGCGGTCGCCGATGCCCACCCTGCGGGCGAGCTCGAGCGCCCAGGGCTTCTCGACGATGAACGAGTCGGGTCCCCCTTCGATGACGAAGCCGTCGAAGCGCTCGGTGCGCACCTTGCCGCCGAAGGAGCCGGCGCGCTCGTAGAGCACCCAGTCGAACGTCGCGCCGGGCTCCGCCGCGCGCCGCGCGGTCTCGAGCGCGTGGGCGGCGCCCAGACCCGCCATGCCGCCGCCGATCACGGCGACGGTCGGACGTCCGTCAGGCACCGCTCGCGCCGGGCCCGGCGCCCTGTTCGCCGGACGGTACGTCGGCTGCTCCGCCGTCGCCGGACCCCTCCCCGAACGGGCCGCCGAGGCCGCCGCCGAACATGCCCCCGCCGAACGGTCCCCCGCGCCCCAGGTCGACGGGACCGGTGAGGGGCCGGTGCGCCAGGCGCTCGATGACGATGTCGGCGAGCGCCTGGACGAAGGCCGGCTCGTCGTTCAGGGCCGGCACGCGCAGGAACTCCAGGCCGCTCGCCTCGGCGACGGCGCGCAGCTCGACGTCGAGGTCGTACAGCGTCTCGAGGTTGTCGGCGACGAAGCCGAGCGGCACGACCGCCAGGGTGCGCCAGCCGGCGGCGGCGAGCTCGCGCACGGCGCTCGCCGCCTCGGGCTCGAGCCAGGCGCCGCCGTGCCGGCCCTTGCTCTGAAAGGCGAGGCGCCAGTCGCCGGGCGTGAGCGCCGGCAGCAGCCTGGCGATCGCCTGCTGGAGCTGATCGACGTAGGGGTCGCCCTCGGCCACGCTCTCGAGCGGCACGCTGTGCGCGGTGAACAGCACGGCGACCTCGGCGGTATCGGCGCCGTCGAGCGCCGCGTGGACGCGGCGACTCACGGCGCCGAGGTAGCGCGCGTCGGCGGACCAGCCGTCGACCACGGTGAGCTCACTGCGTCCCGCCGCGGCGAGCGCCGCGCGGTACGCGCCCGAGGTGTAGCGCGACTCGTACGGCGACATCGGCACGACGGCGGTGTCGCGCGGGTCGAGGCCTGCCAGACAGTCGGCCACGCTCGGCGCGCTGTACAGAAAGCCGGGCCGCACGCGCACGCCGACGCCGAGGTCGGCCGTGAGCGCGGCCTCGAGCGCGGCCGCCTGGCGGCGCGTCGTCTCGGGCAGCGGCGAGCCGCCGCCGATCGCCTCGTACCGGCGCGTCACGGCCGCGAGCGCCTCGGGCCCCGGCGCGACACCGGTCATGGCCTTGAGGAACGGTCCGATCTCGGCCGTCGCGGCAGGACCGCCGAACGAGAGCATCGCGACGTCGATCGTGGCCACGGTCACCCCTTTCCTTGCGCGTCCCAGTCGTGCACGAAGGCGACCAGTCGCGCGACGCTGTCGGGCGGCGTCTGCGGCAGCACGCCGTGTCCCAGGTTGAAGACATGGCCCGGCCGTCCGCCGGCCCGCCGCAGCACGTCGGCGGCGTGCGCCTCGATCTCGTGCGGCGGCCCGAGCAGCACGGCGGGGTCGAGGTTGCCCTGCACGGCGACGCCGTCGCCGAGCTCCTCGCGGGCGCGGTCGAGGTCGACGCGCCAGTCGAGACCCACGACGTCGCCGCCCGCGCCGCGCACGAGCGGCAGCATGCCGCCGGCGCCGGTGGCGAAGTGCACCACCGGCACGCGTCCGCCGAGGGCGTCGATCACCTTGCGCGTGGCAGGGGCCGCGAAGCGCTCGTAGTCGCGCGGCCCCAGGGCGCCGGCCCACGAGTCGAAGACCTGCACCAGGCCGGCGCCTGCCTCGATCTGGGCCACCAGGTAGGCGGCCACCGTGTCGGCCAGCAGGTCGAGCAGGCGCGCGAACATGGCCGGCTCGGTGAGCATGAGCTGCTTGGTCGCCGCGTAGTCGCGCGAGTGGCCGCCCTCGACGATGTAGCTCGCCAGCGTGAACGGCGCGCCGGCGAAGCCGATCAGCGGGGCGCGGCCGGCCAGCTCACGCACCACGAGACGCACGGTCTCGAGGACATACGGGACATCGGCTGCGGGATCGCCCGCGCGCAGCCTCTCGAGGTCGGCCGCACCGCGCACCGGGCGCTCGATCACCGGTCCGTCGCGCGCGTCGAACCGAAAACCGATGCCCATGCCCTCGAGCGGCAGGAGGATGTCGGCGAAGACGATCGCGCCGTCGAGCGCGAAGCGCGCCAGCGGCTGCAGGGTGATCTCGGCGGCCACGTCGGGCCGCCGACAGAGCTCGATGAAGCTCAGCTTGCGGCGTAGCGCGCGATACTCGGGCAGGTACCGGCCGGCCTGGCGCATGAGCCAGACGGGGGTCGTGTCGACCGGCCGGCAGCGGCAGGCCGCGACGAGTCTCGTCGCGGCGGCGGTCTTCGTGGTGGAGGGCACGGCGCTCTGCAAGGCGGCCCTATTCTAGCGCCGCGCCACGGCGCGCGGCCGAACGGAGCCCCTGCGACGGCGCGCCGGTCGTCAGGACCGCGGCCGGTACCCTTCGGAGAGTGCGGCGCGACGGCAGGTGCGGCAGACCGAGACCCGCCGGGCGGTGAGCGGCGAGACCATGTGAAACTGACCGACGTCGCGGCCGAGGGGCTGACCGCACAGGTCGCAGTGGGCGTACTCGCGGGCCCCCGCGACGGAGCGCAGTGGGGCGCTGAAGACCGCCGGCGGAGTGAGGTCGCCGGGGACGATGGACGCCGCGGCGCTGGTGGCGGCGCCGGCCGGGCCGGTCCCTGCCGGGCGCGGCGCGGAGGCGGCGGGAACGGAAGAAAGCGGAGCCGTGCCGGCTCCGGGAGCTTGCGCGGGTCCGGCCTGGGGTGGCGGCTGGGTGGCGGACTTGCGTGCCATTGGTCACACTCCTGTCCGGTGGGGGGCCGTCGCCGCCCGGGGCGGACCGGGAGCGGCACGGGTTTTCCGGAGGCGTCAAGGAACTACCCGGCAGTCGCCGCCGACAAACCCGCCGGGTCGCGAGCTCGAATCCCTACCTGTAATACGGTGAATCGAGCCTGAGAGGGGCGAAGCGTTGGACAGGCCGGTTCCCCGTCGGCACAATACGAGGACCGTCAGCGACGAAAGCCGAAGGGCCATGGCGACTACTCCCGAAACCGCGCGCGTGACCGGCGGCGTGCTGCTCTTTCGCAGCTGCCTCATCTCGACCGAGTACCCGGGCGCCGAGGCGGCCACCAAATGGCTCTTCGAGCGCTTCGGCATCGAGTACCTCGTGTCGCCCGAGCAGACCTGCTGCACCGGCCTGGGCTACTACTCCGAGCTCGTCCCGGTGGCGACGTCGGTCGCCCTCGCCGCCCGCAACGCCTGTGTGGCGGTCGAAGGCGGCCACCCCGTCATGAGCTACCTCTGCTCGACCTGCTACGCCATCAACAAGAAGGCGCGCAACATCCTCGCCGTGCCCGAGTACAGAGCCGAGGCCAACAAGGTGCTCGGCGGGGTCGGCCGCGCCTACACCGACGACATCGCGGCGAGCATCCGCCACAGCCACACGATGGAGATCCTGTGGGGCGCGCACGAGTCGATCCCGGCCCTCATCGAGCGCCGCCTCGACGGCATCAAGGTCGCGACCCACCCCGCCTGCCACTACTGCAAGGTCTTTCCCGACGAGGTCGTGGGCGACTTCGAGAACTTCATGATCCCCGAGGACCTGCTCGAGTCGACCGGTGTGCAGAAGACCGGCCTCTACAACGAAAAGACGATGCACTGCGGCGCCGGCTTTCGCCAGCGCTTCGTGAACCCGGGCATCGCCGTGGCAGTCACGCGCGACAAGCTGCGCCGCCTGAGCCAGGAAGGCATCGACGTGCTCGTCCACATGTGCCCCAACTGCGCGATCCAGTTCGACCGCCACCACGAGATCATCGAGGACGCGTCCGACGAGACCTACCCCTTCGTGCACCTGCACGTCCAGCAGCTCCTCGCCCTGGCCCTGGGCGCCGACCCCGACCGCGACTGCGGCGTGGCGTCGCACTCGCAGAACGTCGAGCCGCTGCTCGAGCGCATCGGCGCCCGCAGCCGCGGCCGGTCTGCGGGAGGCTCGCGATGAGGGCCGGCGTCTTTCTCTGTCAGTGTGGCGGCAACATCTCGGGGGTCCTCGATCTGGACGACCTGGCGGCCGACGCGCGCGCCCTCGACGGCGTCGTGACCGTCGCCGTCAACCAGTTCATGTGCGGCACCGAGGGTCACGACCTGATCTCCGCGGCCGCCTCGGACCGCGGCCTCGACCACCTCGTGATCGCCTCGTGCTCGCCGCGCTTTCAGGGGCCCACCTTCGAGCGCATCGCGCGCGACCTCCGCCTCGGCGAGAACGCCGTGTCGTTTGCCAACATCCGCGAGGGCTGCTCGTTCATCCACCGCGACGAGCCGCAGCTCGCCCAGGAGAAGGCGCGCCAGATCGTGCGCGCCGCCGTCGCCCGCGCCCGCCACCAGGCCGACCTGCCGCGGTCGCGCACGTTCCTGCACCGCTCGGCGCTCGTCGTCGGCGGCGGCATCGCCGGCATGACGGCCGCCGAGGAGCTCGCCGGCGCCGGCATCGAGGTGCATCTCGTCGAGCGTTCCCCGAGTCTGGGCGGCTACATGGCGCGCCTGTCGAAGACGTTCCCGACCGAGGACTGCGCGATGTGCTCGCTGGCGCCGCGCCTGACCACAGCCGCGCTCGAGGCGCGTGTGCACGTGCACACGATGACCGAGGTCGACGCCATCGCCGGACCGCCCGGCGAGTTTCGGGTGACGTTGCGCCACGAGCCGCGCTACGTGACCGAGGCCTGCGTGAGCTGCGGCGATTGCGAGGCCGTCTGCCCCGTGACCTATCCGGCCGAGTTCGATTTCGGCGTCGCCGACCGGCACGCCATCGGCCGGCCGTTCGACAACGCGGTGCCGGCCACGTTCCACGTCGACCGCAAGGGCTGGGCGCCCTGCAAGAAGGCCTGCGCCGTGCACACGTCGGCCCAGGGCTACATCGCCCTCGTGGCGGCCGGCCGCCTCGATGACGCCTATCGCGTGGCGGCCGAGACCAACCCCTTTCCCAGCGTCTGCGGCCGCATCTGCACGCGGCTCTGCGAGACGGCCTGCGCCCGCTCCCGGGTCGACGAGCCGATCGCCATCGCCGCCCTCAAGCGCTACGTGGCCGACGAGGTCGGACCGACGCAGGAGATCGCGCCGGCGCCCGTCATCCACGACGAGCGCGTGGCCGTGGTCGGCGGCGGGCCGGCCGGCCTGACCGCCGCCCGCGACCTCGTCGAGCAGGGCTACGCCACCACGGTGTTCGAAGCCCAGCCGGTGGCCGGCGGCATGCTGCGCACCGGCATCCCCGACTACCGGCTGCCGCACGACGTCGTGCAGCGCGAGATCGACCAGGTCCTGGCGCGCGGCGTGACGCTCGAGCTCGACCGCCGCGTCGGCGTCGACCTCACGGTAGACGACCTGTTCGCCCAGGGCTATGGGGCCGTCTACCTGGCGACCGGCCTGCAGCGCAGCGCCCCGGTCGAGCTGCCCGGCGCCGACCTGCCCGGCGTGCAGCACGCCGTCGAGCTGCTGCGCGACCTCAATCTGGGCCATGAGGTCGCCGTGGGCGAGCGGGTCGTCGTGGTCGGCGGCGGCGACGTCGCCCTCGACGCCGCCCGCAGCGCCATCCGCCTGCAGGCCGCGGCCGGGCACGAGCCCGACGTCACGCTCGTCTACCGGCGCACGAAGGTCGAGATGCCGGCCAACGCGAGCGAGCTCGACGAGGCGCGCGACGAGGGCCTGCAGGTCGAGTTCCTCGTGGCCCCGGTCCGGGTGACGGCGACCGACGGCGCGGTCGGCGGCCTCGAGCTCGTGCGCTGCGAGCTGGGCCCGGCCGACGAGTCAGGCCGCCCGCAGCCCCTGCCGATCGCCGGTTCTGAGTTCACCCTGCCGGCCGACGGCGTGATCTTCGCCATCGGCCAGGCCATGGTCGACGACTTCCTCGCCGGGTGCGAGGGCGTACGGGTGGCGGGCGACCAGATCTGCGTCGAGCGCGAGACCGGCATGACCGACCGGCCCGGCGTGTTCGCCGGCGGCGACGCCGCCGCGGCCGGCTACTTCACGGCGATCGAGGCGGTGGCCGCCGGCCACCGCGCCGCTGCCGCCATCCACAACCACCTGCGCGGCGAGACCCTGCTGCCCGTCTGGACCGACGAACAGGTCGTGGCGCGTCCGACCGACGACGAGCTCGCCCGCGTGCGGATCGGCCAGCGGGTGCCCCTGACCATGATCGACGGCGCGGCTCGCCGCGCCGACTGGCGCGAGGTCTCGCCGGGCTACGACGCCGAGCAGGCGGTCGCCGAGGCGCAACGCTGCCTGGCCTGCGCCGTCTGCTCGGACTGCGGCTCCTGCGTGCGCGCCTGTCCGTCGGGCGCCGTCGACCTCGACGATCGCGCGACCACCGAGGAGATCGCCGTCGGCGCGGTCATCGTGGCCACCGGCCACCAGGAGTTCGACGCACGCCGCAAGCCGTCACTCGGCTTCGGGCGTTTTCGCAACGTCATCACGCAGAGCCAGCTCGCTCGCCTGCTGGCCGCCGCCGGCCCGACCGAGGGCGAGGTGCTGCGGCCCTCAGACGGCGCCGTGCCGAACAGGATCTTCATGCTCCAGTGCGTGGGCTCGCGCGACTGCCAGAGCAGCGGCAACGAACACTGCTCCGCGATCTGCTGCCTGTTCGCGACGCTGCACGCGTCGCTGCTCAAGCAGCACTATCCCGCCGCGGACATCACGATCGGCTACACCGACATGCGCACGCCGGGCAAGAGTCACGAGGAGTACTACCGGCTCGTGCAGAGCCGCGGTGTGCGCTACGTGCGCGGCCGGGTCGGCGAGATCGTCGAAGAGCCCGACGAGCGCCTGAGGGTGCGCTTCGAAGACACGGTCACCGGGCGCAAGAACGACGAGCTGTTCGACCTCGTCGTGCTCTCGGCCGGCCTCGAGGCGTCCGACGGCACCGCCCAGATCGCTCAGGTGGCCGGTCTGCAGACCGCCGCCGCCGGCTTCGTCAAGGAGTACCACCCCAAGCTCGCGCCGGTCGACACGCAGCGCGTCGGCATGTTCCTCTGCGGCACGGCCCAGGGGCCCAAGAACATCCCCGACTCGATCGCCCAGGCCAAGGCCGCGGCGGCGCGGGCCGTCGCCATGCTGTCGAGCGGCTTCGTGCTCACGCCCGGCCAGGTCGCCGCATCCGCGATCGACGTGTGCATCGGCTGCGGCGTCTGCGAGACCGCCTGCCCGCAGGGCGCGATCGCGCTCGCAGGCGCGCCGGCCCATGCGGCCGTCGACCCGAACATCTGCCGCGGCTGCGGCATCTGCGCCGCGGACTGCCCGTCGGGCGCGATGCAGCTCGGCGGCTTCTCCGACGCCGAGATCCTGGCCGAGGTGTCCGGGTGAGCGGTGCGGTCGCGGCGGCCGAGAGCACGCCGCGGACGGCCGACGTGCATGAGCCCGCTCGCCGCAGCATCGTGGCCTTCTGCTGTCGCGAGTGCGCCTACGCCGCGGCAGACGCCAGCGCCAACGCCCGCACGCCGCTGCCGCCGTCGGTGCGCCTCGTGCTGGTGCCGTGCACGGGCCGGGTCGCGCCGCTGCATCTGCTCGAGGCCCTGGCCGGCGGCGCCGACGGCGTCATGGTCGCCGGCTGCCTCGTGGGGGAGTGCCACTACCGCGAGGGCAACCTGAACGCGCTCGACCGCGTGCTGCTGGTGCAGCGCCTGCTCGCCGCGGTCGGGGTCGAGCCCGTGCGCGCCCGCATGTTCACGATGAGCGCCGGCGAGCCGCCGCGCTTCGTTGCCGCCGTGCGCGAGATGGACCGCACGATCGCCGCTCTGCCGCCCCTGCAGAGGTCCTGACCGTGCCTCTCACGCAGCGCGGCAAGAGGGTGGCGGAGCGGTTGCCGCACGCGCGGCCCGCCCAGGGCAGCGCCCTCGGCTGCGCGATCGTGCGCCACGAAGAGCTCTGCGTGGGCTGCGGCAAGTGCGCCACGACCTGCCCGAGCGGCGCCAGTGTGCGCGGTGCGACGTTCGACGTCGCCCAGCTCCTCGCCGCGCCCGCGGGCAGTCGGCGCGGCGCGCTGGGCGCCGCCCTGCGGCGCCTGCAGCGCCGCGACCCCGACGGCCCGATCGAGGTGCCGCCCCGGGTCACGACCTACCGCACGATCGACTACCAGCCCGACCGCTGCCTGGGCTGCGGCGCCTGCGCGCGGGTCTGCCCGGCCGAGGCGATCGAGGCGCGCGGGCCGGCCGACGAGCCCGACGACGTCCCGCTCGCCGCAGACGTCGTCGCGCCGGGCGACCGCCCCGGCGCCGCGCCGAGCGCCACCGGAGCGAGCAGGGTGGCGTCGTGAACGCCGCCGAGCGCCCTCTCGTCTTGCTGTGCGAGTGCGCCGGCACGATGGACAGCATCGACTTCGACGAGCTCGAGCGCCGGCTCGGCGAGCAGGCCGAGGTGCGCCGCGACGGGCACTGGTGCGACCGTCAGGGTCAGGCCCGTCTGCTCGAGCTCATGGAGACCGATGCGCGCCGGCCGGTCTTCGCCGGCTGCTCGCGCGATTTCTCAGACCGCAGGTTCCAGCGCCTCGCGGCGCGCGGCCTGTCCATGGAGATCGCCGACATCCGCGAGGGCTGCGCCTGGGTCCACGCCGACGACGCCGGCGGCGAGCCGGCCGACGTGACCGACAAGGCCGAGCGCATCGTGCTGGCCGCCCTGCGCTACCCGGCCGCGCCGGCCGACACGCTGGCCCGCACGAGACGCATCGACGGCGTGCTCGTGATCGGCGGCGGCGTGGCCGGCACGCAGGCCGCCGCCGAGCTCGCCCAGATGGGCCACCGCGTCGAGCTCGTCGAGCGGCGCCCGTTCCTGGGCGGACGCGCGGCCCGCATCGGCACCGTCTTTCCGACCAACGACTGCGGCCAGTGCCTGCCGGCGACCGACGCCCAGCCCGGCACCCGCAAGTGCTTCCACCGCAACGTGGCCATCGACCATCCCGATCTGCACGTCTGGCGCCGCACGACGGTCGAGTCGGTCGATGGCCGCCCCGGCGCCTTTGCCGCCACCCTGCGGCGTCTGCCCAACGTCGTGACCGCCGACTGCATCAACTGCAGCCGCTGCGAGGCCGTCTGCCCCGAGCTTGCCACCGACGGCGTGCAGAAGGCGATCTTCGCCGAGTTCTACGACGGCCGGGTCGTGCGCACGGTCGACCTCGACACCTGCAGCTTCTGCGGCGCCTGCGTGAAGGAGTGCCCCGTCGACGCGATCGACTTCACGCAGTCGCCCGAGCGCGCCACCGTGCAGGTCGGCGCGGTGCTCGCCGCGGTCGGTTGCGAGCCGGCCCCGGCCGGCCTCCTTTCGCACCTCGGCTACGGTCACGACACGGTGGTCACGCAGACCGAGCTGGCCGAGATGATGGACGACTGGGTGGCGCAGGCCACCGTCGGCCGCACGCCGGCCGACGAGGTGGTCATGATCCAGTGCGCCGGCTCCCGCGACCGCCGCCGGCTGCGCTACTGCTCGCGGCTCTGCTGCATGATCGCGCTCAAGCACTCGATCCGCCTCAAGCGTCTGTTCCCGCAGATGAAGGTGACGATCTGCTACACCGAGCTGCGCACGGCCGGCATCGCCTACGAGAACTGGTACACGGCGGCGCGCCAGGCCGGCGTCGAGTTCCTGCGCGGCACCCCGTCGGGCGTCGAGATCGACGAGCGCGGCCTGCCCGTCATCGAGGTCGAGGACATGACGGCGTCGGAGCGCCGTACGATGCGGCCCGATCTGGTCGTGCTGTCGCACGGCATGGTGCCGGCGCACGACGTCGGGCGCCTCACCGCGGTGCTCGGCATCGACGCCGACGCCGACGGCTTCATCGAGATCCTCGACCGCAAGAACAGGGCCACCGAGACCACCCGCGAAGGCGTCTACGTGTGCGGCTCGGCGGCCGGCCCCAAGGCGATCGTCGAGTGCAACACCGAGGCTTCGGCGGTGGCCGCCGAGATCCACAACTTCCTGGGTTCGGCGGGGCGCCGCATGACCGCCGCCACGACCGTGCGGGCCGAGGCCTGCGTCGGCTGCGACGTCTGCCGGGAGCGCTGTCCCTTCGGGGCGATCAGCCTGGTGGAGCGGCCGGCGACGGCGCCGCGGCCGGCCGAGGTCAAGGGCGACGGCCTGCTCGCGGTGGTCGACTCCGAGGCCTGTCACGCCTGCGGCATCTGCGCGGCCAACTGCCCCGAGATGGCGATCGACCACAACCTGTCCGACGACGCCCTCATCGGCCGTCTGCGCCTGCTGGCCGAGGGCGTCGAACGGCCCGTCGTGGGCTTCTACTGCCGGGAGTGCGCCGGCGCCGCGATCAGCCTGAGCGGCCTGCGCCACGACCCCTATCCCACCGCCGTGCGCCTGATCGAGCTGCCCTGCCTGGGCCGCGTGAGCGCCCTGCACATGGTCGAGGCCGCCCGCATGGGCGCGGCCGGCGTGTTCCTGGCCGGTTGCGCCGAGGGCCGCTGCCAGTTCCGCTCGGGCGACGCGAGCGCCGCCGAGCAGGTCGAGCTCACCCGCGAGCTGCTGGCCGACGCCGGCCTGCGAATGCCGATCGAGCTCTGGCACCTGTGTGCGGTCGACCGCGACAGCGTCGGTCGCCGCATCCGCCTGTTCTGCGCGAGCACCCAGAGCGACGAGGCAGCGGCGGCCATGCTGCTGTCCGAATCCGACCGCAT
Organism: uncultured Actinomycetes bacterium; assembly: GCA_963760655.1. GTDB lineage: Bacteria > Actinomycetota > Thermoleophilia > UBA2241 > UBA2241 > Bog-752. The sequence goes on from CAVXDR010000005.1 coordinate 665,897, forward strand.
CGACCGGCCCGCCAACGGAGCCAGGGCCGCCGAGCCCGCCGCTACCCTCGCCGGAGGGGCGCGATGACCGCTGACGAGACCGCGCGCAGCGCGATCGCCGCCCTGGCGAGCGAGAACCGCCTCTGCTACCAGTGCGGCCAGTGCACCGCCGTCTGCCCGAGCGGCGCCGACCTCGAGGCCGGGCCCCGACGCGTCATGCGCTACGTCCTCACCCAGGACGTCGACCGTCTGCTCGCAAGCGAGGACGTCTGGCGCTGCACCGGTTGCGGCTCGTGCACCGAGATCTGCCCCATGGAGCTCGACGTCGCCGGCACGCTCGCCCGCCTGCGGGCCATCAGTCACGCCGGCACCGGAGCGCGCTGTCCCGAGCGCGCCGCGGCCCAGGTAGCCGCCCGCCGCCTCGCCGGCCACGACGAGATCGACTCGATGGCCTTCGGCGCCGCCATGGCGCTGCGCGGTCACGTGCCGGCCGACGTGGTGAGCGCGGCCGGCGCCGCGTCGCGGCTGGTGCGCCACCGCCTGCGCCGCGACGCGCCCGACGGCGCACCGGCGGCGGCGGCGGACCGCACGACCGGCGCGACCCGCACGTTCTACCCCGGCTGCGCCCTGCGCCAGGACCCGCCGCTCCACGCCCGGACGCGCACCGTGGCGCGCGAGCTCGGTCTGCCGCTCGGCGAGCCGGCCGGCGCCGTCTGCTGCGGGCATCCGAGTCGGGGCGCCACGCCGTCGCGCTTCACGAGCGACGGCGAGGTGCTCTCCGCCTGCCCGGCCTGCGACAGCAGCCTGAGCGAGAGTGGCCTGGCCGCGAGGCCGTTGTGGGAGGCCCTCGTCGAGCAGGCCGCGCGCGACGGGCGCCGCCTGCGCGCGGCCGCCTTTACGTTCGTGCCCTACGTCGGCTGCCTGTCGGACCGCGACACGGCGCTGGCCGCCCTGGCGACGGGCGGTGAGCTCGCCTCGTCGTCGTGCCTTGCGTCGCACCCGTCGCTGCACGCCGGCTGCTGTGGCGCCCTGGGCGGCATGTACCGATCCGAGACGAGCGCCACGCGGCGCCTGCTCGACTACGCCTCGGCACGCTCGGCGCCGGTCGTCACGACCTGCCTGCTGTGCCGCGACAACCTGCGCTCGGCGGCCCGCCGCGGCCCGTCGGTGCCGGTCTACTTCTGGCCCGAGTTCTTCGGCGCGGCCGACCCGGCCGACGCCCCTGGAGGCGACCATGACTGAGCACGACCAAGCCAAGAAGAACCCGTACTCGGTGATCGCCGGCAGTGAGTTCCGCGAGCGCCCGGCGGCGCGCCGGGACCTGGTCGACCGCATCCTCGACGACCCCCGCATGCACGACCACCGCGACGGTTTTCTGTCGTGCCTGCAGTGCGGCGTCTGCACCTCGGGCTGCCCGGCGGCGCGCTTTACCGACTACTCGCCCCGCGAGGTCGCGCGGCGCGCCTACGAGGGCGACCCCACGCTGCTCGAGGACGACACCATCTGGTATTGCTTCTACTGCTACACCTGCCAGAGTCGCTGCCCGCGCAAGAACAGCGTGGCGGTGATCAACCAGGTGGTGCGCAGCATGCAGGTCGAGAGCGGCTACGGCATCAAGCACGTCGAGATGTTCGCCGCCTGGGGCGAGCAGTTCTACGACAAGGGCATGGGCGGCACGCCGCACGTGTTCTTCAGCGACATCGCCGAGGCCTGGGGGCCGAAGTGGAAGGACTTCATCGCCAACCGTGACGCGCTTCGCGAGGAGATCGGCGTGGGCGGCATGTACCCCTCCGAGGCGGCGGTCAAGGAGGTGCGCGCCATCATGGACCAGACCGGCTTTCGGGCGCGCCTCGAGAGCCTGGGCTCGTGGGGCGGCCACCGGCCCGACGACGACGAGTAGCGGCGACCGCCGCAACGCGCCGGGCGCTCGCGTGGCATGCCGCGCGAGCGCAGGCCCGCCCGGCCCGGCGTGACGAACCCGCCGCCGCACCGTATCCTTCTCGCATGACCCCTTCACTACCGATCACGACGCCATGACCGACTTCTCAGACCAGCAGCAGCGCCTGCGCGACCTCGCCGCCGAGCGCGGCGCCGTCATCCTGGCGCACAACTACCAGCGCCCCGAGGTGCAGGACGCCGCCGACGTCGTGGGCGACTCGCTCGAGCTCGCCCGCAAGGCGACGGCCACCGACGCCGCCGTCATCCTGTTCTGCGGCGTCCACTTCATGGCCGAGACGGCCAAGATCCTCTCGCCCGACAAGACCGTGCTCATGCCCGACCCCCAGGCCGGCTGCCCCATGGCAGACATGGTCACGGTCGCGGGGCTGCGCGCGCTCAAGGCCGACCACCCCGAGGCCGCGGTCGTCGCCTACGTCAACACGAGCGCCGAGATCAAGGCCGAGGTCGATGTCTGCTGCACGAGCGCCAACGCACCCGAGGTCGTGGCCCGCATCCCGGCCGAGCGGCCCATCATCTTCGTGCCCGACCGCAACCTGGGCGACTGGGTGGCGCAGCGCACCGGCCGCACCAACATGATCATGTGGCAGGGCTACTGCCCGGTGCACGAGGACATGACGGCCGACGAGGTCCGCGCCGCGCTCGACGAGCACCCCGGCGCCGAGCTCATGGCACACCCCGAGTGCGCCCGCGAGGTGCGCGACCTGGCCACCGTCATCACGAGCACGTCGGGCATGCTCCGTTACCCGGGCACGAGCGCGGCGCGCGCCTTCGTCGTGGCGACCGAGACCGGTCTCCTGCACCGCCTGCGCGCCCTGTACCCCGACCGCGAGTTCGTGCCGGCCGCCCGCGGCGCTATCTGCCCCAACATGAAGCGCACCACGCTCGACAAGGCGATCGAGACGCTCGACCAGGGCCTGAACGAGATCGTCGTGCCGCCCAAGGTCGCCGCCGCGGCGCTGGCCGCGGTCGAGCGCATGATGGGCTGAGCGACACCCGCTCGCCTACGCCGCCAGAAGCGACGACGTGCTGCGCCTACTCCCCGGCCACCTGCAGCACAGCCGCGCCCCGGATGCCGTCGTGCTTGAGGGCGATCAGCGCCTCGTTGGCCTGCTCGAGCGGGAACACCTGGATCTCGGTGGCGATCGGGATCGCGGCCGCCAGGCGAAGCAGGCCGGCCGCGTCGCCGCGCGTCGAGTTGGTGACGCTGCGGATCACGCGCTCGCGGTAGATGAGCGGGTACTCGACCGGCGGGATGGGCGTCGAGTAGATGCCGCCCATGGCCACCGTGGCGCCCTTGTCGAGCACCCGGAGCGCGTCGATCACGAGCTCGCCGGCCGGCGCGAAGATGATGGCTGCATCGAGCTTGAGCGCGGGATCGCCGCCCGGCGCGTCGCCGGCACCGCCGGCCCACACGGCGCCGAGCTCGCGAGCGAGCTGGCGGTGCTTCTCCTCGCGCGTGAAGGCGTAGACCTCGGCGCCCCAGTAGCGCGCGATCTGCAGGCAGATGTGGGCGGCCGCGCCGAAGCCGAAGAGGGCGAGGCGGCGGCCGGCGGCGGCGCCGGGTCCGGCGGGGCTGCCGGCCGCCGCCTCGGCCGCGACGCCCGGCACGAGGCCCGAGAGGCGCAGTGAGCGATAGCCGATGATGCCGGCGCACAGCAGCGGCGCCGCGGCCAGGTCGCTCAGGTCCTCGGCCAGCGGGTAGCTGAAGGCGGCCGGCGCGACCGTGTAGTCGGCGTAACCGCCGTCGACGTCCCAGCCGGTGAAGAGGGCGGCGTCGCACAGGTTCTCGTCGCCACGGCGGCAGTAGCGGCAGGTGCCGTCGGCCCAGTGCAGCCAGGGCACCCCGACCCGCGTGCCGACGGCCGGCGCGGTCACGCCCTCGCCGAGCGCGGCGACGCGGCCGACGATCTGGTGACCGGGCACGATCGGCGACTTGTGCGGCGGCAGCTCGCCCTCGGCCACGTGCAGGTCGGTGTGGCAGACGCCGCAGGCGTGCACACGGATCAGGATCTCGCCCGGATCGGGCTGCGGCCGTTCGAGGTCGACGAGCTCGAGCGGCCGCTCGTCGATCGGCCTGGGCTGACGCAGCAGCATCGCTCTCACCTGGCACCTCCCGCGTGGTGGAGTCGTAGTCTACCCCGCCGCACGCCGACACGGCGCGGCGCCGCCGTAGCGCCGGCGGCGAGCGACCGCCCGAAGCGCGGCCGCCGCCTAGCTCAGCACGTCCTTGCGGCCGAACGTGGCGAGGGCGGCGAGCAGCAGCGCCCCCACGGTCGCGCCGTAGTCCAGCAGCGCGCCGCGGATCGGCGGCCAGTAGACCGGCGAGCGGAACAGGTCGACGAACACGAGCCGGTAGGTCGAGTACGTGTAGGGCTTCATGAAGTCGAACGTGCTGAAGACGTTGAGCACGGTGAGCACGGTAAAGACGGCGATCGCGATCATCGCCGCGGTCAGGCTCGAGTCGGTGAGCGTCGAGACGAAGAGCGCGATCGTGAGCGAGCACACGGCGCCGGCGACCACGAGCAGGTAGGCCGTGGCGATCAGGCCGAGGGCGTGCGGCATGCTCAGGGTGGTGCCCGACAGCGTGACGAGCGGATGCAGCCCGAAGGCGACCGCGCCAATCACGAGCGAGACGACCCCGACCAGGGCCGCGCCGGCGAGCGCGTAGAGGATCGCGCTCGCCCACTTGGTGAGCAGCACGCCGCCGCGGCCGACCGGGCGCGAGAGCCAGGTCTTGAGGGTCCCGCCCTCGGCCTCGCTCGCGACCGACGAGGCGCCGCCCATGGCGGCGACGATCGGCAGCAGGAACGAGGCCAGCGCATAGAGCGCGGAGAGCGCCACGAGCAGGCCGTTGCCGCTCACATGGGTGACGAACGGCGGGTCGCCAGCGTCAGGCGGGTGCGGCTTTTCGAGGGCGGCCGCCGCCACGACCACGACCGGCACCAGCACGAGCCCGACCCAGCCCACGTACGTGCGCCGCTGGTGGGCGATCTTCACGAGCTCCAGGCGGAGCGTCGTCATCGGGCGCCTAGGTGAGGATGTCCTTGCGCCGGAACACGAGCCACGCGGCGGCCAGCAGGCCGGCGACCGTGCCGGCGTCGACGAGCAGGGCGTCGCGGATCGGGCGCCAGACAATCGGGTCGCGGATCAGGTTGACGAAGGCCGTGTCGTAGCTCGTGAACGTGTAGGGCTTCATGAAGTCGAAGTAGCTGAAGCCGTTCAGGATGGTGAGCACGATGAACACGACCATCGCGGTGATGGCGGCCGTCAGGCTCGAGTCGGTCAGCGTCGAGACGAGCAGGGCGAGCGACACCATGCACAGCAGCGCCGCGAGGATGACGAGGTTGGCGAGGAGGATGCGGCCGATGCCGGCCGGGATGCTCAGCGTCGTGCCCGAGATCGTGACCATCGGGTGGATGCCGAACACGAGGCCGCCCGCCACGAGGCCGCCGAGGCCGACGAGCGCCATGCCGACGACGACGTAGAGGATCGCCACGCCCCACTTCGAGAACAGCACCGTGGCGCGGCCGAGCGGCCGCGACAGCCACGTCTTCATCGTACCCATCTCTGCCTCGCCGGCGAGCGGGAACGCGCCGGCCATCGAGGCCACGAGCGGAAACAGAAACAGGGACAGCGCACCGATCGCGACGAGCGGCGCGAACAGACCGTTGCCCACGATCCGCGAGAAGAAGGCCGGACCCTCGCCGGGCGCCGGCTTCGAACCCGACAGGTCGAGGGCCAGCACCATGAGCAGAGGCACGGCGAGCAGGCCGGCCCAGCCCACGTACGTGCGTCTTTGAGACAGGATCTTGACGAACTCGCGGCCGACGGTGCCCACGGCTACTCCGGCGACCGCCGTGGCGACCGACGCTCGAGTGGACGTGCCTTCGTCGCGCGCGCCGTCACGACGCCTCTCCGCCCGGCGCCGCGGCGACCGCGGCCGCTCGCGCGCCGGGCGAGCGGTCGACGTCGGAGCTCTGGGTGAGCTCCAGGAAGAAGTCTTCGAGGCCCTGCTCGACGGCCGGCACGACGGCCCGCACCGCGACGTCGTCGGCCACGAGACGCCGCACGAGCTCGGGCACGCCGTCGGGGCCGCAGCGCACGACCAGGCCGTCCTCGTCGCGGCTCACGGCCGCGGCGCCGAACAGCGCCCGGGCCGTCTCGGCCGCCTTGTGCGGGTCGTCGGTCGTGACCTTGACCGCCTCGGTGCGCGGCCGCAAAGCCGAGACCGGGCCCTCGATCACGGTGCGGCCGCGGTTGATGATCACGGCGCGGTTGCAGACCTGCTCGACCTCGTGGAGCAGGTGCGACGACAGAAAGACGGTGGTGCCGCCGGCGCCCAGCTCGCGGACGAGCTCGCGCACGTCCTTCATGCCCTGCGGGTCGAGGCCGCTCGTCGGCTCATCCAGGATGATCACCTCGGGCCGGCCGAGCAAAGCGAGGGCGATGCCGAGGCGCTGCTTCATGCCGTGCGAGTAGCCGGCCACCTTGCCGTCGGCGCGGCCCAGCAGGCCGACGGCGTCGAGCACCTCGGCGATGCGCTCCTCGGTGGGGTGGCCGCCGGCCGAGCCCAGCAGGCGCAGGTTGCGGCGCGCGCTCATGGTCGGGTAAAAGGCCGGCACCTCGACGAAGCCGCCCAGGTGACGGAGCGCGGCGACGCGGTCGCCCGGCACGCGATGGTCGAGCACGTCGACGTGGCCGCTCGTGGGGAAGATCAGCCCGAACATCATGCGGATGGTCGTCGTCTTGCCGGCGCCGTTCGGGCCGAGGAAGCCGAACACGTCGCCGCGGCACACGGCGAGGTCGAGATGGTCGACCGCGAGCAGCTTGCCGAAGCGCTTGGTCAGGCCGTGGGTGGCAAGGACGACCGGGCGGTCGGCGCAGGTGGGGGCCGGCGGACCTTGCGGTCCGCCGGCCCCCACCCCCGCCTGCGCCGCCCGTGAGTCGGTCATGCGCTCGACGTCAGTGCAGGCTGCCGGCGATCTGCGCCACGTCGCTCATCGGCACGAGGCCGACCACCACGACGCGCACGTCGCCGCGCCGCAGCGTCTCGACCGCGCCGAGCGGCGTCTGCAGGCGCGTGGCCTGCGAGCCGCCTGCCTTGCCACCGCCGAGGATCGACAGGGCGCCGAGCTGCTGCTGCAGCCCGGCGTCCTGGGCGGCCGTAGTCTTCGCCTCGATCACGAGCACGGTGCCCAGGCCCTTGCCGTAGACGAGCAGGGCGGCGCGATGTCCGGCGAAGCGCGAGACGGCCGCGCGCTGCGCGGCCGACAGACCGCTCGCCGCTTTGATCGCGGCCGGCGTGACAAAGGCGCCGCGGAACGACACGCCCGCCGGCGTCGACGACGGCGTGAGCAGGTACGGCGCCTGGGCCCTGGCCTGCGCGAGCGTGAGCGGCCGGGCGGCGTGCTTGCTGCGCGTGCCACGGGGTGCGACCGGGGTCGCGCCGGCGCCCAGCGCGGCCGCTCTCAGCGTCTTGTGCACGACCTTCGAGCCGGCCGGCGGCGTGAACGTGAAGAGGCTGTTCGATACGCGGTGGAACGACACGCTCGAGAAGCCGGCCGAGAGGATCGGCTTGGCGTCGCCCTTGGCGAACACCTGCACCTGCAGCGGCAGCCAGCGGCGGCCGTCGATCGCCACGGTCACCGAGCCGACGCTCGTGACCGACGAGGTAGGCGTGAGCTCGAGCAGGTACGCCTGGCGGCCGGCCACCGTGGTCTGCCCGGCAACCGAGAGCTTCGCCGTCGGGGCCAGGTGCAAGATCAGGCCACCGATCGCCGTCGTCGGGTCGAGGCCTGCGGCCGTCGACGACGCTCCGGCGCCTGCGCCGGACTTCGTGGCCCCGGCGGGCAGCGTGTAGCGCGTGGCGGTCGAGGTCATCGAATCCCAGGTCCAGGCTGTGCGCCCGTTCACGACGGCCACGAAATCGCCGTTCTGGCCCTGCTGCTCGAGCCGCAGCTTGCCGTCCTGCACCCAGATGCGACCCGAGCCGCCGGCGAGCAGCGACGACAGGCCGGTCGGCGTGGCGTTGCCGAGCGACAGCAGCGACGATGCGCTGCCCAGCAGGTCGTTGCTCCAGGCCACGTCGCCGCTCACGGCCGTCGTGCCGGACGACCTCGTGGCGACGTTGCCCAACAGGCGCGCGACGCCGATCGGCGGCAGGCTCGACGGCCCCTTGGCGGCGGCCGTCACCACCCCGACGACGAGGATCGCGGCGAGCGCCACGACCGCGAGCAGGATGGCAAGACTCTTGCGGCGCATCTTGGGCTCCTTTCGCTCTCGCGGCCCGCGCGGGGACGCGTCTGCTTCTCGAGCGCTACCGGCCATTGTTCCATATCGGCCGCCGAACCGAACGTGCCGCGGCGCCGCGAGCCGCTGCGCCGCGGCCACCCTGCCGGCGCGGATCATACGCGCGACCTGCCCTCCGGGCACTCCCCCTAGGGCAACGTCATGACGTACGACTTCCAGCCCGCGTAGAAGCTCGCCCACGACACGCCCAGGTCGCGGCGCACGACGCCCTCGACCGCGGCGGGCGCAAGCGACGTGTCGGCGACGTCGACACTGAAGCGCCGCATCGTCACGAGCCCCCAGCGGGCGATGACGTACTTCACGAGCGCGCCGCCCTCGAGGTAGGCCAGGTTGACCGTGGTCATGCGGTTGTTCGACCACAGGTCGCTCGAGGCGAAGAGCTTGAGCAGCGGCAGGGTGCGATCGCCGTGCGCCACGTCGACCCGCAGCGGCGCATAGCTGCGCGAATCCTCGACGTCGGTGGCCATGCCCTCGAGCAGGAGCGGCGGCTGATGCGCGGTGTGGTAGAACCAGCGCCACGTGAGGGTGTGGGTCACCTCGTGGGCGAGCATGTGCCGCGTCCACGGGTCGTTCGGCGTGAGCGCCGAGGCCAGGATGCCGATATCGGTCGGCCACCAGAGCGCGGCCGGCGCTGTGGTCGGCAGGCGCGCGAAGAACCGCTCGCGGGCGCTCGCCCTGGTCTGACCGAGGTAGGCCGCGACCTCGTCGGCCGTCGAGTACAGCATGACGACGATCGGCCGGCGGCCGGTCACGCCGAGGACGGAGCGCACGTCGGCGCGCGCGAGCGGCATGTCGGCGGCGAGCTCGTCGGCCAGCGGCCGCCAGCTCCCGTCGCAGATCACGACGGCGCCGTCGCGCGCGACCAGCCGCGGCACGCGGAACGCCATGAGGTACTGGCGGGCCGTGCGGGCCGGGGTCCGGTCGCCCGTGACCACGAGCTGCTGGCCCTCCCAGCCGACCACGAGCAGGCGCTCGGCCACGACGCGGCCGGACGGCCCGGCGCCGCCGGGCCGTCCGGCGAACTTCACGTCGTAGGCCCCCGGCGCCTGCCGGCTCGCCCGGACCACGACGTGCAGATCCGTCCAGGGGATCGGTGTGAGGTGGCGGTAGACGTCGTCGAGGGCGCGCCGTGCGGCGGCGCCGCGCGGCGCGAGCACGCCGCGCCAGGCCGCTTCGTCGTGTGCGGTCACGGCCGGCAGGGCGGCGTCGATCCAGCGCTGGACGGTCGTCGCCGGCACAGCGGCGGCCGCCGGGCTGCCGACCGAGATCACGGCCACGCGCCTGGCCGGAGCGCGGAAGGCCTCGACGAAGGCGATGCCGGAGACGGCGAGCAGGGTTGCCACGGCGAGCAGCAGCAGGGGCCTGCCGGGCGAGCGGCCCTGTCGACGGCGGTCGTCCATGCACGGCAGCCTAGCATCGCCGCGCCCGCGGAGCACTGTGACCGGCGTCGGCGGCGGCGCCCGACCGGCGACACCCGGCCTCCTGACGCGTGCCCCCGCAGGTGCGAGGGCGGCGCCGCAGAATGTCAGGTGCGACGGCAACGGTGGTCGAAGGGGCGGCGGGGCGGCGATGGGAGCGACGGACGGCGGACCGCAAGAAGAACCGACTCGGTACCGCGCTCGCCGCCTGCACGCCTCACGGTCGGCCCTGCTGGTCGTCGCGCTGGTCGCGGTCACGGTCGTGGCGGCGCTCGCCCTGGCGGCGGCGCTCTCGCCGCGCGGCGGCGGGGGCCGAGCCCCGGCCGCGCCCACCACGGTCGGCGTCACCACGACGGCCAGAGGCGACACGAGCTCGCCCGCGGCGGGCGTGACGCCGCCGGTGACGGTCGTCTCGGGCGGCGACACGATGGCCGACCGTCGGGTCAAGGCCTTCATCCAGCGGCACGGCGCCGAGGCCGCGCTGGCCGGCATCGCGCCGCTGCTGCGCGCCGCCGACGTCTCCTGGGTCAACCTGGAGTCGCCGCTCACCACGGTGAACGACCCCTGGCCCGGCAAGAACGTCCGCTTTCAGGGCGACCCCCGCCTGGCAGCCGGCCTGGCCGATGCCGGCGTCGACCTTGTGAACATGGCCAACAACCATGCCCTCGACCAGGGCCACGCCGGACTGCTCGACTCGATCCGCCGGCTCGAACGGGCCGGCGTCGCCGTGGTCGGCGCCGGCCGCGACGCCGCCGCGGCGCGCCGCCCGGTGATCGTGCGCACGAGCGGCGGCGCCACGGTCGGCTTTCTCGGCTGGACCGACATCATCTGGCCCGGCTTCGTCGCCGGCGCCGCGCCGGGGGTGGCCGCCGCGAGCCCCGACATGGCGCTCGTCACGCAAGCCATCCGCAACCTCCGGCGGCGGGTGGACTACGTCGTCGTCTGCTTTCACTGGGGCGTCGAGTACACCGACACGCCGACCGCCTCGCAGGTCGCCCAGGCACACGCGGCCATCGACGCCGGCGCCGACCTGGTGATCGGCCATCACCCCCACGTGCTTCAGGGCGTGCAGCTCTATCGCGGCCGGCTGATCGCCTACAGCCTCGGCGACCTCGTGTTCGACCACTACAGCGTGGCGACCGGCCAGACCGTGCTCGTCGAGGCCGTGCTGCGACCGCACGGCGTACGCGTCACCCTCGTCCCGGTCTACGCCTCGGCCGACGGCATCCCCGCCGTTGTCACGGGAGCCGCCGGACGTGGCATACTCCTCCACATGCGACAGCTCTCGGCAGCCCTGGGCACCCGCGTCACGATCTCTGGCGATCGTGGCTCCGTGAGGTCGACGGGCGCGTGATCCCGGTCCTGTTCCACCTCGGACCGCTCACCATCTACAGCTTCGGCGTCATGGCGGCGGCCGCGCTCGTGCTGGCCTGCTATGTCGCCTACCGCGTGCTGCGCACGCGCGGCGTGTCGTTCGAGTTCGCCTACGAGCTGCTGTTCGTGGCCGGCATCGGCGGCTTCGCCGGCGCCCGGGTCTACTACCTGCTCCAGCACTGGCACACCGTCCGCGGCGACCTGTTTCACAACACCTTCAGCGGCTCGGGCTTCACCTGGTACGGCGGCCTGATCGGCGGCTTCGTGTGCGTCGTCGCCTGGAGCCGGTTCCGGCACGTGCCGGTCGGCCTCATGGCCAACGCCGCGGGACCCGCGGTCGCCATGGGCTACGCCATCGGCCGCATCGGCTGCCTGCTGTCGGGCGACGGCGACTACGGCAGCCCCACGAAGTCGTTCATCGGCATCGCCTTCCCGCACGGCACGGTGCCGACCCCGCCCGGCGTGAAGGTCTGGCCGACGCCGCCCATGGAGACGGTGAGCATGCTGATCGTCTGCTGGCTCCTGTACCGCCTGGCGCGCCGGCCGCAGCCCGGCTGGTATGTATGGGGCTGGTTCATGGTCCTGGCCGGCGCCGAGCGGTTCCTGATCGAGTTCATCCGCCGCAATCCCGTGGTGTTCCTCGGCCTGCGGACCACGCAGTGGGAGTCGATCGCCAGCGTGGCGATCGGCGTGGTCATCATCCTCGCGGTGCGTCACCGCGCCCCCGTCGAGGTCGCGCTGCGCGTCGCGCCGGCCGGCGCGACGGCCCGCGACGCGACCGCGCCGGCGCCGGCCCGCGGCGGCACGCGGGCGGCCGCCGGCCGGCAGAACCGCACGCGCCGTCCGGCGCGCAGCGGACGCGCCCGACCCTAGGCGACGGCCGGGGGCCGTCGCCGCCCGCCCGTCCCCCGCTACGAGGTCGTGCTGGTCACGGCGCGACTCGCATCAGGCCGAGGCGCGCGCAGCGACCGCGACCGGCACCAGCAGCAGCGGGCAGGGCGCCTCGTCGAGCAGGGTGTGCACAGAGGGTGAGCGCCCCGAGCTGAACACGCCGGTCCAGGCCAGCACGATGAGATCGGCCGGCAGGCGCAGGGCCTCCTGGACGATCACCGCGGCCGGCTCGCCGACGCCCACCACCGTGCGGTGGCGGCCGCCCTCGGGGCAGGTCGCAAAACGCATCGTGAACTCCTCGTGCCACGACGACCACTCGTAGTGCTCCTGGTCGACCATGCGCGGCGCCGGCATGCTGCCGGGCTCGTCGGGCGTGTCGACCGTACCGACGTGGAGCACGACGATCTCGCGGCCGCGGCGGCAGAACGCCTCTTCGGTGAGGCGCATGGCCTCGGAGCTCGAAGGGCTGCCTTCGAGCGGCACGACCACGCGGCGCAGCGCCGCGAGCGGCCGCATGCCCGGACGGACCACGAACAGGGGCTGGGCCGCGCGACCCAGGAGGGCATCGGCCGCAGGGCCGATGCCCTCCTGGGTCGCGCGCCGCGTCGCGAAGGCGATGACGTCGTCCTCGTGGGCCGCGGCGAGTGCGGCCGCGGCCGGCTCGCCGACCGCCTCTTCGACCGGCACGTCCGCCGCCGGTGCGACCGGCGGGCGGGCGGTGGCGGCCGCGGCACGCGGCACGACCCGCAGGCAGCGCAGCGGCCAGCCGCCGGCCTGCGCCAGCGCGCCGACCGAGGCCAGCAGCTCCTCGTCCTCGGGGACCGCTTCGAGCAGCGCGAGCAGGTTCATGTCGTCTCCTCCCAGGTCCCCCTCGGACCCCTGTGGAAGTGGTGCTCTCCGCTTGCCAGGCGGCGCGTGCGACGCCCCAGGCGGACGGTGGCCGGACCGCCGTCGACGGCGAGCCGCAGGCGCTCCCCGGCGACCGCGACGCGGTAGCGCACCCCTCTGAACCGCACGGTGTAGTCGAACGAGCTCCACTCCTCGGGCAGGTGCGGGTCGATCACGAGCGTCTCGTGGTGGCGCCGCACCCCGCCGAATCCCATGACCGCCGCCTGCCACAGCCCGCCCATGGTGGCCATGTGCAGGCCGCGGGCCGCGTTGCCCATGTTGTCGGACAGATCGATGTCGGAGGCCATGCGGAACGCCTCGAAAGCCAGCCGGGTGTCGCCCAGCCGGGCCGCGAGGGCCGCGTGGATGGCCGGCGACAGCGAGCTGCCGTGACTGGTGATCGGCTCGTAGTAGCGCAGGTTGGCCTGCGCGACGTCGGCGCCGATCTCGTTCGAGAGCACATAGCAGAGCATGACCACGTCGGCCTGCTTCACCACCTTGGACTTGAGCGTCACCTCGCGTCCGAGCAGCAGGTCGGCCGCCATCGGTCGCGCCGCCAGGGCGGCCGGGTCGACGTCGGCCATGTCGAAGAAGCCGGCGAACTGCTCGTAGAGCTTCGTCGCCGGGTCGTAGCCGTCGGCGAGCGCGCCGGCCACGTTGCGCCAGTGGGTGAGCTCGCCGCGACTGAGGCCGACGCGCTCGCCGAGCGCCGCCGCAGCCGCCGGGTCGCGCGCCGCCAGCCAGGGATAGGCTTCGAGGGCGCACTCGATGTTGTAGCGGGCCAGGACGTTCGTGTAGGCGTTGTCGTCGACGCCCTCGTGGTACTCGTCGGGCCCGACGACCAGCGGAATGTGAAAGCGGCCGAGCTCGTCGCGCGTCGCGCGCGAGGCCCAGAAGCGCGCGGTCTCTAGCAGCAGCTCGACCCCCATGCGCTCCATGAACTCGTCGTCGCCGGTGCACTTCCAGTACTCCCAGACCGCCCAGGCGACGTCGGCCGAGATGTGGTGCTCCATGAAGCCCGACAGGATGGGGATCATCTCGCCGTGTGGCCCGATGCCGTAGGGCGGCGTCGTCTCGGTGCCGCGGTCGGCCGACTCCCAGGGAAAGAGCGCGCCCTTGTGGCCCATGTCGCGCGCCTTCCTGCGGGCCCCGTCGAGGTTGCGGTAGCGGTACGAGAGCAGCGTGCGGGCCGTCTCGGGATGCGTGTAGATGAAGTACGGCACGACGAAGATCTCGGTGTCCCAGAAGACGTGGTTGAAGTACGAGAGGCCCGACAGCCCGCGTGCCCCGACCGACACGCTGTCCTTGCTCGGGTGGGCGGTCGACATCATGTGGAACATCGAGAACCGCAGCGCGAGCTCGGCGTGCGGGTCGCCGCCGATCGCCACCGCGGCGTCGTCCCAGCGCTCCCGCCAGGCCGCCACGTGGCGCCGCAGCAACTCGTCGAAGCCCTGCTCCTCGGCCCGCCGCAGGGCGGCGAGCGCGGCCGATGTCGCCGGCGGCCGGTTGGCCGACGACACGAGCGCCGCGAAGCGGTCGATCGTGGCCGGCTCATCGCAGTCGAGGCGGCCGCCGATCACGTCGCGCGAGCGCTCCACGTAGCGCGCCACGGGCGAGCCCGACGCGGGCCGCGTCGACACCGCGAGCACGTGGCCGCCGCCCTTGCGCCCCTTGGTGCGCGTCACGAAGCCGCTGCCGTCGAGCGAGGCGAGCGTGGCCTCGTACACCGGCCCGCCGGCGTGCGAGACGCCGATGCAGGCCTCCCAGACGAGGCGCCCGCAGAAGTCTTCGGGGCTCGCCTCGGCGCGCAGCACCATGATGGCACGGTCGGCGAGCGACGCGAAGCGCGCCGTGCGCACCCGCACCGTGCGCCCCACCTGGTCGCGCTGGCGCCAGTAGCGAAAGACGATGCCCTGGCTCATGTCGAGCACGCGGCGATGCTCGACCACCGCGCCGTTCGTGAGCGTGAGCGGCATGCCCTCGACGAGCAGCCGCAGGCAGAGCCAGTCGGGCGCCGTGACCGGCTGGCGCAGGTGCAGGTCGCTGGTGTCGTCGCCGTAGACGCCGGCCACGAACGTGGCCGGCGTCGAGGCCGGCGAACCCTCTTCGAGCGAGCCGCGCGTGCCGCTCTCGCCGTTGGCGACCGTGAGCCAGGTCTCAACCTCGCGCTCGCGGAACGGGTCGAAGCCCTCGACCTGAAAGAGCCAGTCGGTCTGCGTCGTCGGCGAGGGGAAGCTCTCGAGCACGCGCGCCTCGCGGAGCTCGATCTGCTCGTCGAGGACCTCGAGCACGGTCGCCCGCCCGCCGCCGAGCGCCTGGGCGCCGCGGCCGCCGGCACCGTCGCCGACCGACGCGAAGGCGGCGCCGTGCAGCTCGGGGATCATGAGCCGCGCCGCCGCGCCGCCGGGCTCGCCGTCGGCGCCGAACTCGCCGGCCACGACGAGCACCTCGCGGGCGTCGTAGTCGCGGTAGCGCACGATCCACTGCAGCAGCCAGCGCATGCTGTCGGCGAAGTCGGTGTGCGAGAGCTCGAGCAGGCCGTCGCGCCAGGTGACGTGCGGCCGCGCGACGCCGGCGTCGCGCGCGAGGCGCGTGGCGAGCGCGACGAGCTCGGCCGGCCCCGACAGGCCAGCCGCTGAAAGGCGCCTGCCCAGCATCTCGTCGTCGAGGCCGCCACGCACGTTCAGGCGCCGCCGCCAGCGGTCGCCGCCCGCCGCCCGTACCGGCAGGCCCTTCGCCGCCAGGTCGTCGTGGACGGCGACGACGGCCCCCACGAGCCGGCCCTCCTCGTCGGCGGTCACCAGGCGGCGTTCGATCAGGCGCGGACCGGCGGGGCCGGCGACATAGGCCTCGGCGCCGTTGGAGAGCAGCAGGAAGAGCCGGCCCTCGACGTCGGGGCGGGCGCCGAGGCGGGCATCGACCTGATCGATGCCCGCCTCGGCGACCAGCGCGACGTCGACGCCGAGCGAGGTCAGCCGCTCGATGCGCTCGCGCAGCTCGAGCGGCGCCCCGGCGTCGCCCCGCGGAGCGGCCGCCGCCCACTCCAGGCAGACGACGCGGAAGGCTCGGCCCAGCAGGGTCGTTCCCGAGATGGTGGCAGAGGGCGGACGCATCGTTTCCCCGTACACAGGTTCGCGCGGGACTTTTCCCGCGCCCCGGCTATCGTACGCCACGCCGACGGCGACGATGCGCCCAAGGCCGCGATCGACTAGCGAGCGAGCGCGGTGGCGGCCGTGGGCGGCGGGCGGCGCCTGCCGGCGCCGCCCGCCGCCCACGCGTCTCTCAGAACACGCTCGGTCGGGCGCCCAGGGTCACCTGCAGGGTGATCGTCTGCGAGCCCCTGACGAGCGTCACCTTCACCCGATCGCCGGGCTTGTGCTCCGTGACGAACGTCGAGAGGTCGTCGTTGCTGGTCACGGCGGTGCCGTCGATCTTCGTGATCACGTCGCCGCCGGTCACATAGACCTGGTCCTGCAGGGCGACCTGCTTGCCGCCGCCGCGGATGCCGGCCTTGGCCGCCGGGCTGCCGCTCTCGACGCTCGCCACGAGCACGCCCTGCTCGATCTTCAGGCCGAGCGCCTTGGCGACGTCGGGCGAGATCGTCTGGCCCGAGACGCCCAGCCAGGCGTAGACCGCCTTGCCGGTCTTCTCGATCTGGTCCATCACGCTCGCCGCGGTGTCGATCGGCACGGCGAACCCGAGTCCCTGGTTGCCGCCCGACTGCGACGCGATCTGCTCGTTGATGCCGATCACCTTGCCGGCGCCGTCGATCAGCGGCCCGCCCGAGTTGCCCTCGTTGATGGCCGCGTCGGTCTGGATGCCGTTCGAGATGGTCGAGCCGTTCGGCGACTGCAGGTTGCGGTCGGTGGCCGACACGATGCCCGAGGTGAGCGTGAAGTCGTAACCCAGGGGGTTGCCGATCGCCACCACGGGCTCGCCGACCTCGACCGCGGTCGACTCGCCGAGCGGCAGCGGATTGAGCGTCGGTGCCTTGGCCGGGTCGACCTTGAGCACGGCGACGTCGCTCGTCGCGTCGACGCCGACGATCTTCGCGGCGACCGGCGTCGTCTGCGAGCCCGCGCCCTTGAAGACGACCGACACCTTGCTCGCCGCCTGGCCGTCGTTCGACACGACGTGGGCGTTCGTCAGGATGTAACCCTGCCGGGCCACGACGAAGCCCGAGCCGAGCGCCTGGGACTGGCCCGTGACGGGCCCGAAGAAGGTCTGCTCGGTGGTCCGCAGGGTCGAGACCACCTCGACCACGCCCGAGGCCTCGCGCCGGTAGATCTCGGCGGGGGTGAGGGTGGCCGTCGCGCCGGCCGTCGCGGGCGGCGCCGTGGCCGCCGTGCTCACCACGGTCGTCTTGTTCGTGCGCACCGGCAGCACGCCGGTCGCCATCAGGACGACGACGGCGATAGCGGCGACGGCCACGCCCGAGACGAACGTGAGCGCATGCGATCGCAGTCGAGCCATGCCCCTGCCTCCTTACCCGCCGACTTTCGCCTTTCTTGTAGTCGGCCTCGCTGTGGGAAAGCTGTGACTGACCTTGGGCCACTCTGAGAATACCCACTGCACATAGCCACCACAGAATCTTCTCAGCACCTCCACAGTATGTGACCGTACAATGCCCTGCAGCGGGCGCGGTCGTGTCGCGGGCCGCGCCGTGAGGGTCGGCGAGCGAGGAGGCAGACGGTGAGCGACAACCCCAAGATCCTGGTCGTCGACGACGAAGAGAGCCTGACCGACCTGATCGGTCTCGCGCTGCGCTACGAACAGTTCGAGGTCGATGTCGCCCACACGGCCCGCGCCGCCCTCGGCAAGGTGACGAGCTTCCATCCCGACCTCGTGGTGCTCGACGTCATGCTGCCCGATCAGGACGGCTTCGAGGTCGCCCGCCGCATGGCGGCCGAGTCGCCGTCGACGCCGGTGCTGTTCCTCACCGCGCGCGACGGCACCGAAGACAAGGTGCGCGGCCTCACGCTGGGCGGCGACGACTACATGACCAAGCCCTTCAGCCTCGAGGAGCTCGTGGCCCGCATCCGCGCCATCCTGCGCCGCACACGCCCGGCCGAGGGCGACCACCAGCGCCTGGTCTACTCCGATCTCGAGATGGACGAAGACACCTACGAGGTACGCCGCGGCGGGCAGCGCATCGACCTGACCGCGACCGAGTACAAGCTGCTGCGCTACCTCATGCTCAACCGCCGCCGCGTGCTCTCCAAGGCGCAGATCCTCGACCACGTCTGGAACTACGACTTCGCCGGCGACGCCAACGTCGTGGAGATCTACATCAGCTACCTGCGCAAGAAGCTCGACCCTACGGGGCCCTCCCTCATCCACACCGTGCGCGGCTTCGGCTACTGCCTGCGCGACGCGCAGGACTGACGGGCGCGAGAGAGACCGGGAAGGACCGCGCGTGACGCTCCGACTGCGACTGCTGCTCGCCCTGGTCGGCCTGGTCGCCGTCGGGCTGCTCGCGGCCGACGGCGCCACGTACCTGTCGCTGCAGTCGTTCCTGCTGAACCGCGTCGACCAGCAGCTCGTCGCGGCCACGCAGCCGCTGCTCGAGAAGCTCGACGGACTGGGCTCGGGCCTCGGCTATCAGGGGCCCGGGGGCCAGCGGGAGAACACCGACCTGCCGCCGGGCACGTACGGCTCGATCGTCGGCGACGACGGCCAGGTCGTCCTGCAGACCAACCTCGGCTACAGCGTCTCGTCGGCCGCCCCGTCGCTCCCGGCGCATCTCGCGCAGACCCTGGCGCACGACGGCGGCCGTACGACGTTCACGACGGGAGCCAAGGACTCCTCACTGCACTTCCGCGTGCTCGCCCAGACGGTGACCGACCAGAGCACCTCGACGACCGCCACGCTCATCATCGCCATCCCCCTGACCGAGGTGAGCCAGACGCAGAGCCGCCTCGCGCTGGTCGAGATCCTCGTCACGCTGACGGTGCTCGTCGGCCTCGGCCTGCTGGCCTGGTGGATCGTGCGTCGCGAGCTGCGCCCGCTCGACGACATGGCCGCAACGGCGGGTGCGATCGCCGCCGGCGACCTCACCCGCCGCGTCGCCCCCGCCGACGACCGCAGCGAGGTGGGGCGCCTGGGCACGGCGCTGAACGCCATGCTCACCCAGATCGAAGAGGCCTTCACCCGGCAGCACAACTCCGAGAACGCGCTGCGGCGGTTCCTCGCCCAGGCGTCGCACGAGCTGCGCACGCCGCTCGCGTCGGTCCGCGGCTACGCTGAGCTGTTCCGCCGCGGCGCCCGCGAGCGGCCCGAGGACCTCGACCTTGCGATGCGCCGCATCGAGCAGGAGGCGGCGCGCATGGGCGCGCTCGTCGAGGACCTGCTGCTGCTCGCCCGCCTCGACGAGGGCCGCGCTCCCGATCGCCGCCCGGTCGACCTCACCCAGCTCGCGGCCGACGCCGCCGCCGACGCCCGCATCGTGGCGCCCGGCCGCGACGTGTCGGTCGAGCAGACCGGCCCGGTGACCGTGGCCGGCGACGAGAGCCGCCTGCGCCAGGTGCTCGGCAATCTCGTGACGAACGCCCTGCGCCACGGCGGGCCCGACGCCCACGTGCGTCTGAGCACGAGCGTGACCGCCGACCAAGCCGTCCTCGAGGTCGCAGACGACGGTCCCGGCATGCGCCCCGAGGTCGCGGCGCGGGCCTTCGAGCCGTTCTACCGGCCCGAGGAATCGCGCGCCCGAGGCGAGGGCACGGCCGGCCTCGGCCTGTCGATCGTCGCCGCCATCGCCGAGGCGCACGGCGGCCGGGTCGAGCTCGTCACGGCGCCGGGCCAGGGCGCCACGTTCCGCGTGCTCCTGCCGCTCGAGCCGCCGGCCGGCGGCGAGCGCATGCAGGCCGGCGAGGCCGAGACGGTGCCCCCCCGGCTCTGGACGCCGCACGACCCGGCGGTCGCCGGCACACCGCCCGCCGCCGACGCCGAGGACCGCGCGGCGCCGGGCGAACCGGTAGACTAGGCGCGGCGGCGGCGGCAGGGCCGGCACGCGCCGCCCGCCGGTCCCGCGGGCCCGGTCGCCGGGCCGGCCACGCTCGAGGAGCCGAACCGTCATGAAGCTCGATGTCCCCTACGTCCGGCGGCAGTTCCCCGCCCTCGCGCGCACCGTCGACGGCCGGCCCGTCGCCTATTTCGACAGCCCCGGCGGCACCCAGGTGCCGCAGCGCGTGGCCGACGCCGTGACCGACTACCTGCTCGGACACAACTCCAACACGCACGGGTTCTTCGCCTCGACGATCGAGACCGACCACATCCTGGCCGACGCCCGCGACGCCCTGGCCGACTTCCTCGGCTGCGACTGGGACGAGGTGGCCTTCGGCGCCAACACGACGACCCTCAACTTCCTGCTTGCCCACAGCCTGGTGCGCGACCTCCACGAGGGCGACGAGATCGTCCTCACCGAGATCGACCACGAGGCCAACCGCGGCCCCTGGATCTCGCTGCAGGACCGCGGCGTCGTGCTGCGCGAGGCGCCCGTCGATCCGGCCACCTGCACGCTCGACTGGGACGCCTTCGCGCAGCTCGTCAACGAGCGCACGAGGATCGTCGCGATCGTCTGGGCGAGCAACGCGGTCGGCACCATCAACGACGTCGCCCGGGCGGTCGAGATTGCCCATTCGGTCGGCGCGCTGGTCGTGGTCGACGCCGTGCACTACGCCTTGCACGGTGTGATCGACGTCGCCGCCCTGGGCTGCGACTTTCTGCTCTGCTCGGCCTACAAGTTCTTCGCGCCGCACGTCGGCGTGCTCTACGCACGGCACCAGGCCGCCGAGCTCGTGCGGCCGCTGCGCCTGCGCACGCAGCTCCGCGAGACGCCCTTCAAATTCGAGACCGGCACGCTCAACCACGAGGGCATCGCCGGCGCGGCCGCGGCCGTCGACTTCATCGCCGACCTCGGTCGTCACCACCAGCGCCGCGTCGCCGCCGACCCCGAGCTCGGTCCGCGTCTCGAGGGACTCGCGGGCCGCCGCCGCCAGATCGTCGCCGGCATGCTGGCAACCGAGGCCCACGAGCAGCCCCTGGCCCGCCACCTGATCGAGGAGCTGCACGCCACGCCCGGCGTCACCGTCTACGGCCCATCCGACGGCCATCCACGCACCTCGACCGTGGCGTTCACCGTCGACGGCATACGGCCCGAAGAGGTCTGCCGGCGCCTGGGCGCCGAGGGCCTGTTCCTGTGGGACGGCCACTTCTACGCCATCCGCCTGGTCGAGCGCCTCGGCCTGATCGACGGCGGCGGCCTGGTACGCGCCGGCCTGGCCCCGTACACCACGCCGCGCGAGGTCGAGCGGCTGATCGCGGCCGTGCGGCGCCTGGCGCCCGGTGCGCCGGCGCGGCGCGCCGGGTCGCGGCAGGGCGACCGCCACGCGAGCCGCGGTCCCGAGCGTCGCGCGGCCGACGCCTGAGGGCGCGACCGGGGAACGGCACACCATGCCCGCCGTCGTCACACGCAAGGTCTGTCTGCTCGGGTTCGGGAACGTGGGGCGACGGTTCTGCGAGCTCGTCGCCCGCAACGACGACGAGCTCGCCCGGCGTCACGGCCTGCGGCTGCGCTTCGTCGCCGTGGGCACCGGGTCGCACGGCAGCATCGCCGGCCCCGCCGGCCTGAGCGCCGCCGAGGTGCTCGAGGTGGCCGACGCGGGGACGGCGCCGGGAGCCGGCGCGGCGCCCGTTTCGGCCGCACTGTTCCCCGAGGCCTCGCGACCCGGCATCGAGCTGATCGTCTCGAGCGGCGCCGACGTGCTCGTCGAGGCGACCCCGCTCGACCCGCACGGCGGCCGCGCCGCGATCGCTCACGTCGAGGCCGCGCTCATCGGCGGCGCCGACGTCGTGACCGTCAACAAGGGGCCGATCGCCTGGGACCACCGACGCCTCGCCGGTCTCGCGGCGGCCCGCGGCCGGCGCCTGCTGTTCGAGGGCACGGTCATGGACGGCTGTCCCGTCTTCGACCTGTTCCGCTCCTGCCTGCCGGACTGCCGCTTGCTCGGCTTCGACGCGGTGTTCAACTCGACCACCAACTTCATCCTCGACGCGATGGGCGAGGGCGCCGGCTTCGCCGACGCCCTCGCCCGCGTCCAGGCCGCCGGCTACGCCGAGACCGACCCCTCCCACGACATCGACGGCCACGACGCGGCCGCCAAGACGGCGGCCCTCGCCACCGTGCTCATGGACTCGGCGGTCACGCCCGACGACGTCGCGAAGGACACGATCCGCGGCATCACGGCCGAGCGCGTCGCGGCGGTGCGCAGCGCGGGCCGTCGCCTGCGCGTCGTCTGCTCGGCGGGCGAGCGCGGAGCGTCGATCGCCGAGCCGCGGGCCGCGGCCGACTCGGGTATCGCCGCGGCGGCCGCGGCGGGCGTCGACGCCGCGCCGGATGGCTCGGGCGAGTCGCGCGAGCCTGCCACGCGACGCGTTCGCCCACCGGTCGTGCGCCTGACCGAGCTCGAACCCGACCACCCGCTGTACGCAGCGGGCGGCTCTACCCTGTCGGTCCTGCTGCACACCGACCTCATGGGCACCGTGCAGGTCGCCGAGCACGGCGCCCTGCCCGAGCAGACCGCTTACGCCGTGTACGCCGACCTGCTGTCGCTGCACGAGGGACGGTAGCCGGGCGGCTCGCAGGTCTCGGTCTGCGTCCCCGCCAGCCCGACCTGTGTCACCCCGCCAGCCCGACCTGCATCACCCCGCGGGCCCGACCTGCATCACCCCGCGGGCCGCCTGCGACGCCTCGCGGACCCCGCCTGCGCCACCCCACGGTGCGGCCCGCGCTACTCCTGGTCGTCGAGCGCCTGGCGGAAGCGCGTCACGGCAGCCGCGTTCCAGTCGACGTGGTCGTTGCGCGCGCCGGTCAGGTCCTTGAAGAAGGGTGACGCGTTGGCCATGGCGTGGCCGATCACGTCGTCGGTCGGGATGTCGTAGGTGGCCTGCAGCCAGGCGACCAGGCGCAGGCCGGCGTCGACCTGTCGCTGCCGCGCGAAGATGTCGGCGATCGCCTGCGCGGGCCCCGAGGCGGCCGGCTGCACGAACTCGATGCCGATCGCGCACCAGTCGAGCCCGACGGCGTGGCGGCAACGTACGTCGAGCGGCACCTGCTGATAGATCGTGCCGTTCTCGTCGATCACGAAGTGAGCGGCCACCCCTGGCAGCTCGCCGAGGGCCGGCGCGTTGGCGGCGAAGGTCGCGTGCGCCGAGGCGTAGGTCGAGGTCGCCGTGTAGTGGAGCACGATGACCTTGGGGTGCAGCACCCACGTGTCCTGGCCGTAGTGACGCTTGCAGAATGCCGCCATCTCGGCCTTGCGAGTCGCGCCGTAGGGGATGAGGTCCGACACGATCGGCGGCGCCGGTATGCCGGCGCTCGCGCCCGGGCTGGGCGAGACGCCGCTCTCGGCCGGGCTCGGCGAGACGCCGTGCTGGGCCGTCGGCGAGGCGCTTGGCGATGCCGCGGGCCCGCCGGAGCCGGTCGCCGCGGCGCTCGGACCGGCAGACGCGCCGGCGAGCGCGACCGGCGGTCCGGGTCGTGCGCCTTTGTGCGCCCAGCGCTGCCAGGGCTTGAACACGGCGAGCGCCGCCGCCAGCACCACGAGCACGAGTACGACGAACACGAGGCCGCGCCGCCGGCGCGTGCGCCGGCGCGACGCCTCGCGCCGCGCCATGCGGGTGCCCTGCTCGCCGGGGCCGCGCTCGAAGAAATCGCTCATCGTCCTCCGTCTTCTGGCGTAGCCCTACACCGTACACGCCGCCGAGCGGTGGTGCACGCTCCGGTGCGGCTCGGGCGCCCCCGGGCTCAGACGGCCAGCGCGAGCAGGCTGACGCCGGCCAGCGTGCAGGCGATGCCGACCCATTGATGCCGGCGCGGCCGCTCGTGGAGCAGCGCCACGCCGAGGATCACGGCGAAGGTGCCGAACTGGGTCGTGGCGATGGCCGCGACCGTGGGCGGCCCCAGCGCGATCGCGATCGTAAAGCACGACAGGCCGCCGAGCTCGAGCGCGCCGGCGCCGACCGCCACCGGGCGCAACCGCCCGGGCAGGGTGAGGCCGCCGGTCAGCAGCGCGAACGGCAGGGCGATGACGAGAGAGACCGACCGTGAGACCGCCGTCTGCGACAGCCAGCTCAGGGCGTGGGCGTAGCTGTACAGCACGAGGACGGCGCCGAACAGCAGGCCCGACGCCAGGGCCCAGGGAACGCCGCGGGCCGTCTTGGCGCGACGCTCGACCGAGGCGAGCACGGCGCCCAGCACGCACAGCGCGAGCGACAGACCGAGCAGCGGGGTCAGCCGTGCGCCGAGCACCACGAAGGCACCGGTCGCGTAGGCGCCCTGCAGCGCGTTCAGCGCCGACATCAGGCCGAGGTCGCCGCTCGCCAAGGCGCGCAGCAGGCAGACGAAGGCGACGACATAGGCGGCGCCGGCGAGGCCCGCAAAGCCGGCGGCGCGCCACTGCGCGCCGCCGCTCGGCAGCCCGTCGACGATGAGCGCCACCGGCAACACGATGACGGCACCGGTCAGGAGCACCCAAGCGACCTGGGTGAGCGCGCGGGTGGCCCGCGTGACCCGCTGCGAGAGCATGTCGCTCGACGCATAGGAGAAGGCGGAGAGCAGGCCGACGAGGACGGTGAGCACGGCGGTAGTCTACAGGAGGGAGCGCGGCGGCCGGAGCGCGCCTACAGCGACAGCAGCTCGTCGCGGGCGGCGCCGTCGGCGCGTGCCGGGGCCGGCACGCCGAGCGCGCGGCAGATGCTCGGCGCCACATCGATGAGCCGCACCGTATGGTCGGGGAGCTCGCCGCGCGCCGCGCCGGCGCCGGCGAACAGGCAGAGCGCCGGCATGCCCCAGTCGCCGGCGGCGACGATCTCGCCGGGGAGCATCGCGCCGTGGACCCCGGAGAACTGCGGCCGCACGGCATACACGACGTCGCCGGCGCCCGGTCCGCCGACGCCGAGCGCGGCGGCGCCGTCGGCGGGCGCGACGAGCGTGAAGGGGCTTACGCCGGTGTCGGGGTCGCGGTAGGCGCGCAGCGCGTCGAGCACGCGCTCGAGCACGCGCGCGGCGGCGGCGCGGCCGACGATCCCCTGCGGCTCGCGGCCCGCCCGGTTCAGACGCACGAAGCAGGTGCCCTGCGGCGCCGCGAGCGTCCGGCGCCAGTCGACCCGGCCATCTGCGTCGGTCGCGTACAGCCCCGCGTCACGCAGGATGCCGGCGAGCGGCAGTGCCTGCCCGGGCGGTATCACGCCGTGATCCGACACGAGCACGACGAGCGCATCGTCGCCGGCCGCCTCGACGAGGCGGCCGATCGCGGCGTCGACCACGCCGTAGACGCGCAGCTCGGCCTCTTCGAAGTGACGCTCGCCCACGCCGCACGTCGCCCGCCGACTCACCGCGTCGAGGCACAGATGATAGAAGGTGTCGACCGCGTGGAAGTGCGTGCAGAGCAGGTCGCAGGGCTCGCGCTCCAGCAGGAAGGCGCAGGCGTCGGCGAGCCAGCGGCTCGACAGGTCGATGAGCTCCACGAGGGTGTCGAGGTCGATCCGCCCGGCCGCGAACGATCCCCAGCCCACGCCGGGGGTCGGCAGGCCGCCGAAGCCGGCCCAGCCGTCGAGCACCCCCGCCGGCTGTTCGAGCCAGGCCGGCCGGCAGATGTCGGTGACGTACAGACGCAGGCGCCCGGCGGACGGGTCGAGGTCGAGCAGCTTGAGCATGAAGAGGCCGGTCGCCGCGCGTCCGTCGGCGACGAAGGAGCAGGCGAGGCGCTCGCTCGACTCGCCGGGGGCGAGCTCGGCGAGCGCCTCGTCCGTCCCCGGCAGGCCGAAGCGCGCGACAGACCGGTCCGAGCGCTCGACGATGCGGCAGGTGAGCGCGAAACCCGGAACCAGCGGGTCGAACGCCGCGGCGAACGTGAACGGCAGCTCGAACGGCGCGCCGTCGGCCGGCAGCGCGACGCGCGTCGTCCCGGGCTCGCCCTCCGTCGAGAAGGACTGTTCGGCGGCGAGCGCCACCAGGCGCTCCCTGCCGGGCAGGTCGATGCGCCACTCGTCGAGCTCGAGCCCGGCCCCGCCCACGACGACGAGCCGGCCCCGGGGGGTCGCGGGTCGCGGCGGCCACGAACCCGGCCAGTTCACCACGACGGCCTGCCGGCCGCCGCGGGCCGCCGCCTCCCACACGGTCTCGGCGCCGACGGCGCGCGCATCGAAGCCCTGCGGTCCCTGGTCGGGCAGGTCACCCGGCCGGTGCGGGTTGAAATCGGTCACGCCATGGGTGCTCGGCCAGGCGCCGGTGGCGATCGTCGCCCAGTTGGTGGTGGTCAGGGTGGGCATCGCCGGCAGGGCGCGGGTGAAGCAGCCGTCGGCGAGCAGGCGCCGGCCGACGGGCAGCACACCGGCGCCGGCGAAGCGACGCCAGCGCCCCGGCACGGCCGCGTCGAGGCCGATCAGCAGCACACGCCGCGGCCGGGTCGTCACGCCCACATCGGCCGCCGTGTCGCGGACCGCGCAGGGCGTCTCTCGCCTGTGTGGGAGCAGCCCACGAGATCCCCCGGTCGTTTGCCGGGCGGCGCTCAGCGCCACCCGCGATGGCCATCATACGCAAGCCATCGCGGGCGGCCAAGCCGGGCCGTTGCCGAGGCAGGGCTACCGCGCTGGCGGCCGGCTCACGAGGCTGTCGGCGTAGCGGCGCGGCGAGAGGGCGACGTGCTTCTCGGCGATGGTCTCGGCCAGGCGGTCGAGCGCCTCGAAGTCGGTCGCGCGCGGCAGACCCTTGACCATCACGGGCTCGAGGAACTCGAGCTTGAGGCGTCCGAGCAGCTCCTGGATGGTCTCGACCGTCCTGCCCGCCCAGCCGTACGAGCCGATCACCGTCGCGAACTTGGTGCGCGGCCGCAGAGCATTGGCCAGAAAGGCCGCGCTCGCCGCGAGCGGATGCGGTCCGGTCAGCACGGTGGGGGTGCCGAGCACGAGCGTGCCGGCGTGGACGAGCGACGTCGCAAGCTCGCCGGCGTCGAGCGTGGTCAGGTCGAAACGCTCGACGGTGACGCCGCGGTCGGAGAGCGCCGTCGTCAGGCGGTCGACCATCAGGCGCGTGCTGTCGTGCATCGACACGAACGGCAGGCAGACGATGTTCTGGGGCTCGCCGCCGGCCCAGTCGCGGTAGGCGTCGATGATGAAAGCGGGGTCGTCGTAGACCGGCCCGTGACTCGGCCCGATCAGCTCGATCGGATAGCGCGTGACCTTGTCGATGTTCTTCAGCACTTGCGGGCCGAACGGCATCATGATCTCGGCGTAGTAGCGCTTGGCGCCGTCGTAGACCTCGTGGCGGTCGGCGAACAGGTCGCTCGTCGCCAGGTGCGAGCCGAAGAAGTCGCAGCTGAACAGCACGCGGTCCTCGGCCAGCCAGGTGCACATGGTCTCGGGCCAGTGCACCCAGGGTGTGAAGACGAAGGTGAGCGTCTTGCCGCCCAGGTCGAGCGTGTCGCCGTCGGCCACGATGCGAAACCGGCCGTCGTCGACGTGCAGATGGTCGACCAGCATCGCCCTGGCCTTCTCGTTGCACACGACCACGAGGTCGGGGTACCGCTCGAGCAGCAGCGGCGTGCAGCCCGAGTGGTCCTGCTCGACGTGGTGGATCACGAGGTAGTCGGGCGCGGGCAGCTCGTCGAGCTGACCGGCGAGGGTCGCCCAGGCGGCGGGATCGACGGTGTCGATCAGCGCGCTCTTCTGGGCGCCCTTCACGAAGTAGGCGTTGTAGCTCGTGCCGTCGGGCAGCGGGATGAGGGCGTCGAACAGGCGCCGGTCCCAGTCGACGTGGCCGATCAGGTAGACGTTGTCGCGGAGCGCTCGTGCTTTCATCGGGATCAGACCCCCGTGGCGTCTGTTGGCGGTCGCAAGGTCCCGCGATTATACCGTCGGCAACGAGAGCCGCCGCCCCGCCGGTCTTCGCTGGCCGGAAGCACACGAATCGCGTATGGTCCGTGCCAGATCCTGGGAGGGGACATGAGCGATCTGATCCTGCGCACCGACTCCGCGTACGACTACCAGCTCACCATCAAGAACCTGTTCCTCACGCCGATCGCCGACAACCCCGAGCAGGAGATCACCTACCGGGGCCAGTTCCGCATGAGCTACCGGACCTTCCGCGAGCGCGTGCGGCGCCTCGCGGCGGCGCTCATCGGCCTGGGCGTCAAGCCGGGCGACACCGTCGGCGTGCTCGACTGGGACAGCCATCGCTACCTCGAGTGCTTCTATGCGGTCCCCATGATCGGCGCCGTGCTCCACACGGTGAACGTGCGCCTGTCGCCCGAGCAGCTCGTCTACACGATCGCCCATGCCGAGGACGGCCTGCTGCTCATCAACGACGAGTTCCTGCCGCTCGTCGAGCACATCCGGGGGCGCATCGACACCGTCAAGCAGATGGTCCTGCTGGCCGACGACCCCGGTGCCGAGACGCCGCTGGCCTTCGCCGGCGAGTACGAGGCGCTGCTCGCGGCGGCCACGCCCCTCGCCGAGTTCCCCGAGCTCGACGAGAACACGCGCGCCACCACGTTCTACTCGACGGGCACGACCGGCCTGCCCAAGGGCGTGGGCTTCACGCATCGCCAGATCGTGCTGCACGTGCTGTCCTGCACGGCGACGATCTGCTCGGCGCGCGCCGCCACCCTGTCGCGCTCCGACGTGTACATGCCGCTCACCCCGATGTTCCACGTGCACGCCTGGGGCATCCCCTACATCGCGACGATGCTCGGCCTCAAGCAGGTCTACCCCGGCAAGTACGTGCCCGATGTGCTGCTGCGGCTGCTCGCCACCGAGGGCGTCACCTACTCGCACTGCGTGCCCTCGATCCTGCACATGCTGGTCGGCAACCCCGCCGCCGCCGCGGTCGACCTGTCGCACTGGAAGGTGATCATCGGCGGCGCCGCTCTGCCCAGGTCGATCGCCTACGCGGCGCTCAAGCGCGGCATCGACGTGGTCGTCGGCTACGGCCTCTCGGAGACCTGCCCGGTGCTCACCATCTCCGACCTCACGAGCGAGCAGTGCGAGCTGCCGCTCGAGGAGCAGGCCCGGCTGCGCAGCCGCACCGGCACGCCGATCGCCCTCGTGAACCTCGAGGTGGTCGACGCGCAGGGCGCCGCTGTGGCGCGCGACGACCGCGCGACCGGCGAGATCGTGGCGCGCGCGCCCTGGCTCACGCAGGCCTACCACAAGGACCACGCCAACTCCGAGAAGCTCTGGCAGGGCGGCTGGCTGCACACGCAGGACATCGCCGCCTGGGACGAGCATGCGTCGGTGCGTATCACCGACCGCGCCAAGGACATCGTCAAGGTCGGCGGCGAGTGGCTCTCGTCCCTGGAGATCGAGGACATCCTCATGGCCCACGAGGGCGT
Organism: uncultured Actinomycetes bacterium; assembly: GCA_963760655.1. Lineage (GTDB taxonomy): Bacteria > Actinomycetota > Thermoleophilia > UBA2241 > UBA2241 > Bog-752. Next base: position 695,103 of record CAVXDR010000005.1, read on the forward strand.
CGCCGACGTCGCCGTGATCGGCCGCCCCGACGAGCGCTGGACCGAGGTGCCGCTCGCGCTCGTCGCGCGCAAGCCCGGCCACGAGCCGACCGAGGCCGACCTGCACGCCCACATCAAGAGCTACATCAAGGCCGGCGTGCTGCCCCGCGAGGCGCTGCTCACCGCCGTGCAGTTCGTGCCCGAGGTCGTGCGCAACGGCCTCGGCAAGATCAACAAGGTGGCCATGCGCGAGCGCTATCTCGAGGCGCCCGAGGCGACCGCACCGACGCCCGCGTCCTGAGACGGCGCGGGCGGGCGGCGGCCGCCGCCCGCCCGCGCCGTCCTGCGCCCCGGTCGCTCACCCGGCGGCGAACTCGCCGCCCGCCCGACTCATCAGGTCGCGACGAGCACGACCAGCGTCAGCACGAAGGCGACGAGCGCCGCTGTGCGCAGTCCCCATGCCATGGCGTCCCCCTTTGTGGCGCGCTGCTTCCTGCAGGGCGCTGATACCGCGAAGCGGGAGGCGGCAGGCCGTTCATCGGCGCCATCGCAAGCGACGGCGCTCCCGGCCGGCAGGCGGCTCCGGCCGGTCGGCGGGTCAGGTGCGGGAACGACCCTCGAGCTCGTCGGCGAGCTGCTCGACGAACAGGCCGACGTCGGTGACCACGCCGACGGTCTGAAAGCTGCCGCGGTCGGCGAGCTTGGTGACGACCGCCGGGTTGATGTCGACGCAGACCGTGTGGACTGCGGCGGGCAGCAGATTGCCCGTGGCGATCGAGTGCAGCATGGTCGAGAGCATCAGGCAGGCGCCCGCGCGCTGGGCGTAGGCGCGCATGGCGCGCTGCGCTTGCATGACGTCGGTGATCACCTCGGGCAGGGGGCCGTCGTCGCGGATCGAGCCGGCCAGCACGAACGGCGTACCGGTCGTGACCAGGGCGTGCATGAGGCCCGACGTCAGCACGCCCTGCTCGACGGCCGCCGCTAGGCCGCCGCAGCGTCGCACCGTGTTGATGGCGCGCAGGTGGTGCTCGTGGCCGCCGGGCACCGGCATGCCGGTCTTCATGTCGATGCCGAGCGAGGTGCCGAAGAGCGCCGACTCGACGTCGTGGGTGGCCACGGCGTTGCCGCCGAACAGCGCGCCGACGTAGCCCGACCTGATCAGGCGGGCGAGCTGCGCGGCCGAGCCGGTGTGCACCACGGCCGGGCCGACCACGGCGATGGTCAGGCGGCCCTCGTCGCGCACCCGGCGCAGCAGCCGGGCGACCTCGTGCACGATCTGTGCCTTGGGCTTCTCGCTCGACACGGCCGACGCCATGAACTCGAAGGGCTGACTCTCGCGGGGCCGTTCGAGCGGCAGGACGCGGATGCCCTTATGGCCGGTCACGAAGAGCTCACCGGCCTTCACGTCGTTCATGGCGACCGTCTCGGCCGCCCTCGCGGCCGTGTCGATGCGGATGCCGCAATCCATCTCCGGGTTGAGGACGCGCACCCACTCGCCGCCGATGCGGACGAACGTGGTGAGGTTGGTCGTCGAGTAGAAGCGCTCGGGAAAGACGCCGTCGGCGTCGGCGGCCTCGAGCGCGACGTCCTGCGGCCGGACGGCGACCACGCCGAACTCGGTGATCGCCGTCATGAGCTCGTCGAGATGGGCGGCGTCGCGCCCGAACACGCGCATGACGGCGTGCGAGGGGTCGTCCTTCATGCGTCCGACCTCGAACGTGAGCATCTCGAACTCGCCCTCGAGGTCCATGATGCGGTCCATGATCTGAGGCATCATGAGCGAATCGATGAGGTGACCCTCGATCTCGACGTCTTCGTAGGGCTTGTCCGGCACGACGCCTCCCGGTCACGTCCGCGCGCCACGCCGCGTATTGTCTCACACCCGCCCGGGCCGAGGTCGGCGGCGGCCCTACTGCCGCGTGCGCCGGTCCACCGGACGCTGGCCCGCGGAACCGTCTGACTCGGTCGGCAGCAGCACCGGCGGCGGGGCCTCGTCGGCGTGCCCGGCCGCTGCCGTCGCGGGGCTCCCGTCGCCGGCGGCCCGTGAGACGGGCAGCAGCTCGATGATGAGCGTCCCGCCGAAGATCAGCGAGGCGCCGCTGATCAGCCGCAGCGTGACCGCGTCCATGCCGAAGATCACGCCCGAGACGGCGGCGAACACGCTCTCGAAGCAGAGCAGCACGGCGGCGTGCGTCGCGGTCGTGTACTGCTGCGCCCACGACTGGATGAAGAACGCGTAGATGGTGCCCGACAGCGCCGTCCAGACGATCTCGAGCCAGGCCTGCCAGCCGAGCGCCAGCGTGAGGTGGGCCGCGAAGGGCGTGACGGCCGCGAGCAGCACCGTCGAGACGGCCATCTGGGTGACGGCCAGGGTCGAGGGCGGCACCCTGGGGGCGAAGAAGCCGGTCGCCATGATGTGCAGCGCGTAGAGCAGCGCGCCGAGCAGCGTGAGGGCGTCGCCCCAGCTCAGCGTCAGGTTGCCGCGCAGCGACAGGATGCCGAGGCCGGCGGTCGCCACGATCGCGCCGAGCGCCTGGAACCAGCCCGGCGAGCGGCGCGCCACGGCCCAGTACAGGAACGGCACCATGGCCACGCTGAGACCGGTGATGAAACCGGACTTTCCCGGCGTCGTGTACTGCAGCCCGATCGTCTGCACGACGAGCGCCGTGAGGTAGAAGACGGCGAGCAGGCCGCCCATGCTCCACTGCCGGCGAGTGGCGCGCAGCAGCGCCCGCGGCTGGGCGCCCGAGAAGATCACGGTGGCGACGACGTAGCGGAAGAACAGGTAGAGCAGGGTCGCCGCGACGACGCCCTGGCCCCAGTGGCTCACGGTGTGGGTGAGCCGCTCGGTCACGTTCTTGATAACGACGAAGTTGAAGCCCCAGAAGACGGCGACCGAGAACAGCGCGAGGTCGGCGACGAGGACTTTGCGGCGGGCGTTCACCACCCCATCCTCTCACCGCCCGCAGGGACGGTCGAGCCGGGCCGGAGGGCACCCGGGGGCCGGCGGCACAGTGGACCGGCGGTGTGGGGGGCCGGCGGTGTGGGGGGCCGGCGGTGTGGGGGGCCGGCGGTGCGACGGAGGCGCGCGGCGAGGCGCGCCACCCGTGTAGCCGCCCGTGCGCTCAGGCGGTGAAGCCGCCGTCGATCAGCCAGGTGCGCCCCGTCACGAAGCTCGCCTCGTCGCTTACCAAAAAGGCGACCACCGACGCCACCTCGAGCGGCTGCCCGATCCGGCCGAGCGGGTAGTCGTGACCCTGCCAAGTGGCGTAGGCCTCGGGGTCGGGCGCGTCGGCGATCGCCTTGTGGAGCATGGGCGTGTCGACGACCGCCGGCGACACACTGCAGACCCGCAGCCCGTCGGGCCCGTGGTCGATCGCCAGGGTGCGGGTGAGCATGATGACGCCGGCCTTCGAGGCGGCGTAGGCGGCCGCCCCGGGCTCGCCGTGAACGCCGGAGTCGCTTGCGATGTTGACGATCACGCCGGCGTGGCGCGGCACCATGTGGCGCACCGCCTCGCGGCACAGGAAGAACGTGCCCTTGAGGTTGGTGTCCATGAGCTCGTCGTAGTCGGCCTCGCTCCACTGCACGATCGGCTTCTCGCGCCAGACACCGGCCGAGTTCACGAGGATGTCGAGGTGGCCGTGCTGGGCGACGGCGTCGGCGAACAGGCGCTCGCAGTCGGCGACTCGCGCGACGTCGCCCACCACCGTCGAGAACTCCGCCGCCGCGAAGCCGGCCTCGCCGGCGAGCTCGGCGGCGCGCCGCGCCACGTCGTCGCAGCGCCCCTCGTCGCGGCCGCCGACCGCCACCGACACGCCCTCCTGCGCCAGGCGTAGCACGACCGCCTCGCCGAGCCCCGACGAGCCGCCGGTGACGAGCGCCCTCTTGCCGGCCAGCCCCTGCAGCATCACGTCCCCCTCACGGTCGCTTGATCTGTCGCCGCGGCAGCATATCGCGCCGCGGCGCCGCGGCGGACATGGGCCGCGACGGTCACGACCCGGCCGGCCGGCACCAGCGCAGCGCGCTGCAGGCCACGATCGCCGCCGTGTCGACGAGCTCGTCGATCGCCACGCACTCGTTGACGGCATGCGCCGTGTACCTGTCGTGCGGTCCGAACGAGAACGTCGGGATGCCGCCGTGCAGGGTGAACGTCGCCGCGTCGTGCCACGAGTTCAGGCCTCCCGGCCGCGACGGCCGGCCGAGCGCCGCGCCGGCCTCGAGCACGGTGGTAACGAGCGGATGGTCGGCGGGCATCTCGGCCGGCGGCACCTCCCACTCCCACTCCCAGACGATCGGATGCTCGGCGAGCCACGGGTCGGCCGCGGCGGCCGCGTCGATGCGCCCGCGCAGCTCGGCCTTGACCGGCTCGGCGCCGAGCTCGGGGTGCCAATGGGCCGGCAGGTAGTGACAGTCGAGCGTCAGGCGGCAGAAGGCGGGATAGGTCACGTCCCAGGTGCCGCCCGACACGAGCACCGGCACGACGTCGCCCGGCGCCAGGAAGGGGTGGCGCTGGTCGGCCCGCGAGCGCCACTCGTCGTTCAGGCGGCGCACCTCGGCAAGCACCGGCAGGAGCTTGTCGATCGCGTTCACAGCGCCGCCGTCGCGCCAGTCGGGCTGCGGCTCCTGCGAGTGGCCCGCGCGGCCCGGGATGGTGAGCCGCGGCTTGAGGATGCCGCGACAGGCCACCCAGGCCTCGAAGCCGGTGGGCTCGGCGCAGATCCCGGCGTCGGGGCGCAAACTGCGCTCGGCGAACCGGCGCACGACCGACCAGCTCCCCATGCCCGACGACTCCTCGTCGGTCACCGCGGCCAACACGACCTCGCCGGCCAGCCGCACGTCGGCGTCGCGCAGCGCCTCGAGCGCGACCACCAGGGCGGCCAAGCCGCCCTTCATGTCGTTGACGCCGCGGCCGAACAGCAGGCCGTCGCGCTCGACGACCGTGAACGGGTCGCTCGTCCACTGCTCGCGCGGCTCCACGTCGACGGCGTCGATGTGGCCGGTCAGCAGCAGGCTGCGGGCGGGGCGGCCGCCGGGGCCGCCCGCCAGGCGAGCGACCAGTTGCGGCCGCCCCACGAAGTCGAGCCCGGGCGGCACGAACAGCCCGCCCTCGCCGGTCGGCTCGGGCTCCCACAGGTCGATCTCGGCGCCGAGTGCGGCGAGGCGCGCCGCGAGCAGCTCCTGCAGCCTGACCTCGTCGCGCGGCGGCGCGCCCGCGTCGCGCGCCGTCGTGTCGCAGGCGACGAGCGCAGCGGTGAGAGCGACGAGCTCGGCGCGGCGCGCGCGCACGGCAGCCGTCACCCGCTCCTCGAGGCTCGCGAGCGTGCGGTCTGCGCCGGCCGCGCCGGCGCGCTTGCCGGGCACACCTTCTCGGTCCGACCCGCTCATCGCGCCACCCCACACCAGCGCATGGCGGTCACGGCGACCGCCGCGCAGAAGTCGACGAGGGCGTCGACGGTCACGCACTCGTTCACCGCGTGGGCCGTGCCGATGCCGTCGGGACCGAACGAGAAGCAGGGCGTGCCGGCCCGCGTGAAGGTCGCGGCGTCGTGCCACGAGTCGAGCCCCGCGACGCGCCCCTCGCGACCCAAGCCACGAGCCGCCTCGAGGGCGATCGCCACGAGCGGGTGGTCGCCGGGGATCTCGGCCGGCACTACGTCCTCGCTCCAGTCGAAGCGCAGCGGGTGCTCGGCGAACCAGGGGTCGGCGGCCACGGCCGCCCGCAGCCGCCGGGTGACCTCGTCCTCGACGGCGCGGCCGCTGCCCTGCGCGTCGACATGGCCGGGCAGGTAGGTGATGTCGCAGGTGAGCGCGCAGGCGTGCGGGTAGGTGACCACCCAGGTGCCGCCGCCGATCACTACCGGCACGATGTCGCCGGGCGCGAGCAGCGGGTGGCGGTGGTCGGCGCGCGTGCGCCAGTCGTCTCGTAGGCCACGCACGCCGTCGAGCACGAGCGCCATCTTCTCGATCGCGTTCACCGCGCCGCCGTCGCGCCAGTGCGGCTGCGGCATCTCGGCGTGGCCGGCGCGTCCCTCGACCGTGATCGTCGGCGTGACCGTGCCACGGCAGGCCACCCAGGCGTCGAAGTCGGTACCCTCGGCGCAGATGCCGGCGTCGGCGGCCACGCCGTGGGCCACGGCCGCGCGGCCGCCGGCGCCGCTCGACTCCTCATCGGTCACGGTACAGAGCACGACGTCGCCGGCCAGGCGTACGCCGGCCCGCCGCAGGCACTCGAGGGCCAGGACCAGGGCGGCGATGCCGCCCTTCATGTCGGTGACGCCGCGGCCGTACAGGCGGCCGTCGCGCTCGGCGACGACGAAGGGGTCGCTCGTCCACTGGTCGCGCGGTTCGACATCGACCGCGTCGATGTGGCCGTTCAGCAGCAGGCTGCGACCGCCGCCCCGACCCGCCAGGCGGGCGGCGAGCTGCGGGCGGCCGGCGAAGTCGAGGTCGTCGGGCACGAAGCGGTTGCCCGTGCCGGTGGGCTCCGGCTCCCACACGTCGGTCGCCGCGCCCAGGGCGGCAAGCCGCGCGGCGAGGAGCCCCTGGAGCGCGGCCTCGTCGCGGGCCGGGTCGCCCGGCAGCCGCGCCGTGGTGTCGAAGGCGACGAGCTGCGCGACGAGGTCGCACAGCTCGTCGCGCCGCCCCCGGACCTCGGCGATGACCTGGTGCTCGAGCTCGCTGCTCCCCGCGTCCACGATGCCTCGTTTCGCTCGTGACCGGCGCATGGCGGGGGCGCCCTCGTGCGCGCCCGCCGCGCGCCGCTCGTTGCCGGCCGACCCGCAGACTTCAGATTCTACGACGCGGCCGTCCCCCTCCCGAGCCGGCGCGCCACCGTTGCGGCCCGCCGCGCCTGCGATAAGCTAGCCTGGCCAGGCTCCCGCGCCTCCAGGAGGTCGCCGATGTCCGCCGACGAGCGGTCCAAGAGAATCCGGGTCATCAGGCCCGCCGACGTGCGCTGGGACGAGGCCATGGTGGGCCCCGAAGAGAAGGACCCGCCCGGCCAGGAGTGCGTCGCGGCGCAATCCGGCGACGAGCGCTTCAGCTGCGGCCTCTGGCAGCGCGAGGTGCAGCGCCGCTATTTCGAGCGCCCCTACCACGAGATCGCCTACATCCTCGAGGGCGAGGTCGAGGTGACCGACGACGACGGCAACGTGGTCACGGCCGGCCCGGGCGACATCCTCATCACCCCGAAGGGCAGCAAGGGCTTCTGGAAGAACCTCGGGCCGGTCAAGAAGTTCTGGACGATCTACGACGATCCGGCCGCCGACCTCGAGGCCTATCTGGGACCCGGCGAGTTCTGAGAGAGCGAGACGCCGTGGCGCCGGAGGGCACGCCCGTGGAGCCGCCGCTCGTGACGCCGGTCGGCCTGCCGCTGCCCGACGTCGCCCCGGCGCTGCCCGGCCGCACCGTCGTGCTGCGCCCGCCGCAGCCCGCCGACGTGGGCGTGGTCGCCCGCCTGGGCGTCGACCCGATCATCGAGCGCTTCTTCGGCGTCGAGGGCGTCGTGCGCCGCGGGCTCACATCGCGCGAGGCCCAGGCCGCGCTCGCTCGGCTCGGCGGCCACGAGGGCACGCAGGGCTGGGTGATAGAGCACCACGAGCGGCTCGTCGGCCTGGCCCGGCTGTTCGCCGTCGACCCGCACGAGCGCCACGCGCGCTACGCGGTGACGCTGCTGTCGCGCGAGTGGCTCGGCCGCGGCCTCGGCGCCGAGACGACCCGGCTCGTGCTGACCTACGCGTTCGCCGTGCTCGGCCTGCACCACGTCACGGCGCGCGTGCTCGACTTCAACGCCCGCGCCCTGGCCTGCCTGCGGACCTGCGGCTTCGTCGAGGAAGGTCGCGAGCGCGAGGCCGTGCCGTTCGAGGGGAGCTGGCACGACCTCGTCGTCGTGGGAGTGCTCGACCGGGAGTTCGCCGCCCTGGCCGCGGCGCGACCGGAGTGCGCCATGCTGTCGCCGCTCTCGAGGCTCGTGCGCGACGAGCTCGCCGGAGCCGCCGGCCTATCGCACCCGCACCCGAAAGCGCCGCACGCCCGCCCCGCCGTGACGATCGGAGACGCGCACGGTCACCGTGAAGACGCCGTCGCGGCGGAACACGTGCCCCGCCCAGAAGGCGCGTGAACGGAGGGTGGGGCGACGGCTCTGCGTCCCGTCGCCCCACACGACCGTCGCCCGCCACGGACCGGTGCCGGGGTCTGTGAAGGCGATCCGGCGCCTGAAGGCGATGCCGCGGCGGGCGACGCCGCTGCGCTGCGCGGCGATGCGCGGCGCCACGTTGCGCACGGTCACAAGGAAGCGTGTCGTGCCCGACGTGCCGCCGCTCACGCGCACCGTCACCGCGACCACATAGGCGCCGGCGGCGGCGTAGCGATGCGACAGGGCGAAGCTGTGGTCGTTCAGGGTCAGCGCCGCGGCACCGCTCCCGTCGCCGTAGTCGACCGTCGCGGTCCAGGCGGCGTCAGCCGCGGTCTCGTCGACGAACGAGCCGGCGCGGGCCAGGCTCTGGCCCTCGCGAAGCGTCGCGTCGCCGCCGGCGTCGACGACGAGCGCCCCGGGCTCGAGGTAGCGGCTGTCGACGACCTCGAAGTCGCTGCCTTTCACCTGCGAGAGCTCATGCAGGTCGTCATCGCTCCAGCGCGGGTCGGGGGCGCCCGACACGTACCAGTCCGAGCCGTTGTCGGCCACCATCATGCCGTAGGTCTTGAGCGCCTGCAGGATCACCTGCACCTCGGGTGAGAAGCCCGAGATGTCGAAGCTCGCCTTGAGCCGCACGCGCAGGCCCATGGGCGGCAGGTCGGGGTCGGTCGAGTCGCTCGCGTAGTGGCGGGCCGGGTAGATGTAGGCCTTCTGCGTGCGGGCGACGGTGAAGCGCAGCGCATGATCGATCGCCCCGTCGGTCACAGCCTCGTCATAGCGCACGAGGCCGGGCAGGATCGGCAGGCCGGCGGCGTCGGCCGACGTCCAGCCGGCCGGCCGCAGGGCGTTCGTGCCCAGGTCGAACACCGCGCCCGAGCCGGCGTGCCAGCTCCCGTCGGCCTGTGGCCAGGCGTCGTAGAGCTCGTAGAGCACCTGATGGTCCACGTCGAGCACGAGCACGTGGCGATCGCCGTCGCTCGACGCGCCGCCTTCGATGGGAGCGTCGGAGGGGATCGGGTACGGGCCGGGGTCGCTCTCGTCGGCGTAGTCGAAGGTGACCGGGACCTTCGCCTGCGTGCCCGATACGCACACGTACGGGATGCCGTTGGGAGCGCCGTCCCACGTCGTGCCGAAATCGGCGTGGAGGCCGGTGTCGAGGCCGATGCTGCGCAGGTAGGCGGCCGAGTCGGGGTCGACCGGCAGCGTGTCGACCGGCGTGTTCCAGGGGTTGTCGGACGGAAAGAGCGGGAACGGGATGGCCACGTTCGGGCCGAGCACGTCGGCGGCGGCGGCGGGCGCCCGCCACACCAGGCCCGCGGCGAGCGGCATCACCGCCAGCAGCACAAGGACGGCCGCCCAGCCGCCCAGGCTCGCGCAGACCCCTCTCCGACCCCTCACTGCCGACCTCCTCCTCGCCGACGCCCTCGTCGCCGGTATCGACCGGACCCGCCCCGCGGCTTACCGGCCGGCGTAGACCGTTCTGGCTATCGTTGTAGCATCACGGCCATGGAAAAGAACGAGTCAGCGCGTCCGGCGACCCTCGGCCGGCGACTGCGAGCGCTGCCGGCGAACGTCGTCGCGCTCGGTGTGGTCAGCCTGGTGGCCGACCTGAGCACCGAGATGATCTACCCGGTCTTCCCGGGCTTCGTGACGAAGACCCTGGGCGCGTCGGCGGCGGTGCTCGGCCTGATCGAGGGCACCGCCGAGGGCACCGCCAGCGTCACGCGTTACCCTTTCGGCCGGCTCTCCGACGCGCGCGGCCGGCGGCGGCGCTTCGTGCTCGGCGGCTACGGCCTGGCGGCGCTCGGCAAGCTGGTGCTCGCGCTCGCCTTCCTGTGGCCGGTCGCGCTTGGCGGCCGTTTCCTCGACCGCCTCGGCAAGGGCATGCGCACGGCGCCACGCGACGCGCTGCTCGCCGCCGACGTCCGCGACGCCGACCGCGGCCTCGCGTTCGGCCTGCACCGCACCATGGACACGCTGGGCGCGGTCGTCGGCCCGCTGGCCACCCTGCTCCTGCTCCACCTCGGGGTGTCGCTGCGCTGGGTCTTCGCGCTCGCTGTGGTGCCCGGCGCCCTGAGCGTGCTCGTCATCTGGCGCAGCGTGCGCGAGCGCGCGCCGCGCGACCCGGCGGGCGCGGCCGGCGCCGCGGCGCCGGCCGCGCCCGCCGCTCGCCCACCGATCAGGCTGCCGGCGTCGCCACGCTTCCGCCGCCTGCTGCTGGCCTCGCTCGTCTTTGCGGTGGGCAACTCGAGCAACGCCTTCATCCTGCTCAAGGCGTCGCAGGTGGGTTTCAGCGCAAAGACCGGCGTGATCCTCGTCTACGTGCTCTACAACCTGACCTACGCTGCCGGCTCGCTGCCGCTCGGCGACCTGTCCGACCGTGTGGGCCAGCTCCCCGTCGTGGCCGGCGGCTTCGTCGTGTTCGCCGCGGTCTACGCCGGTCTCGCCGCGGCTCACTCCATGGCGGTCGTCGCCGCGCTCTTCGCCGTCTACGGCCTCTACATAGCCGCGACCGAGGGCACGACCAAGGCGCTCATCAGCCGCACCGCGCCCGATGCCGAGCGCGCCTCGGCCATGGGCTTCTTCGACACCGCGGTCGGCGTCGCGGGCTTCGCAGCGAGCGGTCTCGGCGGCGTGCTCTGGGTGGCGATCGGGCCCTGGGCCACCTTCACCTTCGGCGCGGCAACGGCAGTGGTCGCTGCCGCGCTCCTGCTGCTCTTCTCGCGAGGGTTGCAGGGCCGCCCGCAGAACGTCTGAGGCGGAGACGACGCAGAGACGAGGGGCAGAGCCGAGAGCGCCGGGCGACCGGCGCCTGCGACGGCGCGCCGCGGTGACGGCCCGCCGCCGCCGCTGGTCCCGTGACTCGACGGACGAACGAGGAGAGGGCGCCATGAGACTGACCATCACCCGACAACGCCGCGGTGCACGACGGACGGCGTGGAGCCTCGGCGCCGTCGCCGCCGGGCTCGGCTGCGCCGCCTGCCTGGCCGCCTGCGGCAGCGGCAGCCCGACACCCGCCGCCACCGTGACCGTCACGGCGAGCGCCTCGCCGAGCACGTCGTCGGCCACCTCGCCCAGCTCGGCGCCGCACGTCACGGCGCAGCTCGTGGTCGCCGTCGCGAGTGGGGTGAAGGCGAGCGGCGTCAGCGTCGTGAACGGCAGTGGGGTCGTGAAGCAGCTCGTGGCCCCGAGCGGCGGTCCGGTGAGCGACCTCGCCTGGTCGCCCGATGGCAGACGCCTCGCGTTCCTGCGAGCCGCGAGCCAGAGCGACTCGACGAGCAGTCTTTTCGTCTACGACACCCGCACCGGGTCGGTGACCCAGGTGCCCGTCGCCGTCTCGCCGGCGACCATCGACAGCTACGCCTGGGTGAGCGCCACGCGGCTCATAGCGGCGTACTTCCCGGCGGGCGCCAGGACCTACCGGGTGAACGGCAAGCTCTGGCTGCGCGACGTGGCGAAGGGCATCGGCTGGCCGGCCAAGGACGACGGCGGCCACCTGATGAGGGGCACCTCGGTCTCGTCGTCGGCCGACGGCACCCACGTGGCCTACGTCAGCTACGGCGCCCTGTCCGGCGGCAGCATCCCCGAGAAGCTGCGTGTCTACGACACCGCGACACTCGCCGTCTCCACGGTGGCGACCGGCGCGGCTCCGGGCGAGACCGACGGCGACCAGTTCACCTGGCCGGTGATCTCGCCGGACGGTTCGATGATCGCCACCGAGCAGACCGGCAGCGACATCGGCTTCGGCCTCACGGTCTACGGCGTCGACGGCGCCCAGCGCCTCAAGAAGAGCGGCCTCATCTGGCCGACGCGGCCCGCCTGGACCGCGCAGGGGCAGCGCCTCGCCTTCGGCGGCGCCTCGGGGCTGAGCAGCAGCGAGCACGACGCGCTCAACACCTGGACGCCGGGGGCGAGCATGACGACGGCCGTGGTGACCGCGCTCAAGCGGCCGGTCACGGGTGTCGCCTGGACTCCCAAGGCCTCGCAGATCGCCTACGCGGTGGCCGACGCGACCGGCCTGCAGAGCGTCCTCTGGATCGCCACGGCCGGCGGCGCCAGCCGCCACGTGCTCATCGCCCACGGCGGCTCGCCGGCCTGGGCGATCGCGCCGATCGCCTTCCCCTGAGCCCCACAAGGGGGCGGACGGCCGCGCCCGGCCGTCCGCCCCCTTGTGAAATAACGGACAAGTATTGCCCGCTTTCTGGCGCGCCTTTACACTATGAGCGTAGCTTTTACTCGGCGACGGCGCGGCTCGCGCCGCGCCATCCGCGCCCGGGCCACCCGCGGCGCCCACGCGACGAGAGGCAGACGCCACGACCAGCTCGACCGCCTCGACCAGCGCAGCCGACCGCGGCTCGACGTCGCTCGAGCCTCTGGCCGCCTACGTGCGCCGCACGGCGGCGACCGACGTGGCGCGTTGCTACCAGTGCGGCAAGTGCTCCGCCGGCTGCCCGATGGGCCCCGAGATGGCGCTGCCGCCCCACACCATCATGCGTCTTGCGCTCGCGAACGACCGCGCCCGGCTGTTCGCCGACGAGTCGCTGTGGCTCTGCCTCACCTGCGAGACCTGCAGCGCGCGCTGCCCCAAGGACGTCGACCCGGCGCGCGTGATCGACGCGCTGCGCGAGCTCGCGGCGATCGAGGACGCCGAGCACGCTCCCCGCGCCGTACGCGCCTTCCACCAGGCGTTCCTCGAGCAGATCCGCACCAACGGCCGCCTGTCGGAGGTCGGCCTCGTCATGCAGTACAAGCTGCGCAGCGGCGCCCTGCTGCAGGACGTCGCGACCGCGCCGGCCATGCTGCGCCGCGGCAAGCTGCCGCTGCGCCCCGAGCGCATCGCCGGCGCCGCCGACGTGCGGCGTCTCATGGCGGCCTGCGAGCGCGCACGGACCGGCGCCGCGCGCGGTCTCGGCCGGGCGGGCCACGACGAGGGTCGGGCGTGAGCCTCGCCTACTACCCTGGCTGCTCCATGCACGGCACCTCGCGCGAGTACGAGGAGAGCCTGCTCGCGGTCGCGGTCGCGCTCGGCGTCGAGCTCGACCAGCTCGACGACTGGAGCTGCTGCGGGGCAAGCTCGGCACACGCCGCCGACCATCTGCTGGGCGTCGCCCTGCCGGCCCGCAACCTCGCCCTCGCCGAGGCGCAGGGCGCCGACCGCGTCCTCGCCCCGTGCGCCGCCTGCTACAACCGTCTGTCGGGCGCGGCCCACGCGGTCGCCGAAGAGCCCGGCCTGGCGGCCAGGGTGGCCGACGTGCTCGAGCGGCCGTTCGCCAACACCGTCAAGGTGCAGAGCGTCGTCGAGCTGCTGCGCGGCCTCGCGCCGGCCATCGAGGAGCGCGTCGCGGCGCGCCTCGAACCCAACCCGCTCGAGCATCTGAGCGTGGCCGCCTACTGGGGCTGCCTGCTGGTGCGACCGCCCCAGGCGACCGGCTTCGACGACGCCGAGCAGCCGGTCGGCATGGACGAGGTGGTCACCGCCTGCGGCGCCCGCCCGGTGCGCTGGAACATGGCGGTCGAGTGCTGCGGCGGCGCCTTCTCGATCGCCCGCACGAGCTCGGTGCTGCGCCTGAGTCGCGCCATCATCGACGACGCCCGGCGCTGTGGCGCCGACGCCATCGTGGCGGCCTGCCCGCTCTGCCACGCCAACCTCGACTTTCGTCAGAGCGCGATGAGCCTCAAGGGCGCCCCGCCGATGCCGGTGCTCTACATCACCCAGCTCGTCGGCCTCGCCCTGGGGCTGCCGCTCGACCTGCTCGGCTTCGACCGTCATTTCGTCGACACCCAGCCGCTGCTCGCCCGCCTGGCCGACGACGCCCGGCGGGCGGCCACCGAGGCCGCCGCGCGCGAGACCGCGCGCGCCGCCAAGGCCGCCGCGCGCGCTCAGGCCGGCGTCGCGGCCGCGACGCCGGGGGGCGGCGGCGGCGAGAGCACGGCGCCCGCCGGAGCCGCGCCATGAGCCGCATCGGCGTCTTCGTCTGTCACTGCGGCGAGAACATCGCCCGCACGGTCGACTGCGCGGCCGTCGCCGACGCCCTGCGCGAGCACCCCGGCGTGGTGCGCGCCGAGGACTACAAGTACATGTGCTCCGACCCCGGCCAGCAGCTCGTCAAGAAGGCGATCGAAGAGGACGGACTCACCGGCGTCGTGGTCTGCGCCTGCTCGCCCCACATGCACGAGACGACCTTCCGCCGGGCGGCCGCGCAGGCCGGTCTCAACCCCTTCGTGGTCGAGATGGCCAACGTCCGCGAGCACTGCTCGTGGATCCACGACGACCGCGAGCGCGCCACGGCCAAGGCGATCGACATCGGCCGCACCATCGTCGAGAAGGTCAAGCAGGACCGCCCGCTCGAGACCATCCGTATCCCCGTCACCAAGCGGGCGCTCGTGATCGGCGGCGGCATCGCCGGTATCCAGGCGGCGCTCGACATCGCCGACGGCGGCCACGAGGTCGTGCTGGTCGAGAAGGAGGCCTCGATCGGCGGCCACATGAGCCAGCTCTCCGAGACCTTCCCCACGCTCGACTGCTCGCAGTGCATCCTCACGCCGCGCATGGTCGAGGCCTACCAGCACCCGCGCATCACGTTGCACACCTGGAGCGAGGTCGAGAAGGTCGACGGCTACATCGGCAACTTCGCCGTGACGATCCGCAAGAAGGCGCGCTCGGTCGACGAGAACCTCTGCAACGGCTGCGGCGACTGCCAGGCGGCCTGCCCGAGCCGCAAGATCGCGAGCGAGTTCGACGCCGGCCTGGGCAGGCGCACCGCCATCTCCACACCCTTCCCGCAGGCCGTGCCCAACATCCCGGTGCTCGACCGCGCCAACTGCACGCTGTTCAAGGGCCGCGCCAAGGGCCTGGCCAAGGACGCTTGCGGCAAGTGCAAGGAGGCCTGCCTCAAGGGTGCGATCGACTACGACACCGAGGACGCGTTCGTGACCGAGGAGGTCGGCGCGATCGTGGTGGCTACCGGCTTTCAGCTCTACGACATCGGCCGGGAGCAGCCTGCCGGCCTCAAGGGCTACGGCGAGTACGGCTACGGCGAGGTGCCCGACGTGATCGACGGGCTGCAGTTCGAGCGCCTGGCGAGCGCGTCCGGGCCGACCGGCGGCGAGATCCTGCGGCCCTCTGACGGCGCCGTGCCGAAGACCGTCGTGTTCGTGAAATGCGTGGGCTCGCGCGACCCCGAGAAGGGCATGTCGTACTGCTCCAAGATCTGCTGCATGTACACCGCCAAGCACACCATGCTCTACAAGCACAAGGTGCACGACGGGCGCGCCGTGGTCTTCTACATGGACATCAGGGCGGCCGGCAAGGGCTACGACGAGTTCAGCCGGCGGGCGATCGAAGAGGACGGCGCCGAGTACGTGCGCGGCCGCGTGAGCCGCATCTTCCGCGACGGCGACGTGGTGAAGGTCTGGGGCTACGACACGCTGTCGGGCCGCCAGGTCGTGATCGACGCGGACATGGTCGTGCTGGCCACCGCCGTGCGGCCCCAGCCGGGCATCGCCGAGCTCGCCCAGAAGCTGTCGGTGAGCTACGACCAGGACGGCTTTCTGAACGAGGCGCACCCCAAGCTGCGCCCGGTCGAGACCAACACCGCCGGCGTCTACCTGGCCGGCGCCTGCCAGGCGCCGCGCGACATCCCCGAGTCGGTCGCCATGGCCAGCGCGACGGCCGCCAAGGTGCTCGGCCTGTTCAGCGCCGACGAGCTCGAGCGCGACCCGTCGGTGGCCCTCGTGAACGAGCGCACCTGCAGCGGCTGCTTCCATTGCGAGCGCGTCTGCCCCTACGGTGCGATCGAGCACCGCGACGTCTGCGACATGGAGGGCCACGTCTGCGGCCACGTCGCCTGGGTGAACCCCGGCGTCTGCCAGGGCTGCGGCACCTGCGTGGCGGTGTGCCCCTCCAAGAGCGTCGAGCTGGCCGGTTTCACCGACAGCCAGGTCTACGCCGAGATCAACGCTTTGGCGGGGTGGTGAGCGCTATGACGGCCGAGCAGAGCGACGCGCACGGCGCGACCACCGGGGTGATCGGCGCCGGCCACGACGACTCGGCGAGCTTCGAGCCGCGCATCACCGCCTTCGTGTGCAACTGGTGCACCTACACCGGCGCCGACCTGGCCGGCACCAGCCGGCTGCCCATGGCGAGCAACGTGCGCATCATCCGTCTGCCCTGCACCGGCCGCATCGACCACCTCTTCGTGGTGAAGGCCTTCGAGCGCGGCGCCGACGGGGTGATCGTGAGCGGCTGCCACCCGGCCGACTGCCACTACACGGCCGGCAACTATCACGCCCGGCGGCGTTTCGGCGTGTTCCGCGAGCTGCTGTCGTTCCTGGGGGTCGATCCCCGTCGGCTCACCTTCTCGTGGGTCTCGGCCTCCGAAGGCGGCAAGTGGGCCGACGTCGTGAACGAGACCGTCGCCCGGGTGCGCGAGCTGGGCCCGTTCGAGGCCTACCACCGGCTCGCCGACGCGCCGCTGCCCGACGGCGACCCGCTGGCCTCCGTCGACCTGAGCGACGCCCGCGGCCCGCTCGAGGCGGCCGGCAGCGACGGAGCGCACACGACCGGCGCCGGCGCGCCCGATCCGACCTCCGAAGGGGCCCCCCGATGAGCGAGCTGCAGGACACCGCGCGGCGCCTGTTCGAGGACGGCACGGTCCAGGTCGTGATCGGTTGGGAGGCCGGCCGGCGCGGCGTGCGCCCCGTCTTCGTGACCGCCCCGGGCGAGTGCGACCGGCTGATCTTCGACGCGCGCTGCGTGCACGACCTGGCCGTCTTTCTGAACCCGCGCCGCTCGCCGGTCGCGGCGCTCGGCAAGGCCGCGCTCGTGGTCAAGGGCTGCGACGCCAAGGCGGTCGCCGGGCTGCTGCGCGAGTCGCAGCTCGGCCGCGACGAGGTCGTGCTGATCGGCGTGCGCTGCGGCGGGGTCGCCGCAGGGCCCGAGGGGTCCGAGCCGCCGACACTCACCGCCGAGTCGGTCGCCGCGCGCTGCCACGGCTGCGATGTGCGCGAGCCGGCCGGGGTCGACGTGCTGGTCGGCGAGCCGCAGCCCGAGCCGCCGGTCGCGACCACGCTCGACGAGCGTGTGGCGGCGCTCGACGCCCTGAGCCCCGCCGAGCGCCTTGCCTTCTGGACCGAGGAGCTCTCACGCTGCACGCAGTGCTACGCCTGTCGCCAGGCCTGCCCGCTGTGCTACTGCGAGCGCTGCGTCGTCGAGAAGAGCGAGCCGCAGTGGGTCGAGACCTCGCCGCATGCGCGCGGCAACTTCGCCTGGCACCTCACGCGCGCCCAGCACCTCGCGGGCCGCTGCGTCGGCTGCGGCGAGTGCGAGCGGGCCTGCCCGGTCGCCATCCCGCTGGGCCTCATCAACCGCAAGCTGCAGCAGGTCGTCTACGAGCTCTACGGCTACACCGTGAGCGACGACCCGGCCGTGCCGGCGCCGATCGGCGCCTACGCCGTCGACGACACCCAGGACTTCATCCGATGAGCGACGAGTCGTCATTGCTCGGGCAGGCGCGGCTGCGTGACGCGCTCGGGCAGACGAGCGACCAGTCGAGCGGCGCCCCGCGCCGCGTGCTGCTGCTCACCCATGACGACCTCGCGGGCCTCGTCGAGGAGCTCGCGGCGCGCGGCGCGCCGGCGGTGGCGCCGGCGTGGGCCGGCGGAGCCGGCCGCGCCGCCGGCGCCCCCGGCGCGCCGCGCGAGACCGAGTACCGGGCGGTGACGGCCGCGGCCGAGCTCGCCCTGGGCGAGCGGCTGCCGCGCCTCTCCCTCAAGCAGCTCTTCCTGCCGCAGACCGAGGTGCTCTTCTCGTGGCGCCGCACCGGCGGCGACGTCGAGCTCACCCCGGCCTCGACCGACCTGCCGCCGCGCGTCGTGCTGGGCGCACGGCCCTGCGACGCCGCCGCCCTGCCCATCGTCGACCGCGTGATGAACTGGGACTACGCCGACGAGCTCTGGAACGCGCGGCGGGCGGCGACCACGGTGTTCAGCCTGGCGTGCGGCGTCGAGGACGACTCGTGCTTCTGCTCGGCCGTGTTCCTCGACCCGGCGACCGAGCGCGGGTCGGACGGCCGCCTCACACCGGTCGACGGCGGCTACCTGGTCGAGACCTTCAGCGACAGGGGCGAGGCCTTCACGGCGGCTCACCCCAGACGTTTCGCCGAGCTGCCCGACGGCCCGGCCGGCGACCGGCCGCAGGCCCAGGCCGCCGCCTATCGCGCCGCGGCCCGCGAGCGCGTGGCCGCCAACCTGCGCCTCGACCACGACCGCGTGCGCGACTGGCTCGAGCACCACTTCGACGACCCCTTCTGGGCCACTCTCGGGCCGCGCTGCAACGGCTGCGGCGTGTGCTCGTCGGTCTGTCCCACCTGCCACTGCTTCGACATCGTCGACGAGCCCGAGAGCGTGGGTCACGGCGTGCGGCGCCGCAACTGGGACACCTGCCAGACCTGCGTCTTCACCCGGCACGCCTCGGGCCACAATCCGCGCGCCGACCAGAACGCGCGCTACCGCCAGCGCGTCGAGCACAAGTTCCTGGTCTACCCGAGCCGCTTCGGCGACGTGCTGTGCACCGGCTGCGGCCGCTGCTCGCGCGCCTGCCCCACCGGTCAGGACCTGAGTGAGATCCTGGGCGCGATCGACGAACGAGCGGCCGGCGTCAGCGCGGGTGACGGGGCGACCGGCGAGACCGCCGGGCAGGACGGCGCCGCCTCGTGAGCGCCGCGCCCGCGCCCAACCTGTACCAGCCCGACCTCGTCGTGGTCGAGGCGATCACCGACGAGACGCCCGACACCCGCACCTACCGCCTGCGCTTTCGCGACCCCGAGCGCGCCGCGGCCTTCTCGTTCCGGGCCGGCCAGTTCGGCGAGTACTCGGTGTTCGGCGCCGGCGAGTCGACCTTCTGCATCGCCAGCCCGCCGACGCGGACCGGCTACCTGGAGTGCACGGTCAAGGCCGCCGGCAAGGTCACCGGCAGCCTGGGCCAGGTCGACGTCGGCGACCTGCTCGGCTTTCGCGGTCCCTACGGCAACGCCTTCCCGGTCGAAGAGTGGGAGGGCCGCGACCTCGTCTTCATCGCCGGCGGCATCGGCCTGGCGCCGGTGCGCTGCGTCATCTGGAACGTGCTCGACCGGCGCGAACGCTACGGCGACGTGACGATCGTCTACGGCGCCCGCAGCGTGGCCGACCTCGTCTACAAGCGCGAGCTCGACGAGTGGGCCGGGCGCGACGACGTGCGCCTCGTCACCACGGTCGACCCGGGCGGCCAGACGCCCGACTGGAGGGGCGAGGTGGGTTACGTGACGCCGGTGGTCGAGCAGGCGGCGCCGCGCGCCGAGGGCGCCATCGCCGTGCTCTGCGGACCGCCGATCGTGGTCAAGCTGACGCTGCCGGTCCTGGCCGGGCTGGGCTTCGCCGACGAGGCTGTCTACACGACGCTCGAGAACCGCATGAAGTGCGGCGTCGGCAAGTGCGGGCGCTGCAACATCGGCTCGGTCTACGTCTGCAAGGACGGTCCGGTGTTCACCGCCGCCCAGCTCAAGGAGCTGCCGCAGGACTACTGAGCCTCGGCTCCGGCCGCCGCCACGCGCGGCCATACGGTCGGCCTCGCCCGTCGCGATGGCGAGCGGTACGTGAAGATGCGTGGCGGGAGCGACGAGACTCGAACTCGCGACCTCCGGCGTGACAGGCCGGCGTTCTAACCAGCTGAACTACGCCCCCGCGAAGAAGCGCACGACCGGCGGCCCACGGCACACCGGTCGGCAGTGCAGCGACGACGGATTGTAGCAGATGCGGAGGGGGCGGCAAAACCTGCGGGCGTTGGCGAGGCGCCGGCCGGCGGGGCGAGAGGGGAGCGACGGGAGCGCGACCGCCGCGACACGATACGCTGCGGGCAGACCTCGTCCCCGCGCGATACGATGGCCCGACCATGGCCGGTCACGGGCAGCCCGACATCGAGTACGACGCCTACGCCTCCGACGAGCTCGCCGAGATCTACGACGCCGTGTACGCCGACCGCGACGACGCCGCTTTGTGGGCGACGCTCGCGCCCGACGACGGCGCCACGCTCGAGCTCGCTTGCGGCACGGGCCGCGTGCTGCTGCCGCTGGCGCGCGCCGGCCATCAGATCGTCGGCCTCGACCTGTCGCCCGCCATGCTCGCCCGCTGCCGCGCCAAGGTGGCCGGCGAGCCGCCTGCCGTGCAGGAGCGTGTGCGCCTCGTCCAGGCAGACATGACCGCCTTCGACCTGGGCCGGCGGTTCTCCCTGGTCACGAGCCCGTTCCGCGGCTTTCAGCACCTCACCGCGGTGGCCGATCAGCTCGCCTGCCTGGGCCGCTGTCACGCCCACCTGGCCGCCGGCGGCCGCCTCGTGCTCGACCTGTTCAACCCCGACCCCGCGCTGCTCTACGCCGAGGGCGACAGCGACGGCGAGGAGACGGCCGAGACGGTGGCCTGGACCGCCGGCCGCACCATCCGCTGGTGGGGTCATGTGACCGGCTACCACCGCGCCCGCCAGTTCAACCAGTGCGAGATGGTCTACGAGATCACGGAGCCCGGCGGCGCCACCCGGCGGGTGAGCGAGCGTTTTCCCATGCGCTACCTGTTCCGCTACGAGCTCGAGCACCTGCTGGCCCGCGCCGGCTTCGCCGTCGAGGCCCTCTACGGCGACTACGACCGCTCGCCCTACGACGACGACTCGCCCGAGCTCATCGTCGTAGCCCGGCCGATCGCCTGACTTTCCACCGCTCGCGACACCTGCGGCGCACCGTCACCCCCGCGGCACCGTCACGCCGCGGCAACATCATGCTGCGCACCCTGACCCCGGCGCAACGCCGCATCTCCTCGCCCTGCGGGGAACCATGGCGCCACGCGGGCCGCGGCCCGGTACGACAAGGAGGACGCATGGGCGAACGGCTCGCCGGCAAAGTGACGATCGTGACCGGCGCCGGCTCGGGCATCGGCAGGGCGACGGCGATCCGCTTCGCCGAGGAGGGCGCCCGCGTGACCTGCGTCGACATCGACGCCGAGACTGTGGCGGCGACGGCCGCCGCGATCGGCGGCGCGGCCGTCGCCGTGGCCGCCGACATCGCCGACCCCAAGCAGGTGCGCGCCTACACCGACGAGACGGTGGCGCGCTGGGGCGGCCTGCACGTCGTCTTCAACAACGCCGGCGTCAACCTGCCCGGCGTCTTCCACGAGGTGCCCGACGAGGTCATCGACCGGACGCTCGCGGTCAACGTCAAGGGCACGATGTACGGCTGCCGCGCGGCCATCCCCCACCTGCTGCGCGCCGGCGGCGGGTCGATCATCAACACGAGCTCGGTGAACGGCGTCGTCGCCGAGCCGTTCCTCGCCGTCTACGCCGCCTCGAAGGGCGCGATCGTCATGCTCTCCAAGGGGATCGCGCTCGACTACGC
The DNA here is from genome assembly GCA_963760655.1 of uncultured Actinomycetes bacterium. Lineage (GTDB taxonomy): Bacteria > Actinomycetota > Thermoleophilia > UBA2241 > UBA2241 > Bog-752. Next base: position 716,634 of record CAVXDR010000005.1, read on the forward strand.
CAAGCAGGGTATCCGCTGCAACGCGATCGCGCCCGGCTGGGTGGACACGCCGGTCAACTACGCCCACGCCGAGCTGCTCGGCGGCCTCGAGCGCGTCTACGCGACGATCGACTCGTTCCAGCCGATCGGACGCCCCGGCGAGCCGCGCGAGATCGCCAACGTCGCGCTGTTCCTGGCCTCCGACGAGTCGTCGTTCGTGACGGGCGCACTGATCGTCGCCGACGGCGCGATGACCGCGCAGTAGGGCCTCGGGGCAGCGCGGACGCGGCGTAGCCAAGGTCGATCGGGCGCGCCGGGCCGGGTGCCGGCCGCGCGTGCCGCGCGGGCGGCGGCCGCGTGCCGCGCGGGTGGCGCTGACCGCCGGGTGAGCCTGCCCGGCGCGGGTGGCGGCTGGCCTCCGGGTGGGGCCTACCCGGCGCGCGTCCCGTTCGGCACCGGCCGCTCCGGCACTGCCAGCGCCGGTGCGATGCCGTCGGCGTAGCCGAGGTCGAAGAACATCGCCTCGGACAGCACGCCGGCCATCTCGCGCGGCTCGAGGTTGACGAGGAAGAGGGTCTGCACGCCGACGAGCGCGGTCACGTCGGCGCGCTCCTTCTTCATGCCGGCGACCACGGTGCGCGTGCGGTCGCCGAAGTCGACCACGAACCGCACGAGCTTGTTCGAGCCCGCCACGTCGTGGACGCTCTCGATCGTCCCCACGCGGATGTCGAGCGCCTCGAGCGCAGCGATGGGCACGGACGGCTTGACCGGCGCCGGTCCCACGCTCGTCACCTCTGCCGGCGCCAGCCGTCGAGCAGGGTCGACACCACGGCCGCCTCGCCCTCGGCCGGCGACAGGCGGCCACCCGCGACCTCGTGCAGGACCATCACCAGCGCACCGCCGAACACGGCACCCAGGGCGACCGCCGACAGCTCGCGCGGAAACTCTCCCAGGGCCCTGCCCCGCTCGAAGAGCGCGAGGATTGGCCGCTCAAAGCGTTCCTCCATGTCGCAGCGCCGGTCGCGGGCGGGCTCGAAGGTCTCCTGCACGAACAGAAACCGATACCGGTCGCTCATCTCGAACAGCGCGGCGATCAACCGGGTCAGGGCCTCGCTCGCCGGGCCCTCGCCGAGGCGGCTCGCGGCGAGCGCGTTCTCCACGTCGTCGAGGGCGCGCGCCAGGATCGCGTCGATCAGCACCTCGCGCGTAGGGAAGTGGCGGTACAGCGTGGCACGGCCGATGCGCGACTCGGCGGCGATCTCGGCCATGCCCGCCGCCGGGTCGCGCGACAGCAGTCGCGCGGCGTGGTCGAGCACCGCCTCGCGATTGCGCGTCGCGTCGGCGCGCCGGCCGTACGGCCGTTCGGCGGGCATGGCTTCGTGCGTCATGGGCAGGCCTCCGGCTACGATGCCTTCCCTCGGACTCTACTCCCGGTCCGGCCCGGGCGCCGCCGCGGCGCGCGCGACAGTCTCAGGCGCCGCTCCGGCGCCGACCGCCGGCCCGCCGGCGACCGCTGCCGCCGGCGCGAGCGCTTGTCCGACCTGGTGCCCCGGCCACCAGACGCGATGGCCGAGCAGGGTAGCGACACTGGGCACGAGCGTCGCGGCCATGACGAAGGCCACGAGCATGATGCCGACGGCGACGGCGAAGCCCATCTCGGCGAGCAGCGTGACGCCGGCGGTCAGCAGCGACGCGAACGTGCCGGCCAGGATGACGCCGGCCGAGGCCACCGTGGGGCCGCCGTGAGCGACCGCCATCGCGGCGGCGTCGTGCGGGCTCGCGCCCTCGACGATCTCCTCGCGCAGCCGGGTCGTCAGTAGGATGTTGTAGTCGGTGCCGACCGCGACCACGAACAGGTACACGATCATCGGCATGGCGAACATGATGCCGGCGTCGCCCCCGATCCACTGGAAGGCGATCACCGAGGCGCCCAGGGTGGCCGCGAAGCCGAGCGCCACGCCGGCCAGCAGGTAGAACGGGGCGACGAGGCTGCGCAGCAGCACGGCGAGGATCAGCAAGATGAGCAGCGCCGCAACCGGATAGACCACGCGGTAGTCGCGGTTCGACGCCGCGCGCACGTCGGCGAAGCCCATGCTCTGCCCGCCGACGAGCGCCTGATGCCCCTGCCCTGCAGCGGCGTGCGCCACGGCTTTCAGGCGCTCCACGACCGCGAGCGCCTGGTTGCTGAGTGGCGCGGCCACGAGGCTCGCGTCGAACGCCACCGTGCGGCCGTCCCTGGTCGACCCCGCCGGGGTGACGGTCGCCACGCCGCTCACGCTCTTGAGCCGCGCGGCGAAGGCCGTCATCTCGCCGGCGGCCAGCGGGCTCGAGCCCGTCAGATAGACCTGGGTCGGACTGAGGGCGCCGGCCGGGAAGGCGCTCTCGAGCAGCGTCGTCGCCCGCGCCGACTCGGTCTTCGAGGGAAGCTGGCCGCTCATGTCGTAGCTCGCGTGCATGAAGAACGCGCCGGCGGCGAGCGCCACGAGGATGCCGCCCGAGGCGAGCGCCATGCGCCCCGGCTGACGTGCGATGCGACCGGCGACCGCCCGCCAGATGCGGCTCGGCCGCGCCGTCCGCCAGTGCTTCGAGGGCCAGAACACCTTGGGCCCGATCAGCGCCAGCAGCGCCGGGATCAGGGTGAGCGCGGCCAGCAGCATGAGCGCGACGGAGGTGACGAAGGCCGGGGCCATCGTCTGGAACGACTTGAGGTCGGAGAGGCCGAGCGCGCCCATGGCGGCGATCACGACGAAGGCCGACGATGCGATGGCCACTCCCACGCGATGCACGGCGGTGCGCACCGCGACGCGCGACTCGTCGCCGGCGCGCAGGCGCTCCCGGTAGCGGAACAGCAGGAAGAGGATGTAGTCGGTGCCGATGCCGAACAGCACGACGACGAGCAGCGTGGTGAGCGAGGCGTCGACCTTGAAGCCGAAGTACTTGGCGAGGTCGGCCAGGACCGACGTCGACAGGGCGTACACCAGGCCGATCGAGGCGACGGGCAGGGCCCCGGCGATGGGGCTGCGGAAGATCAGGCCGAGCAACACGACGATCAGCACGATGGTGACGATCGCCACGATCCTGGTCGCCGAGTCGAACGACTGCATCGTGTCGTAGGCCATGGCGACGGTGCCGGCCAGACCGGCCTTGAGGCCGCTGCCGGCGAGCAGGCTCGTCGCTTTGGCGCGCAGGAGCGGCACCGCGTCCTGCAGGCTCTTGTCCTGGGGAGCGCCCCTGAAGAGCACGGTCACGAGCTGCATCGTGCCGTTCGGGGCGATCATGGTCTTGCTGGTGACGACTCCCGCGACGTGGGCGATACGCGCTTGGTTCAGGCCGAGCGTGAGAGCCCCGACGCGGGCGAGGTCGGCGGCCGTCAGCCGGGCGCCGTCGGCGCGCCGCACCACGAAGACGCTCGTGGCGTCGGCATTCTGCGGAAACGCCCGGGTCGCCAGGTCCTGCGCCTTCATCGACTCATACGACTTGGGCAGGAAGCTCGTCTGGTCGGAGCTCGAGACGCTCGAAAGCGACGGCGAGAGCGCGACGATCGCGACGGCCCCCACCACCCAGGCGGCGATCACCCACCAGGGGCGCCGGGTCACGAATCGGCCAAGTCGAGAGAACACGCGGCAGACCTCCTGGACGGCGAACAGAGACAGGCGAATCTCGGAAATATAAGACGCGTCTGTCTCTGTTGTCAAACCAGCCCGGGTCTCGGGTGAGTCCGGCCGGTCGGCGCGATCCGGCGGTCACCCAGCGCCGCGCCGCGGGACGCTACCCGTCCTCCTCGCCGAGGGCCAGGCGCACGAGCCGGTCGAGCAGCGCGCCGAAGGGTATGCCGGCGGCGGCCGCGGCCTTCGGCAGCAGGCTGTTGATCGTCATGCCGGGCAGGGTGTTCACCTCGAGCACGACCGGTCCGCGCTCCTCGGTCACGATCACGTCGACGCGGGCGTACCCGCGGCAGTCGAGGGCACGGAAGGCGCGCACCGCCAGGTCCTGGAGCGCCGCGGCCTCGGGGTCGGGCAGCTCGGCCGGACAGATGTCGTCGGTGAGCGCGGGATCGTACTTGGCGAGATAGTCGAAGAACTCAGAACGCGTGACGATCTCGACCACCGGCAGCGCCGTGAGGGTGTGATCGCCGATCACGCCGACCGTCACCTCGCGCCCCTCGAGCAGCTCCTCGACGAGCACGCGGTCGTCGTAAGCGAAGGCGTCGTCGAGCGCCGGCCGCAACTGTTCGACCCGGTCCACGCGGCTCACCGACGCTCGAGCCCTGCCTGGCCGGCTTGACGAAGGCGGGCAGCCGGGCCGCGGCGCGGCGCATGGTCTCGTCGTCCGGATCGGCGCGCCCGACGACGACGGCGCGCGGCACCGGGATACCCGCGGTGGCGAGCATCCTGTTGGCCATCGTCTTGTCCATGGCAAGGGCCGAGGCCAGCACGCCCGAGCCCACGTAGGGGATGCCTAAGATTTCGAGCATGCCCTGGATGGTGCCGTCCTCACCGTAGGGACCGTGCAGGGCGATGAAGGCGACATCGATGCGCGGCTTGCCCTCGCCGATGCCCACCGCCTCGGTCGCCGGCGCCGCCGCGGCGGCGGCGCTCTGGATCTCGGCACGGAAGGCGGCCGGCAGCGCCCGGTCGCGCTCGCCGAGCTCCTCGGTCGCGCCGCCCTGGCCGAGCAGCGCCCGCGCTTTGAGAGCGAGCTCGGCCGAAAGCTTCGGGTTGCCCGCCATCAGGGCGAGCGAGTCGAAGAGCAGCACCTCGTAGCGGTCGGCTGGCAGGTGGTCGGCGATCATGCGGCCGGTGGCCAGCGAGATCTCGCGCTCGGCCGAGGCCCCGCCGAGCAGCACGCCGACCCGGATGCGGCGACCGGTGTCACTCATGCGAGCCTCCCCTGTCGTCGAATGCGGATACGGTCCGGCGATCATCTGCCCAAAGGCCGGCCGCCACGCTTGAGACTGCGGCCGCTGCCGGGGTTTTCAGGTGGTTTGGCGGTTCGTGACGGCTCTGAGCGGCCACGCCGCCGGCGACTGGTGGGCGATGCTGGATTTGAACCAGCGACTCCCTGCTTGTAAGGCAGGTGCTCTACCCCTGAGCTAATCGCCCCCGATGTGCGGCAACGCGGATTATACAGAGCGTGGGTAGACTACCGGCGTGGACCGGACCGCGAGACCCACGACGGACGCCGCCGAGAGCGGCGGCCCGGTGCCGTCCGCGATGCCGCACGAGCCGGCCGCGGCGGCGGCGGCGGCGAGCAAGCTCGCCGTCGAGCACCTGTCCTACGCCGTCGCCGCCGGCGGCGAGCGTCGCCTCATCCTCGACGACGTCTCGCTGGCCGTACCGGCCGGCCGCTTCTTCACCGTCCTGGGGCCGTCGGGTAGCGGCAAGAGCACGCTGCTGCGCTGCCTCAACCGCCTGATCGAGCCCACCGCCGGTACGATCCTGCTCGACGGCGAGCCGACGTCGGCCCTGCCGGTGCAGACGCTGCGGCGGCGCGTCGGCATGGTCTTTCAGACGGCCGCGCTGTTCGAGGGCACCGTGCTCGACAACGTGCTCTACGGGCCGCGCCTGCGCCGCGAGCAGCTCGACGGGAGCTTCGCTGACGGTCTGCTCGAACGAGTCGGGCTGCCGCGCGCTTTCGCCGCCAAGCCGGTCGGCGAGCTCTCGGGCGGCGAGGCCCAGCGCGTCTCGCTGGCCCGCGCGCTCGCCAACCGCCCCGAGGTGCTGCTCCTCGACGAGCCGACCGCCTCGCTCGACCCCACGGCGAGCGCCCAGGTCGAGCGCCTGCTCGCGCAGCTCGCCGCCGGGGGCGACCTGACCTTCGTCTTCGTCACCCACAACCTGGACCAGGCGCGCCGAGTCGGCCATCGCGGGCTGCTGCTGGTCGACGGCCGCGTCATCGAGGAGGGTCCCCTCGCCGAGATGCTCGCCGACCCCGGCACCGACGTCATGCGGCTCTTTATCGAGGGGCGGCTGACCGCCGACGGCGGCGCAGCGGCGTCATGAGCGTCCTGGCGACGAGCGGCTCGCACTTCAGCTTCACGAACGTGGCCGTGGCCGTCGTCATGGTCGGCGTGGCGCTCGGCCTGTCGCGCTGGCGGCGGCTCGACCTCGAGCGTGACATAGCGATCGCCGCGATCCGTGCGTTCGTGCAGCTCATGGCGATCGGCTACGTGATCGACCTCATCTTCCGCTCGCGCAGCACGGTCGCCGTGGTCGCCATGCTGGCCGCCATGGTCGGCTTCGCGGCCTTCACCTCGGGGCAGCGCTTCCGCGGCCTGCCGTGCCGCTTCGGCATCGCCCTGGCCGCGATCGGCCTGTCGTCGGTCGCGACGCTCGGCCTCATGGTGGCGCTCGGCATCATCTCTCGCGACGCCCGCTACCTGATCCCGATCGGCGGCATGGTGATCGGCAACTCCATGAACGTCGCCTCGGTCACCGGCGTGCGCCTGATCGAGGACACGCGGGCGCAGCGCACGGTCGTCGAGGCGGCCCTCGCCCTCGGCGCGAGCCCGCGCCAGGCGGCCCACGCGGTGCTGCGCCGCGCCGTGCGCCTCGCGCTCATCCCCACGATCGACAGCACCAAGACGATGGGCATCGTCTTTCTGCCGGGCGCCATGACCGGCATGATCATCGCCGGCGCCCGGCCGCTCGACGCCGTGCGCCTGCAGATCGTGATCATGTACATGCTGCTGACCGCCGTGGCCGTAACGGCCGTCACCGTGGGGTTGCTGGTGGTCGGCTCGCTGTTCACGACCGAGCAGCAGGTGCGTCGCGTAGGTGAGCCCGCCCAGGTCGGCGGGCGGGCGGGCTGACGGCCCGGTCCGCAGGCCGGTCGACGGCCGGTCGGCCTAGCGGCTCGCGATCGTGTCGACGGCGACCCGCCAGGCGGAGCCGTCCCAGTGCACCACGAGCGGCGAGCTCGACGTGCCGGCGCCGGTCGTGCCGGCGATCCACACGTCGCTGGGCGACAGCGCCGCGACCGCATCGAGCTGCACGTACGGCAGGGCGGCGATGCCCATGTCCTGGGTCGTGACCGGCTGCCAGGTCGCGCCGTCGTAGTGCGCGACACCGGCGGCCGCGGCCAGCCAGACGCAGGCCGGCGTGGGCGCGGCGAGCGCCTCGCGCACGCCGCTGAACGTCTGCGACACATCGAGCCACTGCGTGCCGTCGTCGTGCTGCAGCAGGGCGTCGCCGGCGCCCCACACGTCGTCGGCAGACGTCGCGGCCACCGTGAGGAGGCCGCCGTCGCTCACGCCGCCGTCTGCGACCTGGGACCAGGTCGCGCCGTCGTATCTCATGGTCAGCACGTGGCTGCCGTCGGCGGCCACACCGACCGCCCAGAGGCCCGTCGCCGTGCCGTCGACCGCGTTCAGCGCTCCGCCGCCGGGGATGGGCGGCAGGACGGCCGGCCGCCAGGCGACGCCGTTCCAGTGGGTCGCGTACGGCGCCCCGTAGGAGCTGCCGACCGCCCAGACGTCGTTCGCGGCGAGGACGGTCAGGCCGTGGAGCACGGCTTCGCCGTCGTGCGCGGCGGTCAGCACTGCCTGCCACTGCACGCCGTTCCAATGGACGACGTCGCCGGCCGGGCCGAGCGCCCAGGCCTCGCCGTCGTCCGCGACGCCGACCGCCGTGAGCGGACCGACGTCGGGCACCGGCGTCTCGCTCCAGGCCGCGCCGTCGTAGTGCAACGCGAAGGAGTGTTGCGTCGTGCCCCCGGCGGGGTCGCCTTGAGCGCCGACCGACCACACGTCGGCCGGCGAGAGCTCGGCGAGCGCCGCTATGCCGTAGCCGACGCGCGCGACGCCGGGGGCGGGCGAGGTCAGGCCGGGCACGACCGGCTCGACGTAGGCCGGCGCGCCGCCGCCCGGCCCGGCGAGCACCGCGTTCGGCGTCGCGGGGCCCTGGGACCGCTGGTTCGCGGCCAGCAGCCCCACGGCGAGGGCGCCGAGGCCGACGGCCAGGGCCGCGGCCAGAGCGAGGGCGCGGCGCGGCGCCAGGCGACGCGACGTGGGCGCGCGCTCGGGCCGGCTCATGCCGGCCGCGGCGCGCGCCGGCGCCGCCTCGGCGGCGCAGCGCTGCAACTGACCGCGCAGGTCGCTCAGATAGTCGTCGAAGCCGCTGCTCATCGCCGCTCTCGCCGGTCAGCGCCGCTACGGCGGTCGCCGGCGGTGGGCGGCGTGTTCTCGGCTTCGTCGCGCAGCGCGGCGAGGTCGTGTGCCAGGCGCTTGAGGCCGCGGCTCACGCGCTGCCGCATGAGGTCCTCGCTGCAGCCGGCAAGACGGGCGGCTTCGGGGTAGGAGAGGCCGTCGACGACGCGCAGCACGACCGCCTGGCGGATGTCGCCCTTGAGGGCGTTCAGGGCACCGGCCACGACGTCACGCACCTGCTCGAGGTCGAGGAGCTCCTCGGCCCGCTCGAGGGTTTCGGCCGGCACCTCGAGGCGTTCCATGCCGAGGCGGTCCCGCGACTGCGTCTCGACACGCCGCCGGTGGATGTAGCGGGTGAGCTGCCGCCGCGCGATCGTGTACAGCCAGGCCGTCGCCGCCCCCGGACCGGGGTTGCGAAAGCGGGCACGCCCGGCGAACGCCTGGGCGAAGGTCTCGGCCGTCAGGTCGGCCGCCACCTGCGCGTCGTAGGTGCGCCGTGCGAAGAACGCGAGGAGCCCGGCCGCGTGGCGGTCGTAGAAGGTGACGAACTGCTCCGGACATGAGGCCGATCCCTCCAGGAGCTCCTCGTCGCTGCGCAGCGGCAGGCTGGCAACGTTGCCGTCCCTGAGTGGGCTTCTGTCCAGTAAGTGCACGACGTTCATCGCCTGTGACAAGTCCTCGCGCCGCGTCGCCCTTCGTCCGTCAGAAAAGCATCGGCGGGCGAGCGCCCGCCCTGAAGGGCGAGACGGCCCGGGGAGGCGCCGCTCAGGCGCGCAGGGAGGCGCTGCGAACGCTCGCCGGCGGTCGCGCCGGAGGTGACGCGGCAGAGGTCGTCGAGGTCGGGTGCCGAGCCCGCGCTCGCGGAGCGCGCAGAGGGGCAGCCGGGTCGGATGAGACGCCGCGAGCGCGCGGCGCGGCGTCTACTTGGCCGCCTGAAGCGCCTTGAGCGTCGCCGCGAGCGCCTTGACCTGCGCCCCGTAGCCCGAGAAGTCGCCGGCCTTGAGCGCCGCCTGCGCTGCCTGGAACTCGGCGTTGGCCTGCGCGATCAGGGTGCGCACGCGGCCCGTGACCGGTCCGCTCGGCGTGGTCGGCGTGGTGGGCGTGGTCGACGCCCCCGGCGAGCCGCTGCTGGCGGCGGCCGGCGCGGTGCCGAAGATCTCGGTGAGCGCGGCGGCGAGCGTCGACTGCATCGCCACGATCTGCTGCCCGCCGATCAGCGTCACGCCCGCCGACGTGCTCGCCCGGTAGAAGACGACCACGCGTTTGAGCTGAGGGACCGGCGTGATGGTCGACTGCAGGTAGAGCGGCTCGACATAGAGCAGGGAGTCCTCGATCGGTATCACGAGCAGGTTGCCGATGATCACATGCGAGCCCTGCTGGTTCCACAGCGTGAGCTGTTGCGAGACCGTCGGGTCCTGGTTCACGGCCGCCTCGACCTGGGTGGGGCCGTAGACCGTGGCGTTGCTCGGGAACGCGAAGCTCACGGCCCGGCCGTAGTCGGGCGCGTCGGACTGGGCGGCCAGCCAGCCGATCATGTTCGGTCTGCCGTTGGGCACGAACGGCAGGATCTGCACGAACTCGTCGCGAGTCTGCCCGGGCAGCCGCATGATCACGTAGTAGGGCTCCATCTGGCCGCTCGCGCCGCTCAGCGAGGTGCCGGTCGGGATGGCCCACTGGTTGTTCTTGCTGTAGAGCACGTCGGGCTGCGTGACGTGGTAGGTCGTGAACAGTTGTGACTGCACGTTGAAGAGGTCCTGCGGATAGCGCACATGGGCCAGCAGCACCTGGGGCATGCTCGAGCCCGGCGTGAACATGCCGGGGAAGATCTTCTCGTACGCCCGGATGATGGGGTCGGCGGGGTCGAAGACGTAGAACTTCATGGAGCCGTTGAAGGCGTCGATCACGACCTTGACCGAGTTGCGGATGTAGTTGATGCCGCCGTCGGGCTGGGAGTACGGGTAGCGGCCGGTGGTCGTATAGGCGTCGGCGATCCAGTAGAGCCGACCGTTGGCGATCACCATGTAGGGGTCCTGGTCGAGCGTCAGGAAGGGCGCCGCGGCATGCAGGCGCTGCACGATGTTGTTGCGCAGGATGATGCGGCTGCCGGGCTCGATCGCGTTGCTCGTGAAGAAACGGATCGTGCCGAAGCGCACCGAGAAGGCGAGGCGGTTGAAGAACGAGCTGATCGGGATGCCGCCGCTGCCCGTGTAGTGATAGTTCGACGGCCCGTTCGGATAGTCGAACTCGGCCGTCTTGGTGTCGACCAGCGAGTAGTCGGTGCCGAGCAGACCGTAGTAGATGCGCGGCTGGGTGATGGTGAGGTCGGGCGCGCTCGAGGTGGGCGGCACGTCCTGCACGAGGAAGTCGGGTGAGCCGTCCGAGGCGACCTGGTTGACCGCCGACACCACTGCCCCGAAGCCGTGCGTGTAGGTGGTGTGCTGGTTGACCCAGGTCTGCGACTGCGACGGCAGGCCGGCGATGTTCAGCTCGCGCGGCGCCAGCATGGTCTCGCGGTAGACGCCGTTCACGTCGTAGCGGTCGATGCTCACGGTGGTGAACCGGTAGTAGGGGCGCAGCTGCTGGAGCTGGCCGTAGCTCGTGAGCAGCGTGCTCTGGTCCCACAGGCGGATGTTGCCGATGGTGCCGCTGTTCGTGACGAGCTTCTGGGTGTTCAGGTCGCCTGTCAGCGGATACTGCGTCTGCGTGATCCGGTCGAGGCCGTAGGCGGCCCGGGTGGCGGCGATGTTGTAGGCGATGTAGGTGCTCTCCTTGGACTCCTGGTTCGGACTCACGATGAGCGACTGCACGACCGCCGGGAAGATCACGCGGATCACGATGAGCGCGACGATCCAGCCGCCCAGGCCGTAGAGCGGCCAGCGCCAGCGCCGGCGCCAGAAGCCGTTTGCGATGAGCAGCGCCCCGAGCGCCCAGCCGATCACCATCATGACCCGCATGCCGGGCAGCCCGGCGTGGATGTCGGTGTAGCCGGCGCCCGCGACCACGCCACCGCTCGACAGCAGCAGGTCCCAGGCCTTGAAGATGTAGCCCGAGCCGGCCAGCGCGAGGATGATCCCGAGCAGCACCGAAAGGTGGGCGACCGACTGGCTGCGCGGCCGCACGACGAAGCCGACGGTGCTCTGTCCGGGACCGCGCACGAAGGGGCCGCGACCGAACGGGCCGCGGGGCGCCTCGGGCTGCTCGCCCGCCGACGCCGGCCGCTGCTGGGCGAGCACGAGGCCGCCGAGGGCGCCGTGGATGATCACGGCGACCACGAGGCTCGCGATCAGGGCCGCAAGCAGGAGCCCGTAGACGGCCTCCCAGGCCGGCAGCGTGAACACGTAGAAGCCGATGTCGTGGTGGAAGATCGGGTCGCGTGTACCGAACGAGACGCCGTTCACGGCGCGCTGGAACGTGAGCCAGTCGGCCGACGCGCCGGCGCCGACGATGATGGCGATGATCGCCGAGAGGATCAGACCGCCGCGGCGCAGCGCCTGCACCGTGCGCTCGTTCACGTACTCGACGACGTCGATCCCCTCGAAGGCGCGGTGGCGCGGCGACAGCCGGCGGGCGATCTCGACGTTGCCCCAGAAGATCGCGAAGAAGATGGCGCCGGCCGCGACGCCGACGATCAGCCGCGACCAGATCTCGCGCCAGAACACGACGCGCAGGCCAAGCTCGCCGAACCAGAGCCAGTCGGTGTAGGCCAGCAGGTAGACGGCGAAGAGGACGATCGCCAGGACGATCGCCGCGACGACGATGCCGATGAGACGGCCGCGGTGGTGACTCGCCGGCGAGCGCGGCTGCTTGGCCGGCATGTGGTAGACCTTGGCCATGGCGCCATTATCGCAGATTGCGGAGGCGCCGGGACCATTGCAACGCGCGACGATCGACTGCGTCGTCGTCGCTCAGGCGAGCTTTACTTCGTGGAGCGCCTAGTCACCGGTGGGGGCGGTACCGCTCAGCGGGTCCCAGCGCCTGGCCTCCTCGCCGAGGAACGCGAGGAAGCGGTTGACCATGCGCGGGTCGAGGCGCCGGCCGGCCGCGGCGCGCAGCGCCGCGGCGCCGTCGGCGCCGCGCGCGAAGGCGCGCAGCACGGCGAGAGCGCGAGCGACGCGCGGGATGTGCTCGCCGCGCAGCCCCTCGGGGTAGCCCGAGCCGTCCCAGCGCTCGTTGCCGTACAGCAGGGCGTCGACCAGGTGGTCGACGGCCGGCGTCTCGCCGCCGCCCGAGAGCGGCACGGGGCCACCGTGCTGCTGCTCGTCGGCGGTCACGGTCTCGAAGGCCTGCAGGGCGCCGGCCAGAGCGTCGACCTCGTCCACCGAGAAGCCGAGCCGCGCGGCGAAGCGCCGGCCGAGGCCGGCGAGCGGCGACTCGCCCGGCTCCGGCACGCCGTGGCCGTCGTCGCCCGACGTGAACACGCAGTTGCGGCCGCGCGCCTTGGCGCAGAGCAGGGCCGCGTCGGCCGCCCCGAGGATGCCGTCGGTGTCGGCCGCATGGCGCGGGAACGAGGCGATGCCGACGGAGACCGTGACCGACAGGCCGGGCTCGATCACCGACAGGTCGGCGACCTGGGCGCGGATGCGCTCGGCGACCCGGCGAGCCTCGTCGACGTCGGCGTGCGGCAGGATCATGGCGAACTCCTCGCCGCCGTAGCGGGCCGCGAAATCGGACTCGCGCGAGCAGCTGCGCAGCACCTCGGCGACGTCGCGCAGCACCTCGTCGCCGCGCTGGTGGCCGACCGAGTCGTTGACCGCCTTGAAACGGTCGAGGTCCATCATCAGCAGGCAGAACTCGGCACCGTAACGCTCGGCGCGCGCGACCTCGAGGCCGAGCGCCTCCTGAAAACGACGGTGGTTGTAGAGGCCGGTGAGGCCGTCGGTCGAGGCCTGGACCTCCATCTCCTTGTACGAGCGCGCGTTGCGGATGGCGATCGCCGCGAGGTTGGCGAAGAGCTGCACGTTCTCCATCTCGCGCTGCTCGAACGTGCGCCCGGCCAGCCGGTCGACGGCCAGCAGACCGATGACCGCGCCCATGAAGCGCAGCGGCACGAGCACCGAGGCCTGCGGCTCGAGGTCGGTGCCCGGCACGAGCACGGCGCGCGGGTCGTGGATCATGTCGTTCACGAGCTGCGGCTCGTCGTGGCGCACGACCCAGCCGCCGACGCCCTCGTCGAGCGGCTGGCGAAAGCGCAGCATCTCGTTGGCCCACTTGTCCTGGGCGAAGATCGTGACGAGCTCGTTGGCACTTTCGTCGACGAGCGCGATGTCGATCGTGTCGTAGTCGACCAGCATCTTCAGGACGTCGGCGATCTGCACGAAGACGGCGTTGTGGTCGAGCGTCGACAGCAGGGCGCCCGACACGTCGAGCAGCTCGTGGCGTACCTTGAGCTGCTGCTCGAGCAGGTCGGTCGTGCGCTCGAGCTCCTCGTACTGACGAGCGCTCTCGACGGCGGCGGCGGCGAACGTGGCGAAGACCTCGAGCTCCTTGGCCTGGTCGAGCGTCGGCAGCCGGCCGTCGCCGGGGTCGCCCAGGTCGAGCACGCCGATCATGCGGTTGGCGCGGTCGCGCAGCGGCACGAAGAGCTTGTCGCCGCGCTGCCACGTGCCCGCGGGAGGCGGCGCCTCGCCGGACGCCGGCGGGGGCAGGGGGAACAGGCGGCGCTCCTCGACCGTGTACTCGTGGTCGTGATGGTCGATAAAGAAGGCGCAGCCGATCTGGTGCCTCTCGGTCAGGAACGGTGAGAACGCGCCGGCCGGCACGGGCGTGTCGAGGATCGCCTGGTCGCGGGCCTCGTCGCGGCCGACCACGGCGTGCGCGCGAAAGACGTCGCCCTCGGACTCGTTCAGGTAGACGGTGACCTCGTCGAAGCCGAAGGTGCGGGCCGCCCCGGTCGCGATGGCGCGCACCACGCCCGAGAGGTCGGGGCTCGAACGCAGCAGGTTGCCGAGCTGCACGAGGCTGGCGAGCAGTCCGTCCACACCGGGATCGACCGGTCGTTCCTTGCTGAAGATGCCCAGCGGTGACTCCCCCCTTGCCCGCGCGTCCCACCGTCGCGCACACTGCGAAGCCGTGCCCGTATAGTAACCCCAGACAGGAGGCCGCGCCGGGGTTCCGCGGGCCCGACGAGGCGGTATGCGTTGTCCGTGCTGTGGACGGTGGCGCGGCGGCGGGCCCGGCGCAGCCGGGCCCCGCCGCCGCGGCCTCAGGCGTCGAAGGGCGGCAACTTGAGGATGCGGCGCGCCTCGTCGGGCGTGGCGCAGTCGCGATCCCACTCCCTGGCCACGCGCGCGACGCGCCCGACGAGCTCGGCGTTCTCCTTGGCGAGCACGCCCTTGTGCAGGAAGATGTTGTCCTCGAAGCCGAGCCGCACGTTGCCGCCCAGCGCGAGGGCGGTCATGGTCACCGGCATGTGCCAGCGGCCGATGCCGGTGCAGGTCCAGGTCGACGCGGCGGGCAGCCGGTCGACCAAAAAGGCGAGGTTGCGCGGCTCGCCGCTCATGGAGCCGGGCACGCCGAGCACGAAGTCCCAGTGGGTGAGCGGCCCGGCAGGGCCGTACTTCTTGACGAGCTTGAGCGCGTTGTCGATCTGGCCCGCCTCGAAGATCTCGAACTCGGGCCGCACGCCCTTGGCCTGCATGCGCTGGTAGAACTCGCTCATCAGGGCGGTGTCGTTGAAGAACACGTCGTCGCCGAAGTTGGCGGTGCCGGTGGTCAGCGACGCCATCTCGGGACCGAGCTCGAGCGGCTGCAGACGTTCGTCGGCGGTCATGCCCATGGCGCCGCCGGTCGAGGTCTGGATGATGATGTCGGTGCGCTTGCGGATCTGCTCGATCGCCGCGGCGAAGACCTCTTTGGCCTGCGTCGGGTTGCCGGCCGCGTCGCGCACGTGCAGGTGGAACATGGCCGCGCCCGCCTCGCGGCAGCGGGCAGCGTCGGCGCCGATCTCGGCGGCGCTGACGGGCAGCGCCGGCTGGGCCTCCTTCGTCGTCTCGGCGCCCACGCCGGCGACGGTGATGATCAGCTTCTCCATCGGACCCCCTTTTCAGGTCGTCGGTATACGCTGGGCGACGGCGCGCCGGGCGGCGCGGCAGGCGACCAGCAGCTCGTCGCGCAGCTCGGTGAGCTCGTCGTAGGTATGGCCACCCTTCTCCGCCGCCAGGCCGGAGGCGAGCACGTCGGCCGCGTCGGCCGGGAACTCGGTCCAGGTGGCCAGGTCGCGCAGCATGCCGGCCTTGCTCTCGGCCAGGTGCTCCAGGTGGCCGCGGATGCCCTGCTCGCCGCCGCCCAGGTCGTACAGCAGATGCGGCCCCATCGCCGCCCAGCGCAGGCCCGGGCCCTCGCGCACCGCGCGGTCCACGTCGGCGACCGTCGCCACGCCGTCGCGCACCAGCGCGACGGCCTCGCGCCACAGCGCCGCCGAGAGCCGGTTGGCGATGTAGCCGGGCACGTCGCGGCGCAGCACGACCGGCTCCTTGCCGATCGCCGCGTAGAAGGCGCGCGCCCGGGCCAGCGCCTCGGGCGCGGTCAGGGCGCCCGGCGCGAGCTCGACGAGCGGTACCAGATGGGGCGGGTTGTACGGGTGCGCCGCAAGGCAGCGCTCGGGGCGCGCCGCCGCGGTCTGGATGGCGCCGATCGACAGGCCCGACGAGCTCGTGCAGAGAAGGCAGTCGGGCGGCGCCAGGCGGTCGGCCAGGGCGAAGACCGCGCGTTTTGCCGCGAGGTCTTCGCGCACGCACTCCTGCACCAGGGTCGCGCCGGCGAAGGCCGTCGCCGGGTCGGCCGTCGCCGAGAGCGCGGCGAGGCCGCGGTCGACCTCGTCGACCGCGGCGAGGCCGCGCTCCGCCAGAAACCGGGCTGCGCGCGCAGCTCGTTCGAGGGCGGCCGGCAGAGCATCGGGCCGTTCGTCGTGCAGGCGCGTCTCGAGGCCGGCGGCCGCGAACAGGCCGGCCCAGCTCGCGCCGGTCAGGCCGGCGCCCGCGCCCGCGACCGCGACGATACCCTCCATCCCCACCTTTCCCTGCGTCTCCAGCGAGCGGCCGCTACCGCTGCCAGGGGTACGCCTCGGCCACGACGGCCAGCGACTCCTCGACCACGTCGAGGGCGCGCTGCAGGTCGGCCTCGGTGTGGCGGTAGCAGATGTACCAGTGGTGGTACGGCTGCACGAACAGGCCGCGGCGGATGCACTGCGTGTAGAACTCGGTACGGCGCTCCTTGTAGTGGTCGTCGACGTGGTCGAAGGTGAGGAACGGCATGGGCGGGATGCCGCTCCTGGTGACCGGCACGCCGGCGGCGTCGACGATCGTGCCGAGCCGGTCGAGGAACCGGGTGCCGCGCTCCCAGATCGCATCCTGCACCTTCTCGCGCTCGAGGATCTCGAGGCACTTCATGCTGGCCGCCATCTCCAGGCTGTTGGGGAAGTACGTCGAGCTCAGGAACGCGTCCTTCACGTAGACGCTCATGATCTCGCGCTTGCCGACCAGGGCGGCGATCGAATAGCCGTTGGCCATCGCCTTGCCGACCGTGGTCAGGTCGGGCGTCACACCGTAGCGCTCGCTCGCGCCGCCCATCGACACGCGAAAGCCGGTGCGGATCTCGTCGAAGGTGACGACCGCACCGTTCTTGTGGCAGAGGTCGACGACCGCCTGCAGGTAGCCGGGCGGCGGCGCGATGACCGGCTTGGCCATCGGGTGGCCGACGGGGGTGATGATGACGCCGGCGACCGTGCCGGGGTTCTCGGCGAAGACGCGCTCGAGGTCGTCGAGCTTGCCGTACTCGAACTCCTTGGTCAGCTCCCAGACGGCCTGCGGCACGCCGCCGTGATGCTCGACGCACCAGTCACCCCAGCCGTGGTAACCGCAGCGCGCGATGATCTCGCGACCCGTGGCGGCGCGCATGGCACGCACGGCGGCGTTGGTCGCGTCGGAGCCGGTCTTCACGAGGATCGTCTGCTCGCCGCAGGGCATGATGTCGGCGAGGCGCTGCTCGAGCTCGTTCTGCAGGGGCTGCACCAGGCTGAAGCAGAAGCCCTTGTCCATCTGCGCCTTGGCGGCGTCGTTGATCTCGGGCTCGACGTAGCCGAGGATGATCGGCCCGTAGGCGCACAGCATGTCGATGTACTCGTTGCCGTCGACGTCGAAGATGTGACCACCCGCGCCGTGCGTGATGAAGACCGGGTACTCGCCGATCACGAAGTTGTAGGGCCGGCGGATACCGCCCACGCCGCCGGGGGTGAGGCGTTGCGCGTCGTCGAGCATCGCCATCGACTTGGCGAGGTTCAGCTTGGGCGCGCTCTGCGCGGATCGTGTGCTCATGCGTGACTCCTTTTCATGCGAAAGATGTGTCGATTCTATGCCTTCCGGGGCACCCCGCCGCGCGCCGGCCAGAGCCGCCGCGGCGCCCGGCCGGCGACCGCGCTGGACATCGCGGCGGCCCGCTCTAGCCCGGGTCGGACAGGCGGCGCTGCAGCGCCGCCTGTCGCAGCAGCAGGGCGGCGGCGCCGTGGCCGCCCGGCGCGGGCGGCGGCGCTGGGCGGCGGCGGCTCACGCCGGCGCCTCGTCGACGGCCGCGCCGCGCTCGCCGAACAGCACGACGAGCAGACCGGCCAGGATGATGAGCGCGCCGCCGGCGATCGTCGTCGTCGTCGGCCGCTGACCGAGCAGGAGGAGCGCGTAGAGCGGGGCGCTCACCGGCTCGAAATAGCCGAGGATGGCGGAGTGCTGCACCCGGATGCGGCTCACGCCCTCTGTCCAGAGGGTGTAGGCGAGCGCCGTGCAGACCAGGCCGAGCACGATGCCGATGAGCAGGTCGTGGGCGCTCATCGAGCGGCCCGCACCCACGGTCTGCCACAAGGCGAGCGGCAGCAGGACGAGGGCGTCGACCGTCATCTCGCTGATCACGATCGTGACGGCGCCCACGCCGCGGTCGGTCAGGTCCTTGACGACGAGCTGGAAGGTGGCGTACCCGAGGCCCGACACCGTGCCGGCCACGAGGCCGAGCGTCGACACGCGCACGCCCTGGCCGAGCAGGCTCGGCAGCAGGATGGTGGCAAGGCCGGCGAGCGCGACGGCAAGCGCGGCGTACACCAGCGGTTCGGTGCGGGCATGCAGCAGGTGCGGCGCGGCGAGCGCCACGTACACGGGCGCCGCGAACTCGAGGAACATGCCGATCGAGACGTTCGTGTCGCGCAGCGCGACGAAGAACAGCAGCAGCGTGCCGGCGTCGACCAGGCCCATGAGGAGCAGGCGCGGCGCGATCCCCGGGCGGCGCACGCCGGCGAGCGGCCGGCGCCGCGCGAACACGGCGCCGAGCACCACGCCGGCCGTCGCGAAGCGCACCACGAGCAGGGCGCTCTCGGGCGCGGTCGTCGAGTCGACGAGGGCGCCGATCGCCCCCATGATCAGGTACGACACGGCGACCAGGCCGTAGCCGCGCAAGGCCACGTGGCGCGCGCTGGTCGCGCTCACACCACGACCGCCTCTGGTGGCTCGCGCTGGGGCGACCCGAAGGCGACCACGAGCACGCCGGCGGCCACGATCAGCGCACCGCCGACGAGCGTGGTCGTCGCGGTCGACTCGCCGAGCAGCAGCAGCGCGTAGAGCGGCGCGCTCACCGGCTCCAGGTAGCCGAGGATCGAGGCGTGCTCGACGCGCACGCGGCGCAGCCCCTCGACATAGGCCACATAGGGGATGGCCGTGCAGACGACGCCGATCACGAGCGTCACGGCGAGGTCGCGGCCGTCCGGGCGGTAGTGGACGGCCGCGACCTGCCACGCGGCGAGCGGCAGCAGGACGACGGCGTCGACCACCATCTCGGCGAGGGCGATCGTGGCGCTGCGCAGCGTCCTCGTAAGCGCCTTCGCGGTGAGCGCATAGCCGGCGTAAAGAAAGCCAGTGGCCAGGCCACAGGCGACGCCGGCAAGCGAGACGTGAGCGCCGGCGGCCATCGCCGGCACGAGGATCGCCGCCATGCCGGCGACCGACAGACCGAGCGCCGGGTACACGACGCGGTCGGGCCGCTCGCCGAGCAGGCGCGGCGCGAACAGGCTCACGTACACGGGCGCCGTGAAGAGCAGGAACATGCCGACCGCGACGCCGGCCAGCCGCAGCGCGATGAAGAACAGCAGCAGGGTCGAGGCGCTGAAAGCACCCATGAGCAGGAGACGGGCGAGCGTGCGCCGGTCGCGCAGCTCGGCGAGCAGCGGACGGCGCATGAAGACGGCGCCGACGAGCAGGGCGGCGATCGCCATGCGCGCCACGATCAGGGCGCTCTCGGGCATGCTCGTCATGCGCACCAGGGCGCCCAGCGAGCCCCAGGTCAGGAAGCTGAACGAAACGAGCGCGTACCCGGTGGTCGCGCGACGCCTCACCGTCCGGCTCCCGCGCCCGGGCCGGTCAAGCCGGGGAGCGCTCGCCGGGCCGGCGGCGCCGCGGCGGCCTTGTCCTCGCCGGCGCCGAAGCGCACCACAATCACGCCGGCGCCGATGATGAGGACGCCGCCGGCGAGGGTCCACAGCGAGGGCACCTGGCTCAGGAAGACCAGGGCGTAGAGCGGGGCGCTCACCGGCTCCACGTACCCGATGATGCCGGCGTGCTGCACCTTGATGAAGCGCATGCCGTCCATCACCAGGCTGAAGGCGAGCGCCGTGCAGACCACGCCGAGATAGGCGGCGATGGCGCAGTTGCGCAGCGTGAAGTCGGCCGCCGGAGTCTGCGCGAGGCCCAGGGGCAGCAGCACGAGGGCGGCCAGCAGGCTGATCGCGAACACGATGGTCGTGGCGTGCACCTCGCGGCGGCGGAGCTGCTTGCCGCCGATCAGGTAGACGGCGTAGCCGACTCCGGCGAGCGTGGCGAAGAAGAGGCCGTAGGGCGTGAGCCGCACGCTCTCGCCGGTGAGCCCGGGCACCAGGATGAGCGCCATGCCGGCCAGGCCAACGCCGAGCGCCGCGTAGACGGCCCGCTCGGTGCGGCCGCCCTCGAGGTGGGGCGCCAGGAACGCGATGTAGAGCGGCGCCAGATACGACAGGAAGATGGCCACCGCCACGCCGGTCTGGCGGATGGCGATGAAATAGCTCACGAGGTTGATCGCGAGCGCGACGCCCAGGACCAGCAGGCGCACGGTGGTGCCGCGGTCGGCCACCAGCGCGCGAAAGTCGCGGCGCACGGCGACGACGACCCCCAGGACGAGCGCAGCGCACAGCATGCGCATCGCGACGAGCATGACGGTGGGCATGGTGGCGTAGGTCACGAACACGCCGATCGAGCCGTTCACGAGGCCGGCCGCCATGGTCTCGCCGTAGCCGCGCAGGCGGCCGCTCACGCAGGCACCTCGGTCTCGGCACGGCCCAGGGCGATGGCGATGATGCCGGCGACGATGATCAGCGCGCCGCCGAGCCAGGTCGAAAGCGGCGGCCGCTCACCGACCAGCAGGAGCGCCCAGAGCGGCGCGGTGACCGGCTCGAGGTAGCCCAGGATGCCGGAGTGCTCGACCGGCACGAAGCGCAGGCCGTCCGTGAACAGGCTGAAGCACAGGGCGGTGTAGACGAGGCCCATGACCACGACGATGGCTGCGTCGCCGGCCGTGGGCCGGTAGTGCCCGGCGGCGGTCTGCCAGACCGCGACCGGCAGGACCAGCGCGACGGTGCACACGCAGAAGGACAGGGTGTACGTGGTACCGCGGATCACCTCGCCCAGGCTCTTGATCTGCAGGAGCGCCGCGGCGTAGCAGCCGCCGGCGAGGAGGCCGCAGACCACGCCCGGCAGCAGGTGCGACGAGCCGGCCGGCATGAGCGTCGGCACGACGATCAGCCCCATGCCGGCCACGGCCAGGACGATCGCCGCCGTGTCGCTGCGCTCGCGCCTGGTGTGCAGCACCCAGGGCGCGACGATCACGATGTACACGGGCGCCATGTACTCGAGCGCGATGCCGACCGCCACGCCGGCCAGCCGGATCGCCGCAAAGTAGAAGAGCAGCTCGCAGGCCACCGTGCAGCCGATCAGCATGAGCCGCCACGGGTGCCCGGAGCGACGCACCTCGGCGATCCCGCCGGTGAGCAGGAACAGCGGCCCCAGCACGAGACCGGCGAGCGCCATGCGCAGCACGAGCAGCAGGCTCGCCGGCGCGTGCGAGACCATGAGCAGCGCCCCCGACGTGCCGAGGATCAGCGAGGCGCCGCCGATCTCGGCGTAGCCGCGCAGGCGGCGGCGCGCGCCGCCGCCCGAGAGCGGGACCGACTCGATGGTCACGGACGACCCCCTATCGCCGCCGGTCAGGAGAAGCCGAGCTCGGCGGTGAAGACCTCGTGGAACTGGTGGTCGGTGGCGAGGTCGAGGAACTCGATCGCACGTGCGAGCTCGGCCATGGCGCGCCGCTCCTCGACGTCGATCAGCGCCATCTGCGCGCCCACGCCGGCGGCGTTGCCGACGAAGGCGATGCGCTCGCGCGGCACGTCGGGCAGCAGGCCGATGGCGAGCGCGTTGTCGACGTCGAGCTCGTTGCCGAAGGCGCCGGCCACCAGGACCTGGTCGAGCCCGGCGGGCTCGACGCCGGCGTGGGCGAGCAACAGTCTGGCGCCGCTCGCGATGGCCGCCTTGGCGAGCTGCAGCGAGCGCACGTCGTGCTGCGTGAAGACGATGTCGCCCTGGGGCCCCTGCGCGAGCACGAACTCGAGGCCCGGGGACGTGTCGCTGGAGCGCACCCGGGCGTGGGGCTGCAGGCGGCCGCTGCGGTCGACCACGCCCGACGCGACGAGGCCGGCCAGCAGGTCGACCACGCCCGACCCGCACAGGCCGAGCGGCTCGCGGCCGCCGATCGTGCGCAGGTCGCGCGGCTCACCGTCGGGACCGAGCGTGACGCGCTCGATCGCGCCCTCGACCGCCTTCATGCCGCAGCTCACCTGGTAGCCCTCGAAGGCCGGGCCCGAGGCGCAGCTCGTGACGATCACGCGGCCCGCGTGGGCCAGGGCGATCTCGGTGTTCGTGCCGATGTCGATCGCGAGGCGAGGCGTCGTCGACTGGGCCAGGCGGGTGGCGACGATGACGGCCAGGCAGTCCGACCCCACGAAGCCGGCGATCGGCGGCGGAAAGTGGACGCCTGCCTCGGGATTCATGGCGAAGCCGAGCTCGGCGGCCCGCAGGGTGAGCGGCGCGGCCGTGGCCGGCGCGAAGGGCGCCGCGCCCAGCCCGACGGCCGACAGCCCCAGGGCCAGGTGGTGCATGGCGGTGTTGCCCACGACGGTCATGTCGTAGAGGTGACGCGCGGGGATGGCCTGGCGCGCGCAGAGCGCCGCGAGCAGCTTGTTGATGCCGCCGCGCGCGGCGCGCCGCAGGTCGTCGAGGCGACCTTCGTGGATCGCCTGGGTGAGCCGGGTGACGACGTCCTCGCCGAAGCGCATCTGCGGGTTCTCGAGCGCCTCCTGGTCGATCTGCCGGCCGCTCGTCAGGTCGAACAGATACGCGATGATCTTAGAGGTGCCGACGTCGACGGCCACGCCGAAGGCCGGGCCGTCGCCGTTGCCGGTCTCGACGTCGCCGGTCTCGACGTCGATCGGGCGCCCCGCGTAGCTCGTCACGACGGCGCGGTAACCGCCCGCGCGCAGGGTCTCCGGCAGGGTACGGGCCACGCCGAGCGGCAGGTCTGCGTCGCCCAGGGCGGCGAGCAGCCGCTCGCGGTCGGCGCGCGCGTCGGCGAGCGTCGGCGGCTCGAGGGTCACGGCCGCGCGCACGACGGCCGGGTGCGGCTCGCCGGGGTGCAGGCGCGAGGTCGTGAGGATCTGGCGGCGGCCCTGCGTGGCGCGCACCTCGATGCTCACCCGCTCGGAGAGCGGCACGGTCTGGCAGGCCAGGCGCCAGCCCTGCGCGCGACGGCTCGCCGGCACCTTGCCGCGCTCGATCTCGTTGGGCTCGCTGAAGCTGCCGGCGCCGGTGCGCACCAGGCACTTGCCGCAGGTGCCGCGGCCGGCGCAGTCGACGGGCAGATCGACGGCGCCGCTCGTGACGACCGCGAGCAGCGACTCGCCGTCTGCGATCTCGACGGTCACGCCGATGGGCTCGACGAACACTCTGGTCATGCTGCCTCTCAGGGTCGACGCGGCGGGCGGCGGCCTGCCGCCGCCGCCCGCCGTCTGCTTGTCTCGGGCGCCGTCAGCGGCGCCCGTCGGCGACGATCGACTGCGCCGTGTCGCTCGGCCGGCGCTCGCCTAGTCCTGCATGCGCGCCTTGCGGTCGGCGACCTTCTTCATGCGCGCGTCCCAGACCTCGCTGAGCGTCGGGCCGTGGTCGTCGTACATGCCGGCCACGCCGAGGCGCCGGCGCCCGGCCTCGCAGTCGGGGCAGTGGCACTCGGGCTCGACATAGTCGTCGGGCTCGGTGTACTTGCTGATCACGCCCTCGTAGTTGCGCAGGATCACGTGGCCGGGAGCCTGCGAGATCATGTACTGCGGCATGACCGGCGTCTTCCCGCCGCCGCCGATGGCGTCGATGATGTAGGTCGGCACGGCGAAGCCGGTGGTGTGGCCACGCAGGCTCTCGGCGATCTCGATGCCCTTCGCCACGCTCGTGCGGAAGTGCGAGGTGCCCTCGGCCAGGTCGCACTGGTAGAAGTAGTAGGGCTTGACGCGCGCCATGACGAGCCGGTGCACGAGCCGCTTCATGACGTTGGCGCAGTCGTTGACACCGCGCATGAGCACCGTCTGGTTGCCGAGCGGGATGCCGGCGTCGGCCAGCATCGCGCACGCCCGGACGGAGTCTTCGGTGAACTCCCTGGGGTGGTTGAAGTGGGTGTTCAGGTAGAGCGGGTGGTACTTCTTGAGCATCGCGCAGAGCTCAGGGGTCACGCGCTGCGGGCAGACGACCGGCACGCGCGAGCCGATGCGCACGATCTCGACGTGGTCGATGGCGCGCACGCGGGCGATGATCTCCTCGAGCTTATCGTCGGCCAGCACGAGCGGGTCGCCGCCGGACAGCAGCACGTCGCGCACCTCGGGCGAGCGCTCGATGTAGCGGATGGCCGCGTCGATCTCGGCCTGGGGGACGGCCTGCTCGTGACTGCCGACGTGCCGCCGCCGGGTGCAGTGACGGCAGTACATCGAGCACATCTCGGTGACCGTGAACAGCACGCGGTCGGGGTACCGGTGGGTGATGTGCGGCACCGGCGAGTCGAAGTCCTCGGAGAGGGCGTCCTTGGCCTCTTCGGGATGCACGACGAGCTCCGCCGGGGTCGGCACGGCCTGCATACGCACGGGGTCGTGGGCGTCGTCGGGGTCGATCAGCGAGGCGTAGTAGGGCGTGACCGACACGCGGAACTTGCCCATGCAGGCCTCGAGGTCGGCGCGCAGCTCGGGCGTGAGATTGAGCACCTGCTCGAAGTCGGCGACCGTCGTGAGCCGGTTGGCGAGCTGCCAGTGATAGTCGTTCCACTGGGCCTCGGTCACGTCGCTGAAGCGCGGGATGTCTTTCCAGTGTCGCTGTGTGGTCTGCACGGTCATGTCGTCTCCTCCTTAGCGGCGCCCCCCGGCGATCCGCACGTCGTCTCCCGTCGGCGTCGGGCCCCCGGCGAGGGGGCCGCCCGGCCCGCGACCGCCACCCGCGCGCCGGCCGCCTGGTGCTGATGGGGTCGCGCGATCACAACCCTGCCGTTGCGATGATACGCCGAAGCGTCTCGAGCTTCTCCCGGCCGAGCGGCGGCGCCTCGTGGCCGGCGGCGAGCTCGCCGGCCAGGACCGCGGCGCGTTGCGCCGCACCGAGCCCGCCCTCGCGACGCCAGGCTTCGTAGGGGCTGCGGTCGAACAGGCGCGGCCGCCAGACGTCCTTCATGTGGCGCCGCGTGTGTCGCTGACCAAGGGCGTTGCCGCCGATGCCGACCGCCGCGATCGTGTCGAGGGCGATGGTCTCGTCGTCGACGGCGATCCCGGCGGCCACGGCGGCGACGTTCGACCACGTCTCGGCATCGAGCACGAGCTGGGCCGGCGAGTACACCGTACCGCCGTCGGTGTGCCCGGCCGCGGCCATGAGCGCGGCCCCGCCGAGGGCGGCGGCGAGCGCGAAGGCCGTGCCGTCGGCGGCCGACAGCCACTCGTCGGCGGCCGGCCGCGTGGGCGGGAACCCGGCGGCGAGCGGCAGGCCCGCCAGGGCGGCAAGCTGGGCGAGACCGGCGAGCGTGGCCACGCCGGCCGGTCCCAGGCCGAAGCCCGGGGCGTGCTCCTCGACCGCGGCCGGCAGGGCCGGCACGACGAACGGCGAGCCGGGCGCGGCGAGCTGTTGCACGGTGCAGGCGGCCAGGGCCGCGGCATGCACGGCGACGAGCGCCTCGCCCGGGGTGGCCGGCGGCTCGTCGAGCACCGGCTGCGCAAAGAAGCCGCACGGCAGACCGGCGCGCGCGCAGGCCAGGAGCGGGTCGAGATCGACCTGCTCGCGGCTGTGCACGACGACGCCGAGCGGCGGCGGCGCCCCCGGCTCGCGGCCGCCGAGCGCCGCCGCGAGCGCGATCAGGGTCTCGGCCTGGGCCGCGCTCATGGCGCCGCAGACCAGCACCGGCCTGGCGCCGGCGTCGAGGGCCGCGGGCAGCTCGGCGAGGCGCCGCGTCGGCACGCCGACGACGACCACCTCGGGCAGCGCGTCGGCGAGCAGCGCGGCGGCGCCGACGTCGGGGGCGGCGGCGGTGGCGGCCATCAGGCCGCCACCGCCGCCGCCCACCGCAACGTCGCGGTCCGGCGTGCGGCCGGGCAGCACGAACGAGGCGGGGGCGCGGCCGGCGGCCGCGCGCGTGAGCTCGACCGGCAGGCGCGCGCGGCCGGCGCCGCGGTCGACGGTCGCGCCGGCCTCTGCGAGCAGGGCGAGAGCGGTCGCTCCGGCGACCGGCATGCCACGCGTCGCGAGCAGCTCGAGAGCCGCTTCGTGCAGGGCGGTGGCGGTGGCCAGTGGGGCGTGGCGCAGCGGCGGGTGCGCCGCCGGCGGTGGGACGGCATCAGGCATGGACCCTCCTCTCGGCGGCGCGCACGACCTTCGCGGTCGCGCGCCGCGTGGCGTCGTCGGGCGTGAAGGCCGGCGGCTCGCGTCGCAGGCTCTCGGTGCGGGCTCGCACGCGCTCCTTCAGCGTGGTCGCGCCGGCGGCCCGCCAGTGCTCGAACTCGGCGCGCTCGAAGAGCGCCGGCGCCCAGACGTCGGCGCCGTGCTCACGCGTGTGGTCGAGGTCGGCGAAGCTGCCGCCGGGGCCGACCGCCGCGATCTCGTCGAGCGCGAGCGCGCGCCGGTCGGAGCCGACGTCGTGCATGAGCGCGCGGGCGTATGAGACGAGCTCGTGGCCGAGGACGATGGTCTCGAACGAGCTTTGCAACCCGGCCTCGAGGTACCCGACGTCGTGCAGCAGGGTGGCGCGCGACAGGGCGCCCAGCACGGCCGAGATGGCCGCCTCGGCGGCCCACTGCTCGTCGAGCAGCTTGGCGTCGGACACCGCGGCGTAGGCGAAGCTCGGCAGGCCGTAGAAGTGGCAGAGGTCGCAGGCGGCGGCGTTGCCCAGGTAGTGCTCGGGCGCGCCGAAGGCCTCGATGGCTGTGCCCGGGTCGGCGGTGCCGCAGCCGACGCCCAGCACGAAGGGCGCGCCGGGCGCCACGAGCTGGTGCAGCACGAGCGCCGACAGCACCTCGGCGTTGCCGACCAGCACCGTGCCGGCGACGCTCGCCGGCGCGCTCACGCCGGCCACGGGGGCCGGCGCGTACACGAGCGGGATGCCGTCGACGGCGCAGGCCTGGACCTGACGCAGGGCCTCGGCGGTGTGGCCGAGCGGCGGCGCCGAGAGCAGGTAGCAGGCGAAGCTCGCGGCGTCGCCGGCGAGGCCGGCGAGCTCGCGCATGAGCGGCAGCGCGCCGCTGTCGCGGGCCGTCGCCAGGAGCGGCTTGCGGGTGCCCGACAGCATGGCGGCGAAGCGCGCCACGTCGTCGGCTGCCGCCGGCACGTCGGCCGGCAGACCCATCGACATGACGAAGTCGATGCCGGGCAGGCGCTCGCACAGGGCGGCCATGCCCTCGACGTCGACGCTGGTCGCCGGGCGCCGCTCGCCGCTGTCGGGATCGCAGACGTAGGCGCAGTCGGGACCGGTGCCGAACCAGCTCCGGCCGTCGGCCACCTCGAGCCCGCTCGCGGCGGGGTCGCGCGAGGCCACAGTGAAGCGCCGCGGGGCGGCGGCGAGGGCTTCGCCGACGAGCGCCGCCGGCAGGAGCACGCGCTCGCCGTCGACCCGCGCCCCGGCGCCGGCGAGCAGCGCTCGCGCCGGCTCCCAGGGCATGTCGACCCCGGTCTCCTCGAGCAGGGCGAGGGTCGCCTCGTGGACCTGCCAGCAGGCGTCGTCGTCCCAGACCACGAGGCGGGCACCGGTCACGGGGCGGCGAGCTCCGCGTCGGCGCGCGCCACGATGCGGGCGAGCTCGGCGGCGACGTCGTCGGGCAGCGGCTCGGGCTCGTGGTGGGCGAGGATGTCGTCGGCGATCGCGGTGGCCTTCTCGAGGGCGCCGGCCTTGCCGCCGGCGAGCCAGACGTCGTAGGGCGTGCGGTCCCAGACGGTCGGCCGCCAGATCTCCTTCATGTGCCGCCGCGTGTGCTTCTCGGCCAGGTACGTGCCGTTCGGGCCCACCTTGGCGATCAGGTCGAGCGCCAGCGTGTCGTCGTCGACGGCGACGCCGGCCGCCACCTTCTGCACGATGCGGTAGATCTCGGTCTCCATCACGAGGTGCGGGTAGCTCAGGATCTTCGACCCGTTCAGCAGGCCGCAGCCGTTCATCATGTCGGCGCAGGTCATGACGCTGGCGAACGTCGACAGACAGTCGTCGACGGCCGCCTGCCAGTCGGGCTCCTTGGCGCTCGTCGCCATGGTGCCCATCGCCATCGGCACGCCGTAGAAGTGCGCGAGCTGAGTGGCGCCGGCGGCCAGCAGGTAGTCCTCGGGGCCGGCCGTGTAGCCGCCGGTCTTCAGGTCCATGCAGCTCGGCGCGCCCGAGAAGAAGGCCGGACAGCCGGGGAAGGCGAGCTCGAGCAGCACCACGCCCGAGAGCGCCTCGGCGTTCTGCACGACGAGGTTGCCGGCAAGCGTCGCCGGCCCCGTGCCGGCCATGAGCGGCATGGGCATGAAGCCGCTCGCCAGGCCGTGCTCGGCGGCCACGAGGTTGGCCTCGAGGTTGGGGCCGTCGTGGCCCAGGGGGTCGACGGCGCACTGCATGAAGCTGATGATGGGGCGCTTGCGCAGCTCGTCGGTGCCACCGACGATGGCGGCCGCCATCTCGACGAGCAGCCGCGCCGGCCGCTCGCCGACCGTCGTCACGGCCTGATAGTGCTTGGTCGTGTTGGCGAGCACGGCCTCGGAGTCGTGCAACGCCTTGCTGGCCGGCGGCACGTCCTGCGAGGTGACCACCGGGCCCCAGTAGTAGCTCACGTCGGGCAGGGCATCGACGAAGCGCGCCGAGGTGGCGGCGTCGGCCTTGGTCGAGGGGCGCTTCTCGCCGGTGTGGTGGTCGTGCACGAAGACGCCGCTGCCGTCGTTGGACAGGTAGCAGTGGCGCCGGTCGATGACGAGGTCGCAGGCGGGGTCGCGACCGGCCAGCACATAGCTGTCGGGCACCAGGCCCACGGCCTCCATGACGACGGCGCGCGGCAGGCGCGCGACGGCGGTCACGCGGTCCACGCTGCAGCCGTTGCGCTCGAGGATGTCGAGCGCCCTGTCCGACGGAAAGCGCACGCCGGTCGTCTCGAGCACGTCGAGCGTGGCCTCGTGGATGCGTTCGAGGTCGCCGCTCGACAGTACGTCCCAACCGAGACGGGGGGTGATGGGATTGATCCGGGAGCTCATGGGCAGCGACCTCGCAGGTTCGCGGAAGGGGCGGTGGAGCGTGCGGCGTCGGCCGGTCCGGCTAGGCGCGCGGGGGAGTCGTACACGCCTGAGCGATGACGACGGAGTCGATCATCGGCACGGGGCGCGCAGCGCAGCCACGCACGCCTGAGCGGCGACGGCGAAGCCGATCGCCGGCACTAGAGACCGGACGTGCGGCAGATCGCGATGATGAAAGCCGCTCGCACGCCGTCGAGTCTATCAGACGCTCGCTGGCGGCCGCGACCGGCCCGGGCGCGTCACGCCGCCGGGCCGGCCGCCTGGACGAGCTCGCGGTCGGCCCGCGCCACGAGCTCGTCGATGGCGGCCGCGACGCCGGCCGGCAACGGCTCGGGCCGGTGGTGGGCGAGGATGCCGGCCGCGATCTCGGCGGCCGCCTCGCGGGCGCCGCGGCGGCCGCCCGCGGCCCAGGCGTCGTAGGGCGTGCGGTCCCAGACGGCGGGGCGCCAGATGTCGGGCGCGTGCCGGCGGGTGTGGCGGTCGGCGAGGAAGGTGCCGCCGGGCCCAACGCGGTCGATGACGTCGAGGGCGAGCGTCTCGTCGTCGACCGTGATGCCCTCGGCCAGGCGCGCCACGATGCGGTAGACCTCGGTCTCCATGACGAGGTGCGGATAGGACAGGGTCCGGGAGCCGTCGAGCAGGCCGCAGCCGCTCAGCATGTCGGCGCCGGCCAGCACCGAGGCGGCGGTCGAGAGGGCGTCGTCGACGGCCGCCTGCCAGCCGGGCTCCTTGGCGCCGGTCGCCATGGTGCCCATGTTGACCGGCAGGCCGAACGAGTGGCCGAGCTGGGTCGCGGCGGCGGCGAGGACGTCGTCCTCGGGGCCGCCGCCCGTGTACCCGCCGCTGCGCAGGTCCATGACGCTCGGCGCGCCGGCGAAGAACACCGGCGCGCCGGGGCTCGCGAGCTCGAGCAGCACGAGGTCGGCGAGCACAGCGGCGGCGTTCACCACGAGGTTGCCGGCGAGTGAGGCCGGCGCCGTGCCGCACCCCAGGGTGAGCGACAGAAAGCCGCAGGGCACCCCGGCCGCGGCGCAGACGAGGCCGGCCTCGAGGCTCACCGCGTCGTTGCCGAGCGGGTCGACCGGACAGGCGATCAGGCTCAGGAGCGGCCGGCGGCGCAGCTCGTCGCGGCCGCCGCTCACCGCGGCAGCCATCTCGACGAGCAGCCGCGTCGGCCGCTCACCGACGCAGGTGACCGCCTGAAAGTGCTTGGTCGTGTTGGCGAAGACGGCCGCGGCCTCGTGCAGGGCGCGCGACGCGACCGGCGCGTCGGCGCCGGCGACGATCGGGCCCCAGGAGAAGGCGACCTCGGGCAGCGCGTCGCAGAAGCGCGCCGAGTCGGCGACGTCGGCCAGGGTCGAGGGGCGCCGTTCGCCGCTCAGGGGGTCGACGACGGCGACGCCGCTCGCGTCGTTGGACAGGTAGCAGTGACGGCCGTCGAGCGGCAGGTCGCAGTCGGGGTCGCGGCCGCAGAGCGTGACGTCGCGCGGCGCGGCTGCGAGCGCCGCCTCGACGAGCGGCCGCGGCAGGCGGGCGACCGCGCGGCCGCGGTCGACCGTCGCGCCGTGCGCGGCGAGCACGTCGAGCGCGCGCGGCAACGGAAAGCGCACGCCGACGTCGGAGAGCACGGCGAAGACGGCTTCGCGCAGCCGGACGAGGTCGGCCACGGTCAGGACCTCCCAGCGGCGGGCCGGGACGATCGGGGCGATCCTGGGCGTCGCGACCGCCACGCTACTGGGCCGGGTACGTGCCGGCCTTGAGCAGGGCGAGCGCCTTGGTGAAGGTCGGCACGCCGGCCGGGCGCACGCTCACGTCGAGGCCGTGGTACCAGCGCCGCGACAGCCGGCTGAGCTCGCCGCTCGAGTGCAGGGTCCGGACGGCGTAGTCGAGCAGGGCGATGAGGTCGGTCTGGCCGGGCTGCACGGCGAAGGCCTGCGGCTGGTAGTAGAAGCCGGCGCCGGCGGCCGTCACCGCCGCGCCGCCGGCGCGCACGGTCGCCGCGGTCGTGTCGGCGGTCATCGCACCGGCCAGGCTGCCGTTGCCCACGTCGGCTACCGCGTCGGCGTCGGTCGTGTAGAGCTGGACCTGCACGCCGCTCGCCGCCTCGAGAAAGCGCTGGTAGGTGGTCGCGGCGCTCACGCCGATCGTCTTGCCGGACAGGCCCGCCAGCGTGGTGATCGGCGTCGACCCCGCACGCACCAGGACCTGGGCCGCGGTGTACGCGTAGGGCGCCGCGAAGGCGAGTCCCTCGGCCGGCGCCGGGTCGGTGACGATGGAGCTGATGGCGACGTCGTAGCGCGCGCTCCTGAGCGCGCCCGGCACGCGCGCCCAGTCGAGCTCGCGGATCTCCACGTCGACGCCGAGCAGCGTGCCCACCTGCTGCGCCACGTCGACGTCGAAGCCGCTCCAGGTGCCGGTGCTCACGACCGAGCTCTGCGGCGCGAACTCGGGGTCCTCGCCCACCACGAGCACACGGTGGGCGGCGATCGTGGCGGCCAGGCCGGTCGGCTTGTGGCCGAGGATCTGGGTGAAGCGCTGGGTCGGCGTCTGCGACGCGCTGGCCCTGTGGCCGCCGCAGCCGGTGAGGCCGGCGACGAGCAGGGCGGCCGCGACGGCGACCAGCGTCAGAGCCGGCGCGCGGCGGGCGCTCACTCGGGGCCCGCCGCCAAGCGTCGCAGCTCGGCGTCGAGACCGGGCTCGAGCGGCGGCGGCACGTGGCTCGCGAGGATGTCGCGAGCGCGCTCGCGAGCGGCCGCGCGGGCATCGGCGCCGGCGGCGAGGCCGCCGGCCACCTCGCGTGCCGCGACGGCGGCGCCGGCCGCCGAGACCGCGGACGCGGTCTCGGCGGCGGCCCGCGCCGCCGCAGTGACCACGGTCCCGAGGATGAGCTCCTCGAACGAGAAGATGCGGCCGCCGGCCACCATGCCGACGCCGGCCAGCATGTCGACGCCGGCCAGCAGCGACAGATACGTCGTGGTCACGTCGTCGATCACCGACTGCCAGCCGGGCAGCTTGGCGGCCGAGGCGTTCACGCCGCACTGCGTCGGCAACTCGTAGAAGGCGCCGACGTTGCCGACGGCCGCGCCCATGAGGGTGTCCTCGGGCGCGCCGCCCGAGAAGTCGCCGGTGCGCAGGTCCATGACGCTCGGGATGAAGCAGATGAACACGGGGACCCCGGGGAAGGCGGCCTGCACGGCGCAGACGCCCGAGAGCGCCTCGGCGATGCCGACCACCAGGGAGCCGGCCATCGTGACGGGCGTCGTCGAGCCGCCCTGCGGCATGGTGACGAAGCCGATCGGCACGCCGGCCTGGGCGAAGACGAAGGCGGCGGCGAGCGTGCCCTCGTCGTGGCCGAGCGGCGTGATCGTGCCGAGCAGGGCCGAGATCGGCGACGCGCGCCGCACGGCTCGCTCGCCGCCGGCGATGGCGCGCGCCATCTCGACCGCGACGCGGGCCTGCTCCTCGTCGACGATCGTCACCGTCTGGGCGTGCTTGCCGGTGTTGGCGAGGACCTCATAGATCTCATGCAGGCCGCGGCGTTCGACCGGCCGGTCCTGGGCGCTCACGGTGGTCCAGCAGAAGTCGATCTCGTCGAGGGCGTCGACGATGCGGGTGACGGCGGCCACATCGGCAGCCGTGGTCGGCCGCTTGTCGCCCGTCTCCAGGTCGAAGATGTCGGTGGGGCAGCCGTCGGTGGTGAGCAGCGAGCCCGCGCCGGTGACCAGGGTGCGGTTGGCGCGCGCGCCCAGCGTCATGCGCGCGGGCGCCCGGCCGACGAGCTCGCGCACGACGTCGGCCGGGATCCGTACGGTCTGGCCCTCGGCCCTGGCGCCGGCGGCGACCAGAGCGGCCCGCGCCGGCAGGTACGGTACGGCGACGCCGATCGTGGCGAGCACGTGCAGGGCGGCCGCGTCGAGCCGTTCGAGGTCGCTTGCGGTCAGGACCTGGAGACGCGCCGGCGCGTCGGGTTCGGGCTGTCGCACAGGCACCTTCCTTGTGGCCGTCGCCGATCGGCCGCGGCGCGGGCCCGGCCCGCGGCGCGGCCGCCCCATTCTCGCCTTCAGACGGCGATGGCTGCAACCCGCGGCGCGAGCATCGCGCGCAGGTCGGAGCTGCGGATCTTGAGCATCGTGGTCGTGCCGCCACCGCCGCAGTAGACCACCGGCGGCTCGAAGACGGCCGGGTCGGCGACGACCGGCAGGTCGCCGTCGAGGCCGCAGGGCGGCAGCGCCCGTGGCCGGTAACCGGTCACCGACACGACCCGCGGCGCGGCGCAGGGCCTCGCGGCGGTGCAGCCCAGCGCGGCGGCCACGCGGGCAGGGTCGACGCGCCGGTCGCCGGGCACGAGACAGACCACGGGCCCGTCGTCGGCGTCGATCAGCACAGAGGTGACGACCTCTCGCGGGGCCACGCCCAGCAGCGCGGCGGCATGGCGCGCGCCCGCGGACAGGACGGGGAGCTGGACGATCTCGTGCGCCACGCCCTGCTCGAGCAGGAAGTTGTGGACGTCGCTGCAGGACCTCAAAGGAAACGATCACCCCCCTTGGCCGCGGCACCACTGTACCACACGCACATCGTCGGGCCGGCGTGGGTCGCGGCGAGCCCCCGGCGACCCCCGCACGCACCGGTTGCAGGTGACGCGCGCGGCCTGCGCCCGGCCGGCGCGAGTGGCGGCCGGCGTCTTCGGCGGCCGGCGTCTTCGGCGCCCGGCGGGCTCGGTGGCCGGCGGGCTCGGTGGCCGGCGGGCTCGGTGGCCGGCGGGCTCGATGGCCGGCGCGCTGTTGCCGGGCGGCCGCCGCCTGCCTACCATGGGACGATGCGCGAGCGCTCGACACGGCAGCGGGTGGGACGGCGGGTCGCGAGCCTGCTGCTGGTGGCCGGCGGCCTCGTGCTCGCGTTCCCCTTCTGGTCGGCCGCTTACGCCCGCTTCCAGCAGGACCACCTGAACGGGGACTACCGCCGCGCGAGCGCCGCCTTCGCCCTGGGCGAGCAGCGTCAGACGGCGCTGCTCGCCCAGCTTCGCACGCCGCAGATGAAGGTCCGCCGCCTGGCCGCCCTGTTCGGCCGCGGCCTGCGGCCGGGCGACCCCATCGGTCGCCTCATCATCCCCCGCCTGGGTGTGGATCGCGTGGTCGTGCAGGGCGCCCGCGGCGCGGCCGGCCTCAGCCCGGACAGCGACGCCCCCTACCTGCGCGGGGGGCCCGTGCACTACGGCGTCACCCCGCTCCCCGGGGCCGGCGAGCCCTTCGCGGTCGCCGGCCATCGGACGACCTACGGGGCGCCGTTCTACCGGCTGAACGAGCTGCGCCGCGGCGATCGCATCGTGGTCGACACCCCCTACGGCCGCTTCATCTACCGCGTGGCGCGGCTGACGACCGTGCTGCCGTCCGACGTGGGGGTGCTCTCCGATCGCGGCTACGGCCTCGTGCTCACGACCTGCACGCCGCCCTACAGCGCGAGCCACCGCCTGGTGGTGTGGGCGAGCGCGGCCGGCTTCCGCCTCAGGTAGGCAGCGGCGGGCGTTCGGGGCGCGAGCCCTCGAGGGGCGTGACGAGATAGGGATCGCCCGGCCGGCCACCGGCGTGGTCGGCCGGCACGAACACGAGGCCGTCGGCCAGCACCATCGAGCGCAGGATCGCCGACCCCTGCGGCCCGGTCGTGGTGAACCGCCAGGCGCCGTCGCCGTCGCGCAGCAGCAGGCAGCGGCGCACCTCGACGCGGTCCCGCGTCGCGCCGACCGGCTCGACCGCGGCCGCCCTGAGCCAGGGCCGCCAGAGGTCACGGCGCCCCTGCATCGCCAGGAGCGCCGGCCGCACGTAGAGCTCGAAGGACACCATCGCCGAGACCGGGTTCCCCGGCAGGCCGAAGACCAGCCGGTCGCCGTGCACGCCGAAGGCGACCGGCTTGCCCGGCCTGGTCGCGACGCCCCAGAAGCGGCGCTCGACGCCCAGCTCCTCCTCGACCTGTTTGACGAAGTCGTAGTCGCCGACCGACACGCCGCCCGAGGTGATGACGACGTCCTCTTCGAGGGCCCGCGCGATCAGGCGCCGGGTCTCGCCGCGATCGTCGGGTGCGATGCCGAGCACGACGGGCTCGCCGCCGGCGGCCAGGGTCTGGCCCCAGGCCGTGAACGTGTTGGAGTTGTGGATCTGGCCCGGCCCGAGCGGCCGGCCCACCGGCACGAGCTCGCTGCCGGTGGCGAGGATCGCCACCCGCGGCCGGCGCGCCACGTCGACCTCCTCGAGACCGACCGACACGAGCATGCCGATCTCGGCCGGGCCCAGGGGTGCGCCGCGGGGCACGACGATGTCGCCGCGACGCACGTCCTCGCCGGCGTGCCGCACGTTGGCGCCAGGCCGCGGCGCCGTGCGCACGAGCACGCGGCCGGGGGGCTCCTCGACGTGCTCGACCTGCACCACCGTGTCGGCTCCCTCGGGCAGAGGTGCCCCGGTCATGATGCGGGCCGCCTGGCCCGCCTCGAGCGGCGCGCGCGCCACCGTGCCGGCCGGGATCTCGGCCACCACGGGCAGCCCCTCGCGCGCGGCGCGCTCGAGGTCGGCGGCGCGCAGCGCGAAGCCGTCCATGGCGGAGTTGTCGAAGGAGGGGACGTCGGCGGCCGAGGTCACGTCGGCGGCGGCGGCGCGCCCGAGGGCGCCGGTGACACTGACGCGCTCGGCGCCGAGCGGCCGCGCGGTGGCCAGCACCAGGTCGATCGCCTCGTTCAGCCTCACCACAGCCCCGCCTCCTCGGTCGCTCCCCGCGCCGCCGGCGCGCGCGCCGCGCTCGCCGCTCGCGCGGAGAGCTCAGCCTACAGGATGCCGAGGGGCACGAGCTCGGCGTCGCCGTCGAACACCATCACGAGCGCCTCGCCGGCGGCGAGCTCGAGCCGCGCGTCGGGGGCGGCGACGCGGTTGCGCAAGCCCCGGCAGGCCGTCGCCGGCAGCGGCTCGGCCGTGAGCTCGTACTCGAGCCCTTCCAGCGTCAGCACGACGTCCTCGGAGAGCGCCAGCACCGACACGCGGGCGCCCGGCGCGGCGCCGAGCCGCAAGCAGGCCGGCGCCCGCGCCACCGTCGCGGCCAGGCCGGGCGCGGCGATACGTGCGGCCCGGCCGCGCGCCGCCAGGCCGCGCAGCACGCAGACGTGGCCGAGGAGGTGGTCGAGGGCGCCGCCGAGGGCGCCGAGCAGCACGAGCTCGCCGTCGAACCGCTCCGCGGCGGCCGCCACGGCGAGCTCGGCGTCGGTCTCGTCCTTGCGCACCGGGTGTTCGAGGACGGTGACGCCGGCGTCCCTGGCCTCGGCCAGCAGGCCGGCGTCGAGCGAGTCGAAGTCGCCGACGAGCAGCGCGGGCCAGCGGCCGTGGCGGCGCAAGAATGCGTGGCCGCCGTCGGCGGCCACGACCGCCTGCGCCGCGTCGACCCGGCGCAGGTACCAGCCGTCGTCCTCGTAGTCGCCGTTCAGCAGGACGGCGACGGTCATGAGCGGCGGGCGCCGCGCGCCGCCCCGGCCTCGTCGTAGGCCACGACGAGCAGCGCGAGCAGGACGGCGCTGATGATCGCCTCGGGCACCAGGTACAGCAGGTTGTAAGTAGCCGAATAGAGCCAGACGGGCTGGCCGGCCGGCGCGTAGGAGCCGAAGAAGATGATGCCCGACAGGAAATGGCACACGAAGCGTGCCCCCACGCCGACGGCGACGGCGCCGCAGAGCAGGGCGACGAAGGGCAGCGTGGCGCCCGGAGGGCGGCGCGTCGCGCGCCAGGCCGGCCGCGCCGGCGACGACGGCACCGGCACGAGCGCCGCCAGGCCGAGCGCCCCGAACGCCAGAGGGTAGTCGAGCGCCACCTGGAACGGCTGCACAAGGAAGGCGCCGGGCAGCAGGAGCTGCACGAAACCGTAGACCACGCCCACGGTGAGAGCCGGCACCAGGCCGCGGCGCACGGCGATGAACAGGATGGGCAGCATCTCGAGGCTCACCGAGCCGCCCTGGGGCATGACGAACAGCTTGACCAGGCCGAGCGCCGCGGCCAGGGCGACGGCGATCGCCATCTCGGCGATCGCGGCCGTGCTCCAGCCGGCCGGGTTGGCGTTGACCCGGTCGGTCGCACGCCGCGAGACGCTCGCGCCCGCCGCGCCGCGGCTCTCAGCCGCCAGGTGAGGATGTCTCGACATGGGCCTCCCTTCGCTGGCATTACCCAGCAACGTCCGATGGACGCCGCCACCCCTGCCGGGATGGTCAGGTTCTGCGCGTCGGCGCTAGGAAGCGCCCTCTCAGCCCCTCGTCCAGGAGCTCC
The DNA here is from genome assembly GCA_963760655.1 of uncultured Actinomycetes bacterium. GTDB lineage: Bacteria > Actinomycetota > Thermoleophilia > UBA2241 > UBA2241 > Bog-752. The sequence goes on from CAVXDR010000005.1 coordinate 753,914, forward strand.
GCAGGACACCCCTGCATCATACCCCTTCGGCCCGCGTGTGCGACGGCCGCGGCCGGGTCGCCGGGCGGCGATCCGTTTCAGACGCTTCGCGGGCGGCGTGAGAGCGCCCTGTGGAACATGTGGATAAGTATCTTTTCGTCCGCTCGCAGGCTCAGAGCCGGGGTGCACAAACAGTTCGCGCCACCGAGTCCCCTTGACAACCAGACGCCCGCCGCCTTGCGCCACCGTCACCCCGATTTGCGGGGGATTCGGTCCCTCTCCACGCATCACGGCGGCTCCTGCCCAGCACGCCGGTGACGGCGACGGGCGGCGGGGCAGGGCGACGCGCCACAAGGCCTCGTGAAAGCGCGCTTTCCACAAAAGCTGGTATTTGCGGGCGCGGCGGCGTTTGCCGCCCAGGGCATTCCACAGATGTCGAAAACCCTGTGGACAATCGCGCCCGAAGTCCTGCAAAGCAGCGTTTCAGAGGGCGTTCGGCGCGGCCCCGCTCTGCTATACTCCAACCCCCCATGGAGTCGTTCCTCGACAGGCTGCTCGCCGCCGACGCGGCGCCGACGCCGCGGCCGCCGGTCGCGACGTCAGAGCCCGCCGACGAGCGCCGCTCGACGGCACGGTCGGCGGGCGCCGCCACGGCCCTGGCCGACGCCGAGCCGGTCGTCGCACAGGCCGACGAGGCCGCCGCGCCGTGCGGCCCCGGGGCGCCGCGCATCGCCGTGTACGACACGCTGACCAGCCCGCCGCGGGTCGTCAGCGTCGAGGAGCGCGACGTGCCCGCCCTGATCGCGGCGCTCGCCGAGAAGACGTATCACTCGTGCCGCGAGCAGGGCGGCAACGTGCCCTTCACGGTCATCAACGAGCTCATCGAGAACCTCATCCACGCCTTCTTTCGCGACGTCGTGGTCACCATCCTCGACGGCGGCCGGGTGGTGCGCATCTCCGACCACGGTCCCGGCGTCGACGACAAGGAGCGCGCCTTCCTGCCCGGCTTCACGACGGCGAGCGCCGTGCAGCGGCGCTTCATCAGGGGGGTCGGGTCGGGTCTGCCGATCGCCCGTGAGTCGCTCGGCTTCCTGCGCGGCGCGATCACGGTCGAGGACAACCTCGGCGGCGGGTCGGTGTTCACCATCAAGATGCCGCAGCAGGCGGCGCCCGAGGCGGCCGCGCCGGCCGCCGCGCCGGCCGCCGCGCGCCTGTCGACGCGTCAGAAGAAGCTCCTGGTGCTGCTCATGGAGCTCAACGTGGCGGGCCCGAGCGCGCTCGCCAAGGAGCTGCGCGTGGCGCCGGCGACGGCCTATCGCGAGTTGAATTTACTCGCGGAGATGGGCTTGGTACACTCGCGCCGCGACGGCAAGCGCGCCCTCACCGAAGAGGGCATGAACCTCCTCGAATCGCTCTTCTGACGGCCGGCCGACGGCGGCGTGGGGGATCGTCCCGTCCGCCCGCGCCGGGCACGGCGCGGCGGGTGGGCCGCAACGCGACGATGGCGAGGCCGCGATCGACGAACAGCTGACACTCATCTGGAACGAGGCCCGCGAACAGATCAAGGGCCGCGTCAACGACGCCACGTTCCGCCTCTGGTTCGAGCGCACCGTGCCGGTCGCGCTCACCGACGACGCCTTCGTCCTCGGGCTACCCAACGAGTTCGCCCGCGACTGGGTCGAGTCGCGCTTCAGCGCGGTGCTGCGCGAAGCCGTGCGACTCGTCCTGTCGGCCGACGTCGAGGTGCGCCTCGTAGTCGACGAGCGCGCCGCCGCCCTCGCGACGGGTGCCGCGCCCGATGAGCCCGCCGCGGGCCCGGCCGGTGTGCCGGCCGCCGTGCCGGCCGCCGTGCCGGCCGACAAGCCGGCGGCCGCGCCGGTGGCGGCCGACACGGCCGGGCTCAACCCGCGCTACGTCTTCGACCGCTGGGTGGTCGGCCCCCACAACGAATACGCCACGGCGGTGGCGCGCAGCGTCGCCGACGCGCCGGCCGCGGCCTACAACCCGGTCTTCGTCTACGCCGACACCGGCCTCGGCAAGACCCACCTGATCCAGGCGATCGCCCACCAGCTCCTGGTGAACGACCCGCACCGCCGCGTGAAGTACGTGACCTGCGAGCAGTTCATCGACGACTTCATCAGCGGCGTGAGCGAGAAGGGGCGCATCGAGGCCGACCGTTTCAAGGCGCAGTACCGCACCAACGATGTCCTCCTGATCGACGACGTGCAGTTCCTGGCCGGCAAGGAGGGCACTCAGGTCGAGTTCTTCCATACGTTCAACGCGCTCTACGAAGCCGACCGCCAGATCGTGCTCACCTCGGACCGGCCCCCTCGTGAGCTCGAGGAGCTCGACGACCGCCTGCGCTCGCGCTTCGGCCAGGGCGTCGTCGTCGACATCGGCCGGCCCGACGTCGAGACGCGCATCGCCATCCTGCGGCGCCAGGTCAAGGTCGACGACTTCCGCATCGCCGAGCCCGAGGTGCTCGACTACATCGCGAGCCGGGTGTCGACCAACATCCGCGAGCTGGTCGGCGCCCTGCGCCGGGTCGTGAGCTACGCCTCGATCACCCACGGCGACGTGACCCTCGACGTGGCCCGCGAGGCGCTCAAGGACATCCTGCCGAAGCCCTACGCCCAGCCCATCACGATCGAGGCGGTCCAGGGCGAGGTCGCCCGCCAGTTCGGCTGCCACGTGAGCGACCTGCGCGGCGACCGGCGCAGCGCCGACGTCGCCTACCCGCGGCACGTCGCGATGTACCTGTGCCGCGAGCTCACCGAGGCCTCGCTGCCGCAGATCGGCGAGCGCTTCGGGGGCCGCGACCACAGCACCGTCCTCTACGCCGTGAACAAGATCGAGCGCCTCATCCAGGACGGCCACGACCGCCAACTCCACGACCTCGTCCAGGTCGTCACGCAGCACCTGCGCACCGAGCGCTGACCGTCTGTCGCGGGCCCGCCGCCCGTCCTCGCCGAAGGCTTCCCCTCAACCTGTTGACGACCCTCTGGACGAGCGGTGGAGAATGTCGCGCGCAGCAGCCAAACCGGATATGCTTGCCGCCTGCGGAGCCGCCCGCGGGCGGCATCCTGGGGCTTGTCCACAAGCTCTCCACACCGCCGTCACAAGCCTCGCGTCACCGCAGGTGCAGGCAGACAGTCGGTTTCCCACACTGTCAACAGGGCCTACGACCATTACGAAGGTACCTCTACGGAGAGAGAGATAGTAAGGAGCCGGAATGAGATTCGCCTGTGATCGCACGACGCTCGTCGAGAAGCTCAGCATCCTGGCCCGTGGCGTGTCCACGCGCAGCGCGCTGCCGGTGCTCTCGGGCATCCTGCTCCAGGCCCGCGAAGGCCGGCTCGACCTTTACTCCACCGACATGGAGCTGTCGATCAAGGCGAGCATCCCGACCAGGGTCGAGACCGACGGCGAGGCCGTCGTGCCGGCCCGGCTCTTCACCGACGTGGTGCGCAACATGGACGCCGGCGAGGTGCATGTCGATGCCGGCGAGGGCGTCGTCGGCGTCACCGCCGGCAAGGCTTCGTTCAGCCTGAACTCATGGGTCGCAAGCGACTTCCCGCCGACGTCGTCGTTCGACATGAGCGCCGCCTTCTCGGTCGGCGTCGAGCCGTTCGTCGAGACCCTCGAGAAGGTCGGCCGGGCCGCGTCGCGCGACGAGACGCGGCCGATCCTCACGGGCGTGCTCGTCACGATCGGCGCCGGCAAGCTCAAGATGGTCGCCACCGACAGCTACCGTTTGAGCGTCAAGGAGACGCCGCTCGAGGGCGGGCCGGCGAACGAGATCCAGGCGATCGTGCCGGTGAAGGCGCTGGCCGAGGTGCAGCGCCTGGGCGCCGCGAGCGACGGCGCCGACCTGCGCCTCGTGATCACCGAGAACCAGGCGCTCTTCGAGGTCGGCGACGTGTGGATCGCGACCCGCCTGATCGACGGTCAGTTCCCCAACTACCGGCAGCTTCTGCCCGAGAGCTTCGACCACTCGGTGGCGCTCGACCGCGCGGCGCTGCTCGCCGTGACGCGGCGCGTCAGCCTGCTCGCGCAGAAGAACACGCCGCTGCGCCTGCAGTTCAGCGAGGGCAAGCTCACGATCCGCGCGGTCACTCAGGACGTCGGCCAGGCCGAAGAAGAGCTCGACGCGCCGTTCAGCGGCGAGGCCTTCGAGATCGGCTTCAACCCGCTGTTCCTGATCGACGGTCTCGACGGGGTCACCGGCGACACGGCCACGCTCAAGTTCATCAACCCGCTCCGGCCCGGGCTCGTCACGGGCGCCGACGAGTCGTTCGTCTACCTCATCATGCCTATCCGGCTGAGCAGCTGATCGACATCGCCGTCAGGGGCCCCCTCACGCTGGGGGCGTTCGTCAAGTTGAGCGGCGCGGCCGCGACCGGCGGCGAAGCCAAGCTGCTCGTGCGCGACGGCGCGGTGCGGGTGAACGGCGCGGTCGAGCTCCGCCGCGGCCACCACGTGGCCCCGGGCGATGTCGTGGCGATCGGCGACACGGAGTACCGCGTGTGTTCGTCTCCCGCCTGAGGCTCGTCAACTTCCGCAGCTACCACGACGCCACGGTCGAGTTCGCTCCCGGCCTCAACGTGATCGTGGGACGCAACGCGAGCGGCAAGACCAACCTGCTCGAGGGCGCCTGGTTCGCGCTGCGGGCCAGCTCGCCGCGCACGACCCGCGACGACAAGGCGGTGCGCTGGGGGGCAAGCTACGCGCGCGCCGAGGCGACGATCGCCGCCGCCGCCGACGGCCCGACGCGCATGCTGACCGTCGCCTACGCGCCCGGCCAGACCAAGCAGGCGCGCGTCGACGGCGCCGAGGTCGCCGCGCTCGACGACCTGCGACGCCACGGCTGGGTCTTCATCTTCGTGCCCGAGAGCCTGCTGCTCGTCAAGGGCAGCCCGGCGCGCAGGCGCGCCCACCTCGACGCCTTCGGCGCGGCGCTCGATCCCGCCTACGAGGCCGGGCTGCGCGACCTCAACCTCGTGCTGCGGCAGCGCAACGCCCAGCTCTTTCGCGTGCGCGAGGGAGCGCCCTCCGACACCCTCGACGCCTGGGACCGCCAGCTCGCCCGGGTAGCGCTGCCGTTCGCCGCGCGCCGCGGCGCCCTGGTCGCGCGCCTGGCCGCGAGCTTCCGGCAGTTCGCCGCGGCGCTCGCGCCCGACGGCGGCGACTTCTCGCTCACGCTCACCTCGCAGCTCGACGATCGGGCGCCGGCGGGTGCCGGCGCCGGTCCGGCCGCCGCCGCCGCCGATCTTACCGAGCGAGCCCGCGAGGACGCCTTCCTCGCCGCCCTGCGCGCGCGCCGCGGCGGCGAGGTGGGCCGCGCCACCTCGGCGTATGGCCCGCACCGCGACGACCTGCGCTTCGCTGAGGCGACGAGCGCGCCGCCCGATGCGGGGGTGGTCGCCGAGACGGGTGCGGGCGGCGCCGCTGCAGGGGCGGCCGCCGGTCCCGGCGGGCGCGACCTGCGCCTGTTCGGGTCGCAGGGCGAGCAGCGCGCCGCCGTGCTCGCCCTGCTGCTCGCCGAGCGAGCGGTCGCCGCCGACACGACCGGCGACCTCGGCGCCCTGCTGCTCGATGACGTGATGAGCGAGCTCGACGACGCTCGCCGCCGCCTGCTCGTGGGGACCCTCACGGCCGCCGGTCAGTCCATCATCACGACGACCAACCGGCTGTACTTCACCCCGGACGAGCTCGCGCGGGCACGCGTGATCGAGCTGGGCGGCGAGGAGGCCCTGTAGGGATGGGCGAGTTCAGCCGCCTGGGCGACATCCTGAGCGGCGCCCTGGGCCGGGTCGCCGGCAGCGACGAGGGGCGTGCCTATCGCGGCTGGACGCGGGCCGCCGGTCGCGACGTCGTCGCCGTCACCCGCCCGCGCCGCCTGGCGCGCGGCGTGCTCACGGTCGAATGCGAGTCGTCGACCTGGGCGAACGAGCTCACCTACCTCGCGCCGACGATCCTCGAGCGCCTGCGGACCGACGACCCCGACACGCCGGTCGCGGGCCTGCGGTTCGTGGTCGGCCGGCCGCACCGCTCCCTCGACGACGACTAGGCGCTCCACGAAGCCAAGCCTGCCGGAGCCGCGACGACGCAGTCGATCGCCGGCCCAGGCGCGCACAGGAGGACGGCGAGCGGCGGCGAAGGTTACTCTCTAGACGACGAGCGCGCGCGACGGCGCGCCGGAAAGGGACGGCAGCGATCGCACCGACAGCCCTCCGCACCGACGGCGCCGACCATCGCCCCGGCATGTGCGCCGGTTCCGCGCCAACGTCACCCTGCGACTCCGGAAAACGCCGCAAATTACCGCAATTTGCGGCGTTTTTGCACTTCCCGGCGGGGCCTCCTGATGGTATAATCAGAGGCGTTCCGACCCCGACCTTCTCACCCGTCAGAGCAACGTCGCGGGTTCACCCTGCCCCACGCGAGGCGCAGTGAGCACGAAACAGCGGTACGACGCACAGGACATCACCGTACTCGAGGGCCTCGATCCGGTCCGCGAGCGTCCGGGCATGTACATCGGCTCGACCGGGCCGCGCGGCCTGCACCACCTCGTCTACGAGGTCGTCGACAACTCGGTCGACGAAGCGCTCGCCGGCTATGCCGACAGCATCACCGTCACGATCCAGCCCGACAACTCGGTGGTCGTGGCCGACAACGGGCGCGGCATCCCGGTGGGCATCATGCCGCAGTACAACAAGTCGGCCGCCGAGGTCGTGCTCACCATGCTGCACGCCGGCGGCAAGTTCGGCGGCGCCGGCTACAAGGTGTCCGGCGGCCTGCACGGGGTCGGCGTGTCGGTCGTGAACGCGCTGTCCGAATGGCTCGAGCTCGACATCTACCGCGATGGCTACCACTGGCACCAGCGCTTCGAGCGCGGCGTGCCGGTCACCTCGCTCGAAAAGCAGGAGAAGCTCGACAAGAAGGCGCCGACGGGCAACACCGTGTCGTTCCTGCCCGACCCCGACGTCTTCGAAGAGGTCGAGTACGACTACCGCGTGCTCGCCCAGCGCCTGCGCGAGACCGCGTTTCTCACCAAGAACCTGCGCATCGAGCTCATCGACGAGCGCGCCGACGGCGAGACCACGATCTTCCAGTACGCCGGCGGCGTGCGCGACTTCGTCGACTACGTCAACCGCGACAAAGACCCGGTCCACCGCACGGTGATCTACTTCGAGAACGAGACCACCGACGGGCAGGTCGAAGTCGCCATGCAGTGGAACTCGTCGTACAACGACTCGATCTTCACGTTCGCCAACAACATCAACACCACCGAGGGCGGCACCCACCTGTCGGGCTTCCGCGGCGCGCTCACGCGCACCATCAACGACTACGCGCGCCAGAAGGGCCTGCTCAAAGAGAAAGAAGAGAACCTCTCGGGCGAAGACGTGCGCGAAGGTCTGTCGGCGATCGTCTCGGTCAAGCTCAAGAACCCGCAGTTCGAGGGCCAGACCAAGACCAAGCTGGGCAACACCGAGATCCGCACCCTGGTCGAGACCACGGTCAACGCCAAGCTCGCCGAGTTCCTCGAAGAGCACCCCGCCGAGGGCCGTCAGATCGTCGACAAGTCGGTCACCGCGGCACGGGCGCGCAACGCTGCGCGCAAGGCGCGCGACCTCACGCGCCGCAAGGGCCTGCTCGAAGGCTCGACCCTGCCCGGCAAGCTGGCCGACTGCTCGGTGCGCGACCCGCACCTGTCCGAGCTCTACCTGGTCGAGGGCGACTCGGCCGGCGGCTCGGCCAAGATGGCGCGCGACCGCAGCTTCCAGGCCATCCTGCCGCTGCGCGGCAAGATCATCAACGTCGAGAAGGCGCGCATCGACAAGATGCTGCAGAACAACGAGATCCTCACCATGATCAGCGCGATGGGCACCGGTATCGGCGACGAGTTCGATCTCGAGCAGGCGCGCTACCACAAGATCATCATCATGACCGACGCCGACGTCGACGGCTCGCACATCCGCACGCTCATCCTCACGTTCCTGTTCCGCCACATGACGCCGCTCGTCGAAGCCGGCTACGTCTACATCGCCCAGCCGCCGCTCTACCGGCTCAAGCAGGGCAACCAGGAGACCTACATCCACAAGGAGGCGCAGCTCGAGGACATCCTGCTGCGCGGCCGCCTCGAGCAGATCAAGGTCGACAACACCGAGACCGGCTTCACCTTCTCCGAGGCCAAGTACCAGCGCTTCCTCAAGCTCTTCAGCGAATATGAGGGCTGGGTCAAGAAGCTCAAGAGCCAGTTCGGCGGCGAGCTCGTCGACTGGCTCAAGAACGGCCCTACGATCGAGGCCGACATGCCCACCTTCGCCGCCCTGGTCGAGGCCCTGCGGGCCGACATCGACAAGCGGTACGTGATCGACGTCCTCGAGGTCGACGACGAGGCGCAGGCCGCCGAGACCCGTCTCGTCGAGCGCAAGACCGGCCTCGCCGCCAACCTGCGCATCCCGTTCGCGGCCCTCTCGGGGCGCGAGTTCCACAGCCTCAAGCGCGTGCACGAGCGGGTCCGCGAGATGGTCGGCCGGCCGCCCTTCACGCTGCGCTTCGGCAACCGCAAGGCCGACGCCCTGAGCTACGAAGACCTGCGGGTGCAGATCGTCGAGCTCGTCAAAGAGGGCATCCAGCTGCAGCGCTTCAAGGGCCTCGGCGAGATGAACCCCGACCAGCTCTGGGAGACCACCATGAACCCCATGAGCCGCACGCTGCAGCTCGTCTCCATGGAAGACGCCGCGGCCGTCGACGAGGTCTTCACCATGCTCATGGGCGACAAGGTCGAGCCGCGCCGCGCGTTCATCGAGAAGAACGCCAAAGAGGTCCGCTTCCTCGATGTGTGACGCGGTGCAGGAACGCTCGCCGGCCGCGCGTCGCGCGGTCGGCCGTGGCACGTGCCGGCTTGCGTCCACGCTTACAGCAGGCACGCCTTCGCAGGGCCGACACCTGCGGCTCGCGTCGGGGTCAGACGGGCGTCCTTCGACGATCGCCTGCCCTCCCTGCTTCGCTGAACCCACGAGGACACACCAATGACCGATTCACTGCAGACACTCGAAGGCAAGATCGAGCCGATCCAGCTCGAAGACGAGATGCGCTCGTCGTTCATCGACTACGCCATGAGCGTGATCGTCGACCGCGCGCTGCCCGACGTCCGCGACGGCCTCAAGCCCTCGCAGCGCCGCATCCTCGTGGCCATGAACGACCTTGGGCTCGCGCCCAACCGGCAGCACCGCAAGTGCGCCAAGATCGCCGGCGACACGTCTGGTAACTACCACCCCCACGGCGAGGCCGTCATCTACCCCACCCTGGTGCGCATGGCACAGGACTTCAACATGCGCTATCCGCTGGTCGACGGCCAGGGCAACTTCGGCTCGGTCGAGGGCGACTCGCCGGCGGCCATGCGCTACACCGAGGCGCGCTTCAGCCGCATCGCCGTCGAGATGCTGCGCGACATCGACGCCAACACCGTCGACTGGGTGCCCAACTACGACGAGACGCGGCGCGAGCCGACCGTCCTGCCCAGCCGCGTGCCCAACCTGCTCGTCAACGGCTCCAACGGCATCGCCGTCGGCATGGCGACCAACATCCCGCCGCACAACCTGGGCGAGGTGGTCGACGCCATCGCCCTGCTCATCGACAAGCCCGAGGCCTCGGCCGACGACCTCATGGCGCACATCACCGGCCCCGACTTTCCGACGGGCGGCGTGATCCTCGGCACGGCCGGCATCAAAGAGGCCTACCGTACCGGTCGCGGCCGCATCCGCGTGCGCGCCAAGGCGCATACCGAGCAGCTCAAGGGCAACCGCACGGCGATCGTCGTCACCGAGCTGCCCTACCAGGTCAACCGCGCGGCGCTGATCGACGACATCGTCGACCTCGTCAAGACCAAGAAGATCACCGAGATCTCCGACCTGCGCAACGAATCCGACCGTTCGGGCATGCGCCTGGTCATCGAGCTCAAGCGCGACGCGATCGCCATGGTCGTGCTCAACAAGCTCTACAAGCACACCCAGATGCAGACGACCTTCGGCGTCATCAACATCGCTCTCGTCGGTGGCGTGCCGCGCACGCTCACGCTGCCCGAGATGCTCAAGGCCTACATCGCCTTCCAGAAAGAGGTCATCGTCCGGCGCACCAAGTTCGAGCTCGACAAGGCCGAGACGCGCGCCCATATCCTCGAAGGCCTGCTGGTGGCCCTCGACAACCTCGACCAGATCATCGCGATCATTCGCCGTGCGGCCGACGTCGAAAGCGCCCGCGCCGCCCTGGTCGACACGTTCGAGCTCACGGTACCCCAGGCGCAGGCCATCCTCGACCTGCGGCTCCAAAAGCTGACGAGCCTCGAGCGCGACAAGGTCAAAGAGGAGCACCGCGGCCTGCTGGCCCGCATCAAGGAGCTGCGCGAGCTGCTGGGCGACGAGGCCGCCATCTACGGCGTCATCCGCGACGAGCTGCGCGAGCTCAAGCGCCTCTACAACGACGACCGCCGCACCGAGATCGTGCCCGACGAAGGCGACCTCGACATCGAAGACCTGATCGCGGAGCAGCAGATGGTGATCACCATCACCAAGACGGGCTACGTCAAGCGCCTGCCCACCGCCACCTACCGCCAGCAAAAGCGCGGCGGCATGGGGGTCGCCGGCATGGATCTCAAAGAAGAAGACGAGGTCGAGCACCTCTTCATCACGAGCACTCACCACTTCCTGCTGTTCTTCACGAGCGTCGGCAAGGTCTACCGGCTCAAGGTCCACGAGCTGCCCGAAGCCGGGCGCAACGCTCGCGGCAAGCACCTCTCCAACCTGCTGCCGCTGCGCCAGGACGAGCGCGTCTGCGCGGTCATCAACACGCGCAACTTCGACGTCTCCGAGGGCCGCTTTCTGATCTTCGGCACGCGCAAGGGCCGCGTCAAAAAGACGCTCTTCAGCTCCTACAACACGCCGCGCAAGTCCGACGGCATCATCGCCATCGACATCCGCGACGGCGACGAGCTCATGGCGGTGCGCCACACCTCGGGCGACGACGACATCCTCATGGTGAGCCGGCTCGGCCAGGCCAGCCGCTTCCACGAGGACTGCGTGCGGCCCATGGGGCGCAACTCGTCGGGCGTGATCGGCATGCGGCTGCGGGCCCACGACGAGGTCATCGCCATGGACATCGCGCGCAACGACTCCGACCTGTTCGTGGTCACCGAGAACGGCTACGGCAAGCGCACCCGCATCGACGAGTACCCGGCCAAGGGACGCGGTGGCCTCGGCGTACGCACCATCGCGCTCACCGATCGCAAGGGCTACCTCGCCGGCGTGCGCGTCGTGCGCGACAACCACGAGATCGTGCTGCAGAGCCGCGACGGCGTCGTCATCCGCATGCGCGCCGACCAGATCCAGCGCTACGGGCGCGCCACCCAGGGCGTGCGCGTCATGAACCTGCACGAGGGCGACGTGGTGAGCGCGGTGGCGCGCATGGTCGTGTCCGAGTCGGGCGCGACCGACGAGGAGATCGAGGCCGAGTAGGCGCGCGGCGCGGCTGCGCCCTTCACCGCCCCAGGCGAGCGGCGCGGCTTACCGGCCCAGGCGAGCCGCGGGGCGGGCTCGCTCGGCTGTGGGCGTCCGCCGGCCCGCCAGCACGCGCCATGCGGCGTACCCGAGCAGCGCTCCCGATACGTTGAGCAGCACGTCGTCGACCTCGGTCACGCGGTACGAAAAGCCGACGGCGACCCGAGCTGGCCGAGCTCGATGCCGCCGCTCACCGCCAGGCCGACGAGCAGCGCCCGCGGCCAGGTCGCGACGCGCGCCCAGACCGCGGGCGCGAGCAGCCCGAGCGGCACGAACACCACCACGTTGCCCACCAGCAGGCGCTCGGCCGGCCAGCAGGGGCCCAGGGCCAGCAGGTGAGCGATCGAGTGGAACGGCACGAGGTCGGCATGCAGCCCGCCGCCGGGCTTTGCCGCCCGGCCCGCGGCCAGGGCGTGGCCGCCGACCGGCAACGGAAAGAACGTCTCGCTGAACAGCCAGCCCAGGTAGGCCACGAGCAGCGCCGCCGCGGCGCGCGCCAGGGGCGGACGGCCGCGCCGTCCCCCGCGCCACCAGACGGCGAGCGCCGCCGCACCGGCGACCGGCCAAACGACGTGACCGCCGAGCACGCCTAGACCGGGCTGCTCGCCGCTGGACGTGGCGTCGCGACGGGAGGCGACGAGCGGCGGCTGGGGGCTGGTGCGCCGCCCGCGGCAGGGCCGGCGCCATGGCGGTCGGTCGCCGGGTCGGCGAGCAGCGTCTCGAGCAGCGGCAGCAGCCGCTGCACGCGCCCGTGGCGGATGGCGACGTCCCAGAGCGGCTCCATCTTCTTCCAGCCCGCCGTATAGGCGAGATGGCGGGCGCGCCGCGCGAGGCCGTCGTGCACGGCCGCAGCGCGCAGGATCGCCGGCCATCCATAGAACTCACGATAGGCGCGTCGATAGCCGGCCTCGAGCTGCGCCGCGCTCATGCGCCGCGGCCGGAACACCGCGTGGCGGGTGTCGTAGAGGTCCCAGTCGCTGTGTAGCAGCCGGCCCTCGGCGGCCAGGCGGCGGTGGACGGCCGTGCCCGGGTACGGTGTGAGAACGTGGAACGTGGCCGTCTCGAGACCCCGGCGCACGGCCCAGTCGGCGGTGCGGTCGAAGACGTCCGGAGCGTCGCCGTCCATGCCGAAGACGAAACTCGCATTCACCATCACGCCGTGGTCGTGAAGGCGGCGGACGGCCGCCTCGTATCGCGTGCCAAGGCCGCCCGCGGACCCGAGGTTGTGACACTTGCCGTGGGCGCGCAGGTCGTCCTCACTCAGCGTCTCGAACCCGACGAACAGGCTTCGGCAGCCGGCCGCGACCGCCTGCTCGAGCAGCCCGGGGCGCAGGACCGACTCGACGGTCGCGGCCGCCTGCCACACCCGGCCCATGCCGCGCAGGCCGGCGAACAGCGCCGTGGCGAAGGGCGGGCTGCCGAACAGGTTGTCGTCGAGGAAGTACAGGTGACGGCCGGGCAGCCGCTCGATCTCGGCGAGGGCGTCGTCGACGGGCTGCAGGTAGAAGGAGCTGCCGCCGGCGAAGAACGACTCCTTGTAGCAGAAGTCGCAGGTGTGCGGGCAGCCGCGCGAGACGACGAGCGAGTTGGGCACGAGATAGAGGTCGCGGCGCAGCAGGTCGCGGCGCGCCGCGGGCAGGGCGGCGAGTGAGCGCCGATGCGAGCGGTAGATGCGGCCCGGACGGTGGGCGCGCAGGTCGGCCAGAAAGCGCGGCCAGGTGTCTTCGCCTGGCCCGAGGAACACCGAGTCGGCGTACTGGACGGCCTCATACGGCAGGGCGGTGGGGTGCAGGCCGCCCAGGCAGACGTGGCTGCCACGCGCCCGGTAGCGGCTGGCGATCTCGTAGGCGCGGTGCGCCGAGGTGATGTAGGCCTCGATCACGACCAGGTCGGGCTGGTCGTCGCAGGCGACGTCGGCCACGTGCTCGTCGCAGATCTCGATCTCGTCCGAGGGGTCGAGATAGGCGGCGAGCTGGGCGAGGCCGAGCGGCGGGAAGAGCGAGTACTTGAGCGGCCGGCGCGCAGCGCCGGCCGCGGCCGACTCGCGCGGCAGGATCATCTTCACCTTCATGGCGCGTCCTGCGACGGTCCGACCCGCCCGCCGAGCTCGTCGGCGAAGTGCGACAGGAGCACGTCGAGGCCCGTCTCGAACTCGCCCGGCGCGTCCCACTCGGTCAGGCGCAAGCCCACGCGGAGCAGGTGCGGGTAGTCGCCCCAGTGGCCGACGAGCTCGTCGACGATGTCCGCGGCGGGCAGGTCGAGGGCGAGCAGGCCGGCGTAGCCGAAGCCGAGGGTGTAGGCGCCGAGCGCGTGATAGACGCTCGCGGCACGCGCCGGCGTGAAGCCGGCCTCGAGCAGGGCGGCCATCAGCGCCTCCATCCAGCGCCGGCCGCTCGGCGTGCGCACCACACCAGACGAGATGAGCGGCAGGGCGCGTGGGTGCTCGCGCACCAGCAGGTGCAGGCCGACGAACAGGAACCGGACCTGGTCGCGCCAGTCGGCGCCGGTCGGCGGCAGCCCGACGGCGGCGGCCGCGATGGCCTCGGCCACGGCGTCGAGGATCGCCCCCTTGCCGCGGAAATGGTGGTAGAGGCTCATCGGCTTCACGCCGGCGGCGGCCGCGAGGCGGCGCATGTTGAGCGCGCCCAGGCCCTCGCGATCGATGATGCCGAGCGCCAGCTCGACGACACGCGCTTGCGTGAGTGGACGCCGCGTGCCGTTCGCGGCCGTCGGATCCGCCATGGGCCTGCCTCCCGGCTTGCAGTACTAAGTACGGGTACTAAGTAAGGTAGCCCCGGTCGCGGGCCACGTCAAGCGTCCTCGTCCCCATGCTAGAATCGGGCGCCACGCCGAGCGACGCGAAGAAGGGACCATGGCAAGCGACGAAGAACAGGCACCGCACACCGCGACCGTGGCGGCGGACGGCGCGGCCGCCCCGGCCGCCACGCGGCGGCCGCGCGCGTTCAGCGGCACCCAGCCGACCGGCGCCCTGCACCTGGGCAACTACCTGGGGGCGCTGCGCAACTACGTCGCCATGCAGGAGACCCACGACTGCGTCTACTGCGTGGTCGACCTGCACGCCATCACGGTGCGCCAGGCCAAGGCCGACCTGCGGCGCAACACGATCGACGCCGCCAACATGTTCCTGGCGGCCGGCGTCGACCCGCAGCGCTCGATCGTCATCGTCCAGTCGCACGTGCCGCAGCACAGCGAGCTCGCCTGGATCCTGAACACGGTCGCCTACATGGGCGAGCTGCGTCGCATGACGCAGTTCAAGGACAAGACGGGCGGCGCCGAGAGCGAGTCGATCGGTGTCGGCATCTTCGACTACCCCGTGCTCATGGCCGCCGACATCCTGCTGTACCAGGCCGACGCGGTGCCCGTCGGCGAGGACCAGAAGCAGCACGTCGAGCTTACGCGCGACCTGGCCGAGCGGTTCAACAACGCCTTCGGCAAGACCTTCGTGGTGCCCGAGCCGATCATCCCCACGGCCGGCGCCCGCGTCATGGGGCTCGACGACCCGCTCAAGAAGATGAGCAAGAGCGCGGGCTCGGCCTACAACTACGTCTCGCTGACCGACTCGCCCGACGAGATCCGCCGCAAGATCAGGCGGGCCGTGACCGACTCCGGCACCGAGGTGCGCTCGGGCCCCGAGAAGCCGGCGCTCACCAACCTGCTCACCATCTACAGCCTGCTCGCCGGCGAGCCGCTCGAGGCCATCGAGGCGCGCTACGAGGGGCGCGGCTACGCCGACCTCAAGCAGGACCTGGGCGACGTGGTCGTCGCCGCGCTCACGCCCTTCCAGCGGCGCATGAAGGAGCTCGCCGACGACAAGGGCTTCACGCTCGACGTGCTGCGCGACGGGGCCGAGCGCGCCGAAGCCATCGCGGCGCGCACCATGCGCAAGGTGCGCGACCGCATGGGCTTCGTGCCCCGGTCCTGACGACCGCTCCGGCCGCCGCACACCCCACAGGATCGCTCGCCCGGATCACCCCCGCCGCCGCCGACATCCCCGCGGCGGCGCTTGGCCCGACGCCTCTAGCGAGCGCTCGGCGTCGGCGGGTCCGCTACGTCGACGACCGCGCGCGGCAGAGCCGCTCTCCAGTGCGCGAAGCGCCAGGGCGTGTAGAGCTCGTAGAGCAGGCGGCCGTTGTGCGGCGGGCGCGTGTAGTCGTGGGCCGGCAGGGGGCGGGCCGGCTCGGCCCGCCCCCTGCCGGCCAGCCGCGCCAGAGCGAGCAGCGGCACGAGCGAGGGCGCGAGCTGGCTTGCGTTGGCGCGCGCGAGGGCGCGGCGCAGGGCGCGGTCGGCCGCGCTCAGCGGCAGGACCTCGTAGCGCGCCGGCGACGTGCCGGCCGCGGGCGTCGGCGCCTGGACGGTGAGGCCGAACGCCCCGCGCCGGTAGAGCGGGTACTCGACGACGCGCAGGCCCGGCCGGCGGTGGGCCGCCAGCGCGGCCGCCGCGTTGACCGCGTCGTGATCGGGGTGGCCGCCCTCGTAGGCCGCGACGTAGACCGTGAGCGAGTCGCCGGCGACGCCCGTCGTGGCGCCCTGCTGCGCGTCGCGACCCTGCGCCTGGTCGCCGTGGTGGCCGCCCGCCGCCTGGTCGATGAGCAGCACGAGCGCGGCCGCGATGGCGTCGACGTGCTCGGCGGCGTGCTGGTCGGGCAGGGCGAGGTCGCGGCCGGCGCCGGGCGGCAGGCCCAGCGCGCGCAGGGCGCGGGCGCCCTCGGCGATGCGACGGCGGGCGGGCGCAAGCCCGCCCGCCGTCGCCCACAGCAGGCGCACGTCGGCGCCCCCCGTGAGCGCCGATCGCAGCCGTCCCGCGCAGAACACCTCGTCGTCGTGGTGGGCGAGCAGGAACAGCGCCGGCACGGTCGGCCCCGTCAGAGCTCGATCGAGCGGTAGACCTCGCGCATGTGGCTGAACGTGGCCGGCCAGCTCCGCTGGAGAGCCCGCTCGCGAGCGAGGAGGCCCATCTTCTGCCGCAGCGCCTCGTCGTCGAGCAGGCGGTCGAGGGCCGCGACGAAGCCGACCGCGTCGCCAGGCGGTACGACCAGGGCCGTCTCGTCGCGCGCGACGTTCTCGTCGACACCGATGCCGGTCGTGACCACGGCCGGCAGGCCCGACGCCGCCGCCTCGAGCAGGACCTGGCCGAACGTCTCGGCGCGCCCGGGAAAGACGAAGACGTCGGCCGAGGCGTAGATCGTGGCGAGCTCGTCGCCGGTGCGATAGCCGAGGAACGAGGCGCCGGGCAGCAGCTCGGCGAGCTGCTCGCGGTAGGGGCCGTCGCCGACCAGCACGAGCTGCACGTCGTCGCGCTTGCGGCGGAGCTGGTCGTAGGCCACGGCGAGGAAGTCGAGCCCCTTCTCGGGCGACATGCGCCCGACCCACAGCACGACCTTGCGACCGCCGCCCAGCACGCGCCGCACCTCGTCGTTGCGCCGGCCGGGCATGAACCGCGTGCTGTCGATCGCCTGGTCCAGGTTGGCGAAGCGGGTGCGCACGCCGTGCGCGGTGAGGTCGTCCTGCACGGCGCGCGACGGGCAGAAGACGATCTGCGCCTGGTTGTAGAAGCCGCGCACGTAGGTCCAGAGCGATTCGCGTACCACGTGGTCGGACGTCAGGAAGTAGCCGAGCCTCGGCAGGTCGGTGTGGTACGACGCGACGAGCGGCAGGCCCAGGGTGCGGGCGAGCAGGACGGCGACCATGCCCATCGGGCCGGGCGTGGCCGCGTGGACCACGTCGACCCGGCTCGTCTCGCACCAGTGCAGGAGCTGCAGCACGGGCGGCACGAAGAGCGGGAACTCCTCGTAGACGTCGAAGCCGAAGCGGTCGAGGGCGCGGAAGACCTCGTGCTTCGGGCGGCTCGAGCGCTCCGCCCCGCACGAGACCATCGTGAAGGGCCAGTCCTGCGCGGCGGCGAAGGCGACGAGCGGCTGCAGCACCGCGGCCACGCCGTTGATCTCCTCGATCGTGTCGGTGAACATCGCCACGTGGGGCTCGCTCGGCGCCGGCCAGGGCTCGAGCAGACCCGCCTCGGCGAGCTGGCGGTGCACGTCGCGGGCGTGGATGCGCTGACGGGCGAGCGAGGTCGCCGCGAGCAGATAGGGCCCGACGACGGTCTGCGCCAGGGCGAGCGTCTTCCAGGTCTCGAGCGCTTCGCGGGCGAAGCCCTTCTTGCCGTGCAGCTCCTTGAGGCTCTGCCGCACCGTGCGCTCCCAGGTCGCCTCGGCGATCGCGGCGAGACGCTCGTGGCGCGGCCCGCCCTCGATCAGGGCGCCGCTGCGGATGACCTCGGAGACACCGCTCGCCGCCGCCTTGCGCAGCGTCTTCTCGCGCCGCCACGGAGGATCGATCGCGAGTCCGACGACGCGTCCGGCGAGCTGCCGGCTGCGCTGGCCTTCGAGGAGTGTCCAGGGCAGGCTCGAACGCATGCCGAGGCGCACGACGCCGCGCGCCAGCCAGTTGCGGCTGTCGTTGTCGCCGCCCTGGACGATGAGGCTGATGGCCGTGTGGGCCGTCTTGGCGGTCGAGCCCTGCACGCCACGCAGCACGGCCTTGCGACGCTGCAGGGCCGTGAAGGGCTCGGTCTCGCCGGTGCCCAGCCGGATCTGGGTGTACGTGCCGCCGATGTCGAGGCCGCCGTGGTCGTCGGAGCCGGCGACGGTGCGGATGGTCGTGGCCACCGGCTCGCGCCCGTACTTCTCGGCGAACCGAGGGATCAGTGCCGGCGCGGCGGCTGCGAGCTCGGCGCTCATCTGGTTCTCGAGCTTGGTCGAGCTACCGTTGCGCGTCTCCCACAGCGAGAACAGCAGCAGGAGCTGCTCGTAGTGCTCGACCCGCAGGTCGGAGACCACCGACATGGGGTGGGCGAGGGCGTGCGTGAGGCCCTCGCCGCGCAGGTAGTCGACGAGCTCGAACAGGTTGAAGCGCAGCTCCGCGATCGTCTGGTGCTGGGCCGCGTCCAGGCCCCACACGAGCACGTGCACGTGGATGGCTTCGGTCGGAAAGTAGGCGCTGACCTCTTCGCCGATCGTGAAGTCGGGGTAGTCGGTGAGCTCGAGCGCGCCGCTGATCGAGTCGTGGTCGGTCAGCGTGACGTGTGTCATGCCGCGCGCCTTGGCCTCGCGGTAGACCAGATGGGGATCGGTGAAGCACTCGCGCACGCCGAAGTTGCGCGCCAGATACAGGTCGGAGCGTGAGGAGTAGCGCGAGTGGCAGTGAAGGTCGATCCGGGCGAGCGTCTGCTCGTCTTCGACGGGTCGGTGCGCGCTTGCGTCCATGGTCCTCGCGTGTCGGTCTGTGGCGGCCGTCGGCGCCGGCCCTCGGGGGCCGACGGGGAGCGGGCGGCGGCTCAGGGTACCATAGAATGAACAGGAGACCATGGAACCGCGGCGTGCCGGGAGGGCGGCCGCCTGCTGCGACGGACGGTGCGATGATCCTCGATACGACCACCAGTGACTACCTGCTCGAGTTGCGCCGGCCGGCCGACCCGCTGGTCGCCGAGATGGAGGCCTTCGCCGCCGAGCACGAGGTGCCGATCGCCTCACGCGAGACCGCCGAGCTGCTTGGCATGCTGGCGCGAGCCGCCGGGGCGCGCTTCGTGCTCGAGATCGGCCTCGCCATCGGCTACTCGGCGCTGCACATCGCGCGGGCCCTGCCGTCGTACGGCAAGGTCGTCTCGCTGGAGCGCGACATGCACATGGCCTCGGTGGCGCGGTCGTACCTGGACCGCGACCCCGCCGGCAAGCGGGTCGAGATCCTGCTGGGCGACGCGCACGACACCCTGCCCGGCCTGCGCGAGATCTTCGACGTGGTCTTCATCGACGCCGACAAGTCGGGCTATCCGGGCTACCTCGATCTCGCCCTCGAGCGCCTGCGCAAGACCGGGCTGGTCGTCGTCGACAACCTGCTCATGGACGGCGATGTCGCGGTGGGCCGGGGTCGCGGGCACTGGAAGCAGACGTCGGTCGACACCGCGCGCGCCCTGAACGAGCGGCTCGCCGGCGACCCCGGCCTCGACTACGTCCTGCTGCCGCTCGGCGACGGCGTCGGCCTGGTGCAGCGCCGCCCGGCGACGTAACGGACCCCGAGCCGGCGGGCTCGGGCGCAAGCGGTACCGAGCCGGCTGGGCCGGCGCGCAAGCGGCCGCCAGGCGATATGCTACGAGGGCACCGGCCGATGGCCACGGGAGGACCGATGATCTCAGCCGAAACCATGAAGTGGCGCCTGCAGCAGGGCAAGCTCACCCATTTCGAGCTCGTCCTCTGGGAGGGCGCCGGTCGCGTGGTGAGCGCCGGCGACCGCCTCGTGCTGCAGGTGCGCGGCGAGCGGGCCGATTACACCTGGGAGCGCGTGCGCGACACCTGGTGTCGCCTGCAAGACAACCACACGCTCACCGCCGACGAGCTCGGCGGTCGTCACGACGCGGTCGGCCTCGTCTCGCTCTTCGCGGCGCTCGGCGAAGACGAGGTCGAGGTCGACGCGACCGCCGGCGCCCTGTACCTGCCGCGCGCGGCGGGCAGGCCGGTGCGGCCCGACCCCGGCCCGCTGCAGCCGGGCCAGTGGAAGCAGCCGCGCCGCAGAGCGGGCGCGCGGTAGCGCCGTGACCGCGCTCTGTCG
This sequence comes from uncultured Actinomycetes bacterium, assembly GCA_963760655.1. GTDB lineage: Bacteria > Actinomycetota > Thermoleophilia > UBA2241 > UBA2241 > Bog-752. The sequence goes on from CAVXDR010000005.1 coordinate 774,073, forward strand.
CCGGGCCGTCGCGGCGGCCACGGCGCGTCGAGCGCGCCGATGACCCCCCTCCCGGCAGGCTACGAGGTCCGTCCCGCGACACTCGCCGACATCGAGGCCGGGCAGCGCCTGCTCGACGAGATCGAGACGGCAGAGTGCGGCGAGCCGCGGCGCCACGACAACCGGCTCGAGGTCGACTTCGCCGACCCGCACGTCGACCTCGAGCGCGGCGCCTGGCTCGTCAGCGCCGCGCCCGGCGCCGCCGCGCCACTCGCCGGCCTGGCGTTCGTCTGGCGTCCGCGCGCCTCCGGGGAGATCCTCGTCGACCACTACGTGCATCCCGACCACGTCGGCCGCGGCGTCTCGGACGTGCTCCTCGACCGGATCGAGGAGCGCGCCGCCGAGCTGACCGCGACCCTGCCGTCCGACTCGCCGGCCGCCGTCCTCGTCTGGGCCGGCCCCGGCACCGAGGGCCACCGCCGCATGCTCGCCCGTGGCTACACCGCCGTGCGCCAGTCGTACGAGATGCGGATCGATCTGCGCGCGGAGCCGCCCGCCCCGGTCTGGCCGGCCGGCATCGAGGCGCGCCCGCTACGGCGCGACTGCGACGAGCCGGCGGTGTACGCGGCCGACCAGGACGCCTTCGCCGAGCACTTCATGTTCGAGGCGAAGCCGATCGAGGACTGGCGCCGGCGCTTCATCGATCAGCCCGGCATCGACCCCGACCTCTGGCTGGTCGCCTGGGACGGCCCCGAGGTGGCGGGCTATGCCTCGGGGTCGGCGGCCGATGACGGAGGCATGGTGAACGGCCTCGCGGTACGCAAGCCGTGGCGCCGGCGTGGCCTCGGCCGGGCGCTGCTCACCGCTCAGCTCCGCACGTTCGCGCGGCGCGGCGTGACGCCCGTGCGCCTGTACGTCGACGCCCAGAACGCGACCGGCGCGGTGGCGCTCTACGAGCGCGTCGGCATGCGGGTGGAGCGTCGCTTCGACGTGCTGAGCAAGGCGGTGCGCTGACCGCGGCTCTGGTCTGGGCCGGGGCCGGCCGAAGACGCGGACGGGGTGGGGGAGCCTGCAGGCTCCCCCACCCCGTCCGCGTCTGTCCGACGACGTGCGCCCGGCGCCCGGCCGGCACACCTTCGCCTAGTTGATGCGCGTCTCGACCCGCCTGGTCACCGGCATCTCGCGACGGCCCATCTCGGCGATGAAGAAGTCGCGGGCGGCGCGGTCGAGCAGCTCAGGGGCGATGACGCCCGGCTGGGCGATCTTGCCCTCGACGATCATCTCGGCGTAGATCGCGGCCGGCGTCGAGGTGCCGTACGACACCGACGTGGCGCCCGGGATCAGCTCGTTGACGCGCTTGATGTCGGGGCCGATGACGGTGTGGTTGATGGTCGCAGGCTTGCCGTCCTTCTCGCCGACGCAGTCGACGAGCTGCACGCCGACGTCGAAGATCTGGCCCGACAGCGCCAGCCTGGCGAGCTCGTCGGCCGGTGGGTTGGGGGCGAGCGTCGCGACGTAGACGTCGATCGGCCGCACCTTGTTGCCGTTCTTGAGCGTCACCGGCTCCTTGCTCGTCATGCCCGAGCCGACGAAGGCGGCGTCGGCGTCGATCGCGGCCTCTTCGGTGCCCATCTTGAAGTCGACGTAGCGCAGGCCCTTGTCGCCGAACTTCTTGGGCAGCAGGCGCGGCAGCGTGGTGACCTCTTCGTGGTCGTGGCAGATGCACGGCCCCAGGCCGAACGGCTCGGGGAACTGGTAGAACTCCTTGCGGCCGAAGATCTCGACGCGCTTGAACTCGCCGTCCTCGTAGAGCAGCGGCGGCTGGGCGCAGTCGGTGTAGTAGGTCTCCTGCGACCACACCTGAAGCGGCACGGGCGAGTCGAACAGGGCGTAGTCCTTGATGCGGATCTCGAAGCACTTGTCGAGGTCCTCGTAGCCGTTGGCCGCGAAGGTGTTGGTGACGCCCGGGTCCATGCCGCAGCTCTGCAGTGCCGTGAGGCCGGCCTTGCGGAACTCGGGGTCGAGCGCCGACTGCTCGAGCCAGGCCTCGTCGATCGTCTGGGTGGGCGTCTGCCCCGAGGCCATGTCGAGGTAGTCCACGCCGGCCTTGAGGCAGGCGTGCAGAAGGGCCATGTTGAACGTCGGCACGACCGCGTTGACGAGCAGCTTGGCGCCCTCGGCGGCCTTGGCGACGGCGTCTGCGTCGGAGGCGTCGATGAAGGCCGCCTTCGCCTTGCCGTTGCCCACCTGGCCGGCCACGAAGCGCGCCCGGGCCTCGTCGTAGTCGGCGACGACGATCTCGGAGACGGCCGGGTTGCGTCCGAGGTTCCAGGTGAGGACCTGGCCCTGCATGCCTGCTCCCACGATGAGAACCTTCATGCTATCCCTCCTCTCGGCCCCTGCCCCGGCGGCGACGACGGCGCCGGAGATGTGCGTGAGACCGGATCCTTGGACCGCCTCCGTGGGAAGAGACGGGGCACCAGAGTGGTGTGATCAAGGATTCTTTCAGACGGCCGCCGCCGCGCCAACTGCCCGCGGTCCAAGCCGCGTTCACCGTGCGGGACGGGGCGTCCAGCGGCGAGGCCCCTGCCCGGCGGTGAGGGCCGCCGCCCGGGGCGCGCGGCGCCGGCGCTCGACGCGGCCCTGTCGGGCGGGTACAACTAACGGGCCCGCCGGCGGCGGGACGGTCAGACCGGCAGAGGAGGCACGCGTGCACGAGCTCGGCATCACCCAGGGCATCGTCGACCGCGCCCGCGAGGCCGCCCGGCAGGCCGGGGCGGCGCGGGTGACCGACCTGTTCCTGACGATCACGCCGGCGGCCGACTTCCAGCCGGACTCGATCGAGATGTACTACGAGATGCTGACCGACGACGACGAGCTGCTGAAGGGGGCCGCCCTGCACTTCGCGACGGCGCCGGTCGCGGCCACGTGTCTCGCCTGCGGGCAGGCCTTCACGGCCGATACGGCCGAGCCGACCTGCCCCGCCTGCGGCTCACGGCAGGCAAGCTACGACCCGCACGAGCTCATGATCCAGCTCACCGACGTCGGCATCGACGACGGCGCCGAGGGCGCGCCCTCCTGAGGTCTCAAGGGCGGCGCCGGGTCGCAGCGTCCGCGGAGGCCCGGCGACGCGCGCCGGCGCCGGCCTCGAGAAAGTACGAGCGCTGGGGCTCCAGACCGAGCGCGGCCTCGAGGCGCGCGAGGGGGCGGGCGGCGGCCGTCAGGGCCGCGAAGGCGGCCTTGCCGGCCGCCGCCCGCCCGGGCGCGCGCCTCGCCGTCAGGTTGAGCCGCTGCTTCTGCAGGCCCGGGAACAGTGACACCGTCCAGAAAGCCGCGCTGTGGCGCTGCGAGTACGCTTCGGTGGCGACGATCGAAAGGCCCGCGCGCCGCGCCGTCTCTGCGAAGCTGCGCGGCTCGAAATGGTAGAGGTGACGGGGCAGGTCGAGGCCGATCCAGCGCGCTCCGAACAGCCGCGCCTGGGGCGCGTCGAGGCGCGGCAGGAACAGCACGGCCACGAGGCCGCCCGGGGCGAGCAGGTCGTGCGCTCGCGTGAGGGCGAAGAGCGGGTCGTGAAAGTGCTCGAGGGCGGCCGCGAAGACGACCACGTCGAACGTCCGCTCGGGTAGGTCGGCGGCCTCGAAGGTCGCGGCCCGCACGTCGAGTGCGCGTTGCGAGCGAGCGATCTCGGCGCCGCGCGCCGACGGCTCCACGCCGCTCACGCGCCAGCCGTCGGCGCGCAGCGCCTCGAGCAGCTCGCCGCTGCCGCAGCCCACGTCGAGCAGGCGCCCGCGAGCCGGCCGCAGGCCGGCCAGCCAGTCCGCGACCTCGGCGAACTGGCGCCGCCGCCAGGCGTCCTCGAAGCGTTGCACGAAGCCGGCGCCGTCGCGCGCCGTGTGGTAGTCGTCGGGGTAGTAGGCGCCGATCTCGGCCGGCGTGGGGCTAGGCCGCAGCCGCGGCAGCGCACGACGGCGAAGCTGTCCTGTGGGCCGGCGTGCAGGGCCGCGGCGAGCCGGTCGGGCGCGCTGCGCACGAGCCCGGGGTCGGCGCGACCGCACAGCAGGCAGGGCACCGTCTCCACGAGCGCGCGCTCCTTCGTCCGTTCGGCTGGCCGCCGCTAGGATAGCATCGGCCGCCGCGGCCGCTCGGGCGGCCGCTCGGGCGGCCGCTCGTGCGGCGGCCGGCCGGCCCGGCCGGGTGCCGGGGCAGCCGCGGGACCACTCAGCGGCGGCGCTCAGCTTCGCGTTCGCGCAGCGTGCCGACAAGGCGCGCGAAGACGGCGGCGAGCACCGCGACCTCGTCGTCGGTCTGGGCCGCGAAGAACGCGCTTTCGACGAAGTCGCGCAGGGCGTCCTGGGCGCCGGCGGTGGCGCGCGCGCCGGCCGCCGTCAGCGTGACGTTCGTGGCGCGGCCGTCACGGGGGCACGGCGCGCGGGTGACATAGCCGTGCTGCTCGAGCTTGTCGACGATGCGCGAGACGCGCCCCATGCTCAGGCTCATGGCGGCGGCGAGGGCCGTCTGGCGCAGCGTTCGGTCGTCGGCCGCGGCCAGGCGCCCCATCAGGCCCAGCATGCTCACGCTGAGGTCGCCGTAGGCAGCGAGCTCGCGCTCAGCTTCGCGGCGCAGACGACCGGCCAGCTCGAGCAGACCCTCCCAGGCGGTCGCGCGCTCGGGCGGCCAGTCGCCGGCCCGCTCTCCCATCATGAAACGGGCACGCGCAACGACGGTGGCCATCGGGTCGGGGCCGCCGGGCGGACGCCTCGCGGCGTCCGGCGGCCCGGACCCGGGTCGGCGGCTCATCGTCAAGCCAAGACCCTGACGGCGCTCGCAAAGCCGGTCTGGAGCTGCTGCTGCAGCGCGATGTGCAGGTAGCCGAGCGCCTCGAGCTCGCGGGCCCGGCGCAGCGGCCCGGCATCGATGGCGCGCAGGCCACCGGCCTCCACGAGAGCGGCGACGGCGGCCTTGGCCTGCTCGTCGTCGCCGGCGAGGAACACGTCGAGCGGCTGGCCGGCGACGACACCGCTCACCAGCGTGCCGGCGAAGGTCGTGTTGAAGGCCTTGACGACCCTCGCCGGCGGCTGCGCCGCGGCGATCTCCTGAGCCGCCGAGCCGGCCGCGGGGTGGATCGGCTCGGAGGTGCCGAAGTCGAGAGGGTTCGTGATGTCGATCACGATACGGCCGGCCAGCTCGCCGCCGTACCCGCCGAGCACGTCGCCGAGGGCGGGATAAGGCACCGCCAGCACGACGGCGTCGCCCGCGAGCCGGTCGCCGTAGGCGCCGGCCCGGGTGGTTCCGCCGAGCTCGCCGGCGAGCGTGCTCGCCTTGGCCGGGTCGCGGTCGAGCAGGGTGACGGTGCTGCCGCCGGCGAGCGCGCGCGTGGCGATGCCGCGGGCCATGTTGCCGGCGCCGATGATCGTGACGTCCATGAGGTCCTCCTCGGGCGGGTGATCGTGACCTTGTCGTCAAGAGGGATGGCCAGATGCTTGCCATGGCAAACATCTCGCGCTCGACCTCACGCCCGGCGAGCCGCCGCACGCGGCTCGCCGCGTCGTTCGGGAGCGATGCGTGCCTGGCGACGGCGGCAGGATGTCCTCGGCGTTCTTCTCAAGTACCATCGACTGTGCGGCATCCGTCGCTGTGCTACGGGCAGAGCGAGCCGGCCGGGCGGACGACGCCGTCCGCCCGGGCGGGGCCCGGCGGCGACGAGCCGAAGCTTGGAGCGAAAGGAGTGGGCCCAGTGAAACGGAACCTGCAGGCCGGGGTGAGGCGCAACGCCGCCCTGCGCCTCGAGGTCTTCACCGACGCCGACCTCGACGACATCCACCGCGCGACGCTCGAGGTGCTCGAGCGCACCGGCGTGTTCGTCGAGAGCGACGAGGCGCTCGACGTCTTCTGCGACGGCGGCTGCCGGGTCGATCGCGAGGCGCACATCGTCAAGATCCCGCCGTACATCGTCGAAGACGCGATCCGCTCGGCGCCGAGCACGGTGCGGCTCTGCGGCCGTGTGCCCGAGAACGACGTGGTGCTCGAGGGTGGCCGTGTCGGCTTCACCAACTTCAGTGCCGGCATCATGGTGATCGACCCGCGCACCGACGAGTACCGCCACTCGACCGTGCAGGACGTCGCCGACCTGGCGCGCATGACCGACTACCTGAGCGAGATCGACACCTACGAGCACGCGGTCGAGGGGCGCGACGGGCCCGAGGAGACGCTCGCCGTGCGCGACACCGCGGTCGCCCTCAAGAACACGACCAAGTGCGTCGGCACCGGCGCCCTGTCGACCTACGACGTCGACGCCATCGTGCGCATGGGCGCGGCCGTCGCCGGTGGCGAGGACGCCCTGCGCGAGCGGCCGCTCGTCTACTTCTGCGAGTGTCCGGTGAGCCCGCTCAAGATCACCCGCGACGCCGCCGAGGTGATCATGGGTGCGGCCCGCCACGGTATTCCCAACAACGTGATCTCCATGGCGATGTCGGGCGCCTCCTCGCCGGTCACCCTGGCCGGCACGCTCGTCACGCACAACTGCGAGGTGCTGGCCAGCATCACCCTGGCGCAGCTCACCGAGCGCGGCGCGCCCAGCATCTACGGCTCGTCCACGACGGCGATCGACCTGCGCCTGGCCGCGGCGTCGGTCGGCTCGCCCGAGCTCGGGCTGCTCAGTGCCGGCGTCGCGGAGCTCGCCCAGCGCTATCTGCTGCCGAGCTTCGTGGCGGGGTTGTAGGCAGACTCCAAGCTCAGTGACATCCAGGCCGGTCACGAGAAGACACTGACCGCCCTCATGGCAGCGTTGGCAGGGGCCAACCTGATCTACGGGGCGGGGATGACCGAGTCGGGAGTCACCTTCGATTACGCCCAGTACGTGCTCGACAACGACATGGCGCGCATGATCAAGCACACCGTGCAGGGCATCCCGGTGAGCGACGAGAACCTCGACCTGGCCGACATCCACGCGGTCGGGTCGTTCGGCGACTACCTGTCGCTCGACTCGACGCTGCGGCACATGCGCGACCTCTCCACGCCGCGCTTCATGGACCGCCGGGTGCGCGAGGACTGGAAGGCGATGGGCGGCAAGGACGCCTACGCGGCCGCCAAGGAGGCCGCCGTGCAGATCCTCGAGGAGCACCATCCCGAGCCGCTGCCCGGCGACGTGGCCGACCAGGTCGACGCGGTGCTGCGCGACGCCGAGGTGCGCGCCGGGATCGCCTGAGCCCCGAGCGACGCCGGTGGGGGGTAAAGCGTCCGGCCGAAAAGTGAACACTCCAACTCCGGTCGATTGGGCAAAGCGAAACGACTGTAAGTTCAGTTATGGGTCGGGCGGGGTTGCTGCCTTCACTATTGGCGTTCTGGACGCGTCCGACCCTTGGTGGCTTTACAGCCGCGATCGGTCCCCAGAGTGCGCCGAACGTACCGGCTCCGCCCGAAGCGATGCACTCGCTCGGCGGCAGTGAGTTCGGCTCAACATACTTCGCCTTGGAGTCGCTCACGCAGGATCGCCTTCACTTCCAGCCGAAGCGCATCGCTCAGAACTGGATGCCCCTCAACTTGATACACGGGCTAAGCCTGTTGGCCATGTCAATAGGGAACGTCACGTCGTTCTTGCGCATCATCAACGGCGACCCCGCGGATCAATGCAAGTTCGAGTGCCCGACCGAAGAGGAGAGCTTCGGCCTCCCCTGGGCGGAGATATGCGGCATCACGTCCATGACCATTGACAACAAGCTCAAGCTTGAAGAGGCGTCCTCAAGGCAAGAGGTGATCGCGACGTTACGAACTCGCTATGCCGCCGACTCCGGTCCCAAGTGACTCTTGATGTGAGCGATTTAGTCCGAGGCCCCTTGACCGCTCGAAAACGAGAGGAGATTGCCGGCTTCGCATGCTGCAGCTAGCTCATCTCGCAGGTTCACTGGTCTGCCCTCGTCGCGCTAATGCGCCCCTAACTGCAGCTGCCGAGAGAACATCGCGGCCTGGCAACCCACGAAGAGAGCGTCGCCTGCGCGGCAGAACTGCCAACCCATCAGTTTCCACGCTTGGTCGGATGCGCTGGGAGTAAGCTCCCGACGCCAGTGCCGACCGCCGTCGGCGGTCGCATAGATGCCCTTGGTGCCGGCTTTGCCCGACCCAGCCGCCACGACCCAGCCGTCGTCGAGGTTGGCGAAGTAGACGGCGGCGAGCGCGATGTGATCGAACGCCGGGACCGGCACCCAGCTTCTGCCCCCGTCGCTCGTTTCGTAGAGGCCACTCGTCCAGCCTGGCTGCCTCGACGTGCCTGTGGCATCCCAGGCGTGCAGACGGTCGAGGGCGAAGAAGCCCATGCTCGCGTCGTAGACCTGGGACGGCTCGGCCCAACTCGACCCGCCGTCGCTTGTCACACGCAGAAGTGGCGCTGAGGTCTGATCCCAGGTCGACCAGCCGTGTTCGTCGTCCGTGAACAGAAGGGGCGGTCCGAGCATGCCCGGAAGGCCAGGCGAACCGATGGCGACCTTGAGGCGCGTCCAGTGCAGCCCGCCGTCGCTCGTCTTCAGCACGTAGGTAGCCTCCCTGGTCGGCAGCGGGGGATTGCCTGGTGGATTTGAGCCACACAGCGCCCAGAGGTGAGTCGCGTCGGAGGCGGCCAGATAGCGGATCGTGTCAGCTTGCGCCGGCAGCGTCAGGTAGTTGCGCCAGCTCGCCCCGCCATCGGTGCTTTCGAGGACGCCGGATCGCGCCGAAGCCGGCTGCGAGTCCCCGCTACCGCCGCTACCGAACGGGTCGCTGTCGTCGTAGGCCACAAAGACGGCCTGCCCGGCGCAGACGACCTGCACGGGCAGCGGCAGTTGGTCGATCGTCGCCGGCAGGGGAGAGGCGCTCGACAGCACGCGACCGGTACACGGCTGCCAGTCCTTGCTGCCGTCGCTGGTCGCCATCACGCCGCCAAAGGCAGGCCCGGAGACGCCAAAGCCGTGGCTAGCGTCGCTGAAGGCAAAGCTCGATAGACCGGGGGTGGTAAGGGATCGCCACTGAGAGGAGCCAACAATCCCCCCACTTCCACAACCTGCAAGCATGAGGAGCCCGACCGCAGTCAAAAGACTGGCTGGTCGACGAAGTCGCCTCCAAATGACGCTTGACGTCGTGCCCATGCTACTCACGCTATCACTTCGCCATCCGGGCTCCGAGACACTGGTTTCCGGACTCCGCGCTGGACGCAGGGCTTGGAAGCGGATGAGAGGCTAGGGGCGGGCAGACGTTCACCCAGCCACGGGCACACGATGGTCACCAACAGGGGGGGGCGAAATGGCAGGTCGAAAGTGTTCGCCGCGGTGACTATCGCAATACCCCAGCGACGCCGGTGGGGACGTGGGTGGTGGAGCATAGCGGAATCGAACCGCTGACCTCCTGGGTGCGATCCAGGCGCTCTCCCAGCTGAGCTAATGCCCCACGCAAAGATCGGCCGGCCGCCCTGCGGCACGTCGCGCAAACCACGTTTGTACCCGATTCGCGCGGAATCGGCAAGTCGGGGCCGCTCGCCGGCCGCGGCTGGGCGTGCACGAGCGGCGAGCGGCTGCGCCGCCGTCGCATAGGCGCGCCCGGCTTCGCTGCGGCTCTGATCGGGCCAGGCTCTTGCGCCCCGGGGCAGGGTGTCGCGGCGTCGAGCGCGAACCATATGCGCGGACGACGAGCGATCGCCGGCGAGCCGGCGGGAGAAAGCAGGACCGATGGATCCGAGCAAGGTGCGCGAGGCGTTCGAGGGCGGCGCCGCCAAGGCGGCGCCGCGCGCCGGCGCCGCGCGGGTCGTGGCCCCCATCCTGCACGGCGACGTGCCGACCTTCGCCGAGGCGCCGGCGGCCCGCGTCGTCGCCGACCTGCAGGGCGCCGGCGCGGCGGTGCTTGGCATTCCGTTCGAGGGCGTCGCGCGGCTCGATCCCGTGACGTTCGGACCGCCCGGCTGCGCGCCGGCGCCCGATGGCTCGATCTACTACCGCAGCGGCGCCGACGCCGGGCCCGACGCGATCCGCCGTCAGTCGATCTTCTACTCGCTGCGCCACGGCCACGGCTACCTGCCGGAATCTGACCCCGACCTCGTCGTCCTCGACCACCTGCGGCTCGTCGACTACGGCGACGTCGTCGCCGTAGTCGACGACGTCGAGGCGACCTTCCTGCGGGCCCACGACAGGCTGGCCGACATCCTCGCGGCCGGCGCCGTGCCGATCGTGCTGGGCGGCGATCACTCGATCCCCATCCCGGTGCTGCAGGTGCTCGCCGGCAAGCTCAACGGCAAGCTCGGCATCGTCGTCTTCGACGCCCACTTCGACTTGGCCTACGAGCCCAAGTACGAGGCCGGCTCGCAGTGGGCCCGGGCCTTCGAGCTGGGCATCGTCGAGCCGGCCAACTTCGTGCAGATCGGCCTGCGCGGCGGTCGCGGCTCGCTCGCCGACCGGGTCGTCGCCGACGAGCTCGGCACGCGCTATTACACGATGGCCGACGTCGACGAGCTCGGCATCGTGGCGGTGGCGCAGGAGGCCCTCGAGGCCGCCACGACCGGCACCGAGGCGATGTACGTGTCGCTCGACGTCGACGTCGTCGATCCGGCCTGCGGCGGCCAGAAACACCCCGACCCCGGCGGCCTGTCGGCCCGCGAGTTGCTGCGCGCGCTGCGCCTGCTCACGCGCGGGCCGGTGGCGGGCTTCGACGTCTGCGGGCTCGCCCCGCGCTACGACCTGCAGGGCCACCTCGGCCAGCTCGCCGCGCGTGCGGCGCTCGAGGTGATCGCCGGCATCGCCCTGCAGCGCCCCTGACGACCGTCCGCCCGTGCGCCGCGCCCCGGCCGGCGCGCTCGTCGCGCCGGCCGCCCCCGTAGCCTGGCGAGGCGACGCCGCAGGCTCCCCGTGGCCGTTTTCGTCGCCTCGTGGGGCGACGGTTTCACACCCCCGATCGAGGCCCGCCCCGAGCTCTCTCAGGCTCGTCACAGGCGCCCGTCCGGGCCGCCGGGCGTTGCCAGCCTGGCGACATAGACAGGCGTCCTATCTCAGCCCCGCCGGGGCCTGGCGATGTCAGCTCTCGAAGCAGCGAAAGGGGTCGACATGCAGGCCATCGAGGGGAGGACGACGATGACGCGTAAGGAGAAGGCCGAGGTCGTCGACCGCATGCTCGACCGGTACCACCACCTCGGGGCGCTGCTCGTCGACGACAACGAGAGCCTGTGCCGTCTGCTCACGACGCTCGAGATCGGGGCCGAGGACCGCGAGATCGGCGACTACCTCACGTCGTTCCTCGTCGTCTGAGGCGACCCGCCGCTGGGGCGCGGCGTCCGGTCCGGGGGGGCCGGCCGTCGCGCCTCGCCGCATCTGCACCCGGTCAGGTTTCGCCCACTCCGGCGGCGCCCTCACCCGCCTCGGCGCTCTCCCCCGGTGAGAAGCGCGCCACGCGGTCGCGACCCGCGCGCTTGGCCACGTGCATCGCCCAGCGCGCCTTGTCGATCAGCTCGTCCTTGCGGTTCGCGTCGGCCGGGTAGGTCGCCAGGCCGATGCTCATGGTGAGCGGCGCGTCCTGACCGGGTAGCAGCGGCGCGGCGGCGACCTCGCGGCGCAGGCGGTCGGCGACCTCGACGGCGGCTTCGGCGTCGGTGTCGATCAGGATGACCGCGAACTCCTCGCCGCCGAACCGCGCGGCCAGATCGACGTGCCTGATGCAGCCGTCGATCACGCGCGCGACGGCGCGCAGGGCGTCGTCGCCCATGTGGTGACCGTGCCGCTCGTTGAACTCGGTGAAGCGGTCGAGGCCGCAGAACAGCAGCGACGCCGACTGTCCGAGATCGCCGGCGCGGGCGACCTCTTCGGCGAGGCGCTCGTGCAGGTAGCGGTGGTTGTACAGGCCCGTGAGGCCGTCGGTGATGGCATCGAGCTCGGTGCGGTCGGGGCGTGCCGCCGCCGCGCCGAACATGGACGCGAACGCCTGAGCCACGTCGCTGCGCAGCCCGCGCAGCTCGAGCCCGCTGACGCCGGCCGGCGCGACGTCGACCTCGACCAGCGCCACGATCCCACCCTGGTCGTCGCGCACCCGGGCGAGACCGCACACCCAGACGCCCCACTGGTCGATGTAGAGCACGTTCACGTCGGGCGAGTCGCCGGCGAGCGTCTCGAGCAGCTCGTCGTCGGCGAAGATCGCGCTGCCGGCGGTGGAGTGCTCGGCCGGGTCCTCCTCGGCGTCGAGGATGATGGCGCACTTGCCCTCGTCGTCGCGGGACACCGTGGTGATGAAACGCACGCCGGGGTGCTCGTCGCGCACGTCGCGCAGCGCTGCGGTGAGCCGCGCGTAGTCGGACGCTCCTTCGTCGTGCGACGCGGCGAGCGTGGCGTGCGCCGCGGGGTCGACGGTCGCGGCCGCAAGAGCGGCGATCTCGCGTGCCTGCGAGCGCTGCTCCTGCATCCGCTCGAGCACACGCTTGAAGGCGTCGACCATCGCCGGGTCGAACTGCGAGCCGCTGCAGCGGTCGAGCTCGGCGAGGGCCTCGTGGTAGCGCAGCGCCTGGCGGTAGGGGCGCCGGAACGACATGGCGTCGTAGGAGTCGGCCACGCACATCGCGCGCGCCACGAGTGGGATCGCCTCGCCGGCCAGGCCGTCCGGGTAGCCCGACCCGTCCCAGTGCTCGTGGTGGTGGCGCACGCCGAGTACGAGGTCGTCGGCGAAGAGCGGCCGCAGGATGTCGGCCGAGAAGATCGGGTGCTGCCGCATGAGCGCCCACTCGTGCGGGTTGAGGCCGCTCGGCTTGAGCAGCACGCGGTCGGGCACGCCGATCTTGCCGATGTCGTGCAGGTACGCCGCCTCCTCGACCTGGCGGGTGGTCTCGTCGGTCCAGCCCAGCTCGTGCCCGAGCAGCACCGTGTAGGCACCGACGCGCGCGGCGTGGCCGAGGGTGTAGTAGTCCTTGGCGTTCAGGGCCGAGGTGAGGGCCTTGAGGTTGCCGAGGTGGAGGAGCTTGATCTCGTCGTACAGCCGGGCGTTGTTGATAGCCAGCGACAGGTGCGTACCCACGCGCTCGAGCAGGTGGCGGTCGACACCGGCGAAGACCCGCTCGTCGGGGCCCGAGAGCAGCAGCACGCCGATCAGACGGTCGTCGTGCAGCAGGGCGATGCTCGCCCCGGCGTGCTCGCCGTCGGCAGACGGCAGGAGCGGCATGGCGCCGGGGGCGTGGAACGCGACGCGCTCGCGGCGGATCGCCGCGAGCGCGTCGCGTTCCTGCGGCGAGGCCTGGCGCGTCCCGCGGCGTTCTGCCGGCTCGGACGAGTAGATGAGGTCGAGGTCGTGGTCGTCGCCGGCGAGCGCGAGGTCGGCACGCTCGAAGGCGATGAGCTGGCGCAGCTCGTCGACCGTGGCCGCGGCGATCTCGGCGAGCTCGAGGCTCGACCCGGTGCGGCGCGCGATCGCGTTGAGCAGCTCGGTCTCGCGCCGGCGGAGCTGCACGGCTTCGAAGAGGTTGGCGTTGTCGATCGCGAGGGCGGAGGCCCGGCAGATCGCCTCGGCCGTGGCCACGGTGCCCGTCGAGAAGTCGCGCGACCGGGGGTCGAGCAGGTCGACGACCCCGATGACGCCGTCCTTGGCGACGAGCGGCACGACGAGCTCGGCCTGGTAGCCGTAGGCGCGCAGCTCGGCGATCTCGATGGGGCCGCGCCGCGGGTCGTCGAGCGAGGCGAGCTGCACCGTCTCGCGGCGCGCCACCGCCAGGGTGACGGCGGGCCAGTCGGCCAGGGTGTGCGTGCTGCCGATCCAGGCGGCGACCGGCTGGCCGCGCTTGACGCTCGCCGCGCAGACGAGCTCGTCGCCGGCGACGAGGTGGATGTCGCACGCCGGCACACCGGTCACCTCGCAGAGGCGTTCGGCCGTGGAGTGCAGGATGTCCGGCAGCTCGAGCGTCGCGGAGAGCTGCAGGCTGGCGTCGGACACCAGGGCAAGGCGCCGGCTGCTCTCGTCGAGCTGCCGGTAGAGGATGGCGTTCACCATGGCCTGAGCGACGATCTGGGCGAGGCCGTGGAGCAGCCTCACCTGCGCAAACTCGCGCGGCGCGTGGTCGTAGAGGGCGACCAGGCCGACGACATCGCCGCGGGCGACGAGCGGCAGGTGGATGCTCGCCCGGCGCCCAGCGGCCACCGCGCGGGCGCGTTCCGCGGGTCCGAGGTCGGGGTCGACGGTGACGTCTCGCACGGCGACCGGCTCGCGCCGCTGCACGGCGCGGTCGGCGACCGAGTCGGCGGCGAGCGGCCGGCGTTCGCCGCGCCGCTCCTCGCAGGAGTGCTCGCGGCCCGTGCAGATGTGGACCACGAGCTCGTCGCCCTCGAGGCCGGCGATCTCGCACTCGTCGGCGTCGGTCAGCTCGCGCATGCGTGACGCGGCCGAGCGCAGCACCTCGTCGAGCTCGAGCGAGGCGCCGAGCTCGAGCCCCGAGTCGACGAGCTCGCGCAGCTCGCGGTTGCTGAGCTCGACGGCGTCGAGCAGACGGGTCTTGCCGAGCGCGGCGGCCAGGAGCTGTCCGACGGTCTGCAGGAAGTCGAGGTACTGCCCGTAGTCGTTGGGCTCGTCGTCGTAGATGTCGAGCAGCCCGTAGACGACGCCGTCGACCACGAGCGGCAGCGACAGGTTGCTGCGAAAGCCCCACGTCATGAAGACGTCGCGCTCGTCGGGGTCGAGCGCGGGGTCGTCGGGCGAGGCGATGATGCGCATCTGTTGCGACTCGATCGCCTCTTTTGCGCCGTGGAAGCTGTCGAGCCGCAGGCTGTGGCCGACCGCCTCGTCGTCGAAGCCGTTGCGGTCGTAGCTCACCCGCGAGAGGAGGCTGTCGCCCTCGAGCGTGAACACGTCGCAGTCTGCCACGTCGAGCACCTCGACCAGGCGCTGCGCGGCGGTGCGCAGCAGCTCGGTCGGATCTTCGGCGCGGGCCACGAGCGCGCCGAACTCCACGAGCTCGTGCAGGATCACGTTGCGCTGGCGGACCTCGTCGAACAGCACGGCCGTGTCGAGCGCCCGTCCGGCCACCTGAGCGAGCCCCTCGATCAGGTCGAGATGCTCGTGGAAGTCGCGCGGCACGTAGTCGGAGAGCTCGAGGACGCCGATCACGGCGTCGCGTGCGACGAGCGGGGCGCTGAGCTGGGACTGGTAGCCCCACTTCTCGAGCGACGCCCGGCCGCCGGGAGTGAGCACCGGGTCGTCGAGGTCCGCGGCGAGGGCGATGGCGCGCGTCTCGACGGCGAGGGCGGTGCACGGGAAGTCGCGCCACGCCAGGGTCGCGCCCTCCCACGATCCGTCGAAGCTGCCGTGGTCGTAGCTGACGAGCGCCCGGATGCGCTCGCCCTCGACGGCGTAGATGTCGGCGACCGGCGTGTGGGTCAGGCGCGCCAGACGGCGGGCGACCCGCTCGAGCACGTCGCGTGTGGACAGGCGTGCCACGTCCTCGCCGGCCTCGACGATGAGCTCGAGGTCGTGGTTGCGGGCCTGTAGCGCGGCGACGGCCGACGCCTCGACCTCGTCGCCGGCGGTCGCGGCAGCCTCGCGGCGGCCGCCGTTCTCGCGCAGCAGCGCCTCGATGTCGGACCGCCGGAAGCGGCGGTGGCCACCGGCGCTGCGGTAGCAGGCGATCCGCCCGGCGTCGCTCCAGCGGCGCAGCGTGTTGACGCTGACCCCGAGCAGCTCGGCCGCCGGACCGAGCCGCAGCCAGCGCCGTTCGGTCGTCGGCGTGGAAGTGCTCCCCATTGCACCAGTCCTCGTCGGCTCCTCGCCTGAAAACTTGACTAATTCTACACATGGGGAAGCGAAAGGCACGCCCGCCCTGGGCGGCATGCCGCGGCGGTTCGCACCCCCAACCGGACGGGGCGTGGCGATCGTCCGTGGGGGCCCAGCCGGGCGGCGGCCGGTGCAGGCCCGCCGGTGGTGGCGGTGCCGCGTCGGTCTGCCCGGTCGGGGTGCGGCGCTACTTCAGCTCGACGCGCGGCGTGGCGTCGATGAGTCGCGCGATCTCATGGAAGACCGTGCCGGTGGGGCTCGAGGGATCGAGGGCCGGCGGCGCGCCGGCGTCGCCGGCGCTGCGCGTGCTCTCGTCGAGGGGGATGCGGCCGAGGAGGCGCGCGCCGGTCGCGCGGGCGATCTCCGAGGCGCCGCCCTGTCCGAACACGTAGTGCTTGGCGCCGCAGGACGGACAGATGAAGTACGCCATGTTCTCGACCACCCCGATGACGCGGTGCCCGGTCAGGCCGGCCATCTTCGCGGCCTTGGCGGCGATCTTGGCGGCCGCCTCCTGCGGTGTGGTGACGACGACGATCTCGGCGGCGGGCAGCATCTGCGCCACGGTGAGCGCGATGTCGCCGGTGCCGGGCGGGAGGTCGATGAGCAGGTAGTCGGGGCTGCCCCAGAGCACGTCGCCGAGGAACTGCTCCATGGCGCGGCCGAGCATGGGCCCGCGCCAGACGACCGGCTCGTCGTCCTGCAGGAAGAAGCCCATCGAGACGAGCGACACGCCGTGGCGCTCGGGCGGCACGAGCTTGCCGTCGTGCGACTCGGGGGCTACGTGCGCCATGCCGAACATGAGCGGGACAGTGGGGCCGTAGACGTCGGCGTCGATCAGGCCCACGGCGTGGCCGTGCATGGCCAGGGCCACGGCGACGTTCGCCGTGACGGTCGACTTGCCGACGCCGCCCTTGCCGCTCGCGATGGCGATCACGCGGGTGGCCGAGCCGGGGCCGAACGGGGTGCGGGCGGCGGGGTCGTCGCTCAGGTCGGCGGCGAGCCGGTCGCACTCTTCGGGGGACATGGCGTCCATCACGACCTCGACGCGACGCCCTCCGGAGATCGCAGCGAGCGCCTGCTCGGCCTCGCCCTGGATGCGGCCCTTCAGCGGGCAGGCCGCGGTCGTGAGCACCAGGCGGACGGCGAGGCCGTCGTCGGTGACCTCGATGTCGCGGACCATGCCGAGCTCGACGACGCTGCGACGCAGTTCTGGGTCCTGGACGGTGGAGAGGGCGGCGAGGACGTCGTCTGAGTTCACGTGCGCTCCCGGGACGAGGGTGGCAAGACCGCGGCCGTGCGAGTCTAGACCGCCGCGCCGCCGCTGGCCAACGTGGTCCCGCGCGGTTACCTCGGCGGCCATGGTTGGTCACGGCACGCGGAGCACTTTACCACGGTAGCGAGCGGGCTAAGCCGCGTAAGCGGCCCGGTGGCCGGGTGCAAGCCTGCGGCGAGCAAACGGACGATGCGGCGCCTGTGGCGAGGCGGCGCGGCGGTGACCATGCGGCGCGGCGGTGACCATGCGGCGCGGCGGTGACCATGCGGCGCGGCGGTGACCATGCGGCGCGGCGGTGACCGTGCGGCGCGGCGGTACGCGAGCGGGCGGTACTGGACGGCGGTCGCCGGTGAGCGGAGCGGCGCAGTGGGGCGGGCGTAGCCGCCGTCGCCCGGTGTGATCGCGTTTCACGTGAAACACGAGTGTCTGCGAAGGGGCAGCGCGCTCACTTGCGGAGCGCCCATGCGCGCGGGCGCGGGGCCGCACGGACCACGTGAGCGGACCCGCGATGCGCCAAAGAGAAAGGGGCGGGCCGCGGTAGCGGCCCGCCCCTTTCGGGACCTGCGTGATGCGGGTCAGCTCACGCTACGTCGCTGGCCTTCATGTTGACGGGCTCCGGGTTGCCGGCGCCGGTCGCGTAGGTGTCCTTGAAGATCTCCATGAGCATGGGGCTCTCGCGCACCACGGCGAGCGAGATCACGGCGTGGTCCTTGGTGTAGCCGTTGCCGATGATCATGGTCGTGTCGGCGCCGATGCCCTCGGCGCCCAGGGCGGCCGACGTGAAGCTCGTCGCCATGGAGAAGAAGTAGACCATGCCGTCGTCCTTGGTGGCCAGGACCGACGCCATCTCGGTGTTCGGGATGTCGACGCAGTTGATCGTGAGGTCGGCCATCGCGCCACCGGTCGCCTTGCTGACCTCGTTGTAGACGAAGAGCTGGTCGGTGGCCGAGCCCTGGATGATGACGTCGGCGAAGCCCGACTTCTCGAGGCGCTTCTTGCCGGCGTCGCCGTGGACCAGGCAGATCACCTTGCCGGTCGGCTTGACGCGCTTCTTGGCCTCGTAGGCGCAGAGTAGGCCGCTCTTGCCGCCGGCGCCGATGATGAACACCGTCTGGCCCGGCTTGCTGAGCTTGGCGGCCTGCGCCGGGGCGCCGGCCACGTCGAGGATGGCGAGCGCCAGCGCCTCGTCCATGTCGCTCGGGATCTTGGCGTAGATGCCGGTCTCGAAAAGGATCGCCTGGGCCTTGACCTTGACCTGGCAGGTGTCCTTGTTGATCGAGATGATCTGGTCGACCTTGAGCGGGGTGAGCGAGAGCGACACCAGCGTCGCGATGCGGTCGCCGACCTTGAGGTCACGGTCCTTGAGCTTGGGACCGATCTCCTTGACCGTGCCGAGCAGCATGCCGCCCGAGCCCGTGTCGGGATTGTGGTGCTTGCCGCGCTTGGCGATGATGCCGAGGCTGTGGGCCGCCATCTTCTTGACGTCGCCGCCCTCGGCCTCCTCGATCTGCGTGAAGCTGGCCGCGTCGACGTTGAGCGTATCGACCTCGATGAGGATCTCGTTGTCGTAGATCTCCATCGTGTTGTCGATCTTCCACGCCGGCTGCGGCAGGACGCCCTTCGGCTCTATGACGCGATGCGCCCCGAACTTGTTGCCTTCTTTCACGTCTCCCTCGCTTTGGTCGCTGCCTTGCTGGTCCTTGTCGAGCTCGCCGGGCGGCGCAGCCGCCCGGCGAGCTCGGAACTACCGTCCTGCCGTGGCCGCGGCGTCAGCCCTCTACCTTGACGACGCTGCCAGCGCCCTGGCCGCCGCCCACGCAGGCGCCCGTCAGGCCGATCTCCTGGCCGCGCTTCTTGAGCTCGTGGATCAGGGTCACGATCATGCGCGTGCCGGTGTTACCGAGCGGATGGCCGAGGGCCACGGCGCCGCCGTTGACGTTGACGATGTCGGCGTCGAGCCCGAGCTCGCGGGTGGCGAGCGCTGCGACGCAGGCAAAGGCCTCGTTCAGCTCGGCGAGCTGCACGTCCTTGCTCGTGAGCCCGGCCTTCTGGAGCGCCTTCTGCGCGGCCACGGTCTCGCCGTAGCCCATGATGGCCGGCTCGACCGCCGCCGTCGCGTAGCTCACCAGCTGCGCCACCGGCTTGGCGCCGAGCTCGGCGGCCTTCTTGCGCGACGTCACGACCACGGCGCTTGCGCCGTCGGCGATCGCCGAGGCGTTGCCCGCCGTCACGACGCCGCCGTCCTTCTTGAACACCGGCTTGAGGCCCGCCAGCGCGTCGGGCGTGGTCTCGCGCGGGCACTCGTCGGTGTCGACGATCTTCGGGTCGCCCTTGCGCTGCGGGATCTGCACGGCGACGATCTCGTCGGCGAACCGGCCGCCCTTGATCGCCGCGGTCGCGTTCAACTGACTGCGGTAGGCGACGTCGTTCTGGAGCTCCTTGCTGATGCCGAAGCGCTCGCTCAGGTTCTCGGCCGTCAGGCCCATGTGGTAGCCGCCGATCGCGCACCACAGGCCATCGAGCACCATGGCGTCGTAGATCTGGTCGGACGGCATGCCCATGCGATAGCCGCTGCGGCCGTTCTGCAGCAGCCACGGCG
Organism: uncultured Actinomycetes bacterium; assembly: GCA_963760655.1. Taxonomy (GTDB): domain Bacteria; phylum Actinomycetota; class Thermoleophilia; order UBA2241; family UBA2241; genus Bog-752. The sequence goes on from CAVXDR010000005.1 coordinate 793,668, forward strand.
CCCGCGTCATGTTCTCGGTGCCGCCGACGAGGTAGACCTCGCCGTCGCCGGCCTTGATGGCCGCCGCCGCCATTGCGAGTGCCGAGGCACTCGAAACACAGACGCGGTTCACGGTGATCGCCGGCACGTCGTCGGGGATGCCCGCCTTGAGCTCGGCCTGGCGAGCGGTGTTCTGGCCGAGGCCGGCCTGGATCACATTACCGAAGATGACCTCGTCGAGCTGATCGCCGCTGACGCCGGCCCGGTCGAGGGCCTCCTTCATGACGATGGCGCCGAGGTCGGCGGCGCTCGTGCCGGCGAAGCCGCCCTGGAACCGGCCCTGAGCCGTCCGCACTGCGGACAGGATGACGATGTCGTTGTCTGCCACTACTGCCTCCTGAGATGCCGGGTGCGCCCCTGCGGGTTCTGTCGCGGCTCGTCCGCGCCCTCGGGTCGCCTGATTGCAATCATGGACAACCTATCACGCCTTTTCGGCAGGCGTTTTGGCCCTTCTGGCCACTTCCTGGGCCAGGAACGAGGCCACTTCGACAGGCGTCGTGCGGGGTCCGAAGCCGGCGTCGTAGCCGAGCTCCTTGGCGAAGGCGTTGTTGATGCGCGGGCCGCCCACGATCAGCACGAACCGCTCGCGCACGCCCTCGGCCTCGAGCAGCTCGATCATCTTGGTCAGATGCTGCACGTGGATGTTCTTCTGCGTCACGATCTGCGAGATCAGGATGGCGTCGGCCGAGCGCTCGAGGGCGCTGCGCAGGAGCTGCTCGCAAGGGATCTGCGAGCCCATGTTCAGCACCGCCATCTGCGGGTAGCGCTCGAGCCCGTAGTTGCCGGCGAAGCCCTTCATGTTGAGGATGGCGTCGATGCCGACCGTGTGGGCGTCGCTCTCGATCGCCGCGCCGACCACCGAGAGCTTGCGACCGAGCTGCTCCTTGATGAAGGAGTTGGTCGCGTAGTAGTCCATCGTCTCGACCTCGAGGTAGTCGCCCTTCACGTCGTCGGGGTCGATGCCGGTCTGCGTGCGGCCGTACGCCACGAAGAATGTGAAGGCCGGGTCGATCGCCTTGCACTCGGCGATGCCGACCTCGCGAAAGCCGAGCTTCTCGAGGAACTGCTTGCCGACGTCGGCCGCCTTCTGCGAGTAGGCGATCGGCAGCGTGAACGAGAACTGGATCACACCGTCGTCGCGCGTGTCGCCGTAGGGCAGGACGATCATGACGGCCTCCCTTCGGTCAGCGGCGCGGTCTCGGCCTGGAACGCGCGGCGCGGCGGCGCCGGCGGGCCGCTCGGGCGGCCGTCGCGCAGGGCGTCGTAGAAGGGGTTGAAGTAGTCGGCCGCCTTGACGACGACGCCCTCGAAGCCGCGGCCGCCCTCGGGCTCGCGCTTGACGTCGGCGAACTCGCCGTTCTCGAGCGCCTGGAACAGGCCGATCTCGCGCACGTGCTCGAGCTGCTCGACCGCGTTGCCGAGGACCAGCGCGGCGCGCTCCTCGACGAGGCTGCCGCCGCGCACCTGCACGCACTCGGCGAGGTGGCGGTTGGCCTCGAAGACGTACTTCGCGTTCTTGATCGACACGTAGCGGTCCTGCAGCAACGGCGTGTGCAGGGCCTCGGTGAGCATGCCGAGCAGCATGATGTCCTGGCCGGTGAAGATGCCGGTGAAGTTGAACATGCCATCGATGATGTGGCCCTGAAAGACGTCGCCCGGCATGTACTTGGTGGGCGGCATGTACTTGAGCGGGTAGTCGGGAAAGCACTCGCGGATGAGCAGCGCGTCGGCAATCTGGTAGACGACCTGATCGGGCGTCGCCGGGTTGATCTCGAAGGCGTGGCCCAGGCCGATCTGCCAGGGCTCGAGGTTGGCGCGCAGCGCGAACTCCTCGTTGATGAAGTCCGAGGAGAGCACGGTGTGGGCCTGCTCGTAGGCGTCGGCCGTGGTCAGGTAGTTGTCCTCGCCGGTGTTGATGATGATCCCGGCGCGCGCGTTGATCATGCGCGAGAGGTACTGGTCGACGAAGGTGCGCTTCATGTTGATGTTGCGGAAGATGATGCCGTACATGGAGTCGTTCAGCATCATGTCGAGCCGCTCGAGGGCGCCCATCGTGGCGATCTCGGGCATGCAGAGGCCGCTCGCGTAGTTGCACAGGCGGATGTAGCGGCCGAGCTCGGCGCCGACCTCGTCGAGCGCCGCCCGCATGTGGCGGAAGTTCTCCTGCGTGGCGTAGGTGCCGCCGAAGCCCTCGGTCGTCAGGCCGTAGGGCACGTAGTCGAGCAGGCTCTGGGCCGTGGTGCGGATGACGGCGACGACATCGGCCCCGGCGCGGGCGGCCGCCTGCGCCTGAACGGCGTCCTCCTTGATGTTGCCGGTCGCCACGATCACGTAGACGTAGGGCCGCTGCGCCTCGCCGGTGGCGGCGATGAGCTCGGCGCGGCGAGCGCGTACGGCGTCGATGCGGGCGACGCCCTCGGCGGCGAGCTCGGTCGCGCGCGCCTCGACGGCGGCGCGCCGCGCGGCCGGCACGTCGCCGAGCTCGAGCGTGCCGGCGGCGATCGCCTCGGCGACCTCCTGCGCGTTCTTGCCGGTCTGCAGCATGGCGTCGACGAACGGCGCGATCACGCCCCCGGGCAGCAGCGCGCGGGCGTGCTCGACCACGACGTTGACGAGGGGCACGTCGATGTCGTTCACGCCGGCGATGCCCAGCAGGCGCAGCGTGGTGCGCTCGACCGTGTCGGTCGTGTGCGCGGCGATGTGCTGCCAGACGTCGTCGGCGATGGCCCGCGCCGCCTCGCGCGCGCGACCCACCATCGACTCGTCGAGCGAGAGCATGTGTTCCACGTTCACACCTTCTTTCGGACTGCGTCGCCCCGGGTGTGTGGCGACTCGTGGCCGGGTCGGCCGGCTGATGCCGTATCGGCGCCGCCCGGCACGCGGGCCAGGCCGTTCACGACGTCGAAGACGGGGGCGCGATCGCCGACGGCGTCGGCGATCGCGCCGAAGAAGACCTTCGGGTTGTAGGGCTGCGGAAGACGGTACGGGTTGGCGGTGACGGCCAGCACGCGCAGGGCGGTGAGCACGCGCACCTCGACGCCGCGGCGGCGGCAGCGCGCCACCGTCGCCGGCGCCAGGATGAGCACCGTGGCGTCGCGCACGACGAGCGTGACGGCGCGACGCGGCGGCAGCGTGCGCAGGAAGTCGTCGGCGAACTCCTGGGTGACGGCGCCGCCGATGAACAGGACCGCGGCCTCGCGGCGCTCGACCTCGCGGGCCACCCGTACGCCCTCGCCGACCGCCGTGTGCAGGGGCAGCGGCGCGAGTTGCCCGCGCCCGTCGACCGTGACCGCGCGGGCCCCCGCCAGCGCGTCGCCGGCGAGCAGCTCACGGGTCGCCGCGTCGACCGTCGGCAGGGTCAGCATCGCGAGGGTCGCGGTGGTGGTCTCGACGGTGTCGTCGAGTGAGTCGGCCACGAGACCGCCGGTCGCCATGATCACGGCGTCGCTCACCCGCGGCGAGGCGCTGCCGAGCCGGTTGATGGCGCCGTCGACCAGCACGAGGCCGGCGCCCAGGGCGTGCAGGCGCTCGGCCGTGACGGCGACCTCGGCGAGTGTGGTGGGGCCGCTGATCTCGACCGCCCGGTCGCCCGCCGCGCGGCCGATCACGACGCCGCCGAGCGACGTGTGGAAGGGCAGGCGCTCGAGGCGCTCCATCGTGTAGTGCGAGCGGTCGAGCGACCCGACGGTCGTCGCGATGAGGCTGTCGCGGGGCGGTACGATGCGCGGCTTGTCGAGCCCCGTCAGGTGGTCGGTGCGCTCGCCGTCGAGGCCCAGCGAGGTCAGGCCGAAGCGCTGCGGCACGTTGTCCATGAGGGCGTTGACGACGGTCGTCTTGCCGGCGTTCTTGACGAGGCCGATCACGGCGATCGTGCGGGCGCCGCTCGCGGCGACCACGTCGAAGAGTGTGGTCGCGGCGGCGCCCGGCGTGCCGGCGGCCGGCCGCGGGTCGCGCGCCGGTGTGCCCGTGGCGCTCATCGGCCGGCGCCCTCGGCGGCGTCGTGGGCGGTCCCTCGGCGGATCTCCTTGAGGTAGCTGAAGACGGTGAAGCGCGACAGGTCGAGGGCTTCGGCCACCTGCTCGGCCGAGCGCTTGACGAGGAACGCGCCGCGCTCCTCGAGCCGCGCCACGACCTCCATCTTCTCGTCGCGGGTCATGGTGGCCGGCGTCTTGCGCATGTCGGCGAGGATGCCGGTGATCATGCCGGCCAGCACGTCACGGATGTCGCCGCCGAAGAGCTCCTCGGCGTCGGGCGCGCCGTCGCCGGCCACGGTCTCGGCGCCGCCGCCCGTGAGCGCCGAGAGGGCGCGTTCGGCGCGCACGATGTCGGAGATGTCGAGGTTGACGCCGAGCACGCCGATCGGGCGGCCGTCGTCGTCGCGCAGGGTCACGGCCAGCGACCGCAGGATGCGGCCGTCGGCCGAGGTGGTGTAGAGGCGTACGTCGGGAGTGTCGTCGGCGTTGCGCAGCGAGCGCAGCATCTGGTCGGTGGGCGCGTCGCCCGCGCGCCGCCCGGTGACGTGACCGTTCTCGATGGCGACGATGGAGTGCGGCATGGCGCCGAGGTCGTGGAGCACGACCTCGCAATCGGGCCCGAGCATGGCGGCCAGGCCGCGCGCGACCGCGACGTACGACCTGAGGTACGGGTGTGTGACGTGGACGAGCCCCACGCGGATCCTTCCGTTCGAGCGAGCGCGTTGCCGTGGCGCGTACCCTTTCGGCGAAGCCGCACGACTCTATCGGGCTGTCGAAAAAAGTCAACCTCGTACCCGAATCAGTTGCGCCACAGCGTGTCGCGCCCGCGTCTGCTTGCCGATACGGCAAACGTGACCGCGGCCGGATGCAGGATCCGGCAAAGGCCGTCGCCGGCGGCGTCGCGTCCGCCCGGCCGGGCGGCGAGCGGCGCCGCGGCCCGGCGGCCGTGCGTCGCGACCGGCCGTGCTCGATCCGTTCGCCCGGGTCCGGGCCTCAGCCCTGCAGGCGCGGCATGCGCACGGTGAAGGTCGCGCCGTGGCCGCGGCGCGAGGCGACCGTGAGGCGGCCGCCCATAAGCTCGACCATGTCTCTTGCGATCGAGAGGCCGAGGCCGGTGCCCGCCTTCTGAGAGCCGCCGTTGCCGCGGAAGAAGCGCTCGAAGACGCGGTCGAGCTCGTCGTGGGGGATGCCGGGACCCTGGTCTGTGACCGTGATCAGCACGTCGTCGGCGCCGTCGTCGGTGAGGCCGGCGACGCCCAGGCGCACCGCGCCGCCCTCGGGCGAGAACTTCACGGCGTTGTCGAGCAGCGCGCGCAGCACCTGGCTCACACGGCGCTGGTCGCAGACGGCGGGCAGATCGGCCGGCGCGGTCACGTCGATGCTCACCCCGCGGCTTTCGGCCCCGGCGCGAAACTCGGCGGCCACGGCGCGGGCCAGGGTCGTGACGTCGGTGTCGGCCGGCTCGAGGCGCACCGCCCCCGAATCGACCTGCGACAGGTCGAGCAGGCCGAGCGACAGGTCGGTCAGGCGATCGACCTGCTGGCGCATGAGCAGCAGGAACTCCCGCTCGGTCGTCGGGTCGAGCTCGCCTTCGTCGATCAGCTCCATGAAGCCGGAGAGCGAGAAGAGCGGCGTCTTCAGCTCGTGCGAGGCCGTTGCGATGAAGTCGCGGCGGGCGGCGTCGAGGCGCGCCTGCTCGGTGATGTCGCGCAGCACGAGGATGTCGCGCACCTCGGATTCGTGGCCCACCCGGTAGGCCGAGGCCTCGAGCGACAGGCCGTTGTACTCGACGACCACCGTGCGGTCCTCACCGTCGGCCTGCGTCTCGGCGAGCGCCTGGGCGATGTCGGGCGGCAGCAGCTCGGCGAGCGGCACGCCGGTGGGCAGGGCGCGGCGCAGCAGCGTGGCCGCGGCCGGGTTGGCGATCGCGAGCTCGCCCTCGGCCGTCACGCCGATCACGCCCTCGTCCAGGTCGTAGAGGAGCACCTCGACGTTCTCCTTCTCGCGTTCGATCTGCGAGAAGGCCTCGCGCAGCCGGCCGCCCATCATGTTGAACGTCTCCGCGAGCTGGCCGATCTCGTCGGGCGGCCCGGGATCGACCGGACGGGACAGGTCGCCCGAGGCGATCGACAGCGCCCCGCGCTCGATCCGCTTGAGGCGCCGCGCGATGAAGTACGACGCGAGGTAGCCGGCGAACAGCGTGACGACCAGGGCGATGCCGCCGGCCAGCAGGATCTCGTGCTGTACCGAGCGCACGGCGCGCTGCAGGTCGTTGAGCGGCGCCGACATCAGGACGATCGCGTAGAAGCCCTGCGCTCTGACCGTCACCGGCACGGCGGCGGTCGCGTACTCCGTCTCGTCGACCGTGGCGGGACCCACCGTGAGCGTGTTCGTGCGTTCGGCCTGGGCCACCACACCGAAGGCGGCGACGTTGATCCCCAGCCCCTGGCGAGAATCGGCGAGGATCTTGCCCGTCTTGCGGTCGATCACCACGACCCGTGCGTCGACGAGCTGGTCGCCGACGGTGGCGGCGTCCTTGAGGTTGGCCGCGGTCGGACCGAGCTGGGTGACGCTGGCGACAGCCTGAGCCACGTGGAGCGTACTGGCCGACAGGTCGGTCAGCTTCTGGTGGATGAGGCGGTTCTGCAGGCTCGGCACGACGTAGATGTACGACAGCCCGACGCCGAGCAGGGTGACGCCGAGGAACAGCACGGTGAGCCAGTTCTTGACCGAGGCCGGCACGGGGCTGACGGCCCACGTCAGCGCGTCGTCGGCCGTGCGCAAGGCGGAGACGACGAACGAACGGACCCGGTGCACACGCGGGCGCTGCACGACCACCTCGGGGGACGGGTGCTTGGTCAGAACTCCCTGAACTTGTAGCCGATGTTGCGGACCGTGAAGACGAACTCGGGGTTGCGGGCGTCGCGCTCGATCTTCTCGCGCAGGTGGCGAATGTGCACGTCGACCGTGCGCGCGTCGCGAAACTCGGAGTCGCCCCAGACGAGCTGCAGGAGGATCTGCCGCGAGTACACGCGGCCGGGGTGCGAGATGAGCGTCTTGAGCAGCTCGAACTCGATGTAGGTGAGGTCGACCCGTTTGCCGCGCACGTCGACGCTGCGCTTGGGCAGGTCGACCTCGAGACCGTCGACCGAGATCTGGTCGGTGCGCGTGCCGGCCGCCTGGCGGGCCATGTCGGCGCGGCGCAGCTGGGCGCGCACCCGGCTGCGGAACTCGCGCAGGCTGAAGCGGTCCTTGGTGATGTAGTCGTCGGCGCCGATCTCGAGGCCGAGAACCTTGTCGAACTCGTCGGCCTTGGCGGTCAGCATGATGATCGGCACGGTGCTCACGGCGCGCAGACGGCGGCACACCTCGGTGCCGTCGATCCGCGGCATCATGAGGTCGAGGATGACGAGGTCGAACGGCTCGCGGGCGAAGGCGTCGAGCGCCTCCTGGCCGTCGCGCGCCTGAACGACCTGGTAGCCCTCTTTTTCGAGCGGGAACTTGAGGAGCTTCTGGATGGCCTCCTCGTCGTCGACGAGGAGGATCTTGGCGCCCGGGTCGCTCATCGTCACCTCATCGTATCATCGGCCAGCGAGTCGACCTCGGGGGGCACCCAGGCGCGCAGCCGGAACGCGGCGCCCATGGCCGTGGCGAGGGCCCGGCAACCGGCGGCGTCGGCGTCGGGCACGTCGACGGCGGTGAGCGTCGTCGCAAGGCCGGCGTCGACGCAGGAGCGGGCGAAGCCGATCACCTCGCGGAACGCCTTGGCGAAGGTCGGCCGGCAGAGCCGGTCGTACGTCTCGGGGTCGGCCGCGTTCAGGCTGATCGCGATCTCGTCGAGCCCGACGCCTACCAGGCAGCCGGCGACATCGACGTCGGGGTTGAGCAGGCGGCCGTGCCCGTTGGTGACCAGCCGCGAGCGCAGGCGCCGCGTCGTGAGCCACTCGGTCACGGCCAGCACGACGTCGAGCCGCATGGTGGGCTCGCCCATGCCGACGAACGCCACCTCGTCGGCGGGACCGTCGAGGAAGGCGAGCTCGATCTCGCGCGTGAGCTCGTCGACCGACGGCTCGCTCGCCAGGCGCAGGTCGCTGCCGTAGACGCCGTCGGCGTACGAGCGAAAGCAGAAGTCGCAGTCGCACGAGCAGCGGTTGGTGATGTTGAGGTAGATGTTGCCTTTGCCGCGGTAGACGATCGTGTCGGGCATGGGACGGCTCGCTGGTCGGCGCCCGGGGGCGGGCGGCAGGGCTCACGCTGCCGGCAATTATAGCGCGCGTACGCCGCGCGACGGGCGCGCGACCGGACGAGGGTAGAATGGCGGGCGTGCGCCGCACGGGGCACGCCCGCCCTCGCCGCGCACGCCAGAAGGAGCGCCGTGACCGACCTGACGACTGAGCTCATCGACCTCTGCGCCGGGCTGCGCGAGGTCGTGCTGCCGTCCCTGGGGCGTCACGGCGCGCGCGCTCACGCCGGTGTCGCGGTGGGCGGCGACGTCACGTTCGCGATCGACGAGGTCGCCGAGCGTTACCTCGAGCGGTACCTGGCCGAGCGCCTGCCGCGCTGGGCGGCCTACTCCGAGGATCGCGGCCTGCAGGGCGCGGCCGATCCCGAGGTCGTCCTGATCGTCGACCCCATCGACGGCACTCGGCCGGCGGCGGCCGGCCTCGAGTCGGCCTGCGTGAGCATCGCCGCCGCGCGGCCGGCCCCCGCCCCCGTCATGGACGACGTCGTCGCCGGCGTGGTCCAGGAGATCAAGAGCGGCGACCTGTTCGCCGTCGAGCGCGGCGCCGGGGTCGTCGCGCGCCGCCTCGACGGCGCGGCGCTGCCGCTCGCTCCCTCGCCCAGCACGACTCTCGACGGCCTCTTCTGGAACACCGGTCTGCGCGGCCGGCCGCTCGGCCTGCTGTCGCGCGCGATCGAGGAGCTCGTCGACGCCTCGAGCGTGGGCGGCGCCGTCTTCGAGCTCGGTTCGGCGACGTATGCGATCACGCGGGTGCTGACCGGGCAGCTCGACGCCTACGTCGACATAGGCCCCGCCATCATCGCCGCCTGGCCGGCGACCGTGGCCGAGTTTCGTCGCGTGGGGCGCGGCCACGTGCTGTGCAACTCGCCCTACGACCTGGCGGCCGGCTGGCTGCTCTGCCGCGAGGCCGGCGTGCCGATGACCGACGCCGACGGCTCGTCGCTCGGCGCCCGCCCGCTGCTCGGCAGCGACGCCGGCTACCAGCTCGCCTGCGTCGCGGCGGGCAACGCGACGCTCCACGCCGCGCTCACGGCGGCCGTCGCACGTGGCATCGGGCGGCTCGCCGGATATGACGGTGGGCGCGAAGCGAGGGGAGAGCCATGAGCGACGAGCCGGCCCGCGAGGCCATCCTGTACGAGCGGCGCGACGACGGCGTCGTGCAGTGCCACGTCTGCCCGCGGCTCTGCGTGATCGCGCCGGGCCGGCGCGGCACCTGCCGGGCCCGCGAGAATCGCGACGGCACACTCTACAGCCTCGTCTACGACCGCGTCTGCAGCGTGGCCGCCGACCCCATCGAAAAGAAGCCGCTCTACCACTTCTTCCCGGCCACGACGGTGCTCTCGCTCGGCACCCTGGGCTGCAACTTCACCTGCGCGCACTGCCAGAACTGGCAGCTCACGCGGGCCGACGTGCCGGCCGGCCTGCGCGACCTGCGTCCGCTGCCGGTCGCCAAGCTGCCGGTGCTCGCCGCCAACAACGACTGCGCCGGCGTCGCCTGGACCTACAACGAGCCGACCATCTGGATCGAATACGTGATCGCCGGCGCGCAGGTCGCCCACGAGCACGGCCTTTACACGGTGATGGTGACGAACGGCTTCATCACGCGCGAAGGGCTCGATGCCGTGGCGCCGCACCTCGACGCGTATCGCGTCGACGTGAAGGGCTTCGACGACGAACTGTACCGGCGGCTCTGCAAGGTGCCGCACGTCGAGCCGGTGCTCGCGGCGGCCGAGCGCGCGCTGCACGAGCACGGCTGCCACGTCGAGATCGTGACCAACGTCATCCCCACGCTGAACGACGACGACGCGACCCTGCGCGGCATCGCCGGCTGGATCGCCGAGCGCCTGGGCCCCAGGACGCCCTGGCACGTGACCCGCTTTCACCCCGAGCTCGAGCTGTCGCACCTGCCGGCGACCCCCATCCGCACGCTCGAGCACGCCGCGGCGCTGGGCCACGAGGCCGGGCTCGAGTTCGTCTACGTCGGCAACGTGCCGGGCCACGAGGGCGAGAACACGGTCTGCCCGCACTGTCACCGGCTCGTCGTGCGGCGCACAGGCCCCGCCGTCGAGGACGTCGCGCTGCGCCGCGGCCACTGCGACATGTGCGGTGAGGATTTGAACATCCGCGCGACGGTGAAACTCCCACCTGACGCGTGAATCGGGGGTCTTTGTCCGTGCTCGTCTTCTGCTATACGATGGCTCTCCTATGAATGAGGTCGTCATGCTCGAGATCCCGGCCAAGGCCGAGTACGTCGTGCTCGGCCGTCTCGCGCTGGCCGGGCTCGTGCGCGAGCGGCCCTTCTCGGCCGACGCCGTTGCCGATCTCAAGCTCGCGCTCACCGAGGCCTGCTCCAACTCCATCCGCCACGCCTACGACCACGTGAACGGCCAGGTCCACCTGTCGTTCGAGGCGGACGCCGATCGGGTCACCCTGACGGTGCGCGACGAGGGCGGCGGCTTTCACGAGGACGACGTCGACTGCCCCGAGTGCGCCGCCGTGGGAGTCGCGCTCTCCGAGGGCGGCATGGGCATCTCGATCATCCGCGCGGTCGTCGACGACTTTCGCCTCGACCATCCCGCCGAGGGCGGCACCGTCCTCACGCTGACCAAGCTCTGCGACGCCTGACCCGCCGTCGGCACCCCCCGCTCGGCCCGCGGGCCTGAGCCTCTACGCCGACCTTCTCGCCGGCTACGACGCGGCCAACGTCAGCGGCGCGCACGGCGCGCCCGACAAGGCCGCGGCGCTCGCCGACGACGCCCTCGCCCTGCTCGGCGTGGCCGAGCTCCTCGAGCCGCCCGTCGCCGGCGACTGGGCCGATCTCGGCAGCGGCGGCGGCCTGCCGGGGATCCCGCTGGCGCTCGCCCTGCCCGACGTCCGGGTCACGCTGATCGAGGCTGCCGGCCGCAAGTGCGCCTTTCTGCGCGAGGCGATCGCCAGGCTGGGCCTGGCGGACCGGGTCGCGGTGGCCTGCGGGCGCAGCGAGGAGCTCACGGCGCCCGGCGCGCCGGCCCGCGAGAGCTTCGCCGTCGTGCTCGCCAAGGCCGTCGGGTCGCTCGCAGTGGTCGTCGAGCTGGCCGCCCCCGCCCTGCGGTCGGGCGGCCTGCTGCTGGTCAGCAAGACGGCCGTCGCGGCCGCGCGCGAGGCGGCGGGGGGCGAGGCCGCAGGCGCAGCCTGCGGCCTCGCCCCCCGCCGCACGGCGCCGCTCGAGCGCTCGCCCCTGCCCGCATCGGTGTGCGTGGTCTACGAGAAGGTCGGTCCGACGCCCGAGCGGTTCCCGCGCCGCCCCGGCATGGCCGCCAAGCGACCGCTGGGCTGATCGGGCGGGCCCGTTTCTGGCGGGCCCGGCGGGCTGTCGGTAAGATGACGGACGAGATGCCGAGCGCCCTCGCCAGACCCAGCACCCCCGTCACGCCTGCGCGCGGCCGGGCCGCGCCGTGACCCGCGTCATCGCCGTCGCCAACCAGAAGGGCGGCGTGGGCAAGACGACCACCGCGGTCAACGTCGCGGCCTGTCTGGCCGAGGCCGGCTTTCCCACCCTGCTCGTCGACCTCGACCCGCAATGCAACGCTAGTAGCGGGCTGGGCGTCGCCGCCGACTCGGCCACGCGGTCGGTGTACGGCGTGCTTGGCGGGCGCGTGGCGCTGGCCGACGCGGTGCTGCCGACCGCGGTCGAGCACCTGTCCGTCGCGGCCGCCTGCCCCGACCTGGCCGGCGCCGAGGTCGAGCTCGCCGCGGCGGCCGAGCGCGAGACCGTCCTGCGCGACGCCTTCGACGGCGCCCTCGCCGGGTACGAGTTCGTGTTCGTCGACTGTCCGCCGTCGCTCGGGCTGCTCACGGTGAACGGTCTGGCCGCCGCCGGCGAGGCGCTCGTGCCGGTCCAGGCCGAGTACTACGCGCTCGAGGGGCTTGCGCAGCTCCTGGGGACGATCGACCTCGTGAGCGAGCGGCTCAACCCCGGCCTGCGCCTGCTCGGCATCGTGATCACCATGCTCGACGCGCGTACGCGTCTGGGTCGCGAGGTCGTGGCCGAGGTGCGGACGCACCTCGGCCACGACCTCTTCGCCACGCTCGTGCCGCGCAACGTGCGGCTCGGCGAGGCGCCCAGCCACGGCCTGCCGATCTCGCGCTACGACCCGACCTGCACCGGCTCCGACGCCTACTTCGACCTCGCCATGGAGATTGTCTCGCGCGTGGCCGGTGGCTCGGGCGGCGACTCGCCGCCGGGACCGCGCAGCCAGGCGCCGCCCGCCGCCGGCGAGACCGCGGACACGGCCGCCCCGCGGCCGCCCTACGGCGCCCATCCGGGAGTCTGACATGGTGCCACCGACCGACGACGAGCCGCGCCCGCAGCGTCCGTCCGGACCGCACGCGCCGGGCCAGGGTCAGCGCGCCCGCCTGGGGCGCGGCCTGTCCGCCCTGATCGGCGAGCGGGCGGCGACGCCGGGCGCGGCCGACGCCGCGCCCGACGCCGCCCGCCTGCGCGAGCTGCCGGTCGCCGACATCGTGCCGTCGACCAGGCAGCCGCGGCGCAGCTTCGACCCCGACGAGCTCGCCGAGCTCGCCGCGTCGATCGCCAGCCTGGGCGTGGTGCAGCCGATCGTGGTGCGGCCGGCGAGCGCCGACGCCGGCGCGCCGTGGGAGCTGATCGCCGGCGAGCGCCGGCTGCGGGCCGCGCGCCTGGCCGGGCTCGCCGCGGTGCCGGCGCTCGTGCGTCCGGCCGGCGAGGCCGCAGCACTCGAGATCGCCCTTGCCGAGAACGTCGCCCGCGAGGACCTGAACCCGATCGAGGAGGCGCTCGCCTTCGCCGCGCTCGCCGACGAGTTCGGGCTCACGCACGAGCGCATCGCCGAGCTCGTCGGGCGCAGCCGGGTCGCGGTCACCAACGTCCTGCGCCTGCTCGACCTGCCCGACGAGGTGCGCGAGCTGATCGAGACCGGCCGGCTGTCCGAGGGGCACGGCCGGGCGCTGCTGGGACTCGCCGATCACGTCGAGCGGCGCCGTGTGGCGCGCGCCGTCGTCGAGCGCGGCCTGACCGTGCGCCAGACCGAGGAGCTGGTCCGGTCGCTCGCCGCGCCGGGAGCGGGGCGCGCGGCGACCCGGCGCAGCGCCTCCGACGCCGCCTGGGACGACCTCGTCGAGGAGCTCTACGGCGTGCTCGAGGTGCCGGTGCGCATCAGGGCCGGCAAGCGCGGCGGGCGCGTCGAGCTGCGCTTTCGCGACCGTGCCGAGCTCGAGCGCCTGGTCGAACGCCTGCGCACACTGAGCTGAGCGCGCCTGGGCGATCCGCCGCCGCGGGCGACGCCCGCTCCGGCGACGCTGCCGTCGGCGGAGGCGACGCCCCGCGAGCGGTGGCGCGCTACTGACCGGTGGTCGTGCCGGCCGTCGGGGTGAGCGTCACGCCCGGCGCGCCGGTCGGCGGTGAGCCCGGCGTCGGCGAGATCACGACCCCCGGCGGCGTCGGCGTGGCGCTGACACCCGACGTGGTCGTGCCCGAGGTGCCCGACGTCGTGCCGCTCGTGCCGCCCGAGGGGACGTAGACCGTGGTGCCGTCGGGCAGCCGGTAGAACTGGCCGATCAGCGTGCCGACCCCCGAGACCTGCTGGCCCGCCTCGAGGTCGAGCCGCGTGATCTGCTCGCCCTTCTTGGTGATGATCTGCATGTCGGACTGACCGGGGTTCGTGACGATGGTCACGTTCTTCGACGTGAGGATGCCCGACAGGCCGATGCCGGTGAGGGCCGCGAGCAGGAAGGCCACGGCCAGCACGATGGCGACGTCGAAGAGATTGACGACGCCGTCGAGCGGGTCGCCGTTGCGGTCGGTGCGGTCGATGCGACGGCGCCCCATGTAGCGCAGACGACGTCCGTCGCCCGGCTCGCGGTCGAGCGGCGCGCTCGCATGGGGCGGGGTCTCGACGGTCGTGCTCACGGCGCGGCCACCGCCCTTAGAAGAGTTCGCCGTCGGTGGTCGCGGCCTCGTCGCGACGTGCGCGGCGCGTCTGCTCGGGCGCGGCGTCGCCGGCGACGAGCGGCTCCCACGCGATCACCTCGGTGGGCTCGTCGACCTCGTCGAGCGGTGCGCTCTCATCGCGACCCGTCGCGATGAGAGCGACGACCGTCTCGCCGGCGGCGGCCGGCTCCTCGGCCGGCTCGCCCGGGCGGCCTTCGCCGGCGCCGCTCGTGGCCAGCGTGAGGTCGGGCAGGTCGTCGTCGCTGTCGTCGTAATCGCCTCTGCGGCGGCGCGGCGGCCCGACGCGCAGCCGTCCGCCGCCGCCCTCGAGCAGCTCGAGCAGGTACTCGAGGTCGGAGATGTCCTGCTGGTAGAAGCGGTCGCGCACGATGCTCACGATGAAGCCCAGGCCGCCGATCAGCAGGCCGATCACGGTGACCGAGAAGGCGATCTTCAGGTTGTCGGTGAGCTGCTTCGTGTTGCCCTGGGCGAGGCCGGTGAGGGCCGGGGCGAGCGGGATCAGGGTGCCCATCAGGCCGAGCATGGGGCCGACGCGCACCAGGATACGGGTCTTCTCGAGTCGCTTGACCGTGTAGAACTCGTACTCCTGCAGCAGCTTGAGCGGCTTCTCGGCGAGGCGCTCGGTCTGGTAGTTGCGGATCAGGTCGAAGATGAAGCGCGCGACCACCGCGGAGTAAGTGTTCTCCTGCAGGTACTTGTAGGCGCGTCGCGGCTGGCCCTTGGCGAAGGCGTCGCGCGCCTTGAGCGCCCTGATCTCGAGCGCCTCGAGGTCGCGGTAGCGCACCCGCAGGTAGAGCTCATAGAGAAACCAGCCGACCTCGACCACGGCCCAGCACAGGCAGAAGAGGGCCGCCAGGAGCACGGGGTAGAGCAGGATCCGCGAGACGTCGTAGATCGCCTGCTGGATGCTGTGGGCCACGGTCGCCGCGATGACTGGCTGCACGATGCTTCGTCACTCCTCGCCGGCCGGTGGCGGCCCGCTCGCTTGCTTGTGGGACCGCCAGAACGAGACGTCCTGGGGCAGGGTCTCGCCGCGCTCCGCGCCGCCCAGGACGCCGAGCAGGCGCCGGCGCACGAGCCACGATCCGACGAAGCCGAGCGGCACGAGCGCCGCCAGAGTCGTGCCGACCGCGATCGCGGTGTGGTCGCCGCCGCCCGGACCGCCGCCCCCGCCGCCCGCCACCTGCCCCGTGACCGAGGCGCTCGCCGAGGGCGTCACCGCGCTCGTGGGGAAGGAGCTGGCCGTCGGCGTGGAGCCGGCGCCCGGTGAGAGCGTCGCGCTGGGCGTCGCTACGGGGGTCGGCGTCGTCGTGTGGTGGGTGCCGCTGCCGCTGCCCGTACCCGATCCGCTGCCGCTGCCGCTGCCCGTGCCCGATCCGCTGCCGCTGCCCGTGCCGGACCCGCCGCCGGTGCCGGTGCGGGTCGCGACCGGCACCGCCACGGTGAACGTGCGCTGCTCGAGGGTCACGCGATTGCCGGCGTGATCGGCCACGCTCACCGACCAGGTGTGGCGGCCGTCGGTGAGCTTGGTGAGGTCGAGCCGGACGCGCGTGGTCGTGACGTGCGCGTGTCGGGTACGGTTGACGCCGTCGACCGTCACCCGGACCGTGTGGGCGTTGATGCCGGTGCCGCCGGCGTTGTCGAAGTAGCGCGCCGTGAGCTCGACGGCGCGACCCGCGAAGCGCGCCCCGTTCTTGGGCAGCACGCTCGACTTCACGAAGCTCGGCGCGAAGCGGGTCAGCCGGTTCGGTCCGTGCTTCACGTGCAGCGTGCCGCCGCTCACTGCGACGGCGACCTGCAGGGTCGTCCCCATCACGTTGCCCAGGTCGTCCGGGTACTGGCGGTACGAGCCGTTCTGCTGGAGCAGCCTGGCGAGGAACGTGTAGGGCGTGTGGCCGCTCTGCGAGAGGCCGTGGGGATCGACCCCGGCCGCGTGCAGGCCCTCGATCGACCAGGCCGTCGAAAGGGCGTTGACGGAGCCTCCGGCGGTGTCGTCGAAGCCGCCGGCCCACGAGCCGTTGCCGTTCACGGTGGCCTGCTGCCCCTCGATGTACCCGGCTCCGCCCTTGACCGCGTCGCTCTGGGCAGACACCTTGGCCGCGACGAGCGCCTGCAACGCAAGCGCGGTGTCCATCGTGTCCGACGTGGAGAGCGGCTGCGAACCCCAGCCGCCGTCGCCGTTGGGCCCGCCGCCGCTGCCGTCGCTTCGGGCGGTGGCCTGGAGCCAGGCCACCGCCGAGGTCAGCGGCGGCTCGCTCTCGTGCGCGGCCACCAGGGCGAGGACGGCCCAGGCGGTGGTCGTGGTCGCCGAGCTGATGCTCGTGCCGGGCGCGTAGTAACCGTCGGTCAGCGACTGGTACGACTCGAGCTTGGCGACCAGGTCGATCTGCGGGTCGCCGGCGTCGGCCAGCAGGTCGGTGCGGTTCTCGGCCGTGTAGGCGAGGATGCAGAGCGCGTAGTAGACGGGCGCGTTGCCGCTGTTGGCGGCCTGCGTGACGAGGTCGGTGTCCTGCAGGAAGTGCACCGGGTTGTGTCCGCCCGACTTCCAGAGGGCCGGGTTGTTGCCGCCGGCCGCGATCGCCAGCATGGCCCAGGGCGTAGTGACGGCGTTGCCGCTCGCGCCAGCGTAGGCGAAACCGCCGTCGGTGCGCTGGTGGGCGTGCAGGTAGTCGAGCGCCTTGACCACGCCGGCCGGCGCAGCCGCCGCCGGCGCGGCCGGCAGGAACAGACCGACCACCAGGGCGAGCAGCAGGACTCCCCTGTATGTCTTGGTCACGGTGCCTCCCGAGGTCCGCCGGCTCCCGCGGATCGGGTCATAGACGGCGCTATTGTACCAGCACGGGCGGACGATGGCGCGGGCGGCGAGCGCGGCCACGGGGGACGGCGGCGTGCGTGCGCGCCGGCGGGGTCTCGCGGGGGCGGGCCGGCGGGCGGAAGTTGTATCCTTTGGGACGCCATGCCCGCGCTGCTCTCCATCGTCGTGCCGGTCTTCAACGAGGCCGGCAGCCTCGAGCCGCTGTACAACGAGATCGACGCCGCGCTCGCCGAGCGCGGCGCGTTCGAGGTCGTCTTCGTCGACGACGGCTCGACCGACGGCTCGCTGGTCGCCCTCGAGCGGCTCGCCGCCGCGCACGACGCCGTGCGCGTCGTGCGCCTGCGGCGCAACTTCGGCAAGGCGGCCGCGCTCACCCATGGCTTCGCCGAGTCGCGCGGCGAGCTCGTCGTCACGATGGACGGCGACCGGCAGGACGACCCGGCCGAGATCCCAAAGCTCCTGGCGAAGCTCGACGAGGGCTACGACCTGGTGTCGGGCTGGAAGCAGAGTCGCAAGGACCCGCTGTCCAAGACGGTGCCGTCGAAGCTCTTCAACTGGACGGTGCGCAGATCGACCGGCGTGGCGCTGCACGACTTCAACTGCGGCCTCAAGGCCTACCGGCGCGCGGTGATCGAACACGTCAAGGTGTACGGCGAGCTCCACCGCTATATCCCGGTGCTGGCCAGCGACCTGGGCTTTCGCGTGACCGAGGTCAGGGTCGGCCACCGCCGCCGCACGAGCGGTCGCTCCAAGTACGGCTGGCGCCGCTACGGGCGCGGCTACCTCGACCTGCTCACGGTCCTCTTCCTGGGCCGCTACCGCCAGCGTCCCCAGCATCTGTTCGGCGGCATCGGCACCTTCACGGTGGCCGTCGGCGTGCTGATCGACCTCTACCTCACGATCGACAAGCTGCGTGGCCACGCCATCGGGCAGCGCCCGTTGCTCGTGCTCGGGACGCTGCTCATCATCGTCGGCATCCAGCTCCTGTCGCTCGGACTGGTCGGCGAGCTCATCACCCAGGCGCGGGCGCGCGACACGCGCGACGACTACGAGGTCGACCGCGTGATCGACGGCGCGGCGGCGCGGGCCGCGCTCGCCATCGACCCGGCCGCCGGCTCCGGGCCGGACAGCGGCGCGCCGGCCACCGACGGCGCCGGCGCGAGCGATCGTGTGGCGCGCGCGCCGGGCGCGGGGCGCCCGGCGGGGTCGTGAGCCTTCGCCGCCGACCCGGCGGCTCCGGCGTATGAGCCTGCGGATCGCCTACCTGGGCACGTACGACCCGTCGTACGCGCGCAACCGCGTGCTGATCGACGGCCTGCGCGCGGCCGGCGCCGAGGTGCTTGAGTATGCGGCGCCGCTCGACCCGTCGCTCACGGCCGCGCACCTGGCGACGCCGGCCGGCATGCGGCGCCTGGCCGGCGAGCTCGTGCGCGTTCACGTCGCGCTGCTCGCCCGGCATCGCTCCGGAGTCACGTTCGACGTCGTCGTCGTGGGCTACCCCGGTCACCTCATCGTGCCTTTCGCCTGGGCGGTCGCCCGCGCGCGGCGCGCCCTCCTCGTGTTCGACCCGCTCGTCTCGCTGTTCGACACGTTCGCCGGCGACCGCGGTCTCCTGGCGGGCGACAGCGCCGCCGGCATGGCGGCCGGCGCGGTCGACCGTGTGGCGTTCGCGTTGCCCGACGTGGTGCTGGCCGACACGCGGGCGCACGCCGACTACTACGCCGCCGCCCTCGGCGTGCCCGCCGGCAAGCTCGCCGTCGTGCCGGTCGGCGCCCTGTCCCTGACCGGTGCGACGGGCGCGGCCCGCAGGCCGACGGCCGGCGCGCCGCTGCGGGTCGTCCAGTACGGCCGCTGGAGCCCGCTGCACGGCCTGTCGGCGGTGCTCGACGCGGCCGAGGAGCTGCGTGGCGAGCCCTGGGTGTTCGAGCTCATCGGCGACGGCCAGCTCGCCGACTGGCTCGCCGCCGAGGTGGCGCGCCGCGAGCTGGGCTCGGTCGAGGTCGGCGGCCCACTGCCGCCCTGGCGCTTGCGCGGCCGGCTCCTCGCGGCCGACGCCTGTCTCGGCGTGTTCGGCACCTCCGAGAAGGCGGCCAGGGTCGTGCCCAACAAGGTCTACGACGCGCTCGCCGCCGGCCGGCCCCTCGTGACCGCCGATTCGCCGGCGGCGCGCGAGCTGCTCGCGGACGGCCGCGACGCCCTGCTCGTGCCGGCCGGCGACGGCGCCGCCCTCGCCGCTGCTCTGCGCCGGCTCGGCGCGCTCGACGAACGCGCCCGGCTCGGCGCCGCCGCGCTCGCGCTGTACCGGCGGTGCTGCACGCCCGAGGCGGTGGCCGGCAGCCTGCTCGCGGCGCTCGAGGAGCGCCTGTGAGCGCGGCCCCGGCCCGGCGCCGCCGGGCGACCGCGTGGCGCGTCGCCCAGGTGGCGTTCGTCGTCGTCGTGGTGCTGTTCATCGCGCGCTACCTGCGCCACGCCTGGCCGGCGGTCGACGCCTACCACTGGCGCCTGCGGCCGGGCCTGCTCGTCGTCTCGGCCGTCCTCGTGCTGCTCTACTACCTGGGCAACGCGCTCGTGTGGTGGCTCATCCTGGCGCGGTCCGGCCTGCGCGCCGCACGCACGCCCGTGGTCGCGATCTGGGGCAAGTCGATCCTCGCGCGCTACGTGCCGGGCAACGTCTTCCAGTTCGTGAGCCGCGCCTGGATGAGCCACCGCCAGGGCCTCGACGTCGACCGCGTCGGCGCCGGCATGGTCTACGAGCAGGTGCTGAACATCGCTGGCGCCCTGGCCGTGACGGCCGCGCTGTTCCCGTTCTGGCACTTCGAGAACGGCGAGGCGTCGTGGGCGCTGCTCGCGCTCCCCGCGATCGTCGCCGCCCTGCACCCGCGCCTGTTCGCCCGCCTCGCCGCCGTGGCGCTGCGCATCGTGCACCGGCCGCCGCTCACGCGGGTGCTGCCGTTCCGTGCCGTGCTCGGCCTGCTGCTCGCCTTCGCCGGCCTGTGGCTCCTCGCCGGCCTCGCCATGTGGACGCTGGCGGCCGCGGTCACGAACGTCGGCGGCTCGGCCTACCCCGAGATCACCGCCGGCTTCGCCATGGCGTTCGTCGCCGGCATGGTCGTGTTCTTCGTGCCGAGTGGCATCGGCGTGCGCGAGGGCGTGCTCGCCGCCGCCACCGCGACCGTGTTCGCCGGCGGCGGCGTGGCCCTTGCGTGGGCATTGCTCGCCCGACTGTGGCAGACTGCGCTCGAGCTTGCGTTCGTGGGCGCGGCGGCCCTCGCCGACCGTCGCCGGTCGACCGGCGACCGTCCCGGTGGTGGCGGCCGACAGGCTGAGCCCCGCCCACAGAGAGACGACGCCTGACCCGGAGGTCGGTCCACCGGTGAGCAACCGCCGCACGAAGTCGAGAAGACGACCGGCGCGCCCCGCGTCGCGGTCGGCGCGCCCCGCGCCGCGGCCGTCTCGCGTCGCGGCCCAGGCGGCGCCGCCGGTCGACCCCGCCGTGCTCGCCCGGCGCTACTTCCGTTACGTGATCGTCGCCATGGTCGTCGCGGCGGTCATCCTCGCGCTCCTTTCGATCCAGCGCTACCGCAACTTCTACGGCGGCCGCTTCGACCTGGGCAACATGGTCCAGGCCGTCTACAACACGGCCCACGGCCACTTCCTGCAGGTCACGAGCGCCGACGGTCAGGGCCGCCAGATGTCGCGCCTCGGCGCCCACGTCGACCCCATCCTGGCGGCCTTCGCCGTGCCCTGGCTGGTCTGGCCGAGCCCCATGATGCTGCTCGTCGTGCAGGCCGTCGTGGTGTCGCTCTCGGCCTGGCCGGCCTACCGCCTCGGCCTGCGCGTGCTGGGCGATCCCCTCGCCGCCTTCCTGCTCTCGGTCGCCCTCCTGCTGTACCCGCCGCTCGAGTACGCCGTGCTGAACGAGTTCCACCCCGTGACGCTCGCCATCCCGCTCCTGCTCTTCGGCTTCGTGTTCGCCGAGGAGGGCCGCTGGTGGCGGGCCGCCCCCTTCCTCGTGCTGGCCGCCCTGTGCAAAGAGGACATCCCGCTCGTGATCGCCATGATGGGCCTGTGGCTCGCCCTGCGCCGGCGGTCGTGGCGGCCACTCCTGCTCACCGTCGCGGCCGCCGCCTACTTCGTGGTCGCCGTCAAGGTCGTGCTGCCGCACTACTCGCCCGGCGGCAGCCCCTTCCTCGACCGCTACGCCGACCTCGGCTCGAGCGTGAGCGGCGTGGGCCTGAACGTGCTGCTCAAGCCGGGCGTCACCCTCGGCCACCTCTTCTCGGGGTCCGACCTGCGCTACCTGTTGCAGCTCCTCTGGCCCTTCTGCTTCAGCTCGCTCGCCAGCCCCCTGACCACGCTGATCGCGGCGCCCGAGATCGCCCTCAACGCGCTCGCCAGCAACTCGCTGCAGCGTTCCTACGAGTTCCACTACACGGCCGGGGAGGTGCCCTTCGTGTTCGCCGGCGCCGTGCTGGGCCTGGCCCGTGTGCGGCGCTGGCTCGCGGCGCGGAGCGCCGCCGCCTGGCGCCGCTCCGCCGACCTCGCGACCATCGGCGGTCTCGCCACCGCCGTGCTCACGGCGACCGTGATCGCCAACTTCGCGCTCGGTCCGCTGCCGTTCTCGCTGCCGGGCGCGCACTACTCGGGCAGGAACTACGCGGTGAGCGGTCACGCCAAGGTGCTCGACATGGCGATCCGCACCATCCCGAGCGGGGGCGACGTCACGGTGAGCACCGAGAACAACGCCGGCTCGCACCTGTCGGCGCGGAGGGTCGTCTATACGTTCCCGTACATCGGCAACGCCCAGTACGTCATCGTCGACGACAAGAACGGCTTCGTCTACGACCACTCGGACACGGTCGGCCATTCACAGGCCCTCGGCGCTCTCGTGCTGAACCAGGCCTACCAGTCGATCTTCGCGCGCGACGGCGTGTACGTGTTCAAGCGCGTCGGCGCGGGGTCGGGGGCGGCCGGCGCGGGGTCGGCGAAGGCGGCGGCGAGCTCCTCGCCTTCGCCGACCGCGGCCGCCCCCTGAGTTTGCCGTGACCGCCGAGCGTGAGGGCCGGCCGGCGGGCCCCGGTCGCAAGGCCACGCTCGACGCGCGCGACACAGAGGCCGCTTCGCGCGACGCCGAGGCCGCCGGCCGCGACGGCAAGACGGCCGGCCGCGACCGGACGGTGGCCTTGCTCGCGGCGGCGTCGCTCGCCGCCGTCGCCCTCGCTTTGACCGCTCTGCACCTGGTCGGCCTGCCGGGCGTCGACGCGGCCGCCCACGCCTACAAGACCGGCCTCGTGGCGCGCCGCGAGTCGCTGCTCTGGGACGACCTGTGGTACGGCGGCTCGTACGGCGTCGTCGGCTACGGCGTCGTGTACTATCTGCTCGCCGCCGCGGTCGGCGCCGTGCCGGTCGTGCTGCTGTCGGCCGGCCTGCTGCCGCCGCTCTTCCACCTGTACGTGCGCAGGTCGTGGGGCGTGCGCAGCGTGCTGCCGGCCGCGAGCCTCGTGGCGGTCACCGTCGCCTACCTGTTGAACGGCCAGTCGCCTTTCCTGCTGGCGATGGCGCTCACGCTGCTCGGCCTCGTCCTGCTGGCGTCGGGACGGCCGCTCGGGGCGGCGCTGCCGATCGGCCTGGCGGCCTTCACGAACCCGGTCGCTGTGGTCGCCGGCGCCGTGTTCCTGGCCGCCGAGGCGATCGCCCGGCCGGCGGCGCGCCGTCCGCTCGTGCGCCTCGCGGCCGGCCTGGTCCCGTTCGCGGTGCTGTGGGCCGGCGTGCAGCTCGCCTTCCGGGCGCGCACCTGGTATCTGGCCCAGCCGGCCGAGCTGCTCAAGTGGACGGCGGTCGCGGTCGCCGGCCTCGTGCTCGCGCACCTGTCGCGCGGCCCCCAGCGCCGCACGGCGCGGGCCGTCTTCGCGGTGGCCGCGGCGGTCTGCCTCGCGGCCATCGTCGTCCCGGCCGAGCTCGGCAACAACGCGGCGCGCTTCCTCGCCCTGTTCGCCCTGCCGGTGGCGTTGACCGCACGCCCCTCACGGCTGCCGAAGGCGGTGACGGCCGCGCTGCTCGCCGCCGTCGCCGTCGTCCAGCTCGCCGCGCCGGTCACCGACCTCGCGCGGGCCGGCGACCGTGCCCAGACCTCGCGCGCGTTCTTCGCGCCGGCGCTCGCCTTCGCCACGCGCCGCCCGTCGCCCGACTTTCGCTGCCACGTGGTCGCCCTGCGGCTGCACTGGGAGGCTGCGTACTTTCCCGAGGCCGGCATCGCCATCACGCGCGGCTGGTTTCGCCAGGACGACTGGCTCCACAACGAGGTGCTCTACCGCCACCCGACGCCGGCCGCCTACGTGGCCTGGCTGCGCGCCTGCGGCGTGCGCGACGTCTTCGTGCCGCACGCCGCCCTCGACACGAGCAGCGGCGACGAGCCCGGCCTGATCGCCCGCTCGGGCGCCTTCGTGCGCGTCTTCGAGTCGGGCGGCTGGACCGTGTACCGGCTGCGCTCGCCGTCGCCTCTGGTCGTCGACGCCGCCGGGGGAGCGGCGGGCGTGGGCGCGCCGGCGACACCCGCGTCGGTCGGGGCCGCGCTGGTCGCCATGACCCAGACGACGGCGAGCGTCGCCGTCTCACGCCCCGGCACCTACCTGGTCAAGCTGAGCTGGACGCCCTACTGGCGCCTCGAAGCTCCGGCGGGAGCCGGCGCGGCGGCCGCCCTGGCCCGCGGCCCCGGGGGCTGGACGCTGCTGCGCGCGCCGCGACCGGGCGACTACGCGCTGCGGATACGCTTCAGCCTGCGCACCGCGCTCGGCCGGGTCTTCTGAGGGGCCGGGCCCGGCGCGGGCTCCGCGGGGCGGCGGCCGCGCCCGGCGTTCAGGCCACCCAGCTGAACATCGCGAACTTCGCCGTGAGCGCGACGCAGCAGGCGATCAGCACGCCGGCGATGATGCGGTGCGCTTTCGGCCGGTGCTCGGTGAAGAGCGCGGCGCTCATGAAGACGGGGAAGGCGGCCAGCACGAAGCGCGGCATCGACATGAGCGGCATCGAGGTCGCCGGGAACAGCAGCGGATAGCCGATGGTCACGATCGCGTAGAGCGAGAGGGCGAGCGGCAGGCGCCGCAGGCCGTAGATGATGGGCAGCACGCCGAGCGCGAGCGACCCGAGGTTGATGATGTTGGCGGCCGCGAGCGGCATCACGGCGCCGGGCTGCGAGGCCGGCCAGTAGAGGTGGCTGGTCTGCGCCGACAGGAGCTGACGCGTGCCCTGGAAAGCGGCCTCGAGCGACTTCCACAGGGCGAACGTCGGCACCGCGAGGTAGCGGCGCCACTGGTCCTGGACCTGAGCGAACAGCAGCGGCTTGCCGAATCGCAGGCTGAGGTAGGCCATCCAGACCATGAGGCCCTCGGGGATCATGAGCAGCGAGGCGGCGTCGGCGTCGGCGCGCCGCAGCTTCCAGTCGCGCTGCTCGGCGTAGCAGACGAACATCGGCACGATCAGCAGAAAGCCGGCGCTGCGGGTGAGCGCCGCGAGCAGGCCGGCCAGGCCGGCGAGCTTCCAGCGTCCCTGCATGGACCACAGGATGCAGACGATCGACAGCAGCAGGAACGCCGATTCGCTGTAGACGGCCTGCCAGTAGAAGGCCGTCGGGAAGATCGAGAGGTACAGGCAGGTGCGGTAGGCGACCAGGCTGCCGTAGCGCGGCGCGACCAGCTTGTACAGCGCGTAGATCGCCCCGAAGTAGCAGGCCAGCGAGAGCACGATCCCGGCGATCACGAGGTTGTTGTCGAAGACGATGCCGAGCCAGCGCACGAGGAGCGGGTACAGCGGGAAGAAGGCGACGCTGCCGTCGTTGCCGGCGTAGCCGTCGGCCGCGATCTTGATGTACCACACGCCGTCCCAGACCGCCCACGGGTTGAAGACGTGGGCAAGGACGCCGTGGAAGGGCTCAGCCAGGCGCGGCAGGCGCTGCGCCCAGGGGGCCGGCTTGACGCCGATCAGCCAGGTGGCGAGGCCGCCGGCCACGCCGGTCAGCACTCGCGAGACGACCGCCATGACCATCGTGCGGCGCAGCAGGTCGGGCCGCGCCGCGGCGGTCCGCCGGGTCGGTCCGGCGTTCGTGGCCGGCTCGACGAGCCGGCGTTCGGTCTCGGTCTGTGGGGACGGTGTCGCCGTGCGTGCTCCTGCGGGGGCGGACGTCGCGTGCGCCCGACTGGGCGAGCGCCGACCGGCTGCGCCGTCGGCGCTCGAGGCGGGCGCGACCACGTTGCCCGCCTAGTATCTCACGAGGCCGCCGGCGGCGCGCCGCTCGCGGCGAGCGCGGCCAGGCGCTCCTGCAGGGCGAAACGCAACCCGGCGGCCGCCCGGTCGGCGTCGGCCTTGGTCTCCTGCCACACGGTGAGGCGCAGCTTGACGGCGTCGGCGCCGAGCTCGGTCACGGCGAGCGAGGGCTGGCGGTCGGGGGAGCGGCCGCGGCTGAAGGCCGCGGCCGCGTCGAGCGCCTCGCGCCGCACGTCGGCGAGCGCGGCGGCCGCCGGCACGACGAAGTCGACGGCCGCCGCGCTCGCCTCGTCGACGATCGTGAAGTTGCGGATCACCTTGCTGGCGAGTTGCTCGTTGGGGATCACGATGCGGCTGTCGTCGGCCGCGCGGATGTAGGAGTAGGTCAGGCGCACCTCTTCGACGACGCCTTCGAGGTCGTCGATCGCCACGTGATCGCCGATGCGCACCGGCTGGGCCAGCGCGACGATGATGCCCGACACGAGGTTGGCGAGGACCGAGCGCGCCGCGAACCCCACGATGAGCGCGGTGATGCCGGCCGAGGCGAGCAGGCCACGGGCGAGCGTCCCGACCTCGGGCAGCACGACGAGCGCGGCCATGACGCCGACGAAGACGATGACCGCGACGACGAGCCGCCGCGCGACGCGCAGGCGTGTCTCGTCGGCCACCGGCAGCGTGCGCGAGATGGCGCGCGACACGCCGCCGCCGTGGTCGCGCAGCAGGCGGTCGACGACCACGGCGACGGCGATGGTGATGGCGAGGTAGGCGAGCGAGTGGGCGATCTGGCTGATGCTGGCGGCGACGGGCGCTGGCACCGTCGGCGTCCTCAGGGCGTGGCGCTCGGCGACGGCGTCGTCGCCGAGCCGCTCGCCGGCTCGGCGGACGCCGACGCCGGCAGGTCGTGGCGCACGTCGTAGAGCCAGCGGCCGCTGCGGTAGTCGAGCATCGCCACGATCGTGTCGGGGCCGCCGACCCCGTCGATGTGACCGCTGACCTGCCAGACGAAGCGGTACGGCGGACGGATGGTGGTGGTCAGAGTGCGGCCGCCGATGCGGTGCGTGAACGTGTAGGGCCGCCCGGCCTTCAGGAACAGCAGGCGCACCTCGTGGGGGTCGACTGCCGAGCCGCGCAGGACGTTGTCGGCGCGCCGCAGGGCGATGCCCGACGTCTTCAGGCGTGAGTCGCCCGGCACGGTGAGCGCGGTCGCGATGAACGACCAGCTTCGCCAGGGATGGGTGAGGAAGCTCGTGTTCTGCGCGGCGGCCGTGTAGCGAAAGGCGACGAGCGACGGCAGGTAGAAGACGATCAGCACGGCGACGGCGACGAGCAGGAGCCAGAACCGCCGGTTGCGGTTGCGAAACAGCGGTGCGCGCGGGGCCTGGGTCGTCTGCGTCTGCACGATGGACAGGGTATCAGAGCCGGGCGCCGGCCGCGGAGCCGGCGTCAGGCTCCGAGCTCACGCTGGTGCAGGTCGGGCTGGATCGCGCTTGGCGCGAAGATCTCGCGCGCCGCCGCCTGCATCTGGCCGTAGTAGGCCTCGTCGCGCAGCGGGTTCAGGTGCATGATGACGAGCTCCTCGACGCCGGCCTGGGCGGCGAGGCTGGCGGCCTGGCGGGCCGAGCTGTGCGAGCGGTACGTCGCTCGCACCATGTCCTGCTGGGCGGGGTCGTCCTCCTCGACCCCGTCGATCCAGGCCTCGTGGAGCAGCACCTCGGCGTCCCGCGCGAAGTTGGCGGTCGCCGGGTCGGCCGACGTGTCGGTGGCGAGGACGAAGCGATCGTCGAGCCGGTAGGCGACGCTCGTGTCGGGATGACACTGGGCGCGCAGCTTCACCTCGTGGCCGGCGACCTCGTTCACGCCCTCGTGAAGCGTGGTGAGCACGAAGCCGCTGAGCTCGCTCCAGCCGGTCGGGTCGTAGGGCTTGCGGATGAGGCCGGGGACGCCGCGCTGCGGGTCGACGCCGACGAGCGCGGCGTCGGGCACGTGCACCATGAGCGGCCGCCCGGCGAAGATCGCCGGCAGGTAGGCCAGGCCGCACACGTGGTCGAGGTGGTAGTGGGTGAGCAGCAGGTGGATCTCGCGGGCGTTCGCCAGCAGCTCGGAGGCGGGCGGCTGCAGCAGCCGCCCGAGGCCGGTGCCGGCGTCGAAGATCAGCAGCAGCGGACCGTCGTCGATCGCGATGCAGGTCGTCTCGCGCGACGGCGTGGGCACCCAGCCCTGCGTGCCGAGCAGCGTCAGTCGCATGGCGCGCGCGACGGCAAAGCTGTGCCGGACCCGTTCATCGGATATATGCTACCCCGCAGCGGCATCCACGAGAGAGCGGGCGTTCATGCAATCGGTCCTGATGGCAGCCGCCCAGGCGGTCGCGCTGGACACTCCGTACGATTCGGTGTTCGTGCCGCTCGTCGACGACCTGGTCGATGCGCTTGCCGGCGACGAGCCCGCCACCTTCCTGCGCGCGGTCGAGGGGCGTTCTCGTGTGCTCGCCACCGAACGCTCCGTGCGCATGGCCGACGTCTTCGTCGCCCTGCAGCTCGGCCTGGGCGCCTTTCGCGGGGCCCTGTCGGGCGCATCGCCCGACGAGACTCTCGCCCTGCGGCGCCTGGCCGCCATCGAGAGCGAGGTGCTGCTGCGCGCCGGAGTCGGCTTCTCCGAGGGGCTCGAGGCGACCGTCGACCACCTGAGCCGGGCCGTGGCGACCCTGGCGCCGACCGATCCCCAGACCGGGCTCAGCAACGCGGCGGAGCTCGCCCGTCGCCTGGCCGTCGAGATCGAGCGCTGCCGGCGCACCGACGTGGGTCTGGGGGCCGTCCTGGTGGCCCTCGCGGGCGGCGACGAGGCGCGCCGCCGGGACGACGCCCTCGTCGCCCTCGTCGCCGACTCGGGCCGGCTGCTGGCCGCCGGCCTGCGGCGCTACGACGTCGCGGGGCGGCTGGGCGAGCTCGAGTTCCTCGCCGTGCTGCCCGACGTCTCGCGGCGCGGCGTGCAGGCGGTCGTCGAACGCTTGCGGCGCGAGCTGCCGCGCGGCTGCTCGTCGCGGCAGAGGGTCGAGTTCCGCTTCGTGGCCACGCACTTCGACGTGGTCGACGTGAACGCCGACGACCTGCTCGCCCAGCTCGCCGCGGCTCTCGCTACGGCGGGCGGCGAGAGCGTCGTATGGCTCTGACGGCGGCCCGCCCTCGTCAGCCCGGTCCGGCGGCGCTGGCGCCGCGTAGCGCGAGCGCCTTGCGGACCGTCTGGCGCTCGTTGGGGTACGTCATCCGGTCGAGCGCCCGGTCGACGTCGAACCAGGCCGCCTCGGCGACCTCGTGGTCGTGCCGCGCGGTGTCGCCGTCCACGAAGCGCACCAGGAAGAAGTGCACGACCTTGTGGATGCGTACGTGGTCGTCGCGTGCGAAGAACCAGTACTCGATGCTGCCGAGATCGTCGTCGATCAGGCCCTCGAGGCCGGTCTCCTCGCGGATCTCGCGCAGGGCGGCCGCCTCGTGCGTCTCTCCGGGCTCGACCCCGCCCTTGGGCAGCGTCCAGACGTTGCGCGCCGCGGGGCGGATCAGGCAGAGCTCGAGCGCGTCGCCCGCTCGCGTGACGACGCCCCCCGCCGACACCTGCTGCCTGACCTCCATACGCTCCCCCCGGCCCTGCCGACCCGCACGCCGCCCCTGATCGCGCGCCCCCTGCGCGAACGCCGCCGCCACCGTTCGAGCGGACGCGACACCGCTCTCGTCTTTCGCCGCACGACGTCGTCGTCGCTCGGGCAGACGCGACTCCGTTGCGCGCCTAGTATATCTTTGGGCGCCCGGCTGCCGCCGGGTCCGACGTGGGGGAGGTGCGCCAGGTGTTCGCCGCGATCGGCAGGTTCTCATACCGGTTCCGCTGGCCGGTGATCGCCGTCTGGGTCGCCGGTTTCCTGCTCGGTCTGGCCGCGGTGCCGCACTTGCACGGCGAGCTCAAGGGCGGCGGCTTCTCGAACGCCCGGGCGCCTGCCCAGCGCGCCCTCGACCTCATGCACGCCCGGCTCCACACCGGTCTCGCGAGCGTCGAGATCGTCTTCACGAGCCCGATCCTCGACGCCGCGGGGCCGCGTTTTCGGGCCGCCGAGGCCCGTGCGCTCGCCGGCGTGACGCCGGCCACGGTGCCCGGCCTGCAGACGATCGACACGTACGCGACGACGGGCGATCGCACGCTGCTGTCGAACGACCGCCGGGCGTCGCTTGCCACGCTGGTCTTCTCGACCCAGATCGAGCAGGCCCAGCAGCAGGTCGGCCGCATCCGGTCGCTGCTGCGGCCGGCCGGCCTGAGCGCCTCGGTCACCGGCGACCCCGCCGTCTACCAGGCGCTCGAGACGGTCTCGGCGAGCGACTTGCGGCGCGCCGAGACCTACGCGCTGCCCTTTGCCCTGGTGGTCCTCGTCATCGTGTTCGGCAGCGTGGTGGCCGCCGCCCTGCCGGTGATCGGCGGCGGCTTCGCCGTCACCGTGACGCTCGGCGTGCTGTACGTGCTGGCCGGGCGCTTCAGCCTGTCGATCTTCACCATGAACACCGCGTCGCTGCTGGGGCTCGCCGTGGGCATCGACTACGCGCTGTTCATCGTCGGGCGCTTTCGCGAGGAGCTCGCCCTGGGTCACAGCGTCGCGGCCGCCGTCGAGACGACCGTGAGCCGCGCCGGTCGCGCCATCTTCTTCAGCGGCATCGCCGTCATGGTCGGGCTCACCGGTCTCCTGCTGTTCTCGTACATGTCGCTGCGCTCGATCGGCGTCGGCGGCGCCATCGTCGTGCTCTTCTCGGTGCTGTCGGCCCTCACGCTGCTGCCGGCGGTGCTCGGCGTGCTGGGCCGGCGCGTCGACGCGCTGCGCCTCTTCGGCCGGCGGAGCGGCGAGGGGCGCTTCTGGCGCGCCTGGTCGAACTGGGTCATGGACCATCCGGTGGTCGTGCTGGTCGCGACCGTGGTCGTGATCGCCGCCTTCGCCGGGCCGGTCGTGCGCATCCGCACGAACGTGCCGACGGCGACCTCGCTTCCCACCTCGCAGGAGGCACGCCGCGGCTACGACCTCATCCAGGGGCGCTTCGACCGCGGCGCGCTCAACCCCATCGAGGTGCTCGTCACCTGGCGCGCGGGCGCGGCCGACCCGACCGCGGCCGCCAACCTGGCTGCGCTCTACGAGCTCGCGCAGCGGTTCGCGCGGCTGCCCGACGTCGAAAGCGTGACGAGCATCGTCGACCAGCCCGGCATCCACTCGGCCGGCCAGGCCCAGGCGTTCTGGCGCAACGTGGCCGCAGTGAGCGCCACCGGCCGCGCCGGCGCGGCGACGAGTGCAGCCGCCCTCGGCAGCGTCGCTCCCGCCGCCGTTTCGGGCCGCGCCCCTCCCGGCTCCGCCACGGCCGCCCAGGCGCTCGCCGCCGCCCGCCGGCTGCTGGCCGCCACCACGGCGCCCGACACGGTGCTCCTGCGGGTCGCGCCGCGCAGCGACCCGAGCGGCGGCGCGGCCCAGGCGCTGTCGCAGACGATCAAGGGGCTCGCGCCGCCGCCCGGCTACACGCTGCACGTCGCCGGACTGTCGGCCGGCACGCACGACTTCCTGTCGGCCCTGTACGGCCGCTTCCCCTGGGTGATCCTGTTCGTGGTCTGCGTCACCTACGCGGTGCTGCTCGTGCTGCTGCGCAGCGCCTGGCTGCCCTTCAAGGCCGTGCTCGTGAACAGCCTTTCGATCATGGCCAGCTTCGGCGCGCTCGTCTTCGTGTTCCAGCAGGGCCACCTCTCGGGCGTGCTCGGCTTCGTGCCCGAGGGCTACGTCGACGCCACGCTGCCGGTGATCATGTTCTGCACGCTGTTCGGCGTGTCGATGGACTACGAGGTGTTCCTGCTCACGCGCATGCGCGAGGCCTGGCTCGAGACGCACGACAACCGCCGGGCCGTCGGCTTCGGCCTGGAGCGCACCGGCCGCATCATCACGAGCGCCGCGCTGATCATCGTCATCGTGGCCGGCTCGTTCGCGACGACCAGCATCCTCATCACCAAGGCGATCGGCGTGGGTCTCGCCGTGGCCATCGCGCTCGACGCGACCATCGTCCGCATCCTGCTCGTGCCGGCCACCATGCGCCTCGTGGGCGGCGTCAACTGGTGGCTGCCCTCATTCCTCGACCGCCTGTTGCCGAAGATAGGGGAAGGGTAGCGGCGCTGCCAGCGGCGCCGTGCGGGCTCCAGAGGAGGTCGTCGTAGGCGCTTCACGGAGCGGGATGTTCGAAGCTCTGCGTGAGCGCGACTTCCGCCTGCTGTTCACCGGCCAGTCGGTCTCGCTCGTCGGCAGCGCGATCACGACGGTCGCGCTCGCCTTCGCGGTCATCAACATCAGCCATCACTACGCCGCCGACTACGGCCTCGTGATGGCCGCGGGTCTCGTGCCGCTCCTCGCCTTTCTGCTGGTCGGCGGGGTCTGGGCCGACCGCCTGCCGCGACAGTGGGTCATGCTGGTCTCCGACATCGTGCGCTTCGCCTGCCAGGCGGTCATGGCCTGGCTGCTCATCACCCACCGCGCCACCATCTGGGAGCTTGTCGTGCTGCAGTTCGTGCGGGGCTCGGCCGAGGCCTTCTTCCGCCCGGCCCAGACAGGTCTCGTGCCGCAGACTGTGAGCCCCGGGCGGCTGCAGCAGGCCAACGCGTTGCGCGGCCTCTCCGACAGCCTCGGCGTCACCCTCGGCGCCGCGCTGGGCGGCGTGCTGGTCGCGGCCGTCGGGTCGGGCTGGGCGATCGGCCTCGACAGCGCGTCGTACCTGGTGAGCGCCGCCTTCCTGTGGGGGCTGCGCGGTCTCGGGCCGATCGGCTCCGGCGGCGCGCGCCCTCGGCCCGGCGCCGACAGAGGCCCTGCCGAGGCGGCGCTCGTCGCCGGCGAGACGGCCGCGCCGGCGCCCGGCGGCTTTGCGCGCGAGCTGCGCGACGGCTGGCAGGAGTTCCGCTCGCGGACCTGGCTCTGGGTCATGGTCAGCGAGGCGGCCGTCTTTCATCTGCTGATCATCGCCCCGCTCATGGTGCTGGGGCCCCTGATCGCCAAGACTGCGCTCGGCGGTGCCGTCGCGTGGGGCGCGATCCTCGCCGCGTTCGGCGTCGGCCAGATCGCCGGCGGGGCGGCCGGGCTGCGGTTGCGCCCCGCCCGCCCGCTGCTGCTCTGCGGCTGGCTCACCCTGCTCGAGACGCCGCTCTTCGCCTTCCTCGCCCTCGGTTACGGCCTGACGCCGCTCATCTTCGCGGCCGCGGTCTGCGGCGTGTCCGCCGCTCTCGTGAACGTGCTGTGGGAGACCACCCTGCAGGAGCAGATCCCGCCCGAGGTGCTGTCGCGCGTCTCCGCCTTCGACCTCATGGGCTCCCTGGCCTTCTACCCGCTCGGCACGCTGATCGTCTGGCCGATCGCCGCGGCCATCGGCATCGCCGGGTCGTTCGCCGTGGCGAGCGGCGTGACGGTCGGCTCGGGTCTGCTGCAGATCGTGCTGCCCGACATCAGACGCGTGCGCTGCTGGCCGCATCCGCTGGCCGCACGCGCGCCGCGCGTCGCCGCGCGCCGCGCCGGCAGTGCCCCGGGCACCGTCTCCGGCTCCTCCGGCGCGCCGCTCGCCTGACCGCCTACACCGGGCGGCCGGTCTCCTCCCACTCCCGGTACAGCGCCCGGTAGCGGCCCGCGGCTCGCAGCAGCTCGTCGTGGCTGCCGCGCTCGACGATCCGGCCGTCTTCGATCACCAGGATCTGATCGGCGTAGCGCACCGTGCTCAGGCGGTGCGCGACGACCACCGAGGTGCGACCGCTGAACAGCACGTCCATGGCGCGTGAGATGCGGCGCTCGCTCTCGGCGTCGACGCTCGAGGTCGCCTCGTCGAGGATCAGCACGCGGGGGTCGGCCAGCAGCGCGCGGGCGAACGAGATGAGCTGGCGTTGCCCGGTCGACAGGGCGCTGCCGCCTTCCTGGACGTCGGTCTCGTAACCGTCGGGCAGGCTCTCGACGAAGTCGTGGACGCCGAGGATGCGGGCGATGCGCTGTACCTCCTCGAGGCTCGCACGCGGGCGGCCGAAGCGGATGTTGTCGAGGATCGAGCCGGTGAACAGGAACGCCTCCTGGGGCACGACGGCGAGCTGCTCGCGCAGCGAGCGGGTCGTCACCTTGCGCAGGTCGTGGCCGTCGATGCGCACGGTGCCCTGCCCCGGGTCGTAGAAGCGCGCCAGGAGCTTGATGATGGTCGACTTGCCGGCTCCGGTCGTGCCCACCAGCGCCACCGTGCCGCCCGGGGCGATGGCGAAGTCGACGTCGTGCAGCACGTCGCCGCCGCCGTAGCTGAAGCTCACGTGGTCGAACTCGACGAGGCCGCGCACGTCGGGCAGCGGCCGCGCGTCGGGCGCGTCGGAGAGGTCGGGCTCGGTGTCAAGGACGGTGTAGATCTTCTGCACGGCCGCCATGGAGGACTGGAACGTGTTGTAGAGCTGCGAGAGCTGCTGGATGGGGTCGAAGAAGCTCGACAGGTAGGCGAGGAAGGCGACGAGCACCCCGACCTGCACGGCATGATGGATGACGAGCGAGCTGCCGAACCACAGCACGATCACGGTGCCGACCGCCGACATGAGCTCGACGAACGGGAAGTAGAGGCCGCTCTGCACGACGGTCTGCATGTTGGCGTCGCGGTAGGCGGCGTTGACGGCGACCTGCGTCGTCGTGTCGCGCGTCTCGGCACGGAACGCCTTGAGCACCCGCATGCCCGAGATCGATTCCTGCAGATGGGCCGAGACGTCGCCGATGCGGTTGCGCACCAGGGCGTACGAGCGCGCCGAGCGCGTGCGGAACATCAGGGTGGCGAGCACCAGCAGCGGCATGATGGCGAGGGTGGCGAGCGCTAGACGCCAGTCGAGCACGAACAGCAGGACGGCCGCCCCGACGATCGTCAGCCCGTTCGTTACGAGCGAGGTGACCCCGTCGGTGACGAGCTGGTCGAGGGCGTCGATGTCGTT
This sequence comes from uncultured Actinomycetes bacterium, assembly GCA_963760655.1. GTDB lineage: Bacteria > Actinomycetota > Thermoleophilia > UBA2241 > UBA2241 > Bog-752. The sequence continues at coordinate 827,948 of CAVXDR010000005.1, forward strand.
GGTCATGCGCGAGACGATCCAGCCGGTGCGCTGCCGGCTGAAGAAGTCGAGCGAGAGCTTCTGGATATGGGCGAAGACGTTGCGTCGCAGGTCGAGGATCACGCGCTCGCCCACCCAGCTCACCAGGTAGGTCTGGACGTAGCTGGCGCCGAGGTTCACGAGGTTGACGACCAGGAAGACCACGATGACGAGATCGAGGACGTGCAGGTCCTTCTTGGAGATGCCGGAGTCGATCGCGATCTTCACCAGATAGGGCACCGAGAGCCCGGTCACGGTGACCACGATCATGGCGGCGATCGACAGCGCGGCGCGCCAGCGGTAGGGGTGGACCAGGCGCGTCAGGCGGGCCAGCTTGAGCTCGCGCGCGAGGTGCACGAAGGCGCGCCAGCCGCGGAACTCGTGCAGGTCGGCGCCGCTGCCGTGGGGGCCCGATTGCCTTGAGGACCAGGCCACGGTCAGCTCACCTCGTCGGGGCGCGCCGGGGAGGCGCCGCGGCGGCGGTCGGCGGGGGCGGGCCGGCGGACGTCCGCCGGCCCGCCCCCGCCGACCGCCTCGACCTCGTCGAGGGTCGATCCTCCAAGCTCCGCGGCGCCGAACATGCGCCGGTAGAGGGTGTCGGCGGCGATCAGATCGCGATGCGTGCCACGCTCGACGATCCGTCCGTCGGCCAGCACGACGATCTCCTCGGCGAGCGAGATGGTCGAGGGCCGGTGGGCGATGATGAAGGTCGTGCGGCCCTTCATGACCTCGACGAGCGCGCGTCTGATCTTGAACTCGGTCTCCGAGTCGACGCTCGAGGTGGCGTCGTCCAGGATCAGGATCTGGGGATCGACGACCAGCGCCCGGGCGATCGCGATGCGCTGGCGCTGCCCGCCCGACAGGGTCAGGCCGCGTTCGCCGACGACGGTCTCGTAGCCTTCGGGCAGGGCCTCGATGAACGAGGCGGCCTGGGCCCGCTCGGCCGCCTCGCGGACCCGCGCGTCGCTCGCGCCGGGGCGGCCGAAGCGGATGTTGCCGGCGACCGTGGTCGAGAACAGGAACGGGTCCTGGGTGACGACCCCGATGTGACCGCGCAGGTCGGCCAGGCGCACGTCGCGCACGTCGTGGCAGTCGATCAGCACGCGGCCGGCGGCGGCGTCGTAGAAGCGCGGCACGAGGTTGGTGAGTGTGGTCTTGCCGCAGCCGGTGTGACCCACCAGGGCGATGGTGCGGCCGGCCGGCACCTCGAGGTCGATGTGCTCGAGCACCGGCCGGTCGACATATGAGAACGACACGTCCTCGAAGCGCACCTCGCCGCGCACGCTCGGCAAGGGAGTCGCGTGGGGGCGCTCCACCATCTCGATCGGCGCGTCGAGGATCTCGTAGACGCGGGCGCCCGAGGCGATGGCGCGCTGCGCCAGGCCGGTGAGCCAGCCGATCACCTGGGCCGGGTAGATCAGCAGGAGCAGATAGCTGTAGAAGGCGACGAGCGAGCCCAGGCTGAGGTTGCCGTCGACGACCTCGCGGCCGCCGACGTAGAGCAGCACGATGATCGCCAGGTTGGGCAGGAAGCCGATCAGCGGGATGTAGAGCGCCCTGATGCGGGCGGCGCTCACCTCGGCCTCGAAGACGCGCGTGCTGCGGTCCGAGAACTTGGCGAGCTCGTCGTCCTCGCGGGCGAAGAGCCGCACGATGCGCGAGCCGGTGACGTTCTCTTCGGCGGTCTCGGTGACGTCGGCGATCTTCTGCTGCACGTCGCGCAGGATCGGCTGCAGGCGCCGGCTGAAGCGCACGGTCACGAGCAGCAGCAGGGGCAGGAACGCCAGGCTGATCAGGGCGAGCTGCCAGTCGAGCAGGAACATCAGCACCGTCACCGCGACCATCGAGAAGATGTTGGTGGTGAAGAAGATGAGGCCGTAGCCGAGGAACATGCGCACGTTCTGGACGTCGGCCATGGCGCGCGACATGAGCTGGCCGGTGGGCCAGCGATCGAAGTAGCCGAAGGGCTGGCGCAGCAGGTGGGCCCACATGCGGTTGCGCAGCTCGTACTCGATGTCGAGGCTGATCTTGCCGGTCGAGAGGCGGCGCGCGATGGCGAAGCCGAAGCGGAGCCCGCCGATACCGAGCAGCGCGAGGCCGTACCAGACGAGCAGACCGGTCCTGCCCGGGATGATCGCCTTGTTGATGACGGCGCGCGTCAGCCAGGGGATGGCCAGCGTCGCGAGCGTCTGCAGCAGCGCCGTGGCAAACCCTACGAGCACGAGCCAGGGGTAGTCGCCGAGGAGCTTGGTGATGCGCCAGAAGGTCTTCATCGGTAGGGGAGAGCATACCCGGCGCAAAACCGCAGGCCGGCATCCGCCGCTGGCTGCGGCGGCCGCCGCCACGTGAGCTCGCCGCGGCCGTTCCGGGCTTTCGGCGCCGCTCCAGCCCTGGATCGACTTGACCCACCACCGGGCTGTTTGATAATTTTTCGCAATCAGTACGCAGTCGCACGCCTCTGGCGCGGCTTGTCGGCTGCCGGTCGTCGAACAGGAGGACCTCGATCGATGGACACGACCCGCTCTCCGAGTGACGCCGCCGGGGCGGTCGCGGGCGGCGGGGGCACGGCCGGGCGCGGGTACGTCCACGTGTACACCGGCAACGGCAAGGGCAAGACGACCGCCGCGTTCGGCCTGGCGCTGCGGGCGGCCGGTCACGGCAAGCGCGTGTACATCGGTCAGTTCCTCAAGGCGGAGCCGAGCGGCGAGGCCGCCGCCCTCGCCGGCCATCCGCTCGTCACCGTCGAGCAGCTCGGCGCACGGGGCGCCGCGGCGGACGAGGCGGAGTCGCCGCGCGGGCGAGCCGAGCGAGCGCTGGCCCGCGCCGGCGCGGCGCTCGGCGGCCGCGGCCACGACGTCGTCGTGCTCGACGAGCTCGACGTGGCCGTCTGGTGCGGTCTGCTGACGGAGCGCCAGTGCCTGGATCTGATCGACGCCCGGCCGGCCGGCGTCGAGCTCGTCATCACCGGGCGCAACGCCTCGGCCGCCGTGCTCGCGCGCGCCGACCTGGTGACCGAGATGCGCGAGGTCAAGCACTACTTCAGGCACGGCGTGCGCGCACGCGCCGGCATCGAGTATTGATGGACGAGGCGCGCCCGGCTCGGACGGTGTGCGGCAGCGCCGCGGAGCGCTTCGCGACGGAAAAGCATTTGCAACACGTTCGCGTCTGCGATAGCGTCGCGGCATGCACCACGCCCGCGAGACCCTGCGCAACAACGGCTATCGCCTGACGCCGCAACGCGTGGCCGTCTGGGAGGCCGTGCGCCGCGGCGGTCGCCACCGCACCGCCGAGGAGATCGCCGCCGAGGTGCAGCAGAGCCTGCCCGAGGTCAATGTCTCGACGGTGTACCGCACCCTCGAGCTGCTCGTCGGCCTCGAGCTCGTGCAGGAGACGCGCCTGGCCGGCATGGCCACCTATTACGAGGTCGCTCCCGAGCCCGTGCACCACCACTACGTCTGCACCCGCTGCGGCGCGGTCGGCCATTTTGCCGACGGGCTGCTCGAGCCGGTCCGCAGCGAGCTGCGCGACAGCGCCGACTTCTCGGTGACCGAGGCGCGCCTGACCGTGTTCGGGCTCTGCTCCGCCTGCCGGCAGCAAGCCGCGGCGCCGCTCAACTAGCTGCGCCAGGGCGCACGAGCTACCAAAGGGGAGTCATGCACATTCCGGACGGTTACCTGGGTCCCGAGACGCTTGCTGCCGGCTGGGCCGTCACCCTGCCCGTGTGGTACCGCGCCAACCGGGTCACGAAGAAGGTCCTCTCGCAGCCCCGCATGATCCCCGTGCTCGCCTTCGGCGCCGCCTTCTCGTTTCTCGTCATGATGCTCAACGTGCCGGTCGCCGGCGGCACCACAGCGCACGCCATCGGAGCAGTACTGATTGCCGTCATCGCCGGCCCCGACATCGCCTGCCTGGCGGTCTCGGCGGCGCTCATCATCCAGGCCTTCTTCTTCGGCGACGGCGGCATCCTCACGCTCGGCATCAACTGCCTCAACATGGCGATCGTCATGCCCTACACCGGCTATGCGATCTATCGCCTCATCGGCGGCGCGAGCGACCTGCAGTCCTCGCGGCGCCTCTATGCGGCCGGCATCGGCGCCTACTGCGGCCTCGTGCTGGCGGCTTGTTGCAACTCGGTCGAACTCGGCATCCAGCCCCTGTTGCACACCGTGCACGGTGTCGCCCAATACTTCCCCTACGGCCTGAAGACGACGATCCCAGCGATGGTCGGCTCGCACGCACTGGTCGTCGGCCCCGTCGAAGTGCTCCTTACCGTTGGCGTCTTTGCCGTCCTGCGCCGCCAGAGCCCCGAGCTCTTCACCGCAGGTGGCACGGCAACGCCGGCGCCGGTGCGGCGCCGCTGGCTGGTCGCCCTGGTCGCCATCTTCATCGCCGCGGTGCCGCTCGGCTTGATCGCAAGCGGCGGCGCCTTCGCCGAGTGGGACAAGGGCGAGCTGCGCCAGAAGCTCGGCTACGTACCCAAGGGTCTTGCCCGCCTGGGCGGCCACTGGCAGGGACTGCTGCCCGACTATAGCTGGAGCGGGGCGAGCGGCATCTGGACCGTCATCTCCTACATCGTCAGCGCCCTCGTCGGCGTGGCGGTCCTCTCGGCGATCGTCTGGCTGGTCGTGCGCCGGCGCGCCGCACGAACCCGGCTTGTGACCGCGCAGAGTGACGCGCCGTCCGAGCAGAGTGGCCTCTCCTGAGCGTGCCGGGCGGAGCCTGCGGTGCCCGACCTCGTGCAAGCTTCGGCGTCGCCTGACGGCCAGTCCGAGGTGATCGGCCGTGTGCCGGCCTGGCTGCTCGCCCCACCGGCTGCGGCCGGGCTCGCGCAGGCAAGCCAGGCGCATCGCGCCCGGCGAGCCTTCAGCAGCCGCCTGCTTCACACCCTGGCCGCCTGGCTCGAGCGCGCCATGAGTGCCGACGAGCTGGCCCGCCGGCCCGGCCTGCTGCAACGCCTCGACCCGCGTGCGAAGCTCGTCACCCTGCTGGCCTTCATCGTGATCGCCGCCTTGGCCACACGGATCACCGTGCTCGGCGTGCTCCTCGTCGTCGCGGTGGCTCTGGTGCTGGCCTCGCGGATCGGCCTGGGCCGCTTCGCGGCGCGCGCCTGGACATTCATCCCGCTCTTCACCGCGCTGGTCATGCTGCCGACCCTCTTCGGCGTCGTCACGCACGGACCAGCCCTTGTCACGTTTTGGTCGCACGGAGCGCCGTTTTGGCCGCTGCCCCATCATCTGGCGATCACCCGCACTGGCCTCTTCGTCTTCGCTCGCCTCCTGCTGCGCGTCACCGTGATCGTGTCCTATGGCGTCCTGCTGACGCTGACCACACCGTGGGCCGATCTGCTCAAGGCCATGCGTACGCTGGGTGTGCCGCGCGGATTGGCCTTCGTGCTGGCGGTCGCGTACCGCTACGTCTTCACGCTGGTGCATTTGGTGCAGGAGATGGCAGTCGCGCGCACGAGCCGGCAGGTCGGCCCGGTCTCGACTTCCGAGGACCGCCGCTTCCTGACCGGCACGGTCGCCACCCTGTTCGGCAAGTCGCAGGCGGTCAGCGAGCAGGTGTACCAGGCGATGGTGGCGCGCGGGTACACCGGCGAGGTGCAGACGCTCGACACGTGGCGGCTTCGCCGGCTCGACGTGGTGTGGGCCGCCGGCACGGCCGTCGGCCTGGCCGCGCTGCTGATCGCCGCGCCCCTCGCAGGAGCGCGCTGATGGCGCTTGCCGACCACGACCAGGGTCCGCGGGCCGAGCCCGACGCGGCCGTGTTCCGTCTGGCCGGCGTGGGGTACGCCTATGCCGCCGGGGTCGAGGCGCTCGCCGCGGTCGACCTCGCGGTCGACCGCGGCGAGCGCCTCGCCGTGCTGGGCGCCAACGGCTCGGGCAAGTCGACCCTCCTCAAGGTGCTGGCCGGCCTCGTCGAGCCGACGAGCGGCACGGTTCGGGCGTTCGGCGCGCGTATCGACGGCGGCGCCCTCGGCGACGAGACCTTCGCCCAGGGCTTCCGGCGGCGCGTCGGCATGGTCTTCCAGAGCGCCGACGCCCAGCTCTTCAGCCCCACCGTGCGCGACGAGGTGGCCTTTGGCCCGCTCCACCTGGGTCTGTCGCGCGACGAGGTGGCGGGGCGCGTCGACGACACCCTCGGCATGCTCGGCCTGCGCGACCTCGCCGAACGGGCGCCCTACAACCTGAGCGGCGGCGAGAAGAAGAAGGTCGCCCTCGCGAGCGTGCTCTCGATCAACCCCGAGGTCCTGCTCCTGGACGAGCCCACGAACGGCCTCGACCCGCGTACCCAGGAGTGGCTGCTCGAGCTGCTGGGGCAGCTCCACCTGGCCGGCAAGACGATCGTCCTCGCCACCCACCAGCTCGACGTGCTCGGCCGCCTGGCCGACCGGGCGCTCGTGCTCGGCGAGGACCACCGGCCGGCGACCGACGGCCCTCTCGACGCCGTGCTCGCCGACCGCGAGCTGCTGCTTGCCGTCAACCTCATCCACGAGCACGCCCACCACCACGGCGCGCTGCTCCACTCCCACCCCCACGCCCACCCGCCGGGCCAGGAGCATCACCACGACGCCGCCCCCGAGCACCGGCACCGTCACGACGGGGGCACTGCCCTCGGCGAGGGCACTGCGCCCGACACCGGGTCCCACGACCAGGCGGCCGGCCACGACCACGCCGTGGCCGACGACGATGCGGCCGATCAGGGCCAGGCGGCCGGCCACGACCACGCCACCGGCTATGATCACGACCATGGCTGAGACGCCGGCGATCGTCCGCGAGGCCTGCGCCGGCGACGCGGCGGCGCTCGCCGCGCTCATGACCGAGCTCGGCTACCCGACCGGCGCGCCGCGCGCCGCCGCGCGCCTCGCCGAGCTGCTCGGCGGCGCCGACGACGTCGTGTTCGTCGCGGTCGCCACGAACGGCGCCGTGGTGGGCTTCGTGCACGCCGCCGAACGACGCCTGCTGGTGAGCGACCGTTTCGTCGAGATGGAGGCGCTGATCGTCACGGCCGGCGTCCGTCGGCAGGGCGCCGCCGCCGGCCTCGTCGCGGCGGTCGAGAGCTGGACGCTGGCGCGCGGCCTCGTCGAGCTGCGCGTGCGGGCGCGCGCCGAGCGCGACGCGGCCCACCGCTTTTACCAGGGGCGCGGCTTCGCCCTGGCCAAGCAGCAGCGCCTGTTCGTCAAGCGGCTCGGCGACCAAGGCCAGGGGCAGTAGCCGCGCGCCAACGGGGCGGACCGCCGGCGCCGAGCGACCGCGGTGTACACTCATGCCTCGCCTCGAGCCACGGCGCGCGATACGCGACCGGCGCCACGAGGGGCATCCGAACGACCATCCGGGGGCAGTCCTGCAACCTTTCGCGGCCCGCAGCCGTCTAACGTGCAACCTTCTCTCTCATGACATCGTCTAACAGCGTGGACCATACCGATCTGCCCGAGCCCAGCGCGCACGACGTGGCCGCTGCGGCGGAGGGCGATCGCGATGCGTTCCGCAGGATCGTCGAAAGGTATCAGGGGATGGTCTACACGATGGCCTACAACCTGCTCGGCAACCACGTCGACGCCGAGGACGCCTCGCAGGAGGCGTTCCTGCGGCTGCACCAGAAGCTCTCCGGCTTTCGCGGCTACTCCACGTTCACGACGTGGTTCTTCCGCCTCGCCCTGAACGCGATCATCGACTACCAGCGCCGCGACCGAAAGTACGGCGCCCTGCCCGACGTGCCCGAGCCCGTCGACGACCCCGTTGCCGACGTCCTGCGGCGCGACGGCTACGCCCGGGTCATGCGCGCCCTGGGCGACCTGCCGCCCGACTACCGCCTGCCGCTCGTCCTGCGCGACCTGTATGGTCTGCGCTACAACGAGATCTCCGACGCGCTCGACCGCCCGCTCGGCACGGTCAAAGCCTGCGTGCACCGCGGCCGCACGTCGCTCCGGCTGCGGCTGCGGGCGAGCGGCGCGCTCGATGGAGACGACTGATGGGCCTCGTCGCGCCACGTCCCCAGGAGGACCGATGGACTGCGTAGCCGCTCGCGAGGTGGTGCAGCGCTTCATCGACGGTGAGCTCGGCGACGAGCAGGTCGTCGAGTTCCAGCGCCACCTGAGCTTCTGCCCCGACTGCGCGGCCGAGCTGCGCGGCGTGTCGGCCGCGCGCGCCGTGCTGCAGGCCACCCGCGAGGTCACGGTCGAGGTGCCGGCGGGCTTCGCCGACCGCGTCATGACCGTCCTCGACGAGCAGCCCGAGCCCTCGTCGCTCGAGCGGCTCCTGTCGGCCGCGACCGGCGGCGTGCTGCCCGGGCGTCTGCCGCGGCGCCTGCGTCTTTACACTTACTACGGCCTGGCCGCGACCGCCGTGATCGTCGGCCTGCAGTACGCGCTCGGCCGCAAGCCCGAGGGCGAGGCCAAGATATGAGCGGCCTCACGCGCGCGCAGATCGAGGAGCTGATCCCCCACCGCCCGCCGTTCCTGCTGCTCGACGAGGTGGTCGACCTCGAGCCCGGCGAGCGCTGTCACGCCCGCCGCCTCGTGCGCCCCGACGACTGGTGGTTCGCCGGGCATTTCCCCGGCAACCCGGTCATGCCCGGTGTGCTGATCGTCGAGGCGCTCGCCCAGGCGGGCACCGTCACGGCGCTCTCGCACCCCGCCAATCGCGGCAAGCTGATCCTGTTCGCCGGCATCGACAAAGTGCGCTTCAAGCGGGTCGTCACGCCCGGCGACACGCTCGACCTGAAGGTCGAGGTCACCATCGCGCGCGGCGCCGTCGGGCGCGGCAAGGTGAGCGCCACGGTCGACGGCGACCTCGCCTGTCGCGGCGAGCTCATGTTCGCGATGGTCGACCCCGCCGAGACCGCCGCCGGCCACGCCCGCCTGAGCCCGGGCGTCGGAGAGGGCTTGTGATCGGCCTGCGCCGCGGGCTCGTGCACGGAGCCACGATCGCGGCGCTCGGCGTGTCGGTGCCCGAGCGCGTCCTTACGAACGACGAGCTGTCACGCACGATCGACACCTCCGACGAGTGGATCTCGTCGCGCACCGGCATTCGCGAACGCCGCGTCTGCCGGCCCGACCAGGCCACCTCCGACCTCGCCGTCGAGGCGGCGACCGACCTGCTTGCCACGAACGGCCACCGCGCCGCCGACATCGACCTCGTGATCAGCACCTCACTCGTGCCCGACATGGTGTTCCCGGCGACGGCCTCGGTCGTGGCCGAGCGGATCGGCGCGACGAACGCCGGGGCCTTCGACGTGCAGTCGGGCTGTACCGGTTTCGTGTACGGCCTGGCGACGGCCACCGCGTTCGTCGCGGCCGGCATCTACGACAACGTGCTGGTCACGGGGGCCGAGGCCGTGTCCAAGGCGCTCGACTGGCAGGACCGCGCCACCTGCGTGCTGTTCGGCGACGGCGCCGGCGCCGTGCTCGTGCGGCCCAGCGACAACGGCTCGATCTTCGCCTTCGACCTCGGCAACGACGGCAGCGGCGCGCCGTTTCTCAACATGCCGGCGGGCGGCACGGCCGAGCCGGCGACGCACGAGACGGTCGACGAACGCCGCCACTTTCTGCGCATGAACGGCCGCGAGGTCTACCGCTTCGCCACCCGGCGCGTGGTCGAATCGTGCCGCAAGACCCTGGACGACGCCGGCGTGACGCCCGCCGAGGTCGATCTGTTCGTACCGCACCAGGCGAACCTGCGTATCATCGAGAAGGTGGCTGCGCAGCTCGGCTTCTCCGAGGAGCAGGTGTTCTCGAACGTCGAGCGTTTCGGCAACACCTCGTGCGCCTCGATCCCCCTGTGTCTGCACGACGCCATGGCCCAGGGTCGTCTGAAGAAGGGCGACCGCCTGCTCATGGTGGGCTTCGGCGCGGGGCTCACCTGGGGCTCGTGCCTGACGAGGTGGGAGCTGTGAGGCGCGCGCTCGGCGCAAGGAGCGGCGCTCGGCTGTGATCGCGCTGCTGTTCCCCGGCCAGGGCTCGCAGGCCGCCGGCATGGGCTGCGACCTCTACGACACCTACCCGGTCGCCCGCGACATCTTCGACGAGGCGAGCGAGGTGCTGGGCTACGACCTGACCGGCGTCTGCCGGGTGGGTGACCCGCAACGTCTCGCCCAGACCGAGATCACGCAGCCGGCCCTGCTCGCGCACTCGGTGGCTGCGTGGCGCGTCCTGCGCGAGGGCGGCTTCACGTTCGATGCGGCACTCGGCCACAGCCTCGGCGAGTACAGCGCGCTCGTGGCGACCGGCGCCCTCGGCTTTCGCCAGGCCGTCGTGCTCGTCAAGGAGCGCGGCGAGGCCATGGCGGCCGCCGCCGCGCGCGACCCGGGCGCCATGTTCGCCCTGCTCGGTCTCGCCGCCGACGCCGTCGATGCGCTCTGCGCCGACCTTGGCCAGGCATGGCCGGCCAACTACAACTGCCCGGGGCAGGTCGTCGTGAGCTGCGCCGCCGGGGCCGCCGCGGCGGTCGAAGAGGCCGCCCGGGCCGCCGGCGCGCGACGGGTGCTGCGTCTCGCCGTGAGCGGCGCGTTCCATTCGCCGCTCGTGGCCTCGGCTGCGGCGGCGCTGCGCGAGCCGCTCGCCGCCGCGACCTGGGCGGAGCCGGTCCCGGCTTTCTTCTCGACCTGCAGCGCCTCGTTCGAGAGCGCCGGGTTCCCCGCGCTCCTCGAGCGGCAGCTCGTGTCGCCGGTGCGTTTCGAGCAGTCGGTCCGCGCCCTGGCCGCGGCGGGATACAATGCGTATCTCGAGGTCGGCCCGGGGGCCGTGCTCACCGGCCTCGTGAAGCGTATCGACGGAGTGGCCGCCACGGCGACCGCGGGCGACGTGGGTTCGCTCGTGAGCGTGCTCGAGGGCGGCCTCGCCAGCGAGGGAGGCTGACCGATGACGACGACCATCGACCTGAGCGGCGGTGTCGCGCTCGTGACGGGCGCCGGCCGCGGGATCGGCCGCGAGATCGCCCTGACGCTGGCCGCGGCCGGCGCCGCCGTCGCCGTCAACGACTTCGCCGGCGAGGACGCCTGTCGGGCGACCGTCGCCGAGATCGAGGCGCTCGGCGTCGCCGCCACGTACGTCATGAGTGACGTCGGCGACGAAGCGGCCGTGAACGCCATGGTCGACCGCGTCGAGGCCGAGCTCGGAGCGCTCAGCGTGGTCGTGAACAACGCCGGCATCACGCGCGACAACGTCGTCATGCTGATGAGCCCCGACGACTTCGACGCCGTCGTGCGCACCCATCTGCGCGGCACGTTCCTGGTGTCGAAGGCGGCGTCACGCAAGATGCTGCGCCGGCGCACCGGTGCGATCGTCAACGTCTCGAGCGTCGTCGGGCGGCGGGGCAACGCGGGGCAGGCCAACTACGCGGCTGCGAAGGCCGGCATCATCGGCCTCACCAAGTCGCTCGCCAAGGAGCTCGGGGCGCGCGACATCCGGGTCAACGCGGTGGCGCCCGGCTACATCGACACGCCCATGACCCGGGCCCTGTCCGACGACGTGCGCGCAGCGATCGTGGCGGTCACGCCGCTCAAGGGCATCGGCGCGGCCGCGGACGTGGCCAACGCCGTGCTGTTTCTCGCCTCGCCGCTGGCGCGTTACATTACCGGTTGCACACTTCCGGTCGACGGCGGCCTCGGCACCTGACGGTGAGCCCGCGAAAGGCCGCCGCAGTCCGGCCGAGCCCGAAGGAGCGATCCCGCATGACCTACGAACCACGACGCGTCGTCGTCACCGGCATGGGTGTCGTGTCGCCGCTCGGCTGCGCCATCGACCGTTTCTGGTCGCGCCTCATCGCCGGCCAGTCCGGCGTCGGCCTGATCCGCAACTTCGACGCCTCGGCGCTGCCCGTGCGGATCGCCGCCGAGGTGCGCGAGTTCGACCCGCTCGAGTACATGGACCGCCGGACGCAGCGCCGCATGGACCCCTTCGCGCAGTATGCGCTGGCGGCGGCGATCGTGGCCCACGACGACTCGCGGCTCGACGTCGGCAAGGAGCCCGAGCGCATCGGCGCCCTGGTGGCGAGCGGCGTCGGCGGCCTCGGCACGTTCGAGGACCAGCTCCACACGCTGTGGACCAAGGGCAACGACCGCATGAGCCCGCTCTTCATCCCGATGATGATCCCGAACATGGCGGCGGCCCAGATCTCGCTCGCGCTCGGCACCAAGGGCCCGCTCAGCACCGTCTGCACGGCCTGCGCGGCGAGCACCAACGCGATCGGCGACGCCTTCGAGATGATCCGGCGCGGCGAGGCCGAGGCCATGTTCGCCGGCGGCAGCGAGGCACCGGTCAACAACGTCGGCGTCAACGCCTTCGCCGCCATGCGGGCGCTCTCGACGCGCAACGACGAACCCGAGAAAGCGAGCCGTCCGTTCGATCGCGAGCGCGACGGCTTCGTCATGGGCGAGGGCGCCGGCATCATGGTGCTCGAGGAGCTCGAGCACGCCGAGCGCCGTGGCGCGACCATCTACGGCGAGCTCGTGGGCTACGGCATGAGCTCCGACTCGTTCCACCTGACGCTGCCCGACGAGACGGGCCAGTCGCAGGCCCGCGCCGTGCGCATGGCGATCGACGAGGCCGGCATCGACCCGGGCGAGATCGACTACATCAACGCCCACGGCACCTCGACGCCGCCCGGCGACATCGCCGAGACGCGCGTGATCAAGCTCGCCCTCGGCGAGGAGAACGCGCGCAAGGTCGCGGTGTCGTCGACCAAGTCGATGATCGGCCACTGCCTGGGCGGCTCCGGCGCGCTCGAGGCCATCATCTCTGTGCTGACGATCGACCGCGGCGTCATCCCGCCGACCATCAACCTCACCGACCCCGATCCCGAGTGCGACCTCGACTACGTGCCCAACACGGCGCGGCCGGCCACGGTGAACGTGGCCGCCTCGAACTCGTTCGGGTTCGGCGGCCACAACGCGACGCTCGTCTTTCGCCGCTACGGCTGATGGGCGCGCCGGTCGACAGGCGTCGCGGCTGAGCGATGAGCGTCACGGTCGAGATCGAGCGCCGCGGAGGCGCGCCGCAGGACCGCCGCTGGGCCTGCCCGTCGTGCCACACCGAGCACGAGCACGCCGCCGTGCGGACCAACCTGTGGGTGTGTCCGACGTGCGGTCATCACCAGCGCATCAGCGCCCGCGAACGCATCGTCCAGCTCGCCGACGAGGGCACCTTCGTCGAAGAGTGGGCTCACCTGCGGACGCTCGACCCCCTCGAGTTCGTCGACCTTGAGCCGTACCCCGAGCGCGTCCGCGAGGCGCAGGCCGCGAGCGGCTCGACCGAGGCGATCGTGGCCGGCTCGGCGACGATCGACGGCTCGCCCTGCGTGCTCGCCGTCATGGACTTCGGCTTCATGGGCGGCAGCATGGGCAGCGTCGTCGGCGAGAAGCTCTGGCGAGCCGCCACCTCGGCGGCCGACGCCGGCCGGCCGCTCGTCGCTGTGGCGAGCTCGGGTGGAGCGCGCATGCAGGAGGGCGCCGTCTCGCTCATGCAGATGGCCAAGACGACCTGCGCCGTCGACGTGGTCAACGACGCCCGCGTGCCGTTCGTCGCCGTGATGGCCGACCCCTGCACGGGCGGCGTCGTGGCGAGCTTCGTGAGCCTGGCCGACATCTGCGTAGCCGAGCCGGGCGCCCTGCTCTACTTCTCGGGCCCGCGTGTGATCGCTCAGACCACGCGCGAGCGCCTGCCGGCCGACTTCGGCACCGCCGAGCGCAACCTCGAGCTCGGCCACGTCGATGCCGTGGTGCCGCGCGCCGAGCTGAAGGCCAAGGTCGGCAACTACCTCCGACTGCTGAGAGGAGGTGGTCAGCATGACGGACCCGGGCGACGAGAATCGCGACGCCGAAGAGGCCGCACGCGACGGCTGGCTCGCGCAGCGTCTGCAAGAGTTGCGGCGGCTTTCAAGGATACCGGGAGTGAACCTGTCGGAGGAGGCGGAGCGGCTCCAGGACCTGCTGAAGAGCCGCCGGCATGAGCGCAGCCGCCACGACACCTGGCTCACCGTCCAGATCGCGCGCAACAAGGACCGGCCCCGCACCAGCGACTACATCGGCTTTCTGATCGAAGGCTTCGAGGAGCTCAAGGGCGACCGCCTGCGGGCCGACGACCGCGCCGTCCTCGGCGGCCTGGGCTGGTTCGACGGGCGCGCCGTCGTCGTGGTCGGTCACCAGAAAGGCCGCACGCTCGACGAGCAGACGCGCCACAGCTTCGGTATGGCGCGTCCCGAGGGCTACCGCAAGGCGCAGCGGCTGTTCGCGCTGGCCGAGCGGCACCGTCTCGCCGTGCTGACCTTCGTCGACACCCCGGGCGCGTTTCCCGGCGTGGCCGCCGAAGAGGGCGGCCAGGCGCGCGCCATCGCCGAGACCATGCTCGCCATGGCGCGCCTCTCCGTGCCGGTGGTGGCCACGCTGATCGGCGAGGGTGGCTCGGGCGGAGCCCTCGCCTTCGCCGTCGCCGACCGCGTCCTCATGCAGGAGAACGCGACCTACTCGGTGATCTCGCCCGAGGGCTGTGCCGCCATCCTCTGGCGCGACGCCGAGTTCGCCCCGCAGGCGGCCGAGGCGATGCGCCCCACGGCCTCGCAGCTCCTGCCGCTCGGCGTGATCGACCGGGTCATCGAGGAGCCCCGCGGCGGCGCCCATCAGAACCCCGAGGGCGCCGCCAAGCGCGTGCACGAGGCGATCGGTGAGGCCCTGACCGAGCTCGAGGAGCTCACGCCGCGCGAGCGCCGTCTGCTGCGCCGCGAGCGCTTTCGCAAGCTCGGCGTGTGGGGCGGCGAAGGCGCGCCCGCCTGAGGCGGCGGGGCCGGCCCGGCTCCGTGCTACCATGGCTGGCGGTATGCACGCCGTTCCCGATCCCGCCGTCCCCGACGGCCGCGAGGCCGTCATCGTCGCCAGCCACGTGCGCAAGGACTACGCCGGCTTCACGGCGGTGAGCGACGCCTCGTTCTCGGTGGCGCGCGGCGAGATCTTCGGGCTGCTCGGCCCCAACGGCGCCGGTAAGACGACCACGGTCGAGTGCCTGCAGGGCCTGCGCGAGGCGAGCGGCGGCGCCATCTCCGTGCTCGGCCTCGACCCCGTGCGGCAGTCACGCGAGCTGCGGCGCCGCATCGGCTGTCAGCTCCAGGAGGCCGCCCTGCCCGACCACATCCGCGTGTGGGAGGCGCTCGAGCTGTTCGCCTCGCTCACCCCGGGCGGCCGCGACTGGCGCGAGGTGATGGCCGAGTGGGGACTCGCCGACAAGGCCAGGGCCGCCTTCCACACGCTGTCCGGCGGCCAGCGCCAGCGTCTCTTCGTGGCCCTCGCCGTGGTCAACGGCCCCGAGGTCGTGTTCCTCGACGAGATGACGACCGGGCTCGACCCGGCGGCCCGGCGCGTCGCCTGGGGCCTCATCCGCGAGATCCGCGAGCACGGCACGACCGTCGTGCTCGTCACCCATTTCATGGAAGAGGCCGAGCGGCTCTGCGACCGCCTGGCGGTCATGGACCGCGGCCGCGTGGTGGCCCTCGACAGCCCGCGCGGTCTGATCGCCGCCCACGCGGCGACGCTGCGCGTCGTCTTTACGACCGATACCGACGTCGCCTTCCTGGCCGGCGTGCCCGCCGTCGAGGTGGTGCGGCGCGAGGGGCCGCGGGTCACGGTCGAGGGTCACGACGCTGTGCTCGCCCACGTGGCCGCGGCGCTCGTCGAGCACGGCCTCGCGCCGGCCGACCTGCACCTCGAGGCGCCGACCCTCGAGGACGTCTTTCTGGCGCTCACCGGACGCGAGATGGCCGAATGAACGACACGCCCGCCTCATCGTCGCCGCGCCCCGGCGGCCGGTCCCGGCCGGCCGCCGCGTCGCGGTCGGCCGAGGTCGCCGCCGCCGGGCCGGTCGCCGGCGGCCGCGGCCGCTGGGCGCTGGCCTCGCTCAGGGTCCTGCTGCGCATGACCTGGATCGAGACCAAGCTGCTCGTACGCGAGCCCGTCACGCTGGTCTTCTCGTTCGCCTTCCCGGTGCTCGTCCTGGTGCTGCTCGGCGGCATCTTCGGCGGCCAGCGCCTCGACGGCGGCGACTACGCCGGCCTGAAGACGATGGACTGGTACGTGCCCGGCTACATCGCCCTGGTGATCGCCGCGATCGGCACGGTCTCGATCCCGGTCCACGTGTCGACGTATCGCGAGCGCGGCGTGCTGCGCCGCTTTCGCGCCTCGGGCGTGTCGGAGTGGATCCTGCTCGGCTCGCAGTTCCTGGTAGGCCTCGGCACCTGCCTGGTCGGCGGCCTGGTCATCGGCATGCTCGGCGTCTTTGCCTACGGCGCCGTCGCGCCGGTCGACCCCGCCGGCGTGGCGCTCGGCTTCGTCGTGGCCGTCTTCGCGTTCTCGGCGATCGGTGTGCTGATCGCGTCGCTCGCCCCCACGGCGCGCGCCGCCCAGGGCGTCGGGCTGCTCATCTGGTTCATCATGATGTTCGTGTCGGGCACGAGCGCGCCGCCCGACATCCTGCCCGACTGGATGCTCGCCCTCGGCAAGTCGCTGCCGCTCTACCACACGGTGGTCGCGCTGGTCGATCCCTGGAACGGCTACGGAGTGAACCTGCTGCACGTCGTCATCGTGGGCGGGATCGGCGTGGCGACCACCCTCATGGCGGCCGGCCTCTTCCGCTGGGAGTAGGCGCTCGACGCAGTCGAGCCTGCCTCAGCGCCGATCGCCCTCAGAGCCGCTCGAGGACCTCGTACAGGCGCTGGGTCACGACCTGCGTGAGCGCGCTCAGGGCGGCGTTGCCGTAGACCCAGGCCTCGGCGAACGGTCGCGTCGCGGCGACCGCGCTGCCCCCCTCGTAGGGGAACACGGCAAGCGAGAAGCTCGCCGCCGCCGGGATGGTCGGGTCGATGGCCACGGCCTGCGCGACGGCCCACGGCAGGGCCGCGTGCACGAGCACGTAGTCGGCGGGCAGGCCCTCGAGCCCGAGCGAGAACTCGCGCGTCTCGGCCAGGATGCGAAAGTCGGCCTCGGCGAGCGCGCTGCGCAGCAGGTCGAGGGCCTGGTCGGGCGTTTCCTCGAAGCGCAGGACGACGCGGAACAGGCCGACCTCGGCGTGATCGTCGGCGTCGGCGGGCGGCGGGTAGGTCGCGCGCAGGTGCGAGATGATCGCCTCGGAGTCGACGATCAGCTTGCGGCCGTCCTTCAGCACCGGCACGCCTTCCTGACCGGACACCTCGCGCACCTGCACGCGCCGATCGCGCCGCAGGGGCACGTTCACGCAGGTGTACGTGAGCTCCAGCTCGGTCAGCACCTGGCGCACACGGTGGCAGTAGGGGCACCACTCGGTCTGGTAGAGCGTGAGCATGTGGTCCTTCGCTGGTCGTCGTTGCCGGCCGCCGGCGGCTCGGCGAGCCGCCGGCCGTGCACCCTCCGTGGCCGCACCCATTACGGCGCGCACAGCATACCCTTCCCGCCGGCAAACCCGGAAACGTCGCGCGGCCGGCCCGGCGCCTGGGGCCGGGCGCGCCGCGGCCGGCGGTCAGGCGCTCGCCGGCCGCGTCGCGAGGCCGGCGACGGCGGCGGGGTCGCTCGTCGGCTCCAGGCAGACCCCGGCGAGGCAGACGAAGGCGGCGGCACCGTCTGGCGCGACCGTGTAGCCGGCGCGCGCGATCGTCTCGGCGTCGGCGTCGGGGTCGAGGAGCTGGACCGAGCGCAGCGGGTCGGCGACACGCAGGCCGGCGCGCAGCAGCGCGCCGGCCTGCGTGTCGCCGCGACGGCCCACCACGACGATGTGCACGGGGTGGTCGGCCAGGCGCAGGGCAGCGAGCGCCCAGGGCGCACCGAGCGGCCCTGCGCCGGCGGCCAGCGGCGCGCAGGCGGCGAGCGCGGCGAGCGCGGCCTCTCGATACGCGGGGACGCCGCTGAACGCGGCGAGCCGGATGAGGGCGTCGGCCGCCTCGGCGGCACCGTCGAGCACCCGCAGCGGCGCTCCGGTCGCCGGCCCGACGCTCGGCGAGGGCGGCCGGTCGACGAAGCCGCCGTCGGCGTCGCGCAGGTGCTCGAGTGCCCAGTCGGCGAGCAGGCGCGCGCGGGCCAGGTAGGCCCGGTCGCCCGTGGCCTCGTGGGCGTCGAGGAGAGCCGCCGTCATGTGGGCCTGGTCTCCCAGCAGCCCGGCGACCGGCCCGCCGAGATAGTGGACCATGGCCTGACGCCCGCGTCCCGTGTCCCACAGCAGGTCGAGCGCCGCGAGCGCCTCGCCGAGCAGCGCGGGACGATCGAGGAGGATCGCGGCGCGCACGAGCGCGCGGGCCGCCAGCGCGTTCGCGTCGACGTACACCGTGCGGTCGATCGCCGGGCGGGGGAGCGCGGCGCGCCCGCCCGCGTCGCGCACGGCGTAGCGTTCGTCTGCGTCCTCGCTGCCGAAGAAGACGGGGCGCTCGGGGTCGCGCAGCACCACGTCGAAGAAGGCGAGCGTGTCGCCGGCGACCTCGGCGTAGGCGGGCCGGCCGCTGAGCGCGAACGCGTCGAGGTAGGCGAGCGCGAGACGGGCGTTGTCGTCGAGCAGCTTCTCGTAGTGCGGCGCCGTCCAGTCGCGCTGTGTGGCGTAGCGGTAGAAGCCCTGCTCGACGGGGTCCTGCAGGCCGCGGGCCACCGCGTCGAGGGAGTGCAGGGCTCGCGCCACGAGGTCGTCGTCGCCGGCTCGCGCGCCACCGACGAGCAGCAGACGCAGGGCGTCGGGCTGGGGGAACTTCGGCGCCGTGCCCAGGCCGCCGGCGCTCGGGTCGTACAGACCGGCGACGGTGCGGCAGACGCCGTCCGCCCCGGAGCGGAGCTCGTCCTCGGCGGGCGCGGCGGCGCCGGGGAGCGGCGCGGTCGCGCCGCTCCCCGCGCCCGCGCCCGCCGAGGCGAGCTCGTCGGCACGGCCCGCGAAGAAGGCGCGCACGCGAGCGAGGGCGTCGAGCAGCCGCTCGGGGGGCAGGTAGGTGGCGCCGGCCAGCACGTCGCCGGCCGGCGTGAGAAAGGCGATCGTCGGCCAGCCGCCCATGTTGTAGCGCCGGTCGAGGTCGGGCCGGCGGTCGCTGTCGACCCGCACGGCGACGAAGCCGGCGGCGATCGCGGCGATCACCCGGGCGTCGGAGTAGCTCGTCTCGTCGAGGACGTGACACCAGTGGCACCAGACCGCGGAGACCGACAGCAGGACGGGCTTGCCTTCGCGCCGCGCCTCGGCGAAAGCGGCCTCTCCCCACGGCCGCCAGGGGATCTCGTGGGCGCGGTTCGGCCGCGGCGAGAAACGCAGATCGTCGCCGGGACCGGTCTTCGCACTGCGTCGGGCGCCCCGCTCGTCGTCCGTCATGCGCGTCGTTCTACCCTCGGCGGCCGCATCGCAGAACGTCTGCGGCCTTTACGTCACGGCCCACCGGGTGTAGGACAGGAAGTCTCGTCGGTCGGGGGTGACCGGGAGGGGGGGACATGCTGCCACCAGACGCGCGAAGGGTCGTCCGCGAGGCGTTCCGCGAGCGCCGCTATGTGGTGCGCGAGGAGCTCGTCGCACGCGCCAGATCGCGTGCGCTCGGCGATCGCGAGCTCGCCGTGTTCCGCGACCTGCCCGAGGGCAGGCTCGACGAGATCGAGGTGCTGCGCTGCCTCATGGGCGCCGACCACCGGCACGCGGTCGCAGGCATTCAGCCGTCCGGCGCCCGCGCACGGTAGCGGCCGCGCGTCAGGCGAAGTCGTCGGCCAGGCTGTAGCGCAGGCGCTGCACCGCGGTGCGCGCGTCGGTCGTGGAGTAGACCACGATGTCGGTCAGCGGCGGCGCGTAGAGGTGCACCGTGACGAGCCCCTCGGCGGACGTGTTGCCGAGCTGATGGATCTCGCCGCGGTCGACCGTGGCGGCGCCCGCCCCCGCCAGCACGTGCTCGTCGACCAGATCGACCGGCCCCACAGGCAGCTCGCCCGACTCGGCGCCGCCGACCCCGGCCACACCCGGGCGGCCGTCGCGGCGGCGGAAGACGCGGCTCGTGAGCTCCCCCGAGTACACCCGCGTGACGTTCAGGCAGCCCGCGTGGTCGTGGATGGTCGAGGCCTGGCCGGGCTTCCAGCACAGCACGAGCAGCTCGAAGGCCGGCGTGCGGCAGACCAGGTTGCGCGCGTAGCGCTCGTCGCAGTAGCGCACGTGGGCGCCGATCAGCGCGTCGTCCAGGTCGAGGCGCAGGGCGAGCGCGTTGAACTCCGCCTGCGGCATCGTGCTCGTGTCCGCGCGGCTCGTCTCGAGGATGAACCGTTCGAGGGAGAGCGGCGTGCTGGCGTGACCGGTCATCGGCGTCCTCCTGGCTGTCGGGACATCGGCGTCCTCCTGGCTGTCGGGACCACCCCGAGACCGCCATCGTGCCCGCAGCGGGCCCGTACCGCAACGTTTGCGGAGCCATCGGTTCCGCCGATCCCGCCGCGGCCCTGGCGGGAAGCAGTCGCTCGAGGCGGCAAGACGAGCGGCAAGAGCAGCGGCAAGATACAGCGGTGGGGGTCGGCGAGCCGGGCCGGACCGGCTCGACCTCTTCCCTGATGCTGTGAGGGATGCCCGGCGGTACGGCGACGGTGTATGGCCGTGGCGCGGTTCGGCACCGCGGACCGGCGGGGACACTACCGCTTGCTCAAGCGCGTTTCACCGCTGTATCAGGAGGCTGCGGGGCCGGGGCCGAACGGCCCCGCCCCTCCCTCTGCCCGCCGCCGCGCCCGCGCCGGCCGCGCGAGCCGCCAACGGCGCGCCGCTCGACCGTCGGGGCAAACCCGAAACGGGCTCTGCGAGGCCTGTCCGCGCCTTACGACTCGAGGGAGGGCATGATCGTCATGGAGACCCCCAGCGCCAACGTCTCCAGCGAGAACCTCGCCTTCACCCCAGGACGCTGACGGTGACGGCGGGGACGACGGTCACCTGGACCAACAACGACAGCACCGTCCACAACGTGATCTCGGCGGCCGACATCTCGGGGAACACGGCGACGACCAGCACGTTCGCCAGCGACTCGCTGAGCCAGGGGCAGACGTTCAGCTTCACCTTCTCGAAGGAGGGCACGTACTTCTACGAATGCTCCATCCACGGGTCGCTGCCGGCCATGCACGCCGAGATCGTCGTGAAGTAGGCGGCCGCCGCGCCGCGCTTGACGGCGCGTCCATCCCGGACTATAGTGAACGACGTTCACTCATGTGGACGGCGTTCTCGAAAGAGAGCTCCGTTCACCGCCGCTGCGGCGGCACGACGGGGAGACTCGGGTGCGGGCGGACCATCACGTGCACAGGCGCCACCGGCTGCGCGAGGCGACGGGCGAGACCGGCGCCGGCGCTCTGCCCGACCGCCTTGTCGAGCGTCGCGCCCGGCGCCGCCGCGAGACGCGCGACGACATCCTGCTGGCCGCTCGCGAGGTGCTGCTCGAGCGCGGCGCGGCCGATCTGTCGCTGCGTGAGATCGCCCGCCGGGCGGGCTTCTCGCCGGGCGCCCTCTACAAGTACTTCGACAGCAAGGACGACCTCGTGAAGGCGCTCGCCGACCGCGCCATGGGGGCGCTGCTCGACGTTCTCGTGCGCGTGCCTGCCGACCTGCCGGCCGACGAGCGCGCCGTCGCGCTCGGCCTGGCGTACCTCGAGTTCGCACGCCACAACCCCGAAGACGTGGCCGTGATCACCATGCACGAGTCGGTCGCCGTCGGGCCGCACTCGCCCGAGCACGATCAGCTCGAGGAGACCCTCCTCGGCGTCTTTCGCGAGGGCGCCGCGGCGGGCCTGTTCGAGCTGCCCGCCGCCGACGACGCGGCCACCATGAGCTACGGCGCGTGGGCGCTGGCGCTCGGGCTCGCTACGCTCGAGCAGCGCCAGCGTCCCACGACGGCGGCCAAGCTGCGCGCCCAGCAGGGGCGCCTGTTGCGGGCTTTCGTCGAAGGACTGAAATGCGAGCGCGACTGAGGCTCGCTTGACCGCGGTGTCGTGCGACACCACCCACACCACGGAGGGGCCATGACCGACAACGACCGCCGCCGTCAGCGGCTCACCCTGGCCTGCATGTGCTTCGCCCTGTTCATGGTGATGCTCGACAGCACGGTCGTGAACCTCGCGCTCAAGACCATCCAGGTCAAGATGGGCGCGACCTTCTCGGAGGTGCAGTGGATCGTCGACGCGTTCGTGCTCGCGCTGGCCAGCCTGCTGCTGACCGGCGGCACCCTGGGCGACCTGTTCGGCCGCCGCCGCCTGTTCATCGCCGGCCTCGCGCTCTTCACCGGCGGCTCGGTGCTCTGCGCCCTGGCGCCGTCGACCTCGTTCCTGATCGGCTCACGGGTCGTGCAGGGGGTCGGCGGGGCGCTCATGATGCCGAGCACCCTGTCGATCATAACCAACACCTTCCGTGAGCCGCGCGAACGCGCCCGGGCGATCGGCACCTGGGCCGGCGTCTCCGGCCTCGCCCTCGCCATCGGCCCGCTGATCGGCGGCACGCTGGTCGACCGGTTCGACTGGCAGAGCATCTTCTGGATCAACGTGCCGATCGGCGTGGTCGCCCTGGTGATGGCGCTGCTGTTCGTGCCCGAGTCGTCGGACCGCGCCGGCCGCAGCCTCGACCTTCCGGGCCAGGCCACGGCGGTCATCGGCCTCGTCGCTCTGACCTACGCGTTCATCGAGGCCAACACGTACGGCTGGGCGTCGGCCCGTATCCTCACGTGCTTCGTCGTGGCCGCGGTCGCGCTCTGTCTGTTCGTGGTGGTCGAGCTGCGCGGCAGGACGCCGCTGCTGCAGCTCGAGCTGTTTCGCAGCGGCACCTTCAGCGGCGCCAACCTGGTCGGCGTGATCCTGAGCTTCGGCTTCTTCGGCGTCATCTTCTTCCTGTCGCTCTTCATGCAGGAGGTGCAGGGCTACTCGCCTACGCAGGCGGGCGCCCTGCAGCTCCCCGCCACCCTGGGGATCGTCGTCGCGGCGATCGCCTCGGGCCGCATCGTGGGCCGCATCGGCGCCCGCCTGCCGATCACGATCGGCCTGCTCCTGACGGGCACCGGCCTGCTGTTCCTCACGACCGTGCAGGCCCACAGCGGCTACCTGTCCTTCTGGTACTGGCTGCTCGTCATGGGTATCGGCAGCGGTCTGACCATGAGCCCGATGACGACGGCCATCATGGGCACGGTGCCCGCCGCTCGCGCCGGCATGGCGTCGGCCACCTCGAACACCATGCGTCAGGTCGGCAGCGTGTTCGGCATCGCCGTGCTCGGCAACCTGGTGACGCGCCGGTTCATCGACGCGATGTCGTCGGCGCTACGCTCCTTGCGCCTGCCGGGCGCTCTCGACGACGCCCTCATCAAGATGGCCAAGGAAGGCAGGATGGGGGCGCCCGGGCACCTGCCGCCCGGGGTCGACGCGGCGGCGCTGCAGCGCACCGCCGGCGCCGCCTTTCAGACCGGCTTCACGTCGGGCATGCACCTGGCCCTGTGGGTGAGCGGCACCATGCTGCTGGTCGCGGCGCCGATCGCGCTCGCCACCATCCGCGGCACGGCGCCGCACCACGTCGCCGCCCGGCAGGCCGCCCAGCTCGTGGCCGAGGCCGCGCCAGAGCCGATCGAGGCACCTTGACCGGCGAGCCGGGCGTCGCCCCGGGCGGCGGCAGCCTCTGCTCGGCCGAACACGCCGGCTTTCTGGTGACGCCCCTGCGGCGCCTCGTGCACGATCCGCGACGCGTGCTGTCAGACCTCGCGCGACCCGGCGACACCGTCATCGACGTCGGCTGCGGGCCGGGCTACTTCACGTTGCCGCTGGCCGAGATGGTGGGCCCGACCGGACGTGTGGTCGCGGTCGACCTGCAGCCGGCGATGCTCGAGCAGGTGCGCGTGCGCGCCGCCCGGGCGGGCCTTGCCGATCGCGTCGCGCCGCACCTGTGCGCGGCCGACGGCCTCGGCGACCTGCCGGTCGCCGACGCCATGCTCGCCTTCGCCGTGGTCCACGAGCTGCCCGACGTCGCGCGGTTCTGCGGCGAGGCGGCCGCCGCGCTGCGGCGCGGCGGTCGCCTGCTGCTGGTCGAGCCGCGCGGCCACGTGTCGGCGGCTGCCTTCGGGGCGACCCTCGGCCTGGCGGCGGCCGCCGGGCTGCGCCGCGTCGCGACACCGCGCGTGAGGCTCAGCCGGGCGGCGCTGCTCGAGCGCGCCTGAGGGCGCGCTCGGTCCGTCGCCCGGCTGAGCCTCGCGCGCGGGCCGGCGCCGCGCCGACGTCCGGACGGCGTGACGGGCGTCCGGCGTTCGGGCCGGAGGGGGCCGGGTAGAAACCCTGCATGAAGCCGCAGCCCGTACTCATGCGATGGACGGCACGTTGAGCGACCGCGTCCTGGTGACGGGCGCCTCGGGCACCGTCGGCCGCGAGCTCGTGCGCATGCTCGTCGCGGCCGGCGCGCTCGTGCGGGCCGGCTATCACCGGCCCGACGACCTGGTCCCCGAGGGGGACCTCGAGGTGGACCGCGTGCTGCTCGACCTCGACGACCCCGAGAGCCTGCGCGCGGCGCTGCGCGACGTCGAGGTCGTCTATCTGCTCACGCCGCAGGCCCCCCAGGCGGTCGGGCAGGTGCGGGCCGTCGTCGCGGCGGCCCGTGACCGTGGCGTGCGCCGTGTCGTGCGCCAGTCGATGGAGCCGGCCGCCACCGGCGCCGACAGCCTCAGCCGCTGGCATCGCGAGGCCGAGGCGACCGTCGTCGAGTCCGGGCTGGCCGCGACGATCCTGCGGCCCACCTCGTTCATGCAGAACTTCGTCACCCTCTACGGACCGCAGATCCGGACCGCCGACCGTTTCCCGCTGCCGCTCGGCGACGCCGCCCAGAGCAGCGTCGATGCGCGTGACGTGGCCGCCGCCGCGACGGCCGTGCTCATGGACGAGGTCGACGACCTCGTGTACACGCTGACGGGGCCGGCCGCCCTCACCGGCCCGGAGATGGCGGCCGTGCTCAGCGAGGTGACGGGCCGCGCGATCGCCTGGGTCGACGAGCCCGAGGACGCCGGCCGCGCGCCACGCGACGACACCGAGCGCGCGGTCGACGCCGCCCTGCGCGAGTTCGCCGGCGAGATGCGGGCCGGGCGGCTCGCCGTAATCACAGACGACGTCGAGCGGCTCACCGGCAGACCGGCCACCAGCTTCGCACAGTTCGCGCGCGACCACGCCGGAGCCTTCGCGACGAGCGGCCGGCCGCAGCGGCCGCGGCCGGCCGCTCGCGCGACTGCCGGCGACGACGAGAAGGGGGCGACCGACATGACCGAGCTCGCCAAGGCCGCCGGGACCATCCGGCTCGGCGGCAATCTGACCGTGGCCCGTCTGGGCTTCGGCGCGATGAGGGTCACGGGACCGGGGATCCTGGGCGATCCGCCCGACCGCGAAGAGGCGCGCCGCGTGCTGCGTCGCGCGGTCGGGCTTGGCATCGACTTCATCGACACCGCCGACAGCTACGGGCCGCGGGTGAGCGAGGAGCTCATTGCCGAGGCGCTGCATCCCTATCCGGCGGGCCTCGTGATCGCGACGAAGGGCGGGCTGCTGCGGTCGGGCGCAGGCGAGTGGGCGCCCGACGGTCGCCCGGAGCACTTGCGCGCGGCTCTCGAGGACAGCCTGCGGACGCTGCGGCTCGAGCGCATCGACCTCTATCAGCTCCACCGTCCCGACCCGCGCGTGCCCTACGAGGAGTCCGTCGGCGCGCTCGCCGAGCTGCAACGTGAGGGCAAGATCCGGCACATCGGCGTGTCCAACGTGAGCCGCGACCTGCTCGCCCGCGCGCGGCGCGTGGCGACCATCGTGTCGGTGCAGAACCGCTACAACCCGCTCGAGCGGGGCGACGACCCGCTGATCGACCTCTGCGAGCGAGAGAGCATCGCCTACCTGCCTTGGGCGCCGGTCGGGCAGGGGCACGTCGGCCACCCGGTGCTCGACGCGGTCGGACGGCGCAACGGCGTCGGGGCCTACCAGGTCGTCATCGCCTGGCTGCTCGCCCGCTCGCCGGCGCTGCTGCCGATCCCCGGCACCGGCTCGGTCGCCCACCTCGAGCAGAACGTGGCGGCGGCCCGGGTGCGGCTCTCGCCGGTCGACCTGGCCGCGATCGACGGCCTTCAGGCGCAAGCCGCCTAGCGAGAGCCGCCGGCCGCTCGCCGCGGCCGGCTATCCGGGGTCGCCCAGGTGGAGGGCGGCGTAGGCGCGCCAGGGCCGCCAGCGCTCGGCGCGGCCGAGCGCCGCGAGCCGGTCGTCGGGCAGGCCGCGAGCGGCCAGGCCGCGGCGCACGCCGAGGTCGGTGGCCGGGAACGCGTCGCAGTCACCGAGGCGCATGAGGACCATCTCGACCGTCCACTCGCCGATCCCAGGCAGGGCGCGCAGTCCGGCGCGCAGCTCGCCCTGGTCCGCGCCGGGTCCGACCACGACGCGGCCCTCCGCGATCGCGCCGGCGAGGGCCTGCAGCGCCCGCCGGCGAGCCGCGGGGAGCGGCAGGACCGCGGCGTCGGCCGTGGCGACCGACGCGGCGTCGGGGAACGTGGCGGTGAGGCCGCCGTCGGGCTCGGCCAGGGGACGCCCCAGCGCGGCGGCGACGCGCGCCACCAGGCGTCGCGCCCCGGCGACCGACACCTGCTGACCGACGACGGTGCGCAGCGCGACCTCGGCACCGTCCACCGCCCCCGGCACCCGGCGCCCCAGCGCGGCGGCGACCAGGGGCCGCAGCAGCGGGTCGCGCGCGAGGACGGCGTCGACGGCCTGCGGGTCGGCGTCTGCGTCGCAGAGCGCGCGGCAGCGCCCGACCGCCGCGCCGAGGTCGGCGAGGTCGGCCAGCGCGAGGCGGCACTCGACGTGGCCGGTCCGCGGCGTGAGCTCGACCACAGCGGCGCCGCGCGGCAACGAGAGGGTGCGGCGATACGTGTCGCCGGCCAGCTCCTCGATGCCGGGCGCGGCGCGGGCGCCGAGAAAGCGCAGCAGCGCGGCGCCGTCGAAGGGCTCGCGGCAGGGCAGGCGCAGCGCGAGCCGGCCGGCCTGGGGGGCGGCGGGCGCGCCGGCGCCGCGGCGCCGGCGCGCCCGCCGCCGGATCTCGCGCGGCGCGAGGGCGTAGACGCGGCGCACCGTGTCGTTGAACTGTCGCACGCTCGAGAAGCCGGCGGCGAAGGCGACGTCGCCGAGCGGCACCGTCGTGGTCTCGATCAGCAGGCGGGCGGTCTGGGCGCGTTGCGCCCGCGCGAGCTCGAGCGGCCCGGCGCCGAGCTGCTCGACGAGCAGGCGACGCAGGTGGCGGGGGCTGTAGGCGAGCCGGCGGGCGAGACCGTCGATCCCTTCGCGGTCGACGACGCCGTCGGCGATCAGACGCATCGCCCGCCCGGCCAGGTCGGCCGCCTGGTTCCAGCGCGGCGAGCCCGGCACCGCGTCGGGGCGGCAGCGCAGGCAGGCGCGAAAGCCGGCCGCCTGGGCGGCCGCCGCCGTCGCGTAGAAGCGCACGTGGTCGCGCCGCGGGGTGGTGGCCGGGCAGCTCGGCCGGCAGTAGATGCCGGTCGAGGTCACCGCGACGAAGAACCAGCCGTCGAAGCGGGCGTCGCGGCTCTGCAGGGCGCGATAGGCGATCTCGGCGTCGGGCAGCACGGAACCACTGTACCCCAAAGGCGATCCTGGACTGGCGGAAAACGGCCGGCGAGCGCCGGCACCGCCCACCCCGGCCGAAAACCGCCGAACCACCTGCCGCCGGCGTGGCATCATCTGCCGGAGAGGACTGCGGCGATCGGCCGAGGGTCGCCGGAAAGGAGACGACATGCACGCGACGATCCTGGACACGGCGATCGGCCGTCTCGAGCTCATCGCCGGGGCCGGCGCCCTGCGCGAGATCCGCCTGCTCGGCGGCGACGGCGATAACGGCGGCGCGGCCCCGCGCGGCCTCGAGCACTCGACCGCGTCCGGCGGCGCCCCGCGCGGCTCCGAGCCGGCGACCTCACCCGGCGGGTCGTCGCGGGCCACACCGGACGCCGCCGCCGAGGCGGCGGCCGACCGGGCCGTGCTGAACGAGGCGCGCCGGCAGCTCAGCGAGTACTTCGCCGGTGCGAGGCGCACGTTCGACCTGCCGTTGGCCCCCGAGGGCACCGCCTTTCAGCGGCGTGTCTGGGAGCACCTGCGGGCGATCGGGTACGGCGAGACGGTGAGCTACGGCGCGCTCGCGGCCGCGCTCGACGCGCCGCGCGCGGCGCGCGCCGTCGGCGCGGCCCTGGGCCGCAACCCCCTGCCGCTCGTCGTGCCGTGTCATCGGGTGATCGGTGCGGCCGGCGACCTGCGCGGCTTCGGCCTGGGCATCGACGTCAAGCGGCGTCTGCTCGAGCTCGAGGCCGGGGTCTGAGCAACGCTTCAGCCGCCCCGCAGCGTGGCCCTCGTCGGCCGCGCCGCGGGGCGGCGACGAACGAGGGGGCGACAAACGGGAGAGGACAGACCGTGCTGCCGGGAATCGTGCCGGCATGTCCTCGCGCTCCTCAGGCGGCCCCGCCCGGCGCTTGCCGTCCGACCTCGCGGTGCGCCGTGGTCAGGCCGAGGCCGGCGATCTCGAGGAGGCTCGCCGGCGCACGTCACTGACCGCGCTCGTCGTCCACGAGGCGATCCGTCTCGAGGGCGAGGAGGAGCTGCGCCGACCGCTCGAGGCCGTCGCCTTCTCGGGTCTCGCCGCCGGGCTGTCGATGGGCTTCTCGCTCGTCGCCGAGGGGCTGCTGAACGCCTACCTGCCCCCCGTGGCCTGGGCGCCGCTCGTCATCAAGCTCGGCTATCCGATCGGCTTCCTCATCGTCATCCTGGGCCGCCAGCAGCTCTTCACCGAGACGACGGTCACCGTCGTGCTGCCGCTGCTGTCGCGGCGCACCCGGGCGACGCTCACGCGCGTGCTTGCGTTCTGGGGCGTCGTGCTCGGCTCGAACCTGCTCGGCACGCTCGCCATCGCAGGCATCCTCGGGGTCACCGACGCCTACGGGCCGGTCGTGAAGGTGCAGTTCGCGCAGCTCGGCTACGCCGCGCTCAGCACCGACTTCAGCGGCACGGTGGTGCGCGCCGTGTTCGCCGGCTGGATCGTGGCGACGGTCGTGTGGCTGCAGCCGGCCGCGGGTCCCGGCGGGCGGGTCGCCGTGATCGTCGCGCTGACGTATCTGGTCGGCCTCGCCAACCTGAGTCACATCATCGCGGGCTCGGTCGAGACGCTCTTCCTGGTGACCACCGGCCGCCTCGCCTGGCTCACCTGGCTGGGCCGGTTCCTGGTGCCGACGCTGCTCGGCAACACGCTCGGCGGGGTCGCCTTCGTGGCCGCCCTCAACCACGCCCAGGTCGTCGCCGGCCGGCGACGACGGGAGCTTCGCGAGTCCGGGGAACGCTGACCCGCCGCCGGCGGGTACAAGTTGGGCAGGGCCGGCGAAGAAAGGAAGGCCGAGATGAGCGACGATGCGCGCAGGCAGCGAGCCGAAGCCGTGACGGTGCGCGACGAACCGGCCGGCGCGCGCTACGAGCTGTTCGTCGACGGCGAGCTTGCCGGCTTTGCGACCTACCGCCGCCGGGACGGCGTCATGACCATCCCGCACGCCGAGATCGAGCCGCGCTTCGAGGGTCGGGGCCTCGGCGGGCGGCTGGCGCGCTTCGCGCTCGACGACGCCCGCCGCCACGGCTGGCGCGTCGTGCCGGCCTGCCCGTTCGTGGCCTCGTACATCGAGCGCCACCCCGAGTACAGCGACCTCGTCGCCGGCTGACGCGGCGCTGCCGCCGTCAGGCAGCGCGCGGAGCGGACGGGCGACGTTCGAGAGCGGCGCGGTCCCAGCCGGCGAGGCGCGCGCCGGCGGCGTAGGCCGACTCGCAGAAGTCGAGCAGCCGGGCGACCGGGTCGGGCGCGCCCCGTACGGTCCCGTAGGGCAGGACGAACTCGCCGGCCTCGTCGCTCCAGCCGGCGCCCGGCGGCGAGACGGGGGCCGTCTCGAGGCCGGGCGGCTTGGGGTAGGTATAGGCGAAGAAGACGGGGTCCGGCGCGGTCTCGTCGCCCGGCCAGAAGCCGACCAGCGATTGCTCCGCGCCCATCGCGACCCGCTCGATCCGACCGCTGTCGTAAGGCGGGCTGGCCGGCCGGCCCGAGAAGCGCGTGACCGACAGGTCGAAGGTGCCCCACCACAGGCTGACGGGCGTCTGCTTGCCGCGGAAGCCCGAACGGTAGCGGTCGAAGACGGCCGCGGCCTGTGTCCAGGCCTGGTGGAGGGCGGCGGCGCAGGACGGGTCGTAGGCGCGCGGCGACTCGTCGGTCGAAAGCGCGACCGGCGTGCGCGTCTCGACCGAGGTCGGCTCCAGGACGACCCGCACGTCGAGCTCGGCGAGCGTCCGCAGGACGTCGGCGTAGAAGCCGGCGATGGACCCCGGCCGGAGAGGTACGACGCGACGCTGCCCGGTGCTCGACTCGACGTGCAGCTCGTGGTCGGCGAGATCGAGACGCAGGGACAGACCGCGTTCGTCGGGCCACAGGAGCTGGCTCTCGAGGCCGCGGGCCGTCACGCGCAGGGGCGCCTGCGCCCACTCGGCCTGCGAGGGGGTGAGCGCGAGCTGCACCTTGCCGATCACCTGCGTCATGAGGTGGAGCGTCGTTCTGGTGTCGCGGCAAGCCGCGGCCTCGAGGTCGGGCCAGCTCGTGGGCGCCATGGGGCCTCCCTTCGGACGGAGACGCGTCAGAGGACTCGTGTCCGACGCGCTTTCGGGTACAACGTCTGAAAAAGGCTTCCCCGCGGCGGCGGCCGGCAAGCCGCCGCAGGGCGGAGAAAGGTGGCAGGCATGACGCGATTCGAGAAGCCGAGCGACGAGGAGCTGCGCCGCCGGCTCAGCCCGCGCCAGTATCAGGTCACGCAGCACGAGGGCACCGAGCCGGCCTTCGACAACGAGTACTGGGACGAGCACCGCGACGGCATCTACGTCGACGTGGTCTCGGGCGAGGCCCTGTTCAGCTCGCGCGACAAGTACGACTCGGGCACCGGCTGGCCGAGCTTCACGCGGCCGATCGACCCGGCCGCGGTCGAGACCAAGCGCGACTTCAAGATCCTCGTGCCGCGCACCGAGGCGCACAGCACGAGCAGCGGCTCTCACCTGGGCCACGTCTTCGAAGACGGCCCCGCCCCGACCGGCTCGCGCTACTGCATGAACTCCGCCGCGCTGCGCTTCGTGCCGCGCGAGCGCATGGAGGCCGAGGGCTACGGGCGCTACCTTGGCCTGTTCGACGAGGCGGCGGCCGCCAGCGGCTGAGCGCCCGGTCGCGCGCCGAGCGCCGCCGGCGGGGGCGTCGGACGGTCCTGGGCGGTGGCGCGGCAGGTCGCGGGCCGCGGTCCGGGAAGGTGATGGGCCCCCAGAAGGGGGACGAGCCCCGCGGGGGACGGGGCTCGTCTAGGGCTTGGGGTCGCCCTTGAGGGGGGTCGCCCGATAGTATCGGCGCGTTCGTTTAAGTCTGTGTTAAGCCGCAACGAAGGCGGATTAAGCGCTACCCCTCGCCACGTGGCTGCAGCGGCTCGTCGGGCGGCGCGACCTGGGGCACCTGGCCGCGCAACTCGATCAGCTTCTGGCGCAGCTCGCCCTGGAGCTGCACGATCTCGCCCTCGGCCTGC
This sequence comes from uncultured Actinomycetes bacterium, assembly GCA_963760655.1. GTDB lineage: Bacteria > Actinomycetota > Thermoleophilia > UBA2241 > UBA2241 > Bog-752. The sequence goes on from CAVXDR010000005.1 coordinate 859,510, forward strand.
AGACGCCGTTGCCGGCCCTCGTCCTGGATGCGGATCGTCTCCTCGAGGGTCGCGACCAGCTCGGTGTTGACCTTGCGCAGCGTCTCGACGTCGACCACGCCGCGCTCGACCTCGCGGCCCACCTTGGCCTGACCCTCGCGCAGCAGCTCGGCGTTCTTGGCGAGCAGCTCGTTGGTCGTCTCGGTGACCTCGTGCTGCAGGGCGAGCGCCTTCTGCTGGCGATACAGGCTGATGGCGATCACGATCTGGTTCTTCCACAGTGGCACGGTGGTCAGGATGGAGCTCTGGATCTTCTCGACCAGGTCGTGGTCGGAGCCCTGGATCAGGCGGATCTGCGGGGCCGTCTGTACCGCGATCGTGCGCGTGAGCCGCAGGTCGTGCAGGCGCCGCTCGAAGCGGGTCACCGCCTGCTGGAAGTCGGCCAGGCGCTGGGCCGCCATCGGGTCGCCCGACGTGCGCGCCTCGACCTCGAGCTCGGGCAGGCGCTTCGTGTTCAGCTCCTCGAGGACCTGCTCGCCGGCCGCGATGTACACGTCGAGCTGCTTCAGGTACTCGAGGTTGAGGTCGTACATCTTGTCGAGCACGGTGATGTCCTTGAGCAGCCCCATGCGCGAGCGCTCGAGGGCGTCGACGATGCGGTCGATGCTGCCGGCCACCTTCTGGTACTTGGCGGCGAAGCGGTTGAAGACGTTGCCGAAGCGCCCCACGATCGGGATGCGCGACTTGCCCGATGGGGCGAGCGAGTCGACGTCGAGCTCTCGCACCTTCTTGAGCAGGTCGTTCAGCGCGACCCCGCCGGCGCCGGCGTCCTTGTTGCGCACGTCGCCCAGGAGCGAGTCGGCGAACGTGGCGATGCGGCTCTGAGCCGGCAGACCGTACGAGATCACAGCGGCGGAGTCGCCGACATCGACGCCGCGGGCGATCTCGGCGGCCTTCGCCAGGTCGGTCGTGCTCAGCGGTCCGGCGACCGGTCCGCCCGGCGCCGGCGTACCACCGGGCGCGGGCGGCGACGGGGCCGCGGGCACCGGCAGCACGCCGGGTGCCTCGACCGACGGTGGGTGCTCCGTCGGGTTGTGCTCGAGCTCGTCGGTCATCAGCGTCTCCTTAGGTGTCGAGGCCGCCGGTCTGGCTGTAGTAGTCGTCCATGCGGACCGTCTTCTCGAGCAGCTCGATCTCGCTCTCGAGGTCGAGCACGCGGTCCTCGAGCACGCTGCCGAGCTGCCCGTCGAAGGCGGTCTGCACGCTGTCGAGCGACGCCTCGGCGCGCGTCAGGGCGGCGGCGACGTCGGGCGACGTGGTGGGCCGCGCGGCCAGTAGCGCGTAGCCGTCGACGATGCGGCGCGCGGCCTCGAGGTAGTAGGTCAGAAAGCCGCGCGCCGCGCCTACCTTGGCCGGACGCGCCACGAGCTCGTTCAGGATGTCGTCGGCGCACGCGCACAGGTGCACCACCTTATCCTGCACGTCGCGTTTGCCGATCGCGCCGGCCGTCGCGCGGATGGCGTCGACCTCGCGGCGCGCGGTCTCGATCACCTCGGCCGCCGCCTCGTCGAGGTCGTGCGGCAGGGCCGGGCGCGCGGCCGGGGGCAGCAGACGCGGATCCTGGGGCGGCGCCGGCACCGTGCGGCGCGGCGCGTCGCCGAACATCACGGCGCGGTAGTAGGGCCTGATGTACAGGGCGTGCGCTACCGACACGGCCGACACGAAGATCTGCAGGGCGACGAGGCCCAGGAAGAACGACGAATGGATGGCGGCGATCGTGAGGATGAGCGGCATGAGATAGGCGAAGCCGGCGATCGTCCAGGCCGCGTGGCGCGCGCGGATGCCGACGTAGACGAAGGCGAGCCAGTTGAAGAAGCCGAGCGTGAACGTCCAGCCGATCCACAGCGAGTGGCGCCACCAGAACCGCAGGGGCGCCTTGCCCGGCGCGAACGGCGCGTACTCGCCCTCGTACGGCACGACCCCGACGGACGTGCTCGGCTTGAGCTGTTGCACGTCGCGCACCCTGGTCGCGGGGTGGCCGTTCTCGCAGGCGCCGTAGGGCGTGAGCCACACCCAGCGATCGCAGACCTCGCAGAATCCTCCGAGCGGCATCTCGTCTCGTCCGTCGCCGTTTGTCCGGGCGGCGGTCGGCGCGCAAGCGGTGGCCGCCGCCCACCCGCCCATTAGCATAGCCCCAGCCCGGCGCTCGTACACTTTCCGGCCCGCCCGAGCGCCGGCCCGGAGTGGCCGCCGCCCGCAGGTGACGGCCGGTCGACGGGCGGCTAGCATGGTCGTATGGACCGCAGTGACGAAGTCGCCCGGCAGCTCGTCGACGCCCTCCGCGAGGCGCTCGAGCGCGACGACGCCGAGGGCATCGACTACGCGCGCGACGAGCTCGAGGACTTTATCGACGAGGCCGACGAGGCGACGCCTGCCGGGGTGCTCGTCGCCCTGCTCGACCTGCCGCTCGAGCCGGCCACCCTGGCGTTGCTCGACGCCGTGTCGCTCAGGCTGCGGCGCCGTGGCCGGCATGCGATCGGGCCGCTGCTGCAGGCCGTAGCCGGTCAGGCGCCGCCGTCGCTCTCGCTGCGGGACCTGGTCTCGGTGGCCGGTGCGGTGGGCGCGCTGCTCGAGGCGGTCACGCGGCGTCCCGGCCTGCCGCCCGGCATGGAGAACGCGCTCTCGGTGCTCGCGGCGCTCGACCGCGACGTGCTCGTCGACGGGCTGATCGAGGTGATCGAAGGACCGGCCGACGAGCGCGTCAAAGAGGTCGCGGCGGCGCTGCTCGTCGAGGTCGGCGAGCCGGCCGTCGGCCGGCTCGAGGCGAGCCTCGAACGGCGTGGCGGCGGTGACCCCTGGGTGACCGACGTCCTCGTCGATCTGAGGGAGCGCGCATCCGCCGGCGGGCCGGCGCCGCCGCCCGGCGCCGACGAGATCGAGCGCGAGCTCGCCGAGTACCTGGAGCGACGGGCGCGCGAGAGCGGCGAGGACGCGCCCTCGCCGGGCGGGCCCGGGCGCGGCTAGATCGGCGCCTTCACCGGTCGCCGCCGTGGGCGCCGCGCCGGTGCCCGGCCCGGCGGCCCCGGTCGCGTCTCCCGGCCGTTTTCAAGGACGGCAGGCCGCCTGACGATATCTCCCTACGGTAATCATCGTCTGGGACAGCGGGAGGTCATTCCATGGCTGCGTGTGCCGTGTGCGGCACCGGGGTGCGCGAGGGCGCCACTCACTGCACGACCTGCGGCACCGCGACCGGCTCCACGCCGGCGCCGCTCGACGCCGGGCTGCCGTCCGCGCCCGTCGTCTCGCCGGCGTCGCCGTTCGAGGACCACGACCTCTGGCTCGAACCGGCGCCGGCGGCGCCCCTGCGCGAGAGCTGGGCGCCGAGCGGGCCCTCGGCCCAGTCGCGGTCCTCCGCCCGCCCGCCGCGCTCGAAGACGAGCATCGTCGTCCTGGTCGCGCTGGCGGTGGTGATTGCCGCCGTCCTGGCCGTGGTCGCCGTGCCGCGGCTGTTCCCGTCGGTCGATCCTCAGAAGTTCGTCGGCGCCTGGACCTACGCCGGCCAGACCACGAGCGGTGTGACGATCACCCGCGACGGCAAGGCCTTCACGCTCGACTTCGTGAGCTCGAGCGGCGCCCGTCAGGTGCTGCCGGGGGTGCTCGAGGGCAAGAAGCTCGAGATCGACTACGACCGGTTGGGGCCGCAGGGTGCGATCGTCAAGCAGCTGAGCAAGAAGATCGGGGTCGACCTGTCGCTCACGTATCGAGCGAGCGACGATCGTCTGCTGCTCGCCGGCTCGAACGCGCAGCAGGGCTCGTTCACGCTCGTGCTGCAGCGGTCGTCGTGAGGTGGCGGCAGCCGCGGCAGGCGCGTACACTTAACACGAACTTCGCGAGTCGTTCACGCCGTTCCTTCGACTCATCTGCCATCATCGGTGCGAGACGGCGTCCGGTATCTCCAGGAGGTATGTCCATTGAGTCCAACACGCCTGTTCGCCTGCCTGTCGTGCGGGCAGCAGTTCGAGATCTCCCGCGTCGTCGCCGACAGCGCGATGAGCATGACGCAGTGCCCCACCTGCGGCGGCCACGAGGTCGAGACATTGGGTGACGGTAGCCGGCCGGCGAGCGACCCGGCCGTCGATAAGCCGGCGAACGTCGCCTGACCCCGGGCGGCCAGCCGCTCGCTGAAGCGGCGGCCGCGCCGGCCGTTCACGATTCCCATAACTTCGCCTGCGCCTGCGACGCCGGCTCGCCGCTGGCGCGCCGCGCCGCGGCGAGCGCGGCCGGCTCCTCGTCCCAGAGGCGCCCGTCGAGCGTGCGGCCGAGGGCGCCCTGCGCCCGCCCGCCCCAGCCCTTGAACGCGAACGGCACGCCGCTCGCGCGGCAGCGGTCACGCAGGCCGCGCAGCCACTCGACGCGGGGCGGTCGGCGTGCCGGCCCCGACTCGCCGCCGGCGATGACCCAGCCGATGCCCGTGAGGTCGAGCTCGTCGAGCGGGCCGAGCAGCGGCTCGGCGCTCACGTGCCGCAGCGCCGCCGGCACCGCGCGCAGCGCGTCGAGCCGGTGCGCGGTGGCCATGTCCTCGACCGTGACACCCATGTGCACGTTGGCCGGCCAGGGCAGGTCGCCGGCCAGGTCGAGCAGTCGCCGCTCGCGCTTGGTGAGGACGTGGAAGACGTGGCGCGGCGCCTGCGCCATCACGGCGAAGACGCGGCCGACGTACTCGTCGGGGACGTCGTCGTGAAACAGGTCGCCCATCGAGGTCACGAAGACGTGCCGCGGCGCCCGCCAGCGCAGCGGCAGATCAAGGCGCTCCGGCCGCAGCATGAGCTCGAAGCCGCGCTCGTAGTGGTGCCCGGGCAGGCCGCGCCAGCGCTCGGCGAAGCGCTCCGCGTAGCAGTGGGCGCAGCCGGCCGAGACGTGCGTGCAGCCGGTCACCGGGTTCCAGGACTCCCAGGGCAGGGCGACGGCGCACATGACGCTCCCAGTGTAGCTCCGCGGCGGGCGGTGCGGGCGGCTACCCGCTGGACGGCGGTTCGCGCAGGCGCTCGACGAGCTCGCAGACGGCGGCGGCGACCACGTCGGCGCCGCGTGCGCTGCAGTGCACGCCGTCGATCGTGAAGCCGCCTGCGGCCCGGCCGGCGGCGGCGAAGGCCGGCGCCAGGTCGAACACGAACGTGCGCGGCGCGCGCGCCGCCGCGGCCGCTGCGATCATCGACCCGATGCCGGCCACACGCCCAGCCACCTCTCCCGCGAAGGGGTCGGGCAGCACCGGCGGCACGCAGGCGACGAGCGGCGCGGCGGCGAGGGCGAGGTCGATGATCGCGTCGTAGACCGGTCGGAGGCGCCGCGCGTCGTAGAGCCCAGCGCCGGCCGCGCCCGCCTCGTCGGCTGCCGGGCCGGTCGCCCACGGCTCGAGGTCGTCGCCGAGCGGCGGCAGGTACCAGTCGCCCAGAAAGGCGTCGTTCGTGCCGATCCAGAGGACTGCGGCGTCGCCCGGCGGCACGCCATCGGCGCGCAAGCGGGCGAGCAGCGCGGGAACGGTGTCGCCGGCGCGGCCGAGGTTGAGGAGCTCGTCGCCGGGCAGCAGCCGGGCGAGGCGGCGCAGGAACGACTCCCCCGGGGAGCCCTCGGTCAGGCTGTCGCCGAGGAAGGCGATCCTCACGGCGCAGCCTCGCCCGGCGAGAGGGGGGCGGGCAACGCGTCGCGCAGGTTCCAGACGTCCCTGACGACGAGCACCCAGAGCGAGAGCCCAAGGCCCACCGCGCCCGACAGCCAGAGCGCGTCCGTCAGGCCGACGAGCTGGGCGATCGGTCCCGCGAGCACCAGGCCGAGCGGCCAGAGCCCGGTCGAGGTCATCCAGTCCCAGCTGCTCACGCGCGCCATCGACTCGGGGGCGATGAGACGTTGCAGGGTGGCGTCCCAGACGGCGGTGAGCAGGCCGATCGCCACGCCGCGCAGGAACCAGACCGCGGCGAGCTCGGCCGGCGAGAGCCGGAGCGCCAGGGCGACCATCGGCACCGAGGCGGTCGTGCCGCAGAAGGCGACCACGACCATGGGGCGCGTCGGCCGGTAGTACAGGGCGAGCACGCCGCCGGCCAGCATGCCCAGGCTGAAGAGGCCGACGAGCAGGCCCCAGATCGTCGAGCTGTGGAAGCGGGCGTTCACCTCGAGCGGGCCGAGGATCTGCAGCGGGGCGATGGTCGCGAACAGCACGAGCATGGCGCGCAGCATCATGACCAGCAGCCAGCGGCGCGAGCGCACCTCGTGCCAGCCGTGGCGCAGCTCGGCGCCGAACGACTCCGGAGCACGGCTGCGCAGCAGCGCGGGGACGCGCAGGCTGAGCAGGAAGCCCGCGCTCACGAGAAAGGTCAACGCGTCGATGGCCAGCGTGCCGCCGGTGCCGATCAGGCCGACGAGCAGACCCGAGATCGACGGCCCGACGAACCAGCCGAAACCGTCGGCCATGCCGCGCAGCGCGTTGGCCTCCTGCAGGCGCCCCGCGGGCACGATCTGCTGGATGAGGGCGGTGTAGGCCGGAAAGAAGAACGCGTCGCCGCAGCCGTACACGAAGCCGAGCACGGCGAGGCTCCAGACATGGGCGTGGCCGCTGAGCAGCAGGGCGGCGATCAGCCCGAGCGTGACCAGGCGGACCAGGTCCGAGGCGATCATGACGAGCTCGCGCCGCAGGCGGTCGGCCCATACGCCGCCGATCAGGGTGAACAGCACGAGCGGCAGCGAGAAGGCGGCCAGCACGAGGCCGAGGGCGGTTGCCGAGGCGTGCAGGTCGTCGAGGACCGCCCAGGTGAGGGCGACCGGGAAGAGCCCGTCGCCGAGCAGCGAGGCGGCTTCGCCGAGGAACAGGTTGCGGAAGTTGCGCAGGCGCAGCACGTCGAGTCGCGCGCCGACGAGCCGGTCGCGGAGGTGGAGCGGGCGCAGCACGGCGAGGCGCGCGAGCAGTCTCATGGCGGGAGTCTATCGGATACGGGGCGCGCGACCCGGCGCGGCCGGCGCCTGCGACAGGTGCGGGACGGCGCCGCCGCGGCGCCGCGTGTCAGCCGCGCCGGCGCCCGCCGGGACCGTTGCCGATCTCGCGGCCGATCGCCTCGATGCGGCCCTGCAGGCAGCCGCGGCACATCTCGGCCGTCTCGCCCACGCAGGCCTTGTCGGGGTAGATCTCGTAGCGCACGCGGTACTCGGCCGGCGTGAGGTTGGGCATCACGATGTTGGCGCCGCGCTGCAGGCCGAGCTCGCGGCCGTCGATCTGGTTGATCGTGGCAAGCGCCGTCGTGCTCGGCAGGTTGGCCTGCGGGCAGACGAGCCGGGTCAGGGCGACCACCTTGTACACCGTGAGCTCGTCGCTCGGGATCTGCTCGCCGGCCGGCAGCGGGCGCGCCCAGGAGCGGTCGCCGAGCGGCGTCGCGGGGTGAGCGATGTACGGGCCGATGCCGATCATGTCGAGGTCCATGTCGCGGAACGCGGCGATGTCGTCGGCCACGCTCGCCCAGGTCTGGCCGGGGATGCCGACCATGATGCCGCTGCCGGCCTCGTAGCCGAGCTCCCGCAGGGTCTGCAGGATGGCAAAGCGATCGGACGGCCGGCCCGGCAGGTCGGGGTGGATCAGGTGGTAGAGCTCCTCGTCCGAGGTCTCGAAGCGCAGCAGATAGCGGTCGGCGCCGGCCTCGCGCCACGCGCGCAGGTCGTCGTCGGGCCGCTCGCCGAGGCTGAGGGTGACGGCGAGCGGGGTCTCGGCCTTGATGCGGCGCACGATCGCCGCGAGCCACTCCGTCTTGATGCCGTAGTCCTCGCCCGACTGCATGACCACCGTGCCGTAGCCGAAGTCGACGGCGAGCCGGGCGCAGGCCACGATCTCATCCTCGCTCATGCGATAGCGCTCGATCGCGCGGTTGCCGGCGCGCAGCCCGCAGTAGCCGCAGGCACGCACGCAGTGGTTGGAGATCTCGATCAGGCCGCGCAGGTGGACCTCGTCGCCGACGTTGCGCCGCCGGGTCTCGTCGGCCGCCCGCCAGAGCTCCGCGAGGCGCTCGGCGTCGCTTTCGCGCAGCCATGCCAGGATGGCGTCGCGGTCGAGGAGCGCCGTGGTACCGGGCTCCAGGGCGGGTGCTCTCATGTCGGTCTCCACCGTCGGGTCGTCTGCCGGGTCGCGACCACGTTGCCTCGCAAGCGTGTCTCGGAGCGCCGCGGTCGCGGGGGCTGGTCCTGTGGTCGTTCGGGGCGAGTGTACCCGGCGGGCCGGCCGGTCGCATCCGCGACCGGCCGGCCCGCGGCGCTCAGATCCGGGCCGCGTCGGCGGTCTGCACCTCGGGCTCGGCGAACAGCACGCTCGACAGGTAGCGCTCGCCGGTGTCGCAGAGGACGGTCACGATGACCTTGCCCCGGTTCTCGGGGCGCCGCCCGACCTCCCACGCCGCCCAGGCGTTGGCGCCGGCGGAGATGCCCACAAGGATGCCCTCCTCGCGCGCCAGGCGCCGCGCCGTCTCGATCGCATCGTCGTTTCCGACCTTGATGACCTCGTCGTAGACCTTGGTGTTCAGGACCTCGGGGACGAAGCCGGCGCCGGTGCCCTGGATCTTGTGCGGACCGGGCTGGCCGCCCGACAGAACGGGCGAGTCGGCCGGTTCGGCGGCGTAGATCTTCACGCCGGGCTTGCGCTCCCGCAGGATCTCGCCCACGCCGGTGACCGTGCCGCCGGTGCCGACCGCGGCGACGAACACGTCGACCTTGCCGTCGGTGTCGCGCCAGACCTCTTCGGCCGTGGTCTCACGGTGGATCTGCGGGTTGGCCGGGTTCTCGAACTGCTGCGGCATGAAGGCGCCCGGGTGCTCCTCGAGCAGCTCCTTGGCGCGCGCGATCGCGCCGGGCATGCCCTTCGATCCGGGGGTGAGGACGAGCTCGGCGCCGTAGGCCTTGAGCAGCGCGCGCCGCTCGAGCGTCATGGTGTCGGGCATGGTGAGGATCAGGCGGTAGCCGCGCGCAGCGGCCACCATGGCGAGCGCGATACCGGTGTTGCCGCTCGTCGGCTCGATCAGGGTCGACTTGCCGGGGGTGATGGTGCCGGCCTGCTCGGCCGCCGCGATCATCGACAGGCCGATCCTGTCCTTGACGCTGCCGCCCGGGTTGAGCGACTCGAGCTTGCCGAGGATCGTCGCGCCGGAGTCTTTCGAGAGCGCCTGCAGTTTGACGAGTGGCGTGCCGCCGATCAGCTCCGAGATGTTCTCCGCGTAGGTCATGTCAGCGTTCCTTCTCTGTTCGATGGACCGTCGGATGCTGCCGCCGACATTATAACCAAGTAAACATATCAAAAAACAAGAGTTTAGTTCGGGGACAGGCGCGTCAGCCGATCCAGAGCCCTTCGATACGCACCTGCAGGCCGTCGTCGGCCCGGTTCAGAAAGTTCACGAGGCCGCTGTGGCGCCACTGCATCATGCACATGCGTGGCTGGAACCAGTAGCGCCGGCCGATCTCGACCGGCACGCGCGCCTTGTTGATGAGGCCTTCGTAGGCCTGGGCCGAGTAGTAGCCGATGTCCTTGAAGCCGTGCTGGCGCGGGTGCAGCGGCCCGGTCACGCACCACACCATGGCGCCGGTGAAGAGATCGACGCTCTGCACGATGCCGCAGTGGGTGATGGGACAGCCGCACGATATGCCGAGCGGACGGCCGATCAGGATCTCGCCCGGCTCGATCTCGAGCTCGCGGGTGATGAGCGGATTGTGCGGGATGATCTGCTCGCGCGGCCCCGGCTCCTCGGGGAAATGCTCGAGGACGAAGTCGAACTCGCGCCCCAGGTGGTCGCGCCACTCGCGGTCGCCGGCCGGCGCCGCCACGGCGAGCGGCGCGTCGGACGGCCGCAGCTCGGCCGAGGTGGCAAAGACGGCCGGGGCCTCGGCGCCGGCCGCGGCGCAGCCACCGGCCGGGTCGCATGCGGCGCAGGCGGCCGCGGCGTCGGCGGCGGGCGTCGGCTGCGCCGCGCCCGCCGCCGACGCCGCGCCGAACACCGCGCCGGTGTCGGGCACGCCGGCCGGGGCCGCCTGGACGTTCATGAAGTCGGCGGCGAGAGGGATGCAGCGCTTGAGCAGCTCGGGCTTGTCGGTCAGGCGGGCGGCCATGTCGGCACAGGTGCGAAAGCCGCACAGGCCACAATCGAGGCCGGGCAGCTCGACCTCACTCAGGTTCACGTTCGTCATGGGACGCTCCTTGGGGTCGTCGCCGTGCGGTCAGGCGGTGCGGGCCCGCAGGCCGAAGCCGGTGTGCGAGGCGATCGAGGTCAGGGACGCCGCGGCGCGCGGCAGGGTCGTGAGCAGGCGGTCGATGTCGTCGTCGCTCGTGAAGCGACCCATGGTGAGCCGCAGTGAGCCGCGCGCGCGGATGGTGTCGAAGCCCATCGCCGTGAGCACGTAGGAAGGCTCGCCGGCGTTGTGGGCGCTGCAGGCGCTGCCCGACGAGACGGCGATGCCGGCGTCGTCGAGGGCGAACAGCAGGCGGATGGCGTCGGCCTCTTGGCCCGAGAAGCCCAGACAGAGGTGGCCGGGCAGGCGCAGGTACGGGTGGCCGATGAGGTAGAGGTTGTCGATCTGCGCGCTCAGCGCCTCGAGCACGCGGTCGCGCAGCGCCACCAGGCGGGCCGACTCGTCGGCCATCTCGACCCGGGCGAGCAGCGCCGCCTGACCGAAGCCGACGGCGGCGGCCACGTTCTCGGTGGCCGAGCGCAGGCCGCGTTCCTGGCCGCCGCCGAGGATGAGCGGGGCCAGCGCGACGCCGTCGCGCACGTAGAGCGCCCCCACGCCCTTCGGCCCGTGGATCTTGTGGGCCGAGAGCGACAGCAGGTCGACCGGCAGGCGGCTCATGTCGAGCGGCACCTTGCCGGCCCCCTGCACGGCGTCGGTGTGAAACAGCGCGCCGGCGCGGTGGGCGAGGGCCGCGAGCTCGGCGATGGGCTGCACCGTCCCGACCACGTTGTTGGCAGCCATCACCGACACGAGGCGGGTGGCGGGCCGCAGCGCGGCGGCCAGCGTCTCGGGCTCGACGAGGCCGTCCGTCGTCACCGGCAGGTAGGTCACCTCGACGCCGCGCCGCTCGAGCGCCCGGCAGGGCTCGATCACGGCCGGGTGCTCGAAGGCGCTCACCACGACGTGGGCGGGCGCTCGAGTCGGATCGACCGCGCCGAAGACCGCCAGGTTGTCGGCCTCGGTGCCGCTGCCCGTGAAGACGATCTCGGCCGGTCGCGCCCCGATCAGCGTGGCGACCTGCGCGCGCCCGACCTCGAGCGCGTCGTGGGCCGCGCGACCCGGGCCGTGCAGGCTCGAGGGGTTGCCGAACGACTCGCCCAGGAAGGGCTCCATGACGTGGCGCACGCGCGGGTCGAGCGGGGTCGTCGCGGCGTGGTCGAAGTAGGCGTAGGCCTCCACCGCTCACTGCCCCCGGTAGAAGTTCAAGTTGTCGAGGGCGCGCACGACGCCGAAGTGGGACTGCCAGCCCACCTCGCGCTTGCCCACGCAGATCGTGCAGGTGCCCACGGGCGGGCTGCCGCGCAGCATCAGGTGGTCGCCGGCTTCGGGCGTCTCGAGGATGCTCGTGACGAGCGGGTCGACGCCGATGCCGTACAGGGCGTTGGCCTCGCGGATCTGCACGGCCGGCGCGACGTCCTGGATGCGCGCCCGGAACACCTCGCGCTCGGCCTGCGAGACGAGGTCGCCCTTGGTCACCATGCAGACGTCGGAGAGCGAAAGGATGGGGCCCACCTTGAGCGGCAGGTTCATGCCGCTCGTGGCCTCGAGCACGCAGACACCGAGGCCGCCGTCGACGTAAGGGGCACAGCGCAGGCAGAGGCCGGCGGTCTCGACGAGCAGGATGTTGCAATCCTGCTTGTCGGCCCACTCCATGGCGTCGCCCAGCACCATCACGCTGCAGTGGTCGGGGCACAGCTCGCCCGAGTACAGCTTGCGGGTGGGGATGCCGAACTCGGCAGAGAGCAGCTCGTCCTCTTCGGCGAACTGCACGTCGATCTTGAGGAACGCGACGCGCTCGCCGCGCGCGATCAGCTTGCGGATTGCGTGTCGCAGCACGGAGGTCTTGCCGGTCGTGGCGGGACCGGCGGCGATCGCAAGTCTCATGAGAACGCCCCCCGCAGCTCGTCGCCGGTGAGTGACGCGCCGAGGCGCAGCTTCTCGCGCAGGCTCGACAGCACGTCGTCGAGCCGGGTCACCTTGGTCGCGAGGGTACGTTCCTGCTCGCTCGTGCCGAGCACCTTCATCATGCGGCCCTCGCTGATGACGATGCGAAAGTCCGAGAGCAGCGCTATGCGCGGGTCGTGCGTGACGAAGATGAAGATCTTGCGCTGCCGGCGCAGCAGCTCGAGACAGCGGGAACGGTCGATGCCGGCGTTCTCGACCTCGTCGAGGAGTACGATCGGCGTGTCGCAGATGATGGTGGCGTCGGCGATCAGCAGCGCCCGCGTCTGGCCGCCCGACAGCTCCGTCATGCGCACGTCGAGGCCGATCGCCTCGCCGGTGAGCTGGTTGGCGAAGTCGATCGTGTCGGCGATCATGCTCTCGGCGTGCTTGCCGCCCGCCGACCGCACCCGGGCGTGGATCTCGAGGAACTCGCCGACCGGCAGGTCGGACAAGAACGTCGTGTGCTGCGTGATGAGGGCGATCGGGTTGCGCGACGGGTCGTCGCGGTACTCCTGCGGCGCCGGCTTTCCGTTGATGAGGATGCTGCGGCCCGACGGCGTATCGCACGACGCGAACATCTCGACGTCGTTGATGAGGGTCGTCTTGCCGGAGCCGGTCGGCCCCACGATGCTCGCCACGTTGCCCATGCGGAGCTCGACCCGCTCGACGGGCTCGAGCTCACCGGACTTGCCGTGGCCTCCCAGGATCGTGATGGTGTCGATCACTCGACTCTCCTTCTCTCGGTCGGACGGAGGGACGAGCCACGGGGTGGACCGGCGGTCGCCACGCGGGCGGCCGGCGGCCGGCGCGGCGACGACGGGCCGGGCCTGCCGGGCGCATCGTTCCACGCGAGCCCTGTGGGTCTCCCTCGCATTGTCTGGAACGACCGCCGGTGGTCCGGTGGGCCGTGGGTGAAGCTGGCGCGCGGCGCGCGCCGGTCAGTCGCGGGGGCGGCTCCCGCTCGGCTTAGGGCCCGAGAAGCGCGGCTCGGGGCGCCCTGGCCGCTCGGTCGCCGTCGCCGGTCGGTCGAACCGCACCTTCTCGCGTCGTTCGATCTGCACGACGCGGTTCTCGTGGACGGTGATCTCGACGGAACCGTAGTCGAGGCTCCTGACAGCCTGCAGGATGCTGCGATCGATCTCGGCGTCGGCGGCCGCGCACACCGCGCCGCCCGCCCGCCCGCCACCGGCCGCGTCGATGGCGGCGTCCCGTTTCGCTCCGATCACCCGCGCCTTTCCGAAGGTCGTATATGAGAGAACCGGTCAACAAACAGGAGAACTACGTCCCGACATTATGGTCACGCGCCGCCGGCGGCGCAACCCCTGAGAGCCGTTCCGATCACATTCGCGGGCCGCGCGCACGCCCGGCGCGACCGGTGTCACGCCGAGCGCGGCCTCAGAAGACGAAGCGGGCCCGGCGGTTCTTCTCGTTGTAGCGCTGGTGGTAGTCCTCGGCGCGATAGAACGGCCCTGCCGGCACGATCTCGGTGACGATCGCCGGGCCGCCCTCGCCTGCGCGCTCGGCCTGCAGCCTGTCGCGGACCGCGTTCGCGATGCGCTCCTGCTCCGGCGTCTCGGCGAAGATCGCCGACCGGTACTGCCGGCCCACGTCGGGCCCCTGGCGGTCGCGCGTCGTCGGGTCGTGCAGGGCGAAGAAGGCGGCCACGAGCTGCTCGTAGGAGATGACGGCGGGGTCGAAGGTGACCCGTACCGCCTCGGCGTGCCCGGTCTCGTCGGTGCAGACGTCGTGGTACGTCGGGTCGGCCTTCCAGCCGCCCGTGTAGCCCGCCTCGGCGTCGACGACGCCGGGCGTGTTGCGCAGGCGCTCCTCGACTCCCCAGAAGCAGCCTGCGGCGAAGGTGGCGGTCTCAGTCATGATGTCGGCCTCACTGGTCGTCGGCGGCGGGCGCGCCGCAGCAGCGGCGCGCCTGACCCGTCATCGCTGATCTGTCCCAGGGTTCCCGCTCGGCACGCGCATCACGCCCGCCTCGTCCTGGCGACCGAGGCGCTCGGCGACGGCGGGTGACCGGCGACCGTCCGTTGGGGTAGAACCGGTCTGCGACCGGTCCCGACGCGGGAGGCACCCGATGCCTGTCTTCGAGTGGCGCAGCACCGTCCCGTTCCCCGCCGCCGAGGTCTACGCTTGGCACACGCGGCCGGGCGCCTTCGAGCGGCTCTCGCCGCCGTGGCAGGAGGCCCGCGTGGTCGAGCGCAGCGGTGGGGTCGAGGACCATGGCACGCTGGTGTTCGAGTTCGGCCCCGGTCCGCTGCATGGCCGCTGGGTGGCCGTGCACGGCGACGCCGAGCCCGGCCGGCGGTTCAGCGACCGGCAGGTCCACGGACCGTTCCGCGCCTGGGAGCACACCCACACCTTCGTTCCCGACGGCCCGCAGCGGGCCGTCATCGAGGACCACGTCGAGTACGAGCTGCCGCTCGGAGCGGCCGGCGACCTGGTCGGCGGCCTTTCGGTGCGGCACTTCCTCGAGCGCGTGTTCCGCTTTCGCCACGAGCGCACGCTGGCCGACCTCAGCCGTCATGCCGCTCACGCCGGCGAGCCCCGACTGCGGGTCGGTGTGACCGGCGCGAGCGGCCTGGTCGGGCGTCAGCTCGTCGCGTTCCTCGAGAGTGGCGGACACTCGGTGCGGCGCATCGGTCGCGGCGCGTCGCGCCGGCCCGGCGACGCCGTCTGGAGTCCCGCGGACGGCCGTCTCGCGGCCGCCTCGCTCGACGAGCTCGACGCCGTTGTCCACCTCGCCGGTGAGAGCATCGGTCACCGCTGGACGGCGGTTCGCAGAGAGCGCATCGCGACGAGCCGGCGGCAGGGCACCGCCCTGCTCGCGCAGACGCTGGCCACCATGAAGGAGCCGCCCCGGACGCTGCTGTCGGCCTCGGCCGTGGGCTACTACGGCGCGGACCGCGGCGACGCGGTGCTGACCGAGGCCAGCGCGGCCGGTCACGACTTCCTCGCCGACGTCTGCGTGGCCTGGGAGGACGCGCTCGCACCGGCGGCGCGAGCGGGGCTGCGCGTCGCGCCGCTGCGCTTCGGCATCGTGCTCAGTGCGGCCGGCGGCGTGCTGCGCAGCCTGTCGCCGGCGGTCCGCGCCGGCGCCGGCGGACGCATCGGACCCGGCACGCAGTGGCTGAGCTGGGTCGCGCTCGACGACCTGATCGGCGTGATCGACGACCTGCTGTTCAGCCCCACGGTCGACGGTCCCGTCAACGTCACGAGTCCGCAGCCGGTCAGGAACGCCGAGTTCGTCGGCGCCCTGGGCCGGGTGCTGCGCCGTCCGACGCTCGTCCCGTTGCCGGCGTCGGCGGTGCGCGCCGCCTTCGGCGAGATGGGCTACGTCATGCTGCTCGGCGGCCAGCGGGTCGTCCCCGAACGGCTCATCAAAGGCGGCTTCGGCTTTCGCTACCCGGCGCTCGAAGCCGCGCTGCGGCTCGAGCTCGGCCGCCTCACCTGAGCCGTCAGCTCTGCCCGTCCGACGCGGCGTCGCCGGCTCGCGGAGCCTCGCCTGGTGGCACGTCGCCGGCCCGCGAGGCTTCGTCCGGCGGGGCGTCGGTCGGGGCCACGGCGGGCGGCTGCGCCGGGGGCATCGGCGCGCTCGACGGCGGCGCCGCGGGGGCCCACCACGGAGGCGGACCGGGCCGCCAGCCGCCCGCGCCGTAGGGCGGCGTCCAGCCCGGTGCGCCGTAGGGCGACGTCCAGCCCGGCGAGCCCGGCGCGGGGGTCCAGCCGGGTGGCGGAGCTCCCCAGCCCGGCGGCGGCCCCTGCGCCGCCCAGCCGGCCGGCGGCGCCGCCCAGCCCGAGGCGGGCATCGGACCGGGCGCGGAGCCCGGGGCGCAGGGTGCGGCGGGCCCTCCATAAGGCGGTACGAGGCCCTGACCATACGGCGCCGCGCCGCCGGAGACCGGCGCCGGAGCGTACGGCGGCCGGGGAGCAGAGGGTGGCGTGGCGTGGCCCGCCGGCCCTCCGGCGGGCGCCGCGACCGGGCGCCGGCCGACGCGCCACTCGTTCAGCAGGGTCAGGGCCGCGCCCAGCCCGGCGACGGTCGCCAGGAAGAGCGCGACGCCGCCCAGGACGGGCACCAGCGACACGAGGCTCACCAGGACGGCGCCGACGACGGCGGCCGCGATCAGGTTGTCGCGATAGCGCTCCGAGCCCGACAGCACGAGCCGGCCGAGCGCCGCGGCGACGCAGGCCGTGCAGAACAGCGAGCCGGCGATCAGCGCGAAGACGGCGGGCACGGCCACGAGCAGCCCGACGATCGTGACGGCGAGCACGACGAGCAGGACGACCGACACCAGGAGCCCGACGAAGCCCCAGCCCAGCGAGGGCCAGAACGCGGCGCTCACGCGCCGGCCGACACGCTGCGTGGTCTGCGGGAACAGGGCGGACACGACCAGCGCGACGATCGGCAGGAACAGGAGCTGCCACCAGCCGGCGAGGACGCCGATCGGGCGCAGGGCCACGCCGCTCGCGGCGGCCCTGGCGAGGCCGCCGGCGTGGAGGCCGGCGACCTGGGTCGTCTTGCCGTAGACCGTTGCGCCGGGCTCGACGGTGAGGTGGCCGTCCACCACGACGACGCTCGACGACTGGCCCGGCTGCCCGGCCCCGACGACCGCCGTCGACTCGATGGTGGCGTCGCCGGCGAGCACGACGACGTCGCGGGTCACGGTGCCGCCGATCACGGCGTCGCCGTGGATCACGACGACGCTCTCGACGGTCTGGCCCTCGGGCAGCGCGTAGTCCTGGAACCTGACGACCGCGCTCGAGGCGGCCGCGACCGGCGCGGACGGGAGCGGCGCCGCCGGCGCAGCCGAGGCCGGGAGCGCCGGCGTCGGCGATGCGGTCGCCGTGGCCGGTCCGGCGAGCGCCAGGGCCGGCAGCAGGAGGGCGCCCATGACGAGCAGCGCCGCGACAGCGGTGCGGCGCGGGTCGTGCGACGATCTCATGACGGGTCCTCCTCGGGTGTCGGTGGCGACGGCGACTCGGGCCGCCCGTCGGGTGCGTCGGGGCTGCTGCCGGTCGCCGGCTCCTGTGCCGCGCCGGCCGCGGGGGCGGCGGGCTCCTGCGACGCCGTTGCGGCGGCGGGGTCGTCGAGCGCCGTCGCGGGCGGCGGCGGGGGCGCACCGTAGCCCGCCGGCCATCCCGGCCACGCGGGCCACTGTCCAGCCCAGGGGCCGGTCTGCCAGGGCGGCGCCGGCCATTGCTGCTGCGGACGCTGGTCGGGCGCCGGCGTCTGGCCGGGATAGGGCGTCTGGCCGGGATAGGGCGCCGGCCAGGTCTGCGGCGGCGGCCAGTCGTAAGGCGACGGCTGGTGCGCCGGCGGCGGCCAGTCGTAGGGCGACGGCTGCGAGGCGGGCCATTGGACGCCGGCGCCGGCGACCGTTTGCCCGCCGGGCCACTGCGTCGCGCTGTCCGGCGGGGCGGCGGGCGCCGGTGGGGCGCCGCCCGCCGACGCCGGCCCGGTCGTGTCGATCGGCGGGCCGGGTTCGGACGCCGGCGTCACCGTCGGCTGCGGCGTGGCGTCGCGTTCGAGGAGTCCGGTGGCGATGGCGCGCCACATGGCGGCGAGGCCGTTGAACGCGTGGAACGAGACGAACAGAAGGAGGATGCCGACCGGCACCAGCAGGAGCGCCTCCCACAGGCGGTCGACCTGCCAGGCGCCGACCGTGATGCCGGCGTGCACGACGCCGTAAGAGCCGGTCCGGTGCGCCGAGCGGTAGTAGAGCGGCGCTCCCATGAGCGCGAAGGTCGCCGCGCCGAGGCCGGCCAGGACGGCGAACGACAGCACGCCCAGCGGGAACTTGACGAACAGGAAGGCGAGATCCTTCCAGGTCGCGGCCGCGCCGAAATGGGCCTTGAGCCGGGGCAGCGTGCCCTCGGCCGTCCGCCACGGCCGCGGCGACGGTCGCAGGTCGGTGCCGAGCAGCGTGTCGGCCAGGCGGCGCTCGAACGACGCACAGATCCACCAGCCGGCGGCGGTCAGGGCCAGCACGAACAGCCCGACCCACACGATCACGAGGCCGATGCCGACGCTCAGGCAGACCACGAGGGCGACGAAGTAGAAGAGCCCGAGCGGGAACGCGAGGGCCAGGTAGACCAGGTTGAGCCAGCTCCGCCGGCGCGCGACCACGCCGAAGAAGCGGGACGCCGCCGAGCGTGGCGGTCGCGGCGGCGTCGCGGGCGAGCGGCCGGCCGCGGGGAGACCTGCGGACGGTGCCGCTCCGCCTGCCGGGCCCGGTCCCTGCGCCGCACTGTCGTCGAGCTGCGTCACCGCACGTCCGTCGTTGCCGCCGCGCGAGCCGCGGCTCTGTCCGTCACGCTAACCCTTTGCTCACACAGGTTCGTCGCCCTTCGGGGGGAATCTGCCGTCAACTGAGGGGGGACATGGCCGGCGCGGCGCCCGTCCCGGCCTCGCGCCCGGCTCCCTCGGGCCGGTCACAGCAGGCGCGCGTCGGCCCGCGCGTCGCCGGTCTCGAGCCGCTTGAGGGCGTCGAGCACCTGATCCCGGCTCAGGTGGTCGCGGTCGTACACGATCTCGCCGTCGCCCAGGAACACGACGCGGTCGGCGATCGCCGCCGCGGCGGGGTCGTGCGTGACCATGGCCACGGTCTGACCGAGCTCGTCGACCGAGCTGCGCAGCAGGGCCAGCACCTCGCCGCCGCTGCGCGAGTCGAGGTTGCCGGTCGGCTCGTCGGCGAACAGCACGGCCGGGCGCGTGAGTGCCGCCCGCGCCACCGCGACACGCTGCTGTTGCCCGCCCGACAGCTCAGCCGGGCGATGCTCGAGCCGCCCGGTCAGGCCGATGCGCTCGACGAGCGCGGCCAGAAGTCCGTGGTCGGGCCGGCGGCCGCCGATCTCGAGCGGCAGGGTGAGGTTCTCGGCTGCGGTGAGCATGGGCAGCAGGTTGAACGACTGAAAGACGAAGCCGACCCTGTCGCGGCGCAGCCGCGTGAGCCGGCGCTCGCTCAGCCGGGTGATCTCGACGTCGTCGATCCAGACCGACCCGCTGCTGGGCGCGTCGAGGCCTGCCAGTACGTGCAGAAGGGTCGACTTGCCGGAGCCCGATGGTCCCATGATCGCCGTGAGGGCGCCACGCTCGAGCTCGAGGGTCACGCCGCGCAGGGCGTCGACGGCGGTCGCGCCCGTGCCGAAGCGGCGCGAGACGGCCGCGGCCCGCACGACGGCGTCGGGCACGCGGCGCGGCCGCGGCTTGGGCAGCCGGCCGGTGGCGATCGCCAGCACCCGGTCGACGTCCTCGATCGTGAACGGCAGATCGGGCGCCGTCCGCGCCTCCTGGCCGACCGTGTCCATGGCGTCCTCCTCGTTCGACGGCTGCTGAGAGGACGGTAGACCGCTGCGCGAGCGGCGGCGTCTCGCCGCGGTGGGAACGGCGCGTCAACGCTGGAGGGGAAATGCGGGTGGCGCGCCTCTCCCCCGGGGGGTGGGCGGGGCGCCGCCGGGCGGGGCGGGCCTCCCTCGTGTGAGGGAGGCCCGCCCCCGCCGCTCAGGGCGCGGTCGGGGCGACGAGACCGATGTTGTAGGCCAGGATGACGGCCTGCGTGCGGTCGCGCAGGTCGAGTTTGAAGAAGATGCGCTTGATGTGCGTCTTGACGGTGCCCTCGCTCAGAAAGAGCTTCTCGGCGATCTCGCGGTTGGACAGTCCGTGGGCGATCAGACCGAGCACCTCGCGCTCGCGGTCGGTGAGCTCGTCGAGCACGGCCGGCGACGGCCGGTCGCCGGCCGGTCGGCGCGCGAACTCGCCGATGAGCCGTTTGGTCACCGAGGGCGACAGCAGCGCGTCGCCGGCCGCGACGACGCGCACGCCGGCCACGAGATCGGCCGCCGGCGTGCGTTTGAGCAGGAACCCGCTCGCGCCGGCGCGCAGGGCCTCGTAGACGTATTCGTCGAGGTCGAACGTGGTGAGCACCAGCACGCGCGACGAGTCCTCGCGGGCGAGGGCCACGATCGCGCGCGTCGCGTCGAGGCCGTTCATGCCCGGCATCTGGATGTCCATGAGCGCGACGTCCGGGTCGAGGCGCCGCACCAGCTCGACCCCCGCGGCGCCGTCGCCGGCCTCGCCAACGACCTCGAGACCGTCCTCGCTCTCGAGGATCATGCGCAAGCCCTGTCGTACCATCTGCTCGTCGTCCACCAGCACGATGCGGATCGCCCTCTCAGTCATCGCTCCCCCCCGGTCGTCGGGCCGACGGTCGCCCGCGCCCCGCCTTGCCCGTTGCCCGCGCCTTCGAGCGGCAGGCGCGCGTGCACGCGAAAGCCGCCCGCCGGCAGCGGCCCGACCTCGAGCGCGCCGCCGAAGAGCGCGACCCGCTCGCGCATGCCGAGCAGGCCACGCCCGCCGCTCAGGCGCCGGTTGAACTGCCCGGCCGCCGGCCGCCCGCCGCCGTCGTCCGTGCACTCGATGTCGAACCAGCCGTCGGCGCAGCGCAGGCGAACGCTGGCGCGCGCGCCGCGCCCGGCGTGCTTGAGCGTGTTGGTGAGCGCCTCCTGCACGATCCGGTAGCCCGAGCGGTCGAGGCTCGACGGCAGGGCCGTGTCGCCGCAGGCGCCGTCGAGCTCGACCGCGACGCCGGCTTCGTGCACCTGGGCGACCAGGGCGGGCACGTCGGCCATGCCGGGCAGCGTGCCGAGGTCCTCGCGGTCGCCGGCCTCGGCCCGCAGGATGCCGAGCAGGCGCTCGATGTCGGTGAGGGCCTGCCGGCCCGTCGCCTCGATCGCGCCCAGGGCCTCGCGCACCGTGTCCGGCCGCCTGTCGAAGACGCGCTGGGCGGCGCCCGCCTGCAGCACGACGACGTTCAGGGCATGGCCGACCACGTCGTGCAGCTCGCGCGCCAGGCGGCTGCGCTCCAGGGTGACGGCCTCCTGGGCGCGCATCTCGAGGTCGTGCAGGTAGAGGTCGGCGCGCTCGCGCTCGGCGCGGGCGCTCTCGCGCGCCTCGCCCACGCTCTCGCGGTAGCCGCGCAGGATGACGCCGGCCAGCCAGACCGCCGAGAACACGAACCAGGCGGCGACCGCGACCCACACCGAGGCGGTGCCGCGCTCGTAGAGGATCGCGAAGATCACGATCAGCGTGGCCGAGGCGAGCAGGCCCGCCCAGAGGCTGCGCCAGATGTCGCTCCGCGACGCGACGAAGAACAGCGCGACGGCGCCGCAGACGTAGCCCGGATCGAGCGCCGGCTGGTCGAAGACGGCGCCCAGGATCGCGGCGACGGCGACGATCGCGAACACCACGCGCGGATACCGCCGGACGGCGGAGAGCGGCAGCGTCATGGCGAGCAGCAGGACGGCGCCGACGGCGTTCAGCGGGTGGAACGACGTCGACAGCCGCGCGACGGCGAGCACGAAGATGAAGCCGGCCACGCAGAGCGAGACGGCGAGCGCGGCGTCCCAGACCTGAGGGTCGATGCCGCGCACAGCCCTGAGGAACGTCCCCCGGGTCTCGGGCGGAGTGTGTGGCGGCGCCGATGCGCCCATGTCGCCTCCCTGCGACGAGGACCGTGACGATTGTAGAGGAGCCCGCCGCCGCACGGCGAATCCTACGCGCGACGGATGCGCATACCCACTGGCTCGTGGACGGGATCTGACCCCCCTCATCACCGTCCTGGCCGAGGCGGTCCCCCCCTCCTCGGCCGGCCATCCGTCGATGTCGAGTGGGCGGGGCGGTGGCCAGGCCGCCGCCCCGCCGTCGACCCGCCGCCGTTCGTGCCGCTAAGATGGCGCCATGACGCAGCCCCCCGCCGACGCGCCCGTCCACCGTCCATGACCGCCACACGGCCGGCGCCTGCCGCCGCATGATGGTGCCCCCGCCGCGTCTGAGCGCCCGGACTGTCAGGGTCCTCGACGTCGCCGTCGCGGTCTGGGCGGCCTTCTGGGTCGCGATGGGCGTGCTGGTCGCCGTCGAGGTGGGCCACCTCGGCGACCTGGCCGACACCGTGGCGCGCACCGCCGACAGCCTGCGGAACACGGTGCAGGCGCTCGCCGCCCTGTCGCACGTGCCGCTGGTCGGCGCATCGCTCGGCGCGGTCGCCGGCAGGGTGAGCGCCTCGGCCGCGGCCGCCCACGCCCAGGCCGCAGCCGCCCACACGACGATCGACCACCTGAGCCTGCTCGTCGGCGTCGCCCTGGCCGCCGGTCAGGCGACGCTCGCCCTCATCCTCTACGCGCCGCTCCGCCTGCCGTGGCGACGCGACGTGGCCGAGGTGCGGCGCGCCCTTGCGAGCGATCCCGACGACCCCGTGCTCGGCCTGTACCTGGCGCGCCGGGCGCTCGCCGGCATGACCCTGACCGAAGCGCGCGAGCTGGGCGGCGACCCGTGGCGCGGCCCGGCCGCCGGCGACGTATGGCCGCTGGCAGAGGTCGAGCTGCGGAGGCTCGGCCTGCGACGGCGGTCGCGGGGGCGGTAGAAGCCGGCGCCGAGAAGGCGAACGACGGCAGATAGAGCCAGACCAGGCCGACGGCGATCACGACGACGGCGAGGCCGAGCGCGCGGGCGAGCTTCCCCATGGCTTCCCTCCGAAAACGAGCACGAAGACCCTCAGAATAGCGTGGTCTTCAGCTCGGCGCGACCCGGGCGCGCGCCGACTCGACCGCGCCCCCGACGTGCGGACCGGCCGGCTCACCTGCGCGCTGCACGCCGCCGGCCTGTCGGCCGGGCGTCGCGGGTCGCCGTACGGGGCCGGCGGCGGCTAGAATCGTCGGATCGAAGTCCGGCGTCGGCGAGCGGAGGGGATCAGGTGAGCGAGTCGGTCGACATCGCCATCGTGGGCGGCGGGATCATCGGCGTGTGCGCCGCCTACTATCTGGCGGCCGACGGGCGGTCGGTGGCGGTCATCGAGCGCGAGGACATCTGCGCACGGGGCGGCTCGACGCACTCGAACGCCGGCCTGATCACGCCGAGCGACGTCTACCCGCTGGCCTCGCCCGGCGCGCTCGGCAACGGGCTGCGCTGGCTGCTCGACAGCTCGAGTCCGTTCTACATCGCGCCGCGTGCCCGTCCGCGCCTGGCGCGCTGGCTCTACCTGTTCGCGCGCGCGAGCACCGCCGAGCGCGCCCGTCGCGCCATGCCGGCCCAGCGCGCGCTGCTGCGCCTGTCGGCCGACCTCTGGCCCGAGATCGCCGCGACGCCGGGCGTCGACTTCGGCTACGAGCAGCGCGGCTGGCTGTGGACGTACCACGACGACGCCGCGCTCGCGGCCGGCGCGGCCGAGGCCGCCGAGGCCGCCGCCTACGGCGCGACCTCCGAGGTGTGGGACGCCGCGCGCGTGCGCGAGGCCGTGCCGGTCATCGCGCCCGAGGTGCGCGGCGGGGTCTATTTCACCGAGGACGCCCACTGCGACCCGCGCCGCGCGGTCGAGGAGATCGCGCGCCTGGCGGCCGGGCGCGGCGCCCGGTTGCGCAGCGGCGTCGAGGTGCTCGACCTCGAGACGCGCGGCCGGCGCGTCACCACGCTGCGTACGACGGCCGGCGACCTGGCCGCCGGCGTCGTCGTTCTGGCCGCCGGCTCGTGGTCGTCGGCGCTCGCCGGCCGGCTGGGCATAGACCTGCCGATCGAGCCGGCCAAGGGCTACGGCCTGACGGTGGACCGGCCCGCCGATCTGCCCGAGCTGCCGGTCTACGAGGTCGCAAGCCACGTGGCCATCACGCCGATGGGCGACGGCCTGCGCCTGGCCGGTACCCTCGAGCTGGCCGGCCTCGACATGCGCGTGCGCTGGAATCGCGTCGCGGCGATCAGACGGGGCGCCGCGCGGGCGCTGCGCGGCGTCGCCGAGCTCGAGCCGCGCGCGGTGTGGCGCGGCCTGCGGCCCTGCACACCGGACGGCCTGCCGGTGATCGGCCGCAGCCCGCGCCACGACAACGTGATCGTGGCGGCCGGCCACTGCATGCTCGGCCTCGGCGCCGGGCCCGGGACCGGTGCGCTCGTGGCGGCCCTCGTCGACGGCCGCACGCCGCAGATCGATCTCGCGCCGCTGCGCGTCGACCGCTTCGCCTGAGGCGCCCCGGCGCCGCCTGGCGTGCGCCCTTCGAGGGCGGTCGTAGCGGTGCGTGCCGGGCGGCTATACAATAGGCGCCGCTCGAGCCAGCGACCTTCTGGAGGAGGGGGCCATGAAGGCCAAGCTCACCGTTCTCGCCGTCGCGGTCATCGTGATCGCCGCGGCGGCAGCCGTTTTCGCCGCTCCGGCCGGCGCGACGATGGTCACCGGACGCTACGCGGTCACCGCCGACAAACCCGTCGAGGCTCATCCCGACCTGTGCGGCGCGAACCTCGTCTGGCAGGTGCGGGCCGGCGACGACTGGAACATCGCCTACGCGCCCAGCCCGACATCGGCAGCGACCGTCGTCTGCTCCGACCCGGCCGACCAGATCCTGCCGCGCGTGAGCGTCGACGCGAACGGCCACGTCCTCGTGGTGTGGGAGGACCACCGCAACGGCAACGCCGACATCTACGGGTACGACGTCACGAATCACGAGACGCTCGTGATCTGCGCTCAGGCCGCCCAGCAGGAGGCGCCGCGGATCTCGGGTGACTGGGTCGTGTGGCAGGACGACCGCAACGGCGATTGGGACATCTACGGCGCTACGATCACCACGTCGGACACGCCCGGCACTCCCGACACCGTGAGCACACCGGCGCCGATCTGCGCAGAGGCCCACGACCAGACCGCGCCCGACGTGTCCGGCGACACCGTCGTCTGGGTCGACACGCGCTACGGCGACCACGACATCATGGGATACAACCGGGTCGCCGACCAGACCTACGCCATCTGCCTGAACGACGCGGTGCAAGACCAGCCGGCCGTGTCCGGCGACACCGTCGTCTGGCGCGACTTTCGTAACCAGGCGACCGAGGGCACCGACATCTACGGCTGCGACCTGGTGACCGGTCGCGAGTTCGCCGTCTGCACCGCTCCGG
This sequence comes from uncultured Actinomycetes bacterium, assembly GCA_963760655.1. Taxonomy (GTDB): domain Bacteria; phylum Actinomycetota; class Thermoleophilia; order UBA2241; family UBA2241; genus Bog-752. The sequence continues at coordinate 884,615 of CAVXDR010000005.1, forward strand.
GCGACCAGGGCTCACCGGCGATCGACCAGGACCTCGTCGTGTGGAACGACGGCCGCTCCACGACCACCGGTCTCGACGTGCGCGCCTTCGACCTGACGCTCCAGCAGAACGTCTCGGTCTGCCTGGCGCACAAGTCGCAGTACCAGCCGACGGTGTCGGTCGACAACGGCCGGCCGGCTGATCCCTACCGGGTGATCTGGTGCGACCAGCGCACGGGCGCCACCGAGCTGTGGGGCGCCGATCTCACGCCGTGGACCCTGCACCTCGCGATCGACGGCGGCAAGGCCTGGACGCGCAGCTCGACCGCTCATCTGCGTCTCTTCGCGCAGGGCAAGACCGGCATGATCACGCAGATGACGCTGGCCAACGTCTACCAGGGCTCGCCGACCGGCGCCGTCGAGCCCTACGCGACCGTCACGTCGCCCTGGTATCTGCTGCCCAAGGGCGACGGCCACAAGTGGGTCAGCGCCGTCTTCACCGACCTGAACGGGTACTCGTCGCCGACGCTCGAGCGCGAGATCACGGTCGACACCCACGGCCCGCAGTGCTACGTGGCCAAGGCGGCGACCGTGACGCGCGGCGCGACCGCGTCGATCGGGGTGCGGGTGAACGACAACCTCTCGCCGACCGTCGACGCCGTCGTGCGCGTGCTGAACGCCCAGGGCGACGTGGTCAAGACGATGGTCGCGCCCGCGCTCAGCAGGAACGCCCTGCACCACTTCACGTTCGTCTGCAACCTGGTGGCAGGGACGTACAAGGTGAAGGTCGTGGCGACCGACCTGGCCGGCAACAAGCAGTCGCTCGTGGGGTCGAACACCCTGACGGTGCAGTAGCCCGCGGCCGAGACGATCGTCCCCGAATAGGCGAAACGGCCGCCTTGCGGCGGCCGTCGCCTGTGGTGCCGGTCCGGCCAACCGGCACGCACACCTTGGGGGTCCAAGGGCCCTCGCCTGTCGTGCGCCGTTGCCGGCGCCCGGCGCGGCGGGTCGGGCAAGCAGCGTGATGCCCCGATCGCCTGGCGGCGACACCGTTGCCCTTGCGGGCGCGCGGCAACGCGTCACGACGTGAGAGGGGGCCGGCCTCACAAGAGGCCGGCCCCCTCTGGTCGTTTCGCCGGTCGCGCGCCCCAGGGCGCGCCGCCCGTCTACCGGACGACGAGCCTGCTCGAGCCCGCCTTGACCTGGTGGTTGCCGGCCAGGTCGGTCGCGTACACCGTGAAGCGGTACACGCCGCGATGCAGCTTGCCGAGGCTCGCGCCGAGCGCCCGGACCGACAGGAACAGCGTGATGAGGTCGCTCGAGGTCCAGTCCGTCACGACCGGCGTGGGGTCGGTCGAGTCGCCGCCCGGCACCAGGTCGCCGACCAGATCGCCGGCTCGGCCCCGCCGTCGCGGCCGTCGAACGTGTGCCTCCATTCGTGTGCGCCGCCGCAGCGCAAGCACTCACGGGGGAGTATCGGCGGCGGTAGGCTTAGCGCAATCCATAACCCGTTCTGTGAACGCCCTGCCGCGTCGCGCAGACCGGCGGCCGCCGCCGATGCCGCGCCGGGGCGACGAAGGAGGTCTGTCATGCCAGGCATCGCCCACTGGGACGACTGTCCGCGGCGGCGCGCCGAGCTCGGCCCGATCGCGGGCGACTGGGTCGACCTCGGGCGCGGCGCCGGCGCGACGAAGTCGGGCGTGCGGCGCGTGCGTATCGATCCCGGCAAGCGGGCCACGCCGGTCCACGCCCACGCGGTCGAGGAGGAGCTTGTGTACGTGGTCGCCGGCGCCGGCCTGTCCTGGCAGGGCGGCGAGACGTTCGCGATCGGGCCGGGCGACCTGGTCGATCACCGGCCGCACGCGCCGGCCCATACGCTGGTCGCCGGCGACCAGGGCCTCGACGTGCTGATCCTCGGTCCCGACGTGCATGCCGAGGTCTGCCTGCTGCCGCGCGCCGACGTCGCCTGGCTGGGCGACACGTGGGCCACGGCCGGCGACGGCGAGCACCCGTGGGCGCGCGAGGTCGCGGCCGGCGAGCTTCCGGTACCGGCGCAGCCGAGCCCCCGGCCGGGGCACATCGTCAACCTCATGGACGTCGCCGAGCAGCAGCGGGCCGTTGGCGACACCGACCGTCGCCGGCGCGACCTCGGCACGGCCGCCGGCACTGTGACCTGCGGCCTGCAGCACGTCACCGTCGCGCCCGGCATGATCGGCTGCCCGCCGCACGTGCACAGCGCCGAGGAAGAGGTCTTCATCGTGCTCGCGGGCGACGGCGCCTGCCTGCTGTACGGCGAGGGGTACCACACGAACTTCCGCGACCGCCCCGAGCTCGTCGAGGAGCACCCGCTGCGGGTCGGCAGCGTCGTCGTGCGCCCGCCCGGCAGCGGTGTCGCGCACGCGCTGCGGGCCGGCACCCGGGGTCTGACCTATCTGGCCTACGGCGACCGGATCGCCGACGACCTGTGCTACTACCCGCGCTCGAACAAGATCAACTTCGGCTTCGCCGGCGTGATCGGGCGTCTCGAGCTGCTCGACTACTGGGACGGTGAGGGGCGATAGGGCAGGCGAGGGCGGGGGTGCTTCGCACCCCCGCCCTCGCCGCGCTGGCCCTCGCCGCGCTTCAGCCGACGCCACGCTCCTGGTCGGCGCGGCGCACGAAGGCGCGCATCTCGGCCGCGATGTCGGCGTCGAGCGGCTCGGGCTGCCAGCTCTCGATGATCTCGCGGGCGCGGGCGAGCGACCGGGCGTAGAGGTCGGTCGCGCCGTCGCTCTGCCAGTCCTCGCGCACGCGGCGGTCGAGCAGCCGCGGCTGCGACTGCTCGCGCATGTGGCGATAGGTGCTGTCGAGGCTCAGGAAGTCGCCGAAGGCCCCGACCTTGTGGATGTCGTCGACCATGAGCAGCTCGTCGTCGACGCGGATGCCGTTCACCACGAACTTGATCATGGCGGCGAACTCGTCGTCCATGACGAGCTGCGCGCAGTCGAAGGTGACGCCCGACTCGATCATCCCCGCCCCGTAGATGATGCTGGCCCCTGCCAGCGCCACCGTGAGTCCGGTGAGGGTCTTCTCGTGTCCGCTCTGGGCGTCTCCGAGCTTGCTGTCGCCCTACGCCCCGGCGATGTAGCTCGGCAACCGGTACTGGCGGGCGAGCTGGGCGACGGCGGCGCCGATCAGGGCGAGCTCCGGCGAGCCCACCGACGCCGCCGCGTAGCGCAGGTCCATGGCCGTCGTCGAGGAGCCGTAGATGATCGGGCTGCCGCGCTCGGTGAGCTCGGCCAGCACGAGGCCCGACAGGACCTCGGCGTTGTGCTGCACGAGCGTGCCGGCGAGCGAGACAGGGGCCGAGCCGCCCGACATCGCCATCGACAGGATGGTGTCGGGCAGGCCGGCGCGCGAGCACTCGATGATCACCTCGGTCGCGTCGCGCGGCAGCTTGAGCGGGCTGACCGGGCAGACGCCGAGGCCCAGGAACGGACGCTCGCGCAGCTTGTCCTCGCCGCCGGCGACGATCGCGGCGAGCTCGATGCACTTGCGCGCCTCCCACTTGTCGATGGCCTCGCAGCCCACCGGCTTGGTGGTGTTGAGCAGCGCCGCCTCGAGCCCGTGCAGCGCATAGGTCTCGGTGGGCACGTCGCTCGCGCCCACGGCCGACTCGTAGCCGTCGATCTCGGGCAGCGCGTCGACGAGCCGGGCGATGTCGCCCACGTCCTTGATGGTGGCGTCGCGGTACTCGCCCGTGTACGGGTCGATGTACTTGATGCCTTCGTCGAAGTTCGTGAAGGTCACGCGACCGGGCTCGACGATGAAGTCGCGGTCGGGCGTGCGGCCGCAGTAGGCGATCTGCGACGGGCAGGCCGCCAGCGACTCCGCGACCACGTGGGGCGGGATGCGCACCATGCGGGTCTCGCGGTCGACCCGGCAGCCGCCGTCGGCGAAGATGTCGAGCGGCTCGTTGTCTTCGACGAACACCCCGGTGCGTTCGAGGACCTCGAGGCTCGCGAGGTGGATGTCGGCGATCTCGTCGGGTGCGAGGACGCTCAGCGAGGACCCTCCGCTGCGCCCGCGCCCCGCGTGCTGGGGCCGTTTCACGAAGCACCTCCCGTGCGTCGGGACCTGGACCATGGGGCGGCCGCCGTCTCGCGCTATCACGTCCGGCGGGTCGGGGCAGCGACTGTCGGCCCGGCGCCGGCGATCGACCTGGAACGACGCGCGGCCCCCCACGGCAGGCAGTCTAGCCGAACCTCGCCAGGGCTCGTCGCGGGGCGCTAAGTTTGGCGCGCTTTCGGGCCGGCCGCCCGGCGGCGCCGGTAGCTGCGCGCCTTGGCCTGGCTGCCGCAGACGTCCATGCTGCACCAGTGCCGCGAGCGGTTCTTGGACTGGTCGTAGAAGGCCCAGCGGCAGGTGTCGCTGCGGCACACCTTGAGGCGCGCCCAGGCGCCGGTCTCGGCGGCGTCGTGGACGATCGCCAGCAGATGCGCGAGCGCGCCGTCGACGTCGTTCGAGACGGGCTCGAGCGCCGCGTCGCCGTCGCGCCCGAAGCGCACGACGAGCCGGCCGCGGCGCGCCGTGCGGTTGAGGACGGCGAGCGCGCCGTCGTCGACCGGCTCACCGTCGTTGTTGGCCAGCAGGGCGGCGCGCAGCGCCTCGCGCAGCTCGACGGCGCGCCGCAGGTCGGCCGGGCGGGCTTCGAGCCCCGTTCTGGCCAGGCCGTGACCGGTCAGCCAGTCGGCCAGCTCGCGGGGCGTGGCCAGACGGTCGACGTCCTCGTCGAAGTCGCGCGTGTTCACGAACTCGCCGACGAGCTCGAGCCTGCCCGGCCCTTGTGTCGCCTCGCTCACGGAGCGCTCCTTTCTGCCCGTCGCCCGCCCCTCGTCGCAAGTATACCGAGCGGCCGCCGAATTGACACCACCAAAGCAGGTTTACAAGTGACGCATCACCGGTATAATCTGTTTGCCGGTGGCGTCACCGGGAAGAGCTGCAAGCAGGTGACGCATCGTGGTGCGCGGAGCCCCGGATTGTCGCGCGGGCGGGACCGGCGCAGGCGGAAGGTGAAGCGCCGGGGCGGCGCGCCGGACACGGCGGGGCCCCCGGTCCGAGCGAAGGGAAGGCGTGATGCCGGACTATCTGATCGCTGAGATGCAGCGCCAGCGGCTGCGTGAGCTCGACGAGGCGACGGCGCCGGACGGCCGGCTGTCGCTGCGGCTGCGCCAGGTGCGCGCGGCGCAGCGGGCGCGGCGCGACCGGTCGTAGCGGTAGGCGCCGCAGGCCACGGGACGGGGGAGTCGCGAGCGAGATGGGCAGACGAGGAGACGCGATGATCGGGTTTCGCAGCACGCGCAGTCCGCGCGACGCGGCGGTGACGTCGGCGCGCGGCATGGGTGACGGCCTCGGCAGCGAGCGCACCGACCGCGACCGCCGTTTCGGGCGGCGCCTGGCGGGGCTGCTCGGCGAGCTCGGTGGAGCCATCGAGGCGCAGCCGGGAGCGAGCGCGGAACGACGGTAGCAGAAGGAGACGCGATGAACGGCATCGGACAGGGATGGCAGGCGGCGGTCGTGGTCGCCGACAAGGCGGTCGCCTTCACGGTCGGGCGGGCGGCGGGCTCTCCGGCGCATGCTCTTCCGGCGGCCGCACACGGCGGCCTCTCGGCCATGGGTCTGGCGCTGCTTGCGGCGATCGCCGCGGGCGCGGTCGCGGCGACCGTGCTCGGCGGCCGGCTGCGGCGCCGCACGGCGACGCGGCCCGCGGCGGGTGCGCCGATGGGCGGGGCGCACAGCGCTCTGGCTCGCACGCCGGGGTTCGATGGCCGGCCGGCCGTGGTGCGCGCGCGGCGCGCGACCGGCAGCGCCGAGGACGGGCGTCCGGGCCGCGACGAACGTCGTTAGAATCGACCCGCCGGGCTTCAACGCCGGCGAGTCGACGCGGGGGCGACGCATGAGCGGTCCGGACGTCGTGATCGGGATCGATGTGGCGGCGGCGCGGCCCAGCACCGCGGTAGCGGTGCGCACGGGCCGCGCCGCCGGTCGTGGCGGCGTCGCGCAGGCCGTCGCCGTCGAGTGGATGGAGGCCGATCAGCGCCGCCGCGGCGAGGTCGACGCCCTCTTTGCCTGGATCGAGCGGCACGCGCCCGCAGTCGTCGCCGTCGATGCTCCGCAGGCGTATCGCAGGCCGGGCCCGAGGCCGACTGCGGCTCAGCAGCGTGCCTGCGACCGTGCGCTCATGGCGCGACGCATCAGCCTCTATCCGGTGCCCACCCGCGCCGCCGTCGAGGGCGGCGCGGCGCGCCTGCCCGACTGGATGAAGGCCGGCTTCGATCACTTTCGGCGGCTGCGCCGGGCCGGCTTCGAGGTCCCCGGCGACGCGGTGATGCCGGGTGCGCTCGGTGCACCGCCGGCCGCGCTCGAGGTCTACCCGTACGGCGCCTTCGCGACGCTGCTCGGCGCCCTGCCGCCGAGCAAGGCGACCCGCGCCGGGTTGCGTCTGCGCATCGTCACCCTGCGCCGCGCCGGTCTCGAATGGGACGAGTACTACGACCACGACTCGCTCGACGCGCTCGTCGCGGCGCTCACCGCGCTACGCTTTCGGCAGGGTCTCGCGACGCCGGTCGGCGAGGCCCGCGAGGGCCTGATCTGGCTGCCCGTCCCGCGCGCCGAGCTGCGCGACTCGTACGCACCGCTCTGAGAAGCCTCGTGCCGCCCGCGCGCCGCGCGGGGCGGCCGGCGGCCGTGCGTGAGGCGCGGTGTACACTGGGTCACCACGAACGACGCGACGAGCTGGCGGGAGGTCGCGATGAGCCGCGCCTTCGTCAAGGAGACCGACGACGCCCCCGACGAGCCGCTGCCGGACCGTCCGCTGAGCGAGCATCCCAACTACGTGACGGCGAGCGGGCTCGAGCGACTGCATGCCCGCGTCGCCGAGCTCGAGGCCGCGCGTCTCGAGCTCGCCCGGCGCAGCGCCGCCGACGAAGCGGCGCGCGACCGCCTGCGCTACGTCGAGCGCGACCTGCGGTACTTCAGGCGACGGCTCGCAACGGCGCGACCGGTCGCGCCGGCCGGCGGCGAGCGGGTGAGCTTCGGCGCGACCGTCGCGGTGCGCGACGACGACGGCCGGGAGCAGAGCTACAGGATCGTCGGCGAGGACGAGGCCGAGCCCGAGCGCGGCCTGGCGAGCTGGGTGTCGCCGCTCGCCCGCGTGCTCGACGGGGCGCGCGTCGGCGACCACGTCGTGTGGCGCCGCCCCGCTGGCGCTCTCGGGCTGACCATCGTCGCAATCGAGGCGGATGCGCCGGCGAGCGGGCCGGCGGCGCCGCGAGCCACAGACCAGGGGGAGACGTGAGCATGCGGTACAGGACCTTCGGCGCGACCGGCTTCGAGCCGTCGGTGCTCGGCTTCGGCGCGATGCGGCTGCCGACGCTGCCGGCCCCCGCTGGCCAGGCGGGGCCGCCCCCCATCGACGAGGCGGCGGCGACCGCCATGCTGCGCCGGGCGGTCGAGGCCGGCGTGAACTACGTCGACACGGCGTACGTGTACCACGGCGGCCAGAGCGAGCCCTGGCTGGGGCGGGCGCTGCGTGCCGTTGCGGCCGACCTGTGCGGACCGGGCGAGGCCGGCCTCGCCGAGCTGCGTCGCCGGGTGAAGGTCGCGACCAAGCTGCCGGTGTGGGAGGTCAAGGGCCGCGACGACCCCGACCGGCTGCTCGGCGAGCAGCTCGAGCGCCTGCAGCTCGACTCGATCGACTTCTACCTGCTCCACGGGCTCAGCGCCAAGCGCCTGACGACGCTGCACGAGCACGACGTGCTGGGCTGGGCCGAGCGCGCCCTGGCCGACGGCCGCATCGGGCACCTCGGCTTTTCGTTCCACGACGACTACGAGGCCTTTCCGCAGATCGTCGACCTCACCGGCCTGTGGGAGTTCTGCCAGATCCAGTACAACTACATGGACGAGGAGTACCAGGCCGGCACGCGCGGCCTCGAGTACGCGGCCGAGCGCGGCCTCGGCGTGATCGTGATGGAGCCGCTGCGCGGCGGCCAGCTCGCGCGGCGACCGCCCGCGGCGGTCGCCGCCCTGTGGGCCGCCGCCAACGAGCGTCGTGAGCGCCGCGGCCTCTCGCCGCGCTCGCCGGTCGACTGGGCGCTGCAGTGGGTCTGGAGCCGGCCCGAGGTGTCGTGCCTGCTGTCGGGCATGGGCACGGTGGCGCAGCTCGACGCCAACATCGTGAGCGCCGAGCACGCGCAGCCGGGCGCCCTGAGCGACGACGAGCTCGCCGTCTGCCGGCAGGTGCGCGACGCCTACCTGGCGCTCAGCCCCATCCCCTGCACCGATTGTCGGTACTGCCTGCCCTGCCCGAGTGGCGTCGCCATCCCGCAGGTCTTCGAGATCTACAACGAGGCCGAGATCTACGGCGGCGGACCGGCCGCGGCGCGCTTCGCCTACGGCTGGCTCGACGAGTCGGAGCGCGCGGAGCTGTGCAGCCGGTGCCGCTCCTGCGAGGAGAGCTGCCCTCAGAAGATCGCGATCGTCGACTGGTTCGAGCAGATCCAGCAGTACCTCGCGGTCGGCAAGTAGAAGCTGCGCCTCCGCGCCGCCGCCCGGCGACGGCGGCGCGGCACGGATCGTCCCGGTGCGGGGAACGACCGACGTGTGGAGGCGGGAACGCAGACGAGCGTGACCGGGCCCGAGGGCAGGCCGCCGGGGCCCTCACGGGCTGCGCTGCTCGCCGTGCTGCGGCTGCGCGACTTCCGGCTGCTCGTGGCCGGCGAGGGCGTGTCGCTGCTCGGCGACCAGTTCCTGCTGATCGCCCAGCCCTGGCTCGTGTTCGCCGTAACCCGCGACGTCGCCGTGCTGGGCGCCGTCCTTGCCGTCCAGAACGTCCCGCGGGCGCTCTTCATGCTGGTCGGCGGCGCCGTCACCGACCGCTTCTCGCCGCGGGCCGTGATGCTCGCCGGGAACGCCGCCCGGCTCCTCGTCGTCGCGCTGCTTGCCGCGGTCACCCTGGCCGGCGCGGTGCACGTCTGGACGCTCTTTGCCTTCGCGGTGCTGTTCGGGCTCGGCGACGGCTTCTTCTACCCCGCTCAGAACGCGATCGTGCCGCAGATCGCCGGCGGCGAGCGCCTCGAGACGGCCAACGCCGTCGTGCTCGGTCTGGAGCAGGCCCAGTTCCTCGCCCCGGCCTTCGCCGGCCTGCTGATCGCCCGACTGACCGGCGGCCACGGCCTGACCGGCGTCGGTGTGGCGCTGGCGATCGACGCCGGCACCTTCGCGGTGTCGCTGGTCACGCTCGCCCTGCTGCGGGTACGCCGCTATGCGCCCGCGCCCGAGGCTGAAGCGGACGGCGGCGTCCTGGCCGCCGTCCGCGCCGGCCTGCGCTACCTGTGGGACGACGCCACCCTGCGCCTGCTGTTCCTGATCATCGTCGCGGTGAACCTCCTGATCGTCGGACCGCTGCTGGTCGGCATCCCGGTGCTGGCCGCCCGCCGCCTGAGCCAGGGCGCCGAGGGCTATGGCATCGTCATGTCGACCTTCGGCGGCAGCTCTCTGCTGGGGATCGTCGCCGGCGGCCTGCTGCCGCGACCGCCGGCGCGCCTCATGGGCGCTCTGCTGCTCGCTCTGTGCGCTCTGTTCAGCGCCGCCATGATGCTGCTCGGCCTGGCGCACACCGTGTTTGCGATGGCGGTGCCGGCCTTTGCCATGGGCGCCGCCAGCGGCTACCTGGTGGTGTTCTTCTACGCGTGGGTGCAGGGCCGCACGCCGGCCGCCATGATGGGCCGCATGATGAGCCTCGTGCTGTTCGCCTCGGTCGGCTTGGTGCCGGTCTCCGAGGCCGTCGCCGGCGGCCTCCTGCGGCTGAGCGTCACGGCGCTCTTCGTCGGCGCGGGCGCGCTCCTTGCGGCGCTGCTCGTGCGCGCCGCGCTCTCGCCGGCGTTGCGCTCCATGGGCGTGCGCATGGCGGCCGAGCGCGAGCCCTGAGCCAACGGCGGACCGGCAGGGCGCGGCGGGCACCACCCTGCGTCACTCGCATACCGGCGCGGCGGGCGGGGCCCGCCCTGCGTCACTCGCGTACCGGCGCGGCGCGGCGGGTAGACACGCGGGCGAGGGGGTGACCATGAGCCTGCGGGACATGCGCGCGGCAGCGCACCTGCCGATCTCGGTGGCGGACGATCCGCCGCTCTACGCCTTCGCTCGAGCACTGCTGTCGACCGGCCTGCGCCGGTACGGGCGATACGACCTGTGCGGCGCCGGGCGCCTGCCGGCGCTCGGACCGGCGATCGTGGCGGCGAACCACCCTACCGACTTCGATCCGATCATCCTGGGGCTCGCCTTTGATCGGCCCCTCTGCTTCATGACCGACGTCGTGCAGTTCCGCCGCTCGTGTTCGACGGCCGGGTCGCCGGTGGCCGAGCCGGCTGGACCGAGCGGACCGTGCGCGTCGAGGCGGCCGTGCGCGAGCTGCGCGAGCGGGGGCTGCGGGCGACGTGGGCGGGTGCCGCCCGGCGTGCGCTGCGGGCGGAGGGGGCAGCGACGACCGCGCGCGGGCCGGCGCGACGCGTGCGCCGGCTACGGACCGGCCAGCAGTCGGGCTGCGACGCCGGCGATCGTCTGGATGCCGTAGGCCTGACTGGGATCGCCGTTCGTGAACACGGCCAGCGAGAAGGTGCGCGGCCCTCTCTGGAGACGCGCGACCTGGTGGACGAGCTGCCCGATGCTCGTGCTGCGCCAGCCGCCCTTGAACCAGACCTGCCAGCCGAGCGGTCGCGCCGTCGCCGGTATGCCCCAGCTCTGGTACGAGACGACGTGCCAGAGCAGATACAGCGCGAAGGCGCGATGCGCCTTGGGCACGAGTGACGGCAGGCGATAGAAGAAGCGCGCCTGGTCGGCGGCGGTGAGCTGCGCGCCGAAGAGCACCCCGGCGATGGAGAACCGGCTCATGTGGGCTGCCCGGGCGAGCGCGTCCAGGCCGGCGTCGCCGACCACGCCGTAGACGGCCTCGGCCGCCGTGTTGTTCGATTCTTCGATCATCGGAGTGAGGGTGTCGACGGCCCACGAGCTCAGCGTCGCGTGCGTGCGCAGGTACTCGACGAGCAGCATCGCCTTGATCACGCTGGCGGTCACGAACTGCTCGTTCTGGTGCCAGCCGTGCAGCGCACCCGAGGTGTCGACGACGGCGACCGCGGTCACGCCCTGGCGGCCTTTGAGCCAGGCGACGGCGCGGGCGATGGCGGCGGGCGACGGGAACGTGGCGTCGACCGTGAGCCGTGCCGCGATGCGCCGTGCCGGCATGCGGCCACGGGCGTCGGTGGCCGCCACGCTCCAGGTGTAGACGCCGGCGGCGAGGTTACAGCGGAAGCTGAGCTGCTCGTCGGTGGCGTTGGGCACGGTGCCGGGCACGCTCAGCGTCTCGACCGGCTGCCCGGCCGCGGTGCGCACCGTGATGATGACGAGCGAGCGCCCGTAGGCGTTCTCGAGGCGGTAGGGCAGCGTCACGGTCGTCGCCCGCAGGCACTCGACGTCGGCGCCGGCCACGGTGATGAAGGGCAGATGGCTCGTGGGCAGATGCACCGGCGACGGTGAGGTCGCGGCCGGCGACGCGCTGCTGGCCGGTAGTGGCGACGCGACCGGCGACGCCGTGCCCGCGGCGAGCGGCGTGGTGGCCGCGGCGCTCACCGCGCCGGCCCCCGCGACCAGCGCGACGGCCGTCACGGCCGCCAGGGCCACAAGGCAGGAGCGGCGTCTCGCTGCGCGGGATGGTGCTCTGTGCAAAGTGACCGGTCTCCTTGGGGCGCTCGACGGACGGCTCTAGGGTACGACGAAACGGGCCTGGCTACCCGCCCGCGTGGCGGTGACCTCGAGCCGCGCCTCGATCTGCTCACGCAGGTCGGCGACGTGCGAGATGATGCCGACGAGACGGCCGCCGGTCTGCAGGCCGATGAGCGTGTCGAGGGCGGCGGCCAGGTTCTCGGGGTCGAGCGAGCCGAAGCCCTCGTCGACGAACACGGTATCGAGCTTGATGCCGCCCTCGTGGCGCTGCACGACCTCGGCGAGGCCGAGCGCGAGCGCGAGCGAAGCCTGGAAGGTCTCGCCGCCCGAGAGGGTCGAGACCGGCCGCTGGGCGCCGGTGTAGGCGTCGACCACCTCGAGATCGAGGCCGAGCGCCCGCCGCCGGTCGCCGTTCTCGCGGCGCCGCAGCGTGAACCGCCGGTCGGTCATGGCGGACAGTCGCGTGGAGGCGACGACGAGCACGTCGTCGAGATAGGCGGCGAGCATGTACCGCTGGAACGAGAGGCGCAGCTCGTTGTCGCCGCTCGCGACCTCGGCGAGACGGCCGACGACGGCGTAGTCGTCGGCGTGGGCGCCGAGCTCGGTCTGCAGGCGGATGAGGTCGTCGGCGGCGCGCGCCAGGGCGTCGCGCTCGGCGACCAGGCCGGCGCGCCGGTCGCGCGCGGCGTCGGCCGCCGCGGCGGCGAGCTCGTGGCGCGCGACGAGCTCGTCGAGGTCGGGGCGCTCGAGTCCGTCGGCCGCCGCGGCGGCGCGCCGCTGGCGCGCCGCCGCGGCTTTGCCGTCGCTGTCGTGCGCAGTGATCTCGTCGGCGAGGGCCGCCATCTGGTGGGGTTCGCGGCGCGCCGCGAAGTAGGCGTCCTGGTCGGCGAAGCCGGCCGCCGCGATGTGCGCGAGACGGTCGTTCCTGAGGTCGGTGAGCGCCTGTTCGAGAGCCTCGTAGCTGCTCTGCTTTTCGGCGAGGGTGGCCCTGGCGGTGGCGAGCGCCTCGGCGGTGCTGCGATCGTCGGTCGCCGCCGTGGCGGCCGCTTCGTCGAGAGCGGCCAGTTGGGTGCGGGCGGCCGCCAGGCGGCGCTCGAGCTCGGCGGGGTCGCGCAGGTCGGCGGGCACGTCGCGGCCGCGCTCGGCGAGCACCGCGGCGGCGGCCGCGTGGGTGGCGCGGGCGTCGTCGAGCTCGCGCTCGGTGGCGCTTGTGGCGGCGTCGGCCGCGGCGCGCGCGGCATCGGCGTCGCGCCGCAGCGCGGCCACGGCCGCGCGCGCGGCCAGCACGGCGGCCTCGCCGGGCACCTCGCCTGCGGCGCTCGCCGGAGCAGGGTGGTCGGTGGAGCCGCAGACCGGACAGGGCGCGCCGGCTCGCAGCGAGCCGGCCAGGACGGCTGCCTGGCTACGCGACCAGGCGTCTTCGAGGCCGGCGAGCTCGGCCGCAGCCCGCTCGGCCGCCTGCGTTGCGGCCGCGACGCGCTCGCGGGCCGCGGCGGCCGCTTGCTCGGCGGCCGCCGTGCGCGCCGCGAGGACGGCGGCGGCGGCGTCGGCGGCGCTCTGTGCCGCGGCGAGGCCGGTCGCGCGCTCGGCGACGGCGCTGAGCTCGGCGATGCGCTCGGCGAGGTCGCGGCGCGCGGGCTCGTGCGTGGCCGCGGCTTCGAGCGCGGCGGCCGCGCGCTCCCGGGCGGCCGTGGCGGCCTCGAGCGCGTTTTCGGCCAGCTCGAGGCGCAGCAGGTGCGGCTGGACCTCGTTGGCGCGGTCGTGGACGAGAGTGTCGAGGGGTCGCAGCGGTTCGGCCAGGCGAGCGAGGTCGAGCTCGGCGCGGAGCCGCTGTACGGCGTCGGCCCGGGCGGCGTGGGCCGCGACCTCGGCCGTGGCGGCCTCGAGCTCGTCGAGCCGAGCGACGACCGACTGCGCCTGTGTGAGCGCAGTGAGCGCGGCCTGCCCGGTGGCGGCGGCCTGCGTGGCCGCCGCGTCGGCCTCGGCGACCTGCTCGGCGAGCTGCGTCAGGCGCTCGGCGAGGTCGTCGGCCGACGCGACGTCGGCGGTGCGCAGCAGCGCATCGACCTGGGCGCGCGCGTCGTGCGTGGCGTGCTCGATCGCCTGCGCCTCGGCCTTGAGGGCCTCTTGCACGCGCAGGTAGCGCTCGGTGCGAAAGAGGCTCTGGAGGATGTCTTCGCGGTCTCTGCCGCTCGACTGCAGCAGCTCCTGAAAACGACCCTGGGGCAGCATGACGACCTGGCGGAACTGCTCACTGCGAAAGCCGAGCAGCTCGACGACGCGGGCGCTCACGTCGGACGGCTTGGTGGCGAGCGGCCGGCCCTCGGTGTCGTGGTCGTCGGGCGGTGCGTCGGAGCGGTCCCACAGCGCGGCCGTCGGGTTTTCGACGGTGACGCCGTCGCCGCGGCGCTTGGGCCGCTCCTGCAGCGGGCTGCGCCGCACGCGGTAGCGCCGGGCGCCGACGGCGAAGTCGAACCGGACCTCGGTGCGCAGCTCGGGGGCGGCGTGATCGGAGCGCATGTCGCGGCCCTGACGGGCGCCGAGGTCGCCGGCCGCGCCGCTCGTGGTGTCGCCGTAGAGGGCGAAGACCATGGCGTCGAGCACGGTGGTCTTGCCGGCGCCGGTCGGCCCGTGGATGAGAAAGAAGCCGTGGCGGCCGAGGGCCGCGAAGTCGAGGACCTGACGGCCGGCGTAGGGCCCGAAGGCCTGCATGACGAGGAGCTCGGGCTTCACGACCTGTCAGGCCTCGCGGTCGTCGCGCTGCAGGCCGGCGATGACCGTGTCGAGCCGCTCGCACTGCGCGCTCGTGAGCGGCTCGTCGGTGACGAGCTCGAAGAAGTCGGCGAAGTGCTCGCCCTCGGTCCTGGCCGCGGAGTCGGCGCGGGTGAGGTCGCGGTCGGCCGCCGGCAGCTCGCGGACGAACTCGAGGTGCAGGCAGTTGGGGTAGACCTGCTGCAGGCGCGCCATGGCGTTGAGCACCGCGCCGGGGTCGGTGAGGCGCGCGCAGACGTAGTCGTCGCGCGCCTCGGCGGCGGGCGGGCGCTGCAGGAGCTCGTCGAGCGTGCCTTCGAGCACGCGCACGCGGCGGCGGGGGCGCAGCTCGACCTGCTCGACGGTCAGGCGCGCGAGGGCGGGCGGCGCGGCCACGGCCGCGCCGCCCGCCGCGCCGGCCGCAGCCAGGACATCGGCGCCCGCCGCCGCGGCGAGGGCGCTGCCGGGGGCGCCGATCTCGACGATGCTCACCGACTTGGTCTGCGCGGCTTCGTCGAACGAGTACGTAAGGAGCGAGCCGGCGTAGCGCACGGCGCTTGTGCCGGCCGTCTGGGGACGGTGCAGGTGGCCGAGGGCGACGTAGTCGAAGCCGTCGAACAGCGCGGCCGGCACCGTGCCGGCGCCGCCGACCGTGAGGGGCCGCTCGGAGTCGCTCGTGTCGGCGCCGGCGACGAAGGCGTGGGCCACGAGGACGCCGCGACCGTCGTGCGGCGCGGCTTCGCGGGCCCGCGCCAGGAGCGCGGCCATGGCCTGCTCGTGGGTCTGCACGTCGGGGTCGGCGAGCGCCGCCCGGACCTCGACGGGGTCGGCGTAGGGGATCGCCTGCACGAGCACCACGCCGTGGTCGTCGGCGAGCGGCACCGACAGCGCGCCGGCCGGCGGCAGGCCGCCGGCGACGTGCAGGCCCTCGGCCGCCAGGAGCTCGGCGCCGAAGCCGAGCCGGGTGGGGCTGTCGTGGTTGCCGGCGATCATGACGATGGGCACGCCGAGGCCGCGCACGATGCGCTGGAGGACGTCGTTCAGGAGCTCGACGGCGTCGGTGGGAGGGACGCCGCGGTCGTAGACGTCGCCGGCGATGAGCACGGCCGCCGGTCGGACGTCGGCGACGAGGTCGACGAACTGGTCGAGGACATAGCTCTGGTCGTCGGTGAGATGGACGGCGTGGAAGAGCCGTCCGAGATGCCAGTCGGCGGTGTGGATGAGCCTCATGCGCACGCCCTCACCGGCGACCCTAGCACAGGGCGGGGACGGACCGCATGCGCCCGCGGGCCGGCGCCCCGCCCTAGGGCGGGGCGCCGGCCCGCGGGCGCCGACCTCGCTTGCGGGGCTGGAGTCGCTAGGCGACGACCTCGCCCTCGCCGGGGTCGTCGCCGGCCGGCGGCTTGGTGGTGAACTGCGCCATGAGGCGCGCGACCTCGTCGTCGAGGGCGTTCAGCTCGTCCTGGGCGAGGCGGGCGCGGCGCACCGGCTCCTCGAGCTCGGGGTGGGTCACGGCGCCCTGCTCGACCAGGTAGAGGGCGACCTGGGCGAGCTGGGTCTCGGCGGCGGTGAGCTCGCGCTTGAGGCCGCGGCGCTTGAGCTGCGCCTGCGCGACCTTGCGCGCGAGCCGGGCGTTGAAGTTGACCGCGCTGACCGCGTTGCTCGCAGCGTCTTTGGCTGCCATGACGACCTCCCTCGTGCGCCTGCCGGGGCGTGCCTGCGAGCGGCATGGTATCACCGCGGCAACGGCCGCCCGGCCGAGGTCGGCGCCCGCGCCACGCCGCCGCGCGACGCCGTGGGCGCCGCCGCTGGGCACGGCGGCGCAGCGCCGTCAGAGAGCGCCGCCGCGCGCCTTCTTGAGCCGCCGCAGGAACGGCTTGGCCAGGAAGCTCGCGTCGTCGAACAGGCAGAACTGCTCGAACAGCGGCCTGGTGACGGTGAACGCCATGAGGTCGGCCGGCAGCCACTGGCGCATGGCGAGGTCGGTCGCGCCGATCTGCGCCTGCGGCACGCCCAGGTCGGCGAACGGGGCGAGCTGCCCGCAGCCCGACGAGAACGCGGCGATCGTGGCCGGCGGGTCGTCGGGTGCGCTGCGATACTGGGCGGCGAGCGTGAGCGCGGCGAGCTGGTCGGGATTGACCAGGAACGTGACGGTCTTCAAGTGCTCGTACTGGTCGGCCCTGAGGGGCCCGACCATCACGTGGCCGTTGGCCGGCACGAACGTCACGCGCGTGTCGAGCCAGCGGCCCATGAGCTCCTCCGACGCCTTCAGGCCCTCCTCGATCGCCAGGAAGTGGATGAAGGCGTCGCGGTCCTCGCGCTGCACGTCGCACAGCGAGTTGCCGGCGCCGCCGCAGCCGTAGTTGTCGGCGGTGAGGTGAGCCGTCCTGCCGGCCTGCCAGTCGCGGAAGTGCGAGAACAGACATTCGCCGCGCGCGGCGCCGGGGCGTGGCGCGACGAGGGGCGCGAAGGCCTCGGGGTCGGGGGCGTCGTAGAGGCCGATGAGCGGCAGGGACACATCGAGAGCGGCGAGCAGGTACGAAGGGTCAGGTTGCACGGTGCCTCCTTGCGGCGGTGATCGGCTGGGTCATCATCGCGCAGGCTGGCGTGACTGCGCGCCCGCCTGGACCGGGATGCCCGATCGCTCCCCACCGTAGCACGCCCGGCGACGGCCGGCATCTCCGCCGCCGCAAGGCGTCGTGGGCGTCGCGGCGCCGGGCTAGCGGCCGATGAGGTGCGGGACGACCGTGCCGAGCAGGTAGCCGCCGGCCGCCGAGGCCAGGCCGACGGCGACGACCTCGAGGGCGCTGCGTGCGATGCCCATCTGCGCCAGACGCCCCTTGACCGCGCCGATCAGGACGAGCACCACCACGGTCAGGGCGACCGACAGCCAGAACGCCGAGCGCACGGGCAGGAAGAGGTAGGGCGCGAGCGGCACGATCGAGGCGGCCAGGTACGACGCGCCCATCGCGAGCGAGTCCCTGAGGTGGCTCTCTCTGGGCTCAGCCGACAGGCCGAGCTCCTTCTCGACCATGGTGTTCGTCCACGACCGCCGGCTGGTCACTACCTTCTCGGCTACCACGCGGGCGTCTGCGGGCGACAGGCCCTCGCGCTCGAAGAGCAGCTCGATCTCGTAGTGCTCGATGTCGGGGATGACCCGGATCTCCTCTTCCTCGTCCCTGATCGCGGCGCGCTGCACCTGCGACTCGGACGTGCCCGACAGGTACTCGCCGGCGCCCATCGAGAGGGCGCCGGCGAAGGCCTCGGCCACGCCCGCCACGACCACGATGTGGCTGTTCGAGGTGCCGCCGGCCACGCCCGAGACGACGCCGAGCGGCACGAGCAGCCCGTCGAGGCTGCCGAACATGAACTGTCGGATGCGGCCGCGCGCCGCGATCCGTTCACGCTCGGCGAAGAGCCTGTCGGCGTCGAATGAGCGCCGCTTTTCCTCGATCTCCTCGCGTCGCGCGGGGGAGAGCTCGGGGGCGGACCGGCTGTCGTCTCTCTCGGCCACATACGCCATCGTACCCGGGCGCAGGGTCTCCCGGTCCCGGTGTCGGCCCGTTGCGAGGGGCCGCCGCGCGCTCGCCGAGGGTGCGTCGCGGCCCGCCCCGTTTCGACGAGCGCCCGGACGGCGATGATTCGTACGCACGCGCACGCACGAACCGGACCAGGACGAACGCGGGCGGCGAGAAGGTCGCCGCCGGGGGGACGATCGGTGGCTCACATCGAGATCTACACCAAGGAGTGGTGCCCGTACTGCCTCAAGGCCAAGGCGCTGCTGCGCGCCAAGGACGTCGCCTACGACGAGATCGACGTGACGAGCGACGAGGTGCGCCAGGCCGAGATGGTCGAGCGCTCGGGCATGCGCAGCGTACCGCAGATCTTTCTCGACGGCGAAAAGGTCGGCGGCTACGACGATCTCGCCCGGCTCAACGCCACGGGAGAGCTCGATCGCCGCCTCGGTCGCGGCGAGGAGGCGCCGTTGCGCGACGTCTACGACGTCGCCGTGCTCGGCGCCGGGCCGGCCGGCCTCACGGCCGCCATGTACGCGGCCCGCAAGAACCTGTCCGCCATCGTGGTAGCGAGCGACCTCGGCGGCCAGGTGGGACTCACGCGCGACATCGCGAACTACCCGGGCTTCGCCGCGGTCACCGGCCCCGACCTCGTCGACCGCTCCTACGAGCAGGCCGCCAAGTACGGCATCACCGAGCTGATCGGCGAGCGGGCGGTCGGCCTGAGCGTCGACGGCCGCTGCAAGGTGATCGACCTCGAGAGCGGCCGCAAGGTGCGGGCCAGCACCCTGATCATCGCGACCGGCGTGCAGAAGCGCCGGCTGGACGTGCCCGGCGAGAAGCGCCTGACCGGCAAGGGCGTGGTCTACTGCTCGACCTGCGACGGCCCGCTGTTCAAGGACGCGACGATCGCGGTGGTCGGGGCCGGCAACTCCGGCCTCGAGGCGGCGATCGAGATGAACGGCGTGGCAGCCAAGGTCTACCTGATCACGGTCGGCGAGTGGAGCGGCGACGCCATCCTCAAGGACAAGGCGTCGGCGGCTCGGACGGTCGAGTCGCTGCGCTACCACGAGGTCGTCGAGATCCATGGCGACGACAAGGTCGAGGCGATCACCGTGCGCGACGTGCGCTCGGGCGAGAGTCGCCGCATCGCGGTCGACGGCGTGTTCGTCGAGGTCGGCCTGTTTCCCAACAGCGAGTTCGCCCTTGACCTGCTGCAGACCAACGTCGCCGGCGAGATCGAGGTCGACAAGCGCGGCGCCACCGGCGTGCGCGGCGTGTTCGCCGCCGGCGATGTGACCGACAACCGCGACAAGCAGATCGTGGTGGCCGCCGGCGAGGGCGCCCGCGCCGCGCTCGCGGCGTTCGAGTACCTCGTCAAGCAGCCCTAGGCGGGCAGTCTGCACGACCGACGCCGCCACCGCTCCCTGCGCTCTTCACGAAGGCGTAGGCTGTCGCCGGCCGTTGGGCGTGGCTGTCCGGACGTGAGGGGGTGCGAGGTGGTGTGCGGAGTCCCGGCCGACCTGGATCTGGAGCGCTTCGTCGGCGCCGCCCTCGTCCGGCTCTGTCTCGGCCCGGACGACGCCGCGGCGTTCATGTCCCGCCCGACAGCCGCCTGCGCCGAGCCCTTGCGTGGCGACTCGTGAAATACGTCGTGCTCGGTGTCGCCTCAGGCGCGACCATGGAGCAGATCATGGCCGTCTACCCGCGCCACAAGCTGCTCGTGGACGAGCTCGTGAGCCGCGGCGTGGTGATCGGCATCGGCCCCTTCTCGGACCTGGGCAATATGGGCATCTTCCGCACGAGAGAAGCCGCCGCAGAGTTCGTCAGGCGCGACCCCTTCAACCTGGAGGGGCTGGTGAAGGAGTACACGATCCGGGAGTGGGACGACTCGCTGATCCCGTAGGGCCGTTCTCCCTGGCTCGTCCCCGCGCCGGCCGCCCGGGTGGCGCCGTCCGGGCGGCGCGGCTACAATCGCGGCCGTGAAAGTCGCCGCCTTCAACACGAGCCCCCGCCGTGACGGCAACACCGCGATCCTGCTGCGTCGCGTGCTGGCCGAGCTCGAGGCCGAGGGCATCGAGACCGAGCTCGTGCAGCTCGCCGGCAAGCAGATCAGCGGCTGCCGGGCCTGCCTCACGTGCGCCGAGACCCGCGACAACCGCTGCCACGGCGTCAAGGACGACGGCGTCAACGACTGCATCGCGACGATGCTCGAAGCCGACGGCATCCTGCTCGGCACCCCGGTCTACTTCGGCGACGCCACGGCGACCATGCGGGCGCTGATCGAGCGCGCCGGCTACGCTACCCGCAAGAGCGGCAACCCGCTCGCCCGCAAGGTCGCGGCGGCGGTGATCGCCGTGCGGCGCGGCGGCGCCATGCACGCCTTCGACTCGGTCAACCATTTCTTCCAGATCGCCGAGATGATCGTCGTCGGCTCGAGCTACTGGAACTTCGGCATCGGCGCCGAAATCGGCGCGGTCGAAAGCGACGCCGAAGGGCTGCAGACCATGAGCGACCTGGGCCGCAACATGGCCTGGGTGCTCAAGAAACTGAACGCGTAGCCTGCGCGACGCGCCGGCAGGCCGGCCGCGCGCCGGCCTTCCGCCCGCTGCCAGCGAATGGCGAGGGGCGCGGGGCGCGCGCGCAGGAACGCGCCCCGCACCGCTCGCCACCCTAGGCGGCCATGCGCCCCGAGAGCTCCTCGGCGCCGGCCTCGGTGTAGGTGCGTACCTGGGGTACACCGACCACTCCGGCGCTCGCCATCGCCTCGCCGAGCGACGGGTCACCGACGAACCCCTCGAGCTGCTCCTTGCTGGGGAACTGCATGACCACGGCGACGACTGCCGGGTCGTCCTCGCGGCGGTAGATCAGGTAGCCGGTCGCGCCGTAGCGCTCCTGGACCGGCCGGTGCGCGTCGAAGCCGCGCTTCCATTCGTCGAAGTCGCTGACGCGATGCTCCACCATGAGGATCATTGACCGCCTCCGAACCGTGCGCCGACCGTGCCTTCTTCTGTCTTTGTGCTTGCCGGAACCGCAGCGCGGCAAACCGTGGCGACGCCGCGCCCGCTCGACCGGCCTGGTGCCGGCCTAGAGCAGCCCGGTGAGAGCGCTCTCGCCGGCCGCGCGGAGCTTCTGCAACGCGGGCAGACGGTCGGTCCGCATGAGCTCGACGAAGGCGACGAGGTCGAGGTCGCGGGTGCCGGCGGCCGCCGTCAGGCGGCCGCCGCGTGCAAAGGCGACGGTGAAGTCGCCGCTCGGCAGGTCGCCGAGGACGACGGTGTCGTCCCACGCGCCGGCCACGCCGACGAAGGGCAGGCGCAGGCCGAACTGCTGCGTCCAGAAGGCCGGCACGCCGGTGAAGGGCGCGCCGTGTCCGGCCATCGACGCCGCCGCCGCCCGGCCGAGCTGCTCGGCCAGGCGCCAGTGCTCGATCCGCACGCGGTCGCCGATGTGCGCCTCGGGGTAGCGGGCGACATCGCCGGCCGCCCACACGCCGCGTTCGTTCACGCGCAGCTCGGCGTCGACGTCGAGGCTGCCGTCCTGGTTCGTGGCGGCGTTCGCGACGAAGCCGGTGAGCGGCCGCACGCCGATACCGACGAGCACGACGTCGGCGCCCAGGCGGGCGCCGTCGTCGAGCTCGACCTCGCGTACGCGGCCCGCGCCGGTGAGGCGCGCCACGGTGCGGCCAAGGCGAAAGCGCACGCCGTGCTCTTCGTGGCGGCGCTGCAGAAAGCCGCCGATCGCGGCGCCGAGCTGGCGCTCGAGGGGGACCTCGTCGGGGGCGACCACGGTCACCTCGAGGCCGCGCTCGCGCAGGCTCGCGGCGCCCTCCATGGCGATGAAGCTGGCGCCCACGACGACGGCCCGCGTCGCGCCCTCGAGCGAGGCGATGATCGCGTCGCAGTCGGCCCACGAGCGCAGCGTGTGGACGCCCGCGAGGTCGGCGCCCGGCGCGTCGAGCGGGCGCGGCGCGCCGCCGGTCGCCAGGAGCACGGCGTCGGGCTCGAGCACGCCGCCGTCGGCAAGCTCGACGCGGCGCGTCGCGGCGTCGAGGCGGCGCACCTCGACGGTGAGCAGCTCGATGCCGTGCTTCTCGTAGAAGCTCACCGGGCGCAGCGGCAGCCAGTCGGCGCCGGCCGTGCCGGCGAGGTAGTCCTTGCTCAGGTTGGGGCGGTCGTAGGGGCGCGTGTCCTCGCGGCTCACGAGCACGATGCGGCCGGCGAAGCCGTGCTGGCGCAGCGCCTCGACGGCGGCGGCGCCGGCGGCGCCGCCGCCGATCACACAGAACGTGCGGGCGTCGGCGGCCGAGTGCGCCGTCATGGGCATGGTGCGCTGTCGCGGCGCGTCGTCGGGGCGATCGACGAGCACGTCGCCGGCCTCGTCGACGCGCACCGCGAAGGGCGTGAGCCCGGCGAGCGGCGGCGGCTCGAGCAGGTCGCCGCTCGCGGCGGCGAAGGTGCCCTGATGCCAGGGGCACAGCAGGCGGCCGTCGTGCAGCAGGCCGCGGGCGAGCGGGCCGTCGTAGTGGGGGCAGCGCGCGCCGTAGGCGCGCAGCGCGCCGTCGTGGCGGAGCAGCAGCAGCTTCTTGCCGCCTGCGTCGACCTCGAGCAGGCTGCCGTCGGGCAGCTCGTCGTCACGCGCCACCCGGTGCTCCATGTCCCCTCCCCCGCTTCGTCGTTACCAGGCGATGGCGACCGCGTGGCCGACGTCGGCGCGGTCGTCGAGCTGCTCGAGCATGAACTGCGCGACGTCGGCACGGGCGATCGCGGCGCCGTGCGGCACAGCATACCCAGGTGCGACCCGCCATGAGTGTTGCGCGGGGCGGTCGTTCAGAGCGACCACCCGGACGATCGTCCAGTCGAGTCCGCTCTGGCGGACCGCGACCTCCGTCTGGCGCACGTCGGCCAGCGCCTGCTCGGTGCGCGCGCCGCCGAACAGGCGGGAGGCGAGGCTGCGCCGCGCACCGGGGGCGAGGTCGCCGACCGACAGGCACACCAGCCGGCGCACGCCCTCGTCGCGCATGATCCGCGTCAGCGCGCGGGCGCCCTGGGCGACCGTGGCGTCGTCGCGGCGGGCTGCCGGTTCGACCGCAGAGAGCACGGCATCCTGGCCGGCCAGGGCCGCGGCCAGGGCAGGAAGCGCGGTGGGGCGGCCGGCCACGACGCGCGGGCCGGCCGTGCCGGGGGCCGCCTCGGAGCCGAACACGGTCACGGCATGCCCGCGGGCGAGTGCGCCGCTCATCAGATGTGACCCGACGCCGCCGTCGGCGCCGATGACGAGAACGTTCATGGCGCCCACTCTACCCGACCCGGCCGGCGACGGGTCGCGGGTCGGCGGCGGCGCGCCAGCGGCGAGCAGCCGGTCTCCGGCCGCTCGCCGCCGCCCGGGAGCGCCTCAGGCCGCGCGTGTCTCGGCCAGAGCGCGCGCGCCGCCGCGCGCGAGCCAGGCGCGAAAGTCGAGCAGCTCCGGGTACAGGTCACGCGTGTCCTCGACGTCGGCGTGGTAGCCCTTGCGCTCGAACCAGTCGTACATGAGGTAGAAGTCCTCGCTCTGGTCGCGCACCGCCTGCCAGGGCACCTGCACGTAGCGGACCGGCTCGCCGATCGCCGCGCCGAGCGCCTGCGCGGCGTCGACGAACGTGAGCTCGTCGCCGGCGACGTCGATGTCCTTGCCGATGTACTTCTCGGGCCGGGAGAAGACGACCGCCGTGATCGCGGCCACGTCGTCGACCGCGATCATCTTGAGCGTGGTCTCGCCGCTCAGGGGCACCGGGACGACGAGACCCTCGTCGGTGCGCTGCGTGGCGAAGGTCAGGAAGTTCTCCATGAAGTACACCGGCCGGATGATGGTAAGCGGCAGGGCGAGCCCGTCGAGGTGCTTCTCGATCGCCGCCTTGGTCTCGAAGTGCGGGATGCGGGTCTTGCGGTCCGCCGAGCCGACCGACGAGTAGACGTAGTGGCCGACTCCCGACCGCGCCGCCACGTTCCCGAGCGTCCTGCCCTGCGCGACCTCGTTCTCGGTGCCCTTCTCGAACGGCGTGGCCATGGCGAACACGCCGTAGACCCCGCGCAGCGGCTCGACGAGGCTCGACTCGTCGGTCAGGTCGCCGACCACGATCTCCACGCCGAGGTCGCGCAGCGCTTTCGTCCGTTGCGAGCCGGGGTCGCGCGTGAGCCCGCGCACGCGCCAGCCGTCGGCTCGCAGTCGCCGCGCCACGGCGCCGCCCTGCATGCCGGTGACCCCGGTCACCAGGATGGTCTTGTCGCTGTTCTCGCTCACGGTCGTCCTCCTCGAGACGCCAGGGTCTCGGCTCGTGCATCCGGGTTCCTGAGCGGAGGGGTTCCCGACTGGCGAGCGCCGCAATCGCGCCCGGCGGGCGGCTTGCATCGCAAAAGGAGTTTGCACTAAGCTGATAGGGTTAACCGGCACGGTGCGGCGTTGGCGTCGTCAACGCCGGCCGCCGCGCGGGGGCCCGGGGTGCTTGGTACGATAGACGCCTCGTCCGGACCTGCCCGTCGCGCGGCGTGCGCGCGCGGTCCGCCGGACCCGCGCCCCGAGAGGACCACAGGAGGGACATCATGGCAGACGCGTTCAAGAACACCCCGCCCAAGCCCGAGAAGCTCGGCGCGATGACCGAGGAGAGCCTCAAGGCCGCCTTCGCCGGCGAGAGCCAGGCTTCGCAGAAGTACCTCGCCTTCGCCGCCCAGGCCGACGCCGAGGGCTACCCCAACATCGGCCGGCTCTTCCGCGCCACGGCGTACGCCGAGAGCATGCACGCCCGCAACCACCTGAGCGTGGTGGGCGGCATCGGCTCGACGGTCGACAACCTCAAGGCGGCCTGGGGCGGCGAGACCTTCGAGATCGACGAGATGTACCCCGCCTACGCGGCGATCGCCAAGCTGCAGGGCTGCGCCGAGGCCGGCACCTCGATCCGCTACGCGGCCACGGCCGAGCGCGATCACCAGGCCGTGTACGACTCGGCCGCCAAGAACCTGGGCGCCGGCAGCGACCTGGGCGAGACCGCCATCCGCGTGTGTCCGATCTGCGGTCACACGGTGGTCGGCGACGCGCCCGACGAGTGCCCCGTATGCGGCACGGCCGGCCAGTACTTCACCGCGTTCTGAGCGCCGGGACCGCTGACGCGTAGCCCGGCGCGGTCGCGCCGCGGCCCGTCCGCGGCGCGACCGACAGATCGAGGTCAAGGAGGACTCACATGCCCGAGGTCGATACTCCCGCGCTCGCAGCGCTCGAGCGGCGGCTGCCGCACGCCGACGAGCTCCACGACATGGACCTCGCCGACCTGAAGGCGGCCTTTGCCGGCGAGAGCCAGGCGGCCGAGAAGTACCTCGTCTTCGCCGAGAAGGCCGAGGCCGAGGGGCTGCCCAACGTCGCGAACCTGTTCCGGGCGATCTCGTTCGCCGAGACGCGCCACGCCCGCAACCACCTGCGCGTGATGGGCGGCGTCGGCGAGACGGCCGACAACCTGCAGGCCGCCTTCGCCGGCGAGTCGTTCGAGATCGACGAGATGTACCCGGCCTACGTCGAGGTCGCCAGGCTGCAGGGCGACAAGCAGGCGCTCAAGTCGATGAGCTGGGCGCTGCGCGCCGAGACCGATCACAAGCGCATGTACGCCGAGGCCCGCGAGCGGGTGGTGGCCGGCGGCGACATCGAGACGCAGCCGGTGAGCGTCTGCGCCGTCTGCGGCCACACCGTGATCGGCGAGCTGCCCGACAGATGCCCGGTGTGCGCGGCGCCGCGCGGCGCCTACCGCACGTTCGGCTGAGCCTGCTCGACACGGCGCGTGCGGCGGGGCGGGAGCCCTCGGGCTCCCGCCCCGCCGCATCGTGTAGACTCATGCCGGCCGCCGTGGCCGGACGCGACCGGCGCCGGCGGGCCCTTCGAACCCTTCCGCGAGCGGAGGTCCTGACAGTGGGCTACACCTTCGGCGTCGGGCGCGAGGCGCCCAAGTTCGACCTTGCGGCGCACGACGGCAGTCGGGTGTCCCTTGCGCAGTTCCGCGGCGACTGGTTCCCCGTCGTGGTCTTCTTCGGCGCCGACGCCGCGGCTGCCGAGGCCGCGACGACCGGCCTGAACGGCATCGCCGAGCAGCTCTGGGGACTGCGCGGCCAGGCGGTGGGCATCGTGCACGGCGACGACGCGGCCGCGCGCCTCGTGGCCGAACAGGCCGGACACGCCGACTTTCCGCTGCTTGCCGACCCCGACGCGGCCGTCGCGCGCGCCTTCGGGGCCTGCGACGCGACCGGCGTCGTGCGGCCCCACGTCGTGATCGTCGACCGCGCCGGCAAGATCGCCTGGTCGGCCGACGGCGCCGAGGCCCTGCGTCCGGCAGCCCTGCTCGCCGCCCTCAGGTCGGCGGTCCGCTGAGCGCGGCGCGCCGGGTCCCGCAGCCCGGCGACGCTCGCCGCCTGTTCGAACTCTCGCGTGAGTGGGCAATTACTGGCCGGTAAGCACCACGCAGCCAAGGAGTACCACCTCATGATCGTCGGTCAGACGCTCTTCAGCGTGCGGAAGGGAACGGAGCACCGGGCCGAGACCGCGCTGCACGACCTCGACGGTCTGCTGCGCGCGGCGCCGGGGCATCAGGCGCATCGCGTCCTGCGTTCGTTCGGCATGTCGCCCATCGGCAGCGCGCTCCACGACGAGCCTGCCCAGGGCGAGCTCGGGGCGATCCACTACGTCGTGCAGACGGAGTGGGAGTCGCTCGAAAGCCACGACGACTTCTACCGGGGCGAGCCGCTCGCGCGTGTCTACGCGCTGCTCGGCTCGATCCTCACGACCGGCCCGTATGAGGTGCTGTACGACGTCCTCGAGCAGGCCGACCGTAGCGGCGTAGCGGCGTAAGCGCCACCGAGCGCCCTTCGCTCGGGCGAAGCGCCGTCCGGCGGCTGCGCAGCAGCCGCCGGACGGCGCTTCGCCCTGGTGGGCGCCGCGCCGCGTCAGTCGAGCGGCGGACGCGCGGCCAGGCGCAGGCGCAGGCCGTTGCCGATGACGGCCAGCGACGTGCCCATGTCGGCGAAGACCGCCATCCACAGCGTGACGAGCCCGAGCGGCGCCAGGACGAGGAACACCACCTTCACGGCGATCGCCAGAGCGATGTTCTCGCGGATGACGCCGGTGGTCGCCCGTGAGAGGCGGACCGTGGCCGCCAGGGCGGCGAGGTCGTCGGTCATGAGCGCGACGTCGGCGGTCTCGAGGGCGGCGTCGCTGCCGGCGGCGCCCATCGCGACGCCGACCGTTGCGGCGGCCAGCGCCGGGGCGTCGTTCACGCCGTCGCCGACCATGGCCACGCCGCCGTACCGCTCGGCGAGCTCGCGGACCGCCGCGACCTTCTCTTCGGGCAGTAGGCCGGCGCGCACCTCGTCGACGCCGGCGTCGCGGCCGACGGCGGCGGCCGTCGGCTGGTTGTCGCCGGTGAGCAGGGCGATATGGCGCACGCCGCAGCGCCGCAGCGCCGCGAGCGCCTCGCGGGCGAACGGCCGCAGCCCGTCGGCGACGGCGATCATGCCGTCGATGCGTTCGGGCGTGCCGACCACGACGACCGTCTTGCCCTCGAGCTCGAGGCGTTTGAGCTCGGCCGCAAACAGGCCGTCGAAGGCCGACTCGGCGTGGCCGAGGCCGTCGAACAGCTCGGGCTTGCCGACCAGCACCGTCTCGCCGTCGACGTCGCCGCGCACGCCGCGGCCGGCGATCGCCCGAAAGCGCGTGACGTCCGGGTCGCCGGCGTCGCCGCAGTGCCCGCAGGCGCAGGCGGCGACGCTCGTGCGCCCGCCCTCGTGCTCGCCCGCGCAGCAGTCGTCGATGCGCTCGCGCCCCGCGTCGCAGCAGTCGTCCTGCCCCGCGTCGCAGCAGTCGTCGGCCTGTTCGTGGTGGACGTGGCCGTTCGCCTCGGCTTCGAGCCGCTCGGCCTCGGCGACGATGGCGCGCGCCAGGGGATGCTCGCTCGAGCGCTCCACGGCGGCCGCGCGCGCCAGCAGCGCCGGGCCGCCGTCGCCGGAGAGCGAGACGACGTCGGTGACCCGCGGGACTCCGGTCGTGAGCGTGCCCGTCTTGTCGAAGGCCACGGCGCGCAGCGAGCCGGTGCGCTCGAGGAACACGCCGCCCTTTACGAGCACGCCGCGCCGCGTCGCGGCGCCGAGCGCGGCCAGAAAGCTGACCGGCGTCGAGATCACGAGCGCGCAGGGGCAGGAGATGATGAGCAGCGCGAGGCCGCGGTAGAACCAGTTGGAAAAGGCCTGTCCGGCGAGGAGCGGCGGCAGCAGCGCGACCGCCGCCGCGGCCGCCACCACGACGGGCGTGTAGCGTCCGGCGAAGCGGTCGATCGTGGTCTGCAACGGGGCGCGCTGGGCCTGGGCCTCTTCGACCAGGTGGATGATCTTGGCGATCGTGTTGTCGGAGGCGCCGGTGGTGGCCCGCACGGTCAGGGCGCCGCCCTGCACGATGGAGCCGGCGAACACCTCGTCGCCGGGCGCCTTGCCGAGCGGCATCGACTCGCCGGTGACCGGCGACTGGTCGACCCCGGCCTGGCCGTCGACGACCACGCCGTCGACCGGCAGGCGCTCGCCGGGCAGCATGCGGACGAGGTCGCCCGGACGGACGGCGTCGGCCGGCACGGTGTCGATGTGGTCGCCGTCGACGATGCGCGCCTCGGGCGGCGTCAGCTCGGCGAGGCCGCGCACGGCGCGCCGGGTGCGCTCCATGCTGAACGCCTGCAGCAGGTTGCCGAGGGCGAAGAGAAAGACGACGAGGCCGGCCTCGCTCCACTGACCGATCGCCGCCGCGCCGACCGCCGCGATCGTCATGAGGACGTTCATGTCGACCGAGCGGGCACGCAGCGAGTACCAGGCGGCGCGCGCCGTGAGGTAGCCGCCGGCGACCATGGCCGCGGCGAACAGGAAGGGCGCGAGGGCGGGCGCGGCGGCCTCGGCGGCGAAGCCGCCGGCCACCGCCGCGCCCGACACGGCGGTGAGCAGGGCGCGGGGGTCGAGCGGCGCGCGCCCGGCGGCCGCCGGGCGCGCGCCGCTCGTCGACGCCGCCCGGTCGCGCTCGGCAGCCCGCGCCGCGCGCCCCTCGAGCGTGTCGTAACCCAGGCGGCGCACCCGGTCGAGCACGTCGTCGAAGGCGAGCTCCTGGGGGTCGAAGACGACCTTGAGCGTGGCCGCCCCGAAGTTCGTGGTGGCGCTCACCACGCCGCCGGTGTGGCGCAGCGCGCCCTCGAGCTTGAGGGCGCAATCGGCGCAGTCGAGGCCGGTCACGTGCGCCAGGCGCCGCTCGTAGCGGTCGGCGGCGGCGTGATCGAGCACGAGCTCGCAGCCGCACTCGCCGTGGGCGTCGCGCGGGCAGTGCGCGGCACAGTGGGCCGCCGCCCCGATGCGGCGCGCGTCGCGTGAGAGGTCGTCGTAGGTCAGCAGGTCGTTGTCGAAGCTCACGTGGAGCAGCCCGCGCGGCACATCGGGGGTCACCTCGCGCACGCCGCGCAGGTGGCACAGCTCGTCGCCGAACTCGCGCACGCACTCGCCGCAGTCGGCGCCGCGCGGCAGCACGACCGGCAGGTCGAGCGCCGTCGTCGTCACCGCGCGCCTCGGCCGTCGAGCGCGGCCGGCACGACCCCGTGACGCACGTGCTCGAGCGTCGTGTCGAGCAGCAGGCGGATGTGCTCGTCGTCGGGGGCGTAGAAGACCTGCTTGCCCTCGCGGCGGTGGCGCACGAGGCCGTGCGCGCGCAGTACGGAGAGGTGGTGCGAGACGTTCGACTCGCTCATCTCGAGGCGCGCCGCGAGGTCGCCCACACAGACCTCGTCGGCGCGCAGTAGCGCGTAGACGAGACGGCAGCGGCTCGGGTCGCCGAGCACGCGGAACATGGTCGCTACACGGGCCGCGTCGGCTTCGTCGATCGCCTGCGGCGCTCCCTGCTCCACGCTCGACTCCAATCGCCTGAACACATGAACAACTGTTCATATGATACCGACGGCCGAGGGGAGGCGCAACCGTCGGCGTGACCCGGCACCGCATTCGTACGGCAATCGGGTAGAGTCAGGCCGCACGAGTCGCCGTCTTGGAAGGAGCAGGAGGAGCGGTCTGAAGCGCGGCTTTTTGTCCGACCTGTTCTCGCGCGAGCTGCTGCGTTACCTGGGGCCGGGGTTCATCGTGACCATCGGCTTCATCGACCCCGGCAACTGGGCGACCAACATGGCCGGCGGCAGCCAGTTCGGCTACGCGCTGCTGTGGGTCATCTCGCTCAGCACCCTCATGCTGATCTTCCTGCAGCATGTGGCCGCGCGGCTCGGCATCGTGACCGGCGCCTCGCTTGCCGCCAACGTGCGCCGGCACTTCTCGCGGCCGCTCGTGTGGCTCTTCGGCGCCACGATGGTGCCGGCCCTGATCGCCACCAGCCTCGCCGAGATCCTGGGCGGCGCGCTCGGCTTTCAGATCCTCTTCCATCTGCCGCTCGCCGCCGGGGCGCCGCTCACGCTGGCGCTCGTCTGGTTGGCGATCGTCGCACAGCGCTACGACCAGCTCGAGCGCCTGATCATCGTCTTTCTGGCGTTCATCGCAGGCGCCTACATCGTCGAGCTCTTCATCGTGCGGCCCGACATGGCGGCGGCCGCGCCGCGTTGGGTCGTGCCGGCCTTTCCGGCCGGCAGCATCGTCGTGGCGATGGGCATGCTCGGCGCCATCGTCATGCCGCACAACGTCTACCTGCACTCCAACACGATCCAGTCGCGCGAGTGGGACTTCGGGGGCGTCGACCAGACGCGGCTCATGCGGTTCGAGCTCATCGACACCTCGCTGTCGATGGGCATGGGCTGGCTCGTGAACTCAGCCATGATCCTGGTGGCGGCCGCCGTGTTCTACAGGCACGGCGTGACGGTGACGAGCATCACCCAGGCGTCGGCCACGCTGCGGCCCCTGGTCGGCCCGGCCGCTCAGCTCCTCTTCGGCCTGGCGCTGCTCGTGGCCGGCCTGTCGTCGTCGATCACGTCGTCCCTTGCCACGGCCAACGTGATCACCGGCTACCTGGGCCGGCCCGAGGACCCGCACAGCCGCTTGTACCGGGTCGGCATGATCGTCATGGCCGCCCCGGCGGTGCTGCTCATCGTGATCGGCCTGAACGCCTACCGGGCGCTCATCCTGAGCCAGGTCGTGCTCAGCCTGCAGCTCCCGCTGACGATCGTGCCGCTACTGCTGCTCAGCCGACGGCGCACGGTCATGGGTGACCTGCGGGCCGGCCCGGCGAGCATGGTGTGTGGCTGGGCTGTGGCGGCTATCATCATCGGGCTGAACGTGTTCCTGCTCTATCAGACCTTCTTTCCGAAAGGCCTCTGAGATGACGCACTTCCGCCGGATCCTCGTCACGCTCGACGGATCGCCGGTCGACGATGCCGTGCTCGAGCACGTGGCCGCGCTGGCCGAGGCCTTCCGCTCCGAGGTCGTCCTGCTGCGCGTGGCTCACTTCCACACGCGCGACACCATGGCCCACGAGGTCGAGGACGCCCAGAGCGTGCTCGACGCGGCCGCGCCGCGGCTCGAGGGCAGAGGCTTCACCGTGAGCACCGTGGTGGGGCGCGGCGAACCGGTCGACGACACGGTGGAGCAGGCCGAGAAGCTGGGCTGCGACCTGATCGCGATCGGCACGCACGGCCACGGCACGCTCAAGCGCGCGGTGCTGGGCAGCTTCGCCGAGAAGGTGCGCCACGCTACCGACGTGCCGTTGCTGCTCGTCAAGGCGCGGCCGGCCGGTGGCAGCGCCGACGACGAGACCAAGGACGGCGGATGAGCGACGCCGACCTCGTCGGCGACCGCGGATCTGGCGCGAGCGACGGGCGCGGCCTGCGCGACCGCCGCCTCGTGCTGTTCGACGTCGACTGCACCATGGTCGACACCCACGGCGCCGGCGGGCGTGCCATGTTCCGCGCCATGGCCGACGTCTACGGCGTGCGCGGCGAGCTCGACGGCTACAGCTTCCACGGCCGCACCGACCCGGCCATCATCGTCGACCTGGCCACGCGCTGGGGCGCCCCCGAGCCGCTCGTGCGCGAGGGTCTCACCGCCTGCCTCGAGCGCTACGTCGCGTGCCTGCGCGACGAGCTGCACGCGAGCGACGTCACGGTGCTGCCCGGGGTGCGTGAGCTGGTCGTGGCCCTGTCGCGGCAGCCCCAGGTGCTGCTCGGCGTCCTCACCGGCAACGTCGACGGCGGCCTCGAGCAGAAGCTGGCGCCGACCGGCCTGCTGCCGCTGCTCGCGGTGCGGGCCACCGGCTCCGACTCGGCCCTGCGCCCCGAGCTCGCGACGATCGCGGTCGAGCGCGCCACCCGTCTGACCGGCCAGCGGTACGTGAGCAAGGAGATCGTGGTGATCGGTGACACGCCGGCCGACATCCTCTGCGGCGCCGAGCTCGCGGTGCGGACCATCGCCGTTGCGACCGGCCGGCATACGGTCAACGAGCTCGCGGAGCACGCGCCCGACCACGTGTTCGCCGACCTGTCGGACTGGCGCGCGGCGCTCGCCGCGATCGTCGACTGAGGGATCGACGGAGCGGGCCGCCCGTCGCTCGAGCGAGGGGCGGCCCGCACGACGCCGGGAGGCTCGAGCCGGCAGGGCTGTTCGGCAGGGCGCTCCCGGCGGAGCGGCGGGTTCGCGGGCGGGCGCGTCGGCGCCCGCCCGCGGACCTTCTCAAGCGGCGCGGAGCCGGTTCAGCCGGCGTCTCGCGCGACGGCGAAGGCGCCGTCTCGCGCGTGCTGCCGGTGAACGGCTCGCCGGCGCCGGTCAGGCCCGTATTCGCTGTGGTCGCTTGCCAGCGTCGGGGTGCCGACCGAGGCCGCGTAGTCCGGCGTTGTAGAGGTCCTGGGCAAAGGCCGCACGACCGGCTTCGTCGGCGGCCGAGCCGGTGTCGACGAGATCGCCGACCTCGACCACGAACTTCACGTTGTTCTGAATGAACTGGTCGTCGAGCCGACGCGCGATATCGGCCGAGCAGGTGAACAGGTTGCGGCCGTCGTCGGCCATCGTCCACTGCGTGTCGGCCTCGCTGCCGAAGGACCAGGCCCTGGCCGTGTGGCCGGAGCTCGAATCGGCGCACCTGAGGGCCGGCGCCACGCCCCGGCCAGGAGGCTGGCTGAAGCTCGCGGCGCCCGCCGACGAGCCGGCCAGGGCGACCAGACCGGCGCCCGCCACCACGGCGATGCCGGCGAGCAGCGCCGACGTCCTTGCCATCTCCTTCTCGCTGCGCCGACCCCTCCCACCGGTGCCGGGTCTCGCGTCGTGGTGCGCGCTCTGACTGTGGTCGGGCGCCGCGCCGAGCCGCCGGGCGATCTCGCGAGACCACGCTAGCCGCCGGCCGCGAGTCTCCGATGAGGGCCGGGGGAGGTTCGCATTACGGCGCGCCGACGCCGGGGCCGGCCGCCGCTGCCACACACGTTACGACCGTTCGTGCGCCGCTAGGACGTCGCGTGTGGCGCGCTACCGGCTCGCCGGTGCTGACCGTCCGCACACGTCATCCTCACGCAGCGCTCACCCCTCGCCGGTAGGGTGGCGCACCGGGAGCCGGGACCGGCCGGCCGCACAGCAAGGGGGCACCATGCCGCAACACCATCGCCAGCGACGCCTGCTTGCGCTCGCGGTCGCCCTGGCGCTTCTGGCGATCGGCGTCTGCGCCACGGCGCCGCCCGCTCGCGCGGCGGTCACGCCGAGCCAGATCGACGCCTTCCTGCTCGAGCAGGGAGCGCCGCTCGCCGGTGAGGGGGAGTCTTTCTATCTGGCCGGAGAGCGCAACGGCGTCGATCCGGCCTTCCTCGTCGCCATCACCGGGGCGGAGTCGAGCTTTGGCCGCTATCTCTTCTCGAGCGGCGTCCAGACCGCGACGTACAACGCGTTCAACTGGTTCTACGCCCCGACACGGGCCGGCAGCGCCTTCGCCGGCTGGCGCCAGGCGATCGACACGGTTGCGGCCGGCCTGCGCGGCCCCCTCTACTACGGAGCGGGCCGCTACAGCGTCAGCGCGATCGCTCCCGTCTACTGCCCCCAGGGGACCCAGGCGTGGGTGACCAACGTCACCACCTACATGCTCGAGCTCGGCGCCGACCCCGACGACACGCGCTGGCCGGCGACGGTCGCGTCGGCAGGCGGGGTGGAACGCGGGGCGACGCTGACCGGCGCCGGCAGTGCGGGGCTCGTCGTGGAGCGCCCGGTCGTCGTCGTGCCGCGGCGGGTCGTGGCCGGCGCCGCCGTGCGCATCCGCTTCACGCTGCTCGACGACACCGCCACCGGCGGCGTCTGGCGAGCCGTGATCCTGCGCCTCGAGGGCCCGGGAGGACGCGAGCTCGCGCTGGGGACTCGCGCCCCGGTGCGCCTCGGCCCCGGGCGCTCGTACGCATTCGTGGCACGTCTGCGCCTGCCCGTCGCGGGGCGCTGGCGCGGCTGGATCGACGCACAGACGCCGGCCGGCGCGGTCGTGAGCCGCGCCCGGCCCGTCCTGTGGATCGCGGCCGCCCGGGCCGCTTCAGGCCGCGCTGCGCGGCGCGAGCACCGGTGAACCGTCACGCTCCTCGATGTCGCGTCGCCAGGGCAGGCGCTTGCCGACCCTCGCCCGCAGCCTGAAGCGGAGCGGCTTGTCCTCGAGCGCCAGGGCCTCCCGCAGTCCCGCCAGGCGCTTGATGACCGGCGCGCGCTGCGTCGCGGGTACGTCGTAGCGCGCCAGCGCGGCGACCGTCTCGAGGTTCGCGCAGACGTCGACGAACATGCCCCAGTCCTGAGCGCAGGCCCGGGCGATGCGCCCCACGCAGATCGAGCGCTCGTCGTCGCGCTCGCCGAGCGGCAGGTCCTTGAGCAGGCCGATGACGTCGTGGCCGTCCTTGTCGGCGAACCGTCCGATCTGCAGCTTCGAAAGCAGCACGTCGGCCGGCGCTATCGCCCATGGGTCGATGTCGAGGCGGCCGCGCAGGTCGACGTCGTGGTCCATGCGGATGACGTCGAGGAACACGTCGATGTGGTCGGCCGGGTCGAGCGTCCGCACGAACTGGAGCTGAGCGCCGCCGGTCGCCTGGGCGACGTGAGCGTTCTCGACGTATCCCCTGCCGAGCAGGGCGCGCGGCAGGCGCGTCGCGTCTCGCGAGCAGGCTACGACGTCGATGTCCGAGAACAGCCGCGCCATGAAGGTGCGGTCGACGGCGTGGCGATACGCGGCCAGGCCACCCGCGAGCCGCAGGCGGACGCCGTCGCGGCCGGCCTCCTCGATCACCATGAGCGCCTGCGCGAGGCGGCGATCGGCGGCGTGCCTGAGCGCCGTCTGGTCGCTGTCGTCGCTCGAGGACATGTCCCTCCCGTCGTTCTGCCGTCCCGCGGGGCCGTTCGCGGCCCCGGCTTGCGCTGCGAGTGTCGCCGCGCCGGGTTGGCGCGGCGTGAGGGGCCGATGAGTTTGCGACGACCGTCGCCCGCCGGGGCGGGCGACGGTCGTCCGTAACGACTCCCTCACAGCGGGCTCACTCTCCGTTATCGCAGCGCTCACCGGGGGCTAGCGGCCATCGGTCAGACTCGTGTGACGACGGAAGTGACGAGAAGGGATGACAGGGTGAAGGGCTTGCGCGCACGCCGCGCCGGCGCCGGACCGGTGCTGCTACTCGCGGTCCTGGCCGCGGCCGTGACGGGTGTGGCCGCGGCGCGCCCGCCGAGCGCGGCGGGCGAGGGTCGCTGGCTGGCCGGCGACCTCTCCACCCGCACCTGGCTCACCGACGGCCGGACGACCGAGCGCGCCATCGCGGCGAAGGTCATGGCCGACGACCCGGCGGGCTTCGGGCTCCGCTATCTGGCGAACGCCGAGCCGGGCGGCCGCTCCAGCCGCGACGCGGCGGGCGTCAAGTTCACGATCCCCGTGTGGCGCTGGCAGTCGCTCATCTTCCAGTCGTTCCCGCAGATCGTCGCGGCGCGCGAGGCGCACCGCGGCGATCTGTTCATCCAGGGGCTGCAGTGGGACGCGCCGACCCACGGTCAGGTGACGGTGGGCGTCGTCGGCGCCGTCAACGAGCCCCAGACGATCGCCGACTTCGAGTACCGCTTCGACGCGGCCGACGGCGATGCGAGCCGAGCCGGCGAGGCCAAGCAGAACACGACGGCGCAGGACGCGCTGCGGGCGGTGTCCTGGCTGCAGAAGCACGAGGCCGCCGACAGCTACGCCTTCGTCGATCACCCCTCGCGCGATCTCACCTGGACGGTGGGCGACCTGCGCGCCCTGCAGGACGCCGCGCCGTCTGTGGTCTGCGGCTTCGAGGGGTTCCCGGGCGATCAGGCCGCGGCCGCGCGGGGCGGCTACGGCGGCTACTTCGACGCGAGCGGCCAGGCGGTGAGCGGCCCGGCCGCCGCCGACCCGGCCGAGACGGCGCTCGCCCGCACCTACGGCGGCGCCGACCCGATGGTCGCCAAGGTGGGCGGTGTGTGGGACGCGCTCCTGGGTGAGGGCCGCCGCTGGTTCGTCTATGGCGACAGCGACTTCACCTGGTGGACGACGCGCTACAAGGACCAGAGCGGCAAGGTCGTCGGCGCCTCGTACCGCGACTTCTGGCCGGGTCAGTACGTGAAGACCTGGACCTGCGTGCGGCGCAGTGGCTACCCGGGTCTCGTGGCGGCGATCAAGTCGGGCGACTCGTTCATCGTGAGCGGCGACCTCATCGACGGGCTCGACTTCCACGTCACCTCAGGGA
This sequence comes from uncultured Actinomycetes bacterium, assembly GCA_963760655.1. Classification (GTDB taxonomy): domain Bacteria; phylum Actinomycetota; class Thermoleophilia; order UBA2241; family UBA2241; genus Bog-752. The sequence continues at coordinate 921,322 of CAVXDR010000005.1, forward strand.
GCACGTCGAAGACGATGGGCCAGACGCTCTCCATCGCCAGGGGCCGCAGGATCGTGCTCACCGTCGCCGTGAGGAGCCCGGCCAGCAACCACGACGGCCAGAAGGTGCATCCCGACCATATCGACCTCATCGCCGGGCGCGTCACGGGCCGGCTCGCGCCGACCGATCCGGCCTACGACACCAGGGACACCAACCCGACGGCCCACGTCGTGACCACGTTCCGCTGGACGCAGATGCGCCTCATCAAGGGTTGGCGGGTCGCGACGGTCGCCTTCGTGCTGAAGACCGGCACCTACTTTCGGCTGCGCGGCACCGACCTCGCGCCCGGCACGGCCAACCAGACAGACGCCTCCGGCGCTCCCCTGGTCGACACGCTGACCTACCGGACGCTGCCGAACCCGGACCCCGCGCAGACTGCGGCGGAGCCGACGGTGACGATCAACACGCCCCGGCAGGCCTGGGCCGATCTGTGGTTCTACAGCGATCCGATCTTCGTCAAGGTGACGTGACGGTCATGCGCGACTCTCTGTGGACCGACGATCAGCGCGCGGCGCGACGCTCTCGAGCGCGACCGTCACGGCCGGCGAGCGGCCGGGCGTCGCGTGGCGCGCAGCGCAAGGCGCAGGTGCGGCGCCGGCGGCTGGTCGCGCTGGCTGTGATCGTCGTCGGCGTGGTCGCGGCGCTGCTGTGGAGCGGCGCCCTGCGCGCCGCGGCGGCGACGCCGCCCGGCGCCGGCGCGACCCTTGCATCGATCGCCGGCGCGACGGTCGGCGACGTCTTCGACCAGCCCTCGGTGACCGCCGACGACGCGACGGCGAGCGCCGAGCGAACCTCGTCTGACCTGACGTTCCACGACGGCGTCGCGAGCGTGAGCTCGGTGCTCGTGGGCAGCGCCCTCCACTCGGAGAGCGACGTGTCGCTGGCCCGCGTGAGCCTCCTCGGCGGTGCAGTGACCGCCGACTCGGTCGAGCTCGTGGCCACGGCCGACGCCGGCGCGCGCTCGGCCGACGCCGACACCGACGGGAGCTATGTCGACGGCCTCGCGATCGACGGCAAGCCGGTCGGCGCGGACGAGCTGACCGCGCCGATCGCGGTGCCCGACGTCGGCACGCTGACGGTCCTTACGGCCACCGTCGACGCGAGCGCGCCGTCGCCGAGCGTCACGGTCACCGGCCTGTCGCTCGTGCTCGCCCAGCAGGTGGGCGACCTGCCGGCCGGCAGCGTCCTCACCGTGGGGCACGCGGTCGCGGCGGCCGACGCGGCGACAGCCGCCGAGCTCATCGAGATCGCGGCCAGGACGACCGGACCCACGCCCCTGCCGGCGCCGCTGCCGGCGCCTACGAAGACGCCACGTCCCAAGGCGACGCACAAGGCCCGCGGCGCGAGCGGGTCGGGCGGTTCGTCGACCGGATCGTCCTCGGGCGGCTCGGTCAGCCCCATGCCGTCGCCGACGCCCCCGACCAAGGCCGTCCTCGACCGGTTCCCCGGCGCCGTGTTCCCGGTGCGCGGCACGGTCGAGTTCACCGACACGTTCGGCGCCTATCGCGCCGACATGAAGGGGCACCGTCATGAGGGCAACGACATCTTCGCGAAGATGGGCACGCCGATCGTCGCGGTGCTGGCCGGCACCATCGAGTACAGCACGTACGGTATCGGCGGCAACAACGCGCGCCTGACCGACGCGGCCGGCGACTACTTCTACTACGCGCACATGGAGCGCTTCGCCGCCGGCCTTTCAAGCGGCGACCACGTGGCCAAGGGGCAGGTGATCGGCTATGTGGGCGAGACCGGCGACGCCGCCGGCACGTCGCCGCACTGCCACTTCGAGATCCACCCCGGCGGCGGCGCCGCGATCGACCCCTACCCCTACCTGCAGGCCTGGCGGGCGGCCGCGGCGGGTCTCGGCCCTGCTGCGACCACGCCGGTCGCGACCATCGTGGCCGCCGGCGTCGGCATCCCGCTCACCGAGATCCTCGCCCGGCGCGGGGTGCTCGTCGGCGCCGAGCTGAGCGGCGCGGTCGGCCGCGGGCTGCGCGCTCCGGGTGAGGCGCCGGGGGCGAGCGCGCTCGACCTGGTCCTCGCGCTGTCGTCGCTCGGCGGCGCTGCGGCGCTGCGGCGCCTGCGCCGGCCCGAGCTTCCCGAGCTGCTCGCCGAGCACGAGACGGTCGTGCGGCGCACCGTCGTGATCGCGGAGCGCTCGCTCACGAACTCCTAACGTTTCGTCGGTATACTCCGGGCGTCGCGTCAGGCACACGGGAGCGAGGGGAGCGATGGCCAAGGAGTCGATCCTCGTCGTCGATGACGAGCGGGAGATCCTCGAGCTGGTCAAGTACAACCTGGCCAAGGAAGGCTATAGCGTGGTGTGCGTCGAGACGGGCGAAGACGCCCTGAGCGCCGCTCGTCTCAAGCTGCCCGACCTCGTCCTGCTCGACCTCATGCTGCCCGGCGTCGACGGCCTCGAGGTCTGTCGCAAGCTCAAGGCCGACCCCAAGACTCAGGATATCCCGGTCGTCATGCTCACGGCGAAGGGCGGCGAGGCCGACATCGTGGCCGGCCTCGAGCTGGGCGCCGACGACTACGTGACCAAGCCCTTCAGCCCGCGCGTGCTCACGGCGCGCATCAAGGCGGTGCTGAGGCGCGACCAGACCGAGAACGGCGACGGCCAGGCGACCATCAAGATCAAGGACCTGGTCATCCATCCGGGGCGCCACCAGGTGCTCGTCGCCGACCGGCCGGTCGACCTCACCGCCTCGGAGTTTCGCATCCTGCTGTTCATGGCCCACAAGCCGGGCTGGGTGTTCACGCGACAGCAGATCGTCGACGCCGCGCAGGGCGACGACGTGTACGTGAACGAGCGCTTCGTGACCGACCGCTCGGTCGACGTGCATATCGTCTCGCTGCGCCGTAAGCTCGGACCCTGCGGCGGCTACATCGATACGGTGAGGGGCGTAGGCTACCGCCTGAAGGACGACTGACCGGCAGGGCCGCCTGAGGGGCGGCGACGATCGCAGCCATGCGTCACACCCCACTGTTCTGGAAGCTGTACCTGACCTACCTGGTCGCGGTCGCGCTCTGTGCCGGCGTGGTCGGCTGGCTCGCGGTCGGCACCGCATCCGGTCTCTATCACCAGCAGGCGACCGCCGATCTGCGGTCGCGCGCCCAGCTCGCGGCCAGCCAGCTCACCCCGCTGCTCGAGCAGCCGGCGCAGCTTCAGACGCTCGTGCGACAACTCGGGTCGAGGGCCGACACGCGGCTCACCGTGATCGCCGGCCCGGCGAGCACCGCAGGGGTCGAGGGCAAGGTGCTCGCCGACTCCGAGCACGATCCCGCCAGCATGCAGAACCACGATACGCCCGACCGCACCGAGGTGCTGGCCGCGCTGGCCGGCACGGTGGGCGAGAGCGTGCGGCGCAGCGACACGCTCGGCATCCGCATGTTCTACGTGGCCGTGCCCGTCTTCGACGCCGGTCATCACGTCGAAGCGGTCGTGCGCACGGCGCTGCCGGTCACCCAGGTAAACGGCAAGCTCGGCGTCATGCGCGGCCGTATCGTCCTGGGCGCGGTCATCGTCGCCCTGGCGATGGCGCTGCTCGGGTACCTGGTGTCGCGCGGCATCTCGGGCCGCATGCGAGCCATCCGGCGCGGCGCCGAACGCTTCGCCGCCGGCGATTTCGGCCACGAGATCCACGTGACCGATCTCGACGAGATCGGCGAGGTGGCGACCGGCCTGAACGCCATGGGGCGGCAGCTATCCGAGACGATCCGCACCATCACCGAGGAGCGCAACGAGCGCGAAGCGGTGCTGAGCGCCATGACCGAGGGCGTGCTCGCGGTCGACGGGCAGGAGCGCGTGATCACGATCAACGCGGCCGGCGCCGCGCTGCTGGGCGTGACGCCCGAGCAGGCTCACGGCCGCAGCATCCAGGAGGTCGTGCGCAACCCCGAGCTGCAGGCCTTCGTGGCCGCCGTCCTGGCCGGGGCGGAGCCCATGGAGGACCACGTCGTGCTGCACGGCGACGACGAGCCGCGCGAGCTGCGGGTGCATGGCGACCAGCTACGCGACGGCGGCGGCACGGTCGACGGCGAGGGCCGCGGCGCCGTCATCGTGCTGAACGACATCACCCGCATGCGGCGCTACGAGGCCGTACGCCGCGATTTCGTCGCCAACGTCTCGCACGAGATCAAGACGCCGGTCACCACCATCAAGGGCTTCGCCGAGACCCTGCTCGACGGCGCCCTCGACGAGCGCGCCGACGCCGAGCGGTTCCTGCGCATCATCGTCGGCCAGACCGACCGCCTGAGCGCGATCATCGAGGACCTCCTCAGCCTTTCGAGCCTCGAGGGCGGCCCCGACGACGTTGCGGTCACGCTCGAACGCGGCAGCATCCGCGACGTGCTGCAGGTCGCCCTCGACGTCTGCGAGATGAAGGCGACGGCGCGCGACATCCGGCTCGAGGTCGACTGTCGCGACGACCTGTTCGCCGACATCAACGCACCGTTACTCGAGCAGGCGGTCGTCAACCTCGTCGACAACGCGGTGAAGTACAGCCCCGAGGGCTCGAGCGTGGCCGTGTCGGCGGCGATCGACGCGGCCGGTCTGTCGATCGTGGTCCGCGACACCGGGCGCGGCATCGGCCGCGAGCATCTCTCCCGCCTGTTCGAGCGGTTCTACCGGGTCGACAAGGCGCGCAGCCGCGACATGGGCGGCACCGGCCTGGGCCTCGCGATCGTCAAGCACATCGCCGCCGCACACGGCGGCTGGGTGGCTGTCGAGAGCACGCCCGGCGCGGGCAGCACGTTCACGATCACGCTGCCCACCTGAGCGCCGGCCGCGGCGGCAGGGTGGAGCCGCCGCCTGCCGCCGCCTGCCGTACTCCCCAATGGCTGATGCCACGAGATCGCAGCCGCGCAGGGGAACAGAACACAGAGGCCGAAGCCGGCGCTGCTGAAGCGTCGTGGACCAGGAGGTCTCCGATGCACGCCGACCTCGACCTGCTCTAGACCACGGTCTGCTGCACGGCCGACGATCTGTTGCCCGAGCCGCGCGGCAACGCGCGCCGCCGGCACAGCGACGGCGAGATCGTCACCCTGGCCGTCGCTCAGACGATCACGGGGCTGCCCTGCGACCGCGGGTTCGGCAGTCCGGGCGTCACCCTGATGCGCCCGTTGCGCGCCGATGAGCACGGGGCGGGGCCGCACCTGGCAGCGATCCGGCGACGCATCGAGTCGGGCTCTTGGACCTGAAAAGGGCCTGCTCGGCCTCGAGCCTCACGGCGCGCACGCACCGCGCGGCCTGTTCGTGCGGATCGGCGCGCGGCTGCTCACCCTGGCGGCCTGCACCAGCCTCAACCACCAGCTCGGCCGCCCAGCCGGGCACTCGCCGACTCCACCGCCTGACGTGGCATCGATCATCTCGCGTTGCGCGTGGCTCTGGCGCCTCGCCCTGGCCTGCCTGCCACCGTCTCGCGGCTGCTCCGCGTGTCTGTTCCGTCAACAGACCGGGCGGCCGCTTTCGCGGCCGCCCGGCAGGGGCTGTCTGCATCCGGCGCTCGTCCGGGACCTTCGTCGGAGCCCGGGGGCGCCGACCGTTAGTCGGGTAGGGTTCGCCAGGGAAGGGGAGCCCGCCTCGGACGCTCGCGGCCAGCCCCCTACTTGGCGGCTGTCACCAACAGGGCTTGCTGCCGGCCTTGACCAGGGAGTGCCAGGTCTTCTCGATCGCCGTGACGGCCTTGCTCGGCAGCGGCACGAAGGTAAGGTTCTTCGCGTCCTTGATGCCGGTGCTGCTCTTGAGCGCCCAGTTGAAGAAGCTGAGCATGGCGTGACCGGTCGCGTAGCTCGACTGGCTGCGGCGCACCAGGATGTAGGTCTCGCCGGTGATCGGCCAGACCGTGCTGCCCTTCATATTCTCGAGGTTGGTGACGTAGCCGTTCGACCACGTGTACGAGGCGTGCGCGCCGGCGGCAGTGAAGCTCGCGGACGACGGCTTGACCCACGCGCTCGAGGCGTTCTTCATCTGGGTCCAGGCGATGTGGTCGGTGACGGCCCAGGTGTACTCGACATACCCGATCGCGCCCGGGTGCTGCTGCACCATCTTGGCGACGCCCGACGACTTGGCGGCGCCCACGCCCGAGCCCCAGTTGACCAGCATGCCCTGGCCCTTGTTCCAGCCAGAGTAGGCCTTCGTCAGGTACTCGGTGAAGATGAAAGTCGTGCCCGACTTGTCTGAGCGGTGCACGGCGATGATGCTCTTGTCCGGAAGGCTCACGCCGGGGTTCAGCGCCTTGATCGCCGAGTTGTTCCACTTGGTGATCTTGCCCATGTAGATCTGCGCGAGCACCGCGCCGCTGAGCTTGAGCTTACCGTTGCCGAAGCCGCTCAGGTTGACGATCGGGACGATGCCCTCGATGCACGACGGGAACTGGACCAGCTTGTTGCCGTTGAGCGAAGGGCTGCCTGACGACATGAGCAGCGGCTGGTCGCTCGCGCCGAAGTTGACGGTTCCTGCGACGATCGCGCTCTGCCCAGCGCCGGAGCCGGTGCCTTCGTAGTTGATCTTGGCGGTGCTGTAGTTCGAGGCCCACTTCTGATACAGGAGCTGCGGCGCGGTAGCGCCGGTGCCGGTGATCGTCGTCTTCGCGAAGGCCGCGGAGGCGCAACCCAGCGTAGCCAGTCCGACACCGAGGACGATGCCGGCCCGCATGGACCATGACCTTGCCGATAGTCTCATATCCCTCTCTCCTTTGCTCTGGTCCCGCGCGCTGAGGCACGGCTCCGACTAACGCAGCAGACTCTAGTGAGCGGGCATGAGCGGGTTGCGAAGGGTCTGTGAAGGCGGCGATAGATGTGAGTCAGGGCGTCGTGACGACCGGGTGTCGCGGCCGTTAGCGAGGGCATAGTCGCGGTGAAGGCCCGTGAGCGTGGGTCGAGTGCCTTCGTGGCACAAGACGACGCCGGGCCCGCTCGCGCGGGCCCGGCGTCGTCGTTGCGGCTACGGCGTCCGGCCGGAGCCGGACGATCGCCACTGTCTCAGCTGCTGTACTCGAACCAGTCGTTCGTCACAACGCCACTCGTGCCGTTGGGCGTGGTGACCGTCACGTCGACGATCCCCGCGCCAGCGGGCACCGTGCAGGTGATCTGAGTGTCACTGACCACGACGAGATCGGTGGCAGGCGTCCCGCCCGTGCCGCCGAAGTCGACCTCGGTCGCCCCGGTGAAACCGGTGCCGGTGATCGTGACGCTGTCGGTGGCCACGCCGGTCGCCCAGAGGACCGTGCTGTCGGGCGTGCCGGTCGTGGTGTCGGCGACGCCGGTCACGGCGGGTGCGCCGGTCGAGGTCGTGGGAGCGGTGTACGTGTACTGGTTGAACATGCTCACATCGCTCGTACCGGCCGCGGTCGTGACCAGTACGAAGATCGTGGTGTTGGTGTTGCTGACCAGAGCGGTGTAGGCGGGAGCCGTCGCCGTGATCTGCGTCGCCGAGTCGGCCGTGATAGTGGCAGGCAAGCCACCGAAGGTGACGGCGGTCGCGTCGGCGAGATCGGTCCCGGTGATCGTCACGCTCGTGCCGCCGGCCATCGGGCCTGAGGTGGGGCTCAGGAGAGTGATCGTCGGCAAGGGCAGCCGGTACGTGTAGCGGTCGGCCTTCGCCTTGGCGCTCATGGCGCCCGACTTCGAGACGACCCGAACGTTGACCATGCCGGCCGAATGACTCGGCGCCTTGACCGTGAGCTTTGTCGCCGACACGACATGTAGGTGAGTGGCCGTGGTGCTGCCGAACAGGATCTTCTTGATCAGGCTCGTGCCGTTGCTCATGAAATGCTTGCCGGTCACGGTCACTGTGTTACCGCCGGCGATCGGTCCGCCGGTCGCGCTCACGTGAGTCACGACCGGCGCGCTCGCCGCATACGCGGCGCTCGCGCAGACCAGGCCGGCGATCACTGCCACGAGCACCGCGAGGCCCGTCAGGCTCGCCCCGAACCGTCTGCCACGCCGCCCCGACGAGACTTTGCCATTGCCTGTCGTCATCTTCGTCCCTTCTCCCGTTGCTTGCGCGCATGAGCGCCCCTTCTCTAGCGAGCCGACTCTAGTGAGTCGGTGTGAGTGGCCCGTGAGAGCTGGGTGAGTTGCCGGCCACCGACGGGTTCGCGGTGAGCAAGCATGTGGTGAGCAGCCGGTTCGCCCGCCCGGGAGGGGGGCCGCGGCCCCCGAAGGTGGTTGCAGCGCAGCGAGGCAGGCACGCCAGCGTGGCTCGCCGGTCGACCTTACGCGGAACGAATCGGCTCCTAACACAGTGCTAACCCGGGGGCGGTAGCTTGCCTCGTACGCCTGCAGGCCGACCTGCGGCCGTCGTCCAGGGAAGGGACAAGGAGATCGTTCATGAAAAGGTCACGAAGGTTACGGCTCGCGCTGGCACTGGGTGTCGCTGTCGCTGCAACGGCGGTTCTGCTGGCCGCCTGCGGTGGCTCGAACTCGGGCACGTCGAGTAGCTCGAGCCCGGCGGCGAGCACGGGAGCCAGCAGCTTCGTCGGTTCGGGCTCGACCTTTGCCCAGCCGCTGTACACGGCCTGGGCCCAGACCTACCAGGGTGTTGCGGGCGTCAAGCTCAACTACCAGGGGACCGGCTCGAGCGCCGGCATCGCGGCGATCGAGGCGAAGACGGTGCAGTTCGGCGCCACCGACGCGCCGCTCGCGGAGTCCGACCTGCAGACGAACGGGCTCGTGCAGTTCCCGACCGCTGTCGGCGGGACCGTCGTGATCGTGAATCTGAGCGGTGTGCCGAACGGCAAGCTCGTGCTGAACGGCTCCACGCTGGCCGACATCTACCTCGGCAAGATCACCAAGTGGAACGATGCCAAGATCAAGGCCCTGAACCCCGGCTTGAGCCTGCCCTCGACCCCGATCCGGGTCGTGCATCGCTCTGACGGCTCCGGCACGTCATGGATATTCACGAGCTACCTCTCCGCCGTGTCGCCCACCTGGAAGAGCCAGGTCGGGGCAAACAAGTCGCCCGCCTGGCCGACGGGCAGCGGTGGCGCCAAGAGCGCCGGCGTCGCTACCCTCGTGCAGCAGTACAAGGGTTCGATCGGCTACGTGGAGTACACGTACGCCGTCCAGAACCACATCAGCACGGCCAAGATGGTGAACGCCGACGGCAAGACCGTCGCCCCGACCCTCGCGGGCTTCGCGGCGGCCGCCAAGAACGCGACCTGGGATCCGACCCAGGGTTTCGCGCAGGCGATCGTCAACGAGTCCGGCGCGACCGCGTGGCCCATCACCGGCGCGACCTACGCTCTGGTGCAGAAGGACCAGCCGAGCGCGGCTACCGGCAAGATGGTCCTGAAGTTCTTCGACTGGGGCTACAAGAGCGGTGCCTCGCAGGCGTCGAGCCTCGAGTACGTGCCGATCCCGGCTTCGGTCTACACCATGGTCGAGCAGCAATGGTCGCAGATCACGGCGGGCGGCAGCCCGGTGTGGCCGTGAGCTGACAAGGGGAGCGTTCCGACTGCGGCGACGGGCGGCGGAGCCTTGCGGCTCCGCCGCCCGCCGCCCGCTTCCCGAGATATCCACAACGCACAGGCGGGCGAGTCATGAGCACAGCCGAGCTAGAGGTAGGACGACCACCGGGTGGCGCCGGCGCCGGCAGACAGGCCCGCCGCCACTACTTCACGTGGGGAGACCCGCTCTTTCGCTGGTTCACCGTCGCCTGCGCAGCGGCGGTGGCCGTCGCCATGCTCGTGCTGGTGGGCGTGCTGCTGAAGAACTCGTGGCTCGCGATCCACACGCTCGGCATCAAGCCGCTCACACACGTCGACTACGCCCCCCCAGCCCAGTTCGGGGCGCTTTCGAGCCTGTTCGGCACGTTCGTGACGACCGTCATCGCGATGGTCATCGCAGTGCCGCTCGCCGTGGCCGTCGCCCTGCTGCTCGTCGAGCTCGTGCATCCCATCCTGGGCCGCGTGGTGGGCACCACCGTCGAGATGCTCGCCGCCGTGCCGAGCATCATCTTCGGCATGTGGGGCTTCCTGATCATCGCCCCCCTCATGGGCAACCACGTGGAGCCGTGGATCCAGTCGACCTGGCTGGGGCGCCTGCCGCTGTTCGGCGGCACGCCCATCGGCGACGACATCCTCACGGCCAGCATCGTGCTGTCCCTCATGGTCCTGCCGTTCATCACGGCCGTCACGCGCGACGTGCTCAAGATGGTGCCGACGGTGACCAAGGAGGCGGGCTACGGCATGGGCTCGACCACCTGGGAGGTCACGCGCAAGATCAGTATCCGCTACGCGCTGTCGGGCATCGCCGGCGCGGTGTTCCTCGGTCTGGGCCGCGCTCTCGGCGAGACGATGGCGGTGACGCTGATCATCGGCGGCCTCTTCACCGGCATCCCGCACTCGCTGTTCTCGCAGGGTACGACGGTGTCGGCCACCATCGCCCTCAACTTCCAGGAGGTCTCGTCGAAGCTCGAGACCAGCGCGCTGATCGAGCTCGCCCTGATCCTCTTTGTGATCACCATGGTCTTCCAGACGATGGCCCAGCTCTGGCTGGCCCGGGCCCGCCGCATGTCGGGGAGCCGGGCATGAGCGCGACGAGCGTCGGCATCGTGCGCCCGCCCATGAGGCCGCGTCCCGTAGCGCGCCGGCGCATGGTGAACGGGTTGGTCACCACCGGCGCCTGGGTCGCGGGAGCCGTCGGCATCTTCGTCATGGGATGGATCATCGTGACGGTCGTCTCACACGGCATCGGCGCGTGGAACTGGGCCTTCTTCACCAAGCTGCCGCCGCAGGGTCAGTACTCGCCCGGCCACGGCATCGCCAACTGCATCGTGGGCACGATCGCCATCACCCTCGGGGCCGCCGTCGTCGGCCTGCCTCTCGGCTTCTTCGGCGCGGTCTACCTGTCGGAGTTCGGCCGGACGGGACGCATCGCCACGGCCATTCGTGCAGTCACCAACATCGTGCTCGGCGTGCCGTCGATCATCGCCGGCATGTTCGCCTACGGGCTGATCGTGGTGCCTCAGCATCACTACTCGGGCTTCGCGGGCTCGTTCGCGCTCATGTTCATCATGCTGCCGGTGATGACGCGCACCGCCGAGGACATCCTCAACCTGGTGCCGAACGAGCTGCGTGAGTCGGCCCTGGCCATGGGCGTGCCGCGCTGGCGCGCGACGCTGGGCGTGATCGTCAAGGCGGCGCGCGGCGGCCTGATCACCGGCGGCATCCTCGCCGTCGTGCGCGTGGCCGGGGAGACCGCGCCGCTGCTGTTCACCGCCCTGAGCAGCCCGTACTGGATGTCGTGGGGTGGCCAGTCGGGCTACTTCGGCGGCCCCTTCGCCAACCTGACCATGTTCATCTATCAGGGTGCGAACGAACCGGATCCGGGGCTCGTGCGCATGGCCTGGGGCGCATCGCTGCTGATCATCGTCGCCGTTCTCGGCGTGAACATACTGACAAGGCTTCTCTTTCAGCGAGGCAAGGAATGGTAGAGCTCATGGACACGACCGAACCCGGCGCGCCGGCGCCGGTCGCGAGGCCGGTGCCGCCGCGGATCGAAGTGACCAGCCAGGGCGGGGGTCAGGAAGCGGCCTCGTTCGACGCGCTGCCCAGCAAGCTGTCGGTGCGCGGCCTCGACTTCTTCTACGGCAAGGAGCAGGCGCTCTTCGGCAACGACCTCGAGATCAAGGAGCGTCGCGTCACCGCCATCATCGGCCCGTCTGGCTGCGGCAAATCGACGCACCTGCGCTGCTACAACCGCATCTACGAGCTGTATCGCGACCAGAGGGCGCGTGGCGAGATCATCCTGGACGGCGAGAACATCCTGGCGTCGGGCACCGACCTGCTCAGCCTGCGGCGCCGCGTCGGCATGATCTTTCAGAAGCCGAGCCCGTTCCCCATGACGGTGTTCGACAACGTTGCCTACGGCCTGCGCATGCACTTCAGGCTGTCGCGCGGCGAGCTTGCCGAGCGCGTCGAGGACGCCCTCAAGCGCGGCGCCCTGTGGGACGAGGTCAAGAACAAGCTGAACGAGCCCGGCCTTGCCCTGTCGGGCGGCCAGCAGCAGCGCCTCTGCATCGCCCGGGCGATCGCCGCCGAGCCTGAGCTCATCCTCATGGACGAGCCCTGCTCGGCGATCGACCCGGTCGCCACGGCCAAGATCGAGGAGCTCGTCCAGGAGCTCAAGTCGTCGTACACGATCGCCCTCGTGACGCACAACATGCAGCAGGCGGCGCGCGTGTCCGACTACACCGCATTCTTCTTCGAAGGCCACATCATCGAGTTCGGCGCGACGACGCAGATCTTCGAGAACCCGCTGCAGAAGCAGACCGAGGAGTACATCACCGGCCGTTTCGGCTGATCGGCAGGAGAGTCCATGGCAACGCAGCTCCAACGCGAGATCGGCAACCTGAAGAAGAGCATCCTCACCCTGAGCGCGCTCGTCGAAGACAATCTGCGGCGCGCCTTCGAGGCCACCGAGCGCCGCGACGCGGACCTCGCCACCGAGGCCATCGAGCGCGACTTTCCGATCGACGTCATGGAGGTCGACGTCGAGGAGGACTGCCTCAAGGCGCTCGCCCTCTACCAGCCGGTGGCCGGCGACCTGCGCTTCATCGTCACCACCATCAAGATCAACACCACGCTCGAGCGCGTCGGCGACCTCGCCGTGAACATCGCCGAGCGCGCCCGGGCGCTGGCCGGCCTCGAGCAGCCGGTCGTGGCCTTCGACCTGTCGGCCATGGCGGGCAAGGCGCAGCGCATGGTCGCGAGCGCGCTCGACGCGCTGGTGCGCTCCGACGCCGGCCTGGCGCGCGCCGTGCTGCTCGCGGACGACGAGGTCGACGACCTCGACCGCGAGATGACCGCCCGGCTGCACGAGGTCGTGCGCGATCACCCCGAGTGGTTCGAGCCGGTCATGCAGCTCCTGCAGATCTCGCGCTTCATCGAACGCGTCGCCGACCACGCGACGAGCATCGCCGAGGACGTGATCTACATGGTCGAGGGCGAGATCCCGCGCCACTCGGTCAAGCGCGCCGTGGCCGAGGCGATGGGCGTGAGCGGCACGACGGCGCCGAACGGCCGCCTCGGCTGAGGCGCGCTCCGCCGGGGCCAGCCACCGCCGGGTCGACCGGCAGGCACGCAGGCGGCCGCACGCAGCGGCGCGGGGCTGTCGCTCAGCTCGCGGTGACCGTCGCGGTCGGGCTCGTGCCGGCCGCGAACTTGCTCGAGGCCGGCACCGAGATGCGCAGCGAGGTGGTGCCGGAGACGGCGGTCCAGGCCACGCTGTAGGAGCCGTCGGTGCCGACCGTGACCTTGACCGCGTTCGTCCAGGCCGTCGCGCCCGTCGCCTTCGTCTGCAGCCAGACGGCGCCGGCCGCGGTGACGGGCAGGACCGAGCCCGTGAACGTGACCGTGGCCCCCGTGGCGACGGTCGTGCTGGTGGGGGCGATCGTCACCGCCGGCTTGACGCGGATCGTGACGATCGCCGACGCGGCGGTGTGGGCCATGGCCGTGGTCGCCGAGAAGTAGTAGCGCGTCGTGCAGGCGGGCGTGAGCTTGACCGCCAGGTCGCTGTGCCTGACGGTGTAGCCGCCGATCGTGGCCGACACGACCTTGCCCTTGACCGAGCTCGTTGTCCACGAGCCGCCGGTCGGCTCCTGGTGCAGCTTCGCGGCGGCGCCGCTGGCGAGCGCCGGGTAGAGCGCTCCGCCCAGCGTGATCCTGGTGCCGTAGGTCACGACCCCGCTCGGCGGCGTGATGGCGAGCGAGGTGAAGTACATCCACTTGTCGCGCAGGCCGAGCCCGACCTGCAGCGAGGCGCCGCTCGTGACGGCGCTGCCCTTGTCGCCGATGAGCAGCGCCTTGACGACACGCGGTGATGTGCCGCGCTTGAGCACGTAGACGGCCCGCAGCGGCCCTTTGCTGAAGCCGAGCGCCGAGGCGATCGACGCCGGCGTGCGCTTGATCGGGTTGTCGGGCCACTTGTCGTAGGGCGAGTAGTAGTCGTACGGGTCGGGCACGCCCTTCAGGTAGGGCACCGGGGGCGAGCTCGTCCAGGAGTCCTCGATGTTCTCGGTGTGGCCGCCCGAGGTGGAGAAGAAGAAGGCCCAGATCGGAGCCCCCTTGTATTTCGGCACGATGCCCGCGGTCCTGGTGACCGCCTCGTTCGAGCTCGCCGCCTCGGCGTCGGCGCCACCGTACATCTGGTCGGCGGTCGTGCAGTGCACGTCGTAGTAGGTGCCGCCGCGCGACTCGTACGCATACGAACGCGCGGCCACCGCCTGGGCCTCGAGGGCGGCGAGCGGCCACGACGGCGGCGACTCGCGCGGCACCACGCCACGCAGGTAGGACTCGATCGGCAGCTTGTTGACGATGGCGAGCCCCGAGGTGAGGTGCAGGATGCGCAGCGTGCCGCGGTAGTGGCCCACGTAGCCGTTGTCGTTGGCGGTGACCAGTTTGAGGCGTGACGAGCCAGGGGTGAAGGTGATCGGCGCGCCCGGCGTCCAGGCCCGGGAGCCGGCCTTGAGGCGGTAGGAGCTGCCGGTCCACGTCACGGTGGCCGTCACGCCGGCTCCGATCGTGACGGTCGTCGAGCCCCAGGTCGCCTTGTACTTGGCGGCGTCGGTCACGACGGCCGACGCGGCGTCGTCGCGCAGCAGCACGCGGATCGGCACGTTCGTCACCTTGCCGAGGGTCACGCCCGTGTAGTAGTGCCTGATGATGTTGCCGTACGACCAGCCGTGCAATGCGTACCCGTACGCGCCGTACTGAGACAGGCCGATGCCGTGACCCCAGCCGCGCCCCTCGATGACCATGGTCGAGGTCGTGGCGGCGCCGGCGGCCGGCGCCCACAGGGCGAGGCCGGCGACGGCGACGCAGAGTGCACCGAGGACCGCCGCCGTGAGGCGGCGTGCGGCCGGTTGGGGAGATGTAGGACCAGACGTTCTCATCGACATCGCATGTGCAGCGGACCTCCCTGATGCTACGACCGGTCGGCGCCTACGGCAAACGGCGCGGCGGTCGCCGGTCGCTTCTGGTTCGCCTGTCGGCAGCGGCTTCCTCTCTGATTACGTCCCAGAGCGCCTGAGCCTAACGCAGGTGTCGACCGGGGCGGCAACGGTCGAGGCACGATTGTGGTAAGGTGCCGCGACGGTACGACCGCCGCAGTATGCGTTTACACGACAGGCAACGGTCGGGCGGCGGTGAGCGAGTCGCAGGGCCGGCGCCGGCGGGGCTCAAGACCCCGGGCGTTCGGCCGACTAAAGGGAGGGCATGGACCGTAGCCCGACACGAGCCCCATCCCCCCGCCGCCTGAGCCGGCGCGCGCTCGGCGTTATCGTGACCCTGCTCTTCGTCACGGCCGGTCTGCTCGTCCTGGCCGGCCCGGCGTTCGGAAAGACCTACAGCGACGTGCCCAAGACGTTCTGGGACCGCGGCGACATCACCTGGGTCACCAACCAGGGGCCGACAACGGCCAGAGCGCTCGACGACGCGAGTGGCGGTCGCTTCGAGCCCGGCAAGGCGGTCACGCGGCAGCAGTTCGCTCGCGCCCTCGTCACGGTCGCCGGCCTCGAGCACGAGCAGGTGACGCCGGTCACGATCGCCGACATGACCGCCTCGGACCCCTACTACGACGACGTCCAGATCGCCCTGCACCTCGGCCTGCTGTCGCAGTTCAAGGACGGCTTCCACCCCGGCCAGCCGATGCTGTCGTGTCAGGCCGACGCCGCCGTGGTGCGCCTCCTCAAGGTTCTCGATCCGAGCGCGGACTGGAGCATGCTCAAGACGCTGCAGACCAGCAAGTGGGAGCCGAACAAGGACTGGAAGACGGGCGCTCCGTATTACCTGCCGACCGAGGTCGCCGCGCGCTCCCTCGGGCTGCGCTTCAACCACCCGGCCAAGAGCGACGCGCTCGAGGAGTCGCCGACCGACATCATGACTCGCGCAGAGGCGGCGTACGTGCTCTACCAGGCGCGGCACCTGTCGTCGTGGGCCATCCCCGGCCTCGCCGAGTACGACACGGTCACGCTGCCGGCGCTGACCGACCGCGAGAAGCAGGTCGTGGCCTTCGCGCTCAAGTACATCGGTTACCCGTACGTCTGGGGCGGTGAATACCCGACCAAGGACTCCCCCTACGGCAAGCAGGCCCACGGCGGCTTCGACTGCTCGGGCTTTGACTGGTGGGTCATGAAGATCCACTTCGGCTACAGGCTCGACGAGCGCACCGCGGCCGGCATGGCCGGCGCCGCCAAGCCGCGAATCACCTACGCCAAGCTCAAGCCGGGCGACCTGATCTTCTTCGGCCCCAAGGGCTCGAAGTCGTCGGTCGCGTCGATCTACCACGCCGCGCTCTACCTGGGGAACGGCTGGTTCATCCAGTCGACGGGCTCGCTCGACGGCGTCGGCATCTCGTCGCTCAAGTACGACTCGTACTGGAAGACCGCCTTCGCCTGGGGACGCCGTGTGCTCAAGAAGAGCGAGGTCACCCCCGCTCCCTCACCGTCTCCCTCGGCCTCGCCCTCGCCTTCGTCGTGAAGAAGCTCGCGGTCCTGGCCGTGTTCGCCGTCGCCCTGGGCGCGGCGGCGCTCGTGGCCAGCGAGCGCGCCCATTCGTTCGACCTGGGCGACACCACCTCGCCCGTCGGCGCCGTCACGCTGCCGGCCCACGTGAGCTCGACCGCCGTCGTGGTCGGCGTGACCGTCGTCGACCGCGAGAGCGGCGTTCTCGATCTGCGGCTCAGCAACGACGGCCGCACGTGGGGCCCGTGGACGGCCTTCCCGAACGTGGCGACCGGTGGGTCGATCGACCTGCCCTGGGCGCTGGCGCCCGGCCCCGGTCTGAAGACGGTGGTCGTCGAGGTGCGCAACGGCGCCGGGCAGCTCGCGCGCCTTCGCGCGGTCACCGTGCTGCTGCCGTCGACGGACTGACGCGGGCGGCGGCTCAGGCTCAGGCGGTCGTGTCGAGGCCGTCGTCGCGCTCGCCGGCGAGCGCTTCGTACTGCCGCGCGTAGTAGCGCTGCCACTCGCCCGACTTGATCTTCTCCCACCAGTCGCGGTTGTCGCGGTACCAGGCCACGGTGCGGGCCAGGCCCTGGTCGAAGGGCACCTGCGGCGCCCAGCCCAGGGCGCGCAGCTTTGTGCAGTCGACCGAGTAGCGGCGGTCGTGGCCGGCGCGGTCGGCGACCCGCCGGATCATCTCGTCGCCCAGGCCGAGGGCGTCGAGCAGGGCGCGCGTGAGGTCGAGGTTGGCGACCTCGTGCCCGCCGCCGATGTTGTAGACCTCGCCGTCCGCGCCCGCGCGCAGCACGAGGTCGATGGCCCGGCAGTTGTCTGAGACGAAGATCCAGTCGCGCACGTTGCCCCCGTCGCCGTAGACCGGCACCGGCTGTGCGTCGAGCAGGTTGGTGACGAAGAGCGGCACGAGCTTCTCGGGGTACTGGTACGGGCCGTAGTTGTTGGAGCTGCGCGTGATCAGCACCGGCGCCCCGAAGGTGCGCCGGTAGGCCAGCACCATGAGGTCGGCGGCCGCCTTGCTCGCCGAGTAGGGGCTCGACGGACGCAGCGGGTCGGACTCGACCGACGAGCCGGTCTCGACGTCGCCGTAGACCTCGTCGGTCGAGACCTGCAGGTAGCGCGGCACGGCGTGGGCGCGCACCGTCTCGAGCAGCACGTGGGTGCCCAGCACGTCGGTCGTGATGAAGTCCTCGGGACCCGTGATGGAGCGGTCGACGTGCGTCTCGGCGGCGAAGTTCACGACGGCGTCGGCGGTGGCGAGCACGTCGTCGACCGCGGCGCGGTCGCAGATGTCGCCGCGCACGAAGGCGTAGCGCGGGTCGGCCGTAAGGCCGCGCAGGTTGTCGAGGTTGCCGGCGTAGGTGAGCTTGTCGAAGACGACGACCCGGTCGTCGGCGTGCGCCGCCAGCACGTGGCGCACGAAGTTCGAGCCGATGAAGCCGGCGCCGCCGGTGACCACGATCCTCAAAGCGGACCTCCCTCGCCGCGTCTCACGGCGTCTCGAGCAGCTCGTCCATGACCGCCGCGACGCCGTCCTGCCAGCACGGCGGCTGCGGTACGCCGCGCTCGCTGGCCAGGGCGCTGTAAGGCGGCCGCGGCGCCGGCCGGCCGGCTTGCGCGGTGCTGATCGGTTCGACCTCGAGCGCCAGCCCGGCGAGCGCGACCACCTCGCGGGCGAGCTCGCACCAGCTGCAGGCGCCGCCGCCGGCCATGTGGTAGATGCCGGGCCCGAGGCCACCGTCGAGCGCCGTCACCACGGCGGCGGCGAGGTGACGCGCGGCGGTCGGCGAGCCGACCTGGTCGTCGACCACGCGCAGGGGTTCGCGCGAGCCCGCGGCCGCCCGCTCGCGGGCGAGCGCCAGGATCGTCTTCACGAAGTTCCGGCCGCTCGCCGAGAACAGCCAGGCGGTCCGCACGACCGTGCCGTGCACCCAGGACAGGGTCTCGTGCTCCTGAGCGAGCTTGGTGCGGCCGTAGGCGTTCAGCGGGTGGGGCTCGTCGTGCTCGACGTACGGCGCGCCCTTGGCGCCGTCGAAGACGTAGTCGGTCGAGAACGAGACAAGCTGCGTGTGCGTGCCGCGCAAGGCGGCGACCAGGTGGCGGGTGCCGCCCGCGTTCACGGCCAGGGCGGTGGCCTCGTCGCGCTCGGCGCCGTCGACGTCGGTGTAGGCCGCCGTGTGCAGCACGACATCGGGGGCGAAGGCGCGCACGGCGGCGGCGACGGCCGGTCCGTCGCGCAGGTCGAGGACCTCCTCGCGGGCCACGAAGACCTCGCCCTCGAGCAGGTCGACGAGCGCGGTCGCAAGCTGCCCGCCGCCGCCGGTCACCAGGTAGCGCCGCACCCCGCTCACGCGCCGCTTGCCGCCACGCTCGCCGCCGCCGCCACGCTCGCCGCCGCGCCGGCCGCCGCGCGCCGGCCGCGCCTAGCGCTGACGCAGGCCCCAGTCATAGGGGATGAGCTCGGTGTCGGCCGGCAGCTCGTCCTGGTCGGGGTCGTCGTAGCGGTACGTCTCGGTCGGCGCGTTCACGATGTAGGCCTCGTCTGTGCTCACGCACTTCCAGCCGTGCTGTACCTCGGGCGGCACGCGCACGAGCAGCGGGTTGTGCTCGCCGATGAAGTACTCGTCGGTCTCGCCGGCGGTGGCCGAACCCGCGCGGCCGTCGTAGAGCACGAGCTTGATCATGCCCTTCACGCAGACGATGTTGTCGTACTGCACGTGGTGCAGGTGCCAGCCCTTCACCACGCCGGGCAGCGTGGTCGTCATGTAGAGCTGGCCGAACTTGACGAACAGGTCGTCGTCGGAGCGCAGGCACTCCATGAGCCGGCCGCGCTCGTCGGGGATCACCCGCAGCTTCTTGGTCATGACACCGTCGATCATAAGGCCCCCTCGCGGCCGCGGTCGCGGGCCGCCTTGCGCGCCGTCTCTAGACCACCCCGATGCGGCTCGAGTCGCCCACCATGAAGCGGTAGGCGAGCGGGCGGCCGTCGGAGTGGCAGATGGTCACGTCGTTGCCGATCAGGCTGTCGCAGAGCCGCGCTTTGAGGCCGCGGACGGTGCTGTTCGCCAGGATGATGGAGTGCTCGACCTCGGCGTGGTCGATGGTGACGCCGTGGTAGATCGCCGTGTAGGGGCCGATGAAGGCGTCGGTGAGGTTGCAGCCCGAGCCGATCACGACCGGGCCGCGTACCGTGCAGCGCACGAGCCGGCTGCCGGCTTCGATCGCCACGGGCCCCTCGATGGAGCAGTCGAGCGTCTCGCCGCGCACGTCGCGCTCGAGGCCGCCCAGGATGAGGCGGTTGGCCTCGAGCATGTCCTCGAGGCGGCCGGTGTCCTTCCACCAGCCGGTCACGACTTGCGGGGTGACGCGCAGGCCGCGGTCGACCATGTGCTGGATGGCGTCGGTGATCTCGAGCTCGCCGCGGGCCGAGGGGCGGATCGCCCTGATGCTGTCGAACACCTTGGGCGTGAACAGGTAGACGCCGACCAGGGCGAGGTCGCTGGCGGGCGTGGCCGGCTTTTCGACCAGGCGCACCACGGCGCCGCCCGTGATCTCGGCCACGCCGTAGCTCTGCGGGTCGGGGACGTGCTGGAGCAGGATCATGGCGTCGGGTGAGTCGGCGATGAAGCGTTCGACGAAGGGCACGATGCCGTCCTTGAGCAGGTTGTCGCCCAGGTACATGACGAAGGGCTCGCCCGCCAGGTAGTCCTCGGCGATCAGGACTGCGTGGGCCAGGCCGAGCGGGGCCTGCTGGCGCAGGTACGTGACGCGCAACCCGAAGCGCGCGCCGTCGCCGACCGCGGCCTCGACCTCGGCGTGCGTGTCGCCGACGACGATGCCGACCTCGTCGATGCCGGCCCGGCGCACGGCCTCGAGGCCGTAGAAGAGGATCGGCTTGTTGGCCACCGGTACGAGCTGCTTGGCCGAGGTGTGGGTGATCGGCCGCAGGCGGGTGCCGGCGCCGCCGGAGAGGATGAGGCCCTTCACGCCGCCGCGCCGCGACCGGCGCCGCTAGATGGTCTCATAGTCGTCGAGCTCGTCGTCGGTCTCGGTCGAGATGAGATCGAGGACGTCGTGCTCGTCGACCGCCTTGCCCATGAAGACGACGCTCGTCTTGTCGGGCGGACCCACCCAGAGGGTGACGCGGTCGCCCGGCGCGAAGGTGACCGGCCGGCCGTCGCGCAGCACGTTGGTGAGCGTGGAGTGCTCGACGTCGCGCGTGACCTCGGCCGAGTCGATCGGCACGGGGTCGCCGTCGTTCACCTGCAACCGGGGCTGGCGCTGTGCGTCGATGTTCACGGCGTGGAGTATACCAGTACGACGTGTCACGCCCGGCGGGGTCGGGCGAAGAGCGCAGGTCCAGGGCCTGGTCCTGCTTGAAGTGGCGTGGGCGAGGCGATTGAATGTGAGGGGGAGGACGCCGCGTCAGGCGCGTGTCTCGTGCACAAGGGGGGAACGTCAATGCAGATTCCACCGCGCAGCCGGCCGCGCAGCCGTCTGCTGGGCGCGGCGCTGGCCGCTCTGCTCGCGGCCGGTCTGGTCTGGGGCCTCACCGTGGCTCTCGCCACCAACGCGAGCCCGTCGCCCGCCGGCAAGGTCGTGCTCCGCCTCGGCATGACCAACATCCCCGATAACGTCAACCCGTTCGTCGGCCAGATGTCGTCGTGCTACGAGATCTGGTCGCTCAACTACGACCTCATGGTCGGCTTCAGCGCCGGCGACTACGGCCACCCGCAGGGCGCCCGCGCCACGGGCCTGGCCGATCGCTGGTCGATGTCGGACGGCGGGCGCGTGTGGACGTTCCACATCCGCTCGGGCGTCAAATGGCAGGACGGCGTGCCGCTGACCGCCCACGACGTCGCCTTCACCTACAACTACGTCATCAAGAACCAGCTCAGCAACTACACGATGTACGTGAACTTCATCAAGAGCGTCGTTGCGCCCAACGACAACACGGTGGTGTTCACCTGCACCAAGCCCAAGGCGAACATGCTCAACATGTGGGTGTACATCGTGCCGGAGCACATCTGGGGCAAGGTCTCCGGCAAGGCCGCCGGTACGAGCTACCAGAACAACCCGCCCGTCGTGGGCAGCGGTCCGTTCCAGCTCACCCAGTACAAGAAGGACAACTACGCCATCATGACGGCCAACAAGAGCTACTGGGGCGGCGCTCCCAAGATCGACGAGGTCGACTTCGTCTACTACCAGAACGCCGACACGATGACGCAGGAGATGAAGGCCGGGTCGCTGCAGGGCTGCTGGGGCCTCCTCGAGGCGCAGTTCGGCCAGCTCAAGAACGACCCCACCTTCAAGCCGATCGCCTGCATCGACCCCGAGCTCGACGAGCTCGGCTTCAACTGCTACACGGGCCCCTCGCTCGGCAACCCGGTCCTCAGGGACTGGCACTTCCGCCAGGCCTTGCAGTACGCGATCGACCACCAGAAGCTGGTGAGCATCGCCTATGGCGGCCTCGCCCAGCCGGCGACCTCCGTGCTCGTCTCGCACCTGTGGACGAACCCCGACTGGCACTACGAGCCGTCGGCGAGCGAGAAGTACACGTTCGACCTCGCCAAGGCGAGCCAGCTCCTCACGGCCGCGGGCTATCCGCTCAAGAACGGCGTGCGCCTCAACAAGCAGGGCAAGCCGATCGTGCTGCGCCTGTGGACCCGCAGCAACTCCGAGGCGCAGCAGTCGGCGGGCAAGCTGATCGCCGGCTGGTTCCAGCAGCTCGGGCTCAAGATCAAGCTCTCGGTCATGGACGAGGGCGCGATCAACGACGGCATCTACAACATGAACGGCAGTACGTTCGAGCCCGACTACGACATGTTCCTCTGGGGCTGGGGCGGCGACCCCGACCCGAACTTCATCCTCAGCGTCTTCACCTCGTCGCAGATCAACGCCTGGAGCGACTGCGCCTGGTCCGACCCGCAGTATGACAAGCTGTTCCTGCAGCAGCAGACCACGATCGACCCGGCGCAGCGCCTGGCGCTCGTCTACAAGATGGAGCAGATCATCTACCAGCAGTCGCCCTACATCCCGACCGTCTACCCCGAGAACGTCGAGGCCTACAACTACAAGGACTGGACCGGCTGGCAGTTCACACCGGACAGGGGCGGCGGCGCGTTCTTCACCTCGCCCGTCATGGCGAGCTACCTCACGGTGCACCCGGTGCCCGGCGCCAGCTCGACCTCGAGATCCAAGACCTGGCTGATCGGGCTGATCGTGGCGATCGTCGTGATGATCGTCGTGGTCGCCCTGGTCGCGACGCTGCGCGGTCGCGGCAGGCAGGTCGAGGAGACGACATAGCAGTCTGAGGCGCGGACCGCGCGCCGGCGCAGCAGCCGGGCGGGCCGCAAGGCGCAGACGGGGGCGGCGCGCCGCCCCCGTCGCACGTAGCGGGTCAGGCGGGGCGCGCCCAGGCGAGGTACGGCCGCCACGAGTCGTGGATATGGTCGACCTCGGTGAAGATGAAGCTGAACGGCTCGGGCGGCCGGGGCTTGCGCGCCAGCGTGAAGCCGTCGGCGGGCAGCAGCCGGTCGCCCTTGCGCAGGTTGCACGGCGCGCACGAGGTGACGACGTTGTCCCACCCGTCGCCGCCGCCCTTGGAGCGCGGCACGACGTGATCGACGGTGAGCCGCTTCTGGGCGCCGCAGTACTGGCAGCGGAACTGGTCGCGGGCAAAGACGGCGCGCCGCGAGATGCGCCGGCTCGCGGCGCGCGGCACAGACACGAACGAGCGCAGCCTGATGACGTGCGGCACGGTGAACGAGGCGCGTTCGGAACGCAGGGTGGTGGCCGAGTCCTCGATGACCTCGGCCTTGCCTTTGAGCATCAGCACGAGGGCGCGGCGCAGCGAGCACACGTTGAGCGGCTCGTACGTGGTGTTCAGGACCAGCACCTTGAGCATCGGCCCTCATCTTAGCAGCCGGGTATGGCCCCGGCGAGCCTCCCGGCGGGCCCCGAAAGGGTAGACTAGGCGCGTAGCGAAGCCACGCAAGCCTGAGCGACGACGACGAAGTCATTCGGCGGACTAGGACATATGGACAGCCTGTTCGAGCCCTCAGACGAGCAGATCGCCGCGCAGGCGCCGCTGGCGGCCCGTATGCGGCCACGCTCGCTGGCCGGGTTCGTGGGCCAGCGCGAGATCGTCGGGCCGGGCACCGTCCTGCGCGCCGCGATCGAACGCGGCGAGCTCTTCTCGATGATCTTCTGGGGGCCGCCCGGCTCGGGCAAGACGACCCTGGCGCGGGCGATCGCGGCCGAGACCGGCGCCCGGCTCGAGCAGCTTTCGGCGGTGAGCGCCGGCACCGCGGACGTGCGCGCCGCGATCAAGGCCGCGCGCGAGGCGAGCGGCCTTGCCGGGCGGCGCACGGTCCTGTTCATCGACGAGATCCACCGCTTCAACAAGGCACAGCAGGACGCGCTGCTTCCGGCGATCGAGGACGGGGTCGTCTCACTGATAGGCGCCACCACCGAGAACCCCTACTTCGAGGTCAACTCGGCGCTGCTGTCGCGGTGCCAGCTCTACCGCTTCGCGCCGCTCGGCGGCGGCGACGTCGAGGAGCTCGTACGGCGCGCGCTCGCCGACGGTGAACGGGGCCTCGGCCGGCTCGGGCTGAAGCTGGGTGAAGGTGCGCTGCCGTTCCTGGTCGAGGTCGCCCACGGCGACGCCCGGGTCGCGCTCAACGCCCTCGAGACAGCGGTGCGCTCGCGCGGCCCGCAAGCCGGCACGGGGGCCGAGATCGGCGTCGACGACCTGAAGGACGCCGCCCAGAAGAAGCCGCTCTCGTACGACCGCGACGACGCCCATTACGACACCATCTCGGCCTTCATCAAGTCGATGCGCGGCAGCGACCCCGACGCCGTCGAGTACTACCTGGCGGCGATGCTGGCCGGCGGCGAGGACCCGAAGTTCATCGCTCGGCGCATCATCATCTTCGCCTCGGAGGACGTAGGCAACGCCGACCCGGGCGCGCTCGAGGTGGCCGTGGCGGCGGCGCGCGCCGTCGAGTTCGTCGGCCTGCCCGAGTGCCGCCTCAACCTGAGTCAGGCGGCGCTCTACATGGCGCTCGCCCCCAAGAGCAACGCCGCCTACAAGGCGATCGACGCGGCCATGGCCGACGTCGAGCGACGCGGCAACGAGCCCCCGCCCGCGCATCTGCGCGACGCCAACTACCGCGGCGCGCGCAAGCTGGGCCACGGCGAGGGCTACCTGTACCCGCACGCCTTCGGCGGCTGGGTCGAGCAGCAGTACCTGCCCGACGCGCTGCGCGGCGCCACCTACTTCAGCCCGCAGCGTGGCCTCGAGCTCGAGCGCGCCCGCCGGCTCGACGAGATCAGGCGCGCGGGGCTTCAGGCGCGGCCCGCTCCAGCCGAAAACGATGAGGTGCGCGCGCCTGACGATCCGGCCTGAGGCGTCGACCGCCAGCGGAGACCGACCGACAGGCCCGGCAGGCGAACGCGACGTCGTGGCGCCGCCCAGGCGGCGCGGCGTTGCATCCGAGGAGCGGGGCGAGGGAGGTCTCGATGAGCTGGGCGCTGGTGGCGATCGTGATCGTGACGATCACGCTGATCGCCCTGATCGCGGGGCTGTACTGGTACGCCACACGGCTCAAGCGGTCGTACGAGGCCCCGTCGCCGGCGGCGCTCGCCGCCCAGCCGCCGCTCGTCGTCACCCTGTCGGCGGCGGGCGCCGACAGCCTGGCCCACCTGTCGCTCGAGCCGATCCTCATTCGCCAGGCGCAGGACGGCCTGCGGGTGCAGCTCGACGACCGTCCTCTCGTGCCGATCGCGATCCTCACCGACCGCGCCGCGGCCGCGGCGCTGCGCGAGATCGTCGCGCATGCCAGCCAGCGCTTCGGGGCGCAGTGGACCGCCCTGGTCATGCCGGCCGGCGACGGCGCGGTGTCGGTACAGCGGCTGGCCTAGCCGTTCGAGCGGCCGCCCGCAGAAGGACGCGACCCCGCCGGGCTACGAGCGATTGACCGCCTCGAGGGCGGGCTCTTCGCGCTGGAGCACCGCGCGGAAGTGCTCGATCGTCGGCGAGAGGCCGGCGCGCAACGACACGACCGGCTCCCAGCCGAGCAGCTCCCGGGCCAGGGTGATGTCGGGGCGCCGCTGCTGCGGGTCGTCGTGCGGAAGGGGCTCGTGGACCGTGTCGACGTCCTCCCCCGTCATCTCGATGATGAGGCGCGCCGCGTCTTCGATGGACAGCTCCTCGGGATTGCCCAGGTTGACCGGCCCGATGGCGTCGTCATCGTGTTCCATCAGCCGGACGAGCCCGCGAACGAGATCGTCGACATAGCAGAACGATCGTGTCTGACTGCCGGAGCCGTAGATGGTGAGCGGCTGTCCGGACAGGGCCTGGACGATGAAGTTGCTGACGACGCGTCCGTCGTCGGGCAGCATGCGCGGCCCGTAGGTGTTGAAGATACGGGCCACACGCACAGAGACGCCGTACTGCCGCTGGTAGTCGAAAAAGAGCGTCTCGGCGCACCGCTTGCCTTCGTCGTAGCACGACCGCGGGCCGATCGGATTGACGTTGCCCCAGTACGACTCGGGCTGGGGATGGACCGTAGGGTTGCCGTAGACCTCACTCGTGGAGGCCTGGAGGATCCTGATGTCCCATTGCCTGGCGAGGTCGAGCATGTTGATGGAGCCGAGCACGCAGGCGCGCGTGGTTTGCACGGGGTGAAGCTGATAGTGGATCGGAGATGCCGGGCACGCCAGGCTGTAGATCTCGTCGACTTCGACGCTCACAGGCGACGCGACGTCGTGGCGGATGACCCGGAAACGTGGGTCGTGCAAGAGATGCGAGATGTTGTGATGGCGCCCCGTGTAGAAGTTGTCGAGGCACACGACGGTGTGGTCTCTGGCCAGCAGGTACTCGCAAAGATGCGACCCCAGAAAGCCGGCTCCTCCTGCGACCAGTGTCCGCACGGTCATAGTCCTTTCATACCTGTACTACCCAGCCGATTATAGGCGTCACCCGGCTCGCGAACGAGGGGCAGTACACGAAGAGCCTAACGCAGTAGCCCGGACGAAGAGAAGCCTCTTCTGCGCGGTACCGGCGTTCCCCGCGGGCCTGGCGGACCGGTGCGCGGATCAGAGCGACCTCGCTTGGCTATGGGCTCTGCGCAAGACCGAGACTCCGTCGCGTGAGGGCATCGAGCGGGTCAAGCGTGAGGGCGCGCCGGAACCAGGCGTCGGCGACGCTCCGGTCGCCGAAGCCGTCCAGCTCGAGCAGGCCGAGCTGGTAGTACGGCTCGTAGTTGCGGGGCTGCAGGCGAACGGCTCGGAGGAGGGTGGCTCTGGCGCCGGTGAGCCGGCGCTGCTCGGTCTGGATGAGCGCCAGCGTGACGAGCGGGTCGACGGCGAGCGGGTCGAGGCGGCCGGCCTGGCGAGCCGACGCGGCCGCTGCTGTCAGCCTGCCGCGGCTGGCCTGGTCGACGGCGCGCAGATCGGCGCGTTGCGACAGGTAGGGAAGCGCCCACGACACGACCCCAAGGCAGACGAGACCGGTGACCAGTACGCGCGCTCCCGGGCCGAGCCGACGGCGGGCACGCTGCGAGGGGGGCTCGACCGGGGTCTGCTCCGCCGGCAACGGGCCGGAAGCGCCGGTCGTTCCGGTGCGGCCCGTGGCTGGCTCCACCGCCGCGGCGCCGACGCCCCGCGAGCGCACGTAGCCGGCGGCCGCGCCGGCGAGCAGCAGGAAGGCCACGGTGATCACCGCCATGTCCCAGTCCCAGTCGATCGACATGTGGGCGACGAAGGCGCAGGCGGCGGCCTGGCAGGCTGCAAGCAGCGCGCGCTCCGGGTCGGAACGGCCGCGGCGCCGGCGCCCGAAGGCCGCCGCCACGAGCCCCGCGATCGCCACGGCGAACAGGACGAAGCCGACCATCCCGAGCTCGCTCAGGACGTTCAGCCACTGGCTATGGCTGTGCATCACGACCCAGGTGTGGTGCCGGTAGAGGTAGTTCGTGAAGCGGAAGGTGCCGGCGCCGCTGCCGGCGAACGGATGGGCAGCGAAGCCCTGCAGGGCCTCGTGGTACCAGGGTCCGCGGCCACTGGTGCCGAGCGAGGTCAGCCGCGAGGCGCTGTTGCCCGGCCCGGCGCCCGACAGGGCGTCGTGAGCGTGCGTACGCACCCAGGCCACGAGGCCGCCGTGGCGGGGCAGGTAGACGGCGGCGCCGCCGAGCGGCACGGCGACGACCGCGACGAGCAGCGCGGCTCCCAGCACGCGGGCGGCACGCGGCGGCAACGCCCAGCGGCGCTTGCCGCAGGCGATGAGAACTTGCACCGCGACGGCGGCGAGCAGCGCCCCGGCCACCCAGCGAGCCAGGATGTGGCCCTGCGCCGTGCGCAGGGCGTCGTCGGTCGTTGCGTTGAAGAGCGTGCTCAGGCGATGCACGTGCCACAGAACGAGCGCGACCAGCAGGACGGGCGGCGCGAGCGAGGCCAGCCCGGCGAGGCGCCGCGGTGCGCGTCCGAACCAGACGAGCAGCGCCACGCCGAGGGCGACGAAGCCGCCCCTCGAGAAGGTGAAGAAGAAGGTGAAGAGCAGCACGACCAGCGCGCCCGCCGCGAGGCCGCGCAGCCAGGCCGGCGCCGTTCGCCGCGACGCCGCCTCCACGAGGACCGGGACCGCCATGGCGATCAGCGCCGCGAGCACGTTCCAGTAGCCGATCGAGCCGCTCAGACGCGCGAACACGTGCGCGTCCGTCACCACGTTGGGGGCGGTCTTGCCGAGCAGGGCGTAGCCGGCGAGCAGGGTCATGACGCAGGCGAAGCCGTACGCGGCGACGCGCAGTCGCACGACGCTCCCGGGCAGGACGCCGCAGACCACGGCGACGAGCAGGTAGAAGCCCGCGACGTCGAAGCTCACCCACGACAGGTCGGGGCCGACCGACCAGAGCACCGACAGCCCCGTCCAGGCGACGAAAGCCGCGAAGGCGAGGAGACCGACCAGGTGGGCACGCGAGGGTCGCTCGGGCCGGCGCACGACCCAGACGCCGGCGACCGCGAGGCCGGCGGCCACGAACACGACCGGCGCGGCGCGCGTGAAAATGTAGCCGCCGGACAGCGCGCCGAAGGCGGCGATCGTCGCAAGCAAAGCGAGGGTGGCCAGGACCGCGAACAAAGCCGGTCCGCGCCCGCGGCGCCGAGGCGCCGGCTCGTCGCGACGCTCACGGCTCGCGCTGGGCGGTGCGACCGACCCGCGCCGCGCGGTCCGTGTCTCAGTCATGCGTGCGCACCAGTCGTCTCCGTGCTCGCTGGGGCGGACTCCAGGGTCGGGGTGCTCGAGCCGTCAGTATAGACCGGCAGGGCAAGCGACCAACCTGCCGACACCGGGCGCGGGCGACTCGGAGCGAGCGCTGGTGATGTAGAATCGTCGCCACTGTCCTCTTCGGCAGCACCGGCGCCAGGCCCAAAGGAGGCGGTCATGCTGCGGCGTATCGCCATCGTGTCGATCCTCGCCCTCGTGCTGACGGCCGTCTTTGCGCCGGTCGCCTGGGGATCGATCACCACCCAGATCATCCAGGACGCCTCGGACGGTGTGATCAACGGCCACTACACGGTGGCCGAGGTCAGGGCCGCCCTCAAGGTGGTCGAGAGCGATCCCGCCTACTCCCAGTACAGCGACGTCCAGCAGGTGCTCGAGCAGTACCTCGCCAGTCTCCTCGCCGCCACGCCGACCCCCACGTCACACCCGAGCACGACGCCGGCCCTCACGCCGTCGCCGTCGGCCACGCCACTGCAGCTCGACTACACGGGCGCCCGGCTCTGGCCGGTGGGGCTGCTGGGCGGTGCGCTGCTCGGCGCCGGCGCGCTGCTGCGGCGCCGCACGGCTTCGGCCAGGCGTTCGTAGGCCGCGGTCACCGCGTCCCACGAGTACAGGTCGGTGGCCCTTGCCGCCGCCGACCTGCGGAGCGCCTCGATCCGGTCGGGATGCTCAAGAAGACCGCGCAGCACCTCGCGCAGCGCTTCGGCGCCGCCGGCTCCGCTGTAGGCCAGGCCGGCGTCGCCGATCACCTCGAGGTTCGGCGCGTGATCGTTCACGACCACGCAGTTGCCCGCCGCCATCGCTTCGAGGAGCACCGGATGGGTGCCGCCGACCTCAGTCGGCAGCACGACGATCGCGGCGTTGTGAGTGAGCTGCCGGTAGCCCTCACCGAACAGGTAGCCGGTGAACAGCAGGCGCGGATCTCTCGCCGCCCTGAGCGCCACCTGGTAGTCGTCGGCGTACGGCGCGTCGCCGACGATCACGAGGCGCAGGTCGGTGTCGAGTCCCTGGAACGCCTCCACCAGCACATGGGCGTTGTTCTCGGGCACGAGGCGGCCGACGAACAGGACATAGCCGCGGGGCGGCAGCCCCAGGCGTTCGAGGTGCGACAGCGAGGTCGGGGTCGGCAGCTCGGCGCCGTAGGGGATGTACTCTGTCTCGGCTTCGTAGGCCTCGCGGTAGAGGCGCTGCACCACGCGTGAGTCGGTGACCACGCAAGTCGCCAGGCGCGGCGCGTTGCGTTCGGTCCAGCGCAGATAGCGCCTGGCCGGGCCGGACCACTTCGCCCGGCGCGAGTCGAGCCCGTCGACGTTGAGCACGCTCGGCACGCCGAGCAGCCGGCCGAGCAGCGCGAAGGGGCTGTTGCCGGCGATGAAGTAGAGCGCGACGTCGGGCCGCACGACTGCGGCCATGTGCAGGGTCGACAGGAACGTGTGCACGAAGGTGTCGAGGTGCTTGCTGGCGATCGTCGGCAGGTAGACGAGGCGCATGCCGCGGTAGACGCTGTGGCGGCCCTCGACCATGTGCGGCCGGCAGTAGACGGTCACGTCGTGACCACGGGCGGCGAGTCGCGTGCCGATGTTCTCGACGGCCGTCTCGAAGCCGCTGTAGGCGGCCGGCACGCCACGAGTGCCGAGCAGGGCGATCCTCACGACGTCGCCTCGCGTCCCGTTCCGTGCGTCGCGGCAAGGCGCAGCAGCTCCTCGAGCCGTGTGGCGAATACGTCGGGCTTGAAGCGACGCTCGTAATCCGTGCGCGCGGCGGTCCTCATGGTGGCGTATCGGGCCTGGTCATCCCAGAGCGCACGCACTCGTGCCGCGGCGTCGCTCACGTCGCTCTCGTCGAGTCGCACGCCGGTGACGCCGTCGGTCACCGTCTCGGCCAGGCCGCCGCGAGTCGTAGCCAGCACCGGTATCCCGAGCGAGTAGCTCTCGGGCACGACCAGGCCGAAGGGTTCGTCCCAGAGCGACGGCACGACGGTGAGGAAGCTGCCCGCCCACACCGCCGCCTTGGCGGCGCCCTCGAGCAGGCCATCGAAGACGACGTTCGGCAGGCGTCGCTGCCGGGCGGAGTGAACGAGCGCCGGCCCTACCGGGCCGGCGCCGACGACGTGGAGCTCGAACTCGGGGAGCGCCGTCGCCAGGTCGAGCAGCATCCACACGCCCTTCGCAGAGATCAAGGATCCCACGTAGACGAGGCGGCGGGCGGTCCGTGCGTCGCCGTGTCGGCCGGCGTCCGCCGCGCCTGCGCGCAGGAGCGCCGACAGGTCCTCGGCGGCGTTGTGCAGAACGTGGACCGTGGCCGGGTCGACGAGTCCGCGCGCGACGTGCCGGTCGGCCGTGTGCCGGCTGTTGGCGATGTAGAGGTCGGCGTCGTAGCCGCTGCGGCGGCCCTTCGCCCAGTCGATCCATCGGGCCGCGACGAGGCCGCTGCTGGCGAGCGGCGAACCGCGGTAGCAGCGGTGCAGCAGACAGGCGGCGAAGGCCGTGCCGTCGCAGGCGTCGCATGGCTTCCCGGCTCGGAACGCATACGACGAGGGGCAGAACGCCCGGTAGTTGCGCAGGTGCTGCACGGTCGGCACTCCTCGCCGCCGGCACGCGTCGTAGGCCGCACCCGTCACGAACGGCACCAGATTGTGCAGGTGCACGAGGTCGGGTCGCTCGACCTCGAGCCGCCGGCCGAGCTCGGCACGCACCGGCAGCGAGTACAGGGACCACGCGAGCATGGCGGCTCGCGCGGCGCTGCCGGCGGTCGCGAGGTCGGCGTTGTCGCGGCGCAACAGGCCGACACTATGGCCACGATCCGCGAGGATCCGCGCCTCGAGCTCGACCGACGCGTCGATGCCGCTCCCCTCGCGCACGAAGTTGTTGACGATTAGTACCTTCACGCGCGCGGGTGGTCCCGCCGGCGCACGATCTTCGCCGGCACGCCGGCTACGACGGTCATCGGCGGCACGTCCTCGGCGACCACCGCGCCGGCGGCGACGACCGAGCCGGCGCCGATCGTGACGCCGGCCAAGACGATGCTGCTGGCCCCCAGCCAGCAGTCGTCGCCGATCGCGATGCTCCGGCGCTCGACGCCCTGCAGCTTGATGGGTCGGTCGGTATCGGCGAAGGCGTGGTTCTCGGCGAGCAGCGTGACGCGCGGCCCCATCAGCACCCGGGCACCGATCTCTATGTAGCCCGAGCAGCCGACGAACGCGAAATGACCGATGTTCGAGTTGTCCCCGACCTTCAGGCCCTCGCCGAGCGGTCCGCCGAGCACGTTCGTCGGGCTGATCATGGCGCAGCGGCCGACCGTGCAGCGGTCGCCGAAGACGATGCCGCGCCGCGAGAGCCCCATGATGCGGCAGCCTTCTTCGAGATTGAGGTCGCGGCCAGCGACGATGTGTCGCGCGTGCAGCAACTGCACCCCCCGGCCGGCCAGCACGAGGCCCTCGGCATGTCCCATGCGAAGGCGCAGCGCCGCGCCGCGCGCCAGCCGACCGGCCACAAGCCAGCCGAGCGAGGCGAGCTCGCGCGTCTGCCAACCGTCGAGTGATACGGCGTCGACGTGGTCGCGCCGCGCGGTCAGCAGTCTGTGGATACGCGCGTAGTCCACGGTCCCCCCAGGCGGCTCTGCTTCACGATCCCCCGAAGTATGGCACACGCGTCCGCCGCGCGGGACCGGCCGACGCCGGACACACCGATCCCCCGCTAGCGTCGCCCGGCCAGCACCCGCGCGTAGACCGCGCCGACGACCTCGTCGACCACGCTCTGCGAGTGATACCGCAGTACGTGCGCGCGCCCGGCTCGCCCCATTTCCTCGCGCCGCGCCGGGTCGAGCGCGAGGCGAGCGATCGCTGTCGCCAGCGCGTCGCCGGTGAGCGGGGTGCACACGAAGGCCTCGCCCTCACGGATCGCGACGCCGCTGAACGCGGCTGGCGTCCCGACAACCGGCTTCCCCCAAGCCATCGCCTCGAGCGTCTTGTTCTTGGTCCCCCCGCCGAAAGCCATCGGCGCGACCACGATATCGGCATCGCGATACAGGGACCCCAGGTCGGGCGGGTCGGCAACGTAGGTGATGTGCCCGGGGCGTGCGACGACCTCGGCCCGCCGGCCCGCGATCGTGACGACAGCGTCGAGCCTGCGGCGCGCTAGTGCGGGCACGAGGTCCCGGGCAAGGAAGACCGCAGCCGCGCGGTTGGGCTCGTGCGCGAAGTTGCCGACGAAAAGCAGCGCCAGCGGCCGTGTCCCGAGCGGGCCAGCGCCGGCATGGCCACCGCCCACGTCGGCGCCGACCTCCCCGTCGGATGGCACGGCGGTCGTGAGCGGCACGACCGTGGGATCGATGCCGAGACGGCGCAGCCGGGCGGCATCGTCGTCGTTGATAGCAAGGACGGCCGCCATGTCCGCGAGCTCGCGCATCTCTAGGCGCTGCGAGGTTAGCTCCTGCACGAAGGCCGCGCCGTATCGCAGCGGACGCGCGTCGACGGCTGCGGCGCAGAGCCCGCTGACCACGTCCAGCAGGTCGACGACCGCGGGCACGCCGGGGAGCCGGTAGCCACAGGAGTACATGCTGACAAGGTGCACGGCGTCGGGTGCGACCCGGCGTGCCGCCCGTTCCACGAACCGACCCATGAGCGGCGAGTACCCGCGGCTGATCAGCGGCACCGGCGACGCCAAACGACGTGCCCGCGACAGCACCATGCGGGCCGGTGACCTCGCGTAAGGAGCCTTGGCCAGGGCTTCGACGCTCGCGCCGGCCTCCTTCAGCGCGCTCAAGTTAGCGTCCGGTGGCGCGGCACCGACCACGGTGACGTCATGGTCGCGCACGAGGGCGCGGATGATCGACAGCGGCCGTGTGTGAGCACCGGTGAAGGGTGGGTGCGGAAGCTCGGGTGCCACGAACAGGACGCGTCGCCGCGCGCCGGTCGGTTCCATGCACGGATTATACGCGGGCCCATCGGTCTCGATTGACCCCCCTCGGGTACGGAGCGGATAATTGCAGGGTCGGTTCGGTCCCCCACCCAGGCGAGCGCTCTTCTCGATGACACGTTCATGCTGAGCTCGGAGCCCGACGGTGGCGTTCGCCGTATCCGGCACGACCGCGAACTGGCCCTGCGATTGCAGGCGCACCCGGGTCCGACTGCCGGCGCCACCAGCCTTGCACGGGCGACCGCCGGGCTGCTCTTGGGCCGTGTCGACTCCGTTCGCGCTTGGCCTAGACGGAAGCCGGGCACCTCCTTCGCGGTCGCCGTCTGCGGCCCAGCGCGGGCGGGCGACGCACGTGCGCGCACGGTAGCGTCCCTTGAGCGTCAAACGCACAAGCGATGGCGCCTCCTGTCGGAGGGCGACTGCGCGGACGGTAGGACTCGTGAGGCGGTGCCGCAGTGCGACCTCGTGGCGTTCGTGGCCGCGGGCGACGTTCTGCGTCCCGACGCCCTCGCTGAGATCGCCCGGACGTCCGCGGCCCGACCAGGTGCCGACGTCATCTACACCGACGAGGAACTGGAGCGCGACGACGGCACCCCTCTCGCGTTCCTCAAACCCGACTGGTCGCCCGAGCTTCTTCAGTCCATGCCGTACGTGCTGCACTGCTTCTGTGTGCGCCTGGCTCTGCTCGAGGAGCTGGGCGGCGTCGCTCCGATCCCGAACGACGAGGCCGCCTACGACCTCGCGTTCCGGGCGACGGCCGCCGCCCGGGACGTGGCACACGTCCCGCTGGTCCTGTGCCGCCGTCCGCTGGCGCTTTCCCCGGGCCACGGCGCCTTGAGTGTGGTAGCCAGGGCAGCCGGCCGGCTTCAGCCGCCAGGTCGAGCCGTACCGGGAACGCTGCCCGGCACGTTTCGCATTAGCCGTTCTTCGCACCGTCCTCCGGTGACTCTTGTTGTGATCACCGGCGATCCGATCGCGCATGTGGAGGGTCGGGGGCATGTTCGCATTCTCACGAACCTGCTGCAGAGCATCGCTGCGCGATCGACGTACCCCGACTATCGCCTCCTCGTTGTCGACGACGGCGCGCTGTCGGCCGAGTCGACGGCGCTCCTGGCGAAGCTTGGCGCAGAGTCACTTTCGGTCCCGCCGCAGAACGCCGAGTTCAACTTCGCCCGCAAGGTCAATGCCGCGGTCGAGCACGTCGAGACCAGGCATTTCGTACTGCTCAACGACGATCTCGAGGTGATCACGGCAGATTGGCTCGAAGCGCTTATGGATTACCTCGTCGTTCCCGAGATCGGCGCAGTGGGCGCCCAACTCCTGTTCCCCGACGGGCGCGTCCAGCATGCCGGCGTCGTCGGCAGCTCGAGCGGCCCGACGCATCGCTTCTACCGCCAGCCCTTGGGGGTGGATGACGGCCACGGCCCAGCCGACGTAGTGCGCAATGTCTCAGCGGTGACGGGGGCCGTGCTCGCGTCGCGGCTGGACGTGGTCGAGACCGCAGGCCCTTTCGACGAGAGCTTCGCGGCCTGCTACAACGACGTCGACTTCTGCCTGCGAGTACGCCGTCACGGCCTGCGCATCGTCTACACGCCCGCGGCTCGCCTCTATCACTTCGAGCACGCCAGCCTGCGGCTCGCCCATCCCGACCCCGCCGAACTCGCCCGCTTCAGGCAGCGCTGGGGCGCCTGGTGCATCGACGACCCCTACTACCGCTAAGACCGGGGTCGGCGCGTGGAGTATCATCCCGACCAGTCGTCGGCTGCGAAGGCGGGGAAGGTGGAGCGACCAGCGTCTCCGACACGTGCCAGTCATTGAGAACCGACTTTGACTACATCGATGTCCTCGCTCGCCTGCACGAGACCCGTCGGCCGCGGACCTACCTCGAGATCGGTGTCTATCGCGGTGAGTCGTTGCGTCTCGCCGGGCACGACACGTTCACGGTGGGCGTCGATCCCGAGCCGGACCTCTCTCGCGAGGAGGCGGCGCGCCTTCACGTCGTGTCGACGACGAGCGACGAGTTCTTCGCGGGGCCGCTGCCTACAGAGCTCCTGGCCGGCAGGCCCGTCGATCTTGCCTTCATCGACGGCGAGCATCTCTTCGAGTACGCCCTGCGCGACTTCATGCACATCGAGTCGCTGGCCGGCAACAATTCGCTCGTCGTCGCACACGACTGTCTGCCGCGGTCCGACACGGCAGCTTCGCGCAAGCGGTCGACGCTCGACTGGAGCGGCGACGTCTGGAAGCTTGTGCTCTGCCTTCTGGAGCACCGACCTGACCTGAAGCTGCGCATCCTAGATGTGCCGCCGTCGGGACTCCTCCTCGTCAGCGACCTTGACCCCAGCTCTCGCAAACTGCCCGACGCCTACGAGACGCTCGTCGCGCGGTATGTAGACCTGCCCTTTGCTGCGTGGCAGGCACGACTTGCCGATGTGCTCCGACGAACGGCACCCGACACCGGCACGCTGCTGTGGATGCGACAGACGGAAGCCAGCAGGCTGCGCGCGGTGGTGGACGAGATGCGGACCGATATGACCAACCTCCAGGACGCCTTGGCCGAGGCTCAGCTGGAACAGACGGAGAGCGAGGCCAAGCTAGCGGCGGCAGAGAGCCTTCTCGCCCAGCTGCGCTCCGACACAGCCCGGCTGCAGTCGGCCTTGGACAACGAGAGAGCACGACTCACAGTGCTGGCCAATTCGACATCGTGGCGAGTCACGGCACCCGGGCGGCATGCAGGCCGGCTTCTCCGCGACGCGCGCAGCGAGGCCCGGCACAAGGCGGGCGACGTGGCCAGGGTCGTCGCTCCGGCATACATGGAACGGCGCAGGACGCGCTGGGCGGCGCTGAGGGAGAGTGTGACCGCCGATGGACCTGTGCCAGTGCCCGACGACTCGTCGGACGACCCGCTCATGCAAGCGGCTGAGGCCGCCGCGCTCGCGTATCGGCCGCTGATCTCCGTCCTCGTCCCCGTCTACAACACCCCGCCGCAGTACCTCCGCCTCGCCGTCGAGTCCGTCCTCGCCCAGGTCTATCCGGAGTGGGAGCTCTGCCTGTGCGACGACGGCTCGCGCGACCAGTCGACTCGAGAGGCCCTCGAGCGGCTGCCGCGCCTGGACGAGCGCATCGCCGTGACCTTCCTCGCGGAGAACCAGGGAATCGCGCGGGCGAGCAACGCGGCGCTTGCCATGGCCCGCGGCGAGTTCGTGGCCATGCTCGATCACGACGACGAGTTGCTGCCGGCAGCGCTACTCGAAGTCGCGAAGACGCTGAATGCCGATCCCACCCTCGACGTGGTGTACACGGACCAGGACTACGTGGAGGCCGACGGTCGCCTCGCTCAGCGCTTTCACAAGCCGGACTGGTCGCTCGAGATGTTCCGTGGCGTCATGTACGTCGGCCATCTGCTCGTGGTGCGGCGGTCGCTCGCCGAGCAGGTGGGCGGCTTCGATCCGACGTTCGACAATGTTCAGGACTTCGAGTTCATGCTGCGCCTGGCCGAGCACACCGAGCGCATCGCTCATGTACCCAAGGTGCTCTACCACTGGCGGAAGATCCCCGGCAGCGTGGCCTTCGGTGGCGACGAGAAGCACGGTATCGAGCCCCGCCAGGCAGCCGCCGTCAACGCTCATTTCGCTCGTTGCGGCGTACCGGCGATTGCTCACTCCAACCCGGACCTGGCTCACCGTCTCCTGATCTATCCCGCGCCCGACCCGCAGCCGACGCGAGTCACCGTGGTCGTCGACGCGACAGGAGCCGAGGCGTACGTCCAGCAGTGCGTCGCCGACCTGGTGGCGCGCCGCAACGGCGCGGACGTCGAGATCGTGGTCATCGGCGGCGATCTCGGCGCCGTGGCGATCGCTCACCTTCGCGCCGCCGGTGCGACGCTCGTGGCTCCGAGCCAGCAGAGCGCCGTGGCCATGGGCGAGGGGGTCGCACGAAGCACAGGAGAGCTCATCGTGGCCATGGCTGCCGATTTGACCATCGAGAGCGCCGGATGGCTCGATCACCTAGTGTTCGACTGCGGGCTTCCGGGTGTCGCCTGTGTCGCCCCCCTGGTGCTCGGGCCTGACGGCGAGGTCGACTGCGCCGGACTCGCGGTCGACGCTGCCGAGCTCCTCATACCCGAGATGCGCGGCTGGCCTGTGACGAGCGACGGCTACGCCGGCTCGCTGTCGTGCACCCGCGAAGTCAGCGTGGTGCCCGGGTCGTGCTACGCGATCTCGCGCGCCGTGCTCGCCGGACTCGGCGGACTCGACCCGAATTTCTCGTCAGTCTGGTACCAGGCGGCCGATCTGTCGCTTCGGGCCCGCTCGCGCGGCCTACGGAACCTCTGCACGCCGCGTGTCGTCGTGCGCCGTCGCCAGCCTGCCACCGCAGATCGGGTCCGAGACGGGCTCGATCGGCTGTTGCTCCTCGATGCCTGGCAGGCCCTCGTGGAGCGCGGAGACCCCTATTTCGGCCCGCAGCTCATCGCGGCGACGCGAAGGTGACGCGGTGAACGTCGTCTTCGTCAGTCACTGCGACTTCACGGGCAACAGCGCGATGCACGTGTTCAGCATCGCCAACCGGCTCTGTGAGCTCGGAGTGGCATCGGTCGTGTGCGTCCCGAACGATCCCGGTACCGTGCGCTTGCACGGCGAGCCCCTCTTCACGATCCTCCATCACGACGAGGCCACGCGGATCAACATCGTCTTCCCGGACGGGCGCGGGCCCGATCTGATCCACGCCTGGACGCCCCGCGAACTCGTCCGCCGGGTCACCCAAGCGCTAGTCCGCCGGTACCGGGTGCCGTACCTCGTTCATCTCGAGGACAATGAGGAGATCATAGTCGAGGACGAGCTCGACGGGCCGTCGTTCGGGGCGCTCGGCCACCTGCCGCCCGCGCTCGTCGACGAGCTCGTGGCCGACCATCGCTCGCACCCGCTCCACGCGCCGGCGTTCCTCGCCAGTAGCGCCGGCGTGACCGCTCTCATGGACCGGCTGCTAGAGTTCAAGCCGACCCACGTGTCCGGGCTCGTCTTCTGGCCAGGCTTCGACGCGGCGTTCGCCACGACCGGACCCGATCAGGCCTTTCGCCGGCGTCTCGGCCTGCGCGACGGCGAGCTCATGGCTGCGTACACGGGCAACGTGCATCGCTCCAACGTCGACGAGGCTCGCAGCCTTGTCGCCGCGGTCGCCGCCCTGCGGCGCCGCGGCCACCGCTTGACCCTTGTGAAGACGGGCTGGAACCACGCGCCGATCCCGCACTACGACGAGGCCGTCCGCGAAGGCGCGCTCATCGACCTCGGCTTTTGCGCCCGCGACGAGGTGCCGAGGCTGGTGGCGAATGCCGACGTGCTCGCGCAGCCCGGCCGCCCCGGACGCTTCAACGACTACCGCTTTCCGTCGAAGCTCCCCGAGTTCCTCGTCTCCGGCAAGCCCGTCGTGCTCCCGCGGACGAACATCGGCCGCTTCCTGCACGACGGCGTAGACAGCCTGCTCCTCGACCGGGGCGACGCGCTCGAGATCGCCGCTCGGATCGAGACCCTACTCACCGACCCTGAAGAACGTGCTCGCCTCGGCGCGGCCGGGCGGGAGTTCGCCCTGCGCGAGCTCACATGGGAGAAGAGCGTCAGGGCGATCAAGTGTTTCTACGACGAGGTGCTGGGGACGCGTCGGTCGTCGGCCGGGACCTATGAGGCGACCCGCGCAGCGCGAGACGCCGAGATCGCGACGGTCACGCCGGCACCGGCTGCAGGCAAAGACTATCCGCGGTTGATCGCGTTCTACTTGCCCCAGTTCCATCGCATCGATGAGAACGACCGCTGGTGGGGCGAGGGGTTCACCGAGTGGACCAACGTGAGGCGGGGCGTACCCAGCTTCGCCGGTCATGTCCAACCGCGCGTGCCGGCCGACCTCGGTTACTACGACCTTGACGATCCCGAGGTCCTCGAACGCCAGGCCTTGCTGGCGCACGCATACGGAGTCCATGGCTTCTGCTTCTACTACTACTGGTTCGACGGGCGGCGCTTGCTCGAGCGGCCGCTCGAGCGGTTCCTCAACAGTGGCTCGCCCGATCTTCCGTTCTGCGTCTGCTGGGCTAACGAGAACTGGACGCGCCGCTGGGACGGCTCCCAAGACGAGGTGCTGGTCAGGCAGGAGTACCACGCCGGCTACGCCGACGCCTTCATGGCCGACGTGATCCCGGTCCTCAAGGACCCCCGCTACATCACGGTGCGGGGCGCCCCGATTCTGCTCGTGTACCGGGTGGACCTGCTGCCCGATGCGACAGCGGCCGCCGCGCGTTGGCGGCTGCTCTGCGCGCGCGCAGGCATCCCCCAGGTCCACCTGACCGCCGTCCAGAGCTTCAATATCGGCGATCCGCGTCGGTACGGCTTCGACGCCGCCGTGGAATTCCCGCCGCACGTGGACCGCCAGCTCGTCGATCCGGCTACCGTGCCCGGCACCGTGTCCGATTTCGAGGGTTATCTCGAGGACTACGAAGCCGTGGCGCGCCAGCAGACGATCCAGAAGCCGGTGCCCTATATCCGCTACCGCGGAGCCATGCCGGCCTGGGACAACTCCGCGCGGCGCCTGAAGCGCGCCCATGTGTGCGTTGGGTCGTCTCCCGCCGCGTATCAAGCCTGGCTCGAGCAGGTCGTCGCGCAGACGCTGGCGCGGTCGCCGGTTCAGGAGCCGCTCGTTTTCCTGAATGCTTGGAACGAGTGGGCAGAGGGAGCCTTTCTCGAGCCGGACCGTCACGACGGCCGGGCGCGGCTCGAGGCGACCGAGCGCGCCCTCTGCCGGGGAACGGCCGCGCACTATCGCCAAAGGGGGTTCCCTGTGTCCGAGGAGATGGTGAGGAGGGCACTTACGGCCGACGCCGTGATCGGGCCGTCGGTGGCGCCCGCGGTCGTGGACGGGGCGACGGTGTGATGGGCGCCTCCGTGGACGATCGGTCCCTGCACGACGCGGCCCTGCGCTACGCGACGTACGCGCCACCGCCACTCGGACACGGGACGGTGCGCGACTACTGCGACAGCTTTGACCACCTGCTTTCCCTGGCGACCGCCAACGGCGACCTTAAGGACCTGCAGCGACCCTGGATGCTAAAGGCGGTGATCGGCGCGCTCGGCGGACGCCGCGGACGGCTGCTCGAGATCGGGGCCGGCGAGCCGCTGGTCGCGGACCTGCTGCAGCGGCTCGGTCACGACGTCTGGATCGTCGACCCGTACGACGGTAGCGGCAACGGACCGACCGAGTTCGAACGGTTCCGCTCCGCCTACGGCCGGCTGCACTTCGTGCGCCAGTCGTTCGGCGCCGGCACGTCTGGGCTCGAGCCAGCTTCCTTCGACTGCGTCTACTCAATCTCGGTTCTCGAGCACATCCCCGCCACTGATCTGGCCGACGCCCTGGCCGGCATCGCGCGGTTTCTGCGGGCGAACGGCCACACGATCCACGCCGTCGACCACGTCCACCGCGGCCGGGGGGCGGAGCAGCACCTGGCGAACCTGCGCACCATGACGGCGTCGTGGGGCTTCTCGGCGGCCGATCTCGACCGGGCGCTTGCGGACCTGACGGCCGACATCGACACGTACTACCTCTCGGCCGAGAGCCACAACCGCTGGCGGGCAGCGGTACCCTACGACGACTTTCCGATGCGAGTGTGCGTAAGCTTTCAGGCTTGTGTCCCGGCAGCACGACTGGGGCGAGGAGGCGACCAGTGACCATGCGACCTGCGTGGCCGGCGACGCCACCGGCGATCGACGACCGAGAGTGGATCGAGTTCCTCGTCGGGCGGCGCCGACTGACCGGCCTCGAAGCGCCGCCCTTGCCCGACGCCGGAATCCAGGCACGTTCGTCAGGAACGGCGCGAACCCGCCGCTCGAACTGCCCGACTCGAGCTTCGACATCGTGTACGCCTACTCCGTCTTCTCCCATCTCGAGCCGGCCGTCGCTGAGGCCTGGATCCGCGAAATCGGCCGTGTGCTGCGGCCCGGCGGCCTCCTGCTCTTCACGACGCTCAAGCTCGCCCACCTCGACGTATGGCACCGGCAAGCGGCCGAGGCGGTGCCCCACTACGCGCAGTGCCTAAGGCAGGCGGGTTTCGAACGTGCCGTGTGGGCCGAGCGGGCTGCGCAGGGCGGGGCGCTGCACCTTGCAATCGGCGGTGGCGACGTCCGCGACGCATCGTTCTACGGGGAGACGGTCCTGGCGCGTGCAGCCGTCGCCGCTGTGGCGACGCGCACTGGATTCTCCCTCGCTCAGTTCGACGAAACCGACGACCTGCCCCAATCGTTTGTGCTACTTCGCCGCCCGTCGCCCGGCGTTGCCGAGGCATGAAGGAGGTGCGAGACGTCACAACCCCCGTATAGCCTGGGCGCGCTGTCGCGGCAGGAGCCGTCGATCTTCGACTCAAAGCGGCTGTCCGTTGTCCTGTCCGATGTCGGCAACCCCGCCTGCGTCATGTGCAACAACGACCACGAGCCGCGGACACGCACCTCGCTGGCCCTTGAGCGTGACTGCCCCCTGCGAAACCGCCGCAAGATGACGCGGCGGCCATGATGCCGGCCGATGTCGGCACGCCGGCCGCCGATCCGGGTGGCACGGTCTCGGCCGGGACAGAGGCGACAGGGCCGACCGGATGCAGGAACAGCCTCCACGCGCGATATCCGCAATACCGGATCGGACGCTGGTCCTACGGCGACCCCGACGTTCAGTCATGGGGCGAAGGCGTCGGCCTCACGATCGGGTCCTTCTGCTCGATGGCTCCCGGCGTAAAGATCCTCCTCGGCGGCGAGCATCGGCCGGACTGGGCGACCACATTTCCTTTCAACGTGCTGTGGGAAGCAGCTCGCGACATCACGGGCCATCCCATGACGAAAGGCGATGTGGTGATCGGCAACGACGTCTGGCTGGGGACGGATGCGACCATACTCTCGGGCGTAGTCATCGGCGACGGCGCAGTGGTCGCCGCAGGCGCCGTCGTTGCCAGTGACGTCGACCCTTACGCCATCGTCGCCGGCAACCCGGCGCGCCTCGTGCGACACCGCTTCAGCCCGCCCGTAGTCGCGAGGTTCCTCACGCTGCGTTGGTGGGACTGGACCGACGACGAGATTGCTCGGATGCTGCCGCGCATGCTCTCTCCCGATGTCGAGGGATTCCTCGACGAGGCGGAACGCTGCCACCCAGCGACGTAGACCGCGCACCGAATGCTCGGCCATTTCGCTCGAACCTCGTGACCCGGGCTTTTTGGCGCGTGAGCTATATACTCGGCGACGGATTGTGTACCGAAGTCACATCGGAACGGGCAGTCGCGCTCGGCGGACTTCTTGAGCGCTATCGATACTCCCTCATACTCCTCCGGGCAATGGTCGCCAGCGACTTCAAGCTCAAGTACCAGGCCTCGATCCTCGGGTACCTCTGGAGCCTTCTGAAGCCACTCGCGCTGTTCACCATCCTGTATCTGGTGTTCGTGAAGCTGATCAGGCTCGGCGCTGTCCCTCACTATGCGGTTTACCTTCTCTTCGGCATCGTCATCTGGGGCTTCTTCTCGGAGACGACGGTCGGCGGAGTTTCGTCGGTCGTGGCCAAGGCTGACATGCTGCGCAAGATCAACTTTCCCCGGTACGTGGTCGTCGTGTCTGCAAGCGTCTCGGCGCTCATCAGCTTCAGCCTCAACATGACCGTGATCTTCCTGTTCGTCGTGGTGACGCGAGTCCATCTCGCCATCGACGTGCTCTGGCTCCCACTCCTGCTTGTGGAACTCGTCGCCATCAGTGTCGCGTTCGGGTTCTTCCTGAGCGCCCTGTTCGTACGGTATCGAGACGTAAGTTACATCTGGGACGTCGTGCTGCAGGCTGGCTTCTACGCGACGCCGATCATCTACCCGCTCTCGGTGATCCACGCCAAGTTCGCGCGCTTCCTCCTCCTCAACCCACTGGGACAGATCATCCAAGACGCGCGCTACTGCCTGGTGACCCGGCAAACGGAGACGATCGGCCAAGCGTTCGGGACACCCTGGGCGCGACTCATCCCGGTCGGTATCACCGGGCTGCTCGTCGTCTCGTCGCTGCTGTTCTTCCGCAGTCGGTCGCCCTCGTTTGCCGAGGAAGCCTGATGGCCGGCACCGCCGTCCAGGTGCGGGGGGTCTCGAAAGACTTCTCGCTGCCGCACCTGCGCCAGCGCACCCTGAAAAGTCGCGTGATCTACGCGTTCCGACGCGGGAGCGTGCTCGAGGTGCAGCACGCACTGCGCGACATCGACCTCGATGTCGCGCAGGGCGAGTTCTTCGGTGTTGTCGGACG
Organism: uncultured Actinomycetes bacterium; assembly: GCA_963760655.1. GTDB lineage: Bacteria > Actinomycetota > Thermoleophilia > UBA2241 > UBA2241 > Bog-752. The sequence continues at coordinate 965,311 of CAVXDR010000005.1, forward strand.
GAACGGCTCGGGCAAGAGCACCCTGCTAAAGATCCTCGCCGGCATCTACCCGCCGTCGAGGGGCCGAGTCGAGATCGTCGGGCGTCTCGTCCCCTTCATCGAACTCGGCGTCGGTTTCAACCCCGAGCTCACCGGGCGGCAGAACGTCTATCTGAACGGTGCCCTTCTCGGCTTCTCGAAGACTGAGGTCAACGAGATGTACGAGGACATCGTCGACTTCGCTGAGCTTGACGGCTACATGGATCAGAAGCTCAAGTTCTACTCCTCAGGGATGCAGGTACGGATCGCATTCTCCGTGGCGACCCGCGCGCGCGCCGACGTCCTGTTGATCGACGAGGTGCTCGCTGTGGGCGATGAGGCCTTCCAGCGCAAGTGCTTTGAGCACTTCCGTGCACTGAAAAAACGGCAGACCACCATCGTGTTCGTCACGCACAACATGGGGGCCGTCAGGCAGTTTTGCGATCGGGCCATCCTGATCGAGAACAGCAGGATCGTCGCACAAGGCGACGCTGAGGAGGTCGCGACTGAATACACCAAACTGTTTACACGCTCGGCCCACACGGCTGCGCAGAGCGCGCACGCGGCAGGCCAGACCGCCGCAGACGACGACAAGAACCGCTGGGGCGAGGGCGACGTCCGTTTCACGGAGGTCAGGGTACCTGAGCTCGTCACCGGACCCGGCGACATCGTCATCGAGGTCGAAGCGGTCGCCCACAGCGATGTCGAGGAGGCGGTCTATGGCTTCCTTATCAGCAACTCCAGCGGTAAGGCCTTGCTCGGCACTAACTCAAACATCAAGAAGCAACGCTGTGGCGGCCTGAGGGCCGGAGAGCACGTGGCGATGCGCTGGCGGGTGCCCAACGTGCTGAACGACGGGCTCCACAATGTCGATGTCGCCGTCACGGATCGATCGACGACAACGATGTACGACTACTGGAAGGACGCCGCCTGCTTCACGGTCGTGAAGGAGGAGAAGACGCCGTTCATGGTCACGCCCGACATGGCGTTCGACTTCGACCGGTCCAACGGCTCGGCCTCCCCGAGGGCCAGCCTAACGGCGAGGGCTTCGTCCGACCGCCTGCGCTGACCGGCCGTGCCCGGCGAGGGGTCGACCCTCATCGTGCGCTGGCGTCCGCCGGCTGCAGACCGCTCAGAAACCAGGCTCGCGCACAGCGCGCGGCGAAGCTGTCGCTGCGCCAACCCCACCGCGCGGCGGCGAAGGCGACGCGGTCGACCGCCCCGAGATGACGCATCAGGCTCTCGGCTGCCGCCAGGTTCTGCTCAGCCGGGCCGTCACCCACCCCCGGCTTCAGCGACGCCTGCGAGAGGAACGTGCGGACGAAGCGCAGCGTCAGGCGCCGCGCGATCGCCTGGTCGGCACCATCCCCGGCGTGGCGAGCCATGAGCTTGCGCCAGTAGGCGAGGCCGCTCGTGATCATGCGCCCTGTGTGGCTCGCGCTCGTGGCGTGGATGCGCCAGCGCAGGGTAGAAGCCGGCAGGTACCCGATGCGAGCGCGGGCGAGACAGCGCACGAACAGGTCGTCGTCCTCGTAGCCGGACAGCTCCTCGTCGAACCCCCCGACGCGCTCGAAGAACGCGCGACGGATGGTCATCACGCCCGGCACGACGAACGCGTCCTGGAAGAGCGCCTGCGGCAGGCTCACGTCGGGATGGCCCCCGCCTCGGCCCCAGGTGCGGTGCAGCCCGGACAGGCGCGGGTGCCCCGCCTCGTCGATCGTGTCGATGTCGGTGTAGACCAGATCGATGTCCGCCGTCAGGAGCGGCGCTACCAGCTCCAGGTGGTCAGGTGTCCACTCGTCGTCCTGGTCGAGGAATGCGAGCCACTCGCCGCGCGCCGCGCGGGCACCGTGGTTGCGCGCACTCGACTGGCCGCCGTTCTCTTTGCGCAGCACGCGCAGGTCGAGCGCGGGGTGGGCAGCGCCGAACGTCGCGACGATGGCCGCACTGTCGTCCGTCGACCCGTCGTCGACGACGACGAGCTCGAGCGGGCCGACGGTCTGGGCGGCGATGCTGCGGAGCGCCGCCGACAGGTGCTCGCGAGCGGGGCCGGCCGTGTTGTAGATCGGTAGGATCACCGAGATGGTCGGTCCCGTTCCGCGGTCCGTCGGTGGGTCGCCGCCGGCCGGCGGCGCCGGCTCGCGGGTCGCACTCGAGGGGTCCTCGGCCGTGGGTACCACGTCCTCGACGCCTCGATTGCCGGATGGGCGGCGCGCCTCGCCCGGATGTCCGGTCGGCCACATCCAGCCCTCAGCACGGCGCGGACGCTCGTCGAACGCGGCGAGGGCGCGCAGCGCGACTCGCCAGGTGCCACTCACGTAGCCCCAGGCGCGGGCGATCTCGTCGTCCCTCGCACCGGTTGCGAAGCTCGCGGCCAGCATGTCCCGAGTCCGCGACGCAAGCTCGGCCTCGGCGCGCCGGCCCGCCGCCCGCAGCACGACGGCGCGCAGGCTGAGAACGGGGCCGATGAGCCGTCGGTAGACGCTGGACGACCCGTCATGCCCCCACTTCTCGAGCAGCAGCTCGTTTGCGACGATCACGCGCGCGAGGGCAAGCGCCTCGTCGCTCGTACTGGCGCCACCGATATGCCGCGCGCGGGCAGGCGGCACGAGCAGGCTGAGGCGGCCGCGCGCCCGCGCCTGCCGGCCCAGGTCCTCATCCTCCGAGTAGAGGAAGAAGCGCTCGTCGAGACCGCCGATCTCGTCAAGGAACGCGCGCCGCACGAGGAGCGCGGCCCCCCAGAGGTAGTCGACCGGCAGCCGAGTCGCGGCGGCTGCCATCTCGTCCGCGTCGCGGTATTGGGGCGTCGCCCAGGCGGGCCGAGCCGGCATCGGCACGTGCCAGAGCAGGCGATTGGCGGCCGTCGAGAAACGACGTGCCCCGAGCTCGATACGCCCGTCTCCCTCGACGAGCAGTGGCCCCGCCATGGCCGCCACCGGGGCATCGTGCAAGGCCGTCACGAGCAATTCGAGCGCCCCCGGTTCGAGCGCGGCATCGGGGTTCAGGAGCATGATCAGCTCGGCGTCGGCCTCGAGCAGCCCTCGGTTCACCGCAGCGGCGAAACCGATGTTCGCCTCGTTTTCGATCACGATGTCCGCGCCGGCCAGGCGGGCTGCCGCCGCGGAGCCATCACGCGAGGCGTTGTCGACGACGATCGTGCGTCGCACGAGCTGCGACGCCTTGGCCGACGCGAGGGCGACCTCGATCACGGCCGCACTGCCGTAGGTGACGACGAGCACATCGACACTCGCAGTCATACGGGAAGGGTTCCGATCGACCTCTACAGCGCGGCCGCAGCGGATCGCGCGACCTGCCGCGCCGTGCGCGCCATGATGGTCAGGTCGAGCCAGAGCGACCAGCGCTCGATGTACAGCAGGTCCAGGCGGATCATGTGTGCGAACGAGTACGCCGTGGCGTCGCCGCGCGACTGCCACAGGCCGGTCAGACCGGGCAGCACCACGTGGCGCTGCTTGTGCCAGGCGGCGAGCAGCTCGTTGTCGCGCAGCGGCAGCGGCCGCGGTCCTACGAGGCTCATCTCGCCGCGCAACACATTGATGAGCTGCGGCAGCTCGTCGATGCTCGACCTGCGCAGCACCCGGCCGACGCCGGTGATCCGAGGATCGTCCACGATCTTGAAGATGGCGCCCTCAGCCTCGTTGCGGGCCTCGAGCGCGGCCTGCTGAAGGTCGGCGCCGTTGACCATGGTGCGGAATTTGTAGCAGCGAAACGGTCGCTGGCCCAGGCCGACTCGGGGCGCCACGTAGAGCACCGGCCCCGGGGAGGTGAGCTTGACGGCTAGGGCAACCAGCGCGAGCAGGGGTGACAGGAGCGCGAGCAACGCGGCCGCCACCGCGACGTCGAGGGTGCGCTTGAGCAGCCAGCCGGTGCCGCTGTGCTGCGACGGCGCCGACACGAACAGCGGCTCCTCGAGACCCGGCACGAGACAGACGCCCGAACCGCTGAAACGCATCTCGAGGTCGGCCAGCTTGAGCGTGAGCGCGTGCCGCCGGCACAGGCCGGCGAGCTCGACGAGGTGGTGCGCCTCGATCTCGCGGTCGACGATGAGCAGCTCGTCGGGACGTGTGCGCGCGACGATCTGCTCGAGGTCTGACAGAAACCCGAGCGAGGGTACGCCGGACCGGCGATGCCCAGCTGGGTCAGGCGCCCGCTCGCCGACCACGCCGATCAGGGTCGCCTGAAGCCGCGGCGAGCGGCCCGGGTCGGCGAGAGCACGCAGGGCGTCGTCCGATCCAAGCAGGATCGTGCGCTTGGCCTCGGGGTCGACGTTGAAGACGACGCCGAGCGTGAAGTCGTAGAGCTCGCGCCCCGCGGTCGACAGCCCCATCGCGAAGAGCCAGGCGACGATCACGTCGAGCGGCACCCACACGTTGGCGATGCCGTTCAGCACCAGTGCGACGGCCAGGGTCCAGAGCCCTGCGCGCAGGCGTCGCGCGCGGCTGTGCCGCCGGTCCCGCAGCCCGTAGAGCTGGTGGGTGCCGAACACGACGAGCAGGGCTGCGACGATCACGATGAAGTGCCAGGGCAGGAACGCCCGCACGGGTCCGTGCACATACGTCATGACGCGCGACGCGAGAGCGACGGCGACCGACAGCGAACCCACGTCGATCGCGGCGAGTACGCAGATCGAGACGGCACGGCGAACGAGGTAGCCGCGCGACACCGTCGATGTCGAGAAGAGCTCGGGAGCGCGGACGTCGCGGTCGAGAAGGACCTCGTGGACGGCGAAGCTCGGCCCCACTACGCGGAACACCTCATGGCCACACCCTCCGTGCGTGCGTCGGTCCTCCCGATTCTATCGGGCGCAGCCCGCCCTGCAAGGGCGCTCGGTCCAACGCCGGGAATGTCGGTCATCCCGATGTACAGGCTGAGCCCTGTCCTCTATCCTTCGCATAGTCCCCCACCCACCGGAGCGCCTGTGTCGCCGCAGAGAGGTCGCACCACGATGGTCGTCGCCGCGCTGGGAGCGCTGGTCCTCGTCGCGCTCATCGCCGTCCTCGTGGTCCACGAGCGCCGCGGCGCCGGCGGGGCGCCTGCTCCCGAGTCCGGCGCCGCCTCGTCGAGCCCGTCGCCGAGCACCTCGGTCGGTCCCGCGCCGTCATCCCGCACGCGCTGGCTGGTGGCCGAGGTGAAGACGACGGCGACCGCCTATGTCCGGCCGAGCACGTCGGCGCCGGTGCGCGCTACGCTGGCGCGCCTGAACGCCCACCACTGCCTCACCGTCATGCTGGTCCGCGCCACCAGGCGCGTCGCCGGCGCGACCTGGTATTCCGTGTGGTTGCCGCAGCGCCCCAACTTCAGCAGAGGCTGGGTGACGGAGAGCAGCGTCGCAACCTACACGACGCCCGCCGAGATCGTCGTCGACCTGTCGGCGCGGCGGCTGACGGTCATGCGCGGCGGCCGTGTCGTAGCCCGCTTCACCGTGGCGGTCGGCTCCACCACCTACCCCACACCGATCGGCCTCTTCTTCGTGGCCGAGAAGACGACGCCTCTGCCGGGCAGCCCGTTCGGGGTGCTCGCCCTCGGCTTGAGTGGCTACCAGCCGCGTCTGCCCGATCGCGGCGCGCTCGCCATCCACGGCACCAACGATAACGCCGTGGTCGGCCAGGCTGTGAGCGAGGGCTGCATCCGCATGCGCAATGCCGACGTGCTCAGGGTGAGCCGCTGGGTGCCGGCCGGCAGCCCGGTCCTGATAACGCGGTAGCTCATCCGGTCAGAGAAGCCTCGTGTCGCCGCAGTCGCAGGTACAGGTTCGCCTTCTCGCGCAGGGTGCGGCTGCGCTGGCCGGTGAGGACGCAACCGCGCGAGCACGCCCTGATCGCGTCCCGCAGCCGCTTCGCCCAGCCGCCGGTCCAGATGCTCCGAACCGACCGGTCGACGAACCTCGGGCAGCCTGTCCGGCTTGACGCTCGCCGGGCCCGCCGGTATTTTCAGGCCATGAAGCGCTCACGTCGCAGCGTCGAAGCGCGCCCGTGGCCCGTCTTGGCCGGCTGTTCCATCGCTATTCTCGCGGTCGCCGCGACACTCGCCGCCGGCGCCGCTCGTCCCGCCGCCGCACGCGCGGCTGTCGCCCGCGGCATCGCCGATCCCTCGCTGACGACGCTGACGACCGACCAGGCGACCCAGTTCAGTAACCAGCAGGCGACGCTCGCCGGGATCCAGCTGGTCGGCGCCAGCTACGTCCGCATCTTCGTCTCGTGGGCGCTCGCCGCTCCGGCTACGCAACCGGTGGCGACCACCGACCCGGCCTTCAGCATGAGCTCCGCCTACATGCAGGGCGTCGACAACGCCATCACCCTCGCCTGCAACGACGGCCTCAAGGTGATCGTCACCTTCTATCAGGTGCCCCCCTGGGCGTCCGATTCGGAGTATTGGCCCAACAACACGTACGAGCCGAATGTGGCGATGAAGGACGACCCTGACGACCTCGCCTACTTCGGGCAGTTCTGTCAGCAGTTTGCCGACCGGTACGCCGGCAAGGTCGTGGCGTACGAGTGCTGGAACGAGCCCAACCTCAACCTGTATCTCACGCCGCAGCGCATCGGCGGCGACACGCACTTCGCGGAAGTGCACTACCTCGCCATGCTCAAGGTCTTCTATGCGGGCATCAAGGCGGGCGACCCGAACGCCACGGTCGTGGCCGGGGCCACCGGGCCGACCGGCTCGGGCACCAACACGCCGCCCCAGGCGTTCGCCCTGTGGCTCGAGCAGCACGGCGCCGGTCCCTACTTCGACGTCTACTCGCACCACCCGTACTCGCCCGGCGGGAACCACAACCTGGCCCCAGAGGCCCCACCCCAGTTCCCCAGCACCACCGTCACGCTGGGCAACCTCTCGACGCTGCTCAGGATCTTCCCGAAGAAGTCCTTCTGGCTGACCGAGTACGGCTACCAGACCGCCCCCTGCCGGGTCTTCAGCGACCAGTACGTGAGCCAGATAAGCCAAGCCGACTACCTCGAGCGAGCCTACGCGTTCGTAGCCAAGAAGTATCCCCAGGTGAAGCTGCTCATGTGGTTCCCGCTGAAGGACGTGGCGGCGCCCGCAGGCAAGCCGGCCGACTATGGTTTCTACACCGGCCTCGATACGGTGAGCGGCGCCCACAAGCGTGCCTGGTACGCCTTCGCCGGGCACAACAGGCTGACCATCACAGCGCCGAGCTCGGTCAAGCGCGAGGCGCGCGTCACGCTGAGCGGCACGCTCACCTGCGTCGTCCCGACCCTGAACATCCCGCTCGAGCTGCAGAGCCATCTGGCCGGCAAGGGCGGCTGGCACAACGTCAAGCTGCTGCGCACGAGCTCGATGGGCCAGTGGATCATCGCCAGTCTGCGCCCGAAGGCGACGACGTACTACCGCGTGAGCTGGCTTGGGGTGGTCAGCAGCCGCAGCGCACGCGTGCGTGTGAGCTAGCTCCTTCGCCGCCGGCGCTGCCCGCGCGGCGCGCCAGCCCCGGTCCGTCCAGGTGCAGCCCCCTCGCGCGAGACGGCGGTACGTCCCGCGATCCCCTTCTACAACGCCGGCAGGTCGAGCGCGAACAGGCGCGTCACCCAGAGCAGGCCGACGAACGAGCAGCCGATCAGCACCCAGGCCAGGACTGGTCGCCGGCGCGTGAGCAGACCGAGGACCATGAAGAGCGGAAAGATCACGCCGACGAAGCGCGGGAACGAGTAGAGTGCCCGCCGGCTCGACGGGAACAGCAGCGGTACGAGCATGCTCGTCACGGCGAACACCGTGTAGGCGGCCGGCAGGCGTCGCCACCCGGCCGCGACCAGGGCCACGGCCAGGAGCAGCGCGCCGAAGCCCAGCAGCACGAGCAAAGGGTCGTGCGCGTCGCGCACGGGGAGGAGCAGGCGTTCGAGGCTCGGCCGGCCGGCGTGGAGCACCCGCAGCGCCGTAAGGGACGCGCGAAAGCCGCGTACCGGGTCGCGCCACGGCCACGCGAGGGCGCGCCCCCATTGCGCGTGCTCGGCGGCGCTGAAGGCCAGCGGGTCGCCGCGGAGCCACCAGAGATACGCCATGTAGGCGGCGAGGCCGGCCGGCACGAGCAGCAGCCAGCCGAGCCTGAGGTCGCGCCGTCGCAGCGGCGCGGCGTGGATCGACCAGCCGCGCTGCTGCGCGTACAGCACGAGCAGCGCCGGCGCGAGCACGAGCCCGGCGCTGCGCGTGGCGACTGCGAGCGCGCCGGCGAGACCGGCGAGCGCCCAGTCCTCGCGGCGGGCGAACACGAAGGCCGTCAGGCAGAGCAGCAGGAACAGGGACTCGCTGTAGACGAGACCGAACGAGACCGCCGTCGGATAGACCGAGACGAAGGCCACGGCGAGCGCGGCAGTGCGCGTGTCGAGCTCCGCCGCGGTGAGCCGGTACAGCAGGACCATGGCGCCCGCGTAGCAGGCGAGCGACAGCAGGACTCCCGCCAGCGCATACTCGCCGCCGGTGAGCAGGGCGACGGCGCGCAGAGCAAGCGGGTAGACCGGAAAGAACGCAGGGCTGTTGGGCCTGACGTAGCCGCTCCGTGCGATGGCTATGAAAGAGCCGCCGTCCTTGAGGGTCCATTCGTGAACGAGGCGCTGCCAGAGCGTTCTCGGGACGATAGTGCCGGTCGTCCGGCCGGAACCGACGACCGCCCAGCCGACGGCGAACGTCGCGACGCGGCTTGCGAGCGCCACGGCGAGCGCCATGAGCGCGTCGGACGAGATGAAGCCGTTGCGCTCGGAGTCGGCGCCCCTCTCTTGTGGTGAGGTGCCGTTCGACGAGCCAGTCGAGCGGTCGTCTGTGGCCTTCGAACGACGGCGCATGGCGAGTCGGGTCCAGGATCCGGAGACGGCTGCCATGCTGCGATCATAGCGACTGCACCCTCGACTGGCCAAGGCGTGCTCTTGGCGGGGTCAAGGACCTGCACGTGCCTGCACGACCACGGCCCGGCGGCCCAGGCTCACCAGGTGGGCGGCTGCCGCTTCGCCCACGGGGAGCCCGAACGACTCGCGAGGCGCACGTCAAGACGTCCATGCACGCCTTCGGGCGGCCTTGGCGGCCGCCCCCGGCCCTGCTTGTCGACCTTCTCTGTCGGGGGTGTATACAGAGTTGTACACTGTTAAAGAAACCTTTCTGTTCTGTCGAAGAACACTTGCGCCGGTCCGCTCCGCGTGCGCGGGCGGCGACACGCTCGGGGGCTCAAGGAGGCTTCAATGGGACGGCTCTTCAAATTCCTGTTCGGTATGGCCGTTGGCGCGGGCGCTGCGCTGCTCGTGACGCCCAAGACGGGCCGCGAGGTGCGCGAGGTCCTCTCTGGTCCGCAGGTCCGCAGTCTCATGCCCACCCGCCTTGCCGAGCTCACCCGGCCACGCGACGTCGCCGAGCCCTACGCGGGCGGCGCGACCGCCGTGGCCGAGCCACCCGCACCCCCCTGGTCCGCGCCGGTCGCCGAGGCCGTTCCCGAGCCGGAGCCGGTCGTCGAAGCCGAGCCCGTCGCCGAAGTCGCGCCCCTACCCGTCGCGGAGCCGGAACCCGAGCCCGTCGCGGAAGTCGCGCCCGAGCCCGAGCCCGAGCCGGTCGTCGGATCCGAGCCCGAGCCCGTCGCGGAGCCGGAACCCGAGCCCGTCGCGGTTCCCGAGCCCGAGCCCGAGCCCGAGCCGGTCGTCGAATCCGAGCCCGAGCCCGTCGCCGAAGTCGCGCCCGAGCCCGAGCCCGAGCAGGTCGTCGGATCCGAGCCCGAGCCCGTCGCGGAGCCGGAACCTGAGCCCCTCGCCGAAGTCGAGCAGGTCGTCGAACCCGAGCCCGTCGCGGTTCCCGAGCCCGAGCCCGTCGCCGCAGCCGAGGCGGTCGTCGAACCCGAACCCGAGCCGGCCGCTGCAGTCGAGCCCGCCCTGTCGGGCGACGACCTGCGCGCCCGGATCGAAGAGACGAAGGCGGCCCTGCTGTCGGAGATCCAGCGGCCGTTCCAGGAAGTCGTCGAACCCGAACCCGAACCCGAACCCGTAGCTGAGCCGACTGCCGAGGCCGAGAGCGGCCCCGAAGAGACCACGTGGGCGGGTTACACAGGGCTCGTGCAGCGCGAGGAGCCCGACGATGAGGCCGAGCTCGTCGCCCGTGCGCAGCCCGATCCCGGTGCCGGTGGCCATGCGATGCTCGAGGCGGAGCTGGGCGGTGCCACAGGCGTGTCGGCGCTCGACCCCGACCAGCTCGACTCCGGCGCCAGTGCCCCTCTCGACATGACCGAGGCGGCTGTGCCGGCCGACGTCGCACCCGAAGCGAGCGAGCCCGAGACGCCGGCCGAGGTCGCATCCGGACCGAGTGAGCCCGAGACGCCGGCCGCCGAGGAGTCCGCCGCCGAGACGCCGGTCGCCGAGACGCCGGTCGCTGAGACGCCCGAGGCACCCGTCGAGCCGACGGGCTTCGAACAGCCGGCCGCGCCGGCGCCCTTCGAGGCTTCGCCGGTTCCCGAGGCGGCTGCGTATCCTGCGCCTCCCGTCCCGGTCACGCCGTCCGCAGCGCCGCACGACATCTGGACGGCCGATCCCGTGCCCGCCACCTTCGAGCCGCAGTACGCCGAGCCCGCCGTGACCGCCGAGCCGTCACAAGAGCCGGCCGAGGCCGAGGCGCCGACCATGCCTGCCGAGGCCGAGGCGCCGACCATGCCTGCCGAGGCCGAGGCGCCAGCCACGCCGGTCGAGGTCCCCGAGACTCTGGTCGCAGAGGCGCCCGCCGCTCCGGCGTTCGCTACCGCAGCCGAGCCGGTCGCGCCCGCCGAGCCGCCGGTCGAGCCCGAGGCGCCCGTCGCGCCCGAGCCCCCGGTCGCCGAGGCCGAGCCGGCGCCGGTCGCCGAGCAGGCTGTGGCGCCCGCCGAGCCTGCCGAGGCGCCCGAGCCGCCGGCCGAGGCCGACGAGTTCGCGATCGCGCCCGAAGCCGCGGCGCCCGTCGCCGAGGCTCCCGCGGCTACGCCCGAAGCAGCGGCTCAGGAGCCTGCGCCGGCGGCGATCGACCAGGCCGAGATGCGGCGCCGCATCGAGGAGACGCGCGCCCGGCTCAAGGCCAAGGCGTTCGACGCGATGATGAGCGGCGAGGCCGCCCTGCTCGCCCGCGACTCCGGCGAGAAGCCGGTGCCACGCGTGGTCGACGTCCCGGTCGACAACGACATCGCCGAGACGCTCGACGAGTCGCTCTCGCAGGACGAGGAGTAGCGCCGGGCTCGACCAGGACCCGAGCTCGCACGAGAACGGACGGGCCGGCCGCCGACAGGCGGCCGGCCCGTCCGCGTCTCCGGGGTCTGTCAGTGCGACCGCTCCTGCGACGCCGGCGCGCGCTCACGCAGACGCCATCTGGTCGCGGCGCGCCCCGCCCGTTGCAGGCGGGGCGCGCCGTCGGTCGCACCATGCTCGGCCGTCCGCGGCACGTGGAGCTCGTGGCTGAGCAGGGCGGTCGAGGCGGCGAAGATCACGGCCAGGATGACCGCCGGTACAGGGATCGTGCGCGTCTCGAGGAGCAGGAAGAAGTACCACCAGACGTCCCAGCCCAGGTGCAGCCGGTCGCCCAGGTAGACGAGCGACGCCGCGACCACCGCGAGCCCGGCCCAGACGGGCAGGGCGGAGCGCGGCCAGGGACCGCGCCGCGCGATCGGCCAGAGCAGCGCGGCCGGCAGGACGAGGGCGAGGGAGAAGGGGTTGATGGCCAGCATGGCCAGGGCGACCAGGAGCAGGGCGAGGTGGGCGACCGTCACGATCGCCTCGGTCTCGGCGGGAAAGCGCCGCGCGAGGCGGTGCTCGATCGCCATCGCGTAGTGGTAGGTGACGGCGAGGAACAGCAGGATCAGGAGCACTCGCAGGTAGTGCGGCGCATGGCTCACGAGCGCGTCGGGTGAGACGGCGGCGCCGAAGCCGCCCGGCAGCAGGCCGAGCAGGCTGGCGAGGTACACGAGTGCCAGGGTGAGCAGCCAGGGCGCCGCGCGCAGCGCCAGGCGGACCACGGCGTGGCGCAGTGGCAGCCGTCGGCGCACCGCGCGGCTGGCGAGCACGGCGGACACGACGGCGAGTGGTGTCGTGAGGACGACCAGGATCCAGACCAGAAAGCCGCCCGAGAGCTGCCGGAAGCGCGAGAAGAAGATGGTCTGACCGCTCGTGGCCAGCGGCGTCGGCGCGGCGTCGAGGCTGGCGACCAGCACCTCGGCGGCGCGGCCGCTGCGCAGCAGCGTGTCGGTGGAGACGGTGTCGAGCGTGTCGCCGACAGCGGGCACGGCCGTTCCGGGCGCCGACAGCTCGATGGCGGGCAGCCCCGCCGCGACGAAGGGTCCCTGGCTTCCGCCGCCGCTCGGCACGGCGAGCCGCACGAGCTGGGTGGTCACGGGCGGCAGTGGCGTGCGCAGGCCTGCGCCCGCCCGCCCGGAGGCCTCGGCGAGTCCCCACAGCCAGGGCGGCGCGAGCAGGGGCTGGGCGCTCCAGCCGTTGAGCGTGATGCTGCGCACGTCACGGCCGGCCACGCGGCGCAGCACCACGACGGCCAGGATCCCGAGGTCGCGGTGGCGCGTAAGGAACTCGTGCGCCCCGAGGGCGCCGTTCGTGTCACCGTCGGTCGACACGAAGACGATGGGATGGAGGTGGGCGCTGCCGGCGAACACCGACGCCAGCTCGAGCAGGCAGGCCGTGCCCGACGCGTCGTCGTTCGCGCCCTGGGTGGCGCCCGGCGGCGAGTCGCGTGGCGCCAGCACGACGATCGTGCCGGCGGCCGTGCCGGTCGAGACCGCCCAGACGTTCGCCAGGCCGACGCGGCGGCCGGCGGCCTCGCCGGAGAACGCATCGACGTGGGTCTGCAGGCCGTCGGCGGCGAGCTGGGCCGCGACCCAGCTCGCCGCCCGGCGGTCGGCGGCCGAGCCGGCGACCCGTCCGGGAAAGTCGTTCGCGAGCGCCCTGAGGTCGCCGGCCGCGGCCTGCGGGTCGAACACCGTGGGCTGGGTCGAGACGGTGATCGCCTGAGGGGGCCGCAGGGCGACGAGCGCGCCGGCGGCGAGAAGGACGGCGATGAGCAGGGCCACGCGGTAGATTCTGAGGTCGGGCATGGCCTCCCTGTCTGCCAGGCGCGCGACGGAGTCGATCGACGACACGAGTCTGCAAACGGTCGGCGGCAGGAGCGCTGGACACGCTCGCCGCACACACCGATGACCCGAGGATGGTACCAAATGCCGGCGGGGGGCGCTTGTGCGCCCCCCGCCGGCTCGCAGCCCTGCTCGCCCGCCGGGTCAGGCCGAGGGCACGTGCGTCATCGCGACCTTGATCGCCTCTTCGGGGTGGTCGTAGTCCTCGAGCTTGCCGGCGAGGAACTGCTCGTAGGCGCCGAGGTCGAGGAGGCCGTGCCCGGTGAGGTTGAACAGGATGGTCCTGGGCTTGCCCTCGGCCTTGGCGGCGAGCGCCTCGTTCTGCGCCGCGAGGATCGCGTGGGCCGACTCGGGAGCCGGCACGATGCCCTCGGTCTGCGTGAACGTGCGGGCCGCCCCGAAGACGCTGGTCTGGGGCAGCGCCACGGCCTCCATGAGCCCGAGGTGATAGGCGTGGCTGATGAGCGGCGCCATGGCGTGGTAGCGCAGTCCGCCGGCGTGGATGCCTGCCGGCATGAAGTCGTGGCCGAGCGTGTACATCTTGAGCAGCGGCGTGGTCTGGGAGACGTCGCCGAAGTCGTAGGTGAAGACGCCCTTGGTGAGCGACGGGCAGGCCGTGGGTTCGACCCCGACGAAGCGCGTCTTGGCCCTGCCTGCCAGGGTCTCGCGCATGAACGGGAAGGCGATGCCGGCGAAGCTCGAGCCGCCGCCGACGCAGCCGATCACCACGTCCGGGTAGGCGTCGGCATCGGCGACCTGCTCGAGCGCCTCCTCGCCGATCACCGTCTGGTGCAGCAGCACGTGGTTGAGTACGCTGCCGAGCGAGTACTTCGAGCCGGGGTGGCCCATGACGTCCTCGACCGCCTCGGAGATGGCGAGACCCAGGCTGCCGGGGCTGTCGGGGTCGGCCTCCAGGACCTTGCGGCCGGTCTCGGTGTGCTCGGTCGGGCTCGGGAAGACCGTCGCCCCGTTCAGCTCCATGAGCACGCGGCGGTAGGGCTTCTGGAAGTAGCTCACCTTGACCATGTAGACGGTGAGGTCGATGCCGAAGATCTGGCAGGCCATGGACAGCGCGCTGCCCCACTGGCCGGCGCCCGTCTCGGTGGCGATGCGCTTGATGCCGGCCTCACGGTTGTAGTAGGCCTGCGCGACCGCCGTGTTGGACTTGTGCGAGCCCGAGGGGCTCACGCCCTCGAACTTGAAGAAGATGCGCACGTCGTCGGGCAGCCCCAGAGCCTTCTCGAAGCCGTTCGCCCTGACGAGCGGCGTCGGCCTCCAGATCCGGTAGATGTCGCGGATCTCCTCGGGGATGTCGACGTACTGGTCCATCGACGCTTCCTGGGCGATCAGCCCCATGGGGAAGAACGCGGCCAGGTCGTCGGGGCCGGCCGGCTGTCCGGTGCCGGGGTGCAGTGGCGGCGCCGGCGGCTCCGGGAAGTCCGGCGCGATGTTGTACCAGCGCCGCGGGATCCTCTCTTCGCCCAACAGGTACTTCTTCTGCATGACGCACCTCCTTACGTTCCGTGAGCGGCACTGGGCCGGTCGTTTCGATCCTCGGGTTCGAGGGGTTCAGGCCGCGTTTCGGGCAGGCCGAGACGGGGGCGCTGATCGGGGCGGGGCGGGCGAGTGCCCGCAGGGGGTGTCAGAGAGGGCGCGCTAGGCGCGCCAGAGCCAGGCGGTCGTAGTGACGAGAGCCTTCCTCATCGTGCCGGGGATTCTACCACGTCCGTCAACTGGGCCCTTCCGCCTGGCGTTGCCGGTCGTGCATACTGGATGGCGGCGCTCCGCGCGCGAGCCGGGCGCCGCCCGCGACGCGACCGAAAGGAGCGGCCTCGTGAGGGTCGCCTGCGTACAGATGAACTCGCGGTCCGACAAGGCCGACAACGTCGCCGTAGCGACCCGGCTCGTGCGCGCCGCAGCGGCGGCCGGCGCGCGCCTCGTCGTGCTGCCCGAGACCTGGGCGTTCAAGGGCGGACGGACCGAGTCGGCTGGGGCCGCCGAGCCGCTCGACGGCCCCAGCAACGCCGCCCTCGGCGCCCTCGCCGCCGAGCTCGGCGTCTACGTGCTGGCCGGCTCGATCTACGAAGCTCGCGAGGGCGCCGACCTGCCCTTCAATGCAAGCGTGCTGTTCGACCCCGACGGCGCGGCCGCCGCCGTCTACCGCAAGATCCACCTGTTCGACGCGGTCGCGGGGGAGCGGGTCTACCGCGAGTCCGACGATCTCGCCGCCGGCGCCGACCTCGTGACCGCGACGGTCGACGACGTCACGGTCGGCCTCACGATCTGCTACGACCTGCGCTTTCCCGAGCTCTACCGGGCGCTCGCCACACACGGCGCGCAGGTGCTGCTCGTGCCGTCGGCCTTCACCGAGGCCACCGGTCGCGACCACTGGGAGGTGTTGCTGCGGGCGCGCGCCGTCGAGAACGGCTGCTTCGTCGCCGCCGCCGGCCAGTGGGGCGAGTACGCCGACGGCCGGCCCTCGCACGGGCGCAGCATGATCGTCGATCCCTGGGGCGTCGTGCTCGCGGTCGCGCCCGACGGCGTGGGGTTCTGCCAGGCCGACCTCGACCTGGCGGCGCTCGAGCGCGTCAGGCGGCAGCTCCCGGCGCTGGCTCACCGCCGGCCCGACCTCTACCGCGCCTGGGATTAGGCGGCGACGGCGCCGCGGCGCTCGCGCCGGCGCCACTCGAGCGCCGCGGCCGCGATCAGGCCGACGACGATACCGACCGCCAGGCCGGCGGCCGTGTCGAGTCGCAGCGGCCGCGCCTGGGGGAGCGACGGCAGCGCCGCCCGCGCGATGATCGACGGCTGCTCGACGTTGCGCGCGACGAGCAGGGTCAGCCCATCGGTGCGGCGGTCGTCGAGGAGCGTCTGCAGCTCGCTCGACGCCGACTGGGAGATCGCGAGGTAGGGGGCGCTCGCCATGGCCCGGGTATCGGCCGACCCGCCGCCGGCCGCGATCGCCGCGAGCGCCCGTCGCGCCGTGTCGCTGGCCGACTGCAGCTGGGCGATGCGCCTGTCGTCGGCCGTCACCTGGGCCGTCAGCAGGGCGATCTTGGCTGTGTTGTAGACGGCCAGCTTCTGCACGACGACGGCCGCGATGGCATTGGCCGCGGCGACCGCCCGTGCCCTGCGTACGTCGGTGACCGAGATGGTGGTGACGTTGATCGGCGCGACCGCCGACTTGACCGCCGCCGGCGGCGCCTGGATCGTCAGGCCGGCACGCAGCCGCCCGGCCGTCTCGCCCATCCCGATCTGGCCGACGACGAGACGGATCGTGCTGTCGGACTCGCCGATCGCCGCCGCCGCCCGAGGGTCGGTGTTGAGCGCGCTGATCGAGGCGCCCGACGCGTCGGTCGGCTGACCGAGGTAGACCGACGCCGCGGCGACGTAGGTCTTGTGCTGGGCCAGCGTGAGCCCGGCCCCGAGCACTGCTCCGAGGACGGCGAGCGCCACGACGAGCCACCACCAGTGCAGCAGGCCGCGCAGGTACTCGCCGAGCTCGATGTCGTAGCGGTCGTCGGTCACGGTCTCCTCCGTCGTGGGGCCGGCGCTGCCGCGCCCCCGTGGGGCGCGACGCAACCCTCAGCTTGACGCGGGCCTGCGCCGCACCTGCGGCGCCTGCTCATGCAGGGCAATGATACACGCGGCGATGCGTTCGACGTGGCCGGTCTGAAGGCGACCGTAGGCCGGCAGCGTGATCACCTCGTCGCACAGCCGGGTCGTCTCGGGCAGACGCTCCTCGAATCCGGGGCCGGCCGCGGCGAAGGCCGTAAGGCGATGGACAGGTGGCACGTAGTAGGCGCGCGTGTCGACCCCCTCGGCGTCGAGCGCGGCGGCGAGCTGGTCGCGGGTGAGGCCGAAGCCGTCGGCGCGCACACGCATCGAGAAGTCCTTGAACGAGGGGCGGTCCTGGGGACGCACGCGCTGGAACGCGAGCCCCGGCAGGTCGCCGAGCAGGCCGCGGTAGACGCCGGCGAGCTCGTTGCGGCGCTCGGCCTCGGCCTCGAGCAGCTCGAGGCCCTCGAGGCCGAGCAGCGCGCTGGCCTCGGGCAGGCGGGCGTTGAGACCGGCGAAGAGCGCGTCGTAGTTGCCGGGGTTGCCGTACTCGCGACCGACGACGACGCGCTCGGCGAGCGCGTCGTCGTCGGTCGCGACGACCCCGCCCTCGCCGGTGATCAGGAGCTTGGTGGGCGACGTGCTGAAGACCTGGGCAAGACCCTGACGGCCGACCGGGGCGCCGTCGCGCCGGGCGCCGAAGCCGTGGGCCGCGTCGTAGACCACAGCGACGCCGCGCCGGCGAGCGAGGTCGTCGAAGGCGTCGGTGTCGGCCGGCACGCCGAACACGTGGACCGGCGCGACCAGGGCGGTGTCGCTCGTCAGCGCGGCCTCGGCGGCGGCCGGGCTCAGGCACCAGGTGTCGGGGTCGATGTCGGCGAAGACCGGCTCGAGGCCGGCCCAGACGGCCGCCATGGCGGTCGCCATGAAGGTGAAGCTGGGCAGCACGATCCGCGTGCCGCGGAAGCGGTCGAACACGAGCATGAGACCGGCGGTGCACGACGACACGCCCACGGCGTGGCGCACGCCGAGGTGGTCGGCGAGCGCCCGCTCGTAGTCGGCCAGCACCCGGCCCTTGGTGACGAGTCCCGACGCGTACACCTGGCGCAGGGTCGGCTCGAGCCGCTCGAACGCCGGCAGGGTCGGGCGCAGCAGGTGGACGCGCTCGGCGAAGGCGGCCTCGCCGCCGAGGATGGCCGGGGTGCGGGCGATCATCGGCGCATCCTACCCCACGCGCCTGCGTGGCGCGACCGCCGGCGGGGACCAGGCGGCCGTGCTCAGGGCCGGTCGGCGGCCGCGAGGTCTTCGAGGAACTCGCGTGGCGCGTCGTTGGTCGAGCCTCTGCGCAGCAGTACGGTCGGGATGGTGCGCAGGATGACGCCGAGGTCGGTGCGCAGGCCGAGCGTGGCGACGTAGCGCTCATCCCAGTCGAGCATCTCCGAGCGCCGCAAACGGTTGCGGCCGTTGACCGCGACGAGGCCGGTCAGGCCCGGCTTGACCTGCAGGATGCGGGCGAAGCGCTCGCGGTGCTCGGCGACGACCATGGGCACGTTGGGGCGCGGCCCCACGACGCTCATGTCGCCCTTGAGCACGTTGAGGAGCTGGGGCAGCTCGTCGAGGCTGGCGGCGCGCATCCAGCGCCCCGCCCAGGTGATGCGCTCGTCGCCCTCCTCGACGTAGAGGCCGGCGCCGTGCTCGACCGCGTCGGGGATCATCGAGCGGAACTTGAGCATGCCGAACCGCACGCCTGCCTTGCCGACCCGTTCCTGCACGAACAGCACCGGCCGTCCGCTCGTGACGTACACGGTCGCCGCGAGGGCGGCCAGGAGCGGCGCCGCCGCCACGGTGCCGGCGCCGGCGACGGCCAGGTCGAGCAGGCGCTTGCCGCGGCGCTCGTAGAAGCCGTCGGGGTGCGGCGTGACCGCGAGCGGCGGGAACGGCGGGAGGGGCGGCGATGACGTCGTCATCGCCGCCCCTCCCGCCCGGCGCCGCTCGCGGTCACGCCGCCGCCGTCGCGCACCGCGTCTTCGAGCGCGTCGCAGAGCCGCGCCGCCATCTCGTCGCGGCTGAAGTCGCGCTCCGCCAGGCGGCGCGCGCCGGCGCCCATCGCGGCCACCACGCCGGGTTCGTCGGCGAGCGCCGCGAGCGTGGCGGCGAGCGCCTCGCCGTCGCCGGCCGGCACCCAGGCGCCGGCGCGCTCCTGCTCGACCACCCGGCGCAGCCAGCCGTCGAGATTGACGATCGCCGGCCGGCCGGCGGCCAGCGAGTCGAAGAACTTGTTGGGCGAGTTGGTCTCGAAGGCCGGGTGCGGCGCGAACAGGGTGAGCGTGACGTCGGCGGCGCCCACCACGCCGGCCAGGCGCGCCTTGGGCAGCGGCGGCAGGACGAGCACGTTGTCGAGACCGAGCGCGCGGACGCGCTCCTCCATGTGCGGCCGCCGGCCGCCGTCGCCGATCGCGACGAAGGCGACGTCGTCGCGCCCGGCGGCGCGCAGGGCGGCGGCCGCGTCGACGAGCTGGTCGAGGCCGTTGGCCCGGCCCATCGCGCCGCTGTAGAGGGCGACGAACCTGCCCTCGAGGCCGTGGCGGGCGCGGAACTCGCGGTCGACGTGGTCGGGCGAGAAGAGGTCGAGGTCGCAGGCGTTCGGTACGAAGACGAGTCGCGCGGCCGGCACGCCCATGGCGAGCAGCGCGTCGCGGCTCGCCTCGCTCAGCACGACGATGCGGCTCGCGCCGCGGTAGAGCAGGCGCTCCAGCGCCTGCGCGGCGACGATCAGCGGCGGCGAGCGCAGGGCGCCGATGGCGATCGGCACGTCGGGCCACAGGTCGCGCAGCTCGAAGACGAACGGCACGCGCCGCAGGCGGGCGGTGAGCAGGCCCGGCAGGCCGATGGTGAGCGGCGTCGACGAGGCGAACACGACGTCGGGTCGCGGCAGCAGCGGCCCGGCCAGGCAGGCGCCCGCCGTGAAGGCGACGAAGGCCGCCAGTCGGCGCGGCGTCGAGAAGTAGTTCGAGTAGGGCACGTTGAGCAGGACCAGGTCGATGCCGTCGATGCGATCGCGGCCGAGCAGGCGGGGGCCGCGGCCGTCGCCGGGCGGGAGCTGTGCGACGCTGCTCACGATGGTGACCTCGTGGCCGCGCGCCACGAAGCGCCGGGCGAGCTCGAGCGAGCGGGTGCCGGTCGCGCTCTCGCGGGTGGCGAAGTACTGATGGAAGTAGAGGATCCTCATGCGCGCGCCGCCTCGTCGCGGGTCGGCGCGCAGACCCGTGCGTAGAAGTCGAGGAACCTCTCGCTGAGCGCCTCCCACGAATAGGCGCGGCGCACCGCGGCGCGCCCGCGCGCGCCCATCTCGGCCGTCGCCGCGCGATCGGCGATCAAGCGGCGCACGCCCTCGAGGTGACCCTCGACGCCGGGCGGGACGAGGATGCCGAAGCCCTCGTCGCGAATGATCTCGCGGCCGGGCAGGTCGCTCGCGAGGGCGGCCAGGCCCACGGCCGCCCCCTCGAAGACCTTGGTCGCCACGGTCGGCCGCGAGTACTGCACGCTCGGCCGGCTCGCCGTCCAGACGACGTCGGCCGACGCCAGGTAGCGAGGAACGTCGGCGCGTCCCACGCGGCCGAGAAAGCGCACCCGGTCGTCGAGGCCGGCGATGCGGGTCATCGTCTCGGCTTCGACCGCGGCCGAGGCGAACCGGCCGCCGAGCAGGAGCAGGGCCTCGTCGGGATCGAGCCGCGCCATCACGTCGAGCATGAGCGTCACGCCGCGGTTGTTCGAGAGCGCGCCGATGTAGACGAGGCGCAGGCGGGGGTCGTCGGCAAGCTCGGCGAACGGCTCGGCGCCTTCGAAGTGTGCGAGCCGCGGGTAGTTGGGCGCGACGAGGGTCGGGATGCGGCGCGGGCCGAGGTCGTCGAGCACGGCGTCGGCCGCGCCGACGACGCCGTCGGCGAGCAGCGTGAGGGCGCGCTGCGCCTGCGCGCTCGCGGTCGCCACGTAGGGTCGCAGGCGCGGCGCGATGTACTCCTTCGAGGCCACCTGCTCGCGCAGGAACTCGTGCATGTCGTGGACGAGGCGCGGCACGAAGGGCCGCAGCAGTGGATAGAGCGTGAGCAGCTCCGGATCGTGCGTGTGCACGACGAAGGGGCGGATGCCGCGCAGGGCGGCGATCACGTCGGGCACGCTCAGAAAGCGACGTGAGCGGCGTCGCATCGGGAGCGGCGCCAGGCGGACCCCGTGGTCGTCGCGCCGCGGCGTCGCGCCGGGGACGAGATAGGTCACGTCGTAGCCGGCGTCGGCCAGCGTGCGGCACTCGCGCTCGTAGATGCGGGCGTCGTCGGGCGGGTGCACGACGCTCAGGTGCACGACCTTGATGGGCTCGCTCGCCGTCACGAGGCTCCAGCTCCTTCTGGGCGTCCGTTCGCCGGGGGAAGAGCCTGCGGGGCGCAGCGAAGCACGCCGCCGGCCGGGACCGCCCCTGAGTCTAGCAAGTCCGGCGCGGGTCCGGCCGAGGGTGAGGTCGCGGCGACCAGGGCCGCCGCGGCGTCGTCGCGGCGGGCGCGGATCAGGACGGCGACGGCGAGCCCGAGGATCACGGCCAGGGGCGGGAAGAGGATCGCGGTGCTGGGCCCGACGATGGCGATGGGAAAGCCGACCAGCGCGACCGCCGTGGCGGCGCCCAGGTAACGCACCAGGGGGTCGCGGGCGTACCGCTCGACCCGCACCATGGCCCGCAGCAGGAGCAGGAACATGGTGAGGAAGATGAGGAGCGCCGGCAGGCCGCCGTCGACGAACACCTCGAGCCACCAGTCGTGCAGGTTGAAGATGGTGAACGTCGGGTTCTCGGCCGCGACCAGCGGTTCGGCGTTGCCGGGCCCGACGCCGAGGAACAAGCGCGTGCTGCCGGCGCGGAGCCCGGCCGTCTGCAGCTCGGTGCGTACCCCGCCGCTGCCCTGCCCGCTGCGCACCTGGCTCACCAGGTTGGTGGCGCTCAGCGCGCTGCCGAAGCGACCGGTGAGGGCGAGCGCCACGCCGATCAGGACGATCACGACCAGCACGGTCGCCGCCGTACGCGCTCGCCGGCCGGACCGGCGGGCGACCGCGAGGCCGACGACGACCGTCTCGAGCCCGATCGCGATCACGCTGGTGCGCGACGTCGTGTAGCGCAGCACGAAGAGCGTGACGAGCAGGGTCAGCACCGTGAGCACGAGGACCCGCCGCCGTCGCAACAGCCCGGGCAGCAGGAGCACGAACGGCCAGCAGAAGGCCAGGTACGTGCCGAAGTCGTTGGTGTTGAAGAAGTAACCGGCCGTCTTGCCGTGATGGGCGTAGGTGGGCGAGGCGCTCGGCAGGTGGACGTGCAGGCGCCACTCGGCGAGGCCGATCAGCAGCGAGAGGCCGTAGACGGCGCCGAGCAGGCGCACCAGCCAGACGAGGCGCCGCCGCGTGAGGCCGGCGCAGGCCGTGGCGAAGCCGATCGCGCCGAGGCTCACGAACTGGAACAGGTAGTGCGGCGCGGACCCCGGGTAGGGCGCCCACGCGACCGTGATGAGCAGCCAGCAGAGCCAGGCGACGTACAGCCAGACGAACGTGGCGGCCTCGAACCGCAGACGGCGGCGCGTGAGGATCAGCCAGATGAGACCCCCGTAGCCGACCAGGGCGGTGAGGACGCGCGCCGCGAAGAGCTGCCGGGCATGGGGCAGGGCGACGGCGGGGCCGATCACGGCGAGGCCGGGCAGCGCGATCAGGCCGATCACGAGGAGCCGGCCGACACGGACGCGGGCCAGCCGCCGGCGGGTGGCGACGAGCAGCAGCGCGAGCCCGGCGATCACCGGCACCGCGAGGGCGACGGCGGCGTGCAGGAGGGGCGCGTGACCGCGGGCGACGAAGGCGGTGAGCGCCACGGTCAGGGCGACGGCGAGCACCATCACGGCCGCCGTCCAGAGGCCGTGGCCGGGGCGTGGCGCCGCGGGTAGCGCGCGCTCAGCCACGTCGCCCCCGAGTCGCGACCGCGCGCTCGTACACCGAGAGCGTCGTCGCGGCGTTGCGCCGCCAGGTGAACCCGCGGGCGACGTCGCGGCCGGCGCGCCCCACGGCGGCGGCCGCCTGGGGCTCGTCGAACACCCGCGCTATGACCCGGGCGAGCGCGGCTCCGTCACGGGGAGGCACGAGAAAGCCGCTGACGCCGTCCTCGATGAAATCGGCCGGCCCCTCGCCGCGCGTGGCGAGCACCGGCGTGCCCTGCGTCATCGCTTCGGTGTAGACGAGGCCGAAGGCTTCGTCCCAGCTCGGCAGAGCGAAGAGCTGGGCGCGCGCCATGAGCGCGAGGACGCGCTCGTGGGGGAGCTGGCCGAGAAAGTGCACGCGGTCGCTCACGCCCTGCGCCGCCGCCTGGGCGGCGAGGGCGGCCCGCAGGCGGCCCTCGCCGACGATCGCCAGGTGCACGCTGCGGCCGTCGTCGCGCAGCAGGCGCACCGCGTCGATCAGGTGCGCCGTGCCCTTGCGGGCGATCAGATAGCCCACGGTCAGCACGAGCGGCTCACCGGGCAGGACGTCGAGGGCGGGCTCGACGGGTGCGTCGAGCCCCGACGTGCCGTTGGCCACGACGGTGAGTCGTTCGGGGGCGACGGCGCTGGCCAGCAGGCGGGCGACGGCGCTCGACACGGCCATGACGGCGGCCGCTTCGCCGAGCGTCGTGCGGGCGCGCCGGGCGGTCTCGCCGCCGGCGCGCAGGTGCTGGTAGACGTCGGCGCCGTGCACGGTCACGACGTACGGCACGCCGAGGTCGCGCGCGAGGCGCGCCGCGAGCGCCCCGTCGGGCAGGGCCTGATGGGCGTGCACGAGGTCGACGTCGCGGTCGTGGGCGGCGGGCAGCAGCCGCACGCGCGGATAGGCGAGGTCGGCGAGTCGATCGAAGAGCACGCGCCGCGGCAACTGCAGCACACGCGGGTAGTCGACGGCGACGCCGTCGAGCTCGGCATGGGCGGGCTTGCGGCCGCGGCGGCGCTGCCGCGGGTCGCGCCACAGCAGCCGCGGCGCCCATGGGGTGGGCGAGACGACGCGGGTCTGCACGCCCAGGTCGCTCAGGGCGAGGACCTGGTCGTGCACGAACAGGTGGCGCCGCTCGCCGGGCCACGGGTAGAGGTGCGAGACGGTGAGCAGCCTCACGACACTCTCCCGACGAGACCGTCGAGCAGGTCGGCAAGGCCCGCGGTGAGCGCCGTCATCTCGTAGCGGGCGAGGGCTTCGGGCGCGGCCGTCGGCGCGCGGCCCTCGCGGGCGGCCGCGACGAATGCCGCGAGTGGCCCCGCCAGTGGCTCGTCCGGCGTCACGCACGTGGCGCCGCCCACCTCGGCGAAGAGGTCGCGGGCTGCCGAGGGGATCGGCGAGATCGCAAAGACCGGACGTCCGGACTGCAGGTACTCGAACACCTTGCTCGACATCGACTCGGGCCCGCGGCCGTTCACGAGCAGCAGGGCGTCGGCGGCCCGCTGGCAGCCCAGGGCGCGGGCGTGCGGCACGAACGGCTCGAAGCGCAGCCGGTCGGCCACGCCCAGCCGTCGCGCCTCGGCGTCGATCCGCGCGCCGTCGATGCCGACGAACAGGGCCCGCACGTCGGCGGGCAGTGCGGCCAGGCCGGCCAGGAACGAGCGCACCTGGGCGTCGCGTCCGTACAGCCGGCCGGTGTGGACGAACCAGAAGCCGGGGCCCAGGTCGACGTGGTCGGCCGCCTCGGAGCGATCGAAGCCGTTGGGCAGCACGTGAGTGCGTCCGCCGAGTCGCGAGTGCCGGCCGGCGAGGTCGTCGGCGATCGGCCGGTTGATGGCCGTGACGATCGCGGGGCGGCGCATGGCCCAGGCCTCGAGGCGGGCGTCGAGCGCCCGGTGGGCGCTCGACGCGTACGTGCGGTACCGGTAGGTCGTCCACGGGTCGCGAAAGTCGGCCAGCCAGGGCAGCCCACTGCTGCTCGCGAGCGACGCCGCGACCAGGTGCACACTCGGCCGCGGGGAGCTCGAGAAGATGGCCTGGAACCGGCCGCCGGCCAGCAGGCGGCGGCCGCGGACGACGGCCGCCGGCACCCACGACATGTAGGGGTCGGGCACGCCTATCCAGGCGTTGACCTTCGCCCGGCGTGGGCCGCCGGCCAGCAGTCGCTGGGGCAGGCCCACCGGGGCGCGCACGACCGGCACGCCGGGCGGCTCCGGCACCGGACCGCGCGCCCGGGCGGTCAGCACGACGGGGTCCCAGCCGTGCTCGGGCAGGTGCCGCAGGAAGCGCACGACGCGGTTCGTGCCGGCGCTGGCCATGGGCGGGTACGGATTCGCCACGACGAGGAGCTTCATCGGCGCCATTCTACCTGCTCCGCGGATGGCGCCCGCAGCGGCGCGGTTGCCGGAGCGCTACCGGGGACGCCATAATCAGCAGGGCCCGGCGCAGCCGGGCTGGTGCACCACGGCACGAAAGGAGCCGGCGCTCTTGGGCCTGCGCAGGACCGCTGATGGGTGGCGCTCGTCGCGCCGGCGTGCGACGCCACGTGTCCGTCTGCTTCCGGCGGCTCTTTCGCTCGCTGCCGCGCTGCTGCTGGGCGTTCTCGGTACCGCTCTGCTCGCCGCGCCGCAGCCGGCTGCGGCGTCGAGCGGCACGGCGGCGAGCGCGACCCCGGCGGCCACTCTCACGCCGCCCGCGACCATCAAGGTGGCCCGCCGCTTCCCGGCCAACGACCCGAGCGGTGTGATCGTCGGCGTCGACACCGTCGACTTTCGCACCTACTGCGTGCGCGTCCTGTCGCATGAGTGGGCCCCGCCGTCCGCCTTCTCCGACGAGGCGCTGCGCGCGGGGGCGCTCGCCGTGAAGGACTACGCCTGGTACTGGGCGACGCATCCGACGAAGCTGCCCGACGTCGCCGCCTGGGGCGCCGACGTCGACGACACGACCAACTACCAGGTCTACATGGACTGGGACTACGGCCAGCGCTACTGGGACGCCGTCGACAGCATGTGGGGCACGGCCATGACCCGCGACGGCCAGATCTTCGAGTCGTCGTATTACGCCGGCGACTACTCGAGCGCGCCGACCGACGGCGGCCACATGACGCAGTGGGGTTCGCAGTACTGGGCGGCGCGCGGCATGACGGCCGGCTGGATCGTCGACTTCTACTACCCGGGGACGCAGCTCGTGGCCGTGGCCGGCGGCTCGGTCGCTACGAGCGCGACGTCGGCCCCCTGGACCGGTCCCGACGCGCCGCGCGGCGCCGCCAAGCTCGATGTGATCGGGCCCGTGCAGCTCACGCCCGGCCCCTATCGCAAGGGGCAGACCGTGAAGGCGTCGTTCACGCTGCGCAACGACGGCGCCGAGACGGGCCACTGGGCGATCGTCACGCTGGTCGCGCGGGGACCGGCCGACCAGCCCCGCGACATGGGCTCGGTCACCGGCCTGACCCTGCGGCCCGGCGCCTACCGACTCTTCACCGGCACCGTGCGGCTCGACCTCGTCGGCCGCTGGCACGGCTGGCTGATCGTCGGCGACGGCAAGGCGCTGTCGCTGCTCGACGGCGGCGCGCCGTTCCAGTTCGTGGTCGCGCGCCGCTAGCCGGCGGGGCGCCGTCGCGCGGGCCGCCCGCCGCCGGCGGCACGATGCGGGCGCGCGCGCCGGCCGCTACATGATCCAGCGGTACACCTCGAAGACCTCGGCGTGCTCACAGCCGACGTTGATGCCGCGGGTGAGGGCGACGTTGCGGATGTAGTCCTCGCGCACGTAGTTGCGCTGCGCCTGCGAGCGATAGCAGGCCAGGGCATCGATCTTCTTCTGCACGTGCCGCTCTTCGAGCCGCACGTAGGCCTGCTGCGAGAAGTTGAGGTTGTTCCAGGGGATCTCGTAGGCGAGCACCGTGGTGCGCTTGAAGGCGCGCAGGCCCTCCTCGGCGATCGTCTTGTGATCCTGGTGCAGGTCGACCAGCGCCGGCAGGAAGACGCAGTCGGGGTTGAGCTGCTGCTGCAGGACGATCATCTCTTCGAGGATGTCCTGACGCACGGTGGGGAAGGTGCGCACCTCGAAGTCGTAGATGAGCAGGTGGGGCTCATCGAGCCCGATGATCGCGGTCGCCTGGCGCACCTCGGTACGCAGGATGTCGCGCGGAAAGCCGGCCGGCACCGACTTGGCCGCGGTGCTGAAGGCGGCGTAGAAGACCTCGGTGCCGTCTTCGAGCAGGCGGGCCATGGTGCCTCCGCAGCCGAACTCGCCGTCGTCGGTGTGCGGTGCCAGCACGAGCGCCCTGCGGAACTGCTCGATCATTGCCCTCTCCCTCCGAAGGCGCGGCCGCCGCAGGCGTCGGGGCCGCGTCGTTGGTACCGCCATCGGAGCCAGAGTCTAGCAAACCGCGCCGGGCGGCGGCGGGCGTCCGCCGCCGCCCGGCGCCGCGGCGCCTCGTCGTCACCGCTCGGGCGTGCGTGGCCTAGTCGAGCTCGAGGCCGGCGTGCGGGCCCGGCCCCATGTCCCAGATCGACTCGACCTCGATCTTGACGACGTACTTGACCGGCGGCAGGTCGAGCTTGGCCGAGAGGGGTGCCAGGCGCTCGCCGACCTGGTCGAAGAGCTCTCCGTGGTCGACGAGCTCGGCGCGGCCTTTGACCTGCAGCGCGATCTTGCGGTCGGGGTCGTGGATGCCGACCGCGACGCGGGCGTCGTGCTCGAGGTTCTCGCGCGTCTTGTGCGAGAACATGTCCGCGAAGTAGAGGTGACCGTCGTCGAGCAGGGCCCCGGAGCCCTTGATCGACACGTTCGGGGTGCCGTCGGGCGCGACGGTCGCGACCCAGATGTTGTGACCGCCCTGGAGCAGGTCGAGGAGCTGTTCGGGAAGCTTCTTCACGTGGTCCTCCCTCGTGGCGTGGGGCGCCCACGGGGGCGTCCGCTTGGGCGGGCACGTCCTACCCGTCCGGCCGGCCGGTCACACGTCGCGGCGCGCGCGGCCCCGGGCGTAGAATCGGGACTGCCCGCCGGGCCGCCGAGGTCGAACCGGCGGGGACACACGCGAAGGGCGGCCCTGTCTCGCCGAGAGGAGCAGCGAATGGAGTGCATCGATTTTCGCGTCCGCCTGAGGACCGAAGAGATGTTGAAGCCCTGGAACCCCGAGCACCCGGCGCCGCACTTCGCGCAGTACATCGAGCTGTACAAGATGAAGGAGCGGCTCACGCCGCTGGCCATGCCCGAGTTCGTCGACCACATGGTCGCGGGCGGCGTGCAGAAGGGCGTCCTGTGTGGCGGCTCGACCGCCGACAACGATCACCTCATCGACATCATGCACTCGCCCCAGGGCGGCAGCTTCTACTACATCGCCGGCGTCCACCCGAGCTACGGCATCCGCCGCAACCTCGAGGAGCTCGAGCGCTGTCGCGCGGCCGGGTTCCTCGGCGTCAACGTCAGCCCCTACATCTGGGGCGTGCCGGCCAACGCCGGCCAGCTCTTCCCGCTGTACGCCTACTGCGAGCAGCACGAGATGGTGGCCATCGTGCACGGCAGCCTGCACTACAACCGCTTCCAGAGCATGTGGCTGGGCGATCCCCAGTACATGGACGAGATCGCGATTAACTTCCCGGAGCTCAAGCTGGTCATCTCGCACGCCGGCAACGGCTTCGGCGTGCTCGCCCTCGCGGTGGCCCAGAAGCACCCCAACATCTTCCTCGAGTTCAGCGCGCTGTGGCCCGCCTACCTACCCGAGGCGACCATCCAGGCGGTCAACACGTATCTGCGCGACCGCTGCCTCTTCGGCACCGACTATCCGCTCGTCGAGTTCGACCAGGCTATCGCCGCCTGGGACGCGGCGCTGCGGCCCGATGTCAAGGAGCGCTTCTTCGGGGGGAACGCCAGGCGCTGCCTGTTCGAGGGCCCGCACCCGATCTGAGCGGCTCAGCGGCTGCCCCGGCGTCACCGCCCGCCCGCCGGCCTCGGCGCCCCTCTCGGCGCGCCCGGCCGCCTGCGCCTCAGCGCGCCCGCCGCTCTCGCGTCACGCGTGCTTGCGATGTCCCCGGTCAAACGGGGTCGTATCGTCGTGCCCGGGAACCGTCTGATGTCCGCACGTGACGCGAGAGTCCAGGCGACCAGCGGAGGAACCCCTATGTCAGACGAGCTGCACGACAAGCGCATCGCCATCCTGTTCACCGACGGCGTCGAGCGCGCCGAGCTCATGCGGCCGCTCGAGGCCCTGCGCGAGGCCGGCGCCCGTATCGACCTGCTGTCGATCCACGACGGCGAGGTCCAGACCATGGAGCACGCCGACAAGGCGGAGATGGTGAGCGTCGACGGCACGGTCGATCATGCCGACGCCGAAAGCTACGACGGGCTCGTGCTCCCGGGCGGCGTCTCCAACCCCGACAAGCTGCGCATGAACGACGCCGCGGTCGGCTTCGTGCGCTCCACCTTCGGCGCCGGCATCCCGATCGCGGTCATCTGCCACGGCCCCTGGACGATGGTCGAGGCCGGCGTGGTGAAGGGGCTCACGATGACCTCGTATCCGAGCCTCAAGACCGACATCCGCAACGCGGGCGGCACCTGGGTGGACCGCGAGGCGGTGGTCGACCGGGCCGTCGTCTCGAGCCGCGACCCGGGCGACCTGCCCGCCTTCTGCTCGCAGATGATCCGCCTGTTCGCGGCGGGTCGCCAGCGCGTCGAGCGCGGCAGCCTGGCCGCCTGAGCCCCGCGCCGGCGCGCCGGCGCGGGAGCGGGCGACTGGTCCTGCTACGTCGCCGGCGTGGGAGCGGGCGAGTGGCCGTCGCCGGCGACGGCCGGCGCTGCGGTGGTCGCCGGGGGCGCGTCGGCGCCCGGCTCGGCCGGCGGTCCGCCCGGCTCTGCCGCCGCGGCGCCCTGTCCGCCCGGACCCGCCGCCAGACGCACGGCGGCGGCCGAGGCCAGGGCCGCGAAGAGCCACAGGTACGGGTCTTCGAAGAAGGCGTTGTACGTCATGCTGTGCACGAAGATCGAGACGACGCACGCCACGAGGCCCGCCTGCCACAGGTAGAGCCGCCGGTCCGCCCCGAAGCGGCGCCGGCGCAGGGTGGTCGCGAAGAACGTGGCGAGCAGCCCGGCAAAGGCGATCAGGCCGATCGTGCCCTGCTCGGCGGCGACGGTGAGCACCGTCGTGTGGCTGTCGCGTACGGCGAGCGTCGCGCGGTGGGTGTGGCGGAAGTACGGGTAGGCCAGCGGGAACTGGGCGAGGCCGAGCCCGTCGAGCGGGGAGCGCTCGAACATGAACACGCCGGCCTCGATCAGGTACACGCGACCGCCCGTGATCTTGTTCAGGCCCTGCGTGGTGGTGAGCTTGGTGCGGATGGCCTGGGGGTGCCGGACGGCGGTGAGCCCGACCATGCCGCCGGCCAGCACCAGCACGGTCAGGAGCGCAGCGATGGTCCCGCGCCGGCGTCCGAGCCAGGCCAGCTCGAGCACCACGGCGCCGAGCAGCAGCCCGGCCAGGCTCGAACGCGAGAAGGTCACGACGAGAGCGACCGCGGCGAGCCCGACGGCGCCGCCGGTCAGCCAGAGGCCGCGGGTGCGCTCGCGGCCCGGCTCGCGCAGGCGGATGGCCAGGTGCAGGGCGATGCCGACGAGCATGACGAGCCCGAGGAAGCGGCCGTAGATGTTGGGGTCCCAGAAGAGCGAGTTCGCGCGGAACGTGTGCTGCAGGGCGAGGTCGTGCTCGATGCCGGCGCGGTTCACGATGACGATGTGCGTGGGGTACTGGACGATGCCGATCACGGCGAGGACCGCGCCCGCGCCGACGAACGTGACGAGCAGGCGCCACAGCCGGCGCACGTCGTCGACGTACCGGTAGACCAGGTAGGACAGCACGCCGAAGGGCAGGTAGAAGGCGAAGAGTTTCACGAGGGCGTCGGCGAAACCCTTGTCGGCCGACGCCCAGCGGTGCAGGACGACCCAGAGCGCGGAGCAGCCGATGACCGCGATCATGGCGGCGAGAGCGAGGCGCACGGGATCGCGCCGCCGCTCGTCGGGCACCCGCAGGCGGTCGCGCACGAGCAGCTCGGCGATGGCGACTGCGAGCAGCACCAGGTAGAGCGGGATCAGCAGGTCGCTCGTGGTGGAGCCGAGCGGCAGCTCGATCCGCAGCGGCGCGAGCACGACGACCAGGGGCATGGCCCAGTCGGGGTAGCGCCAGGCGAGCCAGGTCGCGGCGGCCAGGAACACGGCCAGAGCGAGGCCACCCGCGGCGAGCAGGGGCAGGTGGTGCGTGACGCGGGCGGCCGAGCCGCCGTTCGCGCTCAGCGCGTCGAGCGTCGAGACGGCGAGCAGCACGGTGAACCCGACGAGGCCGCCGAAGATCACGCGCCGCGCGCGTGCCCCCCGGGGCACGTCGACGAGCAGCGCCAGGTACGTGACCAGCAGACCGACGAGGCTGAGCTTGGCGAGCAGGAGGCCGGACAGGGTGGGCCTACCGCTGGGGAGCGCCGGCCGCCGGCGAGGGAGACGCGGCCGTGTCGCCGGCCGCCGGCGTCGGCTCGTGGCCGCGGGCGCTCGGCGGCGCGCTCAGCGACACGACGCCGGTGGCCAGGCGCAGGGCGCCCTCGACGTCGCCGCCGTCGAGCGCCTCGCGGATGCGCGCGAGCTCCTGGCGGAGCAGCGGGCGCGGCAGCGGCCGCCGCACCGCCATGGCGATCTTGGGGTGGCTCGTGCCGACGACGTCCTCGCCTTCGTTGAAGAGCTTCTCGTCGAGCTTCTCGCCGCCGCGGTTCCCGGTGTAGACGATCTCGATGTCGCGGCCGACCTCGAGCCCCGACAGGCGGATCATCTCGCGGGCGAGGTCGACGATCCGCACGGGCTCGCCCATGTCGAGCACGAAGGTCTCGCCCCCGGTGCCCATGGCGCCGGTCTGGATCACGAGGCGGACGGCCTCGGGGATGGTCATGAAGAAGCGCGTCATGCGCTCGTCGGTCACGGTGACCGGGCCGCCGGCGGCGATCTGCCGCTTGAAGAGCGGCACGACGCTGCCGCTCGAGCCGAGCACGTTGCCGAAGCGCACGGTCATGAGTCGGGTGTCGGTGGCCTCGCGGGCCATGGTCTCGACGATGCGCTCGGAGAGCGCCTTCGACAGCCCCATCACCGTCTCGGGCTCGACCGCCTTGTCGGTCGAGATGAAGACGAAGCGGTCGGTGCCGAAGCGCACCGCGTTCTCGATCATCGCCATGGTCGCGAAGCTGTTGTTGTCGAAGGCCTCGGCCGGGTTCTTCTGCATCATCGGCACGTGCTTGTAGGCCGCGGCGTGGAACACGATGTCGGGACGGCGGCCCTCGAACAGGGCGCGCAGCTTGACGCGGTCGCGGATGTCGACGAGGCAGGCGACGAGATCGGTGAAGTGGCGCTCGGTCTCGAGCTCGTGCTCGATGTGGAAGAGGTTGCCCTCGGAGTGGTCGACCAGCACGAGCAGGCTCGGGGCCATCGTGGCGAGCTGGCGGCAGAGCTCGCTGCCGATCGAGCCGCCGGCGCCGGTCACCAGGACCACCTTGCCGGTGATGTAGCCGATGCTGTTGAAGTCGACCGCGACCTCGTGGCGTCCGAGGATGTCCTCGACCTGCACCTCGCGGAGCTGCTCGATCGTGACGCTGCCCTTGATCAGCTCGTACACGCCAGGCAGCGTCTTGACCGGCACGTTGGCCTTCTTGCAGGAGAGGGCGATGTCCTCGATCACGCGGCCGCCGACCGACGGCATGGCGATGATGACCTCGTCGACCGAGTGCTCGGTGAGCAGCGCCGGCAGATTGCGCGTGGTGCCCACCACGCGCACGTTGTGGATGCGCAGGTTCCTCTTCTTCTCGTCGTCGTCGACGAAGCCGACCGGGCTGTAGCGGATACGCCGCGTGCGCAGCATCTCGCGCACGACGAGCTCGCCGGCGTCGCCGGCGCCCACCACCAGCACCTTCTTGCGGTCGCCCTTGCCTTCTTCGCGCCAGGGCCGTTCCCAGACGAGGCGGGCGAGCAGGCGGGCGCCGCTCGTGAGGCCGAACGTGAGCAGCCAGTCGAGCACGAGGATCGACCACGGCAGCCGGTGGGCGGTCACGTCGAGGCCGGTGTAGCGCTGGCTGTAGATGAGCGGCTGCAGGCGGTCGGCGACGAACTCGGCGACGAGCATGCCGACCGCCGCGGCGGCGAGCGAGGCCAGGAACACCGACACCAGGTCGCGCAGGCCGGCGTAGCGCCAGTACTTGTTGTAGAGCCCGAAGAGCAGGAACACGACCACCTGCACCGCGACCACGGGCAGGACGACCCAGGCGAGCTGATGCAGGTAGGTACGCGGGATCTCGAAGTCGAACCGCAGCAGGTATGAAAGATAGAGCGCCGCGGCGACGAGGGCGGCGTCGGCGGCGATCTGCCAGATGCGGTGGCGGCTGATGAAGAGGCGTTCTCTCAACGGGTCTCCCGGCCTCGGTGACCCTGGCGGCGCGCCGGCCGGGAAAGCCGCGGGCCGGTGTGACCCATCATAGCACCGGCTCCAGAGGCCGGCGCAGGAGCCGGCGGCGGGCGACGTCGAGGATCTCGTCGACGAAGAGCTGGGGGTCGCGGCGCTCGGCCTGGAGCGCGTGACGACCCTTCTTCTTGACCTGCACGTCGTCGGCCGTCGCGGCGCGCCGCAGGCGGCCCTCGGCGATGAGCCGCTCGTCGACGGCGCCGAGGCGGCCGGCGAACATGGTGTAGGCCGGCGTGCCCAGCGCGACGGCCTCGCGGTTCATGGTGCCGCCGGCGCCGATCACGAAGTCGGCGGCGGCGATCAGGCTGAGGCCGTCGATCGCGCGCTCGGGAACGACGACGTTGTCGAGCCCGAGCGCGCCGTAGTGCCGACGCTGCTCGTCGGTGCGCGGGATGATCACGAGCGTGACGTTGCGGCGCGCGGCCAGGTCGCGCACGACGCCGTCGAAGAGCGGGTTCTCGTGGCGGTGGTAGAGCGTCACGTGGGGCGCCGGACGCAGCACGCCGATCACGCGGCGCGGGTCGAGCCCGAGCTGCTCGAGGATCGTGTCGTCGGGCTGGAAGTCATAGAGGTAGTACTCCTCTTTGAGCCCCGGGTAGCGGAACACCTTTCCGGACTTTGCCCCGTAGGGCGCGAGACGATCCAGGGGGATCGCCTCGGGCACGACGATCTCATCGACCAGGCGCACGTTCAGGTGGTGCGACACCGTCGCGTACTCGTAGTCGAACATGGTGAGTTGCGGGATGCCGAGGGCCCAGGCGGCGAGCGCGAGGTCGTTCGAGTTGTGGCCGACGGCCACGTGGAAGCCCGCGCTGCGGGCCTGGGCGACGAGGTGCGCGGAGCGGTTGAAGAGGCCGACCGCCTTGGCCGGCACGCTGCGGCCCATGTGCTGGCCGGTGATCACCGCGGCGAGGCCGTAGCGCGACAGGAGCTGCTCGGTCTGCGCGTACTTGCGCGCCGTGAGGGTGACCGTGTGACCCTGCTTCTCGAGCCGGCGGATGATCGGCGCGAAGAACAGGACGTGCGGCGAGTTCGTGATGTCGATCCAGACGCGCATGGCGCCCCTGCCCTTACGCGAGCACCCCGGAGAGCGCCCCGGCGACCTCGGCGACCAGCTCTCGCGAGAGATGCGGATGCATGGGCAGGGCGAGGTTGGTGCGGGCCGCCTCTTCGGTCGCCGGGAAGTCGCCCTGCCGATGGCCCAGGAACGAGAGGGCCGGCTGCAGGTGGAGCGGCGTCGTGTAATAAGCGGCGCAGGCGACGCCGGCCTCTTTCAGGGCCTTCGCTGCGGCGTCGCGCCCGGCGAGCCGGGCGACGTAGAGATGGTAGACGTGGGTGAGGCCGGCGGGCACGGCCGGGCGCCGCACGGCGGCCGGCAGGAGCTCGTCGTACCAGGCCGCGACCTGGGCCCGATGGGCGTTCCAGGCGTCGACCCTGGTGAGGCCGACGCGCAGCACGGCCGCCTGGATCTCGTCGAGCCGTGAGTTGTAGCCGACGTAGTCGAAGTCGACCTTGTCGCGGCTGCCGTGGAAACGCAGCATGCGGGCCATCTCGACGAACTCGGCGATGCGGCCGGTGACGAGGCCGCCGTCGCCGTAGCCGCCCAGGTTCTTGGTCGGGAAGAAGCTGAAGACGCCGAGGTCGCCGAGCCCGCCGGCGCGCCGCCCCTTGTAGGTCGCGCCGAAGGCCTGGCAGGCGTCCTCGACGACCGTGAGGCCGTGCTCGCTCGCTACCGCGGAGAGCGCGTCGGCGTCGGCCGGCAGGCCGAACAGGTCGACCGGCACGATCGCCTTGGTCATGGCGGTCACGGCACCGGGGACGGCGGCGGGGTCGATGTTGAGCGTCTCGGGGTCGATGTCGACGAACACGGGGCGGGCGCCGGCCTGCACGATCGCCTCGGCCGTGGCGTAGAAGGTGAACGGCGTGGTGATCACCTCGTCGCCCTCGCCGACGCCGGCCGCGCGCAGGGCGATCGTCAGGCCGTCGGTGCCGTTGGCCACGCCGACCGCGCCGACCGTGCCGAGGTAGGCGGCGAGCTCGGCCTCGAGCGCCTTGACGTTGGGCCCGAGGATGAACTGCCCGCCGCGCAGGACCGCAAGGACGGCCGCTTCGACCTCGTCCTGCACGTCGGCGATCTGCCCCTTGATGTCCATCAGACCGATCGGCACGTCACACGCCTCCCGTAAGCGAACAACACTCGTGACGCCGCGCGCGGGCGCGCACGGTCGCGCTGAACGCTAGCACAGCGCGCGTCGGGCGACCAACAAAGGCCCTGGGAGCACGCGGCCGGGGCAGGTGGCCTGTGGTAGTGTACGGCGCGTCATGCAGCACGTCATCGACCCCATCGTCACCTGGTGCACCCACCTGATCGGCAATTGGGGCTTGCCTGCGGTCTTCGTCCTGATGCTCCTCGAGAGCGCCTGCATCCCCATCCCGAGCGAAGCGATCATGCCGTTCGCCGGCTTTGCCGTCAGTCAGGGCCACATGAGCCTCGCCGGGATCGTCGCGGCCGGCGTCGTCGGCAACCTGTGCGGCTCGTGGGTGAGCTACGGCATCGGCTATCGCGGCGGCCGGCCCTTCGTCGAGCGCTACGGCCGCTACGTGCTCCTGCGCAGCCACCACCTCGCCCTGGCCGAGCGCTTCTTCGCCCGCTATGGGCCGATCACGGTGTTCTTCGCGCGCATGGTGCCCATCGTGTGCACCTTCATCTCGCTGCCGGCCGGCTTCGGCCGCATGCGGTTCTGGAAGTTCACGCTGTACACCGTGATGGGGTCCGTGCCCTGGGTGCTGATGCTCGGCTTCGTCGGCGAGAAGCTCGGCAGCAACTGGAAGAAGATCGACCCGCTGCTGCACTACCTCGACTACGCGGTCGTGGTCGCCGCCGTCGCCCTCGTCGTCTGGCTCGTGGTGCGCCGGCGCGGGCGGCCGGGGGGAGCGGCCGATGCCGCCGGCGGCTCGTGAGCGGCGCGCTCGCCAGGCGACGCCCGGGACGACGGCCATGACGTCGCCGTCGCTGCCGTCGGCCGCGCGCGTGGTCGCCCCGGCTACCACCGCCAACCTGGGGCCGGGCTTCGACTGTCTCGGCCTCACGCTCGACCTGTGGAACGCGGCGACCTTCTCGCTCGCCGGCGACGGCGTCGAGGTGCACGTTCGCGGTGAGGGCAGCGAGGTGCTGCCGGGCGGCGCCGACAACCTGATCGCGCGCGCCTTTCGGCGCCTGTACGACGAGGTCGGCGCCCCTCAGCCGGCCGGCCTCACGATCGATTGCGACGTCAGCGTGCCGCTGTCGTCGGGCCTGGGCTCGAGCGCGTCGGCGGTCGTGAGCGGGCTGCTCGGCGCCAACGAGCTCCTCGGCCGGCCGCTCGACGCCGCCGGCATCCTCGCGCTGGCCACAGAGCTCGAGGGGCATCCCGACAACGTCGCGGCCGCCCTCGACGGCGGCCTCGTGATCGTCGTGAACGGCGAGCAGGGTCTGCTCACCGAGCGCATCGAGGTGCGGCCCGTGCTCGTGGCGCTCGCCGTGTCGCAGATCGAGTACTCGACGAGCGCGGCGCGGGCGGCGCTGCCCACCTACGTGGCGCTCGCCGACGCGGTCTACAACATGGGACGCGCCGCGCTCGTGGTCGAGGCGCTGCGCCGCGGCGACCTCGAGCTGCTCGGCAAGGCCATGGACGACCGCCTGCACCAGGCCCTGCGCCTCGAGCACATGCCCGGTGGCCCGGCGGCCATGGCGGCGGCGCGTGCCGCGGGCGCGGCCGCCGTCGCCGTCTCGGGCTCGGGGCCGAGTCTCATCGCCTTTCCCGCGCCCGGCGCGCCGGTCGACGACGTCGCGGCGGCCATGGTCGAGGCGCTCGCCGGCGTGGGCGTGCGTGCTCGTCCGTTCACCCTTGCCACGAGCGACCGCGGGGCCTCGTCGCGGCCGCTGCTCGTGGGCGGCCAGCAGCCGGCCTCGCCGGCCGGCGAGGCCGCCGGCTTCGAGCTCACCGACCATACCGCCGACGTCGGCCTGCGTGTCTGGGGGCCGTCCGAGCCGGCTCTCTTCGAGAAG
This sequence comes from uncultured Actinomycetes bacterium, assembly GCA_963760655.1. Taxonomy (GTDB): domain Bacteria; phylum Actinomycetota; class Thermoleophilia; order UBA2241; family UBA2241; genus Bog-752. The sequence continues at coordinate 1,002,490 of CAVXDR010000005.1, forward strand.
GCCGCCCTCGGTCTCGCGTCGCTGCTGTGCGACCCCGCCACCGTCGAACCGCGCGAGACCTACAGCGTCATCGCCGAGGCCCAGGCGGGCGCGCCCGACGCGCTGCTCGTCGCCTGGCTCAACGAGCTGCTCTACCGGATCGACACCGACGGCATCGTCTTCAGCGAGGTGGCGATCGAGGGTCTCACCCACCGCTACGTGTCCGCCCGGCTGCGCGGCGAGCCGCTCGACCGCGCTCGCCATCGCACCCGCCTCGACGTGAAGGCGGCCACCTACCACGGCCTGTCGGTGAGCCACGGCGACCGGGGCTGGGAGGCGCGGGTCGTCCTCGACGTCTGAGCGGCCGGCTCGGCCGCCGCGCGCCGGGCTTCCGTCGCGGCCGGGCGTCGGGCTTTCGCGGAGTCCCAGCGCCGGGCTTTCGCCGCCGCCGAGTGCGGGGCACTGTCTGTCGCGCGTGAGCGCGGCGTCAAGGGACCCTCTCCGGCGGGCACAACGCGAGGAGACGGCGTCGCTACGATGGGCAGGTGCGCCATGGAGGGTCTGAGCGTCGGCGGTCTCGAGATCCGCCGCCTCGACGAGTACGTATGGGAGGTCCCGGCGCAGGGCGACATGCGCGTGCCCGGGATCGTGTACGCGGGGCGCGAGCTGTTCGACCAGACCGGCGCCGACGAGGCGCTGCGCCAGGTGGCCAACGTCGCCACGCTGCCCGGCGTGGTCAAGGCGAGCTTCGCGATGCCCGACATCCACTGGGGCTACGGCTTTCCGATCGGCGGCGTCGCGGCGACCGACGAGCGCGACGGGGTGGTCTCGCCGGGCGGCGTCGGCTTCGATATCAACTGCGGCGTGCGTCTGGTGCGCACCGATCTGCGGCGCGCCGACGTGGCGTCGCGGCTCGAGGAGCTGCTCCATGAGCTCGAGCGCCGCGTGCCGCGCGGCACCGGCGCGCACGGGGCTCTGCGGTTGAGCCCGCGCGAGCTGCACCGCCTGCTCGAGGAGGGCGTGCCGTTCCTCGCCGAGCGGGGCCTGGCGACCGACGACGACCTCGCCCGCACCGAGGAGGGTGGCGCCGTGCCGGGCGCCGACGCCGACGCGGTCTCGCAGAAGGCGCTCGCTCGCGGCCTGCCTCAGGTGGGCAGCCTGGGCGCCGGCAACCATTTTCTCGAGGTGCAGGCCGTGGACGAGGTCGTCGACGCCGTGGCGGCCGAGGCGTTCGGCGTGGCCATCGGGCAGGTGGTCGTGATGATCCACTCCGGCTCGCGCGGCTTCGGTCATCAGACCTGCACCGACCACCTGGCGCGCATGAACGCGCCCGACCGCTTCGGCTTCGAGCTGCCCGACCGGCAGCTCGCCTGCGCGCCGATCGGCTCGCCGGAGGGCCGCGACTACCTGGCCGCCATGGCCTGCGCCTGCAACTTCGCCTTCGCCAATCGCCAGGTGATGATGAACGAGGTGGGCGCCGCGCTCGAGCAGGTCTTCGGCGCGAGCCGCGAGCGCCTCGGCGTCGCGCTCGTCTACGACGTGGCCCACAACATCGCCAAGCGCGAGACGCACGTGGTCGACGGGGTCGAGCGCGCCGTCCTAGTGCACCGCAAGGGTGCGACCCGGGCCTTCGGCCCGGGTCGGAGCGACGTGCCGGCCGAGTACCGCGCCGTCGGCCAGCCGGTCATCATCCCCGGCGACATGGGCCGCGAGAGCTGGCTGCTGGCCGGCACCGACACGGCCATGCGCGAGACCTTCGGCTCGACCTGCCACGGCGCCGGCCGCCTGCTGTCGCGCGGCGCGGCCCGCAAGCTGCGCAGCGGGCCCGAGGTGCGGCGCGAGCTCGAAGAGCAGGGCATCCTGGTGCACGCCGCATCGACCGGTCTGCTTGCCGAGGAGGCGCCCTACGCCTACAAGGACGTCGCCCGCGTGGTCGGTATCGTCGAGGCGCTCGGCCTGTCGCGCCGCGTGGCGCGCCTCAAGCCGCTCGGCGTGCTCAAGGGCTAGCGGCGCCGCTCCCGCGCGCCTACGCCGCCCGCTTGCGCCGCGCCGGTGGCCGCGCGTGCGCCGCGCCGGGCAGTCTGAGCTCGAGGCCGGCCACCTCCTCGTAGAGGCGCACCGGCGACATCTCGCCGGCGTCGTCGCCGAAGGCGGCGCGCGCCCGCCGGAACACCTGCTCGACGAGGGCGCTGAGCTCGACCGGCACGCCCTGAGCGCGCGCCAGGTCGATCGCCAGGCCCAGGTCCTTGCAGGCCAGGGCGACGGCGAAGCCGGGCTCGTAGTCGCCGCGGCGCAGCAGCGGCAGCAGGTCGCGTTCGAGCAGCACGCTGCTCGCCGGGCTGTCGACGAGCGCGTCGTGCAGCACCGCCAGGTCGACACCGGCGCGGGTGCCCACCGTGAGGACCTCCGTCACGGCGACGAGCGACGAGAACCAGAGCAGGTTGAGCAGGAGCTTCACCGTGTAGCCCGTCCCGTGGCCGCCGACGTGGCGGATGTGGGCGGGATCGCCGATCACCTCCAGGATGGGGCGGGCCTGCTCGACGTCGGCGCGCTCGCCGCCCACGTAGATCGAGAGCGTGCCGGCCGCGGCGCCCTTGCTCATGCCGGCGACGGGCGCGTCGAGCGCGCGGATGCCGCGGGCCGCGCCGCGGGCGCGCACCTGCTCGGCGACCGCCGGCGTCGAGGTCGACAAGTCGATCCACAGGGCGCCGTCGGGCAAGGCCTCGAGCACCCTGCCGTCGCCGAGCATGACGTCGTCGACGATCGCCGGGGTGGGCAGGCTCGTGAGGAGCACGCCGGCGCCGTTCGCGGCGACGGCCGCCGAGCCCGCGCCACGGGCGCCGGCGGCCACGACCTGCGCGGTCCTGCGAGCGTCGACGTCGAAGACGGTCAGGTCGAAGCCGGCCTGCGCCAGGCGCCGGCTCATGTGGCCGCCCATGCTGCCGAGGCCGACGAAGGCGAGGCGGGTCGCGGCGCTCATGAGCGGCGGAAGAACGGGTTGACCGGCGTCTCACGGGCGGCGAGGACGTCGTCGAGCGCCGGCCGGCCGGCGCTCGCGTTGCGCAGCGCGGTGAGCGTGGCGGCCCGGTTGTTGGCGTAGACGGCCTCTTCGTCGTCGGCGGTCGGGTCGACCCAGACGGCCGCGATCAGCAGGAGCCGGTCGGCGGCCTCGCGTGCGACCGCGCCCTCGGCGACGGCGTCGGCCACGCCGGCCGCGACGCCCGCCTGCGCGGCGCCCCAGGTGAGGGCGCCGTGGCGCTCCGAGCCGATCGCTGCCTTGTTCACGAAGAGAGTGAGCGGTTTCACGGCGAGGCCGGGCCGCAGCACCGCGACGAACGGCACGTGGCCGGCCCGGGGCGTGGCCAGGGCCGTAGCCCAGGCGGTCGCCACCGGTCCCTCCCTCGGGCCGAGGACGGTGTTCACATGGGCGGCGTCGGCGCCCTCGCCGACGAACCCTTCGCCGATCAGCATCTCGTTCATGCCTGCGCGCTCCTTTGCGACGACGTGCGCGCCGGCCTGCCGCCGGCGCACGACCGAGTCGTCGCCGCTCGCGGCGCCCGCCAAACCGTCGCCGCCCGTACGCGCTCGTCCCGGCGGCGGCAGCCGCCGGGACGAGCGCGCGATCCGGCGCCGACCGGGGCCCCGGGGCGGGTCGTGCCCGTCCACCCGCGGGCGGCGGCTGGCCGGTGAGTTCGGAGCGCCGCCATAGGCCCGTGCGGCAGAATGTTCGTCCATATTCTTGACTCGCCGAACTTTTAGCTGGAATACTGGGTCGACCTGCACCGATCGTCGGGAGGCGGCGTGGACCAGCTCGACCGCGAGATCCTCGTTGCCCTGCAGCGCGAGGGGCGCAAGTCCAACCTGGCGCTGGCTCGCGACCTCGACCTGTCGCCGTCGGCCATGCTCGGGCGCGTGCGCCGTCTCGAGCAGATGGGTGCGATCCGCGGCTACCGCGCCGACGTCGACCCCACCGCCCTCGGCATCACCGTGCAGGCGCTCACCGTGGTCAAGCTGCGCGAGCACAGCGAGCGCGCCATCCGGCAGTTCGAGGACGCGGTCAAAGAGGTCGTCGGCGTGCGCACCTGCTACCACGTCACCGGCCAGTTCGACATGGTCATGGTGCTCGCCCTGCGCGACCTCGAGCACCTCGCCCAGATGATCCGCGTCGATCTCGCCCGTATTCCGGGCGTCATGCAGATCGAGACCATGCTCATCATGGCCGAACCCGTGGCCGACCAGGGCTGGCCGGTCTTCACAGAGGAATGAAGCAGCCGGCGCCCGCGCGCCGGCATCCGATCAAGGAGGCACCGATGCCGAAGAAGGGCGTCCTCGAGCTGACCGAGATGAAGCGCGCCGGTCAGAAGATCACCTGGCTGACCGCCTACGACTACCCCACCGCCGCCTTCGAGCAGGCCGCCGGCGTCGACATGATCCTGGTGGGCGACTCGCTCGGCATGTGCGTGTACGGCTATCCGGGCACCGTGCCCGTCACCATGGACCAGTGCATCGTCCACGCCGAGGCCGTGCGCCGCGCCGCGCCCGACTGCTTCGTCGTCGGGGACATGCCGTTCATGAGCTACCAGGCCTCCGACGAAGACGCCGTACGCAACGCCGGCCGGTTCCTCAAAGAGGCGTCGGTCGACGCCATCAAGCTCGAGGGCGGCGTGCGCGTGGTCTCGCGCGTCAGGGCGATCCTCGACGCCGGCATCGTGGTCTGCGGCCACATCGGTCTGACCCCGCAGAGCTCGGGTCAGCTCGGCGGGCACAAGGCCCAGGGTCGTACGCTCGAGTCGGCGAAGCTCGTGGTCGACGACGCGCGCGCGCTGGCCGCGGCCGGCGTGCAGCTCCTGCTGCTCGAGGCCGTGCCGCCCGAGGTCGCAGCCTTCATCACGGCCGAGCTGCCGATCCCGGTGCTCGGCATCGGCGCCGGTGAGGCGGTCGACGGCCAGCTCCTGATCGTGAGCGACGTCCTCGGCCAGTTCCAGGCGTTCACGCCCAAGTTCGTGAAGAAGTACGCCGACATCGCCGGGGTCGCCACCGCCGCGCTCACCGAGTACGTCGACGACGTGCGCGCCGGGCGCTTCCCCGAGGAGCAGCACTGCTATCGCATGCTCGAGGGCGAGCACGACCGCTTTCTGGAGTTCACGCGCGACAAGTGAGCATGGCGGGTCGCGGCGGCGTAGACTGCGGGGGCCATGGCTGAGCACGACGACATCAGGGCGCGCCTGCGCATAGAGCCCGCCGACCTCGAAGCGGTCAACGCCTTTCTGAGCGACCCCGGCAACCCGTTCGTCACGAGCCTGCTCGAGGTCGTCGACCGCTACGGCGGCGTCGACGCCGTCAACCGCGCGGCCGACGAGGCCGGGCGTCTCGAGACCCGGCTCGCGCGTCTGCGCGACGAGCACTCGCCCTACCTCGCCGACGTCGAGTGGCTCGCCGAGCAGCGCGACGCGGGCCGCTTCGTCAAGCTGGCCGACTACCGCGACGCCGTACTGGCCGACGCGCCCGCGGCCGGGCCGGTCGACGACGCCAACGCCGTCACGCTCGAGATCAGCGCCCTGCAGTTCTTTCCCTGGCTGATCGCCGAGGCCCGCGAGGCGATCGAGCGCCGCGACCTCATGCCCGGGCGCTTCATCCGCGAGCGCAACATGGCCGAGCAGTCGCGCCCCGGCGGCGACCTGCTCGCCGTCTGCGCGGCCATGCAGGTGATCGGCGCGACGCACGTCGAGAGCCTCGACACGCGCGGCATCGACGGCGCCAACCTGATGGTCGGGGTCGAGACGATCGCCGGCTACTTCGGCGGCATCGGCGAGCCCAACGAGCACGTCCTGCGCTGGGTCGACGAGTACCTGCACTACCTCACCGAGTTCGGCGTGCGCGAGGTGCTCAACTTCAACATGGGTACCATCCTCGCGGCCTTCGTGCTGCGCAAGCTGGGCGTGCGCAACCACTTCAAGATCTCGGTCTTTCTGGGCGTCGACAACCCCTGGTCGGTGCTCTGGCTGCTCATGGGCGCGCGCCTGCTGGGCGGCGACGCCGACGGTACGAGCCTGAGCGGCATCAACTTCTCGAACTCGGCCGACACCGACACGCTGCGCGCCGCGTCGGCGGCGCGCGAGGCCCTCGGCCTGCGCGACGCGGTGCGCTTCGAGCACCACGTGACCGAGGCCTACAAGTCGATCGTGCGCCAGCCCTACGAGCGCCGCGCCGAGGTCGTCGAGATCGCCGCCGACGTACCCAACATCTCGGCCGAGCACGAGGGCGGCGACCCCGCCGTCGAGACCGGCCGTAAGCATCGCAGCGACATCCTCGACTACTTCATCTCCGAGAACGTGATCAAGGCGGCCGGCGCCATGGAGGCGCTCGAGCGCAACTACCTCGACAAGCACGCGGCTCTCAACCACACGGCGGCCGACCTCATCCGCGCCGGCATCGGCGTGAAGCCCGCGAGGCTGTTGCACTGAGGTGACCGACTCGCGACCCGACCGCGGTCCCGATCACGTCGCGCGCAACGCGGCGGTCTGGAACGAGCGGGCCGCCGACTTCGTCGCGCCGGGCGAGGCCAACTGGGCGGCCGACGAGCCGAGCTGGGGCATCTTCCGCATTCCCGAGTCGGACGCGCACGTGCTCGCCGACGACCTCGCCGGCCGTGACGCGGTCGAGCTCGGCTGCGGTACCGCCTACGTGTCGGCCTGGCTCGCACGGCGCGGGGCGCGGCCGGTGGGTGTCGACGTCTCGACCGGGCAGCTCGCCACGGCGCGCCGTCTGCAGCGGGAGCACGGCCTGTCGTTCCCGCTCCACCGGGTGAGCGCCGAGCGTCTGCCGTTCCCCGACGAGAGCTTCGACTACGCGATCTCCGAGTACGGCGCCTGCCTGTGGGCCGACCCGCGCCTCTGGGTGCCCGAAGCGGCGCGCGTGCTGCGACCCGGCGGCCGGCTGACCTTTCTGACCAACGGCACGATCGCAGTGCTGTGCATGCCCGACGCGGCCGACGAGCCGGTCGGCGAGCGTCTGGTGCGGCCCTACTTCGGCATGCACCGCTTCGAGTGGGACGATGCGCCCGAGGTCGAGTTCCACCTCGGCTACGGCGACTGGATCAGGCTGCTGCGCGGCAACGGCTTCGAGGTCGAGGACCTGATCGAGTTGCGGCCGGGCCCCTACGCGACGCCCGTCTTCGAGGGCATCGTCGACCTGGACTGGGCGCAGCGCTGGCCCTGCGAAGAGGTCTGGAAGGCGCGCAAGCGCGCCTGAGGGCGGAGCCTAGCGCGCCTGAGGGCGGAGCCTAGCGCAGGCGCTTGCCGGGGTTGCCCACCCAGACCTCGCCCGCGCCGACGTCGGTGCGGATCATGGCGCCCATGCCGATCACCGCGTCGTCGCCGACCGTGACGCCGTTGCCGATCGCGGCGCTCTGCCAGACCACGACGCGACGCCCGATCCGGACGCCCCCGGCGAGCTGTGAATGGCCGGTGAGCAGCGAGTCCTCGCCGACCTGGGAGTTGTGCGCCACGTTCACGTGCGGGCCGATCTTGGCGCCGCGGCGGATGATCGTGTCGCCGAGAGCGCCGCGCTGCACCATCGCCTGCGCGGCGATGTGCACGTCGTCCTCGAGCACCACGCCGCCGATCTGCGGGAACGGTACCAGGCGGCCGTCGCCGTCGCGCTCGTAGCCCATGCCCGACGATCCCACCGTGGCCAGGGCGTCGATCTGCACGTTGTGGCCGATCACGGCGTTGCGCACCCAGGCGCCGACCTCGGCGACCCGCATGGCGGTCTGCGGGTCGGCGTAGACGGCCGGCCGGTCGGCGGCGAGGTGCCCGAAGAACCGGGTGATGACGTGAGCCATGGCCAGCCGCGGCTGCTCGCAGACGACGATCACCTGGCCCGGCGCGGCCGGTCCATCGACGCCGTCGGCGGCGTCGCGGGAGCACACCAGAAGAGAGCCCTTGAAGGCTGCCGCCGTGCCCGGCCGGCGCGACCAGGCGATGGCTCCGGAGCGGGCGCGCGCGTCGGTGGCGACGGCCGTGAGCGGCGTGTCGGCGGGCGCGCCGATCACGGCCGTCGCCATGCCGCACTCACGCAGGTACGCGACGATCTGGCCGGCGGTGACGATGGTGCTGTTCAGGGCGCGACTCCTTGTGGGCCGGCCCATCCTACCGCATGCCGCGGGCCGGTACCGCGCGAGGGCCTCCGGCGGGCTCTTACGGTCGGGGTGGGCGCCCGCCGCAGACGAGGCCGGCGGGCCTGCTGCTAGCGTTCGGCCGGCTCGTCCGTCGTGTCGAGGGTGCGGCGCGCCTCGTGCTGAGTGACCTCGATGACGTGCCGGTAGATCTCGTGCAGCGCGTCGCGGGCGATCGGGCCCTTGTTGGCGCGCGACACGTAGGTGATGAGCCAGTCCTCTTGCGCCGGGGCGTACACGTCGATCTCGCGCTCGCGCTTGTACTGCCAGAGCTGGCCGACCAGCTTGATGCGCTTGTTGAGCAGCTCGACGAGCTTGAGGTCGTTGTCGGAGATCTTCTCGCGGAACTGCTTGATGACGGGGTCGCTCTCGACGCTCATGGCTCTCTCTCGGGGGGTCGGGGTCTGCGGGGACCGGGACGCGGCAGGTCCCGGGTGCGGGTCGTGCGACGAGGCCCGGTGGCGCGATCGACGGCGGTCGTCGTCGCGGCCCGCGGCTGGCGCGTCAGTCCTCGTCCTCCTCTTCGTCGTCGGCCTCTTCGTCGACCTCGTCGTCGGCCTCTTCGGGGGTGCCCTCCTCGCCGGCGCCGGCGCGGAAGTCGTCGGGGGTCACCTGGTCGAGGAAGTCGCGAAAGCGCTCGACGATCTCCTCGGTGTCGTCGACCTCGTGCTCGAACTCGATCGCGTTCTCTTCGATCAGGTCCTCGGCCGCGAAGATCGGCGCGTCGGTACGCACCGCGAGCGCGAGGGCGTCGCTCGGCCGCGAGTCGACCTCGATGTCCTCGCCGTCGCGCGACAGCGTGAGCATGGCGTAGAAGGTGTTGTCGCGCAGGGCGGTGACCGTGATGCGCTTGACCTCGGCGTCGAAACGCTCGATGAGCGCGGTCATGAGGTCGTGGGTCATGGGCCGCGGCAGCTCGGTGCCCTGCAGCTTGATGAGGATGGCGGCGGCCTCGGGGTGGCCGATCCAGATGGGCAGGAACTTGTTGCCGTCGACCGTCTTCAGCAGGACGATCGGCTGCTTGCCGATGACGTCGAAACTTACCCCGTAGATGACCATCTCGTGAACCTCGTCCATGAGGCTAGTATACGCCGCGGTCCTGAGTTTCTGACCAGTGACGCCGGGCCGCGGGCCGCTCGCGCGGGGGCGGCGAGGCGCCCTCGCCGCCTCAACTTGACAGGCCCCCGAGGCCGAACCTACACTCGCTGTCCCGTGGGCGCATAGCTCAGTCGGTTAGAGCGCGTCTCTGATAAGGACGAGGCCCCTGGTTCGAATCCAGGTGCGCCCACCAGGCAGCCGCCCACCCCCCGCTCGTCGCCGTCGATCGGGCGCACACGCCGTCTCTTCGGCGGTCCGAAGCAAGGAGCACGGTGGAGTTCGACGCGGTGATCTTCGACCTCGACGGCACGCTCGCCGACACGCTCGACGACATCGCCGCCGCCATGAACGCCGTGCTCGCGCGGCGCGGCTTGCCGGTGCACGAGCCCGACGCGTACCGACTCATGATCGGCCTCGGCCTGCGCAACCTGGTGCACGAGGCGCTGCCGGCGGCGTGTCGCGACGACCAGACGATCGCCGCCTGCCTCGACGAGATGACGGCCGAGTATCGCCACCACCTGCTCGACCGGACCCGGCTCTACGACGGCGTCGCCGAGCTGGTCGCGCGCCTGCGCGACGAGGAGCTCGGCCTGGCCGTCCTGTCCAACAAGGCCGACGAGCTCACGCAGCGCATCGTCGCCGCCCTGTTCGCGCCCGACACCTTCGACGTGGTCCTCGGCGCGCGTCCCGAGCTGCCGCGCAAGCCCGATCCGACCACCGCGCTGCGGGTCGCCGAGCGCCTCGGCGTGGGGCCGGCCCGGATCGCGTATCTGGGCGACTCGGCGGTCGACATGCGCACGGCGGTCGCGGCCGGCATGATCCCCGTGGGCGTGACCTGGGGGCTGCGCGACCGTGCCGAGCTGACCGCCGGCGGCGCCCGACTGCTCCTCGACCACCCGCTCGAGCTGGTCGCCCCGCCGCGCTGAAGGCCGGGCGCCGCCCGGCTGCCCCGGAGCCGCCGCTCGCCGAGGCCTGGTCCCGCTGCTCCGAGGCCGGCGTCGCCTCGAGGCCGGGCAGCGGTTTTCGGCTGCGGCGCGCGGTGGTAGTCTAGCCGGCGGTAGCAAGCAGACGAACAAGCTCGAGCGACGGTCGCGTGAGAGCTCGCGGCGCAGCCTTGCAGGGTGCGCCGGCCGAGCGCCGAAGGGGCAAGGCGAGCAGGTCCGCCGAATCTCTCAGGCAAGCGGAGCGCAGACCCGACGAGCCCCTGAAGCGCGTGCGGCGCACCGGCGACAGGGCCCGAGTGGCGGCCTGTCGAACGACCCACAGAGGTGACGTGCGACCGGCGCGCTTTCTTTCTGGCTCCGGCCCGGCGGCCCCGCCGTCCGCCACCTCCCACGAGCGAGCGACCGAGGAGGGGACCGTGGCCGACGAGAGCTATCCCGAGGAGCTGAGGTACTTCAAGGAGCACGACTGGGTGCGGGTCGCCGGCGACGAGGCCACCTTCGGCATCACCTGGTGGGCCCAGGACGCGCTCGGCGACATGGTCTATGCGAGCCTGCCCGACGCGGGCGCCGCGGTCACGGCCGGGCAGCCGTACGGCGAGCTCGAGTCGGTCAAGTCGGTGGCCGAGATCTTCGCGCCGGTGAGCGGCGAGGTGGTGGCCGCGAACGACGCGCTCGTGGCCGACCCCGCCCTGGTGAACGCCGACCCCTACGGCGACGGCTGGCTGATCCGCGTGCGCCTGTCCGACCCCGCCGAGCTCGACGGCCTGATGGACGCCGCGGCCTACCGGGAGTTGCTGGCGACGGCCTGACGGCCGCCTGCTCGCCGCCGCAGAAAGAGGAGGTACGAGCGCGTGAGGTACGTGCCGCATTCCGCCGACGACGTGCGCGAGATGCTGGCCGCGGTCGGCGTGTCGTCGACCGACGAGCTCTTCGCGACGATCCCCGCCGCCGTGCGCTGCGCCGGCCGGCTCGACTTGCCGGCGCCGGCCGCCGAGGCCGACGTGCTGCGCGAGCTCGCCGCCCTCGCGGCGCGCAACCGGCCGGCCACCGAGCTCGTCTCGTTCCTCGGTGGCGGCGTGTACGACACGTACGTGCCGGCCGTCGTCGAGGCGATCACCGGCCGCTCGGAGTTCCTGACGTCGTACACTCCCTACCAGGCCGAGCGCAGCCAGGGGCTGCTGCAGGCGATCTTCGAGTATCAGACGGCGATCTGCGAGCTCACCGGCCTCGATGTGAGCAACGCCTCGATGTACGACGGCGCGACTGCTCTGGCCGAGGCTGTGATCCTGGCGACGCACGGCCGGCGCGACGGCAGGGTCGTCGTCTCGGGCGGCGTGCACCCCGAGTACCTGCAGGTGCTGGCCACCGAGACGCGCGGCCTGCTGCCTGCGCCGGTGGTCGTGCCCGTCGACGGCGGCGGGCTCACCGACGCGGCGGCGCTGGGCGCCGCCGTCGACGGCGAGGCCGCCGCCGTCGTGATCGCCCAGCCCAACTTCTTCGGCGCCGTAGAGGACGTCGCCGGCGCGGTGCGCCTGGCGCACGACGCCGGCGCGCTCGCGATCGTCGTGGCCGACCCGCTGTCGCTCGGCCTGCTCGCCACGCCCGGCGAGCAGGGCGCCGACATCTGCGTGGGCGAGGGCCAGTCGCTCGGCAACTCCCAGAGCTTCGGCGGCCCCGGCTTCGGCTTCTTCGCGGCACGCAAGGAGCTCGTGCGGCGCATGCCGGGACGCATCGTCGGCGAGACCGTCGACGCCCAGGGGCGGCGCGGCTTCGTGCTCACCCTACAGACCCGCGAGCAGCACATCAGGCGCGAGAACGCGACCTCGAACATCTGCTCCAACCACGCCCTGAACGCCCTCGCCGGCCTCGTCTACCTGTCGTGGCTCGGCAACGAGGGGCTGCCCGCCCTGGCCCTGCAGCTCGCCCGCGGCGCGGCGTACCTGCGCGAGCGGCTGCTCGAGCTGCCCGGCGTCACCGCCTTCACGCGCGGTCCGGTGTTCCGCGAGCTCGCCGTGCGGCTGCCGGTCGAGGCCGGCGGCCTCGTCGCCGCGCTCGCCGAGCGCGGCTATCTCGCGGGCGTCGACCTCGGGCGCTTCGCCGCGCAGCTCGGGGCCGGCGTGCCCGGTCTCGACCATCTGCTGCTGCTCGCCGTGAGCGAGCGCCGCACGCGCGCCGAGATCGACGCGTTCGTCGCGGAGGTGAGGAGCTACCTTGGCTGAGACTCCGAACGCCGCCGCGCCGGCCGCCGCCGTGCGCACGATCTACGAGAAGTCGCGGCCCGGACGCCGCGCCTTCAGCCTGCCCGACACCGGCGTGCCGGCGACCCCGGTCGGCGAGCTGCTCGACGGCGTCGCCGGGCGCGCTCGCCCGGCGCGCCTGCCCGAGATCGCCGAGGTCGACCTGGTGCGCCACTTCGTCGAGCTGTCGTCGCGCGACTACGGCGTCGACAAGGGCACCTACCCGCTCGGCTCGTGCACGATGAAGTACAACCCGAAGATCAACGAACGGGTGGCCGCGCTCGAGGGCCTGCGCGGACTGCACCCCTACGAGCCCGAGCAGCTCGTGCAGGGCGCGCTCGAGCTCATGGACACGCTCAGCCGCTGGCTGGCCGAGATCGCCGGGCTCTCCCGCGCCACGCTGCAGTCGGCGGCCGGCGCCCACGGCGAGCTCACCGGCCTGCTGCTCGTGCGCGCCTACCACGACGATCGCGGCGACGGCCGCCGCGTCGTGCTGATCCCCGACACGGCCCACGGCACCAATCCGGCCTCCGTCGTGATGGCGGGCTACGAGCCGGTGACGGTGCCGAGCGACGCGCGCGGCGGCATCGACCTCGACGCCGTGCGCACGCTGGTCGCCCAGCGCGGCGCCGAGGTCGCCTGCCTCATGCTCACCAACCCCAACACCCTGGGACTCTTCGAGACCGACATCGTCGAGGTCGCGCGCCTGGTCCACGAGGCCGGCGGCCTGCTCTACTACGACGGCGCCAACTCGAATGCCGTGCTGGGCCGCTCGCGGCCCGGCGACATGGGCTTCGACGTCGTCCACCTGAACACCCACAAGACGTTCTCGACGCCGCACGGCGGCGGCGGCCCGGGGGCCGGTCCGCTCGTCGTGCGCGACATCCTCGAGCCCTACCTGCCGGTGCCCGTGCTGCGCAAGACCGGCGAGCACGCCTACACACTCGACTACGACCGCCCCAGGTCGATCGGCAAGGTGCGTTCGTTCTACGGCAACTTCGGCGTGCTCGTGCGCGCCTACGCCTACATCCGGGCGCTCGGCGCCGAGGGCCTGCGCGAGGTGAGCGAGGCCGCGGTGCTGAACGCGACGTACGTCCTCGCCGCCATCCGCGACCTGTTCGACGTGCCCTACGAGCGGCCGGTCATGCACGAGTTCGTGGTGTCGGCCGAACCGCTGCGCGACCACGGCGTGCGTGCCCTCGACGTGGCCAAGCGCCTGCTCGACCACGGCGTCCACCCGCCGACCACGTACTTCCCGCTGATCGTCAAAGAGGCTCTCATGGTCGAGCCGACCGAGACCGAGTCGAAGACCGACCTCGACGCCTTCGTGGCTGCCGTACGCGCGGTCGTCGACGAGGCCCGCACACGGCCGGAGCTGCTGACGACGGCGCCGCACACCATGACGGTCGGCCGACTCGACGAGGTCGGCGCCGCGCGCAGCCCGGTGCTGCGCCAGCGCTTCGCCGCCGACGGGCAGCCGGCGGCGGCGCCGCGGTGAGCGCCGCCGCCGTCGGACTGACGAGCTTCGTCGAGCTGCCGCTGCGCCGCGCCCCGGGCGCGGCTCAGATGCTCTGCGACGAGGGCCTGCTGGCCGGCGCCGCCGAGCTCACGGTGCGGCGCTACCTGTGGGACCCGCCGGCGGTGTCGCTCGGCAAGTTCCAGGAGCTCGACGACGGCGCCCGCCGTGTCCTGGCGGGCGCCGGCCTCGACGTGGTGCGCCGTCCGAGCGGCGGGCGCCTCGTGCTGCACGGCGAGGGCTTCGAGTGGTCCTTTGCCGCCGTGTGGCCGGCCGGCACGTTGCCGTACGGTCCGCAGGCGCCCTATCGCCTCGTGAGCGGCGCCATGGCGGCCGCCCTCGGCGATCTCGGCGTGGCCGTCGACGCCACCCGCGACGAACCCTACACGCGCTCCGCGCTGTGCTTCACCAGTGCCCTGCGGCACGATCTGCTGGTGGCCGGCTGCAAGGTGGTGGCCGTAGCGCAGGCGCTCCAGGGCGGACGCGCGCTGGTGCACGGCAGCGTGCTCGAGCGGCGCCCGCCGGGGGCGCTCGTCGGCGCGGTCGAGCGGGCCTCGGGCGAGCCTTGGCGCGGCGAGGGGCTGGCGGCGGGCGGGTCGGTGCCCGACGCCGCCGCGCTGTGGGCGGCCTTCGTGGGCCGTCTCGCGGTGACCGGGCCGGACGACGGCGGCTGGTCCGGGTTCGACCAGGGTCTGGCCGGGGTAGGAGTGCGACCGACCTCGAGGAGGGAGACACACCGATGACGTCGATCGTGGTGCTGGGCGGAGGCCCGGCCGGCTACGTGGCGGCGCTGCGCGCCGCGCAGCTCGGAGCGGGCGTGACGCTGGTCGAGGCGCGCGAGGTCGGCGGGACCTGCCTGAACCGCGGCTGCATACCGACGAAGGCGCTGGTGGCCGCCACTGAGCGTCTGCGCATGGCGCGCGGCGCGGCGGAGTTCGGGGTGCTGCTCGGCGAGCCGCGCGTCGACCTGGCGGCGCTGCTGGCTCGCAAGGACGCCGTCACCGCGCAGCAGCGCGCCGGCGTCGAGCACCTGCTCAAGGGGCGCAAGGTCGAGGTGGTCGCGGGGGCCGGACGGCTGCTCGACGCGCACACCGTGCGCGTCGAGCAGCCGTCCGGCGAGCCGCGCGACCTCGTGGCCGACGCGGTGATCGTCGCCACCGGCTCGCGGCCGGCGCTGCCGGCGGTCTTCGACGTGGACGACCCGCGGGTCGTGACGAGCGACGGCCTGCTCGGGCTGCGCGAGCTGCCCGAGAGCCTCGCCATCGTGGGCGGCGGCGTGATCGGCTGCGAGTTCGCGTCGATCTACGCCGAGCTCGGCACGCGCGTGACCGTGGTCGAGATGCTCGACCGTCTGCTGCCGCTCGAGGACCGGCGCGCCTCGGCGGCGCTCACGCGGGCCTTCGCGGGCGCCGGCATCGAGAGCCGCGTCAAGACGAGGGTCGAACGGCTCGACTTGTCGCGGCCGGGCGGCGTGGCGCTCGAGCTCGCCGAGGGCGCGGCCGTCGCGGCGAGCCTCGTGCTCGTCAGCATCGGCCGCGCGCCGCTCACGCGGGGGATCGGGCTCGAACAGGCCGGCGTCGAGCTCGACGCGCAGGGCTTCGTCGTGACCGACCGCGCGCAGCGCACGTCGGTAGCGGACGTGTTCGCCGCCGGCGACGTCGCCGGACCGCCGCTGCTCGCCCACTGGGCCTACCGTCAGGGCGCCGCGGCCGCCGAGAACGCGGTCACCGGCGCGGCCGTCGAGGTCGACCCGCGCTTCGTGCCCAACTGCATCTTCAGCCACCCCGAGGTGGCGAGCTTCGGTACGAGCGAGGACCAGGCGAAGGCCGAGAACCTGCCCATCAGAACGGCACAGGTACGTTTCAACGCCAACTCTAAAGCCGTGATCGAGGGTGAAGCCGAAGGCTACATCCGCATCATCGCGCGGGCCGACGACGGTCGCCTGATCGGCGCGAGCCTGGTCGGGCCGCACGCGACCGAGCTCGTGCACGAGCTCGTCCTGGCGGCCAGGGCCGGCCTCACGCTCGACGACGTCGCAGAGACGATCCACGCGCACCCGACCCTCGCCGAAGGCGTGGGCGAGGCGGCGCTCGGCGGCGTGGGGCGCGGCATGCACACGCTGTGACCGGCGCGGGCGACCGTCCGGGCAAGCCGCCCTGGCTGCGCGTGCGGCTGCCGCGGGCGGCGCCCTTCAGGGCGACCGCCGCCCTGCTCGACGAGCTCGAGCTGCACACCGTGTGCGAGGCGGCGCGCTGCCCTAACCGCGGCGAGTGCTTCGGCGCGGGCACGGCGACCTTCCTCGTCCTCGGCGAGCGCTGCACGCGCGCCTGTGGCTTCTGCTCGATCGGCCGCTCGACCGCGCGTCCGGCGCCGCCCGACCACGACGAGCCGCGTCGCGTGGCGCTCGCCGCCGCCCGTCTCGAGCTGTCGCACGTCGTCGTGACGAGCGTCACGCGCGACGACCTGGACGACGGCGGCGCCGCGCACTACGCCGCGACGATCACCGCCGTGCGCGCCGAGCTGCCGCGGGCGACCGTCGAGGTCCTCGTGCCCGACTTCGGCGGCGCGGCGGCGGCGCTCGCCACCGTCCTCGCGGCGCGGCCGCGAGTGCTCAACCACAACCTCGAGACCGTGCCGCGCCTCTACGATGAGGTGCGCCCCGGCGCGTCGTATCGCCGCTCACTCGATCTGCTGCGGGCCGCGGCGGCGGCCACCGGGTGCGCCGCCGCCGCAGTCGCCGGGCCGGCCGAGCACGCCGCCTCCGCCCAGTCCGCCGCACCGGCCGGCCAGGCTCCGCTGCTCGTGAAGAGCGGGTTCATGCTCGGGCTGGGCGAGACCCGCGACGAGGTCGCCGCCGTCCTTGCCGACTGCGCGGCGGCCGGCGTCGGTCTCGTCACCGTCGGTCAGTACCTGCGGCCGGCCAACGGCTGCCTGCCGGTCGCGCGGTACGTGCCACCCGAGGAGTTCGCGGCCCTCGTGCCGCTCGGCGAGCGTCTCGGGCTGCGCGTCCAGGCCGCCCCGCTGGTGCGCTCCTCGTACCGCGCCGCCGCGTCGCTTTCGGCCTCCGCCTGAGCTCCGCCGCCCGACCGGCCCGCGCCGCCGCTCGGACCGCGCTACCCCGGCCTGCGCCTGACCGCCGCCGCCGGGCGCCGGTGGCGCCTCAGGTGCGCTTGTGCCGCGGCACCATCGCGTACAGCGTGTTCACGCCGTTGACGTAGACCGTGCGCCCGTCGGTCGTGACGGGCGAGTACCTGCCGTCGCGCAGCGTCCACACGACCCGGCCGGTACGCGCGTTCAGCCCCCAGGTACGGTGGCCGAAGCTCGAGACGTAGATGATGCCGTCGACCACGGTGGGCGAGCCCGAGATCGGCGCGCCGGCCGAGAACCTCCAGACCAGATGCCCGCTCACCGCGTTCAGCGCGTAGAACGTGCCGTCGTAGCTGCCCTCGAAGACCATGTTGCGCCAGACGGCCGGCGACGAGTACACGTAGCCGCTCGTGGCGTAGGACCAGCGCTGGCCGCCGTTCCCCAGGTCGAAGGCGTAGATACCGCCGCCGGTGCCGCCGATGTAGACCGTGTCGTAGGCGAGCGCCGCGGTCGCGTAGAACTGGTTCGACGAGAAGAAGCCGCCGGTGCTGCGCGACCAGAGCAGCTTTCCGTTGTAGTCCAGGCAGTAGACGGTGCCGTCGTAGGCGCCGAACACGATGCGGCCGTTCAGCTCGGCCGGGGCGCCCTTCACCGAGCCGCCGGCGCGGAACCGCCAGACCACCTTGTGCGTCTTCAGGCTGAGCGCGTACACGCTGTCGTTCTCGTCGCCGAAGAACACGCGGCCGCGCCACACGAGCGGCGACGACTCGCTGCGGCCGATCCCGGTGAGGCCCCACTCGCGCTTGCCCGTGAGGCGGTCGAGCACGTCGAAGCGGCCGCCGAGCGAGGTGACGTAGACCGCGGCCGAGTCGACCGTCGGGGTCGACGCGAACAGCGCCCCGCCCGGCTCGCTGTACCGCCACAGCACCCTGTGGTCGCGTGCCCGCAGGCAGTAGACGCGGCCGTGCTCGGTGCAGAAGTACAGATCACCGCGGTAGATCGAGGGCGGGAACTCGAGGAGCTGCCGGGCGTGAAAGCGCCAGGCGATGCGGAACGGCGGCCGCAGGGCGACGGCGGGGTTGAACCGCGTGCGGGCCAGGTCGAAGCCGTAGGTCGGCCAGTTCTCGGTGGCGGGGGTGGCGCTCGCCGACACCCAGGGCGTCGGCGAGGGCGAGGAGATGGCGGCGGTGGGAAACGGCGTGGGCTTGGGGCCGGTCGACCGGTGGAGGGCGAGGAACGCGACGGCGCCGATGCCGCCGAGCACG
Organism: uncultured Actinomycetes bacterium; assembly: GCA_963760655.1. Lineage (GTDB taxonomy): Bacteria > Actinomycetota > Thermoleophilia > UBA2241 > UBA2241 > Bog-752. Next base: position 1,020,792 of record CAVXDR010000005.1, read on the forward strand.
ACGACGGCGGCGATGATGTCGATGACGAGGAGTCTGCGGTGCACGGGGATGTAGTGTACCCCGTCGGCGACGAGTCGAGGGAGGGGGCTGCGCGAAGCACCGGTGTTGGCGCTCGGTATATCGTAAGGCCATGACCGACAAGATCAGGCTCACACAGTATTCGGCCAAGAGCGGTTGAGCGTCCAAGATGGGTCCGTGTGACCTGGACGCCATGCTCGCCGGCCTGCCGCGCGCGACACCCGAGGTCGCGCGGCTGCTCGACACGCGCGACGACGCCGCGGTGATCGACCTGGGCGACGGCCGCTGCCTCGTGCAGACGGTCGACTTCTTCACGCCCATCGTCGACAGCGGCTACCGGTTCGGCCAGATCGCGGCGGCCAACGCCCTCTCCGACGTCTACGCCATGGGCGGCACGCCGCTGTCGGCCCTCAACCTGCTCGCCTGGCCGGCCGGCCTCTCGCCCGAGACGCTCGCCGACGTGCTGCGCGGCGGCGCCGAGAAGGTCGCCGAGGCGGGCGCCGTCCTCGCCGGCGGCCACACGATCGACGACGCCGAGCCCAAATACGGGCTCGCCGTGACCGGCATCGCCGCGCTCGACGAGATCGTCTACAACGGCGGCGCCCAGGCCGGCGACCTGCTCGTGCTGACCAAGCGCCTGGGGATCGGCGTCCTTGCCTCGGCGCTCAAGCGCGGCCTGCTCGACGAAGACGACATCGCTCCGGCGATCGCCGACGCCGCCACGCTGAACGCCGCCGCGGCGGCCGCCATGAAGGTGGCCGGCGCGCACGCCTGCACCGACGTCACCGGCTTCGGCCTGCTCGGCCACCTGCGCGAGATGCTGCAGGCGAGCGGCCACGCGGCCGAGGTGTTCGTCGAGGACGTGCCGGTCCACGCCGACGTGCACCGCCTGATCGCCGACGAGGTCTACGCCGGCGGGCTGCGCAACAACCGCGCGTACCTCGCTGCCCACGTGACCGGGCGCGCGCTCGACGAACCCGCCACCCTCGCCCTGGTCGACCCGCAGACCTCGGGTGGCCTGCTCGTCGCGATCGCGCCGGCCGACCACGCGCGCCTGCTGGCCGAGCTCGAGCTCCGTGGCGCGCGCGGCTGGACCGTCGGCCAGGTCGTGCAGGGGCCGGCCGGCCGGACGGCGCTGCTGTGAGCCCGAAGCGCGCCGAGACGGACGCGGCCGGCGCGCTTCGCGGTCTGGCCGCCGTCGACCAGGTCCTGCGCGAGCCGGCCGTCGTCGCGCTTCTCGAGCGCTACCCGCGCGACGTCGTCGTGCGCGCCGTGCGCGCCGTCATCGACCGTCTGCGGCGCGAGATCGTCGCGGGCGGGCGTGAGGCCGACGCAGCCGGCCTCACGCCCGCCCACCTCGCGCCCTGGGTCGAGCAGCTCGTCGAGGCGGCCGTCACCCCGTCGCTGCGCCGGGTGATCAACGCCACCGGGGTGGTCGCCCATACCAACCTGGGGCGCTCGGTGCTGCCTGCCGAGGCGCTCGCCGCGGTGGTCACGGCCGGCGGTTCGTACTCCGACCTCGAGATCGACCTCGCCGGCGGCGAGCGGGCCACCCGGCAGCGCCACGTGCGCGACGTGCTGTGCGCCCTCACCGGTGCCGCCGACGCGCTCGTCGTCAACAACAACGCGGCGGCCGTGCTGCTCGCCCTGGCGGCCACCTGCCGCGACGGCGAGGTGATCGTGTCGCGCGGCGAGCTCGTCGAGATCGGCGACGGCTTCCGCATACCCGACATCCTCGCCGAGAGCGGCGCCCGTCTCGTCGAGGTGGGCACCACCAACCGCACGTACCTGCGCGACGTCGAGAGCGCCTGGACCGAGCGCACGCGCGGCGTGCTGCGCGTTCACACGAGCAACTACCGCATCGTGGGCTTCACCGCCCAGCCGGCGCTCGACGAGATCGTGAGCTTTGCCCACGCGCGCGATGCGCTCGTCATCGACGATCTGGGCAGCGGCGCTCTGGCCGACCTGCCGCTGCTCGCCGACGAGCCGGCGGCGCGCGAGTCGCTACGTCTGGGCGTCGACCTCGTCACCTTCAGCGGCGACAAGCTGCTCGGCGGACCGCAGGCCGGCATCGTGCTCGGCACGGCCGCAGCGGTCGAGCGGCTGCGCAGCCATCCGCTGGCGCGCGCGGTGCGCATCGACAAGCTCAGCCTGGCCGCGCTCGACGCGCTGCTGCGGCTCTATCTCGACCCCGCCGGGGCCGTCGAGCGGGTACCCACCCTCGCCCTTCTCGCCCAGCCTCGCGAGGCGCTGTCGGCGCGCGCCGAGCGACTGCGCGGCGCGATCGGCGACGGCGCGGTCGTCGACGCCGTGGGCCGCGCCGGCGCCGGCGCGCTGCCGTTGGCCGAGGTCGCCAGCGTGGCCGTCGCCCTGGCCCCCGGGCAGCTCGCCGTCGGCGAGCTCGCCGCCCGCCTGCGGCGCGGCCGGCCGGCGGTGCTCGGGTACGTGCACGACGGCCGGCTCCTGCTCGACGTTCTCGCGGTGCGCGACGACGAGGTCGACGAGCTGGCCGCGGCGGTGAGCGCCGCCCAGACTGCAGGGTAGGGCCGGTGCCGGCGTCCGATCCCGGCCCGCCGGCGGGGCCGCCGGCCGAGGCGCCGCTCACGCTCGGCACGGCCGGGCACATCGACCACGGCAAGACCGCCCTGATCACCCGACTGACCGGCACCAATACCGACCGCCTGCGCGAGGAGCGCGAGCGCGGTATCTCGATCGAGCTCGGCTACGCCGAGCTCGAGCTGCCCGGCGGGCGCCGCCTGAGCGTGGTCGACGTCCCCGGGCATGAGCGCTTCGTCCGCACGATGGTGGCCGGCGCCACCGGCATCGACCTCTTCCTGCTCGTGGTGGCCGCCGACGACGCCGTCATGCCGCAGACCGTCGAGCACCTCGCCGTGATCGAGCTGCTGGGCGTGGAGCGCGGCGTCGTGGCGCTCACCAAAGCCGACCTCGTCGACGCGGAGCTGCTCGAGCTCGCCCGGGCCGACGTCGAGCAGTTCCTGGCCGGCACGCCATACGCCGGCGCGCCGATCGTCGCGGTGAGCGCCCGCGACGGTCGCGGTCTGCCGATGCTGGTCGACGCCCTGGCCACCGTCGCCGCCGAGGTGGCCGGGCGGCGGCGCGAGGGGCCGGCGCGGCTGCCGGTCGACCGCGTGTTCGGCCTCAAAGGCATCGGCGTCGTCGCCACCGGCACGCTCTGGCGGGGCGTCGTGCGGCCCGGCGACCGGCTCGTCGTGCAGCCGGGCGGTGCGACGGTGACCGTGCGCAGCGTGCAGACGCACGACCGGGCGGTCGACGCGGCGTCGGCGGGGCGCCGCGTCGCCCTCAACCTGCGCGGCGCCGAGCGCGCCGATCTCGAGCGCGGCGCCGTTCTCGTGGCGCCGGAGCGCGCGCTGGCCGTGCCGCCGGCGCGCTCGTTCGCCGCCGCGGTGCGGCTCATCGCCGCCGCGCGGCCCGTGAAGACCGGTGAGCGCGTGCGGCTCCACCACGGCACCGCCCAGCACGTCGCCCACCTGAGCTTCCTCGACCGGCGCGAGCTCGCCCCCGGTGAGGAGACGGTGGCGATCGTGCGGCTCGACGGCGGCCCGGCCGCCGTCGAGCCGCACGATCGCTTCATCCTGCGCTCGCTGTCGCCCGGCCACACGATCGGCGGCGGCGCGGTGCTCGACGCCTCGCCGCGACGCTTCCACGAGCGCGCCGCGCAGCGCGCCTTCCTGCGCGCCCTGCAAGCAGGCGACGTCCGCCAGGCCTGCCTCGTCGCCGTCACCGACCGCGGCCCGGCCGGCCTGGCCGCCACCGAGCTCGCCGCCGCCGGCGTCGAGCCCGACGAAGCGGCGGCCACGCTCGACGCCCTCGCGCGCGCGGGCGACCTCGAGACGCTCGGCGCGCCGGCGCGCCGCTGGTACGCCGCCGGCACGATCGCCGGGGCCGAGTCCGGCGTGTGCGCCTGGCTCGACCGGCGCGGCGCGGAGCACCCCGAGAACCCCTTCGCCGCCCTCGCGGCGCTGGCGGCAGCCGCTCCGCGGCTGCCGCTCGACGACCTGGCCGTGGTCGTTGCCGGGCTCGTCGCACGCGGCGCGGTCGTCGAACGCGACGGCGGGTACGCCCTGGCCGGCGCGGGCGACGTGCTGTCCGACGCCCACGAGGCGCTGGCCGCGCGCGTCGGCGAGCGTCTCGCGGCGGCGCGCTTCGCGCCGCCCACGCTCGCCTCGCTCGAGGATGAGCTGTCGGCCGCCCGCCGCGACCTCACCACGGTGCTCGAGGTCCTGAGCCGGCGCGGCGTGACGGTGCGCGTCGACCGCGACCTGTGGTTCGACGGGACGACGGTGGACGAGGCGCGCGAGCGCCTCGTCGAGGCGCTCGCGCGCCTGCCCGAGATCACCCTCGCCGAGTATCGCGACGTGATCGGCACCGGACGCCGCCACGCCCAGGCGCTGCTCGAGCTCTTCGATCGCGAGGGCCTCACGCGCCGCCGCGGCGACGCCCGCGTCCTGCGCGCGCGCCGCTAGCCCGCCGGCCGTGTCGAGCACGTCGGGGAGGCCGGGGGTCGACGGGCTGAGCGAGGCCGTGCTCATGCTGCGCGAGTGGCAGCACGAGGGAGCGCCGGCCCAGTTGCACCCGGGGGACCTGGGCTGGTACTGGCGGTTCGGCGCAGAGGCGACGGCGGCGGCGACCCGCACCTGGAGCCGCGACGGCAGGATCCTCGCCGTCGGGCTGCTGGACGGACCCGGCCTGCTGCGGCTGGCGATCGCGCCGCAAGCCCTGCTCGACGAAGAGCTGGCTCGACGCATGGTCGCCGACGTGACGCGTCCGGAGCGCGGCGTCGTGCCGTCGGAGACCGTCTCCATCGAAGCGCGCTCCGGAGGCTCGTTCCGGGCGCTGCTGCTCGCCGAGGGATGGGAGACCGCCGAGTCGTGGACGCCGTTGCGCCGCGCGCTCACCGGGCCGGTGAAGGATCGCGGCGTGCGGGTCGAGGTGGTCGGTGTGGAGCGGGCCGCCGTGCGGGCCGCCGTCCAGCGCGCGGCGTTCGACGGGTCGACGTTCACGGAGGAGCACTGGCAGGCGATGGCCGCGGCACCGCCGTACGCGGACGCCCGGTGTCTACTCGCCTTCGACGACCGGGGCCGTGCAGTGGCGGCTGCGACGGTGTGGTCGGCCGGTCCGGGAAAGCCGGGATTGCTCGAGCCGTTGGGCGTGCACCGCGAGCATCGTGGTCACGGCTACGGCACGGCGATCGCCGTGGCCGCCGCCGCGGCGCTCCAGAGAGCGGGGTCGTCGAGCGCGATCGTGTGCGCGCAGAGCTCCAACGTCGGCGCCGTCGCCACCTACGAGTCGGCCGGCTTTCGGCGACTCCCCGAGGTCTGCGACCTGCGCCGCATCGTGTGAGGCGTGTTCCCAACGCCGGCGGTGGGGGCGCCCCGCCGGTCCGCCGGGTCGGTCTGCGAGTTGACGGCCTGACGAGGGCGGGCGACCGGTACCGAGACGGATCCGATCCGGAGGTGCCCACGCCTCCCCGAACGGCCCGTCACGGGCGATCGGTAGCCCGACCTCCCGTCGCCCGGAGCGTCTCCCTTACGGGCGCCCCGAGGCGAAGTAGTCGCCGCTGAAGGCCGAATCGTAGCGCACGTCGACGCCGGTGTAGGGCGCGTCGATCATGGAGCCGCCCCCGACGTAGATGCCGACATGGTGGATGCCGCCGGCCGAGGGGCCGAAAAAGACGAGGTCGCCGGGCTGCTCGGAGCCGTGCGCGACGGGCGTGCAGTCGGCGTACTGCATGGCCGCGTTGTGCGGCAGCGAGACGCCGAGCTGCGCGTAGCAGTACATGACGAGGCCCGAACAGTCGAAGCCGGACGGGCTCGCCCCGCCCCACACGTAGGGCACGCCGAGGTAGCGCTGGGCGATCGCCACGACGCCGCCGTGCGCACCGGCGGACGAGGTCGTGCCGCCCGGGTTGCCGCCGCTGGAGCTCTGCGACCGCGAGGCCGCCTCGCGCTGCGCCTCCGCGCGTTCGGCGGCCAGCTTGGCGGCGCGCGCCTCGGCCGCCTCCATCGACGCGATCTGCTTCTGCACGCCGGCCAGCTTGGTCTGGCGATAGCTCAGGTCGGAGTAGATCTGCTCCTTGGTCGAGGCGCGCTGCGCGACGAGCGCCGACGCCTGCTTGCCCTCGGAGAGCAGTGCCCGGCGACGCTTGGCGATCTGCTTCTTGAGGGTGGCGATCGCGCTGACCGTCTGGCTTTCGCTCTGATCGACCTGCCGCATGGCGTCGACCTCGGTCACGAGCTGCTGGAACGACCTGGTCGACAGCAGCACGTCGAGCATGTCGGTCTTGTCCTGCTTGTAGAGCGAGACGACGCGCTCGGTGAGGGTCTGGCGGGCGACGAGCAGGTTGTAGCGCGCGACGCTGAGCTGGTGCTGGTTGGTGCGGATCTGGGCCTGGACGTCGCTCAGCTTCTGGTTGGCCGCGTCGTAGGCCTCGACGGCGATCTCCATCTTGGTGTTCAGCGCCTGGACCTCGCTCGCCAGGTGTTGGGCCTGCGCCTTCTTCTGGGCGATCGTGGCCGCCGACACCGAGCCGGGGATGAGTGCGATGGCCAGGATGGCCGCGATGAGAAGCAGGGCGAGGGTGAGAAGCCTGCGCTGCATGCCGTCGCCTCCTTTCGGGGCTCGTCACTGACGCGACGAACGTCCCTGAGGTGCGCCCGTTACCTCGTGCGCTTCGTTGCCTGCCGGACCCCCCCACCCATGACGGGGGGCGTGAGCCCGGGACCTTACCACAGAGCTGCCGTCACTTTCAAGCCGGCGCCGGGGCCGGCACGGTCTCCATCGGCCGGCACCACCGCTTGCTGTAGCCCGCCGGCCGCGGCCGCCACCGGGCGTCCGCGAGACTAAGTTCGCCCTCCGGCGGCGCTCACCTTCACCGTAGCGCCGCAAGTCCGGCGCGCTCATGGCTCGGCCGCCGCCGAGGTGATAGCGTGGCGAGGCCCGCTGTGGCGAACCTCGCCACGAACCCCGCGGGGCGGGCCTGACCGAACGGGAAAGGGGCGTGCCGATGGAGCGCAGGGGACGGCTGGCCGGCAAGGTGGCGCTGATCACCGGGGTGGCCAAGCAGGACGGGATCGGTTTCGCGACGGCCAGAGTGTTCCTCGACGAAGAGGCCGCCGGCCTCGCCGTGGTCGACATCGCCGGCGCGGTGCACGACTGCGCCGCGGCCCTCGGCGAGGGCTGCACGGGCCACACGGCCGACCTCACGTCGGCCGCCGACGTGCAGCGCGTGGTCGGCGAGGCGCTCGCCGCGCACGGGCGCATCGACGTCCTCGTCAATTGCGCCGGCATGGTCGTCTTCGGCCAGGAAGAGGAATTCACCGCCTTTCAGGACCTGAGCGAGCGCGACTGGGACTTCGGTATCGGCATCAACCTGAAGAGCCAGTTCCTGGTCACGCGTGCGGTGGTGCCGCACATGATCGAGCGCGGCTCGGGCCGCATCGTCAACGTCTCGTCGGTCACCGGCCCCGTCGTCGCCAACCCCGACGAGTCCGTGTACTGCGCCGCCAAGGCCGGCGTCGTGGGGCTGACCCGCGGCCTCGCGCTCGACGTCGCCAAGCACGGCATCACGGTGAACGCCGTGGGGCCGGGCTGGGTGGCCACGGGCTCGCAGGTCGAGGGCGAGGACGTGGGCGGCGACAACACGCCGCTCAAGCGCTCCGCTCGCCCCGACGAGATCGGCCGGCTCATCTGCTTCCTGGGCTCCGACGACGCGAGCTACATCACCGGTCAGCTCGTCGTGATCGACGGCGGCAACACGATCCAGGAGTACAAGGGCCCGAGTGAGCTCTACTACTAGGCGGCGGCGCGAGGAGGACGACGTGGCGGCGGATCCCGAGCTCGACAACAGGGTCGTGCTGGTCACCGGCGCGGCCGGCGGCATCGGCAAGGCCGTCGCGCGGCGCTTTCTGGCCGCTGGCGCGCAGGTGTTCGCCGCCGACCTGCAGGGCGAGCGTCTGGCGGCCGCCGTCGCCGAGCTGTCGGCGTCGCCCGGCACGGCGATCTACCCGATCGAGGCCGACGTCACCGTCGTCGCCGACTGCGAGCGCATGGTGCGGGTCGCGGTGGCCGGCGGCGGACGCCTCGACGTGGTCGTGAACAGTGCCGGCGTGTGGGTCGAGGGGCCGAGCGAGACCATGACCGAGGCCGACTGGGACCGCGTGGTCGACGTCAACCTCAAAGGCACCTTCTTCTGCTGCCGCTACGCCATCCCCGAGCTGCGCAAGACGCAGGGCTGCATCGTGAACATCTCGTCCGACGCCGGCGTGGTGGGCACGCCCGAGACGGCGATCTACACGGCCTCGAAGGGCGGCGTCAGCCTGCTCACGAAGGCGCTCGCGCTCGAGCTCGCACCCGACCTCGTGCGCGTGAACGCGGTCTGCCCCGCCGACGTGCAGACCCCCATGCTGCAGTACCAGGCCGACAACTTCGGCGGTGGCGATCCCGACGGCTACCTGCGCCGGCTGCTGGCCTCGTATCCCCAGGGTGAGCGTGCCCGCTTCATCAGGCCCGACGAGGTGGCAGAGCTCGTCTGCTACCTTGCCGGCGAGAAGGCGGCGCCGATCAACGGCGCCCTCCTGTCGATCGACTTCGGGTCGACCGCCGGTTACACCTATCAGTGACGGCGGCGCGCCCGCGCCAAATCGCGAGGGAAAGGAGTCCGTGTCCCCCATGGCAGAGAGACCGTTCATCCACCCGTACATCCCGAACGCCGTGCCGGCGACCAAAGAGGCGATGCAGCGCGAGATCGGGATCGACAGCGTCGAGGAGATCTACGCCGAGATCCCCGACCGCCTGCGCTTTCGCGGGCGGCTCGACATTCCCGAGCCGATCCTCGCCGAGCACGACCTGCGGCGCCACGTCAAAGGCCTGCTCGACCGCAACACGAGCTGCGAGGAGAACCTCAACTTCTGCGGCGCCGGCTGCTGGCAGCACTTCGTACCGGCGGTCGTCGACGAGGTCGTAAACAGGGCGGAGTTCCTGTCGGCCTATTGCGGCGGCGACTACTCCGACCTGGGCAAGTACCAGGCGCGCTTCGAGTTCAACAGCCAGCTCGGCGAGCTGCTCGACCTGGACGGCGTCGCCAACCCGATCTACGACTGGGGCGACGTCGCCGGGCGTAGCTTCCGCATGGCCAAGCGCATCACCGGGCGCGCGCGTGTGCTCGTGCCGCAGACGATGAGTCCGATGCGCCTGGCCGAGGCGCGTACGCTCTGCCAGCCCGAGGTCATGCCGGCCCACGTGGCGCTCGAGCAGGTCGCCTACGAGCCGGCGACGGGCCGGCTCGACCTCGCCGATCTGCGCGCGAAGCTGGGCGACGACGTCGCCGCCGTCTACTGGGAGAGCCCCGGCTACCTCGGCACGATCGAGGACCAGGGCGCCGAGATCGTGCGCATCGCGCACGAGCACGGCGCCCTCGCCATCGCCGGCGTCGACCCGATCACGCTGGGCGTGCTCACCCCGCCCGGCGCCCTCGGCGCCGACATGGCCTGCGGCGACATCCAGCCGCTCGGCATGCACATGCACGCCGGCGCCGGCTGCTCGGGCTTTCTCGCCTTTCGCGACGACGACCCGGTGTTCGCCCAGGAGTGCCCGCTCGAGCTCTACACGCTGCTCGAGACCGAGACGCCCGGCGAGTGGGCCGTGGCCGAGGCGCTCGCCGACCGCACGAGCTACGGCGCGCGCGACCAGGGCAAGGACTGGGTGGGCACGGCGTCGGGCCTGTGGACGATCGCCGCGGCCGTCTACATGACGGTCATGGGGCCGCAGGGCTTCCGTGAGGTCGGCGAGACCTGCATCGCCCGTTCGCACTACGCCGCCCGGCGCCTGGCCGAGCTGCCCGGTGTGACGGTCAAGCTCTCGCCCGCCTTCTTCAAGGAGTTCGTGGTGTGCTTCGACGGCACCGGCAGGACGGTCGCAGAGATCAACCGCGGACTGCTCGACCACGCCGTCTTCGGCGGCAAGGACCTCTCGGCCGAGTTCCCCGAGCTCGGCCAGAGCGCCCTGTACTGCGTCACCGAGTATCACAGCGAGGCCGACATCGTGGAGCTCGTCGTCGCCCTCAAGGAGGTGCTGCAATGAGCACGCACGTGAGCGACGAGGTCGCCGTCAAGCTCGAGCGCCTGGGCCGCCTGCGCCGCGACGGCGGCGCCCTGCGCGACTACCACGCGCCGCGCTGGAACGAGCCCCTGATCATGGAGCAGAGCGTCCCCGGCGAGCGCGGCGTGCTCGTGCCGCGGGCCGAAGCCGACGTCACCGCCGTGGTCGGCGACCCGCTACACTACGTGCCCGCGGTGGCGCGCCGCGAGCAGGCACCCGACCTGCCCGAGATCTCGCAGCACCAGGCGCTGCGCCACTACCTGCGCCTGTCGCAGATGACGCTCGGCATGGACCTCGGCTCCGACATCTCCGAGGGCACCTGCACGATGAAGTACAGCCCCAAGATGCACGAGGAGCTCGTGCGCTACCACAAGCACGCCGAGCTGCACCCCTGGCAGGACGAGGACTCGCTGCAGGGCCTGCTGCAGATCGTCTACGACTGCGGCGAGTACCTGAAGGCGATCTCGGGCATGGACGCCATCACCCTGCAGCCCGGCGGCGGCTCGCACGCCGTCTACACCAACGCCTGCGTCATGCGCGAGTACTTCCGCGAACGCGGCGAGCTCGACCAGCGCACCGAGATGATCACCACGATCTTCTCGCACCCGTGCGACGCGGCGACGCCGGCGGTGGCCGGCTTCAAGGTCATCACGGTGATGCCCGACGAGAACGGCTACCCCGACCTCGAGGCCTTCAAGGCGGCCGTGTCCGAGCGCACCGTGGGCTGCATGATCACGAACCCCGAGGACACCGGCATCTACAACCCGCAGATCGACAAGTACGTCGAGGTGCTGCACGCCGCCGGCGCTCTGGCCTTCACCGACCAGGCCAACGCCAACGGCATCCTGGGCTTCGCCAGGGCGCGCGACGCCGGCTTCGACGCCTGCCACTTCAACCTGCACAAGACCTTCTCGAGCCCGCACGGCTGCGAGGGCCCGGCGACCGGCGCCTACATGGTGACCGACGAGCTCGCCAAGTACCTGCCTGTGCCGGTGGTCACCAGGATCGGCGACCGCTACCATCTCGACTACGACCGGCCGCAGTCGATCGGGCGGGTGCGCGGCTTCCTGGGCAACTGGATGGGCGTGCTGCGCGCTTACGCCTGGATCCGCAGCATGGGTCCCGACGGCCTGCGCGAGGTGGCCGAGATCAGCGTGCTCAACAACAACTATCTCGACCACCTGCTCATGGGCGTGCGCGGCGTGAGCCGGCCGTACGCCGAGGGCCATCGCCGGCTCGACCAGGTGCGCTACAGCCTCGAGACGCTCAAAGAGGAGACCGGCGTGGGCACCGAGGAGGTGCGCGACCGCATGATCGACTTCGGCATCCAGAGCTACTGGATGAGTCACCACCCCTGGGTGGTGCCCGAGCCCTTCACACCTGAGCCCTGCGAGACCTACAGCAAGGCCGACCTCGACGAGTGGGCCGCCGTCATCAAGAAGGCAAGCGACGAGGCCTACGCCGACCCCGAGACCGTCAAGACGGCGCCGCACGCCTCGAGCGCGGGCCGCATGAAGGGGCTCGAGGCCCTCGAAGACCCGCAGCGCTGGGCCCTGACCTGGCGCGCGTATCGGCGCAAGTACGGCCGGCAGGGGTAAGCTGTCCGGCCGAGGAGCCTGAACGAACTCGAAAGGGGTACCGGCATGTGCATCGTGACGTGGCCGTTCCGGATGGTCGGGAGGCTGGCCCGGACGGTGATGACGATGATCGTGGTGATCGTCGTCGTCCTGATCGCGCTGGTCGCGGCGATCCCGATCGGCATCGCCCTGGCGGTGGTGCTCTACATGAAGCGCGACGCCTGGACGCTGCCCGCCTATCGCTGGGCGCGCGACGCCAGCGGCCGCCTCAGCTTCACGCCCTGGGGCCCGGGCGACGGCGGAGCGGCCTGAGGCCGCTTGCGCCGTCGCCGGCGACCGTCCGGCGGAGCGCGCTCACCGCGCGAGCGGCGGGGGCGGCGAGGGCCGATCGATGGGCCCTCGCCGCCCCCGCTCGTCGTGCGCCGCGGCCGCGCATGGGTCAGAATGGAGCGAGATGAGCTCGCGAGGTTCGCACAGAGGCAAGTCGGGGCGCCGCGCGGCGCCGGCCGCGGCGGTGGCCGGGCGCGGCCTGGCCTTCATCGCCCGCATCGTGCTGCTGGCCGTCATGGCCGCCGCCGTCGTGCAGGCGGTCCTCATCCTGGTAGAGCAGCCCGCGTCGCTCGGCTCGCCCCACACTACGGTCGCCTATATCGTGTGCTCGCTCGCGGCCGTCTCGGTCGTGCTGATGCTGGCCCTCTCCCTCAACACGTCGTTCATGCCCGGGCTCATCGGTTCTCTGCGGCGTCAGGGCGCGCTTTTTGCGGCCGTCCCGCTCATCGGCGTCGTAGCCATCGTCGTCGGCCTGCTCCGGTCGCGCGAGCTCGGCACGGTCGTCGCCATCGACGTGCTGCTGGGCGGCGTGCCCTTCGCGCTCATGGGCATGGTCACGCCCGGTCTGTACCGGCGCCCGGGCGAGGGAGCCGGCGCCGACGACCGCGGCGGGCCGTCCGCGCGCGGCCGTCAGCGCCGCGGCGGCCGGACGAGGCGGTGACCGCGGTGACCGACCTCCGCGGCGCTCCGCCGCCCGGCCCGGGGCGGCGCTCGCCGTCCGCCTCCGGCCCGGCGTCGTCCGCACGGTCGGGTCCGGCTCCCGGCGACACCGGCGCGCGTCGTGCGCGGCGCGCCGTCAAGACGACCTACCGCGTGGAAAAGCCCGCCAAGGCCGGTCCGCTCGCCGTCGCCGGCAAGGTCGCGATCGCGGTCGTGTTCGCCGGCAGCGCCGCGCTCGCGGTCTACCGCGCCGACCGCCCGGCGGCGACGCCTCACAGGCACGTGCCCGACGTGGTCGTGACGGGCGGCTGGGGCCTCGTCGCCCTTCTGGCGGTGGTGCTCACGGCGGCCGCCGTCGCCTGGGTCGGGCGCGGCTCGCGGTTTGCCGACAGCCTCGTCTTCGCCGTCCTGTGGCCGATCGCCACGGTGCTCATGGCGATCGTCGCGGGGCTGTCGCTCGTGCCCCAGAACTACCTGCGTCCGGGGCCGGTCCTGGCGCCCGCCGGGGTCGCTGCGGTCGTCATGATGGTGGCCGTCGCGGTCGTCTACAACCGGGCGCTGCGGCGCTGACGCGTCCGCCGCTCGCCGGTCCCGTGGCCGCGTCGTCGAAGCGCCCGCCCCGTCTCGGCCTGATCATCAACCCCCTGGCCGGCGTGGGCGGCAAGGTGGGCCTGAAGGGTAGCGACGGCGCCGACATCGTGCGTCGTGCCATCGAGCGCGGCGCCGAGCGCGAAGCGCCGCGCCGCGCGGCGCTCGCCCTCGCCCGGCTCGCGCGGCTGCGCGACCGCATCGAGATCGTCACCTGCCCGGGCGAGATGGGCGAGGGCGCGGCGCGCGCCTGCGGCTTCGAGCCCGTCGTGCTCGAAGGCCTGCTGGGCGCGCGCTGGGGTGAGGCCGGCGCCACGCTGCCGGACGGCGCCCCGCTGACCACCGCCGACGACACGGTCGCCGCGGCCCGCGCGATGCTCGACATGGGCGTCGACCTGCTGCTCTTCGCCGGCGGCGACGGCACCGCGCGCGACGTCTGCCGGGTCGTCGGCGCCGAGCTTCCCTGCCTGGGCGTGCCGGCCGGCGTCAAGATCCACTCTGCCGTGTACGCGACGACGCCGGCCAGCGCCGGCGAGCTCGCCGCGCGGTACCTGCACGACCGGCCGGCGGCGGCCGGCCTGCGCGAGGCCGAGGTCATGGACATCGACGAGGACGCCTTTCGATCGGGCCGCGTGTCGGCCCGCCTGTACGGCTACCTCTCGGTGCCGTTCGAGCGCACCATGGTGCAGAGTGCCAAGGCCGGCGGCTGCGCCGGCGACGCCGCCGATCTGGCGGCCATCGCCGCCGACGTCGTGAACGGCATGGCGCCGGGAGTGCTCTACCTGCTCGGCCCCGGCACCACGACCCGGGCCGTCGCCGAGACGCTCGGTCTGCCCAAGACCCTGCTCGGCGTCGACGCCGTGCGCGACGGCCGCCTGGTCGCCGCCGACCTGGCCGAGGCGCAGGTCCTCGAGCTCGTCGCCGCAGCCGTCCGCGGGGTGCGCATCGTCGTGACCGTGATCGGCGGTCAGGGACACATCTTCGGGCGCGGCAACCAGCAGCTCAGCGCCGCCGTGATCGGCCGGGTGGGGCGCGAGCACGTGATTGTCGTGGCCAGCCAGACCAAGCTGCTGTCGCTGCGCGGCGGACCGCTGCTCGTCGATACCGGCGACCCCGAGCTCGACGCGAGCTTCGCCGGCTATCTGCGGGTGGTGACGCAACTCGGGCGCCGCACGGTGTACCGGGTGGCCGGGGTCACAGAGGTCTCGGCCTGACGCGGCCGGCCGCGTGCGGGCCGCGGTCGCGCCCGGCCGGCTACGAGCCGGCCTTGATGCGCGCGAGCGCGGCGCCGAGCATCGTCTCGACCATCGACAGGGCGGCGTTGACGTCGAAGTCGGGATCGAGCGCCGCCTGCAGGCCCAGCCCGTCTTCGATCGCCACCAGCACCGAGCCGACCGCTTCGAGCTCGCGGCGCCGCACGTCGGTGACGGGCCGGGTTGTCTCGTCGGCCGGGTCGGTCACGCCCGACACCTCGAGCACGAGCTCGCGGTAGTCGTCGTAGAGCGCGGCGATGCGGCCGGCGAGCTCGGGCTCGCGCAGCGTCGCGACCACGAGCTCGAAGAAATCGCGCTGCGACTGTACGTCGTCGGCCTCGCGCTTGATCCAGTCGAGGAACGTCGTCAGGCTGCCGGCCGGGCCGGCAAGCGAGTAGACCGACACGGCGAGGTCGTGGAAGAGCGAGTCGAAGAGGATGGCGACGAGCCCCGAGCGGCTGCCGAAGTGGTAGGGGATCAGCGTACGGCTGACGTTCGCCTCGTTGGCCACGGCCTCGATGGTGAGGCCCTCGAGGCCGCGTTCGGCGAGCACCCGGCGCGCGGCGTCCAGGATGGTGCGCGCGGTAGGCGGCAGCTCCCCCATCGGGTGGTCGCGCGGCAACCCTGGCGAGTACTGCTGCGGCTTGATCTGGCGGGGCCGGCCCCGCGGCCGGGGCGCGTCCGCCCCCTGATTTTCTTGGCTTGACATTTCAGGGGCCTGCTCTAGCGTCGGCTCAGTCCATGCGCCCCGGACAGGGCGCCTTTCGTCCCACTGCGGACGGCCTCGCACGCTTGTGACCGCGGCCGTGCGCGCGACAAGGAGTGTAACGCATGAAGGTTCTCATCGTCGGTACGGGCGGCGTCGGCGAGTCGATGGCGTCGATCGCGGCGCGCCGCGACCCCGGCAAGGGCTGGCTCGAGAAGATGGTCATGGCCGACTACGACCTGGCCAGGGCGCAGGCCGTGTCCAAGCGCCTCGGCGAGGACCGTTTCCCGGCTGAGAAGGTCGACGCGAGCAGACCCGACGAGGTCGCCGCCCTCGCGAACAAGCATGGCGTCGACATCATCTGCAACCTCGTCGCGCCCGAGTTCAACCCGCAGCTCCTGCAGGCCGCGATCAAGGCCAAGACGCACTACCTCGACACCGCGATGACGGTCTCCGAGCCACACCCCGAGGGCAAGATCGGCCCGACCCACGTCAAGCTCGGCGACAAGGAATACCCGCTCAGCCCCGAGTTCGAGGCGAACGGCAAGCTCGCGCTGGCCGGTTTCGGCGTCGAGCCCGGCATGGCCGACTATTTCGCGCGCTACGCCGCCGACCACCTCTTCGACGAGATCGAGGAGATCGGCATCCGTGACGGTTCCAACCTCGAGATCCCGGGCGCCAAGGGCATCGCGTTCGGCTTCTCCATCTGGACGACGATCGAGGAGTGCACGCAGCCGGCCATTATCTGGGAGAAGGACAAGGGCTGGTACACGGTCGAGCCGTTCGCCGAGAAGGAGATGTTCTACCTGCCCGAGGGCATCGGCTGGGTCGAGATCGCCCACGTCGAGCACGAAGAGGTCATCTGCCTCGGCCACAACGCGCATCTCATGAAGGGCAACAAGAAGGCCACCTTCAAGTACGCCCTCGGCGACGAGTTCATGTCGGCGATCGAGATCTTCAAGTCGACCAACATGGACCGCAAGACCCCGATCAAGGTGAAGGGCGTCGAGGTCGCGCCGCGCGACGTCATCGCCGCCGCCGCGCCCGACCCGAACGAGATCGGCAAGAAATACGTGGGCCAGACCGCTGCCGGCACGTGGGTACGTGGCAAGAAGGACGGCATGGTCCGCGAGGCCTATCTGTACCAGATCGCCGACAACGAGGAGTGCGTGGCCAAGTACAACACGCAGGTCGTCGTCGCCCAGACCGGCTTCACGCCGGTCATCACGCTCGAGCTGCTGGCCACCGGCAAGCTGCAGGGTTACAAGGGCAACCCCGAGTCGGGCGTTCACAACCCCGAAGAGTTCAGCGCCGACGACTTCGTCGCGCTCATGCCGGCCTACGAGTTCCCGGGCGGCCTGTACGAGATGGACTCCGAGTACAAGCGCAACCACGACCACACGTCGCTCGTCGGGGCGGCCCGGTAAGCACACGATCGAACGGCGGCCGCCGCGCGTGCGCGCGGCGGCCGCCGAGCACGGCGGATCGACCGGGGGGCAGGTCCGTACGAGGGGGCGGGGCGCCGCAGGCGCCCCGCCCCCGGCCGTTCCGAGGCCGCCGCGCCGACGTAGCCGGGCACGGCGACGCGCACCGCTCAAGGTCGGTGGGCGATCGCGCGATGACACCCTGGCCGGTCTGCTTTCGTCGTCGACCAGGGTGCGGTGACCGCCGTGATGAGTCCTCTTCCCCCGCAAGCGCGCGTCGCGGCCGCGACGGCCACATGGCCGGCGCGAGCGCCGGCCACGACGGTCGCGGCCGCCACCCTGATCGGCCTGTTTGCGGGCCTGGCCCTGCTCTGGCTGGCCGCCGCTCCCGCGGCCCACGCCGCGACCAGGGGCGTCGAGAAGGGCGTCTCGTTCACCGGCTACTGGAACGACAGCTACGTGGGCGGCGCCCCGCGGGCGTCGCTGCGCCACCTGCGCGCCACGGGGGCTGACTGGGCCATGGTCCTGGTCACCGTCTATCAGGACGACGCCGAGTCGACCTCGATCAGCCGCACCGAGCCCAACACGCCGACCGACGCCTCGCTTGAGAGCATCATCGCCTACGCTCACAGGATCGGGCTCAAGGTCATGCTCAAGCCGCAGCTCGACCTGCTGAACGACCCTTCTCACTGGCGCGGCCAGATCGGCCTCGACTTCACGGACGACCAGTGGACGGCCTGGTTCGCCTCGTACGACGAGCAGATCGTGCACTACGCCACGCTGGCCGCCGCGACCGGCTGCGAGCAGTTCAGCGTGGGCTGCGAGCTCGATTCGAGCGTCGGTCACGAGGCCGCTTGGCGGCAGGTCATAGCCGACGTGCGGGCCGTCTACGCCGGCAAGCTCACCTACGCCGACGATCAGATCACGACCGCGCCCGGGGCCGTCACCTGGTGGGACGCGGTCGACCTGATCGGCCAGGACGCCTACCCCACCCTGAGCAGTCATCTGCACCCCACGGTCGCCCAGCTCGAGGCAGGCTGGTCGCGCTACGACCGGCTGCTGCTGCGGCTGCACCGCCGCGTGGGCAAGCCCGTGATCTTCACCGAGATCGGTATTCGCAGCATCGCGGGCGCCGCGCGGGCGCCCTGGGACTGGCAGGTGTCCGGCACGACCGACCTGACCGGTCAGGCGCGCTGGTACCAGGCCGCGCTCACGACCTTCGCCCGGCGCGACTGGCTGACCGGCATGTTCTGGTGGCAGTGGGCGACCGACCCCACGGTCGGCGGTCGTCACGACGACAGCTACACGCCCTACGGCAAGCCGGCCGGCGTCATCCTGCACACCTGGTACGCGCACCGGCTGCACTAGTAGGCGTCGGCGGCGGCCGGCGGCAACGGCCGTGGCCGGCGCTGGTGTAGGATGCCGAGGCTGATGCTCCTTGCGGAGCGGCTTCCGGTCCGGTGACCGGCGCGGTCTTCAAAACCGTCTGCGGGGCGGTGCTCCCGTCCTGGGTGGGTTCGACCCCCATGCCGCTCCGCCATGATGCTCGCCCTCGCCGACCGCCGCCCTCTCACCCGCTCCGTCGTTCGCGTGTCGCGCTCCCAGCGAGTCATGAGCGGGTGGCGCGGGGGCCGCGCGGCGCAGCCTCGAGACACGCGCCATGGCCGGGCAGGGTGAGGGCGGGGAGGCGGGTCCGTCGCCTCCCCGCCCTCGATCTGATCGCGCTTCAGCGGGGGAGTGAGATCAGTCACTCTCTATGTTCGGCCGCGATCGGGCCCGGCTGAACGAACCGACGACCGAGCGCAACAGCGCTTAACGTGTGCTTCGCAAACCAGCGAACGAACGTCTCATTGGAGCCGTCGGGGGCTTCAGGAGCCGCGGCTGGCGGCCTCCGATGTCGCCGCGCCCGGCCGCCTGGAGCGGTGGACCCGGCCGGCCGGTCAGGACGACGGCGTCGCTCCGGGGTGCAGCGACAAGCTGCGCGCGACCCCGTTCACGGCATCGGTCACGCGTGCCCCATCGCCGGCCGCGAGCAGCGTCTGGGCGCAGACGACGCGACCGTTCGTAAGGAATGCGGTCGCCGCGCACGACGCCGTCTCGCCGTCGAGCACGACGGCGAACCGGCAGCGGACGGTCGGTGTGCCGGCCATGTCGACCACCGGCGCCGTCGCGACGGCGACCCTGGCGCCCTGCGGGAGCGCCGCGCGCAGCGACGCGGCCAGCAGATCGGCTACCGGGCCGGCAAGGCGTGCCGCCCGGTCGGACGCCGGCGACCGCAGGGCGGCGCGCACGCCGCGGCGCTGCGCCACGACGGAGAGCACGAAGAACGACGAGGGCCCCGCGTCCGCCGACGCCCACGTGGGCGCGACACGAACGCGGTACGAGCCGCCGGAGACCCGGCCGGGCTCGAGGCGCAGCAGGGGCGCCGCGTACGCAAGCTGAAAGGCGTAGCGCGGGTCGAGATAGAACACCGGGTTGGTCGCCCCCATCGCTCCCGCGGCGTCCTTGGGCAGAACCGAAGCCCCGCTCAGCAGGACGGTCGTGCCGCCCGCGCCGCGGCGGCACGACGCGACCACGCCGATCACCTGGACGGCGTCGCCGCGCAGAAAGTCGACGCGGGTCGGGCGACGGCAGTCCAGCGTCACGTCGCCGACCAGCACGAGCAGGCGGTTGTCCGCGCCTGCCCGGCCAGAAAGGCGCAGCGGACTCGACGAGGTCGGCCGGGCGCCCCACACTCTGGTGACGAGGCCGGCGACGGCGATCCGCTTGCCGATCAGCGCCCCCGGGTCGGTGGACACGGCCCTGGTGAACCCTGCCTGCCCGAAGATCGCGACCGCATGACGGTGGGCGTTGACCGCCTCGGCCGTCGTGGCCGCCGACGCCGCGACGAGCAGGCAGACGACCAGCAGCCAGCGCCGCGCGACGCGGTGGCGCGTGACGTGCGATGTCGGCGAGCTTGCGGGCGCCACTCGGATCTCTCTCCCTTCGATCTCGCGCGGCCGCGGCCGCGCACCCTCTCTATCGGCCGCGAAACGCGAGAGGTCGAGAGGGAACGGCCGGTGCAAACGCTCGCCGGGTTGGGGGGCGACCTCGGCCGGGGATGTCACGGCGACGGGGACAGCGGCGACCGGCCTCGCGGCGCGAGCCGGACGCCTGATCAGGAGGTCGACGATGGCAAGCGACGACGACGTGCAGGCGGCATCGGACCGCTTCTACCGCGTGCTCGGCGACATGGACGTCTCGGGGATGCTGGAGGTCTGGTCGCAGAACGGCGACGTGACGACCATGCACCCGATGGGCGGCGAAGAGGTCGGCTGGACCGAGGTGCGGCGCTCCTTCGAGCAGGCCGCCGACGCCATGGACGACGTCAGCGTCGCCTTCGAGCGCAGGACGCTGCACGCCGCCGGCGACCTGGCCTACGAGACCGGTATCGAGCGCGGCCGCGGCACCGTCGCCGGCGAGCGGTTCGAGTTCGAGCAGCGCGTCACCAACGTCTATCGCCGCGAGGGCGGGGAGTGGAAGCTGGTCCATCACCACACCGACATCTCACCGCGGATGGCCGAGATCCTGAGCCGGCGGCGAGCGGCCTAGGCCGACCGCTTCCGGCGACGGCGTCCGCCGGCTCGGCGGTCGTCGCGGCGATGTCGGTGCGCACGTTCTAGGCGTGCGCTCACGCGAGCCTCATCGCCCGCTCACAGTACGCGGCCATCATGGTCGAGAGCCCTGTGGACGAAGGAGGATCGACGGACACACTCATCGTGCTGCACCTGCGCCACGACACGGAGCTCGAGGAGTTCCAGCTGCTGTGCGAAGACCTCGTGGTGCCCGCTGAGACGAAGGCGGCGCTCGAGCTGGACGGCGAGACCGTCGTCCTCGGCGAGCTCTGCTCTCAGTGACCGGCGCCGGGCCCGGCGCAGGCATGCTCAATGATCGCGCCGCTCCGGCCGATACCATGCTTCAGTCGAATCGTTGGAGGCACCGGTGCAGTGCTACATGATGAGTCACGCCCGGGCGCAGGCCCTCGCTGAGGCGCTGCGCAAGAAGCACCCCAAGAAGCGCAAGCGGATCGACGCCGACGCGGTGCGCATGTTCTGCGTGAGCAACGCCGAGGCCGAGCGCGGCGCCGCCGACCCCGACTGGCTCGAGCGAGGCCCGCTCGACGAGGTCGCCGCCTGGGTCAACATCGAACAGGTCGTCAGGTAGACGTTTCCGACCGCTTCAGTCTCGCCCTCGCGACACGGGCGGCCGGGTCTGCGTGGTGGTAGGCTGTCGCCCGTGGACGACAGGGTTCTCACAGGCACGATCAGACGACGCCGCCACGCGCTGCGGCGCCGGCGCCGTCTGGCAAGCGATCTGCCGCTGCCGCGCTGCCGTTTCGTGATGCTCCGCACGATCGAGACGCGCGCGCCGGGCTGCCGGTGCTGGACGCTCGAGCCGCTCGTACGTCTCTAGAGGCCGCCGCCGCGCCGCTTGCGGCGCGGCGCCCGGCCGGCCTCGACCGCCGGCGGCCGGGCCCCTGTGCCCTCGACCTTCCCGCGAACGATGGAGCGACCCATGACCGAGAGCGAACCACACGGCCTGCGGCTGCAGGTCGGCTTTCTGACCGACGACGACAAGCGGGCGATCTACGACGCCGCGCTCGAGATCTGCGCCACCGTCGGCATGCGGGTGCACCAGACCGCAGCCCTGGAGCTGCTGCGCGGCGCCGGCGCCGAGGTCGAAGGCGCCGATCTCGTGCGTCTGCCGGCCGGCCTCGTCGAGCGCGCGCGCTCGACCGCGCCGGCCACCGTGCCCGTCTACGGCCGCGACGGCGCCGAGGCACTGGTGCTCGGCGGTCGCCGCAGCTACTTCGGCACCGGCTCCGACCTCATGAACCTGTACGACCTCGAGAGCGGCGAGCGCCGTCCCGCGACCCTCGCCGACGTCGGCACCGCCGCCCGCCTCTGCGACGCGCTGCCGGCCATCGACTTCGTCATGTCGTGCGCCTACGCGCACGACCTCACCGACCCGCATCTGGCCTACGTCCACGAGTTCCGGGCGATGCTGTCGAACACGCTCAAGCCGCTCGTCGTGACGGCCGAGGGGGTCGCCGACCTCGAGGTCATGTGGCGCATCGCCTGCGAGCTGCGCGGCGACGCCGAGGCGCTCACCGACAAGCCCTACTTCATCATGTACGGGCAGCCCAGCAGCCCGCTCGAGCACCCGCGCGACAGTCTCGACAAGCTGCTGTTCTGCGCCGACAAGGGCATCCCGGCGATCTACTCGCCGGCGCCGCTCGCCGGCGCGACGGCGCCGATCACGGTCGCCGGGCACCTTGCTCTGGGCGTCGCCGAGTCGCTCTTCGGCCTCGTCATCCATCAGCTCCGCCGGCCGGGCGCGCCGTTTCTGTTCGGTATCGGCCCGGCGGTCCTCGACATGGCCACGGCGCAGTCGTCGTACAACGCGCCCGAGTACCTCATGTCGTACCTCGGCGCGATCGAGATGGCGCGCTTCCTCGACCTGCCCAACTGGGGCTACGGCGGCACGAGCGACGCCCAGCTCGTCGACGCGCAGGCCGGCCTCGAGGCCGGTGAGCTCACGCTGCTCGCCATGATGGCCGGCTCCAACCTGAACCACGACGTCGGCTACCTCGATTACGGCATGACCGGCGCGCTCGAGCTCATCGTGATCGTCGACGAGTTCGTGGCCATGAACCGGCGCCTGCTCGCCGGCGTGACGGTCGACCGCGACGCGCTCGGCGTCGAGGTGATCGCTCAGACCGGACCGGGCGGCGACTTCCTGTCGACCAAGCACACAGCGCGTCACCTGCGCAGCGCGCAGTGGCGGCCGACGATCATCAACCGCAAGGGTTACGAGCGCTGGGCCGAGGACGGCGGCCTCGACTTGCGCGAGCAGGCCCGGCGCAAGGCGCTCGGCCTGCTCGCCGCGCACACGCCGCCGCCGTTGCCGGCCGACGTCGCGGGCCGCATCGCGGCGCTCGTCGAGGGGTTCAGGCCGGGCGAGTAGCCCGCACTCGCATTCGAGTCGGTCGCACCTGCGCGGGCGGGACCGGCGCCGCGGGCTCAGGCCGGCTCGTCGGGGCCGGTCCCGACGAGCGCGCTCGCGGTCGGCGAGGCGTTGAGGTCGGGCGCGGCCGAGGGAGTCGTCTGGACGCAGGTCACGCCGTCGGCCGGTACCGTCAGGGTCGGCTCGTCGATCGGCTTCGGCAGGAGCTCGACGAGCACGGCGGCCACGACGGTGAAGCCGATCGCGAAGGCGGTCACCATGAGGTAGATCATGGGATCGAGCTGCGACAGCAGGTGCACCATCGTGCGAGCCTCCTGAAGACGTTTGCCGGGTCGTACTTCGCGGCAGGGCACGTCTGCCAGACGAAGGGGGAGCGCCCGTGAGCAGGATACCCGCAGCGCGTGGGCTTGTCGCCGTCGCGCTCGCGCTGGCGGTGCTCGCCCTGCCCGCCGTGCTCGCTCCCGGCGCCGCGGCGCACGCCCTGCTCGTGCGTGCCCAGCCGGGCGCCAAGGGCACGGTCGCAAGCTCGCCGCGGCTCATCGTGCTCACGTTCAACGAGCCGGTCGACGCCTCGCTGTCGGCGGTGCGCTCGGCGGCGTCGACAGCGTCGAGCTCGACCTCACGCTGCCCTCGCAGCCGGGCGTGCGGCCGATCACCGTGCCGCTCGCGCGGGCGTCGGACGGCACCTGGCGGGCGAGCGCCCTGGCGCCCACGGCGCGCCCGGCCGCTGGAGCATCGCGGTCGTCGTCGAGCGGGTGCAGGCTGTGGTGATCCCCCTCACGCTGCAGCCTCGGGTGCAGTAGGCGCCCGTGTGGCGGCGCCGGTCGCCGTCGGCCCGTCGACGCCGGTACGGCCTGACGCCCCTCGGGGCCGCCGGTCCGTCAGACGGCGGAGCCGTGCAGGCGGGCGAGCTGCAGGGCGCGCAGCTCGTCGGGCTCGATGTGACACAGGTAGTGGTGGCCCTCGTCCACCTCGCGCCAGGGCGGCGGCTCGTGCACGCAGACGTCACCGAGGAACCGGTGGCAGCGCGTGTGGAACCGGCACCCCGTGGGCGGCTCGCTCAGGCTGGGTACCGGGCCGCGCAGCTCGATGCGGCGCGACGGGTGGTCGAAGTCGAGCGTCGGGATGGCCGACTCGAGCGCCTCGGTGTAGGGGTGGTGGGGCGGCGTGAACACCTCGTCGGCGCCGCCCAGCTCCATGAGCTTCGCCAGGTACATGACGGCGATGCGGTCGGACAGGTAGCGCACCACGGCGAGGTCGTGCGAGATGAAGATGTACGACACGCCTTCGGTCGTCTGCAGCTCGGCGAGCAGGTTGAGGATGCTGGCCTGCACCGACACGTCGAGCGCCGACGCGGGCTCGTCGCACACCACGAGCGCCGGCTGCCCGGCGAAGGCACGGGCGATGGCGATGCGCTGCTTCTGGCCGCCCGATAGCTCGCCGGGCCGCGCCTCGAGGTGCTGCGACTCGACGCGCACGCGGCCGGCCAGCTCCTGGACCCGCTGGTGAGCAGCGTCGCCCTGCAGACCGCCGAGCCGCTTGACGGCCCGGGTCAGGATGCTGCCCGCGCTCTTTGCGGGGTTGAGGGTCGCGTCGGGGTTCTGGAAGACCATCTGGATGGCGCGCAGGGTGTCGGCGCCGCGGCTCGAGACCGAGCCGGGCAAGGCGGCGCCGGCGAAGCGCATGTCGCCCGCGTCGGCCCGATACAACCCGGTGATGCAGTTGGCGAGGGTGGTCTTGCCGCTGCCCGACTCGCCGACGAGGCCGAGGATCTCGCCGGCGGCCACATCGATCGACACGTCGTCAACCGCGATCACCCGCTTGCTGCCGTCCCTGAAGACCTTGACGACGTGGTCGACGCCGAGCGCGGCCTCGCGCACGACCTCGCGCACGGCGGCCACCTCGGCCGCCTCCTGCACCTTGGATCCGAGCATGCCACCGCCGCCGACCACAGGCTCCGCCGTGCCGACCTCGATGGCCGGCCGCGCGGCGGCCCGTCGCATGGCCGGCACGTAGTCGGGAAAGTAGCAGCGGGCGCGGCGCGGCAGGCCGGCCGCGCCGGCCAGGGTGTCGAGGTCGACGCCGGCCGGGTCGGGGGTCTGCTCGGGCCAGGGGAACAGGTCGGGCTCGCGCTCGCGGCACTCGTCGCGCACGAGCTCGCAGCGCGGCGCGAACACGCAGCCCGGCAGCTCGGCGCCAAGGCGCGGCAGAAAGCCGGGGATCGGCACGAGCGTCGAGCTGTCCTTGCGCGCGCCGAAGCGCGGCACGCAGCGCAGCAGTCCCATGGTGTAGGGGTGGCGCGGGTCGGTGAACAGGTCGCGGGCCGGCCCCTCTTCGACGATCCGGCCGGCGTACATCACGCCGACCCGCTCGCACATGCGGGCCACCATGCCCAGGTTGTGGCTGATCAGCAGGATGGCGGCGTCGATCCGCATGCGCAGGTCGTCGATCAGGTCGAGCACCTCGGCCTCGACCGTGGCGTCGAGGCCCGTGGTGGGTTCGTCGAGCACGAGCAGCCGCGGGTCGCCCGACAGCGCCATGGCGATGACCACGCGCTGCTGCTGGCCACCCGAGAGCTGGAACGGGTAGCGGCGCAGCGCGCCACTGGGGTCGGGCATGGCGACGCGCTCGAGCGCGCCAGCGGCGCGCTCGAGCGCGTCGCGCTTGGAGATGCCGGTGTGGTAGCGGATCACCTCGGCCATCTGGTCGCCGATGCGGATCGACGGGTTCAGCGCGGTGGCGGGGTCCTGGTAGACCATGCCGAGCCTGGTGCCGCGCACCCGGCGGAGCCGGTCCTCTGGCATGGCCAGCATGTCCTCGCCGTCGAACACGATCGAGCCCGAGTCGACCCGGCCGTTGCCGGCCAGGTACCGCATCAGCGCGAGCGCGGTCGTGGTCTTGCCGCAGCCCGACTCGCCCACGAGGCCGTAGGTCTGGCCGGGCCCGATCTCGAGCGAGGCGTGCCTGACGACCGGGAGGTCGCGGTCGCGCCGCATGAAGGTCACCGACAGGTCGTCGATGGACAGCACGGCGCCGGGCGCCGTACCCGTCGCCGGCACCACAGGCGCATCGGAGCGCTGGTCGCTGTCGCGCCGCCCGCTCACACGGTCACTCCGCGAGGGCCTTGCGGATGCCGTCGGCGATCAGGTTGACGCCGACCACGAGCGATGCCAGAGCGAGCGCCGGGAAGAGCACCGTCCACCAGGCCGTCTGCAGGTACTGGCTGTCGATCGAGATGGTGAGCCCCCAGTCGGGCGACGGCGGCTGCACGCCGAAGCCCAGAAAGGCGAGACCGGCGGCCGTGAAGACGGCGTAGCCGAGGCGGACCGTGCCCTCGACGATCACCGGCGGCAGCATGTTGGGCAGGATCTCGGAGACCAGTATGTAGATCGCGGGCTCGCCGCGCAGGCGGGCCGCCTGCACGTACTCCTTCTGGCTCTCGGCGAGCGAGGCGGCGCGTATCGTGCGGGCCACGGGCGCGGAGAACAGGAAACCGATCACGAGGATGATGACCGGCAGCGAGCGGCCGAGCGCCGCCACGGCCACGATCGCGAAGATGATCACCGGCAGCGACAGGATCACGTCGACGGAGCGCATGATGACCTCGTCGCGCGTGCCCGCGAGAAAGCCGGACAGCAGGCCGATGCCGCCCCCCACGAGCAGGCAGATCGCGGCAACGAGCGGGGCGATGACGAGCACGGTGCGCGAGCCGGCGAGGGTGCGCGAGAGCACGTCGCGGCCGGCCTCGTCGGTCCCGAACCAGTGCGCGCCGCCCGGATGGGCGAAGGCGTGCAGCGGGTCGATGGCGTACGGGCCGTACTTCGCGATGTGCGTCGAGAACAGCGCCATGATCACCCAGAAGAGGAGGATGACGGTCCCGACGATGAACGTGGGGCTGCGGCGCAGCGAGCGCAGCACGTATCGCCGCCGGAGCACTTGCTCCGACGCCTCGGCCGGCACGGCGACGCCGACGAGCGGATCGACGCCCCCCGGCGCGGGCTGAAGGACGCTCACGGCCCGATCCTCCTTCGTCTCGCCGGCGCTCCCATCTCTACCTCCCGTACCTGACACGGGGGTTGAGCAGGGCGACCAGGACGTCGGCGCCCAGGTTGGACAGCATGTAGATGACGGCGACGACGAGCACGGTCGCCTCGAGCACCGGGAAGTCCTTGAGGGTCGCCGAGTCGTAGATCAGGTAGCCGATGCCGGGGTAGACGAAGAGCTTCTCGACGATGACGAGGCCGCCCACGAGCCAGCCGATCTGCGTGCCGATCACGGCCACGGTGGGTGCCAGGGCGTTGCGCAGGGCGTGGCCGAACACGACGCGGCGGCGAGGCAGGCCGTTGAGCGTGGCGGTCCGTATGTAGGGCATGCTCAGGGCTTCGATCATGCCGGCTCGCGCCATGCGCGCGATGTAGCCCATCTCGACGAACATGAGCGGGATGGCCGGCAGCAGCAGGTAGGAGATGCGCGTGAGCGGGTCGGCGCCGGCCGGCGGCGTGGCCGGGTAGTGGAAGACCTTCAGGAAGACGGCGAAGACCACGGTCAGCAGCACGCCGCTCACGAACTCGGGCACGACCGTGAGTGAGAGGCTCGTCACCGTGATGACGCGGTCGGCGACACCGTCGCGACGCAGCGCCGCGATCACCCCGAGCGTGACCGCCAGCGGGATGATGATGAGCAGGGCGACCAGCGCGAGCTGGATCGAGTTCCAGAGATGCTGCATGGTGAGCGAGAAGACCGGCACGTTCAGGTTCCACGAGGTGCCCCAGTGCAGCACGAGGAACCCGCCCAGCCAGGTGACGTAGCGCTCGGGCAGCGGGCGGTCGACGCCGAGCTGATGGTCGACCTGAGCGACCTGTGAGGCCGAAGCGTACGGCCCCAGCTTGACGCGGCCGGGATCGCCCGGGACGACCCCGAGCATGAGAAAGACGACGACCGACAGCACGAGCAGGGTCGGGACGAGCAGAAGGAGACGGCGTGCGATCAGTCGCCCCACGCCGTCTCCTTCGAGGTCAGGTCGCGCACCCCGTAGATGAAACTCGCCTCTGCGCTACGCGTCCGCGCCCTACGCCAGGTAGGTCGTGGTCAGGTCGAGGAACTCGGCCGGGTCGGACGTCAGGCCCATGACGTTGGTCTTCATGGCACGGTTGACGCTGATCCAGTAGGAGATGATGGAGGGCGTCTCGTCGGTCAGGATCGAGGCGGCCGTGGTCGCGTACTGGCGCCGTTTGGCTTCGTCGAGCGTCGTATCGTAGCCCTTGGCGGCCGCGTCGAAGGCGGGATCCTTGAAGTGCGACGAGTTCCAGACGCCGTTCGAGGTGAAGGCCGGCAGGAAGTACTGCGACGGCACGCCGCGGAACGTCCAGTCGGTGATCCCCATCGGCACCTGGAGCCACGGCTGATTCTTGCCGGAGCCGTAGTAGTAGGTGACGGTCACCTGGTTGAGCTTCAGGTCGATGCCGGCCTGCTTGGCCATCGCCTGCAGCAGCGTGGCGTACTGGGGCACCTCCTCGAACTCCTCGACCGTCAGGTTCATCGTCAGGCCGTTCGGGAACCCGGCCGAGGTCAGGAGCTGCTTCGCCTTGGTGATGTCCTGGGTGCGCTGCGGGATGGTCGTGGGCGCCAGCGGATAGAGCGGGCAGAAGACGTTGTCGTTGCCGACCATGGCCTTGCCGCTGAAGAGGTTGGCGACGAGCGCCGGCCGGTCGATCGTGTAGGCGAGTGCCTGACGCACGGCCTTGTTGGTGAACGGCGCCGTGTCGACCCGCATGTGCAGGAACCGGCTCATGGTCGACGGCGTGGTCAGCACCTTGATGCCCGACGCCGTGAAGAGCGCCTGAGAGCCCTGCACCGGCGTGCTCAGCATCGCGTCGACGCTGCCCGACTGCAGCGCCAGGGCCTCGGCTTGCGTGTCGTCGATGAACTGCACGTCGACGCCGTCGAGGTACGGCCGGCCCGTCTGCCAGTAGGTCGGGTTCTTGACGAACGTCGCATTCTGCTTGGCCGTGAACTTGGTCATCTTGAACGGACCGGTGCCCACGGGGTTGCTCTGCCACGTGCCGGCCTTGAAGGTCGAGGGCAGGATCAGGCAGTCGTAGTTGGTCGAGGCGACCATGTAGGGGAAATCGGCGAAGGCGCTGTCGAGGTGGAACTCGACCGTGCTGTCGTCGACCTTGCGCACGCCGCCCTGCGACAGGATGCCCTGGAAGCTCGAGAGCGCGGCCGACACCGTCTTCGGGTTGAGCAGGACGTTCATGGTCGCGACGACGTCGTCGGCGCCGAACGGCTTGCCGTCCTGGAACTTGACGCCCTGGCGCAGGTTGAAGGTCCACACCGTCGCGTCGGCGTTGGCCGACCACTTCTCGGCGAGCACGGGCCGCAGGCTCAGGTCGTTGTTGACCCAGACGAGGTACTCGGCCACCTGCTGGGCGATGGCGATCGAGCCGGTGTCGTACATCGTGGTCGGGTCGACCGCGACCGTCGGTGACGGCATGGCGATCTTCAGCGTGCCGCCGGCCTTGGGCGTGCCGGCCGCGGCGGAGGGCGAGCCCGAGCTGCTCGGGCTCGACGAGCCGCCGCAGGCGGCGAGGACCTGGCCCACAAGCGTGGCCGACAGCCCGACGACGCTGGCGCGCACCAGGAGCTGGCGGCGCGTCATGCGGCCCTCGAGGACCTGGTGTAGAAGGTGATCGGCGTACTCGCGCTGGAACGGCGTGTCGCTCGTCATGGCATCCCCCAGGGTGAGGCTCGGAAGTTCGGCCCATTGTAGGTGTGCGATCAGACTACATACAAGTCACGACGAGGTCACCGTGTAATGTATGCGAGACTATCAGCAACGTACGGACGGCCCGCCGCAGAGCGGGCGGTCGGCGGCCACCAAGTGAGGGAAGCGATGCTGGACGAGCGCATGCAGGACGCCTTGAACGGGCAGATCAACGCCGAGCTCTACTCGGCCTACCTGTACCTGTCGATGTCGGCCCAGTTCGCCGAGATCGGCATGGCCGGCGGCCAGAACTGGATGCACGTCCAGTTCCAGGAGGAGTTGTTCCACGTTCAGAAGTTCTTCGACTACGTCGTCGAGCGCGGCGGCCGGGTGCGGCTCACCACGATCCAGCAGCCGACGCAGGAGTGGCCGTCCGCCCTCGCGATGTTCGAGACCACGCTCCAGCACGAGCAGAAGGTCACCGGTCTGATCAACGGCCTCGCCGACCTGGCCCTCGAGCTGCGCGACCATGCCACCCTGCAGGAGCTGCAGTGGTTCATCGGCGAGCAGGTCGAAGAAGAGGCGAGCGCCGATGACATGGTCAAGAAGCTGCGCCTCGTGCAGGGCGCGCCGGGCGGCCTCTACGAGATCGACAAGGAGCTCGCTGCGCGCGTCTATACGCCTCCGATCGCGGCCCAGGCGTAGCGCCGGTCGCAGACGGCAGACGAGGGGCGGGCGCCGAAGGCGCCCGCCCCTCGTCTTGCGTCGTGGCCCTCGTGCGGCCGGTCGCTCCTCGCGGACCTACGGCGTGCCGCTACGGGGACGGGGGCACAACCGACGCGGAGTGCCCGGGAGAGGAGGCCGGCCGTGGCGAGCCGACGAGCCGGGGCGCCGCCTGTGGAGGCTGTGCTCCGGTTGCATCTCGCGCGCCACGGCGAGACGGCCGCGGCCCGCGACGGATGGTTCTGCGGCGTCACCGAGTGCGGGCTGACGGCCGCCGGCCGGCGCATGGCGGCGCTGCTCGCGGAGCGCTGTGCCGCCGAGGGGCGCTGGCGAGCGGTCGTCTCGAGCCCGCTCGAACGTTGCGTGGCGACCGCTCGTCCCGCCGCGGAGCGGCTCGGGCTGCCCCTCGAGCTCGCGCCCGGCCTGCGCGAGATCGACCACGGCGCCTGGGAGGGTCGCCGGGCGGCCGACCTCGCGACGAGCGAGGCCGCCGCGCTGCGCGCCTGGGAGGAGCATCCGGGCTTTCGCGCCGCACCGGGCGGTGAGACCGGTTACGAGGTGGCGGCCAGGGCCACGCCGGTGATCGAGTCGCTGCGCTCGTCGTTTGCCGACGGCGACGTGCTGGTCGTGAGCCACAAGGCGACGATCCGCGTGCTGGCCTGCACCCTGCTCGGGATCGACGTCGACCGCTACCGGGCGCGTCTCGCCTGCCCGCCCGGCTCGGTCACCACCTTCGAGCTGCGCGCCGGTCGCGACCCGCGGCTGCTGGGCCTCGCCGACGTCTCGCACCTGCCGCCGGCGCTACGCGGCGGCGACGCGACGGAGGAGCTCGCCGCTAGGCCTGCTCGAGGGTCGCCGTGACGCTGAGCGCGACGTTGCCCTTGAGCGCCTGCGAGATCGGACAGCCGTCCTTGGCCGCCGCCGCGGCGGTCTCGAAGGCCGTCCGGTCGAGGCCGGGGACCACGCCGCGCACCTCGAGGTGCGAGCTCGCCACACCGAAGCCGGAATCGCCCTCGGCGAAGGTCACGGTGGCGCTCACCTCGAGCCGCTCGGGCGGCGTGCCGGCTTCGGACAGGCCGTGCGAGAAGGCCATCGCGAAGCAGGCCGCGTGGGCGCCGGCCAGCAGCTCCTCAGGACTCGTCTTGCCCGCCGAGCGGGCGGTGCGCGAGGCCCAGGTGACCGGCAGCTCGGACACGACGCCGCTCGTCAGGCGCAGCCGGCCGGCGCCCTGCGTGAGCGTTCCGTTCCAGGTGACCTCGGCGCGGCTCTCGGCTGACATCGCGGCTCCTCTCCGTTTGCTTGCGGACGCGCGGTGGCCCCTACGTACCCCGAAACCGCCGCCTCCGTACCATGCCGGTCGGCGTGGCCGTCGGCGGCGTGACCGGCCGAGCCCGTCACGTCGTTTCCGTGAATGCCCCACCGAGGTGGCCTGCGCCGCCCGCCAGGGAGCGGTCCCAGGCGGCGAGCACCTCGGGCGCGTAGCGGCCGAGACGCTCGCCGCTCACCGTGCTGTGTCGCGTGCGCTGAGGCTGAAGGTGCACGACCTCGCCGCCGGCGTAGACCACGAAGTCGGCGATCATCGAGCGGTGGCAGCGCCACCAGAGCGCCTCGGCGCACATGACGGCGAGGTCGGTGCGGCGGCCGGCGAGCAGCAGCTCGCCGGCCGCCGCCAGGAACGCGGGCGTCGCCATGTACCACATGTAGCTTTCGAAGCTCTCGTTCTGCCAGAGCCGGACCGCCGACGGCGAGAAAAGGGCGGGGTCGCTGCCGGCGAGGACCGGGGCGGCGCGGTCGGACACGGCCGCGGGCGTGCCCGGCGACTCGGCGACTGCGGGGGCGGCGGGGGCGGGCGGCGCCGGGCGCCGTGGCGCCCGGCGCCGCCCGCCCAGGCCCTGCACCCAGCGGTAGCGCACGCCGGTCGCCGGCAGCCGCCGCTCGAGCTCGGCGCGGGCGAACCAGGGCCAGTGCGACGACGGGGAGGAGCGCACGTCCCAGAGCGCCGCCGCCGGTGCGCCGGCGAGCAGCGCAAGGAACTGATCGAGGTCGAGCGAGGAGTGTCCGATGCTGTAGATCACGCCCGGTCACCGCGCGACGGGCACTGCACGACCGCTCGTGGAGAGGATAGAGTAGCGTGACGATGCGCCTCGAACCTTTCCAGCTCGAGCGGTACTTCGGCCAGTACGAGTTCTCGGTGCCTTACGCGCTGGCCTCGTCGGACTGCGACGGCCTCGCCTTGACCGAGCTGCTCGCCGGCGCCGACCCCGACACCCGCAAGCTCTGGGACTCCCTCGCGCTGGGCTACACGGAGACGCAGGGCCACCCGCTGCTGCGTGAGGCGATCGCCGGGCTGTACGAGGGCTGCGGCCCCGAGCACGTGCTGGTCGCGGCTCCCGAGGAGCTCGTCTTCATCGCCATGAACTGCCTGGTGCACACCGGCGACCACGTCGTGACGACGTTTCCCGGCTACCAGTCCCTGTACTCCGTGGCCGAGTCGCTGCACGCCGAAGTGTCGCACTGGGAGCCCGACGAAAGCGCCGGCTGGCGCTTCGACCCGGAGCGGCTGAACGAGCTCGTGCGACCCAGCACGCGGCTCATCGTCGTGAACTTTCCCCACAACCCGACCGGCGCCCTGCCGAGCTACGGCGAGTACGAGCGCATCCTCGAGATCGCCGCGAGTCACCACATCGCCGTGCTGTCCGACGAGATGTACCGGCTCCTCGAGCGCGACGAGGCAGACCGCCTGCCGGCGGCGGCCGACCTCTACGACCGCGCCGTGTCGCTGTCGGGAGTGTCCAAGACGCTCGGCCTGGCCGGCCTGCGCGTCGGCTGGCTGCTCGTGCGCGACGAGCGACTCATGCGTCGCCTGATCGAGTTCAAGGACTACACCACGATCTGCAGCAGCGCCCCGAGCGAGATCCTGGCGATCGCCGGGCTGCGTGCCCGCGACGCCATCCTTGCGCGTCACCACGCCCGCATCGCCCGCAACCTGGGCCTGCTCGAGGGCTTCATGGCCAAGTACGAGGTGCTCTTCTCGTGGGTGCCGCCGCGGGCCGGGACGGTCTGCTTTCCGCGCTTCACCCACCCGAGCATCGGCACGCCCGAGCTCTGCCGCCTGGCGCGCGAGCAGGTCGGGGTCATGCTCGTGCCCTCGACCATGTTCGACTACGGCGAGCGCCACCTGCGCATAGGCGTGGGTCGCGAGGACTTCCCCGAGGGCCTGCTGCGCTTGAGCACGTTCCTCACGAGCAGGCGCACGGAGCAGGAGTAGGCCGCTCCTTGCGGCCGGGGGCCGCATCGCACGAGGGTCCCCAGAGACGACGAGGGGCGGGGCGGCCATATGGCTGCCCCGCCCCTCGTCCGGGGCCGGACCGCATCCCTGCGGGGCGGCGCCCCGTCAGGTCGCGGGCCGGGTCGTCGTCAGGACTCGAGCGCCTGCGCCCCGCGACGGCGCAGGAAGAACGCGAGCAGGCCGACGACCACGACCGCCACGATCACGATGACCGCGATCATGACGCCCCTGGCGCCGCCCGAGCTCTTGGTCACCAGCTTCGGCGCCAGGTTCTTGTAGGTGTCGATGTTGTTGTAGTTGTAGATCGCCGAGCCGGTGCCGGCCGGCGCTTTGGTCCAGCCCGTCCACTTGGCCGAGTTCCAGGCCTCGAGCTGGTACGGGTAGGTGAGCACGGCGTACGGACAGGCCTCGTAGAAGAGCTTCTCGGCCTGCTGCACGTCGGCGATGCGCTTGGCCTGGTTCAACTCGGTGGCCGCCGCGTTCGACAGTCTGGTGTAGGCGGGGTCGGTCCACAGGCAGTCGTTCCAGCCGTAGCCGGTCGACTGGGCCGGCGTGTAGATGCTGATCATGAAGGCCGGGTCGACGTCCTGGGTCCAGTACCACATGAACATGTCCCAGTTGGGCGTATAGGTGTTGCCGGTGAACTGGTACTGGGCGCTCGTCAGCACGCCCGAGTCGACCACCGAGAGTACGACCTTCACGCCGACGGCCTTGAACCAGCCGACGACCAGCTTCGAGGCGATCATGTTCTGCGGCGAGTCGGTCGTGACCATGAGGCGCAGTGACAGCGGCTTGCCCTGCTTGGTCGTGCGGTAGCCGTTGCTGCCCATCTTGTAGCCGGCCTGGTCGAGCATCTGGTTGGCCTTGGCCGGGTCGTAGGTGAACGTCTCACTCGCTGGCGGCTGCCAGTGGTACGGCGAGTAGGGCACGATGAGGGTCGAACCCGGCTGCGCGTAGCCGTTGAAGGCCGTGGCGACGATCCGGTTGCGGTCGATAGCGTAGTTCATGGCCTGCCGGAAGACCGGGTCGCGCAACACGGGGTTGCCCTTGGAGTTGGGGCTCGCGTAGCAGTTGAAGGCGAGCTCCGTGAACTGCCACTCGTCGCCCTCGTTCGTCGTGATCCCGGGCGTCGACTTGAGCTGGCTGAACTCGGCCGGCGGGATGTCGACGGCGGCGTCGATCGCGCCCAGCTTGAGATCCTGGGCCATGGTGTCGGAGTTCGTGTAGGTGAGGATGAAGAGCTCCTTGATGTGCGGGGCGCCGCCCCAGTAGTCCGGATTGGCTTTGAGCTCGACGTAGCTCCCCTTGACCCACTTGACCACCTGGAAGGGGCCGGTGCCGATGATCGGCGGGTTGTTCTGGAACGTGCTGCTCGCCGCCTTGCCCGAGATCTTCGACCAGATGTGCTCGGGCAGGATCGGCACGACCATGCGCAGCATGTTGGCCTTGGGCGCCCTGGTGTAGATCTCGACCGTGTTCGGCCCGGTCGCCTTCGCCCCCGTGATGCCGTCCGTGTACACGGCCAGGTTGGCGAGGTTGTTCTTGACGATGTAGTTGAACGTGAAGGCGACGTCGGCGGCCGTGAACGGCACGCCGTCCTGCCACTTCACGCCCTGCCGCGTGGTGAACGTCCAGGTCTTACCGTCGGGCGAGACCTTCCACGAGGTGGCGAGCTCGGGGCGCGGCGCCAGCGTCTTGGCGTCGAAGCCGACCAGGAAGTCGTAGTTCAGATGCCAGATCTGGTAGTCGAGCCCCTGGAGGCCGATGAACGGGTTGAGGTTGTCGGGGTCCTGGAGCTGGCCGATGCGCACGACGAGCGCGCCGCTCGACGGCGACGGCGCCGGCGAGGAGCTCGAGCTCGCGGCCAGCGCGACGGCGCACCCCACGGCCACGATGGCGGCGACGGCCGCGACGAGCAGGCCGACTCGTGCCAGGTGGACGGGCTTCAACGTCATGGATGGCTCCTTTCGACTGACGGGACGCGCTCCTCGGGGAGCGGCGGTGCGAAGAGTCGAGCGACGATCGTGGCCATGCCTCCTTGCGACGAGCCTCACCTGCCGGGCGGCGCCTGCGCGACGATGTCGTCGAGGCGCCGCCGTGCCGTCGGGTCGAGTGTGAAGGGCGCATCACCGCCGAGCAACTGGGCGGTGCGGGCCGCCACCCGCTGTTTGAGCGTGGTCGCGCCCTCGGCCTGCCACCGTTCGTGGGGCGACTGGTCGAGCAGATCGGTGGTAAGGAAGCGCCGGTAGCGGGAGCGCGTGAGCGGCCGGGCCAGGTGGTTGCCGCCCGGGCCGGCGGCCATGATCTCGTCGAGCGCCAGCGCCTCGTCGTCGACCGGCAGCTCCTCGGACAGGGCGCGGGCGTAGCCGATCAGGCCGTCGCCCAGCACGAGCGCCTCGAACGAGCTCTGCAGGCCCGACTCCAGGTAGCCGACGTCGTGCAGCAGCGTCGCGCCGGAGAGCTCGCCCAGCACGGTCGCCAGGGCCGACTCTGCGCCGGCCTGCTCGTCGAAGAGCTTGCTGTCGGAATCGCCCGCGTAGGCCCAGCTCGGCAGGCCGTACCAGTGGGCGAGGTCGACGGCGGCCTGGTTGCCGAGCGCCACGCCCGGCGGTCGGTAAGCGTCGACCATGGTGCGCATGTTGAGCACGCCGACGCCGGCGCCGTACAGGAACGGCGCGCCCGGCCGCGCGAGCTGGTGCACCACGAGGCCGGCGAGCACCTCGGCGTTGGCCACGACGACGACCGCCGTGATCGACGCCGGCGCCGTCGAGCCGGCCGACGGCGCCGGCGCGAGGATCACCGGGACGTCGAGCTCGGCGCAGACGAGCAGCTTGTCGAGGCAGATCTCGTCGAGCTGCAGGGGCGGCGACGACATCACGAGGCAGCCGAGGCTGGCGGCCTGCCCGCAGGCCGCCGCCATCTCGACCATGACGCGCAGCGGCGCGCCGCCGAAGGGGCTCGACACCACGATCGGCTTGCGCGTGCCGGCCAGCATGGCGGCGAGCTGTACCAGGTCGATGCGCTCGATGTCGGCGTCGTCGGGCAGGCCCATGGACATGACGAAGTCGATGTTGGGAAGCTGCTCGGCGAGGCGGGCGAAGCGCTCGACGTCGGCCAGGTGGGCGCGGCGCCGGCCGACGGCCGGGTCGTCGACGTACAGGCAGTCGGGGCCCGTGCCGTACCACGTGTTGCCGTCGGCGAGCTCGCGGTCGAGGCTGCCGTCGGCCACCCGGCCCTTGAGCACGCAACGCCGCGCCGCGCTCGCCAGGGCGCGCTCGACGAGCTCGCGGGGCAGGCGGGCGCGGGTGTCTGAGACACCCGCGCCCGCCTGCCGCAGCAGCTCGAGCGCGCGCGGGTGGCGCACCTCGACGCCGGTCTCGGCCAGCACGCAGCAGCTCGCCTCGTGCACCCGCGCGCAGGCGGCGTCGTCCCAAACGCGGACGCGGGCGCGCAGCGGCGCGGTCACGCCTCGCGCTCCTTTCCGGCGGCCTCCATGATGGCGGCGACGCGCTCGCGCGTCGCCCGGTCGAGCGTGAACGACCGGCTCGCGCGCAGCTCGGCGACCCGCGCCGCGGCGCGGGCGAGCATGGTCTTGGCGCCGCCGGCCTGCCAGCGGTCGAACACGGCGTGGTCGAACAGGTCGTCGTACCAGAAGTCGCGGGCGTGGCGCCGGGTGTACTTGCGCGCCAGGAAGTTGCCGCCGGGGCCGACCTCGCGGATCTCGTCGAGGGCGAGCGCCTCGTCGTCGGTCGGCACGTCGCGCATGAAGGCCTTGGCCCAGCCCACCGCAGCGTTGCCGAGGACGATCGACTCGCACGAGCTCTGCAGGCCCGACTCCAGGTAGCCGACGTCGTGCACGAGGGTGCCGCGACCCAGGCCGCCCGACATGGCGGTGAGGCCGTACTCGAGGGCGAGCTGCTCGTCGATCGACTTGGAGTCGGAGATGGCGCCGTAGTCGAAGCTCGGCAGGCCGTAGAAGCGACACAGGTCCTCTTCGGCGGCCTGGCCCAGCGGGCTCTCGGGCGTGGTGTAGGCGTCGACGGCGGTGCGCATGTCCATGGCGCCTACGCCCACGCCCCAGACGAAGGGCGCGCCGGGGCGGATCTGCTGGTGGTAGACGAGGCCGGCCAGCGTCTCGGCGTTGCCCACGACCACGGTGCCGGCGATCGAGCGGGGGCCGGTGGAGCCCGCGTTGGGGGCGGCCGCCCAGACGATCGGCACCTCGAGCTCGGCGCAGGCCTGCAGCTTGGTGAGACCGTCGCGGTCGTGCATGAGCGGCGGCGCCGGCATGGCGTAGATCATGAAGCTGTCGGCGGCGCCGGCCGCCTCGCACATGCGCCGCACGGCGCCGACCACGCCGCCGTTGCGCGTCGCCACCATGAGCGGCTTGCGCGTGCCGGCCAGCATGGCGGCGACCGCCGACAGGTCGTCGACGGCGAGCGGCGCGTCGTCGGGCAGCCCCATCGACATGACGAAGTCGATGTTGGGAAGCTGCTCGCAGAGCGCCGCCATCTCCTCGACGTCGGCGCAGCGCACCCGCCGCCGCTCCCCGGTGTCGGGGTCGCGGTAGAACAGGCAGTCCGAGCCGGTGCCGAAGTAGGTGTTGCCGTTGCGCAGCTCGAGGGCTTCGTCGCGGCCGCGCGACCGGACGGTCCAGGTCCGGGGGGCGGAGGCAAGGGCCTTGTCGACGACGGCGGCGTCCAGGCGGACGCGAGTGCCGTCGACCCGGCCGCCGGCCGCGGCGAAGACCTCGAGGGCGGGCTCATGACGTACGTCGATGCCGATCTCGGCGAGAACGGTGAGGGTGGCGTCGTGGACACGACGGCAGTCGTCCTCGCTCCAGACGGTGATGCGGGCCGCTGACATCGGTTCCCCCTTGCTTTCGGTGGCCCCTCACGGGGCCGGGATGGCGGGCGCGATGCCCATGAGCCGGCCCGAGGGCCGTTGCCTGGCTTGTGGTGCGCCCGTCTGGTCTTTCGCCTGCTCGGCGGCCGCCCGATGCGGCGGCCGGCCCGGCGAAGGGCTACGGCGTGAGGGTGAGGAGCGAGGGACCGCGTTCGGTGAATATCTTGAACCAGATGCCGCCGAAGAACTCGCCGGCGGCCGCGCTGGCGGCGGCGCGCGTCGTGGTGCGAGCGATGTCGGCGCGGTGGTCCTGCACTGGGTCCCCCCGTTGCGGCGTCCGGGCGGCCCGGACGGATGTCCCGCATCTTCGGCGACCGGCCCCGCGCCTGTCAAGCGACCGGCGCCGCCAGATCTGACGGAGGCGCCGCACCCGTGTCCCGTGGTGCGATACGGCGTCGCGTCCGCGCCGGCGGGTTTGAACGGCGTCGCGCCGGCGCCGCGGTCGGCCGGCGAGCTCAGGCCGTGTGGCGGAAGTTCATGACGTCGCCGTCGGCGACGACGTAGTCGCGCCCCTCGATGCGCAGCAGGCCCTTGTCGCGGGCGTGGGCGAACGAGCCCACGGCGAGCAGGTCGTCGAGCGGCACGACCTCGGCGCGCACGAACTTCTTCTGGATGTCGCCGTGGATGCGGCCGGCGGCCTGCCAGGCCGTCCAGCCCCGGGGAAGCTGCCAGGCGCGGCTCTCACTCGATTTGAAGTCGCCGGTGAAGAAGGTGATGTAGCCGAGGGCGCGGTAGCAGGCCGCGATCAGCTCGTCGACGCCGCCGGGCGGTACGGCGAGCTCGGCGCGAAACTCGGCCGCCTCGGCCGGGTCGAGCTCGGCGAGCTCGACCTCGAGGCGAGCGGCCAGGGCGACGACCTCGTCGCCGCGCGCGGCCGCCCAGGCGGCGAGGTCGTCGCCCGCGCCGAGGTGCGACTCGTCGGTGTTGAGCACGAACAGCATCGGCCGTTCGGTCACCAGGCCGAGGTCGCGCAGCAGCGGCTCGTCCTCGGGCGTGCGCTCGATCTGGCGCGCCAGCCGCCCGTCGCCCAGGCCGGCGGCCAGACGCTCGAGCGAGGTCATCTCCTTGCGGGCCTGGGCGTCGCCGGCGCGGGCCGCCTTGACGGTCTTGTCGCGGCGCCGCTCGACGAGCTCGAGGTCGCTCAGCACGAGCTCGGTCTCGACCGCCTCGACGTCGGCGACCGGGTCGATCGCGGCGCGCGGAAAGGCGACCTCGGGGTTCTCGAAGGCGCGCACGACGTGGGCGACGGCGTCGACCTCGCGGATGTCGGACAGGAAACGGCTGCCAAGGGCCTGCGTGTGCTCGCCGCCGCCGAGGCCGGGGATGTCGACGACCTCGATCGTCGCGTGCACCTCGCGCGGCGTCTGCAGCACCTCGTTCAGGTGGTCGAGACGCGCGTCGGGCACGGCCACGACGCCGTGGTTGGCCTCGGCCGAGCTGAAGGCGTAGGCGGTGGCGAGGGCGCCGGCGTGCGTCAGCGCGTTGAAGACCGTGGTCTTGCCGGCGTTGGGCAACCCGACGATGCCGAGCTTCACGATCGCCTCGCGGCGCCGGCCGGCCGCTGTGTCGCTACGCGTCTCATGGCCGCACTATATCCGCACGAAGGCGACGTAGGGCAGCCCCAGGGCGCAGCCCAGGGCCAGGCCGACGACCACGTCGCCGAGGTAGTGCACGCGCAGGTACACGCGGCTGGCGGCAAGGACGGCGGTGAGCGCGGCGAAGGCCGGCCAGAGCTCGGGGTAGAGCGTGCTCATGGCGAGGGCGCCGACCACGCCCATGCTGGCGTGCGACGAGGGGAACGACGGGCTCGACGGCAGCGGGATGTCGGCGGTCACGCCCGCTTCGCGCTGCGGCGGGCGACGCCGGCCGACGGCGCGCTTGACGCCGTAGGTGATCCACTCGGTGGCCAGGACGGCGCCCGAGACGTAGGCGAAGCGCCGCCCCGAGAAGCCGGGACCCTCGCCGGTGGCCGCCCCCAGGGCGGCCAGGCCGAACCAGACGATGCCGTAGTTGCCGGTCAGCGACACGGCGCCCAGCGGCGCGGTGAACCAGCGGGGGTGTGGCCAGCGCGCGCCGATCGCCGTCGACGCGGCGCGGTCGCAGGCTTCGAGGCGCCGCAGGAGGGTATCGGGTGGCGTGGGCATCGGCATGGGTGACCGGCGTTCAGTATACTATCGGCCTGATCGTCCCCGTCGTTCCGTCCCCGAGGCGTCCATGGCCGACCAGACACCCCGCACGAGCGTCATCGTCACGGCTCTCGGTCCCGACCGGCACGGCCTGCTGGCCGCCGTCGCCACCACGATCGCCGACTGCGACGCCAACGTCGACGACGTCAGCCAGACCGTCACCGGCGGCATGTTCACGATGATCATGTTCGTGTCGTTCGCGGGCGGCCACACCACGCTCACGTCGCTCCAGGAGGCGCTCAACGCGACCGGCGACCGGGTCGGCCTGCAGATCACCGTGCAGCACGAAGACATCTTCCGCTTCATGCACCGCATCTAGCGGCGCGCGGCGGGACACCCGAAACCGGCTTCGAAGGGCGGCGTCATGGTCTTCATCACGAGCGAAGAGATCCTCGAGACCGTGCGCATGATCTCCGACGAGAACCTCGACGTGCGGGCCGTCACCATGGGCATCTCGCTCAACGACTGCGCCTCGCGCGACGTCGGCCGGGTCTGCGAGCGCATCCGCGCCAAGATCGTGCGGCACGCCGGGCGTCTGGTGACCGTCGCCCGCGAGATCCAGGAAAAGTATGGCGTGCCGATCGTCAACCGGCGGGTGTCGGTCACGCCCATCGCCGACGTGGTCGCCGCCGGCGACGCCGACGACTTCGTGATGGTGGCGCACGCGCTCGACGTCGCCGCGGCCGAGGTCGGCATCGACTTCGTCGGGGGCTTCTCGGCGCTCGTGCAAAAGGGCGTCTCACGCCACGACGGGGCGCTCATCGAGGCGATCCCGCAGGCGATCGCCGAGACCGACCGCGTCTGCTCGTCGGTCAACGTGGCCTCGACCCGGGCGGGCATCAACATGGACGCCGTCACGCGCATGGCCGACGTGCTGCTCGACGTCTCCCGGCGCACCGGCGACCGCGACTCGATCGGCTGCGCCAAGATCGTCATCTTCTGCAACGTGCCCGAGGACAACCCCTTCATGGCCGGCGCCCTGCACGGCAGCGGCGAGCCCGAGGTGAGCATCAACGTCGGCATCTCGGGGCCGGGCGTGATCCGCAACGTCGTGGCCGGTCACCCCGACCTGTCGTTCACCGAGCTCGCCGACCTGATCAAGCGCACGACATTCAAGATCACCCGCGTCGGCGAGCTCGTGGCGCGCGAGGCGGCCGAGATGCTCGGCGCGCAGATGGGCATCATCGACCTCTCGCTCGCACCCTCGCCGGCGGTGGGCGACTCGGTCGCCGAGATCCTCGAGGCCATGGGACTCGAGCGCACCGGGGCGCCGGGCACGACCGCCGCGCTCGCCATGCTGAACGACGCGGTCAAGAAGGGCGGCACCATGGCCACGTCGTCCACCGGCGGGCTGTCGGGCGCCTTCATCCCGGTGAGCGAGGACACCGGCATGGCGCGGGCCGTCGCAGAGGGTGTCCTGTCGATCGAGAAGCTCGAGGCGATGACGTCGGTCTGCTCTCTCGGCCTCGACATGATCGTCGTGCCCGGCGACACGTCGCGCGACGCCCTGGCGGGCACGATCGCCGACGTCATGGCGATCGGCATGATCAACGGCAAGACGACCGGCGCGCGCCTGATCCCCGTGCAGGGCAAGACGGTGGGCGACTGGGTGGAGCTCGGCGGCCTGTTCGGCGCCTCGCCCGTGATGCCGCTGAGCACGGCCGGCAACGCCGCTTTTCTGGCGCGCGGCGGCCGTATCCCCGCACCCCTCCAGAGCCTGACCAACTAGGCGCGCGGCGGAGCGGCGGCAGGGACCGCTTCTCGTCTTCCGCGCCGCGCCGGGCGCGGCGGGGTTCAGGCCTGGAGCTCGGCGAGCAGCGCTCGCACCTCGGCGAGGCGGTCGTCGAGGCCCAGCGCCTCGCAGACCTTCTCGGCCTCGGTGAGCTGCAGGATCGCGTCGAGCGTCTGCTCCTTTGCCCGGCACTGCCGGGCGAGCTCGATCTCGTCGCCCACGAGCTGCTCGAGCAGGCGGCGCACGCCCGGGTCGGTCAGGTCGACCTCGGCTTCGCCCGTGGTCACGAGGATCTCCGACAGCGGGACGGGCGCGGACGGCTCGGGCGCGGCGGCGGGCTGCGGCGCGGGCTGTGCGGGCGTCGCTGCGACCGGTGAGGCGTCGACCGGCGCGCGGGGCGCCTCGGCCGCCGCCCCGGTCGGCGCGGACTCTGCGGGCGTCGCCTCGACCGGCGCCTCGGGGGGCGCCTGCCTGCCGTCGGGCGGGAAGATGTCGTCGTGAGAGCCGAACGGGTCGACGGGGAACGGTCCGTGGTCGGTCAGCGAGGGCGCGGCGGCGGGAGATCCGGTCGCGGCGGGCGCGGCACCGGGCACCACATCGGGCACCGCGGCCACCTGCGGGGCGGCCGGGTCCGCCGCGCTGCCGGCCGTCGCGGCCGGCGACACCGGCTCCTGCTCAGAAGAGGCGGGGCTGCCGAGCGCGTCGAAGTCACGCGAGAGCGGCTCGTCGAGGAACGAGCCGGTCTGCTCGGGTGTGACGATCGGTGTTGCGGGCGCGCTCGCCGCGGGGGTCGCGGTCTCGATCGGAGGTGCCGGCGGTACCCACACCGGCGTTTCCGGCTGAGCGGCGACCGGCGGCGCGGCCGCGAGCGGAACGACCGGTGGCGCGGCGCTGGGTGCTGCGGCGACCGGTGGCGCGGCCGCGAACGGAACGACCGGCGGCGCGGCCTCGACCGGCGGCGCGGCGTCGACCGGCTCGGGCGCGGCGGCCCACGCGGGGCGCGGCGTGGCGAGCGAGTCGGGCCGGGGCGGCGGCCCTGCGGCAGGCTCGACGGCGGCCGGCTGCTGGGCCATCAGCTTGTCGTCGGCGCTGCGGTGACGGATCAGGACGATGAGGAGCAACACCGCGACGACCAGCGCCGCCACGGCGACCCCCAGCCACTGCATCTCGATCGCTGCGACCATGGCTACCCCTTGCCTTCACCTCGATGTGGACGTGCGACTCCAAGTTCTGCCTGCACCGCCCGTTCCCTGCGCTGCCGCGGGTGCCGCGGAGCGGTACAATCCGGGGCGCTCGCACTCCCGCTCCCGACGGCAGGTGGATGCATGATCGACCCGGCCGTGCTGCGTGCCACGCTGG
Source organism: uncultured Actinomycetes bacterium (assembly GCA_963760655.1). Lineage (GTDB taxonomy): Bacteria > Actinomycetota > Thermoleophilia > UBA2241 > UBA2241 > Bog-752. The sequence continues at coordinate 1,064,391 of CAVXDR010000005.1, forward strand.
CCGAGCTGGGCCAGCCGCCGTATCGCGCCACCCAGGTCTACCAGGCCCTGACCCGCAGTCTCGTCACCGACTTCGCCGATGTCGGCGTGCTGCCGCGGGCGCTGCGCGCGGCGCTGGCCGAGCGCTGCGAACCGCTCACCCTGCGGCCGGTCGAGACGCGCGCGACGCCCGCCGACGACGCGCGCAAGACGCTCTTCGAGACGCGCGACGGCCTGGCCGTCGAGGCGGTCCTCATGGTCTATGCGCGGCGCGCCACGGTGTGCATCTCGAGCCAGATCGGTTGCTCCGTGCGCTGCGCGTTCTGCGCCTCGGGCGCCCGAGGTCGGGCGCGCGATCTGAGCGCCGAGGAGATGGTCGATCAGGTGCTGCATTTCGCCCGCGAGCTGCGCGCCGCCGGGCGGGCCGTCACCAACGTGGTCGTCATGGGCATGGGCGAGCCTTTCCTGAACTACGACGAGACGCTGCGCGCCTGCCGCCTGCTGAACGACCCCGAGGGCTTCGGCCTGGGCGCCCGCGGCCTGTCGATCTCGACCGCCGGGGTGGTGCCGGCTCTGCGGCGCTTCACGGCCGAGGAGTCGCAGATCAACCTCGCGGTAAGCCTGCACGCCGCCACCGACGAGCTGCGCGACCGGCTCGTGCCGCTCAACCGGCGCTACCCGCTCGACGAGCTGCTCGGCGCCTGCGCGGAGTACGTGGAGCGCCGCCGGCGCAAGCTCCTGTTCGAGTACGTCGTGCTCGCCGGCGTGAACGACGGCGACGACCAGGCGCGGGCGCTGGCGCAGCGCCTGCGGCGGCCGCTCTACCACCTGAACCTGATCGCCTACAACGAGACGGGCGGCGCGTTCGCGCGCCCGTCGGCGCGCGCGCTCGCCGCGCTCCGCGACCACCTCGCGGCGGCCGGTGTCTCGTGCACGGTGCGGCGCTCGCCGGGCGGTGAGATCGAAGCCGCCTGCGGCCAGCTCGCCGCCGCCCGCCGGACCTAGAGGGGCGGCAGCGCGTCGCGCAGCCGGGCGGCCGCCACGGACGGCTCGACCGTGTCGACGCCGATGCCCGTGCCGAGCTCGAACCCGGCCAGGGTGGTGAGCCGCGGGGCGATCTCGAGGTGCCAGTGAAACGACGCGCGGGGCTCGTCGTTGGGCTCGCCGCCCTGGCCGCGCGGCACGGTGTGCAGCCAGGCGTTGAGCGGCGCGTCGGCGGTGGCCGCCGCGAGCGCGCCGAGGGCGCGCCGCAGGGCGGCGGCCAGCGTGCCCGGGTCGGCGTCGACCACGTCGGGCTCGTGGGCGGCCGGAGCGAGGCGCATTTCGTAGGGCCAGCGCGCGGCGTCGGGTGTCCAGGCAACGACGGGGCCGTCGAACACGACGAGCGAGCCCTCGTCGACGACCGTGCCGATCATGTCGCACAGCAGGCAGCGACCGTACTTGAGCTCGTGACGCCGGAGCTGCTCGATCTCGCGCAGAAGGCCGGGAGGCACGATCGGCGTGGCGAAGACCTGCGAGTGCGGGTGGGCGAGCGACGCCCCGGCGGCGCTGCCCTGGTTGAGGATCACGGTCACGGCCGCGGCGCCGGCCGCGGAGAGCGCCGCGATGCGGCGCTGGTACATGGCGACCACCGCGGTCACCTCGCCGAGCGGCTGACGGTGCAGCGGCACGTCGTGGCGCGGCGAGTGGATCACGACCTCGTGGCCGCCCTCGAGCACAGGGAACTTGTTGGGGACCACACGGACCGTCCAGCCCGGGCCGTCGGGCGGGCTCCCGCCGGGCCGCGTCGCGTCGACCTCGGGGGGCGTCAGATGCTCGTGGCCCTCGCAGAAGGGGCAGTCGCGGGAGTCGGTCGCGCTCGCGCCGGCGCTGCCGTCGCGGGGGCGCGCGTCGCGGCGCGGGGCGACGATGGTCCAGGCGCCCGTCAGCGGGTCGCGCCGCAGCACGCCCGGGCCGGGGTTCACGTGCGCAGGACGAACCGGTCGCCGCCGGCGCGCTTGGCTTCGTACATGGCCTGGTCGGCGCGCTCGAGGAGGGCGGCCGGGCCGCCGTCTTCGGGTCGCACCAGCGTGCCGCCGACGGAGATCGTCGTCGTGAGCGCTTCCTCGGTCGGCGTGACGAAGGTCGAGCCGCGCACCACGTGCACGGCGCGCTCACCCACGCGCCGCAGGTCGTCGTGGTCGCCGATCGCGCTCACGACGATGAACTCGTCGCCGCCGTAGCGGCCCAGCAGGTCCATCTTGCGAGTACCGTCGGAGAGGATCGTGGCGACGAAGCGCAGCACCTCGTCGCCCGTCGCGTGGCCGAACGCGTCGTTGACCGCCTTGAAGTCGTCGAGGTCGATGTGGGTGACGCCGAACCGCTGGCCGATGCGGCGGTACAGTTCGAGGTTCTGTTCGAGGACGACGTCGATGTAGCGCCGGTTGAACAGCCCGGTGAGCGGGTCGGTCACGGCCGTGTCGGACAGGCGCTGGATGAGGCGCGTCACCTCGCGCCCGGCCACCGCCTCGAGCTCGCCGAAGACCTCGACCCCGTACGTGACGCCGTCGATCGAGAAGCGCCGCGCCTTGACGTAGACGGCCAGTCGCTCGCCGTCGTCACGTTTGAGAAAGACCTCGTTGACGTCGCGCGGTCGGCCGTCGGCGATGCACGCCTGAAGGGGACACGACGAGGTGCAGAGCTTGTGGCCGTAGACGTCCTCGTGGACCAGGATGTCGTCGTAGCAGTGGCTGCCGACCACGTCGGCGGCATCGTAGCCGGTGATGCGCTCCGCGCCCTCGCTCCAGTACACGATCTCGCGCTGCTCGTCGGTGACGTAGATGCCCTCGGGGATGGCGTCGACCAGGTCGGGCAGGAAGCGGTCGAAGGCGCGCCGTCCCCACACACCGGTGCGGCGCTCGAAGTCGGGCCTGTCGCGGTACGGCGGCGTGCTGCTCACAAGGCGGCTCCCGGGACGGCGCAGGGCGCGTCGGACGGCGCGCTCACGTGCTGAGGTCGATCGTGCCGTCGCTGGTCAGGGCGGTCTCGAGGGTCGGCTTGTCGACGTCGTCGCGCGACTTGTAGAGACGCTGGGCGTCCTGCACGCGCTCGTAGTCGTCGTCGATGATCGCGCCGAGACGGCGCCACAGGCACAGGTCGGGCTTGAGGTACTTCTCCTTGATCTCGTCGCTGCACTCGCCGGCGACCGGGCAGCCGTAGCACACCTCGTTGTCGATCACCGTCTTGGCCACCTTCATGCGCTCACCCTCGTCGATGCGCCGGTAGGCGTCGAGCAGGAGCTCCTGGACGCTGCCGGTGATGCGGATGGTGAACTCGGGCATGGCGTCGGACGTGTCGAACTCGAACATCCCGTTCTGCCAGTGCGCCAGGGCGAAGACCTGGTCGAGCGTCTGGCGCAGCATGATGTCGCGCACCTGGTCGGCCGTGATGTAGCCCTTCTCGAGCAGGCGCTGGCCGAGCGGCTTGGCCTTCTTCTCTTCTTTGGAGAGGAGGGTGTCGGCCATGAGCACCTCGGAGAGCTGCGACTCGTTGAGCAGGCCGGCCTTGACCAGCCGTGAGCCCAGCTTCTCGTCGGTCATGGGGAGCGAGATGCCCTGCACGCGCCCCTCGATCAGGTAGATGAAGCCGTATTCGTCGAAGTCGCGCACCTCGAGGATGCCGGTGGCCTGCTCCTGCGCAAGGAACTGCAGGATGCTCGCGAGCTTGAACTTGCGTATCGAACCGCTCAGCAGCATGGCGCGGACCCGTTCGCCTCCCTTTGCCGCTCGTTTTCGGCAGAGTATGGCAGAAATGTTAGGATGCTCTGACGTTGCCTGCGGCCGCACCGGCGTGAGCCTGCGCGTTGAACTCCCCTGCGAGGCTGGCTATACTTGCCCCTTTGAACACATTGAACGAGCGAGGACGCCGTGAAGAGGACCTATCAACCCAACACCCGCAAGCGCAAGAAGACGCACGGCTTTCGCAAGCGGATGAGCACCAAGGCGGGACGAGCGGTCATCAAGCGGCGGCGTCAGAAGGGTCGCAAGCGCCTCTCGGCCTAGGCCGCCGTCACGTGACGGCCAAGCGCACGCGCCTCACTCGCTCTAGCGACTTTCAGCGTGTCTACCGCCAGGGAAGCTCGACCGCGTCACGGTTCCTGGTGTTGCACTACTTCGCCCAGCCGGCCGGAGCTGGCGCAGAACCACGTCTCGGGCTGTCGGTGTCGAAGAAACTCGGCGGGGCGGTCGTGCGCAACCGCGTCAAGCGTCTCCTGCGTGAGGCCTTCCGCGAGTGTGCCGAGCGGCTGCCCGGGGACTACGACTACGTGCTGATCGCCCGCCCGCACCTGACCGAACTGCTCGACGGCCCCGACAAGGGCGCCGTGCCGGCGGCCGTGCTCGACGTCTTCGAGCGCGCCGGCCTGCTCCAGAAAGGCTCCGCTCCATCGTGATCCGCAGCATCTTCATCGCACCGATCCGCTTCTACCAGATCGCCGTCTCGCCCCTGTTCGGGCAGCGCTGCAAGTACTACCCGAGCTGCTCCGAGTACACGATCGAGGCGATCCGCGTGCACGGTCCGCTCAAGGGCATGGCCCTGGGCGCGTGGCGCATACTGCGCTGCAACCCCTACAGCAACGGCGGCGTCGACCCCGTGCCGCCACGCCATGCCTGACGCCGTGCTCCATCTCGCCGTCCACCTTGCGGCCTTTGCCAACAACCCGGTGTACCACACGCTGGGGCAGATCTTCGGCCCCTTCGTCCACCTGTTGCGCTACGTGTTGCGCGAGATCCACGGTGTGCTCGGGAGCTGGGGCTGGTCGATCGTCGTCCTCACGGTGATCGTGCGGCTCTTCCTCATGCCGCTCACCTTCAAGCAGTTCCGCTCGGCCCAGGCCATGCAGCAGCTCCAGCCCAAGATCAAAGAGATCCAGCGCAAGTACAAGAGCGACAAGCGCAAGCTGCAAGAAGAGACCATGCGCCTCTACCAGGAGTACCGGGTCAACCCCTTCGCGTCGTGCCTGCCGCTGCTCATCCAGATGCCGATCTTCATCTGTCTGTACTACGCGATCAGGTTCACCCCCGAGATCCGCACGTCGGGCTTCCTCTTCATCCCGTCGCTCGGCCACCCCTACATCCCGCTGTTCGCCTTCTACATCGCCTCGCAGATCTTCTCGACCGAGCTCATGATGACGCCCGAGACCGACCCGCAGCAGAAGTGGATCATGCGGGCCATGCCGATCTTCTTCGTCGTCGTCCTCTACAGGTTCCCGTCGGGCCTGATGGTCTACTGGGTGACGACCAACCTCTGGACGATCATGCAGCAGCTCATCATCCGCCGCACCGCCCCCAAGCACGAGCTCCAGCCGCAGGGGGCCAAGCCGCCGGGCCGCTTCATGCGGGCCCTGGCGCAGGCCCAGGAGAAGGCCGAGGGGCAGCGGTCCGCCACCGGCGATCGCAGCGACGGCTCGCGCGACACGCGGGCCGACCGCCCGCGCAGCGGTAAGCCGTCGAGCGGCGCCCGGCCCGCCCGGAGCGGGCCGAGCGGCGACGGGCAGCGCCAGGGCGGGGCCAAACAGGGCGGCTCCGGCGCCAAGCGTCCCGGTCAGCGCCCGACCGGCAAGAGCGGCAAACGTCCCCAGCGGCCCGGAGGCTCAGGCGGTAGCCCCAACCGCAGACCCACCGACTGACCGGTAGCCGACGCGACCCGAGCGGAGCAAGCGATGGACGACAGCGTGAGCCCACCCCCAGACGAGCTGGCCGACGAGACCGAGTTCGCCACCGTGGCCAGCGCGGCCACGCTCGAGGCGGCCAAGCGAAAGGCGCTCGAGCAGCTACGCAAGGTCGTGCCGTACGTGCGCGAGGAGCAGGTCGAGTTCGTCGTCGTCGACGAAGGCGGCCAGGGCGGCTTTCTCGGCATGGGCAGGTCGCAGCCGCGGGTCGAGGCGCGCGTCCTGCCCGACGCGGTGGCCGACGCGGGCGACGTCGTCGAAGCCTCCGAGGCGCTCGCGAAGCTCGACGCCTTCATCTCGCAGGTCACGGCCGGCATGGGTCTGCAGGTCGACGTCGAGGTCTCGCAGGCGGGCGACGCCGTGGTGGCCGACATCGCCGGCGACGACCTCGGGCTGCTGATCGGCCGGCACGGCCAGACCCTTGACGCGCTGCAGTATCTCGCGGCGATCGTGGTCAACGGCCACTCGCACGCCCGTCGCCAGGTCATCGTCGACGCCGAGGGCTACCGCAACCGGCGCGAGGTGTCGCTCAAGGCGGTCGCCGAGCGCGCCGCCCAGAAGGTCGAGCGCACGCGCAACGAGATGGTGCTCAAGCCGATGACCGCGGCCGAGCGCAAGATCGTGCACCTGCACCTCAAGGACAATCCCAAGGTCGAGACCCGCTCCGAGGGAGACGAGCCGCAGCGCCAGGTCATCGTCTCGCCGCGCAAGCGGCAGTAGGCCGGCCACCCGACTGCGTTGCGGCGCCGCGCCCACCCTCGCGCGGCCCGAACGCCTGCGCCGGCCCTGCGTCCCGTCTGCTCCGCGCATCGCCGCCGCTGCGTCTGTGCCCGGGTCAAGCCGCTCGCCCCGCACGCCGATACTGTTCCTCGCACCTCGTGACGACAGGGCGCCGGTCCGCACGGCCGGCCGCCTGCTGCGGGCCCGCCGGCCCGGGAAGGGAGAGCACGCATGCGAAAGGTCCTTGTCTCAGGACTGGCCGTCGCCCTGGCGGCGATTGCTCTGATCGTGGCCGGCTGCGGGTCGGGCTCGGCCGGCTCGAGCGGCTCGGCGACGACCCAGAGCACAGCCGACGGCATGACGGCGGCTCAGGTCCTCGCCAAGGCGAGCAAGGCGATGGACGGCGTGAAGAGCGCCCGCTTCACCGCCACCGTCACGCTCGCTCAGTCCGGCAAGAGCGCGAGCGCCGCGGGCGTGTCGCAGATGGTGCTGCACGCGAGCGGCGCGGCCGGCAGCGTGAAGGGCGCTCCGGCGGCAGATGTGAAGATGACGCTCAAAGCCGGCCCCCAGGCGATGGCCTTCGGCGTCAAGGCGACCGGCCACCACACCTGGCTCGGCTCGCAGGGCAAGTGGTACGTGATCCCGGCGAGCAAGACCAAAGCGGCCGGCTCGAGCACGGGCTCGAGCGCCGCGATCGCCGGTCTCGGCATCGACCCGCAGGACTGGGCGAAGTCGAGCACCGTCACGGTCGAGCAGCGCGATGGCGCGAAGGTCTACCACGTCGTGACCGCGGCCGACACGGCCAAGATCATGAGCGACCTGGTCAAGCTGCTGACGAGCTCGGCCGTGGCGAACGCGGCCGCCAAGAACGGCTCGGCTGGCAGCGAGCTGAACCTGCTCAAGCAGGACCCGGCCGTGCTCAAGAGCCTGGAGAAGGCGCTCGTCTCGGCCTCGGCCCAGGAGTGGGTCGACGCCGCCACCTTCCGTTTGGACCAGGGTCAGCTCGACGCCCGCTTCAGCGTGGCTTCGGCGACGACCACGAGCGGGTTCAGCATCCACGTGGTCTACGGGCTGAGCGGTTTCGGTGCGCCGGTGAAGGTCGTGGCCCCCAGGCACGCCCTGCCTTTCAAGCAGCTCAGCAAGGGGCTGTCGGCGCTGGGCGCGGCGAGCGCGGCGGGTCTGTGAGCAAGCGATAGGGCGGCGCGCCGCTCGCGCGGCGCGCCGCTCCTCACCGACCCCAGTCGAAGTCGGGAGCGCGCTTGGTCTTCCAGTCGGCCGGCACGTTCTCGTCGTCGGTGCGCTGCCCTTTCATCGATTTCGAGATGATCACCCCACGCGTGACGCCGGTCGTCGCCGGGTCGCCCGGACCCGGCGAGCCGCCGTCGCGCGGCGCCGGCGGCTTGATGCGCGTGGGCGCGAGCTGCACCGTGCCGTCGTTGCGGGAGCTTGCGTTGGGCCGCAGGTCGACGCGCTGGTCGTAGCCGCGGTCGGCCAGGGTGATGCGCCCGGCGCCCTCGAGCTCGACCCGGAACTGGTACCAGCCCATCGACCACATGAAGGTGATGAGCAGTGTGCTCTCGTTCTCGGAGCCCACGTGCACCTGGGGGATGCCGAGGTGCTCGTTGGTCTCGACCACGCGCTTGGGCACGGCGCTCACGTTGAGCAGGTCGACGCCGCGCTGCAGGATGGTGAGCGGCACGAGCTCGTCGTCGCTCGCGGGCGGCGGCTCGTCGGGTGCGGCGTCGCCGTTCGACGCCACGGCGTCGGAGCCGGCTCCGTGGCCGATCTCGCCAGTCGCCTCGTCGTCGTAGGGCGCCGGCGCCCCCGGCATCGCCGGGCTGGGGCGTGCGCCGCCCCAGGTGTCGCCGGCCCGCAGGGTCTCGCCCAGCCGCGGGTCGGTGTGCTCGGCGGCCGCCGGCTCGGGGGCCGCCGGCTCGGCGTTCGCCGGCGCTTCGTCGATCACGTCGATCTCGGCCAGGTCGGCCGGGGTGAACTCGACCGTCTGCTCGCCGATCTCGGCCACCGGCTCGGCAGTCCGCGGCGCAAAGGCGGGAACGGTCACGGCCGAGCTCTCGCCGCGCTGCCGGGCGAGCTGCGCCGCGAGCTCCTGGTTTTCGGCCTCGGCACGCGCGAGCTGGGCCTGCAGGCGCTCGATCTCGGCGTCTTTGTCTTTGAGCGCCCGCCAGAAGGCGTCGGAGTCGGCGCGCGCCGGCTTGACGCGGGCGGGCGTGACGGTCGCGATGTCGTCGGCCGGCTCGATGGCGGTGGTCGGCGAAGGGCCGGGCGCCGCGGCGGCACGGGCACAGAGCGCACAGATGTAGCGCTCGGAGCCGTCGTCCTCGACCACCCGCTGCGTCCACTCACCGGCCAGCAGGTGACGGCCGCAGGCGCTGCAGACCGTGTCGTCGCGATCGTCCTTCGTGCGTCCGAAAAGGCGTCCTAGCATGATCGGCTCCACGGGTCTTGGGGCTGGATGTCACAGGTGGGGCGACCCCCGCAAAGACCCCATGGTACCAGACTTCGGACGGCGCCGGTCGGACGGCGGCGCGGCCGCGCCTACTGCTCTTCCTCGTCGTCGGCGCCGAACTCGAGGCCGACCGTGTCGGCCTGTGCGATGACGTCCTGGGCGAGCGCGAGGTCGCCCGCGCTCACGAGCACGTCGATGGCGCCGAGCCCGGACGTGCCGGGGTAGGCGTCGTGAAGGCCGCCGCGCAGGGTGGCGGCGATCCCCGCCTCGCTCAAGACGTTCGTGATCGCCTCGGCCTGTTCGAGATCGTTCGCGGTGGTCGCGCGCTGCAGCTCCATCGTGACACCTCGCTTTCGCGTTGTTCGGGCTTGCGGCCCGGCCACGATACCCCTGCTCTGTATACCCCCTCGCCCCTTCCTGCACCCAGCGTGTCGGCGGCCGCGCGGGTCACGCTCGCCTCAGTCCCCCGGCGTCTCGGGGTCGTCGACGCTGCGGCCGGCCCTGATGTCGGCGAGCAGCCGTTCGGCCTCGTCGTAGTCCTCGTCGGCCACGATGAGCTCGACGGCGCCGATGCCGTAGAGGTCGTTCATGGCGCGCCCCGTGACCTCGGCCCTGACGCCGGCCGACACGAGCAGGTCGCGCCACACGGTGGCGAGGATCGGGTCGCGCACCCTGGCGAGCACCCTGGTCATGTCGTCGTCGACCTCCTCGGGCGATCGTGCCGTCGGCGCGCCGCCGTGACGGGCGACGCGCCCCGTCTACCGCCCGCCGGCGGGCGGCTCGCCGACCTCGCGCTCGAGCTCGTCGACGAGGCGGCGCGCCTCATCGTAGCTCTCGGCCGGCACCAGGATGCCATAGCCGCCCATCTGCGGCATGCCGGGAAAGGCGCTCGCCCGGGCGCCGATGACCTCGGCGCTGATGCCGCTCGACTCGAGCAGGTCCTTGAGGCTGGCCGCGGTGACCAGGTCGAGCTCGTCGGCCACGACTTTGGTGTCCACCTTCAGTCCTCCCTGGTCGCGAGCTCGCGCAGCGAGTCGAGGTTGGCGCGGTCGGGGCCGCGGCCGTCGTAGCCGGGGACCTCGAGGATGCCGGGGATCCCGGAGAACGCCGGGTGATCGACGATCAGACGCATGCCCTCGCGGCCGATCTCGCCGTCGCCGATGTTCTCGTGCCGGTCACGGTTGGAGCCGAGCGCCGACTTGGAGTCGTTCAGGTGCACGCAGACGAGACGCTCGCGGCCCACCGTGCGGTCGAAGGCGGCGAGCGTCTCGTCGAGCTCCGCCGCCCTGCGCAGCTCGTGGCCGGACGCCAGCAGGTGGGCGGTGTCGAGGCACACGCCGACGCGCTCGTCGCCGCCGGTCGCCTCCATCATGGCGGCCAGATGCTCGAAGGTGACGCCCATGGTGCCGCCCGCGCCGGCGGTGTTCTCGAGCAGCAGGCGCACCCGAGAGTCGCCGACCTGGTCGAGCGCCCGGCGGAGCGCCACGCGCACGCGTTCGAGCCCGGCCTCGAAGCCGGCGCCCTGGTGCGAGCCGATGTGCGTGACGATCGCCTCGACGCCGAGCTGCTCGGCGGCCTGCACGGCGCCGACCAGGGCGACGACCGATTTCTCGTAGAACTCCTCGTTGGTCGTCGCCAGGTTGATCAGGTAGATCGTGTGGATGACCGCGAAGCGTACGCGCGAATCGGCCCGGGCCTCGCGAAAGCGGGCGGCGTCGGCCGCGCGGTAGAGCTGGGGCTTCCAGGTGCGCGGGCTGCCGGCGAAGAACTGGATGGCGGCCACGTCGAGCTCGCGGGCCCGGTCGATCGCGGTCCAGACGCCGCCGCTCGCCCTCACATGCGCTCCGAAGTACATGGCCGCCTCCGGTCCGTCGCCCGAACGCCTGTGGTTCTTCCGTCCTGCCGCTCAGCCTACACGTTGAGGGTCGCCCGCGACACGCCCGGCGGCCCGCACGAGGCGCTCAGACGCGTCCGCCCGCGACGCGCCCGGCCGCCTACACCAGGTCGCGCGGGATACGGCGCTCGTGGGCGGCCTCGTGGATGAGCTCACCGTGGTCGTACACGCGCTGCTCGTCGCTCAGCACGAACTCGTCGGCGCTCGCACGCAGCTCGCCCGCCGTCTCGACCTGCACCTCGAGCTCGGCGCCGCGTAGCAGGTCGCTGCGGCCCGCAAAGCGCACGACCGCCGACAGCGGGTCGCCCTCGCGCAGCTCGTAGGTGTAGACGCAGTGGTCCTCGGTCACGATGCCGGTCGTGATGTCGCGGTAGCGGCCGCCGTCGACGTAGCGGTACTCGTAGCGCATCGTGTCGGAGTCGATGTCCCAGTCGACGCGGCGCCCGCGTGAGCCCGGCTCGACCAGCGTCTCGGTCGGGAGCGGCGCGGTTCGTTCGGGCTCGCCGAACGGCGCGAGCTCGGCGTCGGCGGGCCGCGGCGGGCGCACCGGCAGGACGAGCCGGCCGTCGCCCGGGAAGACGGTGAGCTCGACCGGCTCGGGCGAGGGCCAGACCCAGGGCCAGTAGGTCGTCGAGACGGCGACCCGCAGGCGCTGCCCGGCGGCGAACGCGTGGGCGATCGTGTCGAGCGCCACGGTGACCGTGAACGGCGCGCCGGGGGTGAGCGGCGCCGGGCGCTCATGGCCCTCGCGATGCGTGAGGTTGAGCACCTGGCGGGTGACGAGCTTGGAGCGGCCGTCGGGTGCCACGTCGCAGAGCCGCACGCAGATGAGCGCGCGCGGCCGGTCGACGGCCAGGCGCAGCGTGACCTCGGGCGCCCCCAGGATCTCGAGCGGCGCCGCGAGCGGCGCCGAGGTGAAGGCCAGCGAGCGGCCGTCCTCGGCGCGCTGGTCGAGCGGCCAGTCGCCGGGCGTGCCCTCGGCGCACCAGGCACCGGCGTCCATGCCGGTGAGCTGCGGGCCACGGTGCACGAGGGGCGCGGCGCCGGCGCAGCCGGCGCCGCGCCCCTCGTCCGCACCGCCCTCGAGGGGGCGTGCGTCCGGCGCCTCGACCCCGGGCTCGTCGAGCGTCTCCCGCCCGAGCGCCCAGACACGGCTCGCGATGCGCGGCGACGGCCAGATGTCCTCGGCCACCCAGCGCCCCGGGTGCTCGGCGATGAACGCGGCCGGCGCGACCCAGTCCTCCATCCAGACGCGCAGCATGGGCTCGTCCATGACGCCCGTGTCGATGCCTTTCAGCCAGTGGTCCCAGAAGCGCAGCGCCTCGTGCAGGTAGCCGATCGCCGGACCGGGGACGACCTGGTCGGGGAAGCTGTGCGACCAGGGCCCGATCAACCCCTTGCGCGGCCCCGGCAGCCCGGCCATCAGGCGCATGACCGTGTTGTGGTAGCCGTCGGTCCAGCCGCCGATCGCGTAGACGGCGGCCTCGATCGCGCCGTAGTCCTCGCAGACCGAGCCGTGCTTCCAGTAGGCGTCGCGGCGCTGGTGGGCGAGCCAGGTCGCGGTCCAGTCGGCGTTGTGCCGCAGGCGCTCGAGCCAGCGCTCGCGCCAGCCGTCGCCGCCGACCACCTGCGGGTGCGGCGGCAGGGCGTTGTAGTGCAGCATCGTGGCGCCCCAGGCCTGCATGTCGAGACCCGACACACAGCCGCCCTTGTAGTGCACGTCGTCGGCGTAGCGGTCGTCGGTCGACATCAGCGTGACGATCGCCTTGAGCGCCGGCGGCCGCAGGGCCGCCACCTGCAGGCTGTTGAAGCCCGTCCAGGAGATGCCGGTCATGCCCACGCTGCCGCTGCACCAGGGCTGGGCGGCGAGCCAGGCGACGACCTCGCAGACGTCGCACTGCTCCTGGGCCGTGTACTCGTCGTCGATCAGGCCCCCGGAGTCGCCGGTGCCGCGCAGGTCGACGCGCGCGCAGGCGTAGCCGTGGCCGGCCCAGTAGGGGTAGACCTCCCAGTCGCGCTGGCCGCCGTCGGTCAGGCGGTAGGGGCTCGCCTCGAGGATCGCCGGCACGGGGTCGTCGGCGGCGTCGACCGGTAGCCAGATCCGCGCGTGCAGCCGGACGCCGTCCGACAGGGTGATCCAGCGGTGGTCGAGCACCTCGACGCGGCGCGGAAGCTCGTCGCGCACCTTCATCACGGCCACCTCACCGTTGGGGATCGATGCCCGGACTCTACAGAGGCCGTCGCGAGGGCGGCAAGCGCCGGTGCGGCGCTCGCCGGCGGCCGGCGACCTCTCCGCCGGGCGCCTCCGGCGCGCGCAGGTGCCGGCCCGCCGCCTACCTGACGAGCAGGAACAGCAGGATGGCCACCAGGATCACGATGAGGACGGTGGCGAGTGTGTACACGGGCTCTCGTGCGGCTGGGGGACCTAGCTTGTGATGTCGTTTCCCGGTGCGGCTGCCGGGCAAGCCGCTCAGTCGCCGGCCGTTCACGAATACCGGCGCCGGCGTCGGACCGCCCGCCGGCGCCGGGCCTCAGGCGTCGGCCGGCAGGTGCTCGCGCAGCCAGGCGAGGAGCAGGGCGATGACCCTGTCGAGGTGCCCGACGAGATTGTGCGGGCAGCCCGCCACGACCTCGATGCGGGAGCCGGCCGGCAGCAGCGGCAGGCCGCGTCGGGCGAGCGCCAGGTAGTCGAGCTCCTCGCTGTCGCCGTCGCCGTCGATGAGCAGCACGGGGCAGGTCACCCGGGCAAAGAGCGCCCGCTGGTCGCAGCCCATGAGCTCCTCGAGCAGCGAGACGTCGGCCACCACGGCGGCGCGCGGCGGGCCGTCCTGCGGCATGGTGACCCGGCCCGTCCGCGTCAGCTCGTCCATCTGCTCGGCGCTGAAGTAGTCGCGCCAGTCGTAGTCGACGGGGCCGGTGGGCGCGCCGGCCGTGGCGATCGTCGTCACGCCGGCGGGCGAGGCCTGCAGGCAGACCCTGCCGCCGAGGCTGTGGCCGACGAGGCCGAGCCGCTCGTGGCCGAGCCCGCGGCCGTAGGCGATCGCCGCCAGCAGGTCCTCGACCTCGTGCTCGAGCGTGAGGACGTCGTCGTCGCTCTCGCCCGACCCGGCGAAGTCGAACGCGAGCGTGGCGTAGCCGGCCGCGGCGAAGGCCTGGGCCATGGTCGGGAACCGGTCGCGGGCGCGGCGGTGGCTGCCGAAGCCGTGGGCCAGCACGACGAGCGGGGCGTCGGCCGGCCGCCGCGACGGCCGCGCTGCGGCGCCGTCGCCGCGCGCCTCCGCGCCGCGGCCGGGAGCGGCCCCGGCGGCGCCCGGCGCGACGTAGTCGGCCACGAGCCGCAGCCCACGAGCGTTGCGAAAGGTCACGCGAGGCATGATGGAAGCATACGTGACGGACGGCTGGTCGGACGAGGTCGAATGGCACAGCGACACGAGGGTCGGAAGGGGCTGCGCCCGGGGGACGGGGTACACGGACCGCGCCCCCGGGGAGGGTCGCGCGAAGTGCGGCTCTGGGGCGTGACGCTGCGCGACTGGCCGCTGGCGCTGCGCGACGCCGGCCTCGCCCTGCTGCACGACAACGTCACCGGCAAGGCCGCGGGCCTCACCTACTTCATGGTCATCACCGTCTTCCCGGCGCTGATCGCGTTCGTGTCGCTCCTGGTGCTGATCGGCCACGCCGGCGCGGTGTCGTCGCTGCTCAGCGTGGTGAGCGACCTGGGGCCGGTGAGCGGCAGCGCGGTCGGTTCCCCCGTGCGCCACGCGCTCACGAGCGGCGGCTCGGTCGGCGCCCTCGTGTCGACCGCGGTCTTTGCGTTCCTGGCCGCGTCGGCTTACGTGGGGGCGTTCGACGGCCAGGAGCGACGCCTGCGCGGTGAGGCCGCCGCCGCCTCGTTCTGGGCCGCCCGTCGGCGCCAGTCGCTGATCGCTCTGGCCGTGCTCGGGCTGCTCGGCCTGATCTCGCTCGCGCTGGTGCTCAGCCCGGCGCTGTTCGTGCGCGCCGGTGGCGTGCTCGGCGGCGGCGGCTCGGGCCTCACGCTCTACCAGGTGTTCCGCTGGCCCGGACTGTTCGTGGCGGCGCTCGTGCTGTTCAACGTGCTCTACCTGTCGTCGCCCCGGCCGGCGCACCGCGCCGGTCGCTTCTGGATCACCGGCGGCAGCGTCATGAGCATGCTCTCGTGGCTGCTCGCCACCTGGGTGTACGACCTCTACGCGTGCCACGTGAGTCACTACCAGTCGCTGTACGGCGCCTTCGGCGACCTGATCGCCTTCTTTTTGTGGCTGTGGATGCTGAACATCGCCGTGCTCGGCGGTGTCGAGCTCAACATCCAGCTCGAGCGGCGGCGCGGCGACGTGCCGATCCCGGCCGGCGACGAGCCCCTCGAGCGCCCCGCCGCCGCGGCCGCCGCCCGGCGCGTGCGGGCGCGCGAGGGCGGCGAGGAAGCCGACAGGGCGGCATGAATGCGGGGGCGGGGGCGCCTCATGTGAGGCGCCCCCGCCCCCGCACCGCCTACTTCACCACGAGGCGGTTCGTCGCGACGGATCTCTGCCGGTTGCCGGCGGCGTCGGTCGCAAGGACGAAGAAGCGATACCGGCCCTTCGCCAGCTCACAGCGAAACGAGCACGTCAGGCCTGTGTCGACCTTCTGCTTGCGCAGGAGGATGGTCTTGACGACGCGCCCCCGAGCATCCTTCACGCGGATCGTGACGGTCGCCGTCGGGCTGCCGGGGCGCGGGTCGGCCACCTCGAAGCGCAGCGTCGCGACGCCGCCATGGACGGTCTTCGCTGAGACCGGCGCGAGCGGCGTCGGTGGCCTGGTGTCGATGCTCACCGTCGCGGTCTTCACACGCTCGGCGTTGCCGCAGTCGTCGACCGAGCGGAAGTACACGAGATGAATTCCCTGGCCGGTGACGCTGACGCTGCGACCGGCGTGCCAGTCGAGGCCGTAGGGGTCGGCGCCGGCCCGACCTAGGGCCCAGCCGGTGATGCGTACACCGCTCACGCCGCTCTTGGTCGTGTGTGGCGAGACCGCCGGCGCACCCGACGACGGATCGGTCGCCCTGAGCGTGAGCGCGACGTCGGCAGTGTTCGTCCAGCCGGCCGGCACGCCGTGTGCCGTGGTCACCGGGGCGAGGTCGTCGGGATCAGACAGGCCGGCGTCGGTGGTCGCCAGGATCCCGCCGTCGTCGCCGACGATCCAGGCGGTGGAGGGTCCGGCGCACCCGACGTTCTCGATCCATTGGCTGGTGCCGCTGTCCTCGGGCACCCAGGTGACGCCGCCGTCACTCGTGTAGAGCACGGTGCCGTCCTCGCCGCCGGTCCAGCCGTGCAAGGCATCGGCAAAGGACACGCACTGCAGCGCCTTGGTTGTGCCCGACGTTTGCGGCGTCCAGCTCGTGCCGCCATTGGTCGAGTGGTCGATCATGCCGGTGGCGCCGACCATCCAGCCGTCGTTTGCGTCGATGAAGTCGATCGCCTGCGGCTGTACGTCGTAGCCGGCCTGGGGCGTCCAGGTCTGCCCGCCGTCCGTGGTCCTGCACAGTGGACCGGCCGCCGAGGCCACCCAGCCAAGCTCGGGTGTCAGGAAGTCGACGCCGTCGGGCATCTGCTCGATGCCGGTGTCCAGGTCGAGAGGCGTCCAGGTAAGGCCTCCGTCGGTGGTGCGTGCGACCGACCCGTCGTCGCCCACCACCCAGCCGTCGAGAGCGTTGACGAAGTCGATGTGGCCGGCGGGGAACCCGGGGGATCTCAGGGACCAGGTGATGCCGGAATCGGTCGTATGCGCGATGCCGGCTTGGCTCACCGCCCAGGCGTCGCGGGCGTTGACGGCGCTGACCGAATCGAGGCCCTGCGGCACGCCGTAGGCGGCGGAGGTCCACGTCGCACCGCCGTCGGTCGTGCTGACGAGGGTACCTTCGTCGCCGACCGCGACCGCGTCGCTCGCGTTCCCTGCCGCCACGGCCGAGAGATCGGTCGAGACCTCCGAGGTCTGGTGCTGCCAGGTCAGACCGCCGTCGGTCGTGTCCTCCACGAGGCCCTGGCCGCCGACCGCCCAGCCGGCCTTGCCGGAGACGCAAAGGCCCGGCTTTCCCACGTCGGGGTCGGGCCAGCCGGTCGCGCGCGGGTCGACCGTCCAGGTGAGACCGCCGTCGGTCGTCGTCTCGGGCTTGCCGGACGTGTCGAGAGCCCAGCCGTTCTGCAGGTCGCTGAAATGCAGCGTGCGAAAGTCGGCGGGGCGCCAGTCCACGGGGATCGTGGAGAGGTCACTCCAGCTCGCTCCCCCATCGGTGGTCTGGTAGAGCATGTCGCCGCCGGTCACCCAGCCGTCGTTTGGGTCGATGAAGTCGACCAGCGTGATGAAGGACGCCCCGTCGACGGACATCGCCTGCCAGGTCCGGCCGCCGTCGCTCGTCGCGAGCAGGTCGTGGCTGCCGTACACCAGGGCGTGCTGGGTGTCGACGGGGTCGACCGCCGACAGGTCGTCGGTGATGCCCGATGCGCAGGCCAGCCAGCTCGCGCCGCCGTTCGTCGTGTGCAGGATGGTGCCGGTGTCTCCGACCGCCCAGCCGTTGTCGGCGTCGAAGAAGCGAACGCCGTTCAGATCGGTCCAGGTCGGCGCCGCCTGGGCCGACCATGTGGCTCCGGCGTCGGTGGTCGCCGCGATGCTGCCGTGGGTGCCTACCGCCCAAGCCATGGCGCCGACGGCGTCGACCGCATCGAAGGCCGAAGGTCGCGGCGCGCAGGGCGCCGACCACGTGGCTCCGGCGTCGGTGGTGTGTTCTACGACGCCGTCGGTCGCGGCCGCCCAGCCGTCGTTCGCGCTGGGGAACGAAATGCCCCAGAACGGATCGGCCGCCTGTGCTGCGTCTATCGTCCAGCTCGCGCCGCCGTCCTGTGTGGAGACCATGCTGCCGTTGACGCCGACCGCCCAGCCGTGCGAGGCGTCGGCGAACGCGATCGACGAGAGGTAGGTCGGCTCGGTCGTGAGGTAGCTCCATGTGGCTCCAGCGTCGCTGCTGTGAAGCAGCTCCCCCGCACCGGCCGTCGCCCAGACGTCGCTCGCGCTGGCGAAGGCCACGGCCGCGAGGCTGCCGGAGACCGGGGAGGGGACTTCGGACCAGGTCTGGCCACCATCGGTCGAGCGGCAGAACCCTGGGCCATTGGCGAAGCGACTGGTGGCGAGCACGGTCTGGCCGTCGCAGGCCAGCGTGGCGAGCCCGGATGAATCGGGCAGGCCGACCGACGCCCAGGTCTGACCACCGTCGGTCGTGCGCCACACCACCCCGCTCGAGTCGGCGATCCAGCCGTCCTGTGGGTCCGCGAAGGCGATCTGGCCGATCGTCGGATCAGGTGTCGCGAGCGTCACGCTCTGCCACGTCGTGCCTCCGTCCGTGGTGTGCAGCAGGTCATCGGTCGCCGTTGTCGGCGGCTGGACCAGATAGCTGCCGTCCATCCAGCCGTCTGTCGGGTTGGTGAACACGACGCTGTCGGGTACCCAGGGCGACGTCATTGGAGAGAGCTGTCGCCACGTGTCGCCGCCGTCGGTCGTGCGCAGGATGACAGGGTCGGTCGGGGCGGGTCCGGTGTACTGGGACGGGACGAACCCGATGGCCCAGCCGTCCTGGTCGTTTACGAACTGCACCTGATGCAGGTCGCTCGTCGTGCCGGAGCGCTGGCGGTACCAGGTCAGGCCGCCGTCGAAGGTATGCATGATGCGCCCGCCGCTGCCCACGGCCCAGCCGTTGTTCGCGTCGGCGAACACGACGCTGTCGTAGGTGACGCCGGCCCCCAGGCCGTACTGCCACACCCAGCCGCCGTCGCCGGTCGACTCGAGGGCCGCGGCCCGCGGCGGCGCGGATGCCAGGGCAAATGACAGCCCCAGAGCGACTGCGATGAGCAGGATCAACGTGCGACGCCTCATGACGGCCCCCCTCCGGAGCATCGTGGCTCGGCGAGAGTACCACCAGAATCGCACGAAGAACAACGTGGAGGGGCGGTACGAGCCACGGGGGTGCGCTCCACTGCCATGAGGCGCCGTCGCCACCGGCCGTTGCGAGCACAGAAGAAAGCCCGACGGCGCTCGTCGGCTACCCTCCGGCCGCCCCTTGACAGGTGCCGCAGGACTGTTAGATTCGCACGAAGTTCGCTTAAGCGAACGAATTTCGCGAGGAGCCGTCGGTTCCTGACGGCAAGGGGGATGCAGCAACCCGCGGGCGCCCGCCCGCCGGTCCGGTTTCTCCTGCTCGCCCGGCCGAAGGAGGGTCGCCACTCAACGACGTGCAGGTTCCGCCCCGCAGCACGACAACGTCTACGTCTCGGAGGGATGCGATGGGTCTGACCCGACATGCAGGGCGCGGCAGGTGGCTGTTGTTGGCGGTCGCCGCCTTGTTCGCCATCGGCCTCGTCTGGGGGATCGCGGCCGCCCTGGCCGACAGCTCGAGCCCCGCGCCGGCGAGCGACGCGAACGTGCTGCGAGTGGGCTGGGGTTCCGAGCCGCAGACGCTCAACCCGTTCAAGCAGAACCTGATCGCCGAGTTCGAGGTGACCCACCTGAACTACGACTACCTGGTGGGCGTCGATGCGGCCAGCTACCAGCCCAAGCCCGAGCTCGCGACCGCCTGGACGCACAGCGCCGACGGGCTCACCTGGACCTTCACGATCCGCAGTGGCGTGAAGTGGCAGGACGGGCAGCCGTTCACGGCCGCCGACGTAGCCTTCACCTACAACTACATCATCAAGAACGACATGACCAACTTCACGATGTTCACGGCCGGCATCAAGGACGTGACCGCGCCCGACGCCACGACCGCCGTGTTCCATCTGCTCAAGCCGTGGGCGCTCATGCTGCGCATGTACGTGCCGATCCTGCCCGAGCACATCTGGTCGAAGGTCCCCGCCGCCAAGGCGCAGAGCACCTACCTGAACTCCACGCCGGTCGGCACCGGCCCCTTCCAGGTGACGAGCTTCACGCCCGGCCAGACCGTCGTGATGAAGGCCAACCCCGACTACTGGCGCGGCGCGCCGAAGGTCAGTGAGGTCGTCTTCGAGTCCTATGTGAACGCGAACACGATGGCCCAGGACCTGAAGTCGGGCGCGATCGGCGTGGCCGCCGGCCTGCCCGAGGCGTCGTTCAAGCAGCTCCAGTCGACCGCCGGCGTCAAGACGATCGTCGGTCTGAGCAAGGGCTTCGAGGAGCTCGGCATCGACACCTACACCCCGCCGGCCGGCGGCAAGAGCGGCGGCAACCCGGTGCTGCGCGACTGGAAGTTCCGCCAGGCGCTCAACTACGCCGTCGACAAGAACGCCATCCTGACCACCGCCTACGACGGCTACGGCAGCGTGGCGACGTCGGTCATCCAGCCGGGCTACTTCCCGGCCGACGCCGACTATCACTGGACGCCGCCGACCCCGTACACCTTCGACATCGCCAAGGCCAACCAGATGCTGACGGCCGCCGGGTACCCGCTGAAGGGCGGCGTCCGCCTGAACAAGCAGGGCAAGCCGATCGTCCTCAGCCTGATCGCCCGCGCGGACAGCCCCGAGAGCCAGCGCGCCGGCAAGCTGATCACGAGCTGGTTCTCGCAGCTCGGTCTGAAGATCAACTACTCAGTGCTCGAGACCTCGGCGCTCCTGGCCAAGCAGTACAACTTCGTGGGTAAGACCTACGACCCGCAGTACGACCTGTTCCTGTGGGACTGGGTGGGCTCGGGCAGCGACCCCAACTACATCCTCAGCGTCTTCACGACCGGTCAGATCGCCAACCTGAGCGACTGTCAGTACTCGAATCCGGCCTACGACAGGCTGTTCGCCGAACAGCAGACCACGATGGACACCGCCAAGCGGATCGACATCGTCCATCAGATGCAGCAGATGCTGTACGAGCAGTCGCCCTACATCACGCTCGTCTACCACCGCAACCTCGAAGCCTACAACTCGGCCAAGTGGACCGGCTTCGTGCCGTCGCCCAGCAACGGCGGCAGCATTATCTACAACGCCGACAACATCGACAGCTACCTCTTCGCCCACGCCGTGACGGCGACCGTGTCCAGCTCGAGCTCGGGCTCGAGCAACACCGGCCTGATCGTGGTCATCGTCGTGGTCGTTGCGGTCGTCCTGATCGCCGTCGTGGTCGTCGCCGCGCGGCGCCGCGGACGCGCGGTCGAGCAGTGACCGAACGGTCGGTGTGAGTCTGCTTCGATAGGAGGTCTGGGGGGCCGGTCCGGATGACCGGACCGGCCCCCCCGCCGGCATGGACAAGCGCAGCTACTTCATCAAGAAGATTCTGAACGCGGTGCTGATCATCTTGCTCGTCGCCTCGTTCAACTTCGTGCTCTTCCGCATCCTGCCGGGCAACCCGGAACGCCTGTTGCTGCCGCACGGCGCCTGGAGCCCCGCGGCGCTCGCCCGGCAGCGCGCCGTGTTCCAGCTCGACCGCCCACTCTGGCAGCAGTTCGGCTACTACTGGTACGACCTCCTCCAGGGCAAGCTCGGCAACTCGTTCGTGTACTCGCGGCCGGCCATGTCGGTGGTCTGGGCGAGAGTGCCCTCGACCCTGCTGCTGCTCGGCACCGGCACGGTCGTCGCCATCGTCGTCGGTCTGGTCACCGGCACCTATGCCGGCTGGCGACGGGACGGCTGGTACGACACGACCTCGACCACGGTCGGCATGGTGCTGTACTCGACGCCGACACTCTGGGTGGGCCTCGTGCTGATCATGCTGTTCTCGGCCAAGCTGGGCTGGTTCCCGTCGGGCCGCATGGGCGAGCCGGGAGCCGTCTACGCCGGCTGGTTCGACCACGCGAAGGCCGTCCTCAGCCACCTCGTGCTGCCGGCCTCGACCTTTGCGCTCGTCTACATCGGCCAGTACCACACCATCATGCGCACCTCGCTGTCGGGCGTACGCAACGAAGATTTCGTGCTCACGGCGCGCGCCAAGGGTCTGTCGGACTCGGGCGTGCTGTGGAGTCACGTGGTGCCCAACGCGATGCTGCCGACGACGACCGTGATCATGATGAACCTGGGCTTCATCATGTCGGGCGCCATCCTCACCGAGACGGTGTTCAACTGGCCCGGCATCGGCCTGCTCTCCTACCAGTCGATGATGAACCTCGACTACCCGGTGCTGCAGGCCGTGTTCCTGGTGGCGAGCGTCGCCGTGGTGATCGCGAACCTCGTCGCCGACATCCTGTACTACTATCTCGACCCGAGGGTGCGGGCATGAGCTGGCGACGCGTGAGGATCTGGCTGCTGGTCTGGACACCGCTGCTCTGGCTCGCGCTGGAGCTCGTGACCTATCCCAAGGACCGGCCGCTCTCCAGCGGCCTGGGCCACGTGCTGGCCGGCTTCGCCGGCGCGCACGTGGCCTCGTACCCGGCCTGGCTGCCCGGGGTGCTCGCCCTGCTCGCGCTGGCCGGCGCCGTCCTGGCGGCCGTGCGTGGTGCACAGGACCAACGCCTGACGCTCGCCCTGCTCGCGCTGGCCACGGCGCTCGGCGCCTGGGCGCTCGCCCAGATGGGCTGGACGCACCTCGCCCTCGGTGCGCGCCGCTCGAGCCTGTCGTGGCTCTTTCAGACCGTCGCGCTCGCGCTCGCGGCCGGCGCGATCTGGCAGTGGGTCGTCGGGCACCAGGAGCGCGCCGGCCTTGCCGTCGAGGCGCTGCAGCGCACCTGGCGGCTGTTCAGGACCAACCGCCAGGGCATGCTCGGTCTCGGCACGCTCATCGTGTTCGTGGCGATCGCGCTGTTCGCGCCGTTCCTCGCCAACCACCGATACCTGAACGCCGGCTACCCGGCCGGGGGGCCGTTCGCCCACCCGAGCCTGTCGTGGCCGCGGCTGTTCGGCACCGACGAGCAGGGCATGTCGGTGCTCGCCGAGTTCGTCTGGAGCGCCCGCATCTCGCTCGTGGTGGGCCTGACCGCGTCGGCCATCTCGGCCGTGATCGGCGCCCTGGTGGGCATCGCGGCCGGCTTCTACGGCGGCTGGAAGGGCGAGATGTCGATGCGCGCCACCGACTTCTTCCTGGTGCTGCCCTGGCTGCCCCTGGCCATGGTGCTGGCCGCCGCCTGGGGGCGCAACTACGGCATGATCATCCTGATCATCGGCATCACGAGCTGGCCCAGCACGGCCCGCCTGATCCGCTCCGAGACCCTGCGCGTGCGCGAGCTGCAGTTCATCGAGCGCTCGCGGGCGATCGGCTCGACCGACTCGCACACCATGCGCAGCCACGTGCTGCCCAACGTGCTGCCGCTGATCTTCGCCAACACGGTGCTCGTCGTCGCGATCGCCATCCTGTCCGAGACGACGCTCTCGTTCCTCGGCCTCGGCGACCCGCTCAACTTCAGCTGGGGCACCATGTTGCGCAACGCCTGGACCTCGGGCGGCGCGAGTCTGCCCGCCTGGTGGTACATCGTGCCACCCGGCGCGGCCATCGTGCTCGTGGTGCTGGGCTTCACGTTCGTGGGCCGCGCCTTCGACGCGATCCTCGACCCGAAGCTGCGCAAGCGCGAGTCGGCCGGCGCCGAGCGCGTCGGGCAGGGCGAGAGCCGGCGGGCTTCCGGCGCGGCTCTCGAGGAGGAGTCGTGAGAGCCGGCGTGACCAGAGACCCAAGACCCGGCGCAGCCAACGGCGCCGACGGTGGGAAGGGCGTCCCCGACCGGACCAGCCCCCCAAGCACCCAAGGGGGCGCCCTTCCCATTTCGATCACGGTCGGGTCGGGAGGCGTGTCATGAGCGCAGTCAAGGCAAAGCAGCCCGCCTCCCCCAAAGAGGCCGCCCCGCGCATCGAGCACCCCGGCATCTTGGACGTGCGCGACCTGAAGGCCTACTTCAAGCTGCGCGAGGGCGACGTCAAGGCCGTCGACGGGGTCTCCTTTACCCTGGAGGCCGGCCGCAGCCTGGGCCTGGCCGGCGAGAGCGGCTGCGGCAAGACCACGGCCGCCCTGGCGATCTTGAAGCTGCTGCCCGAAAACGGCCGCATCGTAAGCGGCGAGGTGCTCTTTGACGGGCGCAACCTAGCCAAGCGGACCGAGTACGGCATGAGCCGCATCCGCTGGAAGGAGGTCTCGATCATCTTCCAGGGGGCGATGAACGCCTTAAACCCGGTGCAGCAGGTGGGTCGCCAGATCGCCGAGCCGATCGTCTTGCACGAGGGCTTAAGCGAGTCCAAGGCGATGACCCGCGCCCGCGAGCTCTTCGATCTGGTCGGCATCAACCCGAAGCGCGTCACGGAGTTCCCCCACGAGATGAGCGGCGGCATGCGCCAGCGCGCGATGATCGCCATGGCGCTTGCCTGCAACCCCAAGCTGGTGATCGGCGACGAGCCCACCACCGCCTTGGACGTCATGGTCCAGGCCCAGATCCTGGAGCTCATCGAGCGCCTGCGCCACGAGCTCGATCTCTCCTTCATCTTGATCAGCCACGATCTGTCGGTGATGGCCGAGACCTGCGATAAGGGCGTCATCATGTACGCCGGCAAGGTGGTCGAGTCGGGTACCACCACCGACATCTTCACCTCACCCTCGCACCCCTACACGCGCCAGCTCATCAAGGCCTTCCCCAACATCCACGAGACCCGCGAGATGGTGAGCTCGATCGCCGGCGACCCGCCCAACCTCTTAGACCCGCCGCCCGGCTGTCGCTTCTACCCGCGCTGCGCGCTGGCCGAGCCGGCCTGCACCGAAGGCGACCAGGAGATGGTGGCGGTCTCGGCGGGACACTACGCACGCTGCTGGAAGGTGGCCTAGATGGCGACGCTGCCCGACAACCCCTCGGCCGCCGCCCGCGCGGCCGGCACGATCGGTCGCAAGGAGCTGCGCGGCGCCCAGCTGCAGGGCGCCGCGCTCTACGACATCCGCGGCCTGGAGGTCTTCTTCCCGGTCAGGCAGAGCTTCCTGCGCAGCATGGTGGCCACCGAGAAGCGCTGGGTGCGGGCCGTCGACGGGGTCTCCTTTACGATCGGCGCCGGCGAGATCCTGGCGCTGGTCGGAGAGTCGGGCTGCGGCAAGACCACGACGGGCCGCACCCTGCTGGGCCTCGAGCGTCAGACCGGCGGCCAGATCTTCTACAAGGGCCTCGAGGTGGGGCGCTTCAGCCCCCAGGCGATCCGCGACTACCGCCGCAGCTGCCAGATCATCTTCCAGGACCCCTACAACGCGATCAACCCCAAGCACACGATCTTCGACATCGTCGCCGAGCCGCTTCAGGTCAACCACCTGGTCAGCTCCGAGCGCGACAAGGAGCAGCGCGTCGTGAAGGCCCTAGAAGACGCCGGCCTGCGGCCCGCCCGCGACTACCTCTACCGCTACCCCCACGAGCTCTCCGGCGGCCAGCGCCAGCGCGTCTGCATCGCCGGGGCGATCGTGCTGGAGCCCGACATGATCGTCGCCGACGAGCCCGTGGCGAGCCTCGACGTGTCGATCAGAAACGACATCTTGAAGCTCATGGTGGCCCACAAGCGCGAGCTCGGCGTGACCTACCTGTTCATCACCCACGACCTCTCGCTGGCCTGGGTGATCTCCGACCGCATCGCCGTGATGTACTTGGGCAGGATCGTCGAGATCGGCGAGACCGAGGAGGTCGTGGCCAACCCCCGCCACCCCTACACCAAGGCGCTCATCAGCGTGATCCCGGTGCCCGACCCGACGGCAAAGCGCGAGCACATGGTGCTCACCGGCGAGACCCCCAACCCGGCCGCCATCCCCTCCGGCTGTCGCTTTCATCCGCGCTGCCCCGAGGTGATGGAGGACTGCAGCCGGATCGACCCGCAAGACGTGCAGGTCAAGGGCAGCCACTACGCGGCCTGCCTGCGGCTGGGAGGCCTGCAGTGACGACGAACCGCGACGCACACGTTCCGGCGGGACGGCCGCAGGCCGTCCGCGCGCACGAAGGACAGCGAGGGGCGCGATGACCGTGCAGACGTACAGGTACGAGCAGATGACCTGGCCAGAGATCCGTGAGATCGCGGCCGAGGATCGCGTGGTCGTGGTACCCATCGGTACGCTCGAGGACCACGGCCCTCACCTGCCCATCGACACCGATGTGCGCATCATCAGCGAGATCTGCGAGCGCGCCTGCGCCGCGGCGTCCGAACGCATCGTCCTGCTGCCCGTGGTCACGCACGGCTACTCGCCGCATCACGGCGACTTCCCGGGCGGCATCACGATCGGCTGGGACACCTTCGTGCATCACCTGACCGACATCACCGGCAGCCTCGTGCGCCATGGCTTCAAGCGCATCGTGCTGGCCAACGGCCACGGCTCGAACATGCCGCTCGTCGACATGGCGGCGCGCCTGACCATCGTCGACCACCCCGACACGCTGTGCTGCAACTACTTCTACCTCTACACGCCGCAGGGGCAGGACGCCGTGCGCAAGGTGCGCGAGTCGCAGTTCCCCGGCGGCATGGCTCATGCCTGCGAGCTCGAGACGTCGATCTATCTGGCGATCGACCCCTCGCTCGTGCAGATGGACAAGGCCGTGCCCGACCTGAACCAGCCGGCGAGCGACTACTTCTACATGGACTGGTTCGACGGGCCCGGCTCGATGATGGAGTGGTGGTCCACCCTGTCGAAGACCGGCACGATGGGCGACCCGACGCTGGCGACCGCCGGGAAGGGCGAGGCGCTGCTCGCCGCCGCCACCGACGAGCTGCTCTGGGTGATCGACGAGATGAAGACCCGCGAGATCAGGCCGCGGGTCGACCATCACTGAGCGGCCAGCCCAGGGGGCAGGCATGATCGAGGGGGGCAGGAGCAGGTGACAGAAGACGCGCAACGAACGACGCGCGGCTCACGGCCGGCGGGCGCCTCGCAGGCAGGCGCGCCGGCCCGCGGGGCCGCGCGAGACGGCACGACGGCGACCCGCCACGCGGCGCCCAAGAAGCACCCGCGAAGCGGCAACGACCGGCCCGGCAAGAGCGGCAACGCAAGCGGCAAGAACCGTGCCCCTGGCAAGGACGGACGCGGCGAGCGCACCTATCAGCGGGCGCTCGCCGGCAGCCCCATCACCGACCTGCCGCCCAAGGCGCAGGAGATCATCCGGGCGGCGCGCCGCATCGTCCAGCGCGACGGCTTCGACAGGCTCTCGTTCGAGGCGATCGCCGCCGAGGCCGGTGTGTACACGTCGGCGATCCGCTACTACTTCGGCAGCAAGAGCGGCCTGGTCGAGGCGCTGGTCGACGTGTCGACGCACGACGCCAGCCTGCGCGTGTACGAGCGGTCGCGCAGCGAGTCGAGCCGGCAGATGCGCGTGCGCCGAGCCGTGCTCGAGAGCATCGACCTGACCAAGCCCGGGGTCTACCAGACGACCTGGGAGATGCTGCCGCACATCTTGCGCTCCAAGCCGCTGCGCAGCCGGGTGGCCAAGCTCTACGACGTGCATCGACGCCACTACGACGAGGTCTTCGCGGGCGCCGACGGCGAGCTCAGCCCCGAGACAGTGCGCTGCTACGCGAGCCTGCTGATCGCGGTGCTCGACGGCATCGCCATGCAGAAGGCGCTCGATCCCGGCGGCGTCGACGCCGCGGCGATCTTCGCGCTCTGGGCCGACATCCTGACGGGCTCGCTCGCCGCCGGTGAGGCGGACAGCCCAGGACCTAGCTAGCCCTCGGGCATCTCGGGCACGAGGACGGCGAACCGCGGGTCGGAGCGGATCGGCTCGAGGTCGGGGTCGGCGTGCGCGTCGGCGGCGAGCGCGGGGCGCTCCCGAAGAGCCGCGGCGAGGTGCTGCAGGGCCGAGGCCGGCTCCCCGAGCTGGGCCTCCGCGCAGGCCAGGTTGTAGTGCACGTTGGCGTGGTCCTCGTAGCGCTGGAGCGCCGCCGTAAGGAGGGTGCGCGCCTTGGCGTACTCGCCGGCGTCGAAGAGCGGCAGCGCCTCGGCGTTGACCTCCCAGGAGCGCGGCGCGAAGGGCCTGCCCGGCGTGCCGCCGACGGCCACCACGGTGGTGGCGGGCTCGAGCGAGATCGCCTCGCGGCGCGCGGCGGGGTCGCGCACGAACACGAGGGCGCCCGCCGGTGCGTCGATGTGCTCGCCGTTCACCGTGAAGCCCGCCTTGCCGGCCGTGATCAGGTAGAGCTCCTCGTGGCCCGAGGGGAGCTCGTCGTGCGGCATGATCACGTGCTCACCCGCCTCGCGCGCCGTCCAGGCGTTGATGCCGAACGCGCGCACGTCGAGGGCGCGGCGGATGGGCGCCCAGCCGCGCTCCGTGGTCAGGTCGGCGAGGTACGCCGCCTGGTAGGGCCGCTTGGTCGGGTCGTCGCTCACGATCGCCTCCCTGTCCGGCGGCCGCCGGCGTGACGGCGGCCGCGCCTGGTCACTGCCCGTCGGGCCGCTCCGCTTGCCCTGTTTGACAGCTCGCGGTCGCACCATATCATTCGGTCGTGAGAAGACCGGTCATCTGAGCGTCACCGGTCAGAGAGGGGGTCGGCGCAGGCGCGACTGAGGAGCGCGCCACGCGCACAGGTCCGGCGCCGGACAGGCGTCGGCGTCCCATCACCCGGGGCGCCCGTCCCGCCCGCCGGCATCGCCGGCCGCGTTCCGCGGACAGCAGCTGCATGCTTCGCTGAAGCTCGATCGACGATCGCAGACAGGGGGCGGTATGTCCGAAGAACTAGCGTATGCACGCAAAGCCAGCGGCCTGGTGCGAGGGCTCTCGTTCTGGGACGCCTTCGGGATCGGCCTGGCGGTGATCCAGCCGATCTACGCCATCTGGTACACGGTGCAGGTCGGCGTCGGCCTGTTCCCCGGCGGCAACCTGCTGATCGCCACCCTGATCTCGGCCGCGACCTGCGGCCTGTGCGCGCCGGTCGTGTGGGGCATCCTGGGCGCCTCCATGCCGCGCTCGGGCGGCGAGTACATCTACAACTCGCGCATCGTCAGCCCCGTGATCGCGATGGGCGCGAGCTTCGCCAACGTGATCGCGGTGACGTACTGGAACATCTTCATCTCGACCTGGGTGGCGAGCCCGGCCCTGGCCATCCTCGGACAGTACATGGGCTGGACCGGCCTCTCGAACTTCGTCGCCAGCAAGGGCGGCATCGTGACGCTGACGACGATCTGCTTCGTGATGTCGTTCGTCGCTGTGGTCTTCGGCATCAACGTCTTCCGCAAGATCCAGCGGCCGTTCATCGTGATCGGCATCGGCGGGCCGGTCGTGCTCGCCGCCGTCCTCTCGCTGTGCACCAAGGCCAGTTTCATCTCGCACTGGAACGCGGCGGCCGTCAAGTATCACTCGCTCAACTACAACGCCTTCATCACCGCCGCCGGGAACGCCGCCGGCCACGTCATGCCCCGCACCTGGAACTGGGCCGACACGCTCGGCGTCACGACCGGCGTCTTCTACCTGTTCATCTACGCCTATGCGCTGGTCTACATGAGCGGCGAGGTCAAGCGCCCCGACAAGACCGTCCTCAAGGCGAGCTGGATGGCGGTGCTCGTGCCGGCCATCATCGGCTTCTGGACGTTCTTCGGGCTGTACCACATCGCCGACTTCCGCTTCATCAGCGCGTCGGCCTACAACGACCTGTTCGGCGGTGTGAAGGGCTACAACTTCCCCTTCTCGACGAGCTACATGACGCTTTCGTGGCTCGCCTCGGGGCGCAGCTGGCTGATCGCGGTCATCGCCTCGTTCACCTTCATGCTCACGAGCTACTGGCTGATCACGGTCGACCTCATGCTCGTGCCGCGCGCCATGTTCGCCTGGGGCATGGACCGGATGGGCCCCAAGTGGTTCACGGACATCAGCCCGCGCTGGGCCTCGCCGGTCAAGCTCTACGCGCTCATCACGGTCATCCAGATCGTGCTGACGGCGGGCTACGTGTTCTGGTTCTCGAGCGAGCTGACCGGCCTCGTGGCCGCCGGCCTGCAGCTCGTCTCGGTGTTCCTGATCACGGGCGTCTCGGGTCTGCTGTTCGCCTATCGCAAGAAGGTCAAGCACATCTGGGACTCGTCGCCCTACAAGTCGTGGAAGATCGCCGGCGTGCCGATCATCACGCTGGCCTCGATCGTCTACGTCTGCTACATCGTGGCGCTGCTCTACTTCGCCTTCTTCGACGCCAAGACGAAAGACATCACGGGCAAGAAGGCGATCATCTTCGTGGTCGTGTGGGCGATCGGCATCGCCTGGTATTACTTCTGGAAGCGGCGCAGCAGCAAGGTCGGCGTCGACGTGGCGCTGACCTACGGCGAGCTGCCGCCTGAGTGACCGCGGCGCGACGCGCCGCAAAGGCCGGGCGCGGGCCGGCCGAAGCCCACCGGGCTTCGGCCGGCCCGCGCCGCACGCTGCGCCGCTCGCGACCGTCCGCAGCGGGCGACCGTCCGGCGGCGGCCGTGACGAGTGTGAAGCCCGAAGAGGAGGCCCGCCTTGACTGGTGAGATGCGTCTGCTATCCGGCGCGGAGGAGCGCGTCGTCGAGGCCGTGCGCGAAAGCACGGACGAGCTGGTCGGCATCGTTGCAGACCTGGTCGCGTTCGACACGACGGCCCGCCTGCCCGGCGAGCCGGCGCGCGAGGAGCGAGCGCTGCAGGAGTATCTGCGCGGCGCTCTTGCCGAGCTCGGCGCCGACACGGACCTGTGGGAGCCCGAGCCGGTGCCCGCGGGCCATCCCATCCTGCCGAACGGCCTCGACTTTCGCGGCCGGCCGCAGCTCGCCGGCCGGCTGGCGGGCGCCGGCGGCGGCCGCAGCCTGCTGCTGAACGGCCACATCGACGCGGTGTCGGCCGAGCCCGTGGCGCAGTGGACGAGCGACCCGTTCGCGGCGCAGGTACGCGACGGCCTGCTTTTCGGCCGCGGTACCTGCGACATGAAGGGTGGCATCGCCGACCAGCTCTTCGCCCTGACCGTCCTGCGGCGTCTGGGGGTCGAGCTGGCCGGCGACGTCGTCTTCTGCACCAACACCGATGAGGAGTCGAGCGGAGCCGGCTCCTACGCCTGCGTGGAGCGGGGTGTGCGCGCCGACGCCGGCCTTGCCGGCGAGCCGACCGGCTTCGACGCCTGGGTCGCCTGCCGCGGCGCGGTGAACGCGACGATCACGGTCGAAGGCCGGCCGGGCCACGCCGAGGTGCGCCAGGCCGACTGGCGCCTGGGCGGCGCGGTCAACGCGATCGACAAGATGGCGCTCGTCCTGCAGGGCATCCACACGCTGCGCGAAGACTGGCGCTCGCGGGGCGATCATGCCCATCCGCTCCTCAGCCCCGGCGACATCGTGCCGACCATGGTGCGCGGCGGCGAGTGGATCGTGACCTTCCCGGCGTCATGCGAGCTGACACTGGATCTGCAGTACCTGCCCGGGCAGGTCGGCGCCGACGGCACCGGGCGGCAGGTGTTCGCCGAGGTCGAGGGTTATGTGAACTCGGCCGCCGCGGCCGATCCCTGGCTCGCCGAGCACCCGCCGCGCTGGGACTGGCCCTGCGACATCATCCCGGCCGAGATCGCGACCGACCATCCCATCGTGGTCGCCGCGCTGCAGGCCGGGTACGACCTCGACCGTGCCGGCGTGGCGACCGGCATGGACTCCTGGCACGACCCCGCCGTGTTCATCCGCCGCGGCGGGGTCCCGACGATCTCGTTCGGCCCGGGGGGCTTCGACGTGGCGCACACGATCGACGAGTGTGTGCCGGTCGCCGACCTTGTCGACCACGCGAGCGCGGTCGCGCTGCTGCTCATGCGCTGGTGCGGGGTGAGGGGCGACTGAGCCGCGCCGGCGCCGCGGCGCCGCTACCGGTGCGTCACGAGGAAGGTCTCGCCGTCGAAGAGGATCGCCGACGGCCGCGCGCCGGGCGGCGACGACGTCACGGCGCGGGTCAGGGGCCAGGAGCTCAGCGGGCGGCCGTTCACAAGGCAGTGCGTGAAGCCGACGGTGTCGAACGTGGCCGGGCCGTGCCCGCCGGCGTAGTGGGTCTCGAGGATGATCTCGGCGCTTGCGCAGGTGGCGGCCGGCGCCGTCTGCGTGGTCGCGAACGACAGGTGCCGAGTGTTGTCGCTGAGGCGCAGCACGAAGCGCCGGCCGCCCGTGCAGGTGACGCTCGCCGTGATCGAGTCGCCTGGCCTGATCGCGGTCTCGAGCGACGACTCGGCGCCCGGGGGGCCGCTCAGCGACAGCCCGTCGACCGCCGCGCTGGGCAGCAGCTCGTAAAAGGCGAGGCCGGTGTCGGTCCAGGCCAGGGTGCCGATCTGCTCGCAGACCGTCTCGCCGTCGCCGTCGAGGCCCACCCAGATGCTGAAGTGGCGGCTCTCCGAGGCCGAGCCCTCGGGTTGCTGCCACGTCGCCTCGACGCTCGTGAAACGCCCGCCGGTGGCGACGTAGCCGGCCCAGTTGGTCGAGACGCGGACGGCCGGCTGGCGCGTGGCGTGGGGGCCCGCGGTCGAAGCGGGCCGCGAGTCAGTGCCGCCGGTCGACGACGTCTGCAGCCTGAAGACGCCCGCGACCAGCGCGACGGCGACGACCAGCGCGACGATGCCCAGGGCGGCGGCCACGGAGCGACGACGGCGGCCGCCGGGTCGCTGGAGCTCTACGTCGGCTGCGGTGTCGGCCGGCGCCGCGGCGATCTCGGGCCGGCCGGCAGCCTGCTCGACCAGGGCGAAGGCGTCCGGCGATGCCCAGAGCAGAAAGCCTTGCCGCCCGTATGCCTGCACCGTCCGCGGGTCGAGCCGTCCGTCGCCTTCGAGGGTGAAAGCGGCGCCGTCGTAGGTGATGGTGCGACCGTCCCACTTGGTGATGGGGCTGAAGGTCGCGATTAGCCAGCGTGGCGGCTGCGGCGGGTCGTCCTCGAGCTGTCGGTCTTCTGGGCCCAAGCTACCCCCCGGCTGGACGCGGCGCTGCGTGCTCGTGCGGCCGCCGCGCCGGTCAGGCGTGGGCGTACACGCTGCCGCCGGCCGGCCTGACCTTGCGGGCGCGCTCGCCGTCGAGCGACAGGAACGCCTCGACGCAGCGCTCGTCGAACTGCGTGCCGGCGCCGTTGGCGAGCTCGGCGATGGCGACTTCGTGCGAGAGCGCCGCGCGGTAGGGCCGGTCCGACGTCATGGCGTCGTACACGTCGGCCACCGCAATGATTCGGGCGCCGAGCGGGATGTCCTCGCCCGACAGCCCCTCGGGGTAGCCGGTGCCGTCCCAGCGCTCGTGGTGGTGCATGATGATGTCGGCGCCGGCGCCGAACAGGTTGAACTGCCCGGCGAGCGCCGCTCCGGCGGCGGGGTGCTTGTTGATCTGGCGCCGCTCCTCTTCGGTCAGCTTGCCCTCCTTGAAGAGGATGCGGTTGTCGATCGAGATCTTGCCGAGGTCGTGGATGTGCGCGGCCGAGACGACGAGCTCGACGGTGTCCAGCGGCAAGCCCATGGCGACTGCGATGCGCTCGGAGTGATCTGCCACGCGTTTGGAATGCTCGGCGGTGTATGGGTCGCGCTTGTCGAGCGTATCGGCGAGCAGGACGAGCGCCTTGTCGGTGTCGGACCTGAGGTGGCCGAAGAGCGCGAAGCCCTCATGCACGATCCACATCAGGAGGGGGAAGTACACCAGCGTCCACGGACTCTGAGCGTACGCGTTGGCGAGCAGGGCGCCGAGCGGGGCCATTGCGAAGTAGAAGACACCGCCCGCTTTCATGCTGAGGAAGCAGTCCCTCAGCGCAGGGCGGCCGTGCAGTGCGATGAGGCCGCTCGAGATGAGCACATTCAGCGCGAGGTACGCGACGGCTGCGGCACAGAAGGCCAGCGCGTTCGAGGTCAGGCTCATGTCTGGCCGCGTTCGGAGCAACACGAACGTGACGCCGGTCACCCACCCAAGCAGTGCGTCCTGTCCGACGTTGAAGGCCACGCGAAGCGGGCCTCGCCGTTGGACAACGCCCAGGGAGATGAGACCACCGAGCCCGATTGCCAGGGCCCCGAAGCCAGGGCCGAACAACACGGCGGCCGCGAATCCGGGCGTGAGGGACAGGGAGATGGCCTCGCGCCCGGCAAGCGATACCGTCCAGAGGTTACCGAGGACCACCAAGCCCACGAACAGAGCCAGCGGCACCAGATGCACGCGTGGCAGGGCAATCAGTCCATCTGCCATGACAACGCTTGCGCCTGCAGCGATTGTCGACACGTAGGCCACGACGAGCTGCCCGCGAGTGGCGCGGAAGACGATCGACTTGTGACGGCTTGAGGTCTTCACGAGACAGCCGACCACGCTACTGTCGCCCCTTGGGGCGGCAGCGTCGTCATCGAAGTGCTACTCCCTTGCCCGACATGGGCCATGGGTGGCCCTATCCGCGGGTGCGGTAAATGCGCCCGCGGTGTCATATTTCGGCTGTCCAGCCGCTCCACTTGAGCCGGACCCAGTCTGGGGACCGTCGACGGCTTCCCCTATAATGCGTCGGAGCGACTCGAGGGGGCCACGTGGGGCGGGACGGCAGCAAACGAATCGAATACCACACCACCCGAGCCTTCGCTCGTGAGGAACCGCGTATCGAACTTGTCGAAGCGATGCTCAAGTCTGTCCTCGCCGTCGCAGAGCTTGAGTGCGAGGGCCATCCTGTGAGGGTGGATGGGTTCAGATTGCGCGATGCGGAGGATTGGCGAACGGTGCGCGAAGCGACGCTGCAGCAGAATCTCGGATCGCTGTCGGCCGCCTGCAACTGCCATTGCACGTTCTGCTATGAGGATGGTAATCCCGACGGGCTCTTCGAAAATGAACCGCGATTCGTGAGCTTGCAAGAAGCTTCGGCAAGATCGGCGCTCGTGCATGACGGTCGGGGCCTGATGCGCGAGACGAAGAGCTTTTTCGAACCGCTCGCAAATCCCCGCTTCGTGGACTTGCTCAGGGTCATCCGGGCGCACGATCCCGACCAGGTCATCGACATAACGACGAACGGCGCTCGCCTTAGTGCAGATCTCGTGGCTCAGCTAGCGGAGCTACAGCCCGTCTATGTGAACGTGTCGCTGATATCCGCGAACGTGTCAGCCCGGCGGCGGCTCATGCGCGACCCGAATCCGCGGACTGCGATTGAGGCGATCAAGCACCTGCGCGAGTATGAGGTCCCCTTCATGGGCACGCTCGTGCCCATGCCTGACCAGGGCCTCGAGGACGTTACCGAAACAATCGAGTACCTCGACGCATACGACGCTCGGCTGATTCGGGCTGCACCTCCTGGGCTGAGTCGCCATCATCCGGAGAACAGGCCCGGTCTCATAGAGGACTGGACGCCGACTCTCATCGAGCACGTCCTGAGGCTGCGCGAGCATCTAACGACGCCTGTGATCCTCAGTCCCTTCGGGTCCGCATCGACCTCGGTGGAGCCCATCGTCGAGGGCGTCATTCGCAACTCGCCGGCAGCTTCTGCCGGCGCGTCGCCCGGCGACCAGGTGGCCACCGTCAACGGCAAGAGGACAGTCTCGCGAGCACACGCGAGCGCACTGCTCAGGCGGGCGATGAGGAAGGGCGTCGTCGAGGTTGAGCTCCAGCACGGCTCGGAGACGCTGGCCCTGAGACTGGAAGAACCCGAAATCGAGGTCGACGCTTACCCCCACAAGCCGCGCGGATACCGCCCCCTGGATTTCGCCGGAATGAGCTTTGGGCTGATCCTGCCGGGCTCATTCCACCTGGAGTACATCAGGCAGATTCACGCCGCCATGGTGGGGAGAGGGGCGCAACGAGGCTTGGTCATAGCGTCGACTTTCTACCGGGAGTTGGTCGAGAACCTGCTTCGTGAACTCCCACTTCCCGCGGCCGCGTCGCTGGAAGTGATCGTGCCCGCGAACGAGTTCTTCGGCGGTAGCGTCAACGTGGGCGACTTGTGGGTACTGGACGACATCGAACGCGCGGTGCGGCGCTACACGGCAGACTCTGGCAAGCCCGACTTGATTCTCATGCCGAGCTCGTTCTTGTCACGCTGGGGACGCGACCTGCGTGGCGTGCCGTACACGGAGATGGAGGCCCGTCTGGGCATCGATGTGGTCTTGGTGAAGTGCGAACGGGTGGTGATGTGAGGGGCGTGATGGACGAGAGTTTGGAAGAGGAGAACACCGATCCTTCGCAGGGCTACGACTGGCATTTCAGTTTGGCCGCCGACAGCGCAGAGGAAGCCCCGGGCGACCGGCTGACGGTCATGGTGAGGCAACAACTCGCGGCCCTGCTGCGCTGCGTGACCTTGACCAGCCATGGCGCCGACGTGAGGGTCACCGGCTTCCGCTTCCTGGGTGAGCCGGGCCTCGAGCACTCTCTCGTGCCCGAGGACCGGGAACGGTCGTGAGGGTGGAGTGCTGGCCCGTTGACAGAGCCTCGCCCCGGTCATAGGGTCGGTAGGAAACCCAGGTTGATTCTGGCGACCACGAGACATGGAGAGAGCATGGGCGAGAGAGTGGACGTTCTGGCCTTGGCTGAGATCGAAGCGGCCGACGAGCCCGTCGACGTGGTGGTTGCCGATCCCCTGACCTTTCACTTCGACGCCCCGCTCGCGTAGCGAGCTGGTAGCCGCACCGTAAGCGTAAGGCGGCGGGGGGAGGCGCCTTGGCGCCTCCCCCCGCCGCCTTTTTGCACCCTGACTTACCTTCGGTCTGATCGAGCCCGCGGTGCCTCGCAGAGCCGGAATGCACGCTCCGCCCCGCCGACCGCTCCGCCCCGCCGACCGTTTGGCCGCACCCGTCGATCCGCGGCGCCGTCACCCGCCCCGGCGCACGACGAGGATCTGCACGTCGTCGCGCAACTCGTCGGCGTAGCGTTCCACGGCCGCGCCCACGCCCTGGGCGACGTCCCGCACGGCGCCGTCGCGTAGCTCGTCGACGGCGGCCAGCAGGCGCTGTTCCCCGAACATCTCGCGGCCGTGCCGTGCCTCGGTCACGCCATCGGTGTACAGCAGCAGCGTGTCGCCGGCGACCAGCGGGAACTGGCGCGCCCCGAAGCTCGTCGCAAAGGCGCCGAGCGGCGGGTGGTACGGCAGCTCGAGCAGCTCGGCGCTCGCGCCCCGGCGGACGAGCACGGGCGGCGGGTGGCCAGCGCTCGCCAGCATCGCCTGCTCGCGCGCGAGGTCGACGACCACGAGCAGGGCGGTGACGAGCTGACCGTGGCCGGGCTCGTGCATCAGCAGGTCGTTGACGTGCCGCAGCACGTACTCCGGCGACGGGGTGATGAGCGCCAGTACGCGCATGGCGCTGCGCACCGTCTCGGTCATGCCCGCCGCGGCGATGCCCTTACCGGCGACGTCGCCGATCAGCAGCGCCACCAGACCCTTGCGGGCGATCAGCACGTCGTGAAAGTCGCCGCCGACGAGGTCGGGACGGTTGGCCGGCCGCGAGACCGCGGCCAGCTCGAGGCCCTCTACGCGCGGCATGGGGTGGATGAGGTGCGCCTGGAGCGCCGTTGCGATGTCGCGCTGGGTCTCGAAGAGCCGGGCGTTTTCGAGGCCGGTCGTGGCCGCGGCCGCTATGGTCTCGAGCATCGCGAGCTCGTCGGGCGCGACCTGGCGCACCCGGTTCCAGGCCGCGAACAGGGTGCCGATGGGGTTGCCGCCGGTGCGCAGCGGCAAGACGGCAAAGGCGTGCACGTCGGTCTTGCGGGCGGCTCGCAGCGAGGCCCGCGTCACCTCGCCGACCTGGGCGTCGGCACCTGCCCGCGGCCGGCCGGTCCTGAAGCAGATCGCCGTCTCGCGGTCCGCTCTGACCGGCATCGCCCCCTCGAGCTGGAGCCGGCCTGTCGGATCGAACGTGGCGACGGGCTCGAGCGATCTGCCGTTGACGTCGACCAGGCGCACCTGCACCTGGTCGGCGTCGAGCAGCCTGCGGACCTCGTCGACCACCGCCCGGGCGGCGGTCGTGACGTCGAGCGACGACGACGCCGACTCCGCCACTCGGCGCAGCACCTGCAGCTCTCTGGTGCGCCGCTCCTCGCCCTCGCGCAGCGCGATCTCGGCCTCGAGCAGCCGGGCGTTCTCGAGCGCGAGCGTGATGGTGGCGCCGAGCTTGCGGCCGAAGTCGGTCTCGCCGGGACTGAACGTGCGCGGCGTCTTGCCGAAGGCGAGCAGACAGCCGGTCACCTGCTCGCGGGCGAGCAGCGGCACCGCAAGGACCGACTGCAGCCCGTACTCGCGTACGAAGCCGACGTCGACCGCGGAGTCGCGCATGTCGGCGATGGCGAACAGGCTCCGGGTCTGCTCGGCGCGCACCGCGTTCGGGGCGATCTCGTCGGGCAGCAGCGCGCCGGTCGCCGCCGGGTCGAGACCGTACTGGTAACGCACCAGCCAGCCGCCGGGCGCACGCATCTCGATGGCGCCGGCGTCCAGGCGCAGCGCCCGCACGCCGGCGTCGAGCGCGCGCTGCATGATCTGGTCGGCGGTGAAGGTCGCGTGCACGAGGCGGTTGATCGCATTGAGCGCCTCGCTCAGCCGCACTCGCTCGGCGAGCTCCTCGGTCTGCGCGCGCAGCTCGTCGGCCTGCGATCGCAGCTCCTCGCCTTGTGCCCGCACCGCTTCGCCCTGGGCGCGCAGCTCCTGTCCCTGAGCCCGCAACGCCTCGCTCTGTGCCTCGAGCTCCCTGGTCTGCATCTGCGAGCGTTCGAGCAGCGCCTCGCGCTCGGCTGCGGCGGCCTTCTCGGCGGCGATGTCGGTATGGAGCACGACGTTGGCGACGTGCCGCCCCGACTTGTCGTGGAGCGGGCTTGCGTTGAAGCGGGTCCAGAGCGTCGTGCCGTCGCCGCGCAGAAAGGCGAACTCGCCACTGACGACCTTGCCGCTGCCGAGCTGCCGCCGCGGGGCCTCGACGTCGCCGCGCCACTCGCGTGAGGCGAGGTCGACGCTCATCCTGCCCAGGATCTCCTCGATGGGGCGGCCGAGCATCTCGACCATGCGGCGGTTGACGTACGTGTAGGCGCCGTCGGGCCGGGCGATGACGACGCCCTCAGCCGCCGTCTCGACGATCGTACGGTAGCGCTCCTCGCTGTCTCGCAAGCGCGCCAGCAGGTCGTCGCGGTCGGACTCGCGGCGCTTGCGCTCGCTGATCTCGACGGAGAACTGGTTGATGCCGTAGGCCGTCGGATACAGGCGCTGCTCGAACCAGCTCTGGAGCGGTGGGAACCAGAACTCGTAACGGCTCGCCACGCCGAGGTGCATGGCGTCGAGCAGGCGCCGCTCGACGTCGGTGCCGACGACCTCGGGAAAGAGCTCCCAGAGCGTGCGGCCGAGCAGCTCATTGCGCGCCTTGCCGGTCATCTCGCAGAAGCGCCTGTTCACGTAGAGGTAGCGGAACTCCCAATCGACGGCCGCGAAGAGCTCGTCGATCTCCTCGAGGAACGTCGGCTGGCCCGAGGGATCGAACGCGGTGGCGGCGCCGGGCGCGGCGGCGCCCGGCGCCGCCACCGCATCGCGCTTGACGAGTCGCACCTCGCAGCCCCCGTCGCTGGTCAGGGCGACCTCGTCGCAGAGCCGCGAGATCAGAAACAGGCCGCGGCCGTGGTCGAGGGTAGGGTCGGGCACTCGGTCGCGCTCGAACGCGGCGACGTCGAAACCGCGGCCCTGGTCTTTCACCGTGGCGATCACGTGGCCGTCGTCGAAGCTCAGGGCGATCTCGATCTCGGCCTGCGACCCACTGTGGCGGATGGCGTTGGTGCAGGCTTCCTCGATGGCGAGCACGAGGTCGTGGACGGTACGGGTCTCGGCGCAGTATCCGCTCAGGTACGCGCGCAGCCGCTCGCGGGCGCGCAGCAGGTGAGCAGGGTCGGGCGCCAGGCAAAACCGCAGCCGCGGCCCGACGTTCACTGTCCTTGAAGCGCTGTCAGTCACACTCTTCCGCTCGAGTGACGACCTTGACC
Source organism: uncultured Actinomycetes bacterium (assembly GCA_963760655.1). GTDB lineage: Bacteria > Actinomycetota > Thermoleophilia > UBA2241 > UBA2241 > Bog-752. Next base: position 1,103,919 of record CAVXDR010000005.1, read on the forward strand.
CGCCGCCAGCCTACTGCCGCCGGCCGAGGGTGACGACCGTTCGGTAGCTTCGCCGGCGGAGCGACGCGATCTCGGGCCAGAAACGCGGGCCCTCTCCGCCCATCACCCGGGTGCCTCCGGGTCATGCGCGGCGGCGCTCCCTGGTCGTCAGACCCCGGCCTCCGCGCCCGCAGCCAGCGGTCCCGCATCGCTTGCCCGGCGCGCCGCCTCGAGCTGTTGCAGCGTGGGGATGCCGGCGTTGCCGAGCTGAGCGGCCTTCAGGGCCGCTGCCCAGGCCGCCAGGTCGAAGCACTCGGGGACCGGCAGACTGTGTGCCAGCGCCCAGGCGTAGGCGCCGTGGAACGTGTCGCCGGCGCCGTTCGAGTCGACGGCGGCGACCGGCGCGGCCTTCCACCGTCCGCGGCGCGCCGGCTCTGAGCCGGTGGCATAGACGCCGCCCTTGGCGCCCTGGGTCACGGCGAGCACCTGCCGGCACGAGCCGTCCCACAGCTCGGACGCCGCTCGCTCGGCCGGGTGGTCGGTCAGCTTGCGCACGAACTTCTCGGGCGCGACCACGTGGTCGGCACGGCTCATCAGCCCTGCCGTCCAGGGCCGCCCCGAGCCGGTATCGAGCACGCTGGTGATGCCGCGCCGCAGGCATTCGTCGAGCGCCGCGCCGGCCAGGACGCCGTCGGTCGCGTCGATCACGACGGCGTCGACGCCGTCGAGGAACTCGGGCAGGCAGCCGGTCAGGCGGTCGTCGGCCATCGGCTGCGGCAGCCAGATGATCGTGCGCGTCGCCTGCGCCCGCGCCACGATGACGGCGGAGTGCTGCGAGGGCTGGTCGTAGGCGACCCAGGTGCACTCGACGCCTTCGGCCTCGAGCCCGGACCGCAATACCTGGGCGTGGATATCGGTCCCGCACGCCGCCAGCAGCTTTGCCGTGTCCCCAAGCCGGCGTGCGGTCAGCGCGCCGCGACCGGCTACGCCCCCAACCACGACCTGGTGCTCGAGCGCACGGGTGACGGTGTCGGGCTGAGGATGGTCGTCCAGCAGGTAGAGGTAGTCGACAGTCGCCATGCCGATCGCCGCGACGACGGGTGCGCGGTGCGGTCCCGATCCGGTCACTCGCTGCCTCCTGCGTCGGGTCCGAGGGCCCGTCCTCGACGGATCTTGCTGCTCGTCAGGATATCGCCTGCGCCTGCGCGCGGTGGCGGCACAAGCGCGCGAGTAGCTGGTCGGGGACGCCGCGGGGTGCGCGGCCTCTTGCGGAGCAGGCGCGCGTGGCCGCGTTGCGGGCCCGCCGGCCGTGTCTGCGTGCCGCTCGCCTCCGTCTACTTCGGCTTACCTACGACGTCTGCGCGGTGTTTCCCTCTCGGCCCGCTCGCGACAAGCGCCGGCCGGAGCCGTCCGACACGTGCTCGTGCCCGGGGTGAGCCGGCTCTGCTCTGGATGCGGGATGCGTCACTGCGTCCGTCACGAGCTCACACGGCCCGCCGGCTCGTAGCCCTCCGGGGCGTGCGGCACGTAGTACTCCTCGAGGCGTGCCAGCTCGTCGGCATCGAGGTGCAGCTCGACGGCGGCAAGAGCGTCGGACAGGTGCTCGGGACGGGTCGCGCCGAAGATCGGCGCCGTGACCGCGGGCTGGTGTAGCAGCCAGGCGAGGGCGACCTGCGCCCGGGAGACGCCGTGCTCGCCGGCGACCGCGCCGACCGCGTCGACGATGCGCCGGTCCGAGTCCTCGGTCTGGCGGTACATCTGCTGACCGAAGCGGTCGCTTCGGCTGCGCGTGGTGGCCGTGCCCCAGTCGCGCGTCAGATACCCGCGGGCGAGCGGGCTCCAGGGCAGCACGCCGATCCCCTGGTCGCGGCAGAAGGGCAGCATCTCGCGCTCCTCCTCGCGCATCAGCAGGTTGTACTGGTCCTGCATCGAGGCGAAACGGGTCCAGCCGTGCAGGTCGGCCAGGTACTGGGCCTGCACGAACTGCCAGGTCGCCATGGACGAGGCGCCGATGAAGCGCGCCTTGCCGGCGCGCACCACGTCGTGCAGCGCCTCGAGTGTCTCCTCGATCGGCGTCTCCGGGTCGTAGCGGTGGATCTGGTAGAGGTCGACGTAGTCGGTCCGCAGGCGCCGCAGGCTCGCGTCGATCTGCGTAAGGATGGCGCCGCGCGACAGGCCGCCGCCGTTGGGGCCTGGAGCCATCCGTCCCCAGACCTTGGTGGCGATCACGACCTCGTCGCGCCGGGCGAGCTCGCCGAGCAGCGCGCCGACGATCTCCTCACTGGAACCGTGCGAGTAGATGTTGGCCGTGTCGAAGGTCGTGATGCCGGCCTCGAGGGCCTGTCGCACGATCGGGCGCGCGTCGTCGAGGCCGATCGTCCACTCCTGCCAGCCGCTGCCCGGCTCGCCGAAGCCCATGCAGCCGAGCACCACGCGCGACACCTGGAGCCCCGATCGTCCCAACCGTGTGTAGTCCATCACGTCCTCCCGACTCGGTCGCCGACTTCGCGTGTGTTCCCGGGGCGTCGGGTGGCGAGAAACCGTGCGGATGCGGACTCGCCCAACGGCAGGCCTGCCTAGCGCGTGCTCACCAACTGACTCGACGCGGGTGTAGGTCCGATGATCACACGGGTATAGCGTCCCGGCCTGACCGTGACCTCGACGCAGTACGCCGCTCGGTCTTTGCGGACCTGAACGCGCCACAGACGGCCGGCACGGGCCATGGCTCCTCCGTAAGGCGGGTCGCCCAGGGAGATGACGTAGCTGCCGGGCGCCAGGTCGGCCTCGAAGATACCGTCGTCGCCGGACACGACTTTGCGCGACTGCACGTGCCGACCGGTCCCCCGGATGACCAGGTGGGCATCGGTCATCGGCACGCGCCACTCGGCGGACCCGAAGCCTCCGGGCAGCCTGGGCGGAGTGACGGTGGGGGCGACGGACACGATCGCCGGGTAGGCGACGACCACGATCCCGTAGATGCCTGAAGGTCTGCCGGACGTTCCCGCAGGGTGGTTGGAGCGTGCATGCGCGAGCCCGCCGCAGGCGGCGATCGGCAGCACGACGAAGGCCAGTGCCGCGCAGATCGTGCTCTGCCTCAGCATCCGCGACTCCTCGGAAGTCTTTCAGCCAGTGTGCCGGCTTGGCTGCCGTTGAGACGCTGGCGTTCCATCGTCTGCGTGATTCGCGAGGGCCCTCTTCCGCAGGCTCACCCCGTCTTGGGGACCGTAGGGAGCAGCATCGGCGTGGACGTCGGCACGGGCAGCGGCACGCCGAGCGGCGCCGCGTACCGTTCGACCGCCGACTGCCAGCGGCGCCCCGCCGCCCAGATGGCGGCGAGCTGGGCAGTGATCGGTCGGCGGGCGGCGATCCGACGTCTCATCGCCGCAAGTGAGCCGTCGAGCGCTCGGACGAAGCGAGCGTGGGCAGCGACCAGCTCCAGCGGCGGGCGCGCCGCAGCCGCCTTGCGCGCCCACATGGCCACCGCCGGCATCATCGAACGGTCGTTCTCTTGCAGCCCGACTTTCACCTGCCCTAGCGAACTGCTCTCCGCCTTGACCATGACGGAGGCGTTCTCGAACGCGTCGAGGTCGCTCACGAGGCCCGCCATAGTCGGCGCCATCGCCTGCCAGTACGCCTGGAGCTGCGCACGCGCCTGTTGAGAAGAGGGCGATGGCGCCGCCCGGCCGGCGCAGCCCGACACGACCGCTCCGCACAGCGTGATCGTGACGACGGTGACGAGCCACGGTCGAAGAATCATGATGGTCACGATAGTACCACTCTGAGATCGGGGATGCCGTCACTGCCCTGAGGCCTGCGGGAAGCCGGGGTTGGCGCACGGCGCCATGCCGGATGCGGAGGGCAAGGAGGGGGTGAAGTGGTGCCCCCAACGGAATTCGAATCCGTGCTGCCGGCTTGAAAGGCCGGTGTCCTAGGCCGCTAGACGATGGGGGCACGCCCGGTGCAGCGCAGGTAGTATATCCGCTCGCATCGGCGGCTCCGTACCCGGGGGCGCCGGCCGCCCGCAGCCTCACGCCGTTTGCCACCGCAGCCGATGACGCACAACGTGGGGTAGAGTTTTCTCCGCAAGGCACCCAAGGAGTCGGCAAGTGAGCAAGGACACGGCGGCACGCACGAAGTCCCGCGCCGCGGGGCGCGAGAAGGCGGACGGCAAGGCGAAGGACGCGGCCAAGGGCAACGGCAAGGCGCGCGGCAACGGCAAGTCGGGCGCCGCTCGGGCGGCCGCCACAGCGGCGCGCCGCACGGCCGGCGAGGCCGTGGCGAAGGCGCGCGGCGACGGCGCCAACGGCGCCGGTGGCGGCATCAAGCGGGCGGCGATCGAGCGCTTCGAGCAGGCCTTCGTCGCCGAGCCGCGCAACCGCCTGGCGCTGAACGCCGTCACCGCCGGCAAGATCCAGGTCGTGGCGCGCAACCGCGAGGCCGTCGTGCGCGCCGGGCAGCGCAGCTTCTCGCACCTGATCAAGACCGCCGACATCACGAACCAGAAGCAGAGCGGGCGCTGCTGGATGTTCGCCGGCCTGAACGTGCTGCGGGTCGAGGCGATGAAGCGCCTCAAGCTCGACCAGTTCGAGCTCTCGCAGACCTACCTGCAGTTCTACGACAAGCTCGAGAAGGCCAACTGGTTCCTCGAGACGATGATCGCCACGGCCGGCGAGCCCACCGACGGGCGCCTGATCAGCTTCCTGCTGCAGGACCCGATCCAGGACGGCGGCCAGTGGGACATGTTCGCCGACCTGGTGCGCAAGTACGGCGTGGTGCCCAAGAGCGTCATGCCCGAGGCCGAGTCGAGCGGCGAGTCGGCGCCCATGAACGGCGTGCTGCGCACCAAGCTGCGCGAGTACGCGGCCGAGCTGCGGCGGCGCAAGGCCGGCGGCGGCGCCGACGGCCCCCTGCGGCGCCGCAAGGACGAGATGCTCGAGACGATCTACCGCATGCTGGCGATCCACCTGGGCCGGCCGCCGCGCACGTTCGAGTGGCAGTGGCGCGACTCGGGCGACGAGTTCCACCGCGACGGCGAGCTCACCCCGCACGAGTTCTACGAGCGCTACGTGGGCCTCGATCTCGACGACTATGTGAGCCTCATCAACTGCCCCACCGGTGACAAGCCGTTCGGCCGCCTCTACACGGTGCAGTACCTCGGCAACGTGGTCGGCGGCACACCGGTACGCTACGTCAACGTCGACATCGACGCCTTCAAGAAGGCCGCTGTGGCGCAGATCTCAGCCGGCGAGCCGGTCTGGTTCGGCTGCGACGTCGGCAAGATGTCGGAGCGCGAGCAGGGCGCCCTCGACCGCGAGATCTACGACCTCGAGCTGCTCTACGGCGCGAGCTTCACGGCCGACAAGGCCGAGCGCGTCGAGTACGGCCACAGCGTCATGACGCACGCCATGGTGCTGACCGGCGTCGACCTCGACGACCAGGGCCGGCCGCGCAAGTGGAAGGTCGAGAACAGCTGGGGCGACAAAGTCGGCGACAAGGGCTACTTCGTGATGAGCGACGCGTGGTTCGACGACTACATGTTCGAGGTCGTGATCGCCCGCCGGCACCTGCCCAGAAAGGCCCTGAAGGCGCTCGAGACCGAGCCGGTCGTGCTGCCGCCGTGGGACCCGATGGGCTCGCTCGCCTGCGACTGCTAGTCCCCTACGGCGTGGTGCTCTGCGTCGAGCCGTAGCCGCCGGCAGCCGCCGGCGTGCTCGACGGCGTCGGGCTCGGCGACCAGGTCACCGTGCCGCTCGGCGTGGAGCGTGCCAGCGCGATCGCGATCGAGTCCTGCGCCTCGTGGGCGGCCGTCAGGTCGATCCAGTACGGCGCCGTGTCGAGCAGGACCGAGAACAGCAGCCAGTGGCCGTTTCGGCTCGTCGCAAAGCCCGACAGGTTGCTCGCCACCGACAGGGTGCCGGTCTTGGCGTGCACGTTGTCGTAAGCGGCGGTGTGCCGCATGCGGTCCGACAGCGTGCCGTCGACGCCGGCCACGGCGAGCGAGTCGTAGAAGGTCTGCCAGTCGGAGCGCAGCATCATGGCACGCAGCAGGATGGTGATGTCGAGCGCGCTCAGGCGGTCGCCGTAGCTCAGGCCGGAACCGTCGGCCAGCGTGAAGTTCTTGGTCGGGATGCCGAGCGACACCAGGAAGGCGCGATCGACCTTGAGGCCGCAGGCGGTCGTGCCGCCACCGCCGAACGAGGCGCCCAGGCCCTTCGTGAGCTCCTCGGCGATGAAGTTGTCGCTCGGCTTGTCCATGGCGGCGAGGATGCGCCACAGGGGCGCCGAGAGCTCGGTGTAGGAGAGCTTGGCCTTGGCCGGCGTGGGCCAGACGGTGGCCTTGCCGCTCACCGGCACGCCGTTCCTGATGAGGGCGCTGGTGAGCTGCTGGGCGAAGCTGCGCGCCGGGTCGACGAGCCGTCCGCCGCTCGCCGACAGGTCGCCGTTCAGGCAGAGCGCCGACAGCGGTGCGCAGTCGCTGATCTCGTCGGCGTGCCACGAGCCGACCGTGCGCAGGTCGTCGAAGTAGGTGTCGTCGCCGACCACGCGACCGACGATGCGCTTGACGCCGGCCTTCTTGAGGGCCGTGACGAAATCGCCCACGCTCGACGTCTTGAAGCGCAGCACCTTGGTCTGGTAGGCGCTAGTCGACAGGGTCGGGTCGCCGAACCCCTTGATGAAGACCATGCCGGTGTAGGTGCCGTCGCTCGCCAGCGTGCCGGTCGTGAGCATCTCGGTCTTGAAGCGGTGATCGGCGCCCCACTTGGCGAGTGCGGTCGCGGTCGTGACGAGCTTCTCGTTCGACGCCGGCTGGCGCTTGGTCGTGATGTCGTGCGCGAAGAGGCCCCTGCCGGTCGACAGGTCGTAGACGCGCACGTCACTCGTGGAACCGGCGAAGCCGTGGGCCTTGAGCGCCGCGGCGATGCGCGTCTGGAGGGTGGTGGCAGTGGCGGCGGCCGGTGCGGCCAGCGCCAGACCGACGATCGCGACCAGCGTGAGCTTGAAGACGAGGCGACGGATCCGCATGGCTCCCTCCGGGTCGTGCGCTCGCGTGCGGTCCGGCCACGGCCGGACCGGCGTTCGCCTGCGACACTACCCGCCGTCGGCGCCGAGGACAAGCACGGTCAGGTCAGCCGGCGATGCGCAGGCGGGCGATCACGACCGCGCCGCGGTCGCGTTCGACACGCACGTCGTCCATGAGGGAATGCAGCAGGAACAGGCCGCGGCCGTGCTGCTCGAGCGGGTCGGGCTTGTGCGAGACGTCGACGGGCGCGGGCTCGAAGCCGGCCCAGTGGTCGCGGATCACCAGGTGCACGACGCTGCCCGAGACACCCACGGTGACGTCGATGTCGCGGTCGGTGCCGCTGAAGCGGATGGCGTTCTTGCAGGCCTCTTCCATGCACAGCACGACGTCGAAGACGATGCGTTCGGGCACCGCGAAGCCGCGCAGGAACACCCGGGCCCGGGCGCGGGCGGCGGGCAGGGCCGACGCCGCGGCGGTCACCGCGAACCGCAGCGAGCAGCCGCCCGCGGCGCAGGGGTCGCAGGGCGCGGCCTGGCGTGCGTCGGGCGCGGCCTTGAGCGAGTCGGGCGCGCCTGCGTGCGGGTCGGCTGCTGAGCCTCTGACCGGTTCGAGCGGGCGGCGAGCCTCGGGTTCGGGATCGGATATGGGTTCGGGAAGTGCTGCCGCGTTCACGTGATGTTCCTCATGATGGCTCATGCCCACATGGCGGCCGTCGTGCACCTGATCGGTGCTCCGCCGCACGCTCGAAGGCCTGGCGCCGGCGGTGCGGGGCGCTCTGCGGCGAGGCGTCTCACGGTCGCCAGGCGGTCGCGCCGGCGCCGTCGCGCGCGATCACGGCCGCCAAGGCGGCGACGATGGCCGCTTGCGACGTGACGATGCCGAGCTCGCGGTTGTAGAGGAGCGAGGCCACCGAGAAGTTCTGGGAGCCGACGAAGGCACGCGCCTGGGTGCTGCCGGGATCGACGACGATCGCCTTGGCGTGGATGTACAGAGGGGCAGACGCGGCGTACGTGCGCACGCGCACGCCGGCACGGGCGAGCGCGCTGAAGGCCGCCGCCCACGAGCGTTCGCGGGTCATGACGACCTCGACCTGCACGCCGCGCCGGGCGGCGGCCTGCAGCGCGCTCGTGACGGCGTCGTCGTTCATCTCCTCGTTTTCGACCAGCAGCCGGTGGCGGGCCGAGTCGATGAGGGCGACCAGGGTGTCTTGTGCGCCGGGACTCCAGACGAGGCCCGCCGGCGAGCCGGCCGGCAGGCCGCCGTTCGCCCAGTCGTCGGCGAAGGTGGCGGCGACGGCGGCCGCGTCGGCGCGGCGGTCGTCGAGCAGCACGAAGTCGCGGGTGCTCGAGTAGTAGCGGGCGGTGAGGTTCATGCTCATGATGGCCAGGCGCCGCCCGTCGACGACGATCGCCTTTTCGTGGGTGAGGTCGAAGCGTGCGGGCGCCCAGCGTACGGCGACGCCGTGGGACTGCAGATAGGAGAAGGCCGGCTGGTTGTAACGGCCGACGTAGTGCTCGTTCAGCAGCACCCGCACGTGCACGCCGCGTGCCGCGTCGGCGGCGAGGATGGCGTCGGCCTGGTCGTCTTCGAGCTCGTAGATCTCGACGTCCACGCTGCGCCGCGCCGACCGCAGCAGGGCGTAGACCGGCGCCGGCCCGGCGTTCGGCTCGATCACGAGCGACAGGGGACCGCTGCGCGACCGTGAGCGGGCGGCGCTGCCGGAGTGCGCGCGCTTGTGCTTGTGGTGCGGGGCCCTGGTGGCGCTTGCTCGCGGCGACGGCGACGGCGACCCGGGTGTGGTGGGCGTCGGGCGCACCGCGACGAGCACGGCGGCGACGGCGATCACGAGGATGAGCACGGTGCCGCCCTGGACCGCCCGCCGGCGACGGCGCCTAGCCACGGCGACGCCTCGCGCCGCAGCTTGCGGTCGGGCCCGATCGACGATGCTCCGTGCCGCGGCCCGCTGTGGTGCACGCCGCCGCCGCTCCGCGGCCCGCGTTCGTGCGCGATCGGCGCTCGCTCATGTGTGGCTCACGGCTCCTTTGCGTCGGCTGCTCACCTGCGCCTGCAGCGTAGCGTTCGACGCCGGGCAGCGAAGCCCCCTCGGCCGCCGTTGGGGTTGGCGATGGACCGCCGGAGCCGGTGGGCAATGACGGGCGTCCGGGCCGTCACGACGGCGGCGGGCGCGCGGGGCGTCAAGCAAACTGTCGATGGGGCACGGGCCGCCACGACAGCGACGGGGCCCCCGGGCCTGCACCGCGTGCGCGGCCGCGGCGCTACGGGGCGACGTCGAGCTCGGTGAGCAGGGGCCGCGCGAGCTGTTCCCACAGGCGGATCGCGCCGGTGACGTCGGCCCGCTCGGGGTCGAGGCCGTGCTGGATCGCGAGGCCGTCGACGATGGCGATCATGAGCATCGCGAAAGGCCGCAGCCGCTGCGCCTGCGTCGTGTCGGCGTCGTCGAGGCAGCGCCAGACGGTCTCGCGGTAGCCGTCGTAGAGGGTCGCCACGCGCTCGCGCAGCGCCGGGTCGCGCAGCGCGTGGGGCAGCACCTCGAAGAACGCCTGGAACGCCTCAGCGTCGGCCACGATGCGCGACTCGCCGTCGAGCAGGGCGCGCACCCGGGCGCCGGCCGAGGGCTGGGCCTCGCACTCTCTGATCAGCGCGCGGTTTGCGTCGTGGACGAGCGAGTCGACGAGCGCCGCCATCAGGCCGTCCTTGTTGGCGAAGTGGTAGCCGATGCTGCCCTTGGCTTCGCCGGCCTCCGCGGCGATCGCCGCGAAGGTGAGGGCGCTGTAGCCGTCGCGGATCAGCAGCCGGCGGGCGGCGGCCAGCAGGTGGCGCGCGGTCGGCGGCAGGGCCGCCATGGGGTCGTCGAGCAGCAGGCGCCCCGGGTCGCTACGCCGCGTCTGCTCTGATCCTGTCCGCCGTTCGCCCATGCCGTCCTTCGCGGTTGTGGGGGCACTGCCGTCATGGTACCATGCGTTTGTCCGTCCGGACAAACAAACGGCAGGGCCGTCGAACGCCGGGTGCGCAGCAGACCCGGGCGAGGCCAGGTGCCGCAACCGCCGGCCGTCCCACTGGGGTCGGGCCGATCGTCGCAGGAGGAACAGGTGATGGAGAAGACGCTTCCCGCGATGCGCCGCCTGCGCGGTCGCTCGTTCCTGACCGATCTCGACTACAGCCGCGAGGAGCTCGAAGACCTGCTCGCGCTGGCCGTCGCCCTCAAGAAGCTGCGGGCGCGCGGTCCGCTCATGCCGTTCCTGCCGGGGCAGCACCTCGCCATGATCTTCGAGGCGGCCTCCACGCGCACGCGCGTGAGCTTCGAGAACGGCTTCTGCGAGCTCGGCGGCAACGCCGTCTACCTGCGGCCCGGCGAGATCCACCTGCCGGGGCGCGAGACGATCGCCGACACGGCCCGCACGCTGGCGCAGTACGACTCGGCCATCGTGATCCGCTCCAAGGCCAACGAGACCGTCAACGAGCTCGCCGCCTGGTCGACAGTGCCGGTGATCAACGCCATGGACCACGATCGTCACCCCTGCCAGAGCATGAGCGACGCGCTCACCATCCTCGAGCACGCCGGCAAGCTCGCCGGCACCACCTTCGCCTATATCGGCGACGCCGCGCACCCCTGCAACTCGCTCTCGACGACGCTCACCAAGCTCGGCCTGCACGTGCGCGTCGGCAACGCCGCCGGCTACGAGATCTCAGATGAGGTGCGCCACAACGCCGAGCGGTTCGCGGCCGAGAGCGGCGGTTCGTTCCTGCTCACGCACGACCCGCTCGAGGCGATCGACGGGGCCGACTTCATCTACACCGACTGCTGGTGGTGGACCGGCCAGGAAGAGGAGTACGCCGACCGCATCGCCGCCTTCAAGCCCTTCCAGGTCAACGCCGACCTGTGGAGCCACACCAAGCCGGGCGCCCGCTTCATGCACTGCCTGCCGGCCATGCGTGGCGAGGAGGTCACCGACGAGATCGCCGACAGCGCGGCGTCGATCATCTTCCCGCAGGCGCAGAACCGCCTGCACTTCCAGAAGGGCCTCATGCTGGCGCTGATCGGCATCGACGAGCTGCCGGCCGACCGGCGTCTCGCCGACATCGGCGCGGCGCTGCTGGCCTGACCGCAGGACCTGCGACCATGACGGCAGCACGCAGCAGCACGACGTCCGCCGGCCCGAGGCGCCTCTCATGACGCCGCCGGCGACACAGGCGAAGCGCGCCGGCGCGGGCGCCGGCAAGACCGTCGTGGTGGCCCTCGGCGGCAACGCCATCCTGCAGCCCGGCCAGCTCGGCAGCTTCGAGGAGCAGCTCGTCAACGTCGACGCCGCCATGCGCCGCATCGCCGAGCTCGTCGAGGCCGGCTGGGAGGTCGTGCTGACGCACGGCAACGGGCCCCAGGTGGGCAACCTGCTCATTCAGAACGCCCTGGCCGCCTCGACCGTGGCGCCCATGCCGATGGACGTCTGCGGAGCCGAGAGCCAGGGCCAGATCGGCTACATGCTCGAGCAGGCTCTGTGCAACCACCTGGCGCGCCGCCGCCTGCACGTACCGGTCGCCACGGTGCTCACGCAGGTGGCCGTCGACGCCGCCGACCCGGCCTTCGCCGACCCGTCCAAGCCGGTCGGGCCGTTCTACACGGCGGCCGAGGCCCAGAAGATGATGATCGAAGAGGGCGTCGCGATGCGCGAGGACGCGGGGCGCGGCTGGCGCCGCGTCGTGCCCAGTCCGGAGCCGCGCGAGATCGTGCCGGGGCCGGCGATCGCCGGCCTCATCAAGGCCGGCATCCTCGTGGTCTGCTCGGGCGGCGGCGGCATACCCGTCGTGCGCGAGCGGGGCGGCCAGCTCCACGGCATCGCGGCGGTGATCGACAAGGACCTGGCCGCCGCGCTGCTGGCGCGCCAGGTCGGCGCCGACGTGCTGCTCATTCTGACCGACGTGCCCAAGGTCTACCTCGGCTACAAGACGCCCGAGCAGCGCGAGCTCGACCAGGTCACGGTCGCCGAGATGGAAGAGTACGCGGCCGCCGGTCATTTCAAGGCCGGCTCGATGGGACCCAAGGTCAACGCCTGTCTGCGCTTCGCGCGCGAGGGGGGGCAGGCCATCGTCGCATCCCTGACCGACGTCGTGCCGGCCATGGACGGGCGCGCCGGCACGCGGATCGTGCCCGGCAGCGTGCCCGCGCGAGCGGGCTCGCGTGCCAAGAAGCAGTGACGACCGCGACGACCACACCGCCCGGCCCTCAGGGCCGACGACGAGCGGCGCGTCTGCGCGGACCGAGTCTCGAGGAGGCCGGACCATGTCAAGGATGATCGACAGCACCCCACGAGCCGACGGGTTTCGCATGCCCGGTGAGTTCGAGCCGCACACGCGGATCTGGATGCTGTGGCCGCGGCGCCCCGACAACTGGCGCCTGGGCGCCAAGCCGGCGCAGCACGCCTGGGTGAAGGTCGCCACGGCGATCGCCCAGTTCGAGCCGGTCACCGTGGGCGTGAACCACGACCAGTTCGAGAACGCCCGCGACCTGCTGCCCGAGCAGGTGCGGGTCGTCGAGCTGTCGAGCGACGACGCCTGGATCCGCGACTGCGGGCCCACCTTCGTGGTGAACGGCAAGGGCGACGTGCGCCTGGTGGACTGGGACTTCAACGCCTGGGGCGGGCTCTATGACGGCCTCTACTTTCCCTGGGATCGCGACCAGCTCGTGCCGCGCAAGATCGCCGAGCTCGAGCAGGTCAACCGCTATCGCGCGCCCGTCGTCATGGAGGGCGGCTCGATCCACGTCGACGGCGAGGGCACTGTCCTGACGACTGAAGAGTGCCTGCTTTCGCCGGGCCGCAACCCCGAGCTCTCACGCGAGCAGATCGAGGAGCGCCTGCGCGACTACCTGAACGTCGAGAAGGTCGTCTGGCTGGCCCGCGGCATCGACCCCGATGAGACCAACGGCCACGTCGACGACGTCGCCTGCTTCGCGCGGCCCGGCGTCGTGCTGGCGGCGGTCACCGACGACCGCGACGACTGGCGCTACGAGCTCCTGCAGGACAACCTGCGCGTGCTGCGCGAAACGACCGACGCGCGCGGTCGCGCGCTCGAGATCCACACCGTGCCGATGCCCGCCATCCTCGAGTACACCGAGGAAGAGACCTGGGGCGTCGACGCCGCCGAGGGCTCGATCCCGCGGCGGCCGGGCGACAAGACGGCCGCGTCCTACCTGAACTTCCTGATCGTCAACGGCGGCATCGTGATGCCGACCTTCGACGACCCCAACGACGCCGTCGCCAGGGCGACGCTCGAGCGGCTGTTCCCCGAGCGCCGCGTGGTGACCGTCCCCGGTCGCGAGATCGTGCTGGGCGGCGGCAACGTGCACTGCATCACGCAGCAGCAGCCGGCGCCGCGGCGCGCCTAGGGCCTGGCCCCGTCGCAGGCGGGAACAACCACTCCGAAGACAGCAAGGCGTCGGCGGCGCGCCGCAGGTGCGCCGCCGACGTGCCCAGACGAAGGGGTGCGACATGTTCGTGTGGTTGCGGATCTGGCGGGGCTCGCCGCGCTGGCTCAAGGCTGTGCTGACCGGCGTCGTTGCCTACGGCCTCGTGCGGCGGCTGCGGCGGCGGCACGAGGAGCCCGGGCAGCGCCCGCATCGCAAGGCCGCGTAGCCGCGGTGGGTCGTCAGCCGAGGTGCGCCGGCAGCTTGTTGCCGCGCGACGCCGCGTCGAGCGTCCAGAGGGCGCGACCCTGGTTGGCCGGCGGGCTGCCCGAGAGCGTCGAGGTCGACAGGTCGTTCGACGAGCAGGAGCGCCAGTAGCCGGCGTTCCAGGCGTCGCCGAGCACGAGGCGGCAGTTCTGCCAGACCGAGCCGTTCATGCCGCCGGCCAGGATGAGGCGCGCCGCGTCGGCGTTGACCGGCACGTGCTGCGCGCGGTGCGAGAAATCGACGACGTCGTTGCGGAACACCCAGCCACAGTCGGCCGCCGCGCAGTTCAGGTTGAAGCCGCTGTCGCGACAGGCCCAGATGGTCGTGTCGGCGACGGTGAAGCCGACGGGCCCGTTGATCTCGAGCCCGGCGCCGTAGGGCGCGCGCGAGTCGCCGGCGCCCTCGATGAGGCAGCGGCTGATCGTGCAGTCGCGACAGCCGCCGCCGCCGTCGTAGCTCACCGCCTCGCTGCCCTGGGGTGCGAAGGTGCAGCCGATGAGGTCGATGGCGTGGTAGCCGACGACGTCGGACACCGGCCGTTGCGTGCACTCGAACCCCATGCGGCCCTGCCCGGCGATCCGGCAGCCGACGAACGAGACGTCGAAGATGTCGCCGTTCGTGACGTTGATCGTGATCCCGTTCCAGCCGCCGCCCGCCGCGATGACGCAGTCGCGAAAGGTGAGGCCGTGGCAGGGCCTGTCGAGCGTGAGCACGGCGGCCGACGCCGTGCCGCCGCGGAACGTGCAGTGGTCGAAGACCACGTTAAAGCTGCCGGCCGGCACTTCGTAGGTGGTGAACGTTTTGCCCTGGAGCGTCACGCCGGTGAGCGGCGGCGCGGTCCGCGACGGCGTCGGCGACGGCGTCGGCGAGGGCTGGCCGGCGCCGGAGGCGCAGCCGGCGAGCGCCACGAGCCCCGCCGCGAGCAGCGCGAGCAGCCCGGCCGACACGCTGGTCGTCGCGCTGGGATGCGGCAAGGGACCTCGCTTATGGAGCGTCGCGACGGCGCCGAAAGCGCCGCTGCTGTCTGGCGCGAGATTCTACCAGCGCGACCGTGCCGAGCGGCGTTGACGGCGTGAGGCCGGTGGCGGAGCGGCTAGAACTTCACCGCCTGCCAGGTGGCGCCGCCGTTCGAGCTCAGCAGGAGCTGGCCGGCCCGGCCGTCGGTGTCGCCCGACGTGTCGACCGGGCCGTGGACCACGACGGCGCGGGTCGGCGAGGTGAAGCCGAGATCGGCCCAGCCCATGCCGCCGTCGCCGTAGGTGAGCGCCGTCTTCCAGGCATGTCCGCCGTCGCTCGAGCGGTAGATGATGCTGGCGCCGCTCGCGGCCGCGACCAGCAGGGTCGTCGGGCTGCCGCCGGCGATGGAGACGGGGTCGCCACCGAGGCCTGGCGCGCCGGCCTTCGTCCAGCTCGCGCCGGCGTTCGCGCTCGTATAGACGAGCTTCTGCATGCTGCCGGCGGCGCCGTTGCCGGCGTCGAGCACCGCAAGCGAGGCGGCCGAGGTGGCCGCCACGGCCGACGGACCCAGCAGCGAGGTGCTCGGCAGCGGGGAGGTGTGCACCGTCAGGCCGCCGTTCGTGGTGACGAGCACGCCGCTGCCGTTCAGCAGCGCGGCGGTCCCAGCCTGGGTCGAGATCAGATCGGTCGGATCCATGGAGCCGGGACTCTTGACGGCGGTCACGGTGGTCCACGAGCCTCCGCCGAGCGGTCGCCGCATCAGTGTGGCGGCGGCGCTCGACGAACCCGGCTGGACGAGCGCGAGCACCTGGCCGTCGATTGCGGCGAGCGACAGGACGGCACCGCTGGGTGCGGCTGCGTGCGTCCAGTGCGCGCCGCCGTCGGTCGTCTCCCACAGGCCCCTGCCGAAGAGAAAGCCGTGGGTGGGCGTGGCAAAACGGGTGCCCCATACCTTGGGCAGGCTGCCGCTCTGCGGGCTGCCGAGGCCGACGGCCGGCGCGGCGAGACGGGCCCAGGTCTGGCCGCGGTCGAGCGTCCGCAGCAGCACGGCGCCGTGGCCCGGCGCCGTGCCCAGCACGAATGCCTGGCTGAGCGACACGAACGTGACCGAGGCCGCCTTGAAGCCGGCCGGCACGGTCGCGACGGGGGCGCTGGTCGGCGATGTGGTGGGCGTGCTCGTGGTCGGACCGGCGCTCGGGCTCTGCGACGCCGGTGAGCTCGAGCTCACCGGCGTCGCAGAGCCCGAGCCCTTCGAGCCGCACGCCGCAAGGACGGCGGGCAGAGCGACGAGCGCGACCAGGCAGGCCGCGACAGACAGGTGGCGTGCGCGTGACATGGTCTTCTGACCTCGCTTTCGCTTTCGACCTGACCGGACGCGGCGCGGGTGGGCGTCTCCGGCGTCCGGGGGTGGCGAGTAGATTCCGTATACGCGGCGGTTCTCCTACGTCGCGCCGTGTTAAGGAAATCGACGGTCCGGCACTCAGTTGGACCAGGCGACGGCGCCGGTCTTTCACGCCGGCGCCTGAGCCCGGCCCGGTCGGCCGCGCGCCGCTGCCCGGCTTCGGCCCGGTCAGTCGCGCCGCTGCTCGGCTCCGGCGCGGTCAGTCGCGCGCCGCCGCCTCGCGCGCTCGCGCGACGATCTGCTCGATCACGGCGCCCTTGGCGTCGGCGTAGTGCGACATGGTCGGCCACTCGCGGGCGGCGAGCGCGCGCTTGGTCTGCTCGTAGAGCGCGCGCTCGCGCGGCTCGCGGCGCAGGCGGTCGCGGAGCAGCAGGTAGCGCTCGATCTCGGGCGAGCCGGCCGACAGCACGTGCAGGTGCAGGTCGCGGCTCGCCGTGCGCAGCATGCGGTGCTCGTGAAACTCGGGCTCGCGGATGCGCAGCTCGTAGCCGGCGTCCTCGAGGGCAGCCAGGTAGGCGGGCTCGTCGGCCGAGTCGGCGACCACGAGCAGCACGTCGACGATGGGCTTGGCCGCAAGCCCCGGCACGGCGGTCGAGCCGATGTGCTCGACGAGCAGGGCGCGCTCGCCGAGCGCCGCGCGGATCGCCGCCTCGTGCGCGGCGAAGCGCGTCGCCCAGGCCGGGTCGTGCTCGACGAGCACGATCGCCGTCTGCTCGATCGCACCGACCGTGACCTGGCGCAGGTAGTCGGCGAGCTCGTCGCCGGCCTGCTCGGCGCCCCCGGCCCGGTCGTCCCTCGTCCCTTCGCTGCAGTCCATGACGTGATGATACGACGCGAGGGCCCGGGCCGAACGGATGGTCCTGCGGTGAGGCGTGGGAACATGGCAGTGGGGTCGCTCCGTCGCCATCGGAGGAACGCCCGTGCGCAGGACACCGCAATCCGCGTGCAAGGAGGCGAAGATGACGATGACCAGAGAGGCGATCGCGGAGCTCGCGAGCGCCGTCAGAGGGGCCGTCACCGGCCCCGGAGACCCGGGCTACGACGAAGCCCGAGCCGTGTACAACGGCATGATCGACCGCCGCCCGGCGCTCGTCGTGCGCTGCGCCGACACGGCCGACGTGATCGCCGCGGTCAGGTTCGCGCGCGAGAACGACGTCGCCGTCGCCGTGCGTGGCGGTGGGCATAGCGGCGCCGGCCTCGGGACGATCGACGACGGCCTCGTCATCGATCTCGGGGCGATGCGCTCCGTGCGCGTCGATCCGCTCGACCGCGTCGTCGAGGTCGACGGCGGCGCCACGCTGGGCGACGTCGACCACGCGACCCACGCCTTCGGCCTGGCGGTGCCGGGCGGCATCATCTCGACGACCGGCGTCGGCGGGTTGACGCTGGGGGGTGGCGTCGGCCACCTCACGCGCGGTCTGGGGCTCACCATCGACAACCTGCTCGGCGTCGACATGGTGCTCGCCGACGGCAGCTTCGTGCGGGCCGACGGCGACCATCATGACGACCTCTTCTGGGCCGTGCGCGGCGGCGGCGGGAACTTCGGCATCGTCACCCGGTTCACGTTCCGCGCGCACCGGGTGAGCACCGTGATCGCCGGGCCGATGCTGTGGGGCCTCGACGACGCCGCCGACGTGCTGCGGTTCTACCGCGACTTCATCGGCGGCGCGCCCCGCGAGCTCGGCGGCTTCTTCGCCTTTCTGACGGTGCCGCCCGGGCCGCCGTTCCCCGAGGAGCTCCACCTGCGCAAGATGTGCGCCATCGTGTGGACGCACAGGGGGTCGCCGGCGGCGGCGGCGCACGACCTGCAGCCCGCCCGCGACTTCAGGCCGCCGGTGCTCGACGGCGTCGCGGCGTTGCCGCTGCCTGCCTGGCAGGGCGCCTTCGATGCGCTGTACCCGCGCGGTCAGCAGCAGTACTGGCGGGGCGACTTCGTCAGCGAGCTGCCCGACGCGGCGATCGCCGCGCATGTCGAGCACGCCGCCGGGCTGCCGAGCTGGCAGTCGACCATGCACTTGTACCCGGTCGACGGCGCGGCGAGCGAGCCCGGCAACGCGGACACGGCCTGGGCCAATCGCGACGTCAGGTGGGCCGAGGTGATCTTCGCGGTCGATCCCGACCCCGGCCGGGTCGACGCGCTCAGGCGATGGACGATCGACTACTACGACGCGCTCCACCCCTTCTCCAACGGCGGGGCGTACGTCAACTTCATGATGGACGAAGGGCAGGAGCGGGTGCGCGCCACCTATCGCGACAACTACCCTCGGCTCGTCGCGGTCAAGAGCGCCTACGACCCCACGAACTTCTTCCGCGTGAACCAGAACATCAGGCCCGAGCAGGAGGTCGAGCGGCGGGTCGCCTGAGCGACGGGGAGCGGCACGAGCCGCGGTCGCCTGACGACCGCCTGCGTGAGCGGTCGAGAGGCCACCGGGCGTCTGCCCGGCGGCCTCTCTCGTGCGGTCGTCTCAGATGGTCAGGGGCTCAGGTGTGGGGGGTCTGACGCGCGCCGCCAGGGCGGCGCGCGCGACGCGGGCCGGGCGAAAGGGCGCGGCCGGGCTGCCGCGCTCGGCACGGCTGGTCCGGCGGCCCTGGCTGCGGCAGTAGGGGCAGGTGCAGCCGGCGTCGTGGTGCCAGCCGCGGCGCGGCACGCGGTGGGTGGTGCCGACGGCGGCCGCGCCGGTCGGCGGTATGTGCACGGCGACGTCGCCCAGCAGCGGGCGGTACTCGTAGCCGACGTAGGCCAGCTCGATGCGGGCCGGCATCCCGGCCTCGAGGACCTCGGCGAAGCTCAGCTCTCTCATGGCGGCTCCCTCCTTCGTTGCCGACGAAAGAGAGTCTGCGCCCCGTCTCTTGCAGGTCGCTGCGGGGCCGCTGAGAAGGCGCCCTGAATCGCACTTGCGCGGCGCGCGGCCGCGGAGCAGCATCGGGACGACGGACCCATCACCTCTCACGGAAAGGCGGACCATGCCGTTCACTGCGCTCTTCATCGCCCACGCCCCCGACGCCGACCCCGCCGTTCACCGCGGCCTCGTCGACACCGGCCTCTACCGGCTCTTCAGCGTGGTCGTGCGCGACACCGACCAGGCCCTCGCGGTGGCCCGCGAGCTGATCGACAAGGAGGGTGTGCAGTCCATCCTGCTGTGCCCCGGCAACACGCACGACGACGTCGCCCGGGTGGCGGCCGCGGTCGGCGATGACATCTCGGTCTCGGTGGCGCGCGGCGACGTCCGCAGCATGCGCGTGGCGGCCGGGGCGATGCAGGAGGCCGGCTGGTTTGCTTGAGGCGCCGGACTGAGCGACCGCGGGCCGGCCGGCACCGGCCCGAGCGGCTACACCCAGATGAGGGTGACCCCGCGCATGGCCTGCACGTAGGGGTGCTCGGCCACCTCGACCGACACCAGCCGGTGCCACAGGTCGAGGTCGGCGTACTCGGCATGGCCCGACTGTATGAGCAGGCGCTTGGCGCGCCGGTCGTAGTACGGCTCGTCGGGCGCCACACTGATGTCGCCGGGCGGCTCGCGCCACGGCTCGATGCTGGTCGCCCGGCGCAGGCCGTGGCCGTAGGCGAGCCGGTCGGCGCGCGGCGCGTAGGTCCACTTGCCCTCGGCCGTCTCGGTCACCTCGAGGTAGACCGTGAAGCCGTCGACGAAGACCATGTGGGTCTGGCGCCGCGCGTACCTGGGGCGCGGGTCGCTGTAGCGCCGGCAGGCGGTGAGCGCGTTGATCCGACGGTTGTCGAAGATGTTGGCGCGCCCGACCTTGGCGAGGATGCCTTGCACCTGCCTGCGGTCCCAGTCGGGCCTGGTCTCGAGGCTGGCGTAGTCGAGCAGCTCGTCGATCAGCTCGAGCGAGATGAACTCGGCGCCGTTGGGGAGCAGCCCGCAGACGAGCTCGGTGATCGGGCACCAGTCGTCGTCGATCAGACGCAGGACCTCGCCGTACCAGTGCACGAAGTGAGACTCGTCGCGTGAGGGGGCCTGGTCGCGCCGCGCCTCGACGTCGGCGGTGAGCCTGCGGCGCAGGTCGGGCCGCAGGTCGCCCATCTGCAGGTTCGAGCGCTTCATCACTCACAGGATAGAGGAGCCCGGCCCACCTGTACACCGAGGGCGGCCTGCCGCGAGGCGGCCCGGCGGCCGCCGCCGCCGGGCCGCCTCGCGGCAGGCCGCCGCCGCCGGGCCGCCGCCGCCGGGCCGACCCTCATTGGGCGGTCACAGGCTCTCGCGGCTTTGGGCGACCTGCGAGAACCGCAGCTCGCTGCGACTTCGTTCGACTCGGCGATTGAGGGCCTGGGCGTCAGGCGGTAGGGTGGCCCCGCCATGAAGCAGGAGCGGCTCGACGAGACCGATCGGCGTATCGTGCAGCATCTGCGCGAGGACGGGCGCCGGCCCTACGCGGCGATCGCTCGCGACGTGGGCCTCTCCGAAGCCGCGGTGCCGCAGTAGCCGCGGCGGCCGCCCGGGAGCCAGAAGTCGGAGCAGCAGCCGCCGCGCTCGCACGAGGGGACGACCCCGTCGTTCGCTCGGTTCGAAAACCGCAAACGAAATCCGCGATCATCGACGACTTCGTTGTATTGACTTCGCCTTCGGTTGCGCATCGGAATGCCATCGAGCGGCGAGTCGCGGCCTGCGGGCCCGGCTCGGCCCGATCGGCCGGCCTCTCGCCAAGGAGGACCTCGCATGGCGTCGTTCACCCCGGACCTCGTGGAGCTCACGCGTCAGACGCGCTGCGAGCCGCTGTCCGCCGAGCAGCTCGACGCCCTCAAGGGCGCGACCCTCGAGATCCTGGCCGACGTCGGGGTCGTGTTCCCGAGCGCGGCCGCGCTCGACCTGTTCGCCGCAGCCGGCGCGTCAGTCGACAGGGAGTCGGGGCTCGTCCGCCTGTCGCCCGATCTGGTCGCGCAGGCCCTGGCGAGCGCGCCGCGCAGCTTCGTCCTGGCCGGTCGCGAAGAGCGCCTCGACCTGCCCCTCGACGGCCGCAAGGTCCACATCTGCACCGAAGGCGTGGGGACGCGCGTGGTCGACCTTGGCAGCGGACAGGAGCGCTCGTCGTGCAAGGACGACATCGCGACGTTCGCGCGCGTGGTCGACGCCCTGCCGCTCGTCGGCTTCGTCTGGCCGCCGGTCAGTGCCCAGGACCACGCCGCCAGTGCGCCCCTGCACGAGTGCCACGCCGCGCTCACCAGCACGCTCAAGCACGTGCGCGGCGGCACCACCATGCAGCCGGTCCTGGCGGGCGCCGTCGTGCGCATGGCCGAGGTGCTCGCCGGCTCCTCGCGCGACCTGCGGCAGCGACCGCCGATCTGCGCCAACATCTGCACGATCGCGCCGCTGTCGCAGGACCCGATCGGCATCGAGGCCGCCCTGATCTACGCCGCGGCCGGCGTGCCGGTGAGCTTCATGGCGATGCCGGCGGCGGGCTCGACGGCCCCGGCCTCGCTGCTCGGCGCGCTGGTGCAGGGCGAGGCCGAGGTGGTCGCCGGCATGGCGCTCCTGCAGCTCGCCCAGCCCGGCTGCCCGGTGATGCACTCCAACTACGTGGCGCTCACCGACCCGCGCACCGGCGGCTACGTCGGCGAGGTGCCGCTGCGCCTCGACGCGATCGTCGCGCAGCTCTCGCACGAAGCCTGGGGAGTGCCCGACCTCGGGGGCGCCGCGCTGTCCGGCGACTCTCCCGACGTCGACTGGGTGGCCGGAGCGCGGACGGGCCTGGGCGCCGCCCTGCTGCCGAGCGACGCCTCCGACATCTCCGGCTACCTGGGCGGTCTCGCCGACGGGGCGATGGTGCTGCACCCGGAGCTCCTCATCCTGCAGCACGAGGCGCTGCTGAGCGCGTACGCCTGGTCCGCGGACGTGTCGTTCGAGCGCGCCGACCTGGCCCTCGACGTCATCCGCGACATCGGCCCCGGGGGGCACTACATGGCGCACCGTCACACCCGCGAGCACCTGCGCCGCTTTCACCTGCCGCTGTGGCAGAAGGTGGCCGAGACGGCCGCCGCAGGCCGCGCCGGGGCCAGAGCGAGCGGGTCCGGCCGCGCGGAGCCGGCGGGGGCGGAGCTGTCAGCCGTGCGAGCGGCGGCGAGGAGCGAGTACGCGCGGCTGGCTCGCGAGCACGAGCCCGCACCCCTGCCCGACGACGTGCTCGCCGAGCTCGACGCGATCGTGGCGGCGGCCGAGCGGCAGCTTCAGCGACCTGCTCGCTCGACGCGGTCGTGATCGTGGCCGGCCGCGACGATCGGCGGCGCGGGAGGCAGAAGAGGTCGCGTGGCAGAAGGGGTCGCAGTGCCGACACGGTAGTGTGACCACCACACGATGGAGCCTCAGGTGACAGCGGGTCCGGCACACCAGCGGCCACCCCGAGGCCGCTGAACGCAAGGGAGAAGGACATGGCGCAGGCGCGGGTCCACTATCTAGACGAAAGCGACAAGGGCGCCCTCCACGAGCAGATCATGCGGGTGCTGACCGAGGCGGGCATCGCCTTCAACCTGCCCGCGGCGATCGACCTGCTGGAAGGCGCCGGCGCGCGGGTCGACCGCGAGCGCCGCGTGGCATGGCTGCCGGAAGAGCTCGTGCAGGCGGCGCTCGCGCTCACCCCGCGCGAGGTCCTGCTGGCCGCGCGCGAGCCCGCCCACGACGTCTGGGTGGGCGGCGGCCATCCGCTCTCGGTGTGCAGCGACGGCACGGCCACCTACCTGCTCGACGACGCCACCGGACAGCGTCTGCCGGGATCCGCCGAGCGTCTGCGGCAGGTCATGCGGCTGCTCGACGCCCTGCCGCAGTGCGACTACGTCTGGCCCTCGCTCTCGGCTCGCGACCTCGACCCGCTGACCGCCAACTTGGAGATCGAGTATCTCTCACTTATCGAGTGTGCCAAGCACCTGCAGGACGAGGTGCGCGGCCCCGAGTTCGTCGCGCCGCTGGTCGATCTGCTCGAGGCCGTCGCCGGCGCCTCGCTGCACGAGCGCCCCATCTTCTCGGCGATCAACTGCACGGTCGCGCCGCTGCAGCACGATGCCGAGATGACCGAGGCCACCCTTGGTCTGGCGCGGGCCGGCGTGCCGATCGTCGTCATGCCGATGCCGCTCATGGCCACGACGGCGCCCGCCAGCGTGATGGGCAACTGCGTGGTGACCATGGCCGAGATCCTCTCGACGGTCGTGCTGCTGCAGCTCGCTTCTCCGGGCTGCGCGCTGATTGCGGCGCCCGAGCCGGGCGCCGCCGACCTGCGCAGCGGCGGCTATCTGTGCGGCCCGCCCGAGGCCGCCCTGGCCAGCCTGGCGAGCATCGAGATGTGCCGCTACTACGGTCTGCCCAACCAGGTCGAGGGCCTGGGCGGCGACGCCCACTACCCCGACCTGCAGGAGGGCGCCGAGAGCATGAGCGCGGCGCTGCTCGGCGCCCTGGCGGGGGCCGACACGATGGTCGGCTTCGGCACCCTCGACGGCGCCGAGAGCTTCAGCCTGGCCGACGCCGTGCTGGACGACGACCTGATGGCGGCCGTGCGGCGCTACCTGGGTGAGAGCCCGGTCGACGACGACGCCGCCCTGATCGACGACATCGTCGCGGTCGGCCCCGGCGGCCACTTCCTGGGCCGGCGCTCGACGCGCGAGGCGGCGCGCGCCGGCGTGCTCTGGCAGCCCAGCGTGATGCGCCGCGGCCACACGGGGGCCGGCGACCCGCGGGCGCTCGTGACCGAGGCGGCCGAGCGCGCCGCCCAGATCCTCGAGACCCATCGCGCCACACCGCTCGCCGACGACGTCGTGGCCTACGTCGAAGAGGTGATCGCGCGCTACGCCCACCTGGTCGGCGCAGCGGCACCGCGGCGCGGGTAGGGGGCGACGCGTTCGGGCCCTGCGCCGAGAAGGTGCCGGTCTGTCGCACGCTGAAGAGTACGAGACGATCGGTTCCACGGGCCAAGGAGAGCGGCGATGAGGGCAGGGTCGATCCGTCGGCGGGTTCTCGAAGTCTCGGGGGGACTGGCGGTGGCCGCCGCCGTGCTGCTTGCGGCAGCGGCCGTGGCCCAGGCGACGCCCCAGCTCGACGGCAGCGCCTGGGTGACCAACGGCGACGTCATGTCGGTCGCTCCCGGACCGAACGGCGTCACCTACCTGGGCGGCGACTTCAGCATGATCGGACCCTGGACGGGCGGCGGCGCCGCCCTGTCGCCCACCACCGGCGCGGTGCTGCCCGGCAATCTCGCCGTCGACGGCTGGGTGATCGCCAGCGTGGCCGACGGCAGCGGCGGCTACTACATCGGCGGCTGGTTCACCAAGGTCGGCGGTCAGGCGTGCGCCAACCTGGCCCACATCCTGCCGGACGGCACGCTCGACACGAGCTTCCAGCCCGATCCCGACAATGCCGTCTTCGCCCTGGCGATCTCGGGCGACACGCTGTACGTCGGCGGCATGTTCCAGCAGGTGGGAAGCACGTCGATGCCCGCGCTCGCCCGCTTCGACCTGGCGAGCGGCCAGCTCGACACCACATGGACGCCCAACCCCGACGGTGTCGTCGTGCGTCTGCTCGTGTCGGGCGACACGCTCTACGTCGGTGGCGAGTTCCGCGATCTGGACAGCACGTCGGCGACCTACCTCGCGCGCTTCGACCTGACGACCGGCGATCTCGACACGACCTGGACGCCCGACCTCGACAACCCGGTGTACGCCCTTGCCGTCTCGGGCAGCACGCTCTATGTCGGCGGTCAGTTCACGCACATCGACGGCACGGCGGTCGACGATCTTGCGCGCTTCGACCTGACGACCGGCGACCTCGACACGAGCTGGACGCCCGACCCCGACAACACCGTCTGGACGCTGGCCGTGGCCGACGGCTCGCTCTACGTCGGCGGCTTCTTCGGCAACATCGGATCCCAGAGAGTCGACTATCTCGGCCGCTTCGACCTGACGACCGGCGACCTCGACACGAGCTGGCTCCCTGCCATCGACGACTCGGTCACCGCGCTCGGCGCCGATGGCGACACGCTCTACGTCGGCGGTGCGTTCACGCACGTCGACGCCGCGACGGCAGCCGGTCTCGTCCGCTTCGACCTGACGACCGGCGACTTCGACACGAGCTGGACGCCCAACGCCGACGGGCCCGTCTACTGCGTGGCGCCCAGCGCCGATGGCGTCTACGCCGGCGGCGAGGTGAACAGCTTCGGCGGGGTGGTGCGCGACCACCTCGCCGCGATCGACGCGAGCGGCCAGGCGACAGCCTGGGACCCGAGCGCCGACGACGACGTCAACGCGCTGGCGGTCGTGGGCGGCAGCCTGTACGCGGCCGGCGCCTTCGAGAAGATCGGCGGCTCCGCCGCGATGCCGTACCTCGCCCGCTTCGACCTCTCGAGCGGCGACCTCGACACGACCTGGACTCCCGATCCCAACGGCCCGGTCAAGGCGCTGGCCGCTGCGGACGGCATGGTGTACGCGGGCGGTGACTTCCAGGAGGTCGGCGGTGGTCCGGCCTCCGGTCTCGTGCGCTTCGACGCGAGCAGCGGCGACCTCGACACGAGCTGGACGCCCGACCCCGACTACGTGGTCTACTGCCTGGCGGCCTCGGGCGGCAGCCTCTACGTCGGTGGCAGCTTCGACACCATCGCCGGCAGCGCGACCGCCCGCCTGGCGCGCTTCGACGCGAGCAGCGGCGACCTCGACACGAGCTGGACGCCCGACCCCGAGGACGATGTGCTGTGCCTGGCCGTCGCGAACGGCATGCTCTACGCCGGCGGCGCCTTCGACACCATCGCCGGCAGCTCGACCGCCCGCCTGGCGCGCTTCGACGCGAGCAGCGGCGACCTCGACACGAGCTGGACGCCCGACCCAGACGCGAACGTCCTCTGCCTGGCGGCGGCCGGCGACAGCCTCTTCGTCGGGGGCCAGTTCGAGAACATCGCGGGCAGCGCGACCGCCGGTCTGGCGCGCTTCGACACGAGCAGCGGCGACCTCGACACGAGCTGGACGCCCGCCCCCGACTCCGACGTCCTCTGTCTGGCCGCGGCGAACGGCACGCTGTACGTCGGTGGCGACTTCGGCGAGATCGCCGGTCAGCCCGGCGGCGACCTGGCGCTGTTCGGGCTCGGCACGCCGCCGGCGAACACCGAGGTGCCGGTGGTGTCCGGTGGGACCGCGCTGGGCGACGCGCTGTCGTGCACGGCGGGAGCCTGGAGCGGGGACCCGACGCCGACCCTCACGTACCAGTGGCTACGCGACGGCCTGGCGATCGCGACGGCGACGGACGCGCAGTACACGATCTCGGTCGCCGACGAGGGTCACCTGCTGTCGTGCAGGGTGACCGCGGCGAACGACGCGGGCTCACTCAGCGAGGCGAGCAACCTGATCTCCGTGGCGGGGGTCTCCGGGGCACCGGCCAGCACACAGGCGCCCGTCGTGTCGGGTGTCGCCGCGCTCGGGCGGACCCTCGTCTGCTCGAGCGGCGCCTGGACGGGCGATCTGACCGGTCTGTCCTATCAGTGGCAGCGCGACGGCGTCGCCATCGCCGGGGCGACGAGCAGCGCTTACGCGGCCGGTCTGCGCGACTGCGGCCGGCGCCTTTCCTGCGACGTGACGGCCACCAACGCAAGCGGTGAGACGAGCGTCGCCAGCAATGGCCTCACCGTGCCTGCGGCTCCGCAGGTCAGCCTCAAGGTCTCGGCCCACAAGGCGATCGCGGGCGGGTCGGTCGTGATCAGTGGCGTCGTCAGGCGCCGGCTCGCCGGCAGCAGGACGGTGGCGATCTGCCGCCGCCTGCGTGGCAGGCTGGTGGTGCTCAAGCGCCTGACCGTCGCGGGCTCGGGTGCGTTTCGCTGGGACTGGAGGGCGCACGGCGCCGGCACGTGGCAGTTCGTCGCTCGCTACAGCGCCGCAGGCCATACGTTCACGAGCAAGGCGACGACCGTCACGGTGCGCGCGAAGTAGGGGCGCAAGGCGGACCATCGAAGGACGGGAGAGCGCCTCACGCGCCGTCGACGCTCGTCGCGGGGTGGGCGGCCGCCTGCCGCGCGCGGCCCACTCCCGGCAAGAAGACGAGCGCCAGCGCCGCGCCCGCCAGGGCGAAGCCGACCGACGCCAGCAGCGAGGCGTCGACGCCGGCCACGAAGGCGTGGCGTACCGTGTGCTCGAGGGCCGGCGACCTGAGCTGACTCGCAACGGCGAGGCCGGCGAAGACGCTGCCGCGCACGGCGCCGGTGGCCGGCCCGGGCACGCCCGTAAGGTCGAGGCGCCCGCGGTAGACGGAGCTCAGGACGCTGCCGAGTACGGCGGCGCCGAAGGGCGCACCCACGTTCTTGAGCGCCTGGAGCACGCCCGAGCCGATGCCGGCCCGGTCGGCGGACAGCTCCGACAGCGCGGCCGACGCCGTCGTCAGGAGCGTGATGCCCACGCCGGCCCCGGCGATCGCCATCCAGAGCGCGACGAAGCCGTCGTGGGAGGCGAGCGAGGTGCGGCTGCCGAGGCCCAGGCCGCAGGCCAGCACCACGAAGCCGGTGGTCGCCATGAGCTTGGCGCCGAGGGGGCGCGCCAGGCGCGCCGCCACCGCGGCGCCGATGAGGAGGCCGACGACCAGGCTCAGCAGGCGCAGGCCGGAGCCCTGCGCCGTGAGGCCGAGCACGGCCCGGAAGTACTGCGGCATGGTGAACATGATGCCGATCATCGCCAGGGTCATGATGGTCATGAGTACCACGCCCCAGGTGAACGAGGCCGACGCGAAAAGGGCGGGGTCGACGAGCGGCTGGCCGTCGGGGCGCGCGGCCAGGCGGCGCTCCCAGGCGAAGAAGCCGGCGATCACGACGAGGCCGGCGGCCGTGGCGAGGAGCGCCGTGGGCTTGCCCCAGCCGTTCTGACCGGCCTCGATCAGGCCGTAGGTCACGAGGGCGAGTCCGCCGCTCGAGGCGAGCACGCCGAGCCAGTCGATGCCGGGGCGGCTCTGGGCGCGCGTCTCGGGCACGAGGGCGATCACGGCGCCGCAGCCGAGGGCGGCGACCGGCACGTTCAGCAGGAACACCCAGCCCCACCAGAAGTGCGTGAGCAGCCAGCCGCCGAGGATCGGGCCGATCGGAAAGGCGAGGAAGTTGGCGGCACCCCAGATGCCGATCGCGCGCGGGCGCTCCTCCTCGCTGAAGAGCACGGCGAGGGCCGAGATGGCCATGACGACGACGCCCGCGCCGGCCAGGCCCAGGGCGAGGCGGGCGAGCAGGAACTCGGTCGCGGTGCGCGACTCGGCGCAGGCGAAGGAGCCGGCGGCGAACAGCGCGAGCGAGACGAGCAGCACCTTCTTGCGGCCGTAGCGATCGCCGAGCAGGCCGGCCGGCAGCATGGCCGCGGCCAGCACCAGGGCGTAGCCCGAGGAGAACCACTGCAGGTCGGACTCGGTGGCCTTGAGCGCGCCGGCGAGAGTGGGGAGGGCCAGGCTGAGGACGGTCACGTCGAGGCCCACGGCGAGCACCGCGAGGGTGATCGCACCGAGGGCCCACCAGCGACGGGCGCCGAGGAACGTCATGGCAGCCACCTCCTTCCGGTCACGTCATGATAATGACAGTGTCTACCGAAAGAAGCTAACTGTCAATCTTTGCGAAGCTTCTTCCTGTCCGTCGCCCTGCGGCGCGGGGTGGTGCCGCCCTCGGCGCAGACCCGGTTCTTGCCGCGCCGCTTCGCCTCGTACATGCGCTGGTCGGCGACCTTCACGAGCCGCTCGGCGACGTCGGCGTCGCGACCCAGGCTGGCCACGCCGACCGACACGGTCACGCTTCGGCGGATGCGGGAGTCGGCGAACGATGAGCAGAGGTCTTCGACCGTCGACCGGACGCGCTCGGCGATCTCCACTGCCGCGTCGAACTCGCAGGCGAGGACGATGGCGAACTCCTCGCCGCCGTAGCGGGCCGCGACGTCCTCTCCGCGCAGTGCCGCCCTGATGGCCTGCGCCACCTTGCGCAGCACATAGTCGCCCTCCTGGTGGCCGAAGGCGTCGTTGTACTCCTTGAAGTCGTCGATGTCGGCGAAGAGCATGGAAAGCTGGGCCGTCTGGCCGGCCCTGACGTGCCGCACCTGCGTGAGCAGGTAGCTCTGAAAGAAAGCGTGGTTGTAGAGCGTCGTCATCTCGTCGACGATCGAGCGCTGCTCGAGCTCGCGGTCCCGCGTGAGATCGCGCATGATGCCGCGGATCACCCGGCCCTCGGCCGGTCCCCCGTGCTCCATGCTCGCGTTGATCGACGTGATCACGATCGTGCCGTCGGGACGCCGGAACGACACCTCGTGGTCGACCACCCGCCCCCGCGCCTTGAGAGCGTCGATGAAGGGCGCCCAGTCCGAGTCGATCACGCTGAGGTCGTCGAAGAGGTTGAGGCGGACCATCTCGTCACGCGAGCGGATCTGCAGCAGCTCGAGGCCCGCCGGGTTCAGGTCCTGCAGGTGGCCGTCGGGCGACAGGACGAACACGGCGTCTTCGAGCTCGTCGAACAGTCGCCGGTAGCGGGCCTCGCTCGCCTCGAGCGCCGCCTGGGCCTGCTTCTGAGCGGTGATGTCGCGCGTCGTGTGGAAGTACAGGTCGAGGCCCTGCCTGGTCTTGGCGCCCGTCGGATAGGCCGTCGTGAGCAGCCAACGGCCGTGCTCCTCAGAGAAGAACTCCTTCTCGGTCGGCCCGCCCTTGATCGCATCCTCGACGGGGCAGCCCGGGAAGTCGTGGTTCACGCCGTGCACGAACTTGGGGCAGTACTTGCCCTCGAGCTCCTCGAGCGTGACGTTGAAGTTCTTGCGAAAGGCCAGGTTGGCGAACTGGATCGCGTGGCGGGTGTCGATGAGCAGCACGTAGAACGGCAGGGCGTCGAGGACCTTCTCGAACTGGGCGCTGATCACCCGGCTCTGTTCGGTGCGCTCCTCCGGGGCTTCGGGCAGCTCGAGCGCGTCGATCTCTCGGTCGAGGAAGTAGTTCTCGCGGCGCTCGAGTGCCAATGCTCCTCCGTACTAGTATCAGACCTAGTTGTCGGTACGGACGCGCCGTTTCTTTATGGGCGCGGCGGGCGGCCTCGTGGCCGGCGCGGGCCAGAGCGCCGCTGTCGGCGGGGCCGGCGCGGGCCGGGGCGCCGCTGTTGACGCGGGCCGGACTCGCGGTCGAGCCGCCGCCCCGTCGCCTATGTCTTCGCCCGCGCCGCCGCGATCACCGGCGACCGTCGCTACGCCCGGGTCGCGGCGTGGAACTACGACCGCACCTACACTCGCGCCTGGAGCACGACCTTCGGCGGCGGCCTGTGGTGGTGGCAGCGGGCCGGCAGGCAGCCCGAGAAGAACGCGACGACGAACGCCCCCGCCGTGATCGCCGCGTGCGAGCTGGACCGGGCGCTGCACCGGCCCGCGTACCTGAGCAGGGCGATCGGCCTGTACCGCTGGACCCGGGCCCACCTGTTCGATGCGCGTACGGGCCAGGTCGACGATGCGATCCTGCCGGGCACCGCAGGCGCGGCGGTCCTGTCGCGGGTCCGGTTCAGCTACGACCAGGGCTCGTTCATCGGTGCGGCCGCCTTGCTGTACCGCCCGACGGGTCGCCCCGGCTATCGCCGCGACGCGCTGCTCGCGCTCACCTATGCCAGGGACGGCATCGCCGCCGGCGGCGTGCTGCCGGCCGAGGCCGTGCGGCCGGCGACCGACATGGGCGGCTTCAAGGGCATCTTCGCGCGCTGGGCGGTCTGGTTCACGCGCAGCGCGCGCATCGGCTCCTTGGACGCCTGGCTGCGCCTGAACGCGACGGCCGCGTGGAGCCACCGCGCCCGGGGGCTGACCACCTGGGGCTGGACCGGCGCGCCTGCCTCGCGGTCGCTGTACCCTGGGACTGCTCCTCGATGCCGGCCATGCTGGAGTACGTCGCGGCGGGCTGAGCGAAGGGTGCTTCGTCACCCGCCTCGCGCCGCGCTGCGCGCGCGACCGGCGACGGGCTGCGCAGCGAGCTTGACGATGAGCGCCGCGACGTCGGGCAGCGGCGTGACGTGGTCGGCGGCGCCCAGCTTGACCGCCTCGCCCGGCATGCCGAACACCACCGACGTCGCCTCGTCCTGCGCGATCGTGGCGGCGCTGGCCGCGTGGAGCGTGGCCAGGCTGGTCGCGCCGTCGGCGCCCATGCCGGTGAGCAGCACGCCGACCGCGGCCGTGTCGAGCGTCTTGGCGCCCGACTCGAACAGCACGTTGATCGACGGCCGATGGCCGGCGATCCTGGGCATGGTGCGCGAGCCGCCTCCCGCCTGCGGCGCGGCCGACCTGCTCGAAAGCTTCAGCCGCGTGATCGAGATCGTCGCCTTCGTCTTCGTCGAGCCGGCCGACGGGCCCGTCGCTCACGCACGCGGTGGCATGAGTTTGCGCCGCGCGTGGGCACAAAGGAAGGCGTGGCGGGGTCGACGGCGAACCTCCCACCCATCCAGGCAGTCGACAGGACGACAGGTGCACCCGTGAAGCATCGCGTTGCGCAGCGCGAGCCCCGTGTTCGGCGGGCGGTCCTCCCGGCCGCGGCGCTGCTCTGGGGGCTGCTGGTCGTGGCCGTGCTGGCCGGCTGCGCCGGCGCCGTGACCGGCGGTGCGTCGTCGTCGAGGTCGCCCAGCCCGAGCCCGGTGCCGAGCACCGCCATCCTCATCAAGCCGGCCCTCGGTGCGGTCGGTGTCGCGCCCGGCCGGCCGGTCACCGTGCACGTGCACGATGGTCACATCGTGCGGGTGGTCGCGACGACCGGCGGTACGCCGGTCGGCGGCACGCTCAACGCCACGGCCACGATCTGGCGCAGCCGTACGCCGCTCCACGTGGCGGCGCGCTACTCGGTGTGGGTGAAGGCGGTCGACAGCGCCGGACGGACCGCCACGAAGCACATCTGGTTTCGCACGCTCGCGCCGACCCAGACGGTCTCGGCCGAGGTCTTCGAGGCCGCCGGCGGCACGTACGGGGTCGGCATGCCGATCATCCTGTACTTCGACCGGCCCGTCACCGACCGGCGCGCGGTCGAGCAGGCTCTCGAGCTGCGCACGTCGCGGCGGGTGGTCGGCGCCTGGTACTGGGACGGCGACGCCACGCTCTACTTCCGTCCGCGCGACTACTGGCCGGCCGGCACCGTGGTGCACCTCGTCGCCCGGTTCGACGGCGTGGCCGCCGCGCCGGGCGTCTACGGGGCGCACGACCTGACGCAGAGCTTCCGGATCGGCGAGGCGCTGATCGTCGTGGCCAACACGCAGACCCACCGCTGCCGCGTCTACCGCGGGCATCGCCTGTTCGCCGACTGGCCGATGAGCTCAGGCCGGCCCGGCGACGACACCCCCAACGGCACGTACCTGACGATCGACAAGGGCAACCCCGTCGAGATGAAGGGGCCGGGCTACGACCTCATGGTGCCCTGGTCGGTGCGCTTCACATGGAGCGGCGACTACCTGCACGACGCCTACTGGTCGGTGGGCGAGCAGGGCTTCAGCAACGTGAGCCACGGCTGTGTCAACCTTTCGCCCCAGGCGGCGCAGACGTACTACGAGCTCGAGGTGCCGGGCGACCCGGTGACCGTGCGGGGCAGTCCGCGAGGCGGCGTCTGGGACAACGGCTGGACGGTCTGGTTCCTGTCGTTCAGGCAGCTCTGCGCCGGCAGCGCGCTGCACAAGGCGGTCGTCGCCGGACCCCACGGCAGCTCGTTCGTGCGGCCGGCCGCGCTCAAGGCCTCGCACGCCAGGGCTCCCCTGCACCGGCCCTGGGCGGCCAACGCGACGGCCTCGTAGGGCCGGAGCAGCCCGGCCGCCGGGCTCAGGCGGGCGGTCCCGAGGCGAACAGGATGCCGCTCGAGTGCTGCGCCCCCGACTCGTCGTCCCAGACCATCTGCACGGCGTCGCCCGGCACGTGGCGGCAAAGCACCGCGCTCAGGGCCTCGGGTGAGTCGAGCGTACGGCCGTCGAGCGAGACGATGACGTCGCCGGCGGCGAGGCCGGCCTGCGCGGCCGGCGTGCCGGCGAGGACGGCCGTCACGGCGAGCCCGGCCTGATGCTCCCGGCCGACCTCGACGCCCAGGAACGCGGTCTGGCCGACGTGGAGCGTGTCTGAGCTGCGCCCCGCCTCGATCAGCCTGACCTCGGCCAGGGCGGCGTCGATCGGGATGGCGAAGCCCCTGCGCATGAGGAAGCCCGTCGACCCTCGCGAGCCGGCCGTGTCGATACCGATCACGCGACCGGAACGGTCCACGAGCGGGCCGCCGGAGTCGCCGGGCTCGATGTCGGCGTCGGTCGCGATCATGTGGTCGAGCCGCTCGGACGTGTTGTCGTAGACGTTGGCCGACTCGATGCGCTCGTCGAGAGCCACGAGGGTCCCGGTGGCGGCGGTCGGGGTGCCGCCCTTGCCGCCGGCGTTGCCGATGCCCACGACCGGGTCGCCGACCTTGACCTTCGACGAGTCGCCGAGCCGGGCCGCCGGCAGATCGGCGGCCCCCTGGAGCTGCAGCAGCGCCACGTCGTGGCTGTGGTCGTAGCCCACCACGGTGGCGGCGAATTGCTGCCCCGTGCCGACATCGAAGGCGCGGATCGACTCGGCGCCGGAGATGACGTGGTTGTTGGTCAGCACGAGGCCGTCGGCGCTCAGCACGATGCCGGTGCCCTCGGCCTCGGTGTCGGCCGGGTAGGCCAGCCGGGCCGTGATGTCGACGAGCGTCGGGTCGACGCTGCTCGTGACCAGGGCGGCACCGGCGGCGGAGAGCGTGGCGCCTTGTCCCGCGCCCGTGGCGTGGACGGCGCCGGCCCACCAGCGCACCCCGAGCGCGAGGGTCACGAGAGTCGCCGCGATGCAGATCGTGGCGAGCAGCCAGGGAGGGGCGCCCGAGGGACGGCGCCGGACCGGCAGAGCGACGGCGATCGGCCGCCAGTCGTTCGTCCAGGGCGGCGCGACGGGCGCTTCGCGGTCGCGCGGTGGCACGGCGTCGGCGGGCGGCCAGGCGGGCGGGGGCCAGGCGGGCGGCGGCCAGGCGGGCGGCTCCGGCGGTCGCGGCGGCGGCCATGCCGCGGCCGGCCGGCCGGCCGGGTCGGGCTGCTGCCGGGCGAGATCGTTTCTCGGCCCGGGCGGTGAAGGCTCTGGCACTGCGGCTCCTGCCACGCGCTCGGGTTCGCTCTCGCGCGGGTCGCGCCGCCGGCCGCTTGGCCGGCCGGCTGCGGCAACGCGAAAGCGAGCCTGTCCTTGTGTGTCTATCGACACGGGCGCCCGCGGGCTCAAGGAGAGCCGTCGGCGGTGGGGGGCGAGCGCCGGCGCCGGCTGCCCCGGCGCAAGAGGTCTTCGAGGGGTCGCGCGAAGGACGAATCGCAGAAGAGAACGGCGACGCTGCGCGCGGCGCCGGGACGTGGCTCCTCGAGTCGCCCCGGTCATCGGGTGCGCGCCGGGCCACGGCAAACGCGGAGGGTGCCGCATACGAACGCACGGTAACAGGCTCGAAGGCTGGTTCCTCGTCCTCGGCGCTGGTACTGGACCGCCGCGGGGCCCGGTGACAACGACCTCTTCGACGTGGCCATCGGCTCCGGGGGGTGTACGTGGCCGGCGGCGGCGGCGAGGTCGACCGCTCGACCGACGGCGGTGCGACGTGGGCCGCCATCGGGCCGAACGGCCGCGACATCGACGCGCTGTCCGTGCTCGGGCCGAACGACCTGCGCGCGGCCGGGCAGAACGGCGTGTTCCTGCGCACGGTCGACAGGGCGACCTGGACGCCGATGTGGTGGACCACGACGAGCAACACGGTGAACGGCATCTCGTTCGCCGACGCGCTGAACGGCTGGGCCGTGGGCGCGACCGGCACGGTCGTGCACACCGGCAGCGGCGGCGCCAACTGGTACACACAGCGCTCAGGCGTCGCCGTGGCCCTGCACGGTGTCGACTTCGTGAGCGCGACCAACGGCTGAGCGGCGTCATGGTCTACTTCTCGACCCTGGCTGCGCGAGCGACGCCGGTGACACCTACGGCCAGACGATCGCCTACGAGGGCACTGGCAGCAGCCTCGTGCGCACCGGGCTGCAGAACAACACCGCATTACTTCACGCTGTTCGTGCGCGACACGGCCGTCGACTGGTCGAACCCCCAGACGCTCGTGCTCGTACCGATCCCGACTTTCAAAGTCACGCTGAGCGTCAAGCCGGCGTCGCAGGCTCGCGGCAAGCCGATCGGGTTCAGCGGCACGGTGACGCCGGCGGCGGCCGGCGCGACGGTCCTGATCCAGCGCTTCACCGGAGGCTGGAAGACGTTCGCGAAGGCCGCGGTCACCGCCAAGGGGATGTTCGCGGTCTCGGCCAAGCAGGCCCGCGGCACCTTAAGGTGAGGGCCTGCATCGCCGGCACGAACGACGCGGCGGGGCGGGCGGCGCTTTGGCGCCGCCCGCCCCGCCGCTCGGCATCGCACGGCGGTAGCGGCTTGCGCCGCCGGTGGTCCCGGCGCCGGGGCGTCGAGGCAGCGGGAGGGCGGGCGACCGTGGCGCCTGAGCGACCCCGAGAACAGTGACGAAGGGCGCGATCTCTGGTACGTTTCGCGGGCCTGCAAGCGGCTGCCCCCGAGGCGCATGGGCGGCCAGCGTGATATGGGGGGACCATGACGCAATGGCACTGCGACGGCCGGCCGCTCGGCGACGCCGACCTCGCCGAGCTCGGCCTCGACGACGGCGACGCGGTGTGCGAATACGCCGGCGCGGCGTTTCGCTTCAGCGCGCAGACAGTGCCGGCCCGCCGCCTCGGTCGTGGCGGCCGGCCCGGCGGCACCGTCGTGCTCAGCCTGCGCCAGATGAGCGGTCCGACGAGACAGGGTGCCGTCGACGTCGTCGACTACGTCGACGTCAATCGGTTCGACGCGACGCGCTGCGCCGGCGAATGCCCGCTGCTCGATGCCGCTGGCGAGACGGCGAGCAGAGCGGCCCGGCGATACGCGGCCGTCGAGCTCTTTCACAAGGCCGAGGCGCTCGTCGGCGGCAGTCAGGCGGCCTGAGCACCGGGCAACCCGTCGCAGTCACCCGACCGATCACACCCCGCGGCCGCGGGGTCCTGCGGCCGCTCGCGGGCTCAGTCGCTGACCGCGACCGCCTCGCGACCGGCGTGGTAGGCCACGAGCTGCACGCACCAGCGGCCCTTGGCGTCGGTCGCCTTGACCTCGCTCTCGAGCTCCCGCAGGCGGGCGAGATAACGGCGATACTCGGCCAGTTCGAGGCCGTCCGGGTGCTCGCCGAAGACGGCGCCCCAGAGCCTGGCGTCGAGCGGCGCGAAGCGTTTCGGAAAGCACAGGCCGAGGATCGCCGAGGCGACACCCAGGCCGACGCCGGGCAGCAGGCGCAGGATGGCGATGCGGGCGGCCAGCTCGAAGTCGGGGTCGCGATCCCTTACCGCGAAGGCCTGCTCGGTCACGCGCTTCACCCGCTTGGCGGAGTTGGCCTCGAGCAGACCCGACGATCGCGCGTACTGCTCGCCCAGCTTCCAGCGGCAGATCTCGAGGAACTCGTCGCGGGTGAGGTGGAAGGGCACGCGCTTGTCGCGGGCGCGCGCCAGGCGCGCCTTCAGACGCTCGGTCGCGGCAAGCCCGTCGTCCTTCGTGCGCTTGGCCGCGAGACGACGTTCGTGAAGGGTCTGTGCGGTGATCATCTCGGTGCCTCCTACGCGAGCTGGCGATGGCTGCCACCGCGGTGTCGCCGGCGGTGACGCCGTCGTACACCCCAGCGGCGCCGAGGGCAAGGGAGAGCTGGTCGTCGCTCTCTCACCCTGGCAGCGCATCCCGGCCATAGAGGGCCCGGCGGCCGGCGCTCGGAGCCGGCTGAGCTGCGAGCACGCCTTCGAGGCTGCCGTGGATGCTGAGCACGCGGTCGAGCCCGCAGATGGCAAAGACCCTCGCCAGGCTCTCGTCGGGCACGATCAGGGCGATGGACGCGGGACTGAGCTCGCGGGCGACGCCGACGATCGCACCGAGCGCAGCGGCGTCGAGGAACGAGACGTCGCTCAGATCGACGGCGAGGAGCCTGCAGCCCTGCCCGAAGGCGGCGAGCAGTGTCTCGCGGAACGTCGGCGCGACGTGGGCGTCGATCTCGCCGCTGGGAGCGACGATGACGTACGCGCCGTCGAGCGGCGACTGCGCATCCTGCTCGTGCTGGGCACTCCGCGATGGACCTGAGCACTTGCCCGACGTGACGATCAAGGGTCCTCCTCTGGAGTCGGCCCGCGGCACGGTCGCCTGGACGTCAGTGTCGCGCCCGCCGGTTGGCAGCGCGTGAGCCCGGCGTGAGCAGGCGGCTTTGGAGTGAGGCCGCCGTTTGCGGAGGCGGAAGTGGCAGCCGAGGGCTAAGATGAGGCGTCGACCAGGGGGAATGCGATGGGTGTCTGGGTGCGCAAGGGCAAGCACTACGACGTGAGTGAGCCGCAGGAGCTCGCCAAGCTCAGCCAGACCATGGCCGGCCGCGGTCCCTTCGTCCTGCGCTTCGAGGCCGCGGTCTTCAGGCTCAAGTTCGAGGAGGCGCCCTACCGGAACGGCCTTCGTCTCGACGCGACGCTGAGCGGCGTGTGGCGCGTGGTCGACATGGCCGATTCGGACGGGGTCCCCGGTCTGCACGCGACGCGCAACGACCTCTCGTTCAAGGCGAGCCGCATCCTGGTCGCCGATCCCGACCTTCAGGACAAGATGGACGCGCTACGTCGCGAGGGCCGCCGCGGCGTCGTGCTGGAGCTGCTGGAGCGGGTCGAGAGGGCGATGAGACCCGCGCTCGACGCTTGAGCGCGCAGAGCGGCCGGCAAGCGCGCCGTCGGGCCCGACCCCGACCACACGAGCTCTTCGCCGTCTGACCGTTCGCTCACGAGTTGCTCAGACCCGCGCGGCACACTTGAAGCGAGCGTCCCTTGAGCCGGGATCTGCTCGGGCTCGCCGCCCCTCCGGCAGGGGGGACGGCGAGCCGCCCCATGTCCCTGGGCTTTCGATCCGCAAGAAAGGCAGGCGGAGATGACCGAGCTCCTCGGGATCGAGGACACAGGCACTGCCCGCGAGCAGAGAGCGGCGCGGCTGCGCCGCAAGACCAAGATCGTGGCCACTCTCGGGCCCGCCACGAGCGACCAGCGGGTGCTCGCCGCCATGGTCAGGGCCGGCATGGACGTGGCCCGCGTCAACCTCTCCCACGGTCGCTTGGCCGAGCACGAGGCCGCCGTGGCCGCGGTCCGCCGCGCCGCAGTCGAGCACGGCTGCCCGCTCGCCGTCCTCGTCGACCTGCCCGGTCCCAAGCTGCGCCTCGGCGAGCTCGCTGAGCCCATCACCGTGCGTACCGGTCAGCGCCTGACGCTGGGTGCCGCACCCGACGTCGAGCTGCCGGTGAACTTTCCGGAGCTGCTCGACCACCTTGGGGCCGGCGAGCTCGTGCTGATCGACGACGGCGCGGTCGCGCTGCGGGTGACCGAAGTCGTGGACGAGCGCGTCGTGCTGGAGGCCCTGAACGACGGCACGATCGTGTCACGCAAGGGCGTGAACCTGCCCGAGACGCGCTTGCCGATCGCCGCGCTGACCGACGCCGACCGTCGGCTGCTCGCCTGGGGACTGAGCCAGGACGTCGACTACGTGGCGCTGTCCTTCGTGCGCGGCGCAGACGACGTTCGCGAGCTCAAGGAGCTGATCGCCGCCGCCGGCGGCGATCAGCTCGTCGTGGCGAAGATCGAGAAGAAGGAGGCGCTCGCGGTCTACGAAGACATCGTCGCCGTGGCCGACGCGGTCATGATCGCGCGCGGTGATCTCGGCGTCGAGATCGATCCCGCGACCGTGCCGATCTGGCAGAAGCGCATCATCCACGCCGCCAACGTGGCCGGCAAGCCCGTGATCACCGCGACGCAGATGCTGCAGTCCATGATCTCGTTCCCGCGGCCGACGAGGGCGGAGGCGAGCGACGTAGCCAACGCCATCTACGACGCGACGAGCGCCGTCATGCTCTCCGGCGAGACGGCGATCGGCAGCTATCCGGTGGCCGCGATCGAGACGATGGCGGAGATCGCCCTGGCGGTAGAGGCCGACATCGCGCGCGAGGGTCGGGCGCCACGAACGTGGGTGAAGCGACGCAGCGGGGTCTCCGAGGCGATCAGCTACGGCGCCTGCGAGGTGGCCGAGCGCACCGGCGCCGCGGCCATCGTGAGCGCCACCTTCGGGGGCGCCACGGCGCGTGCCGTGGCCCGCAATCTGCCGTCCCAGCCGATCGTCGCGATCAGCCCGCATCAACGCGTCGTCAACCAGCTTGCCCTTTCGTGGGGAGTCTGCCCGGTGCTTGGGGACGAACGCGGCGGGTTCGAAGAGGTCGTACGCGAAGCGGCCGAGCGCGTCGTGTCCCTGGGCCTCGCGCGGCGGGGCGAGGTCGTGGTGATCACCGCCGGGTTGCAGACGAACCTTCCGGGCAAGACCAATCTGATCAAGGCGCACGTGCTGGACTGACGGGCCGCCGTCCGGCCGACGACGCCGGCTCGGCGCGGCCCCGCGACGCGCCGCCCGAGGTCGCCCGCCCGCGTCGGCGCGCGATCACGTCTCGCCCGCGACGCGGTAGACGTGCACGGAGGCCTCGCGCAGTACTCGTCGGTCGGCGCCTCGACGATCACCTCTGCCGAGGCCAGGAGAGGCGGGACGCTCATCGCCTGCAGGATCTGGTAGGAGGCGCCGGTCGTCGTGTCGTGCAGGCTCAGTGTGAAGACGGCCCCCGACTCTGCGACGCCGGCCGTGATCTGGTCGCCGGGGTGGATCGACATCTCGATGGGCACCGGCGCCGCCGGGTACATCTCATACCAGGCGTCGTAGCCCACGATGCCCTGGCTGTAGCCTTCGGTGCCGATCTGCTCGACCGTGTCCGAGTTGTCGCCGTCGATGCCCACCCAGAACGCCGTGTCGGTAAAGACGGCGCCCACGTCCTTCACGGCGGGCTGCACCCAGGTAGCAGTCACGCTGGTGAAGGGCCCGTCGGTCGAGTCGTCGTAGCCCGACCAGTTGCTCGACGTGGTGATGGCCTTGCGTCCGGGCCGAGCAGCCGTGCTCGGCGGCCTGTGTGTGCGAGCGTAGCGGCGCCCTGTTAGGTTCGTGTGAGGCACATCGGCGAAGGCGGCGACTCGTCGGGAGCGCCCTTTCGGTCGCTCTGTGGCCGAAGCTCCGGGCGCGCCGGTGGTAGGCTGCCGCCGAGCGACCCGCCGAGCCCGCGGAGCGCGCTCCGCCAGGAGCGTCCTGCGCCTCGAGCTCGAGGCGCGCGAAAGGAGACGACGCCATGCTGCACCAGCGAGACTCCGTGCGACCCCGGCTGCTGGACGAGGTCTACGCCGCCAACGACCTGAGCGTCGCGCTGCCGAAGTTCCGGCTGCCGAGCGGCGAGCAGGAACCGGAGCACGCCTTCCGGGTGGTCGCCGACGAGCTCATGCTCGACGGCAACTCGCGGCAGAACCTGGCGACGTTCTGCCAGACCTGGCTCGAGCCACAGGTCCACGAGCTCATGGACCTGACGATCGACAAGAACATGATCGACCGCGACGAGTACCCGCAGACGGCCGTGCTCGAGGAGCGTTGCGTGCACATGGTGGCCGACCTGTGGCACGCGCCGCAGGCCGGCAACACGGTCGGCACCTCGACGACCGGCTCGAGCGAGGCGGCCATGCTCGGCGGCATGGCGCTGCTGTGGCAGTGGCGCGCCCGCCGCCGGGCCGCCGGCCAGCCGGCCGAGCGGCCCAACCTGGTCACGGGGCCGGTCCAGATCTGCTGGCACAAGTTCGCGCGTTACTGGGACGTCGAGCTGCGCGAGATCCCCATGCGGGGCGCACGCCTCATCATGACGCCCGACGAGGCGGTGGCGCGGGTCGACGAACACACGGTCGGCGTGGTGCCCACGCTGGGGGTGACCTTCACCGGCCAGTACGAGCCGGTGCAGGCGGTGAGCGACGCGCTCGACGCGCTGCAGCGCGACACGGGGCTCGACGTGCCGCTGCACGTCGACGCCGCGAGCGGTGGGTTCCTCGCGCCCTTCACGGCGCCCGATCTCATCTGGGACTTCCGTCTGCCGCGCGTGAAGTCGATCAACGCCTCGGGCCACAAGTTCGGCCTGGCGCCGCTCGGCGTGGGCTGGGTCGTCTGGCGCGACGCGGCCGAGCTGCCCGCCGACCTCGTCTTCAACGTGAACTACCTCGGCGGCGACATGCCGACCTTCGCGCTGAACTTCTCGCGGCCGGGCGGTCAGGTCGCCGCCCAGTACTACACGTTCCTGCGTCTGGGGCGCGAAGGCTACCGCAAGGTCCACCGGGCGTGCCACGACACGGCCGGGTGGCTGGCGCAGCAGATCGCGGCGCTCGGCCCCTTCGAGATCATCTTCGACGGCGACCCTGCCGCGGGCATCCCGGCGCTGTCGTGGAAGCTGCGCGAGGGCGTCGAGCACGGCTTTTCGCTGTTCGACCTGGCCGATCGCCTGCGCGCGAGAGGCTGGCTCGTGCCCGCCTACACCATGCCGGCCGAGCGGCAGGACCTGGCCGTGCAACGCATCCTGGTGCGCCACGGCTTCAGCCGCGACCTGGCCGAGCTGTTGATGGACGACCTTCGCGGGGCCCTGGCGCACTTCGACGCGCATCCGGTGACCGTGCCGCTCGGCGCTCGCGAGGCCGGCGGATTCGCGCACTGACGCCGGTCCTGCCCGGCGCCCCGGCGCACCTGCACGAACGGGAACGTGACCGAGGTCGGCTGAGGCGGCCGGCGTGCGGGTCAAGCCGGACGGCGCTTCGCTCGATGAGGCAGTGTGCCGGGCAGGGGGCTCGGCTTGCCTTCGGCTACTGGCATGTCCATACTTGCAGGATAGGAGTAGCCGCCAGGGAGGTCGTCATGCGCTGTTCGTCTGCCATCCTCGCGATCGTCGTCGCCAGCGCCTGTTGCGCCGCCGCGTGGCCACAGCCGGCCCACGCCCTGAGCGCCCGCGATCTGCGCGTGGAGCAGAACGTCCAGCTCCTCAAGGGCTACATCGACACGCAGGCAGCTCAGAACTCCTTCACGTACCCGGCACGCAGCTCGGTGCGCAAGGGCGGCGGGCTGGTCGCGCCGATCTGGCCGACCGACCCCTTCAGCGGCGCGCCGATGGCGTCCGGCACCTGGGCCGGGCACTACACCTACACGCCGGCCGCCGACCGCCACAGCTACACCCTCGTCGGGCACCTGTCGGGTGGGCACCGCTACACCGTGCGCGGCGCGAGCCCGACCTGGCTGGCCGGCGAACGGGCGCAGGCGGCGTCCGACCTGCAGGCCGCCCAGGACGCGCTGAGCGCGGCCGACAGCCAGGTCACGAACCTGCAGGGCGAGCTGAGCACGGCCGACGACCAGGTCACGAGCCTGCGGGGCCAGCTCGCCACCGCCCAGGCGCAGGTGACGACCGTGAGCGACGAGGCCGTGAAGCTCGGCACCGAGTACATCGCCTCGGTGGTCGACGTCTACGCTCTCCAGAACGCGGATACGTTCCCGAGCTCTGTGGCGACCCAGTCCGCCCTCACCGACCAATCCGGCGGCGCACTCTACGATTACTGGCCGGTGAACCCGTGGACGGGCGTGGCGATGAAGGACAGCACGGCTGAGGGCGACTACACATACTCGATCCCGTCAGAGAACGGCTACCTTATCACGGGCCACCTCTCGAGCGGCGGCTTCGGCTATGACGGCGGCTACTCGATGACCCCGGTCTTCACCTCGACGAACCCCGCCTTCACCGCCGCCTTCAACAACGAGGACCGGGCGGCCGAGGCCGGTTGCCAGGTCGTCAAGGATTACGTCGACGAATGGGCGCTCACCCACAGCGACGCACTGCCGACGGTCGACCAGCTCAGCTCCGCCGGCGCCGTCGGCCAAGCTCACACATGGTGGCCGACCAACCCGTTCCTCGGGCTCGGGATGTCTTCGGGGGCGGGGATCGGCCAGTACACGTACACGCCGGGCGACGACGGCTTCACCGTGACCGTCAAGCTCGTGGCGACCACCCAGTACCCGGCGACCTACACGGCGCAGTAGCGCCGGCGGCGCCCGCTACCGGCCGCTTTGCCGCGGGTCGTTCGCCTGCGCCGTCGGGTCGGGGGGCTGCGGCTGAAGATCGCGGCCGCGGCGTCGCGTGCGCGTCGCGTCTCTGTGGCGATCCGGGCTGAGCGCCACGACCTTGCGCCCGGCGTCCGCTGCGGCGGGTTCGCAGTCCGCCGCGTCGTCGGGCGGCAGCGCCCGCTCGCAGCGGTTGCGACCCAGGCCCTTGGCCCGGTACATGGCCGCGTCGGCGGCCTCGAGGAGCATGTTCCTGTCGGCCGCGTCCTCGGGCAGGACCGCGATGCCGATGCTCAGCGTCAGCCGGCTTTCGTCCGGCCCGAAGGTCTCGGCCTCGACCCGGGCGCGGATGCGCTCCGCCGCCTCGGCGGCGGCCTCGGCCCCGGCCGCCGGAAGCACCACGGCGAACTCGTCGCCGCCGTAACGCGCCGCCACGTCGTCGCGTCTGACCGAAGCCGAGACGATCTCGGCGATGCGGCGCAGCGCCTCGTCGCCCGCCGGATGGCCGTAGCGGTCGTTGAACTGCTTGAAGCCGTCGACATCGCCGAAGAGGAGAGCGAGGGTCGTGCCGTGCTCGGCGGC
Source organism: uncultured Actinomycetes bacterium (assembly GCA_963760655.1). Classification (GTDB taxonomy): domain Bacteria; phylum Actinomycetota; class Thermoleophilia; order UBA2241; family UBA2241; genus Bog-752. The sequence goes on from CAVXDR010000005.1 coordinate 1,147,534, forward strand.
GTGCTGTGCCGCGCGCGCCAGCTCCTGCTGGAAGTGACCGTGGTTGTACAGCCCGCTGAGCCAGTCGGTGACGGCGTCGACCTCGGCCCGCGTGATGCGCGCGGCCGCGGTGCGCGCCACGCCGGCGAAGGCATCGACGACGTCGTTTGCGAGCCCGACCGCGGCGCCGATCCCGGCAGGCCGCAACGCGGCGTCGACCAGGCCGACGATGGTGCCGCGCGCGTCGCGTATCGGCACGGCGGCGGACACCCACGTGCCCCAGGGGTCGGCCGTGACGATGTTGGCGGTGGCCGGACGGCCGGCGAGGCACTCACGGTGGATGTCGTCGGCGAAGATGACGGTGCCGACGCCGGCCTTCGTCGCGGGGTTGTCGTCGGCATCGACCACCAGCATGTAGCGGGTGCCGTCGACCGGCACGCCCGTGCAGATGTCATCGACCTCGGGGTGGGCGGCGGCGACGTCGCGCAGCACGGCGAGGACCTCGCCGTACTCGGGCCGCCGCGCGTCGGCCGGCTTGCGCAGCACGACGTGCTTCGCCGCGTCGATCCGGGCGGCCGCCTCTGAAGCGGCCGCCGCGGCGAGCTGCTGCTGCGCCGCCAGGCGCCGGAGTACACGCAGCAGGGCGTCGACCATCGTCGGATCGAACTGCGTGCCGGAGCAGCGGTGCAGCTCGGCGAGGCACTCGTCGTACGAGAGCGCGCGGCGGTACACCCTGCGCGACGACATCGCGTCGTAGCAGTCGACCACGCACAGCAGGCGGGCGATCTCGGGGATGTCGGGCCCGCTCAACCCGTCGGGGTAGCCCGTGCCGTCGTAGCGTTCGTGGTGATGGCGGACGCCGCCCAGCAGGCGCGGCGACAGGAGCGGCTCGGCGATCTCGGCGCTGATCACCGGGTGCTCGCGCATGAGCGCCCACTCTTCGCTCGTGAGCGGTCCCGCCTTGAGCAGCACGCGATCGGAGACGCCGAGCTTGCCGACGTCGTGGAGATAGGCCACCTCCTCGACCTCGCGCACTGCCTGAGCGGGCCAGCCCAGCTCCCCGGCCAGCAACACCGCGTACGCCGCGACCCGCGTGGTGTGCCCGAGCGTGTAGTAGTCCTTGGCGTTCAGGGCGGAGCTCAGCGCCCTCAGGTTGCCCAGGTGCAGTCGCCTGATGTCCTCGAACAGGCGCGCGTTGGCGATCGCCAGCGAGAGCTGGGCGCCGACGCCGGTCAGCACGGCGCGGTCGCGGGCCGAGAAGGCGCCCACGGCGCTGCTGCCCAGGACGAGCGCGCCGGCGAGCTCGTCGCCGTCGCGCAGGCTGATCACGACCGCAGAGCGCATGCCGGTGACGGTGTGCGTCCCGACGAACGGCAGGTCTGTGGGCAGCACGAGAGGGACCACCTGCTCGGCTGCAAGACGCGCCATGAAGCTCAGAGCCACGCCCGATCGAAGCAGGCCGGCGAGCTCACTGCGGGCCTCGGTGGTGAACACGATGTCGAGCGGTCCGCCTGCATCGCGCCGCAGGAGCAGCGTAGCCCGTTCGAGCGGCCACAGGCGGCGCAGCGGCTCCATGACGGCCGCCGCGATCTCGGCGAGCTCGAGGCTGCCGGCCGAAGCGCGCGCCACCTCGTTGAGCAGGGCCGTCTCCTCGGTGCGCAGCCGTAGCTCGGCGACCATGCGGGCGTTCGAGATGGCCGCCGCCGCCTGCTCGCCGAGTCCCGCGGCGAGCTCGAGCTCGTCGGCCGTAAAGACGCGCTCACGCTCGGTCTCGATCAGCACGAGCAGGCCGAGCGGCTGGTCGCCGAAGACGAGCGGGACGTTCAGCAGCGTGCGCTCGCCCCAGGCCGTCATCGCCTCGCGCACCTCGGGGGACAGGAGCGGGTCGGAGAGCGTCTCGACGCGGAGCTCGCGCCCCTGCAGGATCGCACGATCGGAGGGACACTCGTCGAGCGGGTAGGACGTGCCCAGGTCGGCGTAGTCGGTCTTCGCGACCTGGTACAGCGCTCGCGAGGTGAGCGCGTCGGCTGCGGCGTCGTAGCCGTAGATGATGCACTCGGAGCTGCCGAGGGCCGCCGCCGCTCGCTCGGCGACCGCGTTCAGCACCTCGTCGAGATCGAGGGTCGAGGTGATCGCGCGGCTGGTGTCGAGGAGCGAGGCCAGCCGCTGTGCTCGCGCCGACTGGTCGCGATAGAGCTGGGCGTTGGCGAGCGCGAGCGCCACGACGCCGGCGAGCGCAGTGGCCGTTGCCAGATCGTCGTCGACGAAGGCACGTTCGGTCGCGGTGGCCAGCTCGACGGTGCCGATCACCCGGTCGCGCTCGACGAGAGGGACGATGAGCAGCGACGCGGCGCCTCCGGCCCGCAGCACCGCGAGCTCGGCGGCGTCGGCGCGCGACGCAGTGGCGCCGCTCAGGGTGACCGGCGCGCGGGTGAGCAGGGCGCGCTCGGCCGCGGGCCGGTCGGCGAGCGCGAAGGTGTGGCCCTCGCGCTCCTCGCCCAGGGCCTCGTCGCAGGCCGACGCCCGGCACACGAGCGCCGCCTCGTCTTCGAGGGTGTAAACGTGACAGCAGGCGACGTTCAGGACCTGGGCGATGCGGCGCGCAGCCGCACCGAGGACCTGATCCACATCGAGGCTCGACGATAGCTTCAGGCTGAGCTCGTTGACCAGCCGCTCGCGGCAAGCCCGCTCGGCGAGGCGTTCGTGGAGCAGGGCGTTGTGGATGGCGGCCGCCGCTTGCTCGCCGAGCGCCTCGGCCAGGGCGAGCTCGTCGGGCGTATAGCGCCGCTCGAACGCGGCCTCGGTGACGACGAGGATGCCCATCGGTTCGCCGCGAAAGCGCAGCGGCACGGTGAGGCAGCTCAGCTCGCCCCACTCCTCCATGGAAGCACGGCTCTCCGGGTCGATCGCGGGGTCGGACAACAGCTCCACGAAGGCGCGGTCGCTCGCCAGGCTCTCGCGCCCCAGAGGGTAGGTCGCGAGCGGGAACGGGATGCCGAGCGAGTCGTAGGTCGAGATCTGATTCTCGAAGAAGGCACGCGCGGTGAGCGTGTCGCTCGCCGGGTCGTAGACGAAGATGACGCAGTCGTTGGCCTGCAGCGCCCCGGCCGCCTTACGGGCAAGGGCGGCGAGCACCTCGTCGACGACCAGGCTCGAGCTCATCGCCCGGCTGGCGTCGAGCAGCGAGTCGAGGCGCCGGTTCTGGCCGGTCAGCGTCTTGATGAGCGCGGCGCGACGCCGAGCGTGACGGCGTACCTGCATCAGATGGACGTACTGGCGCGCGATGAGGAGCGCGGCCATGACGGCGAGCAGGACGATCTCGAGAAGGTCGTCGGCGTCGGCGCGCGGCTCCATGCTCTCCGCATAGAGCAGCCAGCCGGCGAGCGGCAGGGCGATCGCCGGCAGGACGAAGTGCCACACCTGCTGCCAGCGCCCGGCGCGGTCGTCTTCGTCCTGGTCGATGAGAGGGGCGGGCGCCGGCGGCGGCCCGCCGGCGAGCGAGCGGCGGGCGACCAAACCCGTCAGGCCCAGCAGGGCCAGGCCGGCGCCCTGCAGGACGTCGCCGTGGGTCAGCAGGCCGACGTGCTGGGCGGCGGCGAGCTCGGCGACGAACAGCCCCGAGAAGAGCAGCACCATGAGGCCGCCGAGCAGCAGCCGCCAGGCCCACGACGCCCGGCCCAGGGGCAGCACGAACAGCAGGACGCAGCATACGAGCACGAGGACGGCGTCGAGGCAGGCCACGACGAGGCCGCCGATGAAGCCGTGGTGCACCGGCGCGGCGGTGTAGGCGGGAGTGATGGTGTAGCGGATGACGAGGCCGACGATCGCCAGCGCCAGGACCGCCGCATCGACCATCGCGCTGACCGGGATCCGCGAGCCGGGCAGTCCCGCAGAGATCGGGACCGCCACGCCGGCCAGCACGAGAGCCGCACCGACCAGCCACGCGGTCTGGGAGGCGGCTGTCGCGGTCGCCGGCGGGCTGCCCGAGGGCCAGGCGGCGAGAATGGCGGCGGCACCCGCCAGCTCGACGAGGCAGCCGAGGGCGGCGAGTCGCCACGACGAGCGCAGCCGGTCCGCCCCTTCGCTGCGGCTGAGGCTCCAGAAGACGGCGGCGGCAAAGACCGCCGGCACCGCCCAGACGAGCGTGGCCGCCGTCGGCCCGGCGGCCGCCGCGCGCGCGAACGCAAGCACCAGGAGGGCGCTCGCACTCGCGCAGGTCGCGACCGCGATCGCCAGACGGGAGCCTGCGTCGGACGACCGGGGAGCATCGCATCGTGACGTCGGGTCGAGCATGTCACCCTCTCGGGACGACTCAACAGCACAAGCAGGCGAGCACCCTCATGCCCGCAGGCAGACTATCGGCTTCGTGAGGGTGGAAGTTGAGGCCGGCGGGCCGCTGCGCGGCCCGCCGGCCGAGGCAGGTGACCGGTGACCCGGTCGATCGGCCGGGGCGGCCCGCAACCCGAGCGCCGGGTCAGTGTCCGGCGGCCTGGCCGCCGTCTATGTGCAGGGTCTCGCCGGTGACGAACGTCGCCTGCTCGAGGTACATGATCCCGCCGACGACGTCGCCGACGTCGCCCATCCTGCCCAGGGGGTGCTGGGCGGCGAGGCCCTGGTACAGGTCAGGGTCGTCGTGCATCTGCGTCCGGATCACTCCAAGGGAGACGGCGTTCACCCTCACCCCACGCGCGGCGTACTCGATGGCGAGCGACCGCGTGACCGCGTCGAGCCCGCCCTTCGTCAACGACGCCAGAGCGGCGGGGGAGGCGCTTCTGGCGTGGTCGACGAGGCTGGTCGTGACATTCACGACGTGGCCGTGCCGCTGGTCGGCCATCTGTCGGATCGCGCGCTGGGTGATGTGGAAGAACCCGGTCAGGTTGACCGCCGTCATGGCGGCGTAGTCGGCCGGGGTGTACTCGGTGAAGGGCTTGCCGATGAAGAGGCCGGCGTTGTTGACGAGGGTGTCGATCCGTCCGAAGCGCTCGAGCGCCAGCCCGACCACTCGTTGAGCGGTCTCGGCTTCGGCGATGTCCCCCGACACGGTGAGCAGGCCGGGGTCCTTCGAGCCCGGCATCGCGCGAGCCGTGCCCACCACCGCGTAGCCCAGTGCGCGAAACGCAGCAGCGACCTCGGCTCCGATCCCCCGTGAAGCACCGGTGACGATGGCGACGCGCGCGTCGCCCTCGGGTGGAGTCACTCGTCGCCTCCTTCGTGTCTGCCGGCTGCTCGAGACCCGCTCACGATCACGCTGCCGGTCGGTCCTCGCGCGAGGTCGACGTCTCGTCGGGGGAGCGCCGATCCCAGCCGTGGAACTGCGAGTAGTCGTGGGCCTCCCAGGCCTCGCGCAGGCCCGGCGCGTCGAGATCCCAGTCCGGGCGGATAGCGCGGGTGACGGCGCGCAGGTCGCGGCGCAGGTCCTCGACCGAGGGACGCCCCCAGTACCAGTAGCCGTTGTAGACGCTGTAGACGACGAGCCCTGGCTCGAGCACGAGCGTGTGCGGGATCATCGGATCGTGCTCGGGGTCGGTGTACTCCTGGATCTCGAGGTCCTTCTGCACGATGCGCCTGGGGTCGGAGAGGAAAGGCCACTGAGCTCCGACCGAAGCGCGGAACTCCTGCAGGGTGTGGTGATCGTCGGTCGCGATCGTCACGATCCGCGTGTAGGCCACCGCGATCTGCGAAGCGAAGGCGGCGAGCTGCAGGTGCTGCTGGTGCTCCTTGGGGCAGTAGTGGCCGCGGGCGAGCGTGAGGATGAGGGGATCGTCGCCCTGCAGCTCGCTGAGCTTGCGGGGCACGTTCTCGTGGTCGGGCAGCTCGTAGTCGGGGAAGATGCCGCCGGGGACGATGTCGGAGCGCATGGGAACCGCCTTTCAAGGTCGCGTGCCCCCGGTCGTCGGGGGTCCGGGTGGCTAGGCGGCGACGAGCTGCTGGCCGCCGTCGATGTCGTAGGTCGCGCCGGTGAGGGCCGTGTTGGTCATCAGGTGCACGGCGAGCGCCGCGACGTCGGCGGGGCCGACCACCCGCCCGATCGGCAGCGCGTCGCGCAGCTCGCGGCGTCGCTTGTCGAGCTCGTCGCCCAGGAGCGCGGCCGACAGCGGCGTGTCGACGAAGCCGGGGGCGATCAGGTTCACGCGGATCGGCGCGAGCTCGAGGGCGAGGTTGGCGATCAGGGCGGGCATCGCCACGGTGACGGTCGAGGCGATCACGAGGCCGAGCGCGGGGCGCCGGCCGCCTGTGCCGCCCACGAACACGAGCGAGCCCCCGGGGCGCACCTTGCCGGGCGCGCTGCGGGCGACCTCGAGCGTCAGCATGAAGTGCTCGTCGAGCGCCTCGCGCATCTCCGTCTCGTCCATGTCGGCGAGGCGCCCGTAGTGTGGCCGGCCGGCGGTGACCATCACGTGGTCGACCGGCCCCGGCAGCTCTCTGAAGAACCGGGCGACCGCCGCCGAGTCGGTCGCGTCGAAGGCGGCGACGCGACCGGCGCCGAGCTCGGTGCCCGCCTGCTTCAGGCGGTCGACGTCGCGGCCGGTCAGGGTCACGTCGGCGCCCGCGGCGCGCGCGCGCCGGGCGACCTCGAAGCCGATCCCGGCGCTGCCGCCGACCACGACGACGCTCCGTCCCAGGAGCTCCGGCTCGGGTGTGGGGAATGGGGTCACGTCTGCAGTCGCCATCGTCTCTCCTTGCCGTTGGGCAGCCGTAGGCCGTCAGGGATCTCTGCCGGGGCTCGCTTCCCCAGAGCTGCCCGCCAGGCAGGCGCCTCGAAGGGGTCGGCGAAGTACCGGGTCTCATGGGTGACGAGGCCGCCCGTGAACTCCATGATGCTCACCGAGTAGGTCGGCGCGCCGTCGTAGGTGATGACGCACGCGCTCAGCCAGATATCGCCGCCGCCCAGGACCCGACGGACGGCGAAGTGGCGTCCGGCGGGGTGACCGTCGCGCTGCGCCCGGATATGCGCTCGGCTGGGAAAGCGCTCACCCGACTGAGGATAGTCGAGGATCGCACCCGTGGCGTAGATCGCGCTCTCGGCCTCGGCATCCTGGCGCTCCGAGGCCGCCCGGTGCTGCTCCAGCCGGGCCCGGGTTGCTGCGTCACGATCGACTTGCCGCATACCCTTTCGTGCCCGCGAGCGGCCGACCGCACACCGCGAGGCGGGAGGGTCAGCGGCGGCGGTCGCGCCCTCGCGATGCGCGCCACAGGAGCGCGCCGCAGACCAGCGCCCCGACGCCCAGGAGCAGGGCGTCGACGATCAGCGCCAGCTCCGGAGAACGGCCCCGTCGCAGCAGGCCGGTGCGGGTGTCGATCAGCGCCAGGATCAGGGCCACGACGACGCCGGCCAGGGTCCAGCGCACCGCGCGCGGCAGCCCGCCGGCGCCGCTCAGTGCGAGCCGGTCGCGCGTCGAGGTGCGCTGCGGCGGATGGCGGCGGCGGTAGCGGCGCGAGCTGCGGCGAGGCAAGGCCGCGTCACCAGGTCGCGCTCACGCCTGCAGCAGCTCGCGGCCGTGCCGGCGGAGGGCGTCCAGAAGCTGGTCGAGATGGTCGGCCGTCGTGAGCGGGTTGATGATCGTGACGCGCAGCGCGCCGACGCCGTCGCGCTCGATCGGCACGATGTAGAACTCACCCGACTCGATGACGCGGCGGCGCAGCTCGAGCTGGAACGGTCCGATGCGGTCGCTCGGTGCGTCGCGCAGGCCGTCGGGAACGTGGCGGAACACGACGATGTTGCACTGCGGCTCGTGCAGCGGGACGAAGTCGTCGGCCGCCGCCAGCTTCTCGTAGAACGTGCGGCCGAGGCCGAAAGTGACGTCGACCATGTCGGTGAAGAGCTGCCGGCCGAACAGCGACCACACGCCCCAGAGCCCGAACGCGGCCGCCCGTTTGGTGCACTCCACGGTCCTGATGCCGCTATCGTAGTCGGCCAGGCCGGGGGCGGCCGGATCGAAGAGATAGGGGGCATCCTGCCGGAACGCCTCGAAGCCGCGGCGCTTGTCGCGGTAGAAGACGAAGGCGCACAGCCCCGGCACGAAGAGCATCTTGTGAGCGTCCCAGGTGACGCTGTCGGCCTGGTCCAGGCCGGCGACGAGGTGCCGGTGCCGGTCGCTCAGCAGGGCCGCCCCTCCGTGGGCGGCGTCGACGTGCAGCCAGACCCGGTGCTCGCGGCAGACGGCGGCGATCTCCTCGAGCGGGTCGAAGGCTCCCGTGGGGGTGGCGCAGGAACAGGCGCTGACGGCCACGACCGGCCGCCCGTCGGCCTGCAGGGCGGCCAGGAGGTCGTCGAGCCGCCCGGGGTCCATGCGCCCCTGCCCGTCGAGCGCGACGCGACGGATCTGCCCACTGCCCAGGCCGAGGATGCCGGCGGCGCGGGCCACGCTGTAGTGCGCATCGGCGTGGGTCACGAGGACGGGCTGAGCCCGGTCGCCGGCCAGCCCGCGCTCCCAGACGTCGCCGAGCGCCACGTTGCGGGCGGTCAGCAGAGCGGTCAGGTTGGCGAGGGAGCCGCCGTGAGTGATCGCCCCGGTAAAGGAGCCGGGTGCCCAGCCGATGGTCGAGCCGAGCTCGCCGATCAGGGCCTGTTCGACGGCGGTCGCCCACGGCCCCATCTCGTAGACGGCCATCACCTGGTTGGTGACCGAGCCGACGGCGTCGAACAGACCGGCGAGCGGCACGGGCGCGGCCACCTGATGGCCGATGTAGCGCGGGTCGTGCAGGTTCAGGCCTCGCTCGAGCATGGTCTGCACCAGCCGGGCGAAGGCGTCGGGCAGGTCGGCCCCGGTCGCGCCCTGCAGCAGCGCGGCCGCCCGGGCGATGCCCTCGGGAGGATCGACCCAGGGCAGAACGGGGCCCACGCTGCGCTCGGCGCTGTCGAGGTGGGCGGCGAGCAGTTCGGCCAGGCGATGGCCGGCCGCTTCGAGCAGGGCAGGATCGTAGGCCGCCGCGACGCGGCGCCGGGCCGCGGCGAGATCGTCGCGTCCGATCGATGCGGTGGGAGCCACGCCTGTGGCGATGTCTGTGCTGCTCAAGCTCGCGTCACCTTTCGGGGGGTCGCACGGAAGACGTCGGTGAGCGAGGGTGTCTCGGTCACTGCCCGAACCATACCGCATGTTCGCTCGGGCGGCGAAGCGGCCCGCGCTCGTCGGCCGGGTACTACCTCGAACAGGCCGGCGCCGTCACGAGGCACTCCCGCCGTGCGACAGCACTCTCTCGAGGGCCTCGACCACAGAGGGGTCGAACTGGCTGCCGGCGCAGCGTCGCATCTCCTCGAGGGCCGACTCCTGTGATTGTTCGAGCCGATACGGCCTGCGGTTGACGAGCGCCTGGAAGGTCGCGGCAACGGCCACGATGCGGGCGCCCAGGGGGATATCCTCGCCCTTCAGGCGCGATGGATAGCCGGTCCCGTCGAACCGCTCGTGGTGATGGGCGACGGCGTCGGCCACCGCGTCGAGGTCCATGCCTCTCAGCAGGCGCTCGCCGGCGCGCGGGTGTTCGCAGACGAGCCGCCACTCCTCCTGCGACAGCGATCCGGCCTTGCCCAGCACCTCGCCGGGGGTGGCGAACTGCCCGATGTCGCACAGGCGCGCCGCGTCGCCGGCGTCGGCAGCCTCGCCTTGGCCGAGCCCGAGGTCGACCGCCAGGGCGATCGCCAGGCGGGCGACGGCCTCGGCGTGCTTCTCACCGTAGAGCATCTTGGCGTGGGCCAGCTCGGCCATGAGCGCCAGGTAGCGAACGGCTTCGCTGCGGCGACCCTCGAACTGCGCCTGCGGTCGCTCGGCACAGGTCACGACGCAGTCGCCGCCGCGGATCTTCGCCAGGCTGGCCGCCCATCTCGCCGTGCCCAGCAGCGCCTCCTTGTCGGTGGCATCCGATGGGAACGTCGCCACACCGACGCCGAGGGTGAGCGGCGCCGACGGATGGCCCAGCCCGGCTGCCGCGACGGCCGCGCGCAACGACTCGATCGCCTCGAGCGCGGCGCCGCTGCCGGCGCCGCTCAGGACCACGGCGAACTCGTCGCCACCGAGGCGCGCACAAAGACCACCACGGCCCAGCGTTCGCTCGATCACCTGGGCAAGACCGCGCAGGACCTCGTCGCCCTTCGTGTAGCCAAGGAGTGCGTTGCACGCCGCAAAGCGGTCGACGTCGCACAGGACGAGCGACAGCTCGGCGTCCGCCGACTGCGCTTGCGTGAGCTCGGCAGCAAGGCGCTCGTGGAAGTGTCGATGGTTGGCCAGTCCGGTGAGCGCGTCGACCGTCGCGTCGAGCTCGGCTCGTGTGACACGCTCGGCGGCCCCGCGCAGGAGGCCCGTGACCGTGTCGGTAGAGTCGCCGTACAGGCCGCTCTCCTCGGCCGTCTCGTAGGCCGCGATGTCCACCGTCACGACGCCGACGATGTCGCCGCTCCGCCGCCGGATCGGCGCCATCGCGCTGTTCCACACGCCGAACTCGTCGGCCGCGATCACGCAGAGGTCGGGGCGCTCGCCGGCCAGGACGTGGGCGATCTCCTCGTCGTTGACGACCTCGTCGCCGAGATGCGAGCGATAGCTTTCGTCCGTCTCTGTGTCGCACACGAAGACATAGCGCCCGTCGCGCTCGGCCATCGTCGTGATGAACCGCACGTCGGGGTTGGCGCTGCGCACGGCGCGCAAGCCGGCGACGATGCGACGATACGCGTCGTCGCCCTCCGCACCCTGCGCGGCCAGCTCGCTGTGCAGGTCGCCGTCGATCTGCGCGGCGGCCTGCTCGGCGATGACAAGGGCGCGGGAGCGCAGCCCGGCGATCCGGTCGAGGACGCGCAGGAAGGCGTCGGCCATGGACGGGTCGAACTGCGATCCCTTGCAGCGCTCGAGCTCGTCCCTGCACTGCGAGTAGCTCAGGCCGCGGTGGTAAGGCCGCTCGAACGACATGGCGTCGTAGGAGTCGGCGACACACATCGCGCGCGCGATCGCCGGTATGTCTTCTCCGGCGAGCCCGTCGGGGTAGCCGCGTCCGTCGTAGCGCTCGTGATGGTGCCGCACCCCGAGCACGATATCGTCGCCGTACAGCGGCCGGACGATCTCGGCGCTCAGGACCGGATGCTGACGCATGAGCGCCCACTCGCGATCGTTGAGCTTGCCCGCCTTGGTGAGTATCCGGTCCGAGATCGCGATCTTGCCGATGTCGTGCAGATAGGCGGCCTCACCGAGAGAGCGGACGACCTCGTCGGGCCAGCCCAGCTCGCGGCAGAGCAGCACGACGTAAGCCGCGACGCGAGCCGTGTGTCCCAGCGTGTAGTAGTCCTTGGCGTTGAGCGCCGTGCAGAGGGTGCGCAGGTTGCTCGTGTGCACGTGCCTGACGTTCTCGTACTGGCGCGCGTTCTGAATGGCGATCGCCGCGAGGTTGGCGAAGAGCTTGGCCGGCTCCACCTCGTCGGCGCCGAAGGTGCGACCGCCCGTCCGGTCGAGGGCCAGCACGCCGATGACCTCGTCGCCCACGGTGAGCGGCACGATGATCGACGCCTGGGGCTCCGCCTCGGTGCCGGCCACGAGCACGCCGCGCGGGTCGGTCAGCATGTCGTTGACGAGCTGCGCTTCGTTGTGGCGTACGACCCAGCCGCTCACGCCCTCGTCCAGAGGCGCGCGCCAGCTCGCCGCCGAGGTGGAGTCCGCGCCGGTCATGTACCCGCAGTAGAGCTCCTGAGCGGCGGGGTCGACCAGGCGGATCTCGGACAGTCGTAGTCGACGACGCGCCGCACGAGGGTCGCGATGCGCGAGAAGGCCTCGTCGTGGTTCTGGGCGGTGATCAGGCTGCCGCTCAGCTCGAGCAGGACCCGCCGCAGCTCGAGCTGGGACTCGAGCCGGGTGGTCAGGACCTGGCTCGACTCGAGGAGCGCGGTCATGCGGGCGTTGTGCTCCTCGAACTGGCGGAGCTCGCTCATGTCGAGCAGGCTCTCGACCAGGTACTCGCGACCGCCGCTGCTCATCGTCGTCACCGTCTTGAGCACCGGCAGCAGGCGGCCGTCGGCCGTCACCAGGACCCGTTCGGCGCGGTCGATGGTCTGGCCGAGGTCGCTGATCGGGCACTGGCCGCGTTCCTTCGGACACACGAACCGGTGACACACGTGTCCGACGATGGCGCCGCGGTCGGCGCCGAACAGGGCGGCGGCGGCGGGATTGACCTCGACGATGACGTGGCTTTGCGCGTCGATGACGAGGATGCCCTCCTGCAGTGTCTTCAGGATCTCCCAGCCGGCCGCGTCGAGAGCGGCGATGCCGCCCCGCGCACTCTTCGTGCGAGGTGTCACGAACGAGGGATGGGCGGCCCGCGCAGCGCCACCCTGCGGCGATGCGGTCAGGAGACGCTCCAGGTCCGCGCGGCGAAAGCGGCGCTGCCCGCCGGCCGTGCGGGAGCAGGGCAGCCGGCCCGACGCGTCCCAGCGGCGCAGCGTGCTCCGGCTCAGGCCGAGCAGCTCGGCCGCGGCCGAGATCCCCAGCCAGCGGCCGTTCTCAACGGATCGCGTGCGCGGAGCGTCCATGACGCTTGGTGGTATCGACAACGGTGCGTGCGGACCTGAGCGACCCTGCACATCGCCTCGAGACCCCGACGGCTCCTCCTCTTCGATGCACCGGGCGTTTCGAGCCGCTCACCGCCAGGCCGAGTCTCGATCGTAAGCCTTCGTTGCCCGCTCCTCAGGGGGAGATCGGCGGGGATGCTCCCACGGCCGAGAGGGCCGGCTCCCTGAGCGCTCGTGCCGAGGCGCCTTCTTCGGGCCGAGTCGGGTCGGCCTAGAACATGCCGAAGCGCACTGCCGACACCAGGCCGAAGGCCAGGCAGTAGACCGCGAACGGCAGCAGTGTCCGGGTCTTGAAGTAGCGAGAGAGGAAGACGATCGCAAACAGCGACGCCCCCGCCGCGGCGACCGCGCCGGCCAGCACGGGTCCGCGGATGCCCGCCCCGAGCGGCCCTGTCAGATCGGGCACCTTGAGGATGCCCGCCGCGAAGATCACCGGCGTCGAGAGCAGGAACGAGAAGCGCAGCGCGTTCTCGTTGTCGAGGCCGCGGAAGAGGCCGCCGACCATGGCCACGCCTTCGCGGCTGATGCCGGCCAGCAGGGCCAGCGCCTGCGCGCCGCCGATCACCCCCGAGCTCACCCAGCCGATGCCGGCGAGCGCGTGCTCGGCCCCCGCGTCCATCGGCACGATGGCGTCATCGCGAAAGCGTACGGCGGGAGCGCCTGCGGCGTGCGCTGCTGCGGCCGCGGCGAGCGCAGGCCGCGCGGCCCCAGCCGGTCGCGTCGCGCGGCTGCTCCCCTGCGGCGTGGCGGGCATCGGCGCCGCCGCCCTGGCGACGTTGCGCCGCCGGTAGGTCTCGCCGGCGAGCAGGATGACGCCGTTTGCCATGAGGAACAGCGCGGCGGCGAGCGGCTTGGCGAACAGCACCCGGAACTCGTGCTCGAAGGCCAGGCCGAGGATGCCGACGGGGATGGTCGCCACCACGATCAGCCAGGCGAGGCGCTCGGCATCGGTCGCTATGCGGCGCCGTGCGATCGTGCCGAAGAACCCGGTGACCATGCGGGCCCACTCGCGCACGTAGAAGCCAAGGAGCACGAGGGCCGTGGCCAGGTGCAGCCCGACGACGAACGCCAGGTAGGGGCTCTCGGCCATCGACTCCTGCGAGACGAGCTTCGCCCAGCTTCCGCCGAACCAGGACGGGACGAGCACCGTGTGCCCCAGGCTCGAGACCGGAAAGAGCTCGCCGATGCCCTGGATGATGCCGATCACGATCGCCTGGAAGTAGCTCATATGGTAGATGTGATGGTGCATCAGATTCTGCGCTCCCTCCCTTTCCGGTCGTCTCAGCTCGAGGCGGCGCGCCGGCGCCGCAGGTCGCGCACGACCGCCCAGGCGACGATCGCCGCCAGGCCGGCCACGACGACGTAGTCGAGCCATTTGAAGTTCTGCCCGAACGAGCGCCAGTTGGCGCCGACCTTGACGCCCAGCCAGGCGAGGAAGGCGATGAACGGCAGCGAGCCGGCGGCGGTGTAGAGCGTGAAGCGCCAGAGCGGCATGCGGGCCACTCCAGCGGGCAGCGAGACGAAGCTGCGCACGACCGGCAGGAGCCTGCACACGAAGACGCTGACGGACCCGTACCTGGCGAACCAGCGCTCAGTGAGCTCGACGTGCTCGTGGCGCAGGAGCACGTACCGGCCGTAGCGGTCGATCAAGGGCCGCCCGCCGCGGAGGCCGAGCTCGTAAACCAGCCAGGCGCCGGCCACGTTGCCGGCTACGCCGACCGCGACGGCCGCGACCAGCGAGAGCTTGCCCTGGCTCACGGCAAAGCCGGCGAACATCATGGTCGCCTCGGCTGGGATCGGGATGCAGGCGCTCTCGAGTAACATGAGGGCGAAGATGCCGGGCAGGCCGAAGACCGTGATGACGTGCACGCACCAGGTGACGAGGCCGTTGACGAGCAGCTGCATGAGTCAGGTCCGCGGGAGGTCTGCGCCGTGGCGGCCGTGGAGCCGCGCCGCGCGTCGCCCGCCGCGGATCGACCACGCACCAGGGGTGTCGTGCCGTCCGTCGTCCACCGCTTTGGTCTGTGCCTCCGGTGTTGTCGATGCCGCTCTCATCGAGCGAGCGGGCCGCAGCGGCCCATCAGCAGACCGCTGGACTGGTCGGTGCTGCATTCTGCCCGCTGAGCAGGCTGCCCACGCCGGAGCCAGGGACGAGGCCGCTGTTCCGGGGCGCCTCGCCGTTTGAACGGCGTCTGTGTCGTGCCGGCCATCGCGCGGACGACGAGGTCGGTCCACACGGTCTTCTCGTGACTGCTCTCTTTGCGGGGCCGCTCTCTCGCCGCTACACCAGGATGTCCTTGCGGCGGAACTGGTACCACGCGGCGGTCATGAGGACGGCGATGTAGATCGCGAAGGTCACGAGCCCGGTCCAGATCGGATGCCAGTCGATCGGCTGGCTCAGAAAACCCTGCCAGGCGTCGGTGTGGCTGGTGAACAGGTAGGGCTTGAGGAAGTCGAAGTAGCTGAAGGCCCCGAGGATACCCATCACGATGAACACGACCAGGGCGGCGATCGCCGCGGTCAGGCTCGAGTTGGTGAAGGTGGCAAACAGCAGGGCCAGCGAGAGCACGCAGGTCACGGCGACGAAGACGTAGAGGAACGAGAGCAGCGTCAGCCAGAGGCCGTGGCCGATGCTGACGGTCTGGCCGGACAGCAGCAGCGGGGCGTGCAGCCCGAAGGCGATCCCACCGCCGATCAGGCCGCCGGCGAAGACGAGCGCAAGGCCGATCGCCATGTAGATCATGGCGATGCCCCACTTCGAGGCGAGCACGCCGCCGCGGCTGATCGCGTGCATGAGCCAGGTCTTGATCGTGCCGGTCTCCGACTCACCGGCGAGCTGGTAGGCGCCCACCATTGCCGCCAGCAGCGGCAGCAGGAAGGCCGAGAGCAAAAGGATGGCGGCGATTGGCATGAAGAGGCCGTCGTGGCGCGCAAGCGAGACGATCCCACCTGGGCCGCCGCCGTTGTGGTGGTTGTTGCGGTTCAGGTAGAGCGCCAGGCTGACTAGTAGGGGCACCGCGAGCAGCCCGCCCCAGCCCACGTAGCTGCGCTTCTGATGGACGAGCTTGACGAGCTCGCGGTGCAGCAGCATCATCGGGCACCTCCGCTCACGCCGGCGGCGCCGGCCGTGTCGACGTCCGAGCTCTGGGTGAGCCCCAGGAAGAAGTCCTCGAGGCCCTGCTCGCGGGCCGGGATCACGGCGTCGATGCCGATGCCGGCGGCCACGAGGCGGGCGACCATCTCGCGCACCGTGCCGTCGTCGGCCTGCGTGACGAGGTACTCCTCGTCGAGGCTGACGTGCTGTTCGCCGACGAGACCGGCCACGACGGCGCGTGCCTTGGCCTGGTCTGAAGTGAGCAGCTTCACGGCGGAGTGCTCCGGATGCAGCTCGCTCACCGGTCCTTCGACCACCACCTGCCCGCGGTTCAGGATGGCGGCCCGGTTGCAGACCTGCTCGACCTCGTGCAGCAGGTGGCTCGACAAAAAGACGGTCGTGCCGCGCCGGCCGAGCTCGCGCACGAGCTCGCGCACGTCCTTCATGCCCTGCGGGTCGAGGCCGCTCGTGGGCTCGTCCAAGACGACGAGCTCGGGTTCGTTGATGAGCGCGTTGGCGATGCCCAGGCGCTGCTTCATGCCGTGCGAGTAGTCGCCGATCTTCGAGTCGGCGCGCTCGCGCAGGCCGACGACGTCGAGCACTTCGTCGATGCGGCGCTCGTCGACGCGCGCGTTCAGCGAGCCCATCAGGCGCAGGTTGCGGCGCGCGCTCATGTTGGCGTAGAAGGCCGGCACCTCGACGAAGCCGCCGATGTGGCGCAGCGCCTCGGTCTTGTCGTCGGGCACGCGGTGATCGGCCACCATCGCGTAGCCGCTCGTCGGATAGATGAGGCCGCAGATCATGCGGATCGTGGTCGTCTTGCCGGCGCCGTTGGGGCCCAGAAAGCCGAACACGTCGCCGCGGTGGACCGTGAGGTTGAGGCGGTCGACGGCCAGGGCGTTGCCGAAGCGCTTGGTCAGGTCGTGGGTGGAGAGGACGACGGGCCGCGTGTCGGGCTCCAGCCCGAGGACCTTGCCGACGAGCTCGTCCTCGAGGCCGGCCGCCGTTTCCCGGCCATCGTTGTGCGATTCTGTCATCCTGAGTGAGCCTCCCATGAGCGTGGGGCTGGTGATCGTCGCACGGCATGCTACCCGGGAGCCTGTAAGCTCCGCGTAAAGTGCACTACGCCTGGCCCTTACGCCGGCCTTACACCTGACGGGTGAAGATGGCGATCGGGTGGCCCAGCGTCACGAACGGACCTGAGTTCAGAAATGCGCGTCCTAGTCATCGAAGACGAACAGGCTTTGGCCCAGGCGATCGCTCGCGGATTGCGCCGCGCCGGCATGGCCGTCGATCTTGCCTTCGACGGAGCCTCCGGACTCGAGAAGGCGCTCGTGAACTCCTATGACGTCGTGGTGCTCGATCGCAACCTGCCGGCGCTCCACGGCGACGAGGTGTGTCGGCGTCTCGGCGCCGAGCGCGCCGAGACGCGCATCCTCATGTTGACCGCGGCCGGCCGGCTGCAGGACAAGGTCGCCGGGCTCGACCTCGGCGCCGACGACTACCTCGGCAAACCCTTCGCGTTCGAGGAGCTCGTCGCGCGATTGCGGGCGCTGGCGCGCCGCCCCGGCAGTCCGCGACCTGCCGTGCTCGAGCGCCTGGGCGTGAGGCTCGACCCCGCGACTCGCAAGGCCTGGCGCGCGGAACGCGAGCTCGATCTCACCAACAAGGAGTTCGGCGTGCTCGAGGTCCTGCTTGCGGCCGAGGGCGCGCTCGTCTCGAGCGAGGAGCTGCTCGAGCGGGTCTGGGACGAGTACACGGACCCCTTCTCCAACGTCGCCCGGGTCACCATGATGACGCTACGCCGCAAGCTCGGCGAGCCGCCGCTCATCGAGACGGTGGCCGGCGCCGGTTACCGGCTGTGAGGCTTCCCGGCCTGAGCCTGCGCCTGCGCCTCACGCTCTCCTACGGCGCGGCGTTCTTCGTCGTCGGCTTCCTGCTGATCGCGATCAGCTACGTGCTCGTGCGTCAGGTCCTGATCCACAACCCCGGCGAGTTCCTCGAGCACGTGGCCGAGCACCTTGGCCTCTCTCAGCGCTACCTCTCGAGTCGCATGCCCGCGCCCGGCGGCGGCCAGGAGACCTTGCGCGGCTTCACCCGCAGCGTACAGGACCAGGTCGTCTCCCAGCTCCTGCGCGGCCTGACGGCGATCGCCTTCGTGGCACTGGCCGCCGCCGCGCTCGTGTCGGTGGCTCTCGGGTGGGTGATCTCGGGCCGCATGCTCCGGCCGCTGGGGCAGATCGCGACGGCCGCCGAGCGCGCATCGGCCAGTACCCTGCACGAGCGCATCGCGATGGCCGGTCCCAAGGACGAGCTGCGCCGCCTGGCCGACACGTTCGACGCCATGCTCGGGCGCCTCGAGACCGCTTTCGAGACCCAGAGTGAGTTCGTGGCCAACGCGTCGCACGAGCTGCGCACGCCACTGGCCATCATGCGCACCGAGGTCGAGGTCACGCTGGCCGACCGGCGCGCTTCGCCCGAGGAGCTGCGGGCGATGGGAGAGACGGTGCGCAGCGCGGTGGCGCGCGCCGAGGACGTCGTCGACAAGCTGCTCATCCTGGCCGAGAGCGAGCGTGACATAGGACACGAGCCCGTGGAGCTGGACTCGGTGATGCTGGAGACGCTGAGGCGCCATTCCTTTGAGAGCGAAGCGCGCGAGCTGTCGTTCCTGCTCGATCTGCGGCCGACGCCGGTACGGGGCGATCGCGCGCTGCTCGAGCGCCTGGTCGACAATCTCGTCGCGAACGCCGTGAAGTACGCGACGTCGGCCAGCACGATCCAGGTGTCGACGGCCATGGCCGACGCTCGGGTGACGCTGCGCATCGCGAACGGCGGTGAGGTCATACCTCGCGAGGAGGTCCCTCACCTCTTCGAGCGTTTCTATCGGCGAGGCACCTCGCGCAGCAGAGGGGAGGGCGGCTCGGGGCTGGGCATGGCGATCGT
The DNA here is from genome assembly GCA_963760655.1 of uncultured Actinomycetes bacterium. Lineage (GTDB taxonomy): Bacteria > Actinomycetota > Thermoleophilia > UBA2241 > UBA2241 > Bog-752. Next base: position 1,166,091 of record CAVXDR010000005.1, read on the forward strand.
CGCGGCGGTGAGCGAGGCGCACGGTGGGTCGGTCACTGCCGAGGGGCCGGCGACCGGCGGGCTCGTCGTCACCGTCACGCTGCCTGCCATGGACCGGGACGCGGCCGACGGACCTGCCGTGCGAACGCGGCGACTTCCATCATTGAAGGCAACGGGCGCGCGCCCGGTCGACGGTGACCGCGGCGAGCAGGCATAGGGCCCGCTCGTACTGGCAGGTCCGGCGTCTCGGGAGTCGCCCCACAGGGCGGCGGCTCTGCAGGCCATGCGGCGCCGTGCGGCGCAGCGTGCGGCGCGGGCCTCGCTTTCGCCGAGGGTCACACGTGGCTGGACCGCAGATCCACGGGGGCGGGACCTGCGGTCCAAGGCAGGCGGCCAAAGGCGATCGGGCCCGTTCGCGCGCGAGGCAGTCTGCGCGCCCGCTCAGCTCGTCGTCTTGGCCCGGTAGAAGCGCTCCAGCCGGGCGCGATCTTCTTCGCGGAGCTCACCCTTGGCCTTGATCTCCGGGGCGCTGTCCAGGAAGGAGCTGCGGAAGGGCACGACCAGACGGTCTCCCGACTCCGCCGCCAGATCTGCCGGGATCAGCAGGTCACGCGACAGAAAGCGACCGATGACGAGGTAGGGCTGCCCGTCGCCCAGAAGCCCCTTGAACTTGCCGATCTTGATGCCGTCCTGCGCATAGACGGTCCGTCCGGTGGATTCGAGTCCGAGCTCCATCATCTTCTGCCTCCCCGTCACGCTGACGATGGTCATGGCGCGACTGTAAAGGATGGCCTGCCGAGTATGTTGGGGGTATAATGGGGGCTTAATAGTAGTATTTTCCACCCACGGCTCCCTGGAGCGCGGCGATCCCTGAGCAACCTGCAGCGGCCTTCAGCGAGGTCCGCCTGAGGGCCTTCGTCGACGCCGTCTTCGATGCCTACTACGACTGGCATCTGGCCAGCGACCGGCTCGAGATGTCGAGCCAGATCGATCGCCTTCTGCGCCTGACGCCGGGCGAGCTGCCGCGGACCCTGGCCGGCTGGCTGGAGCGCGTCCATCCCGACGACCGTGCGCGGGCCCTTGAGAACAACCTGAGGGCAGCGGCGCAGGACGACGTCTACGACGGCCGTTACCGCATGTGCCGCGGCGACGGCAGCGTGATCTACGTGCACGACCGCGGCGTCGTCATCAAGGGCGGCGACGGTCGGCCGACCAACATGATCGGCGCGATCCGCGATATCACGGCAAGTCACGAGGCCACCGAAGCGCAGCGCGAGGCCGCGGAGCTGTACCGTTCGCTCTTTGCCCAGGCCGTGAACCCCGCCTTCCAGATCGCTCCCGACGGCCGCTTTCTCGACGCGAACCAGGCCGGTCTCGCCTTCCACGGCCTGGACCGCCACGGGCTCGCGCGGGAGACCGTCGCGCGGTTGTGGGGCGGGCAAGCGCAGGCCGCGGTCCGGGCAGCGCTCTCGGGCGGCGGCTCGGTCGTTGCCATCGGCCTCGAGCTTGCCGTGGGTGACTCGCAGAAGGCGCTGGCCCTCACGCTCGTGCCGGGGATCGTCGCCGGACAGCGCATCTGCTTTGCCCTGGGCACCGACGTCACGTCTCATCGCGACCTGAGCCGGGCACTGGAAAGCTCACAGGAGTCCCTGCAGCGCCAGGCGCAGGCCCTGGAGGATGCAAACACCGCCCTGCGCGTCATTCTGGAGCAGCGCAACCGCGACCGTCGCGAGCTCGAGCGCACGATCGTCGCAAACGCCGAGACGCTGATCGTGCCGCTGCTCGAGACTCTGCGCCGCAGGCTGGTCGCCACGCCCGAGGCGATCTACCTCGATGCCGCCGTGCAGAACCTGCGCGAGCTGACGGCGCCCCTTGCCCAGACCCTCGACGCCCTGGGCGGCCACGTCCACTTGAGCCGGCGCGAACGTGAGATCGCGAACCTCATCAGGGCGGGCAGCAGCTCACGGGAGATCGCCGAGGCCCTTTTCGTCTCTCCGGCCACGGTCGCCTTTCACCGCAAGAACCTGCGGCGTAAGCTCGGTCTTTCATCCCGGGGTGCTTCGCTCGCGGTCCATCTGGCGGACGCCCTGGGCCGCGACGAGACGAGCGAGCCGCGAGAGTGACCGCGAGGCCGGTGTGACTACCGGGCTCGCGCCACGAGCACGACCGTTGCGGGCGGGGCCGGCGCCGGGCCCACGCGAGGTATCAGCGCGCTCCGATGGCCTCAAGCACCTCGCTCGTCGTCGAGACGCGCCCGATCCTGGGGAAGATCCGCGTCAGGGCGAACTCGTGATCGGCCGCGCCGCGCGCGCTCATCGCGTCCTCGACGAAGACCAGCGCATAACCGCGTTCGTATGCGTCGCGTGCCGTGGACTCCACGCCGTAGTTCGTCGAGATGCCGCCCAGCACGATGGTGGCGATGTCGCGGCGGCGCAGTTGCAGGTCGAGGTCGGTACCGTAGAAGGCGCCCCACTGCCGTTTGGTCACGACGATGTCGCGCTCTTCCGGCCCGAGCTCGGGCACGATCTCGGCGAAGTCGGGTGAGGCCGGGCGGGCCGGCGGCTGCTCATCGACAGGCACCCGCAGGCGATCGCCGCCGTCGGGTCGCAGGGCGACGTGCACGAGCACGACCGGCGCCTGCGCGGCGCGGAAGGCATCAGCCAGTCTCGACGCCGCAGCGATCACCTCGGCGGCCGAGTGCGGCTCGGCGGGAAAGCCGGCGATGCCGCGCTGCAGGTCGATGAGGACGAGGGCGGTGCCGCTGGGGTCGAGGCGTGAGACCGGCATGAGCGCTCCCTTCGGTTGACTCTCACTGGTGCCGGCTTCGGCGTCCCGCTTCGCGATGTCGGGATGCCGAAGTCTGTCCGTCTGCGTCGATCGCGGGCTCGGCACGCCGCGCCTTGGCCTCGTGCACGTAGCGCCCACCCCGGCTCCACGAAGCCGCGGCCGCGACGAGGCAGGCGACGATGGCAAAGTCGAAGGCGGCGTGCAGGCCCGAGCGGAACGGCGGGGCGATGAGCTGCGGAAAGAAGCGTCGGCCGGTGAGCGTGGCGGCGTGTGCGGGTGAGACGTGGGCGAGCGTCGCGGCGCCGAGCAGATGCTGTATCGGGTTGTAGCCCAGGAAGGCGGCAAAGAGGGTCGAGACCGGGGGCAGGGCGGCGACGCGGCCGGCGACGGCCGCCGGCACGCCTTCGCCCAGCAAGCCGTGGAACAGGCTCGTCGGCAGGGCCGAAGCGAGTCCGATGATCATGAGGCTGAAGAAGATGCCGATCGAGAGCACCTGGGCCGAGTTCTGAAAGGTCTGGTTCATGCCGCCGCCGGCGCCGCGGTGCTCGGGGGGCAGGCTGTTCATGACGCCGGCCCGGTTGGGCGAGGCGAAACAGCCCATGGCGAGCCCGGCGAGCAGCAGGATCGCGGCGAAGGCCCAGTAGGGGAAGTCGATGGGCAGTGCTTCGAGGAGCACGAAGGCAAGCGCCATGGCGAGCATGCCGCCGGTGGCGAAGGGCCGCGCCCCGAAGCGGTCCGAGAGCACGCCCGACAGCGGACCGGCGATCAGGATGCCGGCCGTCAGCGGCAGCATGTAGATGCCGGCCCAGAGCGGCGTGCGCTCGAAGCTGTAGCCGTGCTGGGGCAACCAGATGCCCTGCAGCCAGATGACCAGGATGAACATCAGGCCGCCGCGGCCGACCGCGGCGAGGAAGCTCGAAAGCACGCCGGCCGTGTAGGCCCGGATACGAAAGAGGGGCAGGCGGAACATGGGCGCGGCCACCTTGCTTTCGATGACGGCAAAGGTCGCGAGCAGCGCCACGCCGGCGCCAAGCGCGCCGATGACGGCGGGGCTCGTCCAGCCCATGGCGTGACCGCCGTAGGGCTCGATGCCGTAGGTGATACCGACCATGACGGCGATGAGGCCGGCGGCGAAGGTGAGGTTGCCGGCCCAGTCGACCGGCGCGCGGTGGCGCACGCCGCGCTCCTGCAGGCGCAGGTAGGCCCAGACGGTGCCGAACAGGCCGACGGGCACCGAGATCAGGAAGATCAGGCGCCAGTCGATCGGCCCGAGGATGCCGCCCAGCACGAGGCCGATGAACATGCCGGCGATGCCGGCGGCCTGGTTGATGCCCAGCGCCATGCCGCGCTGCTCAGGCGGGAAGGCGTCGGTCAGGATGGCCGCCGAGTTGGCCAGCAGGAACGCCGCACCAACGCCCTGGAACACGCGCATGACGACGAGCCAGGTGGCGCCGGCGCTGCCGTGCAGCCAGGTGACGGTGAGGAGCAGCGAGAAGAACGTGTAGAAGGCGAAGCCCAGGTTGTACATGCGCACGCGACCGAAGATGTCGCCGAGGCGGCCGAGGCTCACGACCAGCACCGCCGTCACGACCTGGAAGCTCAGGATCAGCCAGAGCAGGTAGAAGCTGTTGCCGGGCTGTAGCGGGTCGAGGTGGATGCCGCGAAAGACGTCGGGCAGGGCGATCAGCATGATCGAGATGTCGATCGTCGACATCAGCATGCCGAGCGTGGTGTTGGAGAGGGCGACCCATTTGTAGCGGTCGCTCTGGGCAGAGGAAGGGCCCACGAGTCGCTCAGGCAAGGCGGAGAACGACCACCTGCAGGTCGTCGCGCAGCTGGTCGGCCCAGACCAGGGCGCCATCGCGTACGCCCTCGGCGACCTCCTGTGCCGAGCCGCCGCGCAGTCTCTCGACGACGTCGAGCAGGCGCTGCTCGCCGAGGAGCTCGTCGCCCCGGCGGGCCTCGGCGACGCCGTCGGTGTAGAGCACCAGGTAGTCCTCGAGGGTGAGCATGGCGTGGGCGTTTGCGTAGGGGCGCCGGAAGGTGCCGAGCGGCGGGCCGAAGACGACGTCGAGGCTGCGGCACGAAGAGGCGCCGAGATGGACCGGCGCGGGGTGACCGGCGCTCGCATAGGTGAGATGGCCGGTGCGGGGATCGAGCACCGCGCACAAGGCGGTGACGTGGGCCTCGTCGGGATCGAAGCGCAGGAGGAGCTCGTTGGCCTTTGCCAGGATGAAGCCCGGGGTGCAATCCACTGAGGCGAGCGCCCGTATGGTGCTGCGCACCGTTTCGGTCAGGCCGGCCGCCCGCACGCCCTTGCCGGCCACGTCGCCGATCAGCACGACCACGTGGGCGTCGTCGACCACGAAGACGTCGCTGAAGTCGCCGCCCACGAGCTCCGGCTCGAAGGCCGTCTGCGAGACGACCCCGAGCTCGAGGCCATCGACCGACGGCAACGGATGAATGAGGTTCTCCTGTAAGGTGACCGCGATGCGCTTCTGTTCCTCGAAGCGGCGCGCGTTCTCCAGGGCCTCGTGTTCGGCGCGCTTTCGTTCGGTGATGTCCCTGGCGGCCGCGAAGATACCAGCCACCTCGCCGGCCTCATTGCGATAGAGACTCGCGTTGTAGAGCACGTCGCGCACGCTGCCGTCGCGATGGCGGATGGCAAGCGGGTAGTCGACCACGAAGCCCTCGGCAAAGACGCGCCGGTAGCCCGCGCGAGCTTGCTCGGGCTCGGCGAAGTAGTCGGAAAAGTCGCTGCCGATGAGCTCGGCACGAGCGCAGCCGGTGACCCGCTCAGTGGCCTCATTGACGTCGGTGATCTTGCCTTCGGCCGAGATCGTCACGAAGGGATCGAGACTGGCCTCGATCAGACTTCTCGCGTACCTGAGCGCTGCCGCCCGCTCGAGCTCCTCGCGCTGGCGGGCGTTCTCCAGGGCAAGTGACACCATCGCCCCAAGCTTGCCGGCGAAGTCGGTCTCCGCTTCGTCAAACGTGCGCGGCGTCTTGCCGTAGAAGAGCAGGCAACCGGTCACGGCGCCTTGAGCCATGAGGGGGATGGCAAGCACCGAGCGCAGCGCGTGGTCGCGCACGAAGCCGACGTTGACGGCGGGGTCGCTGCGCAGGTCGGCGATGGCGAAGGGCTCCATACCGACGCAGGCGCGCGTTGCGTTGGGGGCTTCCGCGTCGGTGAGCCGACGCCCAACGTCGGCCTCGGTGAAGCCGCGCTGGTAGCGCACTACCCAGCGCGTCCGATCGTGCAGCTCGATCGTGCCGGCATCGGCTGCCAGGGTCTCGACGCCGTGGTCGAGGGCACGCTGCATGATCTCGTTGGAGTCGAGCGTCGAGTTCACGAGTCGGTTGACGGCGTTCAGGGCTTCGGCCAGACGCGCGCGTTCGGCGAGGTCCTCGCTTCGCAAGCGCAGCTCCTCGGTCTGTGCCTGGAGCTCCTCGCTTTGGACCTGGAGCTCCTCGCCTTGGGCCTGCAGTTCCTCGGCCTGTGCCTGGGACTGCTCGAGGAGAAGCTGACGTTCCTCTTCGGCCTGCTTGCGAGCGCTGATGTCCTGGATGACTGCCACGAAGTAGTCGGGCTCACCGGCCTCATCGCGCACGAGGGAGGCGGTGAGAGCACCCCACACGACCTGCCCGTCCCTGCGCAGGTAGCGGGTCTCTATCGTGTGGCCCGTGGCGTTGCCGGCCAGGAGATCGTCGATGTGGGCAAGGTCGGCGGCAAGGTCGTCGGGATGAGTCACGTCGGCTAAGGTACGGCCGAGCAACTCCTCGCGTTGGTAGCCGAGCATCTCGCAGAGGCGGTCGTTGACCCGCAGCCAGCGGCCGTCGGAAGCATGGTGACCGATGCCGACCGCCGCCTGTTCGAAGGTGGCGCGAAAGCGCTTCTCGGCCTCGAGGGCCGCCTGCGCGCTCTTCTTGACGGCGGTGATGTCGGCGCCGGTGGTGATGAAGTACTCGCCCAGCGGCACGCTGGTGAAGCGGAAGTGCTTGTCGAGGTTGGGGAAGTAGTCCTCGTAGGAGGCGGCGACGCCCTCGCGCACGATCTGCTGCACGATCGGCATGTAGTGCTCGGTGGCTCCGGGGCCGAAGATCTCCTCGGTGGTCTTGCCCTCGATCTCGGCAAGCGAGTCGAAGCCCCAGGTCCTGAGGGCGGGTGCGTTGACCGAGACAAGGCGCCAGGTCACGATCTCGCCGGCCTGGTCGCGCACGAGCCGCCAGAAGTGGACCTCCTCGGCCATGTTGTCGAAGAGGGTGCGGTACTTGGCCTCGCTTGCTTGCAGCGCCTCTTCGGCGCGCTTGCGCTCGCTGATGTCGGTGATGAAGGAGTGGTATTGAGCAAACTCGCCGGCGCCATCGAAGACCGGCTGCGCGAAGACCTCGACCGGCACGCGGCTGCCGTCCTTGCGCAGGTACTCCTTCTCGTAGCGCACCGGGCGCCGTGCGGCGACTGCCTCGGCAAGGAGCGGCTCTTCGACTTCCCACCAGTCCGGCGGGGTGAGGCCGACGGCCAAGGTGGAGGCCCCCTCCTCGAGCTCGCGGCGGCTGTATCCGACCAGTTCCACGAAGGCCTGGTTGAAGAGCACCAAGCGGCCACCGGGCTCGCGCACGGCAAAGGGCACGTCGGCCTTCTCGACCACGTCAGCCAGGAAGCGTGCGCCTTCCTCGCTCTTGCGCAGTCCTTCGGTGAGACGCGCGTTCTCGATCGCCAGCGCAGCCTGGTCGGCCACCGCCTGGACGAGGTCGATCTCGCGCTCCGAGAAGGCCTGGCGCTCGCCGGGGGCGTCTACCGTGATGCTGGCGACCAGACCGCTGCGCGCCAGGACGGGGACGGCGAGGCCGTAGCGCAGGTGCCGGCGCTCCGCGAGTCTGCGTAGGCGCTCGTCCCTGGTCCTGGTGTAGTCGATCAGCACGCGCTTCTTCGTCTTGACCATGCGGCGGGCGGGCGCCGACATTTCACTGATGCTGAGCGTCGAGAGGGGGATGGGGTGGGCGCCCTTGGAGACCACCGTTGTCATGGACTTGCGCTCCTTGTCCCACAGGCCGACGGTCACGCGAGTGTGTGCGGTCGCGCGCAGCAGCGCATCGGCAAGCCCCTCCAGCATGGGCTGGAGTGCGGTCGAGTCGGCGATGACCGCCGAAACATCGAGCAGCACCTGGGCGGACTCGAGCTGCTGTGCCGCCTGCCGGCGAGCCTCCTGCTCGGCCTCAAAGAGCACGGCGTTGCGAAGCGCGGCCGACATCGCCTCGGCCATGCGCTCGGCGGCGCGGCAGTCCTCATCGTCGAAGGCCTGCGGTCCGTCGTAGGAGAGGGCGAGCACGTGAGTCACCTTGTCGTCCACGATGAGCGGCAGCAGCTGGAAGGCGTGCAGGCCGTAGGGGACCACGAAGTCCTGGTTGAGGCGTTCGTCGGCCCAGTTGTCCGCAATCAGAATGGGGCGGCGCTTCTCGGCTGCGAGGGCAAAGCCGGGGTAGAAGGTCGCGTCTTTGGCCTTGCCGACAAGCTCGTCGCGCACGTTGCGCACGTGGGTGATCGTGTAGCTACCCTGCTCACCAACGCGGATGACGAGCGCCTTCTCGGCACCGGCCGCCTGGGAGGCCTCGCCGACCAAGCGGGCGATCACGTCGTCGGGCGTGAGCGCGGTCAAGAGGATCTCGTTGATCTTGGCGAGGGTCTCGGCGCTGCGCGCAGCACGAGTCTCGCGCTCGATGCTGCGCGAGAGCCGCTCAAACATCCGCTTGCGCTCTTCTTCGGCTCGCGTGCGTTCGGTGACGTCCTCAAAGACGGTGGCAAAGCGGCCGTGGCCGGGCGAGGTCACGGTGATGCGAAAGTGGCGCTCCATCGGCGCGAAGTAGGTCTCAAAGCGCGACGGTAAGCCGCCCTCGGCGACACGCGCATACTCTGAGAGATAGGGAGCCTCACCGGTACCGTAGAACTCGCTGGCCAGACGGCCACGAGCGTCCCGAGCCGCCAACCCGGTCTGCGATTCAAACGCGGGATTGACGTCGAGGATGCGGTAGTCGACAGCACGGCCGCCCTCGTCGTAGATGATCTCGTGCAGGGCGATGCCCTCGGCTGTGCTCTCAAAGAGGGAGCGGAAACGCTCCTCGCTTGCTTGCAGCGCCTCCTCGGCGCGCTTGCGCTCGCTGATGTCGGTGATGAAGGAGTGGTACTTGAGAAGCTCGCCGGCTTTCCCGAAGATGGGTTGCGCGAAGACCTCGATGGGCACGCGGCTGCCATCCTTGCGCAGATACTCCTTCTCGTAGCGCACCGGGCGTCGCTGTGCGACCGCCTCGGCCAAGAGCGCCGCCTCGGTCGCGCGCCATCGCGCGGGTGTCAAGTCGACAGCCCCGGTCAACGCCTTCTCTTCAAGTTCCTCACGACTGTAACCGGTGAGATCGGCAAAGGCCTGGTTGAAGAAGACCAGACTGCCGTCGGGCGCACCAACGCCGATGGGCATCTCCGCGTGCTCGACGATGTCGGCCAGAGAGCGAGCGCCCTCCTCACTTGTCTGCAACTCGGCCACGGCCTCAGCGACGCGCTTCTCGAGGGTCGCCATGAGCTCGCGCAGGGCCGCCTCGTTGTGAGTGGCCTCGGTGATGTCGAGGTCCATCTCCAAGACGAGGGGCGAGCCGTCGACGTCTGAGAAGGGGTAGTCGTGGGCGGCCACCACGGTGCCGGCCGGTGTCGTGACCTGCCAGTGGTGGGGCTCGCCGGTCTCGAGCGGGCGGAATGACTCGCAGAAGCTGCAGGGCGCAGCCTCGCCGAAACACTGCTCGTAGCAGTGGCGCCCGTGCGGCTCGCCGAACTGCTCACGGAAGCTGCGGTTGGCAAAGGCGACACGGCAGTCGGGCGTGAGCAGGCAGACCATGGCGGGCAGGGTCTCGAGCACGTCGTAGAGGCGCTGGCGCTCGCGCTGGACGGTCTTTGCGAGCTCGACCTCTAGCGTGGCGCGCTCACGCTCGGCAAGCAGTGCCTCGCGCTCGACCTCCTTGCGCTTGCGCTCGTCGATGCCGCGATAGTAGCAACTGATGCCGCTGCTCGTCGGGTAGATGCGCACCTCGAGCCACTGCCCGTCGACCACCGAGCGGTGCTCGAGCACGGACGGTCGCCCCAGTTCCATAGCCTCGCGGTACCGTCGCGCGAGCTCGCTGCCCTCGAGCGCCGGAAAGACCTCCCAGGGGGTGCGACCGAGCAGCTCGTCCAGGCTCTTGCCGAGTCGCCGCAGAGAGACTGCGTTGACGTGGACGTAGCGGTACTCCCAGTCGAAGGCGTCGAAGCCCTCGTCGATCTCGTCGAGCATGGTGCGCAGGCGCTCGCCTGCGAGGTGCCTCTGGCCGATGACGGCGGTGCCCTCGAACGCAGGGGCTCCAGCGGAGCTCCGGGCGGCTCGCTTGACCATGTCCACCTCGAGGCCGCCGTCGCGGCGCAGGCGAAGCTCATCACACAGGCGAGATATGAGGTAGAGGCCGCGGCCGTGATCGAGCAGGGGGTCGGGTCGTTTGTGGGAGTCGAAGGACTCGACATCGAAGCCGCGACCCTCGTCTTTGATGCTCACCCGCAGCTCGTCACCTGAGAAGCGTAGCTGGACGTCGATGTCCTCGCCTGAGCCGCTGTGGCGGATGGCGTTGGTACAGGCCTCTTCGACGGCGAGCACGATGTCGTTGACCGTCGTCGGGTCTGCGCAGTGTGCCGTCAGGTAGTCGCGGATGCGCTCCCGGGCGCGCAGCAGACGCGAGGGCTCGGGCGCCAGCGAGAAACGCAGGCGCGGCGTTGCCGGATGCTTGTCGGAGGTGCTGGTCACGCTACCTTCCGATGACCTGTCATGCCCGTCGGGGAGCCTAGCGCGGTCGCATCCCGAGCGCGACCGTTGGCCGGAAGGCATCGCCGCGGCAAGAGCCCCGTCGAGTGTATCGCAGAAGGTGAAGACGCGATAAAGCCGGGTCGTGGCGAAGACCTCGCGGACCTTGTCGAGATCGGTGAGATGGAGTTCGCCGACTCTTGGCAGGCCCACTAAGCGTCTCGCAGGCACTTGCCGACATGACAGGGGTCCGCGTCGGTCGTGGTGCCTTGGGAGGTTCCCATGCGATGTCGTTCCGCCGGGACGGCACACTCTGGGTCTGGCGCGACGACATCAACCCGGCTTCCAGCGATCCGGGGCCATGCCCCGGAAGCTCAGCGGCGCCCACTGGCTGACCGCCGCCGGCGACCTCGGGCCCCTGACCACGCTGGCCTTCGGCGACCTCAACGGCGGCCAGGGTCGATGTGGTCGCCGGCGGCTACGTAAGCGAGAACGAGCCGTCCGGCATCCTTGCCGTACTCCTTGCCGACGCGACCGTCTGGCAAAGGCAAATTCCGGCTACCTGCAGCGGCAGAGCGCAACCGAGGGCGGTGATGGAGATCACGAGCTACCGCGCCGCCCGTGAAGATCGTGCAAAGCTCGAGGCGCCGGCGATAAGAATGGGTGAAGGATCGCAAGGGGGGAGTGCGGCGAGGCTTGCCATCGACAGCTTGCCTGCGTTCTTGCCATGGGCGATGATTGCCGCTGGTGCGCCGGGAAGGCTGGTCGGCAGGCTTTGAGCGTCTAAACGGCACGAGGCGGCCAACAAGAATGCATGACCAGTTCCGCCCCTGGGTCCCCCGCAGGCGCCACGCCCGATGGCGCCGCGAGGCGCTGCGCACCAATCTCTGGTTCGTGCCGACCCTGATGGTCGCCCTGGCCGCCGCCCTGTTCGTTCTCACCTACAACCTCGACCGCGCCGCGCTCGAGGGTCGCCTGGTCTTGCCGGGCTGGGTCGCCGCCGGCAGCGCCGACACCGCCCGCCAGGTGCTGATCGGCATCGCCGCCGCGGTCATCACGGTCGCCGGCGTCGTGTTTTCCATCACGATCCTCGCCTTGCAGCTGGCCTCGCAGCAGTTCGGGCCGCGCATGCTGCGTAACTTCATCCGCGACCTGGGTACGCAGGCCAGCCTGGGCGCCTTCGTGGCCACATTCGTCTATGCGCTGCTCACGCTGGCCTCGGTGGGGCACGTCGGCTCGAAGGAGTTCGTGCCCCACCTCTCGGTCACCGTCTCCCTGGGCCTGACGCTGGTCGACCTCGGTGTGCTGATCTACTTCATCCACCACGTCGCCGTCTCGATCCAGCTGACCTCGGTCGTCGCCGGCATCGCCCGCGACTTTCGCAAGACACTCAGCGAGCTGCTCGACGACGCACCGCCCCAGTCCCCCCATGCGGCCGCCAGAGACCACCTCCGCGCCGCCCGCGAGCAGATCGCCCGCACCGGTGTCGTGGTCGCCGCCAGCGCAAGCGGCTTCCTGCAGGCCGTCGGCCACCGCCGGCTGCTGCACATCGCGCAGGCATGCGAGGCTCGCATCGAGCTCCTCCTGCGCCCCGGTCAGTTCGTCGTGGCGGGCCAGCCGTTGGCCGTCGTCTGGCCGCCGTCGGCAGTGGCCGGCGTCTCGCGCGAGCTTGCCCGCGCGCACATCGTGGGGCCCAACCGCACCCTCGCCCAGGATCCCGCCTTCGCCGTCGATCAGCTCGTCGAGGTCGCCATCAGGGCCCTCTCGCCGGCCGTCAACGACACCTTCACCGCGCTGAACTGCATCGACTGGCTCGGCGACTGTCTCTGCTTGAGCGCTCGTGCCGAGCTGCCGGCGGGTGTCTATCGCGATCGCGCTGGCACGGTGCGGCTGATCGAGCCGGCGGTCACATCGGACTTCCTGCTCAAGCGCGCTTCGGACAAGATCCGCCAGGCGGGACGGGGCATGCCGGCGATCTTCATCCGCCAGCTCGAGAATCTGCGGCGCATCGCTTTGGCCGCCCCTCCTGAGGCGATGCACGAGGGCCTGCGAAGCCAGGCCGAAATGATCCTGCGAGCAAGCCAGGAGTCGATCCCCGAGGAGAGTGACCGCTCCGACGTGCGCCGCGCCTACGACGAGCTCGTCGGCGACTGGCAACAGGAGAATAGTGCTGACGCTCGGGAAGCCGACCTCGGCCGCGAAGACGGCCGCGGCGACTCCTGAGCGCGGCGCCGACTCCGCGAGCGCTCTAGCTTGCGGCGCTTGCGCCGCCTCTCGAGATCGTCGGCTCCGAGCAGCGCGGCTCACAGGCTCAGCGGCCGGCGACGACCAGCATGAGCCCGGAGAGTTCAAGACGCGAGGCCGACACGGTCCAGTAGCGTGCTGCGCGGTCGTCGGGCCACCGGACGCCTCCTCGTCGGGAGGAGTCAGGGGTGCAAGTTCGGCAACGCGGATTCCGGCCTTGCCGAAGACAGGCGGCGATCGGCTACGCGAGCGACACCGCCTGGTTTGCCAACCGCTTCAGGGCGCGGGCGGCCGGCAAGCTCAGGGCGGCGAGTCTCTACAGCGCAGATCCTGAGACGAGGCTCACGGTCCGTCGCGAACCGCTCACCCCCCGGTGCTGAGGGCTACCGGACCTCGCCGTCTTCGCCGCCTGGGTGCGCAGCAGCCCTGTGCCGCGCCCGCCGCCGCAGGAGCAGCGCCACTGGTCCGACTGCGATGAGGACGACCAGGGCGGCAAGCTGTGCCTCGCGCAGACCCAGCAAGAGGATGTTATTGACGCGCTCAAAGGAGATGAAGAAGCGTCCGCCCGAGTACAGCGCCAGATAGAGCAGGATGGCCATGCCGTCTGTCTTCAGGCGCGGCACGGCATACCAGAGGATCACCACCATGACCGCCAGCCAGAGCTGCTCGTAGACAGGCGTGGGCTGGGTGGGCACCCCCAGCAGCGATGTCGGCAGGAAGGCGTGCGGGTTGGTGTAGACCAAGCCCCAGGGCAGATGGGTGGGCGGGCCCCAGGTGTCGCCGTTGATGATGTTGGCGCAGCGGCCGATGATCTGGCCCACCGGGATCGCGAGCGCCAGGCAGTCGAGCACGCGCAGCGTGGGCAGCTTCACGACCCGACAGTAGGCGATCAGGGCGAGGATGCCGCCGGTGAGCACGCCGTAGATGGCAAGGCCTGCCCAGGGCGGCTTGACGATGGCGAGCAGGTTGCTTGAGTAGTAGCCCCAGTTGTCGAGCACGCTATACAGGCGCGCCCCGACGATGGCACAGGGCACGACGGCAAAGAGCATCGGGGTGACGTGACCGGCATCGATGCCCTTGCGGCGCAGCTGAGAGGCAAAGACGAAGCTGCCGACGATCGTGGCGGCAGCCATGATGAGCGGATACCAGCGCCACGCGAAGAAGCCGGTGTGGCCGATGATGGGGTCGATGTTGATCGTGATGTAGGCGAACACGACTGCCTACTTACCCGGCCTGCCGCGCCCCGACGGCGGCGCCGAGGTGAGAGCGACGGCGCCGGGTGGCGCGCGACCAGACCGCCGTCGCGAGGTAGGCGGCGCTGGCCAGGCTGATGATGGCGAAGCTCGGCGGCAGCTGGGGCGCCAGGTAAGCGAGGGCGAGGCCCAGCCACATCGCCCCAAGGGCGAAACCGGCCGAGAGGGCAAGGGCGAGATACGGCCGCGCCGTGAGCTGCTGGGCGGCGCCGGCCGGCGCGGCCACCAGGCCGAGCACGAGCAGGGCGCCGACCGCCTCGGTCGCCTCGGCCGTGGTGGCCGCGACCAGCACGAGGAAGACCAGGCCAAGGAGGCGCACCGGCACCCCGGCGGCGGCGGCCACCGCCTCGTCCAGGCTGGCGAAGAGCAGCGGCCGGGCGATCAGCACGACGGCCAGGCAGATGGCCGCGCCGATCGCGGCGGCGCTTGTCGCCTCCATCGTCGACAAGCCGAAGATCGAGCCGAACAGGTAGTTGACGCTGGCCACACCGTTGCCCGTGCTGTGCTGCGTGGTGTAGAGCGTGAGAAAGAGAACCCCGAGGCCCAGCACCCAGGCGAAGGTGCTGCCGATCACGACGTCATCGGCGGCTGCGCGACGGCCGAGGGCGCCCATCGCGAGGGCGACCAGGATGGTGCCGGCAAAGAGCCCCAAGCGGGGGTTGGCCGCGAAGGCCAGTGCACCGAGCGCCGCCGTGAAGGCGACGTGGCTCAGGGCGTCGCTCGTGAAGACCTGGGCACGCAGCACGAGGAAGTAGCCGACCAGACCGCAGGCCAGGGCGATCAGCGTGCCGGCCAGGTAGGCGTTACGCATGAAAGGCGTGCCCAGCAGGCTGGCGAGCAGAGGTGAGGTCGCGAAGTGACTCATGCCGCCCGCCGAAGTGGGCCGCGCTGCGCGCTCCGACGCCCGCGGCGTTGACGCAGGCCGGCTCCGAGAGCCGCCACCACGTAAAGGCCGAAGGCGAGCGTGGTCACCCAGAAGCCGAGCGGGTAGGGCGAGTAGTAGGCGATCGCCAGGGCGCTCCAGATCACACCGAGGGCGACGACAACGGACACGAGCAGGCCGAGCGCCGGGCGGGCCGTGAGGCGCTGCGCCGTGGCGGGCGGCATGACCAGGAGGGCAAAGACGAGCAGGGCGCCGGTGACCTGCGTGGTGGCCGCCGCCGTCAGGCCGAGCAGCACCAGAAAGACGGCGCCGAGCAGGCGCACCGGCACGCCGTGGGCGACGGCCACGGCTGGGTCGATCGAGGCGAACAGGAGAGGCCGACCGACGAGGGCGAGAGCAGCGAGCACGCCGAGCGCCACGAGGAGCATGGTGAGGACCTGGCTGTCGGTGATGCCCAGAAAGGTGCCGAACAGCAGGCTGTTCACGCCCTCGAGAAAGCCGTGATAGAGGGCGACGAACAGAAAGCCGCTCGCCAGGGCGAAGGCCTGCACCGTGCCGATCACGGCGGACTCCTGGCTGAAGCCACCGACGGCGGCGCTGCCGCGTGGCGCCAGGGCGATGAGCAGGGCGGCGCCCAAGCAGAAGCCATAGTAGCCCAGGCCGACGCTCACGCCGGCCAGGGTGGCGGCGGCGGCCCCGGGGAAGGCGACGACCGAGAGGGTGTGGCCGGCGAAGCTCTGGCGGCGCAGCACCATGAACCAACCGACCAGGGCGGCGAGCACGGCGACGATCGTGCCGGCCTCGTAGGCGTTCACCATGAAGTGGTACGCAAAGAGGCCGCGCAGGTCGGCGCTCAGCCGGGCGGGCCAGGCGGTCGCAAGCAGAGTCACCAGGCGCACCAAGCCTCCCGGCGTCACTGCTCGGGATGGCGGTCGCCGTGGGGGGCCTCGGGCTCGGGCACACCGACCACGACGAGCTGGCCGTCGCCGGCGCGCAGCACCTCGATCGGGGTGCGGTAGAGGCGTGTCAGGGTGGCGCTCGTGACGACCTGCTCGGGAGGACCGCTGACCGCGCCGCCGGGGGCCAGATAGACGACCTGGTCGAGGTAGCTCAGGATCGGGTTGATGTCGTGGGCCGCCATCAGCACGCTCACGCCGCGGCTCTGGCAGATGCGGCTGATGAGCGCGGCCACTGCGGCCTGGTTGGGCAGGTCGAGACCGTCGAGCGGCTCGTCCAGGACGAGTACCTCGGGGTCGCGCACCAGGGCCTGGGCGATCAGCAGGCGCTGCTGCTCGCCGCCCGAGACCTGACCGACCAGGCGGCGGGCGTAGGCGGTGGCGCCGACGAGCTCGAGCGCCTCGGCCACGCGGCGCGCGGCCCCTCCACGGCGAGCACCGCCAAGGCCGGGCAGCGGCAGGCCCCAGCGGTGGCCGTCGAGGCCGAGGCGCACGATGTCAAGGCCACGCACGCGCAGCGCCGGGTCGAAGCTGCGCCGTTGCGGCAGGTACCCGATGCGCTCGCGCGTCTGGCCGGGTGGCTGCCCGAGCACGCTGACCCGGCCGCTCGCCGGGGCGAGCAGCCCCAGGGCGATCTTGATGAGCGTCGTCTTGCCGACGCCGTTCGGGCCGAGCAGCGCGACGAACTGTCCCGGCAGGACATCAAGATCGACGCCGCTCCAAACGACCCGCCCGTCGAGGCGTGCGGCCACTTGGCGAAACTGAAGGACCGG
This sequence comes from uncultured Actinomycetes bacterium, assembly GCA_963760655.1. Classification (GTDB taxonomy): domain Bacteria; phylum Actinomycetota; class Thermoleophilia; order UBA2241; family UBA2241; genus Bog-752. Next base: position 1,182,777 of record CAVXDR010000005.1, read on the forward strand.
CCGCTTGAACGCCGGTTCGTCGTCAATGAGAAGGGCTGCCACGCCGTCCTCCGTCACGCTAGTGGCCCGTGGCCTTAGCGAGGGCCGCTTGCAGGGCAGTGAGCTCGCTGACCTGCCACGCCTGGAACGTGGCCGTGGCCGGGACCAGCGTCTCGGTGATCGTGGTCACCGGGATGCCGGCGGCGCGCGCCGCGTTGACCTGGGCCTGCACGTCGGGCGTCGCGTTCTGCGAGTTGTAGACGTAGACCTTGATGGCGTGCGTCGCGATCTGGCGGTCGATCGTCTGCTTGTCGGCTGCGGTCGGCTCGGTACCCTCGCTGATCGCCTTGAGGAAGCTCGGCGGCGTGAGCAGCCTCAGGCCAAGGGCCGGTGCAAGCTCGGCGAAGATGCTCTCCGAAGCGCCCACCGGGGTGCCGGCGTAGCGCCCCTTGATCTGCGCGATGAGCCTGTCGTAGGTAGCCAGTCCGTGAGTGAGAAAGGACGTGCGCCGGGCGGCGAAATAGGAGGCGTCCTTGGGCGCGAGGCGCCGGTAGTCGGCCGTGATCTGGTCGATCACCGTGTGCACGCTGGTCGGCGAGTACCACTGGTGAGGGTTTCCGCCCACCGGGACGTGTACGAGATCGCCGACATTCAGCACGACGCGCCCGCCCACGGGATTGGCGGCCAGCATCTGGCTTGCCCAGGGGTCGTAGCCGATGCCGTCGAGGATCACCATCTGACCACTCGCGAAGGTGCGAGCGTCTGCGGCCGTCGGCTCGTAGGAGTGGGGGTCGGTGTTGGGGTTGGTGATGATGCTCGTGACGGTGACCTTGTCGCCGCCGAGCTGAGCGGCGATCGAGCCCCAGAAGTTCTCAGCCGCCACGACGTGGAGGGTGCCGTTCGAGCCAGCCGCGGCGCCAGAGCTGCCGCAGGCCGCAACAAGAAGCGCCACAAGCAGACCGGCCGCGATCGCGCCGGCCAGCGAGGCGCGGGGGAGCCTGGCGAGCTTGGCACCAATGCTCGGCGAAGCGGTAGTGCATGCCATCTCGCGTCCTCCCTTAGGCCCGGACGGGCTCGCGCTGCTTGCGGGCGCAGTCGCGACAGAGCCCGCTGAGCTGGATGACGTGGTCCTCGATGCGAAAGCCGGTCTGGCGGGCGGCGGCCGCGACGAGCTCGTTGCAGCCGCAGTCGATGAGCTCTGAGGCCGAGCCGCAGCTCGAGCAGACGATGGTGTGCGAGTGGTGCTGCCCGGCGACGACGAAGGCCTCACAGTGGTTGAGCCCGTGGACGCGTTCCACGGCGCCGCCCTCGGAGAGGATCTCGAGGGTGCGGTAGACCGTGGTGAGGCCCACCCCCGAGTGGCCCGCCCGCAGCTTGTCGTGGAGCTCCTGGGCGGTGAAGGAGCCCCTGGCATCGAGGATGGCGTCGACTACCGCCTGCCGCTGCCTTGTCAGGCGCAGGCCCTTGGCGGAGAGCAGGCTGTCGAAGCGCGATGTGTCGGGCATCACAGCGACCTCCACGAGAATGAAAACCGTTTCTATTATCGACAACCGGACGACAATGTAAACGGCCGGTCTTGCCGGAGCGCCGGTATGTCGCGGTGTCAAGTCGGCTTTGGTGCCTATGGAACGGCGTCGATCTTGGCGGCACAAAGACTGCGGCGGCGTTGTCGAATAGCAACCTTCGCATCTCGGTCCGAAGCCTCGCGGCGACCGTCACGACTGGTGCGGATGACCGTCTTGAGTTCCTGCCGTGGCAGCTCGATGACGTGGTCGAGAGGGCCGATCGTCTGAGGGGGAGCGCATCGCCTCTGTGCGCCGCCGAGCCTGGCGCGATGGGCCGGCGATGCGCTCACATCGCCGACCCAAACCTTTCTTGCAGGGGTTGAGTGCGTCGAGGTCGGATCCTCGTCGCACTCCTTAGGCGGCCTTGGCGCCCCGCGAAGTTCCCGGCTCTGTCGGTGTCGCGGCGTGCGCTTTGGCCGCCACCTCGAAGCGCAGGCGCCCCTCGTACAGAGCGACCGTCACGGCGTCTCCTTCAGCGAGGCTACCGTCGAGCAACATCCGCGACAGCTCGTTTTCGACCATCCACTGGATCGTGCGGCGCAGCGGCCGTGCCCCCAGCGTGGGTTCGTAGCCGCGCTCGGCGAGGTGTCCCACTGCTTCGTCCGTGAAACTGACCTCGACGCGCTGCGCCCGCAGCCGCCGCGTGACCCGGTCGAGCAACAGTCTCGTGATGTCGACGACCTGCTCGCGGGTGAGCGCCCGGAAGATGATGATCTCGTCGATTCGGTTCAGGAACTCCGGCCGGAACTGGGCCCGCAGGAGCTGCATCAGATCGCCCTTGAGCGTCTCGAACGACTGCTTGCGCCGGGCCGCGGCCTGGATCTGATCGGCACCGAGATTGCTCGTCATGATCACGACCGTGTTCTTGAAGTCGACCGTGCGGCCTTGTGCGTCGGTGAGCCGTCCGTCGTCCATGATCTGGAGCAGGGCGTTGAAGACGTCGGGGTGCGCCTTCTCGATCTCGTCGAGCAGCACGACGGAGTAGGGGTGACGACGCACCGCCTCGGTGAGCTGCCCGGCCTCTTCGTAGCCGACGTAACCGGGAGGCGCGCCGACCAGCCGACTGACCGTGTGACGCTCCTGGAACTCGCTCATGTCGAGGCGGACCATCAGATCCTCGTCGCCGAAGAGAGCCTCGGCCAGGGTCCTGGCGAGCTCCGTCTTGCCGACCCCGGTGGGTCCCAGGAACAGGAAGCTGCCCACGGGGCGGCTGGGATCGCCCAGACCAGTGCGCGAGCGGCGCACGGCCTCGGCGACGACGCGCACCGCTTCGTCCTGGCCAACGACGCGCTCGTGGAGCTGCTCCTCGAGTCGCAGAAGCCGCTCCTTTTCTTCCTGGGTGAGCTGCGAGACAGGGATGCCGGTGGCCCTGGAGACCACCTCCGCCACCTCTTCAGCCGTCACCTCGGGGGCCCGCGTGTGCCCCTGCCGCTGGCGCACGACCTCGCCTTGCGTCTCTTCTATGCTCGCCTTGAGCTGGCCGGCCCGGTGGTAGTCCTCGGCGGCCAAGGCCTGGTCGCGCTCACGCCCCAGGCGCTTGACCTGCTCCTCGAGCGCCTTGGCGTCGACCGGCCTCGTCTTGGCGCGCAGGCGTACGCGGCTCGAGGCCTGGTCGATGAGGTCGATCGCCTTGTCGGGCAGGAAGCGGTCACCGATGTAGCGGTCGGCCAGCTCGGCGGCCGCCGTGATCGCCTCGTCGGTGATGCGCACGCGGTGGTAGGCCTCGTAGCGGTCCTTCAGGCCGTAGATGATCTGGATCGTCTCATCGACCGTGGGCTCGCGCACGAGCACCGGCTGAAAGCGCCGCTCCAGAGCGGGGTCCTTCTCGATGTGCTTGCGATACTCGCCGATCGTGGTCGCTCCGATCACGTGGAGCTCGCCGCGCGCCAGGGCCGGCTTGAGCATGTTCGAGGCGTCCATCGCGCCCTCGGCCGCGCCGGCGCCCACCACCGTGTGCAGCTCGTCTAAGAAGACGATGATCTCGTCCTGGTTGTCGCGGATCTCGTCGATCACGCCCTTGAGCCGCTCTTCGAACTCGCCGCGGTACTTGGTACCGGCTACCATGCCGGCCAGATCGAGCGCCAGCAGGCGCCGGTTGGCCAATGTCTCGGGCACCTCGTCGTTGACGATGCGCTGGGCAATGCCCTCGACGATGACCGTCTTGCCCACGCCGGGATCGCCGATCAGCACGGGGTTGTTCTTGGTTCGGCGAGCGAGGATCTCGAGCGTCTGCTCGATCTCATCGGCCCGCCCGATCACCGGGTCGAGCTTGCCCTCGCGGGCCTGGCCGGTAAGGTCGCGGCTGTACTGGTCGAGCACCTTGGTCGCGCTCGGCGAGGCGGCGCGACCGGCCTGGTCGACGCCGCGCACCACCGCGCCCCTCAGCTTGGTGTGGGACAGGCCGAAGCGGCGCAGGACATTGCCGGCCTCCGCGTCCTCATCTTTGGAGAGGGCGAGCAGGATGTGCTCCGGTCCGATGTACGAGGCGCCAAGCTCACGGGCCTCGTCGTAACCCCCGAGGATGGCTCGTTTGGCGTCGGGCGACAGCGAGGGCGCGACGCCGGTAGGCTTTGCCTTGTCGGCCTCGTCTTCGATCTGTGCAGCGATGGCGGCGGGCTCTGCCCCCGCCTGCTCAAGGACATGGGCCACGATGTCGTCCTTGAGCGCGGCGTGCAACAGGTGGTCGGTGTCGAGATCGAGGGCGCCCCACTCGAGCGCCGTCTGTGACGCCCGCTGCAGCAACTCTCGCGTGGCGTCGCTGAAGAGCTCCGTCACGTCGACCTGCTCGACTTCACGACCGCCTCGGGGCATCGACGAGCCGCCGGCTGCGGCGCGCGATGGTTGCTCGAAGAAGCGCGAGAAGAAATCGTCGAAGAGCCCGAGCCCACCGAACTCTGACCCGGCCCGGCGGCGTTCGCCGAGGTGGACCTCGCACAGGTACTGCCGCTCAGGTGGCCGACCGGGTCTGATCACCTCCACCGAGCCGACGGCCGGTCGGATACCACAGACGTCACACATGCGCGTCGACACAATTCGCCTCCCGAGGCGGAACCTGTCCTGCGCCTACCCAGTGTGGTCGGCCGGAAATGGCGCCCGCGAGCGCCGGCTTCAAACGAGCTTGGGTTCGAACGCATTCTTTGTGGCGGCGGCGAGCAACGGAAGATCGCCGCCGCCGTTCGCTCGGACGCGGATCAGGCCGCCTTGGTCTCGATCGTGCGCCCCTCGCCCTTGGCCTTGAGCTCGATACGCTGCGGCTTGGTCTCCTCGCCCTTGGGCACGCGCACCTCAACGACGCCGTTCTCGTAGCTCGCCTCGATGGCGTCGCGCTTCACGCTACGAGGTAGCGCGATGCTGCGCTGGAAGGCGCCGTAGCGCCACTCCGTACTCTGATGCTCGCCCTTCCCGAGCTTCTCCTCCTGGCGGCGCTCGCCCTTGATCGTGAGCACGTCGTCGTCGAGCTCGATGTGCACGTCCTCCGGCTTCATGCCGGCCAGCTCTGCCCTGAGCACGATAGCGTCGGGCAGGTCCTCGATGTCGACGGCCGGCATCCAGCTCCGCTCGCCGGAGCCCAGCATGCGGTAGAGGCGGTCCTGTAGGCTCGCTACGTCCTGGAACGGATCCCATCTGACGACGGGCATGTCGTGTCTCCTTTCCCCGGGTTCTCGTTTGGTCCGATACGACGTAGCTTGCCGCTGTGCTGCTCACCAAACATGAGCGATCGGCGCGCATTGAAGGCACGGGAAGGCAGGTTTCGCGCTGCGCCACACCTTGGCCGCACATAGGCCCAGGCGCCGACGCTCCGAGGACGAATGTCGATGTGGGCCGAACGACCGCCTGCGACCAGCTGACGCGCGCAACGGCGCATCGGCTACGATCGCCAATCACCCCTCCGCACGGCACAGCCCGTCACCCCGCAAATGCGATGCTGAACCACGGATAGCGGTGTTCGACAGATCGTCTTGCAGTCTGGCTCAGCTGAGCTGTCAGAGACGTGGGCTCAGGCCAGCCGCAGAGTGAGCTCGATGACGATCTCCGCCGCAGGCTGCACCCGCCTTGCAAGGGCGACGCTCTGTCCGGCCCACATCGAGAGCGCTTCGATCTCACCGGTCGTGCCGACCATCGGTGGCGCTGGCTCGTAGCGCACGATCGCTTCGCCTGAGGCGAAGTGGGCGATCACGTCGCCCTGACCCGGTCGCTCGGCGTCGGGCGGCCGGCCCGTGGCCTCCCACGCCGCGGCCGTCGAGTTGTGCAGCGCGCGGTGGGGAGAATCGGGCCAGCCGACGTCGTAGAGGTCGGGGTACCACCCGGGCTCGGTCTCGGTCGCGGCCAGAAGCCGGCGCCGGTAGTCGTCGTGGATCGGCATCTCCTCGGCGAGCAGGAACCGCGTGCCCAGCCAGGCGGCCTGGGCGCCAAGGGCCAGCACGGCGGCGACGCCGCGAGCGTCGCCGATGCCGCCGGCTGCGATCACCGGCACCGGCGCCACCGCGTCGACCACAGCGGGCACCAGGGGCAGCGTCGCGACCTTGCCCCAGACGTGCCCGCCGGCCTCCCAGCCCTGTGCGACGACCACGTCCACGCCCGAGGCGACCACGCGCCGCGCCTCCTCGGCGCTGCCGACCGTGTGCAGCACTACGCCGCCGGCGGCGTGCACCTGCTCCACGTAGCCGCTCGGATCTCCCCACATGAACGAGACGATCCGCAAACCGGCGTCGAGGGCCTGGTCGAGGGGTCGGTGACGATCTTCGGTGAGCACGAAGTTGCCGCCGAACGGCCGCGTCGTCAGCACCGCCGTCTCGCGCACGACGGCTGCGGGATCGGCGGACCAGGTGAGCGTCACCATGCCGAGCGCGCCGGCGTTGGACACTGCCGCCGCCAGGCCGGGCACAGCGGCCATGGGGGCTTGGACGATCGGTCGTTCGATGCCGAGCATCTCGCAGATGGGCGTATGCACTGAGAACACCTGCCTTCCACCGCAACGCGCCGCGACCGCCGCCGGCCGCGGCCGGTCGATGCGGTTACGATTCGTACGAGGTCGGCATCGATCCCTTCTTCCTGTCCCACCCGTGAAAGAAAGAGTAGTCACCTGCGTCCCACGCCTCACGAAGGCCCGGTTTGCTGAGATCCCAGTCGGGCCGGATCTCGCTGGACGCTGCGCGCAGATCGAGCCACAACTCGTAGAACGACGGGCGTCCCCAAAACCAGTAGCCGTTGTAGATGCTGTGGATGACCAGCCCCGGCTTGAGCACGAGCGTGTGGGGGATCATCGGGTTGTGCGCGGGGTCGGTGTACTCGACGATGTCGAGGTCCCGCTGGACCGTCCGCTCGGGGTCGGAGAGGAAGGTCCACTGGGCGCCGACCGAGGCCCGGAACTCCTGCAGGGCGTGGTGGTCGTCGGTCGTGATGGTGACGACCTGGGTGTAGGCCACCGCGATCTTGGACTGGTTTGCCGCCAGCTCAAGGTGCTGCTGGTGCTCCTTGGGGCAGTAATGCCCGCGAGCCAGCGTCAGAATCATCGGGTCGCGACCCTGAAGTTCGCTCAGGCTGCGTACCTTGCCGGTGTGGTCCGGCAACGAGTAGTCGGGAAACACTCCCCCCGGCCTTATGTCAGAACGCATGGGATGGTCGCCCTCCTCTTCGCGCACGAGCTCCCGCCGATCGGCGAGGTGTCGCGGTGACTTAGCCTGTCCGCCCTTCTACTCGGACCCTTGGCTGGCCACGTCCGACGGCCAGCGGTCGGGCACCCAGTCCCCGCTTGTGTCTGTGGTCTGTCCGACCTCGATCAGGTAGCCGTCCGGATCGCGAATGTAGCAACGGATCTCGTATTGGTGCTGTTTCGGCGGCGTCAGGAAGTGCGCACCCCGGGCGCTCCATTCATCGTAGACTGCGTGGACGTCCGCGACGCGGATGTTCAGGAAGCTGCTGACCCGGTCGGGGTCAGGCGGCGTCTCCAGTGTGACCGTGGGCTTGTCGTCGGTCGGACCACCACCGACGTTGATGATGACCCAGCTGTTGGCGAGCTGGACGTAGGTCAGGCCTCCGGGGCCCGAGTAGACCAGCCGTCCGCCCAGTACCTCGGTATAGAAACGAGCTGACCGCTCGACGTCGTCCGAGACGATGAAATGGGCGAGGACGATTCTCGCTGGAGCCGCTGGGAGCTCAGCCATCCGAGACCTCCACTGATCGGGTGACGATGGTTCACCGGACGCGCGGGCAAGGAAGACCCCACCGAGACAACCGCGGGGCTGCATGCGACCGTACAAGCTGTCTACCCTCACTTGTGCGTTCGCATCTGTTGGCAGAGGAGGTTCGGGCACGACCACCGCGATCATCGGGACCGGAGGGCTCGGGTCGGTCATCGCCCGTCTGCTCGCCTCGGGTGGCGAGAACCTGCGGCTCTCGAGCGCCGACTCCAGCTCGGCTCGAGGGCTGGCTGCGCGGCTCGGTCGGGGGGCGGTCGTAGCCGACGACAACCGCGACGCGCTACAGGGCGCGGATGCGGTGATCCTCACGTTACGCTTCGGGACTTTGAGACCCGTGATCGAAGAGATCGCCAAGTCGCTCGGCGACACAGTCGTCGTCGTTCCGAGCAACCCGGTCGGCCTCGACGCCGGCGGCAACCTTGTACGCCTTCTGCCGCAAGGTGAGTCGTCCGGCGAGGTCGTGACGCGGTGGTTACCGGCGGGGACCCACTCTGCGATGGCGTTCGGCACGATGTCGGTCGATCTTCTTGAGCCCGCGAGCAACCGCTCACCGGAGCGGGCCATCCTCTTCTATGTCACCGACGACGACCGCGCGGGCGAGGAGGTCGAACGGTTGATCCGCGTGGCCGGCTTCGAGCCGCTGAAGGCGGGGGGCGTCGCGCAGTCGAGCCGCCTCGAGGTGGGTGGCGACCTTCACGACCAGGTCGTTAGCCGCGCGGAGGCTCGTTCTCTGATTGCGACGCCCGGCTAAGCCGGAGCGGACGAGTTGCCTGAGCTGGCGAGGCGCTGCTTCTGTACGCCGTTCCGAATCAAGCACGGCTTGCGGTTGTGCGCTCTCGAGTCGCGCTGTGGCTGCGAGTGATAGGCGATGCCGGACTGTCGCGGCGTCAAGTTGCCGGAATCCAGGCGCCGCCTGTGCGCCGTCGTAGTCTGCGCCAGCCCTCATCGCCGGTCAGTCTCTTGTTGATCGTGCCTCGAGCGCATCGCAAGTGGGTCGCAGCAGACATGTCGCGAGGCCCTCACCAACGTGGCCAAGCACGCTCCCGGGGCGCGGGCCACGGTCGAGCTTGCCGTCACCGCAGCGAGCGTCAAGATCGTGATCGAAGACCATGGCGGGACCGCGGGTCAGGGGGCATCCGAACCAACCTCACGACCCGGGGTAGAGCACGGCATCGTGGCATGCGCGAACGGGTCGCCGCGTTCGGCGGCTCGCTGAGTGCCGCGCTTCTGCCCGGCGGTGGCTTTCGCGTCACTGCGGTGTTGCCGCTCGGCAAGGCGTCATGATCCGCGTTGTCGTCGTCGAGACCAGGAGCTGCGCGCACGGACTTCGCGGCTCTGATCGAGGCCGAAGACGATATGGAGGTGGTCAGTCAGGCGGCGGAGGGGGCCGAGGCGCCGCGGCTGGCGAGCGAGCTCTCGCCAGATGTCGTCGTCATGGACGTGCGCATGCCGGTGATGGACGGCATCGAGGCGACTCGCAGGATCACAGCCTGCAGCAGCGACGGCTGTCCACGCGTCCTGATACTCACGACCTTCGATCTCGACGAGTATTTGAGGCGATGCGCGCCGGCGCGAGCGGCTTCGTGCTCAAGAGCCGCCCGCCGGAGGAGCTGCTTGAGGCCATCCGCGTGATCGCCGCCGGTGAGGCTTTGCTTGCCCCGAACGTCACGCGGCGGCTGATCGCTCACTTTGCCAAAACGACGCAGTCACCGGCCAAGCGGCAAGCCGACCTCGAACAACTAAGCGAGCGCGAACGTGAGGTGATACTGCTCGTGGCGCGCGGACTGTCAAACCAGGAGATCGCCGGGAGCTTGTACGTGAGCCTCACCACGGTGAAGACGCACGTGAGTCGCATCCTCACCAAACTCGAGGCCCGCGACCGTGCCCAGCTGGTCGTGTTCGCCTACGAGTCGGGGCTCGTTCTGGCTGGCTGATGGGCTCGCGCACCTCACAACGAATGCGGTGCCGACTGTCTTCCTGCTGCAATCTGCGTCGCGGTCGACGCGGGGCCGACGAGATCCTGTGCGCTTCGCCTCCCAGGCCGCGCTCGCCCCGGCGGCCCCGGCAGTTCGAGGCCGCGGCGAGGGTCATCGAGTCCTGCCCAGATCGACGAGGTTCTTGCCTACGAGAGCTGGCGGCGAGTGAAGGTGAGATGGATGACGCCGCTGGGTGAGCTGGTTGGCTCGATCTCGAACCGCTGCTCAAGGTCCTCGAGACCGTCCCAGAGGCGTTCTCCGCGTCCCAGGACGATGGGCACCACTACGATGTGCATGTAGTCGACAAGATCGGCCGCCAAGAACTCACGGACCGTTGTCGGCCCTCCTCCGATCCGTACGTCCAAGCCGCCGGACGCCTCTCGGGCCGCTTCCAGGGATTCGGCGGGGCTCGCGTCGATGAAGTGGAACGTGGTTGCGCCCTTCATCTCGATGGCCGGCCTGAGATGGTGGGTGAGGATGAACACCGGAGTGTGGAAGGGCGGATCGTCCCCCCACCACCCCCTCCAGTCCTCGTCGGCCCACGGGCCGCGCTGGGGCCCGAACTTGTTCCGTCCCATGATCTCCGCGCCGATGCCGCGGGCCCAGCTGCAAGCGAACGCGTCGTCGATGCCGGTACTGCCCGCCTTGCCTTGCATTCCTTGGAAGGTGCGGGTCGGGTAGAACCATTCGTGGAGCCTGTAGCCGGCATGGCCAAAGGGAGATTCGAGGCTTTGGCCCTCGCCCGTGCCGAAACCGTCAAGCGAGATCGAGAAGTTGTGCACCCGAACACGTGACATTGCCCTCTCCTCGTCGGCCATGCGTCAGCCATGCGCTTCTTCCACGTCACCTCTTCGACCACGTCGTTGTCCGCCTTCTCGGTCGCTGGCCATGAGTGCAAGCGTCACCCGTGGCAGCGAAATCTACTTGCCAGCTCGTCTATTGAGCATGAACTTCTGGGAAGGGCGGGGTGCCTTGTCCGTGCGATGGACGCAGCCGTACCAACAGCAAGGGCGACGCATCCCTTCCCTTAGCTCCGAGATGACCCTGGCGACATGCTCCCTTCTCTTCTCCAAGCTCCTCATGGAGATGGTCCAGCAGATCCATTCGTTGCGGGCAGGTGGCGTGATGCCTTCCCAAGCCGCCAGAGCTTCAGGATCGGACGACAAGGCATTGCGCAAGTCCGTAGGTAGCTACCTGAGACCGGCGAAGCCCCGGGCGCCCTGGTGCACCCCCGTGAGCCTTTAGGATTCGCGCTCGGCGTTTGCGATCAGGCCGACCGCAAGCATCGCGAGCCAGATCACGCAGACGGATACCAGGATGCGTTCGACGAGCCCCTGGACGCTGCCGACATTCGAGGAGATGCCCATAGCGATGTAGCAGGCCGGCGCCAGCACCCGGACGACCTTCGTGAATGGCACGAGCCGGCGCCACTCAGGCAGCACCGCCAGGCGGCGCGCAAGGGGGATTGGCGTGAGGGCCAGCACGAGGAAGGCAATGCCGCTCACCAGTGCATCGGTCAGGCCGCCGGTCGTGTGGAGTTGGCGGGCGGCGGTGACGCCGGGGTCGATGAGGCGGAAGGGGATGAGCGGAAAGGAGTTGCCCAGGGCAAGCGCCGAGCAGGCGAGCATCCAAGGCGCGTAGGCGGCGACCTTGCCCGCCCCGGCAAGCGCCGGCCGCAGGCCGAAGACGGCGAAGGCGAACGTGCCGATTCCGCCGATCGCAAAGCAGGTGATGGGAAACCAGACGTGCGGCGCGGTTGCCGCCTGCAGGTCGCTGATCGTGTAGCGGATCGGGTTGTAGCGCGGACCCTGCCAGGTCTCGGGAAGGATCCAGCCGGCCAGGAAGGCGGCCTGGGCGACGAGACCGATCGTGCCCCAGAGCAGGTAGGCCGGCCGCCGCCGAGGTGAAGCGAGATCGTCGATCAGGGTTTCGTTCGCCAACTGGGCTGCCTCGCGCGTCGCTCCTGCTCGCCGATCTCTGCTTTGGACGCCTCGAGCTTGTTGAGCAGGCGGGTGAGCTCACGCACCTCGTCGGCGTCCCAATCGGCGACGAAGGTCGCGAAGCGGGCGAGACCGATCTCGCGCAGGCGTTCCGTTTCCTTGCGCCCCTCCGGGGTGAGACTGACCAGGCAGGAACGTCGGTCTTGCTCGTTTGCCCGCACGCTAACGAAGCCTTCGTCTTCGAGCTCCCGGACCTGGCGGGTGACGACGGAAGGGTGGATCTGCAAAGCGCTTGCGATCTGTGACGGCCGCAGCGTGTCACGTGGCTCGAGCGCCTGCAGCAGTGACAGAGCGCTTGCGCCACGGCTTAAGCGGGCGGCGCGATCGAGGCCCGCTTTGACGGTGAAGAGGGCCAGGGCCATGAAAGCGACATCGGCTTGAGTCGGCTTGCTCATGGGAGGAGTCTCCGGCCTTTGCTTGCGAAAAGCAAATAGATTACGCGACGCCTCTCGATTCCACCTGACCCCGTAACCGGTCAGAGGCACCTTTCGGCTGCTCGCATGGCTCGCAACCGACCCCGCGCCGACAAGCGCGGGCTAGGCGGTGATCGCCGGAGCGGGTCTGCCGCGGCCGCGTTCCGTCTCAGAACCGGTCGACAGGGCACTGTCCACTCGGTCCTCGACCACGACCGGACTGGGCTGCGCCTTCAGGCAGGTGACCAGGAGGGTCACGCAGACCAGAGGATAGACGATCACCGAGCTCGTCACATCGACGATGAGCACCACGTAGGCGGTCGGAATCAGGAGCAGGGCGATCAGGACAGCCGACCGGCGTCCGTGACGGGTCTGCACCCCGTAGGCCCCGATCAGGGCGAGCGGCAGGACCATGTGGACGAGGGTGTAGTCGTTGCTTTGAAACGGCAGGACGAGTCCCGCCACAAGCAGTGCGGTGAAGCTCTGCCAGGGGGCGAGCTCGAGATTGACGACGCGCACGCTGACCCAGGCGAAAAGGGCGAGGCAAACCACGAGGTAGTAGGGCTCGAGGTGGCTTGCGACCACGGGCGGGTTCAGCCACACGATGAGCATGCAGACCAGGCCCCAGAGGGTGTGACCGTGCTGGACGACCGCCAGGTAGGTGAAGCGGTCGGCGAAACCGCCGAGCGTGGTGCGCGTGTTCTGCAGGACCTGCAGCACGCTGAAGCCGGAATGCAGCGAGAGTGCGACGGCGCTACCGAGCGTCACGCCGACGATGGCGGCGAGCGCCAGGCCGAGCTCGCGCCAGCGGCGTTCCTTGACGTAGAGCACAAGCAGCGTGGCGAGGTAGTACTTGCCGGCCACCGCCAACGCCAGCGGCAGCCACGACCAGGCGGACTTGCGCACGTAGTGCAGGTAGGCGAAGGCGGCGAGCGCCACGAAGAGCAGCATCTCGAGATTGCCGCGGTCGAGCACGAAGAGGACCGGATACGAGAGGGTGACGAAGATCAGGGTGTAGGCGACCCGGACGGGCCGTCCGCCGATGCGGCGACACACACCAAACCACACGACACAGACCAGCGTGGCCAGAAAGAGCGCGTTGAACGCCAGCCAGACCAGACTGGCCGGCAGCGCTGTGGCCAGAGTCATGAGCAGATGCAGTTCGGTGGAGTAGACCGTAGTCGTGTCGTGCGGCGGGCCGTAGCTGCGAGCCAGGCCGTAGACCTGCGTGAAGTCGCTGAAACGTACCGAGGGCCTGAACAAGAAGGTGTCGTAGGGGTAGCCGAGGCCGGTCGTCAGGTGCACGATCGCGCAGAAGAGTGTCGCGGTCACGGTGCCCACCAGGACGATCAGACCGACGAGCCGGATCTCACGACCACCGTCGAGCGCCTCCGCGGGTAGGTCGGCGCCGGCCAGAAAGCGCGCCAGGTTCTTCACGGCACGGGGTGGCCCGAGCTTGGGCACCCTGGCAGACTCCTCGAAATCACCGGCCTCGTGCGATCCACTCACAGCCATCCTCATCGCCCTCGACTCGCCATCGAAGCAAGCCTCATTCGAGGTTGCTTGGGCTCCATTCTCGGCAGGACCGGAGTGCGGCTTGAGACTGAGGGCTTCGAAGCGAGCGGCGCTCAATGCGCCCTTGTGTCACGATGGCTCGACTTGCCGGCCGTCGTCATCGCCTGGCATGGCCGCGTCACCGGCCGCGGATTGGCCTGAGAACGCACCAGAGGCCGGCCTTGCCGGCCATCCAGCGTGCCGGCACCTGACAGGCGATGATGTTGGGACGCGCCAGAAACGCCCGCACGTGCGCACGGTGCCGACGGTGCGCAGACGCCTCAGATGCCGAGCCCCTACCTTCGCCCCGGGCTAAGCGTCGCGGCCAGCAGCCTGCGACGTGATGCCCACTGCCCGCCAGGGGCAGCCTACGGCCCCCGTCAGAGGGCTCCTGGCCCGGCTACCTCACCTTGAAGCCCTGCCAGCTGGTCGCACCCGACAGGTGGGCGGCCGTCTTAGCGATCAAGACGCGCACTCGGTAGGTGCCCTTGCGCGTCGGCTTGTACCAGCAGGTACAGCCGCCGCCTGTGTGGATCGTGCAGGATAAGGTCTTGGCCGCGGCCCAGTGGCCGACCCAGCGCTGTACCTGCACGCTGAGCTTGTTGCCGGCAAGGGCGCTGGGGCTGACGAGGCTCTTGACGCCGACGTACCTGTGCAGGCGCAACACACCGCGCGACAGGCCGCTCAACTTGAGCGTGAGTTTGGGCACAAGCACGACGTAGCGGTAGATGCCGGCGCGGACCATGGTCTGCGAGGAAGCGAGCGTCGCCGCCTGCTTGCCGGTCAAGGGCCCGGCGCTAGCGCCCGTCTGGCCGCCGTTGGTGGCGGCGTAGAGGATCGTGTGTCCGTCCATCTGCGCGTCACCGAGGGCGAGGATCTGCAGGTGCCCGAAGGCGCCGGCTGCCGCGGTCCAGGAGTCGCCCGCATTGGCAGAGAAGAGCAAGCCGCCGCCGTTGGCAGCATAGAGACGAGTCGAGTCGCCGCCGGCGAACAGGAACTGCGCGGCCCCCTGGTCGGCCTGGGCGCGCTGCCAGCTGGCGCCGCCGTCGGCGGAACGGTAGCAGGCGAAATTGTTCGTCCATTGCGTGCCAACGAACAGCAGGTGCTGCGGATGGGTGGCGATGCTGATCGTCTGCGCGTCGCTTAGGCCCGCCGGGCCCTTGGTATCGATGCGCGTCCAGGTGCCGCTGGCGCCGCCCTGGGTGCTCTTGTAGATGCCACTGGCGGGGGCGGTGTCGCCGGCACCGCCGGCCACCAGGTAGACGGTGCCCTGGATGCTCGGGTCAAACTCGATACTGGTGATGCAGTTCACACTCTGCGGCAGCGTGACCGGCTGCCAGCTGGCGCCGGAGTCGTCGCTTGAATAGAGACAGCCGGGACCAGTCTCGTAGTTGCCGGTGGCCCAGGAGGCCAGCAGGTGGCCGGGGGTGAAGGGATCGACGGCGAGCATCGTAAGAAAGCCGTCGGCTTGCGGTGAGGCCGTGTTCCAGCCGAGGTCGGTCCAGTTGGCACCGCCGTCGGTCGAGTCATAGACGGCGTGCTGACTGGCGGCATAGGCGCGCATCCCGGTTGGGTCGGAAGGGTCTGCCACGACGCAGTCCATGCTCGGGTTGTCGGAGCCAGGGGCCGCTGTGTAGCTCCAGCTGGCGGCGCCGTCGGCGCTTGAGTAGAGACCGGGCCAGTTGCCGAAGGTGGCGAACAGTTGCAGGGGATCGCCTGGCGAGACCGAGAGCGAGCTGCAGGTCATGCCGGTCAGACCCTGGTCGGCTGGCGACCAGGTCTGGCCGCCGTCGGTCGTCTTCTGCACGCCGTAGGTGCCGTCGCCGACGTAGCCGATTTGGGTGTTGGCCGGGTCGAATATCGGCGCCGTCTGGCCCGTGTTCGGGCCGCCCGTCTGCCAGCTCTGGCCCGCGTCTGTGGAGAAGCGCCCCCCGACCCAGACCGTGTCGGGCGCAGCGAAGGAGAGGTCCGAGCCACCGCCAGCCGCCGAGGTGAGGTCCTGCCAGCCGTCGAGGGCGGCGTCCGTGCTTGCGTAGACGCCGGCGGGGCTGCCAGCGACGGCCCAGACCTCGCCGGGTGCGTTCGGGTCGTAGGCGATCTGCTCGGGCCAGCCCACGTCCGTCGTCGGCAGGCTCGCTACCGCAGCCCAGGTCGCACCCGAGTCGCCTGAGTGGAAGACCTGCCCGTTTTGGGCGAGGGCCACCATCTGGCTCGCATCCTGGGGCTCGAAGGCCACATCCATGATGGGCTTGCCGGCGAGGCTAGCGAGGATCGTCCAATGGGTGCCGCCGTCGGTCGAGCGGATCAGGCCCTGCGCGTCGCCCGAGGTGCCGCCTTCTGCCGGGGTGGAGTAGGAGTTCACGAACAGCAAGTCTGCATCGACCGGCGAGACGTGGACGTCGGCGTTGTTTGTACCCTTGCCGTTGGGCCAGAGGTCGGGTGAAACCACACTCCAGATGTCGCCCTCGTCCTTGGAGACCTCGACTCCCCAGTGAGTGTAGGCGTAGAGCCAGCCGGGCTGCGCCGGCGTGACTGCGACCTTGTAGTTGTCAAGGGCGAGGCTTCCGCCCGTGTAGGTCCAGCTGGCGCCCGCGTCGGTGCTGCGAAAGAGACCGTGGAGGCCGTAGGCGAAGGCGTAGAGCGTGCTGGGGTCGTTGGGCTTCATGAAGAGCTGGCGCACGTCGCCGCCATACAGCGCGCTGCCGTTCCAGGAGCCGATGCCGGCTGCGACGGTGAAGGCGCTCTGCAGGGTGGCAGTTCCGCCATCGGCGTTGGTGACGGTGAGATCGTAGGTCTTTGCGTCCATACCCCAGGGCACAGTGGCGGTCAGGGTGGTGGAGTTCACGAAGGCCACGTTGGTCAGGGTCGTGGCGCCCAGGGTGACGGTCGGCGGCAGCGTGCCGGTCGTGTCGGTAGCAAAGCCACTGCCGGTGATGGTGATGGCAGCATCGAGGTCGTTGGTCGCGCCTGTGGGAAAGACGGCGCTCACCGCGGGAGTCGAGACAGCGGCAAGTCTTGGCGTGGAGGGTGAAGCAAGAGCGGGGCCGGCCAGGGCGAGGGTCGACAAGCAGGCCAAGGCGCAAAGGATCAGGGACCGCTTCATGAGAACCCTCCGTGACGCGCTGCGCCTCGTGCCCCCGGCGCCGGGCGAGCGCCCTCCCAGGAGCTCGTGCTCGGCAGTATACGCCGCGTGCGGAAGGGCGACGGAGCCAAGCGGGCAGAAGCGCTGCCACTCTGGGCCACGCCCGCTGGCCCGGCGGGCTCAGCTGTGTTGTCGTTTGAGGGGCCAAGGCACTGCCGTCCGACTCACGCCATTCGACGATCAGACGGTCTCGCCGCTCGGCCAGCCCCAGAGCTTCATCTTCACGGTCGTGCCCGCATTGCCCGAGAGGTCGCAGCGGGGCTCGACCAGCACGCCGTGCTGGGCAGCGCTCCAGGCCAGGCTTATGGGAGTGCTGTCGAGCTGACCGGGGTCGAGGCTGATCGGCGTACCGAGCCATTCGACCAGCGCCTGGCAGTTGCCAAGTTCACTGGCCGGATAGGCCACGACGTCGTCGAAGCTGTCGTTGATCGGCATCACGCTGGCCACGCCCTGGCCAGCGGTGAGCGCAACGTCAGCGCGGGCAAGGCCGGCCGCCGAGCCCGCCACCATCTCCATCATCGAGGTGGGCGCGTCGAACCTACGTGGAAAAGCCGCCCGCTGCGCTTGCCGCGGAGCTCGCCGATGAGCTGCCCCTCGCTCCTCAGGAGCCGCGCCTCTGGTGTCTGCGGCTGCCGCCGTCAGGCTTTCCTACCGCCAGATCGCGCGCCTCACCGCCTCCTCGAAGAGCACAGTCGCTCGGTATTGCGCGGAGGGACGCAAGGGCGTCGACCCCCTGGCCCTCTCGGGCCGAGAGCGCTCTTGGCTCAGGCGATGGCGGGCGCTGTCCTCGCTGGAGGCGCGACGTTCGATGACCCGCGAGTCCCATCGCCGATCCCGGGACGAGACAGCGTGGGCGGCTCCCCGCCGCAAGAGGGCGTCGAGGTCAAGGAACATCCGCCTACCCGAGCAGTTATTGCTGGAGTCCACCCCGCGTCTGCCGATAACAGTCCAGTAGTCCCAGGCAGGGCGGTGGGCCGGCAGGTGACCAGTCGCGGCCGCCCCCCTCACGCAGCAAGACCTAGAGCCTCACGGATGAGAGCCTCGGTCACAAGGTGCTCCTGGTGACAGTCTTTTCCCAGTTCGACGTGGGGCGTCAGCATCTCAGCGCCTCCGCCTCGTGGACACCCTGGTCGCCCAACGGCAAAACGACGCGCCGCTCACGCGTGACCCAGTGGCGATGGGCCAGACCGAGTGTGCGGATCCCGACGGCGTTGGCCCGCAGATAGGCACCGCTTCGTGCCGATTGTCGCGCTGGCCGCAACGACAGCCATCGATACTTTCAAGCGTGCATCGGACCCCGCCGATACCCCAGCTGAGTCGACACTCGGCAGGTGGGGCTGGCCTGGCCCCGTTCGCCGGCTGCCGACGAGAACGGCAGGTTCCTGACGGTCGGGACAACGCTCGTGGATGTCGGGCGCCCGCTCAGGACGCGACGACCCGCGCTCGATAAGAGCCCATTGCACGGCCGCACAGACGAGCAGAGGATTGCTCAGCAGGCGAGGCTTCGATGATGCAGCTTCACTACACACCGTTCATCCTGCCGCTCGCGGTCTCGGCGGCCTTCTGCCTCGCCATGCTGATGGTCGCCTGGCGCAACCGCGCCGAAGCAGTGGCGCCCTGGTTTGCGGCCACGATGGTCGCCCTGCTTGCCTGGACGGTCGGCTACATCTTCGAGCTCATGGCGACCGGTATGCAGGCCAAGATCGCCTGGGCGAACCTCGAGTACATCGCCACCATCGCCCTGCCCGTGCTCTGGCTGCAGGTCGTGCTCATCTATGCGCGGCAGCGCGGTCTTGCGCGACGCACGTGGCTGGTGCTCGGGTTGCTCGGCAGCGCCATCCTGGTCGGCATCTTCGTCAACCCCGCGCGTCTGTTTCGCATCGCACCGACGCTTGCCACGCACGGCGCACTCACGGCGCTTCGCCCCGATTACGGCCCGATCTGGGACTTCGGCTGGGTGCCCTTCGTCTACGGCCTGCTGTTCGTCGCCGCCTATCTGCTGGTACGGGCCATGCTGCACGGGCAACGCTTCCAGGTGCGGCAGTCGAGTGCCATGGTTGTGGCATCGCTGCTGCCCCTCGCCGGTGGTACCGTCTATGCCCTCGGCCTCTCACCGTGGCCCGACTACAACCCGGCCATGGCAGTGGTCAGCGTCTCCGGCCTGCTCATGGCCTACGCTCTTTTCTCCTCGCGCCTCTTCGAGCTCGCGCCACTGGCCCGTGACTCGGTGATCGAGTATCTGGCCGACGGTGTGCTCGTCGTCGACCGCCGCGGCAGGCTGATCGACGCCAACCCCGCCGCGTTTGCCGCCTTCCCCGAGCTGTCGAGAGAGCGTCTCGGCGCGCCCCTGGCCGCACTGTTGGCCGAGCATGAGGACGTCGTAGGAGTGCTGGAAGAGGCACTCGCGGCCCTCGACACAGACTCCGCCGAGAGGCTGCTCCCACAGGGCCTGTCAGAGGTCGAGATCAAGGCCGAGGGCCCGCCCGAAGCCGCCCCGCGCATCTACAGCGTGCTTGTCACCCCGGTGCGCAGCGGCACCGGTGCGCCCCTCGGTCTGGCCGCCGTGCTGCGCGACGTCTCGGAGCGCGTCGGGCTGCTCGACGAAGCTCTGCGCCTGGCGACGACCGACAGTCTCACGGGGGTCCTGACGCGGCGGCGTCTCGTCGAGCTTGCCGAGCAGGAGGTGCGGCGGGCGGCACATCGCGGCCAGCCGCTGACGCTGCTCATCTTCGACATCGACCACCTCAAGCAGATCAACGACAGCCAGGGGCATGCAAGCGGCGACAGCCTGCTCGTGGCGGTCGCCGCCGCGAGCCGCGGCGTGTTGCGCGACGGCGACCTGCTCGGCAGGCTCGGCGGCGACGAGTTCTGCGTGCTGCTGTGCGACACCGACACAGACGAAGCCAGGCGCGTCGCCGAACGCCTCCGCGCCGCGGCGAGCGACTGCTGGCCTGCGGGGCACGACGGCCCCTGGCACGGCAGTGTGAGCGTCGGGGTCGCCACCAGCCACGTGGCCGAGGACGGCTTCAACCGCCTGTTGGAGGCCGCCGATCGTGCCCTCTACGCCGCCAAGAACGGCGGACGTGACCGCGTCGAGGTAGCCGCCGAAATACAGCCAACAGTCTGAGCTCGTCGGGCGGCCTGAACCTGGGTTGCGATTGCGTGTCGGCCGCACCCTGACTACTGGTGGTGTGCACGGATCGGTTCTCGGCAAACAGCTGCAAACACCATCTGGCCTCCGCCCAATCAAGGCGGAGGTCAGGGAAGGTATCCGCCTTGCGATCCGGTCTGGCACGCCAATGACGAGACCGGCCTTCCTGCAGCGGGACTTGGCTGAAGCCGCGATGGGGCGCCAAGTGACGTCGCCCACGGACGCACGTTTCATGCTCACGCGCGGCTCGCTGATTTGTCGTATTCACCTCGGGGCCGAGGCCACTGAGATGGCCCACACGCGTGCCCCGGTCGTTCATCTCGGGCGATGGTGCCGGTTTCGGGTGCGCTCTCAATCCCGTAGCGTACGAGGGCCGAGGTCTACCAGGGACACGGTCGCCACGATGGCCGGAACGTCGTGGAGGTGTGGGGCGACCCGTAGCCGCTCGGCGGCGACGTACGGGACGAGTGCCTCGTCCCGGCGGTTCCAGGGCCTTCTCACCAGGACCGCCACGCCGGACGTCTCCTCGAGAAACTCGACGAGGTTGTCGACATGGTCGTCCACCAGCACGTCGAGGCCGCAGGCACTCTTGCCAGCCTCTGTGGTGAGAATCAGTGTGTCGTATGCCAGGCGCTCGGACGCGAGCCATTTCCTCGTCGACTCTTCGCAACGTGGCGAGCGCGCGGTCACAATGAGCACCCGGTCGCGTTGCCCAAGCGTCTCGAGCATCTCGCGGGCTCCGGGGAAGAGCGGCATCGTCTCCAGATATGCTGGGTCGGACTGCGCCTTCTCGATCTCGGCTGCAATCGCCACCGGCCCGAGCGCAAACCGGTAGTCGTCGATCATGTCGAAGGTGAGCCGCAGGCCGTGATCGGCGGCGATGCGAGGGAGAACGCCCGCTATCTGGTCGCCCAGGACCCCGTCGATGTCGACGCCGATGGCAAGCGCGGGGCGCACCGGTGCGCTTCCAGCGCCAAACACCAACCGACCTCGCTCAGCGGTAGAGTGCAAGGCAGTCCTCCTCAAGGATACCGGGGATGACCTCCAGCAGTGTCGGGGCGCAACGAGCGACCTCCTTCACGGGCACCGTGATGCGCCGTTTGCCCAGTCGCGCCGTGTCTGCGATCGAGGCGCCATAGGCGATCCCGCCGAGATCAGCCCAGACGGCCAACGAGGAGCACATCGGGCAAGGCTCGCAGGTCGAGACGAGCAACGCGTCAAAGAGATTCGACTCCCCCTGTTCGCGCACGGCTTGCCGTATCGCGTTCACCTCGGCATGTGCGACGGGGTCGTGGTCGCTGCCGGCAGTGTCATGGGCTCGGGCCACGAGCATGTCGCCTCGGACAACGACCGCCCCATAGCCCTTGTTGCCCTCGTCCAGCGAGCGGCGCGCCTCGTCGATGGCGTGCCGCATAAACGCTTCCAGGTCGATGCGCACGATGCCCTCGAGACAGAAGGGGCTGTCCGGGCGAAGGCAGCCGTAGTCACGCACAAAACGAAGGCGCGGATCGAGGTAGGAGAGAAAGCCTTGGGTAGGCCTGTGCGAGACTCGCCGGCAGATCTCGTTGGTCCTGAGGCCCAGGTCCTGGCAGGCGGTCAAGGTCGCGCAGGCATTGTACGATCGCCAGTGGATGGCGTCGGCATTCTCATGCGTCACGATCAAGTCGCCAGGATCGATGCCGAGGTAATCGAAGCACAGCGCCTCGAAGGCTTGACGCGGCGTGGGTGAACCAGGCCATGCCCGTGCCTTGAGCCAGGCCAACCGCTTGGCCTGCATGCCGCGGGCGATCTCGTCCAGGGGCCGTGAGACGAGACGGTACGTCTCGCGGCGCACGTCATCCTCTTTGGATGTGGCCATCTGACCGTCCATCGTCGGCAGCTCCCGGTCGGGATGTGCTTCGCCCACGGTCATACGTGTCCCCGCACCGGCTGTCGCGCCACGTCGAGCGGCCGCGATGCTCCGCCTACGCCTGCTCGACCTCCCCGCGCACCTCGCGAGAGGCTAGCAGCCAGTAGACCAGACCGCCGACGATGATGCCGATCAGCCAGCTGAAGTCGGAGCCCGAGGTACGTGACGAGATCGGACCGACGTACGACGGCACGAAGTACTTGGCGTAGATCCACATCATGGCCGCGACCATGCCGGCAGCCTGGGCGATGATGGCTGGCCAGTGGAAGCCCCCGTTGCGCCAATAGAGGCCACCACGGTCGGCCGCGAGGCTCTTTGTGTCATAGCGCCCTCGACGTAGCAGGTAGTCGACCATGACGATGGCAAACCAGGGCGCAAGCCAAACGACGATGTAGAGCAGGAAGCCGGTGAGGTCGGTGTAGAAGTTGCCCTTGAAGATGACGAGCGCGGTGATGATCGCGACGACAATGGTGTCGATGACGACCGCCTGCCAGCGCCGCACGCCGAGACCAAGGGCTTGCAGAGTCACGCCCGACGAGTAGAGGTCGATCGTGTTGATGGCAAAGAGCTGGGGCAGGGCCAGGATCATGTACGGCCAGAAGAACCAGGCAGCGAATGCAGCGGGCACGCCGGTGACGCCGGTCGTCTTCGGGCTGATGGCGAAGGCCGCGGCGCCGAGCAGCTCGAGCAGCAGCGAGGGGATCGCCGGACCCAGAGCCGCCGCCCAGAACGTCTTGGCCTTCGGCGTGGTGCTGGGCAGGTAGCGCGAGAAGTCGTTGCCGTTCTCGGTCCAGCCGAGCCCGCCCACCGAGATGATGACGACGAGCGCCGTCGTCCAGTCGGCCCACGATGCGCTCTGGTGCAGGGTGTGCAGGTGGACGTGCGGCACGATCAGGATGGCCATTACGACGAACACGGCGATAAAGACGTAGGACAGCCAATGGAGCACCCTGGTGATGGTGGCGTGGCCCAGGAAAGGCATGAGGAACTGCACACAAACAGCAAAAGCGATGAAGAGGATCTTCAGGCCGGTGCCCGAGGTCAGGCCGCCGCGCAGGAACATTGCCTCGATGACGAGGACGATGATGACGATGCCCTCGATCTCGAAGCCGACCTGCGTGAGCCAGTTGAAGAACGAGACGATGCGGTTGCCGTTCTGCCCGAACGGGGCGCGGCTGACCATGAAGGCGGTCGTGCCGGTGGCCGGACCCTGGAGGCTCGCCATGCCGAGCAGGGCGTAGAAGAGGTTGCCGATCACGATGGCGAGCGCGGCCTGCCCGAACGACAGCCCAAACGACATGATGAGGGCACCGTAGACTAGGAACTCGACATTCCAGACCGCGCCCGCCCACAGCCAGAAGAGCCCGGCCGGCCGCATACTGCGAGCGTCTTCGGGGATCAGCTCGATGCCGCGCTGTTCGACTTTGAAAGCGACGTTCCC
Organism: uncultured Actinomycetes bacterium; assembly: GCA_963760655.1. Classification (GTDB taxonomy): domain Bacteria; phylum Actinomycetota; class Thermoleophilia; order UBA2241; family UBA2241; genus Bog-752. Next base: position 1,206,107 of record CAVXDR010000005.1, read on the forward strand.
GTCGGAACTGTCTGTCTGCGGCGCTGCCACAGATGTCTCTGTCACGGTCTCTCCAGTCTTGAGGACGTATGCCGGCCCCACGGTCGACGAGGCGCGAAGCAGGGAAGGCATGACTCTAAACGCACGAGACTTGCAATGCCAGAAGGCAACCTATGAAATCCTGACGCCCGCGAGGAATCGGTCAAGCGCGTTGCGCCGCCGTCGATTCGACAAGCCTTCGTAGGGTTCCCCAGTGGCGAGGATGGGGTACCGCGCCATGCTTGATCGTCGCGCAATAGGTGATTGAGAGGCCCGAGGACTTCTTCATCTCAGTCAGGGTCACCGCCTGCAGCGCTGGCAGGATGCCTTCGAGGAACTCCCGCTCGTCAGGTCGTGCGTGCGTTGCGTCCCAGCGACGCTCCTCCTCCAGCCGCCTGAGGTGGGCCGTGCGCAGCTTGCATTGGACCTCGATGCTTCTCATGGGGTCGCGGCCTGCCGCGCGGAGCTTGGTCAGCGCCTCTTGGCCGGCAGCCGTGAACTTGAGCTGACACTCGCGCTTCTTCTCGGGCAGGCAGTCGTCGCAGTAGATCCGGTCCGTGCGGGGAAGCGCACTGCCACAGGCGGCACAGACACCAGAGGTCTTGCGTCGGGCCCGGCTCGGGTGCGGTCTCAGCCCCGCACCGGCTGGACGTCGACTCATCACGAACTCGCTGCTTTCGCTGCTGCGCCTCTCATGGTCGACCAAGAGTAGCAGCTGGCACCGCTCATTCGGCAAACGCCCGGCTGACGAACCAGTCGGCTATCCCCGCATGTCGCTGACGCTTGTCGACATTCGTGCCTCGATTTCCACGCTCGTCGTCGCGCTTGCCGGCGTTCCCTGACAGCTACTAACAACTGCATAGATGGCTTTGCACGGCGGAGGTCATTCGCGCGCATTCTCTTGTCGATCGCAACCTGACAACGAAACCGGTGAGGGCCGCTAACAGGCCGTATCTGGCGCCACGACCGGCATCCGCCTGACGAGAAGGAGCCGCCGTGGTTCTCGCAACCCACGCGGCATGCGGCGCCATGTGCGCTGAGTACTTACGTCACAGGCAGCGCGTGGGCCGGAGCAGCCGGATCTCCTCAGGTCCTGAGTGGGCGAAGTCGCAGTGGCGTCTCGGCCAGAGTGACCGATCTCGGAACGAGCAAGCGACTCACATGGAGTCCCCCGACGCTCGCCAGACTACTGGCAGTACATCCTCCTCGTTCACCGCCTCCAAGGCCGCGACTCGACGCAGCGCCTGACAGGCGACGCCCAGCTGCTGTGCCCCAGGCTCGCGTGTGGTGAGCACCCGCTGCAGCGTCCTGCCGACGGACAGGACCACGCGGCTCGCCGTGTGATGCGGGCGCCGTGTGACCACCCGGAAAAGCTCGAATGCTACAGCGATGGAGAACAACGAGTAGGAGAGGGAGAAGGCCGTGCCGGGCAGCAACCGAGCGAGCGGCAGATAGGCAAGCGAGAGGGTGACGATGATAGCGACCAGGTTGGTGCCGCAGCGGTCGTGGATGCGGCTGTGGCGGGCGACCGCCTCGAGGTCGTCGAGGTCGACACCCGCCTCGTAGGCGTTGACCGCCTTGTGCTCGGCGCCGTGGTAGCGCCACAGGCGTAGGCCCATGCCGCACTGCAGGGCGAGCAGACCGAGCAGCAGAACAACGAGCTGGGCGATCACGTCGCCAAGCCAACCAGCGGCCAGGGCCATATAGGCATATCCGGCGAGCCGTGATGAGAATGCCGCCCAGAGGGCGAGACAGACCGCCAGTTGCAGGTTGGCAGGCAGACCGTTGCGCACTTGGAGGCGCGCGGCGAAAACGAGGGTCTCGACGAGGGCGACAAGCGAGCGCGCCAGAGGAAGCCGCAGCAGCCGGCTGCGTTCCGACAGCGAGCTCACTCTGCCCTCAACGAGCGACCCGTCGCTTCGCGCCCAGGCCCAGTGGTTCTTGCTGCGCATGAGCACACCGTTGCCGAAGGCCATGCCGCCGATGCGGTAAGGCGCGGCTTGTGTCGCAGTCTGGGGCACCGACGTCAGCGAGCTACTCCGCCGCGTCTCGCGGCATTGACGACGTCGCTAGAAGCGCCCACGATGGGGGCCAGCAGGCGCGGCTGGCGCGCCGACGAGGGCGGTGGGACGATGATCGACGGGCTGCTCAACCCGATTCACATCCTGATCCTCTTCTTCGTCGTGGTCGTGATCTTCGGCCCCAAGCGGCTGCCCGAGATGGGGCGCAAGATCGGGCAGACGTTGCACCAGGTCAACACAGCGACCTCCGAGATCCGTTCGCAGGTCGGCCTCGACGAGATCGCCGGTTCGGTCCACGACATCAAGTCCACCTTCAGCCTCACTGGGTTAGCCGGCGCGCAAGGCCCAGCGAGCAAGCAGGACACGCCCCAAGCCGAGGGTGCGGCCCCCGTCGAGGCGGCCGCGCCACCAGAATCTCAAAGCACCGTGGCCGCACGGCTCGAGCGGCCGGCCGTAGACGATGCGCTTGACCAGCGGGCGGACGGCGTCGAGCAGTTCGGGAAGCTGGCGCGTTCGAGCGATTCCCAGACCTGACCTGAGCAAACGCTCCACCGCCGGCGCGGCTGGAAGGCGGAAAGGCGGGGGCCCTTCAGGCGCTGGGAGGCGTCTTCTGCGAGGAGTCGCCCTCGAGATGCTTGGGCTGCTCCTCGTCCTCGCCGCTTAGGCCCTTCTTGAAGCCGGTGATGCTCTGGCCGACGGACTTACCGAGACCGGGCAGCCTCGACGCGCCAAAGAGCAGGACGATAATGGCGAAGATGATGACCCAGACCATCGGATCGAGGATGGCGGCTACCGTTGGTGTCATCTCGAACTCCCTGGTGACCGTGGCACGTGCACATGCGAGCACCGCTGCGGTAGCGAGGCTACTCTCACTGTAGGACCGGGCGAACGGGAAAGCAACTCATCCCTGCGGTACCTGACTGCGAGACACGTGCCGCCAGAGAAGGAGCCGCACCGGGCGGGCGGTGCTGACGCGAAGCCGACGAGGTGGTGGTCGCAGCGGCCCCCGAGCGCCCGCTCGGCCGCGCGCTCCGTTAGAATCGGGTCCATGCTGCGGGCGGTCACCCTCGACTTCTGGGACACGCTGTTTGGCTGGGACCTCGGTCCCGGCTACGAAGGCCGCCAGGTGAAGCGCCTCGCGGCCGAGCTTGCCGTGTTGGGTCGGCCGCAAGAAGAGGTCGCGATCCGCGCTGCCCTTCAGCACGCCTACGATTGGTTCGACCGCATCTGGACCGGCGAGCACCGCACTCCGGGAGCCGCCGAGACGCTCGGCGTCGTCCTTGCGACCCTGGGAGTGAGCGAGCCGGACGAGGCCCTGGGCCGCCTTGCGAGCTTCTTCGAAGAGCTGGTGCTCGAGGTCGAGCCCGCGCTCCTGCCCGGGGTGAGGCAGGCGCTGCCGCAGCTCGCCGCGCACTACAAGCTCGCCCTCATCGTCGACACGGGCTATGCGCCCGGCCGGGTGCTGCGCGAGCTGCTGCGCCGCCATGGTCTGCTCGACCTGTTCGCCTTCGCTTACTTCTCCAACGAGGGCGCCTGGAGCAAGCCCGACCGCCGTGTCTTTGCCGTCGCCCTCGAGAAGCTCGCGGTCGACCCCGGCGAAGCGGTGCACGTGGGCGACTCGGCGCGCACCGACATCGCCGGCGCCAAAGAGGCCGGCATGCTAGCGATCCAGGTCCTAAGGGACGCTCGAGCGCGGGCCGCGCCCACCGTCGATGCCGTCATCCGGCGCTTCGATGAGCTGCCGACGGTCGTAATCGAAATGGCGGCGCTTCAGAGTCCGCACAAGTCAAGCTGAGCGGACGCTCGACCGCTCGCGAGCTCGGTGCGCTGCGCATGCCCGCGTCGCGGCATACAGGACGAATGTCACCGCGAAGCCGAGCAGAAAGCCGAGCGAGGAGCCCCGAAAGACGCCGACCGCCAAAGGCCCGCTGAACACGCCCGTCGAAGTGAAGCAGAGCGCGACGACGACGCCGACCAGCCAGGCTGTACAGGCAGACCAGCGGAACGCCACCGTTCCTTGAGTGCGCCCAGGCGTCCCGTCTCCGACGCTCCCGAGCTCGAGCACAAAGACGGCGCTCCAGGGGGCAAGCACACAGGCCAGGACGCCCAGAAACGCCTCGAATGTGCCGACCACGCTGTGGGCGACCAGCAGGACGTAGAGGCTGGCGCTCACCGAGAGGGCGGCGTCGATGAAGACCGTACGTGAGCGCGGCAGACGCAGCCGGGCGGCGAGCAGGCTCAGGCCCGCCGAGTAGATGTCGAGGATGTCGCCGGTCACCATGCCGCCCACCGCCGTGAGCAGGTAGAGCACCCTGACCCAGGCGGGCAGCGCTCCCTCAAGCTCGCCGATCGGGTTGGCCGACGATGCCAGCGAGGGCAGCCCCGCGGCGAGCAGGACGCCGAGCGCCATGAGCGCGAAGACGGGGACCGCTCCGCCCGCAGCGGTCGCCCAGACCAGTCGGCCCGGAAGGGTGTCGGTCGGCAGGTAGCGCGAGTAGTCGGAGGCCATGTTGACCCAGGAGAGGCCACTGGCGGCGACCACGATCGAGAAGGCCGGCAGCACTCCGGTCAGCCAGGAGGCACCGTGGGCGCTGGCGAGCGTCTGCCAGTGGACGTGCGGCAGCAGCAGGCCGCAGACCACCAGGGTGAGAGCGCCGAACAGGCAGGCGAAGACCACCTGGAGGCGCACGATCGCCGCATGTCCGAGAAAAGCGATCGAGAAGGCAAGCACAGCGACAACGGCCAGGCAGCAGGCCAGCACGAGGCTGCCCGCCTTGGCGTGGAAGGCCGCTTGATAGGCGGCCGCCAGCGCGTAGCTGGCTATCACCAGCACGACCGTCTCCCAGCCGACGAGATTGAGCCAGGAGAGGGCGCTCGGGGCGAGGTTGCCCCAGGTGCCGAAGACCTCCTGCGAAAGTGCCATCGTCGGCCTGCCGCTGCGCATCCCTGGCACCGCGAAGTAACCAACCAGGAGAAACGAGGCCACACCGAGCAGGCCGACCAGGCTCTGGGCAAGCGACAGCCCGTAGCTTGCCACCACGGCGCCGATCACGACCGAGGTGATCGCCAGGTTGCCGGCAAACCAGACGGCAAAGACGCCGCGCAGGCCGCCACGACGCTCTTCGAGGGGCACCGCGTCTAGGCCGCGGGTCTCCACCTGCCAGGCCGCAAGGGGCGCAGGGCGTCGTCTGCTCATCGTGTCCCTAGGCGGGTCGACCCGCAAGCAGGGCGCGGGCCGCGGCCCCGGCGTCGTCCGATTCGGTCAGCGCGGCGATCACCGCCAGCCCGGCCACCCCGGTCGCCCAGACGGCAGCGGCGTTGTCGGCCCCGATGCCGCCGATCGCGACGATCGGACAGGAGCAACGCCGCACCGCCTCGGCGAGTTCCTCAAGACCCACGGGGGCCGAGGCGTCGGCTTTGGACGGGGTCGCATAGACCGGACCGTAGCCGACGTAGAGGGGCGCGAAGGACTGCGCCCAGGCAAGCTCGTCGAGGTTACGGGCCGAAAGCCCGAGGCCGAGCCGCGGCGCGACGCGGCGCACCGCCTCGGGCGGCAGGTCGTCGGGGCCGATGTGCACGAGATCGGCACCGAGCGCCAGGGCGAGATCGAGGCGGTCATCGACCGAGAACCAGAGGCCAAGCTCGCGGGCCAGTCGGGCGACGAGCTCGCCGTAGGCGTAGGCCGTGCGGCCGATGGCGCCCTTCTCGCGCAGCTGGACTCCCGCGACCCCTCCGGCTGCCACGGCGCCCAGCCAACCCTCGAGGCGCTCCGGCGGCACCCGCTGGCGGTCGACCAGCGCCTGCAGGCTCAGGTCCATGGTTCCTGCCCCGCGGCGTGGCTGAGCGGACCCTGGCCCTGGCCCAGCCCGGGCGCCAGACGGATGGCGGTCTGGACGTAGCGGATGGCGTAGGCGACCGCCGCGGCGAGCGGCAGGCCCTGGGCGAGCTTGGTGGCGATCGCCGAGGAGAGCGTGCAGCCGGTGCCGTGCGTGTGGCGCGTCTGTAGCCGCTCACCTTCAAAGAGAGAGATCTGCGTGCCGTCGAAGAGGAGATCCTCCACTATCGCCCCGGCGCCGTGGCCGCCCTTGATGAGGGCGGCGCCCGCGCCCATCGCGACGAGACTCTGGGCGGCGCGTTCACGCTCGACGCGGGTGGCGGTCGGCAGGCCGGTCAGCGTCTCGGCCTCGGACAGGTTGGGCGTCACGAGCGTCGCCAGCTGCAGCAACTCGCGGCGCAGGGCGTCGAGGGCGTCTGATTGCAGGAGTCGGTCACCCCCCTTGGCCACCATGACCGGGTCGAGGATTACCGTCATTGGGCCGAGCCTGCGCAGGGTGACGGCGACGGTGCTCACGACCTCGGCCGAGCCGAGCATGCCGATCTTCACGGCATCGATGCCGATATCTGAGGCGACCACCTCGATCTGGCGCCCGACAGCCTCGGGGGCCAGCGGCCAGACGCCGTGCACGCCTTGGGTGTCCTGGGCCGTGACGGCGGTGACCGCGGCCATGCCGTAGCCCCCGAGGCGTTCGATCGTCTTAAGGTCGGCCTCGATGCCGGCGCCGCCGCCTGAGTCGCTGCCGGCTATCGTCAGGATGCGCACCGGTTTCGCAGATGTCTGCGGCGGGTTCACAGGCCGGACTCCATGGCCTTGCCGAAGGCCGCCCAGAAGGGGTCGATGCCCGGGTGCTCCAGGGGTCGCTCACCCGCGGCGCTCAGGCGCACGAGGCCGAACTCGGGGCTCACCATCTCACCGATGACGGCAGCATCGATGCCGGATCCGCGCAGGGCGGCGAGCACGCCGTCTGCGTGCTGTGGCCGCACCGTAGCCAGCAGTGTGCCCTCCGAGATCGCGGCCAGCGGGTCGATGCCGACGAGCTGGCACACCGCCGCGGTCTCGGAGCGGATCGGCACGGCTCGCTCATCGAAGCGCACGCCCACCCCGGAAGCCTGGGCGATCTCGACGACGCCTCCGAGGACGCCACCCTCGGTGGCGTCGTGCAGGCTCGTGACGCCGGCGTCTCTCACCCCGTAGGCGCAGGCCAGGCGGGCGTCCTCGACAACGGTCATCTGCTCGAAGAGAGCTCCAGCAGCTGTGGCGAGCTCGGGGCCGATGCGGGCGGCGAGCTGCTCGGGGAAGGTGGCGGCAAAGAGGGCGGTCGCCTCGATCGCCGCTCCCTTGGTGCAGATCAGCAGGTCGCCGGAACGGGCCATGTTCGAGGCCACGTAGCGGTCGGCGGCGCCCACCGCCAGCACGGTGGCGCCGCCCACCATCGGGTAGGCGCAGCCCTCGTAGCGGGCGGTGTGGCCCGAGACGATGGCGATGCCGAGCTCTTCGCAGGTCTCGTGCACCCCGTCCCACAGCTCGACAAGCTCCGTCTCCGTGATCGAGAGCGGCAGGTTGAGGTCGATCGCCAGATAGGCTGGGGTCAGGCCCGACATGGCGGCGTCGGAGGCCAGGATGTGCACGGCAAACCAGGCGGCGCGGCGAAAGCCGTACTGCGGCACGATGAAGACGGGGTCACAGGTCGCCGCCAGCACGGCCCCTCCGGGCAGCTTCACGATCGAGACGTCGACGCCCGACTGGGGCCCAACGAGCACGTCGTCGCGAGGGCGGCCTAACCGGGAGTAGATCAAGGATTCGAAGACCTCGGGCGAGATCTTGCCGATGCTCGGCAGCTGCGTCACGTGCTCACCTCCGACGAAGAAGGCCGCTACCGGCGTGGTAGCGGCCGTCGGAGGTCTGGCCTTGGGCGCTTTCCTACGCTGGTATGACCCAGATCAGGTGCGAGGGTTGGCCAAGACGACCTCTCAGCCTCTTGCGAGGCACCCCTAGCGGATGGCTCACAGTATACGCCACTGAGACATCGGTCGCTCTCTGAGGCTGCACCTGACCCCGTAACCGATGGGATCGCCGTGTCCGCTGCACCTCGGCCTCTTCACCGACGGTCAGCCGACGGGGCTCCCCACTGGGCCACGCGATGCTCGGACTCGGTCGGTGCTGCGAACTGTCACATTGCGGGCGGCGGAGGAGTGCACCGGCGCGCCGTCGGTGCAGGGCGGTGCGGCGGCAGCGGGAGACGCGGTTCCAAGCTAGCCCCTTCGAGCGTTCGATTCGCCCCTGGCGCCCCAATGTGAATGATCCGCAGACAGCCGCGCGACAAGCTGCACCTGACAGGCGAACCGGTGAGGCGAGCGTTCCTGCTGCACGCGGCATCCAAGCCGACGGGAAGCCGACGGCCTCAAGGCGCAGCCTCCACCTATGCGCACTGTTGCCTTGCCCGGCCCGCAGTGTGGTACCGGGTTTCAGCCTAGCTGAGGGCCTCAGCTGGACCTCAGGAGTGGCGCCCGTGGCGCCGGTTGTCACGGTGGGTGAGCACTATATTCCCCATGGCGACGGACGCCACGGTGACGACGCGGGCCCAGGTGAAGGCGCCAAAGACGGCGTCCATGTCGCGTGTATCGACAGACGCGTTCTGACGATGAGCCCGCTCGCAGGCCCGCAGTTCGACGAGCGCGCGCACTCAAGCACGCGGCTTCCCCGGATGCCACTCCACGACGCCACCTATCAAGCAGACCGACGCGACACGGGGGTTCGTCGCGTCGGTCTGCCGCGCGAAGGGCGCGCTGGACAGCCCTCGCGCGGCTCTCGGGTGGGCCATCCAGCCTCTCCAAGACGCCCAGCTGGTCGCGTGCCGGTCAAGCTGGCCGTGGGGCTGTCGATACACAGTCTGGGCCGGTGACACGGGCGACCGACAGTGGAGGCTACGCTTGAAGGTGCGGGTTGGCCTATGTACGGCTGTCTTGGTCGCCGTAGCCGTGGCGCCGCTGGCGGGCTGCTCCGGTCCACGAGCTGCGCTCACCGTTGCGAGCTCATCAACGCCACGGCCTTGTGCACTGCCCACCTCAAGCGGACTCACCGCCGGTCGCCTGTTGCTGGCCCTGAAGGCGCGTGGCTTGCCCATCAGCGGCCTTACGATCTACACCGCCGCCAGCGACCCCAGCGGGCTGCTAGGCCGCGAGGGAGGCTACACCTCAAAGGCCGCTTGGATCGACGGCCGAGCCTTGGCCGCCATCGCACGTCGCGACGGTGTCACGGTCGCCACAGAGGACCGGCGTATCCCGCTCGGCTCATCCGTTCCCGGCGGCGTGATCGAGGTCTACCCGACCGCGGGCCAGGCCAGGGCATGCCAAGTCTGTCTCCAGCGACTCGTGGGTACGCCGGTCGGCGACGGCTATGACGAGGCCGTGGGCGCGGTGCTCCTGCGACTCTCTCCCTACCTCACGCAAGCGCAGGCCAGCGCCTATGCGCGCGACCTCGCGCGGTGTGCCAGGCGACTGCAGTAGTGCCTCGCGAGCACGTGGCCTGGCCACTTGATCCACCGGAGTGGTTTGCTTGGCAGACCGGGCGCTGCTCGTTCAAAGCCGTCACGGAGGTGTCGATCGGCACGGCGAAGCGCAGACCCGCGCTGCCCTCGACCGGGTCGCGATCTGCGGGTTGATGCCGACCACCTGGTCGGCAGCGCCAAAGCCTTGTTTTGGCCGCCCTGCTGAACGGCGCTACCATCTCCCCGGGCGTTATGACACCCAGATCGCCCCCCCCCTGTCCCTGGTGGCCTTGTCGATCGAGTAGAGCTTGGCGACCTCTGCCCAGCCGGCGTCGCTGGGATTCGCCACGAGCAAGGCGCGGACGTGCAGAGCCTCGGCTTTCGTCTTCACCAGCATGTGGCGTGCGGTGCGCGTGGCAGGCTGTTCGAACTGGGTTCTGTGTGATCCGTAGTAGGCCAGCATCGCGGCATATGTCGGCGTGAACTTGGCTGTGACTTTCTTGTACCTGCACCTTCTCGCCGCTGACGGTGACCTTGAGCCTGGACGCCGCGCCGATGATCACCTGCTGCTGCACAAGCGACGACACGGCGCTCGCGAGCTCCCTGCCGCAGGCTTGAGTGCCCGGGCGTGGCAGGGCCGCCTTGGCGCCGAGCATCTGGCGCAAGGCTTGGTCGAGGCGGGCCTTGCTGATCGGCACACGCCGACAGTTGCCACAGCGCCGCTGGGGAGGCCGCCGCAGCCGGCGAGCAGCACGGCGAGTACCGCCGTCGAGACGGCAAGGAGCAGGGCGAGTCGTGACACGACTACCCTCCGTGAGGTCGGCTCAGACCTACCGCGATTGTTCTGCGCGCCTCGGCGGACGCCTGCATCCTTGCACGTGGCGAGCCGCGATGCGACGCTGGTCACAGTTGCCAAAGTCTCGGACCAGATCTGCGCCGACCAACACCTGGGTGGGGACGCCGGATACCCGTGTTGTATCCCCGACCGGTGGCGTCACCGCTGATGCGTACCGCGCCGGGGCTCTGTGGCTTCGCTTGCACATCACTGCCGGACATGTCGCTCCTCCAGAGCGGCCGCACACGGCATGGTCGCCGACCATCGACCAATGCCACCTTGTGGCACAACGGGGTCGTCTGGCGACGCTACGGCAGCGCCGAGAGCCTCTCTTGAACGAGCCGACGCAGTTGCTCGCACTCGACGGTTGCGGCTTGCAGCTTGGCAATCCGGTGGGGACCCTGGCCGAGCAGGCGGGCCTTGCTCACGTGAGCCGCCAGAGCGCGCCAGTCAGCGGTGATCTCCTCGTCCCTGCCGAGTGGAGCAAAGCGTTCGCCGCTCTCGAGACGCTCAAGCAGGCGGGCCGTGAGCACAGACTCGCGGGCCACTACGGCGACGTCGTCTTGGGTGGCGTCCTGGGAAAGACCGGCCAGCCGCGTGAGGTCGGCTGTGAGTTCGTGCAGGTCAAGGGCAAGGTCGCGCAGTGCCCGAGGGGCCTCCCGCCTGCGTCGCATACGCGAGCGTCGACCCGGGATCCAGTCGAAGAAGGGCACTACGCCTTCAGGCGACATGCCACAGCGGCAAGAGCTGGGCCAGCACACATGCTCCAGCCGTGGCCCTAGAAGAAGCGGTGGGGATAGCGTGGCATCTTGGGCAGCCACCCTTCGCCGGCCGATGGCGCCTCTCTGGCCGATCCTGAAGGCTTCCTGTCGACTGCGGCCAAGACCTGGATATCGGTGCCTCCGCAGTGCGGGCACATCTCGGCACCGGGGCGCCCGGCCAGCCCAGGAAAGCGAAGACCACACTCACGACAGAGCAACTGACGGTCGGGCACGACGCACCTCCCCTGGATCGGACCATCGAGAAGTGCATCGGACAGAGCGCTCGTGCGCTGAGGATCTGACGACGTTCCGAAACAACCCGTAACACAGTCTTTGCAATCGACTCCGATTCGGCCTGGCCTGCCGGTGGTCGGCGGGTACCGCAGCGCAGCCGAAACCCGCCCCGCTGTCGCAGCCGGCTCGTCGCTGCGCGAGCTTCAGGCCAACGAAGCAGGCGCCGATACTGTCACCATGCCGACCGACGGCCCACTCAAGGCGCGCCATCTCTCGACTCTTGTGGCTTGCGTCTGCGACCTGCCGCGCGTCCTGGTCGTCGCGGCCGGCTTGGCGTCGGTGGTGGGTATCGCCTACCTCGACTTCACCGGCCCGTCGAAGCTTGTGGTCAGCATCTTCTACCTGCTGCCGATCATGGCGGTCGCCTGGCTGACCCGCTCGACCCTCTGCGGCCTGATGGTGGCGGCGGCGACCTTCGCCGCCGACCCTGTGGGCAACGTCCTGAGCGACTACCGCTACCACACCCTGCTGCTCGCGATCTGGAGCGGCGGCATGCGCTTCGCCGTCTTTTGCATCGTGCTCGGCCTGATGGCCAAGGTGCGCAGCCTGCTGATGCGACTCAACGAGCAGGCCACGACTGACGACCTGACCGGCCTTGCCAACCGGCGAGCCGCCCACGAGGCCATCGCCCGCGAGATTGAGCGCACGAGGCGCTTCGGCCATCCCCTGACGCTGGCCTATCTGGACATCGACCGCTTTAAAGAGGTCAACGACCGCGCCGGACATGCCGCGGGCGATCGAGTCCTGGTCGGCCTGGCAAGCGTCGCGCGGGCCTCGACGCGGGCGATCGACACGGTGGCGCGCATCGGCGGCGATGAGTTCGTCGTGCTCATGCCCGAGACCGGCGAGGAGACCGCCTTGCCACTGATCGATCGCCTGCGTGAGGTCTTCTCGCAGGGAGTGCGGATCGAGGGGCGACCGGTCACCTGCAGCATCGGACTGGCCTCCTTTGCGCGGCCGCCGGCCTCGGTCGAGGAGATGCTCGAGGCCGCTGATGCGCTCATGTACGAGGCCAAGGCCGCCGGCGGTGACGAAGTGTGCCAGAGCGAAGTGCGGCCCGTCGCGAGGTTTGCGGCCGAAGCCCGGCGGGTCAGCGTCTAGCCAGGAGGCCGTCCTGCCACCTCGGGGCGCCTGCCATCGGTCGTAGCCGTAGCCCGGCGCGGCACATCACACGTCAACCTGTGTGCGGCCCGAACCTGCTGCACGTGGCCCCCTCTGCCGACCGAGCGCCGACGCTGACAGAGGCGCCAATGAGGTGCGTCACGTGCGAGCGGCCGGTGCTTTTGCTGCGCCTGTCGGCGTTGCCGGCTTCGCCGTGGAGAGCGAAGCGTCGCGCTACAGACAGACGCGCGGCAGGGGGCACGGCAGGCGCGGTCACATCCGCAGGCGAGGCGAGGGAAGCTTCGAGTACATCGTCGATATCGGCACGGCCTCAACGCAGCGCTGCCAGGCCTGCGGCCGGCGCTTCTGGGTGGAGCGCAAGCTCCGGGAGTGCTGTCCGAAGTGCGGCGGCGAGCTCGTCGAGACCGAGGAGCGTCGCCGCGCGATCAGGGGCGGATTTGCCACGCGCCGGGAGTGCGAGGCGGCACTCGCCAAGGTGCTGGCCGCCCTGGACACGCAGAGCTTCACAGCGACCACCAGGGTCACCGTCAAGCAGTTTCTCGTGCAGGAATGGCTGCCCACCGTGAAGGGCAGCCTGCGCCCGACCACCTACGCAAGCTACGCGATGCTCACCCGCGCGCACATCTTGCCGCGCCTGGGCTCCTTGCAGTTGCAGAAGCTCACGCCGGGCGCGATCAACGCGCTCTATGCCCACCTCTCGGAACACGGTGGCGTCCACGGAGGCGGGCCGCTCTCGGCCTCCTCGGCACGCCGCGTGCACGCCGCGTTGCACAAGGCCTGCCACGACGCCGTGCGCTGGGGACGGCTGAGCGTGAACCCGGTGGCAGCCGCCAACTCACCCAAGCAAAGTGCCGAGCACCCAGACAGGCTGCCGGTCTGGACGGCGGAGCAGCTCGCCGCCTTTCTTGCCCACGTCTCAGACGACCGCCTCTTCGCCCTCTGGAGATTGCTGGGCGTTCAGCCCTCACGGTCGCGCCGGTTTGGTACCGAAACGCGTCACTTGCGCGTCCCTGCGTGTCCAAGAGGGCCGTTTTAGTTCAGAGAACTGGCTCTTCTGCGCCGCTGTGGCGAGGCAAAAGACCTGTATATCGGCCACTTCCGTGGTCGTCAACAGGGTCGATTCTTTGATGGGACTCGAACCCAGGACTCCCTGATTAAACGTGGTGAGTCGAGTGTGCCGGATGGCGCCGCTCGGTGCGCTTTTGTGCTGCACCGTCCAAGGTTCTGCGTCCGCGTTGTGCGCTGGAGTGCTGGATTGTGCCGAGTCGTGACGACGCGTCGCGGCGGCAACTTGTCGGCAACCACGCTCTGCGTAGCCGCGGCACGGCTACTGTACTAGCTCGCCGGGCTTCACAATCAGTGCTTCCGGTGGGCACACCTCTGCGCACAGGCCGCAACCGGTGCACCGATTGTCTTCGACCACGATCGAGTCGTCCTCTGGCCGGAAGCATCCGTGCGGGCAATACTTCACGCACAGACCGCAGCCGTTGCAGAGATCGCCAATCGTGATTCGCCCGAGAGGTAGGCCTGTGGATAACGCCACTGGCCACTTGCACATCTCGCCAGCAAGATCGACAAGGTCGCATACCAGACGCTCATGGGCGTGCGGCGGCGGAGTCTGTGCGTGTAGCTCGGCGACGCCGCGCCTTGGAGCGGTGGTGCTGTTGCCGACGGTGCGCTGCAGACCCCGGGCGAGGAACGAGAAGAGCTCACGCCGCGAGACACCGTCCGTCTGCCCAGCAGGATTGTTCTCTGGGGCGGAACCTTCCCCTGGGGGGCTCTCCTTGCGGGAGCGCTCAAAGGCGATCTCGACACCCAGCGTACCAAGAACATGCTCCGCTGTACGGATCGCTGCCTCGACCGCCATGCCTGCCGCTCTATCTAGACAGGTCTCACAGAGGCCGCTTTGGAGCTCGAGTCGCTTCATCCCGTTCGCCGCAGCCCCGATCAGATCAGCCGCAGAGATCCCTCCGAGACAGCGCACCTTCACTTCGCCGGCGCAGTAGTCAGCTAGCGGTCCGGGGGAGCCGCTACGGTGGCAGATGATGCGGGCGTGCCGCTGGTGCTGCTGGCCAGCCGTGTGCAGGTACTCGCGCAGAACCAGCGAGCGACCATCAAAAGAAAGCGCCCCCGTCCTGCAGACTGCCGCGCAGGCGCCGCACGAGGTGCAACGGTCGGGGTCGACCGTCAGCCAGCCTTCGGGCGCGATGGCCCCTGTAGGGCAAACATCAAGACAGCGGCGGCAGGCGCTAGCGCGATAGCGGGTCACCAGACAGCGTGCCGGCGACACTTCGGGTAAGCGAGCATCGAAGGCACGCAAGCCGGCGTCGACCAGCTTCAGGCTGTCCACGATCCGTCACCTTCGTCTGACACGATCAGCCCGCCGCCGGCTGTCCACGCTGGCTGCACTCGGCGGCCAGGTGCGAAGCCAGAAGCTCGGCCAAAGCCCGATACAGCTCCAGCCTCGCGGCGGAGGCCACAACGGCGGCGAACTCGCCCAGCCAGAGCCCGGCATGCTGGTCGAGGAATCTGTCGAGCACTCCTTGGAGCCGAACGGCCTCGGCGCCGTCTGCGCGCTCCCAGGCAAGCTCAGTCCGGCGGCAGAGGTGGTAGAGGAACTCGAGTTCGATGAGCGCGTGATCGGGCAGCTCACGAGGGCCATCGGCCAGCGCGACGCCCTCGGCCTGGTAGGCGGCGGCGGCATAAGCCGCCGCCGCCCCGTTCAAGCGCCCGGGCCCGTGCTCGTCACGATCGAGATACTGTGACGCATAGCACATGACGGTCGGACGGCCGGGCCCGGTGAAGAGTCGAGCGTGCTCGGTGGCGAGAGCCTCCAGGGCTGCGGCGGGACCGCAGCAAGCCGCCCAGCGATGCGCCTGGTCAAGTACGGCGAGCGCCGGTCCGTAGGTGGACACGCCGCACTCCAGCGCCGAGACGGCCAACAGCAGACCTTCGCCCAGGCTACCGTCTGCCAGAGCGGTCACGTAGGCCGCCGATGGTTGGCCGAGCCCGCGGACGATGACCTCATAGACTGCCGCCCGTCGCGCACGGCAATCACTCGCGTGCGCCTCTGCCGCGCTTGCTGGCCAGCTCGTGGAGCCGTTTGCCGACACGTTGCTCTAGACCCCCTCTTTGTTCTCCCTGAGGGGGAGGTAGATCACGGCGAGCGTGAAGACGAGTGCTGCCAGCGAGACGATGCCGATCACGATGAGGAACTCCCAGATCCTCGGGAAGTAGACGCTGCTCGTGGCAAACGACGAGCCGCTGGGCTGGGGGATGCCCAGCGGCGTGCCCGGCGGCAGCTGGATCGGCGCTTTCCCGAGGCCGATGACGATCAGGTTGGCGCGGTGCACGTAGATGCCGATGATGGCAAGCACGCAGGCGACTGCAACGATCGCCGGCCGCCGCCGCCAGGAGGCCATGGCCAGCATGACAAACGGAACGAGCAGCCCGACAATGATCTCAACGCCGAACCCAGGTCCGTAGCGAGCGGTGAAGAGCTGGTGGACCGCGTCGGTGGGGATGCCCGGGTAGTAGCCGGCTAGCACCTCGCAGAATACGAGGAACGCTTCGACCGCCACGAAGACCGCAAGCAGCCCGCCGAGGAAGGTAACGAGCCCATCGTCGAAAGAGATCCGGCCGGTGCGCCGCACGATCAGCGCCAGCAGCGTGACGAGCGCCAGGCCGGAGACCAGCGCCGAGCTGATGAACAGCGGCGGCATGATCGAGGAATACCAGAAGCCGCGCGAGATCTGCAGGCCAAAGATCCAGGCGGTGATGGAGTGCACGAGAATGGCTGCCGGCAGAGCCACCCAGGCGAGACGGTAGGTGATGCGATGGTCGCGCTCGCGCCCCGCGGCGCCGGTGTCCTTGGCACCGAGTGCGAGCCAGCTGCCGCGCGCCGCCAGGTCGCGTCGCATGTAGAGCCAGCAGTACAGGAGAGACAGCACCAGATAGATCAGGATCACGGTGATGTCCCAGATCATCGGTGAGAGCCAGTGGGCGTGGATAAAGAGGTTGAAGACGTGCTTCACACGGCCGAGGTCAGGGATGATGAGCAGGGCCGCCGTCGCTATGGTCACCGTCGCCTCGACGACAGCCAGGCGCACGATCGGGGCAAAGCGCTCGACCCCGAAGAGACGGCCGGCCGAGGCGATGATCAGGCCACCGGCCGAGAGGCCGACGAAGAACATGAAGCTGATGATGTACAGGCCCCAGATCACGTTGTCGCGCATGTCGGTGATCTGCAGGCCGCGGATAACCTGGTAGACCCAGACGCCGAAACCCACCGCGGTCAGCACGCTGAGCAGCCCGATCCACCAGGCCAGGGCATGCGACCGGCGGGCGGGCGCAGCCAGCGCTTCGCTTGTCGTTGCGACGCTCACAGCGCACCTCCCGCAGCATCCGGTCCTGTCTTGTAGAGGTAATGCAGGCTCGGCTCGGTGCCGCGCTCGGGGAACACCACATAGGACGGCCGCTCCCGCAGCAGGATCGACACTTCGCTTGTGGGGTCGGCGAGGTCGCCAAAGAACCGAGCGCCGACCGGGCAGGCGACCACGCAGCGTGGCAGCAGGCCATGCGCCACGCGCTGCACGCAGAAGGTGCACTTCTCGACCACGCCCTTGGGACGCGGCGGCGTATAACCCACCTCTGTCACGCTGGCCGGCGGCACCTGCACCGGCTTGCGCCAGTTAAAGACGCGGTTGTCGTACGGGCAGGCCACCATGCAGTAGCGGCAGCCGATGCAGCGCTCGTAGTTCACGTTGACGATGCCGTTGTCCATCTTGTAGGTCGCCTGCACCGGGCATGCCTTCACACAGGGCGGGTTGTCGCAGTGGAAGCACTGCGTGGGTTGGTAGGACATGCTGAGCTCGGGGAAGGTGCCCTGCGGGGTATCCATGTAGGGGCCGCCCACGGTGAGCACGCGCAACCAATACATGCCGATGGGAACGTCCTGCTGTTCCTTGCAGGACACGGCACAGGTCCAACAGCCGATGCAGCGGTTCTGGTCGACCACCAGGCCGAGACGCTTGGCTTTGATCAGTTTCGGGTCGGGGACGTTGATGCCCGGGTAGCTCGTGCTCATCGCTCGCCCCCTTGCTCGCACTGACGTGTCTGGGACCTCTCTCTCATCGCCCTCACGCCCCTTCCACCTGCACGAGGCAGTCGTAGTAGGCCGCGTTGGACGGGAAGTTGGGAATCACCGACTGGGCCGGGTTGGCTATCTGGTGGGTCAGGTTGTTGGGGTGGCCCTCGATGTACTGCTTGACGGCGAGTGAGTCCCAGCCGCCCTGGTAGCAGTTCACGACGCCCGGTTTGATCGATTGGGTCATCTTGGCGTAGACCTTCATCTCGCCGCGGTCGTTGAAGACGCGCACCACCTGGCCCTCTTTGATGCCACGTGCCTTGGCGTCGACCGGGTTGATCTCGAGGAATCCCTCGCCGTTTGCCGTGATCTCGCTCATCCAGGCGAGGTCGCAGTACTGCGAGTGGGTACGGAACTTGGTGTGGGTCGACAGGAACGTGAGCGGATACTTGCTGGCCAGCGGGTTGCCAGGCGCCGCCTCGACCTGCGGCTTGTAGTCGCAGACCTCCTGGTCGTAGGGCACCAGCATCTCGACGTAGAACTCGATCTTGCCCGACTTGGTGGGGAACTGCTTGTCGAAGAACGGCACGTAGGGCAGTTCGGGCGTGTTCAGATGGGGCGCTCCGCTGGTGAGCTCGTCCCAGGTCAGGCCGACGACGTTGCCGTCGGCCTTGGGGTCGCCGATGTGCAGGATCTCCTTCAGGTACTCGTCGGCGGTGTTTGTGAAGTACTTGCCGTAACCCATCTTGGTGGCCACCATGCTGAAGGCCTCGAGATCGGACTTCGATTCCCACATGGGCTGCACCATGGTCGGCATGTACTGCAGGTAGAAGTTGTTCGAGGAGAGCAGGTCGGTCTTTTCCATGTACGTGCAGGCCGGCAGCACGACGTCGGCGAGGTCCGCCGTGGCCGACATCACGTAATCGGAGACGACCAGGAAATCGAGCGACTTCAGGGCCTTGATGACCTGGTTGCGGTCCGACATCTGCTGGGCGAAATTGTCGATCGGGAACCAGGCGGCCCTCAGCGGATGGGGCTTGCCGTCCAGCATCGCCTGGCAGGCCTGCATGGGCTCGAGCACGGTGAACATCGTGGTGCCGGGCGGAGCCCAGAAGCCGGCGAGATCGAAGGCGGTCGTCGTGAGGCCGCCGGCGAAGGTCGTGACGCCGCCGCCATGCACACCGATGTTGCCGGTCAGGGCCTGCAGGGTGAGTAGGGCTTGCATGGTGAGGTCGCCGCGATACCAGTGCGAGAGGGCAAAGCCGGCCCTCACTGCTACTGGATGCGTGCTCGCCCAGAGCTGAGCGAGGCTCAGGATGTCGCCCGCGGGGATGTCGGTGATCGATGAGGCGTACTCCGGCGTGTAGCTGGCGACCTTGTCGGCCAGCACCTGGAGCGCCGTCGGCGCGTGGAAAGACCCCGCTTTGAAGGTGCCAAGGAGCTGGGGTTGGCGAGCACCGCTCGCCGCCACGACCTTGCCCGCCGCCGTCGCCACCACGTAGTCGTCGCCGCCCAGACCGACATCGCCGGTGCGCAGCCACTTGCGCGTCTTGGGGTTCACGAGGTAGGGCGCCACCGTGTAGGCGCGCAGGTAGGCGGCGTCGAAGAGCTTGTTCTGGATCACGTGGTTGATCACCGCGTCGATCAGGGCCGTGTCGGTGCCGGGCGTGATCGCCAGCCAGGCGTCGGAACTCGCCGCGGTGGCCGTGAAGCGCGGGTCGATGGCGATGAGCGTTGCGCCCTGGGCCTGAGCATCTTTCATGACGCGCCAGTCGGGGATGCAGGTCTCGGCCACGTTGTTGGCCCACAGCACGATCGCCTTGGCATTCTCGAAGTCGGTCGACTCGTGCCCGTCGAAGAAGCCGCCGCCGTTGCTTGGGTTCGTCGGGTCGACCAGTACGTAGTTCCAGCCGGCCGGCGTCGAGCTGTCGCCCTCGTTGTCACCTTCGAAGTCGCCGGCCACGGCGCCGGTCACACTGGCGAAGCGAAAGCCCGCGCCCACGACCCCTTCGAGGATGGCGAGCGAGCCGGTGTAGGGCGCGATCCAGACGGCGTCCTTGCCGTACTTGGCCTGCACCGAGGTGAGGTTGTCGGCGATCAGGGTGGTCGCCTCGTCCCAGCTGATACGTTGCCACTGGCCGGAACCGCGCGCCCCGACGCGCTTGTAGGGGTACTTGACGCGATCGTCGGCGTAGAGGTTCTGAAGCTGCGAGACGCCGCGCAGGCAGATGCGCGGTGGGTATGCCTTGGGCACGGTGCGGCCGTCGATCGTCTTGGCACCCCAGGGTGCCCCTTCGACAAGCCTGACCTTGCCCTGATCGACGTGGACTAGATGGCCACAGGCGCCGTCGCAGTTGTTGGAGTGGCCGGTGCGGATGAGCTGTTCCGGCACCGCGGGAGCGGCGGCCTCGGCCGGCTGCAGGCCACCAAGGAAGCTGTCGTCGATGAGCTTGCCCCCGATGGCTGCGACGCCAGCAACCGCCGCGCTTCCAATCAGGAACTTGCGTCGAGTGAAGCGCCAGCCGGAATCAGGGTCCTTGCCGGGTATAGCGTCCGGGGTCGAGCCGACGTCGTCGGTCATGCGTGACCTCCTCGTGCGTTTCCCCATGCCGATCTCGGCCGATGACAAGCGCCGGCCGCCCAGGCGTGGCACCTTTCCGAGCACGAGGAGGCCTGCTCGTTTCCGAGCGGACCCACGACGACCGTCCCTCGGTCAAGGGATCGTCGTCCCGCGGTCTTTCCGCGGTACGGCCGGCTGCCCATAGCGTATGCACGCGCCACAGGGCGGCCGGCTCGGAGCCGGACTCCCGAGTCGAGGCCGATGTTAACAGGACGCTAACGGCCTGGACGCGCGCTTGACCAAAGTCAAACGGAGGGCTCCGGCCGTCCTCTCGCGGGCGTCCAGATCATGCTGCGAGGTGCGAGACAGCGCTGCACCCCCCGCGGTGCTGACTCTTCGCCGTCCGCTGGGTCTAGGCTTGTTTCGAGGCTGATCCAACCGTCACGGCGTCACAATCGGTGAGCCTCGAAGTGCCGCCGCCTCAGCCGGGTAAGTCCTCGGGTCGCTTCTCGGCGAGCTGCCCGTGGAGCGCTCCCGTGGCCTGGCCGACCTCGATCATGTAACCGTCGGGGTCTCGCATGTAGCAGCGGATCTCAGCACCGCGATCGATCGGCGGCGTGACGAACTCGGCGCCTCTCGAGCTCCACAGCTCGTAACACGCCTGAATGTCGGCGACGCGCAGGTTGATGAAGCTCGAGACAGTGTTCCCGGGCTCGTAGTTCATGACCGAGATGTCGGGCTTGTCGGGGGTGGGTGGACCGCCCGGGTTCATCAGGACCCACGAGTTGGCGAGCTTGACGATGCAAGGGTTCTTCTCCAGCACCACCCGGCCGCCGAGGACCTCGGAGTAGAAGGCGCGGGACCGAGCAACGCTTCGGACGGTGATGAAGTGAGTGACGAGAATGGGGGCTCGGGCGCCATCAACGGCGGGAGCGGAAAGGGCTGAGTCGAGGCGCTGCCGCTCGAGGGGACGTCGCACTCTGACTTCTGATGGCGTGTGCCCTCAAGTCACGCCGCACGTGGCCCCGGTGCCGACCTTAAGCCGCCCGGATACGGGCGGCTATCGGAGCCTGCCGGATGGGTATCGCGTGGGCCGCAGGAGCCGCCCTCACCCACCCCGCAGGTCGGCCGCGAGACCGGCGACACCCTGGCCGCCCTCGATCTCGAAACGAGGCAGCTGGTAAGGATCGTCTCTGGTCGCATAGCCGAAGTTTTCGGTCGTGGCGTTGCTGTAGCCGGCGGCGCGCACGGCGCTGATCACCGCCGCGTCGTACTTGCTCGAGGGGTAGCAGAAGCTGTTGACGGGGATGTGCAGCAGGCGCTGCAGGTAGCGGCGGCTGGCGAGGACTTGGAAACGCAGCTGGGCGCCATCGAGCGTGGTGAGGTCGGGGTGACTCACCGAGTGCGAGTCGATCTCCCAGCCCAGAGCGACAAGACGGCGCAGCTGGACCGGATGCAGGTGGCCTGCAGTGATCTCGTTCAGGACTCCCGGCCAGCCGTAGCGGCTCAGCACCTCCGGCGCGAACGTAGCCTGCTCGGGGTAGCCGTTGTCGAACGTGATGACGATCGGCTTGGCCGGCAGCGTGCCTGAGTGGAACCAGGCTCGCATGACCTCGTCGAGGGTGACGGCCTGGTAGCCGTGCTCGGCAAGCCAGCGCATCTGGGCGACGAACTGCGCCTTTGCGACGTAGAGCCCGGGGTAGGGCTCGCTGGCCGGCGGGGTACCGAGGGCGTGGTAGACGAGGATGGGTACCGGTCCAGTGTGGCGTCGCCAGCCCGGCTGCGGGCGGGCGTTGCGGACCAGGCGGCTGACCGCTTGAGCCGTCGGCGACGGCGAAGCCAGCCGAGTCGAGCTCGAGCGAGGTGAGGGGGTCGGGCTGGGAGCCGGAGTGCTGTGAGCGCATGCGCCAGCCAGGGCGAGTGTGGCGAGAGTGACGCCTGCTGCGAGGACACGGAGCGCGTGGGGGCGACGGCGCCGGATCTGCCGGCGGCACTGTGCAGTATCCGATAGGGCGCGATCTGCCGGCATCCCAGGACGTCCGCCTAGCTGTCGCCGGCCGCGCGGAAGAGCTGCGGCAGCGTGACGAGCGAGTAGCCGCGAGCTCGCAAGCCGGCGATCAGGTTCGGCAACGCGGCCGCCGTCTGGGGCAGCAGGTGCAGCTCGACGATCGCGCCGGGACGCACCGCGGCGAGCACGCAGGCGACGATCACCCCCGCACCGGGCTGTGTGTAGTCTGAGGGATCGACGCTCCAGAGCATGACGCGGGCAAAGCCGAGCGAGCCCGCCATCGCCAGGGTCGTTGAGTCGTAGCCGCCGTAGGGCGGACGGAAGTAGGGTACCGGCGTCGCACGCGCCACTCGCCACCAGGCATCGACGTCGCCCTCGATCTGCGCCTTGATCTGGGCTGGCGTCTCGGTCGTTGTCAGGATGTGCGACCAGGTGTGCGAGCCGACCACCTCGCCCCAGGCGATGGTGCGCCGCGCCAGCGTTGGATAGCCGACCACGTAGCGGCCGTTGACGAAGAGCGTGGCGTGGACGTGCGCGGCGTGCAAGGCCGCCAGCACCGCCGCCCAGCCGGCCT
Source organism: uncultured Actinomycetes bacterium (assembly GCA_963760655.1). GTDB lineage: Bacteria > Actinomycetota > Thermoleophilia > UBA2241 > UBA2241 > Bog-752. The sequence goes on from CAVXDR010000005.1 coordinate 1,228,711, forward strand.
TGTCGTAGCCGTCGTCGAAGGTCAGGGCCACGCGGCGGCCGGCGTGCGGGACGCTGCGCCAGACGATGGCTCGTACCGGGCGAAAGTCGCGGAAGGCGATCGGACCTGAGAGCGCCTTGTTGCCGGCAACGTCCGTCAGGGCGAGGCGCACGTGGTACAGGCCGGGCAGCAGGGGCTGGCCGTCGTCGTAGCGCGGCCACAGCGACAGCTCTCGCGCGCCGCTTGTCAGATGTGCGAGCCGAGCGCGTGCGACCAGCACGCCATAGGCGTCGTAGATGCTCGTCGCGACCTTCACGCTGCCGGTCTCGTCGCCCAGCACGAAGCGCAGCCTCAGCGGCTCGGTGCGACGCACAAGCGCCGGGGCAAGCCCCCGCCAGACCAGGCGCGGGGGCCGCGTGGCGATACTGACTTGAAGAGTCTGCGCGGCCTCGACGTTGCCGGCGAGGTCGGTCGCGTAGAAGCTCAGGGTATGGACGCCGTCGCCTGCGTGATCGGCCGGAGCGGCGAAGGCGACGAGAGCGGTGGCGCCGGGCACGATGACGATGGCGCCACCGTCGATACTGTAGCTGATCGAGGCGACACCGGAGCCGCCAGTGTTGTCATTTGCCTTCAGGGTCACCGTCACGGGCTCGTCGGACCAGCCCTGTGGCGCACCGCTTGCCACGGTGAGCGGTGGTATCGTGTCGCTCGGAGACGGCGAGGGCGAGGTGGCCGTCGGGCTGAGCAGCAGGGCGGGTCCCGCCTGCGACGGGCCGTGAGCCAAGGCCAAGCCGCCGCCCAAGACGAGCACGACGGCCGCTGCCACAAGCGGCAGGGCGAGGGCTGCGCCTCGTACGTGCGATGCTGTTCTGGGTGTCTGGGATGACCACATCACCCTTGCCTCCGATCTCGGCCCTTCGCCGGCAGTCTACCTCGTCGAAACTTGAAGGCGACCGCGGTGCAAACGTACCTGGCGCTCACGCCGGCCTCGCCCCCCGCTCGCCCGGCATCACTCCCCGGTGTCAGTCCCGAACCCCCGCGTGCAGCGAACCTGCAAACGCCGCCAGGCTCTCGCCGCCCTCCACGCCGATGCGGTCCTCGGCATATAGGGCGTCGTGGGTACGGCAAGTCCCGAGTCACACGTGGTAGCGCCGAGGAAACCGGCACGGCGGGCCGACGTCGGTCAGACGGTCAACGCCTCGCGCAGACGATAGCAGCCCAACTGGAGCAGGCGAAAGGTCACCCTGGCGATGATCTCCTCGGGGAGATAGCGCTTCTGCGGCATGCTGAGCTCCCTCATCGGTCCGAAACCATACTTCAACCTGGACCGATCTCGGGGGTCCACTCCAGGCTCCCGAGGAAGATAGCAGCCAGGGGGACGGACTTGGCGACCACCGCGCGCCGGCCGGGCGATAGGCCTCGTCCAGATTGTTCAAGGCCCCGTTGGCCGCTGCCGATGGTGTTACGAAGAACGTAGTGGCCTGTGGCGGCATCTCGGTCACGACATGGGAGGAGCCCGCGTGATGACCGGCACGGTTCGTTCGCTGGCGGCTGCACTTGCGATCTCTCTGGTTGGGCTGGCAGCGGCCTGCGGGGGCGGCTCCCCGCTCGGTTCGGCCAAGCCCGACAGCCAGGCGGTCGCGCACAGCTACCAAGCGCAGGGTTTCTCGATTGCCTTCGGACCACAGTGGGACACGACGCACCAGACCGGTGCCGCGTCATCAACGTCCTCGACTTCGTCATCGGGCGACATCTCGTGGTCAGTGACCATCGGCCCGTCCACGCAAGACGCAGCCAGCCCCTCGCCCTCGCCGCAGAGCAGTCCCACTCCGTCTCCATCGAGCGGCTGGCAGCTCGAACTGACTCGTTCGGCGTCGGGCGGCGAGCTGGCCGTCTTCGTCCAGGTCACAGCACACGGCTACGGCGACCCGGCGGCGTTCGTGTCGCAGTACGAGCAGCTCCTGAAGATGCTCGGCGGGACCGGGCAGCGCATCACCCTGAACGGCACCCCTGCGCTGTACTGGAAGGGCATCAACGGCGACAACGTCGCACTCGCCAGCGGATCGCACACCTACGTCCTGCACGGCCAGGTGCCGACCGGCGCCGGGTCGCAGGATCGTGCTCGCGAGCTGGCCGTGCTCGCGTCCTTCAGGCTGCTGAGCGCTTCGAGTGCCCCGACGACGCCGTAGGCGGATCGGAGCGAGGCGGTGATATCGTCATGAGGATCGTCGAACAGAGTGATGCCAAGATGGTGGTACGCAGCTCGTCGGCGGCCAATCTCGTCGGGGGCCTCTTCTTCGTGCTCTTCGGCGTCCTGACGCTGAGCGTGGCTCACGGCACGATGGCGGGTTTGCTCGTCGGCCTAGCAGTGCTCGCAGTCGGTCTGCTGCTGGTGCTGGCGGCCCGCCGCGTGATGGTCACCGCCGACAAGCTGCGGGCCACGGTCACGGTACAGGCGCGGCGTCTGCTGCACTCCACGAACAGGACGGACGCGATCGCTGACGTCGAACGCGTGACCACCGACCAGCGCTACGCATCCGATCACCCCTCGGGCACCCGCATTGTTGGCAATCGGTACAGCAACATCATCCTGGTCTACAAGGACGGGTCCCGCGTGACGCTGGACCGCGAGAAGGGCATGACGCGTCATCTGCCTGGGGGCGTCACGTGCAACCAGGGCGGCGACCACACCGTGGAGACAGCCCTGGCGACGTTCCTGGATGTGCCTCTCGTCGTCGATCCGGACTACTCCGAGGCGATCCAGAGCTGGAGAGCTGACAGGCTGCTTTGACCCAAAACAGCGCTGGGTCGGCCAGTGCCACTTCCAGACGCTGGGCCATTCCGGCGAGTGCCCCGGCACTCACTCCGAAGAGCTCGGCCTCGAGCGTGAAGCGCGGCGGCAGCGTCACCCCGAACGGGCTCGTGAAGAACTTCGTCGCCGTCTTCAAGACCGTCGTCATCTCCAAGCTGGTCAGCGACAAGCCGACGAAGATCAGCAGCGTTACCGCGAGCGGAAGCGGCAGCTTCTCCTACAAGTGGGCCACCACGAGCACGATGGCCACCGGCAGCTGGGTCTTCGAGGCCGCCTAAAACGCGTCACTTGCGCGTCCCTGCGCGTCCAAAAGGGCCGTTCTGGTTCAGAGAATTGGCCCTTCTGCGCCTCTGTGGCAGGCAAAAGCCCTGCATGCTGACCACTTCCGTGGTCGTCAACAGGGTCGATTCTTTGAACGAAATTGAACTACCGACGATTGTCTAGACGCGAAGAAGGATCCGTAACAGAGGCTTATCAACCTCGGAACCGCAAGCGATGCAGTCACCTCGGGTCTACCACTGTGAAGGACCCGTAGTCGCAGCGAATACTGGTAGAGTCACGACCGTGTTTCACTGGTGTGAGACTGCGGAGCCCCTGCCCTGATCAGCTACACGCGCTACACGGTGACGCCCAATCGAGCACGCGGTCCGCGATGGCTCCGCGTGCTCAAGGGCACCGTGTTGGTCATCGTGGTCGCCACCTCGCTGACCGCCGGCACCGCCTTCAGCTGGCTGCACGCAACCGCAGCCCAGGTCGCCCACAACGCCCCCACCGTGGTCCACGCGGCGGCCAAGCAGCTGACTCCCGCGTTGCCGGCGCATCCTGTGAACATCCTAGTGATCGGCGGCGACGGCGCCCCCAATCGCCAGGGCGTGCGCTCCGACACTCTCATCGTCCTGCGCCTCGATCCCCAGACCAGGACCGTCTCGATGCTCTCGGTGCCGCGCGATGAGCTCGTCCAGATCCCCGGCTACGGCCAGAACAAGATCAACGCCGCTTTCTCCTACGGTGGCGTCAGGCTCTGTCTGCAGGTCGTCAAGCAGTACCTCGGCATCCCCATCAACGATTTCGTCTATGTCGACTTCACCGGCTTTCAGGACGTCGTTAACAAGCTCGGCGGCGCCTACCTGATGATCGACACGCGCTACTACAACAACACGGCCACCGACGACTGGTCATCGATCGACATACAACCAGGCTACCAGCGCCTGGATGGCGCCCAGGCGCTTGCCTTCGTGCGCTTCCGCCACGATCAGAACGGCGACTTCACGCGCATCCTGCGCCAGCAGATGTTCCTGCGCGCGCTCAAGCGCCAGATCGCCTCCTCGGGCACCCTGTCGAGCTTCCCGCGCCTGCTTTCGGCGGCGGCCACGATGTCGCACTACCTGGTCAGCGACATCGCCAGCCTCGCCCAGCTCTACCGTCTGGTCTCGCTGGTCGCCGCGGTCGACACAAGCCACATCTACCAGACCAGCGTCGCCGGTTCGACACCGACGATCGGCGGCATCGACTACGTGGTCTCCACGCCGGCGCAGATCAAGACGGCGGTGCAGGAGCTCTATCGCCCGGTGGGTGTGCGCACACAGGCAACGGCGGGCAGTGGCGGGAGCGCCTCAGTACCCCAGTTGCCCGCCAGCAAGATCGCCGTCGCCGTCTTGAACGGCTCGGGTCGCGGTGGCGTGGCCGGCCGCACCGTCACGCGGCTGCGCCGCGCCGGCTATCGGGCCACCGACGGCGGCAACGCCGCGAGCTTCAGCTTCACCACCACGGTCGTCTCCTGCGACCCGGCCTCGCTTGCAGTCGCGCGGCGCCTGGCTGCACAGCTCGCGCCGGCGCGCGTCCAGCTGCTGGCCGCCACCGCCGCTCGCGGTCGGGTGACCGTCACCGTCGGTGCTTCGTTTGCCGGTACGCTCGCCAGCGCCTCGACCACCGGCTCCAGCCAGAAGAATGTCGCTACCGCCAGCGCCCCGCCCTACGACGCGGCCGCTTGGCGTACTGTGCAACGCGAGACCTCGCTGCCGCTCTATGCCCCGAGCTCCGTGCCGGCGAGCCTCGGCTACCTGCAGTTTCGTGCGTACCATGTCACGGTCGGGCCACACCACGTGCGTGCCGCCGTCGCGGTCGGTACGGCTCCCCAGGGCGGCTACTGGGACGTGCAGGCCCTGGCCTGGAGCGACCCGCCGCTGCTTGCCGGCCCGGACCGCACCGAGGCGATCGCCGGGCGCACCTACCTGCTCTACTACGCCGACACCCATCTCCATCTGGTCGCCTGGCATGTGGGCTCAGACACCTACTGGGTCTCCAACACTTTGGATGATGAGCTTTCCAACAGCGAGATGCTGATGCTGGCTGAGTCGTGTGTGGCGGTGAGGTGAGCCGCATCGTGGTCGAATCGGGGGAATCCGAACGAGCCCCGACGAAGAGGCTGCCGCAACTTGGCATCGCTCGACGGCGGGCGTTGGACAAGGCCAGGCCAGCGAAGTCGGCTGACGGATCTTGAGCTTCGGCCTGACGGTACCCCTGGAGAACGCAGGGAGTGCAGGCGGCGCCGCGCATCTGCGTCTCGGTCGGGCAGGGTCACCAGGGCCAGCCCACAGTTTCGGGTGAGCAGGTCGTCTGGACACACCAGCAGGCAGGGTTGCCCCCGAACCTCCCAGGCGCCCAGCTGACCCCTTGGGACGCAAGTCTTACGATCGACGGGGCACCGCTTGGACGCGCAGCAACACCGCGACCCTGCAGCTCCTCGCGCAGGCCAAAACCGGCGTGGTCACGACCATGACGCTCGCCAACGCCGGCGGGCCAGCCGCCGTCCCGGAGGGCTACGAAACTACCGAGTCACCTTGGTACCTGACTCCCGGCGACGGTCGCAAGACGGTGTCGGTCACGTTCGGCGACCTGAGCGGCGACTCCTCGCCGACGATTCCTTGCCTCGATCACAGTCGACACCCGCGGCCCCACCATCAGCCTGCCGGTGGCGATGACGGCCACGAGCACCGGCTGGGCCACGCTCGCCTACAAGGTCCGAGACAATCTGGCGCCGCACGTCGCGGTGACGATCCGCCTATTCGGCAGTAAGGGCAAGCTCGCCAGGATCTTCACCGTTGGACGCGCGTGGACCGGCAGGACCCTGCATCGCCTGCATTTCGTCTGCAATCTTGCAGTTGGTGTCTACACGGTGCGAGCCTGGGACACTGACCTCGCCGGTAACCACCAGGTTAAGGTCGCGACCAACACGCTAACGGTGAAGTAGTGGCGGCGCCAACTCAACTCAACTCACCTGCAGGCTCTCCCACGGTGGTTCGCCCGCCCCCCCCCGGGGGGGCAGCTGAGCTCCCTACCGGTGTTGGCCAGCGAGCCGACGTGCCTCGTGCAACAAGGCGTTCAGCCACGACCGCCGCCGCCCGTACTCTGCTCCCGTCGTGCCCTGATCAGCACGGCGAGGGCTAGGCCCAGCAGGATGGCCAGCGGCGGGAACTCGATCGCGGTGCTGGGGTCGACGATGGCGATGGCGAAGCCGAGCAGCGCGACGAGGGCGGCGGCACCGAGGTAATGCAGAAGGGGGTCCTGCGCAAAACGCATGACCCGACGCATCGAGATCAGCAGCATCGCGTAGATCGTCGCAAAGATGAGCAGGGCCGGCAAACCGCCATCGACAAAGACCTCGAGCCACCAGTCGTGCAGGTTGACGATCGTGAACTGTGGATTCTCCCGAGCGACCAGGACCTCCGCGTTGCCGGGCCCCACGCCGAAGAAGAACCGCGTCTCGGCGGCGCGCAGGCCAGCGAACTGGAGCTGGAGGCGCGTGCTCGAGCTCGATTGCTGCTGGCTTGGCCCCGGCCTCGCTTTGTGAACGAGCGCGAACTTGCTGCGAATGCCGAGCGAGGTGCCGTGCCCGGTCAGTACGAGGCCGACTCCGAGCAGGCCGGCCAAGAGAAGAACCACCACCGCCAATCGGACGGTGCGCCCACCGCGCACAGCGACGGCGAGGGCCACGACCAGGGTCTCCAGGGCGATGGCAATGAGGCTCAGGCGCGAACCGGTGTGCAACACCGCGAGGGCGCTGAGGCCCAGCCCTATGACACTTGCGGCGACGGCTCGTCTATTGCGGAACATGAGGGGGGCGATCAACAGGAACGGCCAGCAGAGGGCGAGGTAGGTGGCGAAGTTGTTCGCGTTGTAGAAGAACGCGGCCGGTATGCGACGGGCGTGGTAGGTCGGAGAGGCGGTGGGCAGGTGGCGCCGGGTGAGCCACTCGGCGGTGGCCACCAGAAGGGCCAGGCCAAGAGCGCAGGCGAGGCCGATCAACATGGTGCGCAGGCGACGGCGCGAAAGGCCGGCACTGGCCGTGACGGCGGCCAGAATGCCGAGACTGAAGAAGAGGGTCAGGTAATGGACGGCAGCGCTGATGTCGGACGTCCAGGCGAGCGTGATGAGAAGCCAGGCCGCCCAGGCCAGGTAGAGCACGAGGTAGACGCTCGCCTCGATGCGCAGGCGGGGCCGCTCGGTGATCAGCCAGAGGAGACCGCCTCCAAGCGTGAGGAACAGAACCACGCGGAAGCCGTAGAGACTGCGGAAGTGAGGCAAGGCCAGCGCTGGTCCCAGCACCCCTAGCGCCGGCAGGACGGACAGCCCCGCGACCAGCAGGTGCCGGACCGAGAGGCGGGCGATCCGGGGCCAGACGGCGAGCCCGAGCAGCCCCACCCCCAGCACACAGGGCAGCAGGACCGCTACGGCGAGGTGTCCGCGTGCGGCGTAGGCCGTGAGGGCGACCACGAGCAACCCCGCAAGGCCGACGACGGCCGAAGTGGGAAGAGCCCGCAGCAGGCGAGCCACCAGTCTTAGGACCCGCTCAGCTGTGCAGGCACCGGCTCAGCGACCATCTCGACGTGGTCGCCCTCGTCGGTGGTGAACTGGCGGAGGGGCTGGTCGAGCTGAGCGGGGAAGCCGCGGACCGCACCGAGCACGGTCTGGCCGGCGGTGACGGTCTCGCCGATGGCCACCGTGACGCCGGTCAGATGGGTCATCGTGAGGAGCACGGTCGGGTCATCGGCCGGCTCCAGGTCGACCTCGATGTCGGGGTAGCGCCCCAGGAGCCGGTAGCTCGTCACCGCCGTGACCTGACCATCGACCGGTGCGTAGACGGTCGACCCGGGAACGGCGCCGACGTCGAGACCGGCGGTCGGCGCCGACGAGGCGGAGCTGTCGCCCTTCATCGTGTAGTACCGCATGCCGCCGCTGGCGAAGACGTCAGCAAGCGCGGCGACCGGTCCCGACGGGTTGCCTAGCCGGCCCGTCGGCGCGAACGACACGGCGCCGTGATCGTCGACGGGCTGGAAGGCCACCGCGGTCGTGTCAGACAAGGGCACCGGCAGGAGCACGGGGACGCCCTGCAGGTCGGCGACGACGATGTGGTGCGAAAGAGGGGTCCGCTGGGCAAATGTGGTCGCGCCGCTGGCCGCGGGAACCAGTGCCGGCGCCTGTGAGGGCCAGGCATAGGCGACCAACACGGCGAGGATGGCAAGGAAGGCCACGAGGACCACGGCCGTCAGCCGCCGGCGCATGATCTCACGGCGACGTGGTCGAGCGCGCCCGCGCCGTTCACGTCCACGACGGTGCATCGGCCGAGCCTAGCCGTGTTTCGGCCGGTAGGCAACCGCGAGCGCCCCAGGTGACCCATGACATCCCCGTGGTATGGGAGGTCACGCGCTCTCGCAAGGTGCCGTGGCGAGTCGCCGCTGAGATGTCAACCGGGCACTACGCCGTCACCATGGTGACCTCGAGCGGCGCCACTACGCTGGCCGCACAGCGGTACGGCGATGACCTGAGGGCGGTCTCGGTCGTATTGAGCGGCCTCGACGGTTGGTCGATCGCACAGGCCTTCGACCTCGACCCAGCCACGGGGCGACTCGCCCTGAGGGGCATGCGACATGGCCCTGAACACTCCGGGTGCGGGCACCCTTACCTGGTAGCCCCGACGTCCTCGGCGACAGAGGTGGCCAGTCGCTCGAGCAGCTCGGGCAGCTAGGACGCTCGATTCAAAGGCACTCAAGGTTCATGGCGGCAGGCCGATAGCGTGACCAGATCGGAGCTCACTCGCCGTATTGATGAGAAGCCTGCCAGCCATACCGAGACCTCCCGTGATCATCGCCCTTGTGACGATCACGCTCGCCCTGTGGCTGGTGCCTGCCGCCCAGGCCCAGACCTACCCTGACGTCGCGAAGGGCTATTGGGCCTACGCCGCGATCAACTGGGTGACCAACCAAGGCCCTGCCGGCGCCAGGCTGCTCGACGACTACTCCGGGGCGAAGTTCGCGCCGACGCAGTCGCTAACTCGCGAGCAACTCGCGGCCGCACTGGTGACGGCCATGGGCGACCAGAGCGCGACGGTCGCAGCTCCGATCGCCGTCGCCGATGTGACCACAAGCGATCCCTACTACCATGCCGTGCAGCTCGCTCTCGCCCTGCACTTCTTCAGCCTTTCGAAGGGCGATTTCTTCCCGCAGGGTGGGGTGGCGGAGTGCCAGGCCGACCACGCCCTGGTGCGCATGATCGAGATGCTGCACCCGAAGGCGGACTGGAGCATGCTACGAGCCTTAAGCCCCGGGCGCTGGCAACCCAACCCCAAGTGGAAGACCGGCGCTCCCTCACGCCTGCCCTGGGAGGTTGCGGCCCGCTTTCTCGGGCTGCGCTACAACCACTTCTCCGATCCGGCTCTTGAGCTCTCACCCGGCCAGGACATCGACCGCGCCGAGGCCGCCTACATGTTCAAGGCGGCGCTGACCGTCGCCCCTTGGCAACTGCAGGAGTTGTCATGGTTCGACAAGGTGGCGTTGCCGACTCTCAGCACTCGCCAGCGCCAGGTCGTGAGCTTCGCCCTGCAGTACGTGGGCTACCCCTACGTCTGGGGTGGCAGCTGGCCGACCGTCGATTCGCCCTACGGCCGGCAGGCCCACGGCGGTTTCGACTGCTCCGGCTTCGTCTGGTGGGTGCTCAAGCTGAACTTCGCCTATCCGATCCCGGACAGCCAGCGCACGGCGGCCCAGATGGCGGCGGCGGCCAAACCCCGCATCCCACTCGCGAAGCTCAGGCCCTGCGACATCATCTTCTTCGGCCCCGATGGACCGAAGTCGAAGGCGGCCTCGATCTTCCACACCGCCATCTACCTCGGCAACGGCTGGTTCGTCGAGTCGTCCAACTGCTTCGACGGCGTCACCCTGGCCAACCTCGACTGGCCTGGCTGGTACTACCGCTCGGCCTTCGCCTGGGGGCGCAGGCTGCTGACGCCTGCTCAGCTCGCCACGAGCCCGGCGGGCTGACCATAAGGCTTATCGCGGCGGGCGGTCGACAGACTCAGCCAGACGCCGCGTGTCGGCCTGAGTGTCCTGGCGCAGTCTGACCGCGAGACCGGTGAGCCGCGTTTCATCGCCGCTCAGCGCGACGAAGCCGACGCCACGCCGACGCCGGCGGCGCGCGTAGCGCGGGAGAGTGGAACGGGGACTACGCCGCCCGGCGCTGGCTCAGAGACTCATGCGCAGGTGGCGCCCGAGCGCCAAGACGCTCCCGATCGTCCCGAGCAGGGCGCCGACGAGCACCAGGGTGGGGACCAGGCCGAGCGGCCAGGAGCCGGCCTGCAGGAGGACGGGATAGGCGCGCGCGTCCAGGAAGTCAAGCTTGGAGCTGTGGATCCAGCCGACGACGGCAGCGCTCAAGGCCCAGACCGCGCCTGCTGCGAGCAGGGAGCCCAGGATGCCGGTGATGAAGCCCTCCAGCGGATGAACCAGTTGGTCGCACCCACGAGCTGCATGATCTCGACCTCGCGGCGGCGGGCGAAGATCGAAAGGCGCACGGTCGTCGAGACGAGCAGCACGGCCGCCGCCGCAAACAGTGCGGTCACCACCCAGAGTCCCTTTCCAACGAGATCGAGGGTGCCGAGCAGGTTGCGCACGGTGGCCTTCGCGTAGCTCACGCCGTCGGTCGTCCCCGGGTCGTTGTTGACGCGAGGGTCGCTGAAGAAGCGCCCGGCCACGCGGTCGACCTCACTGGGGTCTTTCACGTAGATGACAAACGAGGCGGGCAGCGGGTTGCCGGAGAGGTTGGCGACGATCGTCTTGCCCTGGGAACCCAGAGTCTTCTCAAAGGAGGCGAGGGCCTCGGCCTTGGTCACGTAGCGGCAGCTGCGCACCGCCGGCATGGCTAGGATCTGGCCGTACATGGCCGCCACCTGACCGGGTGCGCCGGCGACCGCATCGTTGATGAAGACCTCGATCTCGACGCGGTTCTTCAGGTTGGTGGCGCCGTGGTTGAGGTTGCGATCGACGACGAGCACGGCGCCGAGGATCGTCATCGTGACGAGCACGGTGATGAGCGAGGCCATCGTCATGATCCAGTTGCGGCGCAGTGAGGCAAGCGCCCTCGCCGACGAAGAAGCTCACGCGCAACCCGACCACCTCGTTCCACGCCTCAGAATCGGCGGGCACGCTAGCACCCGATTGTTAAGCTGGGTGGGCGCTTGAGCTACTGAGGGAGCGCGGTCGGGCTTATCGTAGGGCTTGGGGACGTCGTCGTCGGTGTCGTAGTCGGCGTGGGCGGGGCCACCGTGATCGTCGCCCTCGGAGTCGGCTTCTTGGTCGACGTCGCCGAAGGGCTGGGCGCAGGCGACGAGGTGGCGTGCGCCCCGTGCCAAGGCGTGAAGGCCCAGCTCACGACGGGGAAGTCGGGATGTGTCTCTCCCGACAGGGCCGCCGCCGTGAACTGCGCCCACATCGGCGCGCAGTAGTACTCGCCGTAGGCGCCGTTCATGGGCAGATCGGCCCCCATGTCGCCCATCCAGACGCTGGTGGCAAGCTGCGGCGTGTAGCCCACATACCAGACGTCCCAGCTGTTCTCGGTCGTGCCGGTCTTGCCGGCCCGCGGGTAGGGGAAGTATGAGGAGGTCGTGACGCCGGTGCCGCGGCTGGCGACCAGCTCGAGGACCTGCGTGACCACAGAAGCGACGCCCGCCGGGATGGCGCGGTCGCCAACGGTCGGAGGTCGCCAGATCACCTTGCCGCTGGGCGCAACGACCCTGACCACGGCCTGGGCGACGTGGTGGATGCCGCCGTCGGCCAAGGTGGCGTAGGCGTCGGCCATCTCGAGCGGCGAGACGACCGAAGTCCCCAGGGTGATCGAGGGCACCGCCTCCAGCGGGCTCGTGATGCCCATGGCATGGGCGATTCGCACGGTGTTGGCGGGCCCGACGTCGACCGACAGGCGCGCGAAGACGGCGTTGTCGGAGATCGTCATGGCCTGGGCGATCGTCTCAGGACCGCCCGGCCCGTCGCCGCGCACGACCCATGGGGCGGCGTAGGGTCCCATCGGGATTGTGACGGGGCTCTGCGAAGAGTAGTAGGTGGTGAAGGGGTCGAGACCCTGCTCGACCGCCGCAGCCAGCACGAAGGGCTTCATGGCCGAACCCGGCTGGCGTTTGGCCTGTGAGGCCAGGTTGAACTGCTGCTTGGCGAAATCGACGCCGCCCACCATGGCGCGGATGTAGCCGGTCTTCGGATCGATCGCGACCAGGGCAGCAGAGGGCTTGAAGCCGAAATCGAGGGGCGACACGGTGCGCTTCACGACGCCGAGCGCGTCGCCCTGCCAGGCCGAGTCGAGAGTCGTGTAGACGCGCAGGCCGCCCTCGAAGACCTCGCGCGTGCCGAAGCGCTTGACGAGCTCCGACTCGAGGTAGTCGACGAAGTAGGCGGCGGCCGGATGCACCCCGGACGGCAGGGTGTGGTAGACGCGCAGCGGGCTTGCGAGCAGGCGAGCTTCCTGGAGGCGGGTGATGTAGTTCTGAGCGGCCATGTCGGAAAGCACGACGTTGCGGCGGGCAAGGGCGTCGGCCGGGTCGTAGATCGGCGAGTAGCCGCTGGGATCTTGAGGCAAGCCGGCAAGCAGGGCGCTCTGCCCAACCGAAAGCTGCCAGACGTTTCTGTGGAAGTAGGTCTCGGCCGCGGCTTGGGCACCGTAGGCGCCGTCACCGTAGTAGACGGTGTTCAGGTAGGTGGCGAGGATCTGGGCCTTCGACCAGCGGCCACTGAGCTCCCAGGCGAGGATGGCCTCGTGGACCTTCAGGGTGAGGCTATCGTCATAGCCGCCCATGTAGGCGTTCTTGACGTACTGCTCGGTGATCGTGCTGGCGCCCTGTACGGCGTGGCCGGACTCGAGGTCGTCCACGACGGCCCGCACGATGCCGGTCGGGTCGATGCCGTGGAAGTCGGAGTAGAAACGCCGATCCTCCACGGCGATGGTCGCCTCCTTTAGGGAGAGGGGCAGACGCGAGGCCGGCACGACGACGCGATTGACCGCGCCGTGCAGATTGGCGATGGGATGCCCGGCGCTGTCGTAGATGACGGTGGTCTGGGCGGGCATGCCCCGCATGAGGCTGGCAAGGGCAGGCGTCCCGTGGGCCAGGTAGAGAAAGGCGACACCGAGCGCGACGACACACCCGAAGAGGGTCAGCAGTAGGGCCGCCACGAACATTGCGAGCCAACGAGGCCACGTGTGGCGGCTGCGTGTCCTTCTTGGAGGCAGGCCTGTCTCGACCCGCGCGAAGCGCCTGGCGGTCATGGTCGCTCACCGAGGTTGACAACAGCCTTCACGGTAACACGAGACTGTCAGTGTCGCATGAGCACTGCGCCGCTGGGCACCTGACCCCGTAACCGGTGAGCGGCCCGTTCCCGCTGCACACGGCGTCGTCGCCGACGCCGGACAGACGATCGGTGGGCACCGCCAACGCAACGCGACGACCGCAATCCGCCTGCGGCACTAACCGATCTCAGGCGGTGCTGTCCTCAAGCTGTCTGTTGGCCGCGTCGGTCCTGGGCTGCACGAGCCAGCACCACGCGAGCCTCCTCAAGGCCGACAGAGGCCTCTGCGGCGCGACCTCGAGCCACGAGAACGCTGGCTCGCTGCATCGTGCAGCGAGCCGCCTCGATACGCTGGCCGGCGTCCGCGTAGAGCGCATGCGCCTCGTCGTAGGCGACAAGCGCCTCGCGAAGCCGACTCTGACCGCGCAGCACGCCCGCACGACCCAGGATGCAGCGGGCGACGTCGAGCTTGCGCTCGAGGCGCGCGTAGATGGCCTGCGCCTCGCCGTAGCAGTCAAGCGCCTCCTGCGCGCGCCCCAGCCCGACGAAGATCTCGGCGCGGCCTGCCAGGCAGCGCGCCTCCTCGCGCACATCACCGAGATGCACGAACATCGACCGGGCTTCCCCGATCGCCGCGAGGGCTTCCTGGAAGCGGCCCTGCCTGCCTAAGGCGACGGCCCGATTGGCGATGCAGCAGGCCAGCTCGCGCTGGTCACCGGAATGTGCCAGGACGTCCTGGGCCTGCTCGTAGCAGGCAAGGGCCTCCTTCGTGCGGCCCAGGCAGGCGAGCAGGTTGGCGCGGTTTGCCCGGCAGCGAGCGCCGTCGGCTTCGCAGCCCGCGGCGTCGAAGACCGCTTGCGCTTCCCCGTAGGCGGCGAGTGCTGCCTTGAACCCGCCCAGGCGGGCAAGCGCGACGGCACGGTTCATCAGAGAGGCAGCGGCCAAGCCCTCCTGGCCGAGGCGCACGAGCACCGTTTGCGCCTGCCGATAGGACGTCTCTGCCTCACGTGGGCGGCCACAAGCCATGAGCGTGTTGGCGTAGCCGACCCGACACCGCTCTGCCTCGAGAGGCTGCTCCAGACGCCCGTAGAGGTCGAGCGCCTGTTCGTAGGCAAGCAGCGCCTCCGCATGGCGCCCCGCGCTCGCCAGCTGGTCGGCCTGCGCCTCTGTGGCGGCCGCCCGACTCTTCTCTGTCTGCCCGGCCGGGTCGGCCTGAAGCAGGGCGCTCGCGCCGACGCTGCGGCTGGCGTGTCGATGCCCGAGCAGGTGACCTCGCAGGCCAAGCAGCCGCCTGGTACCCTTGATGGCTAGAGGCCGCTCAATGTCGATGTTCCTGGGCTCGCCATGCCAGGAATCTGCCAGCCTCTCCAGTTCCTCTTGGTCTTGCAGTGCGTAGGCCGCCACCTCTCATCCCTTCCTCGTGCCTGGCGCCGTTACCGCCCGTCCCACATGAGGTTGTCTCGACAGCCGCAAGCCCCATCCTTGATGTGAAACGACCCGGTCTTTGCTAGGCCGGAATCCCTAGCGCGCCCTGGCGACCGTCAACTCTGACGGTCCGCCTGCCGATGCTTGGGGCATGACCGACTTCTACAGCACGCTGGGTCTTCCGCGGCAGGCGACCGAGAGCGAGATCCGCAGCGCCTATCGCCAGCTGGCACGGCGTTACCACCCCGATCTCAACCCGTCCGATACGGCGGCTGCACAGCGGTTCATCGAAGTCAACGAGGCGCACGCTACGCTTTCCAACTCCACCAAACGCAAGCGTTATGACGACCTGCTGCGCCGGGGGGCACTCGAGCACCGCCCAGACGAGGCGTTTCGGCCCTGGACAGCACAGGAAATCGACGAGCGTCTTTTCCACCAGGGCAGCCGGGTCTTTCAGATGGGCAGCTTCGGCGACATCCTCGCGGACCTCTCGGAGACGGCGCAGGCGCGAGGTTAGGCCTGAGCCTGAGCGGCGGCAGTGATGCAATCGCCCTGCCGCAGCCGTCCTTCGAGCGGGCACGTGCGGCACCTGACAGGCGATGATGTACGGCCTACCTTCCTGCCGCACGGGGCGTTATCGCCGACAGCCGGCCGACCAGTAGTACCAGCAAGCGGCCACCTCGTCCCGCGCACCTTGGATCTGCGGCGGGCGCGACCAAGGGCTGCCCTGTGTTCGCCACGGGTGGTTCGATCGAGGTCTACGAGGAACTTGCAGTCGGCTGAGGCGTCGAGCGGCAAAGACGGGCAGCCGGGCCATCCTCCGCCCCTCGCGCATGGCGAGCCACGAAGTCTTCACGCCGCCCTCAGTCTGCGCCGGGAGAGACGCGGCTCCGCTCCTGCGTGAGCGGCAGGCAGTCGCTCACGAGCGCCTCCCCGGCAGCTGCGTCACGCGCGAGCGCGGCGCAGCTCGGTGCGCCGCACAGCCCACAGTCGAGGCCCGGCAGGGAGTGCAGCACGGCGTCGGCCTCTTTCAGGCGCCGCACGCGCTCCTTGAGGCCGCCCCCGTTGGCGACCTCCCGCGGCGCGAAGGGGTGCTGCAACGAGAAGTCCTCGAGTGGGTAGCGGCGCTTCACTTCGGCCTCGGTCTGTGGGTCGCTGTGCGGTAAGGCGGCCATCAGGGTCTGCAGCTTCGCTTGGGAGACATAGACGTTGTCCACGGTGAGATTGCCGTTGGAGCAGCCCGCCCAGCAGGCGTAACACTCGAGGAAGTCAATGTCCCTGAGCTTGCCGCGCTCGACGTCGTCGAAGACCTGGATCACGTTGGGCAAGCCGGTGACCGGGATGTAATGGTGGCGTCGCAGGATGTGGGGAAAGACGCGCGGTGTCGCCCAGCGCAACATGGCCGACGAGCGCACAGGGGGCGCCTGCGACGAGGTCGACTGCGCGTCCTCCGCGGCCCGCCGAGCCTCGGCAAGCACGGCGTTGTAGACCTGTGGGATGCCGAGCGTGCCGTCCAGGCTGCTGCAGCCACCGTCGGCGGGCTGCACGATCGAGATGGCACGTGCCTGACAGGGCGTCACGTAGACGGCAGCGATCTGTTCGGGGGACAGGCCGAGCTCCTGCGAGTAACGGCGCTTGACCTCGCGGCCGGCGAGCTCGCGTGGCGGCTGCATCTGCAGCAGTTGCTCGGCCATGCGCGGATAGGAGACCTGAATGAGCCGCACGATGACCGGGCAGGTCATGTTGACCAGGGGACGGGGCCCCTGCCAGTGCGCGACGTAGTCGGCGATCGCCCGGGTCCCCAGGGCGAGATCGACGCCGTAGTCCCAGACGGCATCGAAGCCGGCCGCCAACAGGCCCGCGACAACGTGCTCGGGGAGCACGTCGCTCGGGAACTGGCCGAACAGGACAGGCGAGGGGATCGCCACCTTGAAGGCGTAGTGAGCGAACTCCTCGAGACCCTGGGTGGCAGCCGTGATGGCGCCACGCGTGCAGGACTTCAGGCAGGAGCCGCAATCGATGCACAGCCGCGCCCGCACGCTGGCCTTGCCTTGGCGCACGCGGATGGCCTCTGTCGGACAGGTCCGCATGCAGGCGAGACAGCCGTCGCAGAGCTGCTCGTGCAGGCGAAACCCGTGGGCGTACTCGATCATCACGCGCCGTCCCAGATGATCCGCAGTGGCGGTTTCTCACTAGCCCAATAGGGCTTACTGCTCGTCTATGAATAGCACTTTCTGTTGCTCCAGGACAATGCGAGGCGTGCCCTCGCCGGGCCCAGCGTGAGGTAGATGATGGCGGTGAGCCGATTGAAGGACCTGCGACCGCATCCCGTGAGCCGTGAAGGGCAACGGGACCGGTCAGCGAGGAGTCCGGACACCCCGCGCTCTGATGGCTCCGTCCTTCCAGATCGTCGTGATCGGCCGTGACGTCGGACGAGTATCCGATGACCCTAGTTGTTAAGCCTCTGTTACAGAGCCAGACCCTCCGTCTAGACATTCGTCCTAGCGGCACGCTGTGGATGAAAGGCGCGATGGGCAAGCCGTCCGCAAGGGCGGGGCGCAGGATACGTGCCAGGGACGTCTCAGCGTGACCCCCGGTGCGGTCGGCGGCACTGCCGCCAGAAGGGGGGGCGCATGAAGCGCATCACCACCAAGGGGCAGCACGGCTTCACGCTCATCGAGCTGCTGATCGTCATCATCATCATCGGTATCCTTGCGGCGATCGCCATCCCGATGTTCCTCAGCCAGCGCAACAAGGCCAAGGACGCGGCGGTCAAGGAAGGCATCCACTCGATCCAGATCGGCCTCCAGAGCTACGCCCTCGACAACAACGACACCTACCCGACGGCAATCGCCAACAGCGGCGCGCTGATCGACGCATCGGGCGCTCCGTACGTCGACAACTGGCCCAAGAACCCGTTCACCACTTCACCCATGGTCGACGGTACGGCGATGGGTAACTACACCTACACGATCCCGGCGAGCAACACCTTCCGCCTCGTCGGCCACACCTCGAACGGTATCGACTTCACCGTGCCGTGATCCTGCCCGCATCGGGGCGCGAAACCAAGAGGGGCGGCCGGGGGGCCGCCCCTCTTGGTTTGCCCAGGGTCAGACGACCACGGCAACTGGAGTGACGACCAGATCACCGACTCCGCCAGAACTGTTTCGCAGCGTAGTAACCTGCTCAGCGTCGAGCGAGACGCGACCGAGTCGACGGACTCTCGCCTCGCGCCAGTCAGTCAGCAAAGCGGGGCAAGACACTCCAGGCTGGTCACGAACGACCAGCAGGCAGGGCGATGGGTCCTCACCCTGAGGGTCGTAACAGACGTGCCGGGTGTAGCGGCACAGCGCCTGCAAGCAAAGGGAGTCGGCTCCTGGAGACGAACCTCTTTGACGACTCTCGAGCGACACCTGCAGCAAACCAGTGTCAGATTTGACCCGAAGACCCCACGGCCGCCGGTCAGGCAAACGCCGGGCCCAGTGCCTCAGCGTAGCGACGCTCGATCGCCGCATCCGCCTGCTCGGCCTGGCCATGCTCATCGCCTTTGCCCTGCTGGCCGCGCGCGCCGGCGCCTTGACCGTCGATTCCGGCAAGCTCGCAGCCTTGGCCCGCGAGCAGCAGCAGACCACCGTCACCTTGCCGGCCACGCGCGGCGCGATCACCGACCGCGACGGCGTCCCGCTAGCCTACGACGAGCAGCAGCAGACCGTCTTTGCGACTCCCTACATGCTGACCGACCTGGCGAGCGCCGCCGCCAAGCTGGCCGCCTGCCTGCACGTGCCTCGTGCGCCACTGCAGCGTGCCCTGTCCGATCGGGCCAGCGGCTTCGCCTACGTCGCCCGCCAGGTCTCTCCCAGGTTGGCGAGCAAGGCCCTCGCCCTGGACATTGCCGGGGTGGGCTCCTATCCAGAGGACAAGCGCGTCTATCCGGAGCGTACCCTGGCCACCCAACTCCTCGGCCTGGTCGGCAGCGACGGTCGGGGGCTGGCCGGCATCGAGTACTCGCAAGACGGCGCGCTGTCGGGCCAGACCGGTTCGGAGACGGTGGTCTCCGATCCCGCAGGCCAGGTCCTGCGCATCGTCCACAGCACGCCTGCCCTGCCGGGGGAGGACATACGTCTCACGATCGACGAAGCGATCCAGTATGAGACGGAGCACATCCTGGCTGCCACCGTGTCTCGCTACCACGCCCTTGGTGGCACTGCCATCGTCGAGGACCCCGCGACCGGCGAAATCTATGCTATGGCAAACGCGCCGCTCGTCACCACGGCCGCCTTCGCCGACCAGCCCGCCCTTGCGACCAACAGCGCCGTGACGGACATCTACGAGCCGGGCTCGACCTTCAAGGTAGTGACCGTGGCAGGCTGTCTGGCCGACGGCGATGTCACGCCCGATAGTTCATTCGTGCTGCCGCCCACCATTAACGTCGGCGGCTACACCATCCACGACGCAGAGGCGCGGCCCACCGAGCGCATGACGGTGTCGCAGATCCTCGCCCGCTCGAGCAACGTCGGTGTCGTCACCCTGGCCGAACGCTACCTCGGCAAGGCGGGCCTACTGCACTGGATCCACGACTTCGGTTTCGGTCGGGCCACGGGAGTCGACTTTCCCGGCGAGGCGGCCGGACTGCTGCCCGGGCAGTGGACCGGCTCCACGATCGGCAACGTGCCCTTCGGCCAGGGGGTCGCAGTGACTCCGATCCAGATGGCGAGCGTCTACTCGGCGATCGCCGACGGTGGTGTCTGGCATGAGCCGCGCCTGATCGCGGCCGTCGGCGACCGTCCACTCGCGGCGGGCCGCACGCGACGCATCGTCTCGGCGGGCGTCGACAAGGAGCTCGTCTCGATGCTTTCCGACGTGGTGGCCGACGGCACCGGCACCGAGGCCCAAATCCCAGGCTACGAAGTCGCGGGGAAGACCGGCACTGCTCAGAAGGTCCTTCCCGACGGGCGTGGCTACTCCAACAGCGCCTTCGACGCCTCGTTCGTGGGGTTCGTGCCCGCCCAGCATCCGCAACTCTGCGTGCTCGTCATGATCGACCAGCCCGACGTGATCTATGGCGGCTCGGTTGCAGCGCCGGCCTTCCGCGAGATCGCGAGCTTCGCCCTGCAGCATCTAGCGATCGCGCCGTAGCTGCTGCTCTTCGAACTCGGCGTCTCGAGCTGCAGCTACCCCTCGTTGACCGGTAAGCGAGGCGAACCCGCGTCGCGCGAGTCCGCCGCCGCCGAAGTGCGACGCTGACGGGCGCACCGATCAGGTGCGACGCTCGCCCCTGACCGCTGCTTCCGGTGAGCCCGCCGGCGTTGCTGGTCGCTTCCCCCAGAGCGAAGCTCCTCGCGCTACGGGCGGCTCTCGTCTAACCCGGTCGATGGTGTCGATCCGCCAAGGGCGCGTGCCGACCCTGAAGAGAAGCTGCGCGTCTGGAACGCCGAGCAGCTCGGGAGCTTCCTAGGCTCGGTGGAGAGCGACCGTCTCTTCGCCCTCTGGCGCTTGCTGGCCGCCACTGGGATGCGCCGCGGCGAGGTGCTCGGTCTGGGCGGGGAGGACCTCGACATGGAGGCCGGGGCTGTGACGATCCGCCGCGCCTGGATCCCGGTCGACGGGGTGGCCCGGTTCTCAGAGCCCAAGAGCCGCCGTAGTCGGCGCACGATCGCACTGGACCCCGTGACCCTGGAGGCCCTCAAGCACCACGCCGCCCGTCAGGCCGACGAGCAGTCCGGCTGGCAGGAGGGCCTCGCCGCGGCCGGCCTTCTCTTCACGCGGCCCGACGGTCGCCCCCTGGTGCCCTGGGCGGTGAGCACGGCCTTTGGCAAGCACAGTCGCGCGGCGATGCTCCCGGCCATCCCGCTCCATGGGTTGCGCCACACCTACGCCACCCTGGCCCTGACGAGCGGCGTCAACCCCCGCATCGTCTCGGGCAGGCTCGCTCACGCTACCGTGGCCCTCACCTTGGATGTCTACTCCCACGTTTTACCGCAGGCCGACCGCGAGGCCGCCGACAGGATCGCGGCGCTGCTGCCGCTCCTCTGAGACGCGGGAGCCGCTACGCCGCCTGCGCGCGGATTTGCGGTGGCCGACGCTCCAGTGCCTCGCGGTCCCAGCCGCCGAGCTCAGCGACCGTCTCGTAGCTGCTGCGGCAGAACGCAAGCAGAGCCTGGCGTGGGTCCGGTGCCTGCTGGACAGCCTCGTAGGGCAGCACGAAGAGTCCGCCCATGCCCGGCATCTCCGCCCAGCGCGCCTGCGAGGGTCGTAGTGAGGCCGAGGCGGCCTGCGGTGGCATGGGGTAGGCGAGCGCGGTGAAACCGGGGGCCGGCATGTCGGGGCCGTCGAGAAGTTTGACTACCGCAAGGGGTACCGCTTCTCGACCTACGCCACGTGGTGGATACGTCAGGCGGTCGCTCGCGCGGCATCCGAGCTCTCGCGCCCCTGCTGTGTCACGAAGAACACGGCCGCGCAGTTGGACAGTCTGGGCCGCGTCAGCGGGTTCCTATCGTCGGAGCTGGGTCGAGAGCCCACGGTCGGGGAGATTGCCGCCGACATGGGCATCACCCCGCAGAAGGTGCGCGAGCTACAGGGGTGTCGGCTCACGCCGCTCAGCTTCGACACGCCGATCGGCGAGTCGGGCGACTCGCGCCTGAGCGACCTGGTCGAAGACCGCGAGCTACCGGCGCCACTCGAGGGAGCCAGCCAGACTCTGCTGAGGGGGGATGTGGCGGAGCTGCTGTCGCTGCTCACCCTCCGTGAACGCACAGTGATGGAGGCTCGATTCGGCATCAATCGCGCAGAGCCGGCATCCCTCAGGGAGGTTGGCGAGACGATCGGCCTCACGCGCGAGAGGATCCGTCAGATCGAGGTCAAGACCTTGGTCAAGTTGCGCAGCTATCGAGGGACTCTCCGTCTGCGCGACAGCATCTCCTAGCGATACCGGCGTTGCGCGCGGTGGTCGCTGCCAACCGCGGGGATGGCCCCGCGCCTGCGCGTAGAGAGGCGCACCTGACTGCTGCCGTGTGGCGACAGTCCAATGCGCGTCAGTGCTTTGCAGACCCTTAACGTCGAAGCGGCCCCGCTTTAGGTCTTCCTCACAGACCGGCCGGTAGCATTCAGCATCGAAGAGAGGTCTGCAGGGAGGGGGAAGCGATGTCGAGCGTGATTGCCAGTGAGACCGCAGTCATCGGGATCGCGACCTTCTTTGCCGTCGTGATCGCGCTCGTCTGCGCCGCCTATATGGTCCACGTCCGCGCACTTGCGCAAAGGGTCAAGCAGAGCCAGGAGCTGCGGCGCCGGACGGCAGATATCGACCTTCGCGAGGATGCTCCTTCGACCGTCACGGTGCGCATGCGCGCAGTGGGTTCTGCGAAGCGAGCTCATCGCAAGTCACTGGAACACGGGTTCTGATGCCGAAACCAAGGGCAGTGTCATGAGTCAGACGGCAGCCGAAAAGGACGCCGCGCGCACGATCGACATCTTCATGGACAGCGTCTGGGCGGGCGCCGGCGAGCTTTCGGTCGGTGGCCGTATCGAACGCTGCAGTGCCGTGTTGAGCCCCACCGGCGACCTCGACGAGACGATCACCGTCTGCGACGTGATCGAGGCGGCCATCGCCCAGGGCTCGCCGCAGAGCCTCGTGACGATCGCCGGCCACGACTACGCCTGGAGTCTCGCTTCACGAGGCGGTCCTGCTCGAAAGCGAGGCACCTGATGCGCCAATGCGGCGACAACATGCGCGAAGCGAGTGCCGTCACGAGATGACAAGCAGGCAGATTTCCTCACCGACCGCCTGCTCGCTGCGCGTCGTGCTTGCCCCGGTTGCACCAGAGGCCGACGGGCGGCGCCTGTGGCTTTCGCAGTGGAGCGACAGCCGCGGCGAGGTGCGCGACAACGAGCTCATCCTGCGCGTCGGCGATCCCGCGACCGCCCGGCGTCTGGAACGCGTCGTGTGCGGCGAGACGCGAAGGTCAACCCGACGCGGCACGCCCGCCCACTATCGCCAGGAGCTGCGCGCCACGCGGGCCTGCCTGCAGGCCCTGGGCTGGACGCTCAGCGAGGACGAGGAGAGAGTCCTGGCGCCGCTCGAGGAGTGCGCGCACCGGCCCGATCCCCGCCCACGGGTCATCCGACCCGCCGGCTAGCCCAGCGCTTCCTGGCTCCGCCCGCGCGACCGCTGAGCCGGTCCGGTTGCAGACGTCTCCCTCTTCCCAAGTTGGCGTCGGCTCACCGCGCGCAGCCGCTGTGGAGCGGGTACCTGCCTGACAGATGTCACTCAATCGCCTCGACGACCTCCTTGAAGGCGTCGAGGTCGTGCTCGACCCGGCGGTTCATCCAGTGGCGCACGGAGTCAGGCTTGCCTGGCCAGGCCGTCGGCTCATACTCGAGCTGGTAAGTCACTCTGGTGCGTCCGGCTGCCAGCTTCTCGAAGCGCACCTCGCCGGCCTCACGACCGTCGAGAGCCCGCCAAGCGACTTTCTCGTCGACGACATGGTCAACGAGATCGGCGTCCCACTCGTAGGTCTCGTCCTCGACCACGGCGACCCAGTGCAACTGGTCTTCCTCGACCAGCGTCACCGTCTCGAGCGTCTCCATGAAGGTGGGGAAGTCCTCGAAAGCACTCCAGGCAGCGTAGACATCGCGCACGTCGGCCTGCACTTCGATCGTCTTGTCGATGAACGCCATGGCTCCAAGGCTCCTGTCAGTCGGGGTCGCGATGGAGGCTTCGTTCCCTCGAGGAAGCGCGACGGCGCCGTTTCGCTTAGGTGGCGCCCACGATCTCGAGTGCGCGCTTAAGGCACGCGTTGTCATCCGCTGATGGTGTTGAGGATCCGGAAGCGGCGAGAAGGCGCGCGTGCCACATCCCGGCTGAAACGGGACTGTACTGTCACTGCGTGGGTCGGCCGCAGCAGCCGCTGCTTTCAGCAGCATGGTCTGCCTCGTCTGTGCGGGCGGAGCAGAAGCGACAAGGACAGTCCGGCAGGTGGTGCCAGCCGTCGTCGAGGAGATGCTCGGTGCCGCGCAGTGCACTACGGCGCACGACCATGCCTTCAAGCGGCCGACCCGCATCGTCGTCGGTGTTGGGATAGCGAGGGATCACGCGCAGCAGAGTGTCGTCAACGAAGAGATAGTGGCGTTCGTGCCAAGCGAACACGCGGGCCTGCTTGACTTGTTCAAAGGTCAGGCCTGAATCCATCTCACTCACTTCCGTGCGCAGAAAGTCGGCTCGAGCCTAGTTGGTTGACCAGGGTCCTGCAAGCCGCAGAGCAGGCCGGCGCCTGCCTCGGGGGCGACCGCGATGGTCTCAGACGAGCGGCGGAAAGAGCTCCTTGACCATCACGAGGTGCGTGCCGCTGCCTGGCGCGAGGCGCACCGAACTCATCAGCGCGTAGATCATGAAGAGCCCGCGGCCACCCTCGCCCTGGAGGCTGGGCGGCCTCGGAGGGATGGTGACGCTTGCGTCGATGCCTCTACCTTCATCTACGACATCGATCACAACCTTCGCCCTCGTCGCTCTGATGCGCACAGCGATGTCGGCGGTGGCGCCGCTGTGCAGAAGAGCATTGGCGACTGCCTCGTGCAGAGCGATGAGGATGTCCTCGATCATGCCGGAGGCGATCCCCGCGGCGGCGAGGTACGACCACGCGCTCCAACGAAGATCGGCGAGGTTGCAGCAACCCATCGGCACGCAACACCGCAGCTCGCTGTTTGTGGTCGCCTGCACCGGCCGCCTCCCAGATCCGCC
This sequence comes from uncultured Actinomycetes bacterium, assembly GCA_963760655.1. GTDB lineage: Bacteria > Actinomycetota > Thermoleophilia > UBA2241 > UBA2241 > Bog-752. Next base: position 1,253,282 of record CAVXDR010000005.1, read on the forward strand.
CTTCGCCTTTGTGCCATCGCCTGCCCTCGCCCCGTTTTGGGACGCAACCCACCGGCGCAAGGTCGGGGGGAGACCTGAAGCTGGTGCCCTGAGCGAGATCTCGGGGGCGATGCGCGACTCCTGGTGACCCAGCGATGCTACCGCGCCCTCACGGGTGGACCAACCGTTTGGAAGCCAGCAACGAGAACTGCGGACCATGGTCGCCGTTCGTACGCAGCCATCGCTTGCAGCCCATCGCCCGGCTCGGCTACGGTTGCCGTCAGGCGCAGCAACCCTCCGGAGATCTCAGGCATGCAGCGGCTCATTGCGACTCTCATCGACGGCGACAGCGCCGCCGCCCTAGTCGAGGTGCGACGTCTGCGCGCCGCCGGCACGACCGCCGAGCGCATCGTCAACGAGGCCCTCGAGCCCGCCATGGAGCAGGTCGATGCCAAATGTACGGTGGAGGCCTTCAACTTACTCGAGATCATGCTCGTGGGCAGGGCCGTCACGGTCATCGCCAACGAGCTCTACCCTCGTGGTATCCCGGCCGACCACGCCAGGGCGACGCTCGTAATCGCCTCGCCGCAGGGCGACGTTCATGACCTCGGCAAGAACATCGTGACCATGATCCTGACTGGCAAGGGCTATCGTGTCTGCGACCTGGGCCGCAACTGCCCGGTGCAGACCATGGTCGAGGCGGTCCACAGAGAGGGCGCTGCCGCTCTGCTGGTCAGCGGCCTGCTCACGACCGTGATCCCGGAGGTGCGGCGCTTGCGACCGGCGCTTGCCGAGCGCGGCTTGCAGCATGTGAAGCTGCTGGCTGGCGGCGCCGCCCTGCGTCAGGCCACTGCGGCTCAGCTCGACGTCGACTGCGTCGCCCAGACCGCCTTCGACGGCGCGGCCTGGCTTGACGGCCTGCTCGCCAAGGCGCCGCTGTGAACAGCCTCGAGCGCATCGCCGCGACGCTCGCCTTCCGGCCCACCGACCGTGTGCCCGTCGTACCGCAGGTCTTTGGCCATGCCGCCGTGCTTGCCGGCGTGTCACTCGGTGACTACTTACACGACGGATCCCTGCTTGCCCGCTGCCAGATCGCCGCCCTGCGCCACTATGGCTATGACGCTGTCTTTGCCTTCGCCGATGCCGGCCTGGAGGCCGAGGCGCTGGGAACGGTGCTTGCGTTTCCCGAGGGCCACTATCCGCAGCTCGCTCGACCCGCTCTTGCTCCCGGCGATCCCATCGCCAGCCTGCAGGTTCCCGCTCCCGAGCGCGCCGGTCGCATGCCGGAGATGCTGCGGGCCACGCGGCTGCTGCGCAGTGAGCTTGACGGCGAGGTGCCCGTCGTGGGTGTCGTGAGCGGACCGATGAGCCTGGTCGGCCAGCTTCTGGGAACCCAGGCGGCGCTCTATTTGGCCGTCGATGAGCCGCCGCGCTTCGAGGAGCTGCTTGATCTTGCCAGCGCGACTGTCCTGCGCTACGGCCAGGCGTTGCTGGCCGCCGGTGCCCAGCTGGCCCTCGTCTTTGAGCCGGCGGGCTCGCCGGCTGTGGTACCGCCGGCCTTCTTTCGCGAGCTGCTGCTGTCGCGCCTTGGCAGGCTCATGACGGCGTTCAAGGCGGCTGGGGCGCTGGCCTGCTGGCTGCATATCGCCGGCCCGGTCGAGCCCATCCTACGGTACTATCCCGAGGCTGGCGCCGACATCGCCAATCTCGACTACGAGGTCGACATGTCCGCGGCGGCGCACACATTGCCGCATATGTGTCTGGACGGCAACCTGCGCTCGCTTGCCTTTGTGCTTGAGTCGCCCGAGGAGGTCACGGCAGAGGCAAAGCGCCTCCTCGGCCCGCTTGGCCGACGTGGCGGCTTCATCCTCTCATCCGGCTGCGAGATCCCGCTTGAGGCCAAGCCCGAGAACGTGGCCGCCCTGGTCGCCGCAGTACGAACCTGACGTGACCTCACGATCAGGCGAAGGGCGCGACGATCTGCAGGCGGTGCTGCGTACCGCCCAGTACCTCGCCCTGCTGCGCGGCGATGGGGAGATCTGGCGCGAGCTTGGCCAGCTGCTCGTGCGCTTCTTTGCTGCCGACCTCGTGGCGCTGCTTGAGCGCGAAGCCGATGGCAGAGTCGCCTCTCGCTACTGCACACTGCCGACGGCGCAGGACTGCGAGCAGCTCGCCGAGCAAACGGCCGAGACCACCCGCCAGGTGCTCGACAGCGGCTTTCTGGCAAGCGAGCTGCTCGATTTGGCGGAAGGCAGGTTCGCCGTGGCGCTGCTGCCGATCGCCGGCGAGCATCAGACCAGAGCCGCCCTGCTCGTCGGCCACCGCGCAAGCGAGCCTCTACCGCAGATGCTGCTCGAGCTCTATCTGGCGGTCGCCGGGCTGTTTGAGAGCACCCTCTTGCGGCTTGACTCAGAACTTGCCGCGATCGCAAGCACGCGGGCCTTCGAAGAGCAGCGCCGCATCGCCACCGCCCTACAGGAGAATCTGGTCAGCCCCTTGCCGAGCGTCGCGGGCCTCGAATTAGGACTGGTGATGCAGACCGCCTACCAGCCGGAGCGTGTCGGCGGAGACTTCAGCGACGTCTTTGCACTCGACGACGCGCTGGTCGCCGTGCTGATCGGCGACGTCGCTGGCAAGGGCATCCGCGCGGCCGGTCTCACGGAGCGGGTGCGCAGCGCTGTGCGCGCCTTCTCGACGGTCGATGCCTCCCCGGCCTTCATTCTGCGCAAGACCAACCAGCTGCTGATGCGCCGCGAGAGCTCCAGCGAGTTCGTCACCGCGTTTCTTCTGGTCATCGACACCACAAGCGGCGATGTGACCTACAGCAGCGCGGGCCATCCGCCACCGGTGCTGGTCGACATCGAAACGTGCCGCTTGCTGCAGACCAGCTTCGGTGTGCCGCTCGGCGCCTTCAATCGCGACTACGTCGACTCGCATGCGATACTGCGGCCCGGACAGGGCCTCGTGCTCTACACCGACGGTGTCACAGAGGCGCGACGAAGCGGCGAACTGTTCGGCGAGGCACGCCTGCTAGAGGTCGTGGCCGGCCTGTGGGAGCTACCCCCGCAGGAGCTGGCCGAGGGCGTGTGTGAGGCTGCAAGCGCCTTCGCCGGCCGGTTGGGCGATGATCTCGAGGTGCTCGTTTGCAGGCTCGCGGCCGCAACGGGCGCGCGGAGAGCTGGCGAGGGTCGGCCGGCCTTCGTGGTGCGCTCGCGACCGGAGCTCTGAGCGCGCCGACAACGTTCGCGCGATCGCCCCAGTCGATTTCACAAAACCACGAGATGAAGGCCGCCGAACCCGGCAGGATGTGTTGCGGTCGTCGACCCTCTGCCAAGGCCGTGCGCGGTCAGCCCATGGACTTGTGTCTGCTCGGCGCGCAGCGGCGGCCCGCGCTGCCGGCATACCGAGGCCGGTCGCTGCTGCCCGCGCGACATGCCACGTTGGCAGAGCTGCTCAAGGACCGACCTGCGGCACCGATACATGCCACGATGCGAGTTCAGCGATCACACAAACGACCCCTGCGCGTCCAGGAGGCAGCCGACCTGCTCGGCGTGAGTGCCAGCTCGGTGCGTCGCTGGGCAGATAGTGGCCGTCTGGCTAGCACGCGCACGCCGAGTGGCCAGCGCCGCTTCGACCTGGCCGAACTCGAGGCCTGGGCAGTGGGCGAGCAGACGCTGATGGCCCGCCTCCAGGAGGCCGAACGACGTCACGACCTGTTGCTCGCCACCAGCCTCGAACTCGCCTCGAGCCTCGAACTTGGCGAGCTGCTGCAGTCCGCTGCTTGCCGCTTGACCGCGGCCGTTGAGATTCCCGATTGTGACATCTACCGGCTCGAGGAGGGCGAGACCCTGGTCTGTCTGGCCTCCGCGGCAAATGGCATCTACGACGCGACCTGGGTGGGCGAACGCTACCGCCCCGGCGGCTGGCCCTGCCACCGCGGCGTGATCGAGACGCGGCGCCCCATCTGCGTGGGCAGTCGCGGTGATCCTCGTCTGGGCGCGGCCGAACGCGCCGACCTCGAACGCTACGGCCAGCACAGCTTCGTGGCGCTGCCCTTGATCGCTCACGGCAAGGTGATCGGCCTGGTCGACCTGCTCGACCACGTCGAGCGCAGCTTCAGCGAGAGTGAGATCGCCACCGCTGAGGAGGTCGCCGGCCTTGTCGCCCTGGCAATCGAGCAGGCCACCCTGCACGACGAGGTCAAGCGCCTCCACCTCGGCAACCTGCGGGCCCTCTCCTCGGCGCTGTCGGCCAAGGACTACTACACCCTGGGCCACGCCGGCCGGGTGGCCGCCTACATCAGCTTGCTGGGGGCCGAGCTGGGCTGGCCGAAAGCGCGCCTTGAGGCGGTGCAGAACATGGCCTTCCTGCACGACATCGGCAAGATCGGCGTCTCTGACCGCGTGCTGCTCAAGGCCGGACCACTGACCAGCGAGGAGTGGGAGCTCGTGCGCCAGCATCCCGGCATCTCAGCCGAGATCGTGCGCCCGCTCTTGGATGAGGAGCTCGTCGCCGGGGTGCGTCACCACCACGAGCACTGGGACGGCTCGGGCTATCCCGACGGGCTGGCCGGCGAGGCGATCCCCGAACTGGCGCGCGCCATGTGCGTGGTCGACTCCTACGACGCCATGTCCTGCGAGCGCCCTTACAGGTCGGCCCTCTCCTATCGCCAGTCTCTTGCCGAGCTGCGCCGCTGCGCCGGTGTCCAGTTCGACCCGGCCATGGTCGAGGCGTTCATCTGTGCCCTGCGCCGCCTGCGACCGCGCCGGGCTTTGGTTGAGAATCTGGCCGCGCAAGCCGCCTGCCTGATCGATCCGGCCGCTCACGCCGCGCTGCGCCGCCGCCAAGACGAGCGCCGACCCGAGTACAGCCAGATGATCGCCGCGCTGCGCGCCTTTCGCGACGCCCATCCGCCGCTGCGCTTTGTCACGAGCTTCGCTTCAGTCGGCGACCAGTGCGTCACGGTGCTCGACACCGGCGAGTGCGACGGCGAGGTCTCCCATATCGGCGACCGCTGGCTGCCTCACGACGAGCTGCGCTGGGCGCTTGCCGGGCGCACCTATAGCGCCAACGTCGTCAACGCCGACGACTTCGGCGTCTGGGTGACCGGCACGGCTCCCGTGCGCGATGCAGACGGCGAGGTGATCGCCGCCGTGGGCGTCGATGCCCCGGCGATCGAGTGGGCTGCCACGGTGCACAGGGACCAGTCGCAGACCCTGGCGGCGATGCTCAAGTCGGCCGCCATTCGCTACAGCCGCGCCGAGGTCGAGGCGATCACCGACGGCCTCACCGGCCTCTACAACCACCGCTACTTACACGACCGTCTCGCCGAAGAGCTGCGCCGCGCCGCCCGCCGCAAGGGCAAGCTCGCCGTGCTCTTCTACGACTGCGATCAGTTCAAGGCCTACAACGACGCCTATGGACACAAGGCCGGCGACGAGGCCTTGCAGGGCATCGCCCGCGTAAGCGAGGCCCACAGCCGCCGCATCGATCTGGCGGCGCGCTACGGCGGCGAGGAGTTCGTGCTCGTGCTGATCAACACAGACACGCAGGCGGCGCGCAAGGTGGGGCGGCGCATTTGCACCGAGGTGGCTCGCGCCAACGCCGAGCGCGGGCGCCCGCTGACCGTGAGCGTCGGCGTGGCCGTCTATCCCGACGATGCCGAGGCCAAAGACGAGCTGCTCGACAAGGCCGACTGGGCGATGTACGCGGCCAAGCGAGCTGGGCGCAACCGCGTGCTGGCCTTCTCCGACGGCCTGGTGGGAGAGCAGACCTGGCTCTCGCGGCGAGGCCGGTAGACGCTCCTCGGGCGCCCGGTCTAGGATCTCTCTGGGGGAACCTGCGGCGAGCCGCCGCGGCTGAAGTGGGAGCGTTAAGGGTGAGGCTTGTCTTGTGGAGCCAAGGGTCGGCGACCGCGTGTTCTACGAGGGCAAGACGTGGCGGGTCTTCTCGCTGGGGCAAGACGCCTATCGGCGTGCGGGTCGCAAGATGGTCGCCAACGGCGAGTTGCACGCCGTCCTTCTCCTCGAGGCCAACCCACCGGGAAGCCAGCCACCCTTGAGGGCGATTCTGCCCGAGAGCCGCTGGGACGAGGTGCGGCTGCTCGAGGGGTAGCGCCTGGCAGCGTCGAACGCTGGGCAACCGCAACCTGACAACGAAACCGGTGCGGACATCAGTTGCGCCGCACGCGCGCCTGTGGCCGACCACGGGGCCGACGCCGCGCTCACTGCTCAGGCGTCATGTCACGGGCACCATGCCTGGTGACCGTAACCAGTCCGGCAGCGGAGACGATCTCGCGACGGCGCCATGGTCGTACGGCAGCCGCGCCGGCATGGTGGCAGCGCCGCCGAACCCCAAGAGCGGCGCCAGACAATCACGCCGCGTCGCGCGGAGCCGGGAGGCCGCACCGCCCACGTTTCGTTGTCGCCTCGAGGCAGCTCCGGCTCCGCGAGCGTCCCGGACCGCCGTCGCGGGGGCAGTATCAGGCGGCCTTGCGCTCCTGCTCGTCCTTGCTCTTGTCCGGCCGAAGCGTCGCCGGCTCCGTTGCAGCCGCCGTCGGGGCAATCGGCCGCCGATCGGCAGCGACGGCGTAGTAGATGACACCGGCAACTACCGCCACGATCGCGGCGCTCACCAAGGCGAACCCGAGGCTCACACCACCGCTAGAGGTGGCGAGCGCGCGGTGGGTGGCGTCACGCCCCCGGATCAGCGGCGCGGCCTGTGCTGCGGCGAGGCCCAGGGTGAGCACGAACAGGCCTGGCAGCACGAGCGCCGCAGGCACGGTGAACTTGAGCTTGTGGGAACGCACGGCCCCCACCTCGATTCATTACGGTTCTCCAGCGACCTGGCTGGCTACCTACAGGATACCCATGTCCTGATCATCGCCTAGCGACGCGTCACGGCCGCCGGGCGAGCTCCGCATCGTGAGAAGGGTCTGCACCGGCCGAGGTGTCAGCCAATCAGGGCGCGGCAGCGCAGCGGGTAGAGCCGCCGCGCTGGCATGGCCCGGGAAGGGGAACAGCGGGGGTAGCCGTCTTGAATGGACGGACCGCGAGTCAAGGAGCAACCGATGGCCACCCTCAGCGGGTCGATCGAGGCCGATGTACCGATCGCCTTCGCCGACCGCGAATGGACCGAGTTTGTGTTTCGCAACCTCTACGGCAACTACGCCAAGGGCTTCGAAGACGTCGCCGCCTCGATCAACGAGACCGACGCCGACTCCGGCACCGTCCGGTTCGAGACCGAGGGCGAGCGCCTGGTCAGAGTCTCGGTCGACCTTGAGTACACTCCCCGTCGCGGTGGCGATGCCAAGGCCGAGATCGCCAAGGCGCAGGCACGCCTTGAGCGCGATCTCGAGAAGTACCGTACCTTCTTGCTACGGCGCTGCGAACAGGAGAGCTGCCGCACAGCCTAGCTTCGCGTCTGCGACTAGCGAAGGGGTCAAGTCCCTCGACGTGGTGTAATTCCTGATCGTCGTCGGGGTCGTCAGGTCGTGAGCAGCGCCACCTCCCGCACCGCCGCTGTCGGTCGCTCGGGCCGGCGCGCCTGCCCTGCGCCGTAGAGCCCGGCGAGCGACTCGGCCGAGAGGTAGCGCCGGCCCACGAGCCATTCGTCGTTCTGCTCGATCAGCAGGGCGCCGGCAAGGCGCACCAGGCTCTCGTCGTTGGGGTAGATGCCGACCACGTCGGATCGCCGGGCGGTCTCCTTGTTGAGGCGCTCCAGCGGGTTGGTCGAGCGCAGCTTGCACCAGTGCTCAGCCGGGAAGGCCATGAAGGCCAGGAGCTCCTCTTCGGCGGCCTCGAGCAGCAGCGCCACCTTGGGCGCCGCCGCCTCGAGGCTTGCGACCACCCCGACCAGCCGTGCGCGGGCCTCCTCGAGTGTCTCGGCTGCGAAGATCTGGCGGATGGCGCCAGCGACGAGCGGCTGCTGGGCCCGGCCGCAGTGGCCGAGCATGTCGCGCAGGAAGTGCACGGTGCAGCGCTGCCAGGGGCAGCCCAGCACCTGGGCGATCGCGCGCTTCAGGCCTTCGTGGGCGTCGGAGACGGCGAGCAGCACGCCGTCTAAGCCACGGGCCACAAGGGCGCGCAGGAACTCGCGCCAGAAGGCCTCGCTCTCGGCCTCACCGACGTCGATGCCGATCACCTCTCTGCGCCCGCTCTCGTGCACCCCGTAGGCGACCACGAGCGCCTTGTGACGCACGCCGCCCGCGTCGCGCACGCGCTCCACCTTGGCGTCCAGCCAGAGATAGGGATAGCGGCCCTCCAGCGGCCGGGTGCGGAAGATCCGCACCTGCTCGTCGAGTGTGCGGCAGAGGCGGCTCACCGTGGAGCGGCTCATGGCCTCGATGCCGAGCTGGGCCACCAGGCGCTCCACCTTGCGCGTCGAGACGCCGTTGACGAAAGGCCTCGGCGACCACCGCGACCAGGGCCTGCTCGCTGCGGCGCCGCGGCTCCAAGAAGCTCGGAAAGTAGCTGCCGCTTCGCAGCCGCGGGATCGCCAGCTCGAGGCTGCCGACGCGTGTGTCGAAGCGGCGCTCGCGGTAGCCGTTACGGTAGCTTGCGCGGCCCTCCGAACGCTCGTAGCGTGCGGCGCCGGCGACCTCAGCGACCTCGCCTTCCATGAGCTCGACGAGCACCAGGCGGACCGCCTCGCGCAGCACGTCGGCGTGCTCGCATGTCAGTAACTTGCTCGCCGCCTCGGCGGTGGTCATGCTGTTCGGGTCGGCCATCGTGGTGCTCCTCTCGTCGATGCTCTTGGCGGAACAACGACGATTCTAGGACGCTCCCGGTGGCCGATCTTCGTCAGCTCTCGGGCCTGGAGCTTCTACACCACACTACGGGACTCAACTAGCGAAGGGCCGGGCGCCGGCTGAGTCACGCTGTCGTACGACTCACTCCCGCCGCCGCCGCCGGCAGAAGCGCGGCCGGCCGTGTACACCTGACCGCGAGACGGGTGCGCGCCACTTTCTTCCTGCATGTGAGCATACGACCGACGCGAGGCCGACGACCCTGGCCGCTTCGCCGATTAGCGGCGCGCTACAGCCACCAGACCAGGATCCCGGCGAGCGCGGAAGCGGCGTTCATCGCAAGCGAGATTCCTAGCATCCGCGACCGAGCGCCTCCGAGAGCCCAGAGCAGCAGACGCCATTCGGCGAAGACAACGGTGACTTCGCCGACGACGAACAGAACCACGGAGCCGGACGCCGGATAGACCGCCCAAGATCCCGCACGCGCCGCGGCGGCGAGCAGGTAGGTGAGCAGCGGGTTGGTGATCAGGTTGACCAAGGCGACCACCGATAGGGCCCGTCGGCTGCGCAGTCCGAGGAGTGCGGCGACCGGCAGCTCCACGGCGAGCGTCAGGCCAAGCGGCCACAGCAATAGAGTGGCCAGCGCGCTCAGAGGTGGTCCCCGTGCGTACTCTGCGTCTGGACCTTCTTGATTGAGCGCCGCCGCGCCATGGCGATGCGAAACAGAGCAAGCCAGGCCGCCACGACGATGGCGGCCACCACAATGCCGGTGATGAGAAGATGAGCGGTATGGCCGGCAAGCGGCTGAGGCGGTCCATCGCCGTCGGCCAGCGCCGGGGCAACCGCGATGAGCATGAGAACCAGCGCGAAGATGCCGACAGCCACTAAACGGATCTTGGTCATCGATGCCCTCCGCGCCGCAACAGCGTCTGCGCCACTCTAGCACCGCGCCGGGCGGCCGAAGCCAAGCCTTGTCCGCAAGCGGTGCGGGAGCGTAGGTTGGTGGCTGCTTCCCGGCGAAGGGGAGGTCAGCCCGTGGAGACGCCGCTCGATCAGCAGTCCCACCCGCTAGCAGACGCCTTGCACCTGCTGCAGGTGGTTTGGTCCAACCTGGCGCTCATCGTCGCCTTCGGCGCCGGCATGGTCGCCTTGGTCGCCGCGGGTGGTGCACCCTCCAACCTCACCGGGCCGTTGGGCGACGGGCCGACGGGACTTGCCCCGACGCTCTATGAGCTTGCCTGTCTGGCCCTGCCGTTCATGGGTTTGGGCGGGGTTACCCTATCTCGCTTGAAGCGAACGCAAGGCCAACTGCTCGTCGCCGTAGGCGGCTTTGGTACCTGCGCTACGGCCGCCGCTGCGGTCGCCCTCGCCGGTCCCGACCAGCGTAGCTTCCTGCCCTTGGGCGAAGGTGCAGGTACTCACGGGGTCGCTGAAGGAGCCATCATCGCGACCGTGGCGGCCCTCGTCATGGTTGTGGCGAGCGCGATTGACACCAGGTAGGGCCTATGCTGGTAGCCATTCAATGGTCAACAAGCCCCGCAGGCGGGGGTTCGGCGACCCAACGGCTCCGCTGAGTCTGTGAGCACCTCAAGCACTGCTTCCGGCACCTGACTCCGTAACCGGTGCAGCCAGAGCTTCTCCTGCACAACGCTCCGTCGCCGCTTGCCAGCCGACGCATGCCGGCGCCGAATAGAGTCCGTCAGAGGTCAGTCGCCTGGGCGAGGGTCGGCCAAGTGAGTCCCGCCTCGACCTCACCCGCGGCAAGGGGCCATACGGAAGCGTCAAGTGGCCTCAACTCGCTGGAATTGGCCCCAGCGTTTGAACGCTCTCCTCGAGGAGGGTCTCCGCTGGCCTGGGAGCTCCGGCAAGACTGGCCGCCTCGGCGAAGTAGGGCAGTGGGTCGAGACAGGACTCGGGCCATAGCACGCCGCGCTCAGTGATCTGTCCGCGCAGGATGACGCAGCGCGGCCGCGCACAGCAGGGCCTCGGTCGTCGCCCAATCGCCGCGCGCCGCGCAGCGCGCCAGGGCCATGCGGTCCCCCTTCCGGCCGCCCGCCTCGGCCCAGAAGAGCCAGGGCGCGGTCAGTCCCTCCCGGCCCTGCAGTGAGACTGGCGACTGCGAGGCGAGGTGCTCAAAGAAGCGCACGGCGGCCTGCGACTCGTCGAGTTCGCCACGCCCGACCGCCGCACCGAGGCTCAGCGCGCGCTCGTTGAGAGCGGCCGGGACGAAGCTCCAGAGGGCGCAGGCGGCGGCCAACGTCGGCAGTGTGGCGTGCAGCGTCAGGGGCTCGGAGAAGCCCACCGGGTAGGCCGTGATCTGCAGCCCGCTTGGCAGCTGTACCGTCACGGCCTCGGCGGCGGGATCGACCTCGGTCAGGCGGCCGTCGCGGATGATCTGCACCGGCGCCGCGAAGCTGCGCATGATGAGCTGCCAGGAGGCATCGACACGGCGCAACGTTCGCCAGCGCCGCAGCCGCTCGGCTGGCGCCTCGTCTCCGTTGGCGGGGATGCGAACGACGCAGTGGCGAACCGCGCGCGGTGCGTCGAGAGCCTGTGCGGCGCGCAGCATCGTGAGGTTCGAAAGGCCGGGGAACACGCCGGCGCCAAGCAGGGCAATGACGCCTGCTCTTTTCGCCTCGTCGTCCAGCCGCAAAGCCTCGGCGGTCACGTGGGCGTCGGCGCAGAGGTCGCAGTAGTGCGCACCGGCGGCGATCGCCCCATGGAGCGCGGGCAAGACGACGAGTCGCTCCGGCCCGGCAGCGTTCACCACAAGCTCGACGTCTGCTGCGACGCTGCTGAGTTCTCCCGTGTGCGACAGGTCGAGATGGGCTGCCGAGGCCTTGGGGCCAAGCGTTCCGGCCAGGTCGCGCGCCGCAACGACGTCTCGGCCGGCGATAATGAGTCGGGTGATCTCCGGCGCCCCCGCCAGCAGGCGCGCTACCTCACCACCGTAGCGACCGCTGCCGCCGAGCAGCAAGACACCGCCGCTCGCTCCATCGATCTGCCTGTCGCTGGCCACGGCGATTGTCCCTTGCTCCGCCGATAGTTCCGGAGAGCATCCTATAGCGGGTCACGCGGATCCAGCGGTGTCACCTGACTACCGATGATGCAACCGCTCACAAGCCGCTGCAGATGGCGCTCTTGCCGACCGGCAGCCCCACCAGCATGGGGACGGGTGCCTCCCTGGTCACCGTGATCTCACCGAAGGCGGAGGCGCGCGCCCAGCGCGCGTGTCGGCTAGGATGGGCCTGCCACGTCGCTAGGAAGCGGGTCGGTCATGCGCCTCCACATCAACCTCCACGGCCGCTTCGCGGCCTTCCCGCGACCCTTCTGGCTGCTCATCGCCGGCACCTTCATCTACCTGGTCGGCTACGACACCGGCTACCCCTACGAGACGATCTACCTGCATCACACGCTCGGTCTGTCGCTGACCACGATCGGCCTCATGCTCGGCCTGCCGCTCTACGCCGGCCTGCCCATGATGGTCGTCGGCGGGGCGCTCGCCGACCGCTATGGCCGCCTGCCGGTGTTGCGCCTCGGCATCTGCGCAAGCGCCACGCTGTTCGCCGGTCTTGCCCTGGTCAGCCAGCTCTGGCAGGTCGTGGCACTGATCGCCTTCGAGGCCGCCTGTGGCTGGACGATGTTCCAGACCGCCAACAACGCCATGGTCGCCGATCTGACCCCGCCGCAGCGGCGCGCCCGGGCCTACTCCCTAAGCCGCGTCGCGGTGAGCTGTGGCATGGTCGTCGGGCCCTTCTGCGGCAGCCTCCTGCTGCGCCTCGGTGCCGGCTTTCGCACGCTCTTTGTCTGCGGCTCGGCCCTCTGTCTGGTCTTCCTGGTCTTCAGCCTGCTGGCGTTCAGCGAGACGAGGCCGACCCCGATCGCTGGCGCTGGGACCGGGTCAGGCTGGGCCGGCTACCGCCTCGTGCTTGCCGACCGGCGCTTCCTCTCGCTGTGCGCCGTCACGGCACTGCCGCTCTACGGCTTCGGCCAGCTCTGGGTGACCTTCCCGATCGCCCTCCACGAGCGCCTCGGCATCTCGCCCGCAAGCTGGGGACTGCTGATCACCCTCTACGCGCTTGTCATCGTGGTCTTGCAGTACCCGCTCGTGCGCCGCCTCGAGCGCTACGACAAGACAATCCTGATGGCCGCCGGCAGCGCCTGCGTGGGGCTCGGCATGGGCGGTGCCACCTTGCTGGTGCGCAGCTGGCCGGTCGTGTGTTTCATGCTGCTCGTCAGCCTTGGTGTCATACTGCTCATCCCGATCTCAGCGACGGTCGTCTCGGAGATGGCGCCGGTCACCTTGCGCGGCCGCTACATGGGGGCCTGGACGCTGGCCTGGACGGCCGGCACAGCCCTCGGTCCGACGGTCGGTGGCCCGGTCATGGACCTGCTCGGCGTGCGCGGTGCCTACCTGCTCGTGCTGGCCTGCGGCCTTAGCGGCAGTGGCCTGTTTCTTGTGCGGGGTCGCTTGCTGGCAACGCCCGCGGTGACGCATCCCTCTAGCTGAGACGGCTCGAGTCAGAATCACGCGGATCTGCATGACCGCCGGACCGATGTCGCCCGCGTTGCCCCTGCACAGGGGCGCCCAGCCGACCACGAGCCGACACGAGCACGCGGCCGCCGACGGCCCCACAAGGCGCGGCGGTCCCCTCAGCGAGGTCATGCGGCCTCGCCGAACTCTCCGGCGGGTACGGCTAGGTGGGCCCCGCCCTTCTGCGCAGCAGAGCGAGCGCCACGATCGGGTAGGCGAAGATGGAGATCATGCCGGCCGCCACCAGGGCCACCGCCGTGCGCTGGCGCATCTCCCCGGCCTGCAGGGCAAGCGTCGTGATGACCACGATCATGGGCAGGCCGGTCGCCGAGAAGAAGACCAGGGCACGCCGCTCGGTGCGCTCGAGCAGGTAACGATAGTAGAGCACCGGCAGGCCGCGCACCAAGAGAAAGGCCGCCAGCAGCGCCGGTATGGCGACGATCGTCGAGGGATCGCGCAGCAGCGCCCGCACGTCGAAGCCAAGCCCGGTGCTCACAAAGAAGATCGGCACGAAGGCGCCGTAGCCGATCGTGGTGAGGCGCGTCTCGACCGACTCGGCCCGCTCCGCGCCGCTTGCCAAGCGCACGATCATGCCCGCGGCAAAGGCGCCCAGCAGCACGTCGAGGCCCAGCAGGTCGGCCAGCAGAACGAGGCCGACCAGAAGCAGCAGCGAGAGACGGACGGCAAACTGGGCGCTTGTCTGCATGGTCTCTGCCACCAGACGGGCGACCTTGGTCGGGTGCCAGCGCACGGCGAGCAGGGCCACGACGACGATCACCAAGGCGAAGGCGCCCAGCAGCGCCGCGCTGACGTAGGGCCGGCGGGCGCCGAGCAGCAAGGTGACCGCGACGATCGGCCCGAACTCGCCGAGCGTGCCGGCCGCCAGCACGAAGGCGCCGAAGGGCGAGTCGGTCACTCCCTCATCGTGCAGGATGGGCAGCAGGGGACCGAGGGCGGTGGTCGCCAGAGCAAGGCCGACGAAGAGCATCGACAGCACGAGCCCGCTCGCCTGCAAGACGGCGGCGATGGCCAGGCCGAGCGCAAGCGAGGTGAGCCAGCCCAGGCCGGCGAGCCTGAGCGGCCGGCCGCGGATGCGTTGCAGCTCGACCTCAAAGCCGGCCAGGAAGAGCAGGTAGCTGAGCCCGAACTGGGCGAGGATTCTAACGAGGTTGGTCGGTGAGGCCAAGCCGAGCACGTAGGGGCCGACGACGATGCCGAGCAGGATCTCGATGACGATGCTGGCCACGCGCGGGCGGCGCACCAGGTCGGAGAGCAGCACGGCCAGGACACCGGCTGCGACCACCACGAAGAGGCTCTCAAGATCGCCCCTCGAGACGATCGGGGCAGCGGCCATGCGGGCACCTCACCAGAAGCAGTGGGCAGAGCTGCCAGGCTAGCTGCCCGGGCGCGGCCTGGAACGAACCGTGCGACGAAACGGAGGGCAGCCTGCTTGGCTGAGACATCCGAACGCTCGGTGAGGCTCTCGCCGTGGCTCCAGGCCGAGAAGGCAACGAGGACAGCTACTGCCGTGGGCCCAATGAAGAGTGACAGGCTGGGCACATCACACTTCAACCGGTGCTGCCTCTCTTCGGCCTGCACGCGGCTCGGATCGCCGGCTGAGCGCCGACACTGGCACGCACCAATCAGTGCGACGCTCGCCCCTGACCGCTGCTTCCGGTGAGCCCGCCGACGTTGCTGGTCGCTTCCCCCAGAGCGAAGCTCCTCGCGCTCCAGACAGACGCGCGTCGAGGGGAACAGCATGCGCGGTCACATCCGCCGGCGAGGCGAGCACAGTTACGAGTACATCGTCGATGTCGGGATGGCCTCAGCCCAGCGCTGCCAGGTCTGCGGGCGGCGTTTCTGGTTGGAGCGCAAACCGAAGGCGAACTGCCCGAGCTGCGGCGGCGAGCTGGCCGAGACCGAGGAGCGCCGCCGCGCCATCAAGGGCGGCTTCGCCACGCGCCGCGAGTGCGAGGCTGCTCTCACCAAGATCCTGGCCGCCCTGGAGACCCAGACCTTCACACCGCCCACCAGGGTCACGGTCAAGCAGTTCCTCACGGCTGAGTGGCTACCCACGGTCAAGGGCAGCCTGCGGCCCACGACCTACGCCTCTTATGCGATGCTCACGCGCGAGCACATCCTGCCGCGGCTCGGCGCCCTGCAGCTGCAGAGGCTCAGCCCGGCGGCGCTCAACGCGCTCTACGCTCACTTGCTGGAGCAGGGCCGTGTGCACGGCCAGGACGGTCTCTCAGCTTCCTCGGTGCGCAGGGCCCACGCCGTGCTGCACAAGGCCTGCCGGGACGCCGTACGCTGGGGGGGCGGCTCTCGTCTAACCCGGTCGATGGTGTCGATCCGCCAAGGGCGCGTGCCGACCCTGAAGAGAAGCTGCGCGTCTGGAACGCCGAGCAGCTCGGGAGCTTCCTAGGCTCGGTGGAGAGCGACCGTCTCTTCGCCCTCTGGCGCTTGCTGGCCGCCACTGGGATGCGCCGGGGAGAGGCCATCGGTCTGGCCTGGGAGGACCTCGACATGGAGGCGGGGGCTGTGACGATCCGCCGCGCCTGGATCCCGGTCGACGGGGTGGCCCGGTTCTCAGAGCCCAAGAGCCGCCGCAGTCGGCGCACGATCGCACTGGACCCCGTGACCCTGGAGGCACTCAAGCACCACGCCGCCCGTCAGGCCGACGAGCAGTCCGGCTGGCAGGAGGGCCTCGCCGCGGCCGATCTGCTGCGTATGGCGATGAGTGCCGACGCCGAGCTGACGGAGGCAGCTAGTAGGCTAAGCTGGCAGTCGCTATTTGCGCCGGCTCGCCCGCCTCCCCTGGGCCTTCGTCAGAGCGAAGGGTGTCGGTGAGCCGGCGGTCGGCTCATCCGTGGGGTCGCCCCGGAAACGAGGATCGCCACAGGCGAGGTTGCAGCCGCGGAGAATCGAGCTGCCTTGGTAGGTGAGCTTTGTCGACCTACAGCGCCATGCCGAGACCGAACCCGACGCTGAACACGGTACCCACCACCAGCGCCGCCGCAAAGACGGCGAGAAGGACGATGAGCAAGGCCATCCACCAGCTGGCCGAGGTCCATCGCGCGACGATGCTCGCACCCACAACCAGAGCAAGCGGCAGCCCAACGAAGGGCACGAGACCGACGATACCGGTCGCGACCGCAAAGAGAGCCGTCTGGGTGCCGGTGAGCGAGTAGCCGAACAACATTGCGGCGACGAACAGACAGGCGCCGAGCACGACGGCAGCAAGCAAGGCCATGAGCGCCTTGCGGCCCCAGCCGCCAAGGGCGGTGCTTGCCGAAGCTACGAGACCCGCCCCGAGATCGCCCTTGCCGTGTGGTCCCGCCGAGGCCTTACCCATGGATGGGCCACTGAGGCCCTGGTCGAAGCCGATCCAGATGTAGGAGCCATCCGGATTGACCCAGTACGCGCTGGCGGTGCCGTCCGCGAACTGCTTCTCCTTGGTAGGTGGACCGCCCAGCCTCGCCTCCAGCTGCTGGAGGCTGAGTCCCCCGACCGGCAGGCTTCGGAATTCGGCGGCAGTGTAGCGCTCGCTCGACGTTCCGGCGCCGAGCGCATGCATGGCGAGGGCGACGACCACGATCACAAGCGCGGCAGCGACTGCGGCGATCAGGATGCGAGTGGCGTTGCCCTGAAGGAGCGGTGCCTTGGGTACTGGCGAGGCGCTTGGAGTCACAGGCGCGAGCCGATCCCCAGATACCACTGCATCCGGGGTAGCCCACCGGGGACGAGCTGCCGCCTCCGAGCCGGACTCTGCGGAGCCCCGTGTGCCGCACACCGGGCAGAACGCCGCCGTCTCGGACATCGATAGACCACACACACGACATGTCTGCATGACCCTCTCCTAGGCCGTGCTCGGACCAGGTGGAAATAAGCGACCGAGCGCGCTTCGCCTTCTTATCGTACCGGGGCGCCCAAGGCTTGAGTGGATGGCAAGGAAAGCGAGCTGGCGCTCGCAAGGACGATTCTGACGCTCGGCACAGCAGCGGTTCTCGCCATCGCGTGCGCCCCGGCCACTTCTCAGGGTGGTCACCGGCTCCCGGCACCTGACCCCGTAACCGGTGAGCGGCCCGTTCCCGCTGCACACGGCGTCGTCGCCGACGCCGGACAGACGATCGGTGGGCACCGCCAACGCAACGCGACGACCGCAATCCGC
Source organism: uncultured Actinomycetes bacterium (assembly GCA_963760655.1). Taxonomy (GTDB): domain Bacteria; phylum Actinomycetota; class Thermoleophilia; order UBA2241; family UBA2241; genus Bog-752. Next base: position 1,270,712 of record CAVXDR010000005.1, read on the forward strand.
CTGCGGCACTAACCGATCTCAGGCGGTGCTGTCCTCAAGCTGTCTGTTGGCCGCGTCGGTCCTGGGCTGCACGAGCCAGCACCACGCGAGCCTCCTCAAGGCCGACAGAGGCCTCTGCGGCGCGACCTCGAGCCACGAGAACGCTGGCTCGCTGCATCGTGCAGCGAGCCGCCTCGATACGCTGGCCGGCGTCCGCGTAGAGCGCATGCGCCTCGTCGTAGGCGACAAGCGCCTCGCGAAGCCGACTCTGACCGCGCAGCACGCCCGCACGACCCAGGATGCAGCGGGCGACGTCGAGCTTGCGCTCGAGGCGCGCGTAGATGGCCTGCGCCTCGCCGTAGCAGTCAAGCGCCTCCTGCGCGCGCCCCAGCCCGACGAAGATCTCGGCGCGGCCTGCCAGGCAGCGCGCCTCCTCGCGCACATCACCGAGATGCACGAACATCGACCGGGCTTCCCCGATCGCCGCGAGGGCTTCCTGGAAGCGGCCCTGCCTGCCTAAGGCGACGGCCCGATTGGCGATGCAGCAGGCCAGCTCGCGCTGGTCACCGGAATGTGCCAGGACGTCCTGGGCCTGCTCGTAGCAGGCAAGGGCTGCAGCGGCCAAGCCCTCCTGGCCGAGGCGCACGAGCACCGTTTGCGCCTGCCGATAGGACGTCTCTGCCTCACGTGGGCGGCCACAAGCCATGAGCGTGTTGGCGTAGCCGACCCGACACCGCTCTGCCTCGAGAGGCCTCGCTCAGGGCGTCGTTCTCCGCGACGAGGCGCTCCACTTGGTCGCCGACTTCGTGGAGGAACATCTTGACCTCGTTGTCTGCGAATCCGCGCCGGGCGCGCGTGAACTGCCTGCCGCGAATCTTCGATGGAGTGAGGGTCATGACCGCTTCTCCTGGTCGCTGCCGACCTCTGTGGCTACCCTCGCGCCTGGGGGTCACGCCGCAGCAGATGAACCGTCAGGCTTGGGTCGACAAGACGCAGGCGAGGTCGCGCGGCTGACCAGCGCCACCCGTGCCAGGCCCAGCACGGGCTTGGGCACTAACCCTGACGTCGACATCGACAGCAAACGGCCGAACCGTTCGCCCCCCCCGGGTACCACATTCTTTCGGGGCGCAAATGGTCACCAGCCCTAGTCGCCAAGCCGGGAGCGCCCCAGACCCAGCGCGAGCTCGCCGAGGGAGGCAGCATGGGCGAGACCCGAACTCTCGAAATGGCGCTCGCGTCGTTGCGTAGGACGGGACGGCGACCGTTGGCCCTGGAGGAGGTCGTCGCCAGCGGGCGACCGGCGATCTATGCGCGATACGGCGACGTACTACTGTTCATGGACGGCACAATCTTCGACCTGCACGAAGCCTATGCACGCAACGAGCTGCCCTCCGGGTCCCCGGCGAACGGTCCCGCCACCGTCGATCAGGCCGTGGGGATCGAGTTCGGCTGGCGCCACGCCTGGGACTGCCCCTGCGCCCTCTGTAGACCGCAGGGGCTCGCCGCCTAGGTTCCAGGGCGGACACAGACTCCCTCACTCGCCGCGCAGCCGGGCGTTTTCGAGGGCAAGCGCGACGGCAGCTCCCAGCTTGCGAGCGAAGTCGATCTCGGCGTCGGCGAACGACCGCTCGCGCAAGCTGTATAGGAGCAGGCAGGCGATCGCGACATCGCGGACCACGAGAGGCACGCCGAGCACGGCCCGCAGGTCGCGCCCGTCCGGGAAGCCCATCTCGGCGATAACCGGCGCATCGGCCGGAGCGAAGGGTTCGCCCTGGGCAATGGCCGCGCTCACATCGGTCGCCGCGCTGCCGCGCAGGCGCGTGCCCACGTCAGCCACCGAGAGGCCCCACTGGTAGGCCACGACCCACTCCGCGCGGTCGCGCAACAGGAGGGTGCAGGCGTCGGTGTCCAGGGCGTACGCGGCGCCTTCAAGGACACGCCGCACGATCTCGTCGAAGTCAAGCCTCGAGCGCAACAGGCGGTTGATGGCGTCGAGCGCCTTGGCCAGTCCGATGCGCTCCCTGAGCTCCTGCGCCTGCCTGAGCTCCCCCTTGGTCGGTGGCGCTCCCGAGGGCTTATCGCCGTTGCCGTGCGGCGAGCCCTGGCGCCGCAGGCCCTCAAGAACGGCGAACTCGGCGTTCAGTCCGGCGCTGCGGCGCCTCTGAGCCGCAAGCTCGGCCTCGCATGTCTCGATTGTCGCGGCCTGGCTGGTGAGGGCTTCGCGCAGGCGCCGCCGCTCTGTGGCGGCATCCCGAAGTGCGGCGGCGGCCTCGGCAAGCGCAGAGGCGGCACGCCTGCGAACGGTCACGTCCTCGGTGAGCAAGGCGAAGCGCCCAGCCCCGAGCCCGAGCGCGATCAGGCGCAGGTCTCGGCCTGTGGCCGGCGCTCTCAGCACAAAGACGCGCGGGCCGCCTTGACCACGCGGCGCGTCCGAAAGGCGGCCGGCGATGTCAGGCAGATCGAGCCCGGTGTGGTGCCTGAAGGCGGGATTGGTCTCCAGGATGCGATAAGTCACGGGCCGGTCTTCGGGCTCGATGAGTTCACAGAGGGCCAGACCCTCGCTTGCGCTTTCGACGAGCAGGCGTAGGTCAGCCGCATCGGCAAGGCCGCGCTCGCTGGGCGGGGCTTCCGTCCGAGTCGGGTCGCCCACCTTCTCGCCCCTGCCGATCTCGTAGCCCTCGCCTGACCCCAAAGTACGATGCACAGCAAGGCGCACCTCGAGACCGCCGCGACGCACCTCGAGCTCGTCGACGAGCCGGGACATCAGAAGGAGTCCGCGGGCACGATTGTCCTCGAAGACAGGGTGCTGGGGCGCGGCGGCGTCAAGAGCCTGCCCTCCCACCCTGACTACCATGCGCAGGTCGTCGCCGCGAAAGCCGAGAACGACCTCGATCTTCCAAGTCGAGCTGCCGTTGCTCATGACCAGGAGACAAGCCTCGTGGATGCATAACACCGCATCCCAGACGACCCGCCCATCCGGGCAGTAGAGCTCGAGGTAGTCGCGCATGCGCGCTCGCAGGCGCGCCAGGCTCCGGGGTGGGGACGGCACCGCGAACCGCTGGCGTGGCGGGTCTTCGCGGCGATGTGCCCGTATGGACTCCGTACCGCCCGACGCTCGGAGATCAGGCGTCCCTCCCTCGTTGCCCGCGTGAGTCACCGGATCTCTTCTCCTACGGAAGGCATGACTCCAAGACTTGGGGACTTACCCGACGGAGGCAAGGACGCTCGCCCATCCGGCGTTTTCAAGCTGCAGCACAAGGCGAGCTGGCCGTGTCAGTGTCTGGATCGATCTGCGGGGCCTTCCGTCACCGAGAATGGCCAGCCCGCGTAGTTCCTCAAGGGGGCGCGTGGATCTCGGAGCGGGAGGAGGCAGATTGGGCACATCCCTCGGCGCCCTGCAGCTGCAGAGGCTCAGCCCCGCCGCGATCAACGCCCTCTGTGCCCACCTGCTCGAGCACGGTCGCGTCTGTGACGCAGGTGGCCTCTCGGCCTCCTCGGTGCGTCGTGTCCACGCCGTGCTGCACAAGGCCTGCCACGACGCCGTACGCTGGGGACAACTCAGTGTGAACCCGGTCGCTGGGGCCGATCCGCCCAAGCAAGGTGCCGAGCACCACGAGAGGCTGCGGGTCTGGAGCGCGGAGCAGCTGGCCGCCTTCCTTGACCAGGTCGCCGACGACCGGCTCTACGCCCTCTGGCGATTGCTGGCAACGACCGGCATGCGCCGCGGCGAGGTGCTCGGTCTGGGCGGGGAGGACCTCGACATGGAGGCCGGGGCTGTGACGATCCGCCGCGCCTGGATCCCGGTCGACGGGGTGGCCCGGTTCTCAGAGCCCAAGAGCCGCCGTAGTCGGCGCACGATCGCACTGGACCCCGTGACCCTGGAGGCCCTCAAGCACCACGCCGCCCGTCAGGCCGACGAGCAGTCCGGCTGGCAGGAGGGCCTCGCCGCGGCCGGCCTTCTCTTCACGCGGCCCGACGGTCGCCCCCTGGTGCCCTGGGCGGTGAGCACGGCCTTTGGCAAGCACAGTCGCGCGGCGATGCTCCCGGCCATCCCGCTCCATGGGTTGCGCCACACCTACGCCACCCTGGCCCTGACGAGCGGCGTCAACCCCCGCATCGTCTCGGGCAGGCTCGCTCACGCTACCGTGGCCCTCACCTTGGATGTCTACTCCCACGTTTTACCGCAGGCCGACCGCGAGGCCGCCGACAGGATCGCGGCGCTGCTGCCGCTCCTCTGAGACGCGGGAGCCGCTACGCCGCCTGCGCGCGGATTTGCGGTGGCCGACGCTCCAGTGCCTCGCGGTCCCAGCCGCCGAGCTCAGCGACCGTCTCGTAGCTGCTGCGGCAGAACGCAAGCAGAGCCTGGCGTGGGTCCGGTGCCTGCTGGACAGCCTCGTAGGGCAGCACGAAGAGTCCGCCCATGCCCGGCATCTCCGCCCAGCGCGCCTGCGAGGGTCGTAGTGAGGCCGAGGCGGCCTGCGGTGGCATGGGGTAGGCGAGCGCGGTGAAACCGGGGGCCGGCATGTCGGGGCGCCCGAAGTGCAGACCCATGGCGAAGACCTCGGCATCCAGTGAGCCCGTCATGATCTGGGGCAGGCCGGCGGGCGGCTCAAGGTAGCGTCCCGAGTAGCGCTGCATGCCCAGATCAAAACCGCCCCAGTAGAAGCTCACCGGCGTCTGCTTGCCCCAGTAGCCACTGGCAAACTCCTCAAACACCGCCCCGGCGCGGATCATCGCCTGCCAGAGATCGTTGGCCTGCGGGGGCTCGTAGCTTGCATGCTGGGTGTCGGCCTCGAAGGGGATCGGGTCGGCAACCTCAGCCGGGCGCGTGTTGATCTGCACCTCGACGCCGAGCTTGGCAAGGGCTTCGACGATGCGGCCATAGAAGGTGGCCACGCTGACTGCCTCCAGTGGCACGCGCTCGCCGCGGCCACCGCTGTGTTGCAGCAGGACCTCGTGGTGGATGAGGTCGACATCGATGCCCAGGGTGCCATTGCCGACCCAGAGCGGCCCCGTGGTCAGGCCGTCTGAGCTCAGTCGCAGCGGGGCGTGCGCCCACTGGGCAAGCGGCGGCGTGAGGGCCAGCCGCAGCTTGCCGACGATCTGCGCAGACATGTGCAGGGTCGCCTTGGTGTCGGCGTAGTCTTCGTAGCGCAGCTCGGGCCACAGGTCGGTGTTCGCGCTCATCGCAAGCTCCTTGCCGTCCCTCCAGAGAGCCGTTCATCACCGGGGCTCGGCTCGGCAAAACCGTGGGCCGCTCGTTTGGCCGCGCTGATCGTCTAGGAGACGAGCTTCTCCTCGCGATCATGGGCGCTGTGGCGCTCGAGGCCGAGCTTGCGTACGTGGCGGCCCAGCAGGCGCACCTGGGCATGAAGCGGCAGGCCGGCCAGACTGCCGAGCTGGTCGTCGTAGTAGCGCCGCAAGCGTTCGCGGCCGAGCGCAAGGTGGTCGATGCCCTCAAGCCCGGCCGCCAGGTAGCGCGCCACGCTGCTTTTGGAGACCCCGCAATGACGGGCGATGGCGCGTAGCGAAAGCCCGGCCTTGCTCAGGCGCAGACACCAGATCCGCAGCTCCTGGTCGTCCAAGGGACGTTCCTGCTCGACGGTATTGATGAGTGTGGCCAGGTCGGGCTGCCTGTAGTTGGCGTGCTCGGCAAGGAGCGCCTCGTCGGCGTACAGACCGTGCAGCAGGTCCCCCATGGCGGCCTGCAGCTCAGCTAGGTCATCGTGTCTGGGCGGCGAGCGGTAGACCAGGCTGTGACAACACCGACAGAGGAAGTGAGGCGAACCCGGCGGCGCGTAGAGCTTGCGCAGCGGGCGCTCGCAGGCCGGGCAGTGGGCCAGGGCGGGCTGGCCGGGATCGAGGATCAGGCGCTCGCGACTCTCGGCGGCCTGCGGTGTGGCTTGGTAGCGCAGTGCCAGGACGCGCAGATCGGTGCCCTCGGGCCAGTGCTCCTCGCTGACGCCGTAGGACAGCCGCCCAAGGATCTGGCCATCGTTTTTGGCCCGCCAGATGACCTCGCCACCAGGTGGGTGACGGCGGGCGCCGGCCAGCAGTTCGCCCATCGAGACAACCCGACAGTCGCGGGTGCTGTACTTGCTGGGGCGCTGGCCGCTACCCGGTCCGCCCATCAGGGCCCTGCCAGAGATTGTGTCGAGATCGGGCAGAAACTGCCCCGAAACCGCCCCGCAGTGGTCCCCACTGCGGCTCCAGCGGGCCCGTTTGTGTCACTTTGCGGTACGTTTGGGACAGGGTTGCGTGGCTGGGCGCGCACCTTACCTTCGGCCTCGGCTCGCGTTTTGCCTGCTCAGAGAGCCGCGAGTGCGGCCAAGGGATCCGCTGGGTCGCATCGAGCACTCGGGAAAAGGCGCCATTCTTGGCGAATTAGACCACAAAGCCACCATCGCCTGCGTCGGCTTTGCGTCGGCAAGGTCCCCACGGAGTCATCGAGATCAGGCCAGAAAGGTAGCCAGGTGCAGCACTCATTGGTGGGCCGCCTGGGACTCGAACCCAGGACTCCCTGATTGAAAGTGCGGATGACCGGCCCCGCTATCAGACTCGTTTGTTAGATTATGTTAGCCGATTTGCGTGCCTTCCTGACGACCGATAGTGCCGCTGTGCAGGTCTTTTGCCTCGCGAAGAGGCCAAAAGGACAACAAATCGGCTAACGAGACGGGGGGTCGGGAGCGCCGCGGACGCTGGTGGGAGTCGTCCGGGCGTCGTCGGCGCAGATGTCGGCATGCCGTCGGACAACGTCGGGGCTGTGTGTGCTATGTGAGCCGGAATCTCGGCCCCTGCCATCGGCGAGTCAGCGTGTTTGCAGGCACTTCGTCGGCCAAAGCGGTAAGAAGGCCAATGAGCCCGGCTCATGTACTGGCCCCTCTGTGCCGCCTCGGGTCCTTCTCGCCGCCCTCGGTGTGCGGTAACCGCACCGCCCGAGACGGCGCCTGCTTTGATGCGCCGTCAATGGCCCGTCTCTCACGACACGCTGACCAGCGTGCCGATGGAGTCGTAGGTATAGACCACGGCCGCCGCGCTGTAGGGCAGCTCCACACAACCGAGGCTCTGGGGGTAGCCGTAGCCCGGCCGCAGGAAGCCGTGCACGGCGTCGCCGCCGTTGAAGTAGGCGACGTAGGGCACGCCGGGGTCGTTGTAGGGAGTGCCGTCGGGGTTGGTGCCGCTCATCGTGGTCGAGAGATAGCGTGCGTAGACAGGGTAGGTGCCAAGAGCCGTCGGCCGCACGGCGATGCCGGTGTTACAAGGGCTGCGGTAGACGACGCGACCATTGCGCCAGACAGACAGCACCTCGGGGTTCGCTTCTGAGACCGAGATGTAGTCGTAGGGCTGACGATCGGTCTGGTGATGAAGCGCGGCTTGCACGAGCTCGTCCCACACTTCAGGGCCCAGCACGCCATCGCTCGCCAGGCCGTGGTCGTCTTCGAAGGCCATCAGGGCGCCGCGCAGCACGACGTTGTCCTGCCCCGCTTGCCAGAGCGGCCGTAGCGGCTCGCGCAGAGACGGATAGCGCCAGGAGAACTCGCCGGCGGGCGGCGAGACCGTCGCGGCGAGCTGACTGGCCAGCGTGCCGAGCGCCGCCCCATTCGCGCGCCAGCGCAGCGGCAGATAGCCGAGCTCGGCGAGAAGCTGCTGCACCCGCAGCACGGAGCCCTGCGGCACCTGCCAGGTCAGCGTACGCGTGAGTGTGGAGCGGTCTTTCCCGGCCAGATGCACGGCGATCGGGAAGACGACGCTCACCCGCTCCCCGAGCGCGAAGCCCATTCCTGCGGGCCAGAAGCTCAGCGTGTGGGCATCGATCAGCCGCCAGTGCCCGGCCGTGGCCGGCTCGATCGCCGGTCGGGCGGAGCCGAGCACCTCGCTAACAGGCTCCGAGAAGGTCAAGGTCAAGGGCCCGGCCGGTGAGAGCCGGGCCGAGGAGTCGGGGTCGGCGAGTAACTGCGGGTAGGACCGTGCGACGAACCAGCTGACGCGCACCGGGGGCGAGAGGCGCTCCCAGGAACGGGCCGCCGCCGCCACGGTCACCGACCCCGCCGCGTGCTTCCTGTTGGCCACCACGCCGAGTAAGACGCTGCGACGCGGCGCTGGGAGCGAGATGAAGGTCCCGCCGAGCGAGATCTTGGCGACCGAGACGTCGAAAGTGATCGCAACGGGCGCCCCAGACCTCACCTGCAGGAGAGGATCGGCGAGCGGCTCGGCGGGCGTGACGATCGTGAACGTGCGCCGCTCGGTGCGGCCGACGAGCCAGGTTAGCCAGCTCGGTCGCCGCACCGTCACGCTCACAAGAAGTCGCTCGACGGCGCCGACCTGGCGTGTCGGCCACAGCTCACCGTCGCGCAGGACGACGGGGATCGGCTTGTCGGCCGAGGCCACGTGGACGGCCTCTATGCGGCCTGCAAAGCGTGGCAGAGCGAGTGACGCCAGCGCGGCGTCATCGCGGCCGAGCTCCACCTTGGGCCAGAACAGATAGGTCGCGGCGAGTCCAGTCAGCAACATGGCGGCCGTGACGATAGCCATTAGCACCCAGCGTGGCAGAGATCTCATCGCCTGCCCTCGGGACCTACTGGACGACTCGCGAGCGCGTGAGGCGACGGCGCCGGCCTGGGGAGACGCTCATCAACGTGTGACCCCTCTTGTGTGGCCTCGCCAAGGCCACCTAGCCATCATCGGGTGGCAGGGCAGCTCGCTCGTAGGGGAGCAGGTCGCATACATCTGCGGCCTCCCCTTCCATCTCGGTGTCGAAGGCTCGTGTGCCTGGCGCTGGGTGGCGGCTGTCGCTCGTCAGTCGTGGGCGAATGGGCCTGCCTTGCTCACCAGGCTGCGGCGCGGACGGCTTCTTGCTCATGAGCCACCTCCTGTTGGTCGCGGCAGAAACAGCAGGCGCAACCCGCGTTGTGCGACCAGCCGTTGTCGGGGACGCGGTGCGTCGTTAGGGGTTGTCGGCGCTGGGCGGTCGCAGCCAGAACGACCACCCGATCGCCCAGCGGCTCGTACCTGTACAGCAGCAGGCCGACCTTCGCGGCGGCCGGCAGGCCCGCAGCGCGCACCTGGGCGAAACTCAGCTTCCCCACGACGACCTCCTTGCCCGCTGGTGCTGCAGTCCTCACCCATTCTCGGTCGCATTCCTGTGTAATTGTCGTGAAGCGCCTGAGTTGTTCTTCTAGACCCTTTGACTGCCCGGTCTGCGCCTGGCCTGCTGGCCTTGCCGCCCCTCCCGGCTCATGTCCGGCTCCAGAGCCCTCGTTTCACCCGCAAGGAGAAAGGGAGGGGATATGGCGATGCACATGCCTGACGGTCTTCAGCCCGCGATCTGGGCCATCAGCGCCCGCACCACACTTGCCGGCGCGACCCCGATGGTCGCCCGCGCCACGATTCCGTCTGAGTACACGTAGTAGATCAGCGGATAGCCGGTGAGTCCGAAGGCGTCGGCGAGCTGCTGGTTCTGTGAGTCGAGAGCCACAGGGAAGGTGTAACCGTGCAGTCGCATGTACTGCGCCGGCGTGGGCCCTGGCTCCTGACCGACGGCCGTAACGATGCTCGTCAGGCGCACGGCGGGGAACTGGCGGGCGATCTCATTGACGATCGGCAGTTCGCGTTCGCACTCCGCACACCAGGGCGCCCAGAGCACGAGCACGGTGGGCCCGCCGCGGTAGCTCGCCCAGGAGATCTGGCCGCCGCCTAAGGCCGGCGCCGTGAACTGCGGCAGGGTGGAGCCCCCGGCGAGGGGCTGGCTACGGCTCGGGCTGGAGACGCTCACCCCCTGGCTGGCCGCGCCGCCGCCAGCTGTCAGAGCGGAGACTCCGACGGCGGCCGCAACGACAGCGACGATGATTGCCGTCGGGATGGCGGTGCGCAGCCATTCTCGGCCGCCCCCTTGGGGGCCGGGCGGCCTCGCGGCGACGCCGCAGTTGACAGCTGGCGGCGTTTTGGACGCTGCGCCGAAGAACTGATCGAGCCGCCAGGGTCCGGCCCTGCGAAGAGTTAGAAAGAGCCCGGCCGCCAGCAGCGGCAGGTCGCGGGCCAGGTCGAGCCAGCTCAGTGGAGCTGTGCTACCGCCGAAACAGCCGCAGCCGATCTGCAGGCCGCGCAGCAGCGCCTGGCCCATGGCGACGAGGAAGAGGGCCGCGAGTAGGGCGGTGAGGAGCCCCGCGTAGCGCGTGGATAGGCCAAGGAGGATCAGGACGCCGAGGGCGACCTCAAGCCAGGGCAGCCCGTAGGCGATCGGGCGCTCGAGGAACGCAGGGACCAAGCGGTAGGCGTGCACGGCTAGCAGCGTGGCCCCGAAGTTCAGCGACTTGGCCAGGCCGGCGTAGAAGAAGGCCGCCCCCGCACTGACGCGGGCGATGAGGTCGAGACCGTCGCGCCAACCGAAGCCGACTCGCCTATTGATGCGGTCTCCGTCCGGTTGACCTGCGACCAGTGCTTGCGCCATCACACACTCCACAGCGCTTCTGTCGGTGAGAGGCGCGCCGCGCGGATGGCTGGCACGAGGCCGGCCAGGGCGCCGATCGCCAGGGCTGCTCCTAGGCCGCCGCCCCAGGCCAGGAGCGGGATCACGACCTGCCAGCCCTTGGCCTGTGCGTAGATCGCCGTAGCCAGGGCGCCGGCCGCCACGCCGACGACACCGCCCACGAGCGAGAGCAGGATCGCCTCGGCCAGGAACTGAGTGCGGATGTGAGAGCGGGTGGCGCCCAAGGCGCGCCGCAGGCCGATCTCGCTCCTGCGTTCCAGCACCGAGATCACCATGATGTTGGCCACCCCGACGGCACCGACCAGCAGGGCGACGGCACCGAGACCCAAGAAGAGCGAGTTGAGCGCGCTCTCAGTTGCGGCCCGGGCGGTCAGGGCCGCCGAGGGCTGGCTTACGTCGACCTCGTTGGGGGACTCGGGGTTAGCGGTCGAAGCAAGGACCGCCTGGACCGCGGCCACGGAGCTCGTGACCGCGCGCACGTAGATGGTCGAAGGGTGGCCGTCTAGGTCAAGGTACTTCTCGGCCGCCGGAAAGCCGACCAGGACGGCGCTGTCGATCTCGGGGGCAAGCACAGCGGGGTTCAGGATGCCGACCAGGTAGAACCACTGGCCGCCGACCCAGAGGCGCTCGCCCCCATAGATGCGGTCGATGCCGAGACGCTGAGCGGCGGCGGCGCCCAGCACACACACGGGCTCCCGAGCCGTGGCGGCATTCAGGAAGCGGCCTTGGGCCACGGAGGTCCCGACGGCTCTCGGCAAACCGAGGCTCGCGGCACCGACCGAGAGCGCGTTCGTGTCGATCGACGGGATCAGCGGGCTGCGGTAGGCGTCGGCACTCGTCGCGCCCGTGGACTGGACCTGGGTGACCGGGCCGATACGGCCGATCATGCCTGGGGCCTGCAGCGGCAGCTCGGCTGCCTGGCCGAAGAGCGTCTGCCCGTTGGTCACGGTGAGCAGGTTCGTGCCCAGGCGGTCGATCTCGGCGAGCAGGCCGGCCTGTGAGGAGGAGGAGATGCCGAGCACGGCGACGATGGCGGCCACGCCGATCGCGATACCCAGGGCCGACAGGCCGGCCCTCAGGCGACGGGTACGCAGGCCGACGCTGGATACGCGGGCGAGATCGCGCAGGCCGAGCCTGCCAGGAGCGAGGTTGGCCTGCGCACTCATGAGGCGGGCTCCGCTGTGTCGGCGACTATGCGCCCGTCGAGCATCTCCACGCGACGCGGCAGGCGTGCCGCCAGCGTGCGGTCATGGGTGATCACGACGATGGTGGCGCCTTCGACGTTGAGCTCGCCGAGCAGGTCGAATAGGGCACGCCCGGCGGCGCTGTCCAGGTTGCCGGTGGGCTCGTCGGCAAGCACGATCGCCGGGCTGCCGGCGAGAGCCCTGGCTATCGCCACGCGCTGGCGCTCACCTCCGGAGAGTTGTGTCGGACGGACGGCGGCCTTGTGGGCAAGGCCGACGCGCGCCAGCGCCTCGGCGGCCCGTGCACGGCGCTCGGCGCGAGCGACGCCGGCGTAGAGCAGCCCGTCGGCGACGTTGTCGAGGGCGCTTTGATGCTCGGCCAGGAAGAACTGTTGAAAGACGAAGCCGAGGCGCCGCGCCCGCAAGGCCGAAAGCTCCCGGTCGGACATCTGGGCGACGTCCAGGTCGGTAACGCGCACGCTGCCCGTGCTCGGACGATCGAGCGTGCCCAGGACGTGCAGCAGGGTCGACTTGCCCGAGCCCGAGGGGCCGAGAACGGCCACAAGCTCGCCGGCACGCACGACCATGTCAACGCTGTGCAGGGCCTCGACCGGCGGAGTGCCGGGGTAGGTCTTGCTCAGAGCCTCGGCGGCGAGAACGATCGGGGAGCGACTGACTGCCGTGCTCATGAGCCCGGCACCACGACGTGCTCGCCGGCGGCAAGACCGGAGCCCATCACCTGCACCAGGCCGTCGGCGTCGTCGAAGAGGCCGAGCGAGACCGGCACGAGACTGTGGACGCCGCCCGAGGCGACGACTTCGACGACGTAGCCGCCGTTTGCCAAGGCGAGCAAGGCGTCGACCGGCACGACCAAGGCGTGCTTCACGCTGGCAGTCGTGATCGCCACCTCGACCGGTGCCTGATCGAGCTGCCCGGTCGCGGCCGGGTGGGTAGGAGCGATCTCGACCGTTACCGTCGGATTGCCGCCCCCGCCCCCGTTGTCGGATGGTGTCGTCGCCACCTTGCCGACCGAGGTCACGACGCCTGGCGTCGTTGAGTCGTCGGGCAGGGTGATCGTCACCTTGTCGCCGACTGCGACCTCCGCCTGCTGGGTGGCGTCCAGGTCGACGGTCACCTCGCGGCGAGTCGAGGTCGCCTGGGCGACCGGTCCTCCGCCTGCACTCGTGCCGAGTGCCGGGCTCACCTGCGTGATGCGCAGCGCGCCCGGCTCGAAGATCGCCTGGCCGAGCGGCAGCGTGCCGGTCTCGCTCAGGGCGAGGGCTTTCTGTAGCTGCTCGAGAGCGTATGCGGTCTCCGAGCCGAAGTAGTCAGAGGTGGGGTCGAGCTCGCCGGCGGTCGCGTAACGTAGCCTCACCAGGTTGGCGTTGAGCTGCTTCACATCGGGGCCACTCATCCCTTCGGAGAGCGCCCGATAGAGCGGCGTCGTTCCGTAGAGCAACACAACGGGTGAGTTCGAGACCCGATAGAGCACCTGACCGGCACGGATCACCTGACCGACGCCGGGTAACCAAGTGAAGGTGCCCTGCGCTTGGTTGACGACGTCGTAGCTGCCGGCGTAGCCGAGCGTGCCGCTCACCTGCTGTTGCGAAGAGAGCGACTGCTCGGCGACCGTTTGCAGCGACGTCGGGTAATCGTTGTCCTGTACGCCGCTTGTGGAGTTTGCGCCCCTGGCGGCGAAGGGGTCGGTGAGAGCGAGGACGGTGCCGGCCACGACGAGCGAAGCCAGGACGCCCAAGACCAGCCAGCGACGTCGGCGGCGGAGCGGCCCTCGCGACGGTCCGTCGTCTCTTCCTGCGGCACTCATCGGTTCACTGTCACTCATGATGTCCTCCTGCGACGATGTCGCTTCAGCTCGGGTGACGATCCCAGGGTCTGGAGTTTCGTGCCGCTCGATGCGTCGCTGTCATGCCTGCGCCGGGCGTTCTGGAGTCATTCAGTCACTGCCTCTGGGAGTGAGGTGGTGGCAGGCGCGGCTGGCCGCCTGGTAGGTGGGGCTGCTCTCGTCGATCTGGTCCAACTTGACCTTGCAGCCGACTCCACCGCCGATCGTCGTGGTCGGGTCGGGAAAGTCGGTGACCCCGTGGGGGCGCATGCACTCGGCGTATCTGAGCGGCTTGGCCGTATCACGAGCCTTCTCCACCGGCGTCAAGCCCGCGCTCTCGTACTTCGCGCAAGCCTTCTGTGCGGCTTGGAACTGCGGGTCGTTGAGGTTGAGGTCGCTGCCGGGGCCGGCGTTGAGAGACAAGCCGTGCGCGCTCGGGTCGGGGAAGTCCTTGATGCCATGGGCGCGCATGCACTGAGAGAAGGCAAGCGGGCTGGCGCGTAATGGAGCTGCTCGCCGAGGCGGATGGGGTCGCCAAGCGCGAAGGCGCGGACGCGACACCTGGTCCTGCCGAGCCCCCGCAAGAGATCGCTAACATGGCAACGATCACCACCATGGCCGGTCCGATTGCCAAACGGCGCCAGTGACCTCGCCGATCCGAGCCTCGGTCTTCGCCCTGCAGGACGTCCATGCCGCCTCCTTCGCGTTCGCGTCAGCGGCCTTATACCGAATCCGCGGTCACAGCCCGGTTACACATGTGACTGCGGTGTGACTGGCCACTTGGAGGCGCTTGCCTCAGGCGTGGGTATTGGCCCAAGAAGCGCGAGAGTGGGCACGCTGAGCGTGGCGTGTGAGTCGCGCGTCCACGGCCTAGTGTCCGGCGACAAAGTTGGCCACGTCGGCCTTCGTGATGTAGCCGTGAGTGACGCTGCTGCACGAATCGGCGGCCTGCACCAGGCCCGGTGCGTGCAGGTTGATCCCGGCAGCGGCGAGCATCTCGTGGGTCAGGTCGCCGCTACTGGTCGGGTCGGGGAAGTTCGCAAAGCCGCGACTGCGGATGCAATGAGCAAAGGCCAGCATGGCTGCGACCTGCGCCTGACTGTGCGTCGGGCTCTGGCTTCGGCCGGCCGGGAGCAGGTGGTGACAGGCCGCCAAGGCCGACTGAAAAGCGGACGGCGACGAGCCGCTCGGGTTCAGAGCGATCTTGAAGCCACGCGGATCTGTGGCCGGGTCAGGGAAGTTGGGCACCCCACGGGAACGCATGCACGAAGCGAACCTGAGGGCATCCTGCAAGATCTCGGCTCCGGTCGGGGGCCTGCTGGAGCTGGTCGCCCGGGGCGTAGAGGAGGCGACGCTCGCGACCCCTGGAGATGCCCTACCGCCGCAGGCGACCGCAAGCAACCCCAAGGCGGCCACAGCACCGATGGAGGCGACCGTCAGGGGCAGATGGTAACGCATATTGGGCGTCTCCTTTCAGTCTCGGAACCGTTCACGCCCCGGTTGTACCATCCGGCTAGTCCGAGGAAGTTGACCTCGCGCGAACAGTTTGCGAATAGAGCGCGAAAATCGCGGTCGGTGCGCTCGAACCTGAGCCATACTGCGACTGTGGAACCCGTCACGGAGAGAACTGGCCCGCTCGTACTCGTCGTCGAGGACGAGGCGGAGATCGCTGCCCTGATGCGAGACTTCCTCGAGGCGGACGGTTTTGGCGTGCTGCTCGCCCCGGACGCAGAGCGGGCGAGTGAGGCGCTGCGGATGGCCCCGGACTGCGTCCTGCTCGACGTCACGCTCCCCGGTGCGTCCGGGTTCGAGTTTTGCCGCAGCATCCGGAGTGTCTCCGATGTGCCGGTCCTGTTCTTGAGCGCGCGTGATGGCGACGCCGACAAGATCCGTGGCCTCGGTCTCGGCGCCGACGACTACATCGTCAAGTCAGCCACCCCGGCGGAGGTCGTCGCCCGCGTCAAGGCGGTTCTGCGCCGCTGCGGTGCAAATCGCGGCTTGGGGCGGCTTCGTTTCGGCCGGCTCGAGGTCGACCTCGCCGCCCACGAGGTGCTCCTCGCCGGGCGGTCGGTGCGAATGACCGCCCGTGAGTTCGAGCTGCTGCGCGTGCTCGTCCAGCACCCACGCCAGGTGGTCGGCCGCGAGCAGCTCTTCGAGCTCGTTTGGGGAAGTTACGGCGACCGGAGCGCCGTCTCCGTCTACGTGAGCCGGCTGCGCGACAAGATTGAAGACGACCCGGCCGACCCCCGCTACATCGTCACCGTCTGGGGCGCCGGCTACCGCTTCGACGGCGGCCTCACAGAAGAGGGCGAATGAGACGCCCACGCCTCTCCTTTCGGCTCGCGCTCGCCGTCTTCGTGCCCGTGCTGGTGGCACTCGCGGTCGGGGCGGCTAGTGCCGGCTACCTCCTCGAAGCTCATCGGCAGCAGGCGGGCCTCGAGCGCCGGTACGCCGCCGCCGCCACCTACGTCGAGCACGGCAAGGCACAGGCCGAGACAAAGCGTTGGCAGCAGACTTTCACCGCGAAGCTCGCCGTGCTTGGGCTGCTCGCCCAGCTCGACGTGATCTCGCCGACGAGCACGCGCGTCATCTACTCGAGTTTTGGCGCCGTCCCCACCCGATCGAGCCCGCGAGCGGAAATGAAGATTCTGTTTGGGGTGAGAAGCCCACCGGCGGTCTACGGACTTTCGCTCGCCGGGACCCAAGGCCGGAGTCTGGCGCTTGCTCTCTACGCACCGCCGCTCGACCCCTCTTCTCGAACGTTGGTCGCGCTCGCCTCGGGGCTGACTGTCCTTCTCGCCGGATCGCTGCTCCTGTTCTGGGCCGCGAGTCGCTGGCTCGTCACCCCTCTGCGTCGCCTCAGCGCGCAGGTTGACGCCATCGCCGGCGGCGACCCGATCGAGCGGCGAGTCACCTCGCCGATACGGGAGGTGGAGAACGTCGCCACAGCCGTCGACGGCATGGCTGCCAGGCTCAGCCAGACAGCCGAGCAGGACGCGCGGCTCGAAGCTGAGCGACGACTCCTAGTGAGCTCCATCGCCCACGACCTGCGCACTCCCCTCTTTTCGCTACGCGGCTATCTCGA
The DNA here is from genome assembly GCA_963760655.1 of uncultured Actinomycetes bacterium. Classification (GTDB taxonomy): domain Bacteria; phylum Actinomycetota; class Thermoleophilia; order UBA2241; family UBA2241; genus Bog-752. The sequence goes on from CAVXDR010000005.1 coordinate 1,287,289, forward strand.
TGCGATTGGATCTGGCATCGGTGACCCCCAACAGAGGCTCGGCCAGGCACAGGAGAAGGCGCGGCAAATCGACCGCCTCGTCAGCGGCCTGTTCGACTACACACGGGCGGAGATCGACGAGCGGCCCCGACTGCAGACGACAGACCTCGCAGCGGCGGTCGGTAAAGCCATTGCCGCATTCGAGCTTTCAGCCGCCGAGCACGGCATCGAATTGCGGATGACGGTCAGCTCGAGTCCTTCAGTAACGATTGACCGCGACGGGTTCGAGCGTGCCCTAGCCAACGTCATCGACAACGCGCTGCGATACACACCCAGTGGAGGCACGATCGAGGTCACCTGCGGCGATGACACGGGGGGGCCTTACGTTCAAGTCGTGGACGACGGCCCGGGAATCCCACCCGACCTACTACACCGCGTATTCGAGCCGCTGGTGCACGCCGACGGCGCTTGCTCCAGCCGGACGGGTGGCGCTGGACTCGGCCTTGCCATCGCAGCGCGCCTCCTTCAGAACCAGGCCGGCACGATAGACGCGGCAAACGCATCCGGACGCGGTGCCGCCCTCACTGTTCGGGTCCCGCGGGCGCCTGCAAGCGTTGCGCGTGAGGGGCATTTCTCGTAGCCATCGCCCCGAGCAACGCGCCCCGCCGTGCAGAAGTAGTGCCGACTTAGCCACCCCCTCCTTTTCGCGCCGTTTGTGTGCAGATTCCTGTTCGCCCAAAGAGTCACCCGATCGGCCATCGTGTGGTTGCTAAGCCCCATGGTCGCCGGGGGCAAGATGCACGCAGACCTGATTGGCCGCTCTATAGGTCGGGCCGGTTTGGTCCAGGGCCGGGCCATTGATGTTGAAGCCGTAACCGCCGTCAGGGCGGTGAACTGGGTCGGGGAAGTTGGTGACCCCATGGGAGCGCATGCACTCGGCGTACTTGAGTAGCTTGGCCCCATCCGCGGCCTCCTGCGCGGCGGTCCCATGGCTGCCAGCCAAGGACTGACAGGCCTTCTGTGCCCTCTGAAAGGTCGGGTTGTCGAGGTTCAGGTCGCCCTTGGAACTCAACCCGAACCCCCCTTGTGGGTTCGGGTCGGGGAAGTCCTCGATCCCGTGAGCGCGCATGCACTGTGAGAACGCGAGCGGGCTGCTGCCGCTCGTGGAGCTACTCACCGGCGAGGCGGATGCGGTCGGCGAGCTCGAACCCACCGACGCCACGCTCGGACCTGACGATCCGCCGCAAGCGGCCCCCACCGTAGCGATGATCGCTACCATGGCCGACACCCCCCATAGCCAGCGCAGGTGGTGGCGCCTCGCTGGCCCCGTCTTCTCGTCGTGCCGATCCTTCATGCCGCCTCCCGTGCGTTCGCCTTGTCACCCTTTTTACTAAGCCGAGGTCACACCCGGGTTACACGTGTGACCGCAGTGTGACCGGCGACCGGTATCCTGTGATCGAGGCGAGCGAGTTGGGCGACCCGGCCATCGGCCAGTCTCGGTGGCACGCCGCTAGCAGGGGGAACGCATGAGAGTCCTCGTTGCAGAAGACCACGAACGCTTGGCCCGATCCTTGGCTGCGGGGCTGAGCCGCCACGGGATGACCGTCGATGTGGCTCTCGACGGTGACGAGGCCCTCGGGCGCCTCGGCGCCAGCCGCTACGAGGTCGTGGTCTTGGACCGTGACCTGCCCGGCACCCACGGCGACGAGGTCTGCCGCTGGCTCGTGGCCGAGCGCCGCGAGAGCCGCATCATCATGCTCACCGCCGCGAGCTCTGTCAGAGACCGCGTCGAGGGGCTCAACTTGGGCGCCGACGACTACCTGCCCAAGCCGTTCGACTTCGCCGAGCTTTTGGCTCGAGTCCAGGCGCTCGGCCGGCGCCCCGGGGTCGCACACAGCAGCCGCCTGGGCTACGCAGACCTCACTCTGGATCCCGTCAAGAGGGTCGCCACTCGGGCTGGGCGCCGCCTCGACCTCCGGCCCAAGGAATTCGCCGTGCTGGAGTGCCTGCTTGCCGCCGAGGGCAGGCCGGTCTCGGCTGACGAGCTTCTCGAACGCGCGTGGGATCCCGCCACCGACCCCTTCACCACGACCGTCAAAGCCACCGTCAGTCGACTACGGGCCACGCTCGGCGAGCCGCCCCTCATCGAGACCGTGCGCGACAGTGGCTACCGCATCGGAGGACAGTGATGCCCGTACCCCGTCTTCGCGTCAGGCTGCCGACCTGGCTGCGCACCGCCCGCCTGAGACTCACCGCGCTCTACGGCGGCTTCTTCCTGCTCTGCGGCGCCGTACTGGTCGCAATCACCTATGGGCTCTTCGAGCGGGCGACCCAGTACAAACCGCCGCGCTTACCGACGGTCCCTCATACCCCCACCATCCACGAGCTCCAGCATCTGCCCTCGCTGGCGCAGGCTCTGCCCCGGCTGCTATACGTCCAGCGCCAGCTGGCCCATGCTCTGAGTCCGCTGGCACAGGCTCGGGCACAGTTTCAGCATCCGTCGGCACCGGCTCCGAGGTCGTTCACTCTGCCTCGGCTCTATCTAGCACAGGCCCAGCAGCAGCTGACGCAGGCTCAGCATCGCCTGGCCCAGGCCCAGCAGCAGCTGACCCAGGCCGTACACGAGGTGGCCCAGGCGGGGAATATACAGGCCGCCCAGCGCGCCGCCGATTCGCACCAGCTTCTGGTCAACTCGGGGATCGCACTGGCGATCGTGGCGCTTCTGGCCGTCATGGCCGGCTGGCTCGTCGCCGGCCGGATCCTGCGACCGGTCCGCACCATCACGCGAACAGCCCGCAGGATCTCCTCAACCAGCCTGCACGAGCGTCTGGCCATCGCTGGACCGGCGGATGAGCTCAAGGAACTCGGAGACACTCTTGATGACTTGTTCGGGCGCCTCGACGCCGCCTTCGCCGCGCAGCGTCACTTCGTCGCAAACGCCTCCCACGAGCTGCGCACCCCCCTTGCCGCCGACCGCACCGTGCTGCAGGTCGCACTCGACGACCCCCACACCAGCGCCAAGGAATGGCGGTCAACCGCTGAAGAGCTTCTTGGCTCAAGTGACGAGCAACAGCGACTCCTCGAGGCCCTTCTCACCCTGGCGGCCAGCGAGGGTGGACTCGACCGCCGCGAGCGGACCGACCTCGCGGACATCTGTCAGGCCGTGCTGCCGCGCTCCGGCGACGACGTGGAGCTGCTCGGACTGCAGATCGAGACCGCCATTCGCTCCGCTCCGCTCGAGGGCGATGCCAGACTAATCGAGCGATTGGTCGCGAACCTCGTCGACAACGCCATCGGGCACAACGTCGCGAGCGGGCACGTTCAGATATCCAGCGGTACCAGAGGCAGCCAGGCCGTGCTCTCGGTGATCAACAGCGGCCCGGTCGTCCCGCCGAGCGAGATCGACCGGTTATTCGAACCGTTTCAACGCCTCGACCCGCGCCGCACACACTCAAACGGCCATGGTCTCGGCCTCTCGATCGTGCGTGCCATCGCAGATGCCCACGGCGCGACAGTCACCGCCGAGCCGCAGACCGAGGGCGGGCTGAAGGTCGAGGTCGTCTTCCCTGTGTCAAACGAGGAGCCGAAGAAGTGATCACCGGCCTGCGGCCCTGGGTCTGACGCGCACCCTGACTACTGATCATGAGCGGCCCTCGGACATGCTGCACACGGCCTTCTCGCCGACAGACGGCCGCCGCGTGATGGCGTCGTCGAAGGCTCGGTGGCAGAACCTGTAACCTGCTGCTGCAGTCGGACATTCATCTCGTAGACGCGAACATGACAGCCCGCCGTCGTGGGCCCTCCGCAGGCCCGGGGAGACCGCCTTGGACGAGACTCAGCGCAAGGCCCGCTTCCGAGCGCTCCACGAGACCACCTACGCCCGCATCCTGGGCTACGCCCTGCGCCGCGCAGAGAGCCCTGAGGATGCCGCCGACCTGGTGGCCGATGCCTACCTCGTCGCCTGGCGGCGCCTCGAGGAGGTGCCGTCCGGTGATGAAGCGCTGCTCTGGCTCTACGGCGTCGCTCACCGCCTGCTGGCAAACCAGCGCCGCGGCCAGAAGCGTCGCCTCGCTCTCGCCGAGCGTCTGAAGGCCGACCTCGCTGGCTCGCGAGCCTGGCACGACCCTTCGCCCGACGACCTCGTCCCCCTGGCGCGGGCCTGGGGACGCCTGCGACCGCAGGACCGCGACCTGCTCGGCCTGCTCGTTTGGGAGGGTCTCGCGTCCGAGCAGCTCCGCCGCGTGCTGGGCTGCTCGCGCACGGCGCTCAAGGTGCGCCTGCACCGCGCTCGGCGGCGCTTCGCCGCCGAGCTCGCCCGGGAGGGTGTGGCGATCGACGAAACGGGCCCGCAGTCCGCTTCGGCGCTGAAACCGGTCCTGGCGGCCGGACATGAACGCCTCGGACGGGCACCCGCCCGCCCCGACAGGGAGGAGCTCTCATGAGACCGACCGAGCGCATCGACCAGGCTGTGGCGAAGCTCGGACGGATCAGCGACGAGCAGCTTGCCTCTCTGTCGCACGGCCCGGCCGCCCAGGCCCTGCTTCAGGAGGTAGTCGCCATGGACCACGATGCCACAGAGTCCCGCGCTTCGCGACGCGTTCGTCAGAGGCGGCGCCTCGTCTTTGCGGTGGCAGCGGCGGCTGGTGTCGCCGCGCTTCTGTTCGCCCTGACTGTCGCCCTGCGCCCGACCCCGCCGGCAGCGGCGGCCGTCCGGTTCCAGACCTCGGGTGACTACATCGTGGCCACGGTGGTCGATCCCTACGCCGCCGAGCAGCAGCTCGACGCCGCATTCGCGGCCCACGGACTGCACATCACGCTCAAGCTCGTGCCCGTGTCACCCAGCATGGTGGGTTCGGTCGTCTACATGGGAAGCTCGGCCGATGCCAGCCAGATCGGCGTGCTCTACAGCAAGACCAAACAGGCCCCCGGCGGCCCGCTGCCGATCGGCCTGCGCATCCCTATCGACTTCAAAGGCAGCGCCGACATCGTGCTCGGTCGCGCCGCCAAGCCGGGTGAGACCTACGTCTCGACCGGCGATGCCTTTGCCCCCGGCGAGGCGCTGCACGGCAGCGGGCTGATGGGCATGACGGTGAGCGAGGCGCTGGTCAAGCTCAAGGCGCTTGGCTTGACCGCCCAGTGGCGCGACTTGCGCACCGTGACGCCGCCAAAGGGGGACCAGCCGACACCCACCCCCTCGCCCGGCGGGCCACAGGCTTCTCCAGCGCCGGGCGCGTCGGGCGCACCGACTGGGTCGATCGAGTCGCTCAGCGTGAATCCCGAGGACATCCTCACCAACGTGGTGACCGGGGCGGTACCGCTCGCGCCGGGCAAAGTGCTCATCTTCACCCAGGCGCAGAAGCCTACGGCGCGGTAGCGCCGGACCGACCCGAGAATCCCGGGGCGGCGCCTCGGGTATCGAGGCGCCGCCCCTTGCGCACCTGACACCACGACCGGTGCGCGCCGCCTTTCGGCTGCATGTGGCACGCGCGCCGACCTGCGACCGACGACTCAGACGCTCGATCAGCCTCCTCGGCGACGGTAGGCAGGGGCCTGTGAATGCTGGCGTCCGCGCTGCCCGCGTACACCTCGAGGATGACTCCGCATTTCATCCTCAAGCATGACGAAACCGCTCCCTCCCGCGCCCACAATGGTGCGACGAACGCGGACCAGATTTGCGGGGCTGGTGCGCTTGCGCAACTCGCCCGGCTGCTGCCTGAAGGGAGATACGGAGTGCCTACGGTTGTCATGGTCGCCTTCTTCAGAGGCGGCCCTCCATACCTCGTCCTGGTTGTGCTGATCGCGCTGGCCTACGGTGTCGTGCGCCTCGGGCGTCGAGCGCATGCTCGTCGCATCAGCGCCGACCCGGGCGCGCCGCCCAACGCCGCCGGGCCACTGGCGAGGTTGTCACCCCAGGTGTCATCCCGCGTTGCGAAGACGAGCGCGTCAATTGCGGCGACCAAGGCGGTCGCGACGTCCCAACCGGCGCCCTCTGCTCCCCGGGCGAGTGGATCCCCAGACGGCTGGGCCCTCGAGACCCATGGTCTCACCAAGCGCTTCGGCACGACCGTCGCCGTCGACGACGTCGAGTTGTTCGTACCGCGCGGTGTCGCCTTCGGCTACCTCGGCCCCAACGGCGCCGGCAAGACGACCCTGATCCGCACGCTGCTGGGACTGACGCATGCCGATAACGGCACGATGTCCGTGCTGGGGATTCCCGTTCCGTCGCAGCGCGACAAGGCCCTCGCCCGGGTCGGGGCGATCGTCGATGAGCCGCGCTTTCATGCGCACCTCACCGGGAGCCAGAACCTGTGCCTTTTGGCGGCGGCGCGGGGAGGAGAGGCCAAGGCGAGGATCGCCCCGTCCCTTGCCCGCGTGGGCCTCGCCGAGCGGGCCGATCAGAAGGTCGCTTCCTACTCCCTGGGCATGCGCCAGCGTCTTGGCGTCGCGTCTGCCCTGCTCGGTGACCCGCAGCTGCTCATCTTGGACGAGCCCATGAACGGCCTTGACCCGGCCGGCATGCAGGAGATGCGCGCCATGATCGCGAGCTTCGTCGCAGAAGGGCGCACCGTCGTGCTCTCCTCGCACCTGCTCGACGAGGTGCAGCGCACCTGCAATGCCGTGGCGATCGTCGACCACGGGCGGGTCATCCGCCAGGGCCCGATCAGCGAGCTGCTCCAGCAGGCCGGTGGTGCTGTGGTGCGGGTGGACTGCTCCGAGCCGTCCAGGGCGCTCCAGCTCCTCGCTGCCGGCGAGATCGCCACCAGCGCGACCTCCGGCGAGGAGGGGGTCATCGTAACGCTCGCGACGGGCGCGTCACGCGAGGCCGTCGCCGCTCTCAACCGCCGGCTCGTTGAGGGCGGGATCGCGGTCTACGGGCTGCGCGAGGTCCAAGCGACGCTCGAGGACTGGTTTCTGTCTGTCACCAGCCGACTGGGAGAGCAAGCATGACAAGCATCGCCTCTGCCGGCGAACGGCCAGCGCCGGTCCAACCTTTGCCCACAAGGCCCGCGGCAACGCCACGGCGGCGGTTCGTCTCGTGGATCCCCAGCTGGGGCCTGGTCGCCACCAAACATCTCGAGATGCGCAAGCGCCGGGGTCTCATGGCGACGGTCACCGTGCTGATCGTCGGGGTGCCGGCCCTGATTCTCAGCGTCTTCGAGATTCTGCACATTGCAAGCCCGCATGTCGTGCCGCCCCTGGGCGGCCCCCGCCCCTTCACGACACTCTCCAGCCTGGACGCCGAGTTCGGCTTCATCGCGGCGGCTGCCCTGGGGACGGCAGCCGCCACCACCGATCTGACCGAGGGCGTCTTTCGCCACCTGGTGGCCACCGGCCGCTCGCGCCTGGCGCTCTATCTGGCGCGCATCCCGGCGGGCCTTGCGATCCTCCTGCCGCTGGTCGCCGTGGCGTTCACGCTGCTCTGCGTTGTGACAATCTACGGCGGCGCTCCGCAGCAGCGCTCCGTCTCAAACAACGGCGTGGCGATCCCCGGCCACCTTGACCAGAGGCAGCTCGCCACCTGGCTCTCGAAGCACCCCGGCGAGGCGAGTCTTGCTTTTGCCTCAGGCGTGCCTCGTGCGCACGGCGAGACGAAGCTCGCCGCGCTCTACGACCAGTACGCTCAGGCGGAGGCCGCGACCCTTGACCCGACACCCTCCGATATGGTGAAGGTCGGTCTCTGGCTTGAGCTTGAGGTGACGATCGGCTTTACGGTCGGCCTGGGCCTTGGGGCCCTCAGTGGGCAGCGCACCACCTCCACGGTCGTTCTGATCGCCCTCCAGATCATCGTCACGCCCGTTGCCACCAACCACGTCCTGCCCTATCTGCTGGACGTACAGCGCCTCCTGGTCGGGGTGGCCATGGCCCAGCTGCGCCCGGCGGCGCTGGCAGGCACCGGCGGCGGCGGGCCCCTGGCGCTCGGAGGCGCAAACGGCGGCCTCGGCATCCCGCCGATGCCGAGCTGGGCGATGATCGCCGTGATCGTCGGCTGGATGGGCGGCTGGAGTGTGCTTGGGGCCTGGCGCATGGTCAGACGCGACGCTTGAGCCCGCGCACAGGCTAGACTCAAAGCCGATGCCACAAGGACCCGATCAGCGACCTATACCTCGCGCTGGGGCGATCAGCGGTCCAAGCGAGCGCCGCTGGGCCAGACTCGACTGGCTGGTCGCCGTCGCGCTCGGTGCCTGGAGTGCCCTCGTCCTGCGCAGCGGCACGGGAGGCGGCCCCCTGTCTGCGGGCTTGCCGGGCTTTCGCCTGCATCACGGCCAGTACGTCCCCCTGGCGCTCCTTGCGGCCGGCGTCGTTGTTGCCGCCCTGCCGATCGGACTGCGCCGCCGCTGGCCGCTGGCGGTACTCGTCGTGGTGACCGGGGCCACCGCCGTGCTTGCGATCTGCGGGAGCTCACCGCTCGGCGTCGGCATCCTGCTGGCCCTGGCTGGCTACAGTGTCGTCACCCAGCAGGCGCGTCACCTTGCTTTGCGCGCCATCGTGGGGGCCGAGGCCGCACTCGGCGGTGCCATCGTGGTCGGGCTTCTGGCCTTCGACACCGCTGCCTTCGGGGTTCTCATCCCGCTGGTGGTGGCCTGGTTTGTCGGGGACAGCGTGGCGGCGCGTCGCGCCTACCTTGCAGCGCAGGCCGAGCAAGCCCGACAGGCGGCCGTCATCGAGGCCCAACGCGCCCGCCAGACGCTGCGCGAGGAGCGCATGGCGATCGCCAGAGAGCTGCACGACGTGGTCGCCCACGGCCTCACGGTGATCTCGGTCCAGGCCGGCGTCGGCCGTCGCCTCGCGAGCCGACAGCCAGACCAGGCCGAGACCACGCTACGTACGATCGAAGAGACGGCTCGCACCGCCCAGGAGGAGCTGGGCGTCGTGCTTGAGCTGCTGCGCGATGGCGACAGGCAGGGCGCCGAGCTTGCCCCCGCGCCCGGGCTTGCCGAACTCGAAGCACTCGCCGAGACCATGCGGGCCGCCGGCACCCCAGTCGAGTTGCACAGGACGGGGAGCGATCGGCGACTTTCGCCCGCCCTTGAGTTGACGGTCTATCGCATCGTCCAGGAGGCCCTCACGAATGTGGCCAAGCACGCTCCCGGGGCGCGGGCCACGGTCGAGCTGGCCGTCACGGCGCAGAGCGTCAGGGTCGTGGTCGAAGACGACGGCGGCACGCCGGGTGAGGGGCCGTCTCAGGCGGCCCTCTCATCCGGATCAGAGCACGGCATCGTTGGGATGCGCGAACGTGTTGCGGCCTTCGGAGGCTCGCTTGAGGCGGGCCCTCTTCCCGGCCGCGGCTTTCGCATCAGCACCGCGCTGCCGCTGAGCGAGGCGTCGTGATCCGCGTCCTTGTCGTCGACGACCAAGAACTTCTGCGCACGGCCTTCGCCGCCCTGATCGAGGCCGAAGACGACATGACAGTAGTCGGTCGGGCGGCGGAGGGGGCCGAGGCGCTGCGCCTGGCAACGAGCACAGCGCCTGACGTCATCGTCATGGACGTGCGTATGCCCGTGATGGACGGCATCGAGGCGACTCGCAGGATCACTGAGGCAGCGGGCAGCGCCGGCCCGCGCGTCCTCGTTCTCACCACCTACGATCTGGACGAGTACGTCTTTGCGGCGATGCGCGCCGGGGCGAGCGGCTTCGTGCTCAAGAGCCGTCCACCCGAGGAACTCCTCGAGGCGATCCGTGTGATCGCTGCCGGCGAGGCCCTGCTTGCCCCGAACGTCACCCGCCGCCTAATCGCCCACTTTGCGCAGATGAGGCAGCCGGCGGCCAAGGGGCATGCGGACGTCGAGTCCCTCACGGAGCGCGAGAGGGAGGTCCTGTTGCTCGTGGCGCGCGGGCTCTCCAATCAGGAGATCGCTGGGACTTTGTTCGTGAGCCTGACGACGGTGAAGACGCACGTGAGCCGCATCCTCACGAAGCTCGAGGCCCGGGACCGTGCCCAACTCGTCATGGTCGCGTATGAATCGGGGCTCGTTCAGGCCGGCTGACGGGCTCGCGCACCTGACACAAGGTCGCGTTGAAGCAAGAAGAGATCGCGATCGAAGACGTCCTCCGCGAGCCACCTGCCGCCCAAGATGGTCGACCTGCTGCTGGCGTTGCCACACTACGGCCCGGTCAGGGTCGCGGCCCTGCTGGAGAGTCTCAAAATCAGCCCAGCCAAGACCATCGCCGGGCTCACTGAGCGTCAGCACCCGGAGCTGCTTGAGGCCCTGCGCCGGTAGCCCGCCTGCTTACTTCACATACAGCCAGGCCTTGCCGAGGACGCTCTGGACGTTGCTGGCGAGGTCCTTGCCCGAGACCACGATGCGGTAGCTGCCCTTGGGCAGCGCGCACTTGTAGGAGAAGGAGTGCCAGCTTGCGCTGTTGGTGCCGTAGCCCCACGACCAGCGCTTCTTGACGGCGCCGGAGCGTGTCGTGATCGTGACCTCTCTGGTGACCTTGGGGCTCAGCGCGTCGTGCACCTTGTAGGAGAGGCGGCAGGTCCGGCCACGCACCACGGTGACGCTTCTTGCGGCGCAGGCCGGACCCCTCGTATCGATCTTGACCTGGCAGCTCTTTGCCGTCTCCCAGTTGCCGGCGTTGTCGACCGACTTGTAGAGGATGGTGTGGAGGCCGTCGCCTGAGTGGTCGGCCGGGGCCAGGATGGTCAGCGAGTCTCCCTGCGTCCAGGCGCTGCCGCCGTCGGTCGAGTACTCCGTGTAGTCCACCCCCGAGCCGCCTGAGTTGTCGGTGGCACTGAAGGTCAGGGTCACCGCCGTGCGGTGCCAGTTCGCATCACAGCCGGAGGCCGTGGTCACCGGCGGCGTCGAGTCGGGGATGGTGGCGCTGAGGCTTATGTCGTCGACGTAGGAGCCTTCGGTCGAGCTGGCTCAGGTCGGCTGGGTGACCGAGCTTGAGAGGGCGATCCAGACCTGGGAGTCGCCGAGCAGGCTGACCGTGCTCTGGCTCCCCTGGTCGTACCAACTGTTCAGGTCGACCTGCTCCTGCTGCCAAGCCTGGCCGGTACTGCCGCTCCACTGGGTGGGGAAGGTGAAGTCGGAGCCGTCGGTGGAGTAGCCGATCAGGAAGGCGCCGCAGTAGGTGTAGGGGGAGATCACCAAGCTCGGCGAGTCGTACCACAGCTCGAAGGTGAGCGTGGCCGCAGTGGCCTGGCTCAAGTCGAAGGGCCCGTAGACGAGCATCGGTGAGCCGAACTCCGGGGCGTAAGCCGCGTGCGTCGGGCTGGGTATCGGGCTGAAGGAGGCAGCAGGTGTGACGATGCTCCAGCCCGTGGAGCCGGCGTCCCACGTCTGGCCGGACTCGAAGGTTTCGGACAGCAGGGGCACTGGCCCGGCGCCGGAGAGCGACGCCAGCCTGGGTGGGGCAACGCTTGCCGGCCGGGCGGCGGCCGTCGCAACTACGGCGAGCAGGAGCAGCAGGGCAAGAGTGAGACCGAGCAGGACCTTCTTCATGACACAACCCTCCGCCGTACGCCCTGCCTCGCCGTCGGCCGGCGGCGGGGGTGGGACCTGCGCATCAGACCCCGGTTGCAGTATACGTTGACGGCTGCGCGGAATGACGGGCAGACCGGCGGCAAGTGTAGACGGGGCCGCATACAGCGCACGCCGGACCATGAGGACTTCAGACGGCCGGTGGACGCTGAACCTGACAACGAATCCGGTCGCCACTGGGACGCGCTGCGGTGGTGATTGTGATTCGACTCGCAGCCTACGCCTGCGTCGGCACGCCGCTCACGATCTGGCCTTCGTCGTTGTCAGGCCGAGCGTCCCTCAGCCCCCGTCCGCTCCAGCCGGCTACTCCCAGCGAAAGTACCGCACGGCGATGAACGCAAAGACGACCGCGTAGGCGACTAGGATGGCGAGCGTCGAGACCGGCGGTCTCGTGTTGAACACCGAATACAGAACGGCTCGCACCGCAGCGCCGCCCGGCGAGTACCACATGATAGCCCGCAGCGGTTGACCGACCTGCACGGGCTGGACCCACAGCCCCGACAGGAACAGCAGGGCGAAGAACAGCGCCCCGCCGGCGGTCGTGGCAACGGTCTGCGTCGGGGCCAGGGCCACGACGACCAATCCCAGCGAGAAGATCGTCGCGATGGCGAGCACGATCGAGAGGGCAAAGAACGGGATGCTCACGTGCAGCGGCGCACCGAAGATCACGGTGCCGCCAACAAGGAGGACGACAATCGCCGCACCAGCGAGCACCAGGTTGAGGATCAGCTGGGCGGCGAGCAGTCGCGACGGGTGGACCGGCGTCGTGGAGATGCGCCTCAGCCAGCCCATCTCGCGGTCCCGCACCAGCGTGTTGGGCAGGGAGATCGCTATCGCGACAAAGGAGATGACCATGATCGTCGGGATGTAGAGGTCGATCACGGTCAAGCCGCTGCCGCCCACGTTCCCCGGGACGTGCTTGCTGATGACGCCGAAGAGCACCAGCAGAACGACGGGGAACCCGAGACCAAGCCCGACCCCGTACGGCTCGCGCAGTGAGAGCCTGGCCTGTACCTTTAGCAGCGCGGCAAGCTGCACGCGCGACCGCCGGCTGCGTAACGCGCCGAGGCGGGCCCTCATGACTGGACCTCTTCCAGTGGCGGTGACGTTTCATCCCTGGTCAGCCGGATGAAGGCGTCATCGAGGTTGCCTCGGCGCGCCTCGAGCTCCGACACCTGAACTCCCGTGGCCGCGAGCGCGTTGATCAGCGCCGCGGCAAGGTCTCCCGTGCCGGTGACGGTCACGAAGCGGTCCTTGCGCTCCACCGCCTGCAGACCGGGGATGGCGTACAGCGTCCCATCGTCTACGGGTCGTGAGGGCACGAAGCGCACCCTGTTTCCGCCCGCTGTAGCGGCGATCGCTTCCGGAGTGTCCAGGACCCGCAGGTGCGCCCTGTCGATCAGTGCCACGCGGTCGCACAGGGTCTCGGCCTCGTCCATGAAGTGCGTGACCAGGATCACGGTGACGCCGCGCTCCCTCATGTGTTCGATGACCGCCCAGATGTTGCGTCGCGCCTCGGGGTCAAGGCCGGTGGTCAGCTCATCTAAGATCGCGATCTTGGGGTTCCCCACCAGGGCCAGCGCGATAGACACGCGCTGCTTCTGGCCGCCCGACAGCTTCTTGAAGGGGACGCGTTCGATGTCTCTCACGCCGAGGGACTCGAGCACTTCCTGCGGGTCCAGCGGGTCGGAGTAGAAGGAGGCGAAGAGCTCGAGCGCCTCGCCCACCCTCAGGCGGGGCGGCAGGGCGCTCTCCTGCAGCTGGACGCCGAGAAACTCTCTGATCCTGTCCCGGTCGCGCTGCGGCGACAGTCCCTGGACGCTGATCGACCCTGAATCCGGGACGCGAAGGCCGGAGATGCACTCGACCGTCGTCGTCTTGCCGGCGCCGTTGGGGCCGATGATCCCGAAGATCTCGCCTTCCCTGATGGAGAAGGAGACGTCATCTACGACGGCGTGGCTTCCGTACCGCTTGACCAGATGCTCGACCGTGACGACGGTCCGTTCGTTACGCGGGCCTCGGACCGTCTCGGGGACCGGAGTCATGAGCTACGGGCGGCTTTGTCTGAGAGAGATCCAGAGGCTGGGCCTCAGGAGGGCGGCGAGCCACTGCGGCCAGAACCTGGCCGCCCGGCAGGAGAAGACGACGACCTCACCGTCGGCGGCCTGGAAGGAACGTCGCGGACTGTGGTGGCGGGCGGAGCTGACCTGGAGGGTATGGTAGCCGCGCGCGATCGGCAGCTCGACCGTCTCACCGCGCGGGATCGTGGGGCCTTCCTTGTCGTCGAGCGCGATCTGCCAGGCCACGTCGCGTTCGGTCACGCCGCCCCACCTGCGGGTCAATCTCAATGTCGCACCGGCCATGGAGACCGCCTATGCCCGAGTCGCCTTGAGCGTGAGCGCCAGGCTGGGAGCCAGGAATGACGCGATGAAGATCGGCATGATCCTCTTGCCCTGGCTGTTGAAGCTGATGGTCTGGCCCTCGCTTACCCGAAAGGGGAGCTCTCGGCTCGAGTAGCGACCCTCCCGGATCTGCAGGGTGTGACTGCCGGGTTGGACCGGTGTCTCGAAGGTGTCGTGCAGCGGGAACGATCCGACGGCCTTGCCGTCCAGCAGGACTTCGAACGGGCGACGATGGACCTCTGCGCCGATCGTCTCTCGCGTCACCTTCAAAGTCGCCGACATCTTCGCTCTCCTCCCGGGCCAGGGCTGTTTCCGTTCTCGCAGGGTGCAGCCGTCATGTGCGGCTGCCCGTCACGAGCCGCTCACGGTCGAACAGCGCCGCCACGATCCGCCAGCCGACGGCGTCGATGGCCAGGAGCGCCGCCCCCAGGCCGAGCGCCAGCGCGACGCTCTCGTGGATCACGCCGAACGACAGCAGCCCCGCCACGGCAAGCGGCGGCAGGTTGGCGAGCATGCCAAGCTGCTGGGCGACGCGCACGTCGCTTGCGCGTGCCGAGATCGTGAGGCCGACCCAGATCGACCAGCTGGCGAGCAGCGGCGTGAAGATCAGCTGGACGAGCACGTGCTGGCCGCTGAAGACCGCCGTCGTGATGGCAGGCTGGGCGAAGAGCTTCACGCAGGCCAGGAAGATGCCGAACATCGCATAGGCGATCGCCAGCGTCGGCAGCAGCACGGCGAGGGCCTTGGCGAGCAGGAGCTCCTCGGGCCGGATGGGCGTGGTGAGCATGGGCTCGAGGGTGCCCTGCTCGCGCTCGCCGACCACCGAGTAGCCCGCGAGGGTGGCCGGCACCATGGCCGGGATGATCAGCATGTAGAGAAGCGAGATGCCGATGCGCTTGTCCAGGGCCGAGCCTGCCGCCGAGCCTGGCCTCACGGCCGGCAGGACGAAGATGTCGATAATCGGCAGCACGATGAAGATCGCCGGCATGAGCGCCATCGTGATCATGATGAAGCGGTTGCGGCGGAAGTCGCGCAGCTCCTTGACGAAGACGGCGCGGATGCGCGTCCAGCTCATCGGCGCCCTCCTTGTACCTGGACGTCCTCGTCGATCAGTTCGAGATAGACGTCCTCCAGGGAGTGGCGCGACTCGTTAATCGACAGGACGTCGGCGCCGGCCGCGACCAGGGAGCGAGTGATCGCGGGGGCCGCGACGGTCACATCGCTCACGGGCACCTCGTAGGTGCCGCTACCGTCCTCCTGCCAGCTCTCCACGCCGGGCAGGCCGCCGAAGACGGCCGCGGGCTCCGCCAGCGGGGTGACGGTCCTCACGGCGAGGGTCTTATGGAAGAGCTGTTCGCGCAACTCGTCGGGGCGCCCGATGGACCGCAGCGTCGTGTTCAAGATCGCGACGCGGTCGCAGAGGCGTTCGGCCTCCTCGAGACGGTGGGTGGTCAGGAAGATCGTGACGCCGCTTCGGCGCAGCCCGGCGACGAGCTCGTGGACCTCGCGGGCGGCGACTGGGTCAAGACCGGACGTGGGCTCGTCGAGGAACAAGACCTGGGGGTCGCTGAGCAACGCCCGGGCGAGTCCGACGCGTTGGCGCAGGCCCTTGGAGAGCGTCCCGCAGGGGTCGCCTGCTCGCTCGACGAGATCGACCGCCCGCAGCGCCCGCTCGATGCGCTCGCGCGCGTCGGGCAGTTCGTAGAGGCCGGCGAAGCAGCGCAGGTTCTCGAAGACGCTGAGGCGCAGGTACAGGCCGGGTGCCTCGGGCATGATCGCGATGCGCCGGCGGATCTCGACGCCGTTGCTGGGGCTGAGCACAAGACCGGCGACGGCCGCGTAGCCCGACGATGGGGTGAGCAGGGTTCCGAGGGTACGCACCATCGTCGTCTTGCCGGCGCCATTGGGGCCGAGAAAGCCGAAGACCTCGCCGTGGCCGACGGTGAAGGAGACGTCGGCAAAGGCGCTGCGCTCGCCGAAGCGCTTGGTCAACTGCTCGACGACCAGAGCCTGCTCGGCCTCCGGCACGCCCGGGGACTGCGCCGCGCGCGGTTGACCCTGTCTTGCTGCTGCGTGCTGCACGAGCGGTTCAGCGCTCCTGCGTAGACATGAGTATAATCCGATATCAGTTTATTACGCTGGCGACCCGGGAGACAAACGTCGGTGACGGTCGTAACGCGCCATCCCGCGCTCGACGAAGGGCGCATCGATGCCTGAGAGGAAGAGTCTGCTCATACGCATGGACCCGGCGGTCTACGATGCCCTGGCTCGCTGGGCGTCCGACGAGCTGCGCAGCACGAACGCGCACATCGAGCTGCTCCTGCGCAGCGCCCTCTTTCGGGTCGGCCGCCTGCCGCAAGGTGTGGGAGAGCTTCCCCGGCGCGGGCGTCCGCCGAAGGCAGAGGCGGAGTCGATTAGGTAGGGCCTTCGAAGGTCACGGCGAGCGCACACGGAAGCAGTTGAACTAGGATCACGCGATGCACCTCGTCTCCCTCGTCATCCTCGCCGGCTGGGTCGCCTTTTGGATCTACTGGTTCGCCGCCGCCCGAGGCATGCGAGCCGGGCGGGCTCGGTGGGGCGGCTTCGCCGGGGCGCGTGTCGTGCTCCTGCTGCTCATCCTGCTCCTCGCGCACGCCAGGGTCTTCAAGGGTCATCAGGCGGTGACAAGCGATCCCTGGCTGTGGGCCGTCGGGCTGGTGCTCTTTGCCTGCGGGCTGGCCCTGGCCGTCTGGGCCCGCATCTACCTGGGTCGCAACTGGGGCACGCCCATGTCGCAGAAGGTCGACCCCGAGCTCGTCACAAGCGGCCCCTACCGCAGGGTCCGCCATCCGATCTACTCGGGCATCATCCTCGCCATGGTGGGCACCGCCGTGGCGATCAGTTGGTACTGGCTGGTCGCCGTCGGTGTGTCCGGTGCCTACTTCATCTACAGCGCCGTCGCAGAAGAGCGCTACATGACCAAGCTCTTCCCCGACGCCTACCCCGCCTTCAAGCGCTCGACCAAGATGCTCATCCCCTTCGTCTTTTGAGCCGGGTGTCGTGACCCGCGCTGCTGGCGAGTACCCGAACCACGGCCGGTCCTTGTAACGAAGAAGCGGACCTGACTGCGAGACCGGTCGACCCGGAGTTTGTGCCGCACACGGCCGCCGCGCCGACGGAGTGCCGACAACCGGCGTGGCGAACGACGCGCGAGACGCCTACGCCACAGCCGTCCGATAGACGCGCGTCGCCCACCACAGCACGAGCGCGGCCAGTGGCACCATGACGACGAACGCCAGCGCCACGGCGTGAGTCGCGATTGACCCCGCGGCGAGATCACGCCCGGCTTCGACCGCGTAGTAGAGCGGATCGAGATGCGCGAGGGCGCGCAACCAGCCAGGCGCCAGGGCCAGCGGCAGCATCACGCCGCCCAGCAGGATGATCGGCAGGTTGAGGCCGACGACGATGCCGCTGATGCTCGTGATCTCGCCCTTCATGAGCACCGCCATGGCCGTCACCCAGGCGGCGAACACCGTAAGCAGCAGCACGAGCAGCACGGCAAACAGCGCAAGGCCGGCCGGATGGAGGTGAAAGCCGAAGGGCACGCTCAAGGCTACGATCACCGCGCTTGAGATCAGCGTCCAGGCCACCCACGAGAGGATGGGCCCGATGAGCAACGCGAAGCGGCTGGTCGGGGTCACCCGCAGGCGCTCGATAAGCCCCTTCTTCAGCTCGAAGATGGTAGGGAACACCGAGCCGGTGCCGGCGGCCACGAAGAGCAGGGCGATGATGCCCGGCAGGAAGGTCTGGATGACGTGTCCCGAGGTAAAGTCCGGCCCGCTCAGCTTCTTGAGCAGCGGCATGAAGAGCAGCAGGTACATGAGCGGTGTCGAGAGGTTGACGACGACGAACGCCGGATTGCGCAGGTTCTGCAGGAACGGCCGCGCGAACAGCAGCCCGGTGTCGCGGAAGGTCTTCATGCTTCATGCTCCTTCTGTAGGACCGGCGTCTCGCAGGCTGCGGCCGGTCTGCTTGAGGAAGACATCGTCGAGTGAGGGCTGGGTGAGCGAGACCGCCTCGAGTGCGACGCGCTGGCTCTCCAGGAACGCGATCAACCCGGGAAGGGCACGAGGACCGTCGTCGACGTAGAGACGCAGGCTGTCGCCCTCGCTGCGTGCCTCACGCACGTAGGGCTGCTCGCCAAGGAGGCGGCGCACCTCGTCGGGGCTCTGGCCGTCGAGCCGGGGCTTGATCACGACGCTGTCGCCTGCCACCTGCATCTTGAGCACCCGCGGCGCGCCTTCGGCGACCACCTTGCCGTGATCCATGATGGCGACGCGATCACTCAGCGCGTCGGCCTCCTCGAGGTAGTGGGTCGTGAGAAAGACGGTCGCGCCTTCGTCGCGCAGCTTGCGGATCTGCTGCCACATGTTCAATCGGTTCTGCGGGTCCAGGCCCGTCGTGGGTTCGTCGAGGAAGAGCACTTCCGGGCGGTGCATGATGCCGCAGGCCACATCGAGGCGGCGCTTCTGCCCGCCTGAGTAGGTCTTGATCTTGCGGCCGGCGAACTCAGCAAGCTCGAGCAGCTCGGCAAGCTCACGCGCTCGCCGGCCGGCGGCTGTCCGACTCATGCCGTTGAGGCGACCCTGGAGGATCATGTCCTGATAGCCGGTGGCCTCGTCGTCTGCGCCGCCCAGCTGGCTCACGTAGCCGACGTGCCTGCGCACCTCGCCGGGACGTGACTTGACGTCGTAGCCGGCGACGATCGCTTCGCCCTCGTCGATTGGCAGCAGCGTGGCGAGCAGGCGCAACGCCGTCGTCTTGCCGGCGCCGTTAGGGCCGAGAAAGCCGAAGATCTCGCCGCCCTTGACCTCGAGGTCGATGCCATCGACGGCGACGACCGTCGACTTCTTGAAGGCGAACGACTTGCGCAGACCGGTCGTTCGTATGGCAATCGCACGCATTGCGACCCCTAGCCGATGAGCCTGGCTTGGTGGAGCAGCCAGAGCAGCAGACCCACCGAGGACAGGATCAGCGCGAGGCTGAGCGTCAGGCCCACGAGGCCGACCGCGAGACCGACCGGCGAGTCCCAGGAATGCCAGTGGTAGGCCGCCTTGCTGAACTCGTACTCGTGCATATCGTTATCCACGTCTTCTCCTTGCGTCATCACGAGGCTCGCAGAATCGACGGGCCTCGAACGAGGTGCTCATAGGCCGTGGGGATAGTGACATACAGACTAGTATCCTGTCAACGCGTCACTGAAACACTAGTCTTTCATCTACTAACTCGGCCGGGATCCAGCAGCTGACTAGTTCAAACGTAACTAGGTATACTCCAGCCATGGAGACCGACGTGCGCCCCTCCCCCTTGGCACTTACCATCCTGGGCCTGCTCATGGCCGGTCCGCTTCACCCCTATGCCATGCAGCGCCTCATCAGGGAGTGGGGCAAGGACCAGGTCATCAATGTCGGCCAGCGAGCCAACCTCTACCGCACGATCAAGCGCCTGCACGAGGCCGGCCTGATCGCGGTGCTGCAGACCGAGCGCAACGAGAACTTCCCGGAGCGCACCGTCTACGAGCTGACCGACATCGGGCGCACGAAGGTCGCCGAGTGGCTCGAGAAGATGCTGGCCACCCCACGCAACGAGTTCCCGGAGTTCCCTGCGGCCCTGTCGTTCATCATGCTGCTCACCCCGGCCAAGGTCCTGCCTGCACTCGAACAGCGTGCCGCGCTGCTCGGCGGGCGGCTGCAGACGCTCGAAGCCGAGCTCGCCGCCGAGGAGGGTCCACACCGTCTCTTTCTGCTGGAGACGGAGTACATGCACGAGGTCACGGCGGCCGAGCTGCGCTGGGTCGAAGCCCTGGCGCAAGACCTGCGCAGCAACGCACTTGTCTGGGGTGAGAGAGATCTCGAGGTGGCCAAGGCAGCGGCAGGCTACCTACGATCCATGGCTCCTGGCCCGGGCAAGTCTTGAGCCACAACGGCCATCGGTCGACCTGACTGATCAGGCGCTAGGCGTCCTGCGTCACAAGGCAGCTTCGCGAACTTCACGGCCCCGCTTGAGGCAGGCCGCTTGCACCTGACCCCGTAACCTGTATCAGGGCGGGAAATTGCCGCCCAGCGGCAACTTCCTGTCGATGGCCGACGTCATGCCGACGAGCCCATTGGCTTACGGCACCGCGCCACGATTGTCACCCTGACCACTCCGCGTCTCACACGATGCCCGGCCATAGAGGCTCGAGGCTGACCGGCAGATGAGCTTCTCTCGCAGGTCTGCACCGCACGCAGGAGGTCTTGGGTACGACTCGGTCAGCGACGGCTGCCGGCAAGTGCTCTCGGCAGCGCAACTGCGGCGCGCAGCAGATCGCGACGTGAGCGGCCAAGCGCCTCATGGAGACCGGCAGTTGCCCGTGGTCCGTGCAGAGCAGGCCCATGGCCGACCAGCAGATGCTCCGGCTCGTAGGACCCCAGGCGGCGCGGTGGCCACAGCCGCAGCCCGATATGGACACCGGCTCCCATGCGACCCGGCGCAAAGGCCGGCGCTGTGCCGATCGCCTCGGCCACAACGAGGACCCGAGGCTCGGCCCACCACAGCGCGACCTCCTGCCAGAAGCGGGCGCCCACCAGGGGGATGACCTCGAAGGGCGTGTCGGGCAGGGCGGCCGGCAGCTTGAGGTGAGGCACGCCCAGGCGGTCGGCTAGCGCACAAGCGGTCCGGCATCGATGCGCCCACGGCGCGACAGCTCGCGCGGCGCTGTGGTCGGTTAGGCGCCCGCTGGCTCCGCGGCGTCTTCGCCCGTAGGCTGCGGAGCCGAGGCCGCAGTGGCGACCAGTGAACCAGCAGCGCCGAGAGTGGCCGCCGCGGCCATCCAGGGCAGGCCCGAGCGTTCGATGCCCAAGACGTGATCGAGTGAGAAGCAGCCGGGTCCGGCCTCGGCCAGGCCCAGCAACGCGCTGATCAGCACGAGGTTGTACTCGTAGCCGCCGTTTGTAGCCCAGGGGCCGTTCTTCCAGTGCACCGTGCGGATCGCTGTCAGCATGACCGAGACGAGAGCCGTTTCGGCCAGCGGCGTGGCAAGCCCCAGGGCAAGCAACGCACCGCCGCCGCTTTCGGCCAAGCCGGCGACCAGGGCGTTGCGGCGGCCGGGAACCAACCCGATCGCCGCAAAGCCTTCACCGGTCTTCTCCAGACCGCCGCCGCCAAACCAGCCGAAGAGCTTCTGGGTCCCGTGGCCGATGAATAGGCCACCGATTGCCGCGCGCAGAACCAGCCGTCCCAAGCTCAAGGTGTCCCCCTTCCGAAGCAGATAGGGCCCATCTGCCCGACAGATCGCTCGGAGAAACGCACCCCAGGACGAAGTAAGAAGGCCCCGCGAGAGAAATGAGCAGCGATGCACCGCCGCGACGTTCCCTCGGGCAGAGCCGGAGACCGTGAAGACAGTGCCCTACGAGAAACCCGAGGCAGCCTCAGGCGGCGCAGCGCGTGAGCCCGTCGGCCCGGCCAAGCTCAAGGCCGTCCAACAGGTTCTCGAAGCGCAGTGCCTTGCCCCGGCACATCGTCCACACGTGCAGGAGCGGCACCCGGATGTTCTCCCAGCTCCCCCGCGGCCGGCAGTACATGAGTCCGCTCACGGTCGCGACACTTCGCTTGTAGGTCAGACGACGCACCTCGGCGCGCATCACTTCCCAGCTGGCAGGCAGCAGGAAGAGGTCGCTGCTGTCGAGCTCGCTTGTGCTTAAGCAGCGCGACCTGCGGCCGTTGATCCTAAGGCACCACTCAGCCCCCTCGGCCCCATCCTGGCCGAACAGGGCAAGCGCCTCCGTGGCAAAGCCCGGTCCAAGGGCGCCGTAGGCGCCTCGCAGCAGGTCAAGCTCATCGTCTGCCATGGTGCGCCGCCTCTTTCGGACTGGTTGCAAAGGTAAGTGTTCCCCGCATGGAGCGTGGCGACCCCGCCAACGCTGCACTTGCTGGTGAGGACGGGAACAGTGCGCCAAGGCTGACACGCGACGCGTGGCGGATCGCAAGATAAGGAGGGGCCATGGCCATCCTCAGCGGCTCGATCGAGGCAGACGTACCGATCGCGTTCGCCGACCGCGAATGGACCGAGTTTGTGTTTCGCAATCTCTACGGCAACTACGCCAAGGGCTTCGAGGATGTCGCCACCTCGATCAACGAGACCGACGCCGACTCCGGCACGGTGCAGTTCGAGACCGAGGGCGAGCGACTGGTGAAGGTGTCGGTCGAGCTTGAGTACACGCCGCACGGCGGTGGCGATGCCAAGGAAGAGGTCGCCCGTGCCCAAGCGCGCTTGAATGCAGACCTCGAGAAGTACCGTACCTTCCTGCTCAAGCGCTGCGAGCAGGAGAGCTGCCGGCCAAGCTAGACCTGACTGCGGGGTTCAGTCAGGCCGGCGCGGCTCACTCCTGGCCGTCGAGCTCGCTGTGCCACGGCCTACGCATACCGACGCGCGCCCGCAGGCGAAAACGCAGGCTCTTGGGCGCCTCGTCGATCGCGACGATCAGGTGCAGCACGCCGTGGTGTACGCGAGCGGCCTGGGCGTCGCTCAAGCCGAAGCTGGCGACGCCTTCGTCAACCCGCTGGAGATTCATGGCGACGTCATAGAACATGCCCCAGTCCTCGCAGCAGAGCTTGCCGATGTAGGGGGCGTTGATGATGCCGGGGTCGTCCTGTTCGCCGACCTCGGTGTCGGCCAGGATGGTGACGATGTCGCGCAGATCCTTCTCGTCTAAGCGGAAGATCTGCAGCTTGGTGAGCAGCAGGTCGGCAAGTGAGAGGGTGTAGGGCTCGATCTCCAGGCGCCGCTCAAGCGAGATTTCGTGGTCCATGCGGAAGGTGCCGAGAAACACATCGACGTGATCGTCGGGGTGGGCGCGGTCACCTTCCAGTCCGCCGCCGTGCTTACAGGGGCGCACGAACTGCAGCTCGCCGTTGGACGTCGCCGTGCTCACCTCGAAGTTCTCACTGTAGCCGAAGCCCTTGAACAGCTCAGCCAGCCGGCGCGCCTGTTTGGCGGGCGCGACCATGTCCAGGTCGGAGTAGTCACGCGCGCAGAGCTCGAGGGTGTGGCAGTGCTCACGCACGCCCAGGCCGCCGAGCAGGCGCAGCGTAAGGCCCTCGGCGCGGGCCGCGTCGATCAGCCGACGGGCCTCGTCGGTCATGTCGTGACGAACGCGTTCCGCGGCCGGTGTCTCGGGTAGTGGCGCGCTTGCCATGGCTCCTTGTCACCGCGGGGCGCTGGCGACAAACAACGCGGCACGATCGCTCTGCTTCGCCCTCGCCGTCAACAGCCGGCCGGCACAGGCACGGGGACCGGACTTGGCACATGACAGGCGAACAGGCACAGGGCTAGCAGACCCTGCTCAGCGCGGTGCCGCCGACGCGCTGCCAACGAGTGAGAGGCCGCCCAGACCCCGCCAGGCATGCGGAACCGCGGTGCTCATCGCCACACAGCAGTGAGTTGGCGCGGCTGAGCGTGGCAGCCACACGCCCGTCAGGCAAGCCGCACGACGACCACCTGCAGGTCGTCGCTCAGGCGGCCACCGGCGAAGTCGGCCGCAACGTCTCGCACGCCCTCTGCGACCTCCTGCGCCGAGTGGCCACGCAAGTTCGCGATCTTCTCCAGCAGGCGCTTCTCGCCGAGGAGCTCGCCGTTGCGACGGGCCTCGGTGACGCCGTCGGTATAGAGCACGAGGTAGTCCTCGAGGGTGAGCATCTTGTGCGATTCCCTGTAAGGCAGCTCGAAGGAGCCCAGTGGCGGACCAAAGGTCACCTCGAGTGACAGGCAGGTGAAGGGACCGAGGTGGATGGGCGCCGGGTGGCCGGCGCTGGCGTAGTTGAGATAACCGGTTTGGGGGTCGAGGATCGCGCAGAAGGCGGTCACGTGCGGCTCGTCGGAGTCGAACTTCAGAAGAAGCTCATTAGTCCGAGCCAGGATGAAAGCCGGCGAGGGCTCGATTGCGGCCACCGCCCGCACCGTGCTGCGCACCGTCTCGGTCAAGCCCGCGGCTCGCACGCCCTTGCCGGCCACATCGCCGATCAGCACCGCGACGCGAGTGTCATCGACCACGAAGACGTCGCTGAAGTCGCCACCCACGAGCTCAGCCGCGTAGGCCGTCTTTGCGACTACGCCCAGCTCGAGGCCGGCGATCGCGGGCAGCTCGTGGATGAAGTTCTCCTGGAGGGTTGTGGCAATGTTGAGCTGCGCCTCATAGAGGCGGGCGTTCTCGAGCGCCAAGGAAAGCGACGAGGCGAGCCTGGTGACGAAGTCCTCTTCAAGCTGGGAGAAGTGGTGCGCCGTGGTGTGGTAGTTGTAGTAGACAACCGCGATGGGGTGCCCCTGCACCACAAGCGAAGCGCAGATCACGGACTCGATGTTCCAGGCGTCCATGAGCTCAGCAACGACGCGAGGATCGGCGTGTGTGTCGTTGATGGCCACTGTCTGGCCGGTGCGCATCGCCTCGACGCCGTGCGTGTCGTGCTTGTCGGGGATGAGGATGCCGAGCTTGTCGGGCGGGTAGTTGTGGATGTAGGCCACCCGGAACCGCTCGGCCTCGTCTTCGTGCATGCTGATCCCTGCGGTCTCGGCGCCAATCACCGCGGCCCCTTCTCGCAACGCCGTCTGCACGACCTCGGTGAAGTCCAACGTGGAGTGGATCGCCTCGTCGATCTTGGCCAGTGCGCCACTCAGCATCGCCGCAGCCCGCTCGCGTTCCAGCAGTCGAGCGTTCGCTAAGCCAAGGGCGACCTCAGAGGCCAGCGACTCCAGAAACGAGATCTCGTCTGCGTCGAGGGCGTGAGGCTCGACCCAGGCGATGGCGAGGCAACCGATCGCCTCGTCGCTGGCGATAAGCGG
Source organism: uncultured Actinomycetes bacterium (assembly GCA_963760655.1). Classification (GTDB taxonomy): domain Bacteria; phylum Actinomycetota; class Thermoleophilia; order UBA2241; family UBA2241; genus Bog-752. The sequence goes on from CAVXDR010000005.1 coordinate 1,312,014, forward strand.
CAGCGACGCACCCGAGCGTTGGCCGAGCGAGAGCGTAAGGGCCCTGCCACTCTCCGAGAGCGTGGCGTCCGATGTCACATCGCGGATGAACGACGCTTGCCTGCTGCGAAAGACCTTGGCGCTCGCGCCGTCGCCGGCGACCTCGATGGGCCCGGCGTGCTGCTCAAGATACGCCTCGGGCACTCCTGCCAGCGCCAGCGGGACGAGATGCTCTCCCGCGTCGTCTACGGCAAACAGTAAGACGGTTCGCGCCTTGAGCGTTCGCGCAAGCGCCCCGACCTGACGCTGGGCTGTCTCTTTGGACCCGAGCGAGGATGCCCCTACTTCGGCGAGTTCCTTGAGCAGCGACATGCGCATGGCTCGTTCTGCGAGTTCGTCACGCTGCGCGGAGAGCTCCTTGTTTTGACTGCTCAGCTCATCACGCTGGGCCGACAGCTCCTCACCGGCAGCCTGCAGTTCCTCGGTCTGAACTTGCAGATGGGCGGCGAGCTCTTCGATGCGCGCCTGTTCGGCGAGCTGCGCCTCGCGAGCGGCGTCGGCACGCACGAGTGCGACCGCCGCCGCGCGACGACGCTCGGCCTGCTGGCTTAAGGACTTGGCGAGAAAGCCGGAGAGAAGACCGGCCGTCACCCAGATCGCTGTCGATATGATGATTGTGGGCACGGTGGAGTGGCTGCCCCGGCCGCCCACCGTCAGGTAGAACACGCCGCCCCCGGCGACGGCCACGAGCGCACCGGCAAGCGGCCCGGCCAAGGCGCCCGCGACCACGCAGAAGAGCGCGATCATCGAGCCCGGCAGACCCAAGACGTGGCGTGTATCGCGTGCGGTGCTCAGCGCCACGAGGATCGCGCTCTGGATCGCGATCGCACCGGCGAGCACGCGCCAACGATGACCTCGAAAGCGGTCAATCAGGTGAGTCGCACGGCTTCCCGGCAGCTCCTCGTCAAGGCGTGCGACCTCAGTCTCGCGCTCAAGCAGCGCGCGCTCGGCTTGCTTGCGGGCGCTGATGTTGGTCACAAACGAGCGGTAATGCAGAAGATCGCCGGCTTGGTCAAAGACCGGCTGCACGAGCAGCTCGATCGGCACGCGGCTGCCGTCCTTGCGCCGGTACTCCTTCTCGTAGCGCACGGCTTGTCGGGAGCTGACGGCGCGCGCCAGAAGCTCAGCCTCCGGGGCGCGCCACTGCTGCGGGGTCAGGTCGGTGGCCCAGGTCAGCGCCCGCTCCTCCAGCTCCTCTCGGCTGTAGCCAGCGAGATCGGCGAAGGCTTGGTTAAAGAAGATGAGGCGACCATCGGGTGCGCCCACACCGAAGGGCATCTCGGCCTGCTCGATCACGTCGGCCAGAAAACGCTCGCCCCGCCGGCTTTCCTGTAGCTCCCCCTCGAGACGCAGCTTGGAGACCGCCACGGCGAGCTGGTCGGCCAGGCGCTCCCAGAGGGCGATGTCTTCGGGGGTGAAGCGCCCGCTGCGACGGTCGTTGAGCTGCAAGAGGCCGAGGCGCTCCGCGCCGACGTTCAGGGCGATGAGAGCTACCGACTCGTAGCCCTCGCCGTTACAGCGGTTGCGGGTGCGGGCCTGGCGGTCCTCCTCGGAAGAGGTTGCCAGCAGCTCCGTGGTGTTGTTGGTCCAGAAGCTGCCGCGCTCGCTGAAGAACTCCTGGGCAGGATCGGTGCGTCCGCAGATCACGTTGCCACACATGCACTCCATGATCGGATAGCCGGCGGAGTCGCGGCAGATCTGGCCGGCGGCGTCTCGGGCGCAAAGCTCGTTTTCAAGCGCCACGAACTCCGCTGGAAGACCTCGGGCCTCGACGTAGGGGTAGTCGTCGCCCTCGCGCAGGCGGATGCCGACCGCCTCGCAACCCGACTGTTGCTGGAAGAAGGTGGTCGCGGCCCGCACCAAGTCAGCGAGTGAGTCGCTTTCGTTAATCAGGCGCAGGAAGCCGTTTGCGGTCTCGCGCTCAAGCTCAGCCCGCTTGTGCTCGTTGATCTGGCGGTAGTAGGCACTCACCCCGGCCGGCGTCGGGTAGATGCGCACTTCGAGCCAGTCGCCGCTCACCACCGAGCGATGCTCGAGAACGGCCGGTGTACCGAGTTCGAGCGCCCGGCGATAGCTCGCCTGAAGCGCGGTGCCATCGAGCTGCGGAAAGAGCTCCCAGGGCGTGTGGCCAAGCAGCTCCGCAAGCGCCTTTCCCGTCATGCCCAGGCCCGTCGCGTTGGCGTGCACATAGCAACACTCCCAGTCAAAGGCAAAGAAGCCCTCGTCGATCTCCTCAAGTAAGGCGCGCAGTCGCAGGTCGCGGTGGTTGAGGTCTCCAGCGGTCTGCAGATCGGCGATGGCGCTTTCCAGCGAGACCGCCTGGCAAGGTGCGACTGCCGTCTTGACCATGCGCACATCAAGGCCGCCGTTGTTGCACAGCTCCACCTGGTCGCAGAGGCGGGAGATGAGAAAGAGGCCGCGGCCGTGATCGCTTAAGGGATCGGGCAGCGCTTCGGGGTCGAAGGCGGCGGCGTCGAAGCCCCGACCCTGGTCTTTGACCTCGGCCGCCAGGTTGCCATCTGCAAAGCGCAGCGAGATCTCGATGTCCGCCTCGCTGCCGCTGTGGCGGATGGCGTTGGTGGCGGCCTCCTCGACGCAGAGCACGACGTCCTCGATGACCTGGGCCTCGGCGCAGTACTGACGCAGGTAGTCTCGCAGACGCTCGCGAGCGCGCAGCAGATGGGACGGTGCTGGCGGGACACGGAAGTGCAGGCGCGGTGGCGCGATCTGCGAGATGAGTTTGCTATCCGACAACTGGCTCCCCGCGTCTGACATCAAGGGCAGGGGTGGCGCTCCATTGTACTGTCACCAGTGCAGGCATTATGGTCGTTGCGCGAGAGCTCCGCCAGCGATGCGAACTGAGGGCCTGACCGGTTTCTGCGCGTGAGGTACAAGCTGCTTGCAGCCGCCCTCGCCACGCCGCCCGCTGCGGACCTTCAGCCAGCGACTGCTCGCGCGACAGCAGGCAGGCCGCATGACGCAGGCGGCCGCGCCCGACGGCACAACAACTCGAGCAGGTCACTGCCGCAGGGTTGTTCCCGCCGCCGACCAAGCTCCGCAGTACGTCGAATGCGGCGGACGCACATGACCGTCAACCGGTGCGACCCGGGAAACGACCGCATGCGGCCTCCCTCGCCGGCTGAGTGCCGACATCGATTGGCGCACCGACCGGGTGCATGGCTCGCCTCGCGCCGGTGCTTTCGGTGCGCCCGCCGGCGTTGCTGACTTCAGAGCCAGAGCGAAGCTCGTCGTGCTTAATGTTGATTACGCGAGCGCTGCGTGCCGAGGGCGGCCAAGCACTGATGGCCCTGGGCTCGAAGTTCTACGGCGGTCTGGCCCCAGAAAGGAACGAGCCCCGCGGAGAGCGGGGCTCGCTGAGGGCTTTGGGGAAGCCCTTATGAGGGGGGTCGTAAAACAACTTTCCCGTTGTTCATTGCGTGCGCGTTACAGATGTGAGACGCGATGTTAAGGGTTCCCGCGCTTGTGGTGCGCTCAGCGGTCACTTCCCAGCGGACTCGCTGACGCCCTTGCACGGCGGAGGCCTATGTTGAGGGCGGTGGACCCTTCAATCTCACCTGTCTACTCAACCTTCCTAGCTAACGATAGCCGGCAGTGGCAGACCACAAGGGCTTGCTCGCGGTCGTGCGTGGTGCGCGGCCTACCCCACCAATCACTTGACCGCCGAGTACATTCCGTCGCCGACACGGTGCCGACGGCCGGGCCGCAGGAGTACCTTGCCATGCCGTGGCGGGGGCTTGCTTCGGGCACCTGCGCCATGGCGCGCCGACGCGCACGGCGAGACCTTATGTAGCCTCAGGGTGCCCGGGTTTAGCGATCGTAACCCTGCGACCGTACTGCAGCCAGGCAGTGGGCACAGTGGCGCTGCGCTTGCGGCGTAGTGCGGCGCCCGCCAGCATGACCTCGAGGCTGCGCTCGGTAGCGATGCGGTCATTGGTTAACGACAGCACCCACGAAAGCCAGGCGCCGACCACGACGTCGGTAAGGACGAAGGCCCCGTCTGGCTCAAGCACGCGCCGCACCTCGCGCAGGCCGCGCCGCTGATCGGCCCAGTGGTGAAAGGACATGGTCGAGACGACGAGGTCGAAAGAGCCGTCGGGGAAGGGCAACTCCTCTGCCCGAGCCTCCAAGAAGCGCAGCGACGTGTCCACAGGAGCGGCGGCCTGGGCCTCGCGTACCATGCCTGCGGCGGCATCGACACCGACGAGATTGGCAAGCGGATAGACGCGCGCCAGGCGCCGCAGCAGCGCTCCGGTGCCGCACCCGACATCGAGGATCGCACGAGGCTGGCCGATCTCGCGGCCGATCTCGGCGATCGTGGCCGTCTGGATCGGGGTCAGAAGGAGGCGTTGCAGCAGCGAGCGCTCATAGTGAGGTGCCCAGCGGCCGAAGCACTCGACGTCACCGTGTGATCGCGCCCTGTCTTTGTGGCTCTGGTGATGCATCGGCAGTCGTTCACTCCCCGGGATCTGGCCGGCCGCAAGACTCCAGCATCTCCTCGGCCCTTGACCTCCAGAACGGCGAATGCGGTCCGGCGCAGTTACGGCCGGACGAGACCGCCGGATCGCCTTTGCTGAGCCGAGCCGCCAGCCCACTGCAGTGAAGCCCCTCGCAGGAAGCCTCGCTCTGCAGCACCAGCGGCCCGGCACAGTAGACTGCAGCCGCACAGTCAGCTAGGCAGCCTTGCGGTCCTGCTCCGCCTCGCTGCTGTCCCGGGGGAGCGGGGTCGGCTCAGCGGCAGCTAGGGCCGGAGTCAGCTGCCGCCGATCGGCGAGCGTGATGTAGACGATAGCGCCGACGACGACCGCCAGGATAACCACCCCCGCAGCGACAAGCCCGACGTTTGTTACACCGTGACTTGCAGCCGGCACGCTGATTCCAGCCGTACGCCCACTGCTTGCGGCGGCTTGCGCAGCAGTGACGCCCAACGTGAGCAGGAACAGGGCTGCGGGGAGAAGCGCCGCAGGCACCATGAGCTTCAGCTTGTGGGAACTCAACGGTCCCACCTCGATTCATCGCAGTCTCCCAGCACCCCACTGGCTATCTTCTAGATACCCATGGCCTCGATTCTCCGTCGGCAGCGGACCGGCGGCCGCAGGGTCAGTCCCGCGCCGTGAGACAGGGTCGCGTTGTTTCGCCGTTTCAGACGATGGAGCCGACGGCAGCGATACCGTCGTACTGGCCCCGTCTTGGTGTGGGAACAGTGACAACAGCCGTCTCGCCTGAGACGGATCGGAGATGAAGGAGAAATCATGGCCATTCTCCGCGGGTCGATCGAGGCCTACGTTCCGCTCGCCTTCGCCGACCGCGAATGGACCGAGTTTGTGTACCGCAATCTCTACGGCAACTACGCCAAGGGCGTTGCCGAGGTGAGCTCCTCGGTCACCGAAAGCGAGGCGGATTCGGGCACGGTCAACCTGGAGCCGGAGGGCGAGCGCCTGGTCAAGGTATCGGTCGAGCTTGAGTACACGCCTCACGGCGGCGGCGACGCCAAGGCCGAGGTCGCCCAGGCGCAGGCGCGGCTGGAGCACGACCTGCAGCGCTATCGCACTTTCCTGCTCTGGCGCTGCGAGCAGGAGAGCTGCCGGGCAGAGGCGGCCTAGGAGGCAGCCCCACCATCTGATAGACGCAGACCGCTGGGCGCCGTCTCGCTGCATGGACAGACACGTGTTGCTAGCGTAGCGCGCCGGAGAGCAAGACGGCGGTGACGACGAGTCCCGCGCCGCCCATGACAGCACCGCCAAAGGCCAGACGTCGCGGCGCAGCCTCTCTGGCGGCGATCCGCAGGCTGGCGATCGACAGGTAGAGGCCGCCCAGCAGCAGGGGCACGGCAAAGGGAAGGGCGTGCACGTTCGTCTGAAACAGCGAGGCAAGCAGGCCGAGCAAGGAGAGGGCAAAGCCGGGCGCACCGCCGGTCCCGGGAGTGCGCACTGGGGAATCCCCCGTGGGACGCCGTCGATGATCGTGAGGCTCAGCAGAGTTGTATTCGGGGGGATCCGGCTGCGCCGACAACGGACTCCTTTCGGTCACGGCGGAAGGCTGGAAACTGCACTCCCGTCAGAAGGCGACGGTACCCGCTCGCCCCTCTGTGTCCTAATGCCCGGCCAGACGCCCGCGCGAGCGCTTCACCCTGTCGCTTACATCGTCGGTGCACGGGGCAAGCCGGCGCCCTCGGGCGACGTTAGATACCGCGCTTCGGGCCGCACATAGTCCTGACGAGCCTCGTCCATTCCCCTCCCATGTGGCCAGACGGCGGCGCTCATCGCCGTCAGGGTCAAGCCACGCGCTTGACCATGCGGATCTCGGTGCCGCTGTTGCGGTGCACGGCGAACTCGTCCATGAGGGAGGCCATGAGGTAGAGACCGCGGCCCCTGGGTGCGTGCGGCTCGGGTCTGTCGTGTGGCTCATGCGAGGCGACCTCGAGCCCGCAGCCGCCGTCGGCCACAACGACGGAGAGTTTCTTCCCCATAAGGTGCAGCGCGACGTCGATGGCTCGTCCAGTGTGGCTGTGCTCGATCGCGTTGGCGCAGGCCTCGTGGACGCAGAGCACGACGTCGTGTGCCGCCTGCGACTCGACGCTGTGGGTAACCAGGAAATCTCGCACCTGTCGGCGGCTCTCGCAGAGCTGCCGGGCGTCGGGGGGCATACAGAAATGTAGTTCGGGAGAGACCACTCTCGCCTCATCCTCTCGCCCTTGTCGTCGGCCAAGACCCGGCCTGCGACGCACGGCAGCTAGAGAGAGGATGAAGCAGGGGCAAGGACCGCCTTCGCCCGCCTGTCGCCGCTAGAGAGTGTTCCCCGGCGGCAGGTGGTCAGACATCCCGATGTTGAAGGGTGCGATGGGGGGTGTCAGCTCGTCCACATTAGCGACCAACGGTCGGCACCGCCAACACCGCGATGCGGGAAGACGAAGAGCAGACTTCGAAAACGCCGGCTGGTGGTCCCTTGCCAGCCGTGGAGCCGGCGCGTGGTCCGCAGCAGCTGGGCGCGCCGGCTCGTTTCGTCCCCAGGCAAAGCCCCCGGGGAGGAAGCCTGCGAGGGGCTTGCTATGCGGGTGGCGATAGAGACCGAACAAGGATAGCGCGCCGGTCCACGACACGCGCGCTTCACCAACCAGGTGCGCCACTCGCCTTGCGCCGGTGCCTTCGGTGCGCCAGTCGGCGTTGCTGTCCGTTTCCACCGGAGCGAAGCTCGTCCCGCTCAAGACAGACGCGCGTCAAGGGGGACAGCGTGCGCGGTCACATCCGCAAACGTGGTGAGCACAGCTACGAGTACATCGTCGATGTCGGCACGGCCGAGGCCCAGCGCTGCGAGGCCTGTGGCCGGCGCTTCTGGGTCGAGCGCAAACCGAAGGCGAGCTGCCCCAGATGCGGCGGCACCCTGACCGAGACCGAGGAGCGTCGCCGCGCGATCAAGGGCGGCTTCGCCACGCGTAAGGAGTGTGAAGCCGCCCTCGCCAAGATCCTGGCTGCCCTCGAGGCCCAGAGCTTCACGCCGCCCACCAGGGTCACGGTGAAGCAGTTCCTGCTACAGGAGTGGCTGCCCACGGCCAAGGGCAGCCTGCGCCCCACGACCTACGCAAGCTATGCCATGCTCACCCGCGAGCACGTCTTGCCTCGTCTCGGCGCCCTGCAGCTGCAGAAGCTCACCGCGGCTGCAATCAACGCCCTCTACGCCGATCTTCTTGAGAACGGCCGTGTCCACGGCCAGGGCGGTCTCTCACCCTCCTCGGTGCGTCGCGTTCACGCCGTGCTGCACAAGGCCTGCCGCGATGCCGTGCGCTGGGGACGGCTGGCAAACAACCCGGTTGCCTGCGCCGACCCGCCGAGGGTGAGTGCCGGCCGTGAGGATAAGCTCCGGGTGTGGAACGCCGAGCAGCTCGCCGCCTTCCTTGCCGCAGTGGCCAACGATCGCCTCTTCGCCCTCTGGAGGGTGCTGGCGGCCACCGGCATGCGCCGAGGGGAGGCGCTCGGCCTCGCTTGGCAGGCTGTGGACATGGAGGCAGGCTCGGTGACGATCCGTCGCGCCTGGATCCCGGTGAACGGCGTGCCGCAGTTCTCCGAGCCCAAGAGCCGCCGCAGCCGGCGCACCATCGCCCTCGATGCCGTGACCCTCGATGCACTCCAGGCCCATGCCGCCCGTCAGGCCGACGAGCAGCGCCGTTGGCGCGAAGACCTGGTCGAGAGGGACCTCGTCTTCACCCGGCCCGACGGTCGTCCGCTGGTGCCTTGGACGGTGAGCAAGGCCTTCCGCGAGCACGGTCGTGGGGCCATGCTGCCCCTCATCCCTCTGCACGGCCTGCGGCACGGCTACGCGACCCTGGCCCTGTCGAGCGGCGTCAACCCCAGGATCGTCTCGGCCAGGTTGGGCCATGCCACGGTGGCTCTCACTCTGGACGTCTACTCCCACGTGCTGCCGCAGGCCGACCGCGAGGCGGCGCAGAGCATCGCCGCCCTGCTGCCCGACCCGCGCTAGCCGACGCTTCCAATCGGCGGAGCAAGCGGATAGCGTGGTCTGCGTGGAACAGCTGTCGACAGCGGTGACGGGCGGGCCGGCAGGCCGCTTCGACGGGCGCGGGCCCTCGCGGTCCTGCCCTTGCAGAAGACCACAGGGACGTCCCGGCCGTTGTTCGTTGAGCCCCGTTCTTGCTGCAGGGGATGCCCCCGTGTCGCGCACATTTGCTGCAAAGAGGCGACCGATCGGGGTCACGTGGCGTCCAAAAGGGCCGTTTTACTTCAGAGAAATCGCCTCTCAGAGCCCCTTCTGCGGGCCAAAAGCCCTGCATCTTGACCATTTCGCAGGTCGGCAGGGAGGTCGATTTACTGCACTATATTGCAGTATAGCCGTCGGCATCGCGTCGGCAGGCGCCGTCGCAGGTCTGGAATCAGCAGCGGAAGCCGCTGCGTAGAGGCACTTTCTGGTGGGCCGCCTGGGACTCGAACCCAGGACTCCCTGATTAAAAGTGCGGATGACCGGTCCGCTATCAGACTCGTTTGTTAGATTATGTTATCCGATTCGCGTGGCTCGCCGACCAACGATAGTGCCTCTGTGCAGGTCTTATGCCTCGCAGAGAGGCCGAAAGGACTCCAAAACGGTCAATAAAACGGGGGGTTGGGAGCGCCTCGGGCGCGGCCGTGCGTCGTCTGGGCGTTGTCGGCGCACATGTCGGCGCGCCGACGGACAACTCGGGGCTGTGTGTGCTATGTGAGCTGAAATCGACGCCTCTACGGCTGGCGATTCGGTGTGTTTGCAGGCGACGTGCTGCCTGAGACTACCAAATAGCGAATGATCTTGGCTCACATATCGGCCTCTCGGTGCCGCCTCGGGGCCTCGAGGGAGTGAGTGCGGGAGATCCGTCGCCTGTCTCGGTCACAGATCTGAAGCCCGAGCGGCACTCCCAGGCTCGCTGCGCCGGGCGCTTCGTCGCGAAGGTGTCGCCCTTCTGGCGACATAGACGCGCGTTCTATCTAGCTGCCTGGCCTGTCAGGCGACGCTGGTCCTTGCAACGGCCTTCGAGCAGGGGAGATGAGAGAAGCGTGACGCACAGCGAGCGACTCGAGATCATCGACCACGTGCTTCACTGCCACGCCAACCTCGCCCAGTTGCTGGTGCAAGACGACCAGTGCCTCTGCCGCCTGCTGGAAGCACTCGGCGTGGCGACAACCGACCCCGACCTGGGCGCCTATCTGGCGTCCTTTCTGACCAACTAGCAAACGAGCAAACCGGGCACTGACCCATATGCCGATGTCACGCCACGAGGCGCTCACCCGCCAGGGCAACACCTTACTTGAGGTCGCCCGCACCAAGGACGACCGGGAGGCTGTGATGGAGTTCGAGTTGGACCCCATCTTTCCGACAACGCGCTGCACTCCCGCGGAGTCGAGTTTGGTGAGATCGACTCGTCGTGCATCTAACCGGCCGGATGTTGCAGGGGCACTGCGGACACCACGATCGGCCTAGGCTGCATCTTCGCCGCAGGTCGCGCCACCACCCGACCGAGTTCAGACGATCGCCAATCGCAGGGCCGCCCTGGCTCACCCGCGACGGTGCTCTTAGGTGGGCCGCTCGGCGTCGCGCACGACCGGCGCCGACTCCTGGCTGATGGCAACAAGCGGCCGTCCCTGAGCAAGCAGCACGAACAGCAACTGCGCTGCACCGCAAACGGCGCACTGCTGCAAGCGCTGCATTGTGGGTAGCCTCAGGTCCGATTGGGGCCGCTGCATTCTCGCGGTGATTCTCTCTGGTGGAGTTGCCCCAGTTCCGTTGATACCTGCGAACTAGCACGCGGCCGCGGCAGGCCGCTGCTGCTCCAGTCTCCGCTCGAACTCCGCCGGCGACAAGTTGCCCAGTGACGAGTGCCGCCGGTGCGGGTTGTAGAAGCCCTCGATGTAGCGGAAGATCGCGAACCGCGCCTCGTCTCTGGTCTTGAAGCGGTGGCGGTGCACGCACTCCTTCTTGATGGTCGCCATCACCGACTCGGTCACGGCGTTGTCATGAGGAACGCCGGTCTCGCCCATCGACGCCAGGATGCCGCAGTCGCGCAGCGTCTTGCCGAAGGCCAGTGAGCGATACTGGGCGCCGCGATCGGAGTGATGGACAAGGCCGGCCTGCGGCCGGCGCATGGTCGTTCCCATGCCCAGCGCGTCGATGACGATGTCGGCCCTCAGGTCGTCGCGCATCGACCAACCGACGATGCGCTTGGTGCAGGCGTCCATGACCACGGCCAGAAACAGCCAGCCCTCCCAGGTCGGCACGTAGGTGATGTCGGCAAACCAGAGCTGGTTGGGTTCGCCGGCGGTGAAGTCGCGACGCACGAGGTCTCTCGCCGGCGCGCTCTCGGGCGCGGTGGCCTTGCGGCGCCGGCGCCTGCCCTCGCGTCCCGAGACACCGGCGATGCCCATCTCGCCCATGAGACGAGCGATGCGTTTGCGCGAGACGCGGATGCCCTCGTCGGCCAGATCGTCGAGCAGGCGCGGCGAGCCGTAGGTGCCCTGACTGGCCGCGAAGTGGCAGGCGATGCGCTCCTTGAGGCGTGCATCGGCAAGCCGGCGCGCGCAGGGTGGACGCTTCCTCCAGGCGTGGTAGCCCGCGGCGGTCACGCCGAGCACGCGGGCCAGGCGGGAGATCGAGTGGCATGACTTCTCTTCATCGATCAGCCGGAACCTCATCGCCGACGATCGGTCTCCCGGGCGAAGAAAAGCGCTGCCTTGCGCAGGATCTCCTTCTCCTCTTCTAAGATCCTCACCTCACGCCTGAGGCGCCGCAGCTCGGCACGCTCCTCGCTGGTCAGGCCGTCCTCGATACCCTCGTCGATCTCGGCCTGGTGGACCCACTTGCGCAAGGTGCCGGGCGCGACGCTGATCTGCTGCGCCGTCACCTTGACCCCACGTCCGCCGACGCGGTACAGCCTGACCGCCTCGCTCCGAAACTCCGGCGTGTACGCCACGCTGACTCCCTTCTCGGACACCGCTGGTGTCCACTTTCAGGGTGTCAACGAAAGCGGGTCAACTCCACTGGGGAGGTTGAGAGATGATGACCAGGGGGGCTGCGAAGCATCTTGCTTGTGGCCGTCGTCGTGTGCGGGTGCGGCATCTTGAACGCCTGCGGAGGAAGCAGTCCCGTGAAGCAGTTCATCGTTAGCTCGCTTTCGCACTCCACACACCAGGGCGCCCAGAGGATGAGCACGGTGGGGCCTTCCCGTCCTCCATTCGCTCTAACGTTCTTGAATTCGAGCGGGCAAGCATGGCGCAAAGGTCGCCCACTGCACCGCGGAGCGCCTGATGCGCAAATGCGGCCTGCGCGGTGCGCGCGGCAAGAAGGTGTTCACCAGACAGACCGACGAGGGTGCGCCGCGGCCGGCGGCTCCCCTCAACCTCCGTCCTGCGCCAGCTTAGCCCACCAGACGAAGGGCTTATGCGACAGCGTCAATTCGATTAGGCTATTTCAATCCTCGCCTGCTTGGATGCGCAAGCGCGTGAGGAGCCTCCATATGTTCACATTCACTGGCTCAAGGTTCAAGCTGTCCATACTCCAACCAAGCTGTCCTGCGCTCACTGGGGTTTGCCCTTTGGACCAGTGCGAAGTGAGGCTTCCTCGTCAGACCGGCTATTGGAGGCAAGTCGCAGTTCCGCGCCAGCGAAACGGTCCTCTGAAAAGGATGCGCTCGGAAGGTAGGTTCTCGCACGAAGAGTCGGTTCCTAGAAGATGATTCCTCCCTACGCATATGCGCCTGTGCGCACGCGACAGAACGAACTAACCAACCAGCCGCGTCAGGTCCACACCCGCTGGCAACTCAGACCCATCAATGAAGATCTCATAATCGGCGATGCTTCTCGGTGCGATGACGGTTTGCTTCCTTGACACTGAGACACGAGCAAAGAGCTCGTGCGCTGCGGCATTTCCCATCGGGCTCTCGTGGCTGAACACATAGAGTCCTCGACATGCCATCAACCCTCGAGCCGCCGAACGGTCCGTCTCCCACATGCCTTGGAGCGCTTTCCAGAACACAGCTAGGTCCGCACTTGTAAGGCCGGTGTCCTTGGCGGCTGCGGCGCTGACAAAGCCATGACCGCGGTAGAGGCCATAGGGCACAATCGGTTTGCGCCCCATTTCCGACTCCTTGCCACCGTCGCCGTCGATTCCCACCGCGTCCTCCGCCCGTGTCACGGCGACACGTGTGATCGAGACATCCATGTGCATTACTGGATCAATCGAACGCGCAAAGGTAAGTTGGATCGGGCCACGCACCTGGCCGCAGTTGACGCCTGTAGTCATCACGGCTCCGAACGCACGTACGTCGAAGAAGGTCCTACACATCCAGGCTCGGACTTGATCGACCTCCTCGCGCGGCTGCTTCTGTCCCTTCGAGGTCAGCTCTAGGTCGTCGTATGCCAGCTGGTGCTGCTTGTTCAGGATGGCCCTGCGCTGCACGTATATGGCCGAGCCTGGAGCTCCACCGGCCGCCAAGGCTACATAGTCGCGAATCTTGCGCTTGAGGCAGACGTCGGTGACCAACCCTTGCATCGTCTCGGGGTCGACGCGAGGGAGATTCCCGGCGTCAGGATCCCCGTTGGGGTTACCGTCCTGCACATCGAAGAGCAGGATAAAATCGTGACGGCGGGCCGGATCGGTGCAAACGGAAGATTCGGACATGTCGGCTCCTTGTCAGCGCTCCTTTAGCCGAATAGGCCGGAGGAATCTGGCATCCTTCGCGACCCCGGGCCGTCCAGCTGGTTGCCAGTTGGCTACTCGCTGATGGTAGTAGCCGAGAGCGAAGAGGCCTTGATCTGCGAGGCCAAGTACCGCCGGAAACTGTTGCAGAGGTGCGATGATCTCCTCTAGCTGGCGCTGGATAGAGTCGTGCAGAACTGGCTTGCTGCGATGCAGCTTTGCGAGGTGGCTGCGACCCCCAAGAACGAGATGGGGAAACGTAGATAGGGGCGCCGTCGAAGCCGAGCTGTAGAAACGGTTCGCTACAGTGACCTTGACGGCAACGGCGTTCACCTGAGTTCGTTCCAAGACAGCGAGCAGGCGCCCACAAAGATACGCGGGATCGTCGCGCTCCGGATCGATTTCGCACAGGCGTTCTTCTTCTCTGTCGTCGGCCCACGACGCGAGGCTCATTTTGACGAGCGCCGCTTGTGGCCGAGTGAGCTTACGCGAGGCTTTGACCCGGAGGAGTACCCGACCAAGCAGCGCTTTCGGAACGTGTCCACTATCCAACGCAACGCGCAACAGTAGAGCGACGGTCTGAGCATCAATGTCGGCTGCCTCACGGACGGTGGCTGCCGCTAGGGTAAACACATTCCAGGGTGGCTGATCAGCGCCGTCGCTTGCGACCAGCCGCTGCAGCCGGAAGAATCGCGCCAAAGAGCGCCCGACGTCGGGCACGGTCGTCTCAATCCAGTCACGCACAGCGATTCGTCCGCCATTTGCCGCGAGCGCAGCGCAATAGAAGGGTTCGGGGTCAGCGGCACCTTCGTGTGGGTTCCGGCCGCCCGAGTTGATCAACTCCTGCACTTCGTCGAGGTCTGGAGCGCGAAGCAGTGCTGCTACTGACGCGCACGACCCTCCAGCTCTCCAGAAGAGACACGCTAGCGGCCCGACGGTCACGCACGTGGTCGGTGACCGCAGGAGAGCATTGGCCGCCTGCGCGTAACGCTCAGCACATTCGTGACAGATGGGCGATACCAAAGATTCACTAAGCCCATAGGACTCGAATGCCGTCTCGTTTGCCGAGACGATTCGCATGCCCGAAATCTGGCCAAGCGGAACGCCCCTGATGGGCAATGGATGACGCCGGCTGGGCATACGAAGGCGGCCGCAGCAAAGACACCGCTGCAGCTGCCTCTTGTCGGGTGTGGGCTCGCACGCATCTGTCCAGAAGCTGCGCACACTCGGCAGGTCAATTGGCAGAATGCCACCGACGCGAAAGGTCACGACGTCTCGGCAGTCGAGCCCAGGAGGCGGCGACAGGTCGGCAGGAACGAGCTTCTTAAGAAAGTAAGAAACAGCAAACACGGCCGACTCGCCCGTAGATCTCGCGCACTCGCGTACTAGGTCGACGAAGGCCATGTGAGACTTAGCGACACGCTCTACCGCTCTGGGTGTTGAAACGGCGCCCGTTAGGCCGAGGACGTAGGCGGCGCGGTCTGCGAGTAACTTGGCGCGCACGCTACTTGTCCGATCGACGTGCGGCGCCAGGTACTCCCAGCCCCTGGCCCGACCTCGATCAGACTCCCCCGTGCGCATGAAGCCTTGTAGCTCACCGGTCGGTGAAAGCTCGATGAGCCAGTGGATGCGCGTCGGGCTGTACATGCGAGGTGGGAGCTGGCCTTGACGCTCGAGACACGCTGCGTAATCGACAAGCTGGCGCAGCATCACGTCGGAGTGTTATGGCTCGCCATCGTGGGTCCGTCCGGCACGGTCAGCCTACCCTTCTGGAGGCAGGCCTCAAAGAACATGGGTCGGCCGGGCCTAGAAGCTCCCTCAGGATACTCTACGTCAAGCAACATAGCGCCAAGGTCGGCATCTATCGGCTCCCTAGGCGCTCCGTCAGGCTCACCGAAGAAGGCGGCGAACTCGCGACAGCCCAGATACGGCTGACGGAAGCAGCGCCCACTAGCCAGCCGGCGCCGGAACTGGTCACGAAACTTGGCCGGATCTTCTATCTCTGCATGTGGGCGCAACTCAACGTCGGCCCGAATCAGGTACGCCACGTCGCGCAGGGCCAGCGTGTGGCGCTGGGTGCGATTATCGTCAGCGAGAATCACAGCGCTGGCGGCTAGCGACCCTGGGGAAGCCTTCTTGGTAACCTCGTTGCGCAGGATCGAGAAGAAGCGTATTGGGCGGAGAACATCGATGGAACGCACGCGCCAAGTGAACTGCGGCTTCCAGAAGATGGACTCCAAGACGCCGCGTGCGGCCGACGGTGTCAAGCAGGGATAGGTCACCCGCTCGACTTTCATCTCCGGTCTTGTGAAGCAGGCAAACTCACCCCAGACCTTGACGCCAAGCGGTCGACTGCCAGTCACGTCGACACCTCCCAGATGCCGCACCCAAGTGACAACACTGCTGAGGTCGAATTGAGCCTCTTGGGCCGTTAATACGCGCTCATGGGACCATGCACCCTATCCTAACAAACGTGAATCTGTGTCGGCTTGGTGCTGGTGGCAGGGTTGTTCCCGGGCGGGGTTGTGGGCGAGATTCTCGCCGGTCTGGCGCACGTATTCGAAGTCACATAGTTGGAAACGCCCGAGCCCAGCGGGTAGTCGAGTCTCGACCCAGCGCCCCCGAGTGGCGAGACGTACTGCTGGATGCCGCTCACACCGAGCTCCATCGCCCGTCGCACGGCATCGGCTACCGGCATCGTGCGGGTCTCCGGGAAGATCTTCCAGAACGACTTGCAAAGGACCTCCTCGCCTGCCAGGCCGAAGAAGTCGAGTGCCGCCGCCTTGGGCGGGGCCCTCACAAACCGAGTCTCATGGGCGTTTTGTAATCGGAGGTTCAGCCCGCAAGCGCCAAGCGAGCGCAGCCTAGGCCGATGCGGACCTCGGCCCGCCCTGGTTCCAGCAGCAGGGCCTCGCCGTAGGCGGTCGGCTGCCACCTTTGGCAGAGCCTCCGGTGGATTGCCTCTGTGCTCCTCACCAGACTGGTCCCGCCGAGAGAAACCGGAGGCCGCCCAGCAGCTGGAACCACCCGACCTGCAGAAACATCGACGAGACGAGAGTTAGCGCGTTGTCGGCCGCCTTGAAGAGTTCGTCGGCCTGCTTGCCCTGCTTGGTCCGCGCGATCTCAAGCAGGGCGTCACCCTGGCGGGCAAGCGCCTCGCTGCGCGACATGTCCTTCTCCATCACCGAGCGTCCTATGGGGTAGCAACCGTACCTGACCTGCATCGGCTGGACGCCCGGGGAAGATGAGTCCTCGGCTGGCCGAAGAAGGCGCCGTACCGGTGCACCATCCAGTAGCGCGAGGGTTCCTTCGTCCAGGCGACCTCCAGCCCGACGCCTGCGCCGAGTCCCACATCGAACTCGTCGCCGTCACCAAGCACAACACCGGGTCCCTTCTGGGTCACGGTGCACGTTAAGGTCCGCGTCGGTGCAAGCATCCTGGTCGACGGCTCCGTCTACGCTGCCGAGGAGATCGGGCAGACCTTCGCGACCTCCTGGGGCGACATCAAGGTGCTCGGCGTCAACGACGCTGCGCGGACGGTCACCATCGAGCACGGCGACCTGGTAGAAACGCTCCGTCTGGGGCGAGTCGCCTCGCGGTAGGTCCGCTATCGCAGGGCCGGCTACCCCGGCAATCACGAGCCCCGCGATCAGTGCCGTAGGAGGCGGTGCCCGTCGGTTGAACTCCGCAGCGACCAGCGGCATCCTGACGTGACATGTCCGAGAAGCAACGCCCCAGCCCAGCCACGACGGCCACGGACCGCCAAAAGACAGCGGTCCGTGGCTGGCTCGGCACGCCCTGGTTCGCCCGCCGCGGCTTCGGCTGGGGCTACCGCCCGGCGACCTGGCAGGGCTGGGCCCTGACCGCGCTGTTCGTGGCCTGCGTGCTCTCGGCGAGCGGCATGCTGCGGGCCCGTCATGTCGACCTCTTCGTCGCCACGCTGGTCGTTCTAGGCATCGACTACGTCATAATCGCCGCGATGACGAGTCGCGCTGTAGGGTCATCGACCGTGGCCGAGCCGACCTGGTCAAAGCTGCTGGCGGCCCTCGGGCGGCCGTCCTGGCAGCGCGTCGACGCCGACCCGCAGCCTGGGCCGCAGAGCCCCGGTGCCCAGGCGGCCCGCTGGATGGCGCAGATCGAGGCCGACCTGGCCGCTCGGCGCATCAGCCCGAACGAGGCAGCGCGCCGCCGGCGCCGGATTGCCGACGCCGCCCACCGTGCCATCAGGAGCTTGCGTGATTGAGCAACCGTTTCTGGGATGCCGCCGCATGGGCAGGCCTCATCCCGCAAGACTATCGATGGGAGGCCCGATGAGATCGACCGGTCACTCATCAACTGCGGGGAAGTGTGGCAGGTGCGATGCTCCTGGTGGGTGCCGTGGTCCTGCTGGCGGCCTGCGGCTCGTCATCGCCGAGCGTAGCGACATCGATCTCGCCCTGGCCGTCCGTGGCGAGCGGCGCGATCTCTCAGAGCGCCAGCAGCGGCCCGAGCGGGCAGGCGACCCCCTGACCGTCGTCACGCGCATTCGCCCCAATCGCCGACCTGCTTTCACGCCCGTTTGGCGCCCATGCCGTAGTCTCCGTTGATGGAGCATTGGCGGCGCACGCACGGGGAGTGAACTCGCCAAGAAGTGCCCATTTATGCCCCCAACTCAGCGGCTCGCGAGTCGCGATGCTGCTCCTGCAAGCTTGGAAAGCGCATCGGCCGTCGGCCTGCTGTGACCACTCATCAGGCGCGAAATCGTGCTGTGACATAGCCCGGCTTCGCGTGCCAAGTCCCGAACACTGAAGGCATCACAGGCGCCGAGAATCGCTTGGCGGCTTTCCTCGAGGGCGTCTGCAGCAATTCCGTAGCGTATCTGCGTCTCGGGGTCCAAGCCAAGTGCCACCCGATGCTCCCAGTTGTGTGCCTCCTTGCCAATGTGCTCTTGACCGATAGCAATGACGTGACGACGGCCCGTCAGGCCAATGCCATTTGAATCCGTGTTCTTGAGCTCCGCCTCAGGGTGGAGGTGGAAGGTATGGGCGGCTTGCGAGTAGGTGCGAAGGGTCGCTGGGTCGATAGGCTTGCCAGTGCGCCGGTCAAGGCAGTTCAATGCGGCCACTGATGTGTCTTTGTGGTACGGCGACACGGCGGTAGGCAGTTCCTTCTCGCCAACCGGGATAGGGTCGGGTTGGTAGGCTAGCAGAAAGCCGAAGGGGCGCACCCGCTGTCGATACGGCTTGTTCTTGTTAAGCGTCGTAAACCAGCGCAACAGTGAGGGTTTCGTCGCCGCATAACAGGAGACAGCTGGCTTGTCGAATCCGGGCATTGGGTAATCGACCGTCGCAGAGTCATCAATGACGGCAGTTGTGACCGCCCAGTGCCAGAGGTCGTATTGCCAGCGCTCGACGCCGAGATCGTCGAGCGGGACACGAGGCTCGGGGAGGCGATTGGGCGCGTGCTCTGCATCGTAGGGCGGGCAAAGGTGCGCAAACCCGTGGGCCGAGGCGCGGCGGATGATTGGCCGACCGCAGTCGTCCAGGTTGAACAAACAGAAGCATTTCGATGAGAAGGCGATGGCATAGAGGGGCTCGAAGTCCTCGCCGCCCACCACAAGATTCTCTTTTTCAATCTTGAGGAGCTGGTCGTCGGTGTCGTAAGGACTCAGGTCAGCGAACCAAGCCTGCACACGCGTGGCTCGGACGACGAAGTCCTCATCGGCCATGCCCTCCGGGCAGGCCAAGCACACGCTGTCGGTGTCGCAGAAGACCCAGCTGAGCCCTTGATCGCGCGCGACCCTTTCGGCGATGCTCAGTAGAAGACGGGCGGCCCCGGCTATCAGACTGCCAAGTAGCGGGTGGAAGAACCTGCCAGGCGCCTCGATGTTGCGCACCCGGCTTTGGAACCTGCCCCTGGCGCTGTGGCAGACAACGTTCTGCGGGCGCTCGTGCTCTTGGATGTTCAGCTCCAGGAAGATGCCGTAGGAAGTCGCCGAGGTCGTGATCTTCAAAGCTTGCAGCACGGAATGCAGGCGGTGAGCGAGTTCCTTGTCGCTGGCTTTCGTCTCCTCGTCTTTGACGCGCAAGCGCAGCTCAATCAGCCGCTTGAAGAAGTCCTCAGCTGTAGGCTCGATGTGGTAGTCGGGGTTACCGGCAAAATCGATGCTTCGCAGGCCACGGTGCAGTGGCCGGGGTTTGAAGCGCAGCGCCGAAACGACCTGAGGCGGTTTGCCGGCGAGCAACTTAGAGGCAATGCAGTCAGCCAGCGTGTACCAGATCGGCTCCTCGCTTGTCAGGTAGTTGAGGCCGACGGTGTAGCTCTGCTGCTCGCCGTAGTCGGCTCGCACCGGGAATATGTCGGTCTCGGGCTTGACCTGTACGAGCACTGGCAACGTCTGCCACAGCGACCGGTCCTTGAGGTCGTCCAGACTGACATGGTCCAAGAACTCCCTTGTCCACGCGGTCGCATCCTCATGTTCGACCCCGGTTGCAATCACGAACTGCCAGAGCCCCATGAGCACAGAGCATGTGGCGTACTGAGATAGGAAAGCGAGGTAGAGGCAGCGTGTCACCTGGCGAAGCAGGCGCACCTCCGAGCGCCCGCCGTAGAGGCTGCTGATGATTGTGCCGACCATCTCGGGAGGAAAGTCCGGCTGGCTGTCGAGCCACCGTGGCACTCCCATTTCGTCGAAAAAGGCCTTGCCGATGCTGGGCTCGGAGTGAATCTGGTTGACGCAGGCCCGCAGGCCGAAGCTACGGTAGCGCTCGGCGAGCTTCAAGTAGCACTCCCAGGTGGTCTGGACGTGGCCGGCTGTGTCGTCGAGGAACTCGTCTGTGATCGGGCCGCTGTATTCCCGCATGTCGAACCTATGGGTCAAGTTGAGAAGTTCGGCGAGTCTTCCGAGTGTGTAGTTCCGGCCGGTGAGCGCCGCGGCCAAGCTGCGCACGTCACAGAAGTAGCCGCGATTAAGCCGCCTCTTGTCCTCCTTTGGCCACGAGCCCGAGGTCTCTGGTCGGCGGTCAGCGAAGCGGACGAAGGCAGCGCCGTCAGCCATCTGGTTGACCAGCACGTTTGGCCAGGCGCGATTGGTGCTCAGTCGGAAGCTGAAGCCACCGCGCATGGTCTCGTCGCGGGCTCGGTGGTGTGTGATTGCGAGCCGCGAGATGCTGAAGGGGATATTGAAGCCGACAACCATGGCGTGGCGCTCGTAGGCAAGACCGAAGAAGACCTCGTCGACAAACTCGGCGACCGCACGCGCCTCGAGGCCGTTAGCTGCGGCATAGCCGCACAGGGTGCGCATTTCGTCGAGTTCTAGAGACTCAGGATCGAAGAAGAAGCCGGCTTCGGCCAACTCGCCATCCTCGCGGAGTTGGTAGGCACCGATCCTTAGCTGCTGGGCAGCATCGACCGTGGTCTCGACGCTGTAGATGAGAACGGACTCCGAGGGGCCAAGCGGCTTATCCGTCGACCAGGCGTCATCGCCGCCCTCGCCGTCTTCCCACGGTGGCGTCATGGCGAAGGCGCGGACCGCGACAAGGCGCTCTTCGCCCCCAAGGAGTCCTAACTTGCGATCGGTCTCCGTCATCGCCCCTCGTGGGTCTGGATTTCACCCAAGCCGCACGCGCCAATGCGGGCCGAATCGCTAACGAGGCGCTCCGTTGAGCCTTTCGAGCGGGTCTTGCCAGCGGTCGGGGGCACCCTCGGCGACTGGAGAGTGCCCCATCGATCGCTCTTATGGCTGACCGGGGCAAGCGGCCGTCGACGCCGTGCGCCCTTTGCTCCCGTCAATCACGCCTGAACGGGCTCGTGGGAAGCGGGCCAGTCATTGTCACGCCTATCTACCAGGCTGAGAGCCTCGTTCCTTCAAAATCAAGGCACAGTGAAGTTACTCCCGCTGGACGTGTAGCCAACCAGCGTAAAACTGTTACTTCCCTGCGTGTAGTTGTAGTTGCCCCACGACCCGGGATTCTGCGACATGGGCGTGCCCGTGAAAGGGTTCTTGGGCCAACTGTCTACGTAAGGCTTGCCCGTCGCGTCCACCAGAGCAGCTCCATTCGGCATGGAAGCCGGGTAAATGTCATTGTTGTCCGCGGCGTAGCTTCCCAAGCCAATCTCAATGGTGTGGATGCCCTCCTTGACCGCCGCGTCCTTGGCCTTGTTGCGCTGGCTCAAAAACATTGGGATGGCGATTGCCGCCAAGATACCGATGATGATGATAACAATTAGGAGTTCAATCAGAGTGAAGCCGCTCTGCCTCCTATTATTCGAAAAGTGCTTCATGGATTTGTCACCTCCTATCTTATTCATCGTTGCTTCCAAACATGCAATTCGGGAAAGAGACAACTCTCGGCACCTTTAGCCTGCCCCGGGTCAAGGAATCTAGACACCACAGCCTGCCCCGGCTTTGCCTCAGTTGGCCGCATCCGTCGAGGTGCAGCATGAGGAAGACCGTAAGTCCATCCTCGCCGGCGTGGTGAGGCCGAAGAACTCGTTTCGATTGGCCTCCAGGAGTCGTCTCGAGCAGATGAGACAGCAGGCGACGGCGAGGAAGCCCTCGTGCATGTCGGCCCGACGCTCGTAGCGCACCAGCAGGCGCTTGAAGCTGTGCAGCCAGGCGAACGTACGCTCCACCACCCAGCGATAGCGGCCCAACCCGGATCCATGCGCCGTCCCTCTACGGGCGATGACCGGCTTGATGCCGCGGCGACGGACCTTGCGCCGGTAGCGGTCGTGGTCGTAAGCCGCGGTCGGCCAGCAGGCGCACCGGTCGGCGACGGGGGCGCCCGACGCGGCCGCGGACCGCCGGGACGCGATCAAGCAGGGGAATCAGCTCACGTGACGTCGTTGCCGTTCCCGCCCGTGAGCGTGAAGGCAAGCGGCAGTCCCGTCTGGTCGACCAAGAGGTGGTGCTTGGAGCCCGCCCGGCCGCGGTCCACCGGGCTTGGGCCCGTCGAGGAGCCCCTTTTTGGCCTGCACGTGAGAAGAATCGGCGATGGCGCGGTCCCAGTCGATCTCACCGGCGGCGCGCAGCTGCGCAAGCAGCAGGGCGTGCAGCTCTCGCCGGACGTCGGCCTTCTGCCATTCCTTAAGGTCGGCGCCAGCAGGTCACCCCACTGCCGAAGCCGAGCTCCTGGGGCAGGTAGCGCCAGGCGATGCCGGTGTGCAAGACGAAGAGGATCCCGGAGAGCGTCAGGCGGTCGGGGTGGCGATGGCGTCCACCAGGACGGGGACGCGCAACTTCGGGCAACAGCGGCTGGACCAGCCTCCACAGCTCATCCGAGACGGTCCACGGCGCAGCAGCCATCGGGCACCCCCAGGGTCGACAGCGTCTGCACAAGCGCTTCGCCATCCCTTGAGGAAGTCCCTGCCACGGTCATCAGATCAGCCAGACAGGCCGCCGGCTTTGTCAGCCCGATCAATCGAAACGAGCTCTAAATCGTCGCCACCTCCGGGGTCGGTAATGGCTCGGTGGCGCGAGCGATCTTGACGGTCGCCTCGCTTCATTGGCGCCGGCCGTGTCGGCCCATGCAACGGCTTCACGTCGAGTGGGGGCGCCCCGGCCAAGATGCTCGCGGTCGCGGAGCCCGGCGCGGGCGACGGCGACTGCGTCGCCAGGGTCGCGCTTCGTGCATCGGGCGGGCACGTTGAGCACTTCGGGGCCAGCAGCAAAGAGCGCCGCGAATAGCAGCTATCCGTGACGGGCGCCGTTTTCGATGCGGATTACGGCACGCTTGGCATCGCGTGTTCAGCTAGACGCGCAGCTTGCGCGCGCCGGCTGCAGTGTGGGAAGCGCGAACGTGCCCAGAACGTCGCCGCACCCGTCGATTAAAGAGGGTCTTTCAGAATAATGGGAAGCGTCGTCAGCGCATAATCACGCATGCCAGCGTGAGCGCGGCCGAGGGGGCAATCTGACGTCCGGGGAGGCGGATTCGTCGTTGTGGAAGCCCTTCTAAGGCGGCGAAGCGCGTGCGGTCGTGACCTCAAAGTGAAGATCAAGGAGTCCTCTTCCATTCGACCGAAGATGGTAGAAGAAGACCAGGTGATTGAACCGGTCGGTCGCGCTGGGCCTGGTCGTTGCTCGCCTACGGTTCCCATCGAGCAGGCCCCGCGACATGGCTCTGAATCTCCGTGCGTCGCATGCTGGGACACTGACGAGGAAGCGCATCCTAAAGTCAATGGAGGTCTTCGCCGACATACGATTCGTGTGATGAACGCAGCGCACGGCCGCGTCGAGGGTAAGCGTTGCGCGCGTCCCTTCACTGAATCCGATGCTGTTGCTACATTGGGGGCTTGAAATGCGTGTTGGTAGATCGGGCGGGTCCGATGGCTTCACCCTGATCGAACTCCTGATCGTCATCATCATCATCGGTATCCTGGCGGCGATCGCCATCCCGATGTTCCTGAGCCAGCGCAACAAGGCCAAGGACGCGGCGGTCAAGGAGGGCATCCACTCGATCCAGATCGGCGTCCAGAGCTACGCGGTCGACAACAACGACAGCTATCCGGCGAGCGTCAGCTCGACCAACCTGAACGACCCGAGCGGCACTCCGTACGTGAGCTCGTGGCCCAAGAACCCCTTCACAGGCACGCCCATGTCGCAGCAGGCCAACTCGTGGGGCAACTACAAATACACGGCCGCCAGCAACACCTACAGTCTCGTCGGCTACACGTCGAGCGGCACCAACTTCACCGTGCCTTGATCGCGTGGGCCGGTTACCGCTAGGGAGACGACACACCGCTCTGAATTGGCGCAGCCTCGCCGGACGCTCCTGCGATGGCACCTCTCCCTGAACAATCGTCTTGCCTGATGCCGAAACGGGCACAGCTCACGCCGACCTTGGCGGGAGTGGTAGGGCGGCCCGCGTAGAGACATCGCGGCTACGCGTTTGCGGCGAGGCAGCGACGCTACGATCGTCTCGGAGTCCTTGCGGTTGGCCGGCGTGACGCGCGCGCCGAGCGGCCTCCCCTGTCCGCAGCATATTAGGCGGGCGCTTGAAGCCTCGCCGGGCGCGGTCGACTGGGTTTGGGTCGATGGCGGCCCCAAGGCGTGTAGCGTGGTCGAACAACTGGCTCCTCGCTTTGTGCGACCCCTGCTGGCCAAACCTTCCTTTGACAAGTACGAACTCTATCGTCTATTGCGAAGACCCGCTCGACTGCTTTCGTTGAATCGAGTCGGTGGAGGAATCCGGCGATGCTGCCGAATAGGGGAGAGAGCAACAAGAAGGAGATATCGTGCCGTTGCGTCGCGTCGCCCTCAAACTCGTCGTCAGCGTGTCCCTGCTTTCGCTCGTCGTCGCGCTCGTTGCATGCTCGTCGCATGGCGGCTCCGCCGGTCGACCGAGCCTATCTCCGCCGAGCACCGCGGGTGCGAGTCCGGTTTCGTTCGGGATTGCGAGCAACAAACGATTCGCATTTTCAGTGAAGTACCCGCTCGGTTGGCTAAGCGCCGTTGCGAGCGCCAAGCCCGGAGGCAAGAGTCGCGGCCCGCTGATGGTGGCCTCCTGGGCGGATCCCCAAGGCAAGCAGGTCGACGGTCACTACCTTGACGCCCTGCAGGTCACAGTATCCGAACTAAACAGGCCGGTGACGGCGGTCGATGTCGTGAAGGACGCGACGGATTTCAAGATCATCTGCAGTGAGATGATCGTGCGGCAACTAGGTAGCCAGCCTCATATCGCGATTAGCGACCCCTTTAGACCGGTCACCGTCAACGGCACTTTGGGGTTCCAAATCACTTACAGCTACCTCGTAGACGGCACGCCAACCGGCGCCATGTCTTATCTACTGCCGAGGGGGCGCTTCGCCTACTGGATCACCGGCCAAGCGAGCGCTGATACGTGGTCGATGGCCTGGCGCGATCTAGCTCCGGCGATGGCGTCGTTCACAGTCAAGCCGACTTGACCTGATGCCTCTCGCTCGGCGCACCGGCCGCCCCGGCGCGAGCCGCACGATTGTTGCGCTGGTGCTCATTATCGTCGCCCTCTCCGGCGTGCTGCGATTCGTCAACCTGGGCGCCTACCCTGGCCTCATCTTCGACGAGCATTTCTACGTGCACGATGCCAATGCGATACTGCACGGTCGAATCGGGCCGCGACAGCCTCAGGCCTGGGTGCCCGGTGACGAGACCGGGTTGGCCCATCCGCCGCTGGGGACACTCTCAATCGCTGCTGGCATCCTCGCTTTGGGCAATGATCCGTGGGGTTGGCGCGTGCCGTCAGCGATTGCAGGAACGTTGCTGATAGCGATCGTCTACCCGTTGGCTCGCCGCCTAGGCCTCCCACCGTGTTGGGCACTAGCTGCCCTTATCCTAGCGGCCTCCGATACGATGCTTGTCATCGAGTCACGCATAGGTGTCCTCGACTCATTTGTCGCTCTGTGGTCAGCGCTTTGCATCTACTGCTCCGTGCGCTACGTGCAGTCGGGCGCTTCGCTCCGTTGGCTCATATTTACCGGCGCAAGCGGCGGCTTGGCCACGGCCAGCAAATGGTCGGGTGCACTTGCGCTTGTAGCCGCCGTGGTAGTTGTGGCTGCCGGCTGGGGCGAGGAGCACCGCAGCAGTCATTCGATGGTTGTTTGCGGCCAGGGTCGAGTCGGCGGCGACGCCACCCTTCCGCGAGTCGAGAAAGGCGACGGGGCAGGCGGTTCCGGCAAACCTGCTGGTGTTGCTGCGGGTCTCGCCAGGACTGCTGGGTGTCTCGTCGCCTTGCCGCTCCTCGTGTACGTGGCCAGTTTCGCTGACTACTTTGTGAGCGGCCATTCCGTGTACCAGTGGCTACAATTGAACGTGCACATGGCGAGCTACAATTGGAGTGCCCAAGGCCCGCAAGACATGACGTCGCGGCCGTATGCGTGGATTTTCGATATCAAGCCGATTTGGTACGAGTGGGCACCGACGCTGCGCGGCATCGCGGGACTTATCGCAATCGGAAACCCGATACTTTGGTGGATTTCTATTCCGGCGTTCGTGGGGCTGATATGGCTGACCGTGCGACGCCGCGATTTCACCTTGGCCTTGGTTCCTCTGCTCGTCGGAATCCTGTACCTGCCGTGGCTCGCTACCAGCCGAGCATCGTACATCTACTACCTAACGCCCGTAGTACCATTCCTTGCGATCATGGTGGCAAGCGCCTTCGCGTGTCTGATCGGATCCTTGCCACAGAGTGCTCGGTGGACAACGGCTCTCTTCGCCACCGGAGCGACGTGTATGTGTGCGGCCGCTGGCGGGACGCTTGCAGTTCGTCTCGTTGCGTTAGCGGCGGTTGCCGTTGTGGTCGTTGCAGCCATCGGCATGAGACGTAGCGGCAGGGCGGAGGGCGCCGTTCCGCGGACAATCGCCATTTGGCTCTTGACGGGAGCCGTTTCCGGCATGACCTTCGCTTGGCTGCCCTTTCTCATGTATCGGGCTGCTTCAATTAGTTACTACGAGCGCTTAACTTGGTTTAGTACCTGGCGGTAAGGCCCTCTGGTTTCGGGTCCGAGACGGCGCGGCGCAGACGGCGCTCCGAGGGCCTGATTGTGCTCAAGCGGCAGCCCGAGAGGGGTCGCCTCTGGCTTGCCGACGGCTCCTGCAATCGTCTGCGTCCGGAGCATCCGAACCACGTCTGGGCATACCACTTCGTCTCGGAGAGGACCACGGCGGTCGCAAGCTGCGTCTGCTCACGGCAGTCAACGAGCACACACGAGTGCCTGGCGATCCGTATCACCTATCGGGCTGTCCGAATCGGCCCGGCCACTTCTGTGGATCACAATGATGGTCAACTGCCGCGACCACCGATCTGTAGCCGCCCATCTCGCCAAGGGAGGCTGCGAAAGGACACCCGCCCTCAACGAGGGAGTCGACCGATCTCAGGGGTGTCGCCCGCGCGAACTGCGGGAGCCCCCGCCGATCGTAAAGGACGCCATGGCCGGTCCTAGCTTGGACCAAGTGGTCAGCCAAGTCGCGGCGCTCGACTGGCCAGTGACCCAGTAGGCATAGTGGCCTCGGGGCAGCAGGTAGGACATCGCCCCCGTTGGTGTGCCGTTGAGTCCAAAGGTGTACGTCATGCCTATGCCGCGCGTGCCATTGATGGTCACCAACGTGGGAGGATCAGTCACGTACACCTGAGGTAGGGCTTTCACCATGTTACAAGCCATGGCCTTGAAGTTGTCGGCATGTGACATCACATCCCCGGGATGCACGGGACGGTTGAGCGCGTATACGGCTACTTGAAACGAGTCAACGAGATGGCCATTGGACACCTTGCCCAGGGGATTGCCCCATATCAGCTGAAGTAGCGGGCCACGGGGATTGCCATGATTCGCAGTGCTGCCGGCACTGACCCAGCCGCGAGGGTAAAGGAGCGAAATGCTGTATCGCTGGACAGTAGCTTCGCGGAAGGCCGAGAGTGGCGCCGCGGTAGGTGAAGAACCCGATGCATTGGGCGTCAGCGCGGACGATGCGCAGCTCGACAGGCCGATTGGCATGACCAACGCGGCGCAGATCATGAAGGCGACTACCGGACGGCGACTAGGCATAATGGCTCTCCTCACTCCGTGACGATGCACCTCATCGTCAAGGCACTCATCGGTGGGATGCGGCCCAAGTATTAGAGGGCTGGCGATTCCTCGTTTCTGCGTCGCACCCTATGAGAACGACGAAGGGCGCAGGTCATCACTCTGCGCCCTTCGCCCGTGAGGTGACATGAAGCGTTCCGCAAAGGTCACGCTCACCCTCATCGAGCAGTGTCTTTATCGGCAGGCAGACCCAGAGGGTTTAGCGCAACTCCCGGAGGGTTGCGAAGGCGCGATTCTGAGATTCGGAAGGAGGCTTCTGTTGACGCCCCGGCTTCGGCCTCGCTGAGCTTCGCGAATGTCCACGGGCACCTCGTCCGCGCCGTCGAGCTCGTCACGGTCGCGGGCTTGAGCTTCTCGAGCGATTCCGCGCTCATCTAGCGGCGCGCCACCGCCCACACGTCTTGTTGTTCGGCCAAGACCATGCCGATCAGCCGGATCACGGCGTCACGGTTGGGGAAGACGCCGACCACGTCGGTCCTGCGACCGATCTCGCGGTTGAGCCGCTCCTGCGGGTTGTTGGACTAGATCTGCGTCCAGTGGTCTTGGCCTACGGCGCGCCCGGTATGCGCTGGCTGAGACCTCGATCTCGGGGCGGATCGGCTCGACTCCGAAGCGCTCGCGACACGAGTCAATGAAGGCGCTCACTTCCGTCTGGGCGAGTCGAGCTCGCGCGCTAAAGAGGCGCTGGCGCCCTTCAGGATATCGTTGGCACGCCTGAGTTCTCGGTTCTCCTTGCGCAGGGCGGCAAGCTCTTCACGCTCCGCCGTGGCCAGGCGATTGGCGCGTGTGCCGTCGTCTGCCTCGTCCTGGCGCACCCAGAGGGGCAGGGTCTCGCGGTCGATGCCCAGGTCGCGCGCCACCCCGGCGGTCGGATGCTGCGACTCGCGCGCCACGCGCACGGTGCGCGTTAGCGTACGAGGGTGACGAAGCCCAAGACGAGGAGGAGACAGTGGTCGAGACCAACGTGGACCTCCTCGGCTGGCTGCGCAAGCAGTTGGCCGAGGCCGAGCCCGACCTGCTGCGCGAGATGGTGAAGAGCTTCGCCGAGGCGCTCATGGGCGCCGAGGCGGACGCGCTCTGCGGAGCCGCCTTCCGTGAGCGCTCAGCGGAGCGCGTGAACCGCCGCAACGGCTACCGCGAGCGGCCCTTCGACAGCCGCGCCGGCACGATCGCCCTGCAGGTGCCCAAGCTCAGGAGCGGCAGCTACTACCCCGACTGGCTGCTCGAGCGCCGGCGCCGTGCTGAGCGCGCCCTGGTGGCCGTGGTCGCTGAGTGCTACGTCAAGGGCGTCTCCACGCGCCGTGTCGACGGCCTCATTCGCACCCTGGGCATCGAGGGCATCTCGAAGAGCTCGGTCTCGGAGATGGCCAAGAGCCTGGACGAGGAGGTGGCCGCCTTCCGCGCCCGACCGCTCGACGGCGGGCCCTACCCCTACCTCTGGCTCGACGCCCTCGCCGTGCGGGTGCGCGAGGCCGGTCGCATCGTGCGCTGCGCCTGTGTCGTGGCGAGTGCCGTGAACGGCGACGGCTACCGCGAGATCTGCGGCTGCGACACCTTCACAAGCGAGGACGAGGCCGCCTGGCGGGTCTTCCTGGCCGATCTTGCGGAGCGCGGCCTCGCCGGTGTGCAGCTCGTCATCTCGGACGACCACCGTGGCCTCACCAAGGCGATCGACGCGCTGTTGCCCGGCGCCAGCTGGCAGCGCTGCCGGACGCACTTCATGCGCAAAGGTGCTCTGCCGCGTGCCCAGAAGCGCCCAGCCCTTCGTGGCCACCATGGTGCGCACCATCTTCGCGCAGCCCTGCCCCGAGGAGGTCGCCGCCCAGCTCGGTCGCGTCGTCGAGCAGCTGCGGGCGCGCTTCCCGCAGGTCGCCGAGATGCTCGAAGAGGCGGCTCCCGACGTGACCGCCTTCGCCGCCTTCCCGGTCGAGCACTGGACGCAGATCTGGTCCAACAACCCTCAGGAGCGGCTCAACCGCGAGATCCGTCGCAGGACCGACGTGGTCGGCATCTTCCCCAACCGGGACGCCGTGACCAGGCTGATCGGCATGGTGCTCGCTGAGCAGCACGACGAGTGGGCGGTGGCGCGCCGCTACATGAGCGCCGGATCGCTCGAGAAGCTCCGGCCCGCGACCGTCCACGAGCTCGACGGTGCGGA
This sequence comes from uncultured Actinomycetes bacterium, assembly GCA_963760655.1. Taxonomy (GTDB): domain Bacteria; phylum Actinomycetota; class Thermoleophilia; order UBA2241; family UBA2241; genus Bog-752. Next base: position 1,341,934 of record CAVXDR010000005.1, read on the forward strand.
CGAGGTACCCGCTCAGCTCATGGCGAGCTGAGCGTCAGAGAGACGGATGGAGCGGAGAACCTCGTACACCACCTTGACGGACGCGGCCCGGAGCGCTCACGAAACTCGGGCGGGTACTTCGCCGGTCTTCCCGCGTGAGACGGTCTCCTTCCTTCGAAAATCTGATCCTCCAAGAAATCGAGCCTACGTCAAACCTTGGACGACTCACCTCGTCTCAAGGCAACCATTCCGTAGATGTTCTTCGCACACCACGCCTGCGGACGCTAACCACGGGGCACGTTAGTGCGAGGTCAAGTCCCTGCATGGCGCTGCCGATAGATAGGTGCATGCCTAGAAAGGTGTCTAGGTTTCTGGAACCGAGGCAGGCTAAAGGTGCGAAAAGGCAAACCATCCGCAAGGGTGGGGCGCAAAGCCACAGGACTCAGATCAGGAGTCGGCTGGGTTGCCGCAGCAAGACGATCTGAAGGGCCCGTGGTGCTTCGCCACAGGTCCTTCTTTGTGGCGATTGACTGGTTTGTTTCTGTAAGCAAAGACGAACGGGAGGAGGTGACAACTCAATGAAGCAGATTTCGAAGCAGAAGGGTCAGCACGGCTTCACCCTGATCGAACTCCTGATCGTCATCATCATCATCGGTATCCTGGCGGCGATCGCCATCCCGATGTTCCTGAGCCAGCGCAACAAGGCCAAGGACGCGGCGGTCAAGGAGGGCATCCACTCGATCCAGATCGGCGTCCAGAGCTACGCGGTCGACAACAACGACAGCTATCCGGCGAGCGTCAGCTCGACCAACCTGAACGACCCGAGCGGCACTCCGTACGTGAGCTCGTGGCCCAAGAACCCCTTCACAGGCACGCCCATGTCGCAGCAGGCCAACTCGTGGGGCAACTACAACTACACGGCCGCCAGCAACACCTACAGTCTCGTCGGCTACACGTCGAGCGGCACCAACTTCACCGTGCCTTGACCTGGACGACTGCATGTATGTCTATGTCGAAGGGCGGCCCGCAAGGGCCGCCCTTCGACGTTCCCTTCGTGAGTCGGCCTCCAGCCTCTATCGCCGTGAGAGCGCTGTGTACTTACGCAGGGTGGGGCGTCGCTCTACCGTTCCCTCGAGGCCGGCTCTGAAGGTGCGGGCTCGACGTGCGGCAGGCAACCGGTGGCGATGCAGGGGTCAAGCCCAATTAAGCACTGATTTCGATATTGAACCGCCGGCTTTCCTGGAGGCTCCAACTCTTGAGAGGATGGTGCGCCGAGCTTAAGACGGACGAGGGTCTGCGCCCCGGCCTGACGACCACCGAGCGCGAGCGCATGAAGGCTCTCGAGCGCGAGAACCGCGAGCTGCGGCGCGCCAACGAGATCCTCAAGGCGGCAGCAACTTCCTTCGGGGCGGAGCTCGACCGCCACGGCAAGCGCTGAGCGCCTTCATCGACGCCCACAGGGCCTACGGACTCGAGCCGATCTGCGAGATGCTGCCGATCGCCCCGTCGAGCTACTACGCGGCCAAGACGCGACCCCCTCGCCGCGCGCCCTGCGCGACGAGCGGCTGCTGGCCGAGTTCCGTCGCGCCTACGGCGCCAGCCGGCGGCGCTACGGCCTGCGCAAGGTCTGGCGGCAGCTCAAGCGCGAAGGCATCGGCGTCGCCCGTTGCACGGTCGAGCGTCTCATGCGCGAGGAGGGCCTGCGTGGCGTCGTGCGCGGCAAGCGCGTCTTCACGACCGTACCCGACGAGAGCGCCCTGCGGCCCGATGACTTCGTCGAGCGCGACTTCAGCTCCGAGGCGCCCAACCGTCTCTGGGTCGCCGACCTCACCTACGTGCGCACCTGGTCGGACTGCGTCTACGTCGCCTTCGTCTTCGATGTCTTTAGCCACTGCATCGTCGGCTGGCAGGCGGCCAACCACCTAAGGATCGGCCTCGCCCTCGACGCTCTGGAGATGGCCCTCTGGCAACGTCAGGAGGCCGGCGAGGGCCTGGTCCATCACTCGCGGCGTCCAGTGCCTCTCGATCCGTTACACCGACCGTCTCGAAGAGGCCGGCATCGAGACCTCGGTGGGCAGCCGTGGCGATGCCTACGACAACGCCTTAGCCGAGAGCGTGATCGGTCTCTACAAGGCCGAGGTGATCCGCCACCAGGGGCCCTGGAAGGGCCTCGAGGAGGTCGAGTTTACGACCCTCGAATGGGTCGACTGGTTCAACCACGTGCGGCCACTTGAGCCGATCGGCTACATCCCGCCGGCGGAGTTCGAGGAAGCGTACTATGCTCAGGCCGCAGCCGCGGTCCAAGAGGAAGGACTCAAACAGCAGAGCCTCCACTGAACGTCTCGGGGCGGTTCACACGCCTGGTCGTGCGACGTGACCTACCTGCCGATGCACAAGGGCTTCTGCTACCTGACGGCGATCATGGACTGGGCGAGCCGGCGGGTACTCTCCTGGCGGCTCTCGAAACCCTGGACGCCGGCTTCTGCATCGCGGCGCTCGAAGAGGCCCTGGAGCGCTACCAGGCGCCCCAGATCTTCAACTCAGACCAGCGCTCGCAGTTCACCTGCGAGGGCTTTACCAGCGTGCTCCGCGACCGCGACATTCTGATCAGTATAGATGGCCGCGGCCGCTGGCTCGACAACGTCTTCATCGAGTCCGTCAAGACGAGGAGGTCTACCTGAAAGCCTACGAGAACCTCGTCGAAGCGCGCCGGGGGCTCGGGGCCTACTTCGACTTCTACAACCACCGCCGCCGGCATCAAGGCCTCAACGACCGCACGCCCGATGAGGTCTACTGGCCTACACTACGTCCACAACAAGCAGCTGCATGAAGAGGTTCATCACCTTAGAACCCCTTTCACAATGACTTGAGACGTCGCCAGCAGAGGATCGCGCAGGCCAGCGTGAGGAAGGCGATGTGGATCTCGGGGCGGCGCTCGTAGCGGACGCGCAGGCGGCGGAAGGCATGCAGATGGGCGAAGCCGCGCTCCACCACCCAGCGCTCGCGCCCCAGGCCGGAGCCGTGCGCGACGCCGCGACGGGCGATCAGTGGCCGGATGCCGCGCCTGCGCAGGAGACGACGGTACCTGTCGTGGTCGTAGCCACGGTCGGCCAGCAGGCGGTCGGGCTTGCGACGCGGCCGGCCGCGCTTTCCTTTGACGGGCCGGGCGTACAGCGCCTGCAGAAGCGGCAGCAGCTGGGTTATGCCATTGCTGTTGCCGCCAGTCAGCGTGACCGCCAGGGGGATGCCCGTAGCATCGACCAGGAGGTGGTGCTTCGAGCCTCCTGCGGGCACGATCGACCGGGGATGGCCCGGTCAGGAGCCCCCCAAAAGGGCGCGTATGTGAGAGCCGTCGACGGCGGCTCGCGACCAATCGATTGCCCCGGTGGCATTGAGGCGCACGAGCAGGCGCTGATGGAGGGCCTCCCAGACGCCGGCCCGTTGCCAATCACGCAGCCGTCGCCAGCAGGTCACCCCCGAGCCGTAGCCGTAGTCCTGGGGCAGATCCTCCCAGGCGATCCCCGTGTGCAGCACGTGGAGGATGCCGTTCGACACCAAGCGGTCCGACAAAGCTCGGCGGCCGGGGTAGCGCCGGCGACGCCGGCGTAGGGGGATCAGCGGCTCGACCTCAGCCCACAGCTCGTCATCGATCTCGAACCTGGACGGCACCTCCCTCACCTCCGACGATCGACTACATCGGTCGGGGCAATTCGCCGTTCAGGAGAGGCAACCCTTCATTGTGAAAGGCCTTCTTAGAGCACTGCCAAGTGTCCAGGCCAACCCGGCCACTTCTATCCTCACTCGCCCGCGATCTCCTGGAGGGTGCCCGGCATGGCCGCGACGGTCGTCGTCTTTAGCGAGGCGATGTTGATGTTGTTGATGACCGTGGGGTTGTAACAGATCGATCCCCCCGACATCGTGATGTCGGTGCCGGTGTCGTCGCTCGCCTTGGGGCAGCCTTCGAGCACGGCGCCCACGATGCTGCCGGAGTTGATATCGTCCTCGGCCTCGAAGAGGATCATGACGCCGTAGTAGGTGCCGGTGTCGTCCCACTGCATGGTGTTGCTGTAGAGGCTGTCGTTGTCGCACACCATGAAGTAGACCATCGGTTGCGCCAGCGTACCGAAGTTCACGTCGCCGTTTGAGTGGGTCTGCTCGGTCGTCGCCAGCACGGTGCACATGACGGTCGAGGTCACCGCCGAGGGGCCCGAGAAGTTGACGGCGATGTCGCCGGTGCCGGCGTCGCCGTCGACCCAGATGTCGCCCAGGGTGATGCTGGTCGGGCCCGGCTTGTTGGTGGTGTCGTAGGTCTGGTTGTCGGCCGAGCCATCGTTGAGGTCGCCGTCGACCGAGAGGATCTTGCAGAACATGGGCTGTGGCGAGGTCGTGGCCGTCGCGGTGGCCGTGCTCACGCTCAGGGTGGTGGCGTTGCTGTTCGTGCAGCCCTCCCACCACACGTGACCGACCACGTAGACCGGTCCCAGGTAGTCGGTGAGGCTGGCCGCCGTGGTGCCGGTGATCGTCAGGTTGCCGCCCACGTACAGGCCGGTGGTGTTGACCGTCGCGTTGCCCGAGATCGTGAGGTTGCCGGCCACCCAAAGCCTGTTGAAGTTGTAGACGCTGACCTTGCCGCTTGCTGGCGCGATCGTCAGGTTGCCGCTGTTGCAGCTGCTCGGCACCACGTAATCGGTGCCCGTCGGCGCCGTCCAGGTCTGGCTCGCGGTGCTCGTCCAGGTGGTGTACGGCGTCGTGCTCGAGGTCACGCTGGTGCCGGCCGAATCGAACAGCGTCGCCTGGTTCGAGATGGCGAGCTGGGCCTGTTGGACTGTGTTCATCTGCTCGGCGCCGTTGAAGTAGTCGGAGAGCAGGCCGACGCCGCCCGTGGTGTGCGTGACGCTCGACGGCACGCCGGACACGGAGCCGTTCACCTGCAGGCCGAGCGACTGCGCGGTCTGGCCGGGATCGGCCAGGGTGCTGCTGCTGGTGCCGGTGAAGTTGCCGCCCACCATGACGGTCGTCTCGTAGGGTGCCGACGTGCAGTTGCCACCGCTGGTGGTGACAGCGTAGATGTTGCTCGAGCCGCTCAGCGTCATGTTGGTGTCGGTCCAGGCCGCGGCCAGCGGCAGCACCGACGTCGTCGTCGAAGAGCTGAGCAGCTGGCGCACGGTGGTGGTCCGGCCGTCCCAGGTCACCGTGGCCTGCACCCACACCTTGCCGTCGCCGTTCGAGTCGTAGGTGACGGCCTGGTTGACCGGGGTGAGGTTGTCGTAGACGGCGTACGTGACCGTGGGGGCGCTGGCGAGGGTCGTGTAGTCTGTGTTGAGCGCCGTGGTGGTCGGCGTGAAGCCCGACGTCAGCCAGGCCGTGTTGTTCTCGAGGCTGGTCATGGCGCTGTTCAGCCCGGCCTCGGCGTAGTAGAGCGAGGTCTTGGTGTTGCGCGCCTTGAAGACCGTCTGCTGGCGGTTGGTCACCATCATGGCCAACGCGGCCGCCAGGATCGCCAGCGCGGCCACGAGGCAGATGAGCAAGAGGAGGCCGAAGCCGTCGTCGTCGCGGAGCTTGTGCATCGTCGCTCCTTCTAGTGCTGGGGGCAGACCGTCGAGACGTAGTCGACGTAGGTCGGTGCGTTTTTCAGGTTCTGGTCGACCACGATCTCGATGTCGATGGCGACGAGCGTCGAGCAGTTGGCGGCGGTGAGGCTGTTGCTCGTGCTGTAGACCCCACCCGAGCTGCAGAAGACGTAGGTGAAGATCGGGCGGTTGATGCCGGACGCGTTGTTCACCACGTTGCGCGCCAGCAGGATGGCCTTGTCGCCGGCGTCGAAGCTGCCGTCGCCGTTGGTGTCGCGCACCCACCACAGGTTGCCCGAGGAGTCGAGCCAGACGGCCGTCGGCAGCAGCTCGCTCACACCGTTTGCCCCGCTCTGCGACGCCGCGAGGGGGTTGTTGTAGGCGGAGTAGAACGTGCAGTCGTAGCCGTCGCACACGAGCGGACTGGTCAGGGTGTTGGGCAACGAGATCGCAGTTGAGAAGATGAACGGCGTCGTGCTGCTCGTGCTGGGCGGCTGCGCGTCGCGCAGCTCGGCCGATACACGGTCGATGGCGTAGGCGGCCGACGAGGCGGCGGTGTCCTCGGACTGAGCGAAGGCCGAGCTGTCCGTCAAGGCGATCCAGGTGCCGATGATCATGGTCGAGACGATCACCAGGATCGTCATGCTGACCAGCAGCTCGACCAGCGTGAAGCCATCCTGGCGGCTCCCCCGCCGTGTCCGGAGAAGCATCGGCGAGCTCATGACCCGCCGGGGTTCGTGTCGAACTTCATCCACCAGTTGCTCAGCAGGTGGAACGCCGACGACGTCTCCACCGGCGTCACGGCCTTGCCGCAGTCGACCGTCACCGTGTACAGGTAGCCCATCCCCCCCGGCAGGTTGTTCCAGGTGACCGACGCCGTGGATGCCGGCGACGGCTGAGGGGACGGCATCATCGTTGGCGACATGGTGACGGTGGCGGTCGGTTTCGGCGTCGGCGAGGCGCTCGTGTCCATCGCGTACTGGATCACATAGCAGCCCGGCGAGGTGACCTCGGCGGCGTTCTTGAAGCTCACGGTGATGGAGTAGTTGCCCGAGCCGCCCGTGCCGGTGGTCGACGTGCTGGTGATGGCGGCGGGGTTCATGATCTCCTTGCTGACCGTCGTGGTGAAGTGGTCCATGGGGTTCGTCACGGCGACCGTGACGGTCTTGTAGGCAGGATTGGCGGTGGGTGTGGGTGTCGTCACCGTGGTGGTGATGGTGTAGGGCTGCCCGCCCTTGGCCGGTGTGAAGCTCGGGTTGAACTGCCCGGCGGCGAAGGTGGTCGAGTTCAGGTTGGTCTGCGTGATGTCGCTGAAGGCCAGCATCTGCGTCGCTTCCAGGCGCTGCTGCGCCAGGTTGGTGGCGACCACCCGGCGGTTGCTGGTCGACGTCGTCTTGAGGACGCTCACGAAGAACGGCACCATGGCGCAAAAGATGATGCCGGCGAGGGTGATGGTGACGAGCAACTCAATCAAACTGAAGGCGCGAACGCCCTGGTCGGCTCTTCCTTCGCCCTCCTTGGTGACACCGGCAGCGTCGACCATCGCTCTTCCTTCCTCGCATGGGGACAGTCGTTTCCCCACCACCGCTTCGCCTAATGGGTTAGTTGAATAATCGCTCGTCAACCGCCAATATCGGAGCGACGCCAGTACAACTTGAGACTGCGACTCGCGAGAAGTGTCGGCGCGCCGTGTAACTCGAACCACCGCAGCCTCCCTTCCATCTGCAGACTTACCTTCAAACGCTCATGCAATGTAGTAGGTGTCTTCTTCGCAGCGCGTGTGACAGGGTCGGCGCTTGTCTCGAGGCAAAGGCGTCGTCATTCTGGTAGACGGAGTAGGTTCCCGTGGGTGCCGCCTGAGATCCGCAGGCTACGATGCCATTAAGAAGAGACGCTCACCATTCCGCTGGCACCAAGCGGCGGTCAGTTTGGAGTCCCAGTGGGAGGTGGAGCCGTCGTTACTACAATGTGTTATGTGTTGAATCGCGACCCAGTTGTGACGATAGATTCAACGGCAGCTTGAAAGGTTCTCAAAGCGCAGAATGCCGGTGCTCATGAGAAATCACGCTGGTCCAAGTCTTCGGCTCACCGCAATCCGTCCAGCACTCGAGAGCTATTGTGGCCAGGCCACGAGCTCAGCAGCGTTGTTGCCATCTTCTGGGAACAGTACGGCGACGAAGGGTGGCACACCGCGTTGGCGGAGACGCGTCCGGAAGATACGTGGTGCAGTCGCCAGCTGCGGAGCCGACGACCGCTTGTGAAGGACCACGCGCCACGTCCGTACGACTCGCGAAGAGGTCGGGACACCCTTCCGGTGGTACCTGCCATGATTGCGGTGATGGCCGCCGCGTTGGTGTTCGTCCAGCTCTTCTCGAGCGTCGGCTCCCGTCCAACCCACGGGCACGTGTCGCATCCGTTGACGGGTGAGATGGCGCCACCTCCGGGAGACGCGAGACGTGCGATCGTTCGCCTCCTAGCCCAGCGCCATATCGCCGTCGATTCCGCTCAGGTTCACGACGTCGAAGTCGCCTCCGGTCCGAAGCGCACATGGTGGACGGCGGGTTTCGCCGAACCGAGTCATCGTTACGGCGGATTCGTAGTCGCGCGGCTAACCGACCAACGGTGGCGCATGGTGTGGTGCGGCACGGACTGGCGCAGTTGCAGCAGTTGGATGCCGCACGACATATTTGCCCAGCTGTTCCCCAATCTGACGACCGACTGGGCCGGCTACTGCATCTCAAGTGGGCGCTTCAAGAGCGTTAGGGCGACTTGGACTCAACCTTCGGTAGCGGCAGCGTTCAAACACCACGTCGCTATCTGGGTCGGGCTCGACGGAAGTACGGGCAAGGTGCTTGAACAGATTGGCACCGATTCGTGCGAGGGCGCCTGCGTAGCCTTCTACGAGCTGTTCCCAGCGCCGCCCCATTACGGTCACGTGAGTATCCTCCCGGGAGATCGGATAACCGCGCAGGTTGTCTACCTCGGATCACATCGTTTCAGACTGACGCTGGAGGACCAGGCGGGGGGGCTCATCTACTCGATTGTCGGGACGGATGTACGCGCCTCATGTGCCAGTGCAGAAATCATCGTCGAAGGCCACGAGACTGGTCATGGTCTCGCCCCTTTCACGGCGATTCGGTTCGAAGACTGCACTGTAGACGGACAGCCGCTAGGTATATGGGATGCGACGAGGTGTGAGATGTGCACCGAGAAGGAACGTCTTGAGACTTGCACATCGCCAGTTGTTTCAGACGGTCTTGCATTCGCCGTCTCACGCCAGTAGCTTTCAGAATCGAGGGTCAGCGTCTCGGCGAACTTGGCTCTTCGGCCCTGGTCATCAGCAGTCCGCCGGCCGTCGGCTGTGGCGAGCGTGCGCGCCGGCTCGTACCCCCGCTCATTGGCGGCACGAGCCTGTACTCCAGTCGGTGTCTCGTGCCAGCAGCACTTGCGGGAATGTGGCCTCACTGGCGAGCCGTTGCTGCTGCGCACCGCAACGCGTTGCCGCCTCCCGTGGGCGTGACAGGGCTCTTGCGGAGCAGCAGGCCGTTGAGGCTGGTCGCGGCGGCGAAGCGGCGGTCGGCTCCTTCGACTACTGTAGCCGAAGTCTCGGGCGCATGGCCTGCCTGTACGATTGGTCTGTTGGAACGAATCAGCCGCATAGCGAGGGGGGGCATTGGATGCCTCGCTCGGCCGTCGTCGCCAAGAAGGTTTGGGTAATCAACCTGCGTCTGCGACCGCTATCCGCGCTCACGATCCACGGCCTTTGGCGACGCTTACCTGGTCGCTCGGCCATGCCTCCAAGCGGCTCATGTGACGGGCAATCCTCATCGAGCGTCCACCCAAGCGGTCGGTGACTGGGCCACCGTGAACAACCGCAGCGCTCGGATGGGCTTTGCCATCGGTACGGTCGGGTTCGGCCTGTGCGCTGCAGTGCTCGTCACCGGAGGCGGGTATTTCCTCGTCGACTCACGCCTAACAATGGCGCTCTCAATCGCTGTCGCGGGCTTCGTCGCGGGGCTCGTTGCCGCGGGAATTGGGCGCAGGTCGATGAATGTCATCATGTGGCTGGCCGTGGTCGCCTTCGTTGAGTGGGGATGGAACTTCGTAGCGCAGTGGCTCAGGTGGAGATCGACCGTCTGGAGCGTGCTACTGCCTTTGGTACACCCCGCGGGTATCGACTTTCGCGACGGCCTTTACGGTCCCGCTCAATCGTTTTCCACAGCAACTAGCGGCTGGCCGCCCCTCACGCTGCTCCTCGGAAGGCCATTCACGCTGGTGAGCTTCGCTAGTGGGTATGCGATTCAGGTGTGCATTCTCACGGTTCTCGCGCTCGTGGCGAGCATCCTCAGCGCTACTCTTGCTTCCAAGGCCGCTTGCTCTCCCGACGAGTCTGGCGAATGCCGGGCGGTAAGCATGAGAGAGATTGCATTCGTAATGGGTTTTTGGCTTCTGACCTCCTACGGGTTCATGTACGAAGTCGAGCGTGGCAACATCGACCTCTACGCACTGGTCTTCTCACTGTTGTCGGTGTGGCTACTGATCCGATGCCCTCGTAATGCGTGGCCGGCGGCAACGTGTCTCGCCGTTGCCGTCGGGTTGAAGCTCTACCCGGCCGCCCTGCTTGTGGTTCTCGCCTGGCGCTACCGCTGGCGTGCGGTGGTCCCTGCCATCGTCACGACACTGGTCGCCCTGCTGGCGGGTGGTCCCGCCAACCTGCGTCGCTCGCTTGACACCCTGGGCTCCATGCAGGCCAGCCCGACACGTCTCGGTTGGCTCAATGGATCCGCTGCCGCCATGGCCCACCAACTGCGCGCGACGGGAGCTCCCGACTGGATTCTGTATCCTCTGCTCCTCGTGCCGTTGGCCCTATGGGGGGGGACACTTCTAGCGCTAGTCAGGAAGAGGATGAATGATCGGCGTATCATTCTGGCAGCCGCCTCGTGCACGCCCGTCATGATGGTCATCCCGAGCATCAGCAACGACTACAAACTCGTGCTCTGCGTCTTCCCCCTAGCAGTGATGTCCGCCGTCATGGCGACAATGAGACGCGAGCCCGAGGTCGTATGGACGGCACTTCTTGCTGCGCTTGCCTTCTTGATGGTATTTTTGGCTGCCTCGTCGGAGGTACTCATGCCGTCTCTCGAGACAAGCAAGTACTTCTACCAAGTTGCGATGCAGGCGCTGTTGCTGGCCGTGGTGCTGATGACGGAGCGGACGACTAACAAGGCGGAACCTGGCGAAGTTAGCGTCGGTGCTATTGGTTCATTTCTCGACCACGTCGCCAATATGTCGCCCGAGCATCAATGTGATGGGCCAGCAGGCCCAAGCAGAGGAGCATGAGGAGGCCAGCGATCGTGTACGAGTTGCTCGCGAGCTGTTGTCCAACCCTATGGGGCACCTGCGCGAATGGATTCGGCACCCACCAAATCGGTGCCAGACAGAAGAGCAGGGACCACGCCACCCCGACCAACTTCCAAGTCCAGCGACCAACTGTATCCCGACTGACTAGTAGAAGCAGGGCAATGGGCAAGGCCCAGACCCAGTGATGGTTCCACGATATTGGTGAGACGAGCAGCCCCGCGAGCGCCACGGTGCAAACGGCGGCCAGGTCACGACCAGATCTGCGAAAGCGCACGCTGATCTGGAGCCCTAGGGCCAGTACTACGAGACTTGAGACAAGCCACAGGGGGCGCACTTCGCCAGGGCTATCCCCAAGTCGCGTGAGTGCCGCTCGCAGCGACTGGTTGCCGACATACCCGATTGGCCCAGCCCGGGATGGGTCAAATATGTAGCGCGTCCAATACCTCCAGGCCCCCTCGGGCGTCGCAACAAACCCAACCGCGACAGTCACCGCGAACGTGCCCGCCGCCCAAGTCGCGGCACGCACCTGTCGGGTGAGCAGCAGGTAGACAAGAAAGAGGCCTGGAACGAGCTTCACACCGGCGGCGACGCCGACGAGCACACCCTGTGGCAGCCGGCGCCGTCGTGGGAGAAGGTCGGTCATGACGAACAGCGCGAGGAGCAGGTTGACCTGCCCAAAGGCAAGCGTGCTAATCACCGGCTCGAGTAAGAGACCCATGGAAGTCGCGGCGAGAATCACCGTCCATAGGGCAGGGTCGCCGAGTTGCGCCACCGGATGCTCTGCGCGAATTGAGAGCGCGGCGAGAAGCGGGAGACAGGCAAGTGATACGACGATCGCGACAATGCGGTCCTCGCTGAGGGTAAGGGCATCAAGAGACGAAAAAAGTACTGCCGCGAATGGCGGATAGGTGAAGTACGGTCCGACGTAGTGGGGCGGCTCGTTGTACGGATCGCCGCCGCGTAGAACAGCAATGCCGCCGTTTCGGTAGACGTTCAAGTCGTACGCTTCATCGAAGCGCGAGAATGGGGCGACCCAGCCGAGGGCCACGAAGAACAACACGACGGCTACGATCAAGGTCAGCTTGCCGCCGCGCCCGGTCGAGTTTGCGACAGCCGTCGGTCGGTCGTTCAGTGCATCGACATGGCTCACAGCCACGCCGAGGACGGACTCCGGGGGATTGTGTACTTCTGAGGGAACGGTCAACGTAAGCGCGCCGGCGGCCGCATGCTGTGCGCCGTCACTCTCGGATCGAGTTAGTCTAAGCGCGTACTTGTGACGCTTCCCATCCATTCTGTCTCGTTCGGCAACCGGGCGCAAAACTGTAGCCTGTCAGTGCTATCAGTGAACTGGCTCCCGAGCGCCCGGCCGCTCCCTCTTCTTGGCTGGAGCGGATCACTGGCTGGATCGACGAATCGCGCCGTAGACTGCATCACCGGAGTTGACCGGGCGGCGCGCGCGGGTCCGGTGTGAGACGGTTGCGATCGTGAGGGGCTTCGCGTCGGCATGTCGCCGCAGTCGGGGACGAGGTTCCCTACTTGCTCGCCGACGGCGACGGTGAAGGCGGGCGCGAAAGTGGCGGTGCCGCAGAGTGCGCCGGCGAGGGGCTGGGCGAGGCGGTCAGTAGAGCCGGGTCGTAGCCGGTCGCATAGACCACGTTCGCGCCTTTCTGGTTCCAGGTCAGCCAGTACTGCCAACCCTGGGCAACGAGCGCGCTCTTAATCGAGGCCTCGGCGGAGGAGAAACTCGTGAGCCTGGCCGGCGTGATCGCGGTCACCTCGAGGACGTGCCAGCCGTAGACGGAGTGCACTGGCCGTGAGATCGCGTCGATGTCAAGCGAGAAGGCTGCCTTGTTGAACGGCGCAACCATCTCCCCGGGCGTGACGGCACCCAGGTCACCCCCCTTGTCCTTGGTGGCCTTGTCGATCGAGTAACGTTTGGCGACCCTTGCCCAGTCGGCGTTGCTGGGATCCGCGACAAGCAGAGCGCGGACCCGCAGGGCCTCGACCTTCGTCTTGACTAGCACGTGGCGCACGGTGCGCGTGGCCGGTTGTTCGTACTGCGTCTTGTGCGATCGGTAGTATGCGAGCATCGCTCTGTCGGTCGGTGTGAATCTGGCCGCGATCTTCTGGTAGACGGCCTCGCTCAGCATCTCCTCCCTCACATAGCCGGTCAGCTGCCCCGGTGCAATGTCGGCCTGCTGGGCCGCCGCGTAGAGCTTCTGGACGCCACCCTCCCTCGCCGCCATCTGGGTAAGCTGCGCCTGCACCTGCGTGCCGCTGACACTGACCTTAAGACGGGACGCCGCGCCGATGATCACCTGCTGCTGCACGAGCGACGTCACAGCGCTCGAGACCTCCATGTCGTAGGCTTGAGTCCCGGGGCGGGGCAGGGTCGCTTTGGCACCTAGCATCTGGTGCAGGTATCGCTCGAGGCTCGCCCTGCTGATCGGCACTCCGTCGACCGTGGCTACAGCACCGCTGGGCAGGCCGCCGCAGCCAGCAAGCAGCACGGCGAGCGCCGTCGCCGATAGGGTGAGGAGCAGGGCGAGTCGTGACACGACCATCCTCCGCGGGGTCAGCTCAGACCTACAAGCGTTTGTTCTGCACCCGTCGGCGGACGCCTGCGTCGGCGGGCGGCGAGGTTGTCGGGCGAGGACCGCTGACGGGCGATGACGGCTCAAACACATCTGCTCGAGCACCACCCGGATAAGGACGCCGAAGTCTAAGTACCTGTCCCGACAGGGGGTGCAAAAGGGGGCGAAACGTTTGCTGGTCACCGAGGTCGCCGGCGTCCCGCTCCGGCTCTGCTGCGAGGGCGCCGACCGCAACGACCACCTGCTGCTGAAGACAACCCTGGACTCGACGCCGATCGCACGGCCGAAGTCCACCGGGGAGGCGCCTCAGGGCCCTTGTCTGGACGCCGGCTACGACAATGCCGCCTCGCGCGAGCTGGTCGCCGACTACGGCTTCACGGCCGACATCCGCAGCCGCAGCCGCAGCGAGGAGATCGCCGAGAAGCTCCGCACACCCGGCTGGAAGGCCCGGCGTTGGGTCGTGGAGGCCTGCCACTCCCGGTTGAATCGCAACCGCGCCCTGTTCATCCGCTGGTCGAAGAAACCCGAGAACCACCTCGCCCTGCTGGAGTTCGCCAGCGGACTGTTGGCATTCAAAAAGGCTCACCGAACTCAACTTGCTGTCGCCCTGTCGGGATAGGTCCTAAGCGCGACAATCTGGGCAGTCACAGCCCGCTGTGTGCCGCCAGCCCTCGGTGGGTACATCGGGTATGCGGAAGGCTGCGCACACCAGGAATTCAGCGTGCAGGATGTTCGCCTCTTTTACCTCAAGACCACCCCAGCTGTCGGGAGCGACCTCGACAAGGTCAAAGGATGGTTCACCTTCCCTATCCTGCCATCGCACCTCGATGAGCGCGCCGTGCCCGAGGCGCTGCAGGTCCGGCCGGTAGCGTAGGCGTGCGCCGCCCTCGCTTGTGGCCTCGGCCAATCGGCCGGCCCTGACGACCTCGCTGAGACTGAAGGTGCGCTGTTCTCTATTTGTCTCCATGCCGCTTTGCATCGGCCCGGATCAGTTGGACCTGGAGGTAATTGACGGCCCCGCTCGCCGGCACCGACGTGACCAAGTATGCCACCGTGTAGATCTCGCCGCAGCCCTGCGGTGTGTAGGTCGTGCCGAACTGACCGCTGTCGAAGCTCGAGCTTGCAACTCGAAGAGCGCGTTCGACGCCGACAGGGTCGAGGCCCTTTGCCCGCTTAACTTGACCGCCGCCAAGTGCATCCGAACTGGGACGTTTGTCTAGACATCATGGATGTGGTCGGCGCCTGCGGCGGGTAGCATCGCGGGTTGCCGAAGGGCCTTTCCGCAATGCACGTCTCGGAGGTAACGACCATGTTCCATTCTACGGGTGCTCCACGGAGCGCGCCCCGGGCGAGCGAGGTCATCCATTCCTCGTGAACGTGCGTCCCCCTGGCGCCGCGGTCTCGTCATCGCGTCGAGGTGGCCGCGGCACCTGACACGTCAACAGGTACGCCTCCTCTTCTGGCTGCAGGCGAGCGCCTTGACCGGCGCAAAGCCGACACCGGCGACGCACCGAGTAGCTGCACTGCTCGGCCGCCGCCGGGACGCCGATCCCCAACAGTCGCCCGGCCGCGGGGTCCCTGAGCCCTGAACGCGGGTGGTCGTTCCGCGAGACACGAAGACGGACGGGGCCTGCCCATCGTCTCGGCCGGGTAGACTGCCATGGGTGCTTGCAGGTCGGAGAGGCTTCTTGCCTCCTCTTCTTCCACCCCGCAGCCGCGCGCGTCGCGGCAATTGAGCCGATCGGCTCGATGGCAAGTGGAAGAAGATGGCCTCAGTGCGGGAAGCGGTCTTGTGGCTCAGCGTGCCTGCCGATGCCTCGATGCTCTCAAGCCACGTGGAACGGGCGCGGGCCTTTCTACTTGCCCACAAGCTGGACGACGACACGGTTCGCGACATCCACCTCTGCCTCTATGAGTGCTGCAGTAACGCCATCAGACACAGCGGCAGCCTCGCCGACATCGTCATACGTCTGAGCGTGGCCGATGACCGGGTCACCGTGCTGGTCAGCGACAGCGGTTGCGGTATCGACCTTAGACGCTGCGATCCGGGCCGCTCCCCTGACCCGCAGAGCACCTGTGGGCGCGGACTCTATCTTGTAGCCCGACTCATGGACGAGTTGGCCATCAGCGTCGACGGCGGAACCGAGATTTCGATGACAAGACTGGTGGCCATCCAGAGGGCCTAGCGGCCCCCATCTAATACAGAGCGGAGCCAGATCCTTTGCCGCGGGGCGCACTCCGAGTGTTGGCTGGGGCCGACTGGGCAGTGGCGCCTCTCGAATCTGCCGCGGCCTCCACGGTCGACGGGACTGACCGTCGGCAGGTCTGCGAGACGGCGCCGCCCGCAACGGCATGGCGCCATGGGGCGCCGGGTAACCAGCTCAAGAATCCGCCCCCCCGGACCACCCTGACAGGCCCAAAACCAGCATATGCGTCGGGCCTGGCGATCGGGCCGTCAGCTCGCTTTGCTGGCGGCCCGGTCTATGCACAGGGCTCCGCCACCGGCCGACGCCGACGGGCGCTCCAATCAGGTGCGCCGCGCCCCTTGCGCCGGTGCTTTCGGAGCTCCATCCAGCGTTGCTGGCCTCGCTCCCCAGAGCGAAGCTCGTCGCGCTAGGTACAGACGCGCGTCAAGGGGAACAGCATGCGCGGGCACATCCGCCGCAGAGGCGAGCACAGCTACGAGTACATCGTCGATGTCGGCACCGCGACAGCTGTAAACGCCGGTCGAAAAGGCGAACACTGGCGGCCCTGAAAAAGCCGGTCGAAAAGGTCAACACCCCCGCCGTTCCTGTTTGCGCCCGGACTCCGCTTTCTCTGACCTTCGGTCTGGGAGTCGGGGCATCCGAGCGAAGCAGGAGTAAGGAGTGTTCACCGATATGCAGGACTGGACCGACATCCGGCGAGCGGTGCTCGTGCAGGGCGCCTCGAAGCGAGCGGTCTGCAGGCAGTACGGCATCGCCCACAAGACCCTCAACAAGATACTCGCCCACAGCGAGCCGCCCGGCTACCGCCAGAGCATGCCCCGTCCACAGACCAAGCTGGCACCCTACCTTGCCATCATCGAGGAGATCCTCGCCGCCGATCGTGAGGCGCCAGCCAAGCAGCGCCACACCGCCAAGCGCATCTTCGAGCGCCTGCGCGACGAGCACGGCTACGGCGGCGGCATCACCCAGGTAAAGGAGGCGGTGGCCCGTCTGCGCCGCCACTCAGCCGAGGTCTTCGTGCCCCTTGCCCACTCACCCGGCCGCGCCCAGTTCGACTTCGGCGAGGCCGCCGTGACGATCGCCGGCAAGAAGTGCAAGGCCCACTTCGCGGTCATGAGCCTGCCCTACTCGGATGCCTTCTTCATGCGCGCCTACCCGCGCGAGTGCACCGAGAGCTTCCAGGACGCCCACGTAGCCGCCTTTACCTTCTTCGGCGGCGTGCCCGTAAAGACCGACTACGACAACTCCAAGATCGCGGTGGCGCGCATCGTGGGGCGCGAGCGTGAGCTCACCCGCGAGTTCCTGCGCCTGCAGGCCCACTTTCTCTTTGGTCATCGCTTCTGCCGTGTGGGGCGCGGCAACGAGAAGGGCCACGTCGAGTCCCTGGTCGGCTACGGACGGCGCAACTTCATGGTACCGGTGCCGGCCTTTGCCAGCTGGGGCGAGCTCAACGCCTACCTTAAGCAGCGCTGCCGGGATGACCTTGTTCGTCAGCTGTGGGGCAAGCCCGAAAGCAAGGCCGAGCGGCTGCGCAGGGACCGCGCGGCGATGCTGCCCCTGCCGGGTGAGAGCTTCGAGGTACGCCGTATCGCCCAGACGCGGGCCAACTCGCTCTCGCTGGTGCGCTTCGATACAAACGACTACTCGGTACCGGTGGCCTGGGCCCACCACGAACTCACCGTCAAGGGTGGCATCGAGGAGGTGCGCATCACCGAACGCGACCAGCTGGTCTGTGCCCATGCCCGCATCTGGGAGCGCCAGCAGGTGAGCTTCGATCCGCTCCACTACCTGGCCCTGCTGGAGCGCAAGCCCGGCGCCTTCGATAGCGCCCGGCCGCTTGCCGACTGGGGCCTGCCGGACTGCTTTGCCCTGCTGCGCCGCCGCCTCGAGGCGTCCCTGGGCTATCAAGGCACCCGCGAGTACATCAAGGTGCTGCGCCTGCTGGAACGCAGCTCGCTTGCCGAGCTCACCAGGGCGGTGATGACGGCCGCCGCGATCGGCACCACGAGCTCGGATGCGATCGCGCTCATCGTGGCCCAGCGCGCCGAGCGCGCCGTGACACTGTTTGCCTTAGACGGACGCCCGCACCTGCAGGCCTTCGCCCTTGAGCCACCGGACCTTGCCGCCTACGCCGCCCTCAAGGCCCAGGGGGCAGCCTCATGAAGCAGTTGGAGAGCACCTCGATGGTGCTGCTGCGCCATCATCTCAAGGCCCTGCGCCTGCCGACGATCACAGCCGAATGCGAGAAGCTCGCCCGCCAGGCGGCCGCCGACAACGCCGATCATCTGACCTACCTGCTGCAGCTCACCGAGCTCGAGCTCCTGGAGCGCGAGCGCAAGGCCGCCGAGCGGCGCTTAAAGGCGGCCCACTTCCCGACCCACAAGACCCTCGAGGGCTTCGACTTCGCCGCCCGGTCCTCGGTCAACAAGCTGCTCGTCTGCGAACTGGCCCGCTGCGAGTACATCGACCGGCGCGAAAACGTGCTCTTCGTGGGCAACCCCGGTACCGGCAAGACCCATCTTGCCACCGCCCTCGCCATGGCCGCCTGCGGACGGGGTTACCGGGTGCGCTTCTTTCGCCTCACCGAGCTTGCCACGCTGCTCATGGAGGCACGCGACGAACGTAGCCTGCTGGGCTTGAAGAGCCGCCTTGCCAAACTCGACCTCTTGGTCTTGGACGAGCTCGGTTACGTGCCGGCCTCCAAGGTCGGGGCCGAGCTGCTCTTCGACGTGATCTCCAGTGCCTATGAGCGCACCAGCCTGATCGTCACCACCAACCTGCCGTTCGAGTCGTGGACCGAGGTGCTGGGATCTGAGCGCCTCACCGGAGCAGCCCTTGACCGGCTCACTCACCGCTGCCAGATCATCGAGACCAAAGGAGAGAGCTACCGTCTACGTGACGCCAGGGCCAGGATCCGCAGGCCCCCCGACAACGAACAGGCCGACCCGGGCGACCAGAGAGAGGCCCTGGAAGGAGGTCAGACAAGCAGCTAAGGTAACGTCCTAAGTGTTGACCTTTTCGGCCGGCCAGTGTTCGCCTTTTCGACCGGCGTTTACATATTGAGCGGCCTCGACGGTTGGTCGATCGCACAGGCCTTCGACCTCGACCCAGCCACGGGGCGACTCGCCCTGAGGGGCATGCGACATGGCCTTCGAGTTCAGCCGCACGAGTGACAGCACGACCATTCCTTCAAGCCTGTAAGTCGTGCGGATCGGAGGCGCGTGCTGGGCGCCGCGCGAGAGGAACTCGACTGGGCGCCAGTCGCCCTGGTTCAGAGTGGTCTTCGGCGACTCGCCCGTGCGCTACACGAGCACGACGGTGCCCTTGGTCGTGTAGATCGTGCCGACAGCGCCGAACAACACCAGCAAGATGGGGCGCTCGTGGATGATGAGCCAGGCCTTGGCCCGCTGCATGATGAGTGCCACGTGCCGATGCGCCACGACCGAGCTCAGCACCACCGCCGCAGGGATGAAGCAAGCCAGCGCCACGAAGAGCGCAGGGCAGACCAATGCCTCGCCTCGAGGCAGGTCGCCGCCGAGGATATCCGTCATGGCAGGCCTCTGCATCTCGTAGTTGACCAGGAGCAGGCCTACCGCCGCTGCGCCACCCGGTCCCGAGGCAGCAATGATGCGCATCCAGCGAGGTTCGTGGGGGTTCCCGCCGCCAACTCTGGCGCTGTAGCCGGCGCTCTTGAGCTGCGCGGAGACATTGCCGGCGACGGCGCTTTGCCCCGAGCCATTCAGCACGGTGACCTTCACCGCGGCGCGGTAGCTGCGACGTGGTCGGCTTCGCTTGCAACGCTGCGGGAGCGCCGACCGGGTGGGGGAACTGCTGCAGTGCCGCGCTGATCTGCTGAGGAGTCGCGCTCGCGTAGTCGACTCCGCCGATGGTCGGCGTCGAACCGGCGATGTGGGCCTGGTAGATGTGCGCGGTATCGACCTGGGTGACCAGCGAGACGAGCGAGTGGAGTTTCGCACCAGCCCACCAACATGTCACCTGCCAGGGAGCTCAGGAATCAGGGCTTCTCGGGGGGTGTGCGGCCCTCGCCGGTGCGCGAGTCGGCGCCGCAGGCAGGACCGGAAAGTACCTAGTTTGGATCACTGCGCGAACTGTTGCGTGAAGGTCCAGATACTCGAAGACCAAGCCAGCCACTCGGGGGAGCCAGATCGAGCGGATCGTGTTGGCAGTGGACGTTACTCAGCGGCACTCAACGGCAAACGATTCAATTCGACAAAGTAGGCGCTAGCTGCGCCTGCGGCCCCTGACCAGATCCTCAACCATGGCGTGCAGCCGGGGAGCGACGGCGTCGTAGCTGTAGCGCTCGATGCAGCGCTGCCGTGCCCGTCGCCCAAGCTCGGCGGCACGGCTCGGGTCATCGAGTAGCCCGGACATCCTCTTACTCAACGATTCCACATCGCCGTGCCGTACGATCTCGCCGCAGTCCTCGAGGATGGCGGGCAGGTCCGAGACGTCCGAGGCGATGATGGGCTTGGCCATCGCCATCGCATCGAACACCTTGGCCGGCACCTGACCTCGCGCCGCCGGGATGTCGGACTGAAAGAGCACGACCAGATCCGCCGCCGCCTGGAACTTGGGCATGTCCGCAAACGGCTGTCGCTCAATCGTACGGATGAACTCCTTGTCGGGCAGTCGACTGGCTTGCAACTGCGTGGCTCCCACTACCAGGAGAGTGACGTCGCGGCGCTCTAGCCGGTCGATCGCCTCGGCCAGCTGGGCAAGGCCCTTGTGCTTCATCGGCGTGCCCAAGAAGAGCACGACTTTGCGGCCGCTGAGGCCGAGCTCGGCCTTGCACTGCGGCCCGTCGAACCTGCTCGGGTCAAAACGCGCCGTGTCGCGGGCGTGGGGAATCAGCTCGCCGCCGAAGAGCTCCTGCAAGAAGCGGCTGGCCACGCTGCGCTGCTCGGCTGTTGCCGCCAGCTTCTCCAGCAGCCAGGTGTAGGCCATGTTGTTTTCGTCGGTGATGCGGGTCACACTGCGCAGCTTGCGGCGCCACGTGCCGTTGTAGAAGTGGGCATAGCCCCACTCCCAGTCGTCGATGTCGAGCAGCAGCGGTTTGTGGTTGGCAATGCGCGCCAGCAGGGGGACGCCGAAGCTGGTCACCCGCGGCTTGACGGCATAGACGACCTCTGCCGTGGAATCAAGGATGTGTCTGAAGCACTCGATGGAGCTGAGGATTGTGCAGGGGACAGAGGGATCGTCAGCTAAGGGCTCCCAGACGACGCCGCGCGAGGCCGGGCCGATGATTTCCACTTCGTGTGAACGGCTCAGCATCTGCGCCAGGAGGTGTGCCCTGCCGTAGCTGTTGTTCGAGACGTCTTGTGAGACCAAGATGACGCTCGGTTGCTGCATGGCCAATGTCCCCGCCGTAGTGTGACGTCGGTTCGTCATCGCTGCGGGCCGCTGGGTGAGCGCTAACGGCACGCTCAGACGGCGATAGCCGCTGCTCTCCGCCCGTCGATACGAACGAAGAAATACAGGGCTCTTGCAGCGACTAGAGCCGCTCAAGAATCGCTGGGCACATTACCCTACTTCCGCCACAATCGCGAGAATGCTGTGCGACAGCGGTCTAGCCTTGGGTTCTGCCTTCGGCAATCGCCAGGGGCGCAGAAGGCGAGCGTGATGACCTTCATTATCTTGTCGTTTGGATCTGCTTGGCCTCCTCCGCTGCGGCGTCTTCGTAGGCTGCTTCGGCACCGTACGTTGCCGCCGTGTGGCTCTGTGGGTACCACTCTCGCCTGCTTGCATGGTCGGTCATCCGCTTGCATGTCTCGCGAAGGGGGGCGTCAGCTGTAGATCTGGTAGTCGAACAGCTTGCGGTAGGCGCCCTCGCGGTCGAGCAGCTCGTCGTGGGTGCCGCGCTCGGTGATCACGCCGTGATCGAGCACGACAATCTGGTCGGAGCGCTGCACCGTCGACAGGCGGTGGGCGATCACGATCAGCGTCTTGCGATGGCGCACGCCGTCGAGCGCCTGCTGGATGAACTGCTCCGACTCGGAGTCGAGCGCGCTCGTGGGCTCGTCGAGGATGAGGATCTCGGGGTCCTGCAGAAAGACGCGGGCGAGGGCCAGGCGCTGGCGCTCGCCGCCCGAGAGGCGCACGCCGCGGTCGCCGACGTTGGTGTCGAGCCCGTTCGGCAGGTTCTCGACGAACGACCAGGCGAAGCTTGCCTCGAGCGCCTCCTGGACCTCGCCGGCGGTGGGCTCGCGCTCCAGGCCGTAGACGAGGTTGTTGGCGATCGTGTCGTTGAACAGCAGGGCGTCCTGCGTCATGAAACCGATCGACCGGCGCAGCGAGCGCAGCTCGAACTCGGGCAGCGGCACGTCGTCGAACAGCACGCGGCCTTTGACCGGGTCGCGCAGACGCGGGATCAGGTCGACGAGCGTCGACTTGCCCGAGCCCGAACGGCCCACGATCGCGGTCTGCGAGCGGCAGGGGATCTCGAGGTCGACGCCCTTCAGCACGAGCTCGCCGCTCTCGTCGCTGTAGGCGAAGCTCACGTCCTCGAAGATGATGCCCCGCTCGAGGCTGCGGCAGGGCGTGCTGCCGCCCACGATCTGGCGCGAGGCCTCGGCGCGCCTCAGCACGTCGTGCACGAAGTGCAGGCTGTCGATGTTGGCCGACAGCGCCTGGCGCCCGTTGTTGAAGACCTTCACGTTCACGTTGAGCAGCAGCAGGATGACGATGAACAGGCCGATCGTGGCGAGGTTGGCGTGGAGCGCCACGACGCCGACGAAGATGATGGCGAACGCGGTCAGCATCTCGAGCGGATCGAGCGTGACCTCGACGATGCCGCCCTGAATGAGGATGCGGCGCTGGGCCTCGCCGAAGCGCCGCACGACGTTCGTCACGTTGTCGGTCTCGCGTTGCTCCTGACCGAGCATCTTGATGAGCCGCAGGCCGCCGATGCGCTCGGCGATCACGCTGTAGGTCTCGTTGTTGAGCTGGGCCGTGTCGCGGCCGAGGGCGCGCGAGCGCTTGATGGCACGGTTCACGAGCAGCGAGATGCCGACCAGCGCGGCGATCGTGATCAGGGCCAGCTTGAGCTGCAGCACGAGCAGCACGGCCACGTACATGAGGATGAGCCCGCCGGTCGAGATCTGGTTGAGCGTGAGCGTGATGGCGTTGCCGCCGCGCTGCACCTGCGCCGTGAGGGTGCTGACGAGCGCGCTGCTGCTCTCGCTGGCGACGAACGAGAGGTCGCCGTGGACGAGCGCGGCGAAGCCGCGCGACCGCAGCCGCACCATCGCCTTCTGCAGCACGTGCGACGAGTACCACACGTTGGTGAGGTACACGATCTCGCGCAGCACGATGGGGACGAAGGCCAGGATCAGCAGGTTGAGCAGCGTGACCTGCAGGCCGAGGAGGCCGAGCGCCTTGTAGAGGAGAGCGCCGAAGAGGCCGCCCTTGTGGCTCTTGTTGCCGTACTGGATGTACTGCAGCACCGGCGACAGCATGCCGGCCGACACGGCCTGGCAAGCCGCCACGATCACCGACAGCGCGACGAGCACGACGATCTCGCGGGTCGTGACCGACAGCAGGGTCGAGAGCTCGCTCAGCGGCAGGAGTCGACGTCGCTTTGCTTGATCGCTCACCGCACTCCGATTACAGGCCAGACGACAAAGGGGCCGCCCGCGAAAGGGTCGGACCGGGTCGCCGGGCGCTGCGGGCGCCGGCGGCCGGGCTCTTCTGTGCAGGGGCGGCCCGACACAGTCTAGTCGGTACAGCCTTGGAGATGTAGCGACGCATCCCGCTCGTTTCTAGCGGCATCCAAGCAGGAAAGCCCACCCTCCGCTGGCGTGACGCTGCAACCAAACGCTCGGTGTGCTCCCGGTCGAGCGCGCATATGGCAGAATGGCGTGCATGGTCTCCTGAAGGCGATGCAGCAGGGTCGGTGCATTGTCTGTCTTGGCGCCGGCAACTTGAAGATGGGCCCGCGCTGCGTCCGTGACGCTCCTTGGGACGCCGGGTTCCCTTGGTGAGTGGCGGGTGGCGCCGCGTCAATGTGCACCTGGCAACGGAAGGCGGAACCCTGCGTCCAGCGTGATGTCGCGGCTGTTGACTCGCGGCTACAGAATGGCAGACATTCGCGGCTAGGGCCGAGCGGGTCACTTGGCTCCACATCTTGAGTGAGGTGAGCATGCGCATCTTCTACGCGGCTGGCGCCAGCCCGAACCGAGCCCTTGTCCAATCGCGGGTCTGGCACAACAACCTCTACGGGGCTCTCGTCGGCCTCGGCCACGAGGTCGTGGAGTTCGACTACGACCTGCGACCCCACCACCTCCACGCCGACGTCGGCCGTCCCGAGAACGTCGCTTGGGCGGACGAGCAGCGCCCGCGATTGCAGGAGGCACTACTTTCCCAGATCGAGGCCGCCAACGCCGAGAAGCATATCGACCTCTTCTTCAGCTACTTCTACTCCTCGTTTGCGGACCCGGCCACGATCCACAGGATCGGCGAGTTCGGCATCACCACCGTCAACTGGTACTGCAACGCCTCCTACCAGTTCGACCTTGTGCGCGAGATCGCTCCGGCCTACGCGTACTGCCTGGTCCCGGAGAGGTTCCGTCTGGCTGACTACCGCGCGGTCGGCGCGCGGCCGATCTATTGCCAAGAGGCGGCCAACCCCGACGTCTATCGGCCCTTCGAGCTGCCTCGGGAGTTCGACGTGGCCTTCGTCGGGGCTGCCTACGGCGACCGGCCCGGCTACATCCGTGCACTCCTCGAAGCCGGGGTAGACGTGCGTGTCTGGGGGCCCGGCTGGTCGCGCTTCGTCAAGCCGCAGGGTGCAGCGGCGCGACTGCGCCGCGCCGCAAGCCGTTTTCGGAATCGCACGGCGCAGCCCGTTTCGCGAGTCGCGCTTCTGCCCGCCCAAATCTACGGTGGGCTGCTTGCAGACGAGGAGATGGTGCGCACCTTCAGCCGCTCGCGCATCAGCCTCGGTTTCTCCAGCGTCGGTGACACTGGTCGCTCGGCGGATCCGGTTAGACAAGTTCGCCTGCGTGACTTCGAGGTACCCATGGCCGGCGGCTTCTACCTGCTCGAGTACGTCGATGAGATCGAGGAGTTCTTCGTACCAGGTGCGGAGATCGGCTGCTTCGAGGGAGCTGAGGATCTCGTCGCCAAGGTGCGTCACTATCTGGCTCACCCCGAAGAACGCGAAGCCGTGCGGCGTGCCGGCCACGAACGAGCGCTGCGTGATCACACCTGGCAGAGGCGGCTGAGTGGCGCCTTCGCGGAGATGGGCTTGGTCGACGCGCCGGGCGATGGCAGCTGAACACTCCGGGTGCGGGCACCCTTACCTGGTAGCCCCGACGTCCTCGGCGACAGAGGTGGCCAGTCGCTCGAGCAGCTCGGGCAGCTAGGACGCTCGATTCAAAGGCACTCAAGGTTCATGGCGGCAGGCCGATAGCGTGACCAGATCGGAGCTCACTCGCCGTATTGATGAGAAGCCTGCCAGCCATACCGAGACCTCCCGTGATCATCGCCCTTGTGACGATCACGCTCGCCCTGTGGCTGGTGCCTGCCGCCCAGGCCCAGACCTACCCTGACGTCGCGAAGGGCTATTGGGCCTACGCCGCGATCAACTGGGTGACCAACCAAGGCCCTGCCGGCGCCAGGCTGCTCGACGACTACTCCGGGGCGAAGTTCGCGCCGACGCAGTCGCTAACTCGCGAGCAACTCGCGGCCGCACTGGTGACGGCCATGGGCGACCAGAGCGCGACGGTCGCAGCTCCGATCGCCGTCGCCGATGTGACCACAAGCGATCCCTACTACCATGCCGTGCAGCTCGCTCTCGCCCTGCACTTCTTCAGCCTTTCGAAGGGCGATTTCTTCCCGCAGGGTGGGGTGGCGGAGTGCCAGGCCGACCACGCCCTGGTGCGCATGATCGAGATGCTGCACCCGAAGGCGGACTGGAGCATGCTACGAGCCTTAAGCCCCGGGCGCTGGCAACCCAACCCCAAGTGGAAGACCGGCGCTCCCTCACGCCTGCCCTGGGAGGTTGCGGCCCGCTTTCTCGGGCTGCGCTACAACCACTTCTCCGATCCGGCTCTTGAGCTCTCACCCGGCCAGGACATCGACCGCGCCGAGGCCGCCTACATGTTCAAGGCGGCGCTGACCGTCGCCCCTTGGCAACTGCAGGAGTTGTCATGGTTCGACAAGGTGGCGTTGCCGACTCTCAGCACTCGCCAGCGCC
Source organism: uncultured Actinomycetes bacterium (assembly GCA_963760655.1). Taxonomy (GTDB): domain Bacteria; phylum Actinomycetota; class Thermoleophilia; order UBA2241; family UBA2241; genus Bog-752. The sequence goes on from CAVXDR010000005.1 coordinate 1,367,861, forward strand.
AGGTCGTGAGCTTCGCCCTGCAGTACGTGGGCTACCCCTACGTCTGGGGTGGCAGCTGGCCGACCGTCGATTCGCCCTACGGCCGGCAGGCCCACGGCGGTTTCGACTGCTCCGGCTTCGTCTGGTGGGTGCTCAAGCTGAACTTCGCCTATCCGATCCCGGACAGCCAGCGCACGGCGGCCCAGATGGCGGCGGCGGCCAAACCCCGCATCCCACTCGCGAAGCTCAGGCCCTGCGACATCATCTTCTTCGGCCCCGATGGACCGAAGTCGAAGGCGGCCTCGATCTTCCACACCGCCATCTACCTCGGCAACGGCTGGTTCGTCGAGTCGTCCAACTGCTTCGACGGCGTCACCCTGGCCAACCTCGACTGGCCTGGCTGGTACTACCGCTCGGCCTTCGCCTGGGGGCGCAGGCTGCTGACGCCTGCTCAGCTCGCCACGAGCCCGGCGGGCTGACCATAAGGCTTATCGCGGCGGGCGGTCGACAGACTCAGCCAGACGCCGCGTGTCGGCCTGAGTGTCCTGGCGCAGTCTGACCGCGAGACCGGTGAGCCGCGTTTCATCGCCGCTCAGCGCGACGAAGCCGACGCCACGCCGACGCCGGCGGCGCGCGTAGCGCGGGAGAGTGGAACGGGGACTACGCCGCCCGGCGCTGGCTCAGGTTGAACTGCTGCTTGGCGAAATCGACGCCGCCCACCATGGCGCGGATGTAGCCGGTCTTCGGATCGATCGCGACCAGGGCAGCAGAGGGCTTGAAGCCGAAATCGAGGGGCGACACGGTGCGCTTCACGACGCCGAGCGCGTCGCCCTGCCAGGCCGAGTCGAGAGTCGTGTAGACGCGCAGGCCGCCCTCGAAGACCTCGCGCGTGCCGAAGCGCTTGACGAGCTCCGACTCGAGGTAGTCGACGAAGTAGGCGGCGGCCGGATGCACCCCGGACGGCAGGGTGTGGTAGACGCGCAGCGGGCTTGCGAGCAGGCGAGCTTCCTGGAGGCGGGTGATGTAGTTCTGAGCGGCCATGTCGGAAAGCACGACGTTGCGGCGGGCAAGGGCGTCGGCCGGGTCGTAGATCGGCGAGTAGCCGCTGGGATCTTGAGGCAAGCCGGCAAGCAGGGCGCTCTGCCCAACCGAAAGCTGCCAGACGTTTCTGTGGAAGTAGGTCTCGGCCGCGGCTTGGGCACCGTAGGCGCCGTCACCGTAGTAGACGGTGTTCAGGTAGGTGGCGAGGATCTGGGCCTTCGACCAGCGGCCACTGAGCTCCCAGGCGAGGATGGCCTCGTGGACCTTCAGGGTGAGGCTATCGTCATAGCCGCCCATGTAGGCGTTCTTGACGTACTGCTCGGTGATCGTGCTGGCGCCCTGTACGGCGTGGCCGGACTCGAGGTCGTCCACGACGGCCCGCACGATGCCGGTCGGGTCGATGCCGTGGAAGTCGGAGTAGAAACGCCGATCCTCCACGGCGATGGTCGCCTCCTTTAGGGAGAGGGGCAGACGCGAGGCCGGCACGACGACGCGATTGACCGCGCCGTGCAGATTGGCGATGGGATGCCCGGCGCTGTCGTAGATGACGGTGGTCTGGGCGGGCATGCCCCGCATGAGGCTGGCAAGGGCAGGCGTCCCGTGGGCCAGGTAGAGAAAGGCGACACCGAGCGCGACGACACACCCGAAGAGGGTCAGCAGTAGGGCCGCCACGAACATTGCGAGCCAACGAGGCCACGTGTGGCGGCTGCGTGTCCTTCTTGGAGGCAGGCCTGTCTCGACCCGCGCGTGACCAGTCCGCATCAAAGCAACTTCCGGTGCTAGTCAGTCTACAAACCGCCGATTCGTGCCGGCGGCCAGTAGGAGAGAAACGCTTCGCCGATAATGGCCCCGTGCGGGACGGGGCCCCAGTAGCGGCTGTCGTCGGAGTCGGTACGATTGTCGCCCATGACGAAGTAGCAGCCCGCGGGCACGCGGTAGGGTCGAGCCAGAGACCAAGCGGCACCCGGATCATCGCTTGTGTTGGGGTCGGGCGGCATGGTCGGTTCGGCGGCGCCGGCGATCCTATCGACGAAGAGGTCGGGAGATGGGGTGTCGTTGACGTACAGGCGGCCGTCACGAATCGACAGCACATCGCCGGGAAGACCGACGACGCGCTTGATCATCACCTCGTGCGGCGGTTGTGGGCCACGAAAGACGATGATGTCGCCGCGGTGGACCGGGCCGAAGCGGTAGGCGAGACGATCAACAAGAATGCGCTGCCCGGGAACCAGCGTGTTGGCCATCGAGCTCGAGGGGATGAGGTACGGCTTGACCACGAAGGACTGCACCGCAACCGCGACGGCCATGGCGACCACGGCAGTCAGGCCGTACTCGGCGATGATCCGGGCTGTCCGGGTCTGTGGGCGGAGCTTGCTCAGCACGCCTGCCACCTGCAGCTCCTAATGCTTAAGGGGTGAGCAAGAAGACGCCAAGGTGAGCATAGAGGAGTTCGAGAGCTCGTCGTCCAGCGTGTTGGAGACCCAATAAACGGCACCGCCCTGGCGCCAGGCGACCATGTGTAGGTTGGAGTTGTCGTAGTACAGCATGTAGCTGCGCCCGCCAACGGTCTTCGTCGCCGTGGGGCTGGCGAGGATCGGCGGGTCTGACCAGTCGAGCGCCTGGATGTCCCAATAGCCCCCCTGTGGCGTGGTCCCCACGACAACGGCCGCGCGGACGTGACGGGAACCGACCTTGACGCGATAGGCACGGAACTGGTCGTAGCCGAGGTTCGCCGACCAGACGGTCGGCATGAAGAGCGTAAGTCCCGACTGGCGCTGCAGCGCCTGCCACTCACTGAGATCGTAGGCCATCTTCGGCATAGCGGGTGACGAAGTCGACGACGATGTCTTTCGCGCTTGGAGCTGTCCCGTAAACGACGAGCCCACCGTCACGGTGACGTGGCCGGTCGGGGCGCTGGTGGCCAGCTGCTGCACGCGTGCTGGGGCAAGCAGTGAAGCCAGGCGGCGCGCCACCGTCAGTGAGGCCGGATCGCAGCTCACGACGGTCGTCGTGAAGGTGAAGCTTGCGGCATTGCCGCCCACGATGGCCCCGTAGCCCGCGCGCTTCAACTGCGTCGCGACACTGCCCGCGATTCCGGCTTGACCCGAGCCGTTCAAGACGGTCACAGCGACCCTCCCACGAGCCAGCTGAGGCACGGTGGGCTTGGGCTGTGCCTGGCTCCGCGGGCCAGAGGGGTCCATGAACTGGGCAAGTGCGCTGCCGATCTGCTGCGGTGTCGCCGACACATAAGAAATCCCGTTGATGGTCGGCGTCGAGCCTTCGATGTGGGTCTGGTAGATATGGTTGGTGTCGACCTGCGTGACCAGAGAGACCAGCGAGTACATCTTGCTCAGGCCGTCGATGTCGGAGACGACGTAGTGCGACATCGTGGCGGCCACGGACAAGAGTCTTGGGAAGTCCGCGAGATTGGCCGAGGCGCCGAGCTCACGCTTCATCTCACGCAGGAACATCTGCTGGCGCACGATGCGCGTGAAATCGCCGTTCTGGTCGTGGCGGAAGCGCACGAAGTCGAGGGTCTGCGCGCCGCCTAGCAGCTGGTAACCGGGCTGGATGTCGATCGAAGCCCAGTCGTCGGTCGCGGTGTTGTTGTAGTAGCGCGTGTCGATCATCAGGTAGGCGCCGCCGAGCTTGTCGACGACGTCCTTAAAGCCGCTGAAGCCAACGTCGATGAAGTGGTTGATGGGGATGCCGAGCACCTGATGCACGGTCTGCACGGCGAGCTTGGCGCCGCCGAACGAGTACGCCGCGTTGATCTTGTTCTGACCGTAGCCGGGGATGGTGACCAGCAGGTCGCGCGGCACCGAGAGCATCGAGATCGTCCTGGTCTGCGGGTCAAGTCGCACCACGATCAGGGTGTCGGAGCGCGCGCCGACGTCGGGCTGACCGATCCGGCGATCGCTGCCGATGACGAGGATGTTCACCGGTCGCGAAGGCAGCGCGGGGACGAGCTGCTTGCTCGCCGCCTTGACCTCTACCGGGTTGTTATGGGCCACCTGGGCCGCAGTGCGCTGTACCCAGGCCATGCCGACGCCGCCGGCGAAGGCGATGCAGACGACGAGCGCGAGCGCGACCAGCTTGACGACGCGCAACCAGAGCGGTGAGCGCCTCGTCTTAGGCGCAACGGTGTAGCGCGTGTAGCGGGTTGCCTTCTGTCGCTGACTCATCGCGTTCGTGGGCGCCGGTCAGTCATCATTCACTTCCTCCGTCCGAGTCTAGGCGGCGCCGATTGCTTTCGAGGTCGCATCCCCGCCTCCTGCGACCTTCGTGCGGGTCTCAGTCCCCACGCCCGACGCCACCCACGACCGTTCCCTTCACGTGGTAGAGCGCGTTGTAGATGACCCGTGCGGCCGGCGCCGCAGCGACCGCACCCTCGCCGCCCTGCTCAATGAGAACGACCACCACGTATTGTGGGTCGTTCGCCGGCGCAAAGCTTGCATACCAGGAGTAGTCACCCTTGCCGGCGACCTGCGCGGTCCCGGTCTTGCCGGCCACGGCGACGGGGTAGTTGCCGAAGACGGCGTAAGAGGTGCCGTTGGGCGTCGAGGCGGCCTCGCGCAGGGCGTCGCGCAAGAAGGCCAGGTAGTCCGGCGAGATGCCGAGCGGGCGCGGCGCGCGGTACGGCAGGTCCTGCAGAGATCGACCCTGCGGCGAGTCGATGCGCAGGCCGAGGTGCGGGGTCACGAGATAGCCGCCGTTGGCGATCGCCGCATAGCAGTCGGCCACCTGCAGCGGGGTGGCGAGCAGGTCGCCCTGTCCGATGGCGAGGTTGATCGAGTTGCCCGGCTTCCAGAGGCTGTCGACCTGCCAGCCGGTGGGGTCCGTCTTCTTCGTATAGGTGGCGCGCAGCCAGGCCGGCGTCGGCACGAGCCCCGGCATCTCGCCGGGGATGTCGATCCCGGTCGGGTGGCCGAAGCCGAGATGCTGCGCCCAGTTCTCAAGGTCCGCGCCCTTGCGCAGGTAGAAGTCGTAGCCGACCTGGTAGAAGTAGGTGTCGGCCGACTGCACGATGGCCTGGGTCAGGTCGATGAGGCCGTGTCCGTTGGGATTCCAGTCGTGCCAGAGCAGGCCGTGGTTGGTGTAGGTTGCCGGGGCATCGAGTGTCGTGCCCGTGCTCAGCACTCCGGTCTCCAAGCCCGCGATCGTGTCGACCGCTTTGAAGGTGGAGCCGGTCGGATACTCGCCGGCGATGGCGCGCTCGACCAGCGGGTCGTTTGCCGCCGGGCGCAGCAGCGCCGCCATGTGGTGCGCGCTGATACCACCAGCGAACCAGGATGGATCGTAGGTCGGGTAGCTCGCCAAGGCGAGCAGGGCGCCACTGTGAGCGTCCATCACGATCGCGGCGCCGGCGTCGGCTCGCGGGTAGTTGTTGGCGTGAGCTGAGGCGATGCCGAACTGGATCGCTTGCTCGGCCGCCTGCTGTATCCGGGAATCGAGCGTGAGAACGAGGTTGTCGCCGGCCAGTGGCAGGCTGCCGCCGGACAGTACGTGCTGCGGCTCGCCGAGCGCGTTGACCTCAACCTTCGAGGAGCCGTCCTTGCCCTGCAGCCAGCGGTCGTAGGTAGCCTCGACCCCGCTCTGCCCCACTTCGTCGTCGGGCAGGTAGCCACGGAAGGCAGGTTGCTTGAGCTCGGCAGGGTCGATCTGCCCGACGTAGCCGAGCACCGGCGCGCCCAGGTCACCCAGCGGGTAGGCACGTAGATAGCTCTGCTGCACCTCGACGCCGGGGAACGACTGGACGTGCTCGAGCACGTAAGACACGAGCGACATCGGCACGTCGCGCTTGACGACGACCAGGTCGTAGGGCAGCCAGGCCTGCTTGGCGACCAGTGCCAGGATCGTCTTGGCAGGCACGTGCAACAGCGCATGAAGTCGTCGGGCCAGCGAGGGAAGCTTCCCGTTCGGCACATTCATCGGGCGGATGCCGATGGCAAGCCCGGCCCGATTGTCGACAAGGACCCGGCCGTTGCGGTCCTCGATCACACCCCTGGGAGCCATGATCTCGATCGTGCGCACGCTGTTGCTCTCGGCCTGGGCGACGTAGGTCTGTGCGTCGAGGATCTGCACCGACCACAAGCGAAAGAGGAGCACGCAGATGAGAGCGACCGCGGCGGCGCCTAGGACGGCAACGCGTAGGGTAACCGAAGGCAGACGAAGAGGGGGTCGCCGTGCAGCCCCCACGGGGACCGGTGAGGCCAAGATAGAACCGGGCCGTCGTCGGAACCTCATCGGGCAGCGCTCGGAGCAGTTTGAGGTTGAATTGTGCTCAGCAGACCCTCCGCTCGACTCACCTGCATGGCCGTCCAGTGTAGGTGAGCAAGATTGAGCTGACGTTAAGGGCCTCGCCCGCGTTGGACTCGCGTGCGATGCGCCGCTCGAACCGTCTTCACGCGGCCCCGCCGCCCAACGGATGCTAGCGGTCACCCACCACGGCTCCAACGACGCAGGCCACCGAACTCACGCACCTCGCCTTGCCAGAAACCAACCCCGACCACGACAATCGATCCAGTCGCGCCGATCTGCTGCCCAAGGCGCGCAGGGCTGGGTCGCAGGTGTGATCGCGTTTAGGAGGCAGTCCGCGTCAACCTGATCGATACGCGCCGGTCTGCTGAAGTCACCAGCGCGATGGCGCCGATTGTGATCTCCCCTCGCCCTAGGCCTAAGCCTGCGCCGACGGACGCACTCGCGACGCCGGTGATTGCTCAGCCCGTGCTCGTGCAGCCCGCAGGGACAATCAGCGCAGGACCCGCAGAGCGTGTGAGCCGACAACGGGGCGAGAGGGCGCAGCGGCAGAGAGGACATGCGCCGGCTCGCGGCCAGCACGCGGCCCGAGCGAGCGGGGCGTCGGTTCGGGGAGCACTGGCGCCTTCGAGGCGGGCTGGCTTGCGCCAGCGTATCGCACCCACCGTCTGGCACAGTCGCACAATGGGACAAAAGCGGTCATAGGCCGGCGCGACGAGTCGCCACGTCGCGCCGGCCTATGTGGGTAGGCGGCGCCTGGAGGGGTCCTGAGCGCCGCAGGGCTCAGTTTACGCCGCCGGCGTCGCTTGCAGCTACTCGGTCACGTTGGAGAATGCTGTGCCTCGCGATGCCGACCGATGAACGTCCTGGGGGGTGGTCGTGTGGCAGGTGCAGCGCGCCGGGTGCGCCGAGCGGCAAGGAAGGCCCTTCCGAAGAAGGACTAGGCAAAGGTCGCAGGCAGCATCCTCCCCGCAGCGCGGCAATGCTGGTGCGGCCCTGAGTTTCGCGACGACGCCTACTACCTGGCCTCGGCTGAAGCCGAGGCCAAGCGCTTGGTCGACCGCCTGCAGTGCACTTCGGACACCTAACTGCCCTCGCTCGTGCGCTGGACAAGGGCGGCAGAGTCTTCTTCACGACCTTCGTCGAGGAGGGCGTGCCCCCGGTCTCGGTCAACCCTGAAGGCTATCGCGTGACCTGCAGTGGGCCGCTCCACGTGGTGCGTTGCGAGAAGCAGCATCTCTTCTCGATCATCGATCAGGCCGGCTTCACGCTCACGCACTTCAGAGGCTGAGGCAGAGCGGGCTCTACTTGAGCAGGACCCACGCGTAGGGAGACGATCAGGGCGGCCGCCTTGCTGACGAAGACTCCCGCTCACACTGGCTCACGCGCCGATCTTCGCCAGGGACACTGAGCGCGTCCTCGTGCCGCCGCCGCGAGTTGCCTGAGCGCCGCCTCTTCCTGGAGCGCTGCAATCGCGTGCGTGCAGATCTCGAGCCTGATGAGACGGTGGTTTCGCTGCGACCCGGCGGCACCGACGGTCCGGTCGCCCTCGAAGCGGCTCAGCGCGACAGGTTCGGCCGCTGCCGGACCGTGCCTGCGGGCACGGCGCGCCAGCAGTGACGACAGAGCCAGAGCGGGGGCTGCACCTGGTGGTCGAGATCGACCGCGAGCATCACAGGAGACTCGCAGTACTCCATCGGCCGCTTGCACTCCGGGCATCTGTGCTGCTTCGTGTGTCTGCCGAACGCCACCTCGTCCTCCTTGCCGGTGAGTCGGCCCTTCAGCTCTGCAGTCGCTGCGCTTCGCGACGCAGCTGCTCGAGGCCGTTCTCGGTAAGCGAGGCCAGCCCGAGCAGACGGGCCACCGCCGGTGCCGCTTGACCCCGGTAGAAGACGGCGACGATCTGGTCGAGGATCGTTCCTCTGACCCGCCGCGGTGGGATGGCCGGCCGGTAGCGGTAGACAGTCTGCGAGCTGTCGCAGACGAGCAGGCCCTTCGTCGTCAGGCTACCCAGCTCGGTCATCACGGTGGTGTAGGCGATCGGCCGCTCGGCGCGCATCTGCTCGTAGAGTTCGCGTACCGTGACACCCTTGCGCCCACCCTCCCAGGCCAGCACGAGCACCTCGACCTGGAGCGGCCCGAGGCCGCTCCAGGAGCCCGGGCGCTTTGTCGCAGGGCCGCCTGGATGAGCCAGGGAGGCTCCCTTGCCTGATCGTCGGGAGTCGGCGGGGCGCCGTGTGGTTGTCTTCACCGCTCTCCTTCCTGCACTTGCGGCGGAACATGTTCGGGCCATGGTACTCGCTTTGGGTGGCTCGGTGTGCACAGTGGGGCACGACTGCAGGACTCGGTCGGCGGCGGTGGAACTGTCGCGCGGGTCGCTTTCTCGCTGCTCAGGGTGAGCTCGCTGTAGGATGCGCGCAGAGGTTCGCGATGGTCGCAGAGTTTCCCGAGCACGTGGGCGGCGGGCTGGACGCCCTGGTCGTTCCCGGCGTCGCAGGCCAGGCCTCGGCCCCAGGGACCGAGTATCGCGTCTCCAGCGCCGAGCTTGTGGACGCGCTGCGCCGCGCCGGTCTCACGGTGGGCTACAGCGACGGTGGCCCGGCGGGGAATGCGGCCCTCTCCCTGCCGCCTGTGCTGTTCAGCGAAGAGGCCTTCGTCTCGGCGGGCGCCGAGGCCATCGCGCAGTTCATCGGCCAGGACTTGGGCATCGCGCAGCTCGCTGCCGACGCTCTGCAGGTGGAGCTCGCCTACGAGCGCCCCGATGGCGAGCGCAACGTCTTTGCATCGAGCGGCCCGGTCGCCGACCTGCTCGAGCGCCTGGCCGTCTTTGCCGCCGAGGCTGCCGGAAACTAGAGTGTCCTATCTCCGAGCATCTCTGAGGCCGCACAGAGTGTCCTATCTCCGAGTCGTAGCGACATAGGAGGCCTTCACGCCCTTGTGAGTCGGGGCGACCATCCTGTCTGCTTAAGACGCCAATCTCTAAGCAGCAGGAGGTCGCCCCGATGAACAATGATGATGTCATCTATCGCCACCGTCTACGCATCTTGGCGCTGGCGGGTGAGTGTGGCTCGGTGGCCATGGCCTGCCGCCTGGCCGGCATCCACCGCTCGACCTTCTACCGCTGGCAGCACATGGCCGAGCGCTTCGGGCTTGAGATCCTGCGGCCTCGCGAGCGTCGAAGCCCGCAGATGCCCAACTCGATCCCGGTGCTTATCGAGCAGCGCATCCTGGCCTTCAGCCTGGGCCACCCCGGTCTGGGGCCGCGACGCATCTCGGCCGAGCTCGCCCGGCCGCTTTGGGGCGGCTTCGCCGTCTCCCCGGCCGGCGTGTGGCGCGTTCTGGCCCGCCACGGGTTGGGCACGCGCAGCCGGCGCCTGGCCCTGATCGCCGGCTATGCTGCCCCGCCCGAGCCGCAGCACGTCGAGCCCGCAGAGGAACGCCACCTCGACGTCTCGCACCCCGGTGAGCTCGTGCAGATGGACGCCTTCTGCATCGGCCGCCTGGCGGGCACCAAGGGCGTGGTGTGGCAGTACACCGCGATCGACGCCGCGAGCAGGGGTCACCCTCGAACCGCCTCTGGCACCTGCTTCTGCGCCCCGCCCTTGCGGACGGTTTGCCTCTCGCGCCTTTCACCCCCAGCGTGCCGTTGTAACGAACGTCTAGACGGAGGATTTGGCTCTATAACAGAGGCTTAACAAATCGGGCTTCGGAAGATCGTGCTAGGTGGTTGCCGCACATCATCTTTCTTGCGTGTCGGCTGCGGGTCCACCATCGGGTCTGCAAGGGGGTATTGTGCAGCGAGTAGTGTCCGAGGAGAAGGAGGCGCGGCGGTGGCGCAACGAGTCCTTGTGGTCGTCGAGGGGCGCGAGCTGTTGCACGACCTGACCGTCCTCCTGGCCCGCCACGGTTGTGAGGTGCTAACGGCGGGCGACGCCGTCTCGGCCGTGTCGGTCGCCCTGAGGGAACGGCCAGACGTCGCCCTGGTGGCAAGCCGGCTGCCCGGCGGCAGCGGCCTGACGGTCATGGAGCGACTGCGCGCGCTGCCTCAGATCGCCGGGCTGCCCGTGATCATCGTGGGTGACGCTCTCGCAGACGAGCCCGAGCGCGCCCTTGCGGCCGGTGCGGCCGCCTACCTTGGGACACCCGCTGAAGAGGGGGCGCTCGTCGAAGCACTCGGGAAGACCGCCACTCGGGACGGCTCCCCCGACACCGCCACAGGTGCCGGCTACCGACTGCTCGTGATCGACGATGACGCCGCCGTGCTCACCGCCCTCGTCGGTCTGCTGCGCGGCCGCGGCTACGAGGTCGGCGCTGCAGCCGATGGCATCTCCGCGGTCGCGGCGGCTGCCAAGCAGCGCCCCGACGCCGTCGTGCTCGACCTCGGCTTGCCGGGCGGTGATGGCTTCACCGTGATCGAGCGCATCCGCGGCCTTCCCCAGATGGCGCTCGTGCCCATCATCGTGTTCACTGGTCTGGAGGGCCATCGCGAGCGAGCCCTGGCTGCAGGCGCGGCTGCCTTCCTCACCAAGCCGGTCTTGGGGGCGGAGCTGCTCGGAACACTTGACGAAGTCCTGCGGCGTGCCGCTCCCGGCTGAGCCGTGGGAGATCCTTGAGGCGCTTGGCCTGGCTAGTCGAAAGGCCACCGTACTCCTTGCGCCAACGGTAGTAGGAGACCTCGGCACTGCTGTGGCCCGGTAGTAGACTTGCGTCCCTGGTAGATCCTGGCCACGAGAGAGGAGCAGGCCGTGGCCCAAGAGCCGGAGGGTTCGACCGGCTCAGACTCGCAAGGGCAAGAGCCGCCCGGCGATGACTGGGCGCAAGACGTCGTCGTCCTGCCCTGCGTGGGGGCGGCCGTGCTGGTCGTGGCGATCGCCGCCCTGGGCCACCTCTGGGGCACGATTGTCGGCGTCGCCTTCGGTGCCCTGCTCGGCACACTGACCGTGCTCGCTCACCGCCAGTCTTCTCAGAGTGAGAGGTGAGCGCGAACCGTCAGGCGGGCCAGCTGGGGCCTCCCATGCCGTGCTCAGTTTGGCGGGGCACATCACCCGTCAACCAGTGCTGCCCGCTTTCCAGCTGCACACCGGCGAAGCATCCGACGACCGCCCGCGGTCGTGTGAGGCGCGGCGATCGCACACCAGCGGGCGCACCCCGTGGCTGGAGGTTTGGAAGCTTCAGGCAGGTCGAGTGCCAGCCTGCAGGCAAGGCAGCGCAGCCGCAGGAAAAGGCAGTCCGAACCGGTTCAGGCGGCGCCCTTGACGGCGGTCAGGAGGCGTTGCGCCTGGCCGTCGAGCACGTGGACGGTGAACTGCTTCAGGTCGGCGGCTTCACACCAGCGCCGGTACTCTTCTTCGCCGTAGACGTCGCCGGCGCTCGTCGCCACCAGCATGTTGACGGCAAAGAGCGAGGACACGAGGCCGCTGCCCCGCAGAAAGTCGTAGATGGCGAGCACGCCGCCGTGCCTCAGGGCAGCGGCTGCATTGTCGACGACCGCCCCGCAGTCGGCCGGCGAGAGCGCGTGGAAGAGGTTGCCGCAGAAGAGAAGGTCGTAGCCCGCGGCGGGGATCTCGCGGGTCGCATCGGCGCTGACGACGGCGACTCCCGCTCGTTTGAGCTCATCGGCGGTGAGTTCGATCACCTCGGGTAGGTCGAGGACGCTCACCTGCCAGCCGAGCCGGCGGAAGGCGAGCGCCTGGGTGACCGGGCCGCCGCCCACGTCGAGCGCCGACTTGGTGGTGGGAAAGAGCTCCGCCAGGCGCCTGGCGATCAGGTCGGCTCGTCCGCGGGCGCCTGCCCGCATCGCGCCGACGAAGGCGCGCCGGCTCTCGGCGGTGCGGCCCAGACGCGGTGGAGCGCCGCTGCGCAGCACGGTGGGCAGCTCAAGCCAGCGCTCGAGCATGTTGCGCAGGTGGGCGAGGCGGTCGCCGACGTAGGCCGCATCGGCGGGATCGAGGAAGCTGCGCAGCTCGCTGGGCACCACGACGCCCTCGGTGCGGCGCTCGAGGTAGCCGGCATCGGCGAGCACGGCGATCACACGGGCTGTGGCGCGCTCGTCGAGGTCAAGCTTGCGCGCGACCGCGGCTGGCGATGTCGGTGTGGTAAGCAGAGCCTCGATGAGGCCGACCTCGAGGGCCGCCATGAGCACGACCTGAGGCTGCCAGGAGCCGGGGAAGAGGTCGGGGCTCGCCACCGTGGTCATCGCGTCGGAGTCGGGGACGTGGCGGGCCCAGCGGACGTGGCCGCGCTTCGACAGGGACCGCAGGTGCAGCCGGGCTCATGGCGCCAGCCGGTCACGGGCACAGTGGGAAAGGACAAGGGTTCGCTCTCCCACACAAGGAGGTCGGCAAGCTCGGCGGGCGCCACCGAGAGGCCGCCCTCGCCGTCGGGACTCACCTCGACCGAGCCGGAGCGGGCGTCCGGGGCTCCCGCTGGCCAGAACACCTCGACGATGGCGGCCCGGCCGAGGATCTGGCGGTCCGGCCGGTAGCAAAGCTCGGCGCCCTCGGGACTCGTGTTGAGCGCAAGGCGCTGCGCCCTGACCGCCTCGCCTAGGGTGAAGATGGGCACGCGGGTTGCCCCCTGTCTCGCTTGTGGCATTGCCAGCATGATAGTGCCCGCTGAGCCTACGAGAAGCTTCACTGGCCTTAATCGTCTCCATGATGTGTCGCAGCCGGTGGGTTTGGGCCTCGGCAAGTGCGGTCCGCAGAGCCGCGTTCGGCAACCGCCGCAGGCGCAAGGTCAAGAGGCCGACACAGGCGCCGGCGGTCCAGCCTTGCGCCAGAATCCCGGGCCGAAAGCGACAGTGACCGGTCTTCAAGACCTCCATCAAGGGCACGAGTGAGCACAGAGCTGCGCGAGAACCTACGACGTAGGCACCGCCGGATGCCCTCACGTGGTCCGGCAAGGACCTGTGCCGCTCCACCCAAGACGGTGGGCGCACCAACCAGGTGCGCCACTCGCCTTGCGCCGGTGCCTTCGGTGCGCCAGTCGGCGTTGCTGTCCGTTTCCACCGGAGCGAAGCTCGTCCCGCTCAAGACAGACGCGCGTCAAGGGGGACAGCGTGCGCGGTCACATCCGCAAACGTGGTGAGCACAGCTACGAGTACATCGTCGATGTCGGCACGGCCGAGGCCCAGCGCTGCGAGGCCTGTGGCCGGCGCTTCTGGGTCGAGCGCAAACCGAAGGCGAGCTGCCCCAGATGCGGCGGCACCCTGACCGAGACCGAGGAGCGTCGCCGCGCGATCAAGGGCGGCTTCGCCACGCGTAAGGAGTGTGAAGCCGCCCTCGCCAAGATCCTGGCTGCCCTCGAGGCCCAGAGCTTCACGCCGCCCACCAGGGTCACGGTGAAGCAGTTCCTGCTACAGGAGTGGCTGCCCACGGCCAAGGGCAGCCTGCGCCCCACGACCTACGCAAGCTATGCCATGCTCACCCGCGAGCACGTCTTGCCTCGTCTCGGCGCCCTGCAGCTGCAGAAGCTCACCGCGGCTGCAATCAACGCCCTCTACGCCGATCTTCTTGAGAACGGCCGTGTCCACGGCCAGGGCGGTCTCTCACCCTCCTCGGTGCGTCGCGTTCACGCCGTGCTGCACAAGGCCTGCCGCGATGCCGTGCGCTGGGGACGGCTGGCAAACAACCCGGTTGCCTGCGCCGACCCGCCGAGGGTGAGTGCCGGCCGTGAGGATAAGCTCCGGGTGTGGAACGCCGAGCAGCTCGCCGCCTTCCTTGCCGCAGTGGCCAACGATCGCCTCTTCGCCCTCTGGAGGGTGCTGGCGGCCACCGGCATGCGCCGAGGGGAGGCGCTCGGCCTCGCTTGGCAGGCTGTGGACATGGAGGCAGGCTCGGTGACGATCCGTCGCGCCTGGATCCCGGTGAACGGCGTGCCGCAGTTCTCCGAGCCCAAGAGCCGCCGCAGCCGGCGCACCATCGCCCTCGATGCCGTGACCCTCGATGCACTCCAGGCCCATGCCGCCCGTCAGGCCGACGAGCAGCGCCGTTGGCGCGAAGACCTGGTCGAGAGGGACCTCGTCTTCACCCGGCCCGACGGTCGTCCGCTGGTGCCTTGGACGGTGAGCAAGGCCTTCCGCGAGCACGGTCGTGGGGCCATGCTGCCCCTCATCCCTCTGCACGGCCTGCGGCACGGCTACGCGACCCTGGCCCTGTCGAGCGGCGTCAACCCCAGGATCGTCTCGGCCAGGTTGGGCCATGCCACGGTGGCTCTCACTCTGGACGTCTACTCCCACGTGCTGCCGCAGGCCGACCGCGAGGCGGCGCAGAGCATCGCCGCCCTGCTGCCCGACCCGCGCTAGCCGACGCTTCCAATCGGCGGAGCAAGCGGATAGCGTGGTCTGCGTGGAACAGCTGTCGACAGCGGTGACGGGCGGGCCGGCAGGCCGCTTCGACGGGCGCGGGCCCTCGCGGTCCTGCCCTTGCAGAAGACCACAGGGACGTCCCGGCCGTTGTTCGTTGAGCCCCGTTCTTGCTGCAGGGGATGCCCCCGTGTCGCGCACATTTGCTGCAAAGAGGCGACCGATCGGGGTCACGTGGCGTCCAAAAGGGCCGTTTTACTTCAGAGAAATCGCCTCTCAGAGCCCCTTCTGCGGGCCAAAAGCCCTGCATCTTGACCATTTCGCAGGTCGGCAGGGAGGTCGATTTACTGCACTATATTGCAGTATAGCCGTCGGCATCGCGTCGGCAGGCGCCGTCGCAGGTCTGGAATCAGCAGCGGAAGCCGCTGCGTAGAGGCACTTTCTGGTGGGCCGCCTGGGACTCGAACCCAGGACTCCCTGATTAAAAGTGATGACTCAGGTGTGCCGTGCGGGACTCTGCGGTGCGCGATTGTGCTGCACAGTCCTAAGTTCTGAGGGCCGCTCGTGCGTTTGAGTCCCGGTTCGTGCTGGACCATGGTGACGCGTCGCGTCAGCAATTTGTCGGCGCGCTCCTCCGTCCGAGTGGCGCCCGACTCCGCAGGGAGAGATAGAGTCACGCCGTCCTGCAGGGTGCTACGGACCCCGGGTTGAGGCTGAATCGAACTGTCGACGCCACAGCAGGCCCAGGTTGCGCCGTGGGCCAGGCCGAACACCGGCAGGTACGCCACAGCGAGCGCGGCCAGCGCGGGCGAACACCTGGGAATGATGTGGACACACCAGTCGACGACCTCGTTGACGGCGGTCTGCGTGAGGGTCAGGGCAGCGGGCCGGTCTGCGGCGAGCCGTCCGGTAGCGTGACGCTCGACGACCAGGCCGCCGCCAAGCGATCCCTCAGCGCCCACTGAGCCGCCGTGTGCCTCAGCGACTGCGGCCACGATCGCCATGCCCAGTCCAGAGCCACCCTCTCGTCTGTTACGCGAGGTACCGCGTCGGTAGAACCGTTCGAAGAGGTGAGGGACCTCCTCCGCGGGGATGACCTCGCCCGAGTTTGCGATGCGCAGGGTCACGCGGCCGTCGGTCATGACGACCGACGATTCGATCGTGCTGGTGTGAACGTCGGTCGAAAGGGCGAACAGTGGTCGGCCGAAACGGTCAACACTGGAACGCGATCTTAGCTGCTTGTCTGACCTCCTTCCAAGGCGCTGCGGCGGGGTCTGTCGCGGCCGCTTGAGCTGCCACCCTTGGCTGCGCCTTCCTCGCGCAGCTTGGCCTTGGCGTCACGCAGGCGGTAGCTCTCTCCTTTGGTCTCGATGATCTGGCAGCGATGGGTGAGCCGATCGAGGGTCGCGCCGGTGAGGCGCTCCGAGCCGAGCACCTCGGTCCAGGACTCGAACGGCAGGTTGGTAGTGACGATCAGGCTGGTGCGCTCGTAGGCGCTGGAGATGACGTCGAAGAGCAGCTCGGCGCCGATCTTGGAGGCCGGCACGTAGCCGAGCTCATCTAAGATCAGCAGGTCGAGCTTCGCGAGGCGTGCCTTCAAGCCCAGCAGCGAGCGTTCGTCGCGAGCCTCCAGGAGCAGCGTGGCAAGCTCGGTCAGACGGAAGAAGCGCACCCGGTAGCCCCGCCCGCAGGCGGCCATGCCCAGGGCGGTGGCCAGGTGAGTCTTGCCGGTGCCCGGGTTGCCGACGAAGAGCACGTTCTCGCGCCGGTCGATGTACTCGCAGCGCGCCAGCTCGCAGAGCAGCACCTTGTTGACCGAGGGACGGGCCGCAAAGTCGAAGCCCTCGAGAGTCTTGTGGGTCGGGAAGTGGGCCGCCTTTAAGCGCCGCTCGGCGGCCTTGCGCTCGCGCTCCAGGAGCTCGAGCTCGGTGAGCTGCAGGAGGTAGGTGAGGTGGTCGGCGTTGTCGGCGGCCGCCTGGCGGGCGAGCTTCTCGCACTCGGCTGTGATCGTCGGCAGTCGCAGTGCCTTGAGATGATGATGCAACAGCACCAGGGACGTGCTCTGCAGCTGCTTCATGACCGTGCCTCCTGGCGCCCCAGGGCGGCGTAGGCGCGCAGGTCGGGCGGCTCGATGGCGAAGGCCTGCAGGTGCGGGCGTCCGTCTAAGGCAAACAACGTCACGGCGCGCTCGGCGCGCTGGGCCAGGATGAGCGCGATCGCATCCGAGCTCGTGGTGCCGATCGCTGCAGCCGCCATCACCGCCCTGGCAAGCTCGGTAAGCGAGGCGCGCTCGGCCAGGCGCAGCACCTTGATGTACTCGCGGGTGCCCTGATGACCCAGGGACGTCTCGAGGCGGCGGCGCAGCAGGGCAAAGCAGTCCGGCAGGTCCCAGTCGGCCAGTGGCCGGGCTGAGTCGAAGGCGCCGGGCTTGCGCTCCAGCAGCGCCAGGTAGTGGAGAGGATCGAAGCTCACCTGCTGGCGTTCCCAGATGCGCTTGTGGACGGCCACCAGTTGGGTCTTCTCTGCGATTCGCACCTCCTCGATGCCGCCCTTGACGGTGAGCTCGTGATGGGCATAGGCCACCGGCACCGAGTAGTCGTTTGCATCGAAGCGCACCAGCGAGAGCGAGTTAGCCCGCGTCTGGGCGACGCGGCGGGTCTCGAAGCTCTCGCCCGGCAGTGGCAGCATCGCCCGGCGGTCGTCTTTAAGCAGCTCGGCCTTGGTCTGGGTCTGGCCCCACAGCTGGCGGGCGAGGTCGTCGCGGCAGCGCTGTTTCAGGTAGGCGTTGAGCTCGCCCCAGCTGGCAAAGCTCGGCACCGGCACCAAGAAGTTGCGCCGCCCGTAGCCGACCAGGGACTCGACGTGGCCCTTCTCGTTGCCGCGCGCCACGCGGCAGAAGCGGTGCCTAAAGAGGAAGTGGGCCTCGAGGCGCAGGAACTCGCGCGTGAGCTCACGCTCGCGCCCGACGATGCGCGCCACCGCGATCTTGGAGTTGTCGTAGTCGGTCTTTACGGGCACGCCGCCGAAGAAGGTAAAGGCGGCTACGTGGGCGTCCTGGAAGCTCTCGGTGCACTCGCGCGGATAGGCGCGCATGAAGAAGGCATCCGAGTAGGGCAGGCTCATCACTGCGAAGTGCGCCTTGCAGGCAACGCCAGCGATCTGCACGGCGGCCTCGCCAAAGTCGAACTGGGCGCGGCCCGGCAGATGGGCGAGGGGCACGAAGACCTCGCCAGCGTGGCGGCGCAGGCGGGCCACCGCGACCCTCACCTGCGTGAGGCCGCCGCTGTAGCCGTGCTCGTCGCGCAGACGCTCGAAGATGCGCTTGGCGGTGTGGCGCTGCTTGGCCGGCGCCTCACGATCGGCGGCGAGGATCTCCTCGATTACCCCCAGATGGGGTCCCAGCTTGGTCTTGGGACGGGGCGTCCGCTGGCGGTAGCCGGGCGGCTCGCTACAGGCGAGGATCTTCTGCAGGGTCTTGTGGGCGATGCCGTAGCGCCTGCAGATCGATCGCTTCGAGGCGCCCTCCACGAGCACCGCCCGCCTGATGTCGGTCCAGTCCTGCATGTCGGTGAACACTCCTTCCTCCTGTCTCGCCGGAAGCGGCTCCGGGAGCGCCTCCCGGCGATAACAGGAATTCGAGGGGTGTTGACCTTTTCGACCGGCGTTTCCTTTAGGCGAGGAGTGTTCGCCTTTTCAACCGTCGTTTACACTTGCGCGTGTCTACAGGCGGCACATGACTCCACGACACGTCGGGCATGCGAATCTGCTGCACTGAGCGCTGCAGCCGACGAGATGCCGACCGGACTCACTCTGGCGATTACAGCCAGCCTTGTTCTGAGGCCACCCGCACCGCCTCGACCCTGTTGCGCGTGCCTGTTTTGGCAATCGCCGTCGAGAGGTAGTTGCGCACCGTGCCCTCCGACAAGAACAGCTCGGCGGCGATGTCGGCGACACTGGCTCCGCCGGCGGCCCCCTTGAGCACATCGCACTCGCGGGCAGTCAGCGGATTCGGCCCGCTGGCAAGTGCCGCGGCGGCCAGGCCCGGATCGACCACGCGGGCACCGCCGAGGGCGCGACGGATGGCGGTTGCCAGCTCCTCGGCCGGTGCGTCTTTGACCAAGAAACCGCTGACACCTGCCTGCATGGCGCGTGCCAGGTAGCCCGGGCGACCGAAGGTCGTGAGGATCAGCACTGTGCACTGCGGCAGGGCGGTGCGCAGCGCCGCGGCAGCTTCGAGCCCGTCGATGCCGGGCATCTCGATGTCCAGCAGGGCGACATCGGGCCGCGACGCCAGAGCCGCCTCGACGACCAGATCGCCGCGGCCCACCTGGGCCACGACCTCGATGTCGGCTTCGAGGCCAAGCAACGCCGCCAGGGCGCCGCGCACCAGCTCCTGGTCCTCGGCGAGCAGCACGCGGATCATGGCGCCACCGTTCGCTTCGGCGCTGGCGCGCGCGTCTCGCGCGCGTCGCGCGCCGCGGGTGCGGCGAGCGGCACGACCGCCACGACCTCAAAGCCGCCGCCGGCCGCCCCTCCAGCGGTGAGGCTCCCGCCAGCCTCAGCTAAGCGTTCCCGCAGCCCCACAAGGCCGCTGCCACTGTTGACATGCCCGCCTGCTGCGGGCGAGGCAACCGTCTCTAGGTTGGCACCGACACCGTCGTCTCGCACCTCGACGCGCGCTTCACCGCGGTCTATCGACACCTCGATCTCGGCGTGATGGGCCGAGCTATGACGCACGATGTTCGTGGTCGCTTCGCGCACCACCCACGCCACGAGATCATCGAGAAAGGACGGCAGCGGTGTCTCGCTGACCGCGATCTGCGCCGCGATGCCCGCGACTCCCAAAGCGGCGCGCGCGCGATCGAGTTCGGCGGCCAGCGAGTGGGCGCGGTAACCGCTCACGGCTTCGCGGACCTCCTCGAGCGCGCGGCGCGCAATCTGCTCGATATCGGTGACCTCGGCTTGCACCTGAGTCGCCGACGCCTGGCGCTCGAGCAGTCTGCGGGCCAGCTCGGCCTTGAGGGCGATCACGGAAAGGCTGTGGCCGAGCAGATCGTGGAGGTCGCGGGCAAAGCGCAGCCGTTCCTCGGTCACGGCGTCGATCGCGGCAAGACGCGCGACCTCGCCCTGCGCCACGCTGAGCTCGCGGATGAGCAGGGCGCGCCGCCGCAGCAGCAGCGCCACGAACCCGGCCATCAGCGTGGAGAGCGCCCACGAGGCTGCCGTGGCGGCGCCGGCCACGCTCCAGCCGAGTACCAGCTCGACTGCGACCACGGTGGCGGCCACGGCGACGATCGCCCGCGGCGCCCAGGAGAGACGTATCGTGAGCGCGGTGGTGATGGTCACGAAGATGAACAGTACGAGCCAGGTCGATCCAAAGGCCAGCGTGGTCGCCACCGCGATCGGTGCCAGGGCGAAGACGAAGATGCCCTGCAGACGGCGCCTCGCCGGAGTCAGTGGCTGCGCCGGCCCGCCGCGCCAGTGGTGCGCCGTCTCGACGACAAGCACGAAGCAGGCGACAAAAGCGCCCAGTGCAAGGGCGGCCAGCCAGGTCGGCTGGGCCTGGCCGGTGGCGACGTCGCTGGCCGGGCCCGCAAGAGCAATGAGGAACAGGTAGACGACAAGGTGCCCTCGCCCGGACGCCGTCAGGGTGGTCTCGTGTTCGATCAGCGAAGCATCGGCCACCGGCGAGCTACCCCCTCGACTCCAGGCTGATGCGCCCCGGTGACTGGCGCCCGTTCATCATACGCCGCCGCCGTCCGCGAGACTCCTGGTCCGCGGCGCCAGGGGAACCGTCAGTCCGGGTAGGCACCTGACTCCCTCAACTACCCCGTGCTCCGGGCACTTCCCCTGGGCTGTCTCGATCTTGTCTGCCATGTCTGGTTTCTCCTTTGCTGGCGATGTGGACCGACCTCGGGCTTCAGCCCCCGCGGGGCAGCCAGCTGAAGCGACGCACGGCAATCAGCAGACCGACTACGCCCCAGGTGGCCAGGACCGCCAGGTCGCCCCAGCGCATTCCGCCGCCGACGGTGTGCGGGTTGTAGACGGCAAGCAAGGCGCTCGCCAGGTGGCGCACCGGGAATACGTTGGCCACATTCTGCAGCCAGTGCGGCAGGACCGACGAGGCGACGAAGACGCCCGAGATGAAGTAGAGCGGCAGGGTGATGAACATGACGGCCGGCTGCACTGTGTCGCGGCTGGCAAGGCTGCTCGCCAGGGCGTAGCCCAGACAGCAGAAGGTGAGGCTGCCGACGATGACGTCGAGGGCAAGGGCCGGCAGGGCGTGGGTCGGCACCGAGGCGCCGTAGAAGTGGCCGATGGCCAGCAGCACGGCCGTGATGGCGACCGCCACGGTGACGGCCACCAGGGCGCGCGAAGCGATCAGCACGACGGCCGAGACCGGTGTCGCCCGGCGGCGCTTGTAGATGCCGGCCTCGCGGGTGCCGACCACCGAGGCGGCGAGGTTGCCAAAGGAGGCGCTGATGATGCCCATGGCGATGATGCCGGGCACGTAGTAGATGGCAACGTGCAGGGTGCCGCCCGGCACGCGCACCGTGCCATGGCCGAAGACCGAGGCGAAGATCACGAGGAACATCACCGGCAGAGCGATGGTGTAGAAGACGCCCTGGCGGTTGCGCACGAAAGCCGCGCAGCTCGTAGCGGAACTGGTGCAGCGTCAGGTTGCGTCGCACACCCTGGGGGCCGGCGGGGCGCTCGATTGTCGGGGACAGGACGCTCATCACTTCTCCTTTGTGAGGTGCAGGTAGACATCTTCCAGGGTCGGACGGCTGACCGTGAGGTCGGACAACTGCAGGTCGCGAGTGGCCGCCCAGGCGGCCAGCACGCCGAGCAGGGGCAGGGGGTTCTGCGCGCGGGCCTCCAGGGAGCCGTCGGCGGCGGCCACCGTGGCAGCCTTCACCTCGACGGGAAGCTCATCGGTGGTGAGGCCCGCCGGCAGGCTGAAGCGCACCAGGGCGCTTTGTCTGTCGCGGCCCCCCAGTGTGCCCGGCGTGCCTTCAGCGACGATCTGCCCGGCGGCGATCACCGCGATGCGGTCGGCGAGCTCCTCGGCCTCCTCCATGTAGTGGGTGGTGAGGAAGATCGTCTTGCCCAGGCTGCGCAGTCCGGCGATCAGCTCCCAGGCCGAGCGTCGCGCAGAAGGATC
Organism: uncultured Actinomycetes bacterium; assembly: GCA_963760655.1. GTDB lineage: Bacteria > Actinomycetota > Thermoleophilia > UBA2241 > UBA2241 > Bog-752. The sequence continues at coordinate 1,389,607 of CAVXDR010000005.1, forward strand.
GAAGCCGGTCGTCGGCTCGTCCAGGAAGATCAGCTCAGGATCGCCGATCAGCGCCAAGGCGACGTCGAGGCGGCGCTGCTGCCCTCCGGAGAGCGTGCCGCAGCGCGTCTTGGCGCAGGCGCTCAGGCCGACCAGGTCGATCGTCTCGGCAACAGGCCGCGGCGTCGGGTAGTAACCTGCGTACAGAGAAAGGCATTCGCTGACCGTCAGCTCGGGCTCCGGCTGCGACTCCTGCAGCACGACGCCGATGCGGGCCCGCCAGCCTGCGTCAGCCCGGGCCGGATCGGTCCCCAGGACGCTGACCTCGCCGCCAGTGCGCTTGCGGTAGCCTTCGAGGATCTCCACGGTGGTTGTCTTGCCGGCACCGTTGGGCCCCAGGAAGGCGAAGACCTCGCCGCTGCGAACCTCGAGGTCGATGCCGCACACCACCTCGTTGCTGCCGTAGTGCATGCGCAGACCGTGCAAGCTGATGGCTGACGATCCGGGCGGACTGCCGGCCTTTGGCCTTTTGGCAGCGAGCGTCGTTGCCATCGTCATCGTCTTCTCCTCCTGTCGTCCGACCCCAAGAGGCCCGACCTCGTCTGATCTGGTCAGTCGAGTCTGAGGTGAGGCGAGGGCGCCGCGTAGTGCCGGCAGTCAGGACTTCGGGGTGACGATCGTCACGGGTTCCGTGTGACAGTTGTCACGATGGGAACGTCAGATGATTGCGTAGGGTCGCAGGGCCGAGGCCGGCGCTTTTGGCAAGGAAGACAGCGCCAGGTCTCGCGCAGTTGACGGTCGAATGCGGTTCACCTGACTCCGTAACCGGCGCCGGCTGTAAGACCGCTGCACAGCGACGAGTGGCCGACCTTCAGCCGACTGGACCTGGCAGGGGTCGGAGGATCGAGACTGCAGAGCCGAGGCTACCGCCTACGCCTAGCGTAGCTCCGCTGCGACCACGACCAGCCGTCTCGGGGATCCCCAGGTGACGTTGCCTGCCTGATCGACTGCGACGATGCGCCAGGTGTAGCAACCGGACGGCAGCGTCACAGCTGTTCTCAGGGTCAGCCACCTCCTGGTCGGCCGGCTGCCCGCCCTGACGACGAGCTTCGCCTTGCCGAACTGCGTCACGACCAGACGGCAGGTCAGCCGCGATGACAGGTTGTCGGCGAGACTATAGGCGAACGAACCTGTGCTGCCGCGAGTAAGCACCACTCTCCCCTTGTCTCTCACGGTGGGTGGCAGCGTGTCGATGCGCACCGTGCAGCTCTTGGCCGTCTCCACATTGCCGTAGATGTCGGCGGAGCGGTACCAGACCGTGGTCCTACCCTCGCCCCTGACCGTCACACTCGCGCCTTTGGTCCAGGCGCCACCGCCGATGCGGTACTCGGTGTAGGCGACGACAGCGCCGCCTGGCGCCGGGGCCGCCACAAAGTGCAGTCTGACGCGATGGCGACTCCAACCAGATCGCAGACCGCTCACCGTAGTGATCGGCGGGACCGTCGGGTTGGCGGCGAAGTCGGCGGTTACCGTAAGGGCGGCCTGCACGGAGCTGTCGGTGCGCGCAGCCGCAGTCACCCCGTCGCTCCAGCCGGTGAAGTGGTAGCCGCTTTCGGGGACGGCCGTCACCTGCGTACCGTTGCCCCCCGGCGCGACGACCTGCTGGGTCGTCCCTGAGACGGAGCCGCCGAAACCAGCCTGATAGGTGAGGGCATAGCCCACCGAGAGGTTCTCGACGTAGACAGTACCGGCGTCGCCGTGATTGGGGGCACCGAGCAGGGCCGTATCGCCAGAGAGCGCCACGGCAACGCCAAGGTTGTCGTTTGCTACCGCGTCCGGCGCGCTGATCTGCGCCTGTTGTGGCCACTGGCCGTTCGACGGGGTGAAGACGAACCCGCAGCCGTCGGCGCTCTGGCTGCCGACGGTCTTCAGGCAGGCTCCGACCAGGGCCGTGTCAGCGTTGAGCGCCACAGCAACGCCATAGTTGTCGTTGGTGACGGCGTTCGGGTCGCTGAGCTCGGCCTGTTGAGTCCAGACCGAGCCCGAGCCGGTGAAGACGTAGGCGGTACCAGTCCAGTTGAGGGCGGCGACGGCGCCGATCAGCGCTGTGTCACCATCGAGGGCGACGGTGGTGCCGAAGTCGTCGCCGGCCAGGCCGTCCGAGGCGCTCAGCTCGGCCTGTTCGGTCCAGCCGCCGCCGCTTTGGGCGTAGACATAGGCGGCCCCGGACCAGTACTGCCCGTTCACGGAGGTGCCGGGAGCGCCGATCAGCGCCGTGTCACCCGAGAGCGCGACCGCGGCGCCGAAGTCGTCGGTGTAGCCGGGGTTGGGGTCAGGGACCTCGTCCTCTTGGGACCAGTTGCCCGTCGAGTCGCTGAAGAAGTAGGCCGCCCCGGTGTAGTAGTTGCCGCCGAAGCTCTTGTTGCGGGCGCCGATCAAGGCCGTCGATTCCGTCAGGGCGACCGCGTTGCCGAACTCGTCGTCGTCAGCCGCGTCGGAGGCGGTGAGCTCAGCTACCTGCGACCAGTCTGTCCCAGATCGCGCGAAGAGGTAGGCGGCACCGGCGGAGGCGTGACTGCCCACTTTCGTGCCGTAAGCACCGATCAGGGCGAGGTCACCGCTCAGCGCGACCGAGCAGCCGAAGCTATCATGGGCGGTCGCAGCCGGGTCGGTCAGCTCGGCCTGCTGCAACCAGGTCATCCCGGAGCGCACGAAGAGGTAGGCGACGCCGGCTCCGCCGTCGCTGTTCGGAGCGCCGACCAAGGCCGCGTCACCAGAGATCGCCACCGCTGAGCCGAAGGCATCGCCGGTGACGCCATCGCCGGCCGCAAGCTCGGCCTGCTGCAGGGCGAGGAGGGTGGGGGGGTCGGCGGACTGCGGGGCCGGCGGCGCGGCGGACCGAGGCGTGGCCGCAAGAGCGACTCGGGGCGTGGTCAGCGCGAGCGCGCCAGCGAGCGCGAGGCAGAGACAGGCGACGACGAAGCAGCCGCCATGGCGCTGTGCATCGGACGGCGGGATCACCTTGCACCTCCGCACGGTTTACTTGCACCCCATGTTCGACACCTGCCGACGGGCGCCTGTCTTGGCCGACGGCAAGAGGTGTCGACCTAAGACACACCTGCGCTCGATGGGGAGGGACGCCCGGGAGCTGCCGGACTCGGTGGAGCTCAGGTACAGCTGGTGGCAGGCGGCGCTGGCCAAGCACCTGACACGCGAACCTGTAGTGGCGCAAAGATCGCTGCACAGCGCGGTCGTGCCGACACGTTGCCGCCATGATCCACAGCCGGGCACCCTGCTACGAGCGACGAAACCTAGGTCGTGGCTGAGTGCGAGTCTCACATCCCCCGGCAAGTTCCTTGAACGGCCGGAGCCCGAGGGGCCGTTTCGTCACTCCTCCCAGGCGATGGCGCGCACGGGCGAGCCGTCGAGACCCGTCAGGCGCAGCGGCAGAAAGGCGAAGCGGTAGAGCCTGCCGGGTTCGAGCCGCTCGAGACCGGTCAGGTTCTCGACCAGCAGCACGCCGCGACCCAACAGCGTCTCGTGAACGTGGGTCGTGCCCTGCAGCGAGGAGTCGGGGTTCATCGCGTCGATGCCGACGATGCCTGCGCCGGCATCGGCCAAGCCGCCTGCCGTCTCAGCGGCAAGGTAGGGGTGTCGCAGACAGCGCCCGTCGCGGAAGTGACGGTCCCAGCCCATGAACAGCACGACGGCCCCGCCCGCGGGCAGCCGGGCAAGGCCGGGCTCGACCATCTCCCAGGTGATCGGCTGGTCGTCGGCTAGACCGGGAAGGGCCACGACCACCCCCGGCACGACGAAGCGTTCGACCGGGTAGCCGTCGATTGCCGTCGCGCCCGGGGAGTAGTGGCGGGCCGCGTCCATATGAGTGCCGGTGTGGCTGCCGAGGCGCAGCTCGCTGACCGTCCAGGGCGGTTCGACCTCGACCGGAGTGATGCGCGGCTCGGGGTCGCCCGGGTAGTAGGTCATGCCGTTCTCGACCGGCAGCGTGAGGTCGAAGAAGCTCATCGCGCCGTCCCCGCCGCGCCGCCTTCAAGAGGCGCCGAGGTTGGCCCAGCCGGCTCCTCGACGGTCTGCTCGCGCGTCGTGCGCCCCAGCAGGTAGAAGACTACGCCGACGACGACCAGCACGATCAGCGGGACGATCTGCGAGAGTTCGTACTGCAGACGCGCGTGGGAGAAGCTCAGGGCGGCCAGGGCATCGTTGGGGTTGGCGTGCTGGCCAAACCAGTTCACGCCGAAGCCCGGCCAGATGAGAGCCACGGTGGCCAGCAGCGCCCAGAAGGTGGTCAGCACCGACAGGATCCAGGCCATGGCCATGCCTCCCGGTACCCTGTAGGGCCGCTCGACGTCGGGGTAGGTGTAGCGCAGACGCACGAGCGTCGGAAAAATGAACAGGTACGAGATCGTGGTGGTCGAGATGGTGAGGCCGAGCACCGCCGTGAAGTAGCGGTTGGCGTTACCCCCGGTCAGGGTGAAGGCCAGCACCATGAGCACCGTGGCCACCACGCCCGAGAGCAGGTTCATGGCGATCGGCGTGCCTAGGCGCTTGGAGAAGTAGGCCAGCAGGCGCGGACCGCCGCCGTCGGCTGCGGCGATCGCCTCGCTGCGGTCGGCGCCCATGATCCAGGTCGCCCCGGCCGAAGCGATCGCCCAGATAAAGGTGATCGCGATCACGTCACCGAGCAGCTTGCCGGCGCCGGTCAGGGTCACGGTGCCATCGCTTGCCACGTGGCCGCCATACACGGTAAACACCGCCTTGGCCGCGTCGATGAACCCGGTGAGGCCGAAGATCTGGCTTCGGGGCAGGACGATGAGGATGCCGAGGATGGGGATGCCGTAAGCCAGCACGGTGGCGATGCCCGACCAGGCGACGGCGAAGGGCACGTCGCGCCGCGGGTTGGTCATCTCCTCGCCGGCCGCCGAGGGCACCTCGAGGCCGGCGAAGTTGAAGAACAGCACCGGCACGGCGGCGATGAACACGGCGTAGCTCGGCGAGAAGTCGCCCGCGCCGAAGCCGTGCACGCCGTGTTTGGCGGCGTAGACGATGACAGAGATGGTGAAGAAGCCGAGCACCGCGCCGCGAGCCCAGGCGCCGACCGTCGGCACCCACTTGCCGTAGCGCAGAGAGATGATCGCCGTGCCGATCGTGAACCAGATGAAGGCCAGGGCGAAGAGGTACTTCGAGACGCCGGTCAGCGGCGTGAAGAACTCACCGATGGTGGCCAGCGCCACGATGGTCAGACTGCCGCCCACCCAGATCGGGTTGGACACCCAGTAGATCACGGAGTTGACGCACGACACGAGGCGGCCGAAGGCCAGTCTGCTCCAGACGTACTGGCCGCCCTCCTGGGGAAACGCCGAACCGAGCTCGGCGACGATCAGCGCGTAGGGCAGAAAGAAGAACAGGGCGAGAAACAGCAGCCAGGTGAAGCCCTGGGCCCCGTGGCTGGCCACCGCGCCGATCGTGTCGATCGTGACCACGGTACAGATGAGGTAGAAGAACATGTCGAAGCGGCGGAAGTGGCGTTGGAGCTTGCCCTTTTCGACCTGCGTCGCCCGCGTCGTCTCGAGAATCTGAGTCGCCATGGTCCCCTCCCTGCCCGTAGCCGCTGCCAACCTACAGCGCAGGGATGATTCCCGCTAGGCGGGCGACGGTACCGGCGGCGGCGGATCGCACGGATTTGTTTGCACCTGACACCCTGACCGGCTGACGTCTGCAAGTGGCTGCACCGCGTGTCGGTGCCGACGATCTGCCGACACCGCCGACGCACCGAATGGGTTCAAGTTGGGCAGGGATTCCGTGCTTTCGGTGTCTGCTCCTGCGTTGCTGGCTTTGCACTCCAGAGCGAAGCTGCTGTTACACATAGACGCGCGTCAGGGAGATCAGCATGCGCGGTCACATCCGCCGTCGAGGCACGACGAGCTTCGAGTACATCGTCGATATCGGCACAGCATCGGCCCAGCGCTGCCAGGACTGCGGGCGCCGCTTCTGGGTGGAGCGCAAGCCGAGGGGGTGCTGTCCGAAGTGTGGCGGCGGGCTTGCCGAGACCGAGGAGCGCCGCCGCGCCATCAAGGGCGGCTACGCCACGCGCAAGGAGTGCCAGGCGGCCTTGAGCAAGGTGCTGGTGGCAGTCGAGGCGCGAACCTTCACGCCGCCCACGCGGATCACGGTGAAGGCCTTTCTGCTGAGCGAGTGGCTGCCGGCCGTCAAGGGCACGTTGCGCCCGACGACCTACGCCTCGTATGCGATGCTCGCCCGCCAGCACATCATCCCCCGGCTGGGCAGCCTGCAGCTGCAGAAGCTCACTGCCGGTGCGATCAACGCCCTCTACGCCTACCTGCTCGAGGAGGGGCGCGTCTGTGGCCGCGGTGGACTCTCACCGTCCTCGGTGCGCCGTGTGCACGCCGTCCTGCACCGGGCCTGTCACGACGCCGTGCGCTGGGGCAGACTGACCGTCAATCCAGTCGATGCCGCCGATCCGCCCAGGGCCAGTGCCGAGCATCCCGACAGGTTACCGGTCTGGAGCGCCGAACAGCTCGTCGCCTTCCTTGCCCACGTCGCCGACGACCGTCTCTTTGCTCTCTGGAGAGTGCTGGCCATGACCGGCATGCGTCGTGGGGAGGCGCTCGGCCTGCAGTGGGACGACCTCGATATGGAGGGCGGTCGGCTGACCATCCGCCGCGCCTGGGTGCCGGTCAACGGTGTCGGCCAGATGAGCGAGCCCAAGACCAAACGCGGTCGTAGGACGATCGCCCTCGATCCTGTGACCCTGGAGGCTCTGCAGGGCCACGCCGCCCGCCAGGCCGATGAGCAGTCAGACTGCCGTGGAGTCTGGACTGACTCGGGCCTGGTCTTCACCCGCACAGACGGCCAACCGCTGCCGCCCTGGGCCGTGAGCAAGCTCTTCCGCGACCTCTCCAAGGCGGCCATGCTACCGCCCATCCCCTTGCACGGCCTGCGCCACAGCTATGCCACGTTGGCTTTGGCCAGTGGTGTCAACCCGCGCATCGTCTCGGGCAGACTGGGCCACGCCACGGTGGCCCTCACCCTGGACGTCTACTCCCACGTTCTGCCTCAGCAGGACCGCCAGGCCGCTGAGGCCATCGCCGATCTGCTCCTTTAGAGGCAGACCTTATCCTCGGGCTCGGTGGCGGAGTGGCGGTAGAGGCCGTACTTCTTGGCGTGGCGGTCAAGCAGGCGCAGCTGGGCACCAAAGGCAAGGCCGCCCAGGGCCGGCAGCTGCGCCTCGTGGTAGCGCTCGAGGCGCTCGGCCACCAGGGTCTGCCTGTCGATGGCGCCCGTACCGCCGGCCAGGTAGCGCTGCACGCTGCTCTTCGAGCTGCCGGTCAGGCGGGCGATGGCGCGACACGACAACCCCATCTTGCCAAGACGCAGACACCAGACGCGCAGCTCTTCGGCGGCCAGGGGTCGCTCGTCTTCCAGGGTCTGCAGGAGCTCTGCCGCGGCCTGGCGCCGCTGGGCCGGCGAGCGCGGACCGGCAATCAGGGATTGGTCTGCGTAGAGGCCCTCCAGCAGAGAACCCACGGCGGCCTGCAGCTCGGCCAGGCGGTCGGGTCCGGGTCGCCGGCGATAGACGAGATCGTGGCAGCCCCGACAGAGGAAGTGCTCGGCACCCGGCGGGGCGTAGAGCTTGCGCAGCGGTTCATTGCAACCGGGACAGCGGGCGAGGCCGGGCTTCTCGCAAAGGATGATGCGCTGGCGACTCTCGGCGGCGCCCAGGGTGGGCCAGTAGCGCAGAGCCAGCACCCAGAGGTCGGGACCCTGGGGCCACTGCTCTTCTGTGATGGCATAGAGGAGGCGGGCCTGGGTCGTGTGGCTGCGCTGGGCGCGCCAGACGATCTCGCCCGTGGGATGCAGCTGTCGGCGAGCGACGCCGGCCAGCTCGCCGATCGATAGCACGCGGCACTCGGTGACGCAGGTCTTGTCGGGTCGGCGGCCGCTGCCGGGACCGCCCATCAGGACCTCCCTGTTGGCCCGGGCTTGGCGTCGGCTGGGGCCAGCATCGGGGGGAGGCCCAGGGGCCACAAGCTGGACAGCGCCGGCAAGAGACTGTCGCACTCATGTGTCCGAAAGGTGTCCAAACAGCCCCCGGATGACGCCCGAACGGCTCCCAACCACGTCGTTAGTGCGCCGTATGGCCTCATTTGGCAGCATCTTGGGACAGGGTTGCGTGCACAACGAACCACTTTACCCTGTGGCCTGGTCGGCGTTCTCCCTGCTCAGGGACACGTCGCCTCTGACGCCACCGGCGCCAGGCCCGAGCATTGGACTCGAGAATAGCCCGATTCTAGCTCAATTAGACCATAAACGGCTTTGCGGGTCGTCGGCATCGTGTCGGCAAGGCCTGAGGTGGCAGTCAGAAAAGGGGCCAGGAACTGGCCAGAAAGCAGCAACTTCTGGTGGGCCGCGTTGGGTTCGAACCAACGACACCCTGATTAAAAGTGGTGAGTCGTCGTGCCGGGTGGGCCTGCCCGGTGCGGGATTGTGCTGCACAGTCCAAGGTTCTCAGTCCGAGTTGTGCGCCGCAGTGCCGCTTTGTGCCAAGTCGTGATGAGGCGTCGTGGCGGCAAGATGTCGGCACGCCAGCTCAGGCGATTCACGCCAGCGACCAGAAGAGCTGGCGTCCAGCTTGGAACGGAGGTCAACGGACCCGGCGCGCGTGCCCGCAACGCTTCTCTCGCGGGATGACCCCACCAACCTCGAGAGTCAGCTCTGCTGCGGTTGCCTCTCGCCCCCGTCGGCGGCCGACCCTTTGTCACGAAGGGCGGTACTCAGCCGAAACCCGAGTTCGGCCGCCGCGATTCCCGCGACGCGCTTGATCGCGTAGTCGCGAGTAGCGCCGTCACGACCACCGATGACGCGCATCGCAAAGCCGCCGAGCAACGCGTTGAAGCGCTCCGCGAACTCGTCGGGATCAACACGAGCGAACTCGCCGCGCCGGATGCCAAGCGCGACGATCTCGGCAAGGTCTTCGTACCAGACACGTTCGAGAGCGTTCGACAGCGCGGCGACTTCGTCATTGCCGGGCGAGGGGTCATAGATCTCCAGCCAGAGGACTTGCCGGGGGTCTCTCGGCCCCAGCGGCATGTAGTGTTCGATGTAGCAAAGGAGTCGGCTGGGCGCATCCTCGATGGTGGCCAGCTCGGCGCGTCGCTGGCGCGTCAGTTGGTCTTCGCTCCAAGCCAGCGTCTCGGCAAGGATCATCTCCTTGCTTTTGAAGTAGTAAAGGACGTGGCCCGGGCTCATGCGAGCGAGTTTCGCTATGTGCGCGACACGGACCCCGCGGGCGCCGTGCTCGGCAATCGCCCTCATCGCGGCCTCGTGCACGCGGTCGCGCGGATCCTTCTTGGACTTCGGCCCGGACTCTCTGCGCGCCAAATCAACTCCTCCCGAGGGCCATCACCTGCCGCACCGTCATGCTCGTGCGTCAGCCGGAGACGAGCTGATACTGCACGACCTCGCCATTGTCGAGCTGGACGAGGGCGCCGTCCAGCACACCGTCCTGGTAGCTTGACCCCGGATTGATGCAGAGCGTAGTGCCGATCTTGGCGGTGGCGCGAGACTCGTGAATATGGCTGTGCAGGCTGACGACTGGCTGCAGCCGCTCGATCAGCGTGCGCACCGCCCGACTGCCCACCGGGGCCTGCTGCGGCAGGCCGCCGACCTTCTTGATGATCACCATGCCGTTCTCGTCGAGTCCGGCGACCTCGGGCCCCGTGTCCAGCCCCGAATCGAACGGCGGGATGTGCAGGTTGAAGATCGTGGGGAGCCCCGGCTCGAGGTCCTCCGCCAAGTGCTCGAGCTTGATCGAGCAGCTCGTCGTCGGGCAACTCCCTCGGTGTGTCCCAGGGTGAAGGGTTTCCCCAGGCGCACGAGAGCATCTGGTAGTCGCCGATCCGCGTCACGCTGCTCTCTACGTTGATCAGGTGATCGCTTCGCAGCGCGTCGTCGACATCCTGATCGTCGTCGTTGCCGGCCATGCCGTAGACGACCACGCTGCTGCCACCAAGCTTCTCGTCGGCGAGCTCCGCCCATCGTGCGGCCGTCTCCACCATGAGCCGCCTCATCACTTGCATCCGGTAGTCTTCGTCGGCATCCACACGCGCCAGTTCCTCTGGAGAGCAACGGTAGGGGTAGTAGCCGTTGAAGCGCAGGCGCTTCTCGAGGTCCTCGAGGTCGTCCTGTTGCTTGACGCGCTCCACCTTGCCGAAGACCGACGCGGCCCATCGGCCCGGCTTCTCTTCGACAATCGGCACCAGCACCTTGCCGGTGATGTCGCCCCCCAGGACGAGCACGTCCGCCTCGTAGAAGGCCGCGGCGTTCAGGAACTTGCGCCACACGCGCTCCGAACCGTGCATGTCTGCGGCGTAGAACAGGAGCAACTGCGGACCTCCTTCAACCCTGGGTAGGAGAAGTGCTCATTCTGGTGGGATCTCACGGTAGTTGCGGCTCAGGTCGAGGCCCTGCCGCGCGCGAACACCCTTGACGATGAAGTAGCTTACGACGGCGACTGCGAAGATCGCAAAGGACGAGATGAACTGCGGGAAGTTGTGCGAGGGGGTCACGCCGAGGTTCAGGTCGACCAGGTTCCTCCAGATGAGGAACGCAAAGAGAGGCGCTCCGAGGATGGCGAGCACCACGAGATCGGGGATCCCGAAAAGGCGCCACTTGCCGGGGGATGCCTTCCAGAGTGCCTTCTGCCGGTAGGGGAGAACCACGGCAGCGACGAGGGCAGTCATCTCGGCGACGAAGAATGCCCAGTTTGCACCCATCGCCGTCAAGTAACCGTAGGCGACCAGGAACGCGAACACGACGGAAGCCGCTGCCGCGATCCACGTGGCGACGTACGGCTGGTGTGAACGGGCCGACACTTTCGACACGCTCGCCGGCACGACTCTGTCGACCGACCAGGCGAAGATGCAGCGCGACACCAGGAGCATGATGGCGCCCACCATGATCAGCGGGAACGTGGCGAAACCGAGGAGGAGCAGGATCGTGACATATCCGTTGCCGATCGCGCCCGCCACGAGCGCGGCGAAGCTCGGAGCGGCGGCGACGCCGAACGTCGATTGCGCCATCGCGCTACTCAGGTTGGCGAAGAACGGCAGACCGAACAGCACCGCCATGCCGGCCATCACCAGCAGCGGAATGGCTGCTAGGTAGCCGAGCGCACCCAGCCCACCGATCATCTGGTTGCGCTGTGGACTCTTCACCTCGCCGCCGACATAGACCGAGTAGTAGGCGCTGACCAAGAACGTCGCCGGCCACATGATGCTGTTGAAGGTCTGGCCGAGAGAGAAGCTCGGCAGGCTGCCGGCGGACAGCTTCGACGCGCTCCCCATGCCCAGCGCTCCGAAGAGGGTGTTGAGGTGGGCAAACGCCCCCGAACGGGACGCCACCAGGCCATAGATCCCGATGAAGACCAGGGTGATCACCCCAAGGATCACCATGATCCCCTGGATGCGGTAGTAGGTCCTTGGACCAAATACGGTCACGACCGTCGCGAACGCCATGATTAGAAGGACGCTTACGAGGAAGATGCCGTTGTGTCCGATCAGCCACGTGCCCGTGCTGACCATCCATGACTTCCCCAACTGAACGCCGGCAACCTCGAACATGGGTCCCAGCGCGTAGCCGACCGTGTAGGCACCGCCAAGACCGATGAAGAAGCACATACCGACCACGAAGCACACGTTCGCGGCGAAGCCGATCGATGGGTGAAGCACGCGCGATCCGTAGACGTACTCACCCCCCGAGCGCGGGTAGATGACCGAGAGCCTCAGGTAGATGAGGATCAGGGGCACGACGGCAACGGCCGCTATCAGCACCGATAGGTAGACGTTCGCACCGACATAGAGCCACGGCACGTAGACCAGGATGAACGCGATGCCGAGGCCCACCAAGGAGTTGCCGGAGCAGATCCCGAACACGTCCCAGGCCGAGACGCTGCGGATGAGGCCGCTCGCCTTGCGGGTGTACTGCTTCGGCCCCGGCTGTTCGGCTGGCGCGCCACGCCGCTCGATCGCCAGTTCGTCGGTCGTGTTCATCGTGTCCCCCTCCTCAGTCGTCCGCCTGCACCGGCTGGCAAAGCCCCGGTTCCTCACCGACCGGTCCCTTGACCGGGGTTCTGCCGTCGCGGTCGCTCACCGTGGTTCTAGAACACAATTTCAGAATCCGCGTTGAAAACGAAGAGTAGTGGTTTCGACTCGAATGTCAATGCCCTGCTCCATGGTCCAGACTTAAGACCTGTAAAACACTATATTATGGTCTCCGTACAATTGACACGCTAGCGGCGGTCAGCTAGTGTCTCGTGAGTTCGAATTAGAGCGTTGTTCTAATACCTAGGGGCAAGGAGTGCGCACCATGAGCGACACGAGCGTGGAGGCTCTCTGCTATCTCTCTGCCGCCGACGCGGTCCGGTTGTTCGCGGCAAAGCAGCTCTCCCCTGTCGAGCTGATGGAGGCGCTCATCGCCCGTGCGGAGACCGTCGAGCCCGTGGTCAACTCCTTCTCCAACACCTACTTCGATGAGGCCCTGACAGCCGCGCGCGCCGCAGAGGCTTCGTACATGGGCAGAGGTCCGGCTCCCGGCCCGCTCGCCGGCGTGCCAGTGGCCGTCAAGGCCGAGACGGCGATCAGCGGGCAGCCGCTCACGATGGGTTCGCTGATCCATAAGGACGCCGTCGCCGACCATACCGCGGTCGTCGCCGAGCGCATCTTGGCGGCTGGCGCCATCGTCCACGCACGTACGACCACCCCCGAGTACTCCTGCGCTCCGTTCACCCACACCCGCTTGTGGGGCGTGACGCGCAACCCCTGGAACCCTGAGTATGGGGTCGGCGGCTCTTCCGGAGGCTCGGGTGCTGCGCTCGCCGTCGGTACCACGACTCTCGCCAGTGGTTCGGACATCGGCGGGTCGATCCGCATCCCCGCCTCGTTCAACGGCGTGGTCGGCTTTAAGCCACCCTTCGGACGCGTCCCCGAAGAGGCGCCCTACAACCTCGACCAGTACTGCCACGAAGGACCCATGGCGCGCACGGTCGCCGACTGCGCCGTGTTGCAAAACGTCATGTCGGGGCCTCATCCGCGCGATCTGGTATGCATGGCCCCCAAGCTGACGATCCCTGACAAGCTCGAGGGCATCGCCGGCATCCGCGTCGCCTTCGTCGTCGCACCCGGCGACTACCCGGTCGACGAAGACGTGGCGCGCAACACGCTGGGGGCGGCGCAGGCGTTCGACGAAGCAGGGGCCGTCGTCGAAGAGGTGGAGCTGCCGATCGAGCGAGCGAACGTGCTGCTGGCGGCCTCCATTCATCTTGCCGCCCTGATGGGCGCCGACATCATGAGCGAGGCCGAGGCGCACCCCGATCTGATGATGGACTACGCGCTCGCTCTGGGTCGGAAATGTGAGGCCGATGCGCAACGGGTGAGCTTCGCCGATGGTCTGCGGCTGGAGTGCGAGGTCATGGCGGCGATCGGTCGCATCTTCGAAGATCACGAGCTGCTTCTCATGCCGACGCTCTCCACGCATGGCCTGGTCGCCGGCGACGACTACGGCGAGCACGCCCTAACCGTCGGCGGCGTGGCGCTGTCCCATTACGGAGAGAGCATGCTGACGCTACCCTTCAACATAGCCAGCCGCTGCCCGGTGATGGGTGTGCCGTCGGGCTTTGCCGACAACGGGCTGCCGACCGGCCTGCAGATCGCCGGGCGTCCCTACGACGACGTGACGGTCTTCCGCGCCGCGGCCGCCTACGAGCGCGTGCGGCCTTGGCTCGACACGCCGGACAAGCGCCCGCTTCAGGTCGCCGAGCCCGCCTGAGCCGCGTCAGGGTGGACGGATCGCTTTCGCTGCGTCGGCTCGGTAGATCCGGCATCAGTGTGCCGGCGCTGGGCGTTGGCACCAACGCCTGGACCACAAAGGAACCGGTCCAGAGTCGCTTGCCGGGCACGTGGACGGCGGCGATCGACGCCGGAACGGCCTTCTTCGACACCGCCGAGGTCTACGGATTCGGCCGCTCGGAGGCGGCCATCGGCAGAGTCACACGCGCGGACGGCCGCCCGGTCGTCGTGGCGAGCAAGTTCCTGCCGCTCCCCCCGCGCCTCAGTGCGAGCCAGTTCGGCTCGGCACTAGACAGGACCCTTGCGCGCCTCGGTCGTGACTCCCTCGACCTCTACTACCTGCACTTCCCCTATTCGCTTCGCAGCGTAGCGGCCTGGATGAGGCCCATGGCGAAGGCGGTCGATGCGGGCAAGATCCGCGCCGCTGGGATCAGCAACTGCGACCCGGTGCAGATGCGCCGGGCGGCGGATGTCCTCGACCACTACGGGATGCCGCTCGCCGCCAACCAGGTCCACTACAGCCTCCTGCACCGCAAGCCCGAGCACGACGGCGTGCTCGAGGCCTGTCGGTGCATGGACGTCGCACTCGTCGCCTACCAGCCGATCGAGACCGGCGTCATCTCTAGAGACGCGCCGAAAGACTCGAGCCGCGCCCGGTTGTCCGCGCTGTTGCAGAACATCGCGACGGCGCACGAGGCCACCGCGGCCCAGATCGCGCTGGCCTGGCTGATCCAGCGCGACGACCACATCATCGCGATCCCCGGAGCGACGAGGCCCGAGCACGTCCGGGAGAACGCCGGCGCTCTCGCGATCGGCCTCGACGAGGCCGAATGCGAAGCGATCGATCGGGCCTCTGCGCCGTGGCTCCGGAGAAGCGCCCGGATACGGCGCCGAGATCGCTACTAGTGCCGCGAACAGGAGGTCATCGGTGACATGCACTGCTCACGTCGTCGAGGAGCGCGTCACAGCCCGCATCCGTGACGGCAGGGACGAGCTGATTTCGCTGGCTGCCGAGCTGATCGCCTGCGACACAATGTCGCGCGACCCCGGCGATCCGGCGCGCGACGAAGAGAAGCTTCAGAGCCTGCTGGCCGAGCGACTGCGCACGATAGGAGCCGAGGTCGAGCTCTTCGAGCCGGAGCCGATCGTCGCCGGTCAGTGTCCGACCATCCCGTTTGCGCTCGACTTCAAAGGGCGGCCACAGCTCATCGCCCGCCTGCCGGGGTCTAGCGGCGGGCGCTCGCTTGTGCTGAACGGCCACATCGACGCCGTGCCCCCCGGCGACGTGAGCCAATGGTCGGTCGACCCCTTCGCAGGCGTCGTGCGCGATGGCCAGCTCTGGGGCCGCGGCGCCAGCGACATGAAGGGCGGGATCGCCGATTTCCTCTTCGCGCTCGAGTGTTTGCGCCGCGAGGGCGTCACTCTCAGAGGTGACGTGCTCTTCTGCACCAACACGGACGAGGAGTCGACCGGCGCCGGCAGTCGCGCCCTCGTCGCACGCGGTGTCTGCGGCGACGCCGGCATGTGCGCCGAGCCGTCGGGCTTCACCGCCCTTATCGCGTGCCGCGGCTGTCTCGGCTTCTCCCTGACGGTGCGTGGCCGCGCGGGCCACGCCGAGGTGCCGATGGGGCACTGGAAAGCGGGTGGGGCGGTGAACGCCATCGACAGGCTCGAGGTCGGTCCTCGGCGCGATCAGGCGGCTTCGCGATGACTGGCGCACGCGGCCCGACATGCTCCATCCGCTGCTCGCGCCGGCGGATATCGTGCCCACCATGGTGACCGGTGGGGAGTGGCTTGCCACGTATCCGGCGAAGGTGGATCTCGTCTGCGACGTCCAGTATCCGCCGGCGGTGGTGGGCAGCGACGGCTACGGCAGGTCCGTGCGCGAGGAGATCATGACCTGCTTGCAGGCCGCCGCGGCGTCTGACCCCTGGCTGGCCGAGCATCCGCTGGAGTTCGACTTCGGGTATGAGGTGGTGCCGGCGGAGGTGGCCGCCGACCATCCGCTGGTCGTCACGGCGCTTGAGGCAGCGGCCGACGTCGGTCATGACAGCAAGGTCCTCGGTCTCGATTCCTGGCATGATCCGGCGACGTTCACGGCGGCTGGCACGCCCATGTTCTCGTTCGGCCCGGGCGGCGGGGAGACGGCGCACGCACTCGACGAGCGGGTGTCGGTCGACGACCTCGTCGACCACAGCGCAGCCACGGCCCTCATCGCGATGCGGTTCTGCGGCATATGAGGTCACAACCAGAGATGGGAGCGCTTGCCATCGGCGGCGCCGACCAAGCCGCGGGAGGGAAAGCCTGATGCAGCTGCGGTTGGACTGCCTGTCGGCCTCCGAGAAAGACGCCCTGCACGAGCGCGTCCTGCACGTGCTGACCACTGTGGGCGTGGGCATTCGCTCCGAGCTTGCCCTCAGGGCGGTGGAGGAGCGCGGCGCGCGCGTCGACTGGGCGCGCCGCGTGGCGAGGTTCACGCCTGAGCAGGTGCAGGACTGCATCAAGGGAGCCCCTCGCAACGTTCGGCTGGCAGCGCGCGACCCCAAGCACGACCTGAGCATCGGCGAGGGCGCCCCCTTGGCGTGTACCACTGACGGAGAGGCGTCGATGGTGCTCGACGACGCCACGGGCATCGTCCGTGAGGCGAAGAAAGACGACCTCATCCACTTCTACCGTCTGTGCGACGCCCTGCCTCAACTCGACTTCATCTGGACCTCGCTCATGGCGGGCGACCTCGACCCGGTCGTCGGCGGCCTCGAGGGCGACCTCATCGCGCTCGAGTCGACCTCAAAGCACGTGCAGAGCGTCGTGGCCCACTCGCCGCACCAGGTGCCGCCGCTGCTGGAGATGCTGCAGACAATCGCCGGAGCCTCTCTGCGCGAACGACCCATCTACTCCTCGCTTCACTGCCCCGTCTCTCCACTTCAGTTCGAAGGCGACAAGCTCGATGCGTCCATCGACCTCGCCCGAAACGGGGTGCCGATCCTTCTCTATCCTCTGCCGCTGCTCGGCACGACCGCGCCGATGAGCGTGCTGGGCACGGCCGTCGTCACGATCGCGGAGTTTCTTGCCGGGGTCGTGATCTTCCAGTCGGCGGTGCCGGGATGCTCCCTCATGGTCATCACCACGGGGGGCGTCGGTGACCCACGCACGGGCGACTACCTGTGTGGCAGCCCCGAAATCGCGCTGCTCAGCGCCGTCTGCCTCTCGATGAGTCGCTGGTACGGTCTGCCCAGCGTAAGCGCCTGCATCAGCACCGACGCCAAGTCCGTCAGCTTCCAGGCGGGCGCGGAGGGCATGATGACGGCGATGGCCGCGGTCTTCGGTGGCGCCCACGCGCTCGTTGCCGCCGGACTCCTGGACAGCGTCCGAGTGGCCTCCACCGCCAAGCTGCTGCTGGACTGCGACAGCATCGGCGCACTTCGCAGGTTGCTCGAGCTGCCGCTGGTGGATGAAGCATCGATGCTCATCGACGACATAGAGGCGGTTGGTCCCGGGGGTCACTTCCTCACCCGACGCAGCTCACGCGAACGCTTGCGAAGCGGAGAGGTGTGGTGTCCCGCCGTGTTCCAGCGCGGCGGCACGGCCCAGTTCGCCAGCCGGCCGCTCATTGACGACGCGCTGCTGCGCGCCCGCGAAGTGCTGGCGGCCCACACACCAACTCCGATCCCCGACGACGTGCGCCACAAGGTGCGCGGTGTTTTCGACCGACATGCACACGCCGCCGGCTGAACGACGACGCGAGAGCACCTGCATTTGGAGTCGGATGCCGATGCGGGTGGACGGTGGCTCGCTCACGCGCATGACGGGAGTCGGGCCGAGAGGCGAGAGCTTCGGCGTACGGGAGTCGACGTGCAGACGGGCGTTGCGCAACGGCCGATGTCGGATGCGGGCGGTGATCTGCGCGGGAAGCGGGTTGTGTCGAGGCTGGTGTGGCGCGCCCGTCTGCACGTCGAGCCGCACTCGTGCGGCCACTCTCGGACGCTGCGTCCGTAGCCTTGCGCAGCGAACGCGGAAGCGGGGGGTATGGCAGTGCAGGTAGGTCCAGCAGACGTCATCTTCAAGAACGCCGGCGTGTGGACCGTCGACCCGTTCCAGCCGTGGGCCCAGGCCGTCGCGGTCACTGGCAACAGGATCAGCTACGTGGGCGACGATTGGGGCGCCAGCGAGCAGGTCGGCCCGCGCACGAACGTGATCGATCTCGGCGGCAAGATGGTGCTGCCGGGCTTCATCAGCGGCCATGACCACCTCGTCGCCTGCGGCTGGGCCAAGCTCGGGGTGGACCTCTCGGGTGCGCACGACTTGGCCGAGCTGCTCGGGCTAGTCAGCGACCACGCCAGGAGCCATCCCGACGCGCCTTTGGTCAAAGGTTTCGGCTGGGAATGGAGTCAGACCGGCGAGCACCCGACGGCGGCGATGCTCGATGCCGTGGTTCCCGATCGGCCCGTCGCCCTCCAGAGTACCGACGTCCACGACTGCTGGTTCAACTCGAAGGCGCTCCAGCTCGCCGGCATCGACGAGCACACGCCGGACTACGCGCACGGTGGTCGCTGGCTACGAGACGAGCGGGGTATCCCCGACGGCGTCGCGATTGAGGGAGCCTGGGCGCAGGCGTATGCGGACTGCGGTGCCTTCGAGGGCGAGGCCACCTTCCGCGAGGCGCTCGACATGATACTGGCCTTGGCCCGTCAGAGTGGCCTCACAAGCGCAGTGGACATGGGCGTCGTCAGTCCCACCATCGTGGGCACTCCCCAGGAGGATGCGGCCTTCGCCTACCGTGCGTGCGCCCAGCTCGACGAGGCCGGGCAGCTCCCGCTGCGCGTCCTGGGGACGTTCCTGGTGCACCGGACCCCGGGCTTCCTCGTGCCGCCGAACGAAGCGCTGGCCAGGCTGACCGACTGCCACCGTGATATCCGCTCCGAGCACTTACGCGTCAACGCGCTGAAGCTCTATGCGGACGGCACCGCTCCAGGACACACGTCTTGCCTACTTGACCCGTACGCTGATGACGACAGCGTCGACATGGATTTGGTCGGGGTCAGCACCGACTGGCTGACCTCTTACATCGAGCCTGCTCATCTGGCTGGCTTCGACGTGTACACCCATTGTGACGGCGACGGAGCCGCGCGCCGCATGATCGACGCCTGCGAGCGTGTGTTCCAGGCGCATGGTCGAGGTGGGCGGCGCCACTCGGTGGAGCACTGCAACGCAGTCCATCCGGACGACATCCCGCGCATGGCCCACCTCGGGCTCCAGGCCAATGGAACGGCGCAGTGGGCGCTCCCATGGCCGTGGCGGGAGACCTACCTCCGCGTCTACGGCCGAAAGAGACTGGAACAGCGCGTCATGCCCTACCGGCGGATTCTGGACGCCGGTGTGCCCTTCACGCTTGGGGCGG
Source organism: uncultured Actinomycetes bacterium (assembly GCA_963760655.1). Classification (GTDB taxonomy): domain Bacteria; phylum Actinomycetota; class Thermoleophilia; order UBA2241; family UBA2241; genus Bog-752. Next base: position 1,408,864 of record CAVXDR010000005.1, read on the forward strand.
ACATGCCGGGCGTACAGCCCCGCGAGGCCGCGCCCCTCTTCCAGATCACGGCCGCGGTCATGCAGGACAACCCGGGCATGACCCCTCTCGAGCCGCTGCCGGGCGCGGAGAGTAGAAGGTGGCAGCTCGCGGACGCAATCAGGTCTTACACGCTCATGGGCGCTTACAAGATGCGCATGGAAGACCAGCTCGGCTCGATCAAGCGCGGCAAGCTAGCTGATCTCACGGTCCTAGGCGAGAACCTCTTCGCCATCGAACCGCATGACATCTGGCGGGTCCCCGTGGAGGCGACGATGATGGACGGCGCCTTCACGCATCACGCTCTCTAGAGCACCGGCAAACGGTCGGCTAGTCGGCGGACCCGACCGCACCCTGACTACTGATGACGTCCGCAGAGAGAATGTGCTGCACGTTGCGCCCGTCGTCGACGACCAACCGACGTCCGAGTCGGCTCGCGTCAGCCCTCCAGCAGCTGCCGTGTGACTTTGTCGGGGAAGCCCAGCGGCCGCAGAGGACGGACCGGCGTGTGGGCAAGCTCAATGGCTACCTGCACGAAGTCGACATCCTCTTGGTCGTGCAACTGCCATCTCAGCATATCGGCGAAGTCGTTCAGGGTGCCCAGGTGGGCGCGGCTGTTGGTCTTTGCGATTACCGCTTCACGACTGGCCTCGAGCTCACGCTGAATGGCAGTCGCTGAGATGCCAAGGCCCCAGAGCACCTTCATCAAAGCGCCGGGGAAGTTGTCTGCCAGGTGTTTCAACTCACGGCCTGCCATAATCACCGGCAGACGGGAGTGTTCGCTGATGAGAAGCACGAAGCGCTGATGGCCGAGGGCCAGCGGACAGGCGTACCAGTCGCCCAAGGCGTTCGTCGCGGGCTCGGTGACCTCCCGAGGCGCACTGACCCGCGCCAGGAGCTTCGCAGTACAGCGTAACGCGACCATCTTCAGCCGGCCGCGGCCAGCAGCCCTTCGATCGCGTGCTTCAAGATCAAGCCCCTCATCGGCTCGAAGTCGCTACTCCACGCTGCCTGCGGGCGCCGCGATTCATCGGGTCTCACGTCCGCGCGCAGTCGAACGACCCACCGGCGCAGGCGGGATTTCCACCATATCGGCTGTCAGGCCGGCTGGCCGATCGGCCGCGATCCGCTGCTCAACATCCGCCGCGAGCTCCTCGAACTCCTTCCGTCGAGAAGGGGCAAAGAACACGATCGTCGGGTCTTGGTGGAGCTCGGCCGTGGAGCCCTGGTGCACGGATGCTCCCTTGATGAGGAACTGGAGGCGGCCCACACGCAGGGCACCTGGAGGCTGCAGATCGACGCCCGCAGTGCAGCCACGGGAATCTGCCAAGGGTGGGGATCGACGAAGTTGAGCTTCGCCGCCAACCCCTCGCGCACGATGGTGATCTCGTCCCCGTCGAAGAGGACGCGCGCATTCTGGCCTTGGCACTCGGGCATCTCACCTCCAGGATACGACGGCGACTGAGCCAACCCCGCCCACTAGACCCTCTTTGATCACGCCGTGTTAGACCGCCAGCGCTTCTCCGCGGAT
>CAVXDR010000006.1:0-391213 GCA_963760655.1 uncultured Actinomycetes bacterium
AGTACGCGTTCGTGCCGCCCGAGGTCACGGCGGCCGAGGCGATCGAGCTGCTGCGGGACCAGGAGCCCGAGGTCGAGACCGTCTACTACATCTACGTCACCGACAAGCGCGAGCGGCTGCTGGGCACCATCTCGCTGCGCGACCTGCTCACGGTGCCGGCCGGCCGCCGGGTACGTGACTTCATGACCGCCGAGCCGATCTCGGTGACCCTCGAGGCCGGCGAGGCAGAGGTCACCCAGACGATCGCCAAGTACAACCTGCTCGCCCTGCCGGTGGTCGACGCCGACGGCGTGTTGCACGGGATCGTGACAATCGACGACGCGATCGACCTGGTGCTGCCCCTGGCCTGGAAGAAACGATTGCCGCGCATCTTCCGGTGATGAGTCGTGACTCGCTCGCCGGACACCCGCAAGCGGGCGCCCACGCCCGCTCCCGCTGACGCGCGCGGCCGGCTTCGTTTCGGCCGCATCGGCCGTACCCGCCTGCTGATCTTTCTGGCGGTGATGGGCCCCGGCCTGATCACCGCCAACTCCGACAACGACGCCGGCGGCATCACGACCTGGTCGGTGGTCGGCGCCCACTACGGCTACCAGCTCCTCTGGGTGCTGCTGCTGATCACGCCCATCCTCGCCGTCACCCAGGAGATGGGCGCGCGCATGGGCGTGGTCACCGGCAAGGGCCTGGCGGCCCTCATCCGCGAGCGCTTCAGCCTGAAGGTCACGGCCTTCGCCATGCTCGCCATGCTGATCGCCAACCTCGGCACGACGATCGCCGAGTTCTCGGGCGTGGGCGCCGCCTTCAGCCTCGCCCACGTGCCGCCGTGGGTCTGCGTGCCGCCGATCGCGCTCGGCGTGTGGCTGCTCATCACGCGCGGCTCCTACAAGCGCGTGGAGCGCGTCTTTCTGTTTCTGTCGGCGCTCTACGTGACCTACATCGTGGCCGGCTTTCTGGCCCACCCCGACTGGCACGCCGCCGCCCACCACACGGTCGTGCCGAGCATCACGACGACGAGCGTCTGGGTGCTCACCGTGATCGCAGCGATCGGCACGACGATCACGCCCTGGGGCCAGTTCTTCATTCAGGCGACGATCGTCGACAAGAAGATCTCGATCAAGGACTACCTCTACACCAAGACCGAGGTGTTCCTCGGCGCCGTGATCACCGACGGCGTCGACTTCTTCATCGTGATCGCCTGCGCCGCGACCCTCTACAAGCACGGCATCCTGGTGAACACGGCCCAGGACGCGGCCCGCGCCCTCGAGCCCCTGGCCGGCCGCGCCGCCGCGCTGCTGTTCGGCTTCGGCCTGCTCAACGTCTCGGTGCTGGCGGCCGGCATCCTGCCGCTTGCCACGGCCTACGCCATCTGCGAGGCCTTCGGCTTCGAGTCGGGCCTCGATCAGAAGTTCTCCGAGGCGCCGGTCTTCAACGGCCTGCTCACGTTCTTCGTGTTCGTGCCGGCCGCCGTCGCCGTCATCCCCCACCTGCCGCTCGTCAAGGTCATGCTGCTGAGCCAGGACGTGAACGGCATCCTGCTGCCCATCATCCTCGTCTACGTGCTCAAGATCGTGAACGACCGCTCGGTCATGGGCGAGCACGTGAACGGCCCCGTGTACAACACGGTGGCCTGGGCCTTCTCGGCCGCCCTGATCGGGCTCACCGTCGTGCTGGTGGCCTCGTCGCTGCCGCTCGGCCTGCGGCTGTAGGCGCGCCCGCGCGAGCTACGACTCGTCCTCGCGCTCGTGCGAGCCGGGCTCGATGTGCACCAGCACCTCGGTGTTGGGCAGGCGCTCGGCGATGTCGTCCTCGATGTGCTCTGCGATCTCGTGAGCGCGCGCCACGGTCATGTTGCCGGGCACGGTGATGTGCAGATCGATGTGGTGCTTGGCACCGGCGTGCCGGGCGCGCAGCTTGTGGTAGCCGATGATGAGCTCGCCGCGGTGCTCGGCGACCGTCGCCCGCACCACGTCGAGCTCGCTGTCGGGCAGCGCCTCGTCGAGCAGCACCCGGCTCGACTCGCTGACCACGCCCCAGGCCGTCCAGCCGATGAAGCCGGCGACGGCGAGGCCGAGCAGCGGGTCGAAGAACGTGTACCCCGTGAGCTCGATCAGCGCGAGGCCGGCGGCCACGCCGAGCGAGGTGTAGATGTCGGTCAGGTGATTGGCGGCGTCGGCCTGCAGGGCCGGCGAGTCGGTGCGCCGCGCGGCGCGCCTGAGGTAGACGGTCAGACCGACGTTCACGACCGACGCCACGAGCATGACCGCGATGGCCAGCGGGACGTGGTCGAGCCGCTCGCCCGAGACCAGGTGACTCACCGACTCGACCACGATGACGACGGCCGCGGCGAAGATGATGGCCCCTTCGATCACGCCCGAGAAGTTCTCGACCTTCTCGTGGCCGTAGCGATGGCCGCGGTCGGCCGGCCGGGCGGCGTGGCGCACCGACACCAGGGCGACCACGGCGCCCACGAGGTCGGTCGTCGAGTGCGCCGCCTCGGAGATCATGCCGATCGACCCCGACAGCAGGCCGACGACGAGCTTGAAGGCGATGAGCACACTGTTGGCGGCGATCGATATCCAGGCGGCGCGCTCCTTGTGCGCGGCCTTGCCGGCGTCGCCCGTCGCGGTGGCGCTCACCGCCGCTCCGGTCTCCTGCTCGTCGCCGCCGTTGCTCACCGTCGCCCCGGCCCCCGTCTCGTCGCGGCTTACCGCGCGCCGTCGCGGCCCGGCGGATCGCCGCCGGCGAGGCGGGCGAGCAGCGCCCGCGCCGCGCGCGCCCGGTGACTCTGCGCGTTCTTGTCGGCCTCGCCCATCTCGGCCACCGTCACCTGCCCGCCGTCGGGCACGAAGAGCGGGTCGTAGCCGAAGCCCAGCACGCCGCGCGCGGCCGGCGCGATGGCGCCGGGCCACTCGCCGCGCACCACGTCGGCGGCGGCCGCACCGGGCGTGAGGAAGGCGATGACGCACACGAAGCGCGCGCTGCGGTCGTGCTCGCCGGGCAGCGCGCGCAGCTCGGTGAGCAGCCGCGCGTTGTTGGCCTGGTCGTCGCCCTCGTGACCGGCGTAGCGCGCCGAGATCACCCCGGGCGCGCCACCGAGCGCCGCGACCTCGATGCCCGAGTCGTCGGCGATCACCACGGCCGTCTCGTCGGCGGCCGCGGCGCCCGCGCACAACGCCCGGGCAAGGCCTTCGGCCTTGGTCCGGGCGTTGGCCTCGAACGACACGACGCCCTCGGGCGGCAGCTCGACGCCGGCCGGCATGGGCCCGACATCGTGCCCGGCGAGGATGGCGCGGTACTCGGCGAGCTTGTGCGGGTTGCGGGTGGCAAGGATGAAGCGCATCAGGCCTCCGCGCCGGCCGCGCCGCCGGGCTCGCCGGCGGCGGAGCCGCCGGCGAGCCCGGCGATGGTCGCCTGCTGCACCGCCACGATGCGCGCCACGCCGGCCGTCGCCAGATCGAGCAGCCGGTCGAGCGTGGTGCGCGGGAACGGCTCACCCTCGGCCGTGGCCTGCACCTCGACCAGGCGGCCGTCGCCGGTCATCACCACGTTCATGTCAAGCGCCGCCGCGGCGTCCTCTTCGTATTCGAGGTCGAGCCGCGGCTCGCCGTCGACCACGCCCACCGAGACGGCGGCGAGGTCCTCGAACAGCGGCAGCCGCGACCAGCGCGCGGCCGGCTTGAGCCGCTCGAGCGCCAGCACGAGCGCGGCGTAGGCCCCCGAGATCGCCGCCGTGCGGGTGCCACCGTCGGCCTGGATCACGTCGCAGTCGACGTAGATGGTGCGCTCGCCGAGCGACTCCAGGTCGACGACGGCGCGCAGGCTGCGACCGATCAGCCGCTGGATCTCCATGGTGCGCCCGCCCTGCTTGCCGCGCACGGCCTCGCGCGGCGTGCGGTCGGCGGTCGCGGCCGGCAGCATGCTGTACTCGGCCGTCAGCCAGCCGGCGCCGGTGCCACGACGCCAGGCCGGCACGCCGTCGACCGACTTGGCGGTGCACAGCACGTGGGTATCGCCCAGGCGCACGAGCACCGAGCCGTCGGCGAACTTCGCGACGTCGCGGTCCATGGACAGCGGTCGCAGCTCATCGGGGCGTCTGCCGAGTCTCAACTGGTCACCTCTTCTGCGGTCGGGACAGGTCGGGCCGGCGCAGCGCGGCGTCGAGGCCGAAAGCCGGGCCGTGCGTACGGATCAGATACACCACCGCCAGCCCGCCGGTGAAGAGCACCACGCCCTCACCGAGCCCGACGAGGGCGACGTTCAGCCAGAACGGCAGGTGCAGGATCAGCGTGAGCTCGGCGCCGACGCCGAACGCGTTGACGACCACCGGCGCCGCCAAGGCTACCACGCGCGGCCCCCAGCGCCACAGAGCGCGCGCTCCCACGGCGCGCATCGCAAGGGTCGCGGTCAGGGTGAGGAGCGAGCCGAAGACGACGTCGGGCAGGCCCATGGCGCTCGTCAGGCCGTTGGCGACTGCCGTACCGAGCGTGCAGCCGACCACGGCGGCGGGATCGACGCAGGCGAAGGGCAGCAACGCCTCGGAGACGCGGAACTGCACCTGCCCCGACGCCAGGCCGAAGGCGCCGGCGAGCAGCGTCAGGGCGACGTAGGCGGCGGCGTAGAGGCTACCGCGGGCGAGCAGGCGTGTGGTCATGGTCGACCAGCGCGGCCAGGCGGTCGATGCCGATCTGTTCGACGTCGTCGAGCGGCATCTGCAGGAACCGGGCGCCCACCGCGCGGAACGCGTCGACTGCGCCGGTACAGAAGAAGCGGTACGAGCCCTCGCGGTCGGCCTCTCCCTCGATGCCCTGGCGCACGAGCACCTCGGCGACCTCGCGGGCGATCTCGGCGGCCGGGTTGACCAGGGTGACGTCGCGGCCCAGGTGGCGCTGCAGCAGCGGCGCGATCAGCGGGTAGTGCGTGCAGCCCATGATGACGACGTCGGGGCGGTGCTCCTTGAGCGGCGCGGTGAAGCGCCGCACGGCGTCGACCACCTCGTGGCTGGCCACGTCGCCGTCCTGGATGAAGGCGGCCAGGCCGGGGCAGGCCTGCTGGATCACCTCGGCGCCGCCGTCGAGCGCGCCGATCGCGCGCACGTAGCTGCCGCTTGCCACGGTCGCCTCGGTGGCGAGCACGCCGATGCGCCGGTAGCGCGAAGTCTGGACCGCGGCGCGCGCGCCCGGCAGCACGACGCCGACGATCGGCGTCGAGAAGCGCTCCTGCAGGGCAGGCAGCGCCGCCGCCGTGGCCGAGTAGCAGGCGACCACGAGGAGCTTGACGCCGGTCTCGTCGAGAAAGGTCGCGATCTGGCGGGCGTAGAGCCGCAGCTCGTCCTGGCTGCGCGGCCCGTAGGGAAAGCGCGCCGTGTCGCCCAGGTAGACGAAGTCCTCGGCCGGCAGGGCGACGAGGCACTCGTGCAGCACCGTGAGGCCGCCGATGCCCGAATCGAACATGCCGATCGGACGTGCGCGCAGGGCGGCTGAGTCGGCGCTGGGGCTGTGGGCGGACGCGTGGGTCAACGCGTGCTCCTCCGATCGAGGCCGGGAGTCGGAAGTATACCGCACTCGTCGCGGCGGGCCGCGGTGTAGGGGGCCGCAGCACGGCGCGCCGCGGTGTAGCGGGCCGCGGCGTAGCGGCCCGCGGCGACCCCCCTCGTTGACGTATCGAGCCCGAGTGTCAAGCCACGCGACGTGCCGGCCGATACAGAACCGCGAAAGGGCCGCCGGGCGAGAGGGGGCGGCCCGCCGGTCCAACAAGGGCAGGGCCTCACATGAGCGACTGCGACATCGAACGGTTCATCTTCCCCGACGGCACCGAGCGCGACATGCTCGTGTTCGACAGCGCCCGTTCGGCACCCTGTCCGTTGAGCCCGCCGCCCGCCGAGGCGCCCGACCCGCATCTCTGCCCGGTGTGCGGCTCGAGCCTCGTGCACCCCACCGAATGGCAGCGCATCGCCGTGGCGGCCTGGCGCATCACGCTACGCTGCCCCAACTGCGAGACGGTGCGCACCGTCGTGCTCGGCCGCTCCCAGGTCGAGCGACTCAACCGCGCCCTCTACGAAGGCACCGAGCGCCTCGCCCGCGAGGCCGACCAGCTCGTGCGCCACAACTTCGAAGAAGAGGCCGACAAGTTCGTCGCCGCGCTCGACGCCGACCTCATCATGCCGATCGACTTCTAGCCCGCGGCCCCGGCGCGCCCGCTGCGCGCCATGCGGCCGACCGACGACGGCCGCCTCGCCACCGCCGCGGCCTCACCCGCTCTGCCGCACCGGCGTTCCCGCCCGGCTCACGAGCACGACGCCGGCCAGCACCACGAGCGCAGCCAGCGCCTGACCAACCGTCAAGCGCTCTCCCAGCACCACGTAGGCCACCCCGACCGCGATCACCGGCACGATGTTGGTGTAGGCCGACGCGCGGCCCGCCGGCACGAACCGCAGGCCGTAGTTGAGCAGCAGGTAGGCGACGACCGAGCCGAGCAGGGCCAGGTAGAGGACGGCGGCCGAGGCGGCGATGGTGGGCGTGCGCACGCCCACGATCGCCGCCTCGGCCGCCGCGAGCGGCGCCATGAACAGCGCTCCGAAGAGGTTCTGCCAGGCCGTCACGAAGAGCGCCGAGCGGGTGACGAGCAGGCGGCGCGCCATGACCGTGTACGCGGCGCCGGCCAGCGCGGCCGCCAGCACGAGCAGATCGCCGCCCAGGCCGGCGCCGCCCGCCCCGCCGCCGCCCAGCTCGACCAGGGCGACCACGCCGGCAAACGACAGCACGACGCCGAGCCACTGGCGCGCCGAGCTGCGCTCGCGCCCCGTCACGGCGCTCAGCACGAGCACGAAGATCGGGATCGTCGCGATCAGAATGGCGGCGGCGCTCGCGCTCGTGTGTGCGATGCCGACGTTCTCGAAGGCGAAGTAGACGGTGAGCGAGACGAAGCCGAGCAGCGCCAGGCGAGCAAGCTCGGCGCGCGTGATCGGCTCGCGAGCGCCGCGCCGCCGCCAGATCAGCCAGAGGATCGCGCCGGCGACGGCGAAGCGCAGCAGGGCGATCAGCAGCGGCTCAAAGCCGCGCAGCGCGACCTTGGTGGCCACGAACGTGCCGCCGAAGGCGATCGCCATGCCGGCCAGGGCGAGATGCGCCCGGAGCGGCGGGCGGGGTGCCGGAGATTCGTCCACGGCCACCGACTGTATCGCAGCGGGCGAGCGCCGGGCAGGGCGGGCGGCGCGAGCGGCGGCGGCGTGGGGTCAAGGTCGAGCGCCGCGTGACCGATATTCACCTCTCGTAAGAGGAGAATCAGCTCGTATGACTCACATCGGGGGGAGTCATGCCCGCCACGCGACAGTCTGCCGCGACGCCCGAGAGCGTCGGCGGCGCGGTCATCGGCGAAGCGCTCGAGAACGTCGCGCGCTGGACCGCCGAGACCCTGCGCCTCTCGGACTGCCGGCTCTACGAGTACCGTTCCGACGACGAGTCGATGGTCGCGCTCGCCCTCTGGGCGCGCGAGCCCGCTTCGGTCGACCCGGGCTGGGTCGGCTCGGCCCTGCCGCTCGCCCGCCGGCCGGCTCACCGGCAGACCCTGCGCGAACGGCGCGCGGTCGTGCGCCACGTCGACGACGACGGTCTTCCGCCCGTCGAACGGCGCCACATGGAGCGCCGCGGCGCCAAGAGCTGCCTGCTCGTACCGCTGATCTGTAACGACGACGTGGTCGGCTGTCTCGAGCTCACCGAGACGCGCCGTGTGCGCCGCTTCAGCGAGCGCGAGCTCGAGCTCGCCGCCACGCTCGCGGCGCTCTCGGCGGCCGCCATCGACCACGCGCGCCAGCAGCGCGCGAGCGATGACCGCAACCGCCGCCTCGCCTCGTTGCTGTCGGCCAGCCGGGCCGTGTCGTCGACGCTCGTCGTCGAGGACGTCCTGGCGCGCGTCGCCAAGTCGGCCGCCGAGGCCCTGCAGGCCGACGTCTGCTACATCTACGAGTACCTGCCCGACGTCGACGCGATCGCCTGGCAGGCGATCTTCGAGCGCACCCTGGGCCCGCACGCCCAGGAGGTCGGCACCGTGTTCCCGCTCGACGACTTTCCCGAGGACCGCGAGATCCTGCAGCGCGGCGTCATCATCGAAGAGAACATCAGCGACGACGACTTGCCGCCTTCGGTCAGCATGTCGATGGCGGAGTGGAGCCAGAAGACCCTGCTCAGCGTGCCCCTGCTGATCGAGGGCCGCGCCGTGGGCCTGCTCGAGATCGCCCAGCTCGACCGCGAGCGCCACTTCACCGTCGAGGAGATCGAGTTCGTGCGCGCGCTCGGCGAGCACGCCGCGATCGCCATCAACAACGCCCGCCTGTACCGCGCCACCGAGCGCCGCAACGAGCGCCTCGTGCGCCTCGTCGACCTGAGTCAGACGCTCACCACCTCGCTCGATGCCGGCCAGATCGTGGAGCGACTCGAAGCGGGCTTGCGCGGGCTCTTCCCCGGCCGCGAGTGCGCGACCACGATGACGCCGGGCGACGCGCGGCGCCGTCCCTCCTGTCTCAAGGGCCTGGCCCGGCAGGCGGTGCAGGAGCGCCGTCCCGCGCAGGGCACGGGCAAGGCGGCCGGCCGGGCCGCGGCGGCACTGTTCTCGGGTCAGCGCCTGCAGGGGGTCCTCGAGATCGCCAGCGACCCGCCGCACACCTTCGCCGAGGACGAGCTCGAGATCGTCCAGCTCGTCGCCAACCAGGCCGCGGCCGCCATGGAGAACGCGCGACTGTACGGGCGCGCCGAGCTGATCGCCATCACCGACGGGCTGACCGGCCTCTACAACCACCGCGCCTTCTACGAGCGCCTGGTGCAAGAGGTGAAGCGCGCGCAGCGCTACGAGCTGCCGCTGTCGCTGCTCATGATCGACATCGACGATTTCAAGCTCTTCAACGACCGGCTCGGACATCCGGCCGGCGACGCCCTGCTGCGGACGCTGGGCGGCCTGTTCACCGGCGAGACGCGGCAGCAGGTCGACTTCGTCACACGCTACGGCGGCGAGGAGTTCGCCATCCTGCTGCCCAGCACGAGCGCCCACGGCGCGGCGGCGGCGGGACGGCGGCTGCGCGACCGGGTCGCCGCGGCCCAGATCACGGAGGGCCTGCCCGAGGGGCCGAGCGCGGCGCCGGACGACCCGCGCATCGGCATCGGCCAGGCCTGCGTGGTCGGCGAGCGTATTCGCCACGCCGTCGAGACGCAGGCCTTCGCCGAGGACGAGTCGTGCCTGCCGGTGACGGTGAGCATCGGCGTCGCAGGGCTGCCCGACCACGCCGCCGGCAGCGACGCGCTCGTGGTGGCCGCCGACGCCGCTCTCTATCGCGCCAAGGCGCTCGGCAAGAACCGGGTCGAGGTCGCCGGGGCGCCCGAGAGCTCAGAAGCCGTCTAGCAGCAGCACGACGCGCCGCCGAGGGCAGCGAGACTCCCCTCGATCTCCTACACGCCGATCGTGCTGCGCACCAGCACGACGGTCGAGCGCCCGGCAAGCCACTCCCGCTCGATGAGCAGGACTTTGGCCAGCACGGTATCGACGCCCATGGTCTCGCGCACGCGGGCCATCTCCCACGGGAACACGTAGTCGCGGACGCGACGCAGGCCCGTCTCGAGATCGGGCACCACCTTCTGTGCGCCGATCACCAGGATGAGCCGGCCGGCGCCGCTCGCATAGGGGCCGAGCTGGCTGCCGGTCGCCGAGGCGGCGACCATCAGCCCATCCAGGGTGATCGCGGCCACGCTGCCCAGCATGAAGTCGGGGGCGCCGATCAGCTTGCGCATCTCGCGGGCCTGGGTGGCGCGGTCCATCGCGAGCAGTCTCGGCCGCAGGAAGTCGTAGCGCCCCGAGTCTTGAAGCTCCGCGAAGATGCCGGCGTCCTCCAGGGTCTTCGACTTGCCGGCGTGCACCTCCGCTCCCGCCGGGATGCGCGCGAGCACCACCCGCCGGGCCTCGTCGCCGTCGGCGACGACGAGCGCCTCGAAGTTGCGCTCCCGCAGGCGACCGGCGACCTCCTCCAGTACCTGCGGCGCCGCAGGCGTCGCGAACCGCTCGTCGTCAGACCGCGGTGCTTTCACCGGCGCCTTCCTCTCCAGCCGGTGAGCAGGCACGCTCGTCGGCGATGCCGTCGCGCACGGCGAGCAGGAGCTCGGCGAGCCGGCGCCGCTGCGCGGCACCGAGCGCGGCGAACAGCTCGTGCTCGGCGTCGCGCTGCGCTTGCGCAGCCTCGACGAGCTTGGCTTCGCCGGTGGCCGTGATGGAAACGGTGTGGCGGCGGCGATCACGCACGTCGCGCCGCCGCTCGAGCAAGCCGCGCTCCTCCAGCGGATTGAGGAGCTGAACGAGGGCACTGGGGTCGAGGTCCATCGCCGCGTGCAGGTCGGCCTGGCTCATGTCGCCACGGTCGTGCAGCAGGCCGAGCACCTGGAAGCTGCGCGGCGAGAGCTCGACGGCGGCGTGGGCGGCCCGCAGCCGGCGCATCGCCTCCTGTCCCACGAGGGCCAGCAGGAGCCCGGCACTGGTGCGGCGTTCTTCGAGGATCTCGTCGTGCACCTGGCGAGTGTCGTTTCTCATCACGCTGGGTATCCTACCCATCGCAACCGTTTATGTCACTCAATCATATTACGAGGAAGACGAATTGCATCCGTCCCCGAGGAGGACACCGTGCGAGCAGTAGCGATTCCCGAAGCCGGAGAGAGCCCCACACTCGTCGACATCCCCACCCCGTCTCCAGGCGAGGGCGAGGTCCTGGTCAAGGTGCAGGCGTCGTCGGTGAACGGCTTCGACGGGGCGGTGGCCGCCGGCATGCTCCAGGGCATGATGGAGCACCGCTACCCGGTCGTGCTCGGCAAGGACTTCGCCGGCGTGGTCGAGGAGCTCGGCAAAGGCGCTTCGCTGTTCGCCCCCGGGGACCAGGTCTTCGGCGTCGTGATGAAGCCGTACCTCGGCGACGGTGGTTTCGGCGACTACCTCGTGGTCGGCGAGCAGTACGGCATCGCCCGGGTGCCCGAGGGTCTCAACCTGCAGGTCGCCGGGGCGCTCGGTCTGGCCGGAACGGCGGCGCTGGACTCCGTCGCGGCCATCGCGCCGGCCGCCGGCGAGCTCGTCCTCGTCTCCGGAGCGACCGGTGGAGTCGGCGCGCTGACGCTGCAGTACGCGCTCGCCGCCGGAGCCGACGTCATCGCCACGGCGCGCCCGGGCGCCGAAGAGGAGTTCGTCCGCGGGCTCGGCGCCCGGCGCGTGGTCGACTATGCCGGAGACCTCGAGGCCCAGGTGCGCGCGATCGCACCGGACGGCGTACCGGCCATCGTGCATCTGGCCGGCGACGGCGCTCAGCTTGCCGGCCTTCTCGCCGCAGGCGGGCGGCTGGTCTCGACGCTGGGCTTCGGTCCCGATCAGCACCCGGCCGCCGTCGCCCTGATGGCAAGCCCGCAGACGGCCACGCTCGACCGGCTGGCGGCCGACGCCGCGAGCGGCGCCCTGCAAGTGCCGCTCAGCCGCACGTACCCGCTCGCGGCGGCGCCACAGGCGCTCGCCGACTTCGGAGATCCGCACCAGGGCAAGCTCGCCATCGCGGTCTGAAGGGAGCGAGGTGCGCGTAGCGGTCTTCGGTGCGAGCGGCGGGATCGGCCGCCTGGTGGTCGAGCGGCTCCTGGCCGACGGGCACCAGGTCGCCGCTCTCGTCCGCACGCCGGCCAAGCTGACGATCGACCACGCCGGGCTGACCGTCCGGACGGGGCAGCTCTGCGATACCGCCGCGGTGTACGAGGTGGTCGCCGGCAGTGACGCCGTGATCAGCGCGCTCGGCCCTTCGCTCAGTCGCGGTGCGCCGGGCTCGCCGGTCGCCGACGGCACCAGCACCATCGTCGCCGCCATGCAGGCGGCCGGCGTCCACCGCTTTGTCGGCCTCGCGACCCCGAGCGTCCCCGACCCTCGTGACCGACCCACATACAAGGCATGGCTTCTGCCGCTCGTGGCCAGGGTGATGTTCCCCAACGCGCTCGCCGAGCTCAGGGGCATGACCGCGGCGGTCACCGGCTCGGACCTCGACTGGACCGTGGCACGCATCAGCAGGCCCACCAACGGCCCGGCGAAAGGAACCCTCAGGGCGGGGTATCTCGGGCGCGACTCGATCGGCTGGGCGATGACCCGAGCCGACATCGCCGCGTTCCTCGCCGGCCAGCTCGCGGACACCACCTTCGCGAGAGCCCTGCCGGCGATCAGCAACTAGCGGGGCACGACGCTCGACCCAAGCAGACAACGAAGCCGTGCGAAGCGCCGGCGGCCGCGCGGCAAGCGACGTGACGGCCGCGTGACCAGACCACCGGCGGTAGCTGTCGGCCCGGCGGTCAGGTGGGCGACCGGCGGGGCTGACCTCTGCGATCTGCAGCAGGAAACGTTGTCGAAACGACAACGTTGGTGCCCCCGGAAGGATTCGAACCTTCGACCTCGCGCTCCGGAGGCGCGCGCTCTAATCCCCTGAGCTACGAGGGCAACAGGGCGGTAGTCTAGCATCTTTCGCGGCGCGCCACTTGCGCCGGCGCCGCAGGCCACCGGCCGTGGGCCGCGGGCCGCGGGCGGCCTCTCCCCTACGCCGCCGTGGCGATGTCGTCGATCCCGGCGGCCAGCTCGATGTCGTTGCGGGTCAGGCCGCCGGCGCTGTGGGTCGTGAGCGTGATCGTCACCTTGTTGTAGCGGACGTCGATGTCGGGGTGGTGATCGACGTCCACGGCCATCTCGGCGACCGCATTGACGAAGTCGATGGCCCGCGAGAAGTCCTTCAGGTGAAACGTGCGGCTGATCGCCCCGCCCTGCTCGTGCCAGTCGCTCAGTCGTGTGAGCGCCTCGCGGCGCTGGTCCTCGGTCAGCTTGTCCATGAGTCCTCCGCCCCGGCTCGCCGTCGCTTCGCGCACAGAGATAGCCAGCGGGGCCGAGTTCTAATCAGGTTTGCGCGCGGGCGCCTCGCCGGTCATGGGTCGCCCGTCGCCCGCAGCGCCGACCCGGCGTCGAGTGCGACCGGTGGCGCGACGCCGCCGCTAGCGCTGCTCGTCGCGCTGGCGCAAGGCGCGCTCGACGTCGCGCTCGGCGTCGCGCTTGGCGAGGTCGGCGCGCTTGTCGTACTGGCGCTTGCCGCGCGCCAGGCCGACCTCGACCTTCACATGGCTGCCGCGAAAGTACAGGCGGGTCGGCACGAGCGTGTAGCCGCGCTCCTTGATCTTCTGCTCCAGGCGGTCGATCTCGCGGCCGTGCAGCAGCAGCTTGCGCGGCCGCAGCGGGTCGTGGTTCCAGACGTTGCCCTGCTCGTAGGGGCTGATGTGCATGCCGACCAGGTAGACCTCGCCGGCGCGCAGCTCGGCGTAGCTGTCGCGCAGATTCACGCGACCGGCGCGCAGCGACTTGACCTCGGTGCCGACCAGGGCGACGCCGGCCTCGAGCTTCTCCTCGATGAAGAAGTCGTGAAAGGCCTTGCGATTGGCGGCGATGGGCCGGATGTCGTCGGGCGATGGCTTCATGTCGGTCTCAACTTACCGTCGTTTGTGCTTGCCCGTCGAGTGGCCGGGTGCCGAACGGCGCGGGCCGTGGGCCGAGGTCGCCACGCCGGGACGGCGTGGCGCCGGCCTGGTGCGCGGCCGTTTCTCGGGCCGCCCGTCGTCGACGTCGGCCTGCGAGCCGGCCGGCAACAGCTCGACCTTGCCGCTCACCCGGTCGACCCGCACGACGCGCACCCGGATGCGGTCGCCCAGCCGGTAGCGCCGGCCGCTCGCCGAGGCCACGAGGGCGGTGCCGAACCGGCTCTCGGTGAGGTACTCGTCGCTCAGGTGGCGGATGGGGATGAAGCCCTCGAACGAGCCGCCGAAGTGCACGAAGGCGCCGCCGCCGATGAGGCCGATGATCTCGCCCTCGAACTCGCTGTCCCAGCCCTCGTCGTGCAGGCGGCGCTCGAGCAGGAAGGCCAGGGCGATGTCGTCGGCGGTGAGCTCGAGCTTGGCGATCGTGCGCTCCATGGTCGAGCAGTGGGCGGCGACGTCGACGAGCTCACCGGCGTCGAGCTCGACGCCGTCGTCGCCGAGGCGGGCGAGCAGGGCGCGATGCACGACGAGGTCGGGGTAGCGGCGGATCGGCGAGGTGAAGTGCAGATAGCCCGTGCTCGAGAGGCCGAAGTGGCCGAGGTTCTCGGGGTCGTAGCGCGCCTGCTTGAGTGAGCGCAGCAGGAGCTGCGGGAACGCCAGGCGGCCGCGACGCTCGCGGGCGCTCACCACGGGCAGCGTCGCCGACAGCCGGCGCAGCGCGGCGGCGACGTCGGCGTCGGTCGCGGCGTGGCCCGTCGGGAACGGCGGCGTGGGCACGTCGAGCTCGGCCATGGCGTCGAGCAGGGCCTCGGTCGCGGCCGGGTCGGGCGGCTCGTGCACGCGGTAGACGGCGCGCGCGTGGCGCGCCGCGAGGAACTGGGCCACTGCCTCGTTGGCCGCCAGCATGAACTCCTCGACGAGGCTGTGCGACGGGCTCTCGAGGCGTTCCTCTGCGGCCACGAGCTCGCCGCGGGCGTCGAAACGGTACTCGGGCTCGAACGAGCCGATCTGCAGGGCGCCGCGCGCGAAGCGCGCGGCGCGCAGCTTGCCGGCGAGCTCGGCGGCGAGCAGCAGGTGGTCGGCGAGCGCCGGCTCGACCCCGGGGTCGCCGTCCGTCGACGCCGGTCCGCCGGCCCCGTCGCCGAGCCGGCCCGCACCGCCGTCGCCCTCGGCGGCCGTACGTTTGGCGGCGCCGGCGGCGGCCTCGGGCACCAGCCCCGCCGGCACGCGACCGGCCAGCACGCGGTCGACCTGGCCGTAGGTGAGGCGCCGGTCGCTCACGATCGTCGAGCGCACGAACGAGGCCGAGCGGCGTCGACCCTCGGCATCGAACGAGAGCTCGACGGTCACCGTGCGGCGCGGCTCGCCCTCGACGAGGCTGCAGACGCCCGACGACAGGGCCGGCGGCAGCATCGGCTCGGCCCACATCGGCAGGTAGAGGCTGGCCGTGCGGCGCCGCGCCTCGGCGTCGAGCGCGCCGCCCGGCGTCACGAAGAACGACACATCGGCGATGTGCACCCAGGCGCGGTAGCCGCCCTCGTCGGCGCGCACCGAGATGGCGTCGTCGAAGTCGCGGGCCGTGT
Organism: uncultured Actinomycetes bacterium; assembly: GCA_963760655.1. GTDB lineage: Bacteria > Actinomycetota > Thermoleophilia > UBA2241 > UBA2241 > Bog-752. The sequence goes on from CAVXDR010000006.1 coordinate 15,140, forward strand.
CGGGGTCGATCGTGAAGGTAGGCAGGACGGACAGGTCGCGCCGGCCGCGGTCGGGTCGGTCGTCGCCGGCGACGACCGCCGCCGCCTCGTCGTCGACCCCGGGCGGGAACTCGCGCGCCACGCCGCCGGCCACCTCGAGGCCGGTGAGCACGGCGCGCAGGTCGCGGGTCGTGCCCAGCACCTCGGTGATCATCATGCGGCCGCGCCGGCCCGGCACGGCGAGCACGACGTCGTCGGCGTGCGGGGCGCGGCCGCCGCGCGACACGAGGTAGCCGCGCTCGTCGCCGAAGAGCGGCTCGAGCGCCCAGAACTTGCCCCAGCGCGCCACGCGCGCGGCCAGCAGCGGGGGCGGCGGAGCGGGCAGGCGGTCCATGCTGGTCATTCGTCCTTTCGGGCCGGCGGCGGCGCTGGTCGCGCGTCGGGCGGCGGCGCCGTCAGTGGCCGCTCGCGAGGTACAGGAGCGCCCGGTCGAGCGCCTCGTCGCGCGCCGTCCTGGGATCGTCGACCACGGCCACGGTCGGCGTGATCCCCTTGTGGTTGATGTCGCGGCCGTCGGGAGTGAGATACCCGGCGATCGTCATGTGCAGGGCCGCGCCGCCCGGCAGCGTGAAGTTCGCCTGGGCGACGCCCTTGCCGTAGGTGCGCTGGCCGATGATCGTGGCGCGGTCGTGGTCCTGCAGCGCGCCGGCCGTGATCTCGGAGGCGCTCGCCGACCAGTGGTCGACGAGCACGACGAGCGGCAGCGAGGTGGCCGGGTGGCCGCTCGCGCGGTAGACCCGGCGCGGGTCGTGCAGCCCGCTGGTCGACACCACGACGCCGCCCGCGAGAAAGTCGCTCGCCACGTCCTGCGCCACGCCGATGTAGCCGCCCAGGTCGTCGCGCAGGTCGAGCACGAAGGCGCGGGCGCCGCGCGCCTGCAGCGCGACGACGTCGCGCCGCACGGCGGCGCCCGCGCCGACCGAGAAGCTCGGCAGGGCGATGTAGCCGACCGTGAGGCCGTGGCTGTGCAGCAGTCGCGTGGCGGTCTCGGGTGCGGCGATCTGCCGCCGGATCATGGTGACCGACCGCACGGTCGTCGAGCCGGCCGCCTGCACCCCGAGGGTGACCCTGGTGCCGGCCGCCCCTCTGATGAGCGCCGCCGCGGCCTCGGCCGACTCGCCCTTCACCGGCCGGCCACCGACCGACACGACCGTATCGCCGGCGCGGATGCCGGCGGCCAGGGCCGGCGAGCCCGCGAACACGCGCGTGACGACGAGCGCGCCGCCGCGTGCCGCGAACTCGGCGCCCACGCCGGAGTAGGTGCCCGACAGCGACTGTATGAGGGCGCTGTTCTGGGCCGGCGTCAGATAGACCGTATAGGGGTCGTGGAGCGCGGCGAGCGTGGCGGCCACGCCCGTGCTCTCGAGCCTGGCGGCGTCGATCGGCTTGTAGTAGTGCGCCTCGAGCTCTGTCAGGACCAGGGCCTCGAGCCCGCCGGGGCCGGCGGCCGGAGTGCTGCTCGACGTGCCGTGCAGCGTGTAGCCGGCCACGAAGGCGGCCAGCAAGGCGAGCACCAGGAGCAGGGCGGCGAGAACGACGTGGAGCGGGCGCAGCGGGCGGCGCTCCGGCCCGGCGAGACGTCTCATGAGGTCACGTCTGCCTGTGCGCGGCGACGACGGGCTCGACGGGCCGGACGAGACGCTCCACGAGGTCGAGCCTGTCTGAGCGGCACGACGAAGTCGACGGGCCGGGCTAGACGCGCAGGTAGCGGCGCAGCGCCAGGGCGCTGCCCAGGGCGCCCAGGCAGGCGCCCACGAGCACGAGCGTGGGGAACAGGCCGAGCGGCCAGGAGCCCGACTGCACGAACGTCGGATACATGACGGGCCGCAGGAAATCGAGCTTGGAGTCGTGGACCCAGCTCCACACCGTCCAGTTGGCGCCCCAGACGGCGAGCGCGGCGACCAGCGAGCCGACGAGCCCGGTGATGAAGCCCTCGAGCACGAACGGCCAGCGGATGAACCAGTTGGTGGCGCCCACGAGCTGCATGATCTCGACCTCGCGGCGGCGCGCGAAGATCGACAGGCGCACGGTGGTCGAGGTGAGCAGCACGGCGGCCAGGGCGAAGAGGATGGTCACGACCCACATCGCCTTCTCGATCAGGTTCACGGTGCCGAGCAGGTTGCGCACCGTCGCCTTGGCGTAGCTCACGCCGTCGGTCGTGCCGGGGTCGTTGTCGACGTTGGGATCGTTGAAGAACAGCGCCGCCACGCGGTCGACGTTATTGGGGTCTTTGACGAAGATGCGAAAGGAGGCCGGCAGCGGGTTGTTCGTAAGGTTGTTCAGGATGTCGTTGCCGTTCGGACCGAGCTGCTGCTTGAGCTGCTGCAGCGCCTGCGCCTGCGACACGTAGACGAAGCGCTTGACGATGCCCTGGTCCTGCAGGTTCGAGATCTTCGTCTGCAAGGCGTCGATCGAGCTCTGCAGCGGCGGCGCGCCCTTGATGAAGACCTCGATCTCGACCCGGTTGGTGAGGTTGGTCGTGCCCTCGTGCAGGTTCTTGTCGGTCACCATGACGAGGCCGAGGATGGTCATGGTGACGAGCACGGTGAGCACGCTCGCGATGGTCATCACCCAGTTGCGGCGCAGCGACTCGAGCGCCTCGGAGAAGAAGAAGCTAAGCCTCACTGGCGTACACCCCCCGGCGCTCGTCGCGCACGAGCCGGCCGCCGTCCAGGGCGATCACACGGCGCCGCATGCGGTCGACCATCTCGCGATCGTGCGTGGCCACCACCACGGTGGTGCCGGTGCGGTTGATGCGCAGCAGGAGCTGCATGATGCCGATCGAGGTCTCGGGGTCGATGTTGCCCGTCGGCTCGTCGGCGAGCAGCAGCGGCGGATGGTTCACGAAGGCCCGGGCGACCGACACGCGCTGCTGCTCGCCGCCCGAGATCTCGTGCGGCAGGCTGTTGGTCTTGTCGGTCAGCCCCACCAGGTTGAGGATCTCGGGCACCTTGCGACGGACCGAGCGGTGGTGCTCGCCGACGACCTCGAGCGCGTAGCCTACGTTCTCGTACACCGTCTTGTTGGGCAGCAGCTTGAAGTCCTGAAAGACGCAGCCGATGTTGCGTCGCAGGAGCGGCACCTTGCTGCGGCGTAGCGTCTGCAGATTACGGCCGGCCACCAGGATGCGGCCCTCGCTCGGCTCGAGCTGCTTGAGTACGAGCTTGATGAGGGTCGACTTGCCCGAGCCCGACGGCCCTACGAGAAAGACGAACTCGCCCTTCTCGATGTGGAAGGTCGCATCGACCATGCCCGGGACGTTCTGGTCGTACATCTTCGTGACGTGCTCGAATACGATCAACGATCACCCTGTGGGCTCTGGGGGTCCTTCGCCGGAAGCGGCGTGGTCGCGCTCGGACGCATGGGCATTATGGGCTCCGGCCTGGGGAAGTCAACCTGGGACATCCCGAACAGATACTACCATGGCGGCCAAACCCCTTCCGCGCGGGCCCAACGGTTTTTGGCGCGGCAGAGACCGGCGAGGCGTGGTCGGCAACGGTCGAGCGGTGCGACGCCCACCCTGGCGGCGACCGCCGGCCACGACGCCGTTGTGATCGGCGTAGAGCAGCCGGTCGTGATGGTGCAGTTCGCCGAGGGCGACTCGGCGGCCCACCGGTCCAACCTGCCGGCGCTCGGGCGGGCGGCCTGACGCAGACGAGGCGGCGGCCGCCCATTCGAGCGGCCGCCGCGAGCGATGCGCCTCGGGCTCAGGCGGCGCGGGCCGCGCTCTCCGGCTTGAACGACTTGCGGGTCTCCTCGCGCAACTCGGGCGTGTCGGTCTCGCCGTGGACCGTCACAGCGTGCACGACCGCGGCGTCGATCAGGTGCTGCTCGTCGCCGCTGCAGATGGTGAGGTCGCAGTTGCTCTCGCTCGGGAAGTCCCGGCAATCTACGCACTGACGTGCCATGGGTCTGCCCCCGTCCGTCGGACTACTGGGTCGCCGTACAGGGGCAGTTTGGCCTGTCGAAACCCTCGCAAACCGTTGACGACAGGGGCGCGAGACCGGCGCGGACCGAGCGCGTACCGGCGAGGACAAGCCCAGAGAGTCGAGTGCCGGCGAGCCGGCCTTGCAGGGCTCACGGTACGAAAGCGGGTGGCGGGGCGAGGGTCGTACGACCCTCGCCCCGCCACCCGCCGGGACACCGAGGCAGGAGACGCCCGTGCGCTAGGCGAGCACCTTCGACAGGAAGACCTTGGTGCGTTCTTCCTTCGGGTTGACCAGCACCTCGTTGGGCGGCCCGTGCTCGACGATCACGCCGCCGTCCATGAGCGCCACGCCGTCGGCGACCTCTTTGGCGAAGCCGATCTCGTGCGTGACGACGACCATGGTCATGCCGTCGCGGGCGAGCTGCTTCATGACGTCGAGCACCTCGCCGACGAGCTCGGGGTCGAGCGCCGAGGTGGGCTCGTCGAAGAGCATCAGCTTGGGCTTGAGGGCCAGCGCACGGGCGATCGCCACGCGCTGCTGCTGCCCACCCGAGAGCTGTGCCGGGTAGGTATCGAGCTTGTCGGCCAGGCCGACCCTCGTGAGGAGCTCCACAGCGAACGTCTCGGCCTGCTTGGCGGGCACGCGCTGCACCTGCCGCGGCGCCTCGACGACGTTCTCGAGCGCCGTCTTGTGCGGGAACAGGTTGAAGCGCTGGAAGACCATGCCGATCTGGGCGCGCTGGCGCGCCACATCGCGCGCCTTCATCTCGTGCAGCACGTCGCCGCGCTGACGGTAGCCCATGAGGTCGCCGTCGACCCACAGCCGACCGGCGTTGATCTTCTCGAGGTGGTTGATGCAGCGCAGAAGCGTGGACTTGCCGCCGCCCGACGGACCCAGCAGTACGAAGGTCTGCTGCGGCATGACCTCGAGGTCGATGCCCTTGAGCACGTCGAGCTGGCCGAAGCTCTTCCAGACCTGCTCGGCCTTGACCATCGGCCCCGTGGTCGTGGGCTGCGGGATGCCGGTGAGGATCGATGCGTTCTGTCCGGGCTCGCTCATATCCGAGTCGCCCCACCATGCGGCATGCCCTCGCTCTCGAGGAGCATGCGCCGTGCGCGCCGCCGCCCTCTCTTGTCGGCCGAGTCCGTGTTGGCCTGGCCAAAGCCGCGGCCGTAGTAGGCCTCGATGTAGTACTGCACGATCGTGAAGATGGTGGTGAGGACGATGTACCAGATCGAGGCCACGATGAGCAGCGGAATGATCTGGAACGTCTGCGCGTAGACGATCGACATGCGGCTGAGCAGCTCGATGCCGCCACCCAGCACGTACAGCAGCGACGAGGTCTTGAGCATGCTGATCGTCTCGTTGCCCATGGTCGGCACGATCACTCGCATGGCCTGCGGCAACACGATGCGGCGCATGATCAGGATCGGCGACATGCCGAGCGACAGGGCCGCCTCGGTCTGACCGGCCTCGACCGAGATGATGCCGGCGCGCACGATCTCGGCGGCGTAGGCCGCCTCGTTCAGACCCAGCGCGAGGATGCCGACCAGCACGATCTGGTTCGTCAGCGGACCGCTGCCTCCGGACCAGAGAGCAAGGCCGCTGAAGGGCAGGCCGAGCACGACCGTCTTGTACAGCGCGCCCAGGTTGCCCCAGAAGAGGATCTGGACGAGCACCGGCGTGCCGCGGAAGAACCAGATGTAGACCCAGCTCACCGTCGACAGCACGCGGTTGTCGGACAGGCGCATCACGGCGAGCAGGACGCCGCCGGCGGCGCCGACCGCCATCGAGGCGAAGGTGATCTCGAGGGTCGCCAGCACACCCCTGAGCGTGTACGTCTTGAAGAGGTAGGAGCCGATGACGTGCCACTCGACGTTCGGGTTCTTGGCGAACGAGAAGAGCAGGGCGATCGCCAGGTAGACGATGATGACCGCGCTGAGCCAGCGGCCCCAGTGGCGGACCGGGATCGCCTTGATCGCGTCGGGGCGGGCGGCGGCGGGCGGTCCGCCCGCCGCCGCCCCGTCAGCGTTCACGGTCTCTCGCGAGGAGCCAGCGAGACCCATCGGGTCACGACGAGCTCGTACCCGCGTGCGCTGCCGCGTAGGCCGGACCCGCGTCGATCTGAGCAGACGTCACGGGCAGCAGGCCGTACTTGTCGATGATGGTCTTGTAGGTGCCGTTGTCGATCAGCGACTGCAGCGCCTTCTGGACGGCCGTGACGAGCTGCGTGTTGCTCTTGAGGATGGCGATGCCGACCATCTGCGGCTGATAGCCGTTGGGAGCCGCCGGGTCGCTGACGACCTCGTACAGCGTGCCGCCACCGGCCGTCTTGGCGTTGTACTCTGCCGTCGAGTGGTCGGTCAGGTCGGCCACGGCGCGCCCGGTCTTGACTGCGAGCAGCGCGGACGGCTGGTCGGGCAGGGCCAGGATCTTCATCTGCTTCTGGCCGCTGCTGGCGAAGGTCTTGTTGAGTGAGGTCAGCAGGGCCTGCTGCGTGGTGCCGCTCTCGCAGTCGACCGTCTTGCCGGCCAGGCTGTTCAGATTGGTGAGGCCCTTGGGATTGCCCTTCGGCACGACGAGTGACGTACCGTCGAGCGCGTAGTCGACGAAGGTCACGACCTTCTCGCGGTCGGCGTTGTCGTACATGTCGGACATCGCCATGTCACGCTTGCCGCCCTCGATCGCCAGGATGATGCTGTCGAACGGCGTCTCGACGAAAGCGACCTTGATGCCGAGCGCCTGGCCGAGCGCCTGCGAGAGCTCGTAGTCGAAGCCGGTCGGCTGCTTGCTCGTCGCGCTGGTGTAGCCCTCCCACGGCATGTACGGGATGTCGCTCGCGACCTGGATCTGGCCGGCGCTCACGATGGTCGACGGCAGCAGCGAGTGCAGCGACGACGTGCTCGGGCTCGTGGTGCTCGACGAATTGTTGTTCGAGCTGCCGCAGGCGACCAGCACCAGCGCGACCGCGGCGAGCACAAGCACGGCGACGACCGCCGGCACGACCCGGCGCCTGCTCGACGCCCCAGCGAATGACACACTCATAGTCCAGCCCCCTTTCAGACGCCGAACGGCGCCTGCCTTTGATGACTCGTCAACGATACTACGCTCGCCCGCCTCGTGGCAGGTGTTCGTCGAAAACGCCGCTCGCCGAGCCTCGGAGCGCCGCCGTCTGTGCCGGGGCGCGAGCGCCTCGCGCTTGTGGACCGACGGGCGGCGGCACCCCATGCATACTATTGATGCAGGACGTTATACCGGCGCCCGCCGCCGTGCAAGGCTCGCGCGTCGGTCGGGCAGGCGCCCGCCGCCGCGGCGCGTCGGTCAGGCCGGCACGAGCGAGCCGACCGCCTCCTCGACCGCGTCGAGCACCTCGCACGAGGCGACCAGGGCGGCCATGGCGTTGTGGTCGGTGAACAGCGGCCGGTCCTCGGCCAGGTGGGCCACATGCCGGCGGATCACCTCGCGCGCCGCGCGCACGCCGGCGCCCGGGGTGAAGTCGCGAAAGTCGAGCGCCTGGGCGGCCGCCATGAGCTCGATGCCCACCACGGCGCGGCCGTTCTCGAGGATCTGACGGTTCTTCAGGGCCGTGTTCATGCCCATCGAGACGAAGTCCTCCTGGTCGGCGGCCGCCGGGATCGACATGGTCGCGGCCGGCGCCGACAGGATGCGCTGCTCGGTGATCAGCATGTCGGCGGTGTACTGGCTCAGCATCAGGCCCGAGTAGAAGCCGGGCTCGGCCGTGAGAAAGTCGGGCAGGCCCTGGCTCAAGGCCGGGTTCTCGAGCCGGTTCATGCGCCGCTCGGAGAGCACGCTCACCATGGTGATGGCCTGGCCGACGAGCTCCATGGGCAGCGAGACCGGCGTGCCCTGGAAGTTGGCGCCGGTCAGGGTGAGCCTGTCCTCAGGAATGAAGATCGGGTTGTCGCCGACCCCGTTCAGCTCGATCTCGACCTGGCTCGCGGCCCAGGCCACGGCGTCGTGCGCGGCGCCGATCACCTGCGGCGAGGAACGCATGGAGTAGGCGTCCTGCACCTTGGTCTTGATCTTGCCGGTGGCGAGGTCGGAGCCCGCGATGCAGCGCCTGATGGCGGCCGCGCTGCGCACCGCGCCGGCGAAGCCGCGCAGCTCGTGCAGGCGGGTGTCGTAGGGCTTCAGGTTGGCGAGCAGCGCCTCGAGGCTCATGGCGCAGGCGATCTCGGCCTGGCGCAGCCAGCGATCGGCGTCGTAGACCAGCAGGGCGCTCATCGAGGTGAGCACGTTGGAGCCGTTGATCGTGCCCAGGCCGTCGCGTGCCTGCAGGCCGGGTGGCTCGATGCCGGCGCGCTCCAGGGCGAGCTTCGTCGCCATGCGCTCGCCACCGTAGAACGACTCGCCCTCGGCCATGAGCGACAACGCGAGCTGGGCCATCGGGGCGAGGTCGCCGCAGGCGCCCACCGAGCCCTTGGTGCACACGACCGGCGTGACGCCGGCGTTCAGCATGGCGACCAGCGCCTGCGTGATCACCGGCCTGATGCCCGAGTTGCCGTGGGCGTGCACGTTGACGCGCGCCGCCATGGCGGCGCGCACCACCTCCACCGGCAGCGGCTCGCCGAAGCCCGCCGCGTGGTTGTAGACGAGCGCGCGCTGGAACAGCGGGACCTGCTCGTCGGAGAGCACGACCTCGGAGAACTCGCCGATGCCGGTGTTGGTGCCGTACATGATCTCGTGCGCCGCCAGCTTCTCTTCGAGCATGGCGCGGCAGACCTCGATGCGCTTCAGGGCCTCGGGGGCAAGCGCCACGGGCTCGTTCTCGCGGGCGATCCGTACGAGCTTCTCGACCGTCAGCGAGTGGCCATCCAGCGTGATCGACACAGGGCTTCTCCTTTTCGCTCGCCGGACGAGCGCCGGCGCTCTCATTACCTGCCGGTAGCCTACCGCCGCGGGAACAGAGCGCAACCGCCGGGAGCGCACGCTGGGGCCGCTCGCCACGTGCGTCCATCGGTGTAGGAGCGCCGCCGAGCCGGGCAAGCAGGAGCCAAGGGCTGCCGGTCCGGCGGGCGCCTGCGCGTCCGGCAGCCGCGGCGGCCGCGGACAACGACACACGGCGCAGGCGGCCGCGGCGGCCGCCGGGCAGACGGCGTTCCGTGCAGGAGGTGGGAACCCATGAGAGGGATACACGCAAGGACCTGGGGCAGCCGCGTGGCGCTCGTCGTGAGCCTGGTCGCGCTGCCCCTGGCCGTGGCGGCGTGCGGCAGCAAGTCGAACGCGGCGACCACGCCGTCGGCCTCGCCGAGCGCATCGGCGAGCGCCTCGGCGACCGCGCAGATCACGGCCGACTGGGAGAAGTTCTTCGCCGGCACGACGGCGGCGGCGGCCAAGCAGGCGCTGCTCCAGAACGGCGCCCAGTTCGCCAGCGTGCTCCAGGCGCAGGCGGGGTCGGCGATCGCCAAGGCGACCACGGCCAAGGTCTCGGCCGTCAAGGTCACCTCGCCGGACTCGGCGACCGTGACGTACTCGATCGTCCAGGGCGGTCAGGTCGTGCTGCCCAACCAGCAGGGCCAGGCGGTGCGCGAGGGCGGCGTCTGGAAGGTGTCGGCGCCGAGCTTCCAGACGCTCCTCAGGCTCGAGCAGGGCGCCGGGTCGACCTCGCCGTCGGCATCGCCGTGAGCGACCCGCATGGCGCAGCCTCTGCCCCGGCCTGACGACCAGGGGCGGGGCGCGGCGGCGGCCGCCTGGAGCGGCCGCCGCCGCGCGCTGGCCACCCTGAGCGCCGTCCTCTTTCTGACGTTCCTCGACACGACGATCGTCAGCGTCGCCCTGGCCGACGTGCAGAGCAACCTGCACGCCGGCGTCTCGCAGCTCCAGTGGGTGGTCAACGGCTACGCCCTGACCTTCGCCGGGCTCATGCTCGGCATGGGCACGCTGGGCGACCGGCTGGGGCGCAAGCGCGTCATGCTGGGCGGCCTCGCCGTGTTCATCGCGGGCTCGATCTTCGGCGCTCTCGCACCCAGTGTCACGCTGCTCATCGGGGCGCGCGTCGTGATGGGCGTGGGCGCCGCGGCCAGCGAGCCCGGCACCCTGTCGATCATGCGCCACGTCTACCCCGAGCGCGCCCAGCGGGCCCGCGCCCTGGGCGTGTGGGCCGCCGTCGCCGGCCTCGCGCTTGCCATGGGCCCGGTGATCGGCGGCGTGCTCGTCGGCCTGGGCGGCTGGCGCGCCGTGTTCTGGTTCAACCTGGGCGCCGGCCTGATCGCCCTGCTGGCCGCCGCGGCGACGGTGCCCGAGAGCGCCGACCCGCAGGCGGGCCGCATCGACGTGCCCGGCTTCGTGCTCGGCCCGGTGGCGCTCGGCGCCGCGATCTTCGCCGTGATCCACGGCGAGACCACAGGCTACGCGGCGGCGTCGGTGATAGCGCTCTTCGCGCTCGCCGCCGCCGCGGGCCTTGCCTTCATCGTGGTCGAACAGCGCAGCCACGCCCCGATCTTCGACCACCGCTACCTGCTGCGAGCGCCGTTCACCGGCGTGCTCACCGTGGCCTTCGCCGCCTACTTCGGCATCTTCTCGATCTTCTTCTTCACGGCCCTCTACCTGCAGGTGGTGGTGGGCTACTCGCCCTACGGCACGGCGGCGCTGTTCGTGCCGATGGCGATCGCCATGATCGCTGCCTCGGCCCTGACCGGGCGCTGGGTGGCGCGCGCCGGGCCGCGCCTGCCGATCGTGCTGGGCTGCCTGGCCGGCGGCATCGGCATGCTGGCCACCGACGCCGCGCTGCGCGGCCACGTGAGCGCCGCCACGCTCTCGCCGGCGCTCGCCCTCGCCGGCCTGGGGTTCGGCGTGGCCGTCGTGCCGGCCACCACCGTGGCGCTCGGGGCGGTGCCGGCGGCCCACTCGGGCATGGCCGCCGGCGCCACGACGACGGCGCGCGAGCTGGGCTCGGTGGTCGGCGTCGCCGTGCTCGGCTCGCTCGTCAACGGCCACCTGACGGTCGACCTCACCCAGCGGCTCGCCGAGCTCGGCGTGCCGGCCGGCTTTCGCAGCATCGTCATCAACGCCGTCGAGACCGGGCAGGCGCCGCGCGGCGGGAACGGCGTGGCCGGCGCCGAGAAGGCCTTCGGACCGATCGTCGCGCACGTGGTCGAGGCCGCCTACGGCGCCTTTCGCACCGGTCTTTCGATCTCGCTCGTGGTCGCCGGCACGGTGATCATCGTGGCGGGCGCGATCGCCTGGGTCGCCCTGGCCGGCCATCGCGCGCCGGCCGAGGACGCAGAGATCGACGACCGCCCGGTCGACACCGCCTGAGCGCCGTCGACGCGCGCTCGCGCCGACGCTGCACGGCGGGCACGGCGCGCCGGCGGGACGCAGACCGCGGCGTGGCGCCGTCAGGCGGCGCGCAGCAGCGACTCGGCCTCGAGCGCTCCCGCCGGCGTCTCCTCGTGCTTGAAGACGAGGTAGACGTCGTGGCCGGCGTCGAGCAGCCGGTGGGCGCGCTCACCGATCGCGGCGAGCTCGGCGGCGCTGTAGGCCGGCTTGCGCAGGCGCTCGTAGACGAAGCCCGCGGTCACGACCTCGGGCGCCACGAGCTTCTCGGTCTCGGCCACGCAGAGCGCCACGTCGTGAGCGCGCAGCAGCTCGTAGACGTCGCCCGTGAACCACGAGTCGTGGCGGAACTCGATCGTGGCGCGCAGACCGGTCGGCAGCAGGTCGAGGAAGGCCGCCAGGCGCGGCAGGTCGAGCCGCAGGTAGGGCGGGAGCTGAAAGAGGACCGGACCGAGCTTGCCGGCCGCGCGCAGCGGCTCGAGCGAGCCGAGGAAGAAGGCGGTCGGCTCGCCCGCGTCGACGAGGCGCGCGACGTGCGTGATGCGCTGGTGCGCCTTGACGGCGAACACGAAGCCCGGTGGCGTACCGGCCGCCCAGGCCTCGAGCGTCTCACGCCGCGGCGTACGCCGGAACGTGTAGTTGATCTCGACGCAATTCAGGCGGCCTGCGTAGTGCGCAAGAAAGCGCGCCCGCGCGACGTCGGCCGGGTAGAAGCCCGGCTTCCAGGCGGGGTAGGCAAAGCCCGAGGTGCCCGCGTACAGATGTGCCATGAGTGGCAGGTACCCGGCTCGAGACCCTGCGCGACGACCGTTGCCGTTTGCGGGCGGCCCGGATCGGCGTTCGCCGGCGCGGGCGGCCGGGGCCGGCTCTCGGAGCCGGCCCCGGCCGCCCGCCCGTTCAGACCGCCGCGGTGGGCTCGACGGCCGGCTCCTCGCCGCTGTCGCCGTCGAGCGGCCGGCCTCCCAGCCTGCGCTTGAAGTACAGGTAGGCGAGCGGCCCGGCGAGCATGGCGAGCACGCCGCCGATGCCGTACCAGCCGAACGTGAAGCCGAGCACCGTGAACGACGCGTGACCGAAGATGGTCGTGCTCGTGTCGATCGCGTTCGTGTACAGCGTGAGCAGGGCGATGAAGATCGCCGGCGCGCAGATCGCGATCAGCGCCTTGGTGCCGCCCCAGATGCGGAACGGCCGCTCGAGGTCGGGCTCCTTCTGACGCAGCCGTATGGCGGCCACGAAGATGAGCAGGTAGTAGAGCATGTTCAGGAACACGTCGATCACGACGAGGTTGGCGAACGTGCCGATGATCAGCACCATGTTGAGGCCGGCCAGGAAGAGAATAGAGATGAACGGGGTGCCGAAGCGACGGTGCGCTCGCGAGAGCGACTTGGGCAGCAGGTTGTCCTCGGCCATGGCGTAGGCCGGTCGCGAGCCCGAGGTGAGGTAGTCCTGGTAGAGCGCCATGTTGCTGATCACGGCCGCCCCCAGCATGGCGTAGCCGAGGATCGGCCCGCCCAGGTCGCGAGCGACGCTGACGAAGGTCGTCTGGCCGTCGCCGGTGCCCCACGAGGCCCAGTGGCCCCAGCCGGCGATACCCACCAGCGTGGGCAGGACGTACAGGGCGACCACGATGGGCATCGCGATCATGAGCGCCCGCGGGATGACGAAGCGCGGCCGTTCCATCTCGCCGGCGATGGTCGACATCGAGTCGTAGCCCGAGTACATCCAGACGCCCACGGCGAGCCCGAGGTTCAGGCTGCTGAAGATGGACTGGCCGTGGGGCACGAACGGCTGGAACGGGCCGACGTGCCAGTGCGTGAAGCCGAGCACGATCAGGGCCAGGAAGGGCGCCACGATGACGATCGTGAACAGGACCGAGCTCAGGGCGATGATGTTGAGCCCACGGATGTTCGTGTAGGCGAACAGCGCGATCAGCGCGACGCCGATCAGCCAGATCTCGAAGCCGTTCAGCTGGGGCCACCAGCCGTGTACGTAGACCTGGACCAGGGCGATGTAGACGGCCGAGTCGACCCACTGGCAGGTCCACGAGTACCAGCCGCAGAGAAAGCCCCAGAACTCGCCCAGGCCGCGCCTCGTCCAGGCGTAATAGCCGCCCTCTTCGGGCAGCGCCGAGCCCAGCTCGGAGCAGACGAGCGACATGGGCATGGCCCAGAAGATGGGCAGCAGGATGAGCATGAGGAGCGTGAGCCCCGGCCCGGACCACGAGATCATGTCCTCGATGCCGAAGGCGCCCGACGACACGAAGATGAAGATCATGGCCACCGCGGTCAGGACCGGGATCCTGACCTTGCGCAGGGTGCTTGCCGCCCCCGGCGTCTCGACCGGCTGCATGAGATCCGTCATGCGACCCTCCCCCCGAAGGTCGGTTGGACCGTCACCGACGCAAGAGCCTAACGGCTCTGCGTCAGAGCGTCGACGACCGCGGCCTCGCCGACCGGCAGGTCGACCACGCCCCACGGGGCGCCATGCTTTGGCATGAGGTCGAGGAACGGCGCCGGGTCGATCTGCTCGGGCGCGAACACACCCTTGGCGGTGTGGATGCCCTTGGCCAGCAGCAGCGCGCCGCAAGCGGCCGGGATACCGGTCTGGTAGCCGGTGCCCTGCACGCCCATCGTGGCGAAGGCCTCGTCGTGCGAGGTGATCTGGTACATGTAGCGGCGCGTCGCCCGGCCGGCGATCGTGCCCTCGCAGAGCGCCCCCACGCAGACCGCGCCGTGCAGGCGGCCGATCAGGTCGATCGACTTGGGCAGGCGCGAGACGAGCAGGTCGAGCGGCCGGAACCGGGCGCCCTCGAACTCGATCTCCTTGTTGTGGTCGAAGCCGAGCTTGCGCCAGGTGAGCAGCAGGTCGACCCACTCGTCGCCCAGGGCGATGAAGAAGTCGGCGTCGCGCAGCCCCTTGTCGCCCAGGAACATGGGCATGAGCTGGGCCTCTTCGTGGTCGACGTTCCAGACCTTGAGCTTGCCGACCGGCGCCGGAAAGTCGAACTCACGGGTGACCGTGAGCGACGTGCGGCGGATCTTCTTGCCGTTTTCGAAGGCGTGCGGCGGCAGGATGAGGCACTCCTCGACCATGGTCGTCGGCGAGAAGCTCGGCGCGAAGTCGACGCCGTCGGCCGAGCTGTTGTCGCCGTCGTAGACCGTCAGGCGCTCGACCGTGTCGAACTGGTCGTAGAGGGCACGGGCAAAGACGTCGCTCGCGCCGGGGTCGATGCCGAAGAACACGAAGGCCGTGAGGCCCTTCTTCTTGAACTCGGCGTCGAGCGCGATCTCCTCGTCGACGTCGGCCGTGCCGACCACGTCGCGCGGTCCGGCGGCCGCCATGTCGAGATAGTTCGTGCCGGTCTCGAGGCAGGCCGCCATGACATCGAGGTTGACCTCGGGGATGAGCGCGTTGAAGCACAGGTCGACGCCGGCCAGGGCGCGCACGAGCGCCTCCTTGTCGGACACGTCCAAGTGCAGCGTCTCGACCTTGCCGGCCGGCAGCTTGGCCGCGACGTCCTTCAGGCGTCCCTCGTCGATGTCGGCGAGCACGACGCGGCTCACGTCGGGATCGGGGGCCATCGTCCGCGCCGTGACCTCGCCGACCGACCCGACACCCAGTTGCAGGACTCGCATGGCCATTGCTTCCCCCTTGCGGAACTTGAACGGTGCGCGGCTCCGAACTTGCGCGCCGCCGCCGGCGACGGTCGCCGCCGATCGCATGATTCTCCCAGCAAAACGGCGCAAGGCACAGTTCGATTCCTTGGCCAAACTTCTTCACGTCACTGCTGCCGAACTGGTCGTTCTTGACCAGAGCGGCGAGGGTGGCGTACGTTGCGCCGATGAGCGATCATGCGAGGCTCGAGCCATGAGCACGTACGTGAGCGTCCAGCACGCCGCCCGCCGGCTTGGGGTGTCGCCGGTGACCATCCGGCGCTGGACGGCGACCGGCTTTCTGCCCTGCACGCGCACCGCCGGCGGCCACCGCCGCATCGCGGTCGACGACATCGACGAGCTCGCCCGGGCGATCGGCGGCAGCTCCCAGCTCGCCGCCCGCCGCGCCCGCGAGCACGAGCTCGACACCATCGTCGAGGCGTCGATCGCCCTGGCGAGCGAGGTCGAGGCGCAGCCGCTACTGGCCGAGATCGCCCGCCTCGTCACGCACCTGATCGACGTCGACTTCTGCGCCGTGTCGAGCTTCGACTCCGGCACGCGCCTCGTGCGCACGCTCGCCGAGTACGACCGAAGCGGCGAGCGCCTGCCCGACACCGACACCTACGACGCGCGCCGCTTCCCGCTCACCGCCAAGGTGCTCGACGAGCACGTGCCGGCCGTGGTCAACGTCGACGACCCGCGGGCCGACCCCGCCGAGGTCGCCGAGCTGCGCGCCGGCGGCGACCGTAGCCTGCTCATGCTGCCGCTCGTCTACCGCGGCGAAGCGATCGGCCTGCTCGAGGCCAGCGACGCGCGCCGGGCGCGCAGCTACTCGCGCCAGGAGCTGCGGCTCTGCCAGGCGATCGCCGGACAGGCCGCCGTGGCGCTGCACAACACCTCGCTGCGCGCCGCCTCTCTGTCCGACCGCGACGACCTCGCGCGGCTGCGCGACGCGCTGCGCGGGGCCGCTCCCGCGCTGGCCGCGGCGCTCGCCGCGGCCGACGACGGGGCGCGCCTGGAGCGCCTCGCGCACGACCTCTGCGACCTGCTCGGCGCCGTCTCGTGCGTCGTGGCCGGCCCGCGCCGCTCCGCCGGGGCGGCGCGGCCGGCGCCGGTCCCGGGCCACGAAGAAACGGACGGCGAAGGCGGGACGCAGGCCCCGGGCTCGCCGGCCGCGGCGCACGTGCTGACGAGCCGCGTCGCCGACGGGAGCGTCACCCTGACCGTCACGCTCGACCGGCCGCCATCGGCAGGCCTCGCCGAGCTGCTCGACCTGGTCGCCACGGTCGCGGCCGGCGTCCGGCACTGAGCATCTCCGCCCCCGGCGACGACGCCGGCGGTCGCACCGCAGCGCCGCCGTCGATCGCGCCGCATCGCATCCGCGGCGCGCCGCCGTTGACCGCGCCAGAAGCCGGCGCTAACGTCGATCCCGCGCACGGTCGATATCGTATGGGTCGGCCCAGGGAGACATGATGAAGCGCCGCATCGGCCTCACCACGCTGAGCCTTGGCCTCGTCGCCCTGCTGTCGGCCGTCGCCCTTACGACCACGGCCGGCTCCACGCCTCATCGTCGACCGGCCCGCGGCCCTGCTCCGGCCTGGCTCGCCGTGCTGGCCGGTCGGGTCGCACTGGAGTGTCGAGACGCAGCGCCTTCGGCAGCGATGTACTGCCGCACGACCGAGGGCATGGCAGGGCCGGCCGTCGACGCCGCGGCGCACAAGGTCGCCGAGCCGCGCAGACCCGTGTATCTGGTCGTTCTGCGCGGGCAGTTCGTCGATCCCCGGATCGTTGTCCTCAGCGACCCGGCCCGGCCCAGGGCGGAGCTCGGCGCGACCTGCAGCTATGTCGTGTTCTCGGCAGACCTGCGGACTCACGAGCTGCTCGACCTCGGACTCGCCGACACACGGATGGCCGCGCCGCATGGCGCCCACTGGGCACGCTTCGCGATCCCGGCGAGCCTCGTCGGTCACTTGTCCGATAGCTGAGCTGCAGGAAGGACCGCCGTCCCGGTACCGACTCGGGCCGTTCAGCCGCCGAAAGCGGCGAGCCGACTCCCGGTCCCCTCTCCTCTATCCCAGCACGCGCCGCTTGAAGCCGTCGATGCCGACCCACCACAGGACGACGGTGAAGGCCGACATGCCCACGTAGATCGCCCAGATCGGCATGTGCGGCACGCCGCTCGTGAGCGACAGGCGGAAGCCCTCGCACATGTACACCAGCGGATTGACCAGCACGGCGACCTGCAGCCAGCGTATCGGCTCGAGCGAGTGCCAGGGGTAGTAGACCGCGCCGAGGAACGTGATCGGCAGCACGACGATGGCAAAGAGCAGCGGCACCTGCTGGGGCTTGACCCTGGTGCCCATGGTCAGGCCCAGGCCGGCCGACAGCAGCGCGGCGATCGGCGCGATCGTGAGCAGGTACAGCCAGTGCACGTGCAGGTGGACCGGCGTGGCCGGTATGACGGCCGCCAGCGGGAACACGACGAGCCCGGCGATCACGGCCTGGATGGCGCCGGCCACGATCTTCTCGACCGCCACGCCCCAGACCGGCATGGGCGCCATCACGCGGTCTTCGATCTCGCGCGTGTAGCCGAACTCCTGTACGAGCGGCAGGGCGACCGCCTGCACGCCCTGAAAGATCATCGACGTCGCGACCACGCCGGCCATGAGCAGGGTCGAGAAGGCCGACTCCGAGCGTGCCGAGCCGCCGACGCCCTGGCCGATCTTGGGAAAGACGTAGGTGAAGACGAAGACGAGCAGCAGCGGCTGCATGATGGTGCGCACCGCAAAGACGACGATCGTCTTCTCGAGCACGCGCAGGTCGCGCAGCAGCAGCGATCCGAACGCCGTCAGCGCGGCGCTGCGCGCCGGCCGAAAGCCCATGGCGCCGCGCGTGCGCACATCGGTGACCACGCTCATTCGCGCAGCTCCTTGCCGGTCAGGGTGATGAAGACGGTCTCGAGGGTCGGCTCGCTCACCGACAGGTCGGTGATCGGAAAGCCACCGGCCTCGGCCTGCGCCACGACGCGCGGCACGACCCCGTCGGCCCCCTTGAGGAACACCGTCACGCCGCCGTCGCTCGACTCGGCCCGCACGCCGTCGCCCAGGCCGTCGCGCAACGCGTCGGCCAGGGCCGCGGCGTCGCCGGCCGTGGCCACGCGCACGATCGTGTCGGCGCCGACCGACGCCTTCAGGCCCTTCGGCGTGTCGAGCGCCAGGATGTGGCCGTGGTCCATGATCGCGACACGGTCGCAGAGCTGGTCGGCCTCTTCCATGTAGTGCGTGGTGAGCAGCACCGTGAGGCCCTCCTGGTGCAGGTCGCCGACGATCTCCCACAGGGCCAGGCGGCTCTGCGGGTCGAGGCCGGCCGTGGGCTCGTCCAGAAAGAGGATGTGAGGGCGGTGGGCGATGCTGCGCGCCACCATCAGGCGTTGCGCCATGCCACCGGAGAGAGCGTACACGTCGGCCTTCGCACGGTCGCTCAGGCGGAACTGCTCGAGCAGCTCGTCGGCACGCGCCCGGGCCTGCGCCCGGTCGGAGCCGAAGTAGCGGCAGTGGTAGTAGAGGTTCTCCCAGACGGTGAGGCTGCGGTCGAGCGTGTTGGTCTGGGCGACCACGCCGATCGCCTGCTTGGCGAGGGCCGGCTCGGCGACCACGTCGACGCCGCCCACGCAGGCCTGGCCCGCGGTCGGCACCACCCTCGTCGAGAGCATGCCGACCGTCGTCGTCTTGCCGGCGCCGTTGGGGCCGAGCAAGCCGAAGATCTCGCCCGAGCCGACCCGCAGGTCGAGCGCCTCGACGGCGCGGATGCCGCCCGGGTAGGTCTTCGTCAGACCCGCTGTGAGGATGACGTCGTCGAGGTCGCAGACCAGCGCGCCCGGCGTCGTCACCGTCGCCGGGCGCTCGGCCTCGCCGGTCGTCGGTCGCTGCGCCGCCACATGCCTCCCTTGCAGAGCTTCCCCCGTTGTCCCCCGCTGGCGCCGCGACAAACCGGAGAGTGCGGCGGTCGCGAGCGGGTGCGGGGCGGCGTGGCGCCCGGCTAAAGGACCTCTCCCAGAGTCGTCGGCCGTCCCGGCGGCCAGGGGCCGCCCTGGCCATAGGCGTCCGGCAGGGAGCTCGTGGCGTGCTGCACCGAGGCGTCGTGGCAAGCCGCGGCCGGGCTCACCGGATAGTGCAGCTCCTGGTCGGGCCGGCGCGCCCCCACCATCACCACCACGCAGGGCGCCGTGCCGGCGCCGACCAGCACATGAGCGGTGCCCGGCGGCGTGAACAGGAAGTCGCCCGCGCACAACCGCCGTTCCTGTTCCTCGACGATCGCCAGGCACTCGCCATGCAGCACGAGGAAGGCCTCCTGACAGCTCTCGCGATGGTACAGGCAGGCCGGCGTGCCGGGCGCCAGCACGCGCACGTTGATGCCGAACTCGGGAAAGCGCACCGCTCCCTCGAAGCGGCAGCCGTCGCCGAAGCGCTCGCTGTGCATGGCGGACGCCTCGGCGACGTTCACGACGAACCAGCCCTCGCCCGCGGGGGCGAGCCCGCCGCTCGCATCCCGCTGGAGCGGGGCTTCGGGGCACCCTTCGTTCATCGCGACCTCCCTGCCGCAGAGAGCGAGCCGAGACCGCCCGGCCCGCCCGGTACACATTCCCGGCTACGAGCTCGCCAGCAGCCGGCGGATCGAGCCCTTCGGGTCGTTCAGGACAGGCGCGCCGTGGTCGAGGCACAGCACCGTGAACGGCAGTTCGAGCAGGCCCTCGACGCTGCGCCGGGTGGCCGCCGGGTCCTCGTGGTACTCGAAGGGGATGAAGCGCAGCTCGTCGCCCTCGCCGTAGTGCGAGACCAGGTCGGAGCAGAACAGCACGCCGGGCGCGGCCACGCGCACGAACGAGTAGTGCGGCCACTCGGGCCCCGGCGTGCGCACGGCGAGCAGGCCGCCGGGCAGCGTGTCGCCCTCGGCGTAGCGGTGGTCGGCCTCCTCGTCGGCGGAGGTCGCGTCGACCGGTAGCCAGACCTCAGCGCCGAGCTCGCGGCGGTAACGCCAGGCGGCGCGCTGGTGGCAGCGCGCGGTGAGCACGACGGCCGCCGGGCGCGGCAGCGCGGCGAGCGCGTCGTCGGCCAGGCGTACCGGATCGACGAACACGCACGTGTCGCCGTCGACCACGGCGTGCGAGCTCGAGGTCGAGCCACCGATGTTGCTGTTGCTGATGCGCCAGTGCCAGACGCAGTCGCAGACCTGCTCGGCGCCCTCGGCGATC
Organism: uncultured Actinomycetes bacterium; assembly: GCA_963760655.1. Taxonomy (GTDB): domain Bacteria; phylum Actinomycetota; class Thermoleophilia; order UBA2241; family UBA2241; genus Bog-752. The sequence continues at coordinate 35,308 of CAVXDR010000006.1, forward strand.
TCGCGTGGTTCGGTCATCTCGTCCTCCTTGCCGCCGCCCGGCGGCCGCTTCCTGGATGTCGCGCCACCGCACCGCGGCGAGGTCGCCGTGCGCGTCGCGCTACCGCACCGCGACGAGGTCGAGGTCGGCCGTCAGCGTGGCGACGTCGAAGCCCGGCGGGTCGTGCCGCAGCCAGGCCGGCGAGAGCATCGCGTAGGCCTCGTCGCAGTAGGCCGTGTGGAACTCCCAGGAGGCAGTGACCGTCGTGCCCCAGGTGACCACCGTGAGCCCGGCGGCATCGTATCCCGCGTACACCACGCAGTGGCCGTTGTGCGGGTCGGGCGCATGGCTGTGCGAGCCGTCGGGCACGATCGTCCAGGGTGGCAGCTCGCCGGGCGAGCGCGGCAGGACGGCGTCGGGCAGCTCGACCCCCACGTACAGGCAGCCGAACAGGTCGATGGCGAGCCTGACGTGCTCGACCGAGCGCGGGTCGACCTCGACGAACGCGGTGATCGTCTGGCGGTCGATGCCGCGCCGGCGCCAGTCCTTGAGGGCGTCGAGCAGCACCGTGCCGCGGTCGGTCGGGTTGCCGCCGGGACCGTCGTCGCTCGGGTCGTAGCCGGTGAGCTCGGAGTAGGCGTGCAGGACCATGGCCGTGCTGATGCGAAGCTGACGGTGCTCGGCGTTGGCCACCCAGAGCATGTCGGCGTGCGCCTCGCCGGCCAGGGCGCAGTCGCCCACGCGGTCGTTGCCGAGCATGCCCCAGTCGCGCACGGCCGCGGCGTAGTCGACGGCCGCGGGCGGCGTGGGCGCCGCCGGCGTGAGGTAGGCGGCCAGACGCAGGTTGCGCTCGTCGTCGCGCCTGGGGAGCTTGCCGAGCCTGTAGAGCGAGTCGGTCATGACGTGGTCCCTCCGGTCGTGTCGCTCACGATGTCTGTCGCGCCGTCCGCGGCCGTGGCGGGCAGCCCGAGGTCGGCCTGCAGGGCAAGGAGCGCCTTGCGCTGCTCGAGCAGGGCGACCTCGCGCTTGAGCGCCTCGAGCTCGGCGTACGACCCCTCGGTCGCCAGCAGGCCGGCCTGGGCGATCTCCTGGCGCTTGAGCTGGAGCTGCCGGGTGAGCAGCGAGAGGCGCTGGTCGAGCTCGGCGCCGCGCAGCGCGGTCACCCGGCCCACGACCCGGCGTGCACGGTCGAGGCCCAGGACGGCGGCGTTGGGCAGCGCCGCCGCCGTCTCGGCGAGGCCGGCGAGCTCCGAGGTGCTCCCGACCCGCAGCGACTGCAGGGCGCTGCCGGCCGAGAAGCCGAGGCGCACCGTGCGCTTGCCCAGGAGCGCCTTGGCGAGATGCACGGTCGTGTGGGGGCAACGCGCGTCCATGACGAGCGCCGCCGTCGAGGAGCGCGGCACGAGCGCGCCGCCGGCGAGCTCGTAGCAGGCCAGGCGCACGCGCCGCGGCAGCCGCACGACGACCTCGTTGGGCTTGGGCCTGGGCTGCTCGACCACGCGGCCGGCGGGCTGCTCGGCGGCGGCGCCGGCGGGCGCGGCGCCCTGGTCGGCGACGATCACCACGAGACCGAGCGTAGCGAAGGCCTCCTGCACGGCGGCGAGCGCCACGCGGTTGGCCTCGTCGCCGGCGCCGGCCGAGCGCAGCGTGCCGCCGTCGAGCTCGGGCAGCACCTGGGCCGCGTTGAGGGTGTCGAGATCGAGCAGGAACTCGTGATGCTCCACGCGGGTCGTCAGGGTGACGGCCCGCCAGGCGCGGAAGTGCTCGTCGAGGGCGCCGGCCTGGGCGCGCGCGGCCGTCAGGCTCGCCTGGATCGCGTGCGCCGCCGCCACCGCTTCGTCGCGCGCCCTGGTGTCGCCGGCCGCCGCGACCTTGCGCCAGGCGGCGGCCAGGCCTCGCGTGAGCTCGGGCACGAGCGCGGCGCAGTCGTCGAGGGCGGCGGCTTCGTCGGGGTGAGCGGCGCGGTAGGCGCTCGTCACGACGCCGGCCTCGGCGCGCGCGGTGGTGGCGGGGTCGTCCCGCGCGGCGGCGGGGTCGGCGGCGGCGCCGCCGACCCCGCCGCCGCCCGCTCCCCGGTCTTCGCCTGCAGCCGAAGCGCCGCCGCTTGCCTCGACGCGCGCGGTCATGCGGTGGGCCGTGGCCGTCGAGGCGCCGGCGCACGAGAGCGCCATGGCCGGTCCGGCGAGCAGCACGCCGGCGAGCGAGGCGCCGGCGGTGAGCAGGCCGGTGGCGACCGCCCCGGCGCGGCCGACGCTGTCGACCGAGCTCGTCACCAGGCGGCCGTCGTCGGTCCATTCGAAGGCGATGCTCGTGTCGGCCAGCGCGCCTTCGGCCACGCACAGGTTCGACAGCGCCTGCTCGGCGACCACCTCGAGCGTGACGGTGGCTTCGGCCGAGGCATCGTCGCGGCCGAGCACGGCGTCGTGGGTGAGGGTGCGCGCGCCGGCCAGGCGCACGCAGGACACGGGCTGGCGGAAGGGCAGCTCCAGGTCGCTCATGCGGCCTCCTGTCCGTGATGGGCCGGAGGCGAGACGCCGCCCTTGGGGCACGACGCCGCTCGGCCGCCCCATCGGCCACGCGTACTCTATCGTATGAGGGCCATGAAGAGGCAGAGAAGAAGATGGGTCAGAGGCGCAGGCCGGTCTCCTCGAGATGGGCGAGCGCGACGTCGAACCGCTCGAGGTAGGTCGAGATCTCGTCGGTCCAGACGCGATCGCTCGCGGACGAGGCGAACCACACCGCGATGCCGGCGCCCAGCACGGCCCCGGTGACGGCGAGCACCGCGAGGTCGTCGGGCGAGCGCCCGACCCGTGCGGCGAGCTCGGCCGCCATGCCGCGCATGGTCGTCACGAAGCCGTCGAGCATGCGGGCGCGCAGGGCCGGCACCGAGGTGATGAGCTCCTGGCGCTCCCGCTCGATCTCGAGCTCCTGCGGCGTGAGCTGCTCGAGCACGGAGCGCATCGCGACGCGCAGCGCCTGCACCGGCGAGAGCTCGGGCGGCTGCTCGGCGAAGGCCGCGAAGAAGCGTGGGTCGAGCGCGTCGTGCAGGACGATGTCCTCTTTGGTCGGAAAGTAGCGAAAGAACGTGCTCGGCGAGACCTCGGCGGCCTCGGCGATCTGCTCGATCGTGGTCTGCTCGTAGCCCTGCGCGTGAAACAGGCGCAGGGCGGCCCCCTGGATGGCCTCGTGGGTCTTGGCCTTCTTGCGCTCGCGCAGCCCCGCCACGCTCACCTCCGGCCCGGCGCCGCGGTGGCGCCGGCTCGTTCACTGCACGGACTCGCCGACGAAGCGCACGGTCACCCGGGCCGGTCCTCAAGCGCGCAAGACCGGTCACGACCCGCCGGTGCGGCGCACACTCGCGCCGCTTGCCGTCAGACGGCGGACGCCGTGTCGCCGAACGGCGGTGGGGCGGTCGCCGCGCCGTCGTCGCCGGATGACTCGTCGATCCGGACGAGGTCGATGCTGCCGCACTCGGGGCACATCTCCTCGCCGACCCTGGGAGTCATTCCGTGGAACCTGCGACCGCACTCGTTGCAGACGAACTCGTAGTCGGCCACGACCAACTCCTCGTCGACGCCTCATATTCTAGGCTGCCCCGACGCGGAGTCCAGAGAACGGTGCATGACGCCGGCTTTCGAGAGGCGGGCCGTGAAACTGCGACCGGCGCTTGGCGAGCTTTGCGGCGCGCGGCTGCGAACCTTGGGCCGCAGAGCCGCGTCTCTTCTGCCGAACGCACGCACGCGAGGACCCGCGGACCGGAGGCCGGAGCGCCCCCGGGCGCTCACGGCAAAGGAGGCAGCATGCGCCGCATCATCGTCATCGTCGTCGCGCTGGCCGCGATCGGGGCGGCCGCGGCCGTCGCCGTCGCGCTCACCCGACACACCACACCGGCCGCCGCCGCCCCGCTGCGGCCCACGAACGGCCACGCCGCCGACGTCGCGAGCGCGAGCCTGCTGGCCGGCCCACTCGACCGCTTCGGTATCGACCTGCTGGCCCATGAGGCGAGCGCTCAGAGCAGCGGCAACGTCGTCGTCTCGCCGCTGTCGGTCGACGCCGCGCTGTCGGTCGTGCTGAACGGGGCCAAGGGGCGCACCGCCGACGAGATGCGCCGCACGCTCGGCCTCGAGGGCATGAGCACGGCGGCGGCCGACCAGGCCTGGGCCGACCTGCTGGCCGAGGTCCAGGCGGGCGCCGAGCCGTCGGTGCAGGTGGCCGACTCGCTCTGGCTGCGCAGCGGTGTCGCCTTTGCGCCGACCTTCCTGGCGGCCGCCCGGCAGAGCTTTGCGGCCGGCACCGAGCCGCTGCCGAACGACCCGAACGCCGCCGCCGGCGCGATCGACGACTGGGTCGCACAGCGCACCGCCGGCATGATCAGGGACATCGTCGACGCCGGCGACTTCAGCGGCCCCGAGCCGGTCATCCTCACGGTGGTGAACGCGCTGCACGCCAAGGCCGCGTGGGCGACGCCGTTCGAGGCAGGCGCGACCGGGCCGCGGCCCTTTACCCTCGTCGACGGCACGACCGTGCAGGTGCCGACGATGAGCGCCGAGCTCTCGGCCCCGGTGGCGCAGACCTCGACCTACGACGCCGTCGCCCTGGCCACGAAGGGCTCGCTCACCGCCTGGGTGATCGTGCCGCGCGCCGGCCAGGCCCCGGAGTCGCTGCTGCGCGGCCTCGCGGCGAGCGGCTTCGCCCCGGTCTACGACGACGCGCAGCGGCAGAGCGTCATCCTCGACCTGCCGAAGCTGCAGACGAGCTTCGGCACCACCGACCTCACGCCGGCGCTGAAGGCGATGGGCATGAGCGCCGCCTTCTCGCCGGCCGACGCCGACCTCAGCGGCATCGTCACACCGCAGGCGCTGGCCAGGGTCGGCAACCTTTCGATCGCCTGGGTCATGCACAAGGCCGTGCTCAACCTGAACGAGAACGGCGTCGAGGCCGCGGCGGCGACCGCGGTCGGCGTCGTCGGCTCGGCCGCCCCGATCTCGCAGGTGACGATCGACGCCGACCACCCGTTCCTGCTCGCGCTGACCGACACGCGCACCCGGGCGCCGCTGTTTCTGGCGCTGATCCGCGACCCGCGGGCGTAGGAGCGCCCGCGGGGTCGCGTCCGTCAGCCGGGCAGGATCAGCGGACCGTCACCTTGACGATCTGCGTGAAGGCCCAGAACGCGGAGCCCTTGTACTTGATCACGTACCAGGTCGTGCGCTTCGGGTGCAGGTAGGCGGTCGTGAACTTGCCGGACTTGATCTTGACGCTGCCGACCTTGTGCCAGCCCTTGGCGGACAGCGCCGAGGGCTGGCTTGTGACCTTCTTGGTGACGGAGTAGAGCGTCGCCGTACCGCTGCCCGGCACCTTGCCGCTGAGCCGCACCGCGTGCCCGACCCGGATGCTGCCGGTCGAGGCCTTAAACGAGGTGACCTGGTAGAGGTCCCACATGTCGAGCAGGCTCGGCGTATCGCTGCGGTAGGTGTCGATCTCGTACACGCCGACCGGAGCCTTTGAGTAGACCTTCAGGGACTTCGTGTACGCCGCGGTGGGGTCGGTAGAGGTGACCGTCATGCCGCTGTAGCCGCTGTAGAACGTGTCCAGGCTGGTGCCATACCAGCCCTCGAAGCTCGCGGTCTCGCCGGCCGGCCAGTCGGCAATCACCATGGTCAGCGCACGACCGGGCGCCCCGGAGTGGCGACACAGCGGCCCCGCGAGCCAAGCTCCCTGGGCGTTATCCCAGTCAAGGGCAACGGTATTGGCACCCGTTCCGCCGGCGGCGACCGGCATCGGCGTGCCGAGCCACTCGTCGGCGGCCCAGACCATGTCGTAGAGGGCTCCTGAGTGATCCACGTAGTAGCCGTACGCTGTGAGGTCGTTGACGTCAGTCGCCGCAAGCGAGCACGCTGTGCCGGCATTGCTCGCCAGCGTCACGTCGCCGCGAGCGTAGCCTTCGTCGTCGTTGCCGGCCCTGACCTCGACGGTCGCGTCGGCGGGGACGTTGGCCAGCGTCATGCTCACGTGGCCCGGCTGCATCGGATACGCGCTTGTCGTCGCGAAATCGAGCGCCCAGTCGAACAGCGTGTTGAGGCCGGCTCCAGTCGGATAGTAGACGTCGAGCTCGTCGCTCGGCAGGCCGTTGAACGTGTGACCGCCCGGGATGCCCGTGAAGCTGAAGTAGCCCGACGTGTCGGTCGGGTAGTAGTCGCCGCCGTAGGTGTAGTCGCCGGCGGTAGTCCAATAGCCCCAGTCGACTTCGGCGCCCTGGACGCCAGCGCCGCCGAAGTCCAGCACGTTGCCGCTGATGCTGTACGGCCCGGTGTCGCCCACCGGCGCAACCGTGCGCGCGTGCGAGGCCAGGCCGAGCGGCCGAGCGTTCACGTCGGAGTGATGGGCACCGACCGAGGCAAGCGCGGCGGGCGCCAGCACCAGGCTGACAGCGAGCGCGACGGCGGCGCAGAACAGCAGACGTTTCATGGACCCTCCCCAGATGTGCTCACCGGGCGCACGGACCCCCGAGCCCGCGCAGCCCCTCGGACCTCATCCTAGCCCCGCCACGTCGCGGCGCATAGCCGCGCGGGCGGAAAGTGTTGCCGCGATGGGACTCCGTCGGCCGCGAAAGGAGCGCTGCCGCGGCGGCACGCGCGCCGCCGCGTGGGCCGCGGGGCGGGCGGCTGCGCCGCCCGCCCCGCGCAAGGTCAGTGCACCGCGACCTGGACGACGCTCGTAAAGGCGTTGAACGCGTAGCCGTTGTACCTGATCACGTACCAGGTGGTGCGCGTCGGGTGCAGGTACGGGGTCACGAACTTGCCCGACTTGAGCTTGCAGGTGGCGACCTTGTGCCAGCCCTTGGCGGCGAGCGTCGAGGGCGCAGAGCTCACCTTGTGCATGCTCGCGTAGACGATGGCGGTGCCGCTGCCCGGCACTCGGCCACTGAGGCGCACTGTGTGACCATGCCTGATGCTGCTCGCCGACGCCTTGGTCGTGCAGACCTGGTAGAAGTCGTACAGGTCGACGCGGCTCTCGTAGGCGTTGTCGTCGGCGCGCGTGGTGTCGATCTCGTACAGGCCCACCGGCGCGCTCGAGCGGATCGGCAGCTTGACGGAGTAGGTGTTCCCCGGACCGGCCGAGTCGACGGTGGCCGAATAGCCGTAGGCGCTGGCGCCGTAGTGCGCAGTGAAGCCCGCGGTCTCGTCGGCCGGCCAGCCCCTCAGGGTCATGGTCACCGTGGCGCCGGCCCTGCCCGAGTGGCGGCAGACCGGCCCCGAGAGGTATGACCACTGGGCGTCGTTCCAGTCGAGGGCGACGGGCGCCGCCGCCGTGTCGCCGGCGGCGACCGTGACCGGAGATGCGCTGAACGATTCGAGCTCGGCCTTGTTGCCCGGGTAGGTGCTCGGGAACGAGACCACGACGTCCTGGAAGCTCGGCGGCGTGACACCCACGACGGCCGATCCCGAGGTCAGGGTCACGTCGGTGTCGGCCTCGCCCACGTCGAACTCACTCACCTGGACATGGGCCGCGTTTGCGGGCGCGTGAGCTATGGTGAGGTCGGCCGCGGCCGGCCGCATGTCGTAGCTGTAGGGCGTGGCGTCGTTGCTGGTGGCGAAGTCCAGGTTCCACCACTCCAGCTGGTCGAGGCCCGGCAGCGCCGGCGTCCCCATGTAGCCGATGGTGAGGTCGTCGCCCCACACCGACCCGCCGGTCACGCCCGTGAAGGCGAAGGCGCCGTCGGCACCGGTGCCGGGGGACGACTCCGACGTGATGTTGGAGCCGCCGAAGTCATACACGAGGTTGTCGCCGGCGTCCTTGCTCCACCAGCCCCAGTTCACCGCCGCGCCGGCGAGCGGATCGCCGGCCAGATCGAGCACGTGGCCGCTGATGTCGTACGTCGTGGCAGCGCCCACGACCGCTGACCGCAGCGGCGACGGCGCTGCGGCCCTCACAGCCGCATGGCGCCCACTGTTCGACGCCAGAGCGGCCGGCGCGAGCATCAGCCCGGCCACAAGCGCCACCGCGGCGCACGGGATGAGACGTTTCATGAGCCCCCCTCTCGCATGCATGCCGACACGCTCGCGTCGAGCGCCGGCTCAGACTGTCCCAAATACTAGCCCGATAGGAAGCAGATGCAAGAGGCGCGCCGCCCCCGCTGCCCGGCCCGCGCCCGGTCAACGGCGCGGCGCTCGCGGGAGCCGCCGCTCCCGCGAGCGCCGCGGCCTTCACTCGTAGCGTAGCGCCTCGGTCGGCTCGACCGAGCTGGCCTGCACGGCCGGGCCGATGCCGGCCAGGATGCCGACGGCGGCCGCGACCACGAGGGCAAGCGCCACGGTGGCCGGCGAGAAGACGGGGCTGACCGACAGGGCCGAGCCGCCCACGTAGGCGGCGCCGATGCCGACTCCCAGGCCGAGCAGGCCGCCGATCACGCTGATCACGATGGCGTAGACAAGGAACTGGGCGACGACGTCGCGCCGCCGGGCGCCCACCGCACGGCGCACGCCGACCTCGCGGGTGCGCTCGCGCACCGTGACGAGCATCACGTTGGCCACGCCGATGCCGCCCACCACCAGGCTGATGGCGGCGATCGCGGTCATCAGCCGGGTGAGCGTGCGAGTCGAGGAACTGACGGCCGTGGCGATCGAACTGGCGTTGACGATCTGGAAGTCCTCTTCGAACTCGGTGCTCGTCAGGTCGTGCTGTGTGCGCAGGGTGCTCTCGACGGCGGCCTGAAAGCTGCTCACCGCGGCGGGATACGCCTGCACGCGGATCTGACTGATGTCGGGGCGAAAGGCCACCAGGCTGCCCTCGATCGCAGCGAGCGGCACGATCACGCTCGAGTCGACCGAGGCAAAGCCGACGCCGCCCTGGGCGACCAGCACGCCGATCACCCGGAACCGCACGCCGCCCAGGTCGATCGTCGTGCCGATCGCCTCGTAGGGCGAGAGGCCGAGATCGCTCGCCACCGTGTTGCCGAGGACCGCGACGTGCAGCGCGTGAGTCGCGTCAAAGGAGCTGAAGAAGGTGCCGGCCTCGATCGCGAGGTGGTCGATGCCGACGATCTGCGGCGAGGTGCCCATCACCGACTCGGTGGCGCTCGTCGAGCCGAGCGTGACCGTGGCGTCGGTGCTCACCACGCTGACGGTCTGCTTGACGCTCGACAGGGCGTCGATCGCCGTCACGTCGGAGCTGCCCAGGGAGACGGAGCCCGACGAGAAGTTGCTGCTCTCGACAGTGACCGTGTCGGTGCCGAAGGCGTTGAAGCGGTCCTCGACCGCCCTGGTCGAGCCCGCGCCGATCGAGGTGAGGGCGACCACCGCGGCGATGCCGATCACGATGCCGAGGATGGTGAGCACGGCGCGCAGCGGGTTGTGGCGCAGGCTGCCGAAGGCCATGCGCAGCGACTCGAGGGCGACGATCATGGCCGGCGAGCGGTGGTCGCGGTGGGGCGCGTCGCATGGCGGCCCGCAGCCTCGGTCGGCGATGGAGCCACGCAGCTCACCCGTGAGCCGCGGGTCACTGGCCGGGGGGACCCGCGGCCCCGCCGCCCGACAGGCTGTTCAGCAGGCTGCGAGAGTTGCTCGCCGAGGTGCTGCTCGCGGTGGCGCTGGGCGTGTAGGTGCCGGTCACCACGGTCTCGCCGGCCGTGAGCCCGCTCGTGATCTCGGTGAGCGACGAGGTCGCCATGCCGGTCGTCACCGCGCGCGCGCTCAGCTTGCCGTTCTTGAGCACACGCACGGAGCTGGCCGTCGCTGTGCCCTGCACCGCGCTCGTCGGCACGACGAGCACGTCGCTGCGCCGGGCGATCGTCACGGTGAGCGAGCCGGTCATGCCCGACTTGACCGAGGTGGGCACCTTGGCCAGCGAGAAGGTCACCTCGTACTCGGCGATCGTCGACGAGCTCGAGGCGCTCGACGCGCTCGAACCCGAGCTCGACGACGAGGTCGGCTCGCCGGCGATCGTCGTGATCGTGCCGGTGAGCGACGTGCTCGAGTCGCTGATCGTCAGAGTGGCCTTCTGGCCGACCTTGAGCTTGGCGATGTCGGCCTGGCTCACCGCCGCGGTCGCCACCAGCGGACGCGGAAAGTCGACGGTCGCCAGGGTGGTGCCGCTGCCGGCACCGCCGCCGACGATCACGTTCCACGACTCGATGACGGCGCCGCTCGGCACCCAGACGAAGCGGCTCGTCGTGACCTCACCTGTCTCGCTCAGGCCGTGGTCGGCCTGCCAGTCCTCGAGCGCCGTCTTCGTACTCGAGCCGAACTCGCCGTTGATCGTGCCGCTGAAGCAGCCGGCCGCCTTGAGAGCGCGCTGCAGGGCTTCGACGTTGGTCTTCTGCGCGCCCGACGAGAGGCTCGTCGACAGCGTCGTGTAGAGGGGCGCCGAGCTCACGAAGGCGTAGACGGGCTTGCCCGAGATGGTGAGCAGGCGCTGCAGGGTCCGGGGCTTGGCGCCGGCGGCGAGCGCGACGTCGGTGACGACGCCGGCCGACGAGGAGCTCGACGATACCGTGGTGGCGCTCGACGAGCTCGACGAGCCCAGCGAGATCGTCGTCGAGTCGTGGGCCGCGCCGAGCGTGAAGTCGGCCTCGACCGAGGTCGCAAGCGAGCCGGTGCGCGCCGTCGAGGTGAGGTAGCGCGTCCCCTGCCCTCCGCGCGAGGTCAGCAGCAGGGTGGCGGCGGTCGCGGCGACCGCGACCGCCGCCACGAGCACGCCGACGATCAGCAGGCGGCGGCGCGAGCGGCTCATCCGTCGGCCTCGATCGTGCTCGCCCCGGGTCGCGGCTGCAACCGCGCCTCGGCCTCGGCGCGGAGCGCCGCGAGCTGGCCCTCGTCGAGCGTTCCGGAGCGGCCCAGCAGGTGCGCGACGGCCGGGCCGCGATCGCCGCGCCAGAGCCGCGCCACGATGATGTCGACGAGCGACTCGCCGAGCTCCCGCGCCGAGACCCTGGAGCGGTAGAAGTAGGCGACGTCGCTGCGGTCCACACGCAGGAGACCCTTGCGCGTCAGGCTGCCCATGACCGTCATGCAGGTCGTGTAGGCGATGGTGCGGCGGGCGCGCAGCGACTCGTAGACGTCGCGCACCGTGACGCCGCCGAGCTCGTCGACGGTCACGAGGATCTCGGTCTCGAGCTCGCCGACGGGGCTGAGCGAGCGCGGCGCCCGGCGGCGCGGCGGCCTCGAGGCTGGGCGTGCGGTCATGATCGGCTCCTTCTGTGGTCCATGGCGTCGGCGCGACCGCCGGCTTGCGACGGCGCGCGGCAAGGACGACCCTAGTACGTCGTTCTGTGGGGCGCCGCGGAGCAGGCCGTGAATCTCCTGTGGATGTCTGGTGGCGGCGCGCGCAGGCCCGAAACGGCGCGCACGGGCGCCCCAAGGACGTCGGCGCGACCCGGTCTTCACAGGTTCTCTCAGCCTGCGCAGGAGCCCCCGCTCCCGCGCGGCGCCGCACCGTCGCTCGCGCCGCCGAGTGCGCGAGCTACCTGCGCCGGCTACTCGTAGCGCAGCGCCTCGGTCGGCTCGACCGAGCTGGCCTGCACGGCCGGGCCGATGCCGGCCAGGATGCCCACGGCGGCGGCCACGACCAGGGCGAGCGCGACGGTGGTCACCGAGAAGACCGGGCTGACCGAGAGGGCCGAGCCCCCCACGTAGGCGGCGCCGATGCCGACCGCCAGGCCGAGCAGGCCGCCGATCACGCTGATCACGATGGCGTAGATCAGGAACTGGGCGACGATGTCGCGCCGCCGGGCGCCCACCGCACGGCGCACGCCGACCTCGCGCGTGCGTTCGCGTACCGTCACCAGCATGACGTTGGCCACGCCGATGCCGCCCACCACCAGGCTGATGGCGGCGATCGCCGCCATCAGGCGGGTGAGCGTCCTGGTCGAGGAGGAGACGGCCGAGGCGATCGAGCTCGCGTTCACGATCTGGAAGTCGTCCTGCTCTGAGCTCGTCAGGCCGTGCGCGCTGCGCAGCGTGCTCTCGACGGCCGCCTGGAACGTGTCCACCGCGCCCGGCTCGGCCTGCACGCGGATCTGGCTGATGTCGGGGCGAAAGGCCACCAGGCTGCCCTCGATCGAGGGCAGCGGCACGAGCACGCTCGAGTCGACCGAGGCAAAACCGACGCCGCCCTGGGCTACCAGCACGCCGATCACCTCGAACTGCACGCCTCCGACGTCGATCGTGCGTCCCACGGCACGCAACGGCGAGATGTCGAGGTCGCTCGCCACCGTGTTGCCGAGCACCGCGACGTGCAAAGCGTGGGACGAGTCGAAGGCGCTGAAGAAGGTGCCGGCCTCAATCGCGAGGTGGTCGATGCCGACGATCTGCGGCGAGGTGCCCATGACCGACTCGGTGGCGCTCGCAGAGCCCAGCGTGACGGTGGCGTCGGTGGTGACCGCGGTGACGGTCTGCTTGACGCCGGCGATGCCGTCGATCGCCGCCACGTCGGAGGCGCTCAGGGGGGTGGCGCTCGAGCTGAACTGGCTGCTCTGCACGGTGATCGTGTCGGTGCCGAAGGCGTTGAAGCGGTCTTCGACGGCGCGCGTCGAGCCCGAGCCGATCGAGGTGAGAGCGACCACCGCGGCGACGCCGATCACGATGCCCAGGATGGTGAGCACGGCGCGCAACGGGTTGTGGCGCAGGCTGGCGAAGGCCATGCGCAGCGACTCGAGGAAGACGATCATGGCGCGGCGGTGCCCGGAAGGCGCAAGGACACCCGTGTCATCATCCGCCGCCGCCGCCCGAGAAGGTACGCGACTGTGAGCCGCCAGAGGTCGAGCGGCGGAAGAACCCGCCGCCGCCGAGGCCCCCGCCCAGACCGCCGAAGCTGCCACTCGAGCTCGTCGTGCTCGACGCGGAGTTGGTGTAGGTGCCCGTCACCACGATCTCGCCGGACACCAGGCCGCTCGTGATCTGGGTGAGCGATGAGGTGGCGAGACCGGTCGTGACCTCGCGGTACTGCGGCACGCCGTTTTGCATGACGCGCACGAAGCTCGCCGAGGTCGTGCCGCTCACGGCGCTGGTCGGCACCACGAGAACGTTACTGCGGCTCGCGATCGTGACCGTCAGGGAGCCCGTCATGCCCGACCTGGCGAGCGACGGCAGCCCCTTGGGCGCGAGGTACACCGTGTACTCGGTCGCGCTCGACGAGCTGCTGCCGGAGCTCGACGAGGCGGGCTCGGTCGAGATCGAGGTGATCTTGCCGTCGAACGAGCCGTTCGTCAGCCCGTCGATCGTGCAGGCTGCGGTCTGACCGACCTTGAGCGAAGCGAGGTCGGTCTGGCTCACCTGGGCCTCGACCAGGAGCTCACGCGGAAAGTCGATCGTGGCAAGCGCGGTGGAGGTGCTCACGGCGTTGCCCAGGCCGACGCTCCACGACTCGATCGCGGCGCCCTTGGGCACCCAGACGAAGCGGCTCGTCGTGACCGTGCCGGTCTTGCTCAGACCCTGCGCAGACTGCCAGTCCTCGAGCGCCGTCTGGGTCGCCGAGCTGAAGTCGCCGCTGATGTCGCCGCTGTAGTAACCGGCCGCCTTGAGGGCGCTCTGCAGCGCCTCGACGTTGGTGCGCTGGGCTCCCGTCGAGAGGCTCGTCGAGAGCGTCGTGTAGAGCGGCGCGGCGCTGACGAACGCGTAGATCGGCGAGCCCGAGATCGAGAGCAGGCGCTGCAGCGTGTGTGGCTTGGTGCCCGCGGCGACAGCGACGTTCGTGACCACGCCGAGCGAGCTCGAGGAGCTCGAGCTCGACGAGCTGGCGGAGGAGGAGCTCGTCGAGCTCGAGCTGCGCGAAGATGTCGAGCCGCCGTACGACGTCGAGCCCGACGAGGACTTGCTCGTGTGCGTCGCGGTCGGGCGCGGCGTGGGCGTCGGCGTGACGGTGAACGGCGTCGTGCTGGTGGCCGTTCCCACGGACGTGGTGACCGTGATCGGGCCGCTCCTCGCGCCGGCGGGGACGATGGCCTTGAGCTGCGTGTCGCTCAGCACCTGGTAGAACGCCGACGTGCCGTTGAACGTGACGGCGCTCGTGGCGTCGAAGCCGCTCCCTGTGAGGGTCACCGTCGTGCCCACGGGGCCCTTGAGCGGCCTGAAGCCCGTCAGCGTGGGCGACGCCGACGGCGTCGGTGACGCCGTGTCACCCGTCACGACCGCGGCCGTCAGGATCGTCGGCGCGGCCGCGGCCGCGCTCACCGTGGTGATGGCGGCACTGCCACCGGAGCGGGCGGCCGTCGTGTTCGCCGCGCCGTCGCCGCTCGTGCCGCTCGAGGAAGTGCCCGTCCCGCCGAGCGAGATGGTCATGGCGTCCTGGGCGTCGCTCAGCGAGAAGTCGGCCTGGACCGTCTCGGCCACCGTGCCGATCGTCGCGCTCGAGGTCAGGTAGTGGGTGCCCGACGACGTGTTGCGGCCGAGCAGCAGGAACGCCGCCGTGGCGGCAGCCGCCGCGACGATGACGACGATCAGGATCGTCAGCCAGCGGCGGCGCAGGAACTTCTTCATCGATCCTCGACTCCTCGGTGTGGACGCTGATGGTCTTCCGCGACAGACGCCGCTCAGACGCCGCCGGTGGTGCCCCCGGACTGGCCGTTCGACTGCCCGGCCGGATAGCCGCCCTGGCCACCCGAGAAACCGCCGTAGCCGCCGTAGCCGCCCGAGCCGCCGCGGAACCCCGGGAACCCGGAGAAGGTGCGCGTATAGACGATGCTGTCGCCGGCCGAGAGGCCCGAGGTGATCTCGGCCTCGGTCTGGGTCTCCTGACCCACCGTCACGCTCTGCGTCACGGTCTGGCCGCCCTTGAGGAGCTGGACCGTCGCACTCGAGCCGCTGCCCTTGACGGCGGCCGTCGGCACGATCAGGACGTTCTGGGCCAGCACCTTGACCGCGATCTGCGCGATGCCGGTGTACTTGGCGGTGACCCCGGAGGGCAGCTTGGCGATGGCGATGGTCGCGGTCACCGAATCGTTGCTGCCGGCCTGCACCGCGGTCACGGTCGCCGTGGTCTGCTTGGCGTTGCGCAGCCTCGCGCCCTGACCCGAGCCGCCGAAGTAGCCCTGGCCGCCCGAGCCCGAGCCGCCGAAGTAGCCCTGGCCGCCCGAGCCGCCGAAGTAGCCGCCGCTGCCCGGGCTGGGCGCGCCGCTCGGCCTGACGCCGTTGTAGCCCGCGGAGCCGCCCGATTGTCCGCCGCCGGCCCTGAAGCCGGCCGGCAGCTTGATGAAGGAGACGGTGACGCTCTGCCCGGCCGCTACCTGGGCGGCGGCGCTGCCGGCGACCTGGACGGTCGCCGTGACCTTGCCCTTCGTCGTGTCGGTGAGCGTCGCGCGACCGGCCGCCGTCTCGATCAGGTCGCCGCTCTTCACCGTGTACAGCACCTGCACACTGCGGCTCGTGCGCGACGAGCTGGACGACGAGGTCGTCTTGTTCAGGCCGCCGCAGCCGGCGACCAGCACGGCCACGGCGAGCAGCGGGAGCGCCGCCGCGAGCGCGACGGTCAGGCGGCGCCGCGGCGCGCGGCGGACACGGGCGTGGTTCATCGGTCTCCCTCCATCGCGTGGTCGTCGTGCAGCCGTCCCTCGCTCAGGACCAGGCGACGGTCGGCGTGAGCCGCGACGTCTTCTTCGTGCGTGATCATGACGATCGTGCGGCCCTCGCCGTGGAGCGCATCGAGCAGCTCGAGCACCTCGGCGGTCGCCGTCAGGTCGAGGTTGCCGGTCGGCTCGTCGACCAGCAGGACCTCGGGGTCGCCGACGAGCGCGCGGGCGATCGCCACACGCTGCATCTGGCCGCCCGAGAGCTGGCTCGGGTCGTGGGCAGCGCGGTCGGCCAGGCCGACCGCGTCGAGGGCCGCCGCGGCGCGCCGCAGACGCTCGCCACGGCGCACGCCGCGGTAGATCAGCGGCGTGGCGACGTTCTCGAGCGCGCTCGTGCGGGGCAGCAGGTTGTGGAGCTGAAAGACGAAGCCGAGCAGCACGTTGCGCAGGTGGGCCCGGGCGTTGTCGTCTAAGTCGCTGACGTCGTGGCCGGCGAGCAGATAGCGGCCGTCGTCGGCGCTGTCGAGCAGGCCGAGCACGTGGAGCAGCGTCGACTTGCCGGCGCCCGAACGGCCCGTGCAGGCCACCCACTCGCCGCGCCGCACCTGCAGGTCGAGGTCGTGCAGGACGGGCACGGCGATGTCGCCCTGCCGATAGGTGCGCTCGATGCCGCGTGCGTCGACGATGACACCGACGCCCGCGTCGGGCGTGGACGCGGTCTGCTCCACGGTGCTCCTTTCTCAAAGCTGCACCCGCACGGTACGACGCGGCTCTGTGCCTGGGCTGGGCCGCACCTGTGAGTGGGCTGAGAGTATCGTCACACGCAGGCGCGGCACACGTGGCGGATGCGCCCTGAACCTATCGCGAAACTAGACGGATGACCACGGCTAGAGTTGCCCTGAACCGGGCACGATACCGGCCGAGGTGGGTCACGGTTCCGGCCGGAGCGCGGGACCCCGCAGGCAGGATGCGAGGGTGAGGGAGAGCAGGGTGACAGAGGCGCTGGAACTGGCCGGCCTGGTGGCCACTGGGGCGTGGGGCGGCCGCAGATTGACGTTCGAAGAGGTCATCGCCGCCGGGCAACCGGCCGTCTACCGCAAGTTCGGCGATCACCTGCTCTACGTGCAGGGGCGCCTGTTCGACGTGCACGAGCCCACGGCTCCTGTCGAGGTGGGGCCGCCGCTGCCGGCGTCAGCGCACGATCCACTCGCGGCCCGCGCCCTGACGGTCGGCATCGAGTACGGCTGGCACCACAGCGCCGGCTGCGGCTGCAGCTTCTGCGGCAGGGCGGCCTGAGGCCGACGCGCCGGCCGGCGCGTCGCGCGCCCGTCCTGCCGAGCCACTGCGTCGCCGGCGCACGAAAGACCGTGCCTGTCGCGCGTGCCTAGTGCCCTCGAGTGGCGAGCGGCGTACCGTCGTCGGCCAGGCGGCGGGCGAGCGGCACGAAGCGCACCGCAAGACCGGCGCTCACGCGTTCGACGATCGCCACGGTGGGTCCGTCGTCCTCCTCGTCGGGAGCGCTCGCCGAGCCGGGGTTGAGGTAGAGCGTGCCGTCGACCCACGATGCCGTGGGCACATGGAGATGGCCGTACACGACGAGGTCGGGACGGGCGTTGTCGGGCCCGACCGTCACGCGGCCGGCGGCCACGCGCTTGAGCAGGCGCTTGGGCTTGTGCGCGACCACGAAACGCACCCCGCCGACGTCACCCGTGACCTCGCGCGGCAGATCGGCGGTGCCGCCGCTTTCGATGTTGCCCGCGACCGCCGTGACCGGCGCGATCACGCCGAGCGCGGCCACGATGGCCGGGTCGCCGATGTCGCCGGCGTGGATGACGTGGTCGACGCCGGCGAAGAGCGCGACGACCGCCGGGTCGAGAAAGCCGTGGGTGTCGCTGATCACGCCGATCCGCACCACGGCCCTCGCCGCGGCGGCGCCCGCCGGGCCCGGGCTGGTCTTCTCGTCCACGCCCTCCTCCTGTGCCTTCGCGCGGCGTCGCCGGGCGCCGCCCCCTTGCTTGCGCCCGTGATTCTACGCCGCCCACGGCGCGCCGTGGGCGGGACCGGCCGGCACTCCTGCCGCCGGTTCAGGCCCGGGCGCCCCGCGCCGTCACGGTGAGCGACTCGCCGGGATCGAGCAGGCGCACCTCGACCTCGGGCGCCGCCTGCCCGCTCAGCCTCCGGAACTCCTCGGGGCGCCGCTGCGTGCGCTGGAACCAGGCGTAGGTCGCCTGCTTGCCGGCGTACGCCGACCCCGGCACGTAGAGCGTGCCCCAGTGGATCGGGACGGCGATGCGAGGGCGCAGCAGGCGCAACGCGTCGGCCGCGGTGCGCGGGCTCAGGTGGCGCCCCTCGGACGGCCGCATGCCCCAGGTCTCGATCGGCAGGAGCGCGACGTCGATGCGCTCGTGGAGCTCGTCCATGCCCTCGAACAGGCCGGTGTCGCCGGCAAAGTAGACGGTGGAGCCGCCGTGCACGATGAACCCGAGCGGCTCGGTCGGCGCCGACACCACCCAGCGCCGCCGCGTGTGGTGCGCATGCACGGCCTCGACCTCGAGGTCGCCGAAGTGCAGGCTGGTGTCCCGACGGGTCTCGACCACGGTGCGAAAGCCGAGGTGGCTGACCGTGCGCCCCACGTGCGGCGGACCGATCACGACGGCCGACTTGGGCAGCAGCCGCAGCGAGGGCACGTCGAGGTGGTCGAGGTGCAGGTGTGAGATGAGGATGACGTCGATGTGATGCCGGACCGCGGGCTCGGGCAGGCCGCCGTAGCGGCGCAGCGGCCCCACCCAGCGCTTGAGCACGGGGTCGGTCAGGATACGGACCCCGTCCGTCTCGATCAGGACGGTGCTCTGACCGACGAACGTCACCCGCGTCGTGCCCGCCGCCGGCGGCACGCGCAGGTCGACCGGCGCGACCTCGGTCACCCCCGGCCCCCGGTCATCGTCGGCTGCTCGTCGATCGCTGCACCTCCGTGTGCGGCCGCCTGCGCGAGCCGGTGCGGCCCGCGCAGGATTCATGGTTCCCCGTCTGAGACCGAGCGTCAATCGCGCCGCGGCCGCGGCGGCGGCTCGGCGACACGCGGCGGGCGTTCGCCTGAGCTAGAGTGGACGTCGATGAGCGCCCACGACGACACGCCGCAGGCAGAGCCGCGCAGCGACGTCGTGGTGCGGCCCGCCGCGGCCGCCGACGCGAGCGCGATCAGCGCCATCTACAACGACGCCGTGCTCACCTCGACCGCGACCTTCGACCTCGAGACCGGGGACGCCGCGGCACGGACGCGCTGGCTGGCCGCCGACAGCACGCGCCTCTGCCTGGTGGGCGAGCTCGACCGGCGCGTGGTGGGCTGGACCGCCCTCACCCGCTGGTCGGCGCGCGCCGGCTACCGCGAGACGGCCGAGCTCGCCATCTACGTGGCTGCGGACCGGCGCCGCGGCGGTGTCGGCCTGGCGCTCGCCGGCGCGGCCCTGCGGGCCGCGCCGGCCCTGGGCCTGCACGCCGTGATCGCCCAGGTCTGCGCCGAGAACCAGCCCGGGCTCGCCCTGGCGGCGCGCCTCGGGCTGGCGCCCGCGGGCACGCTGCGTGAGGTAGGGGTCAAGTTCGGCCGCCGCCTCGACGTGGTGCTCTGCGAGCGCCTCGTCTGACGCCGTCCCGCGGGGCCCCTGCTGGGTGTCCGCCGCGGGTATCCTCTCTCGCCGTCCGCGGCGCGGCGCCCGGCGGCGGCGCGGGCCGGCGGCCCGCGCCGCCGCCGGGCGCCGCGCCAACGGCGCTGAAAACGGGCGCCGCCGGGCAAGCATGGTGCCGCAGTCCACGCGGGGCGGCGGCCGGCGAGATCGCCGGCGCCCCACGGGAGCCCGAGGCGCCCGGCAGCTCGTCCCCGCGACGACGCGAGGAGGCCGACCATGCCGAGCACGCCGACCCCGATCGAACGCCCGACGTCCGCGCCGGCGCGCGTCCCCCGGTCGTTTGCGACCCGGCTCGCGGCGGCACTGCCGGCGCACCCGCCGCGCGCGCTCGCGACGCGCCTCGCGCTCGCCCTGGCGCTGCTGGCCGGCGCCCTCTGGTACGCACGGCTCGCCGTCCAGGCCGGCGCCACGGCGCTCGGCGTCACCCCGGCACGCACAGCGGCGCAGGCGATCGCCGCCATCCTCGTCGTGCCGGCTTGCGTCGCCTTCGCCGCCGCGCTCGCCGACGGCGCCCAGGCCCTGCTGCGCGCGCACGGCTCGCCGGGCACCTGGAGCAGGGTCCTGGCCGAGGCTCTCGCCGGCCTCGTCCTGGGCGCCTTCGTGGGCGTGCTGCAGCCGGCCGTCTGGCCCGGCCTGGCGGCGCTCGGCCTGGCGGCCGCCCTCGGTCTCACCTGCGGCTTCGCCCGCTGGCGGCCGCAGGCGACGGCCGGCGACGAGCGTCCGTCCGTGCCCCTCGTGCTCCTGCTCTTCGACGAGCCGCGCCGGCAAGCCGCGCGGCCGGTCCCGGCCCGGGCTCGCGAGCGCCGCGCGGCCTGACGTGCGACTGAAGGCCATGGCGTCGGCGGCAGCCGCAGAGGCGACGACGTGAGGACGGCGCGCAGCATGGCGCGCACGGCCGGCCGGCGGCCGGCGCCGCCCCGGCGGCACGGCCTGCGCTGGCTCGTCCTCGTCCTGGTCCTGCTCGCGGCGCTCGTTGCGATCGCGCTCGTCGAGCTCAGCGGCCCCGCGCTGAACCTGGCGCGCGGCACGCCGACGCTCTCGTCGCTGCTGCAGAAGGTGCCGGCCCAGACCACCACGATCTACGACCGCCAGGGCCACCTGATCGCCCGGCTGCACGGTCCGATCGACCGCATCAACGCGACGAGCGCGCAGATCCCCGGTTACATGAAGCAGGCCACGATCGCGATCGAGGACCGGCGCTTCTACACCGACTTCCACGGCCTCGACCTGCACGGCATCGCGCGCGCGGCGATCGCCGACCTCGAGAGCGGCCGGCCGGCGCAAGGCGCGAGCACGATCACCCAGCAGTACGTGAAGAACGCCTACCTGAGCGACAGCGACACGCTGCAGCGCAAGGTGCAGGAGGCGATCCTCGCCTGGGAGCTCACCGACCGCTGGTCGAAGGACCGCATCCTCACCGGCTACCTCAACACCGTCTACTACGGCCAGGGCGCCTACGGCGTGCAGGCCGCCGCGCAGACCTTCTTTCATCGCAGCGTCGCGAAGCTCAGCCTGGCCCAGGCCGCCCTGCTCGCCGGCCTGCCCCAGGACCCGAACGGCTACTCGCCGATCTACGATCCGCAGGACGCCCTGGCGCGCCGCAACAGCGTGCTGGCCGCCATGGCCGCGCAGGGATACATCAGCGCCGCTCAGGCCCGGCAGGCCGCGGCCACGCCGCTGCGCGTCGCGCGCAGCGCCGAACCGGGCGTCGCCCCACAGGCCGGCTGGTTCGTCGACTACGTGACCGCTCAGCTCGTCGCGCGCTACGGCGCGACCGAGACCTTCGAGGGCGGCCTCAGGGTCTTCACGACGCTCGACCTGCGCCTGCAGCGCGACGCCCTGCGGGCGATGAAGGAGACGCTGCCGCCCGGCCCGGCGGGCGCCCTGGTCTCGATCGACCCCAGGACCGGGTTCATCCGGGCCATGACGACCACGCTCGACCCCAAGAAGGTGCAGTTCGACCTCGCCTTCCAGGCCCACCGCCAGCTCGGCTCGGCGATGAAGCCCTTCGCCCTGGCGGCGGCGATCGAGCAGGGCGCCGATCCGGCCACCACCTACTACACCTCGGCGCCGCTCGCCATTCCGCTGGCCGACGGCCAGGTCTGGAACGTCTCGACCTTCGACCACAGCTACGCCGGTCGCATCAACCTGGTGCAGGCCACGTGGCGGTCCGACAACACGGTCTACGCTCAGCTTGCCATGGACGTCGGGCCGGCCAACATCGTGCGCGTGGCCCACGCCGCCGGCATCACGAGCCGCCTGAAGCCCTACCCCTCGATCGTGCTCGGCTCCGAGGCGGTGACCCCGCTCGAGGTGGCCGACGCCTACGCCACCTTCGCCGACCTGGGCGTGCGCCACGCGCCCCAGGCCATCGCGCGCATCGTCTTCTCCGACGGCACGACCACGGTCGCCAAGGTGCGCGGCGTGCGCGCCATGCCGGCGGGCGTGGCCTACGTCGTCGAGCAGATCCTCGCCGGCAACACGCGCTACGGCACGGCGGCCGCCATGCCGAGCTACTACCAGGGCGTCGCGGCCGGCAAGACCGGCACCACCGAGAACTCGGCCGACGCCTGGTTCTGCGGCTTCGACCCGCTGCTCGCCACGGCGGTGTGGATGGGCTATCCCAAGGCCGAGATCGCCATGCCCGGCGTGCAGGGCGCGACCTACTGCGTGCCGATCTGGGGGCGCTACTACCAGATGGTCTTCGGCAGTCGCCACGTGGCCGACTTCGTGCAGCCGGCGGCGCTGCCGCACTACCGGACGTGGCAAGGGCACTACTCGGTGAGCGGCCCCGCGCCGGTGACGGCGCCGAGCGTGGCGCCGACGACGGCCGCACCGACGGCCGCTCCGCTCCCGGCGCCGACGCCGCCCGCCACCACGCCCACAGCGGCGCCGACCGTGGCGCCGCCCACGACGGCCCCGACGGTCGCTCCTTCGCCCTGACCCGGTGCCCGGCTCCGCGCCGGGCCGTGGGCGCGCTAGCTCTCGAGCGCGACGGCGGCGTGACGCCGGCCGATGACGGCGCGCGGGCGTAGCCCGCCGCGCGTGCGCGCCAGCAGGCCGTCGATGTCGTCGAGCTCCTCCCAGCCGGCGACGCGGCTCGCGCGCCGCAGGGTGAACGCGAGCTCACCGTCGAGCTCGGCCTGCCGCTCGGCGACCGCCGCGTCGAAGCGCGCGATCACGTCGGACCAGGGCAGCCGGCGGGCGCCGCGGCCGAGCACGGCCAGGGCGACGAACTCGTCGCCGCCGAGCCGCGCCACGACGTCATCGTCGCGGAACGTGGCGCGCAGGGTCGCCGCGGCGGTCTGGACGAGCGCGTCACCGGCGGCGTGGCCGAGCCGGTCGTTGACCTCGGCCAGGCCGCCGAGCTCGACGTGCATGACCAGCACGCGCGCTCCCAGGCGGCGCGCCCGCCGGCGCACCTCGGGCACGGCCGCGAAAAACTGGAGCCGGCCGGCAAGGCCGGTGAGCCCGTCGGCGCCGGCCGGCCGGCCCGTCGGCGCCGCGAGCTCGAGGGGCGTGGCCAGGTCGCGCGCCACCGCCAGGCACAGCCGGCCGGCGGCCGTGTCGACGCGGCGCAGCGAGACCTCGACGGGCAGGCGCTGCCCGTCGGCGGCCACGAACGTGCTCTCGAAAGTGAGACTCTCGGCCGAGTCGAGGGCGAGCAGGCGCCGCAGCACGCCGCGCCGCACCTCGGGGGCGAACAGCTCGTCGCCGCTCATCTCGAGCAGGGCGGTGCGCGGGTGGCCGAGGGCCATGCAGGCCGTCTCGTTGACCTGCGTCAGGCGGCCCGGCCGGCCGCCGGCGGTGAGGGGAAAGGCGCAGGCCGGGCCGCCGCACGCCTCGAACAGAGCCGCGCAGCGGCGCCCGTCGTCGGCCGCCGCACGTGCGGCGGCCGCCGCGCGGGCGCCGTCGACCCGCCAGGCTACCCAGGCGAGGAGCGCCGCGAGCGGCGCGACGAGCACGGCGAGCAGGCCGGCCGCCGGCCACACGAGGTGCGCCAGCACGCACGCCGCCGCGCAGCTCACCAGGATCGGCGCCGTCAACCTTCGCATGGATCTACCCCGCCGTCGCCTCGCGCCGGGCGCTCGGCCCCGCGCTTCGGTCCTACGGTAGAGAAGGTCGACCGCGCGGCGCGCGGTCTTGAATTCCGGCGTCAGCCGGCGTCGATCTCGACGCGGTTCTTGCCGAGACGCTTGGCGTGGTAGAGCGCGCGGTCGGCTTCGTCGACCAGGCCCT
Source organism: uncultured Actinomycetes bacterium (assembly GCA_963760655.1). Lineage (GTDB taxonomy): Bacteria > Actinomycetota > Thermoleophilia > UBA2241 > UBA2241 > Bog-752. Next base: position 58,708 of record CAVXDR010000006.1, read on the forward strand.
CGGCGGCGGTCGCGTGCTCGGGCAGGCTCGCCACACCGATGCTCACGGTGATCACCGGCGGGGACTGGTCGGTGCCGAAGGTCTCGCCCTCGACGCTCTGGCGGATGCGCTCGCCGACGACGCTCGCCGCGCCGCTGCTACCGTCGGCGCGCGGGTCGTCGAGCTCACTCGCGCCGGCCGGGGCGGAGCCGCCGGGCGCGAGGCCGCCGGCGTTCACGGCGTCGAGCAGCCGCTCGCCGGCACGCGTGGCGCCGGCCATGCCGGTGCTGGGCAGGATGATGGCGAACTCGTCGCCACCGTAGCGCGCCACGAGGTCGATCTGCTGGCGGGTCTGGGTCTTGAGGACGCGACCGAGCTCGCGCAGCAGCGCGTCGCCGGCGCGGTGCCCGAAGCGGTCGTTGTAGCCCTTGAAGTCGTCGATGTCGACCATGAGCAGCGAGAGCGGCAGCTCGTAGCGCTGCGCGCGCGCCACCTCCTGGGCGAGGCGGTCGTGGAAGTAGCGGTGGTTGTAGAGGCCGGTGAGGCCGTCGGTGATGGCGAGGTGCGAGACGTCGCCGTAGAGGCGCGCGTTCTGAATGGCCACCGCCGCGAGGGCGGCCAGCGTGCCGGCCAGGGCACGCTCCTCGTCGCTGAAGTGGCGCACGGCACGCTTCTCGACGAGCTCGAGGCAGCCGATCGCCTCGTCTTTGAAGACGAGCGGCACGAGCAGGCAGGTCTTCTCGCCCCAGAACTCCATGCGCTCGCGCTCGATCGGCGGCAGCGCGGGGTCGTCGATGCTGTTCTCGATCACGCAGCGCTCGCACAGGGCCCTCGCGAAGCTGGGCTGCTCGTCGAGGGTAGCGATCGAGCCGACCCAGTCGCCGTCGGCCGGATGCGGCTCGCGCGCCCACAGCGCGAGGCCGACCGTGCAGTGCTCGCCGGCGCGGTAGTCGTAGATGTCGCACTCCCACAGGTCGAGGATCTCGGCGCTGCGACGCGCGACACTGGCCAGCACGTCGTCGAGCACGAGGCTCGACGTGAGGTCGGAGATGATCTTGGCGGTGACGGAGAAGCGTTCGATGGTCGGCATGTGCCCCCCAGGCGTGCCGCTGTTCTGAATAGCACTATCTTATCCGCAATTACGGACAAAGTCGCGGTCGTCCGGCTTCGTCAACCGCGCGGCGCGGCGGTCGCCGGCCGCTCCCGGCGTGGCGGACGCGGCCGCGCCCGGCGTGGCGGACGCGGCCGCACAAAGGGTCCGCCGGCCGGGTATATCAGGGGCGATCGAACACGGGAGATGCCACGGACACCGAGACCGGACCGACGGTCGCCATCTACTCGCTCACCACCTGTCAGTGGTGCGCCCGCGCCAAGGCGTTCTTCAGGGCGCGCGGCATCACCCCGCTCGTCGTCGAGTACGACATGGCGGGGCCGGAGCTGCAGGCCAGGATCGCCGCCGAGCTGCGCGCCCACGGCGCCACCGGCTTTCCGTTCGTCAAGATCGGCGGCCGCGTCGTGCCCGGCTACGACCCCGCCGAGTACGAGCGGCTGCTGCGGGCCGGCTGACCCGGGCGGCGCGGGCCGGGCAGGCGGGCGCCGCAGGACCGGGACGGCTCAGAGGCCGAGCAGCGCCGGCACGTCGGCGATCGAGTCGACCACCCGGTCGGGCACGCCGGCCGCGCCGCCGAGGACCTCGGGGCGGAACTTGCCGGTGCGCACCAGGATGCCGGTCAGACCGGCGCCCTGAGCCGCGAGCACGTCGCCGTCGATGTCGTCGCCGACCATGGCGACGCGGGCCGCGGGCAGACCGAGCGAGTCGAGCCCGGCAGCGAACGCGCCGGGCGAGGGCTTGCCGGTCACGACCGCGCGGCGGCCGAGAGCGCATTCGAGACCGGCGACGTAGGCGCCGGCGTCGAGGCAGATGCCGTCGCTCGTGAGCCAGGCCATCGTGCGGTGCATGGTCACGAAGGCGGCGCCGCCGAGCAGCAGCCGGTACACCTGGTTCATGGTCGCGAAGCGGTACGACTCGTCGGCGCCCGACAGGAGCACGACGTCGGGATCGTCGTCGAGGCCGACCAGGTCGACCCCGGGCAGGTCCTCGACCTTGGCGTCGCCGAGCAGGAACACCCGGGCCCCGGGCCACGTCCTGCGCAGGTAGGCGCCGGCTGCGACGGCGGCGCTCAGCACCTCGTCGTCGGCGATCTCGAAGCCGTGGCGCCGCAGCCCACCGGCGATGGCCGCGCGGCTGCGGCCCGTCGTGTTGGTGACGATGCGCAGCGGCAGGCCCCCGGCCCGCAGCCGCGCGAAGGCCACCACGGCGCCGGGCAGCGGCTCCCACGAGACGGTCAGCACGCCGTCCATGTCGAGCAGGAGCCCGTCGATCCCGGGCAGCGTCGCGGTCATCATCTCGCCGGCTTCGCCTTTCTCGCAGGTGCGCCGCGGCCGCCGTACCGCAAGGGAGCGGGCGGCGGCCCGGCCGGGCGAGTCAATCCTAGCCGGTCCCGCGGTCCTCGTCGTCCCGGACGGCCTCGAGCGGTCGGCCCGCGACGGGCGCGTCTTCGCCGGGACCGCTGCCGCCGGGCGCTCTCCGCCCAGCGGCACGCCGGCGGCGGCGCCAGAGGAGGAGCGCGACGGCGACGGCGACGACCGCGGCGGCGGCGCTCGCCCCGACCAGGGAGAGGTCGTCCTCCACCTGGTCGAGGTGGCTCACGAGCAGGGTCGCGAGCACGGTCACGGCGACCGCCCAGACCGTGCAGGCCGCGGCGTTGGCCAGAAAGAACCGGCGCCAGCGCACGCGCGTGCCGCCGGCCGAAAGCGCCGCCAGGCCGCGCAGCGGCGAGACCTGCCGCGCGATCACCACGGTGAGCGCCGCGTGCCCGTGGTAGTAGGCGTCCATGCGCTCCAGATACGAGAGCGGCAGGTGAAAGCGCCGCAGGAGGCGTTCGATCAGCGGCCGACCGGCGCGCCGGCCCACGAGGTAGGCGGTGTTGTCGCCGGCGATCGCCGCGGCGACGCCGACGAGGATCACCGACGACAGGGCGAAGTGCCCGCGGTGGACCTCGTAGGCGCCGACGAGCAGCGAGACCTCGCCCGGCAGCGGCGAGCCGAAGCTTTCGGCGGCGATCAGCACGAAGAGGATGACGAGGCCGTGCCGGCCGACCTCGTCGGCCACGTCGCGCAGCACGCCGTGCAGCGCGGCGGCGACGACCAGAGCGTGCGCCAGGACCGGCGTCATGTGCCCGTCCGACGGGCCGGCGTGCGGGTCGAGCTGCTCACCCTCTCATTCTGCCCGTTCGCGGGCCGGAGCCATAGTGCCCGGCGGCCGGCCCGGCGCGCGGGGGCGCGGCGGGCGGGGCTTGCAGCCCCGCCCGCCGCGCCCCTTCTCGCGCCCCCTTCTAGCGCAAGCGCTGCAGCAGCAAGGCGCGGCCGAGCGGCCCCGGCAGCCGGCCGAGACGGTCGGTCGTCGAGCGGGTGAACAGCGTGCCGTGGCGCGCCGCGAAGGTGCCGGGCAGCCCCGCCGGCCACCAGGGACGGCTCGCCGGCGGCGCACCGGCGGCCACCACGCGCAGCACGCCGCGGCCGACCTTCTGCTGCGGGTTGCCGGCCACGTCGGTGGCGCGGACCTCGACCCGGTAGCGACCCGGCGCGAGGGTGCAGCGGAACCTGAGCCAGAAGTACGCCGGAACCGGGTACGCCTCCCAGTCCCCCGCCCGCTCGACGAAGCGCTTCGCGACCCGTCCGCGGGAGTCGAGTACGGTGATCACGGCCCGCGCCACACCGCTCGTGCGGTCGGTCGCCTTGAAGTGCAGGATCCCCCAGCCGCCGCTGTCGACGGACCTGTTGGCGGGCGCCGTGCAGACCGGGCCGGCCGTGTCGATCGCGACGGTCAGGCTCTCGGTCTGCTCGACGTTGCCGGCCAGGTCCGACGAACGGTAGAGCACGGTGTGCAGGCCGTCGTCGGCGTGGCTGGCCGGCGCCGGGAGCGTGACGGCGGCGCCGGGCGTCCAGGCGCCGCCGTCGACGCTCGACTGCGTGACGTCGAGGCCGGCGCCGCCCGTGTCGCTCGCGGTGAAGGGGATCGTGACGGCGCCCCGGTGCCAGCGCGGCAGCGCCACCGACCCCTCGACCAGGGTGAGGGGAGCCGCCGTGTCGCCGACAGCCGCGTCGATGGTCGCGACCACCGACTCGTAGCCGAAGGCCCAGACGTGCTGCGGGTCGGCGGCGGCGATCTCGCTCACGACGTCGCCGCCGGCCACCTGCTGCCAGTCGTCGCCGCCGTCGGTCGTCTCATAGACGCCCTCGGAGGCCCCGACCCAGCCGTGCTGGGAGTCGCTGAAGTGCACGGACTGGGCGCCGAGGTCGGCGAGCGCCGCCACGCTGGCCCAGGTGGCCCCACCGTCGGTCGAGTGCAGCACCGCGTCGGTCTCCTCGTAGGAGTCGGGTGAGAGGACCGAGTAGATGCCTTCGACCGCCCAGCCGTCGTCGGGGTCGGGGAACGAGAGGCTCCACATGACCCCCTGCTGATGGGCCCCGAGCGGGACCGTGGTCCTGGTCCAGCTCTGGCCGCCGTCGGTCGTCCGGAAGATGGCCGGCACCTCGGCCCCGTTGCCGTTGGGTATGTAGCCGCCCGCCACGCAACCGGCGTCGTCGCTCGTGAAATCGACGCTCGACGGCACGGCCATGTTGGCGACGAACTGCGGCACCCAGGTGTCGCCCCCGTCGGTGGTGCGCTCGACCGCGTCGTTCGAGCCCGATCCGGCGCCCGGCTCGGCCGTCACTGCCCAGCCGTGCGTCGCGTCGACGAACTGCACACCCTGGAGGGGACCGCCGAGCTGCGAGGCCTGCGGCGTCCAGGTGTCGCCCCCGTCGGTCGTGTGAAGGATGACGCCGTCCATGTTCGCGTCCTGGCCCACGACCCAGCCGTCGATCGCGTCGGGAAAGCTCACGGCGGCCAGCGCGTTCAGCCAGCGCCGCACCGGGCTCATCGCGGCGGCCGGCTCGGCCCAGCGCGCGCCGTCGGTGGAGTGCAGCAGGGCGCCGCCGCTCTCGACCGCCCAGACGTCGGTCGGCGACACCGCGTCGGCGCTCGTGACCTCGTAGTCCTGACCCGACGAGGCGCCACGCCACGTGGCGCCGCCGTCGGACGACGTCAGGATGCCGTCGCCGACGCAGCAGACCGCATCGCCGCGGGCGGCGACCGCCCACAGCGTGAACGGCGCCGCGACCTCGGCACGGTGCCAGAGCCGGCCGGTGTCGGCCGTGCGCAGGAACAGCGTCGTCTGGTTCAGCACGCCGGAGGCGGCGTACTGAAAGCCGCCCAGCGGCTCGCTCGTGTCGGAGCTCAGCAGCAGGGCCTTCGCCTGTCCGGTGACCGCCACGTCGCCCGCCGCGGGACTCGCGTGCGGCACCGCGCGCCAGTGCCGGCCGCCGTCGCTCGTCACCCGCAGGACGGTCGAGTCCCAGTCGCCGGTCTCGCCGAGCGCCCAGCCGTGCAGGCGGTCGACGAAGACGAGCTTCTCGACCTGTACCCCGCTCGCGAAGCCGGTCGTCTCGGCGGTCCAGCTTGCCCCGCCGTTCGTCGTGCGCCAGATGCGGCCCTTGGTGCCGCCCACCCAGCCGTGGCCGGCGTCGAGCAGGTCGGCGACCGTGTCGCCCTTGTAGGTGCCGACCTTGACGGTCGTCCAGGTGAGGCCGCCGTCGGTGGTGGCCAGCACGGCGCCACCGTCGGTGCCGACCCAGCCGTCGTCGTCGCCGGCGAAGCTGACGTTCAGGAACATCGCGGTCGACCCGGCCGGCGTGCGGTCGGTCCACGTGCCGCCGTCGGTCGTCGCGACGACCACGCCCGACCCGTCGGCCGAGTACCCGCAGGCCCAGCCGTGCCCGGCGTCGGCGAAGGACACCGACCACAGGTCGGCGTCGGTGCCGCTCGGCGTGCTCGCCCAGGTGGCGCCGGCGTCGGTGCTGTGCAGGATGGCGCCGCCGGCGCCCACCGCCCAGACGTCGGCGGCGGTGGCGAAGGTGACGGCGCTCAGGTCGCCGGCCGGCTGGGGCATCTGCCAGACCCAGCCGTGCTGGCCGTCGGGAGCGAGCGCCGCCGCCGGTGAGGCGAGCGCCAGCGCTCCCCCGATCAGCGCGATGACACAGCAAGCACGTGCACGCCAGCGTCCCATTTGAGCTCCCCCCAGACTCGCGATTTCCTAGGAGAAGCATACGACCTCTGTAAAGGGCGCGCAGCGGGCGGGCGGCGAGCGCCGCGCCCTCGTGCGACCGGTGCGCGGCGCCTCAGCGCGCGATGCGTGAGCGTTCGTGCAGGTCGCGCCAGCGACGACCGGCGGCGCGCAGGCGGAAGGCGCCGCCGATCATGACGGCGCCCCACACCAGGGCGCACAGCCCGACGACGACGCCGATCAGCGTGATCGTGGCGCCGGGCCAGGCGATCATGACGGCGCCGGCGGCGATCAGGGCGATGCCCATGACGACGTCGTGGGTGCGCGTCTCGTAGGGCCGGCCGAAGGCCGCCGCCGAGCGCACGAGGCCCCAGACCAGCACCGTAACGCCGGCGATGACGGCCAGCACGGTGAGCGTCTCACCGGGCCAGGCGAGCAGCACGATGCCGCCGACGAGCGCGACGCCGGCGCCCAGCAGGTGCGAGCGCGGCGCGCCGCCGCGGCGCATGGTGAGGAGCTGGGCGACGCCGATGAACAGCAGGAAGAGGCCGGTGAGCCAGACCAGCGCGCCGAGGCTGCCGAAGGCGTGGCTGAGCACGACGATGCCGAAGACGACGGCGATCACACCCAGGGCGAGCAGCCAGCTCCAGTTGTGCGCCGCCCAGCCGCCCTGACGGTCGAACAGGCGCTCGCCGCGACCGCCGACCACGTCGCCGCGGTACACGAAGGTGCGTTCGTCGCCGCCCGGTGGGGTGCCCGTCTCGTCTTGCCTATCCGCCATGCCGTGCGACCTCCCGTTCTGGTCTTCTCGCCGCTCGCGCGTGCGCGGCAGGCCTCCCCCGTCGGGGTGATACCCGCCGCGACGCCTGCCTCACCGGCGCCACGCCGGCCACCGCGGGCCGACGGTCCCGCGCGAGCGCGTCGCCTTCTCCGACGAGACCGCGTCTACGACGAGACCGCGTCGCCCTTCAGCGAGTGGATCTCGTGGGTCATCTTGTGGATGGCCGTGGTGAGCTCGAGGATCTGATTGGAGAGCTCGATGATCTTCTCGTTCTGCTGCTCCTCGGTCTGCACCGTCTGCCACTGGGCGTCGGCCAGCACCTGACGCCGCGCGTCGGCGCGGTTCTGGCTGATCATGACGAAGGTCGACAAGAAGATCGCCTCGAGCGACACGATCATGGTGAGCAGGCCGAAGGGGTACTTCTCGACCTTGAAGACGATCCAGATGAAGAACCAGGCCATGTGGAGGTAGACGAAGGTCATCGACCCGGCGAAGTTCGTGATCGCGTCGGCGGCCCTCACCTGAAGATGCTGCAGACGCTCCTCCTCGTGCTTGAGCAGCGCTGGATGGGCGGTGGTGGGCGCCGCCTTCACGTCGGTCGCCATCGGTCTCCCTTCGTCGTCTCGTGTCGCCGGATGCATCGTCGCCCGCGCGGCTCGCTTGACCGCAAGGCGGCCGCTCTCGCTCAGCCGACGCCGTGCGCCGGGGCGGCGCCGCGCCCGGCACCGTCGAAGCCCGTCTCAGGCCGGCGTGACCTCGCGCTGTCGCGTGAAGCCCTTCACCATGCGCACCAGCGTACCGGCGCCGCGCTTGCGCGAGCATACCTCGACGTCGTCCATGAGGTGGTGGATCAGAAACAGCCCGCGTCCGTGCGTGGCCAGCGGGTCGGGGACGGCCTCGACGTCGATCGAGCGCGGGTCGAAGCCGCAGCCGCGGTCGCGGATCTCGACGACCACGCGGCCCGCGCGCACCTCGGCGCGCACGTCGACGCGGCCGGCCGCGTCGCCGCTGTGCATGAAGGCGTTGATGAAGGCCTCGTCGGCGGCGAGCAGGACCTCGCGCGCGGCCTTGGGCGGCACGCCGTGCGCCGACAGCAGGCCGGCGATCGAGCTTCGCATGCGCTTGGCCGCGCCACGCGTGAGCGGCAAGCGCAGGCGCAGGGCGTCACTCACGTCTGGTCGTCTCCGTTCACGGCTGTGCCGAGCCCTCGCGCCCTCGCTTTGCGTCCTTGCCTCGTCTCTCGCGTGCTGTTCGACCGTCCTCCCCGTTCTCCTGCCGGCGTTCCGTTGCGCCGCGACCCGGCCGCTCTCTCAGCAGACTCATAGGACGCCCTCAGAGCCCGCCAAGCCCGGGCGGTTACAACCCTTGCGAAGCGAAAGCCCCCCGCCACCGGCGCGGGTTCCCCGTTCCGCCGGGGAAGAGTGTGGGTGAGCAGCGAGCGTTGTGGAGGCATGATGTCCTATCCGATCCCACCGGGCGATCGACCCGAGACCCGGCACGAAGACCAGAGCGGCGACACGCACGCCGCGCCCAACACGGCCTGGAGCCTGCCCGAGGGCGGCTGGCCGGACGCCGGCGGTGGGTCGGGGCCACCGTTCGGCGGCGGGGCGGGCGGCCCCCGGGGCCGCCCGCCCCGCCGCCGTCACCTCTTCGCCAGGCTCACGGCCGCCGTCGCGCTCGTGGCGATCGCCGCGTTTCTCGGCGTCGCCATCAGCCAGGGCTTCTGGCAGTCGCACCTCACGTCGGTCCGCACCCCGGGTGCGAGCCGCACGAACGGCTCGAGCACGAGCGGTTCGTCGCGCTCGACGAGCTCGTCGACGGCGGGTGGGTCGGGCGCGAGCGCCGCGACGCTCGCCGCGCGCGTCGACCGCGCCCTCGTCGACATCAACGTGACCCTGGGCTACGAAGGCGGGCGGGCCGCCGCGACCGGCATCGTGCTCACCTCGTCGGGCCTGGTGCTGACCAACAACCACGTCGTGTCCGGCGCGACCGCGATCAGCGCGACCGACGTCGGCAACGGCCGCACCTACACGGCGACCGTGGTCGGCTACGACCGCACGAGCGACATCGCCGTGATCCAGTTGAAGGACGCCGCGGGGCTGACGACGGCCACGCTGGGCGACTCGGCGTCGGTCGCGGTGGGCGACGCCGTCGTGGCGATCGGCAACGCCGGCGGCACGGGCGGCACCCCGACCGCGGCGGCCGGCCGCATCGTGGCGGTCGGCCAGCAGATCGTGGCGAGCGATGAGACGAGCGGCGCCGCGGAGCAGCTCACCGGCCTGTTCCAGACCGACGCCGCGATCCAGCCCGGCGACTCGGGCGGACCGCTCGTCGACGCGAGCGGCGCCGTGATCGCCATCGACACCGCGGCCTCGAGCCGCTACTCGTTCCAGTCGACCCAGACCGAGGGTTTCGCCGTGCCGATCGACACGGCCACCCGGATCGTGGCGCAGATCGAGAGCGGGCAGTCGTCGACCACCGTCCATATCGGGGCGACCGGGTTCCTGGGCGTGCAGCTCACCTCGACAGACCAGGGCTTCGGCGGCGGCCAGACGAGCGGTGCGGTCGTGGTCGGCGTGCTGTCGGGCTCGCCGGCCGCCCAGGCGGGCCTCAGCGGCGGCGACACCGTCGTGTCGCTGAACGGCCACAGCGTGAGCTCACCGACGAGCCTCACGAGCCTGCTCGGCGCCTATCACCCCGGCGACAAGGTCACGCTGGGCTGGGTCGACCAGGCCGGCAGCACGCACTCTTCCACGGTGCAGCTCGCCACCGGGCCGGCCGCCTGAGGGCGCGAACGAGAACAAGAAAGGGCCGGCGCCGCGGCACGCTCGTGCCGCGGCGCCGGCCCTTTCGCTGTCAGGAGACGCAGACGAGCGTGCCGATCGGGTCGTAGCGGTAGACCACGGCGGCCGGGCCGTAGGGCAGCTCGACGCAGCCCAGGCTCTGGGGCCAGCCGTAGGAGCCGCGGATGAAGCCGTGCACGGCGTCACCGCCGTTGAAGTAGGCGACGTAGGGCACCCCCGGGTCGCTGTAATGGCTGCCGTCGGGGTTGGTGCCGCTCATCGTGGTCGAGAGAAAACGCTCGTAGACCGGGAACGTGCCGCGCGCGGTCGGCCGCGCCGCGATGCCCGTGTTGCAGAGGCTGCGATAGATGACGCGCCCGCACGACCACACCCGCAGCGTCTCAGGGATGGAGGTCGAGACCTCGAGGTAGCGGTAGGCGCGCCTGGTGGCCTTGTGGTGGGCGGCGGCGTGGAGCAGGTCGGTCCACACCGCGCGCCCGACGACGCCGTCGGTCGCCAGATGGTGGTCGGCTTCGAACTCCATCACCGCGCCGCGGATCAGCACGGTCGAGCGGCCGCGCTTCCAGACCGCCGCGAGGGTCGAAGGGATGTTGTGGTAGCGCCACGAGAAGGCGCCCGAGATCGGCTTGAGCGAGACGAGGTCGAGCGTGGCCGGCTCACGGGTGATCGCCGGCACCGTCGCGCTGCCCGTGCCCGAGGGCACGACGAAGCGCAGCGGCAGGTAGCCGGTCTCGGCGAGGAGCTGCTGCAGGCGAAGCACGGACGAGGGCCCGCCGACCGTGAACGAGGCGGTGCGAGTGGCGGCCAGCCGGCCGCCGTCGGCGGCCAGCACGCCGGCGGTCCCGCCGGGCACGGTGACGGTCACCCTGGTGTACACCGGCAGGTGCCCCTTCGGCACGAACTGCAGGGTCGCGCCGGTCACCCTCCAGGCGCCCGGCACCCAGGGCTTGAGGTGCGGCAGCGGCGTGTCGGCGGCGAGCGTCCGCGAGAACCTGACCGTGATGCGGCCCGAGGGGGCGACGCCCTTGGCCTTGTTCTTGGGCGTGAGCGAGCCGAGGCGCAGCGGCGACGGCGTCGGGCTGGGCGACGGGCTCGTCGTGTCGGTCGGGCTCGCCGAGGGGCTCACGCTGTCGGACGGGCCGGGGCTCGGGTCGGACGCGCTCGTGCCGATCGCGGTCGCGTTCGAAGGCACCAGCGTGAGGAAGGCGACCGCGAGCAGCACCGCCGCCACGGGCACGACGACCAGGATCCAACCGGCGACGAGCTTCTTCACGCGAGCATCCTCCGCTCTCTGGACCCGCGACACGGGTCGCCCTCGACGCGGACGCGCCGCCGGCTACGCCACCGGCGCCCACGGACTATGAAGACAGTTTAATCGGACGAGGCGTTTCACGAAACCGTGGAGGACGATGCCGGGCGCCCGCGACGCCGTCGGGCGACGGTTCGAAGCAGCTCGATGACGCGGCGCCGGGGCGAGTCCTCAGACCGCGTCCATGACGATCGCGCCGGCGCGACAGCCCGTCGCGCAGAGGCCGCAACCGCGGCACAGCGTGCGATCGACCACCGGCGGCGCGCTCTCGCCCTTGCCCGGACCGGCCCTGCGCGCGACCGCGCCGAACGGGCAGCGCGCCACGCAGCGGTTGCAGCCGTCGCAGGCGGCGACGTCGATGCGCGCTTCGTAGCGCGTCAGCGGCCAGAGCTTGACGGCGTCGAGGCGCTCGCCGGCGAGTTGCGGAAAGCAGCAGTCGGGGCAGCAGGTGCAGATGCCGCGCATGGCGCTGCCCGGCAGGCCGCCGGTGTGCATCAGGCCGAGGCGGTTGTGCTCGCGGGCGTTCTCGACGGCGCGCTCGATCGAGATCTCCCAGCCGAGGTCGTGCCAGTGGCCGTGTGGGCCCTCGAAGCGCAGGCAGTTGAGGGTCGGCTTGCGGCAGTTGCCCATGATCGTGCGGCAGTCGCAGGGGTACAGGTAGATGTGCTCCTGGGCGCGCAGGATCTGCTCGACCTCGTCGAGCAGCAGGTAGGTCATGTTCTCGATGGGCTCGACCGGCGCCCCGGCCTTGGCGGCCGCGACGAACGGGCGGGCGTGCTCGACGTAGTAGGCAAGCTCCCACTCGCGCAACCCGTCGCGCACCTCGTCGGGCAGATCGAGCCAGCCCTCGAAGAAGGTCCACACCACGAAGCGGTCGTGGAACGAGGCGACCCGGTAGCGCCCGCGGGCGGCCCGCTCCACGACGCCCCGGCGGTAGGCCCGCTCGAGCAGCGCCTTCGCGGCGGCGTGCGTGGCCTGGGGCGCGATCCGCTGCCGCAACGCGACGGCGCCGAGCGGCCCGCGCGCCAGGGCGGCAACCAGCGCGGCCTCGGCCGGCTCGTAGAAGCGGTCGAGGTACGGCAGCACGAGGTCGGGGGCGCCCACCACGCGGGCGACGAGCTCGAGTGATGCGGCCGCCGCGAGGTGCGCGGCGACGACCCCCGGCACGACGGGCTGCCGCTGACTGGTGTCGGGGGGCTTCATCGCCACGGGAGCATCGACTCCTATTGTAGCGAAGCGGCGCCGGCGGCGCCCGCCCAGCGGCGCCGACGCCCACCGGACGGTGGCGGCAGGCGCCGCCGCGCCGGCGACGACGTCCCTCGCCCTACGCGCCGGCCGTGCTGCCGAAGTGGCGGCCGCCGATCTCGATCCAGGCGCCGGCGCCGCGCTCACGCGCCGCCTCGAGGACGTGCCGTGCGGCGGCCAGGTCCTCGACGGCCAGACCGAGCGACTTGAACAGGGTGATCTCGTCGGGTCCGCCGCGGCCGGGCGCCGCGCCGGTCAGCACCTCGCCGATCTCTCCGGCGATGTGGTCGTCGCCGATCGCGCCCTCGGCCCGCGCGAGCAGGAACTCGCCCGCCTCGCTGCGCGTCGCCTCGCGCCGGTCGACGTACAGGCGGGACCGCGCGACGGCCCGCGTGTCGAGCTCGCGAGTGGTCGGCGTATAGGCACCGACGGCGTTCACGTGAGCGCCGGGGGCGAGCCAGTCGCCGCGCACCACGGGCGTGGTCGCGGTGGTGACGGTGCAGACGATGTCGGCGCCGCGTACGGCCTCTTCGGCCGACCCCGCGACCTCTACCGTGAGCCCGCTGAGGCGTTCCTCGCGCCGCGCGAACTCCTCGGCACTGCCGGGCGGCAGGCTGAACACGCGCACGCGCCGCAGGGCGCGCACGCAGGCCATGGCGGCGAGGTGCGTGTGGGCCTGCGTGCCGGCCCCGATCAGCGCCAGGTCGCCGGCCCCGGGCGCCGCGAGCAGGTCGGTCGCCACGCCGCTCACGGCGGCCGTGCGGATGGCCGTGACCGAGGTGGCGTCGACGATCGCCCGCAGCCTGCCGTGGTCGTCGTCGAAGACCAGCACGACCCCCTGGTGGGTGTCGAACTCGCCGCCGAAGTTGGCGGGAAAGCCGGTGATGACCTTCACGCCGAGCGTCCCGAGGCCGCCGAGGTACGACGGCATCAGGCTGAGGACGCGCTCGCCCCCCGGCAGCGCGATGACGTCGCGCAGCGGCAGGATGGTGTCGGGCTCGCGCAGCCGGCGCAGCGCGTCGCGCATGACCGCGATGGCCTCGGGCATCGGCAGCAGCTCGGTGACCAGCTTCTGGTCGGCGATCAGGACGTCCATGGGGCCTCCGCTCGGCGTGTCGTCGCCCGCCAAAGCGCCCGGCAGCGCATTCCGCGGACCTCGAGGCGCCGAGTATACCCGGCGAGCGGCAGACGGGCCTGCCCCGTGTGGCGCGGCCGCGAGCTTCGCCGGCCGCGGGCCGGCCGCGACCGCTACACGGCGGCGGCGACCGGCGCGGCGCCGCGCTCGCGCAGCCGCGCGCCGCGGTTGCGCAGGGCGTCGCGATCGGCCTTGCGACCGCAGTCGGCGCGCTCGAGCAGGCCGAGCGACGCGGCGCGCTCGATTTCGTCGAGCGCCTCGGCGTCGCGCCCCATGCCCTTGAGCACGATGGTCAGCCGGTTGAACGGGCCGGGCAGCTCGTGGAGCACGCGACGCTCGTCGGGCGCCCCGTCGCGCGCCTCGAGCAGGATCTCGATCGCCCGGCGGTAGAGCGCGACGGCGGCGTCGGTGTCGGACTTCTCGCGGTCGCGCGCCTCGGCGGCGAGGGTGAGGGCGTCGGCGACGCGGCTCTCGGTCTCGAGGGTGCACCGGCGCTGCTCTGTGTGGAAGGCCGCGACCGCAGCGCCGGTCGGCGCAAGCGAACGCTCGGCGGCGAAGGCGACGAATGCGCCGGGCTCGCCGGCGGCCAGCCGCTCGTGCTCGAACAGCACGAGACAGCGACAGCCGCCCGGCGCGCTGCAACGCGGGTTGGGCGCCCAGGCGAGGGCCTCGTCGACGTCGGCGGTCTCGCGGCCGTCCCAGGCGGCGCACTCGGGGCAGGTCTCGTGGTCGGCGACCGCCGAGTACAGTGCGGTCGCGACGGTCGTGCGGGTCTCGGCCGCGAGCGGCACGGTGGCGACGCTCAGGGCCGGCGCCTCGAGGCCGTCGCTCGAGACGAGCAGGTCGAGAGCGGCCCTGCACGCAGGGCACAGCCCCAAGGGCTCGTCGGGCTCCGCCGCGGCGCCACACAGCGGACAGGCCGCTTGCGCGGGGACGGCTGCGCCGCAGGTGGCGCAGAACGTGGCGGAGTCACCGATCGAGAGCCCGCAGCTGTGGCAGCGCTTCATGGGACCACCTCCTGACGCCTCGGCTGGCGGGGGGCGCGGCGCAGTGGGCGCGCGATCACTGCAGGTCATCGGCCGGTTCGGCCACATCGTTAGGGGAAACCCTGCTTTGCGGGGTATTCGGCGTCACCTGACCAGACGACGGCGCCGGGGCGGCGGCCTTGCGGCCGCCGCCCCGGCGCCCGGCCGGGCGCATCCCGCCCGACCCGCTCCACGCTCGTCTGCTGCCGTTACTTGCGGTCGGCCTTGTGCGGCATGACCGGCCAGTGGGCGGCATGCCAGGCGCCGCGGTGCTGCGGCGCGCGCACCATGGTCGGCGCGTCGGCGAAGCGCAGCAGCCACGCGGGCCGCAGGCCGCGGTTCATGCGGTCGAGCTGGTAGGTGCCCCACTGCAGGCCGGCCGGCCACCACGGTGCGTGAAAGGCCGGCGCGCCCTTGCGCACCACGCGCAGGACGCCGCGACCCACCGTGGCCTGGTGGTTGCCGGCCACGTCGACGGCCGTGACCACCACGTGGTAGCTCCCCGGCTTGAGGGTGCAGTCGAAGCGCATCCAGTAGTAGGGCACGTCACCACCGAGCAGGATCCAGTCGCCGCTACGCTCCACGAAGCGACGCAGCACGTGATGGTGCTTGCCCTCGATCGAGAGGGTGACGCTCCGCAGACCGCTCATCATGTCGGAGGCCGTGAAGTACAGCGTGCCGCGCCGCCCGCTGTCGACCACGCTGCCGCGCGGCACCCCGCAGGCCGGCCCGAGTGTGTCGATGCCGACCACGCGCGACTCGATCTGCTCCTGGTTGCCGGCCGCGTCGATGCTGTAATAGAGGACGGTGTGGTCGCCGTCGAAGTGATGGTCGGCGTAGGCCGGCACGGTCCGCGTCGCGCCGCTCTGCCAGGCGTTGTCGTCGAGCTGTGACTCGGTCGCGGTCACCCCGGCCGTGCCGATGTCCTGCGTCGTGAAGTCGAGGGTCACCGGCTTGCGGTGCCAGCCGGTGTCGGCGTGCTCGTCGAGGGTCACCGGCGCGGCGGTGTCGCCCGCCGGGTCGAGGGTCGAGACCAGGAACCCGTCGCCGAAAGCCCACACGTGGTGCGTGTCGGTGGCGACGATCGACTCGACGCCGGCACCGGCCGCGACCCGCTGCCAGCTCGTACCGCCGTCGGTGGTCGCGTAGACACCGTTCTCGCCGCCCAGCCAACCGTCCTGCTGATCGGTGAAGTGCAGCGTCGTGGCCTGGGCGTCGGCGAGTCCGGGCACCTGTGTCCAGGTCGCGCCGCCGTCGGTCGTGTGCAGCACCCAGCCCTGCTGGGCGTCGTCGTTGTCGTCGTAGGTCATGCCGACCGCCCAGCCCTCGGTCGGGCTCACGAACTGCAGGCCGGTGATCGCCGGAGCCTCTTTGGGCAGCTTCTCACGGGTCCAGGTGAAGCCGCCGTTCGTGGTGGCGAAGATCGCGCCCGCCGGGTAGCTGAAGTCGGACGACCACCAGTAGCCGCCGACCCAGCCGTCGTCGGCGCTGGTGAAGTCGATCGCCAGCAGGCCCATGTTGCCGGGCACGAACTGCGGGATCCAGGTGGCACCCGCGTCGGTCGTATGCTCGAGTGACAGATTGGGGCCCTCGTTCCAGCCGGTCGTGTCGTTGCTGACGGCCCAGGCCGTCTGGGCATCGACGGCGTCGATGCCCCAGAGGCCACCGCCCAGGTTGGACTGCTGCGGCTGCCAGGTGGCCCCGCCGTCGCTCGTGTGGAAGATCACGCTGCCGTCGCCCAAGTCGTCGCTCGCACCGACCACCCAGCCGTCGTCGGCATCGGCGAACCCGACGCCGAGGAGGCAGTCGGCCCCCGGCAGCGGCACGGGCTGCTCGATGAAGCGCGCGCCGTCGGTGCTGTGCAGCAGCGCGCCCGACGTGTCGACCGCCCACAGATCGGTGGCCGACACGGCGTCGGCGGCGGCGAACTCGTACTGCTGGCCCGAGCTGCCCGACCGCCAGCTCGCACCGGCGTCGGTCGACAGCAGGATGCCGTCGCCCACCGAGCACACCGACGACCCCTGCGCGGCGATCGTGAAGGGCACCGCCGGAGCGCTCACCGTGCTGCTGTGCCAGGTGAAGCCGAAGTCCGTGGAGTGCAGGAACACCGTCGGCGCCTGCGTGTCGGAGTAGTCGTCGCTCTCACCGACCACCCACAGGCCGCCGAGGCCGTCGGTGCAGAGGTCGGTGGCGTAGAGGTCGCCGAAGTCGCGCAGCGGCATCCAGGAGCGGCCGCCGTCGTGCGTGGCGATCAGCATCGAGTCGCCCCAGTCGTCCATCGTGAGGCCGTAGCCGTCGGAGCGGTCGGTGAAGACGAGCTTCTGCAGCATGTCCCAGCCTGCGGCGCCCGGGTAGCGGCTCGACGTCCACGTGCGACCGGCGTTGGTCGTGCGCCAGATGCGGCCCTTGGGGCCGCCGGCCCAGCCGTGGGTCGCGTCGACGAAGTCGACCACCACGGCGTCCTTGCCGGCGCGCGGCAGCGTGACCTGGGTCCAGGTCCCGCCGCCGTTCGTCGTCTTCAGCACCGTGCCGACCGCGGTGCCGATCCAGCCGTGCAGTGCATCGGTGAAGCTCGCGTTGGTTAGCGTCGCCGTCAGGCCGGCTGGCGTGACGTCGGACCAGTGCGCGCCGCCGTCGGTCGTGTGCAGGATCACACCGGGCTCCTTGCTGGTCGCCTGGCCGCCGACCACCCAGCCGTCGTTGGTGCCGACGAAGGTCACCGACCAGAGGTCGGCGTCGGTGCCGGTCGGCTGCGCCGCCCAGGTGAGCCCCCCGTCGGTGCTGCGCTCGACGAGGCCGCCGAGGCCGACGGCCCACAGCGCGCCGTTGGACGCGAACGTGCAACCGTTCAGGTCGGTCGCCGGCTGCGGCATCTGCCAGTACCAGCCGTGCTGGCCGTCGGGCGTGAGCGCGCGCGCCACCCCGGGGAACGCGGCTGCCGCCGCGAGCACCGTCACGACCGTGATACAGATCATCCAGGCACGTCTCATGTGCCACCCCCCAGCGCCGTAACCCATCACTGCAGAACACGACGGTGCCGACCGCGTCGCCACGACCGGCCCGCCCGTCAGCGCACGACCAGCGTGTTGCGGGCCGCCGCCATCTGCCGGTTGCCGGCCTGGTCGGTCGCCGCCACGGTGAAGCGGTAGCGCCCCTTGGGCAGCCAGCAGGTGAAGGTGTAGCGCTGCAGGCGGTCGACCGCGACCCCGGTCAGGACCGTCTTGCGCACGAGCTTGTCGTGGCGGTCGACGATGCGGATCGTCACCGTCGCGGTCGGGCTGCCGGGCCGGGCATCGCGCACCAGATAGCGCAGCGCGCAGCGCGCCCCGCGCCGGGCGAGGCCGGCCCAGTTGGCGACCGGCGTCGGCCGCCGCGTGTCGATGAACACCCAGCAGGTGCGCTTGACCTCGGCGTTGCCGACCTTGTCGATCGAGCGGTAGCGAATACGGTGCACGCCGTCGTTGGCGTGGTTCGCCGGGGCCGCGACCGTGAGCGAGGTGCCCGTCGTCCAGGTGGCGCCGCCGTCGGTCGAGTACGTCGTCGAGGCGACGCCCTGGCCGCCGGTGTTGTCGTGGGCCACGAAGCGCAGCCTGACGGCGGTGCGGTGCCAGCGCCCGTCGGCACCGAAGACGACCGTGCGCGGCGGCGTGCAGTCGGTGGTCACGGTGAAGCTCGCACCGTCGGCGCCCAGGTCGGATGTGCGGGCGACCAGCGCGTCGTCGTCCTCGTTCGTCATGTTGATGCGATTCCAGTCGTAGGCCGAGACGGGCTGTCCGTCGAAGCTGCAGTCGCTGAAGCGCACGATGCCGAAGTCGCTGATCGGCAGCACGCCCATGTCGCTGGAGGGCGCCTCGGCGATCGCCTCGGCCGACGCCAGCGCCGGCGGGATGCTCATGAGCTGACCGGTGCTGTAGGTCTGATTCGTCGTCGCGTCGGTCAGCGTCAGCGTGAAGCTCGCCGGCTGCGCCCACGTGACCGTGCCGGTCATGACGTCGCCGGGGTGGATCGCCAGGTCGATCGTCACCGGGTAGAGCGGGTACATCTCGTACCAGGCGTCGTAGCCGGCCACGCCCTCGCTGTAGCCCTCGGTGCCGATCTGCTCGACCGTTTCGGAATCGTCGCCGTCGAGGCCGACCCAGAAGGCCGCGTCGGCCAGGTCGGTGCCCCTGACCCGAACGCGCGGCACGATCCAGGTGGCGGTCACGGAGCCGAACTTGTACGTGCCGTCCGTGACGGCGTCGTAGCCCGACCAGTTCCACGAGGTCGTGGTGGTGCCGTAGCCGGCGGCGCCGGCCGGGTGGGCCGCCTGGCCCGTCGTAGACCCGCTCGGGATGAGCGGCTCGGGGTGTGTGGGAGGCCGGCCGGCGGCCGAGGCCGCGGCCGGCGCCGCGAGCACGGCGAGCAGCGCCGCGGCGCACCCGAACACGAGGACCAGACGTCTCATGGCATGCCCCCCAGGGACCCCGTCCCGCAGGACGGCGAGTCGTTGTTCACCGGCAGTCTAGCACCGCAGACTTAAGAAAATAGTCTGATTTTCACGAGCGGCGACCGTCGTGCTGCGGGCAGCCGCCCGGGGCGCGGTCCTCTCGCTCACAGCAGGCGCGAGAACAGCCGGGCGAGCGAGTTGAGCCAGCGCGTCCGCCGGCTAAGCGCCCACCAGTCGTCGAGGGTGAACTCGCGGCAGTGAGTGAGATCGTCCTCGTAGATCGCCGCGTGACGCGCCGCCACGCTCTCGTCGAAGATCGCGCACGACAGCTCGTCGTGCAGGATGGTGCTGCGGATGTCGAAGTTGCAGGTGCCGATCATGCACCAGCGCCGGTCGATCGTGACCGTCTTGGCGTGCAGGAAGCCGTCGGTGTACTGGTAGACCTTCACGCCGGCGTCGAGGAGCTGCTTGTAGTAGGCGATCGCGGCGCGGAAGGGCAGCTTCTTGTCGGGCACGCCGGCCATCATGAGGCGCACGTCGACCCCGGTGAGCGCCGCGGCGCAGATGGCCGTGATCAGGGGCTCGTCGGGCACGAAGTAGGGCGACTGGATCCAGACACTCTCGCGGGCCCCGAGCAGCACCACGATGTAGGCGTCGCGGATCGACTTGAACGGCGTGGCCACGCTCGAGTAGAGCACCTCGATGGGCGGGTCGCCGGCGTCTCGGGCTTCGAGAGCGTCGTCCCCGGCGCGAGCCTCACCCAGCCGCGGGTTCTCGGGCTCCCGCCGCTCGGCGAGCGGGTCGCCGCGCCCGCCGTTGAAGCGCCAGATCAGGGCGAACAGGACCTCGAACACCGCGACGACGGGACCGCTGAGGCGCAGCGAGGTGTCGCGCCAGGTGGCAAAGCGCGGGCCGCCGTCGATGTACTCCTGGCCCATGTTCATGCCGCCGGTGTAGGCCACGGCGCCGTCGATCACCGCGATCTTCATGTGGTTGCGGTAGTTCAGGTGGGCGAGCCGCTTGTAGCAGGGCTTGACCTCGGCGCCGGCGGCGGCCAGGCGGCGCAGCTCGCTCTTGCGGTAGCGAAACGACGACACCCAGTCGTAGAGGATGCGCACCTTGACCCCGTGGGCGAGCCGGTCGAGCAGGATGTCGGTGACCCGGGCGGTGAGCTCGTCGCGCTCCCAGATCAGGTACATGAGGTGCACGAAGCGTTGCGCGTCGGCGAGCTCGTCGAGCAGGCGGGCGAACTTGTCGGCGCCGCGCTGGTAGACCTCGAGCGAGTCGGCCGGCAGCACGGGAAAGCCGGTGACGTGGCGGCTCATCACCAGGAGCTTGCCGGCCGGCGTGCCGCCGAGGCGCTCCTCGAGGTCGGCGGCGTAGGCCGCGTGCTCCTCGTAGACCGAATGCAGCGCGCCGGCCGCGAGCTCGCGCACCTCGGCCCGCAGCCGGTCGCGCTCGGGCGTGGCGCGCCGGTAGTTCCGCCCGATGAAGAAGTACAGGACGATGCCGACGACCGGCAGGAGGGCGATCACGAGCAGCCAGGCGATGACCGTGGTCGGGTCGCGGTCGTCGGTGACCAGGGCGACGACGACGCCGGTCACGGCGACCAGGAGCCCGCAGGCAAGGACCAGCGCGACGACCAGAGGCAGCGACGCGAGCAGGCGCGTCAGAGAGATGGCGAGCGGGCCGACCACGACGATCACGGCCAGAACTATAGCAGCGGCCCCGGGGCGCCGTTGACCGGCTCGCGACGGCGGGCGCAGTCCCCACGCTTGCGGTACTCCGGACCGCCGCAGGGGTACCATCGGGATACGACGTCCGGCCCACGCGAAGGAGCCTCGTGGACGAAAGCGCACAGCGTCACGCAACGACACAGCCGGCGGACGGTAGCCCGCCGGCCCACCGTCATCCGCCCCGCACCAGAGAGGGCTGGCACGTCGAGGGCCGGCCGCCGGGCGCCGCCGACCATCATGAGAGCGCTCCGCAGGGCGGCGGCGGGCGCGGCATCGGCTGGCTCAACCGCATCTGGCTGATCCTGCTCGCGGCGCTGCTGCTCAACTGGGCCGTGGCCGCCCTCGTGCCGCGCGGCACCCCGTACCTGCGGGTCTCGTACACCTTCTTTCGCAGCGAGGTCGCGGCCGGCAACGTGTCGCAGATCACGTCGCAGGGCGAGGCCGTCCAGGGCGCCTTCAAGCGGGCGGTGACGAGCGCTCAGGCAAGCGGCGGCGGCACGCAGGGCGGCAAGACCTACCGCGACTTCCAGACCCAGTTGCCGGCGTTCGGCAACAACGACCTGCTCGCCCTCCTCGAGGCCAAGGGCGTCGTGGTCAACGCCAAGCCGCTGAACACCGGCAGCCCCTGGTGGGAGACCGCGCTCATCTTCTTCGGCCCGGCGCTGCTCTTCATCGTCTTCTTTCTGTGGGCCTCGCGCCGCGCCCGGGCCGCGGGCGGCGGCATGCTGAGCGCCTTCGGGCGCTCGCGGGCGCGCCGCTACGAGGCCACCCAGGAGCGCACGACGTTCGCCGACGTGGCCGGTATCGACGAGGCCAAGGAGGAGCTGTCCGAGGTCGTCGACTTTCTGCGCAACCCCGACCGGTATCGCAAGCTGGGCGCCCGGATCCCGCGCGGCGTGCTGCTCAGCGGCCCGCCCGGCACCGGCAAGACGCTGCTCGCCCGAGCGGTCGCCGGCGAGGCCGACGTGCCGTTCTTCTGGCTGAGCGCCTCGGAGTTCGTCGAGATGTTCGTCGGCGTCGGCGCGAGCCGGGTGCGCGACCTGTTCCAGCAGGCCAAGAGCTCGGCGCCGTCGATCGTCTTCATCGACGAGCTCGACGCGATCGGCCGGTCGCGCTCGGCCGGCGGCACGATGGGCGGCAACGATGAGCGCGAGCAGACGCTCAACCAGATCCTCACCGAGATGGACGGCTTCACCGGCGACGAAGGCGTTATCGTGATGGCCGCCACCAACCGCCCTGAGGTCCTGGACCAGGCGCTGCTGCGGGCGGGCCGCTTCGACCGGCGCGTCGTCGTCAACCTGCCCGACCAGAAGGGCCGCGCCGCCATTCTGCGGGTGCACGCCCGCCAGGTGCCGCTGGCCCGCGACGTCGACCTCGAGCGGCTCGCAGCGGAGACACCCGGCATGGCCGGCGCCGACCTGGCCAACCTGGTCAACGAGGCGGCGCTGGCGGCCGCCCGGCGCGGTCGGCACAGCGTCCACCGCGCCGACTTCGACAGCGCCATCGAGCGTCTGGTGCTGGGCACCGAGCGACGCATCATCCTCTCCCCCCTCGAGCGCGAGCGCACCGCCTATCACGAGTCGGGCCACGCCCTGCTCGGCATGCTGCAGCCGGGCGCCGACCCGGTGCGCAAGATCTCGATCGTGCCGCGCGGCCAGGCGCTCGGCGTGACCTTCCAGAGCCCCGAGGCCGACCGCTACGGCTACGGCGCCGCCTACCTGAAGGGTCGCATCGTCGGCGCCCTGGGCGGACGCGCGGCCGAGGAGCTCGTGTACCGCGACGTCACGACCGGTGCCGAGTCCGACCTCGAGCAGGTCACCGCCATCGCCCGGCAGATGGTGGGGCGCTGGGGCATGTCGGCGACGATCGGCCCGGTCAGCGTGCTGCCGCGCGACGGTCAGCCCGCCTGGCCGCTCGACGGCTCGGCCGTGTCCGACGAGACCCGCAAGCTCGTCGACGACGAGGTGCGGCGCATCGTCGACGACTGCTACGGCATCGCGAGCGAGCTGCTGGGCGCCAACCGGGACAGGCTCGACGCGCTCGCCCACGCGCTGCTCGAGCACGAGACGCTCGACGAGGACGAAGCGTACGCGGTCGCGGGCGTCGTGCGGCTGCGCCCGGACGAGGCCGGCGCCGCCGTGCTGCCGCAGCCCGGGCCCGCCGCCGGCTGAGGCCGGCGGGCGCAGCCGCCGCTCGCTGCCGGTCGCCGCCCGGCGCCGCCTACATGAGCGCGTCGCCGGCGAAGCAGTAGCGGTCGAGCCGCTCGAAGGGGCGGTCGGCGCCGAACAACGCCGTGGCCTCGTGAAAGCGGAAGCCCGCGCCCCACAGGAGCCGCTGCGCAGCGAGGTTCGCGCCGGGCACGAGCGCGGCGCCCGCGCTTGCGCCGCGAGCGGCGAGCTCGCCGAGGGCCCAGGCGACGACCGGCGCGACGTCGGCCGGCCGCACGGCGGCCATCGGACCGACGGCGTCGGCGCCCAACGTGCCGTCACCGCCCAGGTAGGCGTAGGCGACCGGCCGGCCGGACCGCGTGAACAGCCGGCCCGGCCGCTTCGCCTCGCCGAGCAGCCAGCGGTGGTCGGCCGTGCGGTCGATGCCGAGCACCGCGGCGTCGATCGAACGGAGCGCCGCCAGGCCCGCGACGTCGCCGGTCAGGGCGCCGGGCCGCAGAGCGCGCGGCAGCGCCGGTTGGGGCACGAGTGGCAGCGGCCCGCGAAGCTCGAGGACGGCGAGCTGCGGCAGCATGCCGCAGCTCGCGTACAGGCGGTTGGAGACCTCGTTCGACGCGCTCGACAGCACGGCGGCGCGGCCGCCCGGGGCGCGGTTGCCCTGGGCGCGTTCGAGGAGTGCCCGGCCCACCCCACGACCCTGCCAGGCGGGCGCGACGAACAGCCCGCCCAGGAACCACAAGTCGGAGCGTCGCAGGCCCAGGCCGAGCCCCACCAGGCCCTCGTCGGCCTCGGCCAGCCAGAAGCTTGCGCCGGGGTCGGCCGCCAGATGGACGAACACGGGTGCGCACCCCTCGTCCTCGGCGAGCCGGGTACGGCCCTGGCGCGCGTAGAGGTCGTTCAGGGCGACCGGCACGATGCGCGCGGCGGCCGCGGCGTCACCGGGCCGCGCCCGCCGGAACCGGACCGCGGGCGGAGGTCCGCCCGACGACGGCGCGCCGGTCGGGGCGTCTGCAGCGCTGCCTGGTGTCGGGGTCGGCGTCATCTGTCTGGGGCCGGGGGGTTGAGTCGCCGGGCGGCCCCATGCTACCGCCCACAACGGGTCCGTCAACGGCCCGCGCCGCGGGCGGAGAGCTTCAGGTGCGAGGATCCTCGTGCGTCAGGAGGCTACGTCGCGGCCGCCTAAGGCAGGCGCGACCATCGGTCGCTCCTAGTCGAGGCACTCGCGCAGGCGCTGCGTGTCGGTGCAGCTGCGCAGCTTGGCGAGCGTCTTGGCCTCGATCTGGCGGATGCGCTCGCGCGTGAGGCCAAAGCGCTGGCCGACCTCGTCGAGCGTGCGCGGCCGGTCGTCGCGCAGGCCGTAGCGCAGCTCGATGACGCTGCGCTCGCGGTGCGTGAGGCCGGCGAGGACCTCTTTGAGCTGCTCGCGGCGCAGCACCTCGCCGACGGCCTCGACGGGTGCCACCGCGCTGGCGTCTTCGATGAGCTCGCCGATCTCGGAGTCGCCGTCGGCGCCGGCCGGCGTCTCGAGGCTGACCGGCTGCTGGCTGATGGTGAGCATCTCGTGCACGCGCTCGACCTCGACCCCGAGCTCGGCCGCGACCTCGTCGGCGGTCGGCTCGCGCCCGAGCTCGCGGGTGAGCTCGCGCTGCACGCGCAGCAGGCCGCTCATCTTCTCGGTCATGTGCACCGGGATGCGGATGGTGCGCGCCTGGTCGGCGATGCCACGCGTGATCGCCTGGCGGATCCACCACGTGGCGTAGGTCGAGAACTTGTAGCCGCGCCGGTAGTCGAACTTCTCGACGGCGCGCACGAGCCCGAGGTTGCCCTCCTGGATCAGGTCGAGCAGCGGGATGCCGCGACCGACGTAGCGCTTGGCGATCGACACGACGAGCCGCAGGTTGGCCTCGGTCAGCTTGCGCTTGGCCTCCATGTCGCCGTGCTCGATGCGCTTGGCCAGGCAGACCTCTTCGTCGGCCGTGAGCAGCGGCACCCGGCCGATCTCACGCAGGTACTCGCGCACGGCGTCGACGGCGGTCGGGGGCGCCACGCGCGACACTGGGGCATCGGCCACCGGGGCGCTGCGCAGTCGGCCGTTCGAACCGAGGGCTGCCATCTCGTGCCAGCCCTCGTCGTTCGTACGGTTCTCGCTCTCGACGCCCTCTCCGGTGTGCCACCTGCGCATGCGCATCGCTCCTTGCCCGCGGCCGTGCCGCGTCGTCGTATCGCACGACTCACGATACCAGTGGTCGGCAGCTACTCCTTCTGCTCTTAACAACCCTTAACGACCGGCCGGCATCCCCCTTAACGGAGCGCCTCGTGGCCCCTGCGGCACCGTGCGTGCCGGCGAATCCGTCGTCTGACCGGACGACGAGACGGTCAGGGCACGTGCACGCTCGTGGTCGCCAGGCCGAGCATCTGGCGGTTGCTGAGCTCCTCATCGAGGGTGTTGGCGATCCAGTAGGCCACGCCGCCGCGCTGCCAGGCGACCATGGTCAGATGGGCGCCGTCGTAGTACAGCGAGTAGGTGCGTCCGGCGATCGTGCGGGTCGCATCGGGACTCGCCAGGATGGGCGCAGCCGGCCAGGCGATGGCCTGTACGTCCCAGAAGCCGCCCTGCGGCGTCGTGCCGACCGCGACGGCGGCGCGCACGCTGCCCGAGCCGGTCGGCACCCGGTAGGCGCGAAAGTCGTCGTAGCCCAGGCCGGCCGGCAGGCCGGCCGGCATGAAGAGCGTGAGGCCGGCGCGACGCTGCAGCGCGCGCCACTGCGGCAGGTGGAGGGTGTCGGTGATCTTCGGCGCGCGACTCGTGCCCGCCCCGGCGGCACCGCTCGCCGCCGCGGCCCCGCCGCTCGAGCCGCGCTCGTGCGAGGTCGCGGTCGACGTGCCGTGCGGCGCCGGCGTCGGGTGCAGGAACTGGCGCACCGCGGCCTGCACCTGGCCCGGCGTCGCCACGACGTACGAGATCCCGTTGATCGTCGGCGTCGAGCCGTCGACGTGCGTCTGGTAGATGTGGTGCGTGTTCAGGCTCAGGGCGAGCGACACGATCGCGTAGAGCTTGCCGAGGCTCGAGATGTCCGAGGTCACGTTGCGCGACAGGATGCTCATCACCGACAGAAAGCGCGGCAGGCTGGTGAGCGTGGCCGACCCCGCGAGCTCGCGCTTCATCTCGCGCAGGAACATCTGCTGGCGCACGATGCGCGTGAAGTCGCCGTTCTGGTCATGCCGAAAGCGCACCCAGTCGAGTGCGTGGGCGCCGTTCAGCCGCTGGTAGCCCGGCTGGATGTCGATCGACGCGTAATCGGTGACCGCCGTGTTGTTGTAGTAGCGCCGGTCGATCATGAGGTAGGCGCCGCCGAGCCTGTCCACGACCTGTTTGAAGCCGTTGAAGTCGATATCGACGAAGTGGTTGATCGGCACGCCGAGCAGGCGGTGCACGACGATGAGAGCCAGGCGCGCGCCGCCCAGCGAGTAGGCCGCGTTGATCTTGTTCTGACCGTAGCCCGGGATCGTGACGAGCAGGTCGCGCGGCACCGAGAGCATCGAGACGCTGCCGGTCCGTGGGTCGAGGCGCACGACCAGCAAGGTGTCGGAGCGAGCGCCCAGGTCGGGCTGGCCGGCGCGACGGTCGCTGCCGATGATCAGGATGTCGACGGGCTTGCCCGCGCGCGGCGCGGTGAGCTGCGGCGCGGCCGCCTTCACCTCGGCCGGATCGTTGCGGGCGACCTGCGCCGCGGTGTGCTGCAGAAAGCCGGTGAGCACCCCGGCCGTGACCGCAACGAAACAGACCACGGCCACGACGACGATCTTGAGCACGCGTACCCAGAGAGCGGAGGACGCTACGCGTCCCCCGCCTACGGTATAGCGCTTGTAGGTCGCCATCGCTCGCGGTCTCCCTGGCCGTTCCGGCGACCCCCCGAAACCCTCTCAGCCGGTTGTTCCCGCCGCGCTCGGCCGGCATGTCCGTTCGCGCCGGTCGCGGCGCCGGGTCAGGGCGCGGTCGGCAGCGAGTGCTCGGGAATCTGCCGGCCGCGCGCCGCATAGTCGACGATCATCGCGTCGGTGATCCACTCGAACGGGGCGCGATCGCCGGTCCACGGGTGCGCCGCCGGGGCGGCGCGGCGCATCTGCGCCGCGAGCAGCCGGGTCAGCGGGCGTACCGCGGCCGGCACGCCGGCGGCGGGCGCCGCGGCGCGGGGCGCCGTCACCGGCCCTCCGGCAGGCGGACCGGCGTGGGCACGATGCTCGGCGACCGGGTCGAGCGGATCGGTCACGATCGCCGTGCTACCCGGCGAGGCGCTCCGCCGCCAGCGTGTACGCCTCGGCGAACGTCG
Organism: uncultured Actinomycetes bacterium; assembly: GCA_963760655.1. Classification (GTDB taxonomy): domain Bacteria; phylum Actinomycetota; class Thermoleophilia; order UBA2241; family UBA2241; genus Bog-752. The sequence goes on from CAVXDR010000006.1 coordinate 85,814, forward strand.
GGAACTGGAACATGCTGTCGCGCAGGGTGCTCGCCGGCAGGCCGGCGCGCACCGCGAGGGCCGCGATGTGGATCCACTCGCTCGCCAGCGGGCCGACGGCGGTCGCGCCCACGACCGCGCCGTCGCCGGGCCGCGCGAGCAGCTTGAGCAGGCCGCGCGGCTCGCGCTCGTAGGTGAAGGGCCGGGTCAGGGCCGACAGCTCCACGCAGGCGGCGGCGACCGGCCGGCCGGTCGCCGCCGCCTGCGCCTCGGTCACACCGACGGCGGCCACCTCGGGAGCGGTGAAGGTGACGCGCGGCACGGCGACGTAGTCGAGGTCGCGCGGCTGTGCCGCGCCGCGCGCCGCCAGGATGTTGGCGGCCACGGCTCGGCCCTGGTACTTGGCGACGTGCGTGAACAGGGCCACGCCGGTCACGTCACCGACCGCCCAGAGCCCCTCGGGCCCGCCCCGCACGCGGCCGCGTTCGTCGATCGCGAGACCCCGCTCGGCCGCGACGCCCACCGACTCGAGGCCGACCTCGGCCACGCGCGGCCGCCGGCCGGTCGCGGCCACGAACACCTCGGCGACGACGCCCGAGCCGTCGGACAGCGCCACGCGCCGGCCCGCGTCCCCGCCCTGCACGGCGGCGACCGTCGTGCCCGTCAGCACGCGCACGCCGGCGCCCTCGAGCGCGTCTCGCAGGAGCGCGCCGACCTCGGGCTCCAGGCCCTTGAGCAGGCGCTCACCGCGCTGCACCAGCGTCACCCTGGCGCCGTAGCCGGCCAGCATCTGGGCGACCTCGACCGCCACCGGCCCGCCGCCCTGCACGACGGCGCTGCGCGGCACCGAGCGCAGGCTCGTGGCCTCGCGGCTGGTCCAGTACCCGGCCTCGGCCAGACCGTCGACCGGCACGATCACCGGCTCCGAGCCGGTGGCGACCACGACGTGAGACGCCTCGAGCCGGCGCCCGGCGGCCTCGACGGCGCCGGGCCCGACCAGCCGGCCCGGCGCCTTGACCACGGTCACGCCCATCTCGCCGTACTCGGCCACCTGCCGGGCGTCGTCGTAGCCGCGCACCATGAAGTCGCGGTACTCGACGGCCCGCGCCCAGTCGAGGGCGCCGGCGGCGACGGCGAAGCCGCGCTCCGCCTCGCCGGCGATCTCGGGCGGCCGCAGCAGAGTCTTGCTCGGCACGCAGGCCCAGTAGGCGCACTCGCCGCCGATCAGCTCGCGCTCGACGAGAGCCACCCGCAGGCCGCTCGACGCGAGGCGCGACACCACCACCTCGCCGCCGGGGCCGGCGCCGAGCACGATCGCGTCGAACCGCTCCGTCTCCATCAGGCCGCCTTGCGGCGGCCGCCGCCCTTGCCGCGCTTCGGCTTGGCGCCGGCCGGCCGGCCGGCCTCGTCGCCGGCCGCCGACCCGGCGGCCGGCTCGCCGGCCGCCTCGTCGCCGCCGCTCGCCCGGCGCACCTCGTCGACGCTGCGCTTGAGCAGCGCCATGATGTCGACCACCTGGCCGCCGCCCTCGGGCTCGCCGGCTCCCACCGCCTCGACGTGCCCGGTGCGCTCCTTCTCGGCGATGACCCGCAGCAGGTCCTCGCGGTACTCGTCACGGTAGGCGGCGGGGTCCCAGCGCGTCGTCATCGCCTCGATCAGCTGCTGCGCCATGGCGGCCTCGGGCCTGCTCACGCCGAGCGCCTCGAGGTCGTCCTCGGGCAGGTCGAGCTCGCCCGGGTCGCGCAGCTCCGAGGCGTAGCGCAGCGTCTCCAGGACGAGCACGTCGCCGCGCGCGACGATCGCGCAGAGGTAGCCCTTTGTGCGGATCACGACGCGGGCGATCGCCACGCGCCCCGTATCGCGCAGCACCGAGCGCAGCAGGGCGTAGCCCTTCTTGCCCGAGCCCGTCGGCGCCAGGTAATAGGGCCGCTCGAAGTAGGTGACGTCGATCTCGTCGGCGGCGACGAAGCCGAGGATGTCGACGGTCTGGGTCGCCTTGGGGTTGGCCGCCTTGATCTCCTCGTCGCTGAGCACCACGTACTGCCCGCCGCCGGTGTCGTAGCCCTTGACGATCTCCTCGTAGGGGACCTCGCCCCCGGTCTTCTCGTCGACGCGCTTCTCGCGCACGCGGCTCATGGTGCGCCGGTCGAGCTGGTTGAAGCGCAGCTCGTCGCGCTTCTCGGCTGTATAGAGCCCGACCGGCACGTTGACGAGCCCGAAGCTGATCGCGCCTTTCCAGATCGACCTGGCCATGTCTCACCTCGCGCTCGCGCCGCCCCGTTCGCGGCGGCGCCACGACTGGCGAGATACCCCGCGCGGCCGAGTCCGACGACCGTTGCGGGCGCGGCCCGCTTGGAACGGGCCGCGCCCGGGCATCACCGCGCCGTGGACCGTGTACCCGAGATCGTCGCCGGCCCCGGCGTGCGGGAGTTCGTCGCCGCACGCGGCGGCCGGCTGTACGTGTGGACGGTGGAGCATCGCTGCTGCAGCGGCGGGCTCACGCTGCTCGAGGCCGACGTGACGGCGCCGCGCCGGCCGCCCGGCGCCGGCGCCGCGCTGCCGGCCGAAGGGTTCGAGCTGCTCCTGGACGCCGGCGCACACGGCCGGCCGCGCCGGCTCGTCCTCGAGCTCGGCCGGCGCGGCCGGCGGGTGCGGGCCTACTGGGACGGCTGCGCCTTCCTCATCGACTGAGCGGGTCAGTCCAGCTCGCCGGAGACCTGCGTCGCATAGCCGCCCGAGCCGCCCAGCCGCCGCAGGTCGGCGCAGCTTCGCACGCCGCCGACCTCGGCACCCGCAACGCAGGCCCACTCCCGCCGCAGGATCGGCAGGGCGACCGCCAGGCCGGCCAGCGACACGGCGCCGGCCAGCGCGAAGACGTCGCCGCCGATCAGGCCGTACAGCGGCGGCGCCGTGAGCGTGCCGACGAGCGCGGCGAGCTGCATCGCCGTCTGCTCGACGCCCTGCACCGCCCCGAGCCGGCCCGGCGCCGCGACCTGCACGAGGAACCCCTGCTTGGCGGGAAAGCCGACGGCGAAGGCCGCGCCGCCGGTCAGCATGGCGACGAGGTAGATGCGCACGTCGTGCGTGAGCGCGAAGGGCACGTAGCTCAGCGCGAGGACGGCGAAGCCGCCGATCATGAGCGCAGAGCGATTGGAGCGGTCGGCCAGATGGCCGCCGGCGAACGAGAACGCCATCGGCAGGCTGAAGGCGATCCAGGTGAGGCCGATGACCCGCATGGGCGCACCGACGTGCCGCAGCCAGAGGCTCCAGACGACCTCCCAGGCGCCCATCGAGAACTCGGCCGTCGCGACGACCACGACGATCGCGACCACCGGCCGCGTGAGCAGGCTGCGCAGCCGCAGACCCGCCTCGGGTGGCGCCGGGGCGTGCGACGCACGCGGCGGCTCGCGCAGGAACACGGCGAGCACCATGGCGACCGCTGCGGTCAGCAGCGCACCGAAGATGAAGATCGAGTAGAACGCCCAGAGACCGTGGCCGCCGCCGAGCGCGTAGAGCGGCCAGGCGAGCGCCGGGCCGGCGATGAGCCCGCCGAACTGGGCCGACGTGAGCCAGCCGTAGGCCCGGCCGCGGTTCTCGTCGACCGTGATGTCGGCGACGAAGGCCTGGGCGGCCGGCACCACCGCGGCCGCCCCGGCGCCTTCGACGAAGCGAAACACGACGAACCAGACGGGGTCGGTGGTCGTCAGGAACAGCGCGGTGGCGACGGCGTACAGGACGGTGCCGGCGATGATCATGGGGCGCCGTCCGACGCGGTCGCTCAGATGCCCGAACCAGCCCGACAGCGCAAAGACCGCGGCGAAGTAGGCGGCGGCGATCAGGGCGATCAGCGTCAGCGACGCGTGAGCCTGCTCGCGCAGGAACACCGGCAGGTACGGCATGATCGCGCCCGAGCCGAGCCAGACGGTGAGGTCGGTGACGGCGATCAGGGCAAGCTGCGAGCGTCCCCGGCCGAAGCCGGGGACGCGAGGGTCGCGCGCCTGTGTCCGCGGTGTGCTCATCGCCATGGGGTCGTGCCGTCGCCGGCCGGTCCGGCGACCTCCCGCCTCGCCGCCGCCGGCCCGCGTGAGCGGTCTTTTCCCCGGCGCGGGGCGCGTAAATCCCGGCGGGGTGCGCGCCCCTGGGGGAGCGCACGGGCGGGAGTGGGTCAGGTCAGCGGACGGCGCCGGCCGCGCGCAGCAGCGCGACGAACGCCGGCAGAAGCTCGGGAGCGGCCCCGACCACGGCCGGCCCCTTGCCGTGCGCCGCCGTGAGCTCGCATACCTCGGCGCCGGCCTCCTGAGCGATCAGGCGGCCGGCGGCGTAGTCCCAGGGCGAGAGGTCGAGCTCGAAGTAGGCGTCGAGCTGGCCGGCCGCCAGGCGGCAGAGGTCGAGCGCGGCGGCGCCGCCGCGGCGGATGTCGGCGACCTTGTCGAGCACCTGGGCGATGACCGCGCCCTGCCGGGCGCGCTGCCCGGCGTCGTACGAGAACCCGGTGCCCACGAGCGTGCGCGCCAGATCGGTCTGGCGCCGCACCGCCAGGCGGCGGTCGTCCTGCCAGGCACCGCCGCCGCGCACCGCCGAGAACACGATGCCGGTGGGCGACTCGCTCACGGCGGCGGCCGCCACTTCGCCGTCGACCTCGGCGGCCACCGACGAGCAGTAGGCCGGGTAGCCGTAGACGTAGTTCATGGTGCCGTCGAGCGGGTCGACGATCCAGCGCACGCCCGAGTCGCCGCTGCGGGCGCTGCCCTCCTCGGCGACCAGGCCGTCGTGCGGCCGGGCCACGGCGAGGCGCTCGGCGATAGTCGCCTCGGCCAGGCGGTCGACGTCGCTCACGTAATCGTTGGGGGCCGACTTGACCGAGATCCGCAGGGCGCGCTCGCGCCCCTGCCGATGCACGGCGCTGGCCGCGACGGCGAGCTCGACGGCCAGATCGCGGAGCTCACCGAGGTGGTGGTTCGTTTCGGCGGCGGGCGTCATCGTACCCTGGGTATGGCCCAGACCGGCTTGGCCGCGAACGCGGCCGGCGCCGCCGAGCCGCGCCGGGCGCCCGCGGCGCGCGCCCTAGACCTGGTTGTAGAAGCTGCTGTCACCCAGGCCGCTGCGCCCGGCGCCGGACAGGTCGACGTGGTGCGGAGCGAGCATGACGAGATGCTCGGCGACGGGCCGCAGCGCGCCGTCGCGGGCATAGGCCAGGCCGCTGCAGAAATCGGTGACGCGGCGCGCCACGTCGGGGGCGCAGCCCTGCAGGTCGACGACGACGGGCGCGTCGCGGCGAAAGACGTCGGCCACGCGCTGCACGTCCTCGAAGTCGCTGACGCTCACCACGCCGAACTCGTGATGGCGCGCCTCGACCAGACGCAGGTCGGGGCGCTCGTCGTATGCCTCATACTCCACGTCGTCCTCTTCCCAGACCGGCTCGTCGGCCGGCTCGCCGCTCAAGGCCGCGGCCAGCCGGCCGCGAGCCCGGCGAAAGGTCTCGCCCGCGTTCATCGTGTCGCGTCTCCAGGTGCCGAGCTTGCAGTACCGCCCCGTCGGCCGAAGGCCGGTCGCGGCGCCGGTCGCGCCCGGTGTGGCCGTGGACCGGCCGCGCCGCGCATCGACACGTCGGCCGTCACCCGGGACCTGCTCCTGCTTCGCCGGCGGGCGCCGGGTTCCTCTCGCCAGGCGCCTGATCGGGCGCCGCGGCGTCGTCGCCGGCCGCTCCATCGGCCCGTCCCGGAGCGTGACTACGCGTGGCCGCCGCGGCCGGCGCCCAGCGCAGCAGCGGGTACGCGACGGCGCCGGCCAGGCCCATGGCGACGATCACGCCGTAGGCCGCGTGCACGCCGAGCGCGACCAGCATGAGGCCGCCGAAGATCGGGCCGAGCGAGGCCTGTCCCGCGGTCCACACCAGGGTCCAGGCGCCCATGTAGCGGCCGCGCAACTCGACCGGCGCCAGGTGCGCGACGATCGCCGAGGTGACCGGCCCGAAGAGCGCCTGAGCGGCCGAGAGCGCGGCGATCGTGATCAGCAGCGGCCAGCCCGCCGCCACGAAGGCGCTCAGGCCGACGCCGCAGAACAGCAGGCTGGCGAGCGCTACCTGGCGCGGCGGGCTCAGGCGCCGCACGGCACGCACGCTCGGGTACTGGGTGACCACGATGACGAGCGCGCTGTACGACATGAGCAGGCTCCAGCCGGCGTCCGACACGTGCAGCGAGTGGGTGACCACGATGGGAAACGTGCTGTACATCTGGCCGAAGCAGAACAGGGGCAGCAGCGACACGGCGCAGAACGCAAGAAAGCGACGGTCGCCGAGCACGCCGCGCCGCTCGCCGGCTGCGCCGCGCCGCTCGCGCGGCCCCGATGTCCGGCGCCGGTGCGACCGCCGCCGGGCGGGGATCATGATGACGTCGCGCACGCCGTACACCGGGGCGCCCTCGCTCACCGACCGCGAGCGCGCCGGCCGCGCCGCGCGCGGCCGGGTCTCGCGCAGCGCCAGCAGCGTGAAGCCGAGGAACACGAAGCAGCCGCCGCCGGCCAGCACGAAGAGCGGCGGCAGCCCAAGCCCGGCCGCGAGCAGCGCCGCGGCGATCAGCGGCCCGACGACCTCGCCGGCGCCGATCATCAGGCGCACGAGGCTGTAGCCCTCGGGCCGCAGCCGCGGCCGTACCAGGTCGGCGACCATCGCGTTGCTGGCCGTCAGGAACAGCGGCCAGCCCAGGGCGCGGTCGCAGAAGACCACGAGGCAGATGGCGACGATGCCGTGCGCGAAGGCGAGGCCGCCGTACATGCAGCCCGAGCAGGCCGCGCAGACGATCATGACGGCGCGCCGCCCGAACCGGTCGCTCAGCATGCCGGCCAGAGGCTGCAGGGGCAGACCGGCGGCGGCCGCTCCGCCCATGATCAACCCGACGACCGCCATCGACACGCCGAGCCGCTGGCGGATGAGGATGGCGGTGAAAGGGAACGCGAGCGCGATGACCGTGAGGTAGAAGAACGTGCCCACGACCAGCAGCCAGAACTGGCGTGGGAACAGCCGCAGCTGGCGTGCCAGCCGCGCCGTCCGCTGACTCTGTGTGAATCTCCGCACGACGACCCGACGCCAAGGCTATCCGACCGCGCGCCGCGGCGCGACCCGCGCAGCGGCGCCACGTGCCGGCGGGCGCCGCCGCCGGGTCGCGACCCGGCGGCCGCGCCCACGATAGCCACGGTGCATCGTGGCAGCTCTGGTCAAGAAGCCGGCAGGTTCGGTCGATACGGAACGCCATGAGACAGACGGCGAGCAACGGAGAGTGGTTACGCGTGCAGCAGGCGGCCGACCTGCTCGGCGTGAGCCCGACGACGGTGCGGCGCTGGGCCGATGCCGGCACGATCGCCGCGCGACGCACGCCGAGCGGCCAGCGACGCTTCGCGCGGCGCGACCTCGAGCGCCAGCTCGCGGCCGGCGCCGGCCCGGCCGCCGGACCGACCGGTGACCCGCTCGAGCGGCGCTTCCAGCTCCTGCTCGACACGAGCCTCGAGCTGTCGTCGACGATCGACCTCGAGGAGGTGCTGCAGTCGGCCGCGCGACGCTTGACGACGACGCTCGCCATCCCCGACTGCGACATCTACCGGCTCGAGGAGGGCGATCGTCTGGTCTGCCTGGCCTCGGCCTTCCACGGCGCCTACGACGGGAGCTGGGTGGGCGAGGAGGTCGACCTCGCCGATTGGGGCCTCGACCGGACCGCCGTCGAGACGGGCCGCGCCCAGACCGTGAGCAGCCTCGACGACCCGCGCGTCACCGACGCCGAACGCGGCGCCATGGAGCCGTACGGTCAGCACAGCCAGATCGCGCTGCCGCTGATCGCTCGCGACAAGGTGATCGGCATCGTCGACCTGCTCGACCGCGTCGAGCGCGAGTTCACGCGCCGAGGAGCATCGCCGCGGCCGAGGCCGTCGCCCAGCTCGTGGCCCTGGCGATCGAGCACGCTCAGCTCTACGACGAGGTCAAGCGCCTGCACCTCGGCAACCTGCCGGCGCTCTCGTCGGCGCTCTCGGCCAAGGACCACTACACGCTCGGCCACGCCGGCCGCGTGGCCGCCTACTCGGCCATGCTGGCCCAGGAGCTCGGCTGGACCGACGACCGCGTGAACCAGCTCCAGAACGTCGCCTTCCTGCACGACATCGGCAAGATCGGCGTCTCCGACCGCGTGCTGCTCAAGGCCGGGCCGCTGACCTCCGAGGAGTGGGAGCTCATGCGCCAGCATCCCGGCATCAGCGCCGAGATCGTGCGGCCGCTGTTCGACGACGAGCTCGTCGCCGGCGTGCGCCACCACCACGAGCGCTTCGACGGCTCGGGCTACCCCGACCACCTGGCGGGCGACGAGATCCCGCTCGTGGCGCGTGCCATGTGCGTGGTCGACTGCTACGACGCGATGTCGTGCGAACGCCCGTACCGGCGCGCGCTCTCGTATCGCGACTGCGTGGCCGAGCTCACGCGCTGCGCCGGCGCCCAGTTCGACCCCGACATGGTCGCGGCGTTCCTGCAGGCGCTCGACAAGCTGCGGCGGCGCCGCGCACAGGTCGCCCGGCTGGCGCGCCAGGCCGCGGCCCTGATCGACCCCGCCCACCATTCCCTGCTGCGCACCCGCGCCGACGAGGAGCGGCCCGAGTACCGCGAGATGGTCGCGGCCCTGCGCGCGTTCCGCGACGCGCATGCCCCGGTGCGCTTCGTCACGACCTACGCTCTCGCCGGCGACCGCTGCATCACGGTGCTCGACACCGGCGAGAGCGAGGACGCGTCGCACGTCGGCGACCTCTGGCTGGCCGACGACGAGGTCGCCCTCGTCCTCGCCGGCAAACGGCTCACGGGCAACGTGCTCGACGCCGACGACTTCGGCGTGTGGGTCTCGGGTACCGTGCCGCTGCGCGCCGGCGACGGCGCCGTGGTGGCCGCGCTCACCGTCGACGTGCCTGTGGTGGGCACCTTCGACCGCACCGCCCAGTCCGACCGCTCGCATACGCTGGCCGCGATGCTGCAGGCGGCCGCCATCCGCTTCAGCCGAGCCGAGGTCGAAGCCATCACCGACGGCCTCACCGGCCTGTACAACCACCGCTACCTGCACGAGCGCCTCGAAGAGGAGCTCGCCCGCGCCCGCCGCCAGAAGACCCGCCTGTCGCTGCTGTTCTTCGACTGCGACGACTTCAAGCGATACAACGACCTGTACGGCCACAAGGCCGGCGACACCGCCCTCGCCCGGATCGCCCGCATCGCCGAGGGCTGCAGCCGCCGCGTCGACCTCGCCGCGCGCTACGGCGGTGAGGAGTTCGTGCTCGTGCTGGTCGACACCGAGCACGAGGGCGCGCTCACGGTCGCCGAGCGCATCCGCGACGAGATCGAGAGCACGAGCCTCGCGGGCGACCGGCCGCTCACCGTGAGCATCGGCGTGGCCGGCTTTCCCGACGACGCCACGGCCAAGGACGAGCTGCTCGACAAGGCCGACTGGGCGATGTACGCCGCCAAGCGGGCCGGCCGCAACCGGGTGCTGTCGTTCCGCGACGGCCTCGTCGCCAGGGAGACCTGGCTGTCGAAGCGCGGTCGCTGAGCGCCGCGGTCACTCGTCGGGTGAGCCGGACCTCTCGCGGATCTGCGCCACGGCCGACCGCAGCAGCCGTATCTGTCTGTGATCGGCCACCTCGACGAGCACGAAGCGATCGCGAACCTGGCGCACGGTCCCGATGATGCCGTCGACGGTGGCGATCTCGTCGCCCTTCTGGATGCCGGCCAGCATGTCCTGCTGGACGCGCCGGCGGCGACGCTGCGGCCGCACCAGGAGCAGGTAGAAGACCCCGACCACGACGACGATGTAGATCAGCAGGACCGCGGTGCCGGTTCCGGCCGACCGCGCGAGGAACACCGATAGGATCGCAGCGCTCACTTGGCGACCCGCCTCCTTTCCGTTCTCGGTGGGCGACCGTTTCGCGACCGCCCCGACATGCACGTGCGGCCAAGTGTATCCCCGATCGGCCGTGCGCCGCGCGATCGACCGTCCGCCGTGCGCCGCGCGATCGGCCGTCCGCCGCGCGATCGGCCCCTGTTGACCGCCGGGACCGGGATGAGTACGGTCGTCTCACCGGCCCCGTCCACAAGGAGCGACACCGCGCGGCACGGCAGGCGATGAGAGCGACCTCCAAGAGACGGCCTCCGCTGGCGACCGTCGCCGGCCTCGTGGCCGTCGTCGTCGGCGTGGCGCTCGCCCTGGTCGCCTACGGCTATTACCCGTGGGGATTCAGCCCGGCGGCCAACTGGATCAGCGACCTCGGCGACACGCTGCTGAGCCCACGTGGCGCGGTCTACTTTCGGCTCGACATGATCGCCCTCGGCGGTCTGCTCACCGCCTTCTTCGTCGGTCTGCGCGCCTGGTGGCGCGGGCAATCGCGGTTCGTCAGGCTGCTCGTGCTGGTCGGCCAGGGGAGCGGCCTCGTGAGCGCGGTCGCGATCGTCATGACCGGCGTCTTCTCCGAGAACCACGCCGCCGAGCACGCGCTCTGGGCGACCGTGCTGTTCATCGCCCTCGCCACGGCCGTGCTCTTCATGGGCTGGGTCCACGTCTGGCACACCGACCTGTCGCAGCGCCTCGCCTGGGCGGCCTTCGCGGTCTGCACGGTCGACGTGGTCTCGGTAGTGGAGCGACGCCACTGGCTCGAGTGGCTCGCCGTCGGGCTGCTGCTGTGCTTCGTCACCGCGGTGTCGCTCGGCACCTGGTCTTTGCAGCCACGCCCGGCTCGCGTCGAATCCGACGACCCGGACCGCTAGGTCCCATCCCCGCCGCGCCCGCCGGAGCGTGGGCCCCGGCCCGGGCCTACGAGGGCGAGTCGGCCGGCAGCGGTGGTCCGAGCGGCGGACCCAGGGCGCCCGGCCGCGGCGCGGCGCCGGGGCGCCGCTGGGCCTTCTCGGCGGCCCGGCGGCGCGCCTTTTCGTCGCGCGCCGCAAAGACCTGCTCGGCCGGGCTGCCGGCCAGCAGGGCCTCGAACTCGCCGCGGTCGATCGTCTCGCGCTCGATCAGGATGGCGGCCACGCTGTCGAGGGTCTCGCGGTGCTCGGTAAGGACGGAGCGGGCACGCTCGTGGGCCTCGGCGATGATGCGCCGGATCTCCTCGTCGATCGCGCGCGCCACCTCCTCTGAGTAGTCGGGCTCCTGGGAGAAGTCGCGCCCCAAGAAGGGCATCGCCTGGTTGTGGCCCAAGGTGCGCGGCCCGAGCAGCTCGCTCATGCCGTAGCGCATGATCATCTGCTTGGCGGTGTCGGTGGCCTTCTCTAGATCGTTGGCGGCGCCGGTCGTGATCTCTGCAAAGACGATCTCCTCGGCGGCGCGGCCGCCTAAGGTCATCGCCAGGGTGTCGTTTAACTCGGCCATCGTGGTCAGGAACTTGTCCTCGGCCGGCAGCGAGATGGTAAAGCCCAAGGCGGCGCCGCGGGAGACGATCGAGATCTTGTGGACCGGGTCGGTGTGGGGCAGGTAGTGGGCCACCAGGGCGTGACCCATCTCGTGGTAGGCGGTGACCGTGCGCTCCTTCTCGGAGAGCAGGCGGCTCTTCTTCTCGGGGCCGGCCAGCACGCGCATGATGCCCTCTTCGAGCTCGGGCATGTCGATGATCTTCTTGCCGTGGCGGGCGGCCAGCAGGGCGGCCTCGTTGACCAGGTTGGCCAGGTCGGCGCCGGTGAAGCCCGGGGTCTGGGCGGCCAGCGTGTCCAGATCGACGCCCTTGGCCAGCGGCTTGCCGCGGGTGTGGACCGCAAGGATCGCCTGGCGGCCGGCCCGGTCGGGGCGATCGACCACGATCTGGCGGTCGAAGCGGCCCGGCCGCAGCAGGGCGGGGTCTAGGATGTCGGGGCGGTTGGTGGCGGCGATCAGGATGATGTTGTCCTTCATCTCAAAGCCGTCCATCTCGACCAGGAGCTGGTTTAAGGTCTGCTCGCGTTCGTCGTTACCGCCGCCAAAGCCGGCGCCGCGGTGGCGCCCGACGGCGTCGATCTCGTCCATGAAGACGATGCAGGGGCTCTGCGCCTTGGCCTGGGCGAACAGGTCGCGCACCCGGCTGGCGCCCACCCCGACGAACATCTCGACGAAGTCCGAGCCGGAGATGGAAAAGAAGGGCACCCCGGCCTCGCCGGCCACGGCGCGGGCCAGCAGCGTCTTGCCGGTGCCGGGCGGACCGTAGAGCAGCACGCCCTTGGGGATGCGGGCGCCGAGCTGCTGGAACTTGCGCGGGTTCTCCAAGAACTCCTTGATCTCCTGGAGCTCCTCGACGGTCTCGTCGATGCCGGCCACGTCGGAGAAGGTCACCTTGGGGGCATCGGGGGAGACCTGGCGGGCGCGGCTTTTGGCAAAGCCCATCACGCGGCTGCCGCCGGCGCTCATGCGGCGCATCATGAAGGCAAAGAAGACGACGATCAGCAGCAGCGGCAACAGCAGGGTGAGCAGGCCGGCCCACGAGGTGCCGCCGCTTTTGGCGGTGACCGCCACGGCGGGGTGGGCGGCCAGCAGCTGGGCGAGCAGGGTGGAGTCGGGGTAGGAGATCGTGTAGGGCGCGCCAGTCCGGGGCGTGACGGCGATCGTCTGGGCGCTCGTGTCGACCGTGACGGCCCGTACCTGGCCGGCCTGGAGCTGGGAGACGAAGCTCGTGGAGTTGCCCTGGTAGGCGTGGCCCGGGCTGCTGCCGTGGTTGGATCGCATGACCGTCTCGACGATCAGGATGAGGACCGCGACGATCAGCAACGGGACGACGATGCGGCGGACTGTGCTCACGTCGGCTCTCTTCTTCTGTCGGGTACGTTCGACCGGCTCGCGAGTTCTATTCCTCGCAAGCGACCGGACGAATCGCCGGTGACCGCGGACCTGCCCCCGCAGGCGTGCGCGGCCGGCGGCACGACGCGGCCGGCGGCACGACGCGCTCGCCGGCGCCGGCGGCGAGCCCGCCGCTAGAGCCAGCCGCGTTCGGCGGCCAGGCGGGCCGCCTCGACCCGGTTGCGGCCGCCGGTCTTGGCGATCGCCGTCGAGAGGTAGTTGCGCACCGTGCCCTCGGACAGAAAGAGGGTCGCCGCGATGTCGGCCACCGTGGCGCCGCCGTCGGCCGCCGCGAGCACCTCGCACTCACGCTTGGTCAGCGGGTTGGGGCCGGCGGCGAGGGCCGACGCGGCGAGCGCCGGGTCGACGACGCGGGCGCCGGCGAGCGCCCGGCGGATGGCCGTGGCGAGCTGCTCGGCCGGAGCGTCCTTGACGAGGAACCCGCTCACCCCGGCCTGCATCGCGCGCGCCAGGTACCCCGGGCGGCCGAACGTGGTGAGGATGAGCACCTTGCAGTCGGGCAGAGCGCCGCGCAGGTCGGCGGCCGCCTCGAGCCCGTCGATGCCCGGCATCTCGATGTCGAGCAGGGCGACGTCGGGACGCGCGGCGAGGGCCGCGGCGACGACCTCGTCGCCGCGGCCGACCTGCGCGACGACCTCGATGTCGATCTCCAGGCCGAGCAGAGCGGCCAGCGCGCCGCGCACCATCTCCTGGTCCTCGGCGAGCAGCACGCGGATCACGGCCGCGCCCCCGTCGCCGCCCGGTCCGTGGCGGCGGCGATCGCCGGCGCGCCTGCCGGAGAGCCGTCGCCCGGTGTCGCCGGTCGTGCCGTCGCGCTCGGCGCCGCGGCTTGGGCCTCGGGCTCGCGGCCGCCGCAGGGCAACTCGACGACCACCCTGAAGCCGGCCTCGTCGGCCGGGCCGAACTCGACGCGCCCGGCCGCGCCGGCGACGGCCTCGGCCAGGCCACGCAGGCCGTGGCCGGCGCCGACGCCGCCCGCCGCCGGACCCACGCCGTCGTCGCTCACCTCGAGGCGCACGCTGCCGGTGGTGCAGGTCAGGCACACGGCGGCGTGCGCGGCCCGGCTGTGGCGCACGATGTTGGTGGTCGCCTCGCGCAGGACGCGGGCGAGCAGGGCCTCGAGGTCGGGCGGCAGCGACTGGTCGGGCACCTCGGCGTGCACGTCGATGCCGGCCGCCCCGAGCGCGTCGCGGGTGCGCTCGAGCTCGGCCCGCAACGATCGCGCCCGGTAGCCGGTGACCGCCTCGCGCACCTCTTCGAGGGCGCGCCGGGCGATGTCCTCGACGTCGCCGACCTCGGCGAGGGCCGGCAGCGGCGCACCCTCGCGCTCGAGCAGGCGCCGTGCGAGCTCGGCCTTGAGCACGATCACCGAGAGGCTGTGGCCGAGCAGGTCGTGCAGGTCGCGGGCGAAGCGCAGGCGCTCGTCGGCGACGGCGTCGGCCGCGGCCAGCCGGGCGACCTCGTCGCGCGAGCTGCGCAGCTCCTCGACCATCACGCCGCGGCGCCGCAGAAGCAGCGCGATCGAGCCGGCCAGGCAGATGGAGAGCGACCAGGACAGGCCGGTCAAGACGGGCGCCGCCGAACGTCCGCCGGCGACGTTGACCCCCATGCCGGTGAAAGCCGCGGCGGCGATCGACAGGCCGGCGTAGCGCAGCGGCAGCGAGGCGACGGTGGAGACCACGACGAAGATGAACAGCACCATCCAGTCAGACCCGTAGGCGAGGGTCGTGCCCACAGCGATCGCCGCGAGCAGCAGGAGGGCGGCGCCGCGCAACCTCGGGCTCCCCCGGACGTCCAGCACGGTGCCGTCGGCGGTCATCGTGTGCGGATGGGTCTGGACGAAGACGACGAAGCAGACGACGAACACGACGAGCGCCGCGCCCGACGCCCAGCGGGGCCCCGCCGCCCCGCTCGCGACATCGTTCGCACAGCCGGCCAGCGAGAGCAGGAACAGGTAGACGACGGAGTGGATGAGCCGGTCGTGACGCCGCTCGACGTCGCTTTGGCCTGCCGCTGTCACGGGACCGGTCACGATCCCCGCCACGCTCCTCGCACTCGACCGCGAGCCCCCTGCCCGCGGGCCTGGCGCCATTCTACGCGACGTTGCGGCGGCCCCACGGTCATGCGTGGGGCCGCCGCGCCGCTGCTGCGGCCGCCCGGCAGGCATCGGTCCGCTCCTCCGTCAGTCGGTCCGCCGGCTCGATCCGCTCACACCCGCCTGGTGTCCTTGCGGTAGGCCCGGGCGGCGAGCAGCGACAGGCCCAGGCTCCAGGCGGCCACGACGAGCCAGCCCTTCGCCGGCCAGCCACCCGCCCCGAGCGCCGCGTGGCTGGCCTGCACGAGCCAGTACGACGGCAGGCACTGGGCGATCGTGTCCAGCAGGCCGTGACCGAGCGGGTACCAGGCGCCGCTCACGAAGGCGAGCGTGGCGGTCAGGCCGCCCATGGCCGGACCGACAGCGTCGGTCGTGAGCCAGTGGCCGCAGAGGATGCCCAGAGCGGCGAGCGGGATCAGCCCGATCAGCAGGAGCTCGGTCATGTGGAGCCACTCGCCGGCCGACAGGCGCACGCCGAGCAGCGTGCCCGCCAGGTACAGCAGGCCGATCGTCAGGCCGGCCATGAGGTAGGCCGAGACCAGCTTGGCGCGAAAGTAGTCGCGCGTGCGCAGCGGGGTGACGCGGAGCTGGCGGTTCCAGCCGACAGCGCGCTCGCCGGCGATGCGCGTGCCGCTCGACAGGATGGCGGCCATGGTGCCGAACGACGCGAGGCCGATCATGTAGTACGTGGGCGCCGGGATACCGGTGCCGGCCAGGTCGGTCACGTTGCGGTTCGGCGCCGCGATCAGAAAGTAGATGGCGAGGGGGAACCCCAGCGACATCACGAAGAAGCGCCGGCTGCGCAGCGTGCGCAGCAGCTCGAAGCGGGTGTAGACGAGGGCGTTCATGCTCTCTCCCTGGGGCGGCCGGCGATGGCCGTGTCGTCGCGTTGCGCCGGCCGGCCGTCGCCGGTCAGCTCGAGGAAGGCCTGCTCGAGACCGGCGCCGGCGATCTCGATGTCGCGCACGCCGGGCCAGCCCGCGAGCAGCGCCCGGATGGCGGCGTCGGAGTCGCTGCACGACAGGGCGACGGCCTCGCCGTGCCGCTCGACGGCGGCGACGCCGGGCAGCGACCGCAGCCCGGCGTCGCCGGCCTCGGGCAGCGTCGCCTTGATGACCTTGCGGCCGACCCGCGCCTTGATCTCGGTCGAGGGCCCGTCGGCCACCACACGCCCGGCCGACATGAGCACCACGCGGTCGGCGTAGGCGTCGGCCTCGTCCAGGTAGTGCGTCGCGAACAGCACCGTCGTGCCGGCGGCGGCGGCGGCCCTGATCGTCGTCCAGAACGCGTGGCGCGACTCGACGTCCATGCCCACGGTGGGTTCGTCGAGCACGAGCAGCGACGCCCCGCTCACGAGCGCAGCGGCGAAGCGCGTGCGCTGGCGCTCGCCGCCCGAGAGCTTCTGCGTGCGCTGCCCGGCGAGACCGGTGAGTCCGGTCGTCTCGAGCACCCGGTCGACGTCGAGGGCCGCCGGGTAGAGGGCGGCGACGAGCTGCACGAACTCGCGCACCGACAGGTCGCGAATGAGCTCGCCGGTCTGCAGCATGGCCGCGACCTGGCCGGCGGCGACGGCCTGGGCCGGCGTGCCACCGAAGACGGTCACGACGCCCGCATCGGGGTGCCCGAGGCCGAGCAGCAGATCGATGGTCGTCGACTTGCCGGCGCCGTTGGGGCCGAGCAGCGCCACCGTCTCGCCGCGTTCGATCAGCAGGTCGACGCCGCGCACCGCGCGGATGGGGCCCTGCGGCGTGGCGAAGGTCTTCTCGAGGCCGCGAGCGACCACGCCGGCGCCAGCCGCGGCGGGCGCCGGCGCGCGCGACTCCGTCGCCGGCCGGGGCCGGCCGGCTTCGGCCGGCGCCTGTCGTGCCATGGTCCTCCCTTCGAGGCGGCCGGCCCGCGGCCGGCCGCCGATCGTGTTGGCCGAGCCGCCCGCGCGGGCAGCGTGCGCGAACGGCGTTCGAAGGGAGTCTAGAGACGGAGGCGCGCGGCGCGTAGTGCCGGGCGTCACCGGTCCGGCGTAACGTTTGTCACGCCGGCGGGGCGCTGAACGGCAGCAGGCGGCCGGCCGCCGCACCGCCGCGCGAGCCGGCCCGCAGCAACGCGTGCCGCACCGTGTCCTTGCCGGCCTGCTTGGCCTCGTAGAGCAGCGTGGCGGCGGCCGCCACGATCTCCTCGACCGAGTCGGGGGCGCTCTCGAACGAGGCGAGGCCGACGCTGCACGTGAGGCGGGTCTCGCTGCCGCCGGTGGCCCGCGAGAAGCCCTCACGCAGGCGGCGCGCGACGGGCAGCGCGTCGGCCATCCCCGTCTCGGGCATGAGCACGACGAACTCGTCGCCGCCGAGGCGGGCGACCGTGTCGACCGAGCGCACCGTCGCGAGGGCGACGCTCGCCAGCGAGATCAGGGCACGGTCGCCCGCCTCGTGGCCCTGGCGGTCGTTCGTGTCCTTGAAGTCGTCGATGTCGAGGTAGGCCAGCGAGAGCGCGTGGCCGAATCTCCGGCTACGCTCGACCTCGCGCGCGGCGGTCTCGCGGAACGAGCGCAGGTTGGCGAGGCCGGTGAGCTCGTCGTGCTGGGCCAGCTCCTGCAGGCTGCCGACGAGGTGCCGCTGCCGCTCGAGCAGGTAGAGGACGATCGAGAAGACGGCGAGCCGCACCAGCGCGTTCCAGACGGCCACCGGCAGGCTGTCGTAGCGCGACCCGGCGATGAAGAACTCGACCGGGCCGACGACGCACGAGCCGAGCATGACGACGGCGCCGCAGGCGGTCGAGCTCGTGCTCCACGTCACGGCCATCACCGGCAGCAGGTAGAAGATGCTGAGCAGCACGCGCGGGCCGGTCGCGTAGTCGAGCACGGCGATGCCGGCCACGACGGCCAGCCCCAGACCGACCGCGACCGGCCGCGGCAGCCGCGGCAGCGGCGCGGCGAGCGCCGTCGCCGGCGTCGCCCGCAGATGTTCGTGGATCGCCCGCTCCATCTCTCCCCTATTCGGCCGACCCCGGCTTCGGCTGAAGGAAGTTGGCGAGAAGGTCGCGGCCGGCGGGGCTCAGCATGCTCTCGGGGTGGAACTGGACGCCGCAGGCCGGCAGATCGGTGTGAGCGATCGCCATCACGAGGCCGTCGGCGGTCCAGGCGGTGCAGCGCACCTGCGCCGGCAGGTCGCGGAGGTGCAGCGAGTGGTAGCGCGTGAACGGCGCGGGCTCGGGCAGGCCGCGAAAGAGGCCGTCGCCGGTGTGGTGCACGGCGTGCGCCTCGCCGTGCACGGGGCGCTCGGCGCGCGCGAGGCGCGCGCCGAGCGCCACCCCCAGCGCCTGATGGCCCAGGCACACGCCGAGCAGCGGCAGCCGGCGAGCAAGGCCGGCCTCGACCCAGGCGAGCAGCCGGCCCGAGCTCGCCGGATCGCCCGGCCCCGGGCCGAGCACGAGGTGCGTGGCGCCGCCCGGCAGCGACCGGGCCGGCTCGCGGGTGTGGTCGACGACGTCCACGGTGGCGCCCAGCACGCGCAGATAGTCGACGATCGTGTGACTGAACGAGTCGTGGCACTCGACGAACACGACACGTGCCGCCGCCCGCACTCGCGGCCGCGGCGGCCGCCAGGAGTGGTCGCGCACCGGCTGCGCCGGTGCGCGACCCGAACGGCCGCCGCCCAGCACGTGCAGCAGCGCCTCGGCCTTGTGGCGGGTCTCGTCGTACTCGCTCGCCGGATCGCTGCCGATCACCGTGCCGCCGCCTGCCGAGATGTGACCGCGGCCCTCGGCCACCGTGAGGCTGCGGATCAGGATGTTGAAGTCGCAGCGCCGGCCCGACACATAGCCGAGCGAGCCGGTGTAGGCGCCCCTCGCCACCGGCTCGAGGCGCGCGATCTCGCGCATGACGCTCTCCTTGGGAGCGCCCGTGATGGTGCCCCCGGGAAAGATGGCCCGGACCAGCTCGCCGACCGGCGCGCGCGAGCGCCCGCGCACCTCGCTGACGAGGTGCATGACGTGGCTGTAGCGCTCCACCGTGAACGCCTCGCTCACCTCGACCGTGCCCGGCCGGCAGACGCGCGCGAGGTCGTTGCGCAGCAGGTCGACGAGCATGACATGCTCGGCGAGCTCCTTTGCCGAGCCGCGCAGCTCGGCCTCGAGGGCGGCGTCGGCGGACGCCGACGCGCCGCGTGGCCTGGTGCCGGCGATCGGCCGCGCGGTCAGGATGTCGCCGTGCCGCTCGAAGAGCCGCTCGGGGCTGCCCGATACGACGGCCCAGTCTGGCCCCTCGACGAGGCCCATGAAGGGGCTCGGGTTGGCCGCGCGCAGGGCGGCGTAGTAGGCGAGCGGGTCGAGCTCGCCGGCCGCGAAGCTGAAGCGGTGCGAGAGGTTGACCTGGTAGACCCAGCCGGCGCGGATGCGCTCCTGCACGGCGAGCACGCCGGCGATGTAGTCGTCGCGGGCGTAGTCGCTCGTCACGCCGATGCGCGGCAGCGCGGCGGGTGGCCGGGGCGGGGGCGCGGCCCCTGGGGGCCGCGCCCCCGCCCCGGCCACCGCGCGCCCGTCGCACCACAGCCGTCCCTCGTCGTACAGGCAGAAGGCCGCCTCGGGCAGGCCGCGCAACGGCGCGTGCGCCGGCAAACCGAGCCGGCCGGCGAACTCGTAGCTGAAGAAGCCGATCCAGACGGGGAAGTCGTGGCCCGGGCGCAGCCCGCTGCCGAGCTCGTCGAGCAGGTCGGCCGCCGGCCCCACACGCCGG
This sequence comes from uncultured Actinomycetes bacterium, assembly GCA_963760655.1. Taxonomy (GTDB): domain Bacteria; phylum Actinomycetota; class Thermoleophilia; order UBA2241; family UBA2241; genus Bog-752. The sequence continues at coordinate 105,441 of CAVXDR010000006.1, forward strand.
CCGCCCTCGTACAGCGAGCCGTCCCAGACCTCGAGCACGCGGCGCGGCGCCAGGCCGAGCAGGCTGCGTCGCGAGAAGGGCGCCGGCGGTCCGAGCGACTCGAGCAGGGCGGGGCGCAGGCCGGCGGCGCGCGCCTGCGCGTAGGCGGTCTGCGGGTCTCGACGGTCCACGGCCACTCCTCGATCGCGCTGGTCCGGGATACGAGGTAGGGTGGCCGGCGGCCTAGAGCTTGCCTCGGGTGAAGCGAGCGCGAGTGTAACGCCTCGGAGCCGCATCGCGCCACCTGGTTTGGACCAGGCCGCCACGCGGTGACGCTCCTTCTGGCAAGGGCGTAGCGTACCGGCCGGCGCGCCCGCCAGCGCACGAGCGCAGGAGAGGCCGGGCAGTGACCACGACAGTCGGGGTGCTCACCGAGGTCACGCCGGGAGAGCGGCGCGTCGCCCTCGTCCCGGCGGCGGTGGTGCGCGTCGCGGCGCTCGGCGCTGCGGTGACCGTGCAGGCCGGCGCCGGCGCCGGCGGCTTCTTCTCCGACGAGGACTACCGTGCGGCGGGCGCCACCGTGGCCGCGGAGCCGGCGGCGCTGCTCGCCGGCGCGGCGATCGTCGCCAGGGTGCGCCCACCCACCGCCGCCGAGGTCGGCCTGCTGCGCCCCGGCCAGGTCGTGGTCGGTCTGCTGGAGCCGGGTCGCGACCCCGGCCGCGTCGCCGCCCTGGCCGGCGCGGGCGTCACGAGCTTCGCCCTCGAGCTGCTGCCGCGCATCACGCGCGCCCAGTCCATGGACGCGCTCACCTCGCAGGCGTCGGTGGCCGGCTACCGCGCCGTGCTGCTGGCGGCGACCGCTCTGCCACGCTTCTTCCCCATGCTCACCACGCCGGCCGGCACGATCCGCCCGGCGCGGCTGCTCGTGCTGGGGGCCGGCGTCGCCGGCCTGCAGGCGATCGCCACCGCTCGCCGCCTGGGCGCGACGGTCGAGGCCTACGACGTGCGGCCCGCGGCGCGGGAGCAGGTCGAGTCGCTCGGGGCGCGCTTCGTGGCGCTCGATCTCGACGCCTCGGCGGCCGGGGGCTACGCCCGCGAGCTGAGCGCGACCGAGCGCGAGCGCCAGGACGCGCTGATCGCCGACCACGTGGCGGCGAGCGACGCCGTGATCACGACGGCCGCCGTACCGGGCCGCCGCGCGCCGCTGCTCGTGACGGCCGCCATGGTGGCTGGCATGCGGCCCGGCGCGGTGATCGTCGACCTGGCGGCGGAGGGCGGCGGCAACTGCGAGCTGACGCGACCCGGCGAGACGGTCGAGCGCGACGGCGTGACCGTGCTCGGGCCGCTCGACCTGGCCGGCCGGCTGGCGGTGAGCGCGAGCGAGACCTACGCGCGCAACGTCGCCGACTTTCTCGCCCTGCTCGTCCACGGCGGTGAGCTCTCCCCCGCCTGGGACGACGAGATCGTCGCCGCCAGCCTGCTCACGCGCGACGGACGCGTCGTGCACGAGCCGACCAGGGCGCTCGTCGAGGCGGCGTCGTGAGCGGCTGGACCGCCCTCTACATCTTTCTGCTCGCGGCCGTGACCGGCTACGTCCTGATCGGCGCCGTGCCCGTCATCCTGCACACGCCGCTCATGTCGGGCGCCAACTTCGTGCATGGCATCGTGCTGGTCGGCGCGATGGTCACCCTCGGCCTGGCGCGCACGTCGCTCGAGGTGACGCTCGGCGTCGTCGCCGTGCTGCTGGCCACACTGAACGTGCACGGCGGCTTCGTCGTGACCGTGCGCATGCTGGCCATGTTCCGCAGCAGCCGCGATCAGGCCACCGGGAGTGCGGACCGGGGCGGCGGCGGCGCGGACCGGGGCGGCGCCGCGGACGCGCCCGCCTCGCCGGCTGCCCAGGCGGGCGCCGGCGGCGCGGGCGCGGGCGGCGCCGCGAACGCGGGCGACGGGCGGCTCTGATGGAGGCCGCTGCGGCCGTCGACGTCATCAGGGCGAGCTACTTCGCGACGGCGGTGCTGTTCATCGCCGGACTGCGCGGCATGAGCTCGCCGCGCACGGCGCGGCGCGGCATCGTCTGGGCCGGCGCCGGCATGACGGTGGCGGCCGGTGCCACGTTCCTCACGCCGGGCATGCACCACCGCCTGCTGATCGTCGGCACGATCGCCGCCGGCGTCGCGCTCGCACAGTGGTCGGGACGCCGCGTGCCGATGACGGCGATGCCGCAGATGATCGCCCTGTTCAACGGCATGGGCGGCGGGGCGGCGGCCGCGATCGCCGCGGTCGAGCTCATCAGGGGCGGCGCGGCGGCCGCCCACCGGCCGGCCGACGTCGCCGTGCTGGCCGTCGTCGGGGCGCTGATCGGCGCGGTCTCGTTCGGCGGCAGCCTGATCGCCTTCGCCAAGCTCCAGGGCCTCGTCGAGCGCGTGCTGCGGTTCCCCGGTCAGCACGTCGTCGACCTCGCGGTGCTCGCCCTCGCCGGCGCCGGCGGCGTGCTCGCCGCGCTGGGCGAGACGGGCGCCGCGCCGCACTACGGCGCGCCGCTCGTGCTCTCGTTCGTGGCCGTGGCCCTGGCGTTCGGCGTGCTCATGACGCTGCCCATCGGCGGCGCCGACATGCCGGTCGTGATCTCGCTCTACAACGCCCTCACCGGCCTGGCGGTGGCGTTCGAGGGCTACGTGCTGGGCAACCCCGCGATGATCATCGCCGGCATGGTCGTGGGCGCCGCCGGCACGCTGCTCACGCAGCTCATGGCGAAGGCGATGAACCGCTCGCTCGCCGGCGTGCTGTTCGGCGGCTTCGGGGCGGCGCCGGCCGCGGCGGGCGCCGCGGCCGGCGCCGCCCGCCCGGTCGACCCGCTCGACGCCGCCGTCACGCTCGCCTACGCGCACAAGGTGATCGTCGCGCCGGGCTACGGCATGGCCGTCGCCCAGGCGCAGCACAAGGTGTGGGAGCTCGCCCAGCTCCTGCTCGAGCGCGGCGTGCAGGTGAAGTTCGCGATCCACCCGGTGGCCGGGCGCATGCCGGGACACATGAACGTGCTGCTCGCCGAGGCCGGCGTGCCGTACGACTACATCCACGACCTGGACGAGATCAACCCCGAGTTCGCGAGCGCCGACGTAGCCCTCGTGATCGGCGCCAACGACACCGTCAACCTCTCGGCGAAGACCGACCCGGGCAGCCCCATCTACGGCATGCCGATCCTCGAGGTGGGCCGCGCCGCCGGCGTGATCGTGATCAAGCGCGGTGCCGGCGCCGGCTTTGCCGGCGTCGAGAACCCGCTCTTTGCCGCCGGCAACGTGCGCATGCTCTACGGCGACGGCCAGCAGGCGGTCGCCGCGCTCATCCGCGACGTGAAGGCCGCCTGAGGCGACGGGGCGACCGTGCGAGCGCGCAGACCGCCCGCTAGACCAGCGGCAGCAGGTGCGCCAGGGCGCCGCCGACCAGGACGGCGGTGACCACGGTGCCGGCGCTGATCGCCGTCGCCCGCCGCAAGCCGAGCTCGCGGCCCAGCATGGCGATCGTGGCCACGCAGGGCACGAGGAGGGCGGCGACCAGGGCGTAGACGACGATCTGGTGAGGCGTCATGAACGAGCGCAGGTCGCCGGCACGCGCACCGTAGCGGGCCACGGCGAACACGACGAGCATCTGCAGCGCGAGCTCCTTGCGCAGCACGGCGAGCAGCAGGGTGAGGCCGGCGACGGCCGGCAGCCCGAGCCAGGTGACGACGATCGGCGACAGGGGCGCCTCGAGGTGCCAGATGAGGCCGGTCTCGTAGAGCCCGCCCAGGGCGAAGCTGCCGATCAGCATGACGGGCGCCGCGGCCCAGAGGAACTGGGCGAAGCGCTTCCAGGTCTTGACCGCGACAAGCGGCAGCGAGGGCCGGCGGAACGGGAACATCTCCATGACGAGGCCCTCGGGCTCACCCGGCAGGATACGGTTGAGCAGCACGCCGGCGCTGATGCCGACGAAGCCGAGGATGCCGAACACGAGCAGCGCCCACTGCCAGCCCACGAACAGCGACACCGAGCCGAGGATCACGGCCGTGCGTGCGCTGCAGGGCACGAGCACGACCAGGGCGCAGGCGATGGTGCGCTCACGCCGGGTCGACAGGACCCGCGTGCCCATGATCGCCGGCACGTTGCAGCCGGCCGCCGCCATGAGCGGTATGACGGCGCGGCCGTGCAGGCCGAAGGCGTGCATGAGGCGGTCGGCGAGGAACGCGGCCGCGTTCATGTAGCCCGAGTCCTCGAGCAGGGCGAGCACGAAGTAGAAGGTCAGTATGTAGGGGATGCCGACGGCGAGAGCGGCGAGGATACCGCCGTCGAGCCCCCAGAGCAGGGTGCCGGCCAGGGCGCCGTGACCGGCGAGGTCGTGCACGGCGGCGGCGAGCACCGGCGAGGCGGTCGCCGTCCAGGCCGACGTCAGCAGCGTCGACAGCCAGCCGCCGACGAAGAACAGGAAGGCAAAGACGGCGGCGAGCACGCCGAGCAGGATGGGCACGCCGGTGAGCGGGGCGGTCGTGGCGCGCCACCAGCGGTCGGCGGCGGGCGCGCTCGCGCGGCCCTCGGTGCAGGCCTCGGCCACGGCCGCCGCGGCGGCGTGTCGCGCGGCGGCGATCGTCACCGCGAGCTCGGCCGGCGGCGCCTCGCGCGGCGGCGCGGCGGCGGTGAGCGCGCGGTCGCCCTCGAGCACGGCGAGCGCGACCGCGCGCGGCGGCAGGCCGTCGGCGCTCTCGTCGGCGGCGAAGGCGGCCTCGAGCTCGGCCAGGCGCTCCTCGACGGCGGCGGGGTAGCGCACGGGCCGGCCGCGGCCGGCCCCGTCGCCGTCGCCGTCGGCGGCCACGGCGACGGCCGCGGCCGTGAGCTCGGCGATGCCCTCGCCGCGCCGCGCGACGATCGGCACGACCGGCAGGTCGAGCGTGCGCGACAGCGCCTGCGGGTCGATGCGCAACGACTGGCGGCGCGCCTCGTCGATCAGGTTGAGGGCGATCACGACGCGCGGCCCGAGGTCGACGAGCTGCAGGACGAGGTAGAGGTTGCGCGCCAGGTTGGTGGCGTCGACCACGGCGATCACGACGTCGGGCCGCCAATCGAGCAGGCCGTGCCGCGCCACCCATTGGTCGCCGGAGACGGGGTCGAGCCCGTAGGTGCCGGGCAGGTCGACGAGCTGCACCTCGCGGCCTTCCCAGCGGGCGTCGGCGACGTTCAGGCCGACGGTCATGCCGGGGTAGTTGGCGGTCTCGACGGCGGAGCCGGTGAGACGGTTGAAGAGGGTCGACTTGCCGACGTTGGGGTTGCCGGCCAGGGCGACGACCAGGGCGCTCGCCGAGCGCCGCTCGGCGACCCTGACGATGTCGGTGGCGGTTGCCACCGCCGCTACGGCCGCACGAAGATCTTGCCGGCGACCTCGCGCCCCAGGGCGTAGCGCGCCCGGCCGACGCGCACGAGCAGCGGGCCGCCGAACGGCGCCACGTCTTCGACGGCGACGGCCGTCTGGGGCAGCAGGCCGAGCGACGACAGGTAGCGCAGCAGGTCGGGCTGCTCGTCGGAGACGTAGGAGATGGTGCTGCGCTGGCCGGCGGCGAGCTCGGCGAGCGGCCGCGCCTCGTCGGCGACGAGCTCGCCGTCGGGCGAGGGGATGGCGCGCCCGTGCGGACAGGTCGTGGGGTTGCCGAGCTGCGCGGCCAGGCGCTGCTCGACCTCGTCGGACAGCACGTGCTCGAGCTTGCAGGCCTCGTCGTGGACCTGGTCCCAGGGAAGCGCGAGGTAGTCGGTGAGGAAGCGCTCGCTCAGGCGGTGGCGGCGGATCAGGCGCAGGGCCTCGCGCCGGCCCTCGCCGGTGAGCACGAGGTGGCTGGCCGCGTCGCGCTCGAGCAGGCCCTCGCTGGTGAGCCGGGCGACCATCTGCGAGACCGACGGCGGCGCCAGGCCGAGGTCGTCGGCCACGCGGCTCACGGTCGCGCCGCCGGCCTGCTCGGCGAGCTTGAAGATCGCCTCGAGGTACTCTTCGCGGCTCTCGCTCTTGACGGCCATGCAGGTCTCCCTTCGCTCTGCGCTTAGGATAGCCTACAGGACCTGGTTCGGCAATGGCACCCGAAGCCTTTAGTCCTACCTCGAGACGAGCGGCTCGGCGGCCTACCGCAGCAGGGCGGCGAAGCGGCCCGCGGCGACGGCCCGGGCGACGGCCTCGATCTCGGGCGCCAGGTAGCGGTCCTCGTCGAGGCGGCCCGCCATCCCCCGCACGACGTCGCGCGCCGCGCCGGTGCCGACGCCGGGGGCGAGCGGCGCCAGCAGGTCGATCGCCTGTGCCGCACAGAGCGCCTCGATCGCCAGGATCGCCTGCACGTTGCGGGCGACCTGGAGCAGCTTGACGGCGGCGGTCATGCCCATCGAGACGTGGTCCTCCTGGTCGCCCGACGAGGGGATCGAGTCGACGCTCGCCGGGTGAGAGAGCACCTTGTTCTCGGACACCAGAGCGGCCGCCGTGTACTGGGCGATCATGTAGCCGTTGTTCAGGCCGCTGTCGGCGGTGAGGAACGGCGGCAGCTCCGACAGCGACGCCGTGAGCATGCGAAACGTGCGGCGCTCGCTGATGCTGCCGATCTCGGCCAGGCTCATGGCGGCGAGATCGAGCGCCAGGGCGAGCGGCTCGCCGTGGAAGTTGCCGGCCGAGATCACGTCGCCCGAGTCGGGGAAGATCAGCGGGTTGTCGGTCACCGACTCGATCTCGACCTCGCCGACCTCGCGCAGAAAGCGCAGGGCGTCGCGGCAGGCGCCGTGCACCTGGGGGATGCAGCGGATCGAGTAGGCGTCCTGCACCTTGTCGCAGTTGAGGTGGCTCAGGATGATCTCGCTGCCGGCGGTCACGGCGCGCACGTGGGCGGCGGTGAGGAGCTGCCCGGGGATCGGCCGCAGGCGCTGGATGCGCTCCTCGAAGGGCCCGACCGAGCCGCGCAGGCCCTCGAGGCTCATCGCGCCGATCACGTCGGCAGAATCGAGCAGGGCCTCGCCGTCGGCCACCGCCAGGCAGGCGACGGCCGCCATGAACTGCGTGCCGTTCAGCAGCGAGAGCCCCTCTTTGGCCTCGAGCGCGACCGGCGCGATGCCGGCGGCGGCGAGGGCCGGCCCGGCCGGCAGACGCTCGCCGCCCGCCCCGAGCAGCTCGCCCTCGCCCAGCATGGCGAGCACGAGGTGCGCCGAGGGCGCAAGGTCGCCCGAGGCGCCGAGCGAGCCGCGCGAGGGCACCCAGGGCACGAGGTCGGCGTTGAGCAGGGCGCAGAGCGTCTCGAGCACGCCGGCGCGCACGCCCGAATAGCCCTTGGCGATCGTGCTCGTGCGCAGCAGCATGGCGGCGCGCACGACGTCGCGAGGCAGCGGCTCGCCCACGCCGACCGCGTGGCTGCGCACGAGGTTGAGCTGCAGGCGGCGCACCTGATCGAGCGGGATGCGCGTCGTGGCGAGCTGCCCGAAGCCGGTCGTGACGCCGTAGACCACGCGGTCCTCGGCGAGGATGCGCTCGACGACGGCGCGTGCCTCGTCGAGACGGTGCCGGGCGTCGACGCCGAGCGCCACCCGGCGCCCGCGGCGGGCGACGTCGACGACGTCGGCGATCGTCAGGGGGCGCTCGCCGAGGATGAGATCGTGCATGGGGACGTCCCCCTCTGTCTGTTGCCGGTCCACCATCCCAGCTTAGCTCAGGCGCGCGGCGACCGGCACCATGAGCGGGATCACGACGGCCGTGCCGGCCCGCACGATCACGGCCTCGATTCGCCACGTGCCTGGCAGCGACAGCTGCAGGCCGCGCCCCGCCCAGGAGCCGGCGGCGCTGTGGCGCGCGCCGGCGAGGCGCCCGGCACGGTGCGACCGGCCGCGTCGAGCAGCCCGACCGACGAGAGCCGCGGGTCGGGCGGTTCGCAGAAGCGCAGCACGAGGCGCTGCGGAGACCGGGAAAGGACGGCGCCGGCTGCCGGGTCGGAGCCGCTGGGCAGGGCGTGCGCCGTGACCGGCGGCGCGAGCGCCCAGAGCCAGAGACAGATCAGCCCCGCGACGGCCAGGACGGCAGGGGCGGGGCAACCTGCGATGCGGCGGCTCGCCCGATGAGCCGGGCCCCCGAGGGCCCGGCCCGGCGGCGAGCCGCCGGGTGCTAGCGGACGGTCACCGCCTGCGGCCGCGGCCTCCGCCTTCGCGCAGCTCACGCCCGATCGTGGCGTACGGCAGGAGCGCCATCTCGCGGGCGCGCTTGACCGCGACGGCGACCTGGCGCTGATGACGGCGGCACGTTCCGGTCACACGCCGCGACTTGATCTTGCCGCGCTCGCTGACGCAGCGACGCAGCGCGTCGAGGTCCTTGTAGTCGACCAGGACGACCTTGTCCTTGCAGAAGTGACAGTAGCGACGTCGGGCGGGGTCAACGGGGCGGCCACGCTTGCGCGGTTTGCCTTTCGAGCTCGGCACGTTTCAGTTCCCTTCGTAGGTCGGCGTTTGCTGACGTTCCCGGTCGTCCGCCCGTCGGAAAAGGCGCGGACACCGCCCCCGCCGCGACCGCCGGGCCGGGCGCGGGACGGCACGCAGCAGCTTCGCTGCCGCGCGCACGAGTTGATAGACTACGCCGCCTTCGTGCCCAAACACAACTCGCGCCAACCACTCGACCGGCCGCACAGGCCACCGAGCAGCTCCCGCGTCCGCCCCGCCACGCCCGGCCCGCGCCGCTTGGCGGGCGGTGCGCCGCCTAGCCGTGAGCGATGTTGACGGCGCGGGCGACGACCACCGCGAGCGTCGCGAACGACAGGACGTTCTCGGCGCCCATGACGAGCTTGGCGCGCAGGGTGTAGGGCATGGCGTCGGTCGGCGAGAAGGCGATCGCGCTGGTCAGCGAGACGTACAGGTAGTCGTAGAAGCGCGGCTTCCAGGCCGGAGGCACGATGCCCTCCTGACCGGGCTGCTGCTGCGGAAAGACGAGGTCGGGGTAGCGACCGGGGTACCCCCGCGCCCGCGACTCGACCCCGCCGCCGTCGATCTCCCAGAAGAGCAGCGCGAAGACGGCGATGTCGGCGACCCACAGGGCGAGGCCGGTCGTGAGCAGCCCCGCGGCGCCCAGGTTCGTACCGAAGAAGACGCCCTTCACGAGCAGGACCAGGGAGACCGCGTTCGCGGCCACGAGCACCGCCGAGAAGGCGTAGGAGAGCAGGCGCGAGAGCCGACCCGGCCCGTGAGCGGTCTCGAACACCGCGATCGAGGCGATGAGCAGGGCGGTGGAGAGCGCCGGGAAGACCCAGACGGGGTGCAGGTCGAGGCTGTGCGCGACCCAGGCCTGGCCGGCGATGATGAACAGCGCCGCCGCCCAGATCGGGCGTCGCGACTCGGCCGGTGTGGGCACCCGCCACGGGAGCTCAGACGTCGTCGGTCACCCCTTCCTTGCCCGCTTCGGCGGGCGACTGCCGCCCGCGACGTTTGTCGCGCCGACCCTCCGGTGACAAGTTGCCACGATGAGCCGCGACCCCACACCGGCCGACCCGTTCCCCTCCGCCGGAGCGCCGCCGTGCTCTGGCGCGGCGGTGCCGGCCTCGGGCGCGACGGCGACGAGCGCCGAGCGCCGCGCCATGCACGACGAGGCGCGCGCCGTGGTCGACGCGGCCCGCGCCGAGGGGCTCACCGTGCGACTGCTCGGCGGCCTCGGGGTGCGCGAGCACTGCCGCGACCCCAGGCTCTGCGCGCGCGACTACTCCGACCTGGACGTGGTCGCGCCGGCGTCGGAGTCGCGGCGGCTGCCCGCCGTGCTCGCCCGCTTCGGCTACCGTGAGGACTACGGCGCCGCCGGCGCGACCGGCAACGGTCAGCTACGGTTCGTGCGGCCCTGCCGGCACGGCGCCGCGCTCCAGCCCGCGCACGACGACGACCACATCGACGTCTTCCTCGACACGTTCCGCATGGACCACACACTCACCCTGCGCGACCGCCTCGACCTTCACCCGTACACCCTGGCGCCGACCGACCTGCTGCTCACCAAGCTCCAGATCTTCAGGCTGGCCGCCAACGACGCGCGCGACATCGTGACGCTGCTCGACGCGCTCGAGGTCGATGAGCCGGGCGAGCGGCCGGGACCGGCGGCGACCGGCCACCGTCCGGCGGCGGGCGCTGGGCGACCCGCCGTCGCGGCCGCGGGCGGCGCCGAGACCGGGCACCGGGCGCAGTCGACGATCGACGCCGCCGCCATCGCGCGGCGCTGCGCCGCTGACTGGGGCCTGTTCCACGACGTCGCGACGAACCTGCAACGGGTGGGGGAGCTGCTCGCGGGGTTCGCGCTCGACGACGCCGGCGAGGCGCGCGTGCGGCGCGGTCTCGCGCGCCTGATCGGCGCGCTCGACGACGCGCCCAAGAGCCTGCGCTTCAGGCTCCGCGCCCGGGTCGGCACCCGGGCGGCCTGGCACAGCGAGATCGACGACCAGGACTGACGCGCTGGACGGCCGGCGACGTCAGTGCGCCGCCGGAGCCGGCAGCTCGACCACCTGCCTGTAGCGACGCTCTACGAGAAAGCGCCGCACGCGCTCCTCGAGGTAGTCGCGCACGTCGCGGAAGGGAGCGAGGTCGTCGTCGCCGGCGGCCCTGGGGACCGGGTCGTCGATCGGCCAGTACTCGCGTGTGCCGACCCCGGGGAACATGGGGCAGCCCTTCTCGTCGCGATCGCACACGGTGATCAGAAAGTCGAAGCGGGCCTTGCCCATGAACTCGTCGAGGCCCTTGGACCGCTGGTCGGCGATGTCGATGCCGCGCTCGGCCATGACGGCCACCGCACGCGGGTCGACGCCGTCGGCGCGCGAGCCGGCGCTCGCCGCCTCGAAGGCGTCGGGGGCCAGCACCCGCAGAAAACCCACAGCCATCTGGCTGCGCACGCTGTCTGCGCTCGACAGGAACAGGACGTTCTTGGCCACTCTCGCCTCCGCTGGTCGACCTTCACCCTGAGATAGTACCCAGCGCCAAACGGAGCTCAGCCGGCGCGCTCTTCGGTCCAGACGAACGTGCCGTCGCGCAGATCGCGCAGCGCCTGCTCGAGCTCCGCCCGCGTGTTCATGACGAACGGGCCGTAGCGGGCGATCGGCTCGCCGAGCGGCGCGCCCGAGACCAGCAGCGCGCGAGCGCCCTGCGCGCCGCTGCGCAACGCGACCTCGTCGCCGTCGCCGAGCACGACGAGCGCCGGCGCGGACACGAGCGCCGCGGCTCCGGGGACGCCCTCTCTGCCGCCGGCGCTGCGGCCGGTCGTGGCGCTCCCCCCGGCCGCGACGCTGCCACCGGTCGCGGCGCTCCCGCCGGCTGTGGGTCGCCCTCCGCCGTCGGCGAACGGGCCCAGCGCGAGGCTGCCCCGGTAGACGTAGACGAAGGCGGCGTGACCGCGGGGCACGGCCTGGGTGAAGGCGCTGCGCGGCGGCAGCTCGACGTCGAGGTACTCCGGCTCTGCGGAGATCGCCGTCACCGGGCCGCCCACCCCGTCGACCGCGCCGGCGACGACGCGCACGCGCACGCCGCCGGGGCGTTCTACCAGCGGGATCGCGGCCGCCGCCACGTCCTGGTAGCGCGGCCGCGAGAGCTTGAGCGCCGCCGGCATGTTGACCCAGAGCTGGAAGCCGGCCATGCGGCCCTCGCGCGGCCGCGGCATCTCCTCGTGCATGATGCCGCCGCCCGCCGTCATCCACTGGGCGTCGCCGGGACCGATCGTGCCGGCGTTGCCGAGCGTGTCCTTGTGGTCCACCTCGCCGGCCAGCATGTAGGTGACCGTCTCGATGCCGCGGTGCGGGTGCAGCGGAAAGCCGGCCAGGTAGTCGTCGGGGTCGTCCGACTCGAAGTGGTCGAGCAGCAGGAAGGGGTCGTGGTAGTCGAGCGTCACCCCGCCGATCGTGCGCAGCAGCCGCACGCCGGCCCCTTCGATCACCGGACGCGGGTGCACCACTCTCGCGACCTGCCTGACGAGCGCCGCCATGGCTCCTCCTTCGCGTGTGGCCGACTGATGCCCAGGCGGACGGCGGCGAAAACGGACGAGCGAGCGGCGCCTCAACCCTGGGCCGGCGGCCGGTAGTCGCGCCAGACCGGCGCGCCCCGTCGCTCGTCTTCGAGCAGCGTCAGGGCAGCCTCGATCACGGCCCGCTGGGCGGCCGGGTCGTCGGGCGCCCCGAGCGCGTAGCCGTGCCAGAACGGCACCCAGAGGGCGCGCGGCGGCGGGTCTTCGGCCGGCGCCGGGTGCATGAGCTGGAGCGCCACGGTGGCGATGCCGCTCCGCTCGAGCGCGACGGCGACCAGTCGCACGGACCGGCTGCAGAGCGGTCAGGTGGGCACGAGCAGGGCGACGTCGGCGCCGCCGGCCGCCAGGCGGCCGGCGGCCGCGGCTGCGCAGCGGCGCAGGTCGCGCTCGCCGGCCGCCGTCACCCCGCCGAGGGCGAGGTGACGTTCGGCGAGCGCGCCGAGCCGCCCGGCCGCCACGGCCTCGCGCAGGCGGTCGAGGGCGCAGGCGAGGTTGCGGTCGAGGTTGGCCTCGCCGGGGTCGCCGCCACGCGAGGCGGCGATCAGGGCGGCGGTGTCGACGTCGCCGGCCACGTCGCGCAGCACGGGCGCACCGACGCGCACCCCGGAGTCGAGGCCGCCGCCACGCGGCGCCGGGCAGATGGCGCTCACCACGAGCGCCAGGCGGCAGGTCGCAAGCGGGAGGAGCGGCACGGCGCGGGGTGGGCGCGGCGACCGCCTGGGGCGGTCGCCGCGCCCACCCCGCGCCCCGTCACCGATCGCAGCCGCCGTCATCGTCACCTCTCCCCCGCCGCGCGTGTGTGAGCCGCACGCCCAGATCGCAACGTCCCGGCGTCGCCGGCCCGGGACGTCGAACGATGGCGGCCAGCTTACCAGAGAGACCACGGCGGTCCGCGAGCGCGCGGGGCGCCTGCCTGCGATGCGTCGACGGCTGCCGCCCCTTGACTTCGGGTACGCGGGACCGGAGACTTGGCCGGCCTCCTGGCGGGTCAAGTCGCTCGACCGGCGCTCCGATACCTCACGGTGACCACGCCACCGACCGACGACGCCCGCGAGCGTGGCGCCGGCGCGGCCGAAGAAGGCACGGGCTCGAGGTGCGGAAGAGCATGAAGGACGGCCAGACCATCATCGCCGAGATCGGCGCCACGATCGCGTCGACCCTCGAGGTGGGCGACGTCATGGCGCGCATCGCGCGCCAGGTCGGGCAGGCGTTCGACGTCTACTCGTGCGACATCCACCGCTACGACGCCGACGCCGACCTGCTCACCTACCTCGCCTTCTGGGACCGCGAGCTCGAGCGCGGCGACGGCCCCTGGGTCTGCGAGGCCCACCACCAGGTGAGCGAGCAGGTCACGGGCGAGCCCTTCCACCCCGACCTGCGGCCGAGCTTCCTGCCCACCGTGCACGAGGGCAAGATCGTCGAGGTCCACCGCGACGATCCCGACCTGCCCGCGGCCGAAGCCCGCGAGATGGACCGCTGGAGCGAGAAATCCACGCTCGACGCGCCGCTCGAGTTCGACGGCCGGATCATCGGTGTCCTCGGCCTCGTCGAGACCGCCTCGTGCCGGCGCTTCACCGCCGCAGAGGTCGAGCTCTTCGCCCAGGTCGCCGTGCTCGCCGCGATCGCCATTCGCAACGCCGACCTGTTCACCGCACTCGAGCAGCAGAACCGCTCGCTGCACTCGCTGCTCAAGGCGAGCCGGGCGCTCACCTCGACCGTCGGGCTCGATGAGACCCTGGCCGTCATGGCCCGCTCCGCGGCCGAGGCCCTGAACGTGCCGGGCAGCGCCATCTACGAGTACCTCGCCGACGACCGCGCGCTCGTGCCGCGCATCTCGTTCGGCGCGGCCGAGATCGAGCCGGCCAACGTGCCCATCCCCGTCGAGCGCCACTCGGGCGACCGCCTGGCGCTCGAACAGCGCGAGATCGTGCTCGAGCGGGTGACTGACGAATCGGTACCGGCGCACGTGCGGCGGGCCATGCACGACGCCGGCGAGCTCACCCACCTGCACGTGCCGCTCGTCTACGGCGACCACCTTCTCGGCACGATGCTGCTCGTCGAGCGTTCCGGCGAGCGCGAGTTCACGTCGTACGAGCTCGACCTGGCCCGCGGCCTCGGCGAGCACGCGGCCGCCGCCCTGCATGCCGGCCGCGCCTACCAGGCCATGCAGCTCCAGGCCCTGACCGACGGCCTGACCGGCCTGTTCAACTACCGCCACCTGCACGACCGCCTGCGCGAGGAGACGGCGCGCTTTCGCCGCTATCGCACGCCGTTCTCGCTTCTCATGTTCGACGTCGACGACTTCAAGCAGTTCAACGACACGTACGGCCACCAGGCCGGCGACGCCGCCCTCGTCGCGATCGCCCGCGTCCTGCGCGAGACGCTACGCGCCGACATCGACGTGGTCTGCCGCTACGGCGGCGACGAGTTCGCCGCCCTGCTGCCCAACACCCCGCTCGAGCGGCAGGCCGGCACCGGCGAGACGTCGGCCGAGGGCCGCGAGAACGTGCGGTCCGAGGGTGCCGTGACGACGGCCGAGCGCCTGCGGGCGGCCGTCGAGGAGCGCGCCCGCGACCTCGTCACGCCGCCGCTCGCCAGGCCCATCACGATCAGCGTGGGCGTGACGTGCATCGCCGATGAGCCACACACCGCCGAGGAGCTCGTGGCCGCAGCCGACCGCGCGCTCTACCAGGCCAAGCGGCGCGGCCAGAACCGCGTCGCGGCCTGCCTGCCCGAACTCGAGCCCGCGGCGACCACGCCGCCGGCCCCCGTCACCGGCGCCTGAGCCGGACGGCCGCACCGGGGCGCCCCGCGGGTCGTGGCGGCCACCAGCGGCCACGTGTACCGCACCACCGACGGCGGCACCACGTGGACGCCGACCAGCGTCGCCCCGCTCGCCACCGGCCTGCTCGACATCGCCTTCACCCCGGACGCGCTGCACGGCTGGGCGACCACCTGGATGCCCGACGACGGCGTCATCGCCACGACCGACGGCGGCGCGACCTGGACGGCCCAGAACGTCGGCTCCGGGCAGTCCCTCTACGGTCTCGCCTGCACCGACGCGACCCACGTGTGGGCCGTCGGCGAGGAGGGCGGCATCCTCGCCACGACGACGGGCGGCGCGCGCGACCCCAGCCGTCCACGGACGAAGGCGCTGGGCGCCGTCACCGTGACGCGCGCCCACCGTTGCGCTCTGCGCTACGAGGTCAGCGACAGGGGCGGCGGCACGGCGCTCGTCGTCATCCTCGTGCGGACCGCAAAGGGCAAGCTCGTGCGCACGTTCACGCTCGGCCCGCAACGCGAGAACGCGGCGCTTTCGGCGTCGCTCAGGGCGACGATGGCGAAGGGCAGCTACCGCTGGTACGTGTATGCCGAGCGACGCCGCCGGCAACGCCCAGGCGAGCGTCGGCAGCGCGAAGCTGACCGTCAGGTAGAGGCTGAGAATGGCCCGGGTGCGGCGCCCGGCGCAGCCGGCCGCCGCACCCGCGGCACCGTGGCGATCGGCATGCGCCAGCCCACGCCGAAGGCGCGGTCGGTGACCTTCAGGCCGGGCGCCGCCTGCTTGCGCTTGAACTCGTTGGCGGCCACCAGACGCACCACGCGCTCGACCGTGGCACGCTCGTAGCCACGGGCGACGATCTCGTCGGCCCCCAGGTGCTCCTCGATCAGCAACGCGAGGATGGCGTCGAGCACGTCGTAGGGCGGCAGGCTGTCCTGGTCGGTCTGGTCGGGGCGCAGCTCGGCCGAGGGCGCCTTGTCGATGATCGCCCGGGGGACCAGCTCGCGCCCGGCGCGCTCGTTCACGAAACGTGCCACCTCGTAGACCAGGGTCTTGGGCACGTCGGAGATCACGGCCAGACCGCCCGACATGTCGCCGTAGATCGTGCAGTAGCCCACGGCGAGCTCCGACTTGTTGCCCGTGGTGAGCAGCAGCGCGTCGAACTTGTTGGAGAGGGCCATGAGCAGGTTGCCGCGGATGCGGGCCTGGACGTTCTCCTCGGTCACGCCCGGCGGCAGGCCGGCGAAGACCGGCGCCAGGGCTGCGTCGAAGGCCGTCATGAGGTCGGCGATCGGCAGGGTGACCGCACGCACGCCGAGGTTGTCGGCCAGGGCGCGGGCGTCGGTCACGCTGCCGGCGCTCGAGAACGGCGACGGCATGAGCACGGTCAGCAGGTTGTCGGGGCCGAGCGCCTCGGCCGCCACCGCCGCCACCAGGGCCGAGTCGATGCCGCCCGACAGGCCGAGCAGGGCGCGCCGAAAGCCGCTCTTGGCGACGTAGTCGCGCACGCCCAGGACGAGCGCCCGCCAGACCTCGGAGGCCGGCCTGAAGTCGTCGGGCGCGAGCGCAGCCGGCACGGGCCGGGCCGCAGGCGCGAGCGGGGCCGCAGGCGCGAGTGGGGCCGCAGGCGCGAGCGGGGGCGCAGGCGCGAGCACGTGTGCGGCCGCGCGCAGCGGGCCCGTGCCGGGGGCCCCCGCGCCGGGCGCGCCGAGCTCGTCGAGGTCGACGACCAGCACGTCGGGGGCGAAGGCGGCGGCGCGAGCGGCGAGCGTTCCGTCGGCCGCGAAGGCGCCGCTGCGCCCGTCGAAGACGAGCTCGTCGGCGGCGCCCACCTGGTTCACGTAGATCACCGGCACGCCGTGCTTGCGGGCGAGGGCGCCGAGCATGGCCTCGCGATGGCGCTGCTTGCCCATGGTGAAGGGCGAGGCCGAGAGGTTGAGCAGACACGTGGCGCCGGCGCCGATGAGCTCGCCGACGGGATCGGAGTGGTACCGCCGCCGCTGCCAGAAGTCGCGGTCGTTCCAGACGTCCTCGCAGACCGACACGCCCAGGAGCCGCCCCTCGAAGGGCAGCACCTGCGGCCCGCCGGCCGGCTCGAAGTAGCGGTCCTCGTCGAACACGTCGTAGGTGGGCAGCAGCGTCTTGCGGTAGACGCCGTGCACCTCGCCGCCGGCGAGCAGCGCCGCCGCGTTGAACAGCGGCCGGCCGGCGCCCTCGTTGGTCTCGGCGAGGCCGACGAGCAGGGGTGGGCCGGCGGCAAGCTCGCGAGCGAGCTCGCCGCACACCTGCCAGGAGCGCTCGACGAACGAGCGCCGCAGCAGCAGGTCGCGCGGCGGGTAGCCCAGCAGGACGAGCTCCGAGGCCACCGCCAGGTCGGCGCCGGCGCGGCCCGCGGCCGCGGCCGCCTCGGCGAGCAGCGCCGCGTTGCCCTCGAGGTCGCCGACCGTCGGGTCGAGCTGCAGCAGCGCGATCTTCACGCGTCGCCCACGGCGCCCGGCGCGGCCTGGGGCAGCGCCGGCTCGGAGAGGGTCGGCAGACGGCCGGCGAAGATGTTGCCGGTGCGCCCGTCGATCGACAGCCAGTCGCCGGCGTGCAGCTCGGCGCCGGCCAGGCGGGCGACGCCGCTGCGCTCGACCACCTCGAGGTCGCGGCAGTCGACCACCGCCGTCTTGCCGAGGCGCTTGGCCGTGACCGCGGCGTGCGAGGTGGCGCCGCCGCGGGCCGTGAGGATGGCGTTCACGCGGGTGATCATGGCGATGTCCTCGGGCACCGTGTCGGGCCGCAACAGCACGATGTTCTCGCCGGGCGCCTCGCCCAGGAGCTGCTCGATCTGCTGGGCGTTCACCGCCACGCGCCCCGAGTAGGCGCCGCCCGACACGCCCATGCCCACCGCCACCGGCGGACCGAAGCCGAGCGAGGAGGTGTCGAAGTAGGCCGCCTCGCGCGACTGGCGGCGGCCCTGCACCACGGCGCGCTTCTGCAGCACGAACAGGTCGCCCGCCGCCGGCCCCTCGAAGGTGAACTCGATCTCCTGCGGGTCGTACTCGTGCTCGCCGACGAGTTCCTGGGCTACCTTGAGCAGCTCGCCGTAGACCGCCGGGTAGTCGCGCTCGAGCGAGTGGTCGGTGCCGCGATAGGTGGGGCTGCCCAGACGCTGCGCCTCGGAGATCGGCAGCGGGAACACGAGGCCACCGACCAGGTCCTCGCCCTGGCTCTGCACGGCGAAGTCGCCGAACAGGCGCACCTGGCGGCTGTAGGGGTCGAGCGGGTTGTGGGTGAAGGTCACGCCCGAGCCCGACTCGCGGCTCAGGTTGCCGAAGACCATGCGCTGCACGACGACCGCCGTGCCCCACTCCTCGGCCAGGCCGACGTACTGGCGGTACAGCCGGGCGTGGGGCGAGTCCCACGACTCGAGCACCTTGAAGACGCACGACACGAGCTGGGTGAAGGGGTCCTCGACGAAGACCACGCCGCCCTGGCGGGCGCGGTCCTTGTAGGTAAAGGCGATCTCGCGCATCTGGGCCACGCTGAAGTCGAGCTTCTGCTCGACGCCGTAGCGCTCCTTGAACTCGGTCATGATCGCGTCGAAGACGTCGCGGTCGATGCCCGACGACATGGCCCAGGACTGCAGGAAGCGCCGGTAGCAGTCCCAGGCGGCCCAGCTCTGGCGCGGCTCGGACGACATCGACTCGGCGAGCTCGTCGTTCAGGCCGACGTTGACGAAGGTCGTCATGAGGCCCGGCATCGACACGGCGGCGCCCGAGCGGATCGACAGCAGCAGCGGCCGCGCGGCGTCGCCCAGGCGCCGGCCGGTCACCTTCTCGAGCTGGGCGAGGGCGCCGGCGATGCGCTCGATCGTGTCGTCGTAGAGCGGCCGATACGACAGCGCCGGCGTGGCGCTGAACAGCTCGGTGCTGAGCACGAAGCCCTCGGGCACGTTGTGGCCGTACGAGGCCATCTGCTTGAGGCCCAGGCCCTTGAAGCCCAGCGTGTGCTGGTCGTCGGTGTCGGGGTCGGGCCGGTGCAGGAACGACACCAGGCGCTCGGGGTCGTAGTTCATCATGCGGGTGAGCGCCTGGCTGCCGAGGCGGCCGTTCAGCAGTGAGATGCGCCGCAAGGCGGCGCCGGCGAAGCTGTCGAGGGCCTGCATGCCGAGCGCCGACACGAGCACCTCGCGCAGCACGAGCTCGGCGACGGCGTCGACCGACAGGTCGCGCGCCTCGCACTGGCGGGTGTCGTTGATCAGCACCGTGTGCAGCACCTGGTCGTGGGAGAGGATCGCGTTGGCCGAGATCTCGGTCACCGCGTTCACCAGGAACTGGAACAGGTTCTGGTACTGGCGGAACGTGAAGTTGTGGCTGCCGAAGCTGCTGTTCAGCATGTCGAGGTTGGCGACCAGGGCGCGCGAGTCGACGCCCTCGACCGCAAGGGCGCGCTGGAAGCGCCCGATCGCCTCGGCCATGCGCTCGAGCGACCAGCGCGTGACGTAGGGCTCGATGCCCTCGGCCACGAGGTCGTCGAAGAGCCGGTCGACCAGGCTCTCGACGCGGAACGAAAGCCCCAGGGCGTCGAACTTGGGCTCCGTGTAGTTGCCGTAGATCGACGGGATGCCGGCGGCGATGTGGCGCTTCTGGTAGATGTTCTCGGTCGACACCGAGGGCGCCGGGTCGAGGATGATCGCCT
This sequence comes from uncultured Actinomycetes bacterium, assembly GCA_963760655.1. Lineage (GTDB taxonomy): Bacteria > Actinomycetota > Thermoleophilia > UBA2241 > UBA2241 > Bog-752. Next base: position 124,894 of record CAVXDR010000006.1, read on the forward strand.
TGAGCTCCTCGAGCACCGTGAGGGCGGCGTCGAGCAGGCGGTCGCGGCGCGCCGGCACGGGGTCGCGCCGCCACGAGGTGAGGGCCCGCTCGAAGCGGCGCCGGCTGGCGGCGTCGAGGGCAAGGTGCCGGGTGACCGCGTGGCCGACCTCGGCGGTGTCGAGCGAGTACTTGGCGGTCAGGAGCTGCACGGTGCGCACCATGAGCGCCACGCGGCGCGGCCCGCCGACGTCGTCGGCGGCGCCGTCGCCCGGCGGCGCAAGCTCGGTGAGCACCGTGGCCGGGTCGAGCCCGAGCCGCTCGGCGAGCGCGTCGGGCGCCGTCTCGGCGAGCCGGTCGACGAAGGCTTCGGTGGCCTCGTCGCCGGCCGGCGGCGTGCCGCCCGGCAGCAGCACGAGCAGGGCCTCGTGCGGACCGCGGGCCCACTCGGCCTCGTCGCGCACCGCCGCAAAGGTCGTCTCCGACACGTAGGGCGCAAGGCGGGCCGGATCGAGCGTCAGCCAGTAGCGCAGCACCTCGCGGCTGAAGTCGACCATGCGATTCGACGACTCGGCGTGGAGCTGCTTGCGCAGGAAGTGCACGAGCGAGTCGTGGCGCCCTGAGAGCTCGTCGATGCCGGTCGAGACGGTGCGCAGCTCGCCCTCGGCTCCGACCTCGTTGAAGTAGACCGGCAGCGTCCGCAGGAGCTGCTTGGCGACGAAGTAGATCGGTCTGATGTCGGTGTTCAGAAAGCGCGTGACGTCGCGCTGGAACAGGTCGGTGTCGGCGATGTACACGCCGCCCAGCTTGAGCTGCACGTTGAGCGCCGCGGCGAGGCGCTCGTAGAGCGCCGGGTTGGACTCGATGATCCGCATCCAGCAGCGGATCTTGGGCAGGTGGTACGGGTTGACCACGGTCGCCCAGTCGTCGGTCGCGCCGCGGATCTCGGGGTACTGGAAACGCCACGACAGCACGTCGGCGACGAGGTGGTCGACCGCCTTCACGTTCGACGCCTCGCCGATCGCCACGCCGATCGCCTCGTAGCACTTGAAGCGCATCAGCAGGAACTGGTTGTCGCGATCGCGGAAGAAGGCGGTGAGGCGGCTCAGGATCATGTCGACGTCCATGCCGCGGTCGGGCCGCAGCATCTGCTTGACGACATCGAGCAGCTCGACCATGGCCTCTTTCTGGCGGTAGCCGAGCATGTCGTCCTTCAGGAAGAAGAGGCAGACGGCGAAGCGGTCCTCGATGTTGGCCACCCCGAACAGGCGGCCGAGCGCGCGCTCGAGCAGCTCCGAGAAGAGCGGCAGACCGGGCGCCACGAGCTCTTCACCGGGCGCCGCGTCGGCGGCCCAGATCAGCTCGAGCAGGTGGCCGCCGGCGAGAAAGTCGAAGCGCTCGGCGACGTCGGCGGGGTCGGTCAGGCCGGCGACCTGCACGGTCGCCCAGCTCGGCACGTCGAGGCGCTCCTCGAGGCGCCGGTAGCCGGCCAGCAGCACGCCGCGGTAGAGCTCGCCGAAGGCGCCGGCGAGAGCGGGCCGGCCGGCGACGCGCTCGACGACGTCGCGCAGCAGCGCGTCGCGCTCGAGGAAGGCCGCGGTCTGGCGCGGCAGCAGCGCCTCGAGCGAGGCGGCGATCGCCGCCAGGCCGTCGTCGTAGGCGTCGCCGTGCGGGCCGCCCAGGGCGCCGGCACACCACAGCAGCAGCGTGCGCAGCAGCAGCGAGAACTGCTCAGGCGCAAGCGTCGTGTCGAGCAGGCCGAGCACGAGCTCGGCGAGCAGCCCGAACAGATCGGCGCGCTCGTCGCCGACCTCGAAATGGTTCCAGTTGCGCAGCAGGGTGACCTGAAAGCCGTCGATCAGCAGGTCGGCGTTGCGATAGGCGTGGAAGTACTCGTCCATGGTCTCGGCGAGCGAAGCGCGCACGCCGTACAGCCCGTCGACCGCCCGCAGCAGCGGCAGGAAACGCTCAGGGATGACCACGTCCTGCGCCGTGCTCGCGAGGTTCGCGCGCAGCGCGTCGGAGTCGAAAGGCACGGCCGTCGTACTCATGCACCTCAGATGATACCTGCTCGCCGCCCCCAGCCGTCAGCAGGCGTGCGTCTTTACGTTTGACAGTGCCTGCCGCGCCCCCTACGATGTGCATACACACCGTATACGAGTCTGCCCGCGAGGTCACCGTGCCGCTCCTCGACCATCATCGTCTCGCGCACGTTCCTCTGCACCAGAGGTGCCGCTGACATGGCGAGGAGCAAGGCGACGGCCGGCGCCGGCCAGTACGAGCGCGCGAGCGACACCGCGCTGCGTGAGCTGCGCCGCATGATCATCACGCTCGAGCTCGAGCCCGGCGAAGCCATCACCGAAGAGAGTCTGGGCGCCCACCTCAAGGTCTCGCGCACGCCGATCAGAGAGGCCCTGCAGCAGCTCGTCCGCGAGCACCTCGTGGTCGCCACGCCCCATCGCGGCGTGTCGGTCGCCACGCTCAACCTGACCGACTTCTTCGCCATGCTCGAGGCCACCGAGGCCGTCGATGCGACGCTCATGCGGCTCGCGGCGAAGCGGCTGACCGACGCCCAGCTCACCGAGCTCGACGAGCTCCTGCGACTGTCCGACGAGGCCGAGGCGGCCGGCGACTTCGAGCAGGTGGTCGAGCTCGACTTCACCTTCCACAACGTCATCGCCGGCGCTTCCTCGAACCACTTCCTGATCGAGTTCCACGACACCCTCCACCGGCTCTCGACGCGCTTCGTGTTCCTCGGCTTCAAGCGCGCCGGCACGGCGACGGGGGCGATCGCCGATCATCGAGCGATGGTCGCGGCGCTGCGCGCCCGCGACGCCGACCGCGCCGAGGCCGCCGGGCGCGACCACTGCCATCACGCCCGCGAGCGCATGATGGCAGGCCTCTGACCTTCTTCCGCGGCCGGCCCCGCCGCACCTGCCGGCCGCTTCGGCTCCACCACCGTCACACGCCACACGCGACCGGGGAGAGCAGACCGTGGAAGACGTCATCTGGGATTTCGCAGACTCTCAGCAGTGGATGCGGCGCACGAGCAAGCTCCCGCCGCTGGTGATCACGGTCGCGGTCAACGGCGGCATCCAGGGCAAGGAGAGCCACCCGGCGCTGCCCGAGCTGCCCGCGGAGATCGCCGCGCAGGCCGGCGAGGCCTACGAGGCGGGCGCCGCGGTCGTCCACATCCACGGCCGCGACCCCGGCAACTTCACGAACTGCGCCGAGGACCCGGCGGTCTATCTCGAGATCAACGGCCTGGTGCGCGCGCGCTGCCCCGAGATCATCATCAACAACACGACCGGCGGCGGGCCGACCACCACGATGGAGGCCCGCATCGCCTGCCTCGACGCGCTGCCCGAGATGGCCTCGCTCAACCTCGGCCCCGACATGGAGCGCTTCGAGCTCGCGGCGCGCAAGCCGCCGCTGCCCCATCCCCGCGAGGCCATGCTCGTCGACATGTGCATGCCCTTCACCTATGGCTTCATCGACCAGCTCGCCACGGTCATGCTCGAGAAGGGCATCAAGCCCGAGCTCGAGATGTACCACCCCGGCGAGTACTGGGTGAGCCGCGGCCTCATCGAGCGCGACCTGATCAAGCCGCCCTACGCCCACCAGTTCGTGATGGGCGTGCAGACCTGCAGCTACCCGACCCCCTGGAACGTGCTCGAGATGCTGCGCGAGCTGCCGCCCGACTCGCTCTTCACGGTGGCCAGCATCGGCAAGTTCCAGTGGCCGCTCGCCACCCTCGCCATCATGCTCGGCGGCAACGTGCGCGTCGGCCTCGAGGACAACCTCTACCTGTCACGCGGCGTGAAGCTCAAGGGCAACGGCGAGGCCGTCGAGAAGGTCGTGCGCCTGGCCCGCGAGCTCGGCCGCGAGATCGCCACCCCGGCGCAGGCGCGTGAGATGTACGGCCTGTCCCCCACGCCGAGCACGTACTGACGAAGGGCACGAGGCCGCGTCCGGGCACGGGCGCCGGCCGGTCACGACGGGGAGACGGAGCATGAAAGCGCTGGTCAAGACGAAGCGCGGTCCCGGGCTCGAGCTCGTCGAGGTGCCGACCCCCGCAGTCGGCCGCGACGACGTGCTCGTGCGCATCCTGAAGACGGCCATCTGCGGCACCGACGTGCACATCTACGCCTGGGACGAGTGGGCCAGCCGCACCGTGCCGGTGCCGCTCGTCGCCGGGCACGAGTTCGTCGGCGTGATCCACGAGGTGGGCGCCGACGTGCGCGGCCTGACGCCCGGCGAGCTCGTCACCGGTGAGGGCCACATCGTCTGCGGGCACTGCCGCAACTGCCGGGCCGGGCGCCGCCATCTCTGCGTCAACACGATCAGCATCGGGGCGACGCGCGACGGCGCCTTCGCCGAGTACCTGGTGCTGCCGTCGTCGAACATCTGGGCGGCCGACCCCGCCATCCCGCTCGACGTGCTCTCGATCTGCGACCCGCTCGGCAACGCGACCCACACGGCCCTGTCGTTCGACCTCGTCGGCGAGGACGTGCTGATCACCGGCGCGGGTCCCGTCGGCTGCCTGGCGACCGCGATCGTGCGCCACGTCGGCGCGCGCCACGTCGTCGTGTCCGACATCAACCCCCACCGTCTCGAGCTCGCCAGGGTGATGGGCGCTTCGCTCGTGCTCGACGCCCGCAGCCACGAGCCGAGCGACGCGTTCGCCGAGCTCGGCATGACCGAGGGCTTCGACGTGGGGCTCGAGATGTCGGGCAGCCCGGCCGCGCTGCGCGGCATGCTCGCCGCCATGTGCCACGGCGGGCGCATCGGCCTGCTCGGGTTCCTCGAAGGCGAGAGCGCGATCGACTGGGAGAAGGTCATCTTCTCGGGCCTCACGCTCAAGGGCATCTACGGTCGCGAGATGTACGAGACCTGGTACAAGATGACGGCGATGCTGCAGAGCGGGCTCGACGTCTCGCCGGTCATCACCCACCGGTTCCCCTACACCGAGTTCGAGACCGCGTTCGACGTGATGCTGACCGGTCGCTCCGGAAAGGTCATCCTCGACTGGGCGACCGCCTGAAACGGAGCCCTCCCGGCTAGGAGCACACCATGTATCCAGATTCCTTCAGCCAGGCGCTGCACGCCGCCCTCGACCAGGCCAGGGCCGACGGGTTGTACAAGGACGAGCACGCCATCGCCGGCGCCCAGGACGCCTGGGTCGTGCTGGCCGACGGCAAACGGGTGCTCAACATGTGCGCCAACAACTACCTGGGCCTGTCCTCGCACCCGGCCGTGGTGCAGGCGGCCCGCGCCGCCCTCGACGCCTGGGGTTACGGCGTCTCGTCGGTGCGCTTCATCTGCGGCACGCAATCGCTCCACCACGAGCTCGAGAGGGCGCTGAGCGAGTTCCTCGGCACCGACGACGCCATCCTCTACTCGTCGTGCTTCGACGCCAACGGCGGCCTGTTCGAGACGCTGCTCACGGCCGACGACATGATCGTGAGCGACGAGCTCAACCACGCCAGCATCATCGACGGCGTGCGGCTCTGCAAGGCGCAGCGCCTGCGCTACCGCAACGCCGACATGGACGAGCTCGAGGCGCGCCTCAAGGAGGCGTCGGCGGCACGCGTGCGTCTGATCGCCACCGACGGCGTCTTCTCGATGGACGGCGTCATCGCGCCGCTCGCCGAGATCTGCGACCTGGCCGAGCGCTACGACGCGCTCGTCATGGTCGACGACTCGCACTCGGTCGGCGTGCTCGGCGACAGCGGCCGGGGCACCCCGGAGCACTGCGGCGTGGCCGACAGGATCGACATCTACACCGGCACGTTCGGCAAGGCGCTGGGCGGCGCGAGCGGCGGTTACACGGCCTCGCACCGCGACGTCGTGACGACGCTGCGGCAGCGCTCGCGGCCGTACCTGTTCTCGAACTCACTGGCGCCGATGATCGCCGCGGCCTCGCTGCAGGCGCTGCGGCTGCTGTCCGACTCGCACGACCTGGTGCACAAGCTGCACGACAACACGGCCTACTTCCGGCAAGGGATCGCGGCGCTCGGGCTGACGATCGCCGGCAAGGACCACCCGATCGTGCCGATCATGCTGGGCGACGCCCGCCTCGCCAGGGACATGGCCGCCCGGCTGCTCGCGCAGGGCGTGTACGTGGTCGGGTTCTCGTACCCGGTGGTGCCCAGGGACAAGGCGCGCATCCGCGTGCAGGTGTCGGCCGCCCACAGCCACGACGACCTCGACTTCGCGCTCGAGGCCTTCGCCGGCGCTGCGCGCGCGCTCGGGCTCAGGTAGAGCCCGGCCGGCCGGCGCCGGGGGTCAGCGCGCCACGAGGCGCCGCACCTCGGCCGCCGTGGCGGCCCTGAGGGCGCGCCCGGCCAGGCGGCGCGCGCCGGCGCGCGCCGTGCCGCGCACCGCCTGCTTGGCCGGGGCGACGCGCGCCGGCGCCATCGACAGCGCGCCGACGCCCAGACCCAGCAGCAGCGGCACCGCCTGCGGGTCGCCGGCGATCTCGCCGCACACGGCTACCGGCCTCCCGCCCGCGCGCGCCGCGCGCGCGACCATCTCGATCAGGCGCAGCACGGCCGGGTGCAGGGCGTCGCCGAGGCCGCCGAGCGCGGCGTTGCCGCGCTCGGCGGCCAGCGCGTACTGGGTGAGGTCGTTGGTGCCGATCGAGAAGAAGTCGACGTGCGGCACGAAGGCGGCGGCGAGCAGCGCCGCGGCCGGCACCTCGACCATCACGCCGATCTCCAGGCGCGCCGGCACGGCGACGCCGGCCGCGGCCAGGCCGGCGCGCGCCTCGTCGACGAGGGCGCGCACGCGCCGCACCTCGTCGACGCTCGTGACCATGGGCAGCAGCAGGCGCAGCGGATGGTCGGCCGCCACGCGCAACGCGGCGCGCAGCTGGCCGGTGAGCAGCTCTGGGCGCCGCAACCCCAAGCGGATGCCGCGCAGCCCCAGGAAGGGGTTGGCCTCGGGCGCCGCCGGCAGGTACGGCAGCGGCTTGTCGGCGCCCGCGTCGAGCGTGCGCAGCACGAGCGGGCGCCCGCCGAGGGCGGCGGCGATCGCGCGGTAGGCGGCCTCCTGCTCGTCCTCGGTCGGCAGATGGTCGGCCGCAAGAAAGAGGAACTCGCTGCGCAGCAGGCCGACGCCGTCGGCGCCGGCCGCAAGGGCGGCGGCGACCTCGCCGGGCTCCCCCAGGTTGGCCTCGACGGGCACGGTGAGCCCGTCGCGGGTGACCGCCGGCTCGGCGGCGTGCGCGGCGGCGGCTGCCGCGGCGGCGGCGCGCCGCCTGCGGCGCGCCGCCGCCGCGCGCCGGGCCGCCGCCGAAGGGTCGACCGTCAGCGTGCCGGCGTCGCCGTCGAGCACGACCGGCGTGCCCTCGGCCACCGCCAGCAGCGCCGACCCGCAGCCCATCACCGCCGGCACGCCGAGCGCGCGGGCGAGGATCGCGCCGTGCGAGGTGGGCCCGCCGCCGGCGCAGGCCACGCCGATCACGTCGGCGCCCAGCGCCGCCGCCTGGGCCGGCGACAGGTCGGGCGCGAGCACCACGGCGCCGGCGCGGCCGGCGGCCGCCGGCGCGCTCAGTCCCGCCGGTGCGTCGGCCGGCTCGGTTGAACCCAGCGGGGCGTCGGCCCGCGCACCCGAACGCGCCGAGGCGTCGGGCGGCTCGGTCAGGCGGCGCAGGACCTGGCCGGCGACCTGCCGCAGATCGGCGGCGCGGGCGCGCAGGTAGGGGTCGACCAGGGCGTCCCAGGCGGCGGCGGCCTGGGCGGCGGCCGCCGCCCAGGCCGCCGCCGCGTCCGCGCCCTCGTCGAACACCGCGCTGCGCGCCGGACCGAGCAGCGCCTCGTCGTCGAGCAGCAGCAGGTGAGCGTCGAAGATGGCGGCATGCGCCTCGTCGGCGCGCGCCGCCACCGACGCACGCGCCGTGGCAAGCTCCGCGCGGGCTGCCCCGAGGGCGGCCTGGAGGCGATCCCACTCGCGCAACGGCGAGGGGGCGCCCGTCGCGCCCGTCATCGGACCGGGTGGAGCTCCCAAAGCCGGCTGGGCGAGCCGCCGGGCTCGCCCGACCGCCACACCCGGGGCAGCCGGCACGCCCTGCAGCACCACGCCCGGCGCGGGCGGTGCTGGGGCCTCGCCCGGCGACGATCCGGCGCCGGTCGCGGCAGCCGCAGCGCCGGCCTCCGGCCCTGGCGACGACGCCGGCACGGTGGCGATCGTTCCGGCGAGCGGCGTGGGCACGGCCGCAGGGGGTCCGGCGAGCGACGCCGCCGCGCCCGCCGCGTGGTCGCCGAAGTCGTCGTCGGCCAGGATGCGCAGCGCCACCAGGGCCGCCGCCGCCTCGGCGCCTCGCGCCCGCAGCACGATCTCGTGACCGCGCGAGGCGCCGAGCGTCGCGACGGCGCTCAGGCTGCGGGCGCTCACCGGCCCGCGACCGGCGGTCGCGTCCTCCACCGTGACCTCGGCGTCGAAGCCGGCGACCGTCCGCACCAGGCGGGCGACCGGCCGTGCGTGCAGGCCGAGCGGGCCGCGCACGACGACCCGCAGCACCTCTTCCCCGCCACCGGGTACGAACGTGGCAGCCGCTCCCAGCCGGTCGACGACCCTGTCCGCGGCGGCGGGCGCGAGCTGGGCCGCTTTGCCGGCCAGACCGGCCGCGGCCTCGGCGGCGACGGCCGCGAGCGAGCCGCCGGCGCTCGCCGCCACGGCGGCGGCCACGGCGCCCTCTACGAGCGGCGCCGCGCTCAGCAGCACCTTGCCGCGCCGGGGCTCGTCGAGCAGCTCCAGGGCGAGCTCGGCCGACAGCACGGCGCTGCCCAGGTCCATGAGCACGAGCACGCCGTCGTCGGACCAGGCCTCGTCGATCGCGCCGGCCACGAGCGTCGCGTCGGTGCCGAGCGGCCGCCCGGGCAGGTCGAGGCCGCAGGCCACGGCGATGCGCAGCCCGGGGTCGGCCATCTGCGCGGCGAGCTCGGCGGCGCCCTCGGCCAGGCGGGCGCTGTGGCTCACCAGGACGAGGCCGATCACGGGGCGTCGGGCAGCAGCGCGGCGGCCGCCCGCAACAGGAGCCACGACGAGGTGGCACCGGGGTCCCGCGTGCCGGCGCTGCGCTCTCCCAGGTAGCTCGCTCGGCCCTTGCGGGCGACGAGCGGCACGGTGGCCAGCATGCCGCGCTCGGCGCCGGCGGCCGCCGCGCGCAGCGCCTCGCCGCCGGGCAGGCCGGCGGCCATGGCGTCCGTGAGCGCCGCGACCGCCGGCAGCAGGGCGTCGACCATCGTCTTGTCGCCGGGCTCGGCCTTGCCGCGTTCGCGCACGCCGGCCACGCCGGCCGCGAGCGCGGCGGCAAAGCCGCCGACGTCGAGCGTCGCGGCGTCGCCGGCCGCCGCCGCCATGCGCAGGAACAGCGTGCCGTAGAGCGGTCCGGCCGCCCCGCCGACGGTCGAGACCAGCGTCATGCCGACCGCCTTGAGCAGTGCGCCGACGCCCGGCGCGGCGCCCGCGCCCGCGGCGGCCGCCGACCGGGCGTCTCCCCTGCCCGCGGCGTTGGCCGACCCGGCGCCTCCCTCGCCCGGGGCGGCATCGAGCTTGGTCACGACCGCCTGCATGCCGCGGTCCATGTTGATGCCGTGGTCGGCGTCGCCGATCGCGGCGTCGAGGGCGGTGAGCTCGTCGCGGTGCTCGGCCACGGCGGCGGCGAAGGCCCGCATCCAGGCCGTCACGGCAGCCGTGTCGATCGTCTCGCTCATGCGGCCGGCCCGCGCGCCCCGGACCCCCGCGCGCATCCCGCCCTGCCGGCGAGCCCGTGCGCCACGGGCCGCCGCGGGCCTCCGGCCCGGCCGCCCATCACGCGCCCCAGCGCAGACCGGGGGTCGCGACCGGCGCGTCCCAGAGCGCGGTGAGCTCGTCGTCCAGGCGCAGCAGCGTGATCGAGCAGCCGGTCATGTCGAGCGCCGTCATGTACGGACCCACCAGGTTGCGGGCGATCGTCACGCCGCGCCCGGCGAGCAGCCGGTCGAGCTCGCGGTACACCACGTAGAGCTCCATGAGCGGCGTCGCGCCGAGGCCGTTCACGAAGGCCAGCACGCGGTCGCCGGCCACGCACGGCAGGTCGTCGAGGATGGCCGTGGCAAGCTCGGCGACGACGGCGGCGGCCGGCTGCGCCGGCCGCCGCTCCCGCCCCGGCTCGCCGTGGATACCCACGCCCAGCTCCATCTCGCCGGCCCCCAGGTCGAACGTCGGCGCGCCGACCATCGGCACCGTGCACGAGGAGAGCGCCACGCCCATGCTGCGCGCCGCGCCGTTCACGCGCCGGCAGAGCCCGGTCACCTCGGCCAGGCCGCGGCCCTGCTCGGCCGCGGCGCCGCAGATCTTCTCGGCCAGCACCGTGGCGCCCACGCCGCGCCGCCCGGCCGTGTGCAGGCTGTCCCGCACGGCCACGTCGTCGTCGATCACCACCGTCTCGACCTGCCGGCCGGCGTCGCGGGCGAGCTCGGCCGCCATCTCGAAGTTCATCACGTCGCCGGTGTAGTTCTTGACGATCAGCAGCGTGCCGGCGCCGCCGTCGACCGCCTCCACGGCGGCCACCACCTGGTCGGGCGTCGGCGAGGTGAAGACCTGGCCGGGGCAGGCGGCGTCGAGCATGCCGGGGCCGACGAAGCCGGCGTGCATGGGCTCGTGGCCCGACCCGCCGCCCGACACGAGCGCCACCTTGCCGGCGACCGGCGCGTCGGCGCGCACGACGACGTCGGGCGCGAAGTGCACGCGCAGCCGGTCGCGATGGGCGGCGGCAAGACCCTCGAGCTCCTCGCGCACGACGTCGTCCGGCCGGTTGATGAGCTTCTTCATCGCGACTCTCCTGTGCCCTCGTCGGTCGATCGACCGCGTCGTCGCCGCTCGGGCGTGCGCGCCGACATCGCGCGCCCGGCGGCCCACGAGCGCGCCCGCCTGTCGGTTTACTTGGAAGCGCAGCCCGCCGTCAAGGACGGGCGGGCCAAGGCGCCGGCCCGGCGCGGAGCGCGGCGCTCACCGCGCCGACGAGCTCGCCCGCGGCGCGACAGGCGGCGGCCGCGTCGCCGGCACGCTGGACCAGGTCGATCAGGGCGCTGCCGACGATGACGCCGTCGGCCAGGGCGGCCGTCTCGGCCGCCTGCGCCGGCGTCGAGATGCCGAAGCCCACGACGAGCGGCGCGGCGGTCCTCGCCCGCAGCCGTCCGATCAGGCCGGGCAGCTCGGGGCTGGTCGCACGGCGCGCGCCGGTCACCCCGGTGACCGCGACACAGTAGACGAACGAGCCCGCCACGGCGGCCGCCAGGTCGAGCCGCTCGTCGGTACTGGTCGGCGTGGCCATCGGCACGAGCGCTACGCCGTGCTCGCGGGCCTGGACGGCGTACGGCGGCGCCTCGTCGAGCGGCAGGTCGGGGATGACGAGAGCTTCGACCCCCGCCCGTCCGGCGCGCTCGAAGAAGCGCGGCGCGCCGCCGGCGAGCACGGTGTTCAGGTAGGCGAGCAGCACAAAGGGGACGGCGGCGCTGTGCGCCGCGGCCAGCGCGACCACATCGTCGGGCGTGACGCCGCCGCGCAGTGCCTCGTGGGCCGAGCGCTGCACGACCGGGCCGTCGGCGATCGGGTCCGAGAAGGGCACGCCCAGCTCGACGACGTCGGCGCCGCTCTCGACCACCGTCTCGATCAGGCGGTGGCTCGTGGCGAGGTCGGGATGGCCGGCGGTCAGGTACGGCATCAGCACGGTCCCACCGGCGCGCGGCGCCGCGAAGGCCGCGCGCAGACGCGGCGCGAGGACTTCGGGCACGGTCATCGCTCGACCTCCGCGGCCGACTCGCCGCCACCGCCCAGGAGGCGCGCCGCCTCGTGCACGTCCTTGTCGCCGCGGCCGGACAGGTTGACGAGCAGCAGGTCGCCGGCGGCAAAGCGGGTCGACCCGCCGGGGCCGCGCAGCACGTACGCCAGGGCGTGCGCGCTCTCGAGCGCCGGGATGACGCCCTCGAGCTCGGCGGTCAGCCGGAAGGCAGCGAGGGCCTCGGCGTCGGTCGCGGCCGCGTAGACGGCGCGGCCGCTGTCCTTGAGCCAGGCGTGCTCGGGGCCCACCCCTGGGTAGTCGAGCCCGGCCGACACCGAGTGCGCCTCGAGCACCTGGCCCCAGGGGTCCTGCAACAGGTACGAGTAGGAGCCGTGCAGCACACCCGGCCGGCCGCGCGTGAGCGAGGCGCCGTGACGTTCGCTGTCGAGCCCCTCGCCGGCGGCCTCGACCCCGGTCAGACGCACCGGGTCGTCGCGAAACGCGTGAAAGACGCCGAGCGCGTTCGAGCCGCCGCCGACGCAGGCGACGACCTCGTCGGGCAGCCGACCGAGGCGCGCGAGCAGCTGCTCGCGCGCCTCGGCCCCGATCACCTGCTGGAAGTCGCGCACCATCGCCGGGTACGGCGCCGGGCCGGCGACCGAGCCGATCACGTAGAAGGTGTCGCGCACGTTGGCCACCCAGTCGCGCAGCGCCTCGTTCATGGCGTCCTTGAGCGTGCGCGAGCCGCTCTCGACCGGCCTGACGGTCGCCCCGAGCAGACGCATGCGCACCACGTTCAGCTCCTGGCGGCGCACGTCCTCGGTGCCCATGTAGACGACGCACTCAAGGCCGAGCAGAGCGCAGGCCGTGGCGGTCGCCACGCCGTGCTGGCCCGCACCGGTCTCAGCGATCACGCGACGTTTGCCCATGCGCACGGCGAGCAGGGTCTGGCCGAGGACGTTGTTGATCTTGTGGGCACCGGTGTGGCAGAGGTCCTCGCGCTTCAGGTAGACGTCGGCGCCGCAGCGTTCGCTCAGACGCGTGGCGCGGTAGATCGGCGTCGGCCGCCCGGCGTAGTCGGCCAGGAGCTGCGCGAGCCGGGCCACGAAGGCGGCATCGGCGCGCGCGTCCTCGTAGGCGGCGGTCAGCTCGTCAAGGGCCGGCACGAGCGTCTCCGGCACGAAGCGGCCGCCGTAGGGCCCGAAGCGCGACTCGACCGTCATGGCGTCTCCTTGGCGTCGATGGGTGCGTCGCCGGCCGTGCCGCCCGGCGGCGCGAGGTCGCTTCGCGGCCGCGCCGTCGCGGCCGGCGGGAGGCCGTCGGCCGCCGCGACCGCGGCCACGAACGCGGCGATCAGGTGCGGGTCCTTCACGCCGGGTGCCGTCTCGACGCCGCCCGACACGTCGACGGCGTAGGGCCGCAGCGCGGCGACTGCGGCGCCGACGTTGCCCGCCGTCAGGCCGCCGGCCAGCACGACAGGCCGACCCGCCGCCTGAGGGCCGCCGCGGGCGACGAGCGCCTGCCAGTCGAGCGTCGTGCCCGTGCCCCCGTAGACCCCCGGCAGACGCGCGTCGAGCAGCACGAGATCGGCCGCGGCCGCGTCGGGCGTATCGGCCGCGGCGATCACGACCGGCGCGGGGCCGTCGCCGAAGGCTGCGCGCACTGCGGCGACCGTGGGCCCGTCGGCGCCGGCTGAGAGCTGCACGGCGCCAACGCCGGCGGCGCGGGCGGCGGCAGCCACCCGCGCCGCCGGCTCGACCGAGAAGACCCCGACCGTGAGCGCGGAGCCCGCCGCCGTGACCAGGCGCGCCGCGCCGGCCGGCCGCACGGCCCGCGGGCTGTCGGTGAGCACGAACCCGCAGGCCCAGACCCCAAGTGCCGCAGCGCAGCGCACGTCGCCCTCGCGGGTCAGGCCGCACACCTTCACGCGGGTCATCGGCCGGCGCCCTTGAGCTCGGCGACGAGGCCGGCAAGCCGGTCGCCCGACGCCCGTACGAGCGCCTCGCCGACGAGCAGGGCGCGCGCCCCAGCGTGCGCCGCACGGCGGGCGTCGGCGGCGTCGCTCATGCCGCTTTCGCTCACCGGTAGCGCCTCGCCGGGAACGAGCGGCGCCAGGCGCGCGGTGATCGCCGGATCCACGGTCAGCGTGCGCAGGTCGCGGTTGTTCACACCGACGAGCACGGCACCGGCGGCAAGCGCGGCCGCGAGGTCGCCCTCGTCGTGCACCTCGACGAGGGCGTCGAGGCCACAGGCACGGCATTCGTCGAGCAGCGCGGGCAGCGCGGCGCCGGGCAGCGCGGCGACGATCAGCAACACGGCCGCCGCGCCAGCGGCGGCCGCCTCCCACACCTGGTAGGGATCGACCACGAAGTCCTTCCGCAGCACCGGCAGCCGCAGCGCCGCGGCCGCGGCCACGAGGTCGTCGAGCGAGCCGCCGAACCGGCTCGGCTCGGTGAGCACCGACACGGCGTCGGCGCCGGCGGCCTCGTAGGCCCGGGCCTGCACGGCGGCGTCGAGGCCGGGAGCGATCGCCCCTCTGCTCGGCGAGCTGCGCTTGACCTCGGCGACCAGGGCGAGCCGCCCGTCGCGGGAGCCGCCGGCGAGGGCGGCCGCCAGCCGCCCCGGCGCGGCGGCGCGCCGCGGCCGTGACAGCGGCCGCGACAGCCGCGCCGCCGCGACCCGCGCCCGCGCCTGGTCGATCATCGTCGCCAGGAAGTCGCCCTGCATCCCGCCCGGCGTCACGCCCGACTCAGAGCCCGGTGCGACCATCAGCCGGCCTCGGCCCGCAGGCGCCGCGACACCGCCACGAGCGTCTCGAGCTTGGCGCGGGCGGCGCCGCCGGCGACCGCCGCCCGCGCCCGCTCGACGCCCTCGTCGATGCTGGCCGCCAGCTCGGCGATGTAGAGCGCGGCGCCGGCGTTCAGCAGCGCGACGTCGAGCCGCGGTCCCGCCTCGCCGCCGAGCAGCGTGCGCAGGAGCTTCGCGTTCTCGGCGGCGTCGCCGCCGCGCAGCGCGGCGAGCGACGGGGCGCGCGCCAGCCCGAACTGCTCGGGAGTGATCGTGTAGCGCCGGTCGTAGCCCTGGCCGGCGAACACCTCGACTACAGCCGTCGGGCAGGTCGTCGAGATCTCGTCGAGCCCATCGTCGCTGTGCACGAGCAGGTTGCGCGCCGAGCCCATCAGGCGCACCGCCCGGGCGAGCCGGTCGACGTAGCGCGCGTCGGCCACGCCGATCAGCTGGTGGCGCGCGCCCGCCGGGTTGGTGAGCGGCCCGATGACGTTGAAGGTCGTCGCCATGCCGAGCTCCCGCCGCACCGGCGCCACCGTCTTCATGGCGACGTGGTGGCGCGGCGCGAACATGAAGCCGATACCCGCCTCGGCGATGCAACGGCTCACCTGCGCCGGGCCCAGGTCGATCGCCACGCCAAGCGCCTCGAGCACGTCGGCGCTGCCGCAGCGGCTGGTGGCCGAACGATTGCCGTGCTTGGCCACGGTCGCGCCGGCGGCGGCCGCGATCAGCGCCGCCGCCGTCGAGATGTTGAACGTCTGGGCGCCGTCGCCGCCGGTGCCGCAGGCGTCGAGGATGACGTCGGCGTCGACCTCGACCTTCTCGGCGAGCTCGGTCATGGCACGCGCCATGCCGACGATCTCCTCGGCCGTCTCTCCCTTCACCCGCAGGGCGCTCAGGTAGGCGCCGATCTGCGCGTCGGTCACCCGGCCCCCCATGATCTCGAGGAGCACGGCGCGCGCCTCGGCCTCGGTCAGATCGCGGCCCGCGCTGAGCGCGGCGAGCGCGCTCGACACGGTCTCGTTGGGCAGCGACGGTGTCCGTTCGACGGGCGTGGCTCCGGGCGGCTCGCCGCCGCGCGACCCCGCCACCGCGCCGCCGGTGCCAGTGAACGAGCCCGGCGCGTGCCGACTCGCTCCCGCACCCAGGTCGAGGAAGTTGGCAAGCAGCGCCGCGCCGGCCTCGGTCAGCACGCTCTCGGGGTGGAACTGCACGCCCTCGACGGCGTGCTCGCGGTGGCGCAGCCCCATGACCTCGCCGCCGGCGTTCCAGGCGCTCACCTCGAGCGCGGCCGGCAGGTCGACATCGACGACGAGCGAGTGGTAGCGGGTGGCGGTGAACGGCTTGGGCAGCCCGGCGAAGATGGTCCGCCCATCGTGGTGCACGAGGTCGGTCTTGCCGTGCACGACAGCCGCGGCACGCCGCACGGTGCCGCCAAAGGCGGCGCCGATGCACTGGTGGCCCAGGCAGACGCCGAGCACCGGCACGCGTCCGGCGAAGTGCCCCACGGCGGCGAGCGACACGCCGGCCTCCGCCGGCGTGCAGGGCCCCGGTGAGATCAGCAGATGGGTCGGCCGCGCCACCTCGATCGCGGCGACGTCGACCTCGTCGTTGCGCGCCACCGTCACCTCAGCGCCGAGCTCGCCGAGGAGCTGCACGAGGTTGTAGGTGAACGAGTCGTAGTTGTCGACGACGAAGACGTGGGCCACGACGCTCACCCTCCCGCCGGTGGCGCGAGCTCGTCGCCGGCCAGCGCGACCGCGCGCAGCAGCGCGGCCGCCTTGTTCTGGGTCTCCGCGAACTCGGCGGCGGGGTCGGAGTCGGCGACGATGCCGGCGCCGGCCTGGGCGTAGGCCACGCCGTCTCTCACGACGATCGTGCGGATGCAGATGCACGTGTCGAGGTCGCCGCCGGGCGACAGGTAGCCGATCGCGCCGGCGTACGGGCCGCGGCGCACGGTCTCGAGCTCGTCGATGATCTGCATGGCGCGCACCTTGGGGGCGCCGCTCACCGTGCCGGCTGGAAAGGCGGCCTTGAGGGCGTCGAGCGCGTCGCGGCCAGGGGCGAGGCTGCCGCTCACCGACGACACCAGGTGCATCACGTGCGAGTAGCGCTCGATCTCCATGAGCTCGTCGACACGCACGGTGCCCGGCGCGCACACCCGACCCAGGTCGTTGCGCCCCAGGTCGACCAGCATGACGTGCTCGGCGCGCTCCTTTGCGTCGGCGCGCAGCTCGGCCGCCAAGCGCTCGTCCGCAGCGGTGTCGGCGCCACGCGGCCGGGTGCCGGCGATCGGCCGCGTGGTGACCCGGTCGCCGCGCACCGTGACGAGCGGCTCGGGTGACGAGCCCACCAGGGCGAAGTCGTCGAAGGCGATGAAGTACATGTAGGGACTCGGGTTCACGGCGCGCAGGCCCCGGTAGAGGGCGAAGGGCGACACGTCGACCGGCGTCGAGAAGCGCTGGCTGAGCACGACCTGCAGGGCGTCGCCCGCCGCAATGTAGTCGCGGATGCGCTCGACGCCGCCCTCGAAGGAGGCGCGCGACATCGACGACGCGACCGCAAGACCGTCGGTCTCGCGCATGATCGACGGGGCGACGGCGTGAGCGCCGGGCCCGGAGCGCCGATCGTCGGTCGTGCGCATTCCCGCCGGCCGCGTGGCGGCCGCCGCCCGCTCGCCGCCGGTCCCGGCCGCCGGCAGCGGCGTGGCCAGGCGCGCCTTGACGTCGGCGATGCGCTGCCGGGCGCGGCGGTAGGGCTCGTCGATCGCGCCGGCGCCGACGGCGGCCGACCCCGGGTCGTCGCAGGCTGGCCCGCGCACAGCGCTCGCGACGATCGTGATGGTGTGCGTGAGGTGGTCGAAGACGAGCACCGTGTCGGCCAGCAGGAACGCCATCTCGGGCAGGCCGAGGTCGTCCGGCGGCGCGGCCGGCAGCCGCTCGAGGCGGCGCACGAGGTCGTAGCCGAAGTAGCCGACGAGGGCGCCGGCGAGCGACGGGACGTCGCTCGCCGGCGCCCCGCCCTGCCGCGCGACAAGGTCGCCGGCTGCGGCGAACGGGTCGTCGCAGGGCAGCTCGCGCGGCACGCCACCGTCCTCGACCCTGAGCGTGCCGTCGCGGTAGCTGATCGCAGCGCGGGCGCCGATGCCCAAGAACGAGTAGCGCCCGAGCCGCCGGCCCTGCTCGGCGCTCTCGAGCAGGAACGCACGACGCTCGCAGCCGAGCTTGAGGAACGCCGAGACGGGCGTCTCGAGGTCGGAGAAGAAGGAGTGGGTTACGGGAACGACGTGGTAGGCCAGTGCGAGGCGGCGCGCCTCGTCTAGCTCAGGTATGCAGCATATGTCCTTTGCCACGGGCCAACCATGGAGCACCTCCGATGAGGCTCAAGGCCCAACGTCGTTCGTGGTGCGGAAGAGTAGAGCGTCCGCCGGGCAGAAGTCAAGCCGGGTCCGGGGCGGCGCGTATGGCGGCCGAGTACTTGACTACCTTTGCGGAAGCGACGCCTGGCGCCCGAGCAACCGCGCGAACCTGGGGTTGGTGATCACGCTCGCGCGGCGCGGCGGCAGCTCGCGCGTCTGCTCGGCCGGGAACGGCCGCGGCAGGTCGTCGCCCCAGCCGGCGAACAGACGCAGGCGGCGACGCTCGCGCCAGGGGCCTGCCAGCAGCAGCATGACGACGCCGGCCGCGCCGAGCGACGCCGGCAGGAAGGCCGAGCCCAGCCCCTGCGACGCGCTCCCGCCGCCCTCGCCGCCCCCGGCCCGGCCGGCGGCCCTGAAGACGTAGCCCGAGATCGTCTGCGTGCTCCCGGCAGCGCCGGAGGCCGCCACGGCGGCCGGCGGCGCCGCACCACCCGCGGTGCCGCCCGTCTGCGCGCCGTTGGCGTCCGTCGAGCCGCTGCCGCGGCCGCTGCCCGCGCCCTGGCCGGAGCCGCTGCCGGTGCCGCCGCCCACGCCGCCGCCCGAGCCCGCGCCGCCACCGGCGCTCGAGTCGTTGCCGCTCGCGTCGCCGTTGCTGTCCTTGCGATCGCCGCTCGCGCCGCCGCCGCCCGAGCCGCTCGCCTTGGCCGTCCAGGGCCTGAAGGCGGTGGTCAGCGACAGCAACGCGGGGGCGAAGGCCGCACCGCCGGCCGCAAACGTGACGGAGTAGGCGATGTTCCTGCCGACCGTGAGCGGAGGGAACGCGATCGGCGTCGTCGTCACCGAGCCCGACACCGTCCCCGGCTCGACGCGGAACGACCCCAGACTCCTGAGGCTCCCACCGTCGATGCTGTACGACACGCTCACGGCGCTCGTCGGGACGGGGCCGAGCACGCACCGCACGCTCAACACCTGCTTGCGCCCCGATCGGCCGAGATCGACTGCGGCCAGACGCACTCCCACGCTGGCCCCCGTTCCCAGCGTGACCACCCGCCGCTCGCCGGGGTCGGCGACCACCAGGGCGCCGGGGTGGTCCGGGTCGCTCGCTGCGACCTGCGAGAGCCAGGCCGGCGCCGACAGCAGGGCCGTGAAGCCTGTCGACAGCGCCGAGCCGGTGACGTCGTCGGCGAACACGCGGTGCGCGGCAGGCCCGACGTGGCCGCCGCCACTCGTGGTGTACGCGCCGGTCGCCACGCCCAGCAGGCGCGGATACTGCTGACCGGCGTCGACGATCCAGATCACGGAGTCGCCGTCGAAGCCGCCCAGCGCGCAGGTCGGGGCCTGCAGCGTCACGTCGCCCGAGCTCGAGAACTGCCACACGACGCTGGCCGCGGTGAAGCCGTCGTACGACGCCGCGGCGTCGTAGTCGGCGCTGCGCACCTCGATCACGCGCGCCGCCTGACGGTCGCAGATCAGCATGTCGCCGTGGGTCGTGCCGGCGGCCGCGTCGAGCCGCTGCACCGACACCGGCTGCTCGAGCTGGTCGACGCCGGAGCCGGACGCCCCGGCCGAACCGTACTGCCACACGATGCTCTGCGCGCTGAAGCCGCCACCCGAGCCGGCGCCGGTGAAGTCGGCGGTGCGCACGACGATCACGCGGTGGTTGCCGGCGTCGCAGACCGCGACGTTGCCGTAGCGCGTGAAGTCGCTCCCGGACGCCCCCGAGACGGGCAGCCACTCCGCCGACGCCGGCGCGTCCAGGTGGTCGACGTCGCTGCCGGCCGCGTCGGTCGTGCCGTACTGCCACACCACCTGATCGCCGGCGTTCGCGTCGATGATGAACGCGCGGTCGCCGCCCTGGTCGCAGATCAGGACGAGCCCACCGAGGACGCCGCCGGAGGCCGTCACGCTTTGCCCGCTGAGCGAGCGCGCCGACACCGGCGCGCTTGCTGCGTCGGCGATCCGGTACGACCAGACGAGTGCCCCACCCGACGAGAACTCGGCCACGAGGCGGTTGGCCGCGTCGGCCACGAGCACGTCGCCGCCGTCCAGCGCCTGTACGCTCACCGGGTCGGGCTGCGCCACACCGAGCTGCTCGTAGCCCGGTGACGCGGCGCCGATCGACGCAAGCTCGCCGACCGCGGCGCCCAGGCCACCGCCGGCCAGGCCGCCGACGCCGTTCCCGCTCGCGACACGGAACGCCGTGCCGCCGCTGCCCAGGGTGTACGTCCTCGTCGCCACCGCCGAGGCGACGGCCGGCGCCGGCGCGAGCAGCGCGACGCCGCCGGCCAGGCACAGCACGGCGGTCACTATCTTGCGGCCGATCACGGACCCGAAGCTCCCCCTCGCCGGCCGCGGCCCTTCCCGCGCCGGCGTGACACTGCGCTATATTTGTTCTAGTATAACGCGCTGCCGACTCCCGAAAGCCGATGCTCGGCACGACGCGCTGCCGGATCACCGTGGCCGCGAAGGGCCCGTCTCCAGAAGTGGCGGGCAGCGTCGCAGGGGGAGGCGGGCGCAGGCCGCTCCGGCGAGGAGCAGCTCGGACAGTCTCACGAGGAGGGGGACCCACATGAAGCGCAGGTCGTGGATGCTGCTGGCCGTCGCGGCGACGGTCATGATGGTGGTCGGTGCGGGCGCAGGCCCGGCGTCGGCCGCCACCCAGCCCAAGTTCACCGTCTTTGCCGCCGCCTCGCTCTACAAGGCGTTCCCGGCGATGGTGGCGCCGTTCAAGGCCAGGTACCCGCAGTACAGGAACGTGAAGTTCGTGTTCAACTTCGCCGGCACCAACGACCTGGCGACGCAGATCGAGAACGGCGCCTACGCCGACCTGTTCGCCGGCGCCAGCACCAAGTACAGCGACAACCTGCTCTCCCCCACCGTCTACCTCAACACGCCGCGCCTGTTCTGCCAGAACGCGCTCTGCGTGATCGTGCCCAACGTCAAGGGTCACAAGGTGAGCGCGCTGGCCGACCTCAAGAAGTCGGGCGTCGAGATCGCGGTCGGCACCTGGGGCACGAACGGCGTGCCGATCGGCATCTACACGCAGACGGTGCTCACCAACCTGAACGCCGACCCGGCGGTGGCCGACGCGACGTTCGCGACCGACGTCGACAACAACATCCTGGCGAGCGGCGCCGTGGTCGCCAACGTCAACATGATCACCGCGCTCGTCGTGCTGAACGAGGTCGACGCCGGCTTCGTCTACAACAGCGACAAGGTCGCCGCGGCCCACAAGGCCATCCGCATCGCCATCCCCGCCGTCTACCAGTCGAACCCGCTGCCGACCTACCCCATCGCGACCGTCAAGGGCAGCACCAGGGTCACCATGGGCAACCGCTTCATCTCGTTCGTGCTCAGCACGAAGGGTCAGAAGATCCTCAAGGCCTGGGGCTTCCGCGCGCGTCCGGTGCCGGTCCTCGCCTCGCTTTCGGCCGACAGCGGCGCCGCCGGCACGAGTGTGACCATCACCGGCACGAACTTCGGCAGCAACAAGACCGGCTACGTGCCGGGCGTGGTCAAGTTCGGCAGCACCGTGGCGACCACCACGGCCTGGTCGACGACCTCGATCACGGCCACGGTGCCCAGCATCACGGCCGGCTCGTACAAGCTCACCGTCACCGCCGACGGCAAGGTCTCGGTCGCCAAGACCTTCACCGTGACCCCGTAGGGGTGCTCGCACGGCGGCAACGTCTGCGATAGCTCACGTTCCGGCCCCTCAGTCCGCACCTGAGGGGCGGGGGCAGGTCATCAAGCGTGGCCTGCTGAAAGGCGCGGCGGCGGCGATCACGGGGATCGCCGCCGCCGCGCTGCTGCTGTTCATCGGCCTGCCGGTGCTGGCCATCTTCCTGCGCGTGCCGCTCTCCACCCTGCTGTCGCAGTTCCACTCGCCGGTGGCGCTCGACGCCCTGCGCGTGAGCATGAAGACCAGCCTGATCTCGCTGGCCTTCATGGTGCTCGCCGGCACGCCGGTCGCCCACCTGCTCGCCCGGCGGCGGTTCCCGGGGCGCGCGGTGGTCATCACGCTGATCGAGGTGCCGCTCGTGCTGCCGCCGGCCGTGGCTGGCATCGCCCTCTTCGCCGCGTTCGGCCGCACCGGCCTGGTGGGCACCGCGATCGCCGCGCATGGCATCCGCATACCATTCACCTGGATCGCGGTCGTGATGTCGCAGTCGTTCGTGGCGATGCCGTTCTACGTGCGCCAGGTGATCGCGTCGTTCGGCGCGGTCGACCGGCAGCTCGTGGGCGCCTCGCGCACGCTCGGCGCCGGCGCCTTTCGCTCGT
This sequence comes from uncultured Actinomycetes bacterium, assembly GCA_963760655.1. GTDB lineage: Bacteria > Actinomycetota > Thermoleophilia > UBA2241 > UBA2241 > Bog-752. The sequence goes on from CAVXDR010000006.1 coordinate 147,065, forward strand.
TCTTTCGCATCGAGGTGCCCCTGGCTCGCCAGGGCCTCGCCGCCGGCGCCGCCCTGGCCTGGGCCCGGGCGCTCGGCGAGTTCGGCGCCACCGCCCTGTTCGCCGGCGGCTTCGTGCAGGGCGTCACCCAGACGCTGCCCCTGGCGATCTACGCCCAGTTCCAGGGCGCGAACATCACGTCGTGCCTGGCCATGTCGGCGTTTCTCGTCGCGGTCAGCTTCGCCGTGCTGATCTCGACCAAGATCCTGCTGAGCTGGCGGGAGATCTGAGCGCCGTGGCCGCCCCGGAGCATCTGCTGCGCATCGCCGTCAGGCATCGGCTGCGCCGTTTCGAGCTCGACGTCGACCTCGCGGTGGGCCGCGAGACGCTCGCGCTGGTCGGCCCCTCCGGCGCCGGCAAGACCTCGGTGCTGCGCGCCGTAGCCGGCCTCTACCGGCCCGACCACGCCCGCATCGAGCTCGCCGGCCGCACGCTGACCGACACCGACCGCCACGTGGACCTGCCGCCCGAGAGCCGCCGCGTCGGTCTGATGTTCCAGGACGGCGCGCTGTTCCCGCACCTCTCAATCGCCCGCAACGTCGCCTACGGCCTGCGGCCGCGGCCGCGCCGGCGCCGTGAGCGCCGCGCCCGCATCGACGAGCTGCTCGCCCGCTACGGCATCGCCGAGCTGCGCGACGCGCGCCCGGGGCGCGCCTCGGGCGGCGAGCGCCAGCGAGCCGCCCTCGCGCGCGCCGTCGCCACCACGCCCGACATCCTGCTGCTCGACGAGCCGCTGTCGGCGCTCGACTCGGTGACCAAGGCGCGCGTGTCGCGCGAGCTCGCCCAGTGGCTCGCCGACCTCGGCCTGCCGACCATCCTCGTCTCTCACGACTACGCCGACGTGGCCGGCCTCGCCGACCGCATCGCCGTGATCGACGCCGGCCGCATCGTGCAGACCGGCACGGCGGCCGACCTGCAGCGTGCGCCGGCCTCGCCGTTCGTCGCCGCCTTCGTCGCCACCAACTACTTCAGGGGCACGGCGCGCTGCGACGGCGACCTGACCGTGGTGACCCTGCCCCAGGGCGGGCACTGCACCTGCACCTCACCGGCGACGGGCGAGGTGGCGCTCGTGGTCGACCCCTGGGCGGTGACGCTGGCGCGCGCCGGCGCCGACACCGAGGCCGACGCGGCGGCGCCCAACACGGTGCGCGGGCCCGTGGCCCAGGTCGTGCGCACGGGCGGCGTCGTACGCGTCACCGTGAGCTCCGAACCGCCGCTCGTCGCCGAGCTGCCGGCGGAGCGAGCCGACGCACTCGGCCCGGTACGCGGTGAGCTCGTCGCCGCGAGCTGGGCGCCCGAGGCCGCCCGCCTCGTCGAGACCGGCGCACCCTAAGCCGGGTAGACGTCGACCTCGGTCGCCTTGACCGAGGCCCAGACCGGCCCGCCGTCGTCGAGGCGCAACGCGGCCACCGCCGCGGGCGTGACCTCGGCCAGCAGCGGCACGGCCCCCGCGATCTGCACCCGCACGCGGTCGCCGGCCACCTCGAGGCCCTCGGCCACGCCCGACCAGACGTTGCGCGGCGAACCCTCGGGGCGCTCGCGGTACAGCGCGACGACCCGCGGGTGGATCACGGCGAACACCTCGCGCCAGGCCAGATCGTGCTCGGCGGTGACGATGCGCTCGCCGCCCGGCAGAACGACGGCGGTGCCGTCGAGCGCGCCGCGGAACAGGTTGAGGCCGACGAGCTCGGCGACGTAGCGCGAGCGCGGGTGGGCTCGCACCTGCTCGGGGCTGCCGGTCTGCGTGACCACTCCGTCCTCGATGACGACGAGCCGCTCGGCGAGCGTCATCGCCTCGAGCGGGTCGTGAGTGACGATCAGGCAGGTGCCGTCGTACGAGGACAGGTGGCGCCGCAGGTCGCGGCGCAGCGCGGCGCGCGCGCCCGCGTCGAGCGCCGCCAGCGGCTCGTCGAGCAGCAGCAGCCGCGGCTCCAGGACGAGGGCGCGGGCCAGCGCCACGCGCTGGGCCTGGCCGCCCGACAGGGCGCGCGGCCGCACGGCCTGCTGGTCGCCCAGGCCGACCCGCTCGAGCCAGGCCGCCGCCCGGCGCCGCGCCTCGCGGCGCGGCACGCCCCGCGCCCGCAGCCCGAACGCGACGTTCTCGAGTGCCGACAGGTGCGGGAACAGCAGGTAGTCCTGGAACATCACGCCGATGCGGCGATGCTCGGTGGGCACGTGCCGGGCGGTGGCCGGGTCGTCGAGGACCTCGCCGTCGAGCACCACCCGCCCGCGCTCGATGCGGTTCAGCCCGGCGAGGGCGCGCAGCACGGTGGTCTTGCCGGCGCCGTTCGGGCCCAGCAGACAGACGACCTCGCCGTCGTCCACCGAGAAGCCGGCGTCGAGGGCCAGGGTGCCCAAGCGCAGGGCGACCGCGGCCTGCAGGCTCACCGCCGTACCCCCGCGCGTGTCGGCGCCACCCGCACGGCGCTCAATGGCCACCGAACCAGCGACCGCGCAGCGCCACGAGGACGGCCAGCGACACGGCCAGCATCACGAGGCTGAGGGCGATCGCCGCGCCCTGGTCGTTCTGCAGCGCGACGTACACGGCGAGCGGCATGGTCTGCGTGCTGCCCGGCAGGTTGCCGGCGAACGTGATGGTCGCGCCGAACTCGCCGAGGGCGCGCGCCCAGCACAGCGCCGCGCCCGCACCGAGCGTCGGCGCGACGAGCGGCAGCGTCACCCGCCGAAAGGTCGTCCAGCGGCCGGCGCCCAGGGTCGAGGCTGCATCTTCATAGCGCTGGCCCAGCGACCGCAGGCCGGCCTCGACCGTGACGACCAGGAAGGGCATGGCGACGAAGGTCTCGGCGAGGATGGCGGCGGTCGTCGAAAAGGGGATGGTGATGCCGAACCAGCGGTACAGCCACTCGCCGACCAGGCCGAAGCGGCCGAAGGCGAGCAGCAGGGCGACGCCGCCGACCACCGGCGGCATCACCATCGGCAGCGTCACCACGGCGCGCGCCACGGTGCGACCGGGGAACGGCACCCGGGCGAACACCCAGGCGAGCGGCACGCCCACCACACACGACAGCGCGACGGCTGCTACCGAGCAGACGAGCGAGAGCCGCAGAGCGGTCAGCACGCCGGGCTGCACGAGGTCGTGCGGGATCGCGCGCCACGGGGCGCGCACCACGAGGCCGATCACCGGCAGGGTGAGAAAGGCAAGCGCCGCCACGGCGAGCGGCGTGAAGCCCAGCGGAGCGCGGCGCAGCGAGCGGCGCCGGGCGACGGCCGGCCGGCCGTCGCCCGGCGCCGCCGGCCCGGAAGCCTGCACGCCGAAAGGCTCCACGATCAGCGCCCCCTCGAGCGGCGATCAGTTCTGCGGCGGCGGGCAGAAGCCGGCGGCGGTGAGCAGCGCCTGGGCCTGGGGGCCGAGCACGAAGGCCGCGAACTGCCCGGCCGCGGTCGCGTTCTTCGAGGCCTTGACGACCGCGATCGGGTAGCTGGCCACCGCCTGCGCGGCCGCCGGCAGACCGATCGTCGTGACCTCGCCGGCGGCGCTCTTTGCGTCGGTCACATAGACGAACCCGGCGTCGGCGTTGCCGGTCGACACGGCGGTCAGGATCGAGGTCACCTCGAGCGCCTCGGAGGCGACGTTCCTGAGCACCTTGCCTGAGTAGGCCGGGCCGTACGCCGCATCGAGGTTGCCCAGCACCTTGCGCGTGTACGTGCCGATCGGCACCGTCGCATCGCCGATCACCAGCTTGATGCCGGGCTTCGTCAGGTCGCGCAACGACCGGATGTGCGCCGGGTCGCCGGCCGGGACGATCACGACCAGCTTGTTGGTGGCGAATATCCGCGGCGCGTCGATCAGGCCCTTGCCGGTGAGCTCGGTGCCGTACTTGGTGCTGGCGCCGGCGAAGACGTCGGCCGGAGCGCCCTGCTCGATCTGCGTCGTCAGGGTATCGGTGCCCGCGAAGTTGAAGCTGAGGGTCACGCCGGGATGGGTCTTCTCGAAGTCCGCCGCGATCTGCGGGAAGACCTTGTTGAGCGAGGCCGCGGCGAAGACGGTGAGCCTGACCGGGCTCGGGCCCGCGCCCGATCCCGAGCCGGACGAGCCGCAGCCGGCGGCCGCCCAACCGACCGCGAGCGCGAGCAGGGTGACGAGGGCGCACTGAGCGAGACGTCTGAATGGCATGGAGAGATCCCTCCTCGGGCGGAGTCCGCACCGCCCCCCGACGGAGCTCGGCCCGGCGATCGGCTCGCGCCGACGCCACGACCGCACGCTGTACGCAAGGCAGTATAGCGCGAGCGTCAAACCGGGTCGCCCGTGCAGCGCCCGCGCCGCTCAGCCCACGAGTCCGACGAGCGCGGCCGGCAGCCCGGCGCGCGGCACGACGAGGTCGGCCGCCGCGCGCGCCGTCGCATCGCCCTCGGCGACGGCGATCCCGAGGCCGGCCCAGCGCAGCATGCCGGCGTCGGGGGCGCCGTCGCCACAGGCGACGGCGCCCGCCCGCGTCACCCCGAGCCGCGCGCAGAGCCGCGCCAGGGCCGTCGCCTTGTCGGCGCCGGCGTGGTGCAGCTCGAAGCGCTCGCCCGGGGCGGGGCTCACGGCCACGCCGCGATGGCGGGCCGCAAGGCCGGCGACGAGGTCGCCGGGGACGTGCGCCACGACCAGCCGGGTGACGGCGAGCCCGTCGAACGCCCCGGTCACGCCGATCTGCTCGCCCGGCCACTCCACCTCGCGGCGCTCGTCGTCGACGTAGGCCGTCACCGCGGCGCCCGCACGCAGCAGGGCGGTCGCCAGCACCGGCGCGGCGCCGGCCGGCAGGTCGAGCCGCTCGAGCCAGCGGCCGTCGGACAGGTCGGCAAGCACGGCGCCGTGGTAGGCGATGGCATAGCCGCCCGGCAGGCCGAGCAGCAGCCTCGCCGCCTGCGTGCTGGCGACCGTACGGCCGGTGCACAGCACGACGTGCGCGCCGGCCGCCGCGAGAGACCCGAGCGCCGCGACGATGCCCGGGAAGGGCTCGCCGGCCTCGTCGACCAGCGTGCCGTCGAGGTCGCAAGCGACGACCGCGGGGGTCGCCTCGTGCGGGCGCCGATCGGTACTGCTCACGACGCGTCCTTCAGGGCTCGCCTCGCGATGACCGCCGCCGGCTCGCCGACCAGGCGCTCGACGGTGGTCGCCAGCTCGAGGGCAGCCCCCAGCCGGGCACGGGCGGCGGCCTGGCCCTCGGGCCGTCCGTCAAGCTCGCGCAGCTTGGCGGCAAAGCGCTCGGTGAGGTCGACGACCTGGGCGCCCCGGACCAGCTTGTCGGCCAGGTAGAGCAGCTCGGCCTCGCCGGGCAGGAGGCCCCGCGCCGCCGGCGCTGCGAGGGACGGCCCGGCCGTCTCGAGCAGCATCGGTGGCGCCTCCCGTTGCTCACTCTCACCCTCGACTTGAACGTGAAGATCGATGTGCTGGGCGACCGGGGGCGCGAGCCGGCGGTAGCCGAGCTCGCGCAGCCGCGCGGCCCCGGCGGCGGCGTGATCTGCCTGCAAACGGGCGATATCGTGGAGCAGCGCGGCGGCCCTCAGGAGCCCGACGTGAAGGCAGAGGCCCTGCTCGGTCAGTCGCTGCGCGAATGCCACAGCGACGGTCGCGACCGCCTGGGAGTGGACGACGACCGCCGGCGGCAGGCCGGCTTCGTCCAGAAGCTGCAGGCAGCGGCGCTCGTCGGGCAGGGCCTCGAGGACGACCTCGTCACGAGCGCGGCGGTAGTCGTCGGGGCGATCGAGGTCGACCAGCGTGCCGGGGTCGCCGCACGCGACCTCGAGCGCGGTCGTGTCGTACGCGGCGAGCAGCCCGCGCAGCCCGCCGGCAGGCTCGGCGCCGAGGTCGGCGGGCAGGGCGATGCGGGCGATCAGCGGCGGGTGGCCGCGCCGGCCGGCGAAGAGCGGGTAGATGACCGGGGCGCACCCGGGGCGCTCCGCCGGCAGCACCTCGTCGGAGGCAAGCGGCATCCGCATGGCCTCGTCGTGTGCCCGCGCGGCTCGCGCCAGCCGCCCGACCGTCTCCGGCCGCACGAGCGCACAGTCGACGGGCAGCAGAAAGAAGCGCTCGACGCCGGCGTCGAGCGCGGCCACGCCGGTGGCGACCGATGAGAACATGCCGCGGCGCCAGTCGGGGTTGAGCGCCGTCGGCACACCGAGCTCGCGCGCGGCGGCGGCGACCTCGTCGGCGCGCCAGCCGACCACGACGCGCACGTCGTCGACGCCGACCTCGCGAAACACGGCGACCGCCCGAGCCAGCACGCTGGTCCCGCCGAGCGGCAGCAGCGGCTTGAGCTCGCCCATGCGCGACGAGCGGCCGGCGGCCAGCACGACGGCGGCGAACCGGCTCACGAAGCGACGACTCCCACGGCGCACGCCGCCGGCCGCACGGCCTAGCCCTCCTTGCCGGCCCGCACCTGGATCATCTCGGCGACGATGCTGACGGCGAGCTCGGCCGGTGTCTCGGCGCCGATCGGCAGGCCGATCGGCGAGCGCAGGCGAGCGAGCTCGTCGTCGCCGAAGCCCTTGTCACGCAGGGCCTCGGTGATGCGTCGCACCTTCGTGCGGCTGGACATGAGACCTATGTATCGAGCCGGCGTGCGCAACGCCTGCTCGAGCACCGTCACATCGTGCGTGTGGCCGCGGGTCACGATGACGATGTAGCTCTGCTCGTCGATCGGCAGCCGCGACAGGCAGCCGTCGAAGGACGCGATCAGCTCGACCTGAGCGCCGGGAAACCGGTCGGGCGCCGCGAACTCCTCGCGATCGTCGAGCACGAGCACGCGCCAGCCCGCGTTGGCCGCCACCGGAGCGAGGGCGCGACCGACGTGGCCGGCCCCGCAGACGATCGCTGTGACCGGCGGATCGACCGCCTCGACCACCACGTCGCGGCCGTCGGGCAGGCTCGCCGTGCCGTGCACGGCGATCTTGCCGACCGTCTTGCGCAGCGCGTCGACGTCGCACGGCGCGTTGCCGACGACCGTGCCGTCCTCGTGCAGCAGGCAGTGCTCGACGGCGCCGCCGTCGTCCCGCGGCAGGACGGTGAACAGCCAGGCGCGGCGGCGCTCGGCCTCGGCCGCGCGCAGGGCCGCGCAGACCTCGGCGAGCGTGGGGTCGCCCGGCGCCACGTAGGCGATCAGCACCTCGGCACTGCCGCCGCAGACCATCTCGTCAGCGCTGTCGACGTCGCGGCCGCGCAGGCGAAAGGCCGACGTCTCGGAGCGGCCGCGGTCGAGCACCTCGGCCGCCTGGCGCATCATGGTGGCCTCGAGCAGGCCGCCGCCGATCGTGCCGGCGATCGAGCCGTCGCGGCGCACGAGCATCTCGGCGCCGGCGGCCCGCGGGGTCGAGCCCTGGTCGCTCACCAGGCGCACCAGCGCCAGGTCGTGGCCGGCGCGCAGCTCCGCCAGCACCTCGTCGACGATCTCCCTCATGTGATCCCTCTTCTCATGTCTGTCGGTCGGCCGGCCCGGTCCGCGGGCCGTGGCGCTCGTCGAGCAGCCGCCGCTTGGCGGTGCCGTCGCCGCCGCTCCAGGGGCGCTTCGTCGCCGTCACCGCGACGTGCAGCCGCCCGCTCGCACAGGCGGCGGCCAGGGCAGGCAGGCGCTCGAGGGCGGCGGCGGCGCGGCGGCAAGCCGCCGCGCCGCCGCCGCCCTCGAGCGCGACCTCGACCGCAAGGCGCGCACCGCCCTCATCGTCGCCCAAGCGCGCGCGAAAGTCGAGCAGGCCGGGCAGCGCGAACAGCACCTCGTCCAGGTCGGCCAGGGCAAGGCGGCCGCCGCCGGGCAGCGCGACGACGTCGGCCAGGCGGGCGCGCACCGTCGCGAGCCGGGCCAGCGCCGAACCGCAGGGGCAGACGCCGGGCAGGATCCGGGCCAGGTCGCCGGTGCGGTAACGGATCAGCGGCATGGCCGCGCGCGTGAGCGTGGTGAAGACGAGCTCGCCCTCGTCGGCGTCGGGCAGCCGACGCCCGCTCACGGGGTCGACCACTTCGAACAGCAGGTCGGGCTCGCGCAGGTGCAGTCCCTCGTGCGCCTCGCACTCGACGGCGCCGCCCAGGCCCGTCTCGGTCGTGCCGTAGTGGTCGAACACCCGGCAGTCCCAGGCGCCTTCGACCGCGGTCACGAGCGCGCGCGAGGCGTGATCGGTGCTGAGCAGCACGGTGCGCGGCGCCACGGCGCGGCCCTCGGCCGCCGTGCGCCGCGCCAGGGCGAGCACCTGCACGGGGATGCCGACGACCACCGTGATGCGCTCGCGCTCGAGCTCGTCGAGCGTGCCGCCGGCCTCGCGCACCGGACCGAGCAGGACCGGCGTCGCGCCCAGGCGCTCGAGCCCGAGCCGCAGCAGATCGCCCACCCCGCCGGGCCGCTCGAACGGCAGCAGCACGGCGACGCGGTCGCCGGGCCGGGCGAGCACCGACATGCCGTGGCAGAAGAAGTCGACGGTGAGCTCGAGGTCGGCGGCGCTGAAGCGCAGCCGCTTGGGTGGCCCACTCGTGCCCGAGGTCGGCAGGCTCACGATGCGCTCGACGTCGTTCGCCGGCACGCAGAGCATCCGATCGCCGTGCTCGCGGACGTCGGCGGCCGTCGTGAACGGCAGCGCAGCGAGGTCATCGAGCTCGAGCGCCGTCGCGTCGACCGCGGCGAGCCGCTCGCGATACCAGGGGCTGCCGGCCTGCGCCAGCGCGACCGTCGCCCGCAGCGCGGCGCGCTGGTGACGGCGCATGGTCGTCGAGTCGAGCCGGCCCGAAGCGTCGAGACCGCCCCCGGGGCCGAGACCGCCAGGCGAGATCGCACCGCTCGCCCCCGGCTGCGGTCGCCCCGGCCGCACGCCGCCGGCGGCGCGGGCCGCCGCCCAAGCGTCGAGCGGCGTGAGGCGGACGCTCACGTCCGGCCGCCGGCCAGCCCGCGCCCGCTCGTGTCGGTCAAGTTGAAGGCGCAGAAGGGCAGCAGCGCGCCGTCGCCGCGCATGACGTGAAGATAGCAATGCGAGAGCCGGTCGAGGTCGAGGGTCCAGGCGTCCTGGAAGGCCATGCCGCTCAGGCTGAACGTGTTGCCGCGCACCCGGCGCAGGACCTCGTCCCACTCGCCCGATCGCGCGGCGTCCGCGGCGGGGGCCGCGGCCGGCCCGCTGGCCGACGCCGACCAGCGACCGGCGACGTGCGCCGCCTTGCGCTCCGGCGCGACGCCGGCGCCGCAGCAGGGCGCGGGCGTCGACGCGGGTGCCGGCGCGGCGCAGCGCGACGAGGGATCGCGCTCGACCACGGCGGACCCGCAGCACGAGCCGGGTCCGGCATCGGCGGGCGCCGCGGACGGCCCGCAGCACGAGCCGGCCTCGTCGTGGCGCAGCCGCACGAGGCTGCCGTCGGGCTGTCGCAGGTACTCGGCCTGGAACGAGCAGAGCGCGTGCTCGCAGTCGCCCGGGCTGAAGTCGTCGAGCGCGATCAGGCCGCCCGACTGCTCGACCAGGGCGCGCATCGCATCGGGCAGCGTGACGCGACGCGCGTCGTCGGGCCGGAAGCGGCCGCCGTAGCGGCCCAGATGGGCGAGCGGCTGCACGTGCACGCCGCGCACGACGGGCAGGCCGTCGAGCGCGAACGCGAGGATCGCACCGAGCGAGTCGAGGTTGACGCCCGCCGCGACGGTGGGCACCAGCACCACGCCCAGGCCGGCCGCGCCACAGGCCTCGATCGCGCGGCGCTTGTCGGCGGCGAGCGGGGCGCCGCGCAGCGCCAGGTACGGCGCGTCGTCGAGCCCGTCGAACTGCAGAAAGACGGTCGAGAGGCCGGCGGCCGCCAGGGTGGCGGCGTAGCCCGGCTCGCGCGCCAGGCGCAGGCCGTTCGTGTTCAACTGGACGAACGAGAAGCCGTGCTCGCGGCCGCGGGCGACGATCGCCGGCAGGTCGTCGCGCACGGTGGGCTCGCCGCCCGAGAGCTGCACGTTGCCGCCGGGGGCCGTCTCGGCCAGGCGGCGATACCAGCCGTCGATCGTGGCCAGGGCCGGGTCGCCGCCGGGCGCGCCGACTCCGGCGCCGGCGAAGCACACCGGGCACGACAGGTCGCAGCGCGCGGTGACCTCGAGCAGCACGCAGCAGACGCCCTGGGCGTGCTCGGCGCAGGCGCCGCAGGCCGCCGGACAGGCGGCCGGCGGCGCCGGCACGGCGGCGCCGGCCGCCACGCCGCGCCAGGCGTCGTAGTCGGGCGGACCGCGCCAGATGAGCGCCCGCGTCACGCCGTGCTCGGGGCAGCGCCGCTCCAGGTAGACCTCGGCGCCGGCGCGCTCGAGCCGTCCCGGCACGCGCGCCAGGCAGACCGGACAGACCGTGGCAGTCGCAGCGGCGGCGTCGGCGGCAGGAGCGCCGGTGGCAACGCCGTCGGCCGCGGCGCCGGCGACCGGAGCGCCGGCGGCCGCGGCGCGAGCGAGCCCGGCATCGGGGCCGGCCGCGGGGGTCCCGCAGCAGCTCATTGAGCGAGCAGGCCGCGCGCCGCGAGAAGCTGCGCGGCCTCCTCGTAGGTGCGAGCCACGATGGCCGGGCAGGTGGTGAAGCGCGCCATCGGGTCGCCCTTCAGGATGTCGTCGCACTCGAGCGTGGCGTACTCGCCCTCGAACCATTCGACGAGCTGCTTGCCGAGCTCGCCGTCGACCGGCGCCATGCTGCGCAGCGCCATGGCGAGCAGGCCGCCGGTGAGCGCGCCGCAGGTGCGGCCGGCGAACAGGCCGAGGCACAGCGCGCCGACCGCATCGACCATCTGCGCGTTCTCGGCGCCGGTCTCGTCGAGCGCCATCTGCACCAGGATCTGGGTGCAGCAGCGCCCCGCCAGGCCGAGCTCGCTCACGCGGCGGGCCACGTCGTCGCTTGCCGGCCGGCTCCCCTCGCTCATGTCGCGTCCTCTCCTGTTCGCACCACGGGTCCGTCGCTCCTGGCGACACACAGATAGTAGCCGAGACCGCCACCGCCGCGCAGCGCCGCGGGCACGGCGGCGCTGCGGCCCGGCGCCGCGGGCGTGGTCGCGTTGCGACCCGGCGCCGCCAACACGATCGCGTTGCGACCCGGCGCCGCGGGCGTGGCTGCGCGGCGGCATGACGCAGCCCCGTCGGCCGCCGGTCCCTCCGCGCCGAGCACGCCGGCAGCCGCAAGGTCCCAGACCAGCCGGGCGAGCGCGCTCGAGTGGTCCTCCCACACCTCGACGACGAAGCCGGCTCCGTCGAGCAGGCGGCGCGCGGCGTCGGGGTCGGCGCGCCGGAACAGGTCGTTCATCAGCAGCCCTCCGCCGGGGCGCAGCACCCGAGCCCATTCGTCGAGGGCGGCGCCGGGCTCGTCGAGGATGGAGAGCACACATTCTGCCAGCACGGCGTCGACGCTCGCGTCGGGCAGGGGCAGCCGTGCGGCCGAACCCTCGCGCAGGTCCAGACCGGGACGGCGCTCCCGCCCTTGCGTCAGCAGGGCCGCCGCCACGTCGACGCCCACGACCCGCAGACCGTGACGGCGCTCGAGCTGCTCCGCGGTGACGCCGTCGCCGCACCCCACGTCGAGCACTGCGCTGCCGGGTGCCAGGCCGGCGAGCCGGACGGCGCGGTCGGTCAGCTCGAGACCGCCGGGGTGACGGCAGCCGCCGAGCAGCCCGGACAGCGCCTCGCCGTCGCACAGGGGCGCCGCGAGCCCGCAACCGGTCCCGGCGGACGTGGCCCCCGCGCGGCTCACGGCTCGGCGCCTCGGGCGCCGGGCCGCCGCGCCGCCACTGCGTGCGGTCGTTCGGCCTCGCCGGGCCGCGAGCATCGGCAGTAGACCTTGCGCACGTAGGGCTTCATGCCCGGCGTCGCCGCGCCGTGGCGCACCACGCGCTCGATCATGACCGGGTCGAGCGGCACGATGCCGGCCAGCACGTCGACCCGCAGGTGCGAGAACGCTTCGGGCACGAGCGGCGTGCTCGGGCCGAGCACGAGCGTGCGCACTCGCGGCGCGGCGGCGGCGAGCAGGTCCTCGATGCTGTCGTTCAGGATGGCGGTCGCCGTCACGACGAGCGCGTCGGCCCACGTGCCGAGCAGCTCGCGGAAACGCAACGGGTCGCCCAGGCCGAGCGACGAGTCGATCACCTCGAGCTCGGCGCCGAGTCCTGGCAGCGTGCCGGCCAGGGGCGGGAAGTAGCCCACCATGCAGACGTGCGTGCCGGGACCGATCGCGAGCGCACGCAGGGAACGCGAGAGCGGCATGCCGCCGTCGTCGTCGAACCCCATCGCGCGCTCGCGGTTGAGCGCGTTGACCGTGGCCAGACCGATGCTGCGCTGGAAGGGATCGTCCGACAGGAGGCGCTCGAGCAGCACGTCGGCCGGCTCGCCCTCGACGTCGTGGTAGTGGTTCGCATACGAGCGCTTCTCGCGGTCCTCGAGCCAGGTGAACGACAGGCCCAGGCCACCGTCGCCGGTCGTCACCACGGTGTAGCCGAGGCCCACCGTGAGCGCCGCCACGGTGGTCGCCCGGGCGAGCGGCAGCGCGGTCTCGTAGAGTCGTCTCGTCAGCAGCATGGGGCGCTCACTTGTCTTCGAGGGCAAGCTCGACCTCGCGCATCTGGCCGACGGCGAGCTCCTCGGACACCAGGGCGAGGCCGTGCTCGAGACAGGTCGGCAGGGTCACGGGGAAACCGGCCACCAGGTACGACAGGCTCACCGTGCGCGGCGCAAGCTCGTGGTCGCCGGTCGCGCAGCGCCAGCGCGGCGGCGCGCCCTCGAAGGCGGCGACCTCGGGCCAGGGCGGCGGCACGACCTCCATGCGGTGGCTGTAGGCGCTCACCACCTCGAAGCGCTCGCCGGCGGCGGCGTACTCGACCCAGCAGGTCACGCGCCCGATCGTGAGGCAGCCGAGCAGGCGGCCGGCCGCCGGGTCGGCGAAGCGCCGTCCGGTGGCCTCGCAGTGGGCGATCACCTGCCAGACCTCTTCGGGGCGGATGAAGCGCCGCTCGAGCAGGTCTTCGACCTCGGCCGAGATGACGAGCCGCTCGCGCCAGGCGCCGTCGCTCGCCTGCTCGCCCCACAGGTCGGCCAGCAGGCGCCGCTTGAGGAGCGCGCGCGCCTCGGCCCGCTGCGTGAGCAGCGGGCCACGTCGCCGCGCGCGCTCTTCGTAGTGGTCGCCGAAGAGCAGGTCGAGCAGGTGCACGGTGGGCTTGCCGCGCTCGACGAAGCGGTCGCGGCACATCGCGCAGTAGGCCAGAAAGTCGGCGTCGGACGTGTCCACACGGCGATCGGCGATGCGGTCGGAGAGCTCGCGGTTGGCGTAGAGCTGCAGGCCGCCGAAGCCGCAGCACTCGGTGCGCTCGCGGGTGAGGCCGAGCTCGGTGACCTCGGCGCCGCAGGCTGCGACCAACTCGCGTACGGCGGCCTGCACGCCGGTCTGATAGCGCGCCGTGCAGGAGTCGTGCACGGCCAGGCGCCGGCCGGCCGCCGCGCCGGCCGCACCCTCGGGCAGGCCGACGTCGCGCAGGACCTCCCACAGCGACACCGTCTCGACCTCGGACAGGTGGGTCGCAAAGACCGTCTGGCAGGTCGGACAGGCGAGGATGACGCGCGGGCTGCCGAAGCCCTCGAGCTGTTCGCGCAGGCCGGCCAGGGCGGCCTCGAAGAGGCCGCCCTGGCCGGCCCAGTCGGCCGGCGCACCGCAGCAGGTGAGCAGCAGCCCGGTGGCCGGCGAGAAGCGCTCGCGCAGGTACGCGTACGCGCGCTCGACGTGATCGGGGTCGGAGGCCGCGAGCTGGCAGCCGGGAAAGAACACGGCCTCACTGGCCTGCGTGCCGGGAGCGTGCCGCGCCAGGGCGAACTGCTCGCCGCAGGCGAGCTCGAGGTCGCGCAGGGCGCCATCGAAGTGAGAGGCCGGCATGCGGTCCTGGCGCACCATCTCGCGGCGCGCGTCGTGGGTCACCTCGGCCATGTCGAGGTCGGTCGGGCAGACCTCGTAGCACAGCCGGCACTGGCTGCACGAGTCGATCATGCGGTTCAGCGAGCGCGTGCCGCGGCCCTTCGTCACCGTGAGGTTGTTGTAGATGCGGCGGGCGTACAGCCCGGGGTGGGCGCCGAAGGCCTCGAGGTAGGGGCAGACCTTCACACAGCGCAGGCACTCGCACTGCAGGCAGCGCCCGGCCTCGGCGACCGCCTCTGCGGGCGAGTACCCGGCCGCCGCTTCGGCCGGCGCGACGGGCGCCTGCGGCTCGACGCCGTCGAGGTCGGCCACCATGCGCGTCTCGTAGGCGCCGCGGTCGCCGCGCGAGCCGCCGAGTGAGACCTTCTGGAGCTGCCGCTCGATCGACAGGGCGGCGCGGCGGCCGTCGGCGATCGAGGCGATCGGCGACCAGGGCTCGTCGGGGCGCAGGAGACCGCCGCCGCAGTAGATGGTCGGCTTGCTCGTCGCCAGGGTGACCGGGTCGACGGCGATGCGGCCGCGCGCGTCGAGCTCGTAGCCCAGGGCGGCGCCGGCGTCGGCCTCGGCCGAGCCCATCGCCAGAAAGATGGCGTCGACCTGGGGGGCGAGCTCGACGAGCGCGTTCGGCTTGGTCTCGTGCTCGAGATCGACGCGGGTGAACGGCACGAGCTCGGCGCCGGCCGCCGTGACGGCGGCGCAGTCGGCCGCGAGCTCGGCCACCGGCAGCACGTGTTCGGGAAGCTCGCGAGCACGCCCGCCGGGACCCTCGCCCTCTTCGAAGATCACGACCGAATAGCCCTTGCGGGCCAGCTCGTAGGCGCAGGAGAGGCCGGCCAGGCCGGCGCCGATCACGGCGATACGGCCGGGCTTCTGCCGGCGAAAGGCGGTCGCCGCCTTCGGCGCGGCGCCGTGGGCCATGGCGGCGCGCTCGAGCTCGCGCACGCGGATCGCGCCGCCGACCTCGCCCCGCACGCAGGCCACCTCACAGGGCGCGTCGCAGCAGCGGGCGATGACGTGCGGAAAGGGGACCGCGGCCGCAAAGACGCGGCGCGCCTCGGCGAAGTCGTCGCGCGCCGCCGCCGCCAGCATGGTCCTGGCGTCGACGTGCACCGGGCAGGCGGTCACGCAAGCGGCCGGCTGGTTCTGGATGCACTGCTCCTCGAGCTGCAGCAGCCTCTTCTGGTCCATCTCGCCTCAATCCTGCCAGAGACGGCCGGGCGGCGCGACCCCCTGGGTCGCGCCGCCCGGCCGCGAGCGCCGGCCGCCTCGCGGCGGCCGGCGCGTGTCACGTACGCAGGTCGCTCAGAAGGCCTGGATGTCGTGGTCCTTCATCGCGGCCAGGACCTTCTCGGGCAGGGCCGGCAGGTGCCGTACCCGGGCGCCGCAGGCGTCGTCGATCGCGTTGATGATCGCCGAGTGCGGAGCCGTGAGCGGCGCCTCGCCGCAGCCCGATGCGCCGTAGGGGCCGAGCGGCCGCGGCGTCTCGAGGTACAGCACCGTCAGGTCGTCGGTGACGTCCTTCGGGTAGGGGATGCCGCAGGCCCGCATGTTGGTGTGCTTCTTCAGGTCCTCGAAGTCCTCGGTGAGGGCGAGGCCGATGCCCTGCGAGAGGCTGCCCCACATCTGGCCGTCGACGTTGAGGCGGCTGTTGATGACGCCCACGTCGGTGCAGATCAGCAGGTGGTCGACGGAGGTCTTGCCGGTCGCGACCTCGACCGAGACCTGCGACATGAAGACGCTGTACATCCAGTTGGGGATCGGGTGGCCCTGGCCCGTCTTGGGGTCGATGAGCACGCCCATCGTCTGGGTCCAGTTGCCCTCGTAGCGCAGCTCGAGGCCCTCGGCCACCATCTCGTCGTGCGTGCGATAGGTCCCGTCGCCCTTGTCCATGGCGGCGATCAGTTTCTCGCAGGCGTCCTTGATGGCGTTGCCGACCAGGACCTGCGAACGGCTGCCGCCGGCGCCGCCGCTGTCGGGGCAGTAGGCGGTGTCGTTCAGGTCGAGGCTGATCTGGTCCATGCCGAGGCCCAGCGGACGCAGCGCTTCGTGCGCCGTACCCAGCGTGCCGCCGTCGGAGCCCTGGCCGTGGTCCTCCCAGGTGTTGTAGATGCGCACCGTGTTGTCGGCCCGCAGCTCGGCCGCGGCGTTGGCCACGTCCTCGCCGTCGCCACCGGCGCCGAAGATGCCGAGCGCGATGCCGATGCCGCGCTTGATGCCCTCGGGCGCGGGCTCGTCCTTCCAGGCCTTGGCCTTGTCCCAGTACGGCCTGACCATGTCGAAGAGCTTCTTGAACGAGTAGACCTCGTACTCCTGGCCCCACGAGTAGGTCGCGCCGGGCTCGGCGAGGTTCTTGTAGCGCAGCTCGAACGGGTCCATGCCCATCTTGCGGGCGAGCTCGTCGACCACGCTCTCGCCGGCGAAGAAGGCCTGCGGCGAGCCCCAGGCGCGGAAGGGCGCGCCCCAGCCGTGGTTCGTGCGCACGAGGTGGCCGTCGCCGCGCATGTTGGGAATGTCGTAGCCACCGCCGCAGAGCATGCCCTTCTGCACCAGGTTGTCGCCGAACTCCATGTACGGGCCGTGGTCGCACCACCAGTGGTTCTCCATGGCGAGGAACTTGCCGTTCTCGTCGGCGGCGAGCTTGCAGTGGTACCAGTGCGGCGAGCGCTTGCCGGTGTAGGCGATGCTCATCCAGTAGTCGTACTTGAGGTAGACGGGGCGGCCGGTCGCCATGTGGGCGGCGCCCAGCAGGGCCTCCATCGTGGGGCAGAACTTGTAGCCGAACGTACCGCCGGTGTTGTTCTGCACCATGCGCAGGTTCTCGAGCTCGACGCCGAGGCCCTCGTTGATCATCGCCGCGTGGAAGTTGAGCGCAACGCTCTTGGAGTGGATCGTGAGGCGGCCTTCCTCGTCGGTGTAGGCGAAGCCGCAGTCGGGCTCGAAGTACAGGTGAGGCTGGCGCTGCAGGTAGTACTTGCCTTCGGCGACGTGCGCCGCCTTTGCGAAGATCGGGTCGGTCTCTTCACCCTTGATGACGTTCTGGGTGAAGAACATGTTGGGCGTGCCGGGGTAGATCTCGATGGCGTCGTCGGCCATGGCGTCGAGCGCGCTCATGTAGGCCGGCAGCTCCTCGAGCTCGACCTTGACCTTGGGCACCGCAGCCAGCGCCTGCTCGATCGTGGTGGCGCAGACGATGGCCAGGGCGTCGCCGTACTGGAACACCTTGGTGTCGCAGAGGATGGGGCGCTCCCAGCCGTCGGCCATGACGTCGTCGGGGTACATGACGAGGCCGTTGATGCGGTTCTTGCCCTTGACGTCCTTGTGGGTGACGACCTTGAAGACGCCCGGCATCTTCTCGGCCTCGGAGACGTCGATCGAGATGACGTTGGCGTGCGAGACCTGGGCGTGAACCACGGCGCAGTGCAGCGTCTCGGGCGGCATGCGCAGGTCGTAGTCGGCGCCGTAGAGCATGGTGCCGGTCACCTTGGCGAGGGCCGACGGCTTGGGGAAACGGGTATTCCAGATGTGGCCGTCCTCGGGCACCTTGAACGTGAGCTCGCTCTCGTCCATCTCGCCGCGCAGCACCTTGGCGGCGTCGAGCACGGCGTCGACGAGTGGCTTGTAGCCGGTGCAGCGGCAGACGTTGGCGTGCTTCTGCCACCAGTCGCGGACGTCTTCGCGCGTGGGGTTCGGGTTCTCGTCGAGGAGCGCCTTGGACGAGACGATGAAGCCCGGCGTGCAGTAGCCGCACTGGGCGCCGCCGTGCAGGATCCAGGCGAGCTGCAGCGCGTGCAGCTTGTCGGGCGTGCCGATGCCCTCGATGGTCGTGATCTGCGACTCGGCCGGCACCCGCTTCATGGTCGTCGTGCAGGAGCGCACGACCTTGCCGTTCAAGATGACCGAGCAGCAGCCGCACTGGCCCTGGCCGCAGGCGATCTTGGTGCCGAGCAGGCCGACCTGGCGACGCAGCACATCGCTCAGCTTGGCCTTGGGATCGACGATGACGGTGGTCGCCACGCCGTTGACGATGAGCTGCTTCTTGTCCATAGACCGGCTCCCCTAGAGTCGACTGCAGGCCGCACATTCGCGAAGCGGCTTGGGACGGAACGCGCAGAAACGCCGCCTCACCCCGCGGTGCCCGGATTGTACGCGTTGTGCGTTCGCCAACACAACGCGCCGCGCTGGCCACTCGGCCGACTGGCGGCGCGCGCCTTTAGACAAAGCGGCACCCACGACGATGGGACGACGGGCACGAGGGCGTGCGCGCCGGATGCGCGGCCGGCAGAAGCTAGCCGGCCGCCTTCTCCGCCATGTACTCGGGCGTGAGTTCGGCGCGCCGCCCGTCACCCAGGCGCAGGTAGCGAAAGCCGGCCTCGTGCAGCATCGCCCGCGCGGCGGCGACGTCGAGCCCGCGGTGTGCCGAGGTCTCGGCAGAGGTGTCGCGCGGGTTCGGCCCGGTCTCGGCAAAGACGGCGTTGGCGCCCGAGGTCAGCCCCAGCACGTTGGGCTCGTGTACGCCGATCATCTCCATCTGCGGTCGGCCGAGTCCGGCGAGAGCGACGACGGCCACGATCTGCGCCAGGCGCAGCTCGCTGATCTGGCCGTGCCTGCCGAGCGGCAGCTGCGGCACGGTGACGCGGCGCATGGCGGCGTGCTGGCTGCAGCCGTGCTCGTAGCCGAGCAGGAGCTGGTCGACGATCTCTTCATCCGTGTGCTCGGGGCCGACCGGCTCGCAACAATAGACGAAGTCCAGCCCGGCCGCCTTGATCGCCTCGATCGTCGCCAGACGCCTGACCGGATCGAGCCGCGTGTCGACACCCTCGCGCAGGCGGCAGACGTGGTAGATGCCGTGCACGCCGGCAGCGGCCAGCGCCTGGGCCCACTCGAAGGTCATGTCGCCGGTGTTGAGCACCAGCCGGGTCTGGGGTGGGATCGCCGCCCGCACGGCCTGGACCAGCGCGAGCAGGCGGTCAAGGTCGAACTCGTGCATCGTCATGAGAAAGAGGGCGTGCAGGTCGCCGCCGGCGGTGAAGGCGAGCGCCTTCTCGACCACCTCGTCGCGCGACAGCTCATGGGGCTCGACGAGCACGTGGCCGGCGCCGAACACGCAGAAGTCACAGCCGCCGGGACAGGCCGTGGTCTCCACTCCGATCTGCCCCAAGAGCATCGCCTCGCCACCGAAGCGTCGCCGCGAGACCGCGTCGGCCACGCAGCGCAGCAGACCGGCCTCCAGCGAGTCGCTCTGCAACTCGAGAAGCCCGAGGCACTCCTCGCGGCTGGGCGGCGTGTCGCGCAGCGCGCGGTCGAGGATGGCGTCGAGCTGCGCGTCGATCTGCATGGAAGCACCTTCCTGGCCGGAGTCCTGCGGGGCACGCCGCGCCGGCGCTGCCCCGCTGGTCGCGGACAGGCGATGCAGCTCCGTGAATGTACACACTCGTCGAGATGCACGCCAACGAACCTCGAGCGGTACGGATCGTGTGCCCGGTCGCCACCGGCTGCTGGACTCGCTCGACGTGGGCGACGACCGCGGCAAGGCACGGTCCGACGCCGACCTCGTCGGCGTGCTCGCCGATCCCACCGCTTGCGCATCATTTACCAGCCCCTCGACGGGCCTCGCTGTGTGGGCGACCTGTTCCGCGAGCTGGGCGTGCGTCAGAGCCTGGTCTCGCCCCATCTCGCGGCGTTGCGCAGGCACGAGGTGGTCACCGCCGATTCGGACGGAGCGCCATGACTGGGGTAGACGACGCCCTCGAGCTATTCGCCGACGGCTTCGAGTGCTCGCAGGCGGTGCTGGGCGCCTACGCGCCGGCCCTCGGCCTCGACTTCGCGTCGGCCATGCGCCTGGCCGCGCCGTTCTCGGCCCCTTTGCCCCGACGGCCTCTGCGGCGCCCTGAGCGGCGCGCTCACGGCGGTGAGCGCGGCCCGCCGCTCGGACTGCGTGCCGCCCGCCGCACGGGCCGAACCGCGCGCGCTCACCGACGAGCTGAGCGACGCGTTCCACGCCCGTTTCGGCTGGCTCGTCTGTCGCGACATCGTCCGTTGCGACCTGCGTACCGCCGCGGGCATGGCCGAGGCGCGCGAGCGCGACCTGATCGCGGCACGCTGCACGCCCGCGATGCAGGTAGCGGTCGGGCTGCTCGAGCGGTTTCTGCCGGAACCAGGCAGCAGGTAGGGGCGGATGGGAGCGGCTTCCCCGCCGGGATGCCGCCCCCATCCGCGTCGTGAGGCGCAGGCCCGTCAGCCGACCGGCACGGCCGCCGGCTCGTCGGCGATCGCCGGCTCCTTTTCGATGCGCACCGCGCAGACCTTGAACTCGGCCGTCTTGGTGACCGGGTCGAAGGCCGAGTTGGTGAGCTCGTTGACCGGCGATTCCTTGTAGTGGAACGTCATGAAGCAGACGCCCGGCGGCACGATGTCGGTGACCACCACGTGCGTCGTTATGGAGCCGCGCCGCGAGCTCACCCGGGCGACGTCGCCGTCAGCCAGGCCGAGGCGCTCGGCGTCGATGGGATTGACCTGGGCGAGCTCGTGCGGCCGCAGGTTCTCGAGGTTGGCCGAGTGCCGCGTCATGATGTTGTAGTGGTAGAGCATGCGGCCGGTGGTGAGCAGGATCGGGTACTCGTCACTGCAGAGCTCGGCCGGCGCCTCGTACTCGATCCCCTGCAGCAGCCCCTTGCCGCGGGTGAACTTGCCCACGTGCAGGAACTTCGTGCCGGGGTGACTCTCGTCGGGGCAGGGCCACTGCAGGCCCACCTCGTCGATGCGCTCGTAGGTGATGCCGGCGTACTGCGGCACCAGGGCGCGCATCTCGTCGAAGATGTCCTGCGGCGAGTCGTAGTGCACCTCGTGGCCCAGGCGGCACGACAGGTCGGCGATGATCTGCCAGTCGGGACGGCACTGCCCCGGCGGCTCGACCGCCTTGCGCACGCGCTGCACGCGGCGCTCGGTGTTGGTGAAGGTGCCGTCCTTTTCGGCGTAGCAGGCCGCCGGCAGGAAGACGTCGGCGTACTTGGCCGTCTCGGTGATGAAGAGGTTCTGGACGACCAGGAACTCGAGGCTCTCGAGCGCCTTGCGCACGTGGTTGGCGTCGGCGTCGGTGAGCGCCGGGTCCTCGCCCATGATGTACATCGCCTTGAGCTTGCCGTAGACGGCCATGTCGAGCATCTCGGGGATGCGCAGCCCCATCTTCTCGGGCAGCTCGACGCCGTAGGCGGCCGCGAACTTCGCCCGGGCCGCCTCGTCGTTCACGCTCGGGTAGCCCGGGTACGAGTTGGGCAGGGCGCCCATGTCGCAGGAGCCCTGCACGTTGTTCTGGCCGCGCAACGGGTTGACGCCGGCGTTCTCGACGCCGATGTGGCCGGTGACCATGGCGAGGTTGGCCAGGTTCATGACGTTGGCGGTGCCGGTGGTGTGCTCCGTGATGCCCAGGGTGTAGAAGATGCCGGCCTTGGCCGTGGTGGCGTACAGCTCGGCGGCCTCGCGGAGCTGTTCGACCGCCACGCCGGTGATCTCGGCGACGCGCTCGGGCGGGTAGTCCTTGACCACGTCCCACAAGCCGTCGAACCCCTCACAGCGCTCGGCGATGTAGGCCTTGTCGTGCCAGTCGTTGCTGATGATCAGGTAGAGCAGGCCGTTCACCAGGGCGTTGTCGGTGCCCGGCTTGAGGCGCAGCCAGATGTGGGCGAGCTCGGCGAGCTCGGTGCGCCGCGGGTCGGCGACGATCAGCTTGGCGCCGTTCACCGTCGCCGCGCGCTTCATCTTGTTGCCGATGATCGGGTGCGCCTCGGGGGCGTTGGACCCGATGATGAACAGCACGTCGTCGAACTCGATCTCGCCGATCGAGTTGGTCATCGCGCCGGAACCGAGCGTGGCGGCCAGACCGGCCACCGTCGGAGCGTGTCAGGTGCGGGCGCAGTGATCGATGCTGTTCGTGTTCAGCCCCGCCCTGGTGAGCCGCTGCAGCAGGTAGTTCTCTTCGTTCGTGCAGCGCGCGGAGCTGAGCACGGCGAGGGCGTCGGGCCCGTCGCTGGCCTTGATCTGCAGAAGGCGCTCGGCGGTGTAGGCGAGCGCCTCGTCCCAGCTTGCCTCTTCGAAGACGCCGTCGCGCTTGATGAGCGGCGTGGTGACGCGGTCGGGGCTCGAGATGAGGTCGGTGTGGAAGCGGCCCTTGACGCACAGCGCGCCGGCGTTGACCGGCGCGTCGTAGTTGGCGGTGACGCCCACGACCTCGCCGTGAGCGACGTTCAGGTCGAAGTTGCAGCCCACGCCACAGAACGGGCAGGTG
Source organism: uncultured Actinomycetes bacterium (assembly GCA_963760655.1). Classification (GTDB taxonomy): domain Bacteria; phylum Actinomycetota; class Thermoleophilia; order UBA2241; family UBA2241; genus Bog-752. The sequence continues at coordinate 169,260 of CAVXDR010000006.1, forward strand.
GTGCGCACCTTGGTGCGGTCCCAGCTCCGGGTGCCCTTGAGCTGCTTGTTGACGAGGGCGCCGGTCGGGCAGACGTCGACGCACTGGCCACAGAAGCGGCAGAAGTCCTGGGCGAGGGCGTGGTCGAACGACGAGGTCACGGTCGATTCGAAGCCGCGACCGGCGAAGTCGACGGCGCTCGTCACCTGTACCTCGGCGCAGACCCGCACGCACTTGCCGCAGAGGATGCACTTGTTCTGGTCGCGCTCGATCAGGTGGTTGGCCGAGTCGATCTCGAGCTGCTTGGTGGCGCCCTTCACGAAGCTCGTGTGGTCGACGCCGTAGCGGTAGCAGTACTCCTGCAGCAAGCAGTCGCCGGCCTGCTCGCAGATCAGGCAGTCCTGCGGGTGGTCGGACAGCAGCAGGTCGAGCACTGTGCGGCGCGCGTCGACCACGCTCTCGGACTCGGTGAGCACGACCATGCCGTCGGTCACCGGCGTGGCGCAGGCGGCCGCCAGGTTGGGGCGGCCCTCGATCTCGACGCTGCACAGGCGGCAGGCGCCGAAGAGCGACAGGTTCTTGTCGTAGCAGAGAGCGGGAATGTCGATGCCGACGCTCGCCGCCGCGTCCAGGATGGACGTGCCCGGCGGCACGCTGACGGCCCGGCCGTCGATCACAAGGTCGACCATACTCATCCCTCCACGTCCACGGGGAACCACTGCCGCGCGCCTGCGGACCGCGCGCCCGCCCGGGTCCGGCAAAGCCGGAGGCCGGCGGTCTGTGGCCCGCTTCGCAATCTCTTCGAGATTGTAGCGGTTCCGCGCGAGCGCGGCCAACGCTGCCGGCGACCGCCGTCGGTGGCCACGATGCGGCCGGGCACGCGTTCGCCGGCCGACCGTCACTGCCGGGCCCGGCCCCGTTACGACCGCCCACCGCCCGACCCTCGCAGTCTCGTGCGAGGGCCATCGTGGCCTGCGGTCGGGGGGGTGCTGCCGATTTGGCCAGCGCGCCGGGCCTGTTCGACGGTCGTCGGTCTGCGCTATCCTGCGGCCCGACAGACGTTCGTCCTGGCCGCACCGTGCGGACTCGTCGACTGGGAGGTCCCGAGTTGGTGAAGCTGCGTCTCACGATCAACGGCGTCACGCGACAGGTGGTCACCGACCCCGACGCGATCCTGCTCGACCTGCTGCGCGACACCTACCGGCTGACCGGCGCGAAGCAGTCGTGCGACCGCAAGGGGCAGTGCGGCGCCTGCACCGTGATCGTCAACGGCAAGGCGGTGCGCTCGTGCACCACCAAGGTCGGCCGCCTCGACGGCGCCGACATCATCACCGTCGAGGGCCTCGGCACGCCGGCCAACCCGCACCTCATCCAGCACGCCTTCGTGCTGGCCGGCGCGGTGCAGTGCGGCTTCTGCATCCCCGGCATGATCATGGGAGCCAAGGCGCTGCTCGACGCGAACCCCGATCCCTCGACCGACGAGATCAGGCACGCCCTGCGCCACAACCTCTGCCGCTGCACCGGCTACGTCAAGATCGTCGACGCGGTCAAGCTGGCCGGCCGGTTCCTGCGCGGCGAGCTCGAGCCGGCGGCACTCTACCCCGACCCCGACGGCCCCAAGATCGGCGTCTCGCACCCGCGGCCGTCGGCCCTGCCCAAGGCCTGCGGCGTCGCCGAGTTCACCGCCGACATCCACCTGCCCGGCGCGCTCGAGGTGGCGGCGGTGCACAGCCCGCACGCCCACGCCCTCATCAAGAACATCGACACGACGGCCGCCGCGGCCATGCCCGGCGTGGCCGGCGTCATGACGGCGGCCGACATCAAGGGCTCCAACCGGCACAACTACATGGTGTCCGACCGGCCGGTGCTCTGCGAGGACCGCGTGCGCTACGTCGGCGACCCCGTCGCCGTCGTGGCCGCCGACACTCGCGCGCACGCCCTGGCCGCGGTGGCCGCGGTCAAGGTCGACTACGAGCCGCTGCCCGTCGTCTCCTCGCCGGTCGAAGCGATCGCCGAGGGCGCCCCGCAGATCCACGCCGAGTGGAACAACGTCTGCCTCACCCAGCCCCAGATCAAGGGCGACGCCGCCAAGGCCTTCGCCGAGGCGGCGCACGTCGTCGAGGCCCACTTCCACACGCAGTGCAACCACCAGGCGTCGCTCGAGCCCGAGACCTCGCTCGCCTACTTCGAGGGCGAGGGCGACGACGCCCAGCTCGTCGTCGTGGGCCGCAGCATCAACATCCACAAGCACCTCGCCATGCTGCAGGAGGCCACCGGCTGGGAGAACATGCGCTACGAAGAGGCCTTCGTCGGCGGCCAGTTCGGCATCAAGATCGACGTGACCTCCGAGGGCATCACCGCCGCCGCGGCGATCCACTTCCGCCGCCCCGTGCGCTACATCCCGACGCTGCAGGAATCGATGTTCCTGAGCCCCAAGCGCCACCCCTTCGACATGAAGCTCAAGCTGGCCTGCGACGCGAGCGGCAAGCTCACGGCGATGGGTTGGGACATCCTGGTCGACAACGGCGCCTACAACTCGATGGGCAACGTCGTCATGCTGCGCGCCGTACAGATGCTGTCGGCCTCCTACGACATTCCCAACGTCGACGCTCTGGCACGCCTGGTCTACACCAACAACCCGTGGGGCGCCGCGGCGCGCGGCGCCGGCCCGCCCCAGACCCACTACGCGCTCGAGAGCGCGATCGACATGCTGGCCCGCAAGATGGGCATCGACCCGCTCGAGTTCCGCAAGCGCAACACGCTGCACCCCGGCCAGACCAAGTCGACCGGCGCCGTGGTCGACGAGTGGCCCTTCCCCGAGCTGTGCGAGGCGATCGAGCCCGAGTACAAGCGGGCCGTGGCCGAGGCCCGCGAGCAGGGCACGCCGGCCAGGGCGCGCGGCGTGGGCCTGGGGGCCGGCGCCTTCGGCATCGGCGGCCCGGGCGATCAGAGCATGGTCGCGGTCGAGCTCGACGACGACGGCGGCATCACGGTCTACGGCGCCGTGGCCGACCCGGGCGAGGGCAACGACTCGATGCTCTCCCAGCTCGCCGCCGACGCCATGGACCTGCCGCTGCGCAAGGTGCGCCTGCAGACTCGCACGACCGAGAACACCACAGCCAACGGCCCCGCCGCCGCGAGCCGCCACACCTACATGTCGGGCGGCTCCATGCTCGACGCGATCGGCCAGCTCAAGGCGGCCATGACCGAGCACGAGGCTACGACCGGCGACGACCTGCGCAAGGCCGGCGCACCCACGCGCTACATGGGCACCAAGAAGATGGTGGTCGGCGCGCTCGACCCCACCACCGGCCAGGGGCCGTCGTTCGAGTCGCAGGTGCACGCCCTGCAGCTCGCCGAGGTCGAGGTCGACACCGAGACCGGCGACGTCCGCGTGGTGCGCATGACCTGCGCGGTCGACGCCGGCCGGGTGATCCACCCGCTCAACTTCGTCGGCCAGATCGAGGGCGGCATGGACATGGGCGTCGGCCTGGCCCTGCGCGAGCGCTACGAGTACGGCAAGACCAAGGACTGGGTGACGTTCAAGTACCCCAGCATGCGCACCGCCTTCGACATGCAGACGATCGTGCGCGAGACGCCGCGCCCGAAGGGCTCGAACGGCTCGATCGGTGTGGGCGAGATGACCCTGGTGGCCACGGCGCCGGCCGTGCTCAACGCGATCGAGGACGCGATCGGCGTGCGCATCTACGACCTGCCGGCGACCCCCGACAAGGTCAAGGCGGCCCTTGGAGAGCTCGCAGCCAAGCACTGACAGCACGACCCCGCCCGCGGGCGGCGGCCCAGGCGAGTTCGGCCTGAGCCGCCGCCCGCGCGAGATCGCCGGGCGCACCATCACCTTCGACAACGAGGGCTTCTTCTGGACGGTCGACGAGTGGGACGACGACGTCGCCGTGGCCCTGGCAGCCGAGTCCGGCCTCGCCGAGCTCAACGACACCCACTGGCGCGTGCTGCGCTTTCTGCGGCAGTTCTACCGCGAGAACGGCCGCGCCCCGCTCAACCGCCAGCTCGCCGCCGGCATCGACATGCCGCTGCTCAAGCTCGAGACCCTGTTCCCCGGCGGCATCAAGCAGGGTGCCCGCCGGCTGGCCGGCCTGCCCAACCCCAAGACCTGCATGTGAGGACGTGCGCGTGAGTGACTCCGAGGACAGCGTGCCGAACGGCCCGCCGGACGGCGGCCCGGCAAGCGAGCCGACCGACGGCGCCGGCCGCCGCCTGGTCTACCTCGACAACGCGGCCACGTCGTACCCCAAGCCGCGCGAGTGCCTCGAGCGCATGGTCGCCACCTACGCCCGCCTGGGCGCCTCGCCCGGCCGCGGTGGCTACGACCTGTCGGTCGAGGCCGAGGTCTACGTCGACGACGTGCGCCGCCGCCTGGCCCGCTTCTTCGACGCGCCCGACTACTCCCGCGTCGTGTTCGCAGCCAACGCGACCGACGCGCTCAACCTGGCCATCCAGGGGATGGTGCGGGCCGGCGACCACGTGGTGTCGTCCCGCCTCGAGCACAACTCGGTGCTGCGCCCGCTGTGGCACCTGCACCGGCGCGGCCTGATCGACTACGACCTCGTGCCCTTCGACGGCGCCGGCCTGGTCGACCCCGGCGCCGTCGAGCGTGCGCTGCGGCCGACCACGCGGCTCGTGGTCGTCACGCACGCCTCGCAGGTGCTGGGCACCGTGCAGCCGGTGGCCGAGATCGCGGCGCGCTGCGCCGCCCGCGGCGTGCCGGTGGTGGTCGACGCCGCCCAGAGCGCCGGCCAGGTGCCGGTGCTCCTGCGGTCGTGGGGCCTCGCGGCGATCGCCTTCACCGGCCACAAGGCGCTGCTCAGCCCCACCGGCAGCGGCGGCCTCGTGGTCGCGCCCGAGACGACGATCGAGACCACCCGCTACGGCGGCACGGGCGTCGCTTCGGAGAGCCTCGAGCACACGCCGACCTGGCCGCACCGGCTCGAAGCCGGCACGCTCAACTTCATGGGCGTGATCGGGCTCTGCGAGGGCCTCGCCTACGTTCAGGAGCACGAGCCCGAGGCGACCCACGCCCGCGAGACGGCACTCGCCCGCGAGCTGCGCGCCGGCCTCGCCGAGCTGCCCGGCGTGGCCGTGCTGAGCCCGCCGGCGCGCGAAGGCGACGTGCCGATCGTGGCCTGCACGGTGGCCGGCGTCGCGCCGATCGACTGCGGCGCCATCCTGGACGGCGACTACGGCATCGCCGTGCGCACCGGCCTGCACTGCGCGCCGCTCGTGCACGAAGACCTGGGTCTTGCCGACGGCACCGTGCGCTTCAGTCTGGGCCGCTTCACCACCGCCGACGACGTGGCCTGGGCGCTGCACGCCATGGCCGAGATCGCGGCCGGGGCGAGCGGAGCCTGACGCCGGCCGCCCGCGCGGGGCGGCCCGGCGAACCGCCCATCTCCTACTCCCTGCGGGCCGGCGGCCAGTCGGCGAAGTGTTTGGCGTACAGCTTGTCGAGGTCGCGCGCGACGTCGGCCCGCAGCGCCTGAAAACGGCGCAGCAGCTCCTCGCCCTCGGGGCTGAGCTGCGAACCGCCGCCGTGCTCGCCGCCGATGTGGCGCTCGAGCAGCGAGAAGCCCAGGCGCTCCTCGGCGGCGTGCAGGGTGCGCCAGGCCTTGTTGTACGACATGCCCATGTGGGCGGCAGCGCGGCTGAGCGACCCCTCGGTGCGCACCAGGTCGAGCAGGGCGGCCGGCCCCTCGCCGAATGCACGCCCCCCGGCGTCGAGCCACAGTCGGTACGCGATCCGCATGATGCGACAGCCTACTCCTGCTCGAGCAGCCAGACGAGGACCTCGCCCGGCCCGTGCACGCCGGTCACGTGCGTCGCCGCGATGTCCGACGTGCCACTCGGCCCGCTGATCACGCTCACACAGCTCGGCAGGGCGGCGGCGGGCGGCGCAGCCGGCCCGCCGCCGCCCGACGGCGCGCTCGGACCGGCCGCCGCGAGCGCGCGCAGTACGTCGCCGATCCCGGCCACCAGGCGCGACGCCGGCACGAAGAAGGCGGCCACCGGCGGCAGCAGCGAGGTGGCGCGCCGCAGCCCGGCGCCGCTGCAGACCACGACCCCGCCGGTCTCGGCGACGCCCCAATCGGCCGCGCAGAGGCCGGCAGCGGCGTCGCGCGCGTCGTCGGTCCAGCGCCAGGGCGCGCCGTCCCAGCGCAGCGCCGGCGCGCCCGCCACGACCTGCCAGCCGCGCTCGCCCGCCAGCCGCTCGAGACCGCGCCGCGCCTCGGCCGCGGTGGCGACGACCACGCCGGTCGCGCCGAGCTCGCCGAGCCGTTCCAGGAAGCGGTCGGCGAGCGCCGCCGGATCTTCTGCGACGGCGCCCGTTCCTTCTGCACCGTCGGCCGGCGCCGGCTGGTCTCGCGGCCCGGTCCCGCCCGCCACCGGCAGAGTCGCAGGTCCCTCGTCCGGCTCCCGCGCCGGCAGAGTCGCAGGCGCGGCGTCCGGTTCCCGCGCGGGCCCGTCCATCTTCTTCGCGCTCCGCCCGGTCAGCGAGGACCGTTCGGCATCTTCCCACGCCGCCCGGAAGCTGCGCCCCTCGCCGCGCGGCAGGTCGCGCGCGGCGGTCCACGGACCCAGCGGGCCGCGGCCGCGCAGGCGCGGGCCCGACAGCGGCGCGCGCCGCAGCAGCGGCAGCGCGAGCCGCTCGAGCGCGCGCCACAGCCGCGGCCGCCGCGTGACCTCGGCGTAGGCGGCAAGGCCCGTGCCCCACGCCGGCCCGACCAGCCCCTGCGCCACCGCGTCCTCGCGCAGCTCGCGGATCATCTCGGCCAGGGGGATGCGCGCCGAGCAGACGTCGGTGCAGGCCCCGCACAGGCTGCTCGCGAAAGGCAGGTCGGGGTGCCGCTCGAGACCCTCGAGCAGCGGGCTGAGCACGGCGCCGATCGGTCCGGTGTAGACGGCGTCGTAGGCGTGGCCGCCGATCTTGCGGTAGACGGGACAGACGTCGAGGCAGGCGCCGCAGCGGATGCACGACAGCACCTGCTCGTAGCGCCCGCCGAGCAGGCGCGAGCGGCCGTTGTCGACGATCACCACGTGCAGCTCCTCGGGCCCGTCTGCCTCGCCCGCGCGGCGCGGCCCGGTGATCGTCGTCACGTAGGCGGTCGTGCGCAGGCCTACGCCGGCGCGCGGCAGCACCGCGAGGATCGCCTCGAGGTCGGGCAGCGCTGGCACGAGCCGCTCGATGCCCATCACCACCACGTGTGTGCGCGGCAGCGTCGTCGTCATGCGGCCGTTGCCCTCGTTCGTGACGAGCACGATCGAGCCGCTCGCCGCGACCCCGAAGTTGGCCCCGGTCACGCCCATGTCGGCGGCCAGGAACTTGCCGCGCAGCACGTCGCGGGCGTAGCGCGTGAGCGAGGGCGGATCGGCGCCGACGTCGCGGCCGGCGGCCGCCGAGAACAGGGCCCGGATACGCTCGACCGGCAGGTGGATGGCCGGCTTCAGAATGTGGAACGGACGCTCTCCGGAGAGTTGCACGATGTACTCGCCGAGGTCGGTCTCGACGACCTCGGCGCCGGCCGCCTCGAGCGCCGGGTTCAGGCCGATCTCCTCGGTCACCATCGACTTGGACTTCACCACGCGGCGCACGCCGTGCTCGCGGGCGAGGCCGACCACGTGCTCGCGCGCCGCGGCGGCGTCGGCGGCCACGAACACGTGGCCGCCGGCCCGCTCGACGTTGTCGGCGAACTGCGCGACGTAGCGGTCGAGGTGGGCGAGCGTCTCGGCCCGCACGCGGGCGATCTCGTCGAGCGCCGCGTCCCATTCGGGCTGCGATCGGGCCGGCGCGGCGAGCGCCTGCACGTAGTCCTGGCCGTCGCGCAGCACGCGCTGCAGGGCGGCGTCGGCGAGCGCGCCTTCGACGCGCGCGTCGAAGGCGCGCCGCGACGCCGCCGCCCGCCGCCGGGCCTCGGCGCTCACTCCCGCCACCCCGCGGCCAGCACCTCGGCGAGGTGGCGCACCTCGAGCGCGCTGCCCCGCCGGCGCAGCCGGCCTTCGATGTTGGCAAGACAGCTCCCGTCGAGCCCCACGAGCAGGTCGGCCCCGGTGGCGAGCACGTCGTCGACCTTCTCGTCGACCATGGCCGCCGAGATGCGCGACATCTTCACGGCGAACGTGCCGCCGAAGCCGCAGCACAGCTCGGGGTGGGCGAGCGGCACGAGCTCGAGTCCATCGACCATGCCGAGCAGGGCGAGCGGCTGCACGGCGACGCCGAGCAGCCGGCGCGTGTGGCACGAATGGTGGAACGTGGCGCGGCGGGCGGTCGGCCGTGCGAGCGTCACCGGCAGCGCGGTCACGCCGAGCACGTCGATCAGGAACTCGGAGAACTCGAACGTGCGGACGGCAAGGTCGGCCGCGGCCTGCTCCTCGGGCCGGCCGGCGAACAGCCGGGGATAGCCGTCTCTCACCATGGCCGCGCACGAGCCCGAGATCGAGACGACGTGCTCGCTGCCGGCGAAGGCGCGCAGGAACGCCCGCGCGCTGGTGCGCGCCGCGTCGGCGTAGCCGGCGTTGTAGGCCGGCTGGCCGCAGCAGGTCTGCGCGACGGGAAAGTCGACGGCGACGCCGAGCCGGCGCAGCACCTCGACGGCGGCGAGGCCGACCCGCGGGAACAGCCCATCACCCAGGCAGGTGATCATGAGCGACGCGCGTACCGGCCTCGCCCCTGGGCCGGCCGCGGGACCGGCGGGGCCGGCTGCAGGACCGGCTGCGGGCCACGCCGCGGGGCCGGTTGCGAGGCCGCGGACGGCCGAGCTCGGGTCGGCAGGACGCTCGGCTTGCGCCGCGCTCCTCTCGCCGCCTGATGCTCCCCCGACCGCCATGCCCCAATGATATGTCCGCCGCGGGCAGCGGCATCAGTGTGTCGCCGGCAATGATGGCGTCGCGCGCCGGCATGGCGTCGCGGGCCGGCACGGTCCGGCATGGCGTCGGGGGTCGGCATGGCGTCGCACGAATGGTCTGAGTGCCAGCATGATGGCATGAGATGCTGGCATGATGGCACCACACATACTCACGCCCGGGAGGCCGCGATGCATCTGTTCGGCGACAGGAGCGGACCACACCTCACTCACTTCCACGCACGTCGAGAGGGCCGTCGGGCGTTCCTTCAATGGGAGGTCGGCAACGCGGCGGACATGCACTGGCGCGTGCTGCGGTCCGAGACGGACTTCGCCGAGCAGGCCGAGACGGGGCCCAGCAGCGGGCAGACGCTGGTCATGGAGGGGACGCAGACCCACGCCACCGACGAGACGCTGGACCAGGCCTCGACCTACTTCTACACGGTCTTCGCGGCAGACGAGCACGGCGCCTGGCATCGCCAGGTCAAGGTCAGACTCCGGCCGCACCATCACCACCTGCGCTGGCACTACGACAACGCCGCCGACCAGGCGCCTCGCGCCCGCGACGCCCTGGTCCTGGAGGTCACTGAGTCGGGGGCGCCGCCCTGGCACCCCATGTGACGCGTGCGGCGGGCGGCCGTTGCCGGCAGGCGGCGTCGATGCCGCCGACGGAGGCCGACCTACCCCAGCGAGAACCAGCGCTCGCGGCGCTCGAACAGGTAGCGGTCGGTCAGCAGGTTGAGGATCAGGCGGGCGTGGCGAAAGTGCCCGGCGACGTAGCCCAGCGCCGGCGACAGGCCGAGCTCCCCGCCGGTCGCCTCCCAGGCGAGGCCGTAGGCGCGCCGTCCGGCCCACTCCAGCAGACGCAGGTCGCCCAGGTCGCCGGCGCCGAACCCGCTCGTTCCGCCGCCGACGCGGCTCGAAGCCGCGAGGACGCCGCTCGAAGGAGCGCCGACGCCACTCGGGCCAGCGCCGTCCAGCTCCTCGGCGCTCGACGGTGACGCACCGCCGCCCACGGCGCGCCGCAGCCGGGCGGCGGCGATCGGCGTGAGCACATGGCCGCCGGCGTGGTCGGGGAACACGCCGGTCAGGAAGAGCGCGAGGTCGCCGAGGCGCCGGTAGAGCACGAGGCGCTCGTCGGGCGGCACCGACAGGATGAGCTCGGCGAACTGGCCGGGGTCGAGTTCACTGAAGCGGCGGTGCTGCCAGCCGCGCCGGCCCTTCACCCACAGCGCACCGCTCGCCACGTGCGTGTACGAGGCGAGCAGGTCGGCCAGGAACAGACGGCGCAGCGGGTCGGCGACGAACTCGCGCAGCGGGTCGACCTCGAAGACCGGTACGACGCTGCGCCGGCCGGCGCGCTCGGGCACGAAGCTCAGGCCGGCGAGAAGCGCCGGCGTGGCGGCGAGCAGCACGGCGAAGGCGAGAAACGGCCCGACGACGGCCACCGGGTCCTCGCCGGCGCCCGCGAAGAGTGCGGCGAACACGTCGGCACGGGCGAGCAGCTCCTCGATGTCGGCGGGCCGCTCGCGCAAGCGAGCGGCCCGCTCCTCGGCCGAGCCCGGCTCACCGGCCACCTCGCCGAGCAGCGCGAGGTCGCGGTCGGAGAGCCGTTCGAGCAGCAGCAGGTCGGCGAGCATGTCACCCTTGTTCCCGGCGGCGCGGGACTATCATAGGTGCGGCGGCGAAGGGACGTGGCGTGGACACGCGGGACGGCATTCGCATCGGGCAGTCGTGCGCCGGCGAGGCGCGGGCCGCCGTCTGCGAGTTCCACGAGGCCGTCGACCAGCCCGACCTGGCGCTCGTCCTCTTCTTCTGTAGCGACGAATACGACCTCGACGCTGTCGCCGCCGAGATGGCGGCGCGCTTCGGCGACGTGCCGGTGGTCGGCTGCACCACGGCCGGCGAGATCGGCCCGGCCGGCTGCCGCGAGCACAGCATCGCCGGGGTGAGCCTGGCGCGCTCGGCGTGCACGGCCGTCTGCGGCGGCCTCGAGCGGCTCCAGCAGTTCACGGCCGCCGAGGGGCGCGCGCTCGCCCGCGAGCTGCTCGACCGTCTCGACCGGCGCGCGCCGGCGGCCGACAGCCGCGGCCGCTTCGCCTTCATGCTCGTCGATGGCGAGTCGGTACGTGAGGAGCCGGTCGCAGCCGCCTTTCAGGACGCGCTCGACGACATCGCGCTGATCGGCGGTTCGGCCGGCAGCGGTTTGCGCTTCACGAGCACCTTCGTCTACCTGGACGGCCGCTTTCGCTCGGACGCCGCGGCCCTGGTCGTGGCCGACACGCCGCTGCCCATCATGCCGTTCAAGACCCAGCATTTCGTGGCCACCGACGAGCGCCTCGTGGTGACCGAGGCCGACCCCGTGCGGCGCACGGTGAGCGAGATCAACGGTCTGCCGGCGGCGGCCGAGTACGCGCGCGCCCTCGGCGTGGCCGAGAGCGAGCTCGGGCCGAGCCGCTTCGCCTCGTCGCCGGTCGTCGTGCTGATCGACGGCGGCAACTACGTGCGTTCGATCCAGCAGGCGAACCCCGACGGCAGCCTCACGTTCTTCTGCGCCATCGAGGCCGGCGTGGTGCTGCGCATGGCGCGCGGCGTCGACCTGGTCGCCAATCTCGAGGACGCCTTCGCCCAGGTGCGGGCGCGCATCGGGGAGCCGCTCCTGGTGCTCACCTGCGACTGCATCCTGCGCCGGCTTGAGGTCGTCGAGGGCGGCCTGCAGGACCGCGTCGATGAGATCCTCACGGCCAACAACGCGGTCGGCTTCAACACCTACGGGGAGCAGTTCTGCGGCGTGCACATCAACCAGACGCTCACCGCGATCGCCTTCGGCGCAGCGGCCGGCGAACCCGGCGCAGGCCGGTGAGGCCGGTGGCTGGTGGAGGCCGCCACTCTGACGGGCCCGGCGCCGGGCGCCCGACGCAGCGGGGCGCTCGCGCCCGGCGTCCGGAGTCGCAAGCCGAGGCCGTCGCCCTGCGCGCCGAGGTCGCGCGGCTCGAGGCAGAGGTCGCGCGCCTGAACAAGGTGACGCGCGTGCTCATGGACCGCGCCGAGTCGACGGCGAGCGTGCCGGCCACCGACTACGGCCTGTTCCAGACCACGATCATGCTGCAGAACCAGGTGCGCTTGCGCACCGAGGAAGCGCGCGCCGCGCTGCGCGGCGGCGAGGATGCGGCCCTGGGCCGCGGCGACTCGGCGGCACGCGACATGCACGCCCTGCGGCGCACGGCCGCCCTGCAGATCCAGCTCCTCGAGCTCGTCGTGCAGCAGCGCGACCTGGGCGAGCTGATCGACCGGGTCGCCGACATCGTCGACGTGCCGATCGTGCTGTTCGACGCGCGCGGCCGCGCCCTGCACCGCTCACCGGCGGCGCGCCCCGGGCTCGACGAACGGCTGTGGCGCGTCTACGCCGGCCTGCGCGGCACGCGCAGCGTGCCCGACTTCGTGCAGGACGGCGACGACTGGATCGCGTTCCGCGACGTCACCGTGATGGACCGCGTCGAGCGCGTGATCGCCGCCGTAGCCGCCGAGCCGCGCCGCACGGGCTTCACCGACGCCTCGCTGTCGTTCCTGCAGCAGCTCGCCATCCTGGACGCGCTGCACCACCGCACCGATCTCGCCCAGGACCGCCGCGAGCGCGAGCGCCTGCTGCACGATGTGCTGACCGCGGCCCAGCCGGCCGCCGATCTCGACGGCCGGCTGCACCAGCACGGCTTCGACGAGGCGGTCTGGCGGGTCGTGGCAGTCGAGGCGGGCGGGGGGAGCGCCGCGGTACAGCACGCCGTCGACGGCGTGCTGGGCCCGCGGCACCTGCCGTTCCTGTCGACGACGCTGCCGGGCCTCGCGGCGGCCCTCGTCGCGCTGCCGGGCGGCGGCGGCGGCACGGGCGGCGAGCTGCTCGCCGAGCTGCGCGAGGCGAGCGCCCGGGCCGCCCCCGGCCTCGACGTCGTGGCCGGCTGCTCGGCGCCGCTCGCAAGCGCGGCGGGCGGGCCGCGCGCCCTGCAGCAGGCGCTCGTCGCCTGCCTGGGCGCGCGCCGCGACCCGCGTAGCGACGGCGCCGCCGCCTTCGACGAGCTCGGCGGGCGGCTGCGCCTGCTCGACGGGCTCGACGCGGCGGCGCTGTCCGACCTCGTGCGCCGCACCTTCGCGCCGCTGCTCGACTACGACACCCACCACCGCACCCAGCTCTACGAGACGCTGGGCGCGCTCTTCGCGCGTCACCTCGCCGTGCAGGACACGGCGGCGGCGATGCACGTGCACCGCAACACGCTGCAGCGCCGTCTGGCGCACGCCGAGCGACTGCTCGGCATCGACCTGAACGACCTCGACGACGTGGTCGACGTGCGCCTGGGATTCGACGCCGCCGAGCTGCTCGACCTGCTGCCCTCGTAGCGCCCGCCGAATCCTCGCCGCGGTCGAGCCGCACGCTCGTCCATCCTTGCCGCCGGCCCGACGCCGCACGCCCTCGACCCTGCCCTGTACCAGGCCGACGTGGTGCATGCGACCACACCTGCGCCCAAAGTGTGGTCGCGCGGTGCCTGCCTTCATGGTGCTATGTGCCCCATCGTTTGCGACAAGCCCGTCGCCGGCAGCGGAGCGCATGTGGGAACCGCGAGGCCGGCCGGCGACGGCCGCAGGGGAGCAGCGCTCCACCGCAAGCGAAGGAGAGAGCCATGGCTACGGTAGTCAAAGAGGAGACGAAAGCGCCGAAGGTCACCGACGACAGCTACGGCCTGTTCATCGACGGGTCGTGGCGCCCGGCCTCGACCGGCAAGACCTTCAAGGCCTACAACCCCGGCAACGGCGAGCTCCTGGCGACCTGCGCCGACGCCAGCCGCGAGGACGTCGCAACCGCCGTGAAGGCCGCCTGGAAGGCCTACGAGAGCTGGAAGAAGGTCAGCCCGCAGGAGCGCTCGCGGGCGCTGCTGCGCATCGCCGACCTGATCGACGAGAACGCCGCCAAGCTGGCCATGGTCGAGACCCTCGACAACGGCAAGCCGATCCGCGAGACCCTGGCGATCGACGTGCCGCTCGCCTCGGACCACTTCCGCTACTTCGCGGGAGCGGTGCGTACCGAGGAGGGCCAGGCCGTCATGATCGACGACGACACGCTCAGCATCATCCTGCGCGAGCCGATCGGCGTCGTCGGCCAGATCATCCCCTGGAACTTCCCGTTCCTGATGGCCGCCTGGAAGATCGCCCCGGCCCTGGCCGCCGGCGACTGCGTGGTCATCAAGCCGTCGTCGACCACGTCGCTGTCGCTGCTCGAGCTGGCCAAGCTCATGCAGACCGTGCTACCGGCCGGCGTCGTCAACGTGATCACCGGCACGGGCTCGGGCGCCGGCAACTTCATGCTCGAAAACGAGGGCTTCACCAAGCTCGCCTTCACCGGCTCGACCGAGGTCGGCTATACGGTGTCCGACGCGGCTGCCAAGAAGCTGATCCCCGCCACCCTCGAGCTCGGCGGCAAGTCGGCCAACATCTTCTTCCCCGACGCCCCCTGGGAGAAGGCGATCGAGGGCCTGCAGCTCGGCATCCTGTTCAACCAGGGCCAGGTCTGCTGCGCCGGCTCGCGGGCCTTCGTGCACGAGGACATCTACGACAAGTTCATGGCCGATGCCGTCAAGGCGTTCAAGCACGTCACGGTCGACCTGCCCTGGAAGCAGGCGACGCAGATGGGCGCCCTGGTGAATGAGAGCCAGATGGAGAAGGTGCTCGGCTATGTCGAGGTCGGCCGGCGCGAGGGCGCGACCGTGGCCACCGGCGGCGTGCGCATCACCGACCGCGGCCTGGGCGCCGGCAGCTTCATCGAGCCGACCATCCTGGCCGACGTCGACAACGACATGCGGGTCGCTCAGGAGGAGATCTTCGGCCCGGTCGTCGTGGTCATCAAGTTCCGCAGCGAGGACGAGGTCATCCGCCTGGCCAACCAGAGCGAGTACGGCCTGGGCGGCGCGGTCTGGACCAGGGACGTCAACCGCGCCTTCCGCGTGGCGCGCGGCGTCGAGACCGGCCGCATGTGGGTCAACAACTACAACAACCTGCCGGCCCACGCGCCCTTCGGCGGCTACAAGAAGTCCGGCATCGGCCGCGAGACCCACAAGATGATGCTCGAGCACTACTCGCAGAAGAAGAACATCTTCATGAGCTTCACCGAGACCAAGGTCGGCATGTACTGATCGGCTGATCGCCCCCCGCGAGCCGCGGCCCCACCCCCCACACCCGGCTCGCACGCGACAGACGAGGCGGGCGGGCTGCGCAGCAGCCCGCCCGCCTCACGTGCTTTGGGGGTCTCGCTCAGGTGGCGCGGGCGAGGCGGGCTACCGCCCGCCTCGCCCGCCCGAGCCTTCAGCGCCGCGGCGCCGCCGCCGTGCGGGTCGGCTACGGCCGCCCGGCGGTGGTCAGCACGGTGCCGCTCAGGCCAACGGCGCAGGCGCCGTGCGGCGGCCGCAGGGCGAGCCCGTCGAGCTGGGCGTGGCTGGCGAGCTCCGTGCGCCAGTGCACGCCGCCGTCACGGGTGACGAGCAGGAAGGAACGCCGCACCGCGCCGTACTGGCCGAGCGCCCAGCCGTGGAGCCGGTCCGAGAAGGCGAGAGAGACCAGCCAGGTCTCGGGGTCGCCGGTGAAGACGAGCGTCCAGTGCGCGCCGCCGTCGCTCGTGGCGAGCACGACCGAGCGGTCGGCCAGCGCGCCGTGCACGACCACGCCGGCGGCCCAGCCGTGACGCGCGTCGATGAAGCGCACGCAGTCGAGCTCGACGGCGCCGACCGGCAGAAGCTCGCGGCTCCAGGTCGCCCCGCCGTCGACCGTCGCGACGATCGCGTCGTAGCCCACGGCCCAGCCGCGCCGATCGTCGACGAAGCAGACGTCGCCCAAGGTGACGCCATGGATGGGCTGGTCGACCCAGGTCGCGCCGCCGTCGGTCGTGGCCTTGACCGCCGCCGGGGCGGACGAGCCCACGACCCAGGCGTGAGCGGCGTCGATCGCGGAGATGCGCTCGTAGAAGCCGCCGAACGTCGTCCTGCTCCAGGTCGCGCCGCCATCGGTCGTCTGCAGAACCTCAGACCCGGAGGGACCAGAGCCGACCACCCAGGCGTGAGCGGCGTCGACGCAGGCGATGCCGCTCACCCGCCCCGGCAAGGCAGGACCCCGTGTCGTCCAAGTCGCGCCGCCGTTCACGGTCACGTAGGCGCGCGAACCGGCGAGAGCCCAGCCCACGAAGTGCCCTGCGAAGTCGACCGACAGGAATGGGGCGCGCTCCACGCGGACATGGTGCCAGACGTCGCGCAGGGCGGACGGCGCCGCCGGCCACTTCGTGGGCGGCGCCGTCGCTCCCGCGCTCGGTCTCGGCGCCGCCGGCGCCGCCGGCCCGAGCCGCACCGCATGCCACGTCGCGCCGCCGGTCGAGCTCAGCAGGAGCCGGCCGGCGACCCGCGGGCCGAGGACGACGATCGCGTCGGCGTCGGTCGTGAAGCCCAGGTCGCGCCAGCCCCAGCCGTGGGCCTCAGGCGAGACCAGAGCGGTCGACCAGGTGCGCCCGCCGTCGGCGGAGCGATACAGGCGGCTGTCGGCGCCGGCCGTGGCCAGCACCAGGCCGCCGGGGCTGCCGGCGAGCGCCGTCACGACGCCCGCGTCGGCCGGCGCGTTCACGCGGGTCCAGCGCCGGCCGCCGTCGGCGCTCGTGAAGACGCGCTCTTCGATCCTGCCCGACACCTCGCGCGTGGCGACCAGCACCAGCGAGTCGGCGCCGGTCGCGGCGACCGCCGCCGGTGCGAAGCTCGACACGGGCACGGCGTGCCGCACCAGGGTGAGCCCGCCGTCGGTGGTCACAAGGACGGTGCGGCCGTCGAGCACGGCGGCGGCGCCGGCCTGCGTCGAGACGAGGTCGCCGTCGTAGGCCGAAGCGGCGGAGCGGACCGTCGCCAGGTCGTGCCAGGCCCCGCCGGCGAGCGAGCGGCGTTCGAGGGTCGCCCCGGATCCGTGTGCCCGGCTGACCAGCGCGAGCACCTGGCCGTCGATCGTCGCCAGCGAGAGGATGCCGCCGGCCGGGGCGGCCACGCGAGCCCAGTGCGCCCCGCCGTCGGTGGTCTCCCAGAGGCCGTTGCCGAAGAGGAACCCATGCACGACGTCGGCAAAGCGCACGCTCCACACGCAACGTTCACCCTCGACCGCCGGCGACCCGACGGGCACGCGCGGCGCCGGCAGCGCCACCCAGTGCCGGCCGCGATCGCTCGTGCGCAGCAGCACGGCGCGCGTGCCGCTCGCCTGGCCGAGCAGGTAGGCGCTGCGCATCGAGACGAAGGTGACCGAGGCGGCCCTGAAGCCGGCCGGCACCGCCGTCCCGTGCGGCAGGGTCACGACGGCGATGTGCTTGACCGACGTCTTCGTGACGCGCGGCGCCGGCTGCGACGGCTCGCGCTTCGGTGTCGGCGACGGCGCGGCGGTGTGATGCGTGGGCCCGAGCAGGTGGAAGCCGGAGCCGAACGGGTTCGGCAGGCCCACCCAGGCGCCGGCGCCGCTCGCCACGAACACGAACACGGCCAGGGCGACGCAGGCGGCGACGAGCAGGCGCAGGCGCGCCCGCCGCGCCCGCGGCGGGCGCGCCTGCAGCGCGGCGTGCAGCCGCTCCTCCCAGTCGGACGCGGCGGGCGGCACCTGGCGGGCGTCGAGGGCGTCGAGGGCGAGCTTGAGGTCGAGGTCGACGGCGTTCATCGTCCCTCCTCCCCGGCGAGCGCCTGGCGCAGCACGGTACGCGCGTGGTTCAACCGTGAGCCGACCGTGCCGTAAGGGATCCCGAGCACGCTCGCCGCCGTGCCCAGGTCGAGGTCCTTCTGCAGGCAGAGGTAGACGACCGCGCGGTGCTCGGGCGAGAGCTCGTCGAGCGCGCGGGAGAGGCGGTCGCCCGTGGCGACCGCCTCGGCCGGGTCGGGCTCGTGACGCTCGACCTCGTCGGCGGCGCGCTCGACCAGGTGGAGCTGGCGGCGCCGGCCGGCGAGCTGGTCGAGGCAGGCGTTGTAGGTCACGCGATAGAGCCAGGTGCCCAGGCGCGCCTCGTCGCGAAAGCCCGAGAGCGAGCGATAGGCCCGCAAGAAGGTCTCCTGCAGGGCGTCGGCGACGGTCTCGGGGTCGCGCAGCACGCGGTAAGCGAGCGCCCTCAGACGCGGTTCGTAGGTGCGCACCAGCGCGACGAACGCGGCGTGGTCGCCGCGCCGCGCCGCGAGCAGCAGGCGGTGCTCGTCGAGCAGCTCGGACAGGTCGAGCGGCTGGGTGTCGGCGACGTCGGGCGGATCGGTCGCAGCGGCGTCGGGCGTGTCGGAAGCCGCGGGGTCGATCGTGGACGCGCCACAGACGTCGCTGCCCGAGACATCGCCCGCGCGACAGCCGGCGGCCGCGGGCTCGCCAGCCGCCCGGTCGACCACACCGATCGACCCATCGCCTGCTTCAGGCTCCACTGCGCGTCGCCCCCATGGTCCGTTCGACCTCGCGGCGAGCCGATTCTTTCACGTTCGCACGCGGGCGGGGCGGCGGGCGGATTTCGCCGCACGCGGGCGGGGCGGCGGGCGGCTGTCGCCGCCCGCCGCCCCGCCCAGCGGTCCCGTGTGTTCACCGGCCCAGAGTCGAGACCGACGCCGAGCCCCCCGGTCCTGTGCCTTCGCCCGGCCTACCCGGTCGGCTCGCAGGTGCCGAGCACCTCGTCGCAGGGCTGCTCGCGGCCGGCGGTCACGGCGGAGCGCAGGCGCAGGTGCCCGGTCCAGGTGCCGGCGAAGGCCACCGCCGCCGCCAGGAGCACGACCGCGCCGGTCACCTCGAGCGCCGTTGAGAAGCCCGAGGTGAGCGCCCGGTCGGCGATCGCCACCGGCACGCGTCCGGTCAGACCCGACGCGCCGCTCGCCGACCCGCCCGCCGCGGCCCCGCTCGCCGCCGCGGTGGCGCTCGTGCCGAGCCGCGCGGCGGCCGAGAGCTGGCTCGTCACACTGTGGGCCACGCCGCCCCAGGCGATCGTGCCGATCGCCGCCAGGCCGATGGCGCCGCCCACCTGCTGGCCGATGTTGATGCCGCTCGACGCCACGCCGGCCTCTTGCGGCGCGACCTTCGACACGACGGTGAGCGTGATGGGCACGAACATCAGTCCCATGCCGCCGCTCACCAGGAGCATGCCGGGCAGCAGGTCGGTCCAGTAGCTGCCCGTCTCGCTGAGCCGCGACAGCAGCAGGAACCCGGCGCCGGCGAGCAGCGGACCCGCGATCATGAGCGGCCGCACTCCGATGCGCTGCACGAGCACACGCGATACGAGCGCGCTCATCAGGATGATGGTGATGGGGAACGGCACCCAGGCCAGGCCGGTGCGCACCGCGCTGTAGTGATACACGGCCTGGATGTAGATCGTGAGAAAGAAGAAGGCGCTGAACACGCCGGTGAACATGAGCAGCATCATGCCGTAGGCGCCGGTGCGGGCCCGCACGGCGAGCAGCCGCAGCGGCAGCTCGGGGTGCGACACCGTGCGCTCGATCTGCACGAACGCGATGAACAGGATCGCCGACGCGGCGAGCGAGACGATGGTCACCGGGCTACCCCAGTGCGAGACGCCGTTCGTGCCGGCGGCGGCGTGCGTCAGGCCGTAGACGAGCAGAGCGAGGGCGCTGGCACTCGTCACGACGCCGGGGATGTCGAGCTTCGAGCGCAGGCGCGGCGTGGCGACCAGGGCGATCGGCGCCAGGCTGACGACGACGATGCCGATCGGCACGTTCACGAAGAACACCCAGCGCCACGACGCGTACGTGGTGAGCACGCCGCCGAGGAGCAGGCCCACGGCGCCGCCGGCGCCGCTCATGCCGGCGTAGACGCCGAAGGCACGGTTGCGCTCGGGCCCCGCCGGAAACGTGGTGGCGATCAGCGCAAGCGCGGTCGGCGCGGCGAGCGCGCCGCCGGCGCCCTGCAGCGCGCGCGAGGCGATGATCCAGGTCTCGCTCGTGGCCAGTCCGCCGAGCAGGGAGCCCACCGAGAAGACGATGATGCCGGTCATGAACACGCGGCGACGACCGTAGATGTCGCCCAGCCGGCCGCCGAACAGCAGGAGGCTTCCGAAGGCCAGCGAGTAGGCGGTGACGACCCACTCCAGGCCGGAGCCGCTGAAGTGCAGGGCGCGCTGAATGTGGGGCAGCGCCACGTTCACGATGGTGGCGTCGAGCACGATCATGAGCTGGGCGGCGGCGATCACCACGAGCGCCAGGCCGAGGTGCTCGGGTACCTGAGGCCGCGGACGCACGGGGGCATCTGCGGTCGGTTCTGCGGTCGGCACGGGTTCGAAAGCCATGGGCTCGCTCCGCTGGTTCGCGGTTGTACGTAGACGGCGTTGACGGCCTCCGACCGCCGGCGCGCCCGCCGGCGACGGCCTGGGTGCTGGACCGCTGTCGCGCCCCGCGGGTGCGCGCAGTTATGAGGTCCGAGACAGACGTTTCATGTCAGGTTCCTCGCCGCGCGGGGGTCGAAACGCGCGAGTGGCCTTCGCGAAGTCTCCCGACTGCGTTCACGATCGCTCCACATTCTGCGGCCATCCTTATGCACAGGCGACGCGGCGATCGCGTCGCCACAGGGCTCGTGGGCGGGCCGCAGATCGAGCGCCAGGTCCGCCCACGAGCGACCAGAGAGAAGGAGGACGGAGTGTTTCGAAGGGTCATCCTGGTGATCCTGGTCGTGCTCGCCGTCATCGCGCTCGTCGGGGCGCTCGGCGCCGGCTTTCACCACGCCGGCTACTGGGGCCCCGGCGGTCGCATGATGCGGTTCGGACCGGGTTACGGGGGTTACGGCGGCGGTTGGGGCTTCTTCCCCGGCCTGTTCCTGGTCCCCCTGTTCCTGCTGCTCATCCTGGGCCTCGTGTTCTGGCGGCCGTGGCACCACCACTTCTGGCGCTACGGGTACGGCCCGGGCCCCTACGGCCAGGGCCCCCAGGGTCAGGGCCCCTACGGCCCGGGCGGTCCGCGCCAGATGTTCGAGGAGTGGCACCGCCAGGCGCACGGCGGCGACCCGAACGCCCCGGGAACGACCCCGCCCGCAGGCGGCCAGACGTGGCCCGGCGGGCCGGGCTACGGTCCGGCACCGGCGCCCGGCCAGGGCTTCGTCCCCGGCCAAGGCGCGCCGACGCCACCCGCCGGCGGGCCTGCAAGCCCGCCGCCCGTCGAGCCGCCGACGCCCCCGACGGCGCCCGAAGGCGGCGGGAGCGCAAGCTGACGCAGGCGGCGGGCGGCGGCGGGGCACAGCCCCGCCGCCGCCCGCCGCGCCGGTCACCCCGACCCATCCGGAAGGGGGATACTAGGACCATGAAGACCATCCTCGTCGTCGAGGACGACACGCAGATCGCCCGCCTGGTGCGCGACTACTTGGAGCACGCCGGCTTTGCCGTGCGCGTCGCCACCGACGGCGAGAACGCCCTGCACCATGTACGCGCGACCAGGCCCGACCTGATGGTGCTCGACCTCGGCCTGCCCGACATGGACGGCCTCGACGTGACCCGCACCGTGCGCGCCTTCAGCGCGCTGCCGATCATCGTGCTCACGGCGCGCGACGACGAGGCCGACCGCATCGTCGGCCTCGAGCTGGGCGCCGACGACTACGTGGTCAAGCCCTTCAGCCCCAAGGAGCTCGTCGCCCGCGTGCGCGCCGTGCTGCGCCGCACCGAGGGCGCCCAGCAGGCCGACGAGGTGCTGCACGTCGCCGACCTCGAGATCGACGTGCCGGCGATGCGCGCGAGCGCCGCCGGCGAGCGGCTCGACCTCACGCCGACCGAGTTCCAGCTCCTCGTCGCCCTGGCGCGCCGGCCCGGCCGCGTGCTCACCCGCGGCCAGCTCCTGCAGGCGGTGCGCGGCGTCGCCTTCGATTCCTACGAGCGGGCGATCGACGCCCATGTGAAGAACATCCGCCGCAAGCTCGAGGCGCACGACGGCGCGCCGCGCTACATCGAGACGGTCTACGGCGTGGGCTACCGCTTCGCCGACGAGTGATGGGCGACCCCCAGCAGCCGCCCGGCGGCCCGCAGTACGCGCCGCCGAACGCGGGTTCGAGCAGCGCCTCTGGAGCGCCACCCGGCCCGGACGCGGGCGGCGCCTATCCCCCGCCGCAGTACGGCCCGGCGCAGTACGGGCCCCCGCAGTACGGTCCGCTGTGGCACCGCCACGGGCTGGGCGGCACGCCGCCGCCCTGGTGGCCGCAGGGCGAGCCCTGGCCGCCGGCCGGCGGCTGGCGCCACGTGCGAGGCCGCTTCGTGCGCCGCTTCGCGCTGCTGCTGCTCGGCCTGATCTTCGTCGTCATCGTGCTGAGCAGCCTGTGGAGCGCGTTCGGCACGCGCACCTTCTACGGCCCTCACATGATGGCGCCGCGCGCCTACCACCCGCTCTTTCTGGTCGGGCCGCTGCTCGTCATCCTGCTGATCGGCGGATTCGTCACCTGGCGCCTGCTGCAGCGCACGGCAGCGCCGATCGGCGACGTCATGGACGCCGCCGGCCGGGCCGCCGCCGGCGACTACTCTGCCCGCGTCGCGCCGCAGGGCGCCGACGAGGTGCGCCGCCTGGCCGACTCGTTCAACGAGATGGCGACCCGGCTGCAATTGAACGAGGAGCAGCGCCGCGGCCTGCTGGCCGACGTGGCCCACGAGCTGCGCACGCCGCTGTCGGTGGTGCGCGGCAACGTCGAAGGCATGCTCGACGGTGTCTACCCGCGCGACGACGCGCACATGGCCGAGCTGCTGGCGGCGACGCAGCGCATGACCCGCCTGCTCGAGGACCTGCAGACCCTGTCGACCGCCCAGGCCGGCGTGCTGCAGCTCCACCACGAACCGACCGACCCGCGCCGCCTGGCCGACGACGTGGTACACGCCTTTGCGCCGCTCGCCGCCGAGCGCGGCATCAGCCTGACGGCTCGGGTCGAGGGCCCGGTCGAGCTCGACGCCGACCCGGTGCGGCTGCGCCAGGTGCTCGACAACCTGGTCGGCAACGCGGTGCGCTACACGCCCGCGGGCGGCTCGGTGGTGGTCGCGGCCCGGCGCGAGGCGGACCAGGCGGTCTTCGCGGTGGCCGACACCGGCCGCGGCATCGCCCCCGACGAGCTCGCCCGCCTGTTCGAGCGCTTCTCCAAGTCGGCCGACTCCAAAGGCAGCGGCCTGGGCCTGGCCATCGCCCGCAGCCTGGTCGAACGCCACGGCGGCACCATCGCCGCCACGAGCGAGCCGGGGCGCGGCACGACCGTCACGTTCCGCCTGCCGCTCAGGGCGCCGGCCTGAGGACGCCTTGCCTGCCTTGCCCGTGCGCGGCGGGGGCGGGCGGCTGTCGCCGCCCGCCCCCGCCGCGCACTCCGCGAAGGCCGCCGCTACGCCCGCGCCCTGCCCCGCGAGCGCTGGTGGGCCTTGAACCACTCCTGGTGGGGCGGCGTCGGGCGGTCGATCGTCCAGAGAAAGATGTAGGCGCCGTTGTCGCCGAGAAAGCGGAACTCGCGGCGCAGCTCGGCGACCGTCGCCTCGAACGGGCCGAGGCCGTCGAGGTAGCGGTCGAAGCCGCCGTGCAGGCGGTCGAGCTCGATCATGCGCTCCGCGTTGCCGATCGTCGCCTCGATCTTGCGGCGGTTGCGGATGATGCGCGTGTCCTCGGTGAGCCGGTCGACGTCGGCCGGCGTCATCTCGGCGACCTCGCGCGGCTCGAAGTCGTGGAAGGCGTCCCTGATGCCGTCCCACTTGGCCTCGACCACGCTCCAGCTCATGCCGGTCGAGAAGATCGGCCGGGTCAGCGCCTCGAGATAGCCCGCCAACGAGGCCGGCTTGGCCGGCTCCCAGCCCGGCGGTCTCATCACCATGTCGCCCTCCGTGTTCGTTCGGTGTCTGCCCGAGTCTTTCCCATCGGCTCCGGTTTGGCCACAGACGGCGCCCGCAACGCGCTGCGGCACGCTGCGGCCGGGAAGGCTTCGGGCATTGTCGACAGAGGAGGGACGATGAGCCGCTATCTCATCTCAGGAACGTACACGGCAGAGGGCGCCAGGGGCCTGCTCCGCGAGGGCGGCACCAGGCGCAAGGCGGCCATCGAGACGCTCATCGGCGAGGCCGGCGGAACGCTCGAGGCCTACTACTGGGCGTTCGGCAAGGTCGACTTCTACATCATCGCCGAGCTGCCCGACGCGGCCACGGCCGCGGCCCTGGGCCTGACTACCTCGGGCTCGGGCTTCGTGCGGGTGCAGATGACGGCGCTGCTCAGCGCCGACGAGATCGACCAGGCGATGAGCAAGAAGGTCGCCTATCGGGGACCGGGAACATGAGGAGGACGAGCCATGGCGACTCCCCGGCAAGGCGGGACCGACCTCTCCGTGATGCTGATCGTGCCCGACGCCGAGGCCGCGATCGCCTGGTATGAGAAGGCCCTGGGGGCGACCGTGCTCTGGGACCTGGGCGGCGTCGCCGGCCTGAGCGTGGGCGGTGCTCCCTTCTTCGTCCACGAGGACAACCCGGACAACCCGAAGGAGCTCAGCGCCGACCGCGTCGGCGTCACGAGCGTGCGGATCGAGGTGTTCGTGGACGATCCGGACGCCCTGGTCGAGCGCGCTCTCGTGGCGGGAGCGACCCACGGCTCGCCGGTCGTCGGCCACGAGATGCCGTGGGGTGTGCACCGCCAGGGCGACTTTCACGACCCCTTCGGTCATCGCTGGTCGGTGGGCGACCGGTCGCCACTGGCCGCTCGGTAGCGCAGGGGCGCCGGCGGTCGCCTGCGAGCGGCCGCGACGCGGCGGCCAGCGCGCCAGGTAGCGGCTGACGTGCGAGCCGACCGGTAGCGCGGCCGCCCGGGCCGCTAACGCGCGAGCGGCCGGTAGCGCAGCCCGACCCGGCCGCTTGCGAAGCGCCACTGCTCGAGCAGCTCGAGCCGCAGGTCGAGGCCCGCCGCAAAGGCCGGCGTGCCGCCGCCGAGCACGACCGGCACGAAGAACAGCAGGCACTCGTCGACCAGGCCGGCGGCCAGCGCCTGCGCGGCGAGCTCGGACCCGCCGATGCTCAGATCGCGCCGCGCTTCGGCCTTCAGGCGGCGCACGGCGGCGAGATCGAACTCGCACTCGACCGTCGTGCGCGGCGCGCTCGTCTCGGCGAGTGTCCGCGAGTAGACGATCTTGTCGGCGGCCCCCCAGATGCCGGCGAAGTCGTGCATCACTGCGGGCTCTCCTTCGAGCTCGAGCGTGTCCCAGACGGCGACCGTGTCGTACATGCGGCGCCCGAGCAGGAAGGTGCCGACCGGCCGCAAGAGGTCGTTGACCGCGGCGTGGACCTCTTCGTCGGGGGCGCCCCAGCCGATGTCGCCGCGCGCGTCGGCGATGTAGCCGTCGAGCGACGCCGTCACCAGGTAGATCAGTCTGGCCATGGTCGCCTCCCTCGGTTGGACGACAGGCACTGCGCGCACGCTGCCGGCGGCGCAGACCCGGGTTAGATACCCCGCGCCCACGCCACCGAGACGACCCGTCGCGGCATAGGCCGGGCGGCGCCACCTCGCCTATCGCCGTGCACGACGGTAAAGGAGTCGACCGACACGGACGCCTTACGACCCGGCTGCGGGACTCCCGAGGAGCTTGAGAGAGTTGAGCACGGCGAGCACCTGGGGCGCCTCCTTGGTGTCGCCGCCACTCGGGATCGTCCCCGCCAGCAGGTACGACCGGCCACCCGACGCGAGGGCGACGCTGTACCCGGTCAGGCCCTTCCAGAAGACCGCAGGCACGCCGCTCAGGGTGACCGACTGGGGCGTGCCGCCCATCTCGGTCAGGAGTTGCTCGTACTTCGACTGAAAGACGCGCGGATCGCGATACTTGTGCTCGGGCTGGACGCCGATCGAGATCATGACCTCGCTCGTCACCGAGGAGGACGTGTACGGCTGCGTGAGCTCGAGCTGCCAGGCCGTCTGGGCCGTAGCGGCCTGCACCGACGCCTGCCACTGGGGGCCGTAGGCGAGCGAGAAGCCCTCCGCTGGGTAGTCGTGCACGACGGCGTGCGGATCGGCCTTGGCCGACTTCAGCGAGGCGCCGCCGCACCCGGAGACCAGTGCGCGAGCAGATCGCAAGAACGCCAGCGAGGGTGCGTGTGCGGACAGACATCGTGCCGCTCCCTTGTTGGACCCGGACCGCGCCCCCGTCGCAAGCGGCGGTCGGCGGCCGTCCTTCGCGTCTCCTCTTATCGACGTAAGAGAGCGGCGGCTTGAGGGGTGGAACGAGACCGGGCGGGCGGCGGGCCGCAAGGCCCGCCGCCCGCCCGGTCTTTCGAGGCGGCGGGCTTTCAGCCCGCCGCCTCGTCGCGCTCCTCGACTCGCACGGGGATCATGGCCGGCTCGCCGGGGCGAGCCCGGCCGAGCGCCAGGCCCTCGCGCGCGCGCTCATCGTCGTCGCTGCCGTCGTCGAGCAGGTAGGAGACCGAGTCGACGACGTCCTGCCTGGGCGGGATCATGACGGCGGCGATGGTGGCCATGCCCACGGCCGCGGCGCCGACCCAGAGGGCCGCCGTCAGGCCGTTCACGAACGACTGCGGCGTGAGGTAGCTGCCGGCCGCCGAGAACACGCTGGCCAGCACGGCCACGCCGAACACGCCGCCGACCTCGCGCACCGTGTTGTTCACGCCCGAGGCCTTGCCCTCTTCGGAGCGTCGCACGCTCGACAGCACCAGGTTGGCGACCGGCGCGAAGTACAGGCTCATGCCCACGCCGGCCATGACGAACGCCGGCACCAGGTGCAGGTAGGCCACGGTCGGCGAGCTGATCAGCGCCATCCAGCCCAGGGCCGTGGCCATGAGCGCCATGCCGGCGATCAGCAGCGGCCGGCTGCCGATGCGGTCCGAGAGGATGCCGGCGATGGGCGCGACCAGCATCGGCATGGCCGTCCAGGGCAGCGTGCGCAGGCCGGCCTGCAACGGGCTGTAGCCCTGCACGAGCTGGAAGAACTGGGCCAGCAGGAAGATCGAGCCGAACATGCCGAAGCTCATGAAGACCGAGGTCAGGTTGGCGGCCGAGAAGGCGCGCCGGCGGAAGAAGCTCATCGGCACCATCGGCTCGCGGGCGTGAAGCTCCCAGGCCACGAAGCCGACGACCAGCAGGGCGCCGACCACCATAGGCGGCAGCACGCCGAGGCTGGTCCAGCCGTGGGCGTTGCCGCGCACGAGACCCCAGACCAGGCCGAACAGGCCGACGCTGACCAGGCTCAGGCCGGGCAGGTCGAGCGAGCGGTTCGGGCCCTTGCTCTCGGACAGGCGGAAGTACGCCACGGGCAGCAGGGCCAGGCCGATCGGCACGTTCACCCAGAAGATGAACTGCCAGGAGAAGCCGTCGACGATGGCGCCACCTATGACCGGGCCGAGCGCCACGGCCAGGCCGGCGGTGCCGCTCCAGATGCCCAGGGCGAGGCCGCGGCGAGCCGGCGGCACGGCGGCCGAGAGGATGGTCAGGGTGAGCGGCGTGACGATGGCGCCGCCCACGCCCTGCGCGGCGCGCGCCGCGATGAGCCAGCCGATGCTGGGCGCCAGGGCCGCGGCGGCCGAGCCCAGCGTAAAGACGACGAGGCCGACCAGGAACATGCGCTTGCGGCCGAACCGGTCGCCCAGGGCGGCGCCGGTCAGCAGCAGCACGGCGAAGGTCAGTGTGTAGGCGTTGACGGTCCATTCGAGACCCGAGAGGCCGGCCCCCAGGTCGTGCTTGATCACGGGCAGCGCGGTGGTCACGACGAGGTTGTCGAGCGACACCATGAACACGGCGATGGCCGTCACGACGAACGTCCAGATCGTCATGGCTCGTTTGCTCATCCCGCTCATCTCCTTTCATTAAGTTAGTAATCACTTAGTTTTGAGGGGAAAAAGAGAGACGGCACCCCACGCGTGAGCGCGTGCGGCGGCGTCTGAGGGAGCGCTTCGCTTGCTCAGCCGCCGCCCCCCTTCGCCTTGCCGTGACCGTGCAGGTCGCCCACCTTGCCGTGCACGACGTCGCGCAGGTCGAGCCCCTTCTTGTGGAGCTGCGACACGCGCTCGAGCAGCCAGCGGCCGGTGCACATGCGGGCCCAGTCCTCTTGCACTTCGACGAGGCTCAGGGCGGCCGCCACGGTCATGAGCATGCCCTCGGCCAGCCAGGGCCGGATGGCCTCGTCGGGCGCGCCCGAGGCCGACTGCACGAAGCGCACGAGGCGCAGGAACTCCTCGCGCACGGCCTCGCGCACCTCTTCGTCTTCGGAGGCTGCGTAGGCTTGAAGCTGCATGAGCAGGATCTCGCGATCGCTCTCGAGCAGGCTGGCGTAGGCGACGCCCATGGTCATGAGGATCTCGTCGGTGCTCGCCTCGGGGCCGGCCTCGGCCGCCGCCTGGCGAAAGACCGCCACCGTGCGCTGAAAGCCGCGCCGCATGGCCGCGATGAAGAGGTCCTTCTTGGTGCCGAAGAGCTGGAACAGGTAGGGCTGCGAGACGCCGACCCGCTTGGCGATCGCCTCGACTGGCGTGCCGTACAGCCCGTACACCGCGAACTCGCGCATGGCCGCCTCGACGATCTCGCGGCGGCGCTCCTCTTTGGTCGATCTCGTTGTCGCTCTCTCACTCATGGCGGGGAGTATACCATAAGTTAGCAGTCACTAAACACGTCTCCGCTGTGTCCCGGGTCAAGCGATCGGCCTCGGCGGCCTCCACTCGGGCATCTCGCGCTTCATGAACTCATCGAACAGCGGCACCGTGAACGCTGTGTCGCCATGCGATGGGCTCCAGATCATGCCTTTCTTGATCAGGCCGCTTCGCAGTGGACCGAGACTCTCCACCTTCCGGCTCATGAGCGCCGCGATCTCACCGGAGCGATGCGCGCCGGGGCCAAGTGCAGCCATGGCGCGAAGGTAGTCCTGCTCTCGAGGCGTAAGCCTGTCGAAGCGAACTCGGAAGAAGTTCTTGTCCAGCGCCTCCGTTGCCTCCGCGTTTGCCTGCTGAACATCGTGCAGGTCGATGGGCGAGGCATCCGCTACCCGCCACGCGTGCTTGCCCCATTCCTGCAAGAAGTACGGGTACCCGTGCGTGATCGCGACGATTTCCCTGAGAGCGCTGTCCTCTATGCTGACACCCTCGTCTTGCAGAGGCCGTTGGATTGCCTCTCTTGCCGCCGCCTCTGACAACGGGCCCACGGGCGGGTAGTCGAACAACCGCTCTGCGTAGGACTTGGCATCCCCTGCGAGCCCCGCTACCTGAGGAAGCCCGGCTCCGAACATCACGACCGGCAGGCCCTCCTGCGCAATCATGTGGAACGCCACTATCAGTGCTCGCAAGTCCTCCTCGGCCAGGTACTGAATCTCGTCCACAAGAATCGCGACGCAACCGTAGTCTGCCTTCGCGGCCCTCCCGACCGAAACCAGCAGCGACGCCAAGTCGATCTCCAGGTTCCCACTATCTGCGGACATCGGCCCCTGGCTGACGCCGACCTCGAACTCGCCGATCGACACCTTGAAGGCGCTCGCGAATCCGCGGAGGGCGGCAAGCGCCTGCCCCGCGAGTTCCTTGGCCCTCTCGGATCGACTCAGCTGAACCAGGGTGCCTTTCAGCGCCGGAGCCAGGTATGCCGCTAGGCGTTGTCCTTCGGGCGCTTCCATTTTCACGAGCAAGTACCCGAGATCGCGTGCGATCTGCGCGATCCTGTTCAACAGGACGGTCTTCCCGACGCCTCGAAGCCCAAGGAGCATCTGACTCTTCTCGGGTCGGCCATCCCGTATTCGATGCAGTGCAATATCGGCAGCCTCGACGATGTTGTCCCGGCCGACCAGGGCGGGTGGCGGGGCACCGGCGCCGGGCGCAAAGGGGTTGCTGCGGGGGTCTATAGGTCCCCTCCTGGAGATTGAATCGTCTTACCAGTACTTACCGTTCTATTGGCGCTCGTTGTCGCTGAATGTAGCTATCTTACTACGTCTTATCAATCTATTGACCGGGGTACGGACATGGCGAGACAGGTGTGCTCGCGCCGCGTCCGGCGCTCGGGCACTCCCCGACGAGACCGGTCGACCTCACCGGTGACCAGCGGTTCGAGTGCGATGAGCCGCCGAACCACTCGGCAAGCACGCGCAGCGCGTTGCGGTAGCTGTCCGTCATGTCGACGGCAGTTGCGAGCGCCGCTTCAAACCCCCAACCGCACCAAGCTCTCCGCCGTCGCCAACACCGCCTCCTCGTTCGACCGCGGCTCCCAGCCGAGCACTCGCCGGGCCTTCTCGTTGCTGGCCCGGCGCACCTTGCCCAGGTCGCCCACGATCTCCCGCGCCTGCGGGCTGACCAGCGCCATCGCCCGGATCACGAAGTCCGGCACCTGACGGGTCGGCACGCGCGCGGCGGCCTCACCCAGGTGCGCCCGCAGCACGTCGCAGACCTCCTTGATCGACACCGGGCCGTCGGCCACAGCCAGGAACCGCTCGCCCGCGGCGGCCGGGTCGGTCATGGCGCGCAGGTGCAGGTCGGCCACGTCGCGCACGTCGACCAGGTTGAAGTACAGGCGCGGGGCGCCCGGCATGTCGCCGTCGAGCGCCTGCTTGACCAGGCGGATCGAGCTCGACAGGTCGGGGCCGAGCACCGGGCCGAGCACGCCGACCGGGTTGACCACCGCGAGCTCCAGCGCGCCGCCCTCGCTTGCGATGTAGTCCCAGGCGGCGCGCTCGGCGAGCGTCTTGGAGCGCACGTAGGGGCTTGCGCTGTCGTCGAGCTCGGACCAGTCCTCCTCGGTGAAGGGCCGCTCGGTCGGCGCGTGGCCGTAGCCGATGGCGGCAAACGACGAGGTCAGCACGACGCGCGCGACGCCCGCGTCGCGCGCCGCCCGCAGCACGCGCAACGCGCCCTGACGCGCCGGCACGATCAGCTCGAAGGGGTTCTTCGGCTGGCGTGACGGAAACGGCGAGGCGACGTGCAGCACGTAGCGGCAACCGGCGACCGCCTCGGGCCAGCCGGCG
The DNA here is from genome assembly GCA_963760655.1 of uncultured Actinomycetes bacterium. Lineage (GTDB taxonomy): Bacteria > Actinomycetota > Thermoleophilia > UBA2241 > UBA2241 > Bog-752. Next base: position 200,048 of record CAVXDR010000006.1, read on the forward strand.
TAAGCCAGCAGGTCGGCCGCGACGACCTCGAGCGACGCGCCTGGCTCGGCGCCGCCCTCCTTGAGCATGGCGCGCACGTCGGCCTCGCGGGCGAGCGAGCGCACCGTGGTGCGCACGCGGTAGCCCGCCTCGAGCAGCCGCAGGACGCAGTGCACGCCGATGAACCCCGAGCCGCCGGTCACCAGCACCAGGTCGTCGCTCATGCCGTCCTCCCCGCTCGTCTCCGACCACGCCCGGTCTGCAAGATATATGCGGCCTAACGGCACTCCCCACATCACTCCTCGCCCGGTCGGGCATGCCCCTGAGACGGGCCGTCCATATGGAGGCGGCCGACATACAACGCGCCGGTGGCCGCCGACAGGCCCGGCCGTCGACGCCCCGACACGACAGCCGCAAGGATGACACGCATGGCGACCTTCACGGCACACGAGCAGCAGCAGATCGACCAGGCCAAGGCGAGCGACCGCCCGCCGGTCGTGTTCATCCACGGGCTCTGGCTCCTGCCCAGTAGCTGGGACCGCTGGGCCGCGCTTTTCGACAGCGCCGGCTACGTCTCGCTCAACCCCGGCTGGCCCGACGACCCCGAGACGGTGGCCGAGGCCAAGAAGCACCCCGAAACCTTTGCCGGCAAGTCGATCGAGCAGGTCGCCGACCACTACTGCGACGTGATCGGCGAGCTCGGCCGCAAGCCGGCCGTGATCGGCCACTCGTTCGGCGGCCTGATCGCCCAGATCATCGCCGGCCGGGGCGAGTCCGCCGCGACAGTGGCGATCGACCCGGCGCCGTTTCGCGGCGTGCTGCCGCTACCGATCTCCGCGCTCAAGTCGGCCTCGCCGGTGCTCGACAACCCCTTCAACGTCAGCCGCGCCGTGCCGCTCACCTACGACCAGTTCCGTTACGCCTTCGCCAACGCCGTGAGCGAGGACGAGGCCCACGAGCTCTACGACACCTACGCCGTGCCGGCGTCGGGCAAGCCGCTCTTTCAGGCGGCCACGGCCAACCTCAACCCCTGGACCGAGGCCAAGGTCGACACCAAGAACCCCGACCGCGGCCCGTTGCTCATCATCGACGGCGAGCAGGACCACACGGTGCCCTGGGCGATCGCCAACGCCTCGTTCAAGAAGCAGAAGGCCAACGAAGGCGTGACCGAGATCGTGAAGCTGCCGGGCCGCGGCCACGCGCTCACGATCGACAGCGGCTGGCGCGAGGTGGCCGACACGGCGCTGCAGTTCGTCGAGGCGGTACGCCAAGGCGAAGGGGCGCGCGAAGCGCGCCGCGTAGAGGCAGCCGCCGTGGACCTGCAGCTCGCCGGCAAGGCGGCGGTCGTCACCGGCGCGAGCCGGGGCATCGGTCTGGCGGTGACGCGCGCGCTCGCAACCGAGGGTGCGCGCGTCGTCGCCGGAGCGCGCAGCACGAGCGCCGAGCTCGCGGCTCTGGCGGCCGGCGGCGCCGTCCACCCCGTGGCCGTCGACCTGGCGAGCCCGGCCGGACCGGGCCGCCTGATCGACGAGGCGGTCGCGGTCCTCGGCGGCCTCGACATCCTGGTGAACAACGTGGGCGCGGTGCGCCCGCACACGGGCGGCTTTCAGTCGTTTTCAGACGACGACTGGACGACGGCGCTCACGCTCAACCTGCTGGCCGCGGTGCGCACCACGCGAGCCGCGCTGCCGCATCTGCTGGAGCGCGCCGGCGACGGTAGCGGGGACGCCGCTGGTGGCGACGGTAGCGGGGACGCCGCTGGTGGCGCCGCCGCCGGCGGCGCGAGCATCGTCACCGTGAGCTCAGTCAACGCCTTCCTGCCCGATCCCGCGATCGTCGACTACTGCGCGGCCAAGGCCGCCCTCACCAACTTCTGCAAGGCGCTGTCCAAAGAGGTCGGGCCGCGCGGGCTGCGGGTCAACACCGTCAGCCCCGGGCCGGTCGCGACGGCGCTCTGGCTGGGCGAGAACGGCGTCGCGCAGACGTTCGCGACCGCCTCCGGCGCGGCGCCGGAGGCGGTCGCCGAGCAGGCCGCCGGCGAGACGGTCACCGGCCGGTTCACCCGCCCCGAGGAGGTCGCCGACCTCGTCGTCTTTCTGGCAGGCGCCCGAGCGGCCAACGTGACGGGCGCCGACTTCGTGATCGACGGGGGGCTGATCACGACGTTGTGAACGGAGTAGGCTCTCGGTCATGACCGACCTGCTGTTCTACGGCGACACCCTGCGCTCGGCCGCCATGCGCCACGAGCTGCCCGTCGCCATCATGGACCCGTTCCTGCTCGCCGTCGTGTGCGACCGGCTGCACGTGACGGCCAGCAACCTCGAACGCGACCGGGTGGTGGCGGCCGCGCCCGACGCGGTCATCCACGACATCGCCGATCTGGGCTTCTACGAGCTGATCGGCAGCGGCATGACCGCGTACGAGATCGAGCGTGAACTGGTCTCGCGCGCCGTCGCGGCGATGGGCCTGCGCGAGGCGACGGTCGACCCGGACATGCCGGTCGGCATCGCCGACCGGCTGCGCGCCGACGGCGTCGTGCTGCACCCCGACAAGCAGGCGGTCGCGGGGCGGCGGCGGCGCAAGTCGCCAGCCGAGCTGGCCGGCATCCGCCGCGCCCAGGTGGCGGCGCACGCCGGCATGCGCGCCGCCGCCGAGCTGCTGCGCTTCTCGGTGCCCCAGGGCGACGGCCTGGTGCGCGCCGGTGAGATCGTGACGGCCGAGGCCGTGCGCGACACGCTGCGCGAAGCCTGCCGGCGCCACGGCGCGCCGGCGACCCCCGACGTGATCGTCGCCTCGGTCTGGCAGGGGGTCGGTCACGACCCCGGCTCGGGCCCGCTGCCGGCCGGCCTGCCCATCGTGATCGACCTCTGGCCCCAGGACGAGGTCTCGGGCTGCTGGGCCGACATGACGCGCACGTTCGTGGTCGGCGAGGTGAGCGAGCCGGTGCGGGCGCTCGAAGCCCTGGTGCGCACGGCGCTCGAGCGGGCCCGCGCGGCGGTGCGGCCCGGCATCACCGGGCGCGAGCTGCACGACATCGCCTGCGAAGTGTTCGAAGCCGCCGGCCACCGCACGCAGCGCACCGGTCCGGGCGACGACCCCAACGAGGGCTTTCAGTTCTCGCTGGGGCACGGCGTCGGCCTGGCGATCCACGAGGCGCCATCGCTCGGTCAGACCGGGCGCGACGAGCTGGTCGCCGGCGACGTCGTCGCCATCGAGCCCGGCGTGCGGCAGGCCGGCATCGGCGAGGTGCGCCTCGAGGACCTGCTGCTGGTCACCGACGAGGGCAGCGAGACCCTCACCGACTACCCCTACGATCTGACGCCCTGACCCGAGCGGGCGTGCGCGGGAGATGCGCCGGCTGCGGCGCCGCGCCGCCGTCGTCTACCCGGCGACCTCCTCCTCGGCGACCCTGAGAACGACCTTGCCCTTCGCCAGGCCGGCGTGAGCGTAGCGCAGCGCCTCGGCGGCGTGGGCCAGCGGCAGCACGCGGTCGACGACGGGCGTCACCTTGCCGGCCTCGATCAGCACCCGCAGCGCCTGCAGGTCGGCGCTCGTCACCTTGCCCATCACCGTGCGGAACCGCTGGTCGCTGACCAGGGACAGGGCCGGCGCCCGCACGACCTGGCGGTCGAAGCCGCCCAGCCAGCGGTCGCCGCCCTCGCCGCCGACGATGGCGAGCGTGCCCTGCGGCGTGAGGGCGCCGCGCAGCAGCGTGATCGGCCGCCGTCCGGCGGTGTCGACGATCAGGTCGTAGCGCTGCGGACCGGTCGTGAAGTCGACATCGGCATAGTTGATGACGCGGTCGACGCCGAGCGCACGCACCAGCTCCACCTTGGCGCCGCCGCACACGCCGACCACCTCGGCGGCGCCCAGCGCCTTGGCGATCTGCACCGCGAAGCTGCCCACGCCGCCGCCGGCGCCGGTCACGAGCACCGTCTGGCCGGGCTGCAGCGCGCCCAGGTCACGCACGGCCTGCAGCGCGGTGACGCCCGACACAGGGCAGGCCGCCGCCTGCTCGAAGGTGAGGTTCGCCGGCTTCGCCGCCAGCCGGCCCGGCGCCACCCGGGCAAGCTCGGCGTAGGCGCCCCCGGCCAGGGCGTCGCAGGAGCCGAAGACCTCGTCGCCCACCTTGACCGTCGTCACGGCGGCGCCGACCTCTTCGACCACGCCGGCGAGGTCGGTGCCGCAGAGCCGCGACCTGGGTGCGCGCAGCCCCATGCCCATGGCGCGCACCAGGTAGGGCTGGCCGGCGACGATGTGCCACACGCCGGCGTCGACGCCGGCAGCCACCACCCGCACGAGCACGTCGTCGTCGCCGATCCGCGGCGGCTCGACCTCGCCCAGCCGCAGCACCTCGGGCGGACCGTATGAGTCCCGGACGATCGCCTTCATGCCGCCCCTCCCCGTCGAATCCTGCCGGCGCTCGCGCCGCCGGCTCACGCCGACCCGCGCGCGCGTCTACCGCTGCTCCACTCGCCGGTCGTGCCGGCGCCTGCGCCGGCGCCGCTCCTAGCCTATCGCCGGGCGAACGCCGCGGCACCAGCGCGCCGGCAGGCAGGAATCCGACCGGCCCGAGGACTATAGTAAGTCGGTAGTCGCAGCACCGATCGCACCAAGGGGGGCGCGGGACATGATCGGCGGGCCACGCGAGACGCTGGCGGCGGCATGATCGAGAGGCTCAAGGTCACGCTCGCGCGGCGCCCGCTCGTGTGGTTCTTCTGGCTCACCGGCGCGGTCTATGCGGCGTCCCTAGCGTTCGCCGCCGCGCCGTCGAGCGGCCTCGTGCTCGGGCAGGTGTGGCTCAACCGGTTCCACCTGGGCAGCGAGCTGGTCTACGTCGGGGTCGCGATTGTCTGTTTTTCGGCGAGCAGCGCGCCGCGCGACCGGCGGCCGTCCCGGTCCGCTCAGGCCTTGCTGCTGATTGCCGGCACAGTCCTAGTCATGGTCGTGTCCTGCGCCCAGATCTGGGTCCAGTGGCGGGTGTTCCAGGTGAACGTGACCGCATCGGGCTTCTCGCTGTCCTCGGAGATCGGCCGACAGCTCCGCGATCCCTGGAACTGGCTCTACGCGCTGGCGGTGGGTCTCGTGTTGGCCGCCGCCGTGTCGCCGGTGCCCGCTTTGCGGCGCGGCGCTCTGGCCGTGGTGAGAGGTCGCGGTCGGCACGTCTGGCCGCTGATCGCAGTCGCGCTCCTGGTACCAGCCGCCTGCGCGCTCGCAGCGCGACTGGGCGTGCTGTTCGTGCGGTTCTCAGCAGACGCGTCGACACGCACGTCGGTGACGCTCATCGCCGTCCAGACGCTGGGGAGCCTGCTCTGGTACCTGCCCATCGTCTTCGTCTTCTACGGGTTCGTCGCCGAACGCCTTCAGGCTCGGCTGTCGCCGCTGGCGACCGGGCTCATCATCGGTGCGGCGGTGACCGGCTCCTACCAGCTCGGCTGGTGGATCGTGAACGTACGCCTCGGCGTCTGGTACCCCTACAACACCCCGATCGTGCTCTCCGAACTCAGGCAGTTCGCCGTCGCCCTCCCCGCCCTCTGGCTGGCGCGCCGGAGCGGCAGTCTGCCGCCGGCGTGGCTGCTCCTCGGCGCCGCGGCTACAGCGCAGGCCATCGTCGAATGGACGAACACGAGCCAACCGCGCATGACGAGAGCCGACGAGCTCTACTCACTGGCGGTGATAGCGGCCGCGGCCCTGTTCGTCATCGCCGGTCGCATGTGGCGACGCCCGGACGTCGCTCCCGCGGCGCTCGCACCCGACGCGCCCGCGCCCTCGCCCGGCGGTCACGGGGTGACCGTTCACGACGTGAGTATGCCCGCGTAGGCCCCGGTGCCGGTCTGCGTAGGGAACGTCAAGCAGCCGACTCCTTCGTCATCCTCGAGAGGTGTTACCATGTGCGGTAACGTCTCGCCATGGGCAAGGTACGCAGAGGTAACTACGTGTTCCTGAGCTGGAAGGGCGATCATGGGCGGCACGTGCACGTGTACCGCGACGGCAGGTTCGTGCTGAAGTGGGATCTCGACAACCGGCGCCCATGAAAGGCCGGGCGTCCGCCAGAGTGCTCGCGCTCATACGCGAGCTCGAAGACGAAGGACGGCCGTGAAGATCCGCTCCGTGACGGTCAACAACCGCAAGCGCGCGTTCGAGGTGCGAACGTGGCGCGGCGTCATGCCTTTCCCCTACGCCAAGGCCGAGCCGACGCCGACGCCGACCGACCCACCGCGCGAGGTGATCGTCGATGCCGAGCTTGGCGCCGAGGCCATCACGTACCGTCTGGCTTCGGGCGCCGAGGGCTCAGTCCACATCGACCAGGTGCTCGAGTACAACCAGGACCCGGGGTACCTGCGCGATCGCCTGTTGTACGAGTTGACGATCGAGGCCCAGCGATGCCTGCGGGCAAGCCCGCTGTCCCGACGCGAAGTGATCCGCCGGCTCGACACCTCACCCGCCCAGCTCTACCGTCTGCTCGATCAGACCAACTACCGCAAGTCGGTCGACAAGCTCCTGTCGCTGCTGCAGGTGCTCGACTGCGAGGTCGAGCTCACGGTCCGCCCTCGCCGCAACACGGCTCACGCAGGCCTTGTCCACCCGGCGTGATCGCGGCCACGCGGCGCCGGCTCGAGCTACGCGGCGGCACCTCGCCGCCCCACCGCGGCGCCGCCGGCCGTCTGCCGTCCCCGCGATACGTAGGTTTCGCGCTGCAACGCTGCTGACAGGCGCGTCGGGCGGGGAACGCAGGGGCTACGGGCCACCGTCGTCGAACCCGCCCTCGCGCGCCAGAGGAGGGACGACCACACGTCATGACCATCCAGCTCGATCAGCAGACCGAGGAGTACCTCCTCAAGTCGATCCGCCAGTTCTTCGCCGACGAGCTCGCCGACGACATCGGCGACCTCAAAGCGCGCAGCGTGCTCGAATTCTGCGTGCGCGAGATCTGCCCGAGCGTCTACAATCGGGCCATCTCCGACGCGCAGGAGACCCTGCAGATCGCCGTGCTCGACCTGTCGGGCGTGCGCTACGAGCCCGAGTTCGACTACTGGAAGAAGCGCCCGTGACCGTCCTCGGCCGCAGCTCGACCCGCGCCCGCTCCGAGGAGAAACGCAGCGCCCGGCGAAAGCTGCGGCAGCGGGGGGGCTGAATGAGAGTCACGATCGACGACATCGACGTCATGTACGTGGTCGCCGAAGGCGGACCGAGCGGCGCGCCGGCGGCGTTCGCGCTGATCGAGGCGGCGATCGGCAACCTGCAGGGCAGGCGCTTCTTCTCTACCTACGACGGCGACGAGTACCGCGCCTGCGTGGCGGTCCACGACGGCGACGACCCCTCGGCGCTCGGCCTCACCACCGGGCGCATCCCGGGCGGCGAGTACGAACGCACCCGGCTCGCCGACTGGCAGAAGCACATCGACGAGATCGGCCCCACCTTCGACGCCATGGCTGCCGCCACCGAGCCCGACTGGTCGCGGCCCTGCATCGAGTCCTACCGCAGCTCCAACGAGCTGCTCCTGCTGCTGCCGGTCAAGCCCGCGGGCGCATGAGGCCCGCGGCAAGTCCGGCGGTCGGACGACCGGCGCCCGCCGCGGCCCGACCGGTCTTTACTCGGCCCGCGCCGTCTGCGGCTGCGTCATCCGGTCGAGCAGCGGCATGACGACGCAGACCACGCCGATCGCCGCCAGCAGGCCGCCCACCATGAGCTCGTAGTAACCGAGGCCCGGCGCGGCGACCCCGTAGTCGTGCGAGGTCGTGTACAGGATGAAGTCGGCGGCCAGAAAGCCGGCGCCGGCCGCAACGAGCGCGGCGACCACGAGCGGCACCGCGGCCTCGAGCACGACGACCCGGCGCAGGTGACCGATCGGCATGCCGCTCAGGCGCAGCAGCGTGAACGGCCGCTTGCGCTCGATCAGACCGCCGGCTGACGCCACCGCCAGGCTGCAGCCGGCGATCACCAGCGTGATGATGATGCCGACGTCGACCATGCGCTGCAGCAGGTCGACGAGCTCGGTCGACGAGCTCGAGAGCTGGCTCTCGGTCTCGGGCGGCGAGTACTGCGGCAGGGCGAGCTCGAGGGCGGTGCGCACCCGCTCGACCGCCACGACGCTGCCGTCGGTCGTCGCCAGCAGGGCGATCAGGCGGTGCGACCGCAGGGCCGTCGCGCGCACGCTCGCCGCCGACCACGTCGACTGCCGCCGCAGGCCGCCGTACAGGAGCTCTCCGGGTTCGACCACGATCGTCCGCCCCGTGTCGCCCGCGGCAGGCCCGTATACGGCGAGCCGATCCCAGGCCGCCGCCGACACGAGGCCGGTCGAGTCGGTCACGTTGGGACCGCCACCCGCCCGGCGCGCGTAGAGCGGCACCACGACGCGCACCCCGGGCAGGCCGCGCAGCCGAGCGAGCAGCGGCGCGGCCTGCCGCGGGGCGAGCGCGCCCCGAGGCTGCGTGAAGAACGACTCGACGACCGTGCCCTTCGGCAGCGTCATGGCCGACAGGACGTTCCCGTGGCTGATCGCCGTGTCGACCACGCCGATGAACACGGTGCCCACGAAGACCGCCAGCACGAGACCGCCGATGGTACGAAACGCCTGGCCGGGCTGGGCGCTCAGCCGCCGGGCGGCGATGAGCGTCGCGTCGCCCCGGGCGAGTCGCGCCAGCAGCCGCGCCCCCACCATCGTGAACCAGGGCCCGGCGATGGTGAGCCCGACGACGATCTCGATGAAGCCGGCGGGGATCACCCAGATGCCGACGTTGCCCTCGGGCAGCGGCAGCACCGGGGCGAGGGCGAGCACGCCGAGGCCCAGAGCGGCGGGCAGCAGGCGCCACACGCGCGGCGGCCGGCGGCCGACCTGCCGGCTCACGCCGAGCGGCGAGATGCGCACCCGGCGCAGCGACCACAGGGCGACCAGCGCCGCGGCGAGCGGCACGCCGACGGCCACGGCTGCGATCGGCCGCAAGCCCAGACTGAGGTCGCCGGTGAAGAAGGGCTCGCCGGTGAACGGGATGCGCGCCACGACCGGGCGCAGCGCGTAGAAGCCGGCAAAGCCCGCCGCCACGCCGATCACGGCGCCCAGGGCGGCCTCGATCGTGGCGATCTGGTTCACCTGCCGGGGCGTGGCGCCGACGAGCCGCAGGGCGGCGAAGCGCTCCTCGCGGCGCGCGGCGGCCAGGCGCGTCGAGGTCGCGACGAACATGAGCACCGGCACGAGCAGACCGGCCGCGCCGAGCGCCAGCACGGTCTTGAAGAAGCTCGTGTAGGTGTGCGGATAGGGCAGCGTCTCGATGCTGCGCACGGTGAAGGTGCCGGACTCGCGACGCAGCTCGTGGGCCGGCCGGCCCACGAATGCGACCAGCGAGTCGGGCGACTCGAGGGCGGCCCGACCGACGAGGCCGGCGCGCCGCCCGGGCAGGCGGTCGCCCAGGGCATCGGCCGGAGTGGTCGCGAGCAGGCGGGCGAGGGCGGGCGACACGAAGTACTCGCCCGCCCGCGGCACGTGCACCAGGCCGGGCGGCACGGGGCTGTGCGGCCCGAGGGCGGCCACCTCGACGATCGTCAGCGAGCGGCTGCCGAAGCTGTCGTAGATCGGCCGCCACAGGAGCGGGCTCGAGGTGCGCTCGTCGACGCTCGGCCGCGTGTTGTGGGACGAGGTGCTCAGCCAGCCCTCGCGCGCGTCGCGCTGCTTGAGGCCGTTGAAGCCACCCAGAGTGAACAGCAGCAGCGCGACGCCGACCGCGACGCCGAGCGCGGTGAGCGCCAGGCGGACGCCCGACTCGCGCCCGCCCTTGAGCGCGAGCCGCAGGGCGAGCGAGATCATGAGGCTGCCGGTGCCGCGCCGGTCGGCCGATCGTGCGCGCCGTCGGCCGACGGCGGCTCGCCGACCGGCCGCGACCCGGGCGCCGGCGCGCCGCCGGTCGGGTCGAACACGTGGCCGTCGCGCACCATCACCTCGCGGTCGGCGTAGGCGGCCACGCGCGGCTCGTGGGTGACCATGACGACGGTCGTGCCGAGCTCGCGGGCGCCGTCGACCAGCAGGTCCATGACCTGCTCGCCGGTGAGCGAGTCGAGGGCGCCGGTCGGCTCGTCGGCAAACAGCACGCGAGGCTCGGCCACCAGGCCGCGCGCCAGCGCGACGCGCTGCGACTCGCCGCCCGAGAGCTCGCCCGAACGGCGGTCCTCGAGTCCGGCCAGGCCGAGCGGCGCAAACCAGCGACGCGCCGCCGCCGAGGCGGCGGCGCGTCTGCGCCCGGCGAGCAGCAGCGGCAGGGCGATGTTCTCGAGCGCGCTGAGCTCGGGCACGAGCTGGCCGAACTGAAAGACGAAGCCGAACTGGGCGCGGCGCAGCTCGCTGCGCCGCGCCTCGCCGAGCGTGTCGAGGCGGCGGCCGTCGAACGTGACCTGGCCCTCGTCGGGCGTGAGGATGCCGGCCAGGCAATGCAGCAGCGTCGACTTGCCGGAGCCGCTCGGCCCCATCACGGCGACGATCTCGCCAGCGCGCACGCCGAAGTCGGCGCCACGCAGCGCCGGCGTGGGGCCGAACGACTTCTGCAGGCCACGGCAGCTCAGCAGGAAGCCGTTGGCGTCGCGGTCGGCGGTGGCGGCGGCGGGCTGCGCCGCGCCGCCCGGCGCCGAAAGGCCGGCACCCCGGTTGCAACCCGTATCGGGCATCGACACGAGGTTCATCGCTGCATCTCCCTGGCGAGCCGGTCGGCCTGAGCGGCACCGCCGAGCTCGGCCGTGAGCTGGTCGAGGCGGGCGACGGTGCGCTCGATCCAGCGCAGGTCGGCCTCGAGGTGAAAGATCGCGTGGTCGGCCAGCAACCCATCGAGCAGCGGACCCTCACGCCGCACCGCGGTGAGCTCGCGCATGCGCTCGAGGTGGGCGTGGCGCTGGGCGTCCAGATAGACGTCGGCGGGGCGCCCCAGCAGGATGGCGAGGATCGTCTTGATGGCGAGGATAGTCTGCAGGTGGGGTTCGGGCGGCTCGGGCCGGGCCAGCCAGGCCGCGAGCGCGGCCTCGCCCTGGGGCGTGATCGCGTAGAGCTTGCGCTCGGGGCCCTCGCCGGGGGCGCTGCCCTCGGCCAGCACGCGGCCGTCGCGCGCCAGGCGCGACAGCGTGGCGTAGACCTGCCCGAACGGCAGCGGCTTGTCGCGGCCGAAGTACTCGTCGTACTGGCGCTTGAGGTCGTAGCCGTGGCTCGGCCGCTGCTCGAGAAGCCCCAGAAGTGCGTAGCTCACGCTCATGGCCGCCACTATACGCTAAGTGTATACACCGAATCAATACCACGGCCGGCCGGCGACGGCGCGTCGGGGTCGTGCCGCAGACGGCGGCGCGGACGCTGCGCGAGACGGCGGCGGGAGAGTCGCAGCGGTCCGTCGATCCCGGCCGGCATCGACGAGCAGCGCGAGGCCTGCGCAACATAAGTTGACATTCGATGACCATGTCAACTAAGGTTGCGCCATGACCGATCTCGAGAGCAGAGAACCGCAGAATGTGACCGACGGCCTGGCCGCCGTGGTGGCGCTGCGTCGCCTGGCCGACCTGATCGAGTCGGCCCAGGTCGACCGCGCCCTGCGCGAGGGCTGGAGCTGGGCCGAGATCGCCGACGCCCTCGGCGTCACGCGCCAGGCCGTCCACAAGAAGCACGCCAGACGGGTCGCCGGCTGCAGACGCCTCGCGCCCGACGACCCACCCGAGGAGGAGCTGTGAGCGACCGTCTCGACATTCGCCGGATCGTGCGCGAGGCCCGGGTCGAAGCCACCGCCGCGGGCAGCGCCCGCGTCGAGGCCGAGCACCTGCTGCTCGCCCTCTCCGCCCGCCCCGACACCGACGCCGGCCGTCTGCTCGCCGACCAGGGCCTCGACCACGCCACCCTGCGGCGCGCCCTCGACCTCGAGTTCGAGCAGAGCCTCGCGGCGGTCGGGGTACGGCTCGACGACTTCGCCCTGCCCGCCGAGCGCACGGCGCTGGTGCGCGAGTCGCGCTGGCTGGGCCGCTCGGTGCAGATCGTGATCCAGCGCGCCATGAAGGCGCGCGCGGGCCGCGGTCGCGACGCCCGCCGGCTCCAGTCGCTGCACCTGCTCGTCGGCGTCCTCACCCCCACGCGCGGCACCGTGCCGCGCGCGCTGGCGGCGATCCAGGTCGACCGCGCCGCCCTGCTTGCCACCATCCGGTCGCACCTCGAGCGCGCCGCGTAGGCGAAGCGACGCGGCGCCCATCGCTCGCCCTCGCCTGCTCCATGACCGGCCTGCCCACGATCACCACCTGGAACCCGTTCCTGGTGGCCGTTTTCGGCCTCGGGCTGCTGGAGACGGGCGTTCGCTCCGAGCGGCGAGCACGCGCGGCGGCGGAAGGAGCGGCGCCGACCGCCGCGCCGTCGACCGGCCGCAGGGCTCGTCCCCCGTTGCGCGAGACCGGCGGCGCCGCGGAGGCGCGCCCGCCGGCCGCCTGCCCGGCTCAAGCATCGCCGCCGACACGTCGATTCCAGGGACGAGCGACTCCTGGAACGTTCGTGCCAGGAGTACCGAGAGAGAGGTCGGCGTCGTGAGCGCACAGGACCGGGGTAGCCCGCCGCAGTGGCCGCCGCCCGGGCCGCAGAGGTCCGGACCGCCGCGATCCGCGCCCGACCCCGCTCAAACGCCGCCGCCGCCACCGCAGTGGCCGGCAGGCCCCTCGAACCTCGCACAGACCGCCATCGTCGCCGCTGGCGCCGCGCTGAGGCCGCGGCCGAAGTCACTCGCAGGGGTGACGACCGTCCTGTGGCTCGCGCTGGCGGCCGAAGCCCTCGTCGCCGTCCTGGGGATCGCCGCCTACACGTGGCGGCTGCTGGTGATCCGGGCGCTCATGAACGGCACCTTCATGCCGTGGACGAGGGTCGCCGCGAGCAACCATTTCGTCGACCTCGTGGCGAGGCTGTGGGGGCCGGTGGTCCTCGTCGGCTGCGTCGTCTTCTTGATCTGGGTGCATGAGGCACGTGCCAACCTCGGTGCGTTCCGCTGGGGACCCTTTGCCTACTCGCAGGGCTGGGCGATCGGCGCGTTCCTCATCCCGATCCTCAATCTTTGCCTGCCGCCTCTCGTCGTCCGTGAGATCTGGAAAGCGAGCGACCCGGCCCTGTCGCCGTTCGCACCGGCGCCGTTCAGCACCAGGCCGGCCTCGCCGCTCATCGTGCTCTGGTGGGCGTCGTTCCTCTGCGCCGACGCCGTCGCGCTCGTCGCCACGCTCCTGGCGTCCGGCGCGGATCGCACGCTGTCCCTGCTGCGGCTCGTCGCCGACCTGCGCGTCGCGATGTGTGCGCTCGTGCTCACCTTCGTGGCGTTGACCTTCGTGCTCGCGCGCGAGATAGGGCGCCGCCAGGACATCCTGGCTCGGCAGGTACCGCCGCCGCCGACCTGGGTACCGCGACCCGCGGCCCCGCCATGGGCCGTCGCCGCCCAGCCCACCGGCTGGCCGAGCGCGCCGCCGAGCACCCCGGACCACTGAAGAAGCGGGCGCGAGCCGCGACCCTGTCGACCGCCTTCTCCGTCTTCGCCTGGTGGCCGAACGCAGTGCGCGGCCGGGTGGTCACCGGCGAGAAAACCTGCGCCTGGGCGCTGATCGGGCTTGCCCTGGTCGTCATCGCTCAGGCCAGCATGTGGCGCACAGAGACGGCGGAGCCCGCGAGCGGGGCGGGGCCGGGGAGCGCGCCGAGCCCGGTGCGCTCTCCGGCCCCGCCACCGCCCGCCTACGAAGTCGTGGTCAAGGACCTCGGCATGCCCGGCCCGCCCGCCGCGGCGCCCGACCGGCCGCCGCAGGCCTGAAGGGTCCGCGCCAGGCGCGCGGCTCGACCAGGCTCAGCGGGGCTGAGCCTGGTCGAGCCGCCAGTGCCGCGCCACCGTCACCATCCAGCCGTCCTCTCCCGCCGGCGTGAGCGCAAAACGGCTGACCGTCCGCTGACCCCCTTCGTTGTTGGCGTAGAGCAGGTCGAGCACGACGATGCGCCGCTCGCTGATCGCCCGGCGGACCGGCCCCGACAGCGGGTCGTCGGCGTCGCGCAGCGCGCCTTGCCAGAACCCCAGGTCGCCGGCCGGCACGTAGATGTCGCGCGTCAGGCGATGGAACGTGTCGACCTCGCGGTGGGCGTCCCTGATGCTGTCCTCGGGCACGAAGTCCCAGCGGTCGAGGACGGCCAGGCCCGCGCCCGCGTTGCGCAGCGTCATCGCGAGGTACGTGACGCCGTCGGCGACCTCGAGCACGGCGCGACCGCCCTCGACCTTCACCCAGTGGTCGTCGGCGAAGCGGATCTTCTCGACGGGGTCGTCCAGGTGCGAGGGCACGAGCACCGGCAGGAGCCCCGCGAGCAGCGCGCGCTCCGTCGCGCGCGCCGCACGCCCGGCGGAACGCACCGACGAGAACGTCGCGACGGCCAGGGCGAGAGTGCCGGCCGCGGTCGCGAGGGCCGAGAGCGTGCTCCAGTCGATCACGCAGAAAAGGCTTCCACGGCGCCGCCGCGGGCAGCCCGTTGCGGGGCGTCGCGTGAGCCGGGACCGGCGCCGCCCGTGCGCAGCCGCGCTCGCGTCGCCGCCTCGCCGGCCTGCCTTTGCGGCGGGCGTCGTCGGGTGTATGAAGAAGCCGGACGACGACACGACGGGGGTCGCGATGACAGTCGAAGCAGGCAGGACGGCCGAACGCATGCTCGAGGTGCTCGGGGCCGACGGACCGCACCCCGACCACGCCGCGGCACTCATGCTCTACGGCCGGTTCGTGGGCGCCTGGGAGGGCCGGGTGGTCGTGACGCGGCGCAACGGCGGCCGGCGCGAGGAGAGCTGCGAGGTGTTCTTCGGCTGGGTGCTCGAGGGCCGCGCCGTACAGGACGTGTGGATCGGCCCGGCACGCGACGACAGGGATGACACGGCCCCCGACACCGGGCGCGACATGTACGGCACCACGATCCGCGTGTACGACCCCGAGCACGACCTCTGGCACATCACCTGGATCGAGCCGGGCTCACAGACGTTCCAGCAGATGACCGGCGGCCGCAGCGGCGACGACATCCTGCAGGAGTATCGCGACCCCGACGACGGCACGCGCTGGCAGTGGATCTTCACGGACATCACACCGGCGGCGTTCCGCTGGGTCGCGCGCGAGTCGAGCGACGACGGCGCCACCTGGCAGGTGCGCAACGAGTTCTCTCTGCGGCGGCGGTCGTGAGCGACGCAGCGACGACCGCTGGGGCTTCGGGACCCGACCCGGCCGCGCCGGCCACGAAAGGGCCGGCCGGCGACCATGCCGCCGTGCCGGCCGGCGCGCACCACGACGGCCGCTTCACGGCAAGCGACGGCCTGCAACTGTTCTGGCAGCGCTGGCGTCCACGGGGCGGCCCGGGCCGGGTCGCGGTCGGCGCGCCACGCGCCGTGGTCGCGCTGGTCCACGGCGTCGGCGAGCACAGCGGCCGGTACCCGAACCTGGTGCGGCCGCTCGTCGCCGACGGCTTTGCCGTGTACGCCTACGACCACCGCGGCCACGGGCGCTCGCCGGGTCCGCGCGTGCACATCGAGCGCTGGCGCCGGTACCGCGGCGACCTGTCCGTCTTTCTGGCTTTGGTCGCCGCGCGTGAGCCCGGTGTGCCGCTCGTGCTCTACGGTCACAGCATGGGCTCGCTCGTCGTGCTCGACTACCTGATCGAGCGCGGCGCGGCGGATCATGGGGACGCCGCGAGTCGCGGCGGTCCGGCAAGCGGCGGGGATGAGGCATGTCGCGGGGACGCGGAGGGCGGCGTCGGTGAGGCGGCGCAGCCGCCGCTCGCCGGTGCCGTGTTGAGCGGCGTCGCGCTGCAGCCGGCCGGCGTGGGCAAGCCGCACCAGGTGGTGATGGCCAGGCTGCTGTCGCGGGTCGCGCCGCGCCTGGTGGTCGACCTCGGCATCGAGCCCGGCGCGCTCACTCGCGACCCCGACGGCCTGATGGCCGCAGTCGGCGACCCGCTCCTTACCTCGAAGGCCACCGTGCGCTGGGGCGCCGAGAGCATGGCCGCGTTGCGCCGCGTGCGCGCCGGCCTGCCGCGCGTCGAGCTGCCGCTGCTCGTGCTGCACGGCGCCGACGACCCGCTGAACCGGCCGGCCGGCGCCCGCGAGCTGCTCGACGCGGTGTGCAGCACCGACACGACCCTGCACGTCTACCCCGGCGTGCGCCACGAGCCCCACAACGATATCAGTCACGCCCGCGTCGCCGCCGACGTGAGCGAGTGGCTCGCACGTATCGCGGCGCCGGCCGAGCCGGCGTCGAGCGCCCCGCGCGCCTGAACCCGCGCAGCGCCGCCCCGGCACGCGCCCCCGAGCTTCCGCGCACGCGCCCCCGAGCTCCTGCGCACGCGCCGCCCCGAGCTCCTGAGCGCGCGCCGCCCCGAGCTCCTGAGCGCGGTCGTCTCACGGCGACGAGTCCGGCGCCGGCGGGAACCAAAGGAGACGGCCCCGGCCGTGTCGACCGGCACGCCGCGGGGCGCACGAAGCCGAGGACCACGACGACGAACGAGGACCGCTCATGATCGAAGACCGCCCATGATGGACACCGCCGAGATCGACGACTGGCTCGCCCGCTACCAGCAGGCCTGGCGCAGCGACGACCCCGGGCAGATCGCCGCCCTGTTCACCGACAAGGCGCGCTACTCCACGGCGCCGTGGCGCGAGCCGATGGTGGGCGCCCAGGCCATCGGCGACTGGTGGCGCGCGATGGGCGAGTCACGCCTGCCCTGGAGCTTCGACTGCCGGGTGATCGCCCGCAACGACGACCTGTACGTCGTGCGCGCCGTGACGCGCTACCCCGAGGGCACCGACGGCGAGCCCAGGCCGACCACGTTCCACAACCTCTGGCTCGTGGCCCTGAGCGGCACGCGAGCCCGCGAGTTCGTCGAGTACTTCATGGAGGTCGAGTAGCGAGGGTTACCGGTCGCGGGCGCGAAGGGACCGGCACGCCGTGACCCGCGACCGAACCGACAAGCGCCGCGCGATCGCCCGCGCGAACCTCGGCCTCGTGCCTGTCGCCACTCCGGCCACGCCCGCGGCGCGCTGCTACGCCCAGTGCCCCTGCCCCAAACGCTGCGCACTGCACGGCGAATGCGAGCTCTGCGTCGCCTACCACGCCCGCAAGGGCGCGCTGCCGCGCTGCGAGCGGCGCACGGCCTGACGTGGAAGCGGGCGCGAGCCCAGGGCGGACCCGTGGCGCGACGCTGTTCGCGGTCGAACGCGTCGCGCGCTGGCGGATCTGGGCGCTGTTCGGCCTGCTCGTCGTGGTCGTCTGGGCCTGCCTGGCGCCGCTCAGCGGCCTGCTCACCATGTTCCTGCACCTGCACGAGCGCGGCTCGGTGTTCTCGACGGCGTACTGGGCCTATCCCAGCCTGGGCTCGGCCAGCCCGCTGCTCCTGGTGGCCGAGTTCGTCGCGGTGACGGTGGGACTGGGTCTCGCGATCGCCGCCGGGGCCTGGCTCACGACCCGCCTGCGCGCCCGTGCGCGACTGCTGCGCGCCATGCGCGCCGCGCCGCTCGACCCCGACGACGTGTACCACCGGCGTTTCGCCAACATCGCCGACGAGCTGCGGATCGCCGCCGGCCTGCCCGGCTTCGAGCCGGTCGTGGCGCGCACCCTCACCGTCAACGCCTTCTCGTTCAGCCACCCCGGCGGCGCCTGCGTCGGGGTGACCGAGGGCGCCCTGTCGCGTCTCACGCGGCCGCAACTGCAGGCCGTCGTCGCTCACGAGGCGGCGCACGTGGCTTCGCACGACTGCCTGGTGGCCACGCGCGCCTGCCTGCTGTTCCTGGGGGTGCGGCGCATCGCCGAGGTCCACGCTCGCGGCGCCTCGCTCGCCACGGTGGGCGGCTACCTCGCCATCTGCTTCCTCGCCCTGGTGCCGCTCGCGCCGGTGCAGATCGGCCTGTTCTGGGGCCTCGCGGCGCTGCTGCTCTGGAGCGCCGTCTGGCTGTCGTTCTGGATGACGGCGACGGGCGCCGCGGTGGTCGACCTTGCGCTGTCGCGCGAGCGCGAGTACGCGGCCGACGCCGCCGCCGTGCGCTACACCTCCGACCCCGCCAGCCTGGCCGAGGCCCTGCTCGTGATCCGCTGGCAGCGCGGCGCGGTGACGGCCGTGCCACGCGTGCTCGCACCGCTCTACCTGGCGCCGGTCGGTATCCACCGGCTCGACTGGCGTCGCTACCTCGAGACCCATCCGCCGCTCGAGGAGCGCATCGGCCGCCTGCAGGTGCTCGCCGAGCGGCAGGGGCAGCGGCTCTGGGAGCGGCGCGACGACCTGGCGCGCCGGCTGCAGGCGCGCGAGCATGCCGCGCCGCCGCGAGCACCGCTCGGCGCGAGCGCGACCGCAACGGCCGGCGCGAGCGAGAGCACAGCCGCGCTGCCGCCCGGACGCGCCGCCCGGCTGGCCGCCGCACCGATCGACGCGGCGCTCTGTCCGCACTGCGGCGGCGTGCTGCGCAAGCTGCTCTACGAGGGCAGCGCGATCGTCGAGTGCGCGGCCTGCGGCGGCGTCGGCGCCACCACCGGGCAGACGCAGGCGATCCTCGTGCGGCGCGACTGGGGCTTCACGCCCGAGCAGCTTCGCATGGCCGATATGATCGAGCACCTGCTCGAGCAGCCGCCCCGCGCGGGCGGGCGGCGACCCGACCTGCCCTGGAGCGCCGACCGCGAGCCCGGCCGCTGCCCCTTCTGCGACGGGCCCCTACGGCGCGCGCCCTGGAGCCTCGCCTACCCCCTGCCGACCGACTTCTGCGCCGCCTGCGACCTGCACTGGTTCGACCGCGACGAGATCGAGATCCTGCAGATCCTGGTCGAGCGCGGCACCGACGCGGGGGCAAGCGAGAGCTGACACGGGCGGGGGCGGGCCGGATGTTTCCGGCCCGCCCCCGCGGGAACACCGAACGAGTGCCGCGAAGCAGTGCAGGGAGACGCCCGTCACGACCCGCCCCGGCGGCATCCCGTCCCATCGTGCGTTCACTGTGCGACCTCGCTGTCGGACGACGCACGCAACGACCGGACCCCTCTATCGTGAGGTGACGCGTATGGACGACGCCGTCCGCACGGACCAGCTCACCAAACGCTACTCGGCGTCGATCACCGCGGTCGACCACCTCGACCTGCAGGTCGGCGCCGGCGAGATCTACGGCTTTCTCGGCCCCAACGGGGCCGGCAAGACGACCACCTTGCGCATGCTCGTCGGCCTGATCGCGCCGACGTCGGGCGTCGCGACCGTCATGGGCCACCGGCCCGGCGAGCCGGCCGGGCTCGCCGAGATCGGCGCCCTGATCGAGACGCCGGCCTTCTACCCCTACCTCTCGGGCCGCGAGAACCTGCTCGTCCTGGCGCGCCTGAGCGGCACGCCGCCGGCGCGCATCGACGCCGTGCTCGAGCAGGTCGGGCTCGCCGCCCGCGGCGGCGACAAGTTCAAGCGCTACTCGCTCGGCATGAAGCAGCGGCTCGGCGTGGGCGCCGCGCTGCTCAAGGACCCGTCGTTCCTCATCCTCGACGAGCCCACGAACGGCCTCGACCCGCAGGGCATGGCCGAGATGCGCACACTCATCCACCGCCTCGGCCACGAGGGCCGCACCGTGCTGCTGTCGAGCCACCTGCTCGGCGAGATCGAGCAGATCTGCGACCGCGTCGGCGTGATCCGCGAGGGGCGGCTGATCGCCCAGGGCACGGTCGCCGAGCTGCAGCAGCGCGGCCGGGGCATCATGGTACGGGTCGAGCCACGCGAGCGGGCGCAGGAGCTGATCGCCGGTCTGCCTTTCGTGAGCGACGTGCGCGCCGACGACGGCGCCGTGCGCGTGACGGTGGCTCCGGAGCGGGCCGCCGAGATCAACGCGGCGCTGGTCGGCGCCGGCCTCGCGGTGAGCGAGCTGCGCCCGGCCGGCAGGTCGCTCGAACAGGCGTTCTTCGCCCTCACCGGCGGCGGCGACGGCGAGACCCCCGCGCCGGGAGAGGCCGTGGCGAGCGGCGTCGCGGCGCCCGACGGCCCCTCGACGGCCGCGGCCGCCTACGCGCCGCCCGACCCCGCCGGCCGGATGGCCGAGCCGGCCGGCGTCGAGCCGGCGGGTGAGGCGGCCGGCCCCGACACGAGGGCGGCCTGATGGGCGCCGCGTTCCTGGCGGAGTACGAGAAGCTGCGCCACCGCCCGGCGGTCTGGATCCTGTGGATCATCTGGGTGGTGCTCGTCTCGCTCTTTGCCTACATCATCCCGTACATCGTCTACGTGACGCCGTCGGCCGACACGGGCGGCAAGCCGCGCAGCGAGCTGCTCGGTCAGATCGTGCCGCACGCGTTCGTGCAGAACGTGCTGGCCGGGTTCCCGTTCTTCGGCGCCGCGCTCGTGCTGATCGGCGGCGCCATGGTGGCCGGCAGCGAGTTCGGCTGGAACACGCTCGGCGCCATGTTCACGCAGCGGCCCGGACGCCTGGCCGTGCTCGGCGGCAAGGTGCTCGCGCTCGTGTCGATGAGCCTGGCCTTCACCGTCGCGGCGCTGGCCATCGGTGCGATCGCGAGCCCGATCGTGGCCGCCGCCCAGCACCAGCCCCAGCACTGGCCGACCGTGCTCGGCATCGTGTACGGCTTCGGCGCCGGCTGGCTCATCCTGACGGCCTTCGCCTTCGGCGGCCTGTTCATCGCGGTGATCTTCAGGAGCGCCTCGGTGCCGGTCGGCCTGGGCCTGGTCTACCTGCTCGTGGTCGAGGGCCTGGTCGCGGGCTTCGCGAGCAGCACGCGGGCGATCGGCCTGCTGCACGAGGCGCTGCCCGGCGCGAACGCGGGCGCCCTGGCGCGCTCGCTCATCAAGGTGCCGGGTATCGACAGCCCGTACCTGAACGCGATGACCGGCTGGAAGCAGTCGCTGGCCGTGCTCGCGGCCTGGGTCGTCGGTTTCATCGTCGTCTCGGCGGTGCTCCTGCGCCGCCGCGACGTGACCGGCTCGGCCTAGCGCAGCCGTCGCCGCCGGCGGCCGGTCCCAGCCCGGCCACCGGCTGCGCACGCCACGATCGGCGTCCGCGCGGGTACCATTGACGGCGTGAGGCCGCCGGCGACATCGATCGACGACTACATCGCGCGCTTTTCGCCCGCCACGCAGCAGGCGCTGCGTGCGGTCCGGTCGGTCATCGCCGCGGCGGCGCCCGGCGCGGTCGAGACGATCAGCTACGCGATCCCGACCTTCGACCTGGGCGGCCGCCACCTCGTGCATTTCGCCGCCTTCACCCGGCACCTGGGCCTCTACCCCACGGCGGCCGGCATCGCGGCCTTCGCCGACGAGCTCGCGCCCTACAAGAGCTCGAAGGGCGCCGTGCAGTTCCCGCTGGGCGAGCCACTGCCGCTCGATCTCATCGGCCGGATCGTCGCGGCCCGTGTTCGCCAGGAGGAGGAGCGGCGGCGCATGCATCCGCCGCGCCGCCGCGACGAGAGCAGGTCGTAGTCAGAGCCCGAACGCGGCCGGACCGCCGTGACGAGCGCGGGTCGTCGTCAGAGCGCCGCTGCGAAGAGCGCCGGCCGGCGCTTCGGGGCCCCAACCAGCCGCGGCGCCGGTAGACGCCGTAGTCGTCGGGGTCCTTCAGGCTGTTGCGGTCGATCATCGCGTAGAAGGCGGCGGGCAGCGGCAAGAAGACAAGGACGGCGAGCACCGTCACGACCACCGAGCCGATGAGCAGGACCTTCGCGAGCTCGGCCCTCGGCGTGTGGTTCCAGTGGCGCGCCGCGCGCCCGAACCAGGGCAGCAGCACCATGGACCACAGGGCCAGCTCGGCGATCACGATGGCGGCCAGGGCGGCGACCCGCACGCCGGTCGCGGTCGAGGAGGGAGGCGGCGTGCTCGCCCCGTCGGAGTAGTGCTCGGCGGCGTACGCGGCGGCGGCCCGGGCCAGCGGAGCGGCGACCCGCTCCCGGGCTGAGGGGTCGTGCGCGCCGCGTCCGAGCTTCCGGGCCGATCGTCGACTCTCGCCCGCAACGGCAGGCGCTGCCGAAGCGATAGGCTTACCGGGTAAGGATTCGTCCCCCGTTGTGCAGGGGGTGCCGACGAGGAGCCGAGCCCGGCGGGCTCGGGAACGCGAACACGAGGTCACACATGCCCGGCATGCTCCCGCAGGACGTCCTGTCGATCACGGCCGCGGGCGACCCGCGGGTCTCGCCCGACGGCGCCACGGTCGCCTACGTCGTCAGCCGTCTCGACGGCGAGGCCAACGAGTACCGCGACGCGATCTGGCTCGCGCGACTCGACGGCGCGACGCCGCCGCGCCGGCTCACCACCGGGGAGCGCCGCGACCGCGACCCGCGCATCTCCCCCGACGGCATGCGCCTCGCCTTCACCTCGAACCGCGCCGGCGACACTCTGCAGCTCTACGTCATGCCGCTCGACGGCGGCGAGCCCCTGCGCCTGACCGACCTGCCCGAAGACGTGAGCCAGCCCGCCTGGTCGCACGACGGCAAGACCATCGTCTTCGTCTCGCGGGTGCGCGACGCAGCCTACGACGAAGACGACGACAAGGGCCGCCTGCCGCGACGTCTCACCCGCCTGCAGTACAAGCTCGAGCACGTCGGCTGGACCTGCGACCGGCCGGCCCATCTGTTCACCGTGCCGGCCGACGGCTCGGCGGCGCCGCGCCAGCTCACCTTCGGCGAGGCCCAGGACTCGGGCCCGGCCTGGTCGCCCGACGGCGCCACGATCGCCTTCGTCTCGGCCCGCCAGCCCGACTGGGACGTGACGACGGTCACCGACGTGTACCTGGTCGACGCCCACGGCGGCGAGCCCCGGCGTCTAACGCAGGGCCGCGGTCAGGTCGAGCTGCCGTCGTGGTCGCCCGACGGCGAGCGCCTCGCGGTGCTGCGCAACCCGGCCGTGCTCGACGACCCGCATCACACGCAGGTCGCCGTGGTCGAGGCCGCGACCGGCGCGATCACGCTGGTCAGCACCGACCTCGACCGCAACTGCGGCACCTACCCCAACCCCCGCGAGCCACTGTGGGACGGCGACGACCTCGTCTTTCTGGTCGAGGACCAGGGCAACGTGCACCTCTACCGCGTGCCGGCCGACGGCGGCGCGCCGCCCCGGCTCGTGATGGGCGGCGAGCGTGAGGTGACCGGCTACGACCTGGCCGCCGGGCAGCTCGCCTTCACCGCGACCGAGCCGACCATGGCCGCCGAGGTCTGGGTGCTGTCGCGACCGGCCGAGGCTGTGACACTCGACGCCACCGCGCAGCCCAACGCCCCGGCACGCCGGGTGCCCTGCCGGCTCACCCACGTCGGCGACGAGCTCGCCGCCCGCGTCGAGCTCGTCGCCCCCGAGCGCTTCACCGTCGTGTCGGGCGACGGCGCCGAGGTCGAGGCCTGGATCATGAAGCCGGCCGGCGCGCGGCCCGGCGTGCGCTACCCGACGCTGCTCAACATCCACGGCGGTCCGTTCACGCAGTACGGCAACAAGCTCTTCGACGAGTTCCAGGTCGAGGCCGGCGCCGGCTACGCCGTGCTCTACTGCAACCCGCGCGGCTCGTCGGGCTACTCCGAGGCGTGGGGCCGCGCCATCCGTGGACCCGGCGAGCTCGGCCCCGGCTGGGGCAGCGTCGACTACGACGACTGCATGGCGGTGGTCGCCGCGGCGGTCGAGCGCTTCGACTTCGTCGACCCCGAGCGCCTCGGCGTGGTCGGCGGCTCCTACGGCGGCTACATGACCTCGTGGATCGTGGGGCACAGCGACCGCTTCAAGGCTGCCGTGTCCGAGCGTGCGGTCAACAGCTTCGTGTCGATGTGGGGCTCGAGCGACGCCGGCTGGGACGTCGCCGGCTACTTCGGCAGCTACCTGTACCAGGACGTCGCCACCTGGCTGCGCGTCTCGCCGCTGACTTACGCCGAGAACATCACGACGCCGCTGCTCATCCTGCACTCCGAGAACGACCTGCGCTGCCCCGTCGAGCAGGGCGAGCAGCTCTTCGTGACGCTGCGCCTGCTCAAGCGCCCCGTCGAGATGGTGCGCTTTCCGGCCGAGTCGCACGAGCTCACCCGCTCGGGCAGCCCGCGCCATCGCGTGCAGCGCTTCGAGGTCGTGCTCGAGTGGTTCGACCGCCATCTCAAGGGCTGATCGAGCGAGCCGAAAAGGGGGCGGGCCCGCCGCCACGCGCCTTGATCGCGTGGCGGCGGGCCCTTGCAGGCGGTCCCCGGGTCGGAGGGACCTGTGGCAGGCGGGGCGTCGGGGGGGAACGTCCCTTATGAGGTGCCGCCGACATTCTGCCCGGTCATCTTGAGCGGACGATGAAGATCGCATGAGCGTTCGCTGAGAATGTGGCGCGGGCGGAGCGGGCGCCTGCGGCGCCCGCTCCGCCCGCGCTCAGGCGTGCGTGGCTTTGCTGCGCGCCTGATCCGGCGATCGGCTCCGTCGTCGCCGCTCAGGCGTGTGCGACGGCGTGTCCCGCCTAGTGCTGCGTGCGGCGCCGGTACAGGCGGCCGGCCAGCGGCACGCAGACCGCGAGCAGGGCGAGCGACCAGAGGATGGCCGCCCACACCGGGTGCTGCATGGGCCAGGCCTGCACGGCGGCCGACGGGTTGGGATTGCCGAACAGCGTGCGCAGGGCGGCCGTGACGGCGCTCACCGGGTTCCAGGTGGCGATCGTGCGCAGCCACACCGGCAGCCCCTGCGTCGGCGCGAAGGCGTTCGACACGAAGGCGAGCGGGAAGACGACGATGAACACGACGCCCTGGGCCGACTCGACGCCGGAGACGGCGAGCCCCAGACAGGCGTTCATCCAGCTCAGCGCGTAGCTGAACAGCAGGCCGATGCCCACGCCGGCGAGCACGCTGACGAAGGCATGCTCCGGGCGCCAGCCGGCGACGAACCCGGTGACCATGACGATGGTGGCGCAGAGCGCCGCCGCCAGCAGGTCGGAGATCGAGCGGCCGACCAGGATCGACGTCGGCGACATGGGCAGGGTGCGCAGCCGGTCGATCACGCCGGTGCTCATGTCCATCGACAGGCCGATCGCCGTGCCCACGGTCGAGGTGGTCAGGTTCATGGCGAGCAGCCCGGCCATGAGGAACTCCTTGTAGCTGCCGCCGGCGCGCATCGTGAGGGCGCTGCCGAACAGGTACAGGAACAGCAGCGTGAACAGCACGGGCTGGATGGTCACGTCGGAGAGCTGCATGGGCTCGCGGCGTATGTGGATGAGGTTGCGGCGGGTCATGACCCACACGTCGGACAGCCAGGCGCGCACGCGACCGAAGCCGTGCGGCGCGATGTCGGCGGGGGTCGCGGCGATGACGCTCATGCCGGGGCTCCTTCCTGGGTAGCGGTGTGCTCGAGCGGCCCGCCGTCGCCCTCGGTCACAAGGGTCATGCCGTTACCGTTCAGCGCGGGCGCCGCGCCGGTGAGGGTGGCGAAGACGTCGTCGAGCGAGGGCTTGTGGACGGCGATGTCGTCGACCGCGATGCCGGCGGTGTCGAGGGCCCGCAGCACGGCGGTCGCCAGACCGGCCTCGCTGGGCACCGCCGAGCGCAGGCGGCGGCCGTCGTCGGTGACGATGACCTTGCCCACGGCGAAGGCGCCGACGGCCGCCGCCGCCTGCTCGTGGGGCGCCGTCAGGGTCACCTCGAGGAGCTGCGAGCCGGTGGCTGCCTTGAGCTCGGCCGGTGTGCCCTCGGCGATCACGCGGCCGTGGTCGATCACGGCGATGCGGTCGGCCAGGGCGTCGGCCTCGTCCAGATACTGCGTGGTCAGCCACAGCGTGACGCCGTCGGCGACCAGGCCACGGATGAGGTTCCACATGCGCTGCCGGCTGTTGGGGTCGAGACCGGTGGTCGGCTCGTCCAGGAACAGCACCGGCGGCCGCATCACGAGGCTTGCCGCCAGGTCGAGCCGGCGCCGCATGCCGCCCGAGTAGCCGCGCACCACACGGTCGGCGGCGTCGGCCAGCTCGAACTCCTCGAGCAGCTCGGCGGCGCGGCGCTTGGCGGCCGCCCGCGGCAGGCGGCTGAGCTCGCCGACCATCACCAGGTTCTGACGCCCGCTGAGCGCCTCATCGAGCGTCGCATCCTGGCCGGTCACGCCGATCCGGCGGCGCACGGCCGCGGCGTCGTGCACGACGTCGTGGCCGGCCACGCGCGCCTGGCCGGCGTCGGGCTGGGTGAGGGTGGTCAGGATACGTACGCCGGTGGTCTTGCCGGCGCCGTTGGGGCCGAGCACGCCGAGGATGGACCCGGCGGCCACCTCGAGGTCGACCCTGTTGAGCGCCTGCGTGTCGCCGTAACGCTTCGAGAGCCCCCTCGCCTCTATCATCAGATCGTCGCTCATACGCCGCTTCCTTCGTCTTCGATCGCCTGCGTTGCCGCTCTTGCTCCGGCGGGGTACACTAGGGCTGTCACCTACCGGTCGGTAAGTAAACTAACTTACCGGCAGGTAAGTTGTCAACACCGCCGTCGTCGTGGTCATCGCCGTCCTTACGACATAGAGTGGCGACGACGGCACGATGGGCTCCAGGCCCGGCTCCGCGAGAGCTCGGGCCGACACTCGGTGGGCTTGGGCCGCGGCACGACGGGCTTGGGCCGCGGCACGACGGGCTTGGGCCGCGGCACGACGGGCTATGGTCGAGACGGCACGACGGGCTGGGGCGCGCGCCGAGACGGCAGCCCGTGAGCCCCGACATGGCAGGCGAAAGTGAGCGAGCAGACCGGACCACGAGCGAGTGACGCCGCGCCGCACGATGCAGCGCGTGCGCGTACGGACTCTCCGCGCGGGCGCCACGCGGGCGAGCGACCCGTACGCGAGCGCCACGAGCGGCCTGCAGGCGGGCGGCTCACGAGCGAGCAGGCTTCTCGGGAGGCCGGCGAGCGTCGGCCGGACGCGCGTGACACGCGCGAGCACCGCCGCTCGCGCGACACGCGCGACGAGATCCTCGACGTCGCGACCGACCTGTTCATCGAGCTCGGCTACGACAAGACCTCGCTGCGCGAGATCGCCGAGCGGGTCGGCGTCACCAAGGCGGCGCTCTACTACCACTTCGCGAGCAAAGAAGAGATCTTCCGCACGCTGCTGCAGCCGATCCTCGACCTGCAGAACGACGTCATGACCATGCTCCAGCAGAAGCCGTCCCTCGAGCAGTGGGCCGACAGCCTTACGACGCTCGTCGACTGGGTGCTGCCGCGCCGCCGCCTGTTCGAGCTCTTCGAGCACAACCAGAACGCCGCGCGCGAGATGGCCGAGAAGCTCATCCGCGAGACCGACTTCGACCAGGTCCACGAGGCCATGCACCAGCGCACGAACGCGGTGCTGACCGACGAGTCGATGCCGCTGGCCGACCGCGTGCGCATGGCGGGTGCCGTCGGCCTGTGCATGGGCATCCTCGGCTTCGCCGCCGGCGAGGCCTTCATCGCCACGCCGGCCGACGAGCTCCGGCCTGCCATCGTCGATGCCCTCCGCGACCTGCTGCGGGTCGGCCCCGGCCACGCCCGCGCCGCGCAGGCCCGCCGGCGGGCGACCCCCAGGCCGGCCTCCGCGCGCGGCCGCGGCGCCGCGCCGCGCCGCGACTGACGCGGCACCGCGCGCGGCGAGCCGGCTCGCGGCACTTCGCGGTCCGCGCCGCTGTCCCGGCAGCCCGGCGCCGTCGAGTCTCGCCGGCCGCCCGCAGGGGTCAGCGGTTATCCGCGCCCGGCGTCCCGGGAACATGGCCGCGTGCCGGCGCCTGCCGGCGGCCAGCCGTTCAGCGAAATGGGCTCACATGGACTGGAAGCTCGAGCTTGTGATCGTGCCCGTCTCCGACGTCGACCGTGCCAAGGCCTTCTACACCGAGAAGGCCGGCTTTCACGCCGACCACGATCAGCGGGTCAGCGACACGCTGCGCTTCGTGCAGCTCACGCCACCCGGCTCGGCCTGCTCGATCGCGATCGGGCAGGGGCTGACCGACGCCGAACCGGGCTCGGTCAAGGGCCTGCAGATGGTCGTGCCCAACGCCGAGGCCGCCCGCACGGAGCTGATCGCGCGCGGCCTCGAGGTCGGCGAGGTGCAGACCTTCGACTGGGGCCGCTTCGTGTTCTTCACCGACCCCGACGGCAACCAGTGGTCGGTGCAGGAGATCACCAGGCGGGCAGCCTGAGCCGCGCCGCGCGCTCGCTTGAAGCGACGCCGCGTTGGTGGGAGTGTTGTGCACGCCCGGGCCGGCCGGCCCGGGCACACGGCGCACGCGCGCGACGCGGAAAGGACGACCAGTGGCGATCCTGCTTGACTCGGCATCCCTGACCGACGCGGCCGAGGCCGCCGGCCTCGGCTTCGTCGGCGGCATCACGACCAACCCCGCGCTCATGGCGCGCGAGACGAGCGACCCTCTGCCCCACGTCGAACGTCTGCTCGCGACGCTGCCGAGCGGCCCGCTCTGCTACCAGCCGACCGGCGCGACCGCGTCGGACATGCTCGACGAGGCGCGCGCCGCCGTGGCTCTCGCGCCGCAGCGTATCGTCGTCAAGCTGCCGGCCACCCTCGAGGCGATCAAGGCGGCGACCGTGCTGCGCGCCGAGGGCTGCCACTGCGCCCTGACCGCCGTCTACACGGCCGCCCAGGCGCTGCTCGCCGATGAGGTCGGCTGCCAGTGGATCATCCCCTACGTCGACCGCGCCGCGCGCCTGGCGATCGGCGGCTACGCGGTGCTCGACGCCCTTGCCGCGGTGCTGAGCGCCCTTCAGAGCGACACGCGCATCCTGGCCGCCAGCCTCAAGTCCGGTCAGCAGGTCGTCGACTCGATCCTGCACGGCGCCCACGACGTGACGGCGCCGCTCGACGTGCTCACGAGCCTCGCCGCCCACCCGCTGACCGAGTCGGCCGTACGCGAGTTCGCCGCGGCGACCGCCGCGGCGACGACGGCGTGAAGGCACAGCCGGTCGCGGCCGGCGTCTGGCAGGTCGGCCTGCGCGGCGTCAACGCCTTTCTCGTGGAGGCCGACGACCGGCTCGTGTTGATCGACGCCGGCCTGCCGTGGAGCCCGCCGCGCCTGACCGAGGCGATCTACGCCATCGGCCGGCGGCCCGACGACGTGAGCGCCATCGTCGTCACCCACGCCCACCGCGACCACGTCGGCGGGCTGGCCGAGATGGTGCGGCGCACCGGCGCCGAGATCTCCATGCATCCGGCCGATGCGGCACTCGTGCGGCGCGGCGTCTACGGGCGCCGCTTCGGGCGCTCGCCGAGCGCTCCCGCCGAGCTCGTGCGCCGCGCCATGAACCTGCGGCCCGATCCCCGGGGCGAGCCGGTGGCGATCGCCCACGAGGTCGACGACGGCGACGAGCTGCCCGCAGGCCTGCGCGCCGTGCACACGCCGGGCCACACGGCCGGCCACCTCGCGCTGCTGCTGCCGCGCGCCGGCGGCGTGCTGTTCGTCGGCGACGCCGCCGCGAACCACCGCCGGCTCGGCCTGAGCCCGCTGAACGAGGACCTCGCCGGCAGCGCCGCCGGCCTGGCCAAGCTCGCCCGGCTCGACTTCGACACCGCCCTCTTCGCGCACGGCCGGCCGCTGCGCGGCGGCGCGAGCGCCGCCTTTCGCGAGCTCGTCACACGCTACGCCCCAGGCGCCCTCGTCCGCGCCCGGTAGGGCCGTCGCGCCACCGCCCGGCGATCGTCGCGGCACCGACCGGCGATGGTCGCCGTCCGCCCGACCGCACAGGTCATCGGCATCCGACCGCCCCCGCCCGGGAAGGCCCTCTGGAGACCGCCCGCACCGACGCGGCGGCCCGTCGAACCGATCCGAGAGGAGATGCGATGCCGTTCCTTTCCGTCGAGAAGCCGGGGTCGGCCACGGTCGACCTGCACTACGAGGACCTGGGCTCCGGACAGCCCGTCGTCCTGATCCACGGCTGGCCGCTGAGCGGCGCCGCCTGGGAGAGGCAGGTGCCGGCCCTGCTCGAAGCCGGCCGCCGCGTGATCGCCTACGACCGCCGCGGCTTTGGCGCCTCGTCGCGGCCCGCCACGGGCTACGACTACGACACCTTCGCCGCCGACCTCGACCGCCTCATGACCACCCTCGACCTGCACGACGCCGTGCTCGTCGGCCACTCCATGGGTACCGGCGAGATCACCCACTACCTGGGCCGCTACGGCTCGGAGCGGGTCGACCGCGGCGTGCTGATCGGCGTGCTGCCGCCGTTCCTGCTCAAGACGCAGGACAACCCCGACGGCGTCGATGGCGACGTCTTTCGGTCGATCGAGGACGCGATCCGCAAGGACCGCTACGCCTACGCCTGGGAGTTCCTCGAGAACTTCTACAACAGCGACGTGCTCGGCGAGGACCGCATCAGCAAGCGCGCCATGCACGCGAGCTGGAACATCGCGGCCCGCTCGTCGGCGATCGGCTTTCTGCAGTGCGTCTTCGCCTGGACGACCGACTTTCGCGCCGACCTGCCGCGCATCGACGTGCCGCTGCTACTGATCCACGGCGACAGCGACAGGATCCTGCCGATCGAGGCGACCGCGATCCCCTTCAGCAAGAGCTACCGCGACAGCCGGCTCGTGACGGTGCAGGACGGGCCGCACGGCATCCCCTGGACCCACGCCGACATCGTCAACCGGGAGATCCTGAGCTTCATCGCCGAGCGTTCCCAGGCGCGCGCCGCCTGATCACGACGGGCGAGGGCGGGCGGCCTGCGGCCGCCCGCCCTCGCCCTGTCATCTCGTCCGTTCGGCAGCCCCTCAAAGGCCCCGGCGCATGATCACCAGCGATACCAGCGCGCCGAGCTGCCCCTCGCGAAGAAACCGACGATCCAGACGATCGCCAGGATGGCTGCGATGATGAACAGCCACTTCACGACGAAGCCGAGGCCGAAGAGCACGGCGACGAGAAGGAGTAGAAGAAGCAGAGCCAGCAACGTGGCACCTTCCTTTCGTGTCCGTCTGGTCCTACCGAAGGTGGCACAAGGCCACGCGATGCTTGTTCCCGATCAAGCGTGGCGACACTCCGTCGGCCCGGTCGACGCCAGCCTGGCGCGCTCGCACTGCGTCCGCTGCGTCGGCAGCGGGGCCGAGGCCCAGGCGTCAGGCCGCGACCGCTTCGGGGGCGGGCCGCGCCGCGCGGCTTGATGAGCGCGATCACGGCGGCCTCGACCGCCCGTCGCGTGTCGGGGTCGCCGAGCAGGTCGCCCTCGACGAGCTCGTCGAGCGCCGGCGCGATCGTGCGGCCGGCCAGGTAGCGGTCGATCACGCGCGGGTCGATGTAGGCGCTGCGCGCCACGGCCGGCGTGTTGCCGAGGTGAGGGCGACGTAGGCGACGCGATGGGCGTGCTCGCCCTCGCCGTACTCCCGCGCGGCGGCGTCGTGGGTCTCCTTCCAGGTGCGCTGCGCCTTGGCCGGCGAGCGCCTGATCGTGGCCGGCATCTCGGCCTCGTCGTCGCGCCGCGCCTCGCTTCGTGTGGGCATGATCGCCTCCCGCACGGGAATGCCCGTCGGCGCCCCCGGTCGCAGGTCGCTTCGCCGCCGGGCCCTCCCCGGCATGTCCCTCCCGTTCCACCGTGCCGACCGGGCAAAACCGCCGCTCGCGGCGTCGTTCCCAAGGGGGCGCGCGGGCGCGCCGGCCGCGGCCGGCGCGCCCGCGCCGATCGCGGCGGCATCGGTTAACGGCACGGCCGGCCCGGGCAAGGCCCCGTATGGGCCCGGCAGCAAGTCCCGAGCAGAAGGGAGGCCCCGATGGCCTCAGTCGAAGCGTCGACCGACGTCAGCGAGGACGTCGAGACCGTGTACGACCAGTGGACCCAGCTCGAGTCGTACCCCGAGTTCATGGACGCGGTCGCTCGGCTCCGACACCACCCGGGTGACGCTGCGGCTCGCCTACGAGCCCGAGGACTGGCTCGAGCGGGCCGGCGAGGCGATGGGCGTGATGCAGCGCGAGGTGCGCCAGGACCTCGACAACTTCAAGAGCTTCATCGAGAGCCGCGGTGAGGCCACGGGCGAGTGGCGCGGCCGCATCGCCGGCTGACCCTTCTGCAGCGCGGCCACCGACGCGTCGGGCGAGCGGTGGCCGGCATCGCGGAGACGACCTCCGGACGAAAGGACTGGCATGGCCTTCATCGACAGCACCATCGACGTCGACGCGGACGTGCGCGACGTCTACGCGCAGTGGATCGCCTTCGAGGACTACCCGGACTTCATGGCCGCGATCGAGTCGGTGACGCTCATCGACGACGACCGGCTGCTGTGGGTGGCCGAGGTCGAGGGCGTGACCCACGAATGGGACACCGACCTCGTCGATCACGTCGACGAGCAGAAGATCGAGTGGCGCGCGGCCGACGGCCGCGAGGTCGGCGAGGTGCGCTTCGAGAAGCTCGGCGCGGGGCGCACACGAGTCACCTACCAGCTCCAGTACGAGCCCGAGGCCTGGGAGGGCGACCCCGCCGTCGTCACCCGGTGGATGGAGCACCGCGTGACCGAGGGCCTCGACGCGTTCAAGGAGATCGTCGAAGGCCGGGCGGCCGCCTGAGGAGGCCGGGCTGGCGGTGCGCCTGCGGGCGCCGCCCGAGCGCGTCGCCGGCGGCTCAACGCCCTGGCGGACCTACCGCTTGAGCATGCGCACGCCGACCGGGTCGACGCGCACGGAGACGCGCGTACCGGGCGGCATGGTGAGGGCGCGCAGGCTGGGCTCGTCGGCGACCAGGTCGCCGAGGTCGGACGACAGGCTGACGCGCGTGACCGAGCCGAGGAACGTGTGCATGGCGACCTTGCCTTCGAACGTGCCCTCGGGAGGGGCGGCGCCGTCGGCGAGCTCGTGCAGCTCGATCGACTCGGGCCGGATGAGGACCATCACGCGGTCGCCGGCGGCGCAGCCGTTGGTCTCGGTGACCGGCACCGGGCGCTCGCCGGTGCCGACCAGCACCGTGTCGGCCGACTGCACACGACCCTCGAAACCGTTCATGAGGCCGACGAAGTTGGCCACGAACTCGGTGCGCGGGCTGCGGTAGATGTCGGCCGGCGCGCCGACCTGCTCGAGGTTGCCCTGCGACATCACGGCGATGCGGTCGGAGATCGACAACGCCTCTTCCTGGTCGTGAGTGACGTAGAGCGTGGTGATGCCGAGGCGCGTCTGCACCCGGCGGATCTGCTGGCGCAGCTCGACGCGCACCTTGGCGTCGAGCGCCGACAGCGGCTCGTCGAGCAGCAGGATGGCGGGCTCGATGGCGAGGGCGCGGGCCAGGGCGACGCGCTGCTGCTGGCCGCCCGACAGCTCGTGCGGGTAGTTGGCGACGCGCTCGCCCAGGCCGACCAGGCCGAGCAGCTCCTCGGCTCGCTTGCGGCAGTCGGCGCGCGGCTTGTGACGCATGCGCATGCCGAACTCGACGTTCTGGCGGGCCGTCATGTTGGGGAACAGGCTGTAGGCCTGGAAGACCATGCCCATGTTGCGCTTGGCGGCCGGCACCGCGACGAAATCCTCGCCGTCGACCAGCAGCTCGCCGCTGCTCGGCGCCTCGAACCCGGCGACGATCCGCAGAGCGGTGGTCTTGCCGCAGCCGCTCGGTCCGAGCAGCGACACGAGCTCGCCCGAGGCGATCGACATCGACAGCTCCTCGAGCGCCACCGTGGCGCCGAACACCTTGCGGATACCCTGCAGATCAAGTGTGGACATGCTCGCTCCTCACCGGCCGATCGGCGCGCCCTGGCCCACGCCGCCGGCCCGGCCGCGCCCGCGTGAGAACAGGAACAGCGCCATCATGGCGCCCCACGTCAGCCCGAAGCTGATGATCGCGAGGGCCGATGCCTGGTACGCCTGTGTGTTGCCGATATAGTAGACATAGACTGCGAACGTGTTGAAGAGCAGCAGGCTCGAGATGGTGTATTCGCCCATCACGATCGCCAGGGTGAGGAACGCGCCGCCGAGCATGGCCGTGCGGATGTTCGGCAGGATCACGAACAGCAAGGTCTTCCAGGCGGGTGCGCCGCAGCTCTGGGCCGCCTCGGTCAGCGTGCGCACGTCGATCGCCCGCATGCCCGCGTCGAGCGAGCGGTAGGTGAACGGCAGCGCCAGGATCACGTACACGAGCGGCAGGATCAGCCACCAGTTGCTGAGCAGCCAGGGCATGACGCTGAAGGCGCCCGAGAGGCCGACCACCAGGGCCACCGGCGGCACCACGAACGGCAGGATCGAGATGACGTCCATGATCGGACGCAGCTTGGGCAGCTTGAGGTGGATCCAGTAGACGGTCGGCACCATGAGCGCGAGGCTGATGATCACCGTCTCGATGGCGATCTTGAGCGACAGCTCGAGGGTCGACCGGAACTGGGGGTCGGCGAACGTCTTGGCGTACCAGTGGAGGCCGTGCTTGTGCACGCCGGTGTCGATGCTGAACAGCGCCGTCGAGAAGAGCGGCACCAGAAAGTAGAGTGCCGCCGCGATCAGCCAGAACCAGGTCCAGAAGGACATGCGGTGCTTGGCCGCCCTGCGATGCGTCGGCTTGTGCTCCAGGACGGACGCCGGAGTCGCGGCGGCGGAGCTGCCTGGTGCGGCCAGGCTCACGTCGTCACCTCAGCCACTTGGCCGCTCTTCGTTGCAGCAGCGAGTACAGGAACACCGTGATGCCGACGATCACGATCATGCCGAAGGCGAGCGAGTCGCCCAGGCGCGGGTTGCTGATCACGACGTTGCCCGACAGCACCGAGCCGATGAGGATCGGCACCAGGGTGATGCCGCCACCCGTCAGGGCGTACGGCGTGGCGTAGGCGCTGAAGGCGTTGCCGAAGAGCAGCACGAGGGCGCCGGCCAGGCTGGGCAGCAGCACGGGCAGGCCCACGTGCCACCAGTACTGCCACTGCGTCGCGCCGAGGTTCTCGGCCGCCTCGCGCCACTCCTTGCGCAGCCCTTCGAGCGACGGTGCGATCACGAGGATCATGAGCGGGAGCTGGAAGTACACGTACACGAGCGAGAGGCCGAGCAGGCTGTAGAGCGTGAAGCCGGCGCCGTAGATGTTGAGCCCTGCGTGCTTGAGCAACAGGGTCACGACGCCGGTCGAGCCGAGGGTGGCGACGAAGGCGAAGGCCAGCGGGATGCCGGCGAAGTTCGAGGCCACGCCCGAGAACGTGGTGAGCACCGGCTGGATCCAGCGCGGGCCGTGCCCGTGCACCGCCGCGTAGGCGACGAACAGCCCGAAGAGGGTGCCGATGGCGGCGCTCGTCAGGCTGACCTGGATGCTGGCCACGAAGGCGGCGCGGTACTGACCCGAGAACAGGTCGTGCACCTGGCTCAGCGTGACCGCCCCGTTCGGGGCCTGGAACGTCTTGATGACGAGGACGACGACCGGCACGGCCATGAAGAAGGCCGCGTAGGCGAAGAAGGGCAGGACGACGAGCCAGGTGAGGAGCCCGCGCCGGACCTTGCCGGCCCGGCGCGGGCGCCTGGCACGCTCGCGCGACGCCGCCGGAGCGTTGGTCTCGAGTGCGTTCAGAGCGTCGTCTTGTGGCTCTGCGATGACCTCGTCGGTCATGCGCTCGTTACCGTCTGCTCGAGCTGGTGCCGCACGTTTGCCTCGTCTACTTGCCGGCGACCTTCGGGCCCCACTGCTCGGTGAGGACCTTGGTGGCGGCCGTGAGCTGGTCCTGCGTCGCGAACTGGATGCCGGCGTACTCGCTGGCCGGCGGCAGCGTGGCGGCCAGCGCAGTGGGGATCACGTTGCGCTTGGCCAGGTCGGCATAGCGCGCCGGATGAGTGAAGCCGGCCAGGTAGAGCAGCTGGCCTTCGTCGGAGTAGATGTACTCCTGCCAGAGGCGCGCCGCCTGCGGATCGGGGGCGTTCGCGTTGATCGCCTGGCAGTAGAAGCCGCCGTAGACGCCGGATTTGGGGATCGACACCGTGTAGGGCGGGTTGCCGGCGAAGCTCTTCTTGTTCGCCAGGTTCAGGTAGTCCCAGATGATGGCGATCGGCGTGGAGCCCTTGGCGATGTTGGCCGGCAGGGCGTCGGCCGGGATGTAGTTCCCGTTCTTCTTGAGCTTCGCGAAGAAGTTGATGCCGGGCTCGATGTCGTCGAGCGAGCCGCCGTTGGCGAGCGACGCGGCCATGACGGCCGAGAAGGCGTCGTTGGCCGAGCGCGGGTCGCCGTCGATCGCGACCTGACCCTTGTAGCGCGGGTTGAGCAGGTCGGACCAGTCCTCGGGCGGGTTCTTCTGCACGGTGGTGTTGGTGCCGAACGAGATCACGCCGTAGTAGTCGCCGTACCAGTAGCCGGCGGGGTCCTTCATGCTGTCGGGGATGGTGGCCCAGGTCTGCACGAAGTACGGCGTGTAGAGGCCGCTGGTCTTGCCGGCGGCGGCAAAGGACGGACCGACGTCGACGACGTCGGGTGCGCGCGACTGACCCTTGAGCGTCTGGATCGCCTGGTTCTCCTGGGCCGACGTGCCGTTCGGGTTGGCGTTGTTGACGGTGATGCCGTACTTGGAATGGAAGCCGCTCATGATCGCGCCGTAGTTGGCCCAGTCGGGCGGCAGGGCGATTGTGTTGATCTTGCCCTCGGACTTGGCCGCGGCGGCGAGGACCGACAGGCCGCCGCTCGGCAGCGCCGTGCCCACGGCGGCCGGGCTCGACGAGCTGCTCGACGGCGACTTGCTACCGCAGGCGGCGAGCAGTGCCGGCAGTGAGCCGATACCCGCCAGGCCGACGGCGCCGATGCCGGCACGCTGCACGAACTGGCGTCGTGTGATGCCCGACTTCTCGGAGCCTGGATCGTGCCCTTCGCTCATGTCATTCCTCCCTGCGCCAATAACAGACGACTCTGCCGGCTTTGGACCGTCCACGGATACTGATGGGCCCTGGTGACGACTCTGTGAGGATCGGGTCAGGCATCCGTGAGGCCCCCTTGGGGTTCTTATCACGTCGTCAGACGACTCGCAAGGTAACACGAGGCTCGGCGCGCCCGGCGGCGGCCCTCACGTGCGGCGCTTGACGGCCGCGTCGGACAGCACGTCGGCCGCCTCGTTCAGGCGCAGGCCGACCACGTCGAGCCGGCGCAGCAGTTCCCGCACCCGCAGCACGTCCATGGTGAGCTCGCCGTGGAACAGGCGGCCGAGCTCGGCGTCGTAGAGCCGCCGGATCTCGTTGGCCGACTTCTTGCAGACGAGGGCGGTGCGGCTGATCTCCTTCGGGTCCTTGCCGATCGCGCCCACGGCGGCGCGCAGGTCGGTCACGCCGCTCGCCGTGGCGTCGAGCAGGCCGAGGTAGGCGTCGGTGCCGGTGATGCCGTACAGGTCCCACTCGCGCACGAAGTCGCGCAGGTTGTCGAGCACGTCGTCGATCGAGCGCGACAGGCGGAACAGGTCCTCGCGGTCGATCGCCGGGTCGACCGCGGCGGCGAGCTTGACGACGAGCTCGTTGCGCAGCTCGTCGCCGCGCTGCTCGATGTCGGCCATGCGGTCGTGGGCGACGGCCGGGTCGGTCTTGCCCTCGGCGACGCTGCGCGCCAGACGGCAGGCGGTGATGGTCTCGGCGAGCTGGCGGTCGAGGATCGCGGTGAGCGGCGTGCCGCCGCCCCGCCCCAGGTTGAGGACCGCCCTGCGAAACCTCGTGGTTCTCACAACGACATCCTTCGGGCCGTCGCCTTGCGGCGCGCCGGCGGTCGCGGCGATCGCCGCGACCGCCGGCGCGCCGACCCCCCGACACTCCTGGCGCCTATGGTAAACGCTCTCCCGGGTCGCCGCCAGCCGGCTGCGGCACGCCGGCCGGGACGCTCGCGCCGGGCGACCCTGGTCCGGCGGCAGCCGGCGTCGGCCGGGGCGCTCCCCGCAGACCCACGAGCGCCACGCCGGTCACCGTCACGAGGCCGCCGAACAGCTCGAACGCGGTCGGCCGTTCACCGAGCCACAGAAAGGCGATCGCGACCGCGACCGGCGGGATCAGGCAGAGCGCCTGCACGACGCGCGCCGCCGGCGCGCGCGAGAGCGCGTAGATCCACGACAGGTACGACACGACGCCCGGCACGATCGCCAGAAAGACGACGGCGGCCGTGGCCGACCGGGGCGCCGCGGCGACCCGGGCCGGCAGGCGCCAGGCGAAGGGCAGCACGAACAGCGTGCCCGTCCAGATGCACCAGGTCGCCATCTCGAAGGCGCTGTGGCGCGCGAAGAAGGGCTTCTGCCCGACGAAGTAGACGCTGCTCGAGACGGCGGTGGCGAGCGGCCAGAGGATGGAGAGGTCGAAGTGCAGGCCGCCCCCCGCCGAGAGCGAGATCAGAGCCACGCCGGCAAAGCCCACGATGACGCCGAGCCAGCCCAGGTGGGCGAGACGCTCGCCCAGGAACACGGTGGCGAGGCCGGCCGTGATGACCGTCTGGCTGGCGACCACCATGCTGGTGATGCTCGCCGTCACGTGCTGCTCACCGATCGCCATGGTGATCTGGTACAGGCCGACGCCGCAGAAGCCGAGCGCGAGTAGCGCCGGCAGCTCGCGCAGGGGGGGCAGCCCCACGTGGAGCGGACGGGCCAGGGCGAGCAGCAGCAGCGACGCCAGGATGAAGCGCAGGGCGACGAGCTCGTAAGGGCCGTAGCCGCGCAGCGCGGCGCGCACACCGGCGAACACCGCGGCCGACGAGACGATCGTGACGGCGAGGGCGGCGAAGGTGAGGCTCCTGCTGTCACGTGGCGGCATGACAAGGGTTGTATCGTGCCCGAGCGGCCGGGGCAAACCGGACGCCGACGTATACTGCGGCCATGGGTCGGGCAGAGGGCAGGCGGAGCGCCGGGGCGGCAGCCCGCAGCCTCGTCGCCGCGCGCCGTGCCGCCGCCGCGTTCCCGCCCCAGTTCTGGCTGGCGACGGGCGGCATCCTCGTCTACGTCGTCGGCGTCGACATGTGCTTCCCGTTCGAGACGTTCTACCTGAACAACGGGCTGCACATCTCGATGACGGTGGTCGGCCGCCTGCTGGGCCTCACCACCCTCGCCGGCCTGTCGCTGCAGATCGTCGGCGGCGCGCTTGCCGACCGCCTCGGCCGGCGCGTCGTGCTCGTCGTGTCGGTCTGCGGCAGCGCCGTGCTGTACATCGGGCTCGCGCTCTCCCACAGCTTTCCGCAGGTCGTCGCCGTCGTGCTCTTCGAGGCGTGCTTCGGCTGGTCGATGTTCCTCACCGGCAGCAACGCGATGGTGACCGACCTCGTCGGCGGGCCACGCCGCGCCGAGGCGTTCAGCATCGTCCGCACGGCGATCAACGCGTCGATGGTGATCGGCCCGCTGATCGCCCTGCCCTTTCTTGCGGGCCGGCCCGACTACCGGGTGCTCTTCGCCGCGGGCGGCGGCGTCTGCCTGTTCTTCCTGGTCGTCGTCGCCCTGCTCGGCGAGACCAGGCCGGCGGCGCGCAGCGCCGCCGCCGCCGGCTGGGCGCGCGTCCTGCGCGACGGCCGCCTGCTGACCTTCTGCGCCGTCACGCTGCTGCCGTTCTACGGCTTCGGCCAGATCGTCTCGATCTTCCCGGTCGCCATGGAGCGGGCCCACGGCATCTCGGCCGACCAGTGGGGCCGGCTGATCATCGTCTACGCGCTCGGCCTCAGCCTGCTGCAGTTCCCCGTGGTGCGCCTCATCCGTTCCTGGAACCCGCTCCCGCTGCTCGCCGCGGGCAGCGCCCTGACCGGCGTCGGCCTCGGCCTGGCGCCGGTGCTGCCCTGGGGCTGGGAGAGCGTGGTGCTCGTGCTGCTCATCAGCCTCGGGGTGGTGATCCTCGTGCCGGTCGGCTCGACCGTGGTGGCCGCCTTCGCCCCGGTCGAGCTGCGCGGCCGCTACATGGGCGCCTGGACGATCGTCTACCTCGGCGGGTACGCGTTCGGGCCACTGTGCGGTGGCTGGGCCCTCGACCGGCTGGGCGCGCGCCCGGCGTTTCTCGTCGCAGGCGGCGCCGGCCTGGCCGGCGCCGCCTGCTTTCTGGCGCTCGCCACCCGACCGGCCTTTCGCGACCTGCACCGGACGGCTCCGGACGAAGCGTCGACGGCGACCTTCGAGGGGCCGCTCAAGCCTCCGGTGGCCGACCCCTGACGGAGCGCACGGCGGCTCGGCCCAGCCGACCGACCGCCCCGCGGCCGCGCCAGTAGAGGTCGTGGCGACGGCGCCAGGCGAGCCCGGCGCCGTCGCTCACAGCGAGCGCGCGCAGGAGCGGCGACCGATAGACGACGAGGCGCCAGGCGGGCTCGGGCCGCGCCCCGAGCAGCACCTTGGCCTGCGGCGATCCGGTGAAGGCGTTGAGGCGTACGACGCCACGCGTGATGGCTTCGCAGACGACCCAGTAGCTCGACAGAAAGCCGAGCCGGTAGCGCGCGTAGGCGGGGTCGAAGGCGCCTTCCAGAGCCACCGCGCCCGAGCCGGCGTAGGCGACCAGGTGGATGGCGGCCGGACGGCCGGCGATGGTCGTGACGTGCGCCTCACAGCAGCGCGCGGCGAGGCGCCGGTACTGGGCGAGACGGCCGCGCTCGGTCTCCCAGTAGGTCGTGCGGCCGGTGCACCCGAAGCGTTCGATCTTCCAGGCAACGAGCTGCTCGACGAGCTCGGCCGCGCGTCCACCCACCGCCACCACCTCTGTGGCAACGTCAGGGCAGTCGCGCCGCAGGCGGTTGGTGTAGCCGCGGATCGTGCGCCGCGTGCTCCGTCCGAGCGCCGCTTCGTAGGCGGCGATCGTGGCAGGCAGCTCTATGACGTAGTGGTCGGCCTTGAGCAGGCGGCGGTGCGCGAGGCCGAGCTCGCCGGGCGGGAACATCACCTCGATCGCGACGCGCCCGACCTGGGGGAACGTGCGAAAGAGCGCGCGACACAGACGCGCCGCTTCGGGCGGCGCGATCGGAAAGACCTTGTTCAGCACCTCGATCGAGCCGCCCTCGCGCCGGTGAAACAGCACGACATGACGCGGCTTCTCGAGCACGCAGGCGCCGGTGGGCAGGACGAGGTCGGACGCGAGGAACCAGCCCATCGTCGAGAAGACCGTGCCGTACAGAGCGGGCAGCTCGTCGGCGAGGCCCTGCGGCACCCGGTGCGGATAGACGGTCGCGCCGAGGTCGGCATACCGCACGACGCGCCGCGGCGCCGCACGGGGCGCCGCGGGCGCCGCGGGCTCGACGGGCGTCTCGGGCGCAGTAGGCGTCTCGGGCGCCGCGGGCTCGACGGGCGTCGTGGGCGCCATGGGCGCCGCGGGCGCCATGGGCGCCATGGGCGCCGCGGGCGCCATGGGCGTCATGGGCGCCGTGCCGCTCTCGCTCTCGAATGTCAGCCTGGACACGCTCCCCCTCGCATGTCGGCCTTCGATCGCACAGCTCTCAGGCTACACACAGGCCGGCCGCTCGCCAAGCGTGGGGGACCGCGAGATCCCACGAGGGTGCGACGCGCGACCCGCCGGTCTGCGGAGCTTTGCGGGCGCCGATGCACGAATCCCCTTGAGCGCGAGGCTGAACCTGCCGACAACGTGTCTGCTATGGCGATAAGCAAAGCGGACCAGGCGGGCGGTCGCGCGGGCGGGCACGGTGCGGCCACGGCCCATCGCAGACGCCTGCCCCCCATCAGCGCGTTCTTCGGGATCACCGGCGGCGCCGTGGCCCTCGCAGCCGCGGCCGGCGCGTTCGGCGCCTGGGAGCCGCTCGTGATCCTCGCGATCGGCGTGGTGACCTTCGTCGCCCTTGTGGGCGCGACGGTCGTCTACCGGCCCTCGCGCATCTGGCCGTGGGTGACCGTCGCCCTCGCCCTGGCGCTGTTCTTCGCGGGCGGCATCGCCCGCGCCCAGCTTCACACCATGGGCAACCTCACGGCCTCGCGCTCGTTGGTGCCCGACCTCATCACGATCCCCGGCTACGTGCTCCTGGGCCTGGGCCTTGCGAACTTCACGTTCAGCGACTCGCGCCGCTCCCCGCTGTCGGGGATCTTCCTCGATGGGTTCATCGCCGCGCTCGCCCTGGCCGCGATCGCCTGGGTGTTCCTCATCCAGGGGCTGCTGCAACGCCATGGGGTGCCGCTGCCGGTCACGCTCGTGCTCATCGTCTATCCGTGCCTTTCGATCTTCATGGTCGTCGTCACCATGCGCATCCTGTTCGACCCGGCGCGCGAGACCGAGCCCGTCATCTGGTGCCTGCTGGCCGGCATCTCCTGCATGTTCGTGGGCGACGTCGTTTCCATGCTCGTCGAGATGAACCTGCTCCACGTGCCGCAGCGCCTGATGGACCTGCCCTACGCCCTCGCGTACCTGGGCGCCGGCAGCGGCGCCCTGCACGTCTCGATGCGCAAGCTCACCGACTGCGACGGGCAG
Source organism: uncultured Actinomycetes bacterium (assembly GCA_963760655.1). GTDB lineage: Bacteria > Actinomycetota > Thermoleophilia > UBA2241 > UBA2241 > Bog-752. Next base: position 242,221 of record CAVXDR010000006.1, read on the forward strand.
CGCCGCCGCCCGGCGTCGCGCCTGCGCATCGCCGTGGTCGCCGTGGCCCTGCTGATCCCCGCTTCGCTGACCCTGTTCGACCACGCGACCGATCTCACCGACCGCGTCGTGCTCTGCGTCTTCATGGTCGCCATGACGGCGACCGCGGTGCTGCGCATCGTCCAGGCCCTGCGCACGGCCGAGAGCTCCGAGGCGCGCCTCGTCTTTCAGGCCAACCACGACAGCCTCACCGGCCTGCCCAACCGCCGCATGATGGAGCAGCACCTGTCGCGCCTGCTCGACCAGTCCACGATCGACGACACCCACATCGCCGTCCTCTACCTCGACCTCGACCGCTTCAAGCTGATCAACGACACGCTCGGGCACAGCCACGGCGACGAGCTGCTGGTCGAGGTCGCCGAACGGCTGCGCGCCAACGTGCGCCCGACCGACCTCGTCACGCGCATCGGCGGCGACGAGTTCATGATCATCCTCGGCGACGTGGTCAGCGTCTCGCGGGCGCTCGAGCTCGCCAACCGGCTGCGCTCCTGCCTGCGTGTGCCGTTCCTCGTGCACGGCAAGACGTTCTACGTATCGGCCAGCATCGGCCTCGCCTTCGCCTCGGGCGACGACCCGACGGCCACCGCCGAGGTACTGGTGCGCGACGCCGACACCGCCATGTACCAGGCCAAGGACGCGGGCCGCGACTCGGTCGCCGTCTTCGACGAGTCGATGCGCGACCGCATGGCCGAGCGCGTCGAGCTCGAGCGCGACCTGCACTTCGCCCTGCAGCTCCAGCAGCTCCACCTCGTCTACCAGCCGATCGTGCGCCTGCCGCGCGGCCGGGTCGTCGGTATGGAGGCCCTGGTGCGCTGGTCGCACCCGACGCAGGGCGTCATACCGCCCGCGAAGTTCATCCCGCTCGCCGAGGAGAGCGGCCTGATCAGCGCGATCGGCGACTGGGTGCTCGAAGAGGCCGTCGGCCAGCTCACCGCCTGGCGGCGCCACATGCCCGAGATGGCCGACCTCTACATGTCCGTGAACCTGTCGGGCGCCCAGCTCCACGACGACGACATCGTCAAGCGCGTGGCCGAGGTGCTGCAGATCCAGGGGCTCAACGGCGAGTCGCTGTGCCTCGAGCTCACCGAGTCGGTCGTCATGGAGGACCCGGCCGCCGCGGCCACGATCCTCGGCGGCCTGCGCGAGCTCGGCGTCCGCATCGCGATCGACGACTTCGGCTCGGAGTACTCGTCGCTCGCCTACCTCAAGCGGTTCCCGACCACGATCCTCAAGATCGACAAGTCGTTCATCGACAGTCTCTCGAAGGCCGACGCCGCCGACGCCACCCTGATCGCCACCATCGTCGCCATGGCGCAGGCGCTCGGGATCGGCACCATCGCCGAGGGTGTCGAGACGCCCGTACAGGCCACCCGCCTCGCCGAGCTCGGCTGCGACGTCGTGCAGGGCTATCTGTTCTCGCGCCCGGTCGGCGCCGACCGGCTGCCCGAGGTGGTCTCGTCGCTCGGCGCCCAGCGCCTGCAGGTCGTGACGACGTAGCGCCCGCACCGGCTCAGGCCGGCGCTCGGGGCCGGCGCTCAGGCGCCGGCGCCCGCCAGACCCCGGGCGGCCAGACGGTCGGTGCTCTCGAGGTCGACGCGACGCAGCGCGGCTTCGAGGCCGACGCCGTGCACGAGGACGTCGTAGAGGTCGGGGTCGGTCTCGGCCAGATGGCGCCGCGCGCTGGCCACGTTGCACCAGGTTGGGATGCTGGCCGGCGATCCCAGATACCGGCGCGGCCCCACGCCCTCGTAGCCCACGAAGACCATGCGCAGCTTCCAGCGCACGATGCGAAACACCGGCATGTCGAGGATGGCGACGAACCATTCGACGTCGCAGCGCAGGGCGGCGAGACCGAGGGTCTGGAACAGGCCCATGCTCACGAGGCCCTGGGCCGCGCTGCCGCGGTAGTCGGGCGCCACCGCCAGGGTCGCGACGTCCCACACGCGTCCCGGGTCGAGCGAGAGGCCGCTGCGCTCGCCGAGCTGCGCGGCGCTCACCCCCCAGACCGGCTCGATGTCGTTCAGGCTCTTGAAGCCGGCCGGTGACGGCAGCAGCACCCGCATGGCGCCGGCCGGCAGGCCGCGCAGGTGGTCGATCACGCAGATGAAGAAGCTGCTCGGCTCGTAGGGGCCGTACTCGGCTTCGAACACGTCGTCGGTGTCGCCAAAGGTCTCGAGGAAGACCTGCGCCTCGAGGGCGCGCGCCACGGCGGCGCCGGGCTCGTCTGCAGCGAACAGGTACGCGCCGAAGGGCTCGACGGCGTCACCCGGTATGACGGCACGGGTGAGCAGCTCGAGATCGCCGGCGTCGGTCGACCGGGCCGGCCCGGAGGTGCGATGCGCTTCGTTGGCCACCGACCGACAGTAGCACCAGCCTCTGCTCGAGGCCAGGGGTCGGAGCGCCGCCACGCTCTGTCGCGCGCCGCCGGCGGCTTGCGGCCCGGCCGCCGCGCGACGTCCGGCCCCCGCGCTGTGTGACCCGCCCGAGCCACGGGCGCCCGCCCGCTAGGCCGCGCGAGTCCGGTGCACGGCGCCGATGAGCTCGTCGACCGTCGTGATGCGAGCGTGGTAGGTGTCGCGCAGGTAGTCGAGCGCCGCCTGCTCGTCGACCCCCTCGAAGCCGCAGACCGCGTCGCGCGGCACGGCGATGCGGTAGCCGCGGATCAGCGCGCCGTAGGCGGAGTGCCGCACGCAGATGTGCGTGTGCTGGCCGGTGAGCACGACCTCGTCGACGCCGAGCGCGCGCAGCCGCTCGTCGAGGCCGGTGCCGTCGAAGGCGCCGTAGACGCGCTTCTCCGACACGAGCTCACGCTCGCCGGGACGAGGCTCGAGCGCGGCGATCACCCGGGCGCCGGGGCTGCCGGCCATGGCGTGCTCGCCCCAGACGGCGAGCTCCGGGTCGTCGGGCTCGTGGGCGTCGTTCGAGAAGACCACGACCCAGCCCTGGCCGCGGGCGTGGTCGAGCAGGCGTCGCAGCGCCGGCACGATCGCCTGCGCGCGCGGGTTGGCCAGGGCGCCGTCGACGAAGTCGTCGAGCATGTCGATGACGATCAGGGCTTTCATCTGAGTCACCTCCCCCGCTCCGGCCGGAGCCGGGCGGGATCGATCCGCGGAGGGGTTCCGCCTGTGCGTGCCTGCTTTATTGCCGCAAGCGGCGGGAACGTCGCACGTGACCGGCGGCGCACGGGGTGCCATGGCACCCTCGCTAGGCGAGCAGCACCAGGGCGAAGAGCTGGTAGGGGTCGGACGCGCCGCGCACCACGTCCAGGCGCCAGCCACCCCGTGCGGCCGTGGCGAACACGTCGATGCCGCAGCCGGCCGGACCGGGCCGCACCCGGCCGCGGGCCTCGCACGCATCGGGCCGGCCACAGGGCTCGTCGCGCTCGCAGGGCCGGCCACCGGCCAGGGCGAACGCCCGATAGCAGCCCGCCAGGAACAGCTCGCGCTCGAGGTCGAGCGCGATGCCCGCCAGACGCCGGCTCTGGGCCAGCCAGCCGGCGGCGTCGCCCGGCGCGACGTCGAGCCGCAGCAGCAGCACGCGGTCGTACTCGTCGAGCAGCCGGCGGGTGTGCGCCGGTTCGGGCGAGTACGGCGGGCAGGTGAGGCAGCGGCCGGCCGAGCAGCCGCCGTAGCGGCACTTCTGGCCGACCCACTCGGCCGTGACGACGGCGCCGCCGGACAGCTCGAGCGCGGCGCTCGCGCCGAGCTCGAGCGCGCGGCGGCGCGCACCGTCGAGGGCGGCCGTCACATCGCCTGCGGGGATCGCTCGTGCCGTCATCGCGGGTCTGCCCTCGTGCCTCGTCCGATCGTGACCGCACAACCTATAGCACACCCTGCCGGCGCGGCCCAGCCGGGGCGCGGTGCCGCGACGCGCGCCGCGACGCCGGCCGCGCCAACGGGCATCGCAACGCCGCCGACCGGGCAACGCACGACCGTGTCTTTCACACGCGACACGGCAACGACCGACGGGTCGGCTCGGCGGCGAGCGGCGGCGCCGTCCGGCCCCACCGACTGATGGACGCGCCGGAGCGCCCGAGCCGGCTGGGCCGGCTCGGGCGGCTGTGCGCGCGGCGCCACGTGCTCGTCGTCGCTGTGGCGGTCGCGGCGCTCGTCGCGGTCACCGTCGGCCATCGCGCGCTGGGCGGCACCTATTCCGACGACTTCACCCTGCCGGGCAGCGCCGCGCAGCACGGCGCCGACCTGCTCGCCGCCCACGACCCCGCGGTCGGCGGCCAGGGCGGCCAGCTCGTCTTCACCTCTCGCTCGGGCAAGCTGTCGGCGCAGCGCGACGCCGTCGAGCAGGCCGCGGCGAACGTGCGCGCGCTCCCCCACGTGCTGTCGGTGGGCGACCCGCTGTCGGCGGCGACGACCTCGGCCGACGGCCGCACGGCGTACGCCAACGTGCACTTCTCGGTGAACCCGCTGACCCTGGGCCACGACTACATCGTCCAGGTCGACCGCGCCACCGCGGGAGCTCGCGCCGCGGGTGTGAACGTCGACTACGGCGGCCTGCTCGGCCAGGCGGACAGGCCCAAAGAGAGCGACGCCCGCTCGGAGCTGATCGGCATCGCGGTCGCGCTCGTCGTGCTCGTGATCGGCTTCGGCAGCGTCGCGGCGGCCGGGCTGCCGGTCGGCACCGCCCTGGTGGGCGCCTTCACCGGGCTCGGGCTGCTCGGCATGGCGGCGGCGACGACGAGCTTCGCGTCGGTCTCACCGACGCTCGCCATCATGATCGGGCTCGGCGTGGGGATCGACTACGCGCTGTTTCTGACGACCCGTCATCGCCAGCAGCTCATGGACGGCGCCGCGCCGGTCGACGCCGCGGCCCGCGCCGCCGCGACGAGCGGCCACGCGGTGCTGATCGCCGCCATGACGGTGATCATCGCCCTGCTCGGCCTGTACGTGTCGGGCATCGGCTTCATCGGCAAGCTGGGCCTCGCCGCGGCGATCGCCGTCGCGGTCAGCGCGCTCGTCGCGATCACCGCCGTGCCGGCCCTGCTCGGCTGGCTCGGGCGCGGCATCGACCGCCTGCACGTGCGGGCTCCGGTAGCCGAGTCGTCGCCCGAGCACGCCGGCTGGCAGCGCTACGCCGAGCGCATCGGCGCCCATCCGTGGCGCTACCTGCTGGTCGGCATCGCCGCCCTGGCCGTGCCGGCGTTTTCCATGCGGCTCGGCCACATCGACGCCGGCGCCGACCCGACGAGCTACACCGACCGGCGCGCCTACGACGCCGTGAGCGCCGGCTTCGGACCGGGCGCCAACGGGCCGTTCACCGTGGTGGTCGCGCTCGACAGCGCGAAGACGTCCGGCTCGAGCGCCCTGAAATCCCTGGAATCCTCGCTGCAGAAGGCGCTCACGGCAACGACCGGCGTGGCGTCGGTCGCCCCGGTGCAGGCGACCAGGGACGGCGCGCTCCTGTTCACCACGGTCGTGCCGAACCGGGCCGCAGGACGCCGCCACGATCACCCTGCACGACACGTTGCAGGACACGACGCTGCCCGCGACGCTCGCCGCGTCCGGCGCGACCGGGTACGTCACCGGCTCGCTGGCCGCCAACCTCGACTTTCGCGACCAGGTGGCGAGCCGTCTCTGGGTGATCATCGCGGTCGTCGTGGCCGCCGCGTTCGTCCTGCTGCTGCTCAGCTTCGGCAGCCCCGTGCTCGCGCTCAAGGCGGCCGCGCTCAACCTGCTGTCGATCGGCGCTTCGTACGGCGTGATCGTGGCAGTGTTCCAGTGGGGCTGGGGTGGCTCGGCGCTGGGCGTCGCCGGCAAGGTGCCGATCGAGTCGTACGTGCCGATGATCGTGTTCGCCATCGTCTTCGGGCTCTCGATGGACTACGAGGTCTTCCTGCTCACCCGCGTGCGCGAGACCTGGCTGCGCACGCACGACAACCACGCCGGCGTCGCCGGCGGTCTGGCGGCCACCGCCCGGGTCATCAGCTGTGCAGCGCTGATCATGGCGAGCGTGTTCCTCGCCTTCCTGCTGTCGACGAACGTGGTGGTCAAGCTGCTCGCCCTGGGCCTCGGGGTCAGCGTGCTGATCGACGCCACCGTCATCAGACTCGTCATCGTGCCGGCCTCGATGTACCTGTTCGGCGCGGCGAACTGGTGGACGCCGCGCTGGCTGCGGCGCGTCGGCGTCGGAGGGTCCGGGTCTGCCGGATCAGAGACGAGCGAAACGCTGCCGGTGCCCGGCGACGAACGGTCGGCAGCCTGACGGTCGCAGGCCGCCGCCCGCCGCCGTTGCCCCGCCCGCTATGATGTCCGGTGTCCGGCTGGGCGGCCCGCACGGCCGCCCGCAGCGCTCGAAACGAGGTCCTCATGCCCGTGATCGTGACCGGCTCGGAGCTGACGCTCGCCGAGGTCGTGGCAGTGGCGCGCGACCGTGAGCCCGTCGCGATCGCGCCGGCGGCGCTCGCTCGCATGGCGCGCGCCCGCGCCCTGGCCGACGCCGCTCGCGAGCGCGGCGAGCGCACCTACGGCCTGACGACGGGGCTCGGCGTGCAGAAGCGGGCGACCCTCGACCCCAGTGACGGCGGCTTCGGCTGGCGCCAGGTGGCCGAGAGCCGCGCCGGCCAGGGTCCGGCGGCGGCGGCCGAGGCCGTCCGCGCCACCATGCTCGTGCTCGCCAACCAGCTCGCCAAGGGGGCCACCTGCCTGCGGCCGCTCTTCGCCGAGCGGCTCGCCCGGGCGCTGAACGACGACCTGCGCCCGGCGGTGCGCTCGCTCGGGTCGCTCGGCGCGTCCGACCTCGCCGCCCTGGCCGACCTGGCCCACGCCGTGTTCGCGGGCGTCGACCTGGCCCCCGGCGAGGGGCTCGCACTGATCAACTCGGGCGCCTACGGCACGGGCCTGGCGGCGCTCGCGCTGGCCGACGCCGCCCGCCTGGTCGACGCCGCCGACGTCGCCGCCGCCCTGGCCCTCGAGGGCTTCGCCGCCAACCCCAGCGTGCTTCACCCGGCCGTCGGGCGCGCCCGGCCCGACCCCGTCCTCGCCCGCACGCTGGTCCGCCTGCGCGCGCTGCTCGACGGCAGCGACATCTGGCGCGAAGGGGCGGCTCGCAACCTGCAGGACCCGCTCACCTACCGCAGCACACCGCCGATCCAGGCCGCGGCCCGCACCGCGCTCGAGCACGCGCAGACGCTCCTGCAGGTCGAGCTGAACGCGGCCCAGGGCAACCCGCTGGTGGCGCTCGACGACGGCCTGATCCTCTCGACGTCGGTCTACGAGACCGTCGCCCTGTCGGCCGCGCTCGACTACGTGCGCACCGCCCTCGCCACCATGCTCGTCGCGGCGTCGGAGCACGCCGTGAAGCTGCTCGACACGCCGTGGTCGGGCCTGCCCACCGGCCTGCTGGCCGACGGCGATCCCGATCTCGGCTTGAGCATCCTGGCCATCACCGCGCAGTCGCTCGCGGCCGAGGTCTGCCTGCTCGCCCAGCCCGTCTCGTTCACGGTGACGAGCTCGGCCGGCGCCGAGGGCATCGAGGACCGCGCCTCGCACCTGCCGCTCTCGGCCCGGCGACTCGCCGAGGCTATCGACCGCGGCGAGGGGATCGTCGCCGTCGAGCTCCTCGTGGCCGCTCAGGCGGTCGACCTGCGCGGCGGGACGGCGCTCGGCGCCGGCACCCGGCCGGCCTACGAGCGGGTGCGGCGGGTCGTGCCCACCCTGCGGGCGGGCGGTGCCCCGCCGGTCGACGCCGACCCGGTGCGGGCGCTGGTCCACGCAGGCCTGATCGGCTGAAGGGCCGCGACGAGCGACGGCGGCGCGGACTCTTGGCGCCGCCGCGACAGATCGTCGGACATGGCAGGGGGCGGTGCGGTCCTGCCGGGGCCGGGCCTCGGCGCCCGGAGCCCGCATCCGCACCGCCCCCTTGGAAGGCGGGGACCCGAAGCTCTCCTCTTCGGGTCCCCGTGGGGCGACTCCTGGCTCACTCCGGTGGCAGCTCGCCGTAGGTGACGGCCGAGATGTCCATGCCGGACTTGGCCTTGTTGTAGGAGCTCCAGCTGTAGTACCAGACGACACCGATGGCCCACACGGCGACGAACAGGATGATCGACGGTCCGGTGAACAGCCCGGCGGCGTTGGCGAAGATGAAGAAGTAGAGCAGCAGCCCGAGGTAGATCAGGTCGACGATGGCCCCCCAGACGACGACGGGCACGCCGAGCAGGGTCCAGCGCTTGAAGGGCGAGGAATCCCAGACCCCCTTGCAGCGTTTCATGTAGGGGAACAGCAGCGCGGCGATCGCCGTGGGGATGTACACCGAGGTGATCTGCATGCCGGTCACGGTGATGTTCTGCATGGTGCTGGTGAGCCAGACGTAGTAGATGATCAGCATCGCCTCGGTGATGCCCAGGCAGAGGACGTAGTTCTTGACCGGGCTCGTCCAGCGCGGGTTGATGTCGGTGAACCACTTGGGGCCCATGCGGTCCATGCCCCAGGCGAACAGGATGCGCGGGAAGGCCAGGTAGGTCAGGGCCAGCCACCACATGGTGAAGGCGACGTACGAGAGGCCCATCAGCACCTGAGCGAACTTCGCGATGCCGCTGGAGCCGAGCATGATCGCCGCGAGCACCACGTAGTTCGAACCCCACTTGAGGTTCTCGGCGCCGGCCGCCGGCCCTGAGCCGTTGACCGGGTCGTTCCAGCCCGACGCGCTCAGGAACTGGAAGCCCACCGAGTGGTAGAGCGCGATCGCCGTCCAGAGTATGAAGACGAAGGGCACGGCGATGGCGAAGACGTTGGCCCAGATGATCGACTTGTCGGGGCGCTTGACCTCGCCGGCGATGAAGGCGATCGAGTAGGCGTAGGCGAACAGCCACGACATCGCCACCATGATGCCCAGCGTGTCGTACCAGTTCCAGGTGGTCGGGATGGGCGCGCCGGCCGCCTTGCCCACCACGTTGATGAAGTTGTGGTAGGTCAGGTTGGGCAGGCCGGAGCTTGCCGCGTAGCTGTTCCAGTGGCTCGTGAAGCTGGCCCGCGACGTGACCGACAGCACGAGAGCGATCAGTGCGCAGCCGCCGATGCCGAAGAACATGACGACCTTCTGCACCCTGGCGAAGATCTTGATGCCGAAGACGACGAAGAGGAAGCCGACGATGTTGAAGAGAGTCGCGATGATGAAGGTGTGCAGGCTCGAGCTGACCAGCCAGTCGGCGGCGCGGTTCCAGCCGGCGAAACGGAAGGTCATGGTCAGGCCGGGGTCGACCGCGAGCGGCGCCAGCACGTAGATCCACATCAGCCAGATGACGGCGTCGCCGAAGCTCTGGGCGATGCCGAACACCGGGTGGATGATGCGCGAGTTGTACACGTACTCGCCGCCGGAGCGCGGCATCGAGCCCCCCAGGATGCCCCACACCAGGGGGAAACCGATGCCGGCGAGCAAGGCCGACAGCAGGGCGGCGATGATGAGGTTGCCGCCCAGGAAGACGCCGAGGCCGAGGCTGATCGTCACCCAGATGCTGGGTGTCAGCCCCTGGTTCATGAAACCGACCGCGAAGGCGTCCATCATGGACAGGCCGCGCACCAGGCCGCTTGCCTTGCGCGCGTACGCAAGTTCTTGTGACACGAGCGCCCCCTTTCGCACTGCTTCGGCGGCCGGCCTGTAGAGAGAGGGCCGCCCCACGCATGGACATGGCTCACTCAGACCAACGGCCGCCCCCCTTTCCGGTGAGGGCGGAGACGGCGCGAGAAGAGCGACGCAGTGCGAGGCGTCATCTCGTGCGAGACGGCGTCGCGTGACGCCAGCGTGCCGGCCGGGCGGCCGGACGCATCGAGACCGGTCCAAGCGTTGGGAACCACAGGCCTCGCCCCCCTTTGCACTGCTTGGGGTACACCTGCGGCCGTCGAGCGTCAAGAGAAAAAAGGGGAGGCGTCGGCAGCGCGCCCCGCCGCCAGGACCTCGAGGGCGTGCCTAGGCGCTCATGCCGGCGAACGGCCCGTCCGCGAAGACCGGCCGGCCGCCGAACAGCGTGAGCTCGACCGCGGCCTCGTTGATGCGTTCGGGCGGCAGCTCCAGGATGTTCTCGCGCAGCACGACCAGATCGGCCGCCTTGCCGACCTCGAGCGAGCCGGTCTCGTCCTCCAGGAAGTTGGCACAGGCGCCCGAGATGGTGAAGGCGGCGATCATCTGCTCGACCGTGAGGGCCTCCTGCGGCCACAGTTCGCGGCTCGTCTCGGGAGCGAGCGGGTCGTACCGCAGCACGCCGCGCTGGATGGCAAGCAGCGGGTCGGGCGGCGGCGAGACCGGATAGTCGCTCGCCGCCGCGACCGCAACGCCGGCCGCCAGGAGACTCTTCATGGGGTACTGGTGGGCGGCGCGCCGCTCGCCCAGGAAGGGCCGGTAGATGTCGCGGTCATAGTCTGCGTCCTTGGCGAACCAGTAGGGCTGGGTGGCGGCCACCACGCCGAGGCCGGCCATGCGACCGTAGTCGCGCGGGTCGACGAGCTGCAGGTGGGTGATCAGGTCACGGCCGAGTGGAGCGCCGGGCGTGCCGCCCGGCGCGCGCCGCGCCGTGGCGATCGCGTCGAGGCTGAGGGCCACGGCGGCGTCGCCGATGGCGTGGTAGTGGAGCTGAAAGCCGGCCTCAGCGGCCGCCACCGAGGCGGCGACGAGCTTCTCGGGCTGCCAGATCGGTTCGCCGCGATAGCCGGGCCGGTCGGCGTAGGGCTCGGCCAGGTAGCCGGTGTGCGACTCGATCACGCCGTCGGCGAAGAGCTTGACCGTGGCGGCGCGCACCAGCGGGCCGGTCAGCCCGGCCCGCTCGGCGGCCGCCGCCGCCACCTGCTCGTCGATCTCGCGGTCGGGCTCGAGCATGAGCGACAGCCGGCAGCGCACGTCGAGCTCGCCACGCTGCTCGAGCAGGCGGTAGGCGGCAAGGGCCGGCTCGCCGGGAGTGAGGCCGGCCTCGTGGATCGTGGTCAGGCCGTAGGGCGCCGCTATGGTGCGCTGAAAGTGGCGCAGTCCGGCCAGGCGGGCCGCGACGTCGTACTCGGGCAGGGCGCGCTCGACCCAGGGCCAGGCCTCGCGCAGCAGGCCCGCGGGGGCGCCGTCGGGCAGGCGCTCGATCACGGCGCCCTCCCAGTCGGGCGCGGCCGAGTCCGGGCCGAGGCCGACCATGCGCAGCGCGGCGGTGTTGCACCACTGCGAGTGCACGCTGTCGTCGACCAGGCACACGGGTCGGTCGGCGACGACGCCGTCGAGCGCCGCCGCCGTCATCTCGTTCTCCGGCACCGTCGGGAACCAGCCATAGCCGCGCACGACGGCGGTGTCGGGGTGCGCCGCCACGAACCGCGTCACGGCGTCGAGGCAGTCGCGCACCGAGCGGCAGTGCGCGAGATCGACCTCGAACAGCTCGCAGGCCGCGTACTTGGGGTGCAGGTGGGCGTCGATGAAGCCCGGCAGCACGAGCCGACCGCCGAGGTCGACGACCTGGGTGCGCGGACCGCGTTGCTCGGCCGCGATCTCGGGCCCACCGAGCGCGACGATGCGCCCGCCGGCCAGGGCGATGGCGGTGTGCTGCGAACGACGGGCGTCGACCGTGTAGACGACGCCGCCTGCAAGGATCAAATCGGCGGCCATGGGATCCTCCTGGACGGGACGCGTCGCCAAAGCCTACTGGAGAGCGGCGAGGCGTCGCCAGCGATGCCGCGGGGACGCGACGGCCGGTCCGCGCTCGCGGTGCCCGACCGGACGCGCGGACGGCCGGGGAGGCGCGTGCGCCGCCGCTGCCCGTCTTGACCGCAGGGTCGGGCCGCATACGATGGGAGCTCCGGCGCAGGCGCGCCGCACCCGCCACCGACGTGCCCCGGCACCCGAAGGAGCAGGCCGCATGGCCCTCGTCAACGGACTGATCGCCGCGTTCAGCCTGGGTCACCTGACCCTCGGCCGCGTGATCATCGCCGCCTTCATGGTGGCGCTGCTCATCGGGCCGCGGCGCTGGATGCTGTGGACGTCGGCCCGGCGGCACAGCCGAGCGCTCACGTCGCCGCCGTCGGCCGGCGACGACGATCAGGCGACGGCCGCTTCCTCCGACGCGACCTCGGCCGCTTCCTCCGACGCGACGCCGGCCGCCTCCTCCGACGCGACGCCGGGGTCAGGCGAGCCCGACACGCCGCCGGGCGACCGTATCGCCGGGTCAGACGAGCCCGACCCGTCTGTACTGCCCCCGAACGGTCGCTGAGCGATCACATCGCCGGCGCTCGGTCAGGCGCGCCCTGGTCGCGCGCCTGCTCAGGATGCGACGGCCGACGCGTCGCTGACGGGCGGCACGAGCGGCACGATCGCCGGCGGCAGCGCGGCGGGCGCGCCCGAGCTCTCCTCGCGGCTGCGCAGGCGCGGGTCGAGGATCTCGTCGAAGGCCATGCCCATGAAGGTGAAGGCGAGCACGACGAGCACGACGGCGATGCCCGGCGGCAATATGTACCACCAGGCCGGCAGCGTGGCGGCGCCCGACCCCCAGGCGTTGTGCAGCATGGTGCCCCAGCTGAAGTTGAGCGGGTCGCCGAGCCCGAGGAACGAGAGCTCGGTCTCGGCGGTGATCGCCTCGGCCACCACGAGCACCGTGTTGGCGAAGATCAGCGGGAACACGTTGGGCAGGATGTGGCGCTGCATGACGTGGCCGTCGCGCGAGCCGATCGCCCTGGCCCGCTCGATGAAGGGCAGGGCGCGCACCCGCAGCGCGTCGGCACGCACGATGCGCGCCGTCCCCGGCCAGCTCGTCAGGCCGATGATGGCGATGATGACCACGTAGTTGTGACCCCAGGCGGCGGCCAGCACCATGGCGAGCGGCAGCCAGGGGATCACGAGGAAGGCGTCGGTGATGCGCATCCAGACCTCGCCGACCCAGCCGCCGTAGTAGCCGGCCGCGATACCGATCGCGGCCCCCAGGATCGACGACATCAGGGTGGCGGCAAGGCCGACGACGAGCGAGATGCGGGCGCTCCAGATGAACTCGGCGAGGATCGACTGACCGTTCTCGTCGGTGCCGAGCAGACGGTAGTAGGAGAAGTGCGGCCCGGTGAAGGTCTGCCCGACCTGGGCGGTGGGGCTGAGCAGGGCGTGGTCGGCGAGCAGCGGGGCGAGCAGCGCCATCGCCACGAACGCCACGATGATCCAGAGGCCGAGCATGCCCTGCCGGTTGCTGCGGTACAGCCGCCAGGTGCGGCGCGTGTCGCGCACCAGCAGCTCGGCGCGCTCGGGGTGTGCCGCCGCCCAGGCCCACACGCAGCCGCCGGCCAGCGCCACGACGACGGCCTGGCACAGCCAGGTGAAGTACCCGGTGCGGTGCGACAGGGCAAAGCCGGCGGCGCTGCCCAGGCCGCCGTTCACGAGCCCCCAGGCGACGACGGCCAGACCGGTCGCCACGACCGTGGCGGGGTAGACGAACGAGACCGAGCGCCGCACGAACAGCACGAAGCCGGCCAGCACGACGACCGCTCCGGCGATCAGCAGGTAGAGCGGCGGGAAGTCGCCCACGGTCGGCGCGAAGAAGCCCCTGACGACCGCGACGAAGCCGCTCGACACGGGAACGGTCTTGGGGTACTTGAGGAACTCGGCCGCGACCACGAGCACGACGGCCCAGAGGATCACCCAGACCTTGAGCCGGCGCGGCATCAGGCGTTCACCCGCGGATCGATGTAGTACATCAGCACGTCGGCGATCAGGTTGGCGGCGATCACGGCGACGCTGCCCAGCAGGAACACGGCCTGCATCACCGGGTAGTCGTGAGCGTCCATCGACTCATACGAGAGCAGGCCGAGGCCGGGCCAGTTGAACACGGTCTCGATCAGGATGGCCCCCGACACGATGAAGCCCAGGTTCATCATCACCAGGTTGACCGTGGGCAGCATGGCGTTGGGCGTCACGTGCCGCCAGAGGACGTTCGAGTCGTCGAGGCCCTTGGCGCGCGCCGTCAGGACGTAGTCCTCCTTCATCACCCCGGTGAGCGAGCTGCGCATGATCAGGTGGTACTCGCCGTAGTAGCCCAGGGCGAAGACGATCACCGGCAGCGTGATGTGGAACAGGAGGGTGACGAAGCTCGTCCAGTCGAGCGGGATCGGCCCCCACATGGCGAAGTGCGCCATGGGCGTCGACATGCGGCCCACCGGGAACCAGCCCAGCGCGACCGCGAAGAACATGATCGCCAGCAGGCCCTGCCAGAACGTCGGCATGGCATACATGACCATGCTGACGTCGGTGCTCGCCACGTCGAAGGCTTTGCCGCGGCGCCAGCCCGCCATCACCCCCTCGGCCATGCCGATGACGGTGGCGAGGATCGTGCCGAGCCCGCACAGCAGGATCGTCGGCCAGATACGGGCGCCGACGATCTGGGTGACCGGCACCTTGAAGGCGAACGAGTAGCCGAACCGTAGGCGCGCCGTGTCGGCCCAGTAGTAGACGAACTGCTCCCACATGGGCTTGTTCAGGTGGAAGGCCGCCTCCTGCTGGTGCAGCGCGGCGATCGAGACCTTGCCCTTGGGCAGCAGCAGCCGGGCCGGGTTGCCCGGCATGATGCGAAACAGGACGAAGTTGAACGACGCGACCAGGACGATCGTGAGGATCGCGTTCAGGACCTTGCGGACGAAGTAGGAGCGCTTGCCCACGACGACCGCCGTCAGCGGGCCAGGGAGCCCGCGCAGGGCGCCGTGGTCTGCCGGTCGTTCGCGTCGGCGACAGAGCGCCGCATGGACCCCCCTCGTCGCGGTCCGTCTCACGATATCCGAGGGCCGCCGGGCCGACAAGCTCTGTCGCGGAGGCTCCTTGCCCGGGGGCCGCCGCCGTGTAGTATGAGGGGCGCCGGCGGCGGGCGGCCGCCGCGCGACGCGAGGGGACGGCGGCGCGGCCAGTGACCGCCGGTCGGACACGGAGGACCCGCTGTGAGGACGAGACGCTGGTCGTGGCGACGGGCGTTGCTGCTCAGCCTGGCGGGGCTCCTGACCTGCGGCCTCGTGGCCGGTGTCGCCCAGGCCCTTGGCTCGAGCTCGAGCCCCGCGCCGGCGACGGGCAAGGTCGTCCTGCGCCTGGGCTGGCTGGCCGACCCCGACAACCTCAACCCCTTCATCGGCACCGTGCAGTCGGCGTTCACCGTCTGGTACATGAACTACGACACGCTCGTCGGGCTGAACGCGAGCGACCTCACGCCCAACACCACGACCGGCCTCGCGACCGGCTGGAAGACGAGCGCAGACGGCAAGGTCTGGACCTTTACCATCCGCCGCAACGCGAAGTGGCAGGACGGCGTGCCGCTGACCGCCCGCGACATCGCCTGGACCTACAACGACATCGTCAAGAACCAGATCGCCAACTGGACGAGCTACACGGCCGGCATCACCCGGGCGGACGCGGTCGGCGACTTCACGGTGCGGATCGTCTGTTCGACGCCCCAGCCGGCCCTGCTGCCCAACCTGGCCACGGTGCCGATCCTGCCCGAGCACGTCTGGGCCAAGGTGCCGCTCAAGGCCGCCCTGCACACGTTCCCCAACTCGCCGCCCCTCATCGGCAGCGGTCCCTTCGAGTGCGTCCAGTGGAACAAGTCGAACTTCCTCGTGATGAAGGCCAACAAGCGCTACTGGGGCGGCGCGCCACACGTCGACGACGTCGTCTTCGAGTACTACACGAATGCCGACAGCATGGCCGAGGACATGCGCACCGACGCGATCGACGGCTGCGGCGGCCTGCTCCCGGCCCAGATGCGGATGCTGGGGCACGCGGGCGGGGTGAAGACCCGCGCGGTGTACGTCAACGGCTACGACGAGCTCGGCTTCAACTGCTACACGGGCCCGTCGCTCGGCAACCCCGTGCTCAAGGACTGGCGCTTTCGCCAGGCGCTGCAGTGGGCCGTCGACAAGAGCAAGCTGTGCGAGGTCGGCTACGGCGGCCTGGCCAAGCCGGCCGACACCGTCATCACCGCGCACTACTACCATCATCCCGACTGGCACTGGACGCCGCCCGCCGGCCAGGCCTATCACTTCGACCTGGCCAAGGCCTCGCAGATGCTGACGGCCGCCGGCTACCGGCTGGTGAACGGCGTGCGGCTGAACAAGCAGGGCAAGCCGATCTCGCTGCGCCTGTACGCGCGCAGCGCCTACCCGCAGAGCATCACCTGCGGCAAGCTGATGACCGGCTGGTTCCGCGCGCTCGGCCTGCAGATCACGCTCTCGACCCTCGACGACGGCGCGCTCGAGTCCGACCTCTACAACACGGTCAAGGGCACCTTCACGCCCAACTACGACATGTTCGAATGGGGCTGGTACAACGACGTCGACCCGGGGCCCGCGCTCAGCTACTTCACCACCTCGCAGATCGACAACTGGAGCGACTGCGCCTGGTCCGACAAGGAGTACGACGCCACCTACAACGCGCTGGCGGTCGAGATGGACCCGGTCAAGCGGCTGGCGCTCGTCTACAAGTGCCAGCAGCTCATCTACCAGCAGACGCCCTACATACCGCTCGCCTACTCCGACGACACCGAGGCCTGGAACACGCGGGCCTGGACCGACTGGGTGCAGATGCCGGCCCGGGTCGGCAACATCGTCTACCCGCCCTACGGCTTCGCGACCTACGTCTCGGTCAGGCCCTCGGGCCTCGGTGGCGGCGAGAACGTGGGGCTGATCGGCGTGCTCGTGGTGTTCGGCACGGTCGGCGGCGCGATCGTGGCCGGCTTCATCTACGTGGCGATCAAGCGGCGCCTGCGCGACTTCTCCGAGGAGATCGCCTAGCAGGCGCGCGCCCGTGGCCGTCGCTCCCGGATCGATCGAACACGTCAACAGCGCGCTCGCCGCCGTCGACGAGTTCGTCGCCGCCCGGCTCGAGCGGCTGCACGCGCCCGGCGTGGCCGTCGGCGTGACCGACCGCGAGCGCACCCTGGGGTTCGTGTGCCGCGGCCCGGCGAGCCTTGCCACGCGCGCCCCGGTCGAGCCCGACACGCGCTTCCAGATCGGTTCGATCAGCAAGTCGTTCGCGGCCGCGGCGCTGCTGCAGGAGCGTGAGGCCGGCCGCGTCGACCTGCACGCCCCGGTGACCGACTACGTCCCCCGGTTCGCGGTGCGCCCGGGCCACCCGCGGATCACGCTGCACCACCTGCTCACCCACACCGCTGGGCTGCCGATGGGCACCGAGGCGACCGGCGAGGCGCGCTGCGCCCTGTGGTCGCTGCGCGAGGCCGAGCTCTGCGGAGCTCCGGGCGATCACTTTCTCTACTCGAACGACGGCTTCAAGCTGGTCGGCCTCGCGCTCGAGGCGGTGACCGGCCGGCCGGCCGAGCTCGTGGTCGCCGATCGCGTCGTGGCGCCGCTCGGCATGAGCGCCACCGAGACGGCCGTGCGGCGCGACGCCCCGCTGCCGGTCGCCACCGGCTACCAGCGGCTCTGCGACGACCGTCCGGCGCACACCGGCCGTCCGCTCGTCGAGGCGCCGCTCGTCGAGAGCCGCACCGCCGACGGCAGCATCGTCTCGTCGGCGGCCGACATGCTCGCCTACGCGCGCCTGATCCTGAACCGCGGCGACGCCCCCCACGGCCGCTTGCTGAGCGACGAGAGCTTCGCGCTCTGGACCGGCGGCTTCGTCGAAGACCCCGACGAGCCGGGAGCGCGCTACGGCTACGGGCTCGTCACGCGCACGCTCGACGGCTACGAGTGCATCGGCCACTCGGGCGGCATGCTGGGCTTCACCAGCCTGCTGCTGACCGAGGCGGCGAGCGGCCTGGGCGTGATCGTGCTGCTGAACGGGCTCGACGACCGGCTGGAGACGGCGCGCTTCTCGCTGCGGGCGCTGCGGGCGGCGCGGGCCGGGGCACCCGTGCCCCGGCCCGCGCCGCCCGCCGACCCGACCCTCCTCGGCGCCGCGGCCGCACAGTACGCCGGTCTCTACCTGACGCCCCCCGACGCCTCCGAGCTCGACAGGATCGAGCTGGCCGCCCGCGACGAGCGCCTGTACCTGGTGACGCCGGCCGGCGGCGGTGCGGAGTCGACGGGCGAGGGCGCCGCGCCGACCAGCGGCGACCCGGCCGGAGCCGGCCGGCCGCCGGGCGGCGCCGAGATCGCCCTCGAGCGCCGCGGCGACGACCTGTTCCTGGCGCCGCACCCCGACCGCGACCTGTTCCACCTGCGCTTCGAGCGCGACGGCGGCGGCGCCGTCGTCGCGCTCTCCTGGGGCGCCCACTGGCTCGCCCGCGAGGGGCGGCCGCCGCACGCGGCGCCCGCCCCCGATCCGTCGTGGGAGCGCCTCGTCGGCACCTACCGCTCCTCAGACCCCTGGCTGCCGGTGTTCCGCGTGCTCTGCCGGCGCGGACGGCTGTTGCTGACGGCGCCCTGGCTCGAACCGGCCGACGAGCTCGACCTCGTGCCGCTGAGCGACGGCCGCTTTCGGGTCGGGGCGCGCGACTGGCTGCCCGACCGCGTGAGCTTCGACACCGTGATCGACGGCCGGGCGAGGCGCGCCGTCTACGACGGGCTGCCCTTCTACCGTACCTTCACGTAGCTCAGGCCGGGGCCGCCGCCGCGGCCGTACCTTCACGTAGCTCAGGCCGGGGCCGCCGCCGCGGCCGTCGCCACGCACGACTCGAGCTCGGCGAGCCGGTCCTGATCGAGCCTCGGCTCGCGCTCGCCGGCGGCGGCGAGGATGTCGCGGACCCGCTGCTCGGCGGCGGCGACCTCGTCGCCGCCGCCCGCCTTCCAGTGCTCGTAGGACCGGCGGTCCGACACCCGCGGCAGGAACACCTCGCCGGCGCGCAGGCGCCGGCGCGTGTCTTTCTCGAGCAGGTACTGCCCGGCGAAGCCGAGCCGCTCCATGGCCGCCGCCATGACCGTCTCCGTCGAGACCTCGGCCCCGCCCAGGAGCCGCAGGATCGTCTGCTGGATCTCGTCGTCGATCACGATCTGCGGCAGGCAGGCCAGGCCGGCGGCGTGCAGCATGCCGGCACCCGTCATGAGGTCGGGCCGGGTCGAGCTCACCGCGAAGCCCTTGAGCGATTTCTCGTAGGCGGCCTGCACGCCGGGGTGCTTGGCGTCGGTCGAGAGGCCGGCCGCCAGGCACGGCACGCCGAGCTCGTGGCCCACCTCGACCGCGATCGCCGTGGCGAGCGCCGTCTCGGGGGCGCCGAAGCAGTACGTGGTCTCACGCATGTCGAGCAGGCCCGTGCCGACCGCCATGATGAGCGGCGCGCCCGGCGCGCGGAGCTGCACGGCGGTCATCGCCCCGAGGAACTCGGCGACCGTCATGGTCGCCGCCCCGGCCGGGGTGAGCGGCGCCGTGGCACCGGCGATCGGCATGGGGTAGATCGCCACCGGCACGCCAAGGGCGGCGAGGTCGGTCGAGGCGTCGAGCAGCTCGGTGTGCGCGTGCAGCGGCGACGCCGTGCAGCAGACCAGGCTGATGCGCGGCCGTCGGCGCAGGTCGCCGCCGGCGGCCTCGGCCATGCGCCGGATCGGCGCGACCTGCCAGCGACCCTCGACCTCGTGCTGCACGTGCTTGCCGCTGAGCGCGAACATGATGGCAAGCTCCTCGAGGCAGGCGCGTCCGGGCGCGAGGTCGGTCGAGCTCACAAGCGCCCAGAGGATGCTCACCGAGGGCATCTGGTCGAGCACGGTCGTGGCGTCGCGCAGATCGGCGGCCACGGCGGGACGCCGCTCACCGCTGTCGAGGTCGAGGATGCTCGTGGGCGACCCCGAGTTGACGTAGTGCGGCCGGCCGGGCGCAAGCAGGCAGTCGTCGTCGGGCGTCGCGCCGCCCAGCACGATCTCGCGCGGACAGCCGGTCAGCGCCCGCTCGACGAGCGCGCGCGGCAGCCGGGCGACGCCCGTGGCCTCGTCGACCCGGGCGCCGGCTGCGCCCAGGGCGGCGAGCGCGTCGCCCCGGCCGAAGCGCATGCCGACGCGCTCGAGGAGCCCCAGGGCGGCATCGACGATGCACGCCCGCTCGGCGGCCGAGGTCCACTCGACGGCGGTCCTCACGGCCGGCCGCCCGGTCCGGCGGCGGCCGCCGCCTCGGTCACCAGGATTCCTCGGCCTGACCGCGGCGACGCCGGCCGCCGACCAGCACGAGGGCGGCGATGATCACGAGCGCGACGATCACGCCGATCACGACGAGCACGATCGTGCCGTTCGACTTGTGAGTGACGGTCGCCGTGCGGGGCCGCAGGTCGAGGTAGCTCGCGTAGTAGCCCTCGCAACAGAAGGCCGGGCCGGTGCCGTTGAACATCTGGTGCCAGCCGGTCCAGCGCGAGGTGTTGTAGGCCTCGAGCTCCTGCGGATGAGTCATCACGATCCAGGGCGTCTGCACGTACATGATCTGCTGCATCTGCTGGATGATGGCCTGCCGCTTCCGGGGGTCGAGCGTCTGGCCCTGCTGCACCGCCAGCGAGTCGAACTGCGCGTTCGAGAAGTAGGGCTCGTTCAGCGAGCCGATCTCGTCGGTCTTGAAGCAGTTGAGCGTGAGGCCGGGGTCGTAGTAGCCCTCCCAGTACCACACGACGAGGTCGAAGTCGGGCTTCCAGGTCGTGCCGTGCGCGTTGTAGATCTCGGAGGTGAGCTGGCCAGAGTCGATCACCGACAGCTTGACCTTGATGCCGAGCTGCTCGAGCCAGCCGGCGATCAGCTTGGCCTCGGACTGCCCGGGCGAGCTGTCGGTCGTGGCTTCGAGCCGCAGCACGATCGGCTTGCCCTGCTTGTTCAGCCGCACGCCGCCCTTGAGCGGGTAGCCGGCTGCGGTGAGGAGCTGGCCGGCCTTGGCCAGATCGAACGTGTAGAGCTGGTCGGCCGGCGGCTGCCAGTGGTAGTCGGGGTTCACGAAGGTGCCGGGCGGGATGACCGTGTAGCCCGGCGTGGCCAGGCCCTGGTAGGCCACCGAGCAGAGCTGCTTGCGGTCGATCGCCCAGTTGAGCGCGTTGCGGAACTTCCAGTCGCGCAGCACCGGGTTGCCCAGCGAGCTTGCCTTGTCGTAGCAGTTGAACTCGAGGTAGTCCCAGTCGTAGTAGACGTAGGCCACCGACTTGAAGCCCTGGTTGGAGCGGAGCTGCTTGAACTGCGCCTCGGGGATCCCCCAGGCGGCGTCGAGGGCGCCGGTCTGCAGGTCGGACACCATCGTGTCGGGGTCCTGGTAGACCTCGAAGTAGATCTTGGCGATCGTCGGCTGCTTGCCGTACCAGTACGGGTTGCGCACCATCTCGACGTAGGAGCCCTTCTTGAAGGCGACGGTCGTGAAGGGGCCACTGCCGACGAGCGGGTACTTGACGGCGTAGCTCGTGCTGGCCGCCGTGGGCGAGACGTGCGACCAGATGTGCTCGGGCAGGATCGGCACGTTGGCCTTCTCCATGTTGGCCTTGGGCGCCGAGCAGACGATGCGCACCGTGGTCGGGTCGACCGCCGTCACGTCCTTGATGCCGGCGGTGTAGTTGGTCCAGTTCGTCATGTTGTTCTTGATGATGTAGTCGAAGGTGAAGGCCACGTCGGCGGCCGTGAGCGGCTGGCCGTCCGACCACTTCACCCCGCTGCGGATGTGGATCGTCCAGGTCTTGCCGTCGGCCGAGATGCCGCCGTTGGCCTGAGTCGGGAACTCGGTCGCCAGGTCGAGCGTGGGCTGGTTGCTGTCGCCGTCACCGAACAGCGTCGAGTAATTCAGCGCCCAGATCTCGTAGGTCTGGTCCTGGTATCCGATGAACGCGTTCAGGTTGTCGGGCTCGCTCGTCCAGCCGATGTGCAGCGTCGGGCCGGCCGCCGGCGCCGGGCTGCCGCTGTCGGCAAGCGCCCCCGTGAGACCCCAGATGAGGCCGCAGCACAGGGCCGCCGCCACCGCGAGCATGAACCTGGCCGTCGGGCTCCGCTTCATCGCTTTCCCCCTCGCTTGTGGCGAGCGGCGGGCGTTCGAACGTCACCGGGCGTGAGGCGGACCCTGCCGTCCGCCCGGCTCGGGAGAGCATGTCCGAGGCGTGCACCGCAGGCCGTTATCGTCGCGATTATAGGGGCCGGCCGTGACCGGCGAAAGGTGCGGGAAGCGGCGGCGCAGGGGCGTCCGCGCGCAGACGGGGGGCCGGGCGCCTCGCGCCCGGCCCCCCGTCGGTCGTCGCTCCGGACGCCGTCGTGCTCTGCTAGGGTGTCCTATCTCCGAGTCGTAGCGACATAGGAGGCCTTCACGCCCTTGTGAGTCGGGGCGACCATCCTGTCTGCTTAAGACGCCAATCTCTAAGCAGCAGGAGGTCGCCCCGATGAACAATGATGATGTCATCTATCGCCACCGTCTACGCATCTTGGCGCTGGCGGGTGAGTGTGGCTCGGTGGCCATGGCCTGCCGCCTGGCCGGCATCCACCGCTCGACCTTCTACCGCTGGCAGCACATGGCCGAGCGCTTCGGGCTTGAGATCCTGCGGCCTCGCGAGCGTCGAAGCCCGCAGATGCCCAACTCGATCCCGGTGCTTATCGAGCAGCGCATCCTGGCCTTCAGCCTGGGCCACCCCGGTCTGGGGCCGCGACGCATCTCGGCCGAGCTCGCCCGGCCGCTTTGGGGCGGCTTCGCCGTCTCCCCGGCCGGCGTGTGGCGCGTTCTGGCCCGCCACGGGTTGGGCACGCGCAGCCGGCGCCTGGCCCTGATCGCCGGCTATGCTGCCCCGCCCGAGCCGCAGCACGTCGAGCCCGCAGAGGAACGCCACCTCGACGTCTCGCACCCCGGTGAGCTCGTGCAGATGGACGCCTTCTGCATCGGCCGCCTGGCGGGCACCAAGGGCGTGGTGTGGCAGTACACCGCGATCGACGCCGCGAGCTCCTTCTGCTGGGCCGAGCTGCACGTCACGCCGCGCAACCCGGACGTGCGCTTCGCCAGTGCCTTGGCCAAGCGCGTGGCGGGCGAACTTGCCGCCTGCGGCTGGCGCCTCGAGCGCGTGACCACAGACAACGGAAGCGAGTTTCGCAACCACGCCTTCGATGAGGCCCTGCGCCGCCTCGAGGCCCGCCACACGCTGATCTACCCTGGGCGTCCCCAGTCCAACGGCTGCGTCGAGCGCGTGCAGCGCACGATCCTGGAGGAGTGCTGGAAGCCAGCCTTCGCCCGCTACCTCATCCCCAAGTACATGGGCCTGCGGCGCGAGCTCGAGCGCTACCTTGCCTACTACAACTTCGACCGCGCCCACACCGGCAGGCTGACTCAGGGGCGCACCCCTGCGGAGGTGCTCGGTGCCGCTAAGATGTATCGCTGAAAGCAGCGGGATGTGTCGCTACATCTCTGAGGCCGCACATGCTAGGGCTCGACCTCGCCGGGCAACGGCCTCTCGCCCGGCGAAGCGCCCCGTCGACCCAGGTGGGCACGCAGGCGCAGCCGGGCCCGGCTGATGCGCGAGCGCACCGTGCCGACCGGCACGTCGAGCGCCTCGGCCACCTCGCTGTAGCTGAGGTCGTTCCAGGCCAGGAGCAGGAGCGCGTCGCGGTCGCCCTCGGGGATGCCGCGCAGGGCCTCGGCAAGGGCGGGACCGAGCAGGGCGGCTTCGACCCGGCCGACGGCCTCGTCGGCGTGGTCGTCGCAGGTCGCGACGTCGAGTCGCTGCACCGCGCGCCGGCCCCGCTCGCACCGCCGCAGGTGGTTGCGGATCAGGTTCGTGGCAAGGCCGAGGAGCCAGGGGCGCGCGTCGGCGCGCTCCAGGTCGTAGCCGGCGCGCCGGTCGAAGGCCAGGCGAAAGGTCTCGGCCGCGACGTCCTCGCCGGCCTCGCCGACCCGCGACCGGCAGTAGCGGTACACGGCGTCCCAGTGCCGGTCGAACAGCTCGCCGAAGGCCTCGGACGAGCGGAGCGACTCCTCGATCACGGCGGCGTCGGTCCGCATCGACACGATCTGCACGCGGGCGCTCATCGCACCCCGTAGTCGGCGGCGTCGACCCGCGTGACGTGGTAGGTGACGACGAGACCGATGTCGGTGTAGCGCAGCAGGGCGCCCGTCTGGTCGTCGAGTGTCAGGGTCATGAGGTGCGGCGGGATCTGCGTCTTGTCGGCGCTGGCCTTGACCTCCGCCTGCTGCTTTCGCTCGGCCAGCTTGACCGCGGTATCGGTGCTCGTCGGACTCGGCACGGCGACCGGGCTGGTCGTCGCGAGGATCTTCGCCCAGGCCACGCTGCCGGGGTCCTTCATCGAGATCTGCAGAGCGTCGTGGCCGTCGTACACGGTGCGCTGCACGGTCACGCCGTCGACGGTGGAGAACACGCGCAGCATGGCAGCCAGCACGGCCGGGCGGCCGTAGGCCGCGCCCAGCAGGTCGATGCCCGAGCACCAGATGACGTTGTCCTGGCGCCAGGTCGGCTCGTTCTCGGTGTCGTCGCCCCAGTACGGGTTCACCGCTTTCAGGAACGCCGCTCGAGCCGCCTGAGGATCGGCGCCCGAGTCGGCGCCCATCGCGTCCATGACGGCCTTCAGCGAGTAGTCCTCGGGGCCACCCTTGACCGCGGCCGGCAGCCCCGCGGGCGTCATCGCGTAGAAGTAGCGGCCATCGTCGAGGTAGAGGTCGGCGCCCGTGAACGTGTTGTGACCGTACGCGTTGGCGTTGGTGTGCTCCACGAGCGTCGCGTCGCCGGTGAGGGGCGCGGCGTTCTGGATCTTGTCGGCCAGGGTCACGATGGCGGCCGAAGCCGGCGCCGGGCCGGCGAGCAGGCCGGACCCGCCGTGCGGCAGGCCGATCGCCGTCATCGCCACGCCCGCGGCGGCCACCGCGGCCGCCGCCGCCGCCACGAGGACGCCCCTTCGACCCAGCCTCAGGATGCCGCGTAGCGACGACCGGGAGCTCTTCGGCTCGCGCCGCGCCTCGAGGCCGACGAGCCGCGCGGCCCGGTCGGCGTGGAAGAGCACGGACGCGCGCGCCCAGCCGGTGCACTCCGCGCTGGGCGGCGCCGCGGGCGGCCGCTGGTCCTTCAACCAGCGCATCTCGTCACTGTCGTCGATCATGGCCTTCTCCTTCATGCGTCAAGCCTATCCGCTCGGGCTCTCTCTGACCGCCGGCCCCTGTCGAAGCCGGCGCGTACGGCGCCGTACAGCCGTAGTTGTCTGCAGAGGGCCAAGCGGTTCGCGGCGGGCACCGTCGGCGCCGGCATGGCGCGCCGGCTTGTCGCGGTCGTCCGCGACGCCGAGAATGTCGCTGTGGACAGGCGAACGACGAGCAGATCGGGGCGGATGTGATCGACCGCAAGGCGGCGATCCGCGCCTACAAGGACACGCCGCGACCGGCCGGCGTGTTCGGCGTGCGCAACCGCGCCGAGGACCGGCTGTACGTCGGCGCCGCGGCCGACTTGCCCGCCGCGCTCAACCGGCAGCGGTTCCAGCTCGACGGCGGGCTGCATCCGCAGCGCGAGCTGCAGGCCGACTGGCGCCGTCTCGGCGCCGCCGCCTTCGGCCTCGAGGTGCTCGACGAGCTCGAGGCGCCGGCCGACCCCGGCGCCGACCGTAGCGCCGACCTCGAGGCGCTGCGCGACCTCTGGCTCGAGAAGCTCACCGACGGCGGACAGGCGCTCTACGAGGCTCCCCGGCGGCGGGTGGGGCACGACCGCGCCGGCGCAGAGCAAGAAGAGGACACGGGCCCCTGACGGGGGAGCGTCGCCGCCCCGCCGCTCCGGCGGCGCGGCGACACGCGGTCCGAGCCCTACAAGGCGAGCTCCATGAAGACGGTGATCGCCAGCATGGCGGGCGGCACCGGGTAGTAGGGCTCGACCTCACGAAAGCCGAGATCGGCGTAGAGCCCGTTGGCGACCGTCAGAAAGCCGGCGGTGTCGAGCCGCATGACGCGGTAGCCGATCGCCCGCGCCGTCGTGATCGCCTCGACCGCGAGCGCCCGCCCGACGCCGTTCCCGCGGGCGGCGGGTCGTACGTACAGGCGCTTGAGCTCGCGGGCGCCGTCTCCCAGGGAGCGCAGGGCGACGCAGCCGGCGGCTGCGGGCGCGCCCGCCGCCGCCGGCGCCCGCATCGCAAGCCAGAGACGGCCCGCGGGCCGCGCGTAGGCTCCCGGCAGCCGCTCGAGCTCGCCGGCGACGTCCTGGTACCCCAGGTCGATGCCGCGCTCTACCTCGAGCCACCGGCACCACTCGCCGATCAGCTCGCGAGCCAGCGCCAGGCGCTCGTCGCCGATGGCCTCGACGATCACGGTCGGGCCGGGCAAGCTCGTCGCGCGGGTCAGCCGGCCGCGCCCCGCGCGGCGCCGCCTCGGCCGAGCCTGGCCACGGCCGACAGCACGATGCTCGAGCGCCACGACCGTAAGCCGACGCAGCCGGCGGCGAAGGTGGAGACCAGCGTGTCGTCCGACGAGAAGGTGAGGCTGCCCATCCCCTGGCCTTACCCTCGATGCGCCCGCATCGACGCGCCGGCCGCGCGCCGGAAGACCCCGGGCAGCCCGCCGCGCAGGCGCACCGGCACGACCGTCCAGCGCGGGACGTACACCTCGGGTGCCCCGCGCACGACCGCGCCGATGAGCGCCGCCGCGACGCGGGCCGGCGAGACCGGGCGGGGGAAACGGCGCCCGTAGGCGTGGCCGCTGCGCGCGAAGAAGCCCGTGGCAACGGCAGCCGGCACCACCACGGTGACGCCCACACCACTGCCGGCGAGCTCGTAGCGGACGCTCTCGGCGAAGGTGATCAGACCGCTCTTGGCCGCCGAGTAGACGGCCTCGCGCGCCACGCCGACGTAGCCGGCGATCGAGGCGACCACGACGACATGGCCGACCCCGCGCGCCGCCATGCCGGGAGCGAGCGCAGCGGTCAGCCGGATGGGCGCGACCAGGTCGACGGCGAACAGCTCGTCGGACCGACCGGGCCGCAGGTCGGCAAGCGCCTCGTAGCGGCCGAAGCCGGCCGCGTTCACGAGCAGGTCGACTGGGCCGGCCCAGTCGAGCACGCGCTCGACCCCGGCCGGCTGCCCGAGGTCGGCGGCGAGCACCGCGACGCGGGGGCGCTCGGCGAGCTCGCGGAGGGGCGCGGCCTCGAGCCCGGTCGCCTTCACCGTGACGCCGCGCGCGGCAAGCGCGAGCGCGGTCGCCCGGCCGATCCCGAGCGAGGCGCCGGTGACGAGTGCTGTGCGTCCGGCCAGCTCCATGCGCCGCCAAGCGTTCCCGCCGAACGGAGGCGTCGTGCCGTTGCCGCCCGCGGCCGCTTGCGGCCGGCGCCCCACGGGCGCCCTCCCCCGCGTCGGAAAGGCGTTTTCGTGCCCGCCCGCGACGAGCGCCCACGGGCTAGCCGAGGGCGCCGCGCGGGTATCTCCCGAAACGACGCCAGGGGGGCGACATGGCAATGAGCGAGCTCGACCTGAGAGAGGTGCTCGAGACCCGCGCCGGCGAGGGTCTCGAGCTCTACGCCCGCTACTCGAACCCGCGCTTCGTGCAGATCCTGCGCATCCTCGGCTTCGACCGCCACTGGGCGCGCGCCGAGGGCGCCTACCTGTTCGATGCGGACGGCACGAAGTACCTCGACTGGCTGGGCGGCTTCGGCATGTACAACCTGGGGCGCAACGACCCGGCGGTCGCCGCCGTGCTGCGCGAGCTGCTCGAGCTGCGCACGCCGAGCCTGCCGCAGCTCGGGTTGTCCGAGCTACCGGGGCTGCTGGCCGAGGCGCTGGTGCGGGCAGCGCCGCCCTCGCTCGACCGCGTACTGTTCGTGAACAGCGGCACCGAGGCCGTCGAGGCCGCCCTCAAGCTCGCCCGCGCGGCGCAGCGACGGCCGCGGGTGGTGGCCGTCGAGAACGGCTTCCACGGCCTGACCCTGGGCTCACTGTCGGTGAACGGCAGCGCGGCGCAGCGGGGTCGCTTCGAGCCCCTGCTGCCGGGCGTCGCGTTCGTGCCCTTCAACGACCTGGGCGCCCTCGAGCGGGAGCTGCGCCGCGAGGACGTCGCACTCTTCCTGACCGAGCCGGTCCAGGGCCAGGGCGTCGTGCTGCCCGAGCCGGGCTACCTGGCGGGCGCACAGCGCCTGTGCCGCCGGTACGGCACGCTGTTCGGCGTCGATGAGGTGCAGACCGGCCTGGGACGCACGGGGACGATGTTCGCCTGCGAGCATTGGGGCCTCGAGCCCGACCTCGTCACGGTCGCCAAGTCGCTGTCCGGCGGCTACGTGCCGGTCGGCGCGCTGCTGCTGCGCGCCGCGGTCCACGAAGCCGTGTTCGACACGCTCGAGCACTCCACGTCGCACGGCTCGACCTTCGCCCCCAACGACATGGCCATGGCGGCCGGCCTCGCGACGCTGGCTGCGCTCGAGGCGCGCGGCCTGGCCGCGCGCAGCGCACGGCTCGGCGCGACGCTCCTGTCGCGCACCCGACCGCTCGTCGAGGAGTACGACGTGGTCCGCGAGGTGCGCGGCCTGGGGCTCATGTGGGCGATCGAGTTCGGCGAGCCGCGCGGCGGCTCACTCACCTGGCGGTTCCTCGAGGCGCGCCAGCCCGGCATCTTCAGCCAGTTCGTGATCGGCCCGCTCTTTCGCGACCACCACATCCTGAGCCAGGTCGCGGGCCACGAGGTGAACGTGCTCAAGGGCCTGCCGCCGCTCGTGATCGACGACGCCGACGTGGACTGGTTCGCGACGGCGCTCGACGAGGTGCTCGGCGCGGCCCGGCGCCTGCCGCGCGCCGCCCTCAGGTTCGCCGCGCGGGGCGCCGCCGCGGCCCGCCCGGCGCGTCGCGCCGGACGCGCCGCGCCGGGGGCTCGGCGGCGCCCCGCCGCGTAGCCGTCGGGGTCGGGACCCACGAAAGCCCGTCGCCGGCGGCGGGATCGTCGGCCGTCGCGGTCAGGACCCGTCGCCGGCCGCGAGCTCGCCGGCGGCACGCCGGACGGCCTCTTCGAGCGACCGCCTGACCAGGACCTCGAGGATCTGTCGCTTGTAGCCGTTGCTCGCCAGCCGGTGCGCGGCGGCGACGGCCGCCTGGGCCGCGCGCCGGCAGGTCGCGAGGTCGGCCGGCCGGCCGACGAGGGCCTGCTCGGCGGCGCGCAGGCGCAGCGGCACGGGCGCGACCGCGCCGGCGCACAGGCGCGCCGCGACGATCGTGCCGCCGACCACACAGACGTGCACGGCCAGGTTGACGACCGGGAAGTCGACCGATGCGCGCTCCCTGAACTTGCAGAAGACGTTCCCGTCGGCGGCGCCGGGCAGCGGTACGCGCACGGCCAGTACGATCTCGTCCCGGTCGAGCGCCGTCGACCCGCGCGCGGTGGCGGCGAAGAGCTCCTCGGCGGCCAGCAGGCGCTTGCTGGTCCGCACGCGAGCGTCGAGAGCGATCAGCGCCGGCGCCAGATCGGACGGCGACACGGCCAGGCAGCTACAGTCCAGGCAGCGCGCCGCCTCTTCGGCGACCGCGGCCGGCGGGGCGGACCCCGGCCGCTCACCGGCGGCCTCGGCCGGCACGCGGGCGAGCACGCTGGTCGACCTGGCCGCGCTCTCGGCGTCCACCAGGAGCAGGTCGCACACGTCGCCGCTCGCCGGCTGTCCGGGGAGCTCGGCCCCGGTCAAGAGGAGCTGGACGTCGGCGGCGGCGCGGCGGCCCGAGGCGATCGCCTCGACGACCGTGGCCGGGCCCGACGCCGCGTCGCCGCAGACGACGACGCGGCGCGGCTCCTCGGCCCCGGGCTCGGCGGCGTCGTCGAACCACCCCCGGTCCACCCGCTGGCCGGCGGCGATGATCACCGTGTCGGCGGCGACGAAGTCGGCCGCCGACTCGTCGAACGCCGGGCGGAACGCGCCGCTCGCGTCGAACACGGCGGTACAGCGCACGAGATCGACGCCGGCCACGTCGCCGCCTTCGAGCCGCACCCGGCGCGGCCCCCAGCCGGGGCGCAGCCGGACGCCGCTGCGCACGGCGGCGGCGATCTCCGACTCGAACGCCGGCATCTCGTCGCGCGACTCGAGGCAGACCACGGTCACCCGGTCGGCGCCGCGCACCACCGCCGTCATCGCGCAGTCGACCGCGACGTTGCCGCCGCCGACGACCACGACCGCGCCCGACTCGCGCCAGCGGTCGTCGACCGCCGCGCGGCGCAGATAGTCGAGGCCGGCGACGGCCGCGTCCTCGCCCTCGATGCCGATGCGCGACGGCAGGCAGGCGCCCGCGGCGACGATCACGGCGTCGGACGTGGCGCGCAGCTCGTCCAGCGTGACGTCGCGACCCACCTCGACGCCGAGCCGGAAGCCGATGCCGAGCGCCGCGTGGAGATCGACGACGCGGTCGACGACGGTGCGCGACAGCCGGAACGGCGGGATCGCGAACGACAGCGCGCCGCCGGCGCGCGATTCCCGCTCCACGATGGTCACCGCGTGACCGGCGCGCCGCAGGTAGAAGGCCGCGGTCAGCCCGGCGGGTCCGGACCCGACGACGGTGACCGCGCTGCCGGTCGGCGCGACCGCGGGGCCCAGGAACGCGGCGGGCTCGGCGAGGATGGCGTCGCCGACCTCGCGCTCGAGGCTGTGGATGGAGACCGATTCGTCCAGGTCGGCGCGGCTGCAACCGGTCTCACAGAGATGCGGGCAGATGCGGCCGGTGACGGCCGGCATGGGGTTCTGGGCGAGCAGGGCGGCGGCCGCGCGTTCGAGATCGCGGTCGCGCAGCATCTGCAGGTAGACGGGGATGAGGGTGCCGTTCGGGCAGGCCTGCGTGCAGGGAGCCGCCGCGACCCGCGCGGCGCCGAACACGGAGTGGTAGCGATCGTCGCCGAGCACGGCGGCGCAGAGCTCGCCACCCTTGCGATGGCAGTGGAACACGTCGCCCGGGGCGCGGTAGTACCAGCAGCGCGGCTCCTGGCAGAGGTTGCCGCCGACCGTGCCCATCTCGCGCAGTTGCGGCGAGGCCACCGAGCTCGCGGCGTGGGCGAGCATGGGCAGGCGCTCGTCGACCAGCTCGCTCGCGGCGAGGTCCGCCAGGCGGGTGAGAGCGCCGATGACCACCTCGTCGCCCTCGAGCGACACGCCCTCGAGCCCGGGCACGGTCTTGAGGTCGACGAGACCGACCGGCTCACCGTCGCCGTAGACGTCGTCCTTGAGCGCGCCGAACAAGTCGGTGCCGCCGGCCAGCAGGCGTGCGCCGGGGTCGCTCCGCAGCAGCCGCTCCGCCTCGTCGAGCGAGGTCGCCGCCCGGTACCGGATCGCGCTCATCGGCGGCTCTCCCCGCCGGCCTCGCCGCCGGGCGCGGCGGCCGTCGCGGCGCCGGCCCTCACGACGGCGTCGACGATGCCTTCGTAGCAGCCGCAGCGGCAGATGTTGCCGGCGAGCGCCGCGACGACCTGGTCGCGCGTGGGCCGGCCGACCCGCAGGAGCAGGGCCTTGGCGGCCATGACCATGCCCGGCGTGCAGAAGCCGCACTGGATGGCGGGACCGTGGCCCGGCCGCGCCTGCGTCGCGAAGGCGACGACCAGCGGATCGTCGGCGGCCAGGCCCTCGATCGTCAGGACGTCGGCGCCGTCGGCCTCGACGGCGAGCACCATGCAGGAGAGCACCGGGCGTTCGTCCATGATGACGGTGCAGGCGCCGCACGCCCCCTGGTCGCAGGCGATCTTGACGCCGGTGAGCCCGAGGCGGTCGCGCAGCACCTCGGCCAGCGAGGCGCCCGACCAGAGGTCACGGCCGACCGTGAGCTCGTGCCGCCGGCCGTTCACGCGCAGCGCGATCGTCTGCGGCACCTCGCGCTCGTCGCTGCCCGCCGCAGCCCCGGGACGAGCCCCGAGCGCTCCCTCGGCGGGCACGTCGCGGCGGTCCGTCTCGAGGCTATGCGAGCACACCGGCGGCCTCCTCCTCGACGGGAGCGGTCGTCTCGCCGCTCGCCGGCGCGGCCAGCGCCGCGAGGATCCTCGCCGGAGTGACGGGCACGTCGGTGAGCGCCGCCCCGAGGGCGTGATTGACGGCGTTCACGACCGCCGCCGCCGTGGGCACCGTGGCGATCTCGCCGACGCTCTTGGCGCCGAACGGTCCCTCGTCGGCGTCGTGTTCGACGAGCAGGACGCCGATCGGCGGCAGGTCGCGCGTGGTGGCGAGGCGATAGTCCTCGTAGCCGCTCTGGCAGGGTCGTCCGCGGGCGTCGATCAGGAGCTCCTCGGACAGGGCGTAGCCGATCCCCATCTGCACGCCGCCGCGGTACTGACCCTCGACCGCGGCGGCGTTGATGGCCTGCCCGACGTCGGCGACGGCGAGGAAGTCGGTGACGGCGCAGCGCCCGGTCTCGCGGTCGACCTCGACCTCGGCGAACTGGACGGTGTAGGCGCCCGGATTGGTCGGCGTCGAGTGGGTCCAGGTGGCGATGAGGTCGCGCCCGGCCTTCGCCTTGATCGTCGTGGCCACGTCAGCGTAGGTCAGGCCGCCCGACGCAGCCCCGGCCGGTCGCACCAGGCCGTGATCGACGACGAGGCTCGGCGCCGGAACGCCGAGCAGCCCGGCCGCGGCCTGCAGGAGCTGGTCTCTCACCATGCCGGCGACGGTGCGGGCGCAGGCGCCGCAGACGTAGGTGACCCTGCTGCCGTAGGTGCCGAAGTCGTAGGGGGTGAGGTCGGTGTCGGCCTCGCGCACCGCTACCCTGTCGGCCTCGACCTGCAGGACCTCGGCGACGATCAGCCTCATGGAACCGAGCACGCCGCTGCCGACCTCGTGCAGGCTGGCGTTGAGCGACAGGCTGCCGTCCTCGTTCATCTTGAGGGTCATCGTGCTGTGGTCGACGAAGCCCCCGATCGTCTGGCTGTTCTTGTGCGCGCCGCAGGCCACGCCGACCCCGCGACAGAGCGCCCCGACGGCCGCGGGGCGCGCTCGCCGGGCCTGCCAGCGAAAGGCCTCCGCACCGCGCTCGAGGCACTCGCGCACGCGCGCGTCGCCGAGCGACAGACCGGTGGCGGCATCGACGTCGTAGGGGTGCACCAGGTTGGTGAGGCGCAGGTCGACGGGGTCGATGCCCAGCCTCCTCGCCACGAGGTCGATGTGGACCTCGAGCGCGGTGACGATCTCCGGCGCGCCCCAGCCCCGCGTGCCTCCCGTGACGGGCGTCGTGGTGTAGGCCACGCGGCCGTTGTGCCGGTAGTGCGGCACGCGGTAGAGGCGCGTCACCTTGTGCGCCATCGCTTCGGCGTAGTCGATCGAGCACGTCGCATAGGCGCCCGCGTCGAAGAGCGTGTCGATCTCGAGCTCGCGCAGCCTGCCCTGCGCCGAGACCGATGTCCGCAGGCTCGACGTCGTCGGCGGCCGCACGGTGGTGGCCCGCATGCACTCCCTGCGGTCGAGGGCGAGCCTGACCGGCCTGCCGAGCCGCATCGCCATGAAGGCGACGAGCGGCTCGAGGATGAACTCCTGCTTGGCCCCGAACGACCCGCCGGTCGGGACCTTGATCACCCTCACCCGGTTGTAGCTCAGCCCCAGCAGGTCGGCGACGACCGTCCGCGCGCCGAACGCGCCCTGGGACGGGCTCCAGATGGTGAGATCGCCCGACCCGTCGTACGCGGCCACGCACACGTGCGGCTCCATCGCGGCCTGGTGGATCCTCTGGGTGGTCGTGCGGCTCGTGGTGTCGATCGCCGCGGGGTCGGCGGCCGGCGGCTCGCCGTGGTCGAACAGGTACTCGTGAAGCAGGTTGCCCCCGGGGTGCAGAGGAACGTCGGGGCGCCGCAGCGACTCGTCGGGCGTGAGCAGGGCGGGCAGCTCGTCGCAGGTGACCGCGACGCGCCGGGCGGCGGCCTGCGCGACGGCCGCAGACGTGGCGACGACCGCCGCCACGCGATCGCCGACGAAGCGCACGTGCCGGGCGAACAGCGTCTCGTCTTCGGGCGCCGCCTCCTGACCGGGCAGAAGACGGTAGCGGCTGTAGGCGGTGGCGGGGGTGTTGAAGCACGAGAAGACGGCGACCACGCCGGGGAGAGCCTCGGCCGCAGCGGCGTCGATGCCCGTGACGACGCCGTGCGCGATCTCGCTGAGCAGCAGCTTGGCGTGCAGCATGCCGGGCAGCCTCAGGTCGCTGCCGTAAACGAGCGCGCCGCGGGCCTTGGCCGCCGCGTCGGACGCGGGCAGATAGCCGCCTACCTGCGAAAAGTCCCCGCCCACGACACCTCCCCGATCGCCTTTCTGCGGCAGGCGTTCCAGGACCGGGACGGGCGCTCGGACCTTCACGCTGCCTCTCGCGGGCACTTCTTATTGTGAGGCCACGACGGCCTGCGCGCACGCCCGGCCCGGCTGCCGCCGCCCGGGACGGCCGGCATCTCGGGCGCGAAGCCCCGATACAGGCCGGCCACGCCGGGGCGAGGGGCCCCACACAGGCCGGCCCTTCCGGGCGCGAGCCGCCCCGATATGGGCCGGCCGTCCCGGGCGCAAGCGCCCGGGACGGCCGGCGACGGCGGCGCCTGCCCCTCGGCTAGGCCGGATCGGGCCGGTAGGCTTCGACCGTCTCGTCCACGAACGACTCGAGGCCGCCGTCGAGCGGCGCGACCTCGTGTGCGACGAGCAGGTCGGCGCACTTGCGGCGGCCACGCGCGGCGAGATCCTGACTGCCGTCGCGTTCCCAGCGACTGAACGTGTTGCGGTTGAAGATCGTCGGCCGCCACTGGGCGCTGCGCTGATGGCGCTTCATGTGCTTGGTCGCCAGGAAGCTGCCGCCCGGTCCGACCTCGGCGATCGTGTCGACGGCGAGCGTGTCGCGCGTGACCTCGATGCCCCGCAGGACGCGACGCGTCATGCCGATCACCTCGTCCACGATGGCGAGCGCCTCAGGCGCGCCGGTGAGGCCGAAGTCGAGGTAGCCGCAATCGTGGTTCAGGTTGGAGCCGATGAGCAGGCTGAGCAGCACGACCTCGGTGATGTCGACGCCGGCCTGGGCGTCGACGACGGGAGAGTCGGTCATGCCCGAGTAGCCCCAGTTCGGCAGGCCGAGCCACTTGCTCATCTCGACGATGCAGACGTAGGAGGTGAGGTGCTCGGGCGAGGTGTAGGTGTGCTGGGCCGTCATCAGGTCGAGGACGGAGGGGCCCATTCCGAACAGGAACGGCGCCCCCGGGTGGCGGAGCTGGTGGATGACGAGCCCGAAGAGCGATTCGGCGGTCCCCTGCGCGACGTGGCCGGCGTGCGTGACCGGCGCGGTCGCGCCCGACACCGGCGCCGGCGAGTAGATGCAGGGCACGCCCCAGTCGGCGCAGAGCAGCAGCTTCTCGAGGGCGGTGTCGCTGTGCGACAGCGGGCTCGACGGTTCGCTGTACACCACGAAGTAGGGCTTGAAGCGCAGTGCTTCGTCGCCGCCGCGCAGGGCGCTCGCGATGCGCCACATGGCGCGCAGGTCGTCGCCGCCCTCGGCCGTCATGACCAGCGGCTTCGTCGTGTTCTTGACCATGGCCCGGTAGCTCTCGAGGTAGGCGCGATGCGGGTCGTGCTCGGTCGGGTAGGCGCTGGACATGGCGAAGTCGAAGTTGGGCAGCGCGTCGACCAGTCGCGCGGCGCGCTCGATGTCGGCCAGGGTGCTCGGCCGGTGCTCGCCGGTGTCGAGGTCCCACGTGCTCATGAGGTCGGAGCCGGTCCCGAAGTAGGTGTTGAAGCCGCCCAGCTCCATGGCGAGCTCGCCCGCGCGGTCGAACACCGCGATCATCTGCGGCGCGCTCAGGCGCGCCTGCTCGACCATGCCCCGGGGAATGCCGATCCGGCCGCCGGCGAGCTCGGTCGCTCCGGCGTCGAGCAGGAGCGCCCGGGCCTGATCGTGCTGCACGACCATGCCGACCCGGCCGACGATCTCGAGAGCCGCCTCGTAGATCTCACGCTTCTGCGATTCGGTGAGGAAGCTGGGCCGCCCGATGCCGGCCGAGTGACTCACGTCAGTCATGGTTCGTTCTCCTCTGGTCTCGTGTCGACCTCGGCGGTCGGCGTCGGTCTCTCAGGCTGACTGGAATGTCCTCTGGGGTCATGTGGTCGCTCCGCTGGCGCTCGTCGTGCTCAGGCGACGCCCAGCAGGCCCTTGGCGGCGGCCACGGCCTCGATCGCGTCCTCGGCATAGCCGTCGGCGCCGATCTCGTCGGCCCAGGCGCGCGTGGTGGGAGCGCCGCCGATCATCACCTTGATGGAGTCGCGCAGGCCGGCGGCCTTCAAGGCCTCGATCGTCTTTTGCTGGTTGGGCATCGTCGTGGTCAGCAGGGCGGAGAGCAGCAGCAGGTCGGGCTTGACCTCGGCACACTTGGCGACGAAGGTCTCGGGGGCCACGTCGCAGCCCACGTCCG
Organism: uncultured Actinomycetes bacterium; assembly: GCA_963760655.1. Lineage (GTDB taxonomy): Bacteria > Actinomycetota > Thermoleophilia > UBA2241 > UBA2241 > Bog-752. The sequence goes on from CAVXDR010000006.1 coordinate 278,410, forward strand.
AGACCTCAAAGCCGGCCGCCGAGAGCATCGAGCAGACGATCGTCTTGCCGATCTCGTGGATGTCGCCGGCCACCGTGCCGGCGACCGCCACGCCGGTCGCCTTGCGACCCTCCTTGGAGGCATCGAGGGCGGGCTGCAGGACGGCCACGGCGGCCTTCATGGCCTCGGCCCCCTGGACCAGCTCGGGCAGGAAGAACTCGCCCTTACCGAACAGGTCGCCGACCTCTTCGATGCCCTTGACGAAGCCCTTGTCCAAGATGTCGGCCGCCGCAAGACCGGCGTCTAAGCCCTGCTGGGCCAGCGCCGCGGCGGTGTCGTCCTCGCCGTCGATCACCGCCTGGGCCATCTTTGCGTAGAGTTCGTCGCTCACCAGGTCCTCCTTCGCGCACGATGCACGTGCTTCAGTCGTGTGCGGCATCTGCCGAGTGGTCGGTCCACCCGCTCACCGCCCGCAGTAGGTGTCGAGCTGTCTGAGAGTCGTCGGGTCGAGATCTCCGGGGGGCTCGTAGGCCGCCAGGAGCTCGTCGACGCGTTGCCAGGCGCGCCCGCCGAGGTCGCGCTCGCCGTGCGCCAGCCAGGTCTCGTAGGGCTCGCGCGACATGAGCGACGCGCCGGCCGCCGAGCTCGCCCGCAGGTTGCGACGCGTGTGACGCTGGTCGAGGAACGTGCCGCCGGGGCCGACGGCCGCCGTCACGTCGAGCGCGAGCATCTCGTCGTCGACGGCGAGACGCCGCTGAGCGGCCTTCAGCTCGCCGGCGATCGCGTCGTCGACCACGAACTTCGCCGGCGAGTAGGCGTTGAACGACGACAGGATGCCGGTGGCGTGCAGCGTGAAGTCGACCTGTGCCGCCAGCGCGGCCGCCAGGCCGAGGGCCGACTCGAAGCCGGCCTGCGCGTCGAGCGTGTGGGCGTCGGTGATCGCCCCTCCGGCCCGTACCGGCAGCCCGAGCGCATGGCCCAGGGCGACGGCCGCCTCGGTCAGCGTCCAGTACTCGGGCACGCCGACCAGCAGCACGCCGTTGCGCATCGACGAGAGCGACGAGGTGGCGCCGTACAGGAACGGGCAACCGGGACGGACGAGCTGCGTGAGGACGAGACCGGCGAGCAGCTCGGCGTGCTGCTGGGCGAGCAGCCCGGCAAGGGTGACCGGACCGGTCGCGCCGCCCATCGCGCAGACCGTCAGGCAGACGGGCTGGCCGAGCGCGGCCAGCCGCAGCAGGGCGCGGCTCGCGTCGGCCGAGAGCTGCAGCGGCGACGTGGTGTTGATCACCGACAGCAGCGTCGGCCGCTCGTGCCACCCGGCGCCGAAGATGATCGCGGAGATGTCGCAGGCGACCTCGAGCTCGGCCGCCGTCGTCACGTCGAACCGGCAGACCTTGTCGGTGCCGAGCACGGCCGCGCGGGCGACGGCACCCGGGCGTGCCTCTTCGGGCACGTCGAGCGCGGTGATGGGCTGGGCGTAGGCATCGACGGTGGTAGCCAGGTGCGCGAGGGCGACGGCGTCGCGCACGTCGGCGAGCGTCCCGCCGCGACGGCCGTCGCGGTCGATGATGAAGGGCGGACCCGACGCCGTCGCCAGCACCGGATCGCCGCCACCGATGTGCAGGTCGCGCTCGGGCCGCCGTCCGGCCACGGTGAAGCGGCGCGGCGCGCTGCTCAGCGCGTCGTCGACCAGGCGCTCGCCCAGCCGGACGCGATGACCGTCGGCCGAGCAGCCGTGCGCCACCAGCAGGTCGACCGCGTCGGTGTCGAAGAACGCGACGCCGACCTTGGCGAGGAGCTCGAGCGCGGCCGCGTGGATGCGCTCGATCGCCTTGGGCTCGATCATCGGCTCGGCTCCCCGCCTATGGCCGGCCGAGCCGGCCGGCCGGGGGGCGCTGCAAAGCGGTCATGGCGATCGCTGGCGTGGTCAGCATGAGCGGATTATACACGGCAACGTCGCACGACGCGCGGCGAAATGGCAATCCAAGGAATTCTCATAGCGCACGACCTGACAATGGCAGAACTTTATTCTGCCCGACGGCGAACCAGTCGCTCACCCGCTCCCCGCGCCGAGCTCCTGTTCCGCGTCGGCGATGATGCGCGCGAGCGCCGCGGCGACCGGCGCCGGGAGCGGCGCCGGCTCGTGGGTCTCGAGCAGCCGGACGGCCTCGCGGCGGGCGCGCTCGTAGACCGTCGTCGAGCCGTCGGCGGCCCACTCCTCGCGGACCCGGCGGTCGATCAGCTGCGAGCGCGACTGGCCGCGCATGCCGCGGTAGGTGTCGTCGTGCGACAGGAAGTCGTGGAACGGCCCGACGGCGGCGATCACGTCGACCGACAGCGTCTCGTCCGTCACCGGGATGCCCGGCACGCAGAACTTGACCATGCGGGCGAACTCGGCGTCCATGACGAGCTGCGCGTAATCGATCGTGACGCCCGACTCCAGCATCCCCAGCCCGTAGATCAGGTTGGCCCCTGCCAACGCCGGCAGCAGGCTGGTGAGGGTCTTCTCGTGACCGGATTGGGCGTCCGCCACTTTGGCGTCGCCCTACGCACCGGCGACCCAGCTCGGCAGCAGGTAGAAGCGCGCCAGGCAGGCCACGCCGGCGCCGATCATGGCGCACTCGGGACTACCCACCGAGGCGCTCGCGAAGCGCAGGTCCATGGCGGTCGTCGACGAGCCGTAGATGACCGGCGCGCCGCGCGCCGTGAGCTGGGCCAGCGTGATGCCGGCCAGCACCTCGGCGTTGTGGGTGACGAGTGTGCCGGCCAGGTTGACCGGCGACGAGCCGCCCGCCATCGCCATCGACAGCACGTTGACCGGCACGCCGGCGCGAGCGCCTTCGATGATGATGCGGCAGGCGTCGACGACCAGCTTGAGCGGGCTCACGGGGCAGGTGAGGAACGAAAGGAGCGGGCGCCGACGCAGCGCCTCGCGGCCGCCGGCGACGGCCGCCGCCATGTCGATCATCTTGCGGGCGCAGAAGCCGGTGAGGGGCCCGATCGTCGCGTGCTTGGTGGTGTTGGCGAAGATCGCCTCGGCGTTGTGCAGCGGCGCCGTGTCGGGCGGCACGTCGTGGGCGCCCAGGGGGCGCTCGACGACGTCGATCTCGGGCAGCGCGTCGATGATGCGCGTGCAGTCGGCCACGTCCTGCTTGCGCGACTCGTGCAGCTCGCCGCTGTAGGGGTCGACGACCTGGATACCCTCGCCGAAGTTGGTAAAGCCGACGCGACCGTCCTCGAGCACGACGTCGCGGTCGGGGTCGCGCCCGCAGAGCGCGAGCGACGAAGGCGCCGAGCGCACCGCGTCCGAGACGACGTGCGCCGGCAGGCGCACCACGCGCGTGTCGCGGTCGACCTCGGCGCCCGCCGCCGCGAAGATGTCGCGGGCCTCCTCGTCTTCGACGAACACGCCGGTGCGCGACAGCACCTCGAGCGTCGCCGAGTGGATCTGCTGCAGCTCGTCGCCCGAGAAGACCTCGAGCCGAAGGCCGCCGCTCGCTCGCGCGCCGGCCCGCGGGTTGCGTCTCATCGCCGCCTCACCCCTCCCCGTCCGTCGCCGTGCCCGCCTTGCCGATGCATCAGCTCACGCGACTCGTCTGCGGCGCCGTGCGCTCCTTGAACCGCTCGACGCAGTTGATCGGCAGGTCGAGCACCCGGGCGATGTTCACCTTGGCCTCGATCATGTTGGCCTGCACCGGCTGGCTGATCGCGTAGCTGTGGATACGGCCGAAGCCGAGCTCGTTGCGCACGTCGGTCATGACGACCGGGTCGGACAGGTCGAACGGCGTCACGCCGAGCTTGCCGGCCACGTACTGCTTGGCTTGCTCGAGACGCATGCCGCGGGTCATCTGCGCACGAGCGACCAGATCTCCGGCCGCTCGCATGCCGCCCATGCCCGCCGCCTGCGCATGCGCGTTGTGCATGCCGTGCGGATCGCCCGAGCCCACCTACAAGCCGTCGAGGCGCAGCAGGTCGACGAACGACTTGGCGGCCCGGCACACGGCGTCGCCCGGCGGATGCACGAACATCGGCACGGCGCCCACGCCCATGCCGGCGTTCATGTGCACCGGGATCGTCGCGACCTCCATGCAGGGCTTGACGATGACGCTCGCGCGAGCCACGTTCCAGGCGCAGCTCTTGCCGGTGTTCACGTTGACGACCGGTCCGAACATGGTGGCGCCGGCCTGCTGGGCCAGGAGGAGCTGGTCCTTGGGCCACAGGCCGGCGAGGCGCACGCCCTCGTAGGTGAGCTCGCCGTGCATGCCGAGCACGAACTCGCCGGCCATGCCGAGCTGCACGCCGAGGTCGGGGTGCTTCTGGCGGATGATCGCGGTGGCGCGCAGCGCGGCCAGGAACTCGGGGTCGCCCGAGGCGCCGGTCGTGTCCCAGTCGATCGCGTCGGCGCCGGCCTCGTACTGCGAGTCGGCGAGGTGGACCATGTCGGTGACCGCCATCTCGACGGCCTCTTCCTCGGCCGCCCGCGCCTCGGCGATCTTGCCGAGCGGCAGCAGCTCGTTCCAGTTGTCGCAGGGGCCGTCCGGCTTGGAGTACAGGCCGAGGTTGGGCATCACGCCGTACTGCAGCGGCGCCACCGTGGCAAGCAGCGCGTCGTGCATGCACTGCGCCTCGTAGGCCAGGATCGTGCGCACCACCTTGAGCGAGTAGTCGCCGACGCACAGCTCGAGCAGGTCGGCGCCCATCCACTGCTCGTAGGCCTGCAGGTCCTGCAGGCGGGTGCCGTGCGTCTTCATGCCGGTGCCGTCGCAGGAGAGCACGACCTCGTCGCCCACGTCGACGCCCGTGAAGCGCGCCGGCGAGCCGTAGATGTCGAGCAGATGGTCGATCTCGTCGGCGGACAGCGGCGCCACCTTCGCCCGCTTGGCCGCCGCCTCGGAGCCCGCCTCGAGATCGGCCCTGATCTCGGCGCGGGTCATGCGCACGAACGTGCCGTCGGCCATGCGCGTCGGCACCCGAAGCTCGCCGCTCACCTTCGTCCCTTCGTCGTCGTCCCCGGCTGCGGCCGGCCGCTGTCCGCGGCCTCGGCTGAGCCACCCTCCCGACCGTTAACCGACCGGTCAATCAATGAACGAATCTCATCGTGCCGGCCGCGTCGCTGTCAAGACGCGGCGTCGTCGCGCGGCGGCTCCGTGCCCGCGATGGCTTCGCCTTCCCACTCGAAGTTGACCTTGTCGACGCGCAGGATGTGCCAGGTCTCGGTGTCGGCGATGCCCTCGATCTGCTCGAGCTCCTCGTTCAGGAACCGGTAGAGGCCCTCGTTGTCGGGCAGGTGCGCCTCGATCAGGATGTCGTAGGAGCCGGTGGTGTACCCGACGTACGAGACGGCGTCCATGGCGGCCAGGCGCGCCCCGACGCCCTTGGCGAAGCCGCGGTGCACGCGGATGCCCACCATGGCATCGACGGGGTAGCCGATGGCGGCGGGGTTGACGCGGGCCATCGGCAGGATCGCCCCCTGGCCGATGAGCCGCTCCACACGGTTGCGCGCGGTCGGCTCGGACACGCCCACGGCACGCGCGATGCTCGCGTAGGAGCGCCGCGCGTTGGCGCGCAGCAGGCGCACGACGTGGCGGTCGAGCTCGTCGAGCTCGACGACCCCGAACGGCGCCTCGCCGGCGCGGATCATGCCGGTCGGCGCGGGCCCGCGAGGCGCGAGCGGATCGCCGGAAGCGCGCCGCTCGGCGCGCGCGCGGGGCGCCCGCGGGTCGGCACCGTCGCCCGAGGAGCAAGCCGCGCGTGGGGCGCCGGGACGAGCCGTCCGGCGGCGGGCTCATGGCACGTGCTGTGATCTTGGAAAGGACCAGTCATCGGCCTGCTCCCCTTACGATTCAGCGCATCATAGCACCCTGTCTCTTTGAAACAAACGCCGAATCGAGCAACTGACTCTGAAAGTCACGCCGGCTTCTTGACAGCCGGCGAGCACGGTGCCATCGTCCCGTCTCGGCGGGCCCGCGCGGGCGACGCCTTGCTCGGACGCACGCGTCGCCCGCGCCGGACCCGGCCGCGGCGACCGCGGCAGCGGGCGACCACGCCGACCAAGGACGGCCGACATGCAGGCGATCACCACCTGGCTGAGCGACGCCGAGAAGAACGCGATCACCGACCGCGCGCTCGAGGTGCTCGCCACCACCGGCATGCGCTTCGCCGGATCGCGGGTCCTCGCGCTGCTCGCCCGGCACGGCGCCGCCGTCGACGACGCGAGCGGGCTCGCGCGCCTGCCCCGCGAGCTCGTCGAGCGCTCCCTGGCCGCCTGCCCGCGCTCGTTCGTGATGGCCGGCGCGACGCCGGCCGACGACGTCGTGCTCGGCCCCGGCCGGCCCTTCTGCCTCTGCCCCAGCGGCTGTGTGGCCAAGACGCTCGACCGCCGCACGGGTCGGCGCCGCCCCAGCACGCTGCAGGACCTGCGCGACTGCACGGCGCTCGCCGACGAGCTGCCCGAGCTCGATCTCATGTGGACCCAGGTGAGCGCCACCGACGTGCCGCTCGAGCGCCGCGAGCTGCTCGAGTACTTCACCATGTTCACCGAGTCGACCGAGCACGTGACGTTCGTCGACTGCCCGACCGAGGTCGACGCGGTCCTGCGCCTGAGCGAGGTGCTCGGCGGCGGCCGCGAGGGCTTCGCCGCGCGGCCGCGCTTCTCGACCGTCTGCACGGCGGCCTCACCGCTGCAGGTCGAGGGCCGCGTGCTCGACGTGCATCTCGCCCTCGCCGCCCGCGGCGTGCCCGTCGAGGTCTACTCCATGACGAGCGCCGGCGCGACCTCGCCGGTCACGCTGGCCGGCACCGTCGTGCAGGCGACGGCCGAGTTCCTCGGCATCGCCACCGCCTTCCAGGTGGCGGCGCCGGGCGCGCGCCTCGTGTTCTGTTTCGGCTCGGGCGTGCTCGACATGGTGCGCACCACCTTCTCGCTCGGCTGCGTCGAGAGCGCCCTCATGGCGGTCATGGCGACCGAGGTCGGCCACCACCTCGGGGTGCCCACGCTCAGCCCGGCGCTCTCGACCGACGCCAAGCACCACGGCGTGCAGGACGGCTACGAGAAGGCGCTCAAGGCGGCCACCGTGTGCGCCGCGCAGCCCGACATCGTGACCGGCTGGGGCCTGATCGACTCGCACAACACGATGGACCTGACGCAGGCCGTGATCGACAACGAGGTCGCCGCCATGGTGCGCCGCCTGCTCGCCCCCGTCGAGGTGAGCGAGGCGACGATGGCGCTCGAATCGATCGCCCGCGTCGGGCCGGGCGGCGGGTTCCTGCGCGAGAAGGACACCGCGCGGCGTATCCGCGCCGGCGAGCACCTGCTGCCGCAGCTCTCCGACCGCCGGTCCTACGACCAGTGGCTCGCCGAGGGACGCACCGAGGCCGACGAGGCCGCCGAGCGGGTCGACGACCTGCTCGCCGCGCACGGCGCCCGCGGGCCGCTACTGCCGAGCGCCGAGCTCGATGAGATCGCCCTCATCTGCCGGGCAGATGCCGGCAGCGTCAGCCGGGCGCGGCGCGAGGTGCGCCGCGACCCGCCGTCTCGAGCCTGAACCGAACGGAGGCATCGTGAGCAGCACGATCGGTTACATCGGCCTCGGCAGCCTCGGCCGTCACCTCGCCGGCAGCCTGCTGCGGGCAGGCTTCGCCGTGACCGTCAACGACATCGACCGCACCGCGGCCACGCCGCTGCTCGAGGCCGGCGCCGCCTGGGCCGACTCGCCGGCCGCGGTGGCGCGCGCAGCCGCGACGGTCATCACCTGCCTGCCGTCGCCGGCCGCGGTCGCGACCGTGGTGGCCGGCCCCGGCGGCGTTTTCGACGGGCTCGCCGCCGGCGGCACCTGGATCGACATGAGCACGAACGACGCCCACGAGCTGCGCCGCCTGGCGGCTCTGGCCGCCGAGCGCGGCGTAGCCACGCTCGAGGCGCCCGTGACGGGCGGCGTGCACCGTGCGGCGGCCGGCATGATCACGGTGCTGGTCGGCGGCGACGAGGCCGTCTACCGTGCCCACCTGCCGGCTTTCGAGGCGATGGGCGGCCGCGTCTTCTACATCGGCGAGCTCGGCCAGGCCTCGGTGATCAAGGTGATCACCAACATGCTGGCCTTCATCCACCTGGTCGCCGACAGCGAGGCGCTCATGCTCGCCAAGCGCGGCGGCGTCGACCTGAAGCTCGCCTGGGACGTGATCAAGGCAAGCTCTGGCAACAGCTTCGTGCACGAGACCGAGGGCCAGCTCATCCTGAACGGCAGCTACAACATCAACTTCACCATGGACCTCGCCCGCAAGGACCTGCACTTCGCCCTGGGCATGGGCCACGAGTTCGGCGTGCCGCTCGAACTCGCCGGCCTCACCGAGCAGATCTTCGCCCGGGCGCGCGCCACCTACGGCGGCGAGGCGCAGTCGCCCATGGTCGCGCGGCTGCTCGAAGACGCGGTGGGCACCGATCTGCGCGCGCCGGGGTTCCCGGCGGAGCTCGCCCCCGAGTGACGTAGAATAGCGTCGCGGCGTCATTTGACGGCACAACGTTCTCTGCAGACCCGAACACAACGAACTTTCGACAGCCCGGCGGCACGGAAGGAGCGCCCCATGGAGATCACCGAGTTCGCGCTGGACTTCTTCTCGCTCGCGGGCAGGAACGCCATCGTGACCGGCGGCAACACCGGCCTCGGCCAGGCCTTCGCCCTGGCCCTCGCGAAGGGCGGCGCCAACGTGCTCGTGCCGAGCATCGTCGACGACGACGGCACGACCGGGGCGCTGATCGAGGCCGAGGGCGTGCGCTACGAGTTCATGAAGGCCGACGTCACCGCGCCGGGCACACCGGCGCGTATCGTCGACGCCTGCGTGGAGCGCTTCGGCCGCCTCGACATCCTGGTGAACAGCGCCGGCGTCTGCCCTCTGGCCGCCGTGCTCGACTTCGGCCGCGAGCTCTGGGACCGCACGATCGCCGTCAACCTCACGGCCGCCTTCGAGATGAGCCACGAGGCGGCCCGCTACATGGTGCCCCAGCGCGGCGGCAAGATCATCAACATCTGCTCGGTCTTCACGTTCCTGGGCGGCCAGTGGTCGCCGGCCTACGCCGCGTCCAAGCACGGCATCGCCGGCCTGACCAAGGCCTACTGCGACGAGCTCGCCCAGTACAACGTACAGGTCAACGGCCTGGCTCCGGGCTATTACGCGACCGAGATCACCCGTCAGACGCGCAGCGACCCGGTCACCAATCAGCGCGTGCTCGACCATATCGCCGCCGGACGCTGGGGCGACCCGGCCGACCTGATGGGCACCGTCGTGTTCCTCGCCAGCCGCGCCTCCGACTACGTGAACGGCCACGTGCTGCTGGTGGATGGCGGCTACCTGGTCCGCTAGGCTGGCTCCGATGATGACCGGACACACGAGGATCGGACCGGCGAGACAGGCGGTGCGGCATGGCGGCTAGGTACCTGGTCGGCGTCGACGGGGGCTCGCAGAGCTCCAAGGTCGTCGTCTTCGAGGCCGACGGCACGGTGGTCTGCGAAGGCCGCCGGGTGCTGCAGCCCATGAGCCGGCCGCGCAACGGCATCGTCGAGCACCCCGGCGACGACCTGTGGGACTCGATCTGCGCCGCGAGCCGCGAGGCCATGGCCGCCTTTCCCGGCGACCCCGCCGACATCGCCGGCGTCGGCCTCTGCACGATCCGCTGCGAGCGCGCCTTTCTCAAAGCCGACGGCACGCTCGCCGCGCCGGGCATGAGCTGGATGGACGAGCGCGCCTACCAGCCCTGGAGCTACTCCGTGCCGGACACCGCCTGGGTGACGACCTCGTCGGGCTACATGACGCACCGCTTCACCGGACGCTTCCGCGACACGGCCGCCAACAACATCGAGATCCAGTGGCCGATCGACAGCGACACCTGGCAGTGGAGCGACGACCCGGCCGTGCTCGACCACTGGCAGGTCCCGCGCGAGATGCTGGTCGAGCTGCAGCTCCCCGGCGACGTCGCCGGCTACATCACGCCCGAGGCCGCCGCGGCGACCGGCCTGCCGGCCGGCGTGCCCGTCGTGCAGACCGCGAACGACAAGGCGGTCGAGGCGCTCGGCGCGGGCTCGCTCGACGAGCGCACCGCGCTCGTCTCGCTCGGCACCTACATCGCCGCCATGGTCCACGGCGCCGAGAACCGCAAGGCGCCGACCGAGTTCTGGACGAACTTCGCCTGCGTGCCGCATCGCTACCTCTACGAGAGCCATGGCATTCGGCGGGGCATGTGGACCCTGTCCTGGTTTCTCGACCTGCTCGGCCCCGAGCTCGCCCGCGCCGCGACGGCCGCGCGCGTCTCGCGCGAGGAGTACCTCGAGCGCGAGGCGCGCGCGGTGGCGCCCGGCAGCGACGGCCTGATGACCGTGCTCGACTGGCTCGCCCCCGCAGACCATCCGTTTCGCAAGGGCGTCATGCTCGGCTTCGACGCGCGCCATACCCGGGCGCACGTCTACCGCTCGATCCTCGAGGCGATCGCCGTGACCATGAAGAACCGGGTCGACGCGATGTGCGCCGAGCTCGGCACGGCGCTCACGTCGATCGTCGTCTCGGGCGGCGGCTCGAGCAGCCCGCTCTTCATGCAGATCTTCGCCGACGTGTTCGGCATACCGGCGGCGCGCACCGTGGGCGCCTCGGGCGCGAGCCTCGGCGCCGCGATCTGCGCCGCCGTGGCGACCGGCGTGCACCCCGACTTCGCGACGGCCGCCGCCGCCATGAGCGGCGCCCGCGAGCACTTCGCGCCGCGACCCGATGCCACGGCCGTCTACCGCGCCCTGAACGAGGCGGTCTACCGCGACATCCGCAACGCCACCGACCCGCTGCTCGAGCGGTCGTTCCCCATCTTCCACTGACCAGGTCCCGCCCCGAGCCGAACGGAAGGATCATTACCATGCCGCTGAGTCGAGAAGCGATCGTCGAGGGCCTCCAACGCATCGTCGGCGCCGCCGACGTGATCACCGACGAGGCCGTGCTCACCGCGAGCAGCGTCGACAACTTCCGCAAGCTCGAGAACATCTTCGACGTGCACACCATGCCGCTGCCGGCGGCCGTCGTCTTGGCGCGCAGCACCGAGATGGTCGCCGCCGTGCTGGCCTTCGCCGACGAGCACCGCGTGAACGTCGTGCCGCGCACGGGCGGCACGGCCACCGAGGGCGGGCTCGAGACGCCCGTGCCCGACTCGATCGTGCTCGACGGCTCGCCGATGGACCGCATCATCGATATCGACCCGTACGACATGCAGGCGACCTGCCAGTGCGGCGTGCCGCTGCAGGCGCTCGAGGACCGTGCCCGCGAGCTCGGCCTGACGACCGGCCACTCGCCCCAGTCCAAGCCGGTCGCCCACCTGGGCGGCCTCACGGCGACCCGCAGCATCGGCCAGTTCTCGACGCTCTACGGCGGCATCGAAGACATGGTCGTGGGCGTAGAGGCCGTGTTCCCCGGCGGCCGCGTGGCGCGCATCAAGAACGTGCCGCGACGCGCCACCGGCCCCGACATCCGCCACATCGTGATCGGCAACGAGGGCGCGCTCTGCTTCATCACCGAGGTGACGGTCAAGCTGTTCCCGTACTTCCCCGAGAACACCCGGTTCCTGGGCTGGACCCACCGCGACATGAAGGTGGGCTTCGAGGCGCTGCGCGAGGTCATGGTGGGCGGCTACAAGCCGTCGGTCGCGCGCATCTACGACCCCGGCGACGCCGACCTGCACTTCTCGCACTTCATCGAGCCCGGCGACTGCGTGCTGCTGTTCGGCATCGAGGGTCCGGCCGGCATCGTGCAGGCCACGCTCGAGGGCATCGCGGCGATCGTCGCCCGTCACCCGGAGTGCCGGCCGGTCGACCCGCGCTACATCGAGACGTGGTTCAACGACCTCTGCTGGGGTCCCGACAAGATCGCGGCCGAGGACGAGCGCATCCGTCAGACACGCAACGTCAACCGCACGACCGAGATCTCGGCTCGCTGGAGCGCCATCAACGACATCTACGAGGCCGCCATCGGCCGCATCACGAGCGAGATCCCCGACCTGACGAGGCTCGGCGGCCACTCCTCGCACAGCTACATCAACGGCACCAACATGTACTTCAACTACTTCTACAACGTGGTCGGCTGCGGTCCCGAGGACGAGCCCACGAAGTACTACCTGCCGATCATCGGCATCATCTGCGAGGAGACGTTGCGGTTCGGCGGCTCCATCGTGCACCACCACGGCATCGGCAAGGCGCGCGTGCCGTGGGTGAACGATGAGTACGGCTCGTCGTACTTCATGCTCGAGACGCTCAAGCGCGGCTTCGACCCGCACGGCGTCATGAACAAGGGGACCATCCTGCCGGCCTGAAGACCGCCCGGCGCGCGCCCCGGCGCAGCGCCCCCGGGCAGACCGGCGCGCAGGCGGTCGGCCGCGTGTCGCGAACGAGAGCCGGCGCGGCGACGTCGCGCGGGCAAGGACGGAGAGTGAGCGAGCTGCGCATCCTGGTGGCGTTCAAGGTGACGCCCGACTTCGAGGCGCTGCGCGCGGCCGACTGGGCCGCCCTGGCGGCCGGTACCGGCGACACGCGCTACGTGCGGCGCGTGCTCAACTGCTTCGACGAAAGCGCCCTCGAGCTTGCTCTGCGCCTGCGCCGCGACCTCGCGACGGCCGGCGTCTCTGCCGGGCTCACCGCCGTGTCGGTCGGCGGCCGCGAGGTCGAGCCCTTCCTGGTCACGCTGCGGGCGCTCGGCTACGAGCGCGCGGTCCGCGTCGAGCCGGGGGCCCGGGCGGCCACTCTCGACGTCGCGCCGGGCACGGTGGCGGCGCTGCTCGCCGCCTGCGCCCGGCGCGACCACGCCGACCTCGTCGTGCTCGGCGAGCGCAGTGGACCCGGCGACGGCGGCACCGTGCCCTTCCGTGTGGCCGAGACCCTCGGTCTGCCCTGCCTGACCGGGGTCACCGAGCTTGCGGCCCTGCCCGACGGCCGCGTGCGAGTGACCCGCGCGGCCGACGACGGTCTGCTGCGGCTCACCCTGACCGGCCCCTGCGTGCTCGCAGTGGGTAACGCCGTGGTCTCGTGCCTGAGCGCGCCGACCCTCAAGGAGCGGCTCGCGCGGCGCGACGAGCCGCCCGAGGTGCTCGGCGCGGGCGAGCTCGGCGTCGACCTCGCCGCCGAGCTCGCCCGCGAGGGCACGACGCTCGCCGGCCTCGAGACGATCGACCGCCGGCGCGCCGGCGTGCCGGTCGAGGGCCCCACGCCGGCCGAGGCCGCGCGCCGCCTCTACGACGGCTGGCTGCGCGCCCTGCTGGAGCGGTTGTGAGCGCCGCCCGGCGATGCGGCCACGATCGGCCGGAGCGGCGACCGTGAGCGCCGCGCTGCGCTACCGCGCCCTGCTCGACGGCACGACCGCCGACGCCGCCCGTCAGGCGCGCGCCCTGACGGCCTTCGTCAACGGCCTGCCCGCGGCGGCCGACCAGGCGCTCACGGGCGAGACCGTCGTGTTCTGCCCCGACCCGGCCGCGGGTCGCGAGCTCGCTCGCCTCGCGCCGACCGGCGACGTGCGGCTCGTGCCGGCGCCGCCGCGCCGGCCCGAGCTCATGGTCGAGCGCCTGCTGGCGCTCGGCGATGCCAGCGGCGTCGACCTCTACCTGGCCGCACCGGGCTCGACGGGCGCCGAGCTCGTCACACGTCTGGCCTGCCGTACCAGCGGAGCCGCCCTGGGCCGCGTGCTCGACCTGGAGCTCGCCGGGCACGAGCCCGGGGACGCGCCGGGGGCGCTCGCCGCGCACTGCCGCACGACGCTGTACTCGGGTCATCTCGCCGGCCGCTTCGAGCTGCGCCGGCGTCCCTGGTGCCTGAGCCTCGACGCCGCCTGGGCCGACGAGCGGCCCGAACCGCCCGCGGAGCACCGCCTGCTCTCCGTCGGCGACACGACCGCCGGGGTCGGTGCGAGCGCCGTGGCGGCGGCGACCGCCTCCGAGGGCGCCGCCGGCGGCGCGGCACCGGCCGGCGAGCCGTTCGCCGACATCGAGCTCATCGCGGCGCCGGCCGACGACCTCGCCGAGGCGCGCTTCCTGGTGGTCGCAGGCTACGGCGCCGGCCGCGAGGGCGTGGCCCGCCTGGCCGCCGCCGCGCGCCGCATGGGGGCCGCCTTCGGCGTGAGCCGCCCGGTCGCGATGAGCGCCTGGGCGCCGCTCGACCGCCTCGTCGGCGCGTCGGGGGCACGGACGGCGCCGCTCGTCTGCATAGTGGCGGCCGCCTCGGGCGCTCCGGCGCTGTACTGGGGGATCGAGCGGGCCGCCTTCGTCGCGGCGCTGAACACCGACGAGCACGCTCCCATCGTGCGCGTCGCCGACGCCGTCGTCGTCGGCGACGCCGTCGAGGTCGTCGAGGCGCTCGCCGCTCTCGTAGCCGACCTGCGCGCCTGACGGGCTGTTTGGCGAAGAGCCTTGCGTGGCAAGGTTATTCTGCTATCATGTCAGACATGGTACTCAGCTCGCAGCGACGAACCGAACTGCTCCGCGGTGTGCTCGACCTCTGCCTGCTGGCGGTGATGAACGAGGGGCCGACCTATGGCTACGAGATGACCAAGCGGCTGCGCGAGCGCGGTCTGGCGATCGTCGGCGAGGGCTCCATCTATCCCCTGCTCGGACGTCTGGAGCGCGACGGCCTGGTCGAGACCTACCGGGCCGCGGGCAGCGCAGGGCCCGAGCGCAAGTACTACCGGCCCTCCGCAGCGGGGCGGCTCGCGCTGGCGATGGGCGTCTCCGAATGGCGAGCCGCCCGCGACGCCGTCGACGCGGTCCTCGCGTCCGTCAAGGTCGAGGTGCTCCATGACTGATTTTCTCGAGCAGTGCCGTGCCGAGTGGCGGCGCCTCGGTGTCCGCGATGAGCTGGCCGAGGAGATGGCGGCCGGCCTGGCGTCCGATCTGGTCGAAGCCACTGCCGATGGGGTCTCGGCCGAGGAGCTGTTGGGCAGCGATCCGTCGTCGTTTGCGGCCTCGCTGGCCGCCGAGCGCGGCTTCATAGCGGCGCCGCCCAGCCCGGGAAAGGCCGGCCGCCGCAGGCCGCTCGTCCTGATCGCATTCACCGTCGTGGCGGTCCTCGTGCTGGCCTTCGCGGCACGAGGGCTCCTGAGCGGGCAACCTCAGGCGAGACTCGTCACCAGCGCATTTCAAACGCCGGGGCATCATCTGCCGTCGCCGGCGCCGTCCCCCTTTGGAGCGCTCCGTCCCATTCGCCACGTGCTCGTCCTCGGCAACCTCGCCGCCCCGATCGAGTGGGTCCTGCTGGTCTTCGCGCTGGTCGCCCTTGGCTTCGCCGTCTGGCTGTGGTGGAGCTGGAGCCGGCCACGACCGCCCCACGCCTGGCCTGACCACCAGGCGTAGCTTTCGCTGCGCGGTCTAGGCCGACGGCTGCTGCTCGGCCTGCTGTGCGGCGAGCAGCTCGGCGGGCGGGATGTGGCACTTGTAGGTGTGGCCGTCGCTCGCCTGCTGCGACGGCGGCTCCTGCTGCACACAGATGTCGCCCAGGAACCGGTGACAGCGCGTGTGGAAGCGGCAGCCGCTGGGCGGCTCGCTCAGGCTCGGCATGGTGCCCCGCAGCTCAATGCGCTGCCCCGGGTTGTCGAAGTCGAGCTTGGGGATCGACGACAGCAGCGCCTCGGTGTAGGGGTGGTGCGGCGGGTTGAAGACCTCGTCGGCCGAGCCGACCTCGATGAGCTCGGCCAGGTACATGACGCCGATGCGGTCGGAGATGTAGCGCACCACGGCGAGGTCGTGTGAGATGAAGACGTAGGAGACCTGCTCGCGGGTCTGCAGCTCGACGAGGAGATTGAGGATGCTCGCCTGCACCGACACGTCGAGCGCCGAGGCCGGCTCGTCGCAGACCACAAGGGTGGGGTCGCCGGCGAAGGCGCGGGCGATCGCGACCCGCTGCTTCTGACCGCCCGACAGGTCGGTCGGGCGTTGCAGCAGGAAGCGCGGCTCGACGCGTACGCTGGCCGACAGGCTGTCGACCTTGGCGCTCACCGACCCCCCCTGGCGCCGCCCAGCTTGCGCACGGCGCGCGTCAGAATCGAGCGCGTGCTCCAGGCCGGGTTGAGGGTCGAGTCGGGGTTCTGGAAGACCATCTGGATGGCGCGCAGCGCCTCCTGCGAGCGCCGTTCCGCAGCAGGGCGCAGCACCCTGCCTTCGAAGACGACGCTGCCCGCGTCGGCCGGGATGAGCCCGGTGACACACTTGGCGAGGGTCGTCTTGCCGCTGCCCGACTCGCCCACCAGACCGAACGTCTCGCCGCGACGCAGGCTGAGCGTCACATCGTTCACGGCCGTGAGCTTCTTGGTCCCGTCGCGGAAGGTCCGGACCATGTTCTCGATGTCCAGCACGTCGCCCTCGTGCGCGCCGCGCGCCTCGAGGCTGCTCGCCAACACCGGCGTCGTCTCGGGCATGGCCGGCACGTCGGCGACGAAGTAGCAGCGCGAGTGGCGGGCAGCCTCGCCGAGCGGCAGGGCGTGATGTGGCGAGTAGGCGGCCGGGTCGGCCGGCAGGGCCTCGGCGGCGACCCTGCCCTGCTCGGGAAGGTCGCTCGGCCAGGCGAACAGGTCGGGCTCGCGCCGGGTACAGATCGGCTTGGCCATGGGGCAGCGCGCCGAGTAGACGCAGCCTTCGAGCGGCTCGCCCAGTGCCGGCAGCGTGCCGGGGATGGTCTGCAGGGCGGCATCGGTCTTGTTCATGCCGAAACGCGGCACGCAGCGCAGCAGGCCCATAGTGTAGGGGTGACGCGGGTCTGTGAAGACGTCGCGGGCCGGTCCCTGCTCGACGAGCCGTCCCGCGTAGAGCACGCCGACACGCGTGCACAGCCGGCGCACCAGCCCCAGGTTGTGCGTGATCAGCAGGATGGCCGCGTTGATGCGGCCCTGCAGCTCTTCGATCAGGTCGAGGATCTCGGCCTCGACCGTGGCGTCGAGCCCCGTCGTGGGCTCGTCGAGGATCAGCAGCTTGGGGTTCACCGAGAGCGCCATGGCGATCACGACACGCTGCTGCTGGCCGCCGGACAGCTCGAACGGGTAGCGTCGCAGGGTCGCGTCGGGGTCGGGGATGGCCACCCTGCGCAGGCTCTCGCGCGAGTGCTCGAGCGCCGTCTTCTTGTCCATGCCTTCGTGGTAGCGGTACACCTCGGCCAGCTGGTCGCCGATGCGCATGGCGGGGCTGAGCGCGGTGGCCGGGTCCTGGTAGACCATCGCCACCTTGCCGCCGCGCCACTTGCGCAGCGCCTCGTTGGACAGGGTGCTCACGTCCTGCCCGTCGACCATGACCATGCCGTCGACCGTGCCGTTGGCCGCCAGGTAGCGCATGGCCGCCATCGCCAGGGTCGTCTTGCCGCAGCCCGACTCGCCGACGAGGCCGTAGGCCTCGCCGGCCGCGATACGCAGCGTGACGCCCTTGAGCACGGGCAGGTCGCGCCCGCGCCGGTGGAAAGTGACCATGAGATCGCGCACGTCGAGGGCGACCGGCGACCGTGAGCCGCTCCCGCCCGGCATCGGTTGCTCCTGTCGGGGTTCCACGACGCTCACTTGGAGAAGGCGGTCCGCACGCCGTCGGCGATCAGATTGATGGCGATGACGAGAGACGCCAGCGCGAGTGCTGGGAACAGCACGACCCAGGGCGAGCTCTGCAGCACACCGTGCTCGCTGGCGATCACGAGACCCCAGTCGGACGACGGCGGCTCGAGACCGAAGCCGAGGAACGAGAGCGTGGCCACCGTGAACACCGCGTAGCCGAGACGCACGGTGCCCTCGACGACGATCGGCTGCGTGATGTTGGGCAGGATCTCGCGCGCCATGACAAAGGCGGAGCGCTCGCCGCGCAGGCGGGCCGCCATGACGTACTCGCGCTCGCGCTCGCCGATCACCGCCGAGCGGATGGTGCGCGACACGACCGGCGTGAAGAGGGCGCCGATCACGAGGATGAGGATGGCGTACGAGCGGCCGAGCAGCTCGATGACGAGGATCGAGGTGATGATGATGGGCAGTGCCAGGAACGCGTCGACGACGCGCATGATGATGTCGTCGGCGAGACCGCGATAGAAGCCGGCGATCAGCCCGACGATGCCGCCCCAGAGCAGACAGAGGATGGTGGCGAGCGGGGCGATGATGAGCACGCTGTGGGCACCCGCCATCGTGCGGGCGAACACGTCGCGTCCGAGATCGTCCGTGCCGAACCAGTGGGCACCGCTCGGCGATTCCAGGATGGCGGTGCCGGTCATCGTCGGGCTCTGCGTGACGTGCGTCGAGAAGATGGCCATGAACACCCAGAAGAGCAGGACGACGAGACCGACCAGGAACGTCGGGCTGCGCAGCAGCGTGTGCAGGACGTAACGCCGCTGGCGGCGCTGCTCGGCGGTGGCCGCCGCATTGGCCTGCAGCTCGAGCGCTCCCCGGTCGGGTGTCGTGCCGGTCTGCGCCACGTCAGGTCGACTTGCGGATGCGGGGGTTGAGCAACGCCACGACAATGTCGGCGGCCAGGTTGGCGGCCATGTAGATCACCGCGATGACGAGCACGCATGCCTCGAGCAGCGGCTGGTCGTGGTTGAGCGCCGCGTTCACCGTGTAGTTGCCGAGGCCCTGGTAGGTGAACAGGGTCTCCACCACGACGAGGCCGCCGATCAGCCAGCCGATCTGGCTGCCGATGACGGTGACGGTCGGCACCATCGCGTTACGCAGCAGGTGCGCGAACACGACGCGCCGCTTGGGCAGGCCCTTGAGCGTCGCCGTGCGGATGTAGGGCTGATCGAGCACCTGGGCGGTGCCCGCCCGGGCCATGCGCGCGATGTAGCCGAGCTCGACCAGCATGAGCGGGATGGCCGGCAGGATCAGGTAGTAGAAGCGATCGATGAAGGGGCCCGGCGTCTGGGGCATCGAGTACGACGGCAGCCAGCCGAGCATGACCGAGAAGACGACGATCAGGATGATGCCGGTCACGAACTCGGGCATGACCGTCATCGAGAGCGAGAAGATCGTGATCGCCCGGTCGCCGACGCTGTCGCGCCGCAGGCCGGCGACGACGCCGATGGCGATCGACGTCGGGATGATGATCACGAGGGCGAAGCCGGCGAGCAACAGCGAGTTGCCGAGCTTGGGCCAGACGATCGAAGACACCGACACGTTGTACTGCAGGGACGTGCCCCAATGGCCCGTGACGAAGTGGCCGGCCCACTCGAAGTAGCGCACGTACAGGGGCTTGTCGACACCCAGCTTGTGGTCGAGCTGCGTGACGGCGGACTGTGAGGCGTAGGGACCCAGGATGACGCGCCCGATGTCGCCGGGCAGCACCTCGGACAGCGCGAACACGAGGATCGACACCAGCACCAACGTCGGCAGTATCAGCAGCAGCCGGCGCGCGATGTACCGTGCCATTCCCGGGTCCCTACGCGTTTTCTTCAGCGGGAGACGGTCAGCTCGGCGTCACTTGGTGACGTAGGCCTGCGCCGCGTTGAAGTAGAACGAGCCGGGGCCCTGGATGCCGTAGACGTTCTTCCACTGCGTGCGCAGCTGGGAGATGTAGAAGGCGACCAGGATCGGCGTCTGCTCCTGCTGGATCGACGACAGCTTGCTGGCCAGCGTGCTGCGCGTCGCCTCGTCGGTCGTCGACTCGTACTGGTTGAAAGCCGTCACGAAGTCGCTGTCGTTCCAGTGCGACGAGCTCCAGGCGCTGGTCGGCAGGAGCATGGCCTGCGCGTAGACGCCCGGCGTGGGCCGGCTGCCCCACTCGACGATGACCATCGGCGCGTTCAGCCACGGTGTGGTGCTGTTGCTGCCGGCGTAGATCGCGTTGTAGCTGATCTCGTTGATCTTGACGTTGATGCCGCCGCCCTTGCACTGCGACTGGATGAGCTGCGCGTAGGCCGGGTTTTCGAGGTAGTTGGCGACGGTCAGCGTGACGTCGAGGCCGTTCGGATAGCCGGCGGCCGAGAGCAGCGACTTGGCCTTGTCGTAATCCTGCGCGCGGACCGCCGGGGTCGGGCTGCCCGGGAACACCGTCGGCTCCCAGAAGGTGTCGTAGCCGAGGTTGCTGCGACCGCCGTAGAGCGTCTGGTTGATGGCCGGGCGGTCGAGGCAGTACGCGACGGCCTGACGGACGCGATAGTCCTGCCACGGCTTCTTGTTGACGTTGAAGGCGACCTCGCGGATGCCGCTCGACGGATACACGTCGACGCGCAGGCTGCTGTCGTTCAGCACCGACTGCCCGCCCTGGAAGACGGTCTGCGGCTGAACGTCGACGGCGTGCGACTGCAGCTGCAGGTTGGCCGCCGAGGTGTCAGTGACGAGGATGAAGTCGAGCTCGTCGAGGTACGGGAGCTGGCGACCCTGCGCGTCCTTGCCCCAGTAATTGGGGTTCTTGACCATCGTCACGCGCTGGTTGGTCACGAAGCTCTTGATCATCCACGGGCCGGTGCCGACGGCCTTCTTCTGGAAGTTGCCGTCGTAGTTCTTGGGCAGGATCGCCGTGTTGTACGACGACGAGCTCACCAGGTACGGGAAGTCGGCGAACGGCTTCTCGAGGTTGAACTGCACGGTGTTCGTGTCGACCGCCTTGGTGCCGCCCGGGGCAAGGATGCCCTGCAGCGCGGCGAGAGCGCCCGAGCCGCTCTTCGGATTGATGACCCGCTCGATGCTCGCCACCACGTCGTCGGCCGTGAACGGCGTGCCGTCGTTGAACGTGACGCCCTGACGAAGCTTGAAGGTCCAGACGTCGCCCTTCTGGTTGGGCGTCCAGCTCAAGGCGAGCTTGGGGACGAGGGCGTTGGTGTTGCTCAGGTCGATCAGGTACTCGGCTACCTGGTAGACGAGCACGATGCCGCCCTGGTCGTAGATGGTGACCGGGTCGAGCGCCTTGAGCGGCGGCGGGATGATGGCCTTGAGCGTGCCGCCGGTGACGACGGCCGGCGCCGAGGCGCTCGCCGACGGCGTCGTGGCCGTGCCGCCACCGGAGCTGCCGCAGGCGGCCAGAAGCTGGCCGACGACGGTCGCCGAGAGGCCAAAGACCGACGCCCGCACGATGAGCTGGCGCCGCGTCATCTTCCCCTTCAGAACTTCGTCGACGAGGTGGTGCCCGTATTCCCTTGCGTACTGCTCATCGGTCATGGCGTCACTCCCCCTGGTAAGGCTGCCTATCGCTACACGAGAGACGGGGCGAAAGCCACGGGCAGGCAGGGCCCCGATTAGTCATCGACACCATACACAGGCACCTGTCTTCACGCAACACGAATCAACCACTCGATTAGCGACGTGGCCCGCTCCACCGAACTATTGTTCGGGAATCGGGGCGGCTCTCGTCACTGAAAGCCGACGAAACGCCGGTTCTGCCGACAGATGTTCGGCTCGGTCGAAGGTCGCCCCGAGACCCGCGCGGACGCGCCTACGCGAGCCGCACGCCCTGAGCCCTGAGCGCCTCCTGCACATGGCCGACCTCGACCTCGCCCGTCGTGACGCGATCGGCCAGCGAGACGGCGGCCGCGACGCCGGCGGCCTGACCGGTCACGGCGCAGCACATCTGGGCACGCGTCGCGGCGTGGGCGACGCGGTCGCCCGCTACGCAGCGCCCGGCCACGAGCAGGTTGTCGACGCCTTCGGGCACGAGCGCTCCGTAGGGGACCTGGAAGTACCGTCCCGTGGTCGGCAGCACGAGCAGGCCGTAGCCGTCGATGAACTCGGGGAAGATGCCGATCGCGTCGGCAAAGCGCGCCTCGCCGCGCACGTCGGCGGCGGTCAGCGTGGAGCGCCCCACGATCTTGCGCGAATCGCGCACGCCGAGCGTCATGCCGAAGTTCCGCAGGCGGGCGCGCTCGAACCCGGGAGTGAAGCGCCGCAACGCCTCGATCGCCAACAGGGCCCGCCGCCGGCCCTCGATCTCGCCGCGGGTGAGATCGCGCACGTCGGTGGCGTCGCAGCCGCCCATCACCACCAGGTTCAGCGAGCTCACCTCGCCGTCATCGCCGATATGGCCCCAGGTGCCGCCGATGCCGTGCACGTCGGCCGGGATCAGGCCCGCCCGGCGCGCCAGGTCGAACGGTTCCTGCAGATAGGGGCTGAAGAGGTCGTCCTCTTTGCCGGTCGTCTCTACCTGCCAGTTGCTCGTCCAGTCGCCGTAGGTGGGAGCGGCGGCCGCCACGTGGTCGAGGAAGCGCCGCTTGTCGATGCCCGAGCACGAGAACATCACGGTGACGCCCATCGACTCGTGCGGCGCGATCGTGCGGCAGCGCGCCCCGGCGCGCCAGGCGAGGTCGGCGTCGCCGGTGGCGTCGACGACGCGGTCGGCGAGCACCGCCAGGCGCCCGGACTTGCTCTCGGTGACGACGCCCCTCACGCGACCCTGCTCGACGAGCGGTTCGACGACGAGACTGTGGAGCAGGGTCTGCACCCCGGCCTCGTCGACGAGCCGGTCGGCCACGACCTTGAAGAGCTCGGGGTCGAGCGCCTGGCTGCTCGACTGCGCCTCGGGCGCCGTCGCGCCCATCGCCGCGGCGCGCCGCTCGAACTCGATGCCGATGCCCTGCAGATCGACCGTTCCTTCGTGCCGGTACCAGGCGAGCGAGTCGACCCCGACCTGGGTGATGACGCCCCCCAGGCAGCCGTAGCGCTCCAGGAGCAGCGTGCGGGCGCCGGCGCGAGCGGCGCCGAGGGCGGCCGCCAGGCCGGCCGGTCCGCCGCCCGCGACGAGCACTTCGGCCTCACAGAGGACGCGCGTCTTGCGGGCCGCTTCGTGGATGTGGTTCGACTCGCTCATGCTCCTGCCTGCCGCTCGCATGGCCTGATAAGATGACCGGCGACCACCGCACCGGTCGACGATGCGCCGTCCCATCAGGGCGTGATGAGTCTAGACCGAGCTTCCGTCGCACGCGAGCGGCGCCGGTGGCGATGCCGGTCCGCGCCTGGCCGCGAGCGATCCGGTGAGCGCAAAGGCAGCGAGGGGGCAACGTGAAGAGCGGCGAGACCAAGACGACCGCGGCCCCGGCCGCGTTCGACGACCCCCTGCCCTCGCTGCCCGGCACCGCGCGCAACCTGCTCCTCGCCGCCAAGCGCATCATCGCGACCGAGGGGTTCCACGCTCTCACCCTGAACGCCGTGGCGGCCGCCTCCGGCGAGAACAAGGCGATGATCGCCTACTATTTCGGCAACAAGGCCGGCCTCGTCGCCGCCGTCCTCGACGCGGTCATCCACGACGACTACGTCGCATCCCTGCGCCGCATGAACGACCTCGACCCGGAGCGGCGCGCGCGGCAACTGGTCGAGGAGATCGGCCGCATGGCGAGCGCGGCCGACGAGTTTCGCGTGTTCTTCGAGCTGCTGCCCGACGTCCTGCGCGACGACGCCCTGCGGGCCCGGATGGCCCAGCTCTACCGCTGGTACTGGAACATCAAGCTGCAATGGCTGGGGGCCGGCGACGATGCGCTCGACGACCCCGAGCTGCTCGGCCTCACCCAGCTCCTGTCGGCCATCATCGACGGGCTCGCGATCCAGGCTGCGATCGACCCCGCGATCGACCTCGCCAACCCGCTGCGGGTGCTGGCGACGATGCTGCGCGACGCGCCGGTGCCGACACGGGCGGAGGTGGCGACGGCCGACAAGCGCCCGCGCGCGACGCCCTGAAGGCCGGGACCGGGCCGGGCCGGCGGCGAGGCGCAGGCTGACGAAGGCGGCGGGCCACGCCGCCCGCGAGGGCGTACGCTGAACGCCGGCGGCAGCCGTGCGGAGCCGCCCGACGAGACGACGCCCAGGAGGACGGACGTGACAGACGAGCACACGAGTGGCCGCGATGCGCTGCGCGCGATCGGCCCGTTCGAGCCGCCGCGGCGGACGCTGATGGGACCGGGGCCTTCGAACGTCCACCCCCGCGTGCTGGCCGCCACCGCGCGCCCCACGATCGGCCACCTCGACCCCGCCTTCGTGACCACGATGGAAGAGGTCAAGGAGCTGCTGCGCTACGCCTTCCAGACCGGCAACCAGACGACGTTCCCCGTCTCGGGGCCCGGCTCGGTCGGCATGGAGGCCTGCTTCGTCAACCTCATCGAGCCGGGTGACACCGCCGTGGTCTGCCGCAACGGCGCCTTCGGCGGGCGCATGGTCGAGAACGTCGAGCGCTGCGGCGGCCGGGCAGTCGTCGTCGACGACGACTGGGGCCGCCCCGTGTCGCTCGACAAGGTCGCGGCCGCGCTCGAGGCGCACCCCGAGGCGCGACTCGTCGCCTTCGTGCAGGCCGAGACCTCGACGGGCGCGCACACCGACCCCCGCCCCCTCGTCGCTCTCGCCCACGAGCACGGCTGCCTGACGATCGTCGACACCGTCACGGCCCTGGGCGGCTGCCCGGTGAAGGTCGACGAATGGCAGATCGACGCCGTGTACGCGGGCTCGCAGAAGTGCCTGTCGTGCCCGCCCGGCCTGGCTCCGGTCAGCTTCGGCGAGCGCGCCCTGCAGCGCGTGCGGGCCCGCACGACGCGCTGCCAGAGCTGGTTCATGGACCTCGACCTGCAGCTCGGCTACTGGACGGCCGGCACGCGCACCTACCACCACACGGCGCCGGTCAACGCCCTCTACGGCCTGCACGAGGCGCTGCGGCTGCTCGCCGAAGAGGGCCTCGACGCCGCCTGGGGCCGCCACCGCCGCAACCACGAAGCGCTCGTCGCCGGCTTCGAGGCCATGGGCCTGCGCCAGCACGTCGCGGCCGGCGATCGCCTGCCGCAGCTCAACCTGGTCGTGGTGCCCGAAGGCGTCGACGAGGCGCTCGTGCGGCGCCGGCTGCTCGACGAGCACGACCTCGAGGTGGGGGCCGGCCTGGGCACGCTGGCCGGCAAGGTCTGGCGCGTCGGGCTCATGGGGCAGACCTGCAGCGCCGAGAGCGTGCTGCTGTGCCTCGAGGCCTTCGAGCGCGTGCTCGTCGCGCAGGGTGCCCATGTGCCGCCGGGCGCCGGCCTTGCGGCGGCCGGCGCGCTCCTGCCCTGACGACGCGCCGCCGGCAGGCGCTGCCGCCGGGTCGAGCGCTGCCGCCGGGTCAGGCGCCGCCGCCGGGTCGGGCGGCGGCGCCGGGTCGGGCCCGCACGGCTGGCCTCGCCCTTAGACCGTCACCCGGCGCATGGTCGCCGAGCCGCCGACCGCAAGGACAAAGAGGAGCACGGCGAGCACGCCCGTCAGACCTGTCGCGCTAAGCGTCGCGAAGAAGTGGCCGAACGCATGCCAGGCGTGAGCCCAGGTGAGGGCAAGCGCGGCGGCGAGGCCGACGCCCACCTGGCAGGCGATGAAGAACCAGAGGCCGGTCAGGCTCCAGCGCCGGTAGACGAGGCCGTACCAGGTGCCGGCCACGAACATGAGCGCGAGCACGACGAACGAGGTCAGCCAGGTCAGATACCAGGCGCCATCGAGGATGAACGGCACGCGGAAGAAGTCCATGCTCACGCCCCAGCCGCCGGTGGCCCGCTCGACCGCCTGCAGCAGGGTGAGGCCGAGGCTGTAGGCGGCGGCCAGGGCGAGGCCGAGGCCGAGCGTGCCCAGGTAGTAGGACCGCCGGTCGACGCCGAGCGTGAGCCCGAACGGCAGCGACTGGGCGACGCTCACCACGCCCATCACGAACGCGATCACGAAGACGGTGGCGATGCCGCCCATGTATCGCTCCGGCGCGTGCGGGTTCACGGGGACGGCGGCGAGGATCGCAAGCTCGACCGCGAAGATGAAGCCGAGCCAAGCGAGCGGGATCGTCACGAAGATCTTCTGCAGCAGATGGTAGCGCACGAGCTTGAGCCAGGCGTTCATGCGCTCGACCGCTCCATCAGGCGGCCGGAGACGCCTTTGTCGGCGGCGTGGACCATGAGCTGCTGCAGCGACAGGGGCTCCAGGCTCAGGTGCAGCTCGCGCGCCGCGGCCCGGTCGGCGTCGTCGAGCACCTCGGCGACGACGACCGACGCGCGCGAGGCGACCGTGCGCCGCGCGTAAGCCCGACGCCCCGCGGCGAAGTCTTCGACGGCGGAGGCCGGGCCGCTGACCGCCGTGGCGCTGCCGCGCAGGTCGTCGGCGAGGGCGTCGATGGTCACGCGCCCGCGGTCGATGACGACGACCCGTTCGAGCAGGTCGGCGGCCTCGTCGACCAGGTGCGTGGACAGCACGATGGTGCGCGGGTGTGCGGTGAAATCGGCGAGCAGCCGGTCGTACAGCATCTGGCGCGCGACGGCGTCGAGGCCCGAGTAGGGCTCGTCGAGCAGCGTGACCTCGGCGCGCGACGCCAGGCCGATCACGGCGCCGAGCGCGGAGCGCATGCCGTGGGAGAGCTTCTTGACCGCCCTGCCCGGCGGCAGCGCGAAGTCCTCGAGCAGGCTGCCGGCAAGCTCGTCGCTCCAGTGCGGATAGAACCACGACGCCACGCGCAGCGCCTGGCGCACCTTGAGCTCGGGATAGCCTTGGTCCTCGCGCACGAGCACCAGGCGCTGCAGGGCCGCGGCGTCGGCGAACGGGTCGGCACCGCAGACGCGGACCGTGCCCGCGCTCGGGAACTCCTGCGTGGCGACGATGCGCAGCAGGGTCGTCTTGCCGGCGCCGTTGCGGCCAAGCAGGCCGGTGATGGACGGGCCCTCGATCTCAAGGGTGACGTCGTCGAGGGCGAGCTGCTCGCGATAGCGGCGGCTGACGCCACGCAGCGAGATCGCCGCCGTCACGACCGCACGCCCGCTTGCGCTCGCCGCGCCTCTCTGACCATCGCAAGCAGCGCGTCGTCGTCGATGCCCAGGCGGGCGGCCTCGGCGACGAGCGGCGCCACGTAGCGCTGCGCGAAGCGCCGCCGGCGGCCCTCGAGCAGGCGCTCGCGGGCGCCGGCGGCGACGAACATGCCGATCCCGCGACGCTTCTCGAGCAGGCCGTCGTCGATCAGCATGTTGAGACCCTTGGCGGCGGTGGCCGGGTTGATGCGGTAGTGGGCGGCAAGCTCGTTGCTCGACGGCGCCCGCTCGCCCTCGGCGAGCGCGCCACCGGCGATCTCGCGGCAGAGCCCCTCGGCGATCTGAAAGAAGAGCGGTGCGCTGTCGTCGAGCATGGGGCTCCTTGTCGGGTCGGTCGCCGGCCTCTTCGCTGGTTCATTAGTGACGTAATGTACCGAAGGAGGGGACGACGGTCAACCGACGTCGACTGAGGAGCGGTGGGATGCGCCCCCGTCCTACAACCGCGGCCCGACCCTGCGGCGCGCGTCGGCTGCCGCCGCCCTCAGGCGGCGTGCGAGGTGCTCGGCTGCCTTGCTGCGAGCCGGCGTTCGCGCGTAGGCGGCAAGCGGCTCCGTCCTGGCCGCAAGCCGTTCGGCCGCCGTCGCAAACAGATGCCGGGTCGCCTCGGAGCTCATGCTGGCGGCCGCGTAAGAGGCGCAGTGTCCGCAAGCTTCGCAGTCATCGGTGCAGAAGTCGGGGTCGTCGAAGAAGGGCTGCAGGAAACCCTCGAGCGCCACGTTGTCGATGAAGGGGTAGGTCGCGTCCGGCTGCGACTGCGTGTCGAACAGCCACAGCAGCTCCCAGAGGTTGCCGCGATGGTGGCCGTCCATGTAGCTCTCCACGGCACGCAGCAGGTCGCCCGTGGCCGTCGCGTGACGACCCTGGATCTTGAAGCGGTGGATGCCCGCCTGCTCGTAGAGGCCGAGGTCCTCGGGTCGCACCCAGCTCACGCGCATGACGTCGAGCGGCTCCAACGCTTCCGAGGTCGTGCAATGGTGGCCGTAGAAGGACAGCACGTCCTGCGCGGTCGAGTAGTGCGACTCGTGGTTGTAGTGGAACATCTTGTTGGGACACTCGCGCATGCAGACGCTGTTCACGATCATCTCGACGCCGTCGCCGAAGGCCACGCATATCTGGCGGATGCGACGAAAGTCGCGGGTGATGTCCTCATCGATCACCATCCGGTCGAGGCCTCGTGCACGGTAATGGCGAGCCTTGTAGACGGAGCCGATCTGGCAGATGGTCGAGGCTTTGACCGAGAACGGGTGTTCGGACTGCTCGACGATCGCCATCAGCGTCGGCAGGGTCACGGTGAGATGCCGCACGCCGATGTCCCAGAGGCGTGTCAGAAAGCGCTCGGCGCGCCAGAGGCCGAGAGCGGTGAGCTCCTCGTTGCCGGCACACGAGGCGTTGAGCGTGTAGTTGAAGTCGATGCGCCGCTCGGCAGCGTAGGCGACGTAGCGCTCCAGCTCGGCTGGATCGATCTCGGGCAGACCGGGCCTGGCTCGCCCCGATCCGCAGAAGCCCCCTGTGGTGAGCGAGCCGTAGGTCTCGGCCACGGCAGCGTCGTCGTGGCGGCTGTTGAGCTCGGCGAGGCGATCGATTGTGCTCGTCCGAAAGTCGGCCGGCACGCTGAAGAGCTTCACACTCCCCCCTTACGCACCGTTGAGAACGCGCGCACTGTGTGCAGGAGCACGCGGGGATCTCGCACCTCGTGCATCGTGCGCCGCACGGCACGCGACTCGAACGCCCGCAGCTCGCCGGACACCCCAACACCCTCCTAGTATGACACGAGGCCCCGTCACATACGCGTTGGCTCGTGCGACACGCATCACGGCGTGCGGGGCGTCGCCAAGGCAGGTCCGCCAGGCTTGTGCCCACGCGCGGCCCCTGCTCAGAAAGGCGCAGGCTCTTGCCGGCCGGCAAGCCGCCCACAGCCGGATTGGGGAGCGACCGCTGGCCATGCGCCTGTCCGGGTGGCTCCTCACCCAAGGCCGAGTGAGCGTTTGAACCAAAGCCTGGATTGACCCTCACTTGCGGCCACACGAAGACGGTCGTAGTGTCGGGGCCCTATGATCCGCGTCTGCCTCGTCAAGCAGCACACCACCTACGACCTCTTCACGCGCACGGGCCCCGACCTGCGCGCGATCGTCGCGTCGTCGAACTGGCGCTCGGGTCCGATCGGACTGTGGGAGGCCTTCTCCACCACAGCGTGCATCGTCTGGGAGGACGACGCTGCCGAGTGCCGGATCGGCAAGAGCACCTGGAGCCGCTTCGTCGAAGGCTGGGATGTGTGGCCTGCCGGCGCCCGGGCCGAGCGCGCCGACGAGGTCGACTGGGACGCCTACGACATCGTCGTCGCGATCGATGTAGCGGTGCCCACCCGGATCGTCGTCCGTCACCCCCGCGTGATGTGGTGCTACTACATGATCGAGGGCGGCCCGGCCAGCATCGACGGCTCGCGCCGCGGCAGCCCGTTCTACGGCTACAACGTGTTCTGCAGCCAGCGTCTCGCCAAGGAGCGCCTCACCGTGGCCTCGCCGGCCATCCACCGCCTGACGGCGACCCGCCGGACCGTGCTCGACCTGCCCTACTACCTGCAGTCGTCACGCTCGATCCGCGGGCTCTATCCGGACCTTGCCGGCACGCGTCGCGAGGGCATGTGCCTGTCGCACCACAGCCGTGAGGTGTGTGGCAGCTCCACCCGCGCCGCTCTCGAGGCTTTCGGACCGGTGCGGTGCGAGTGGAGCACACTCAGCGACATCCACCGCGCCGAGCTGGCCTCGCGCTATTACGTGGTCCTGCCCGGCAGCGTGCCGCGCGCCGGCCTCGGCCTGATCGAGGCGATCTCGGCCGGCTGCCTCGCCCTCGCCCCCTCGCAGCGCCTCTGGGGCTTTCCCGAGCTCGTCCTGCCCGAGCTCGATTTCGCGTCCTTCGACGAACTCCTCGCCCTGCTCGGCGACCTCGAGGCCGAACCCGCCTGGGCGGCCCGCTGCCTGACCGCCCAGCAGGAGCTGATCGATCGCTGGTGCTTCGCCAATCCGGTCACCGGACTCGAGGCGGCGTTGACCGCCTTCCGCGAGTCGCGCGCGACGCCGGCCCGCCAGCGCCGCGCAGAGCGGCGTTCGCACCTGTGGGCCAGCGGGCGGCGCCAGGCGGTCGAGACAGGGCGGCAGGTGCGAGCACGGCTCACGCGGACATCGGGCTGACCGCGAACGTGTTCGATCCTGCAACGAGCGCTCGCTGCAGGCGACTAGCCAACGGCCCACGAGTCTCTCGTGTCCTGCCTGACGAGGAGGCGGTGTCTGCCCTCTGTCCTTCCGGTGGCCAAGCTGTACTATCAACATCGGCATACGAACCAGTGGGGGGGCACCATGAAACGATCGTGGTCGGTGGTCTTCGTCGGACTCGTCGTCGCCTGCCTGGGAGCAGTGGCTGCCCCCTCGGCTCACGCCTTTGTGGCCGACGGCGATCAGGGCTGGTACTGGCAGACGCCGCAGCCGGCGGACGACATCCTCGGCGTGACCTTCTCGGGCTCAAGCGAGGTCTGGGCGGTGGGCTTCGGCGGCACCATCCTGCACAGCACCGACGGCGGTGCGACCTGGGGCGCCCAACAGTCGGGCACGTCCGCCGACCTGCTCTCGGTGAGCTTCGCCGACGCCCAGCACGGCTGGTCCTGCGGCCCCTCCGCCGTGCTTGCCACGACCGACGGTGGCTCGACCTGGAATGACTGCACGCCGGCCGGCTTGAACCGTGACCTGATCAATGTCTCCTTCGTCGATGGCCTTCACGGCTGGTTGGGCAGCAGTGCCGGTTACGTCTATCGCACGACCAACGGCGGCAGCTCCTGGAGCGCCGTGCATGTCGCCGCCTCCAAGGACTACCTCACCGTCGATTTCGTGAACGCAAGCGACGGTTGGGCGACGGGCATGATGACGGGTGAGCTCTGGCGTACGACGAACGGCGGGTCGAGCTGGAGTCTGGTACACGCCTTCAGCCGGAATGCGGTGGTGAGCTTCGTCGATGCCGGTCACGGCTGGGCCGCCGTAGGAGGCAACAGTGGGGCAAGCGTGCTCGTGACCAGCGATGGCGGCCACCTGTGGCGACCGGTACGAGCGTTCGCCAATCTTTGGGTAACGGCGCTCCGCGGCGAGAGTCGCTCGTCGTGTGCGCTCGTGGGGGCCTTGTCCGCCGACTCGAGCTACCTGCCCACTGACAGCGATGGGGTCACGACCCTGGCGACCACGAGCGACGGCGGCAGCCACTGGACGGTGGCCCACGTCGGCACCGCGGTCACGCCGGCGGCGATCGCTGCCGGCGGCGCCGCTTTGTGCGCCGTCGGCCAGGGCATCCTCACCTCAGCCGACGGCGGTGCCACCTGGCAGCCGCGAAGCTCCGGTCAGCTCTACCAGATCCAGGACGGCGTCGCCGTCTCGCCCTCGAACCTCTGGGCGGTCGACCAGAGCGGCGCTCTGCTGCACAGCACAGACGGCGCCACCTGGAGCGAGCAGGCCAGCCCGCTGAGGTGGTCACAGCAACTCAACGCAGTGAGCTTCCTCGATGCAAACGACGGCTGGCTCGTGGGGGCCACCAACACCACACCGAATGCCGCCGAGCCGCCGAGCGGCGTGATCTTCCGCACAAGCGATGGCGGCCAGAGTTGGACACCACAATCCTCCGTGCTCGCCGGCGAGCTCACCGGCGTGCAGTTTGCCGACGTCAACAACGGCTGGGCGATAAGCGACGAGCCCTTCGGCTCCGGCTCAGGTGCCAACGCCCCGGTAGAGCGCACCACCGACGGTGGCAGCGACTGGGTCGCCGAGTACGTGCCCAACAACCCCAGCCTGATGGCGCTCAGCTTCATCAGCTCCACGACCGGCTGGGTGGGCGGCGGCTACGGCACCGACTCGGGCAGGCTGGTGGCGAGCATCGACAAGACCACCGACGGCGGCCAGAGCTGGACCAGCGAGACGCTGCCGGGCGCCGCACAGAACGTCAGCGCCGTGCAGTTTGCCGACGCAAACGAAGGCTGGGCCGTGGCCCAAGGCTTCACGTCAACCACGTTTAGCGACGTGCTGCTGCGAACCACCGACGGTGGCTCGACCTGGTCGACCGTCTCGGAGCTGCCGACCGGCGCCTATGTGAGCTGCCTGTGCTTTCTCAGTGCAAGCCAGGGCTGGATCGGCGGCGGCGGCGTCTGGGCGACAAGCGACGGCGGCACCAGCTGGACGAAGGTCGCGGGCGGCAATGTGAACGCCCTGGCCGCCAGCGACGCAAGCCACGTCTGGGCCTTCGGTGACGGCGTGGTATCCACCGTCGATGGACCGAGCGGTGATACTGCCCCGCCGCAGACCTTAGACGACGCCGACTGGGGCTGGCACCGCGCGCCGGTCACGATCACGCTGAGCGCCAACGACACGGGCGGCTCCGGCCTGAGCTCCACCCAGTACTCAAGCGACGGCGGCACCACCTGGCAGAGCGGCACGAGTATCGCGGTGGCGGCCCCCGCCGACCACGCAAACGACGGCCTGCACACCTTCCTCTACCGCTCGACCGACCAGGCCGGCAACGTCGAGGCGACCGAGATCTGCGGGGTCGGCGTCGATACGCTGGGGCCGGCCTGCGGAGCCCCCAAAGAGCCGGCGGCCGGCACCGGCAAGAGCGCCATCGTGCGCTTCAAGGCAAGCGATGCCACAAGCGGCGTGGCCGAGGCCACGATCAGGATCGAGACGCGCACCGGACGTGTCGTGAAGACCCTGGTCAGCCGCGCCGGCAACTGGTTGGGCTCTCCGGTGCCCTACTACTGGCTGCGCTTCACCTGCAGGTTGAAGCCGGGCCTCTATCGCGTCGTTGTGCGGGCCGAAGACTTCGCCGGCAACGCTCAGGCGACCATTGGCCGGAACTGGCTGCAGGTGCGCAGGCACGCGCCCAAGGCGGAGCCACCGTACTGGCCGTCGGGTCTTCCGAGCACCGATCAGGGAGGCGACGCTCCGCTCGCCGCACAGCGGCTTGCTCATGGCAGTTGGCAGAGACTGCACCAAGACCCGTGGGAGCCGCAGAGCGTGGCTGCCACGCGCCGCTGATAGCAGGAGCCTGACTTGGCGCTGGACCGCCCCGAGTTTCTTGGAGGCCCCACTTGCTGCGGGGGTTGCTGAACCACTCTCCCGCAGGCCACACTTGCCGAGGCACAAGAGGAACCGCGCCCAGGGGAACAGCGACGTGAGCGACGTGACACCTGAACAGGTGATCGCCCAGATCGACGAGTGGCGCGGCCACGAGCTGCGCTGCGAGGTCCTGCCGGGCGCCGTCACCAACCGCAACTACTTGGTCACGGTCGATGGCAAGGCTGGCAGTCCCGCTGCCAGCATGTTCGTGCTACGCATACCGGGCGAGGGGGCGGAGACCTTCATCGACCGGGAGTGCGAGCAGCGCAACCAGCTCGCGGCGGCGGCGGCCGGCCTCAGCCCGACCGTGCTCCACGTGATCAGGCCAAGCTACTGCCGCGTCGTGCCCTTCATCGAGGCCGAGACCCTGCACCCTGCCACGGTCGCCGGCCACCCCGACCGCCTGCGACTCGTCGTGCAGGCGATCAAGACCTGCCACCAAGAAGCTGACTTCGAAAACGAGATCTCAGTCTTCGATCTGATCCGTGAGCACGCGCGCGTGGCGCGCGAACTCGGCGCGCCGCAGCCCTACCAGATCGAGTGGATGCTGTGGGTCGCTCAGCGCATCGAGCGGGCCTTGGAGCGCGACGAGCCACCTGCCGTGGCCTGTCATGGCAATCTGCTCTCGGAGAACTTCCTGCTGAGCCCGCAAGGTCGCCTCTGGCTGATCGACTGGGAGTGCAGCGGCAAGGCCGACCCCTACTACGACCTCGGCAGTCTCTGCGCGGAGCATCCCTTCTCGGCCGCCGAGGAGCAGGCGGTCCTTACCGGCTATTGCGGCACCTTCGATGAGCAGCGCTACGCCCGCATGATGCTCTTCAAGCTGATCGTCGATCTGCGCTGGAGCCTCTGGGCTATGGTCCGATGCAAGGTCTCCAAGCTCACGTTCGACTTCTACCAGTATGGCCTGGACCGCGTCGCCCGCTTCTGTGACAACGCCACGCACCCGGACTTCGAGAGCTGGCTCAGGCAGGTCTGAAGCTCGTCTTTGCCGGCCGTTTCAGCAATCCCATTCCGATAGCGCAATGGGCGAGTCTCAGCCCCCCGCTGCGAGGCGACTGGCCCCGCAGCGGATGCTCGATTTCTCCACCCAGCAGAGTCGCGATGCCCGGCCGGAGACTCGCTGCAAACATCCGGCAAACCGGCGCTTCACAGAAGACCTCGGCGAGGTGGTTGTCGCCAGCTACCGCTTCACGGTGAAGTACTTCAGGTTGCTGGTCCCGCTGGGCGTCCTGACGATCACCCTGAGACGGCCGCACGCGGCGCTAGTCGGCACACGGCAGCGGATGCGCGTCATCGACCAGGACACATACTTGATGCAGGCGCGAAGGCCGAACTTCACGGTGCTCGTGCCCCGCTTCGCGCCGAACCACTTGCCCGTGATGGTGACGAAGCCGCCGCGACGGCCTGACGTCGCCGACAGTTTGGCGACCGTCGGCTTCGGTGGGCTTGTTTTGGTCAGGTTGACGACGAAGTGCGTGGCGTGGTCGACGGTGAAGTTGACCCAACCCTCCGTCACATCGCAGGTGGTCTCGTTGGCCCAGGCGGAGCCGCCCTCGGGCAGCGACTGAACGGTCAACTGGTAGCCGTCGTAAGCATCGCCGACGTCCATCGAGACCGTGACCGGCCGATCGAAGGAGAGGTCGAGGCCCGGGATGCCGAACTCGAGCGTGGCGAGCGGCGTGCCATCGAGACCGGTGGTCGGCACGCTGCTGTCCAGCGTGAAAGGCACTGCCGTCATCTGATAGAAGGCAAACGACCCGCCGCCCTGACGCGTGACCACGGTACCCGCCGGAAAGGTGACCGCGCTCGACGGGCCCGTGAGCGTCCACTGTCGGTCGATCGTGACCTGTTGGGCAGTCGCCGTGTTGGCGATCAGCAGACCGGTGGCCCCCGGCACGAGCGCGTTGATCTGATCGGCGTCGAGCGTGACCTGGTTGCCGACGTTGTCGATCAGGTCAAGGTAGGCGGTCCACATACCCTCTTTGGCGCCGGGCTGCATGTAGATCGTGCCCGTGTAGATGCCGCTCAAGTCGGTGCCCGAGGTGCGTTGCAGGGGCAGGCCCTCGGCCCACTGCGTCCCGATCAGCGGCTCGAGCCAGACGGTCGCCTGGCTGACTCCGGACAGGTCGTCTGTGAGCGTCGCGGTCACCGTCAGCATCTGTGTCGCAGACTCGGTGTCGACTTCGGTCGGTGTGATGCTGAAGGCAGTCACCTGCGGCGCTGAGGTGTCCGAGACGGACGCTGTGTCGGTGACCTCCCCAGAGCCGGCACCGAACTGCTGGTCGAGCTGAATCGGCGCCCACCACTGCGAGTTGCCCAGCGCATCCGCCGAGTCGACGTAGACGTCCCAAGTGCCGGCGGCACTGCCGCACGGCAACCTAAGGGTGCCCGTGTAGTCGCCGTTGTGGACATCGCCCGAGACCAGCGAGAGAGCGCAGCTCACGACCTGCGTGCCGCCCTCCTCGCGAAGCTGGACCCCGGCCGTCGTCACGCCTGATTGAGCGTCGGAGAGAGTGGCGTTCACCGTGATCGTCTGAGCACTCGATCCCGTGTCGACCTGTGCCGGAGTCGCAGCGAAGGCATCCAGTGCCGGTGGCGTCGAATCCGCCAGTGTCGCCGTGTTTGTGACCTCGGCGCTGCCCGCGCCGAACTGTGCGTCGAGTTCGCTCGGCGAGAGCGTGGCCGAGTTGTTGACGTTGTCGGTGAGCCGAAGGTAGAGGCTCCAAACACCCGTTTGACTGCCTTCTGGCATCGTGACGGTGGCGCTGTAGATGCCGTCGTACATGTCGCCTGATACGAATCCGAGCGTCCCGACGAGTGTCTGCGTAGAGCCGGTCGATTCGAGCTCATACGAGGCCGCGCTGACGCCGGACTGCGCGTCGCTGATCGTGACAGTCAGGGTCACCGCCTGGTCGGTGGTGTCGGTGTCGACCTGCGAGGGCGTGAGGCTGAGCGTGGTGACCTGCGGTGGCGTCGTGTCGTCAGCGAGAGCGGGAGCGGCTGCGACGAGCGCGACGGCGAGGGCTGAGGCAATCGCCAGCGACAGGCAGAGCAGCGTCAGGCGCGTCCGTCGATGAGAGGCCGATGTGCGTCCCCCGTGCGCCATGACTCGTCCTCCTCGTCGTTCGGCAGATCTCCGTCGGAGCCGCCTATCGGCATCATAGCCTCTCATCTCCTGTCGACCAGGCGGCAGCGGAACTTGACGTTCCCGAGCGGGCAGTGGCCTCCGCTCCGATGCGCAAGTCAGGAGGCCGGGGCCACGTGTGATGATGGTCCCGTCGGCCGCCTGAAGCGCCCGGGTGCAAACACACGGGCAACAGGGCAGAGACGGCAACACCCAACGCTAGCAAGCGCGGCTCAAGGCCGCCCCTGCCGTCAAGCCACGAACAGGCGAACGACGGTCGTAAGGCAGATCGCGGCGGCCACGAGGATCACGGCCTCCACGCCGCGCGTAGTCAGGCCCGGCCGCCCCAAGGCGGTGCCGTCTTCGACGAGCAGGATGGCCGCGACGATCAGCCCGTACAGGACGAGCAGGGTCTTGCCGATAAGCTCGCGGGGCTTCACGAGTCCGCCCTTTGCTGCCGCTGGGTCTCGACGAACGCCTTGCAGCGCCCAAGCGTCTCCTGCAGATGGCGCTTGCGTCTGGGCGATCTCTGCGGCATCGTCGATGCCTTCGGAGTGGGCGCAGGTGCGCACGAGACGAGAGCGGCCGCTACGGCCAGCTGACCCGCCGCCAGCCCCTGCGCAGGGCCGCGTGAGTGAGCTTGCGCTGGGCGTTTACCGCGACGGCCTGCTCGGCCTGTGCCAGCAGGGGCAGGTCGTTTGTCGAGTTGCCATAGGCGTAGGCGAGCTGCCAGCCGCCGGCACCGAAGCGCCGATCGGCGTAGCTGCGCAGGGCCGACCACTTGTGGGGACCCTCGACCACCGGCCCAACAAAGGCCGCCCGGCAACGACCGGCGACCACGGCAAGCTCGGTGGCGAGGTAGCCGTCGGCGTCAAGGGCCGCGGCCAGGCGACCGACGACCATGCTCAGACCGGCCGAGACCAGCAGCACGCGACAGCCACGGCGCTGCAGCTCGGCGATCTCCGCGCGTGCCTCGCGGGCCACACGCGGCAAAAGCGCCGCCACCAGCTGGTCGGCCAGCAGTTCGGCCCGGGAGGCCGGCAGGCCGTCGAGTACGGCCATGCCGCGGCGACGCGCCTGGTCGGGGTCGAGCAGGGCGCAGCGATGCGCCAGGAAGATCGCCGCCAGGCACGCCAGGTCGGCCCAGCCAAGCAGCCCGGAGGAGCGCAGCAGGCGCAGGAAGGCAAGCTGTGCGGTGCGCTCCGAGTAGAGCGTGCCGTCGACGTCGATCGCCGCGATCCGGGCGAGTGGGCTGGACTTGTCCAGGGCTGCCTGTTGCATCGCACCGCCTTCCATCCTCGGACACCGTTCCCTGTGTCTTTGCGTGAAATCGACAGGACCGGCTGCCGCTTGAGAGTCAGACGTGTTTGAGCTGTGAGCTGCAGTGCGTAGGCGTCGCCGGCGTCCCTTGCCGTCGGATGTCGGCGCGGATGTCGGCATCTGGCCTGCGAGCAGGCGTGGACAAGTCCTGCGAAGTGGCCGGGTGCAGGAGGATCTTGTGGAGGCGGCCACCGGAGTCGAACCGGTGATTAAGGTTTTGCAGTTGTGCTCTACTACGGAATCCGTTTGTTAGATTATCTTAGCCGATTTCGCTTCGTTGGCCAACCGCAAAAGGCCGCGATGTGCAGGTCTTTCCCGGGTCGATTCGGGCCGCGAAGAGGGCAAACCGGCTAACAAAACGGGGGGTCGTGCGCCGTCGCTGCACGCCAGGAGCAATGTCGGCAGCTATGTCGGCAGCCCGCCGGCGCCATTCGGCGAAGAGTTGGCCCTGCCTACGTCCCCCCCGGGGGGACGCCGCCCGCGATGCCGGCTCGCGCTGGTTGGCGCACCTGAGAAGTAGTTGCTGGCCTCCTTGTAAGCCTTCTGGATGCCGCTCAGAGAGTAGCGCGCCTCGGGGTTGGCATCGTTCCATTCCGATGCGACCTGACGCCAAGGCCGTGCCTTGTGCAGAGCGCCGCCGCGCCAGCCCCCTGGCGGGCGGCGCTCATCGACGAAGCGCTGTAGGCGCTGCAGCTTTGCGAGCTGGGCCGGTGACTTGCGCGACAGCAGAAAGCCGCTTGTCGCCAGGTAGCGAAAGACTTCGCGGATGTCCTCATAGGAGAAGAAGCGGTCGTGGATACGTAGCTCGATCCAGCTCGCCCTGACGATCTCCCGCGGACTGGCGTCAGGGTCGCTCACCGAACGATCGCGCCAGATTATGCTGTAGCGCGGCACCGCCGGGGGCACACCGAACAAGACGAAGTCGGCCGTCTGCCACTCCTCGACGAGCAAGTCCCTGACGAGCTCCCCCTGGCCATAGTGCAGTAGCAGCAGAGGCACCGACTTGCCCACCTCCCAGTAACGGACGCCGGCTCCGTGACGGGTGGCGAAGTAGCGTAGAAAGGGATGCAGGTAGTCGTGTCGGTAGCCGCGACCCCGATAACCCAGCTGGGTCAGCTCGATACCGATCTTGCGATAGGCCGCAAGGAGCTCGCGACTCTCCTCGTCGCTGTAGTTGCCGGCCCGCTTCTGCTCCTGCTCGATCCAGTCGGTTGCCTCGGCCAGCGTGGCAAAGGGGACCTGCGCCGAGCCGAAGACCTCTTTGCGCAGTTCGGCCACACGGCGGGTAGCGATCTCGCGCACCCGCGCCGTGGCCATGACCTCTTGATAGCCGACGTGGGCTCTCGTCGGCAGCTCGGCCTCAAGCCCACCGGCCAATCGCGCCCGCATGAACTGCACGGCAAAGCCCTCCGCGCAGTTGTCGATCGACTCAAGCTGGGTGGCAGCGTCTTTATGACGCAGGACGCCGGCAACGTCGCCAGCGGCCTCGATCGCGTAGCAGATAGCGTCACTGAGCAGCTGCGGCGATGCCAGCGGCTCAAGCCCCGCCAGGCGCACCCCCCAACGTTCCTGCTCGTCGCGCTCCGCGGAGGCGTCGGTCATGCCGGCCTCGGCGCGCGTCTTGGCGCCGCCCACGACACGGCCGGCAGCCTGAAGACGATCGCCCTCGCCTAGTGCTCGCTTCAGAGCTTCGCCGTCACTTAGGCGATGTCCGTCGTTGAGATCGTCTGGCTCGGTCACCTGTGATCCCAGTCAGTCGGTCCATCCACTCTTTTCTGTGGCATTCGTAGATTCTCCCACCTCCTTGAGAGCACGCAAGGCCCTGACTCAAAAAGGAGAGGGAGATGGACGCATACCCCGACCAGCTCAACGACAAGACTCACGCGCGTCGTACCAGGCAACGCAGACAGCGCATCGCGCTCTGGCCGATCGAGCGGCCGATCCCCTACGAGGCTAACCCCCGCAACTGCCCGCCACAGGCGATCGCCAAGGTCGCGGCCTCGATCAAGGAGTACAGCTTCATGCAGCCGCTCGTCGTCGATGCAAACGACGTCGTGGTGGTCGGCAACACCCGCCTGCTGGCGGCCAAGCAGCTGGGCCTCGCCAGGGTGCCGGTAATCGTCGCGGCTCACCTCTCCCCCGCCCAGGTCGCCGCCTATCGCATCGCCGACAACCGCACCGGCGAGGAGACCAGCTGGAACGAGGAGCTGCTCACTGTCGAGATCAGCAAGCTCGTCTCGATCGACTACGACATCGACGTGCTGGGCTTCGATGCCGCCGAACTTGCCGAGCTCATGCCGCCGCTGGCCGGTCTGGCCGAGCCCGACAGCGTGCCCGAGACGCCGGCCGAGCCCGTCAGCAAGCCCGGCGACCTCTGGATCCTCGGTGACCACCGCCTGCTCTGCGGCGATTGCACCGACGCGAACATGGTGAAGCAGCTGATGAACGGCGAGCAGGCCACCCTGATGGCGACCGATCCGCCCTACCTGGTCGACTACGACGGCGGTAACCACCCGCCCACCTGGGCCAACGGCGGCAAGCGCCCCGGCGGCGCACCCGACGCCGGCACCAAGCACTGGGACAGCTACACCGACCAGGCCACGGCCGTTGAGTTCTACAAGGACTTTCTCACGACGGCGCGCAGCACGGCCCTCGCCAAGACGCCCGCGATCTACATGTTCTTCGGCATGATGCGCTCTCCGCTTGTCTTTGCGGCCTGGGAGCAGGCCGGCTACCTGCTCCATCAGATCCTGATCTGGCAGAAGACCCGCATCGTGCTCTCACGCTGCGACTACTGCTGGAACTACGAGCCGATCGCCTATGGCTGGATCAAGGGGGCGCGGCCGCGGGCCGAGCGCCGCCCACCGGCCAATGCGACCGCGGTCTGGGAGATCGCCTCGGCGGTCCTCGACGGACCGCAGGAACACCCCACCTGTAAGCCGGTCGAGCTCATCAGGCGACCGATCGAGTACCACACCAGGATCGGCGAGGTCATCTACGAGCCGTTCTGCGGCAGTGGCACGGCGATCATCGCCGCCGAGCTTGCCGGTCGACGCTGCTATGCCCTTGAGCTCTCGCCGACCTACTGCGATGTCGCGGTGCGACGCTGGGAGGCCTTTACCGGTCGACAGGCAATCCGCGATGGCGCGGGCCACTAAGGCCGAGATTGCCCGCCGCCTAGGCGAGGTCGGCCAGCTTGTTGCCGACTGCATGGGGCTGCGCGAGATCCGCGCCTACGTCAACGCCAAGACCAGCTGGGGGCCGAGCGTGAGCGACGCGACCCTGCAGTACTACATGACCAAGTCACGGGCCCAAAGGAGGGCGGCGGCCGACTTCGACTACGACGAGAAGCTCGGCATGAGCATTCACCGCCTGGAACGCATCATCGCCCGCTCGGCGGCCAAGGGTGATCTGCGCACCGAGCTTGCCGCCGACCGCCAGCTCAGCCAGCTACTCGAGCTGCATGGCAAACGCAACGATGGCCAAGCCGTCGACGCCGAGGCCGCCCGTGCCCACCTTGCCGAACTGCTTGCTCAGGAGGATGCAAACGATGAAGACACCCACGCCAAACCAGCACGCCCGCGCCCGCGCGCTCGTCAGCAAGCTAAACGACGCCGAGGTGATCGCCCTGACCGGTAACTGGCGGCCGCTGAAGCCGCCACCGCTGCTTGAGTTCGTACGTCGCTGCCTGATCGTGGCCAAGGAGACAGGCACGCTCATCCCCTTCGAGTTGTGGCCGGCCCAGCAGGAGGCCCTCGAGGTCATCGAGAAGGCCGAGAAGCTCATCATCCCGAAGGGCCGCCAGGTGGGCATCACCTGGCTCGAGCTGGCCTTCATGCTCTGGGCCGGCACCTTCTGGGGCAACCGCACCTTCCCGATCGCCCGTCAGTCTGACCCCTACGCCCGCGAGGCGATCGTGCGCCTGCTCACCCTGGCCGGCTACGAGGCAAGCTCGGAGCCGGGCAGGCTGCGCCTGCTACCCGAGTCGCCGCTGCCCGAGGCCTGGCGAGCCAAGATCGTGCGCAAGACCAAGCGCGACCTGCTCTTTGCCAACGGTTCAAGCTACCGGGCGATGACCGCAACCCAGCCGCTGGCGCGCGGTATGGCAAGCTACCACGGCTTGGCCGATGAATACGCCTTTTGGCCCTGGCCGACCGAACAGCTCGCCGCCATGGAATCAGGCTGCGGCCGCATCCACATCGTCTCGACCGGCAACGGCGACGACGACGCCTTCGCCGCCCTCTATGCCAATGCCGCTGCGGGCCGCGGCGCTTACAAGACGCTGTTCATCCCCTCCGATGCCGACCCGCGGCGCGATGAGGAGTGGTATCGGCTCAACGTCGAGGAAGCCGCCGACCCGGACGGTGCCCGCCGTGAGCACGCCCGTAGCGTGCAGGACGCCTTCCGCAGCCCCGAGGGTGCCTTCTTCAAGCGCTTCAGCTTCGAGCGTCACGTCAAGGAGATCGCAATCGTGGCCAACTGGCACACCTGGCGAGCGGTCGACTTCGGCTTTAACTACTCGGCCTGCCTGTGGGCCCAGTCCTCACCCTCCGGACAGCTCTTCATCATCGACGAGCTGCTGCCCACCGATACGGCCACCCCCGAGTTCGTCGAGCAGATCAAGGCTCGTGAGGCGACCTTCGGCCTTGTCGAGGAGCCGCGCTACAGCTGCTGCGACCCGGCCGGTAAGGGCATCAACACCCAGACCGCCCAGACTGAGTTCGAGCTCTTTGCCCGGCAGGGACTGCGCCCGGTGGGCAAGTCGTCTGCGATCCGCGACGGCTGCGTGCGCATCATGGACCTGCTGGCCGACAAGGAGCGGCCGCTGGTGGTCGCCGCGCGCTGCAAGGGTCTCGTGCGGGCCCTCTCGCAGGTCAAGCCGCACCGCATCAACCACAAGATCTATCAGGATCACGAAATCTTCTCGCATCCCCTCGATGCGCTCAGGTATCTGCTCATCAACGTGGTGCCGGACCGCGAAGACGAGCGCGTCTACTGGAACGCCGACGAGCCGAGTCCTGTCGAGACGCGGGAGCAGGCCGGATATCGCACACTGATGGGCCACTTTTGACGAATCGGCCGGCCACATCACCTACGCAGATTGGCTTGAGTCGTGGACCCGGAATCCCGCGACGGGCGCCTGCTCGTCAACGACGTGCTCGGGCCCAACCTGCACATCGTCGCCTACCGAGGTCAGGGGCCCGATCCTTGCGAGCCGCTGCGCAAGGCCGGTCAGCGGACACTGATGCGCGAGTGGTGAAGCTGCTCCCCTCTACTCCCTGCCGGCCGGCTTGGGGCGGTCGCCCTGGCCGGCAAACCAGCCCTCGGTCGCGTCGGGGAAGCTGTCGAACTGCGGCAGGTAGGGCTTGATGTCGAGCAGCGGCGTGCCGTCGAGCATGTCGACGCAGCCCACAGTGAGCGTCGTGCCCTCGCGCCTCTTGAGTGTCACGACGGTGAGCCCGATGGGGTTGGGCCGGGCCGGATGTCGGCAGGCGAACAGGCCGTGGGGCTGGTCGCTCAGAAAGGGCACACGACTCATCTCCGTCGGCGCGGCGCGGTCGAGCTCGAAGATCAGGTACAGGTGCGAGAAGCCCTCGATGTCGGTGAGACCCTCGGCGTACTGCTCGAAGACCTCGACCGTGCCTTCGCTCTCGGGGTGCCAGGCACCCTGGATCGGAGCCTGGTCCTTGGTGGCAAACGACGTATGGATGACGCCGATGGGGTTCATGACCGTGGGCATGGGCGGCTCCTTTGCCAGATGAGACGGACGGTTACGACACGCCGGAGCCGGCGAGCAGCGACTCCGCCTGAGGGTCACTCAGATCGTAGCGGTAGAACAGCCGAAAGAAGCGCCGCGTCTCAGCGATGAGGTCGATGTGTGCGGCGGCCGTCGGGTAGAGCGCCTTGGCCAGCCACAAGCAGCCCAGCAGCCGGGCGACCGATGGCGGCCGGCCAAGCC
Source organism: uncultured Actinomycetes bacterium (assembly GCA_963760655.1). Taxonomy (GTDB): domain Bacteria; phylum Actinomycetota; class Thermoleophilia; order UBA2241; family UBA2241; genus Bog-752. The sequence continues at coordinate 321,667 of CAVXDR010000006.1, forward strand.
AGGCGAACGGCGCTTGCGGGATACGGAAGACCTGACCGGCGCGCACGGCAGCGACCGCGCCCCAACCTGGGTCGGTACGGATCTCGCCGTACAGGTCGGACATGCGCGAGGCACCCATGTCGTACTCGCTCACCAGGACGGCGTCAGGTCGCCAGTCGATCACCTGCTCGAGTGAGACCGTCGGCATGCCCATGCCCTGACCGGCGGCGCCCGGCAGCGTGACCACGTTCCGCACGCCGAGCAGGTCGAAGGTGTCCTGCACGTGCATCGAGCCGACCGGGTCGGTCTCGAGACCGCCCAAGCCCTCGGCGACGAACACCGAAGGGTGTCGCCCCGCCGGTGCGCCGGCCACGACGCGGCGGATCGCCGCGAGCTTGGCGCGGCAGTATGAGGCCAGCAGCTGCCCCCGCGCCGGCTGGCCCAGCAACCGCCCGAGAAAGGCGAAGGTCGCCGGCGTCGAGCGGATGTCGTAGTCGACGAGCACGACGGGCACGCCCGTCTGTTGCTGGATCTGGTCGGCCATGCGCACGCCGGTGGCGTCGACCGTCCAGAAGCAGAGGATCACGTCGGGGTGCGCGGCGAGCACCGCCTCGATGTTGGGTGTCGCCCCCGCGCCCATCCACACGCCGAGCGCGGGTAGCTTCAGGTAGCGCGCGGCGATGTAGGGCGTGGCTGCGCTGGAGGGCCTGTAGTTCCAGCCGGCGAGCAAGCTGGGGGCGAGGCCGTAGATGTCGATCGTGCCGATCGGGTTCGAGCAGAAGACGCGCGAGATCGCGCGCGGCACGGTCACGCGGCGACCGCCCATGTCGGTGATGACCCGTGTCCCGCCGGCCGAGGTCACCGGACCGAGCTGCCCGCAGCCCGCAGCCGCTGCTATGCCGCCGGCCAACAGGGACAAGGCGGCCAGGGCCACGACCAGCCGCGCCGAAATCGCCCAAGTTCTCATGGCTGCCTGCATTCGCGGTCGCCCGACGGGCTGTCAAACGGCACGCAGGCTACCGTTCCGCCGCCCTCGGGGTCGACGACCGGCACGACCGCGGCGCGCACGCCGTAGACCTCGCCCAGACTGGCCGCGGTGATCACCGCGGCGGCCGGGCCCAGCTCGAAAGCTCCACCGGGACGCAGCAGCCCCACGTCGCCGCCCGCAAGAAAGGCCTGGTCGGGGTCGTGGGTAGTCATTACAACGCTGCGACCGGCGGCCGCCAGCGCCCGCACGATGCCAAGCACGCGGGCACGGTTGCCGAAGTCGAGGCTGGCGGTGGGCTCGTCCATGACCAGCACCTGGGCTTCTTGGGCGAGCGCCCGGGCGATCAGCACGAGCTGGCGCTCGCCCCCCGACAGTGTGGTGTAGTCGCGCCCAGCCAGAGCGCCGGCACCGACGTCGTCGAGGGCGCGCCCGGCGATATCCTCGTCGGCCGCACGCACGGCCGAGAAGGCGCCGAGCCGTGGTGTACGCCCCATCAGCACGACGTCGTGCACCGTAAACGGAAAGGCCGGAGCGTGGCTTTGTGGCACGTATCCCATGGCGCGCGCCCGCCGGGGGCGTGACCAGCGTGCCATGTCGGTCCCGCCGAACAGCACGCGGCCGTCGAGCGCCGGCAGCAGGCCGAGCATCGTCTTTAACAGGGTCGACTTGCCCGCGCCGTTGGGCCCGAGCAGGCAGAGCACCTGGCCGGCCTCCACCGCAAACGACACGTCGCGCACGGCGGGCACGCCGCCGTAGCCGCAGCACAGGCCCTCGGCGCGTAGCGCAAGATCGGCGCAGGGCTGGCCCGTGGCCAGTGGGACGGTCGACAGCGAGGCCCTACCGGCACCTGATGTCGCCGTGCCCGGCGTCACGGTCGTCCCCGCCGCGCCACCAGCCACACGAACAGCGGCGCGCCGATCATCGAGGTGAGGATGGTGAGGGGGATCTCGGTGGTATAGACCGTGCGGCACAGGTCGTCGACAACCAGCAGGAACGAGGCGCCCATGAGCATCGAGGCCGGCACCAGGCGACGGTTGTCAGAGCCCACCACGAGGCGCGCAAGATGGGGCATGATGAGGCCGACCCAACCCACCATGCCGGCCACGGCCACGGCCGCCGAGGTCATGAGCGTGGCGCAGACGATCGTCGCGTAGCGCACGCGGCGGGCGTCGACGCCGAGCGCGAGCGCCTCCTCGTCACCAAAGGTCATCACGTTCAGGCGCCAGCGCAAAGCGAGCAGCCCGGCGGTGCCGGCGGCGACGGCCGCCCCGAGCCAGGCGACGTCGGGGGCGCGAACGGCCGACAGGCCGCCCATCAGCCAGAACGTGATCTCGGGAAGCTGCGAGTTGGGGTCGGCCACGAACTTGACGGTCGAGGTGAAGGCGACGAAGAGGTTGCCGATCACCATGCCGGCCAGCACCAGCACGAGCACGCCGTCCATGCGGCGCTCGAGGACCCGTGAGATGGCGTAGGTGACGGCGACCGCGCACAGACCGCCGGCGAAGGCCAGCGCCTCGATGCCGGCACCACCGAGCGACAGCAGAATGGCGAGCGCGGCGCCAAAGCCGGCACCGGCCGAGGCGCCGAGCAGGTCGGGCGAGGCCATGGGGTTGCGAAACAGCCCCTGGTAGGCGCAGCCGGCGCCCGCCAATGCTGCCCCCACAAGCAGCGCCGCGCCGACCCGCGGCAGGCGCAGCAGGAAGAGCACGTCGTGCTGAGTCGTGGCGCCGGCTCCGGCGCGACCAATCAGCAGGCGGACGATCTCAGGCGGGGCGAGTGGGTAGCGGCCCACGCCAAGCGAGACGAAGGCGGCGGCGGCGGCGAGCACCGCGAGGGCGACAAAGGTCAGGCGCGCGCCGTGTCGCGGCGCGCTCGACTCGCGCCGCGCCGGCGCGCGCCTCTCGAGCGGCTCGCCTGCGGCCGCGTCGCTCACCAGGCACCCTCACAGACGATCGGTCGCAGCGCCTGAGCGGCGATCGCGCGGGTCGCCGTCACGGTCACCGTGGCCCCGCGTGCCTGACAGCGGTAAACGCCGTGAAACGACGCCTCGAGCGAGCTTGCCAGGTGAGCCGCGTAGGTATCGGGCTCGTAGGCGAGGAACTCGTGGTTGTGGACCAGCACGCGGGGGCCGCCAGGCGTGAGCTCCAGCCACGACACGACGCGGATGACCGGCGTCGCAACGACGCGGAAGGTGACGCTCGCCGCCCGGCCGGTGGCCGCATCACCAGGCACCGCCGCAAGGACCGCGATGCGCAGCCCTGAGGGCACCAGACAACGAATGGCAAACGCACGAGCCGACGCCCCGCCGACGCCGGTCACGTGGGCGAGGCCGCCGGCGCCGCCGGCGGCCGTGATCGCAAGGCGCCCGTAGTGCAGGGCGAAGTAGGCGCCGCCGGCCGGGCCCGTCGCCTGCGGCGCGGCACCGATCACCACGGCAAGCGCATCGGGCCCGGCCTGTCGCACCACCGCAAACGAGGTGCGATGGTCGAGCTGAGCGCCGTCGACGCGCAGGTCGAGGTCCGCCAGGGCGCCGGTGCCGACTCTGATGGGCCGATCGAAGCGCACCGTCACCACGACCCGCTGTGACGTCTCGCTGCCGGCACTCGACGAGACGATCGCATAGCCGATCATGCGGGGCGAGTCGGCCGTCAGGCGCACGTGGGCGCAGCCACCGGCCACAAGGGCAGCGACCAGCGCCGCTCCGAGCGCCGCGGCGACCAGCCACCGGGGGCGCCCGCCACTCAAAGCGCCCCCTTGCGCACATAGCCCGGGGCCTCGGCCGCCGGCAGGTAGCAGTAGGCCCAGACGTTCGAGCCAGCGATCTTGGCGGCGACGAGATAGCCGCCGTCGCTTAGAAAGTAGGTGGCGCGCAAACGAGGGACGATCTGCGCGATCTGCGCCGGGTCGTTGGTCGCAAGACGCAGGCCGAAATCCTGCTGGGTCCAGAAGTCCTGCGCAACCGAAGAGCGGTAACCCAGGAAGTACTGGTCGGCCGGGCTGGTCGGCCGGGCCATGCCGCCGTAGGGCTCGTACTTCTCGAAGGTGAGGCTCTGGATGCTGCCGTGGAAGCGAAGCTCGCCGGCCAGACCGTGCGACCGCAGGAAGGCAAGTGTCGCGGTCATGTCGGGGGTCAGGTAGACGAGCGCGTCGCCGAACTGGTAGCCCAGCATCGCCGTGTCTGGGTCGCCGGTGAAGGCGATCACGCCGGCCGCGGGCTGCCTGGGGAAGTAGCGCGCAGCGGCGGGCTGGGAGGTCACGTCGCGGGCGATGGCCGCAAGCAGGCCGGCGCGCTCGGCGACGCTCAGCGAGAGGGTCTCGGGATGGCTGTACCAGCGGTCGGCCAGCACGACCTGACCGCTGCGGTAGGCACCCCAGCCAGGCGCGGCCACGACGGCCGCGGTGGCACTCGGGCTGAGGCCGTCGAGATCGCCGGTAATGAGGGCACGTTCCAGGGTGCGCACTCCGCGTAGGTCGTCGAGGTGCAGCAGGGCGGCGAGGTCGGCGAGGCGGGCGCGGTCGTAGTAGCGCGTCAGATGCCCGCCATCGCGCAGTCGATAGGTGATGACGATGTCATAGGGCACGACCGTGTCGGCGAAGGGACCACTGACGGCTGTCGCAAGCGGCTGGTGTGCGTCACCGATCAGGGCATGGTGCACGCGCTCGACGAGGCGCACGGCAGCCGCCGTGTCGTAGGTGTAGCCCCCGATGAAGTAGTAGCTACGCCCCACCGAGCTCGCCGCGACCGGCACCGCCAGGTACTCCGGCGAGCCGGTGTATGAAACGGTGACGCTCGCCACGCTGGCCGGCGACGGTACACGACCGCTGTAGCCCAGCCCGCCGCTGGCCACGACTGCGACAACGGCAAGCACGACAACGGTCTGCCCAGCCACCACGGCGCTCGTGCGCGACCAGGGTGCGCGCTCGCGCTGCGGCCCGCGCATCAGGGCAAGGCCGACGAGCACGAGAGTGACGACCCCGGCCGCGAGTGCTGCTCCGATGCCGGCCGAAGCGAGCAGGTGGAAGACCACGGCAAAGCCTCCGAAGCCGATCACGCCACAGGCGAACAGGTCGACTGCAAGCGCGCTGCCGGCGATGCCGGCATTCTCGCTGCGGCGCCGCTCGGCGCTCACCGCAGCGGCCACGACGAGGGCCGCGATGACGGCCAGCCAGAGTACCGGCGTGCGCCAGTCAACCGCGGGCGGCCGCGGCACGAGACCGTGACGCCAGAAGACGGCATGGCGACGCAGAAACGCATCGAAGGCCAGCACCGGATTGAACGCCGAGGTGGCCGACACAAGCGAGGGCGCCACGGTCGTCGTCTGCGACGAGGTCAAGGCACCGAAGCCGTTGCCGACCAGCAGGCGACTCATCACAGCATTCAGCCCCCAGGTGGCCACCGTCACTGAGCCCAGCAGCGCCGCGCAGAAGGCAAGCGCCTCGGCGACCGTGCCGGCGACCAGACAGCTGAGCGCGGCGGCCGCGAGCGAGATGAGCCCCAAGACGAGCAGGCCGGCGCCGACGGCAGCGCATTGGCCGACGACGCCGGGCGTGACGCCGAGAGCCAGGCAGTTGAGCAGGAGCGCGACCGCGAGCGGCACGAGCAGGCAGACGGCAAGGACGAGCGTGCCCACGACCAGGCGTGTGCAGAAGAGGGTCACCCGGCCGAGCCCCAGCGAGAACACGGCGGCGGCCTGATCGCGCACCAGCGCGAAGCGGAAGAGCGCAACGCCCAGGGAGATGCCAAAAGCGACGGTCGCAAGCAGGACGACCGGCGTCAGTGGGCCGGCGAAGAAGCGAAAGCGTAGCTGATCATGCGTGTAGGCCAGCGTGAAGACCGAGCTCTGCGGGACGGCCGCGGTCGAAACTGGCATCAGCACCGCAAAGACGACCAGGCCGAGCAGCCCAAGTGAGAGCACCCGGCGCAACGACCAGAGGGCATCGTGGACGGCGGCGCGCATGGCCTGGTTGGCGCTCGCCTCGGCCGGAGCGACGGCGACCGGCGCGCGCCCGCTCGTGGCCGTCACGCCACCCGCGTCGGACACGGTCGCGGGCACGCTAGGCGAAGATTCGCTCGAGGTCGTCATCGCTTACCTCACGGCGGTTGAGGAAGATCTCTTCGAGCGTCGCGGGGCTGGATGCAAGCCGCCCCGCGATAGACGCATCGTGCTGGGCGAGCTCAACCTCGACCGCCACGTCGGCCACGAAGGCCAAGGCGCCATCGTCGTCACGACGCAGCCAGCGCAGGGCCCGCGACTCCTCGAGGCGGTCGCGCTCTGCGGCTGAGATCTCGCCACTGAGCCGATAGTGCCGAAAGCGGCCATGAAGCTCAGCGACCGTCTCGTCGAAGATGAGGTGGCGACCTTCCAGCAAAGCGACCCGGTCGACGACGCCCTCGAGCTCGCGCAGGTTGTGCGAGGAGAGCACGACGACCGCGTCGCGCTGTCGCGCGTAGCGGCGCAGCAGCAGCTTGAAGAGATTGCGCTTACCCAAGTCGAGACCGTCGAAGGACTCGTCGAGCAGCAGGCAACGGGAGCCCGAGGCGAGCGCCAGCAGCAGCACCACCTGGCGCCGCATGCCCTTGGAGAAGCGCTCGACGCGGCCCTTCGCATCAAGCTCGAAGGCCTCGAGCAGGCGGTCGTAGACGTCGTCGCGCCACGACGGGTAGTAGCCGCGGTAGAAGCGGCGCAGCAGGTCGGGCGTGGCCCGCGGCGGCAGGTAGGGCTCGTCGGCCACGAGGAACGGTGCGCGGCCCGGCCGGCGGCGGCGATGTACCGACTCGCCCTCAAGCAGCACCGCCCCACCGTCGCAGCGGTAGACGCCGGCGATCGTCTTGAGCAGGGTCGTCTTGCCGGCGCCGTTATAGCCGACCAGGCCGTGCACGAGGCCCTGCCCGGCGGTGAAGCTCACATCCTGGAGGGCCACAAACGCGCCGTAGCGCTTAGTCACGCTCTCGACCTCAAGCACGCGATGCCGTCCGTCGCCGGCGCCGCTGCCCACCCGCGGGCCTCATCTGCGCTCCCACACACCCGCACCGCTACCACGATCCGCCTCAGCTGCCGACCGCCGCACGCGCCGCTTGAGCAGCAGCAGGGCGATGACAACGATTGCCGCAGCGACGACCAGCGCCGCGACGAGCGCCGCCATCAGCGAGTGGTGGCCACCGGTCGACCCCGAGCCGAGCGGGGTCGCGGCTGGTAGGCAGCAAAGGTCGCCGACTGTGCTGAGCACATAGATCGAGCAGTGCCGCAGGGGCAAGCCCACGAAGCCCGCTTTCACCTTCAGGTCGCGCGCCTGGCGCAAGAACGCGTGGTGCGAGGCGTCATAGGAGTAGAGGGTGACCGTCTTGCCGTCGGGGTAGGTCGAGCCCACGGCGAGCCGCACCAGCGCCGGCGCGGGCAGCGCACCGCTGTAGTTGAAGCCGAGCACGAGACAGTGACGACCCACGATCATGCGGCCGAGTTCACCGCCGACCGCCGTGGCCGTGTCGATACCGAGGTCGATGCTGCCCTCTCGCCGCGGCAGCTGTCTGCCGTCGAAAGTCCACGAGTAGGCCGGGCGAGCCGCCGAGAGGCCGGTCCAGAAGGTCACGAGCAGGCCCTTGGCGGCGGCCCGATCGAGGGCCTCCGCCGGCGCCATCGTGCCGACGAGGCGGATCACAAGGACGCGCCGGCCGTGGTCTGTGGTCACACCCGTGCCGCTCTTGTCGGCGGCGGACCGCGACGCATGCGAACCGCCCGAGCCGCTGACGCTCCCGTTGGCCCGGCCGCGGCTCGACGGCGTCGTGCTGCTGTGCGGCGTGGGCCTTGGCGACGGCGACGACGCCCGCGGACTGCAGGTCACCTGCACGGTGGCGTAGCCGTTGGAGTACTGGCGCAACGAAGCCGTGATCGTGATCGTCGCAGTGCCGGGGCCGACGCCGGTCACGGTGATCATCCCGGCGGAGTAGCTCACCTCAGCTACGGCCGCGTCGCTTGAGCTCGCCGTCACCGCGGTCGTGTAGGTCGTATAGGTCGTGCCGCCGCAGGTACATTGACCGTTGGAGTCGAGGCAGCCGGGACCACAATCGTCAGGACAGGTCGCCATGCCGCAGCCCGGAAGCTCGGCCATCGACGCAGGCGAGACGGTGACCGAGACGGTAGCGGTAGAGCCTGCCGTCACGGCGACCGACGAGCTGCCGGTCGTCACCGAGACGGTCCCGAGGTCGAAGTAGGCCGCGGCACTGCCCGGCAGGGCGAGGGCGTAGATGCACATCAGACCAGCCAGCACGACCGGCGGCCATCTCAGCGTCAGCTGGCGCATGACCCGACTCCCTTCCTGCGACGGGCCCCGACCCGACGCAGTGCGACCGCGACGGCGAACACGACCGTCCCTGCCGTCCCGACGAGCACCACGGCCAGCAGGCCGAGCGCGACGAAGGCCGTAGGCGAGACGGTGACGACCACCGTCGCCTCGGCCGCCGAGTAGTGCGCCAGGGTGCCGCGCACGGTGAGAACCGTGCGACCGATGCCCGTGGGCAGCAGCCAGCGCCGGCGGCCGATCACAAGCACTCGCACGACGCCTCTGTCGGACGAGCAAAGATGAAGTGTCGGCGTGACGGTGCGCAGCCCGTTGCAGGCGCAGTCACCCCAGGCATCGACCGGGCCGCCGCAGAGGCAGGGGTTCTCGCCGCACGAAGCCATGCCGCACGAGATGCCGACCTTGATCGCACGCGGCGTGGTCGCAACCACGACGCTGCGGACCGGGATCCAGCCAAGCGACAGTGACTTGCCGACGGTCACCCGCAGCGGCACTGGGGCGCGGCGGCCGGCCGCCGCGATCGTGCGAGCAGCGGCGTCGATGGCCGGCCCAGTCGCAGGCGAGCCGGCCGCGGATGCAGCCGCGTGCGCTAGGGCAGGGGCAGAAGTGCTGGCAAGGACGCAGCCAGCCGCGGCTAGACAGGCGGCCAGTAGGTCGAGCTGGGCAGCGCGTGGGATCCGTCCCCGCCTCGACGTGCCATACCGCCTCATGCCGACCTGTTCACCCGCCTCGATGTCAGGGGCGGGGGAGTGAGGCCCGCGGCCCCCGCTCCCCCGCCCGGTCCATCACGCTGCCCGGACGGCGATCAGCCGATCTTGGCGCGCTTGGTGGCGCTCCAGGCGCCGTAGTAGGTGGTGCCGCCGACCTTGACGAAGGCGCGAACCTTGAAGAAGCACACCGTGCCTGACTTCAGACCGCGTACGGTCTTGGCCCGGGCGGTGGTGGTGCCGGCGATGTGGTAGGTGCCGCCAGCCTTGCCCGCATAGGCGACCTGGTAGCCGCCCACGCCACCGGCGCTTGCCTTCCAGGCCACCACGGCCTTCTTGACAGCCGGCGTGACCGAGAGCAGCACGGCCTTGGCCGGGACGATGACGAAGGTCGCCGTCGCGGTGCCGGTGTAGGCGCCGATGCCACTCACCGTGACGGTGGCCAGGCCAACGTCGCGGTTGTGCGCATAGGAGAGGGTGTAATCGGTGGCGGCTGTGAGCGTCGTCGCGCCGAGCTTGACGTCCGCGCTCGGCGCAAACGCCTTGCCGTTATAGACGGCGGTGGCGTAGGGCAAGGTGACCGTCGCGGCCTCGATACCGTTGGCGATCCTGAAGCTGCCGCTGAGCTCGCCCGCGTAGTTGCCCAGGCCGTCGATCACGTAGACAGCCTTGCCGACTTCGACGTTGTTGGCATAGGTGATCGTATAGTCGGTGCCGCTTGTAAGCGTCGCGCCGGTCCCTGTGTCCTTGACCGTCACGGGACGGACATGGGTCCCCGTGTACTCGACGGCACTCGGGCAGGACACGACGACATCGGAGCTGGCCAGGCTCTTGGCAGCGATCGTGAACGTGCTCATGGTCGAGCCGTAGTAGTTGCCGATGCCGACGATCTCGACGGTCGGCGCCAGCGGGGCGCTGGACGTGGCCGCCGCGCTGTTGTTGTAGTACTCGGCCACGTAGTCGGTGCCTGCAGTCAGGCCGCTGCTCGGGGAGTAGTCGTAGGCGTTGACGTCCGGAGTGATCGCCGAGCCGCTGAAGGTGAAGTCGGGGATCGCCAGCATGCCACCGTAGTTGTCCAGGTCGGCGGTCATGCCGCCGGTGGTGTTGTAGATGATGAACGGCACCGTGTAGGTGCAGTTGTTCGACAGCGTCACCGTAGCCGTTGCCAGGTTGTTGATGCCGGTCGTCGTGTTGTTGGCGGCCGTGTTGTTGGCGTAGGTCGCGGCTGGAGTGGTCGTGTTGTCGTAACTCTCGCCACTGGTGCCGAAGCTGATCGCCGGCGTCACCGCACTGCCCGTGTAGGCGGTCTCGGGCGCCGAGATATCGGTGGCGACATTGGGCCAGCTCAGGTCGCTGACCGCATCGCTTAGCGCAAGGTCGTTGGCCTGCAGGAAGTTGTCGTCGTAGTTGCCGATGTCTAGAACCTCGCCAGGCCGCGGCACGGTGTCGGTGATCGTCACCGTGTTGTTACTCTGCGTGACGTTGTAGCCGTAGGCCGCCAGAGTGGAGACCGCGTTGGACTGGATCGATGCGGCCATGTCGGTCGTTGTCATGTCCCAGAACATGTGGGCATGGGCCGCCGTGGTCTGCATGTTGCCAAGGTCGCCGGATGGCAGAGGCAGGATCGAGGATCCGTTGCTCAGCCAGGCGATGGCGTTCATCGAGCGCACCAGCGCCGACTGGGTGACCGTGATGGTGGTGCTGGCCGGCGTCGTGGGCGAACCGACGGTTACCGAGCTCGTGTAGAACTCAAGGCCGGTCGGCACCATCGTGTGGATCTCGGTCCAGGTGACGTCGCTGCTGCCGCCAACGGTGATCCCGTTGAGCGCATCGCCCGCATTCGTGCCGGTGATGTCGATGACCCCCCCGGGCAGGAAGGTGATCGGCACGGTCATGTCGAGCTCGTCGGCGTTGCTCGGGTTGATAGCGTAGGTCGGGGTACCGATGCCTTCGACCCCGCCGCTGCCGTCGAAGTTCAGGCTTGCAGTGAGCGCGTCAGCGTCGGTCACGGCGACAGCGCCGGGGAACTGCAGCGCCAGCACGAAGTAGCAGCCGTCGGTGCTGGCCACGCCGTTGGGCGGCGAGCCATAGGCCGCTTGGCGACCCGTGGTGATCGAGTAGCTCGTGTAGGATACCGCCGCCGCTCGGGCAACCGCCGGAACACCAAGCCCGACCAGCGCGGCCAGCGCGAACACGCCGAGCGCGAGCCCGACGGCCCAGCTCCGTGGCACTCCCCTTGCCTTGCCAACTCTCCTGCGCATCATCTACCACCCTCTCTTGTGACCGACCTTCCTGCCGGCCCGGCTGCCGACCCGTGGAACAGGAGGCCGTATGGCGACACACATGACAGCCGCTGAGGCGGACCTATTACGGACATCGTGCAGGCGAGACCGTTATACTCTACTGAGGATTACGACCCCCGCGCAAGCTGCCCAAACGGCTCCGTTTGGGCGCTGCAGCCGAGCGTCGTGCCGGCGGGCGCTGATCACAACGATCTACGGCAGCTCCCATCCGGGCAACAACCCATGGAATCGATCGAGCAAGGCTGCCGCGTTCTCGCCCTTGAGCCACTGAGGCAGCGTCTTGAACAAATCGGCGGGGCTTCCCGCTTGAGGAAAGCGAGATGTGCGACAGCAGCGGGCCCTACGGCCCGCTGCTGTCGCACAGTCTCAGCCTCTGAGCGTCCGCGGGCTCAGCGGATTATCACGATGCCTGAACTCGAGCGGCGTGAGCGGTTGCCGGCGATGTCTTTGACATAGACCGTGAAGCGGAAGCTGCCGCGCCCCAGGTTCCACTTGCGCCGGTAGCGCACGTTGGCGTTGGTCCTCACGAGCTTGGGAAAGCGCAGCAGGGTGGCGACCGGCTGGCCCGTCATGTCGGTGATCACCACCTCGGTCACCTTGGCCCAGCCGCAGCTCGGCTTGGGGGCGCTGATGCGGAAGCGCAGAGCAACCCAGCCGTCGGCCTTGCCGTGGGACGCCAGAGCGCGCACCAGGGTCGGAGCACGGCGCTCAATGCCCACAGCGCAGCTTGCGACCGTTGTGGTGTTGCCGGCATTGTCGGTCGCGCGGTAGCTGATCGCATGCGAGCCGTTGCCGGCGATGTGCACGGAGCTGCCCGTGATCCAGGGGCCGTTGCCTAGGCGATACTGAACCGAAGCAACTCCGGAGAGCTTGTCGGTTGCCAGGAAATGCACCGTGACCTTCTTTGTGTTGAACCACTTGCCGGCCTGCGGGCAGTTGACGAGCGGCGGCGTTGTATCGATGCGCACCGTGCAGCTGTGGGGCGCCTCGAGGTTGCCGGCGTTATCGAGCGACTGGTAGGTGATCGTATGGAGGCCGTTACCGGCGACGATCACCTCGGTGCCGCTGCGCTGCGGGCCGCCGTCGAGCGAGTAGGTCGTTGCGGCGATGCCCGAGGGATCGCTGCCCGCGCTCAGAGTGACGGTCACCGGACCACGCTGCCAGGCCGAGGGGGCGTTGTCGGTGGTTGCAGGCGGCCGTGTGTCGATCGAGACGGTGGCCGTCTTTGTCGATTCGCTGACCCCGCCCGGGTAGGTCGAGAAGTAGCTGATCGTATGCACGCCGTCGTTTGAGTGATCGGCCGGTGCCGGAATCGCCACGCTGGTACCGCTTTGCCAGGGGCCGCCATCGACTGAGTAGCTCGTCGCGGTGGCATCAGATCCCGGCGTGATCGTCACGGTGACGGCATGGTTTTGCCAGCCTGAGGGGGCGTTGTCTGAGCTCGTCCCGGGGTTAGGCGAGGCGATCGTAAAGTCAGCCGAGGTCTCGGGGGCCTCGAGATTGCCGGCGTTGTCTTCGGAGTAGTAGCTCACCGTGTGGGTGCCCGGCGTTGCGACGGTCACCTGGGTGCCGGTCTGCCAGGGGCCCGAGTCGACCTGGTAGTAGGTCGCCTTGACCCCCGAGGCGCTGTCAGTGGCCGTCAAGGTGACCGTGAGCGAGCCGCTGTGGGTGGGGGCGTCTGGCACCACGTCATCGGTCGTGACGGGCGGCGTTGTGTCGATGCGCACCGTGGCGCTCTTGGTGGCCTCGGTGTTACCGACGGCGTCGGTCGAGCGATAGGTGATCGTATGGACGCCGTCGTTTGAATGATCGGCGGGCGCCGGGATCAGCACGCTGGTGCCACTTTGGGTGGCGCTGCCATCGATCTCGTAGGTGGTGTCCGCCGCACCGCCGACCATGCCGGACTCTGCATCGGTGGGTGTCAAGGTGACCGTGGTGTCGCTGTTTTGCCAGGCCGCCGGGGCGTTGTTTGTCGTGACCGGCGGCGTGGTGTCGATCTTGACGTCCACCGGCGAGCTTGTCGCAGTGTTGCCGGCGCCGTCTGTTGCCCGGAAGATGAGCGAGTTGTCGCCCTCTGTTGAGACCTCATAGGGCGAGCTGCAGGCCGTCCAGGCCGCGCCGCCATCGCTTGAGACCTCGGTGCAATCGAGGCCCGCCGGGCCACAGCTGGTGTTCAGAGTGAGCTCGACCGGAGCGGCGTGCCAAGCCGCGTCGGCGCCAGAGACTGAGATCGTCGGCTGAGTTACGTCGATGTTGACGGTGCAGCTGCCGGGCGTGCTGATATTGCCGGCCTCATCGATTGCCCGATAGTCGTAGGTGAAGCTGCCGTCGCTTGTGGCCGGCACGGTGAAGCTGCCGCTTGGACTATCGGTCCAGCTCGCAGCGCTGGCGAGCTTGTACTGGATCGTAGCGACGCCCGAGCCTGTATCTGTGGCCGTCACGTTGACCGGCACGGCGCTGTTGTACCAGCTCGTATCGTTATCGGCCGAGCTGCTCACCGTGGGCGGCGTTTGGTCGATGTTGACCCAGCCGGCGTCGTGGGTGGCCTCGCTTGCCAGTGAGTCGGAGGCGTAGTACTCGATGTGGTAGCTGCCGTCTGCGGCGAGCTGGACGTCGGTGCTATCGGCTACGACCGCGCTCCAGGTGGCGCCGCCGTCGGTTGAGTAGTTGATCGTGCGCGAGGCGCCATCGCCGCCCGAGGCGGTGATCGTCACGGTCTGCGGGGTGGTCTGCCAGTCGCTTGTGGCGTTGGCGGCGAAGCCGTAGGCAGACGCGCTGCTCGGCGCTGCGGCCGCGCGCACGGTCACCGTGAAGCTCTGCGGGGCCTCCTGGTTACCGGCTGCGTCGATCGAGTAGTAGTCGACCGTGTAGCTGCCGGGGCTTGTCAGGGTCACGGTGCTGCCCGTCTGGTAACTCGTGGCAGGTTCGATGCGGTAGAGCGTCGCAGCCGCCCCGCCGCTCATGCCGGAGCCTGTATCGGTGGCGCTTAAGGTGATCGTCGTCGGGGCGACCAGCGAGACGCTTGTGTGGTTGTCGGTGGTGACCGGCGGCGTGGTGTCGGTCTTGACGCAGTAGGTCGCCGTCGTGCCGGCGTTACCGGCATTATCGATGGCGCGCACGTGGAAGTACCAGGTGCCGTCTGCCAGGGCGGCCGAGGTGTAGCTCGTGGCGGTCGTGTTGACCGTGGCCGCCGGCACGGTGCCGGCGCTCTGGTCGAGCACGTAGCTGTAGCCGGCCAGGCCGCTTGTGGCATCGGTTGCGGCGTTCCAGCTAAAGGCCGGGGTGGCGTTTGCATACCAGCTGCTCTGGCTGGGGTCGGTCGCACTGGCCAGGCCGCTGATCGCCGAGGGCGGCGTGGTATCGATGTTCATGTAGGCGGTGTGAGCACCTTCTATGTTGCCGGCGTTATCGACCGACCAGTAGGTGATCGTGTGGCTGGCATCACCGCTGACCGGCACCGCGCTGCCGGCGTAGGTCTGTGTGCCGCCACCGTCGATCGTGTAGTAGGTGGCGGCCACACCGGAGGTGGCGTCGCTTGCCGAGAGGCTGAAGCTCGAGGCGCTGGTGTGCCAGTTGGAGTGATTGTTTGTGGCCAGGCCGCTGGCGGTGGTGGCCGGCGGCGTTTGGTCGATGTTGACCCAGCCGGCGTCGTGGGTGGCCTCGCTTGCCAGTGAGTCGGAGGCGTAGTACTCGATGTGGTAGCTGCCGTCTGCGGCGAGCTGGACGTCGGTGCTATCGGCTACGACCGCGCTCCAGGTGGCGCCGCCGTCGGTTGAGTAGTTGATCGTGCGCGAGGCGCCATCGCCGCCCGAGGCGGTGATCGTCACGGTCTGCGGGGTGGTCTGCCAGTCGCTTGTGGCGTTGGCGGCGAAGCCGTAGGCAGACGCGCTGCTCGGCGCTGCGGCCGCGCGCACGGTCACCGTGAAGCTCTGCGGGGCCTCCTGGTTACCGGCTGCGTCGATCGAGTAGTAGTCGACCGTGTAGCTGCCGGGGCTTGTCAGGGTCACGGTGCTGCCCGTCTGGTAACTCGTGGCAGGTTCGATGCGGTAGAGCGTCGCAGCCGCCCCGCCGCTCATGCCGGAGCCTGTATCGGTGGCGCTTAAGGTGATCGTCGTCGGGGCGACCAGCGAGACGCTTGTGTGGTTGTCGGTGGTGACCGGCGGCGTGGTGTCGGTCTTGACGCAGTAGGTCGCCGTCGTGCCGGCGTTACCGGCATTATCGATGGCGCGCACGTGGAAGTACCAGGTGCCGTCTGCCAGGGCGGCCGAGGTGTAGCTCGTGGCGGTCGTGTTGACCGTGGCCGCCGGCACGGTGCCGGCGCTCTGGTCGAGCACGTAGCTGTAGCCGGCCAGGCCGCTTGTGGCATCGGTTGCGGCGTTCCAGCTAAAGGCCGGGGTGGCGTTTGCATACCAGCTGCTCTGGCTGGGGTCGGTCGCACTGGCCAGGCCGCTGATCGCCGAGGGCGGCGTGGTATCGATGTTCATGTAGGCGGTGTGAGCACCTTCTATGTTGCCGGCGTTATCGACCGACCAGTAGGTGATCGTGTGGCTGGCATCACCGCTGACCGGCACCGCGCTGCCGGCGTAGGTCTGTGTGCCGCCACCGTCGATCGTGTAGTAGGTGGCGGCCACACCGGAGGTGGCGTCGCTTGCCGAGAGGCTGAAGCTCGAGGCGCTGGTGTGCCAGTTGGAGTGATTGTTTGTGGCCAGGCCGCTGGCGGTGGTGGCCGGCGGCGTTTGGTCGATGTTCATGTAGGCGGTGTGAGCACCTTCTATGTTGCCGGCGTTATCGACCGACCAGTAGGTGATCGTGTGGCTGGCATCACCGCTGACCGGCACCGCGCTGCCGGCGTAGGTCTGTGTGCCGCCACCGTCGATCGTGTAGTAGGTGGCGGCCACACCGGAGGTGGCGTCGCTTGCCGAGAGGCTGAAGCTCGAGGCGCTGGTGTGCCAGTTGGAGTGATTGTTTGTGGCCAGGCTGGAGTGGACCCCCGACATCGGTCCAGGCTGAAGTATGGTTTTGGACCGATGAAGGAGGCTCAGCATGCCGCAGAAGCGCTACCGTCCTGAGGAGATCATCGCCAAGCTGCGCAAGGCCGAGGTGCTGCTTGGTGAGGGCAAGAAGGTTCCCGAGGTCACCAAGGCCCTGGGCGTCACCGAGGTCACCTACTACCGCTGGCGCAAAGAGTACGGCGGGCTCTCGCTCTCCCAGGCCCGCCACATGAAGGAGCTTGAGCGCGAGAACCTGCGCCTGCGCCGGGCGGTCAGCGACCTGACCTTAGACAAGCTCATCCTCCAGGAGGCGGCCCGGGGAAACTTCTGAGCCCCTCGCGTCGCCGCAAATGCGTAGACGCAGTGTGTGAGGGGCTGCACATCTCGCAACGCCGGGCCTGCCGTGCCCTGGGCCAGGCACGCTCGACCCAGCGCCATCAGGTCCAGCTGCGCTCCGACGAGGACGCCTTGACCGCGGCCATCGTCGCCCTGGCCGGGCGCTTCGGGCGTTACGGCTACAAGCGCATCACCGGCCTGCTGCAGATGGCCGGCTGGACCGTGAACCAAAAGCGCGTCCAGCGCATCTGGCGGCAGGAGGGCCTGAAGGTGCCCAAGCGCCAGCCGAAGCGGGGCAGGCTGTGGTTGAACGATGGCTCATGCATCCGTCTGCGCCCCGAGCATGCCAACCACGTCTGGGCCTACGACTTCGTCTGTGAGCGCACCCATGATGGCCGGCCCCTGAAGCTGCTCACAGTGGTCGATGAGTACACCCACGAGTGCCTGGCGATCCGCGTCGAGCGTCGCCTGACCTCACACGATGTGCTCTGGGTGCTGGCCGACCTGTTCCTGGAGTACGGCATCCCCGAGCACATCAGAAGTGACAACGGACCGGAGTTCGTGGCCAAGGCGGTCCGCGACTGGTTGGCCGACCTCGGGGTCAAGACCCTGTTCATCGAACCGGGCTCGCCCTGGGAGAACGGCTACGTCGAGTCGTTTAACTCCAAGCTGCGCGACGAGCACTTAAACGGCGAGATCTTCTACACCCTAAAGGAGGCACAGATCCTGACCGCCGACTGGCGTCGGCTCTACAACGCCCTCCGGCCACACAGCTCGCTGGGACAACGCCCGCCGGCCCCCGAGACGATCGTCTGGCAGGGCTTCAAGCTCAGCGACGTCGCACCCCCGGCGCCAACACCGGAGCTGTCTATGGCACTAACATAGAACATGGACCGGTGAAGGGGGTCCGGCCACCTGCGGCGACCGTAAATACGACCGCGACCTCGCTGAGTCTGCCCACCCAGGCAGACGGCACCTGGTACTTCCACATCCGTGCCGTCGATGGCGCCGGCAGCGGCGGGCTCACGGCCACCTACACAATCAACATCGATACCACGCCGCCCTCGGCGATCAGCGGCCTGGCAAGCTCGACCGACCCCAGCCAGAGCAGCTGGTATGCAAACGCCACCCCGGCCTTTAGCTGGAACGCCGCCACCGATGCCACAAGCGGCCTGGCCGGCTACAGCTACGTGCTCGACCAGAGCGCCGGCACCGTGCCGGCGGCCACGGTCAACACGACCGCCACGAGCTACACCTCGGCCGCCCTGGCAGACGGCACCTGGTACTTCCACGTGCGCGCCATCGATAATGCCGGTAACGCCGGCACGACGGCGACCTACCAGGTCAACATCGACCAAACGCCGCCGGCCACCACAGCCAGCGGCCTCTCCACAAGCGCGACCAGCAACTGGCACACCAGCGCCTCGAGCTTCAGCCTCTCGGCAAGCGACGCCACCTCCGGTGTGGCCGCCACCTACTACACGATCGACGGTGGCGGCACCCAGACCTACGCCGGCAGCGCGGTGCCGGTCAGCGGTGATGCCAGCCACACGATCACCTACTGGTCGGTCGATAACGCCGGCAACATAGAAGGTGCTCACACTGGCCGGACCCCCTTCACCGGTCCATGTTCTATGTTAGTGCCATAGACAGCTCCGGTGTTGGCGCCGGGGGTGCGACGTCGCTGAGCTTGAAGCCCTGCCAGACGATCGTCTCGGGGGCCGGCGGGCGTTGTCCCAGCGAGCTGTGTGGCCGGAGGGCGTTGTAGAGCCGACGCCAGTCGGCGGTCAGGATCTGTGCCTCCTTTAGGGTGTAGAAGATCTCGCCGTTTAAGTGCTCGTCGCGCAGCTTGGAGTTAAACGACTCGACGTAGCCGTTCTCCCAGGGCGAGCCCGGTTCGATGAACAGGGTCTTGACCCCGAGGTCGGCCAACCAGTCGCGGACCGCCTTGGCCACGAACTCCGGTCCGTTGTCACTTCTGATGTGCTCGGGGATGCCGTACTCCAGGAACAGGTCGGCCAGCACCCAGAGCACATCGTGTGAGGTCAGGCGACGCTCGACGCGGATCGCCAGGCACTCGTGGGTGTACTCATCGACCACTGTGAGCAGCTTCAGGGGCCGGCCATCATGGGTGCGCTCACAGACGAAGTCGTAGGCCCAGACGTGGTTGGCATGCTCGGGGCGCAGACGGATGCATGAGCCATCGTTCAACCACAGCCTGCCCCGCTTCGGCTGGCGCTTGGGCACCTTCAGGCCCTCCTGCCGCCAGATGCGCTGGACGCGCTTTTGGTTCACGGTCCAGCCGGCCATCTGCAGCAGGCCGGTGATGCGCTTGTAGCCGTAACGCCCGAAGCGCCCGGCCAGGGCGACGATGGCCGCGGTCAAGGCGTCCTCGTCGGAGCGCAGCTGGACCTGATGGCGCTGGGTCGAGCGTGCCTGGCCCAGGGCACGGCAGGCCCGGCGTTGCGAGATGTGCAGCCCCTCACACACTGCGTCTACGCATTTGCGGCGACGCGAGGGGCTCAGAAGTTTCCCCGGGCCGCCTCCTGGAGGATGAGCTTGTCTAAGGTCAGGTCGCTGACCGCCCGGCGCAGGCGCAGGTTCTCGCGCTCAAGCTCCTTCATGTGGCGGGCCTGGGAGAGCGAGAGCCCGCCGTACTCTTTGCGCCAGCGGTAGTAGGTGACCTCGGTGACGCCCAGGGCCTTGGTGACCTCGGGAACCTTCTTGCCCTCACCAAGCAGCACCTCGGCCTTGCGCAGCTTGGCGATGATCTCCTCAGGACGGTAGCGCTTCTGCGGCATGCTGAGCCTCCTTCATCGGTCCAAAACCATACTTCAGCCTGGACCGATGTCGGGGGTCCACTCCACTGCCCCAGATGCTGCCGTTGGCCTCTACGGCATAGCAGTCGGGACCGCCCGCAGCGATCGCAGTGACGTTACTGAGGCTGGTGACCTGGGTGGGAGTGGGGTGAGGATTACCGTCCGCCGAGCCCAAACCCAGCTCGCCATAGCTGTTGTCGCCCCAGTCGTAGAGGGTGCTGCCCTGGAGCGCCAAGCTGGTGTTGCCGTTGGCGGCGATCGCGCTGTAGCCCGACCCCACGCTCTGGAAACTCGAGTAGGTTGTCTCGTTGCCCACACCGAGCTGGCCGTCGGAGTTATTGCCACAGGCGGAGAGGACTCCGCTGCTGCTCAGCAGCAGGCTGTAATACTGGCCGGCGGCGACCGCTGTGTAGTTGCTGGCCGTGCCGATCTGGGTGGGGGTCGGATGGGTGTTGGCGTCCATCGAGCCCAGGCCGAGCTGGCCGTAGCCGTTGTAGCCCCAGCTCCAGGCCGTGCCGTTGCTTTGTAGCGCCAGCGAGCCGTTATTGCCGGCAGCGATCGCCGACCAGTTGCTGGCCGTGCCCACCTGGGTCGGCACCAGGTAGTTTGTGGTGTTACCGGTGCCGAGCTGGCCGGAGCTGTTGTTGCCCCAGGCCCACAGCGTGCCGTTTGCCTGCAGACCCAGCGAGAAGTCACTGCCGACGGCCACCGCGATCCAGGTGTTGGCGCTGCCGATCTGGGTGGGACTTAAGCGGTTGGTGGTGTCGCCGGTGCCAAGCTCACCGTTGCCGTTGTAACCCCAACCCCAGAGCGTGCCGTTTGTCTTGATCGCAAGGGCGGACTCGTCGTTGTCCAGGGTCGCCACGGCGGCATAGCCGCCACCGACCTCGGTCGGGGTGGCTTGCGATGAGCCGCTGGAACCCAAGCCGAGCTGGCCGAAGTTGTTGGCACCCACGCTCCACAGCGTACCGTCGGGCTTTAAGATGAGGGTGAAGTTGTAGCCGGCGGCGACGGTGGGCGCGCTGCTTGCCGTCGCGTTACGGGTCACCGTGAAGGTCTTCACGCTCTCTGCGTTACCGGCCTCGTCGATCGAGTAGTAGCTGATCGTGGTCGCCCCGTAGGCGGTCACCATGATCGCGTTTGTCTGAGCCGTCAGCGAGGCGCTAGCCGGCGGGGTGTAGGTCTGCCAGGTCAGGCCGGCGTTTGTCGAGTAGTTGATCGCGGCCTGACCGCCGGCCATGCCCGAGCCCGCATCGCTCGCGCTTAGGTAGACCGAGACCGCGAGGCTGCCGCCGTTGCCGTGCGCGGTGACCGTGGTCACCGGCGGTGTGGTGTCTGTGGCCAGGCTCATCGCCGGCATCTGCTGGAAGGTGGTGTACTGACCACCCCCCAGGCCGAGCTCACCGTTGCTGTTGCGGCCGCTGCCCCAGATGCTGCCGTTGGCCTCTACGGCATAGCAGTCGGGACCGCCCGCAGCGATCGCAGTGACGTTACTGAGGCTGGTGACCTGGGTGGGAGTGGGGTGAGGATTACCGTCCGCCGAGCCCAAACCCAGCTCGCCATAGCTGTTGTCGCCCCAGTCGTAGAGGGTGCTGCCCTGGAGCGCCAAGCTGGTGTTGCCGTTGGCGGCGATCGCGCTGTAGCCCGACCCCACGCTCTGGAAACTCGAGTAGGTTGTCTCGTTGCCCACACCGAGCTGGCCGTCGGAGTTATTGCCACAGGCGGAGAGGACTCCGCTGCTGCTCAGCAGCAGGCTGTAATACTGGCCGGCGGCGACCGCTGTGTAGTTGCTGGCCGTGCCGATCTGGGTGGGGGTCGGATGGGTGTTGGCGTCCATCGAGCCCAGGCCGAGCTGGCCGTAGCCGTTGTAGCCCCAGCTCCAGGCCGTGCCGTTGCTTTGTAGCGCCAGCGAGCCGTTATTGCCGGCAGCGATCGCCGACCAGTTGCTGGCCGTGCCCACCTGGGTCGGCACCAGGTAGTTTGTGGTGTTACCGGTGCCGAGCTGGCCGGAGCTGTTGTTGCCCCAGGCCCACAGCGTGCCGTTTGCCTGCAGACCCAGCGAGAAGTCACTGCCGACGGCCACCGCGATCCAGGTGTTGGCGCTGCCGATCTGGGTGGGACTTAAGCGGTTGGTGGTGTCGCCGGTGCCAAGCTCACCGTTGCCGTTGTAACCCCAACCCCAGAGCGTGCCGTTTGTCTTGATCGCAAGGGCGGACTCGTCGTTGTCCAGGGTCGCCACGGCGGCATAGCCGCCACCGACCTCGGTCGGGGTGGCTTGCGATGAGCCGCTGGAACCCAAGCCGAGCTGGCCGAAGTTGTTGGCACCCACGCTCCACAGCGTACCGTCGGGCTTTAAGATGAGGGTGAAGTTGTAGCCGGCGGCGACGGTGGGTTTGACCGCCAGGGCGCAGGCGCGCTGGGGCACCGCCAGCATGCCCAGTACGACTGCCAATAGGGCGACAACAAGGGCTATGCCAAGCCCCATGTGGCGGCTTGTGCGCCTCTTGGACAGAGCACGGTGGAGATGGCGCCCGGCAGGGACGAAGCTGCGAAAGACCCGCTCGCCAGAAGGCCACCTGCGGGACTGCCTGTCGGAGAATCGCTCGAGTCTGCCCTGCTGAGCTTCGCCGGTTTGCCGGCGCCGTGGTTGGTCGCACTGGCCGAGCATACCGGGCATCTGGTGCTCCTCGCCTTGCGTCCCCGTGCCGCTATCGCCACCGATCGTCGTTGCACTTGCCGGTGAGGCAGCGGCCGCGGGCTTGCTGGTTGGACCTATGGGCTTGCACTGTCGCCAGATTCGACAACAGCGCCAATCGGCCTCTTTGCAGTTGTGCGGGCTCACTGGGGTCGCTCCCCGGACGGGGCGACACCAGAGTCGCCATCGGCGCTGCGGGAAAGGCCAACGCCTGCCAGTCCCACCTGACGCGTGAGAGCCGCCTTGCGCAGGCGTGGCAAGACCAGCTCGCCCACCTGCCCATCGGCCGTCGCCCCGATGGCGGCCTCAAAATGAGGCCGCAACTCGAAAGACTCGGCGGGCAGCGGCCGGCCAAAGAGGTAGCCCTGGATCTCCGGACAGCCACAGGCCCGCAGGAAGGCGAGCTGCTCGACGGTCTCGACACCCTCGGCAACCACGCCCAGACCCAGGCTTGCGGCAAGCTCGATGACGGCGCGCGCGATCGCGGCACAGTCTGTGTCCTCGCTTAAGTTGGCCACAAAGGAGCGATCGATCTTGAGGCGATCGATGGGCAGCTCGCGCAGCAAGGCAAGCGAGGAGTAGCCCGTGCCAAAGTCATCTAAGGCGATCGAGACGCCCAGTGCCGAGATGGCGCGCAGTGTCGCAGCCGCGCCGGCGGGGTCGGCGATGATGGCAGTCTCGGTAAGCTCAAGTTCGAGCTGCCCGGCAGGCAATCCGCTCGCGGCAAGTGCCGCACCGACGAGCTCGACCAGGTCGCTTTGCTGAAACTGGCGCGGCGAGAGGTTGACCGCCATGCGCAGCGCCACATGCTCTGTGGCAGCCCACTGGGCAGCCTGCCGGCAGGCCTGCCCCAGCAGCCACTCACCAAGCGGCACGATGAGCCCGCTCTCCTCGGCTAGGGCGATGAAGCTGCCCGGCGCAAGCAGACCACGGCTGGGGTGCTGCCAGCGCACGAGCGCCTCGCAGCCACACAGGCGGGGGCCATCGAGAGCGATCTGGGGCTGGTAGTAGACACGCAGCTGCTCCTCTTCTAGGGCGCTGTGCAACTCGCCGAGCAGCAGCAGGCGTTCCATGCCTTTGACCGCAAGGTCAGCGCAGTAGAACTGGGTGGCGCCCGGACCTTGGCTCCTGGCGGCCTGCAAGGCGCTTTGGGCATGCTCGAGCAGGCTGGTGGCCGTAGTTGCATCTGCCGGATAACAGGCGATGCCGCTCGCTGCAGTCAGCCAGACCTCGGTGGCGTCGGCCACGAACGGCTCCGCAAAGCAGCCAAGCAGACGCTCGGCCGCCCCCAGGGCACCGTCGCTTGCGATGTCGGGCATGACCACGCAAAACTCGGCGCCACCCCAGCGGGCCACGGTGTCGGCTGCTCGCACGCTTGCAACTAGACGTCGGGCGACAGCCTGCAGAAGCTCATCGCTGCCGGCCTGGCCTAAAGCCTCGCTTGTGGCGGCGAAGCGGTCGAGCTTCATGACCAGGCAAACGACACCCGAGCCGCTACGTTCGGCCTCGGCTAGAGCGACAGCGAGGCGGTCGCGCAACAGGGCACGGTTGGCAAGGCCGGTCAGGGAGTCCTGCAGCGAGAGGCGCTCGATGAGTGCCTCGGAACGCTTGTGTTCGGTGAGATCCCAGACCAGGAGAAGACCACCGGTGAGTGTCCCCTCGCCGTCGTGCAGGGCACTTGCCTGGCACTCAAGAAAACGCTCGACGCCATCGGCACCCAGAAGCGGGCCGCTGTAGGAGCCGCCGCTGCCACCAAGGGCGACCCGACAGGCCCCAAACAGGCTTGAGACGCTGGCATGGGAGAGCCTTTGCCCGACTAGCTGTGTCGCTTGGCTGCCAACCAGCCCGGCAAAGCGAGTGTTGGCCTCTGTGACTCTAAGCTGTGTGTCGTAGATGCAGATCCCCAGCGGCGACTGCTCAAAGAGGACGCGCAGACGCTGCTCGGAGTCCTGCAGCTGGTGCGCAGCCTCGACCTGCTCGGTGATGTCGCGCACAACCAGCACACGACCCTCGCCGAGGTTGCCATCGGCTCCCAGACCACTCTGGCGCACACTCAGATGATGACGGCTCCCCCCAAGGGCAAGCGAGGCCACCATCTCAGAGGACTCGGCAATGTCGCCCAAGCCCGCCTGGGCGTGGGCCTCGACAATCTCGACAAAGGGCAGGAGGTCGGCCAGTCTGACGGGGGCGCCACCGCCCGGGAAGGCGCTTGTCATGAGGGCTTGGCCGGCCGGGTTTGTCAGGGCGATGCGACCCTCGCTGTCGCTGACCAGCACGCCGTCTGCCATCACCTCAAAGACGCGCCGTAGCGAGGCCCGCCGCACGTCGCGGTGGCGCAGGCGAGGCAGCGCCCAGAGGATCGGCAGGGCGCCTACGGCAAAGCTCACGAAGCTCATGTCGGCGCCAGGCAGAGGCGACCAGACAAGCAAGACTAGCTGCGACCCGACGATGATCAGCGCCCCGACCAGGATGGCGCGCGTCTGGCTGCTCTTCCACTGCAGCCGGGCTGGTGATGCCCGCACCAGCAGGACGATTCCGGCGCCCACGACCACATAGAAGAACGCCTCCTGCGCCCAGAAAAGCGAACCGTCTCCCCGCCCGACATCCTCGCGAGTGAAACTGAGCGGGCCCAGGCCATGCCCGGCCAGGTAGACAACTCCGGGCTCAAGCATGGCGAGGCCAATCAGGGCACAGGCTACCGCCAGAACAGACAGACAGAAGCGCCGCCCGCTAAGCACCTTGATGCCCGCGTAGCGCGCGGCAAACAAGAAGAAGCAACTGCTCACCAGCAGGCTGCCCATGACCTCCCACAGGACGGCCAGGCGCAGAGGCACCGCTGGTGCGCTTAAGAAATAGGCGATCTGGCAGAGGCTGCCAAAGGCGTCTACGGCAAATAGGCCGCCAAGCAGACGCGCACCGGGCAGCGGCAGGCGCCAAGCATAGATCGCCTCGCCAGCCAGAAGCAGGGCGGTCACCGCCATGACGACAACATCGACGCTGAGTTGAGCCCCCACGGATCGTCCTTCCGCGCGGTTTGTGGGCTGCAAGCCTCGCGAAGGAAGGCATCGGCAGAGATCACGCGCTCAATGAGCGCAAAGGCGAAGATGAGGACGAATGCCCAGAAGCGCTGGGCAATTTGTGCAGGCCGCAGGCCGGTCGGCCGCTGCCACAGACGGGGGGTCTGGGGCAGCCACGGTGCTTTGTGCCTCTAATGCAGGCGTCCACGGAGGAGGGATTTGCCATGCGCGACTACGAGCTCGTGTGCCGCGAGTGCGGTCGCAGATTCAAGGGCGCGCATCGGTCACGAAATCTACCCGCCCTGCGGTAGCCTCGATATAGAACGCCCGCCGGCTGCCTCGTGCTCTTCGAACAGCAGCGACGATCTGCCCGGCACTGCCGACACTGAAGACCCCACCGCCGTCATTTAAGAAGCTGCCGTCTGGAGAGCGAGCTCGCAGTCAAAGGCGCTCGCTGCGCAAGGGTCGGCACGCTCGGCAACGTCAGGGCACCACGTCGCTGGACATCATGGTCGTCAGGTGACTGGGGAACCAGAGCCGCACCGTAACTGTCGCAGCGGCGCCCCTCTCGCCGAGTTCCTACCGACAGGAACCTCTCAAGCTGAGCTCGCCGACGACCGATGCCAGTTCCGTTGTCCAGGTGGCGACCCGTTGGGCGCCCAGGGCGCCGCGGTGGCGGCCCAGCCTTGGCAGAACTGAGGCACGCAAGTTCTGTGCGTGATGCCAAAACGTTGCCCGACCGCCTGGAGCGGATGGGCACAAGGAGGGCGACGATGCAAGCCACGGTGAACCGCAGCAGGCGGCGCCACAGCAGCGAGACCGGACACCCGTCAGCCCGATTCTTCTTCAGGCGCATACTCATCCCCGGCCTACTTGGCGTGCTTGCCACCGTGGCGCTCCTAGTCGCCGCGGCCGCCGTGCGCCCACAGCCAGCGCTGGCGAGCCCGTCGCCGCTGCTTGCCGTCCAGCAGGCCGAGCTTGCGCTCCCAAGCGGCGCCGCCACCGACTTCTTCGGCTGGTCGGTGGCGATCTCCGGCGACACCGCCGTGGTATCGGCGCCCCACCGAGCGGTCGGTCCTGACGTCGGTCAAGGCGCCGTCTATGTCTTTACGCGCTCGGGCGACAGCTGGACCCAGCAGGCCGAGCTTGTCTCCAGCGACGGCGCCAGCAACGACGGCTTCGGCTGGTCGGTGGCGGTCTCCGGCGACACGGTCGTAGTCGGGGCGCCCTTCCACAGTGTGGGCGGCAACAGCAGCCAAGGCGCCGCTTATGTCTTTACCGACTCGGGTACCGGCTGGACTCAGCAGGCCGAGCTTACCGCCACCGACGGCGCCGCAAGCGACAAGTTCGGCGCGGCGGTCGCCATCTCGGGCGACACCGTCTTGGTCGGTGCAGCAGACCACGCCACAAGCGGCGACAGCGGCCGGGGTGCCGCTTACGTCTTTACGGGCTCGGGTGCAAGCTGGACCCAGCAGGCCGAGCTTACGGCCGGCGACGGCGCCCCTTACGACAACTTCGGCTACTCGGTCGCCCTCGACGGCCAGACCGCCGTGGTTGCGGCGGCCAACCACGCCGTGGGCGCCAACAACGGTCAGGGTGCCGCTTACGTCTTTACGGGCTCGGGTGCCAGCTGGACCCAGCAGGCCGAGCTTACGGCCAGCGACGGCGCCCCTTACGACAACTTCGGCCGCTCGCTCGCCGTCTCGGGCGACACCGTCTTAGTCGGGGCAGCCAACCACGCCACGAGTGGCGACGCCAATCAGGGTGCCGCCTATGTCTTTACGGGCTCGGGCGCCAGCTGGACGCAGCAGGCCGAACTTACGGCCAGCGACGGCGCCTCAAACGACTACTTCGGCTGGTCGGTCGCACTCGATGGCGATAGCGCCGTGGTCGGTGCCTACCAGCACACGGCAAACGACAACCTCTACGACGGCGCCGCCTACCTCTTCGCGCGCAGCGGCGCCAGCTGGACACAGCAACAGGAACTCACGGCAAGCGACGGCAACAACAACGACAACTTCGGCGATGCGGTCGCCCTCTCCGGCGAGACCGCTGTGGTCGGCGCGCCTTGCCACGCCGTGGGCAGCAACGGAGATCAAGGCGCCGCCTACGTGTTCGCCGGCGAGCCCACCGTGAGCAGTCTCGACCCGACGAGCGGACCGGCCAGCGGCGGCACCAGCGTGACGATCAGCGGCAGCGGCTTCACCGGGGCCACGGCAGTCGAGTTCGGCAGCACGCCGGCGGCGACCTTCGACGTCAGCAACGACGGCACGATCACGGCCACCTCTCCGGCCGGCTCAGGCACCGTCGATGTGACCGTGACCGCACCGCAGGGCACGACCAGCGCCACCTGCACGGCAGACCAGTTCAGCTACGAGGCGGCATCCCCAACGCCAACCCCAACTCCCACGCCCAGCCCGACCACGGCTCCGACCACCAGCGTCTCGGGCCTGCCCGCGCACTGGGTCAACCACGCCGTGACGCTACGGTTTGTCGCTACGGCCGCTACCGGTGGCGTCCCTGTCGCCTACACCGAGTATCGTCTCAACGCCGGCACCTGGGTGAAGGGCACGACGGTGACCATCGATCAACAGGGTGCGACCACGGTGAGCTACCGCTCGGCCGATAGCAACGGCAACCTCGAAGCGGTCCAGAGCTGCATCGTGCGCATCGACACCACACCACCGGTGCTGCGCATGAACCCCGAGTTGCTGATCGCCAAGCGCGGCGCGCTTGCTCAAATCAGCTACTGGGTCACCGACAACATCAGCACCTCATGCACCGTCAGGGCAATCGTCACCCAGTATGGCCGCGCCAAGACGCAGGTCTACGCGCTCGGCCTGCGGCGCTGCGGCCGCTGGTTTGTGGCGAGCTTCCGCTTCACCTTGCCGAGCGGCCGCTACGCCCTCCACCTGGTCGCCACAGACGGGGCCGGCAACTGCGGTCGCGCCGAGGCTGCAGTCAGCCTGCACAGATAGGCGCCAAGAACGCTTCTGGTGCGCACTGAGGCCGGTCCGGGAGAGCACTGCCGGACCGGCCGACAGGTTACTGTGCAGCCGCTGGGCGTGCTGCACAAGGCGCTGTCGTCGGCGCACGAAGAGCGCCCCATCGAGCCCGACCAAGTAAAGATGGTCCGCACCGCACCGGTTCGCAGCGCCTTGCGCCGTTGTGCCTTTCGTACACCCGATGACCTTGCCGGGACTCACAAACAGAGCGCATGTCTTGCTGTCGGCAGCAAGCGACAGGAGGAACCATGCAAGGTCACATCAGAAAGCGTGGCAGGTGCGGCAGCTATGAGTACATCATCGATGTCGGTCTAGCGCAGGCACAGCGCTGCCAGAGTTGCGGGCAACGCTTCTGGGTCGAGCACCAGCCCCAGGCGGCCTGCCCCCACTGCGGTGGCGCTCTGCGCCAAAGCGAGGAGCGCCGCCGCCAGACCAAGGCCGGATTTGCGAGCCGCAAGGAGGCCCAGGCGGCGCTGAACAAAGTCCTTGCCTCCGTGGCGGAGCACAGCTACGTGGCACCGAGCAAAGAGACGCTCGAGCAGTTCCTCACCGGCCAATGGCTGCCCGCCATCGAGCACACGGTGCGTCTCACCACCTACCGCTCCTACGTGCAACACGTGCGCTGGCACATCGTGCCTCACCTGGGAGCGCTGCCCCTGCAGTCGCTGTCGGGCGCGCAGATCAACGCCCTCTACGCCAGGCTTGCTGCCTGCGGCAGGCGTGGTGGCAAGAGCGGTCTTTCGTCTCAGACCATCCGCCACGTGCACGCCGTCTTGCACCGCGCCTTAAAAGATGCCGTGCGCTGGGGGGTGCTTGCCCGCAACCCGATCGAGGCAGCCGACCCACCGCGGGTTTGCGGCTCTCGCGAGATGAAGACCTGGAGCGCCGAGCAGCTCGAGGCGTTTCTTAGGTTCACCAGGGACGACCGTCTCCACGCCCTCTGGCAGCTGCTCGCCTTAAGCGGCATGCGTCGCGGCGAGGCCTGCGGCCTGCGCTGGTGCGACTGCGACTTGGAACAGGGCCGCGTCGCCGTGCGGCGGGCCCTTGTGCCCATCGCCCACACCGTGCTGGTCTCAGAGCCCAAGAATCCCAGGGGCAAGCGCTCAATCGCCCTCGATGAGCGGACCGTGTCGGTGCTGCAGGTACACTCCGGGCGCCAGGCTGGCGAGCGCGAGGCTGCCACAAGTTGGACCGAAACTGGGCTTGTCTTCACCGGCAGGGACGGGCGGGCGCTACCGCCCAACTCGGTGAGCCGCTGTTTCGTTCGGACGGTGAAGAAGGCCAAGCTGCCCGCGATCCGCCTCCACGACCTGCGGCACACCCACGCCACCCTAGCCCTGGGGGCCGGCGTCCATCCCAAGGTCGTCTCCGAGCGCCTCGGCCATGCCACCGTGGCCATCACCCTGGACACCTACTCGCACGCCATCCCGGCCCTGCAGGAGGAGGCCGCGAACAGGATCGCGGGGCTCGTCTTTGGCGGCAAGTAGGCCCGGATGTCGGCGCAGATGTCGGCATCAGGCTTTCGGAAGAGAGCGCGCGAATCCGGGAAAGGCGCCGCTTGCAGGAGAGTCTTCTGGAGGCGGCGACCGGAGTCGAACCGGTGATTAAGGTTTTGCAGTCAGTCTCGCGCCTGGGCGGCAGCCGGCATGCTGCAATTTGCTTCAGAGATCGGATTCTCGCCCGCGCACCGGAAACGCGCCTGAGCAGCACTTTCCCGGCCGTTCTGGCGCTCTGAGGCCCAGATTCCCTGAAGCATAGGGCCCCTTCCGGGCGCCAACTGTCGTCGCAAAGACCTCTTGCAGCACACGATTGTCGGCGCGAGCGTCGGCACGCACGTCGGCGTCACGACCCCTCCCCCTTCTCGGGATCATCGCCCCGACGCCGCTCCATCGCCTCGTCGCGCGCGATCTGCCTCGCCAGCGTATCGGCGTCGCCGCGTCCCATGAGCAGGCCGCCGATGCCGGCCTTGCCTGGCTCGGCCGGCCCCATGAGGCCCGCCTCGCGGCAGCGCGCGATGCGCTTGGCGGCCGCCGAGGGACTCAGTCCGAAGGCCTCGGCCACCGCCTGACGCGGCGGGCGATGCTCGATGTAGGCCTTGGCGTAGACGCGCGCGACCTGCACGAGCTCGCCATCTGAGACCGGCGGGCGACCGGGCTTGCGAGGCTCGGCGGCGCGCAACGCCTCATCGGCCCTGCGACGCTCGAGTGTCATCTTGCGAAACTCGCTGCGTGACGTCGGTCTCTGTGAGGCGCGCAGCTGCTCGCGACGTGCCGCGAGCTCCTCGTGCAGCACGACGGCCGCCTTTGAGACGATCTGAGGCAGGCGCAGGCCACGCAGATCGACGGTGTGCAGCGGCCGCGGCTCGCCTTCCTCGGCGATCCTCACCGTAAGCTCGATGCACTCCCAGCGCTCACCGAGCAGGCGCCAGCCGACCTTGACTCGGTAGGGCCCGGCCTGCTCGTCCGGCCAGCTGATCTCGGTGTCGCGCTCTGTGAAGGAGTCGTCTTCCACAATGCAATCATAGCCGCTCGGTGGACAGGCGCCAACTCCTGGTCGATAATGGCATCGGCACAGTAATGACATATCCTATCCGTTTACCGACCCGGACAAGGAGGTCCGCGATGAGCCAGCCCAAGCCCGCACAGGCGCTCGAGGTGGCCTGGTGGCCGATCGAGCGCCCCATCCCCTACGCGCGTAACGCGCGCGTCTGTGACGACGGGGCCGTGGCGGCGGTGGCCGCCTCGATCGCCGAGTACGGCTGGCGCCAGCCGCTCGTGGTCGATGAGCGCGGCGTCATCCTGGCCGGTCACACGAGACTGCTGGCCGCCCGCAAGCTGGGGTTGAGTGAAGTACCCGTTCACGTCGCAGCGGGGCTCACGGCGGCCCAGGCCAAGGCCTTCCGTCTGATGGACAACAAAAGCCACGAGGGCACGAGCTGGGACCTTGCGCTGCTGCCGCTCGAGCTGGAGGAGCTGCTCGGCATGGCGATCGACCCGGCGCTCACCGGCTTCAGTAGCGCGGAGATCGCGGCGCTACTCGCCTCCCCCGGCATCGGCATGTGCGACCCCGACGAGGTGCCCGCCCCGCCGGCAGTGCCGATCTCAAAGCCGGGCGACCTGTGGTGCTGCGGTAAGCATCGCCTGCTGTGCGCCGATGCGACCGAGCCGGCGAACGTCGAGCGCCTGATGAGTGGCGAGCGTGCCATGCTGATGGCGTTCGACCCGCCCTACGGCGTCTCCTACGACGGCGGCAACCATCCCCAGACCTGGGCCAAGACCGGCAAGCGCATCAGCTCAGAGGCAAAGACCCGCCACTGGGACGACTACCGCGAGGCCGGCGAGCTCGAGGCCTTCTACACCAAGACACTGCAGGCGGCGCTGCGCTACGCCCTCGCCGAACGTCCCGTCTTCTACCAGTGGTTTGCGATGACGAAAATCAGCGATCTGCTCGGTGCCTGGCGGGCCTGCGACCTGCTGGCTCACCAGACCGTGATCTGGCACAAAAGTCGCGCCGTGCTGGGGCGTAGCGACTTCATGTACGACTTCGAACCCTGCATGTACGGCTGGCGCAAGGGCCAACGGCCGCCGGCCGCGCGGCGCCCACCGGCCAGCGCCACGGCGGTCTGGGAGGTGTCCAGCGTGATCGAAGACGGCGCCGGCGGTCAGCATCCCACGCAGAAGCCGGTCGAGCTGGTGCGTCGTCCGATCGAGTGGCACACCAGGCCCGGCGAGTGCATCTACGAGCCCTTCCTGGGCAGCGGCACCGCACTGATCGCCGCCGAGATGACGGGCCGGGTCTGCTGTGCGATCGAGCTCTCGCCGGTCTTCGTCGATACTGCTGTGACCCGCTGGGAGCGCTTCACCGGTAAGAAGGCGGTGCGCGATGTCGCGGGCCACTAAGGCGATCCGCGAGCAGCGCATCGAGGCGCTGCTCGACCTGCTGGTGGGCGGCGTGAACCGCCGCGGCATCCTCACCTGGGTCGCCCAGCAGGGCTGGGGACTGAGCGAGCGTCAGGTCGATAGCTACGTCGCTTTGGCGCGAACGCGCCTCACCGAGCTGGGGCGCGCCGACCGCGACTACGAGCTCGGCCGCAGCGCGGCTCGGCTGCAGCTGCTCTACGCCAAATCCTATGCGGCCGGCAACCTGCAGCTCGCCCTGCAGAGCCTACGCGCGCTCACCCAACTGCTCGGCCTCAACGCGGCAAGCGATGTCGAGATAAGCGGCCAGCTCGACCTGCGCGCCGACCGCGAGGAGCTTGCACGGCGCGTGGCCGAGCTCTTCGCGAGCGGACGGCTCCAAGACCGGGGGGACGACGACGAAGCGGGCGACGACGACGAAGGAGACGGCGATGAATCCTGACGACATGGATCGGGCGCGAGCAGCGGTCGCCGGGCTCTCAGACGAGGAGGTGCGCCGCCTGCTGCGCGGCGCCCAGGTGCCCGACGAGCGCAGCTTCATCGAGGCGACCTGCATCGAAGACAAGGAGCGCGGTGGCCTGGTGCCCTTCCGGCTCTGGGAGAGTCAGGTGGCGCTGCTGCCGCTGCTCTCCTCCCCGCGCCTCTACGTGCTGAAGGCACGGCAACTCGGGCTCACCTGGATCTCGCTCGCCCACTGGCTCTACGAGACGACCTTCTGGAGCAACCGCTTGGTACTGGTCGCACGGCAGAGCCGTGAGGACGCCCTCGATGCCCTGCGGCGCATCAAGCTGCTGCGCGCCTCGCTTGCAGGCGAGCACCCGGGCTGGCAACAGCGGATCGTGAAGGACCGACAAAACGAGCTGGTGTTCGCAAACGGCTCGCGCTTTCGCGTGCTCTCGGCGACCAAGCGCATGGGGCGCGGCGAGGCGGCCTTCGGGGCGGTCCTCGACGAGTTCGCGTTCTGGGACTGGCCGGCCGAGCAGTTCGCGGCGATGGAGGCAGGATGTGCCAACCTGCACTTGATCACGACCGGTGCCGGACCGGGCGACTACGCCGAGGCGCTCTGGCGGGCCGCCGACCTGCCGGACAGCCCTTGGCGCAAGGTCTTTCTGCCCTGGTCGGCCGACCCGAGCAGAACCGCGGAGTGGTATGCCAAGATGGTCACCGCGGCGGCCGAGCCGCGCCTCGCCCGCCGCGAGTATGCCGCCTCACCCGAGGAGGCCTTCGCCGCGCCGGAGGGCGTCTTCTTCGAGCGCTTCTCAAGTGAGGTCAATGTGGTCGCCATGAAGCCGCAGCACAACTGGGAGACCTGGCGAGCCGTCGACTTCGGCTACCACCATCCGGCCTGTCTGTGGCTCCAGGAGGCGCCCTCCGGCCAGGTCAGCGTGGTCGCCGAGCTTGCCGGACGCAAGCCCTCCGACTGGACGACCGAGGAGTTCGCCGACGCCATCCTCGCCAAGGAGGCCACACTGGGACTGGTCACCAAGCCGCGCTGCACCTTCGTCGATCCGGCCGGCAACGGTGTGAACGCCCAGACCGGCGAAAGCGAGGTGCTGGTCTTCTCCGTGAAGGGGCTTGCCCCGGTCAGTGAGCGCTCCTCGGTCCGCGACGGCTGCGTGCGTATCTCAGACGCCCTGGCCGAGCCGCAGATCCCCTTGTTGGTCTCCAAGGACTGTCCCTGGCTTGCCGAGGCGCTCGGGGCGGTCGGACCCGACCGTCAGCATCCCGACGTCTACGACGAGCACTCGACCTACTGCCACGCCCTTGACGCCCTGCGCTACTACTTCGTCAACCGACCGCGGGTGAGGCACGCCTACCACGGCGTGTCCTTTGGAGGCCGCTCGCCGTTTCCCTGGCCGACGCCGGGAGACGGCGACTGCCCGCCGCCGTTGCGCGATCCGGACAAGCACAGCGACGACCCGCGCTGGCGGGCGGGACGGCGGTCGCTGATGAGCGAGTGGTGAGGCGAGGCACCGCAAGCGACCCGCGGCAGGCGGCCCGTTGCCTGCAGGGCAGCTACAGCCACACTGCGCAAAGGCCGGGCGGCGCACGCTGATGCGCGATGACTACCGAAGGACCGATTGGAGCACACGAGGACTGCTCACGACAGAGTGCGTCAGCGTGAAGTCAGGCGGTCCGCCAAGGCAAACTGCCCATCGTGATCGACGACAGCCCAGGCGAGATGGTGCCTCGCATCGATGCCGTAGGTGCCGAGCGCGTAGCCGGCCTTCCACGGGCCTCGCACGAACCTGATCCTGCCGCCGACGTTCAGCTCCACGGTGTTCACCCAGCGGCCCTCGGCGTCGCGGCTGACCAGCATGCCGACGCCGGCTGAGCCGTGCGCCACCGACATGGCGAGTGCAAATGTGTCGGTCCTGTGCGCGCCGGGGCCGGCGAGGCCCTGGAGGGTCAGCACGTCGCCGAGGAGCCGGCGCTTTGTCGTGGGCCGCGACCAGCCGGTGGTCACCTCTCTGGCGAGCCTGCGGCCCGCGGCGTCGGTCTGCACGTCGGCGTTGATGCCGCCGAGGATCGCAGCCTTGGTGCCACTGAACTCGTCGGTCACGCTCGAATACGACCCGCCCTCCGGCACGAGGAACTCCCTGCCGTTCAGGCTATAGCCGAAGCTGTCCTGCCTGGTGAACGAGAGCCTCGGGGTGGCTTTGATGCTCCATCCCATGCCGCTCAGGTCGACCCTGACCGGCGCCGAGTAGTAGTCGACCGCCACACGCGGCCCAGTTACCGTCACGATGAAGTAGCCGACGTGGGCCGTTCCCGTCACGCTGTCGGCGATAGCGGGGGCGGCCTGCTGGGCGATCTCCCGTTCGCGAAGCCTCCCGAAAGCTGGCACGTCGTACTCGGCGTCGTTCGTCTCGCCGGTTTGCGCCAGCGGCGTGAGCGCCCCGCCGGGAGCGCCGCGCGGGACGCCGAAAGTGGAGGCATCCGACTGCGCGATCACCTGCTGCACGCTCGATGCCTCGTCGGGGCTCGTCACGAGGGCGCGATTGTACAGGTGGTCATGACCGCAGAAGTAGTAGTGCACGCCTGACTTCTCGAGGTCCCGAATGAAGGCGTCCTGAAGTGAGGGGTCCGCCGCCGGGTCGGCGCCGAAGAGCGTATCGGTGTGGCTTTCCATGATGATGCCTTTGTGGCCGAAGACGAAGGCCTGAGTGCCGGCCGGCCGGGTCGCAAGCTGATCGTCCATCCACGTAACGCCGGGCCCGGTGAGCGCCTCGTGGCCGGGCGCGGCCGCGCTCGCGAACTGGTCGAGAAAGATCAGGCGCGCATTACGGTAGTCGATCGCGTAGTCGAGACCCGCAAAGCCGCGTGGCGCGACCGGATCCCGCGAGACGCTGCCGACGCGAAACGGCTCCCCGGAGCGCAGCGGGAAGGGCTGCTCACGGGAGTCCGGGTCTTTGATCAAGAAGGCTGCGGCGGGCGTCATGTTCATGGTCGCGCTCTGCGTCTGCGGGTAGAGCCAGGTGAACTCGCGGGCGTCTGCCGCGCCGTCGTCGTGATTGCCTCGCAGAGGGTAGAAGCCGATGTGGTGAGCGTAGAGCTCTTGTGCGAAGACGGCGCGGGTCTTCTCACCGGCGGGCGTACCGTTGTCGCAGAGGTCACCGACCTCGACGACGAACTTGACGCCCTTCCTGACGAACTGGTGGTCGATCTGCCGGATGATGCCAACCGAGACCGTGTCAGGGTTCTGGCCGTCGTCGGGCGCGGACCACTGCGTGTCGGCCTCGATCCCGAACGACCATGATGCAGAAGCTGTGGCCGACCCAGCAGACTCCGAAGTCGACGACGCGGAGGGCACGACAGGCACGCGAGGCGATGTACTGCTCCCCGGCTTGGTGGTCGTCCTGCCTGTGCAGGCGGCCAGCGCCGAAGACCCGATCAGCGCCGCCCCCACAAGAAGTGCCACCCGCCAGGTCAACCGGGACTCGGCAGGCCGAGGCTTTGACATCCGGCGGTCACGACCCCCGACCCGTCCCGTTGCGCCACGCGCCGGCCGGGGTGAGCGTAAGAGGGTGGGCTCACACTCGGCCGTCGGCAGTCGGCCCGCGAGGAGGTCGATACTGACCGCCGATAGTCCCACTGCCGGGGTACGTGCCGATGTGGAAACGACGCAACTGCTTGATGACCTGCCAGGCGATGATGCCACCCACGCCCCCCGACAGCGCGGCCGTGCAAAGACCGAGCAGGAGCGGGATACGGGGCAGCAGCATGACCACGCTCACCGACAACGTACCGGTCACGTTCGCCAGGACGCCGGCGAGAAAGCAGCAGCGCATGCAGCAGGCCCGATGCCCGACGAGCAACAGGCCCACGTCCATCGCCACTCCCGGCAGCGTGTAGATGACAAGCGACATGACGCCCCAGGAGCCGGGGACCGCGGTGATCATGACGAGTACTCCCTGCACCACCGCGATCAGCGTTGCTGTCCCGCGCTTGCCGACGATGCCCATGCCGACGACGAGCCACATCATGTAGAGCCCGCCGGCGAAGGCCCCCCCGGGTACCAGGAACGGCGCCGCGACCATGTGCGCGATCGGGACCACGACAGGTTTGATCGCGATCCCTAGCGCAGCGAGGATCGCGATCAGGACCAGGTCACGCGTCGAGAAGGCTCGGAGCGCTCGCGATGCCGCGCCGCTCATCCCGACCTGCGCGGCGCGGTCCGGCGGGTCATTGGACGGTGATGGTCTTGACGATGTACACCCAGTACATGCGGTTGTACTCACCGGCCACGGTCTCTCCCATGACGACCTGGAACGGGTGATCACCGGTGAGCTGCTTGCCGTTTTCGGAGTAGGCGATGATCATCGGCAGCTTCACGCCCGGCCTTGTCTCGTCGATGTAGGTGGCCTCAACCTGGGCCATCGTGAAGGTGGCGCTGTAGTTGTCGGCACCGGTGACCGTGACGCGTGAGGCGTCGCTTGCGATGCCGGCCGCGTTGAGGATGTCGATGAGGCGCACGCCCACGCAGGGGGTCTCCGTCTCCGTCGTGGGGTGGCCGCCGCGGGAGAAGTAGGTCGCCGAAACCGTCGGCATCTTCTCGAGTTGCGCCACGGTGAAGGTCGTGGTCTTGGCGACGTTACCGACGACGGTGAAGTAGGGTGCCGGCGTGGGCTTTGGCTTGGGCTTGGGCTTGGGCTTCGGCTTATGGGTAGGCGTCGGGGTCGGAGTCACAGGGGTCAGTGTGGCAGACGGTCGGGGCGTGGGCTTCGGAGATGCCTTCTTCTTGACCACCGGGTGGTGTGACGGGCTTGCCTTGGCAGTCGGAGATAACGAGACGGCGCTAGGCGAGGAGGTCGTAGCCACCTGGGCTTTGGCGCCGCACCCCGCCACAGCGATAGCTGCCGTCAAGACAACCAACAGCCCGATGCACACGGCAGCAGTGCGCCTCGTCAGCCGAGAGCGCCGTCCGAACCAGACCATGGCCCCTCCACCCCCCTCGCTTGCGACGCCCCTGGCCGCAATATACTTTACGGAGGATAGCGACCTCGTTCCTCGATGGTCAAGCTCGCCGCGGAGCCCGGTGGGACTCCATTACTCGGGAAGACAGGGGAGCCTTCGTGACGGATAAGAGATGGCAGATCGTCGTCGCTGCCGTCGTCGTCGCGCTCGTGGTGGCTGTGGTCGCTTTGGCCCAGGCCAACAAGTCGCCGGTGAAGGTCGGCGCCGGCTCGATTGCCGTCACCGAGGGCGGCAAGGTCGTCAAGACGTTCACGATGGCGCAGGTCCGCGCGCTGCCCAGCGTCTCGGTCGGCAAGACCATCCTGTCATCGAGTCACCCGACCGAGAAAGGCGTGTTCACCGGTGTGCCGCTGCGCACTCTGATCGATGCCGCCAACCCCTCCCTGCTACGCTCGGCGACTGCTATCGTGACGCGAGCGACAGACGGCT
The DNA here is from genome assembly GCA_963760655.1 of uncultured Actinomycetes bacterium. Taxonomy (GTDB): domain Bacteria; phylum Actinomycetota; class Thermoleophilia; order UBA2241; family UBA2241; genus Bog-752. The sequence goes on from CAVXDR010000006.1 coordinate 359,627, forward strand.
TCGTCTCTGTGCTGGCCCCTAGCGAGGTCTCTCAGGGTGATGACGTGCTTCTCGTCTACGAGAAGGACGGTAAGGGTCTCGGCACCTCCAAAGACGGCGGAACCGGACCGTTCCGGATCATCGTCGTGACGGACACCTGGGGGAACCGGGATACGAAATGGGTCGACGAGATCCAGATCATGAAGTGACGCCGCTGGAGACCGCGGCAGCCACACCCACCGTCGAGCTCGACGACCTCTCCTATGCCTACGACGACGGCAGGGCGGTCCTGCGTGGACTGACGCTGCGTGTCTTGAGTGGTGAGACCGTCGTGCTGGCCGGGCTATCGGGTTGCGGCAAGACGACCCTGTGCAACTGCATCACGGGTCTCGCCCCCAAGGCGCTCGGCGGCCACCTCAGTGGTCGTGTGCGCATACTCGGCGAAGACATCGCCTCCCTGCCCCTGTCACAACTCCCGTCGCGCGTCGGACTCGTGTTCCAGGAGCCCGACAATCAGATGATCGCCACGACCGTCGAAGACGAGGTCGCCTTCGGCCCGGAGAACGTCACCGTCGAGCCACGCGACATCCGCCGGCGCGTCGATCGCGAACTTGAGCGGTTCGGCATCCGCCACCTCGCTCTGCGCGCTCCCGGCGACCTCTCGGGCGGCGAGAAACACCTGGTGGCCATTGCTGCCGTCCTGGCACTCGAACCACCGATCCTCGTCTTAGACGAGCCGCTCACCCACCTCGACGAGCGCGGCCGCTGCCTGGTCATCGAGGCGCTTCGCCGCCTGCAGGACGAGCGGCGCACACTCATCATCGTCGAACACGACCTGTCGCAGATCGACTTCGCGCATCGCTACCTCGTCATGGAAGAGGGGCGCATCGTCTCCGATACGCCCCAGGCCCCAGGCGAGTTCGTTGATCGGATCGACGGGCCGCGTCCGAATCAGATGACTCCTCCATGATCGCGCTGACCAACGTCTGCTTTGCCTACCGGCGTGCGCGACAGCCCGTGCTGGACGGCTTCTCGGCGTCGTTTGCCTCTGGCGAGGTGACCGCTCTGACCGGACCGAACGCCTGCGGCAAGACCACGCTCACGAAGCTGATCGTTGGAATCGAGCGACCGACAGCCGGCGTCATCGCGGTCGACGGGATTGACATCGCTGGGCTCTCCTTGGGCGAGATCGGACGGCGCGTCGGCTACGTGCACCAAAATCCCGCCCACCAGCTGTTCTGCACGAGTGTGCGCGACGAGATGTCCTACGGACTGCGCAACCAGGGCCTGAGCACCGACGAGATCACGGCGCGCGTCGCTTCCTACCTCGGCACCTTCGGTCTCGGGGGACATGTCGACGACTTCCCGCTACACCTGAGCCATGGCGAGCGTCAGCGTCTGCTGATAGCGGTAGTGCTCGCCATGCGCCCGGCCTACATCATCCTGGACGAACCGACCACGGGTCTCGACCTTGCACGGCGCCGTGCCTTAGGCACGCATCTGCGGCGGATCGTAGACGACGGCTGCGGGGTCATCGTCATCAGCCACGAGCGCGGCTTTGTGCAGCGCTACGCAGACACCGAGGTGCGCATGGGCGACCCAGACCCCGCGGCCTGCGCCGAGGCAGGTCGTTGATGGCGCTCGCTCGCTTCGATGCCCGCGTGAAGCTCATGCTCATGGCCTGTGTCTCGACCCTGGCCGTCGTCTGGCGAGACCCGTTCTGGCTCGCCGGCCTGCTCTGTGCCACCTGCGCCATACTCGTCTGGGGCGGCGTGGGCCTACTCGAGGCGGTCGTACGCGCCAGAAGCGTGCTGCAGGTTATCGCGGTCCTCTTTGTCGTGCAGTGTCTGTTTCTCAGAGGCGGAACGCATCTTGTCTCACTCGATGGCTTCACCCTCGTGACCGCCGCTGGCCTGCGCGCAGCTGTGAGCGTGACGCTGCGTCTGCTGATCCTCGTCTTTTCGGCCCTTATCCTGCTCACCGGCGACACCCGCGACTACCTCTTGGCGCTCGTGCAGTGCAAGGTCCCCTACGAGATCGCCTTCATGGTGATGACGGCGCTGCACTTTCTGCCCATCCTGCGCGAGGAGGCTCAGGACGTCTACTACGCCGTCCAGATGCGTGGCACCGACCTCTCCAAGGCGGGTCCCATCGCGAAGCTACGCGTCTACCGACGCATCGCCTTGCCGATCGTCGCCGGCGCGATCAAACGCGCCGAGACCACAGCGGTCGCCATGGAGGCGCGCGCGTTTCGCGCCTTCCCCGAGCGCACCTACCTGCGCCGTCTCGAGCTCACGCGGCGCGACCGGGCCTGCCTCATCGTCGTGCCGCTGCTCGCCGCAGCCTCGCTGGTCATCTCGCTCCTCGTCGGCTGATGTCGCCCTCCCGCTCCCTGCCACCCGAGGACCCGGCCGCGACCGCACGCGAGGCCACCGCTACCGATCGCGCGGGCAGGCGCGCGCTAGTGCTCGTCGTCACGGGACCGTCGCGTGCCGGCAAGACGACGGTCTGCCGACGCGTCGTCGAAGCGGCTGGTCGCCGCCGTCTCTCGATCGCCGGGCTCCTCACTGAGGACGGCACAGACGAGGCGGGCAACGCCCTCCAGATCGTGCGCGACCTCTCCTCAAATCGGTGCCATCTGTTGGCGCAGGCCCGTCCCGGCAAGGACGGCGCACGCGCCGGCTACGCCGTTGACTCGCTTCGACGCCGAGAATCGCCGTACCCGCCCGACGGCTACCACCTGCGGTGGGAGTTCGACGCCGAAGGGCTTGAGTTCGGCAGGGAGGCACTGCGGGTCGCTGGCCAGAAGGCCTGTGATCTTTTGGTGGTCGACCAGATCGGTCCGCTGGAGATGCGTTACGGAGGCGGTTGGACCTGCGCCTTCGAGCTGGTCCGCGCGGCACGCTTCGGTCTCGCCCTGGTCGTGGTCAACCCGGCCGTGGTCGACGAGTTCGTGGCCACCCTTGACCACCCCTGTCGCGTCCTTCGCGTCGATGAGGCGGGGCGTTCCGCCCTTCCCGCCGCAATCGAAGCGGCCTACCTCGTCTAAGGGCGCTGCGCAGACCGGCTTGGCTGCCATGTGGATGGGGCGGGCCAGCCGGTCGCGTCATGCGACCGGCTCGTCCGCCCCCGAGTTGGCCGCCCTACTTGACCAGCACGCTCAGCGTGCGGCTCCAGGCGCCGTAGCGCTTGATGCCGCCGATGACCTTGTAGGCGCGCACCCTGAAGGAGTAGCTCTTGCCGTGAGTGAGGTGGCTGACGAGCTTCGAGTGGCCGCTCGTAAAGCCGGCGCTTAGGAAACTGGCGCTGCCCTTCTTGCGGTAGACCACCTGGTAGCCGCCCACGCCGCCGGCGTTGCGTCGCCAGCTCACGGTCACCCGGCCACTGCCCGCCGCGACCTTCAGCAGCACCGCCTTGGCGGGCAGGATGAGGAAGCTGGCCGCGGCGCTGCCGCTGCAGGCGCCGATGCCGGTGACCGTCACCGAGGCGCGGCCCACGTTGGTGTTGCTCGTATAGGCGACCGTGTAGTCCACGCCGGCAGTGAGCGTCGTGCCCTGGCAGGTGACCTTGAGCGCCGGCTTGATCGCGGCTCCAGTGTAGGCGCGGGCGGCGATCGGAGCGATCGTGGCGGTGCTGAGGTCCGGCAGGGCGTAGCTGAACTGGTCGGCGGTACTGGTCGCACTCGTGCCGCTCGGCCCCGTCACGGTGACGTCGACGGCGCCGGCCGCCTCGGCGGGCGTGACGGCCGTGATCTTGGTCGGCGAGTCGACCGTGAAGCTTGTGGCTGCCAGCGTGCCGAACGTGACAGCGCTCACGCCGTAGAAGTCACTTCCCGTGATGGTCACCGAGGCGCCGCCAAGGGTGATCCCGTCCGTCGGGCTGACAGCGCTGACGGTGGGCGCTCCGGGCGTGAAGGTGAAGCGGTCGACGGCACGCTTGGCGCTCGTGCCGGTCGGCGTTGTCACCGTGAGATCGACGGCGCCGGCGGCCTCGGCGGGAGCCAGCGCCGTGATCTCGGCCGGCGAGTCGACGACGAAGCCGCTCGCCGCGACGCTGCCGAACTTGACCGCCGTGGCGCTGCCCAGGTTCGTGCCGCTGATGGTCACGCTGGTGCCGCCGGTCAGCAGGCTCCACGAAGGCGAGACGCCCGTTACGGAGGGGACGGCCGTCGAGGGCAGCGTGATAGAGGTGAGATAGTGAGGCCAGTTATAGCCCATCGACACCTGCACGTCGCTCGTGGTGAGCAGGGCGATCTCCGCCGGTCCAAGCGTGTCGGGCAGGGCCGCCGTGGGCGTGCCGGTGCCGTAGGCGACGACGACGGTCAGGCCGGGGTCGCTGGTCAGCGGATTGCCGGTGGTGGGGGCGAAGGCGCCCCCGAGGTTGTCGTAGGGGTCGCTCACATCGGCGTAGGTGAAGGGCGACATGCCGTAGTTGTCGGCGGTGCCGAAGATGATGTTTCCGCTGCTCGACGAGAAGCCGCCGCTGTCAGCCAGCAGATTGAGCAGGGAGACGCCGGCGTAGTGGGCGGTGGCGTAGGGCGCCTTGCCCTTCAGGAAGCCCCCGTAGCCGTCATAGACGGTCATGCCCTCGAGGTCGGCGAGCGAGTAGACCTTGCGCTGCGAGCCGTTCACGACGGTCAGCACCCAGTAGTACTCGAACTGGTCAGCAGCCGAGGTGGCGCTGGTGCCGGCCGGGGTGGTGACCGTGATATCGACGTCGGCGGTGGCGGCAAGGGAGCCGTTTCCGCTGTTGGCCGTGGCGCTGTAGAGCGCCGCCACGTTCTGCGGTGCGGTCGCCGTGATCGAACCGTCGGCGTTGACCGTGAAGCTCGGGGCCGCCTGCGTGCCGAACGTGACAACCGTGGCGCCGGAGAGGTCGGTGCCGCTGATGGTGACGCTCGTGCCGCCGCTCATCGGGCCGCTCGCCGGGGAGACCCCGGTCACCGCGGGTGCACTGGCCGCCCAGGCGCTCGCCGGGACGAGCAGGCAGGCGCACAGGAGCGCCGCCAGGGCGAGCCCAAACAAAGACCGCGAAGCGGCGCGGCCAGCGCTCTTTCGGCAAGCGAGTCGCCGCTCGCGATACCCAGCGGTCCGGGGAGGCCGCCCGGCTCCCTCTCTCAAGCCAAGCGCTTTGTTCATCGGAACCCCTTTCACTTGCCTCCGGGGGAGCGCGCCCGCACTTGGCTGCGCACTCCTGTGGAGCACCCCTGGCTAACCCCGGCCGCCCTACTTGACCAGCACGCTCAGCGTGCGGCTCCAGGCGCCGTAGCGCTTGATGCCGCCGATGACCTTGTAGGCGCGCACCCTGAAGGAGTAGCTCTTGCCGTGAGTGAGGTGGCTGACGAGCTTCGAGTGGCCGCTCGTAAAGCCGGCGCTTAGGAAACTGGCGCTGCCCTTCTTGCGGTAGACCACCTGGTAGCCGCCCACGCCGCCGGCGTTGCGTCGCCAGCTCACGGTCACCCGGCCACTGCCCGCCGCGACCTTCAGCAGCACCGCCTTGGCGGGCAGGATGAGGAAGCTGGCCGCGGCGCTGCCGCTGCAGGCGCCGATGCCGGTGACCGTCACCGAGGCGCGGCCCACGTTGGTGTTGCTCGTATAGGCGACCGTGTAGTCCACGCCGGCAGTGAGCGTCGTGCCCTGGCAGGTGACCTTGAGCGCCGGCTTGATCGCGGCTCCAGTGTAGGCGCGGGCGGCGATCGGAGCGATCGTGGCGGTGCTGAGGTCGATCGAACCGTAGGTGTACCGGTCGCTGGCGCTCGTGTCGTTGGTACCGACGGGGGTCGTCACCGTGACGTCGACGGCGCCGGCCGCCTCGGCGGGCGTGACGGCCGTGATCTTGGTCGGCGAGTCGACGACGAAGCCGCTCGCCGCGACGCTGCCGAACTTGACCGCCGTGGCGCTGCCCAGGTTCGTGCCGCTGATGGTCACGCTGGTGCCGCCGGTCAGCGCTCCGGCGACCGGCGCGACACCGGCCACCACGGGGATGGCGTAGGGAGTCGTAAGCGAGGTCAGCCAGTGGGGCCACAGGCCGCCGTCGGTCACCTGCACGTCGCTCGTAGTGAGCAGGGCGATCTCCGCCGGTCCAAGCGTGTCGGGCAGGGCCGCCGTGGGCGTGCCGGTGCCGTAGGCGACGACGACGGTCAGGCCGGGGTCGCTGGTCAGCGGATTGCCGGTGGTGGGATCCCACATGCCGAAATTGGCGCCCGGATCGGTCACATCGCCGTAGGTATAGGGAGATGCGTTGTAGTTGTCGGCGCACCCGAACGCGACCTTTGCGTTGTCGGCAAGACCGCCCGTGGCGGCCATGAGACCGAGCAGCGTGACGCCGCTGAAGGCCGAGGTTGCGTAAGGCGGATCGCCGGAGTCGCTCTTGTGATAGCCCCCGTAGCCGTCATAGACGGTCATGCCCTCGAGGTCGGCGAGCGAGTAGACCTTGCGCTGCGAGCCGTTCACGACGGTCAGCACCCAGTAGTACTCGAACTGGTCAGCAGCCGAGGTGGCGCTGGTGCCGGCCGGGGTGGTGACCGTGATATCGACGTCGGCGGTGGCGGCAAGGGAGCCGTTTCCGCTGTTGGCCGTGGCGCTGTAGAGCGCCGCCACGTTCTGCGGTGCGGTCGCCGTGATCGAACCGTCGGCGTTGACCGTGAAGCTCGGGGCCGCCTGCGTGCCGAACGTGACAACCGTGGCGCCGGAGAGGTCGGTGCCGCTGATGGTGACGCTCGTGCCGCCGCTCATCGGGCCGCTCGCCGGGGAGACCCCGGTCACCGCGGGTGCACTGGCCGCCCAGGCGCTCGCCGGGACGAGCAGGCAGGCGCACAGGAGCGCCGCCAGGGCGAGCCCAAACAAAGACCGCGAAGCGGCGCGGCCAGCGCTCTTTCGGCAAGCGAGTCGCCGCTCGCGATACCCAGCGGTCCGGGGAGGCCGCCCGGCTCCCTCTCTCAAGCCAAGCGCTTTGTTCATCGGAACCCCTTTCACTTGCCTCCGGGGGAGCGTTGGCAAGGCCTCTGGACAACGCGGACCCCGAGTCATGCGTGACTGCGATCGCAAGCCGACCGCAGCACAGATCGCTACGGATACAGCCTTCGGGGTGTGACTTCGCGGACGCCCCCAGGCGGGTGCCGTTATCTCATGTAAAGGACAACGGCAGGCGGCCGGATACTCTCAGTCACCCGAATCGGTGTCAAGGCGACGCGGTGTGCCAAGATTGTTCTGCCTGCCAGATAGCGTACGACTGGAAGACAGCTCTCGTGATGGGATTCTCGTCGTGCGCGTGTGGATCGGCTCAGGCGGGTCGACGCCCGCCAGCGAGTGTTGAGGGGCCTCGCGCTCGGCAGTCTGATCAGAGGATCCTTACCGGTGAACGTGTGTCCCGGTGGTAACCCGCCTTCAGGCTGCGCAACTGACAAGCGGCGCCGCGCCGACGATCGACCGGCGCGGCGCCGCTTGGGCGACCTCGTTACTTCTTGACGTGTACTTCGACGACCTTGCTCAGGAAGGTCTTGCCTGCTTTGTAGGTGACAACGAACCTGAATGTGCCGACCTTGGTCGCCCTGTATTTGATGGTGAAGGCGCCCTTGGCAGTGATCTTGGCGGTACCCTTCACGGCCCAGTGGCCGATCTTGGGGAAGCGCAGCTTGACGACCTGGTCGTTGGCGACGGCATTTGCGACGGTGCCGGAGAACGTGACGAGGTGACCGCGCTTCACCGTCGCCGGCTTGGCATGCAGCGTCAGCGTGATGTCGTCGATGACGTTGAGCAGGTTGACGGAGAAGACGCTGTACTTGCCGCTCATGACGGCGTTGTCAGCTGAGGCAGTGTCGGCAACAAAGAAACGCAGCGGGCCGTCGTCTGCTGGCATCACATTGCCGGCGGGGTCGTCGTAGACCAGTATCGCTGCGACGGTGCCGGTGAGGCTCGACGGGGCGATCGTGTCGCCCGAAGTCGCGTTCTGCAGGCTGAAATTGTCCTTGGGATCAAGCAGCTGAGGATCCGGGAAGGTCTGCGCGTAGCCGCTGGGACTAACCGGCGCCTCAGCCACCTCGACCGACTCAGCTGCCGTGAGCGAGGTGCCGAGCGCCGTCGAGAGGATGGTGGGAAGATCCACGCCGGTTACGGCTTCGGGGCCGACGACCCCGCTGTGACCCGAGTAGCCGGCGTAGCCTGCAAACGGCGTCATCGCTTCGAGTTGAGCAAGCGTATAGGTCGCGGCCTTTACGCCATTGCGATCGATCTGCAGGACCGGACTCGGCGATGGCGACGTACTTGGGCTCGGCGACGAAGTGGGGTCCGCGCTCGCCTTGCCCGTCGCGCCGGGCACCGCTCCGAGGGCGAACAGTGCACCGGCGGCGGCTAGCGCCGCGGCGACAACCACGATCATGAGTTGCTTGCGATTGCTCATCTGATGACCCTTTCACTCGGACACGGGAGCCCGCCCCGCCTTCTCTGTCGCTGACCAATACACGACGCGACTATCGGTCCAGCGTCGAAGCGAATCCTCGCGACGGCAGCGTTATCCTCCGCGGAGGATAGCGACAGGCGCACGGATACTCTCAACGGCATGCAGCCCTGTCAAGGCGATTGCGCCCCCGCAATCTAGACCTGCAGCGGCTTGGCCGGTCGACGGATGCGAGGGCAGGCAGCACAAGATCCACGATCAGCGGGGTCTTCGGCCGCTCGCCGCAATCTTGGCTCGGCCTCTCGCGGCTCCCCGCAGCGTGCTCAGTATCGAGCCATGCGGAGCTACACGGCGGAGGAGTCCCGGGCCTTCCTCGTTACCTGCACCATCTGTGCGCCGTTCTTGAAGATCTCGACTGCCCCCGCCTCTTCGACCACTCGGCGCAGCGGCGCCTCGTCTACGACGACGGTCCCGCCGAGAAGATCGACGCCGTGGGAGAAGAACTGCGACGACAACGGCACGCTCGGCCCCACGAGCGCCACGAACGCCCCTTTGCTGAGATCCAGCAAACGGGGGAGCGTCTTGTTGATCAGGGTGGCCCCCGTGATGAAGACGAAGTCCTGCTCGGGCAGGAGGTACTCGCAGGCCGGGTCGGGGTAGTCGCCGGGCGAGGGCGTCCGCTCCAGGATGCTCAACTCGCACTCATCTGCCAGATACGCAAGCCCGGGGAAGTGGCCGACCACTGCTACTTTCTTGCCAGCGACCCTCTGCCGCAGGTGGGAGAAGCTGCTGATTTCGCTCGTTTCGACCTCCCACTCCCCGCGCAGGTCGTCAAGGTGATCTTGCGTATTGAAAACGGAGTTAAGAGCAGCCAACCCCAGACAGGAGTCGAGATCGTTCCAACTCGCCATTTGAGCAGCGAGCTGCTTAACAGGCATGCCTGCGATTCGCCCACCGGGGATGGTGGCGGCGCGCGCACCCCGAGGGGTCATGGCGAGCCCGACCCCAAGTGAGCGCACGCAGGTCCAGCGCAATCCAATAACGCATTCTTCGACGACCAGGTCATCGGGGATCTCTGACAAGAGCTCTGCGTAAAGCCGCCAAGGACGTCCCCCCGCGGCGCTGCGCATCGGTCTTTGCTCCGCATCGCGATGCGCATTCATGGCACGACGCCTTCAGACTTCGGCACGGCGAGGCGGTAGTACGGTTGCCCGGCACAGGCCCGGCACAGCACGTCCGTCCCTTGCACCTCGCGGCCGTCCCGGACCAGCTCGCCGCAGCGGGCACAGATCGCCTTTCGAGAAGGCGGGCCGGGCAGATCCTCAGGGGGGATCTCTACCGTTACCTCGGCAAGGTCGAAGATGTCCTCGTCCGGCCGGGACTGCCAGAACGTGCTTGGATCCTCATCGCGTCCTCCGTGCGGAGCGGCAGAACGCAGCGAGACCCGCACCGCTCTGCCCGTACCAAGGTCCACGAACGTGGCTGCCATCTTGCCGTAATCGATCCATTTCAGACGCCGATGGCCCAGCGTGCATCCCGTGACGACACAGACCGCATCGGCTGCACAACGATCGGTCTCGACGTAGGTGATGAGATTCTTGTGGACCCTGGGGTCGTCGATGCCGAGAGCGACGCAGCCCAGCCGAGCCATGCGTACGCCCAACACCTGGCCATGGCAGAGGTGGCCGTGAAACTCTCCAGCTGCCTTGAGATCTTCTTCCAAGGTTCTCACGCAGGTCCTCGCGCCGTCGTGCGTCCGTGATTGCCAGGCGGACGCCTTCAGAAGAGCCTATCGGAATCATTCGCATCTAGTGACGCCTGAAGAGGACAAAAACCCGCGATCGCCCGCTCCGTGCTCCGCCCGGATGACTCAGCGGGCCCGCAACCTGGCGATCGACGGGCGGCTTGCGACGATTCGGTTTCTGGTCCACGACCGCGATGCCAAGTTCTGCCGCTCGTTCGACGAGGTCGTGCGCAGCGAAGCCGTGAGGGTCATCGAGACACCCGTCCGCGCACCCCGCGCGAACGCAGTCGCGGAGCGCTGGGTGCGCACGGCACGCAGCGAGTGCCTGGACTGGCTGCTTATCCTCGGGCGCCGACATCTGGAACCGGTGCTTCGCGCCTACGCCGCTCACTACAACACCGCCCGCCCACACCGCGCTCTCGGCCTTGCGACCCCCGATCCCCGGCCTGATCCGGTACCGTGGTCCAGAGGCGCCCGTGTTGAGCGGCGCGACGTTTTGGGCGGCCTCATCCACGAGTACGAGCTCGCGGCTTGAGCCGTATCAGAGGTTTTCGTGCCCTACAGGAGGCGGCGGCGCGAATTGGCGAGCTCGTATTCCGTGGGCGTAGAGCAGCCGACTGGTGATTCCCTTGCTTAGTTGGCGGCTTCTGGCTTTCCCCCCTATCCCGCCTCTCGCTTCCCCACCGACTGCCACGCGACCGCGGCAGTCGCGCATTGCCCACATGCTTCGCTTCCGACAGCGCTTGGCGACCGGCTGCTCTACTTCGGCAAGTACAACGGTTAGTCCCTGCCGCCTCTCGGCAAGCACCCCCCTAAGGAAATTCTTAGGGTCGAGCGCTAGGCGTGGATTCGTCGGCGGGGCAGGGAGACGAGGACATGAGAGGGCGAGTCCTGGCAGTGATTCTTACGATTGTCGCGTTGGCGGCGCTCGTCGCCGCCTGCGGGTCGAAGAGTTCGGCGGCGACGACGCCATCCCCCTCCGCCAGTAAGACGCTCATCGTCTGGGGCGCCGGTACACTCGCTGGAGCCTGGACACAGGAGATCGCCGCCTTCAAGGCGCAGAACCCGGGTGTCACCGTGCACTCGCAGTTCGCCTCGAGCGGTGACCTGGTCAAGCAGATCACGCAGCTGCACTCGCCAGATGACGTGCTTGGCTCCGCCGACTACACGCTGATCCCGAGCCTCATGTTCCCCAAGTACGCGACCTGGTACATCGGCTTTGTCACCAACTACATCACGTTCGCGTACACCAGCCACAGCAAGGGCGCCGCCCAGCTTACCTCGAGCAACTGGTACAAGATCTTGGCTGAGCCGGGAGTGCGCATCGGCCGTTCGACACCGGCGGCCGATCCTTCGGGCTACTATATCCTGGCGATGCTCAAGCTCGCGCAGAGCTATTATCACGACCCGAACATCTACGCCTCGGTTCTGAAGAACTCCCCAAGCGGGGCGACCGCCGAGGAGGAGACCGCTCTCAACGGGGCACTGCAGAGCGGCCAGATCGACTACCTCGCCATCTACAAGTCGGACGCCCTGCAGTACGGCTTCAAGTACATCCACCTGCCCGCCCAGATCAACCTCTCCGATCCGAGCCTCGCCAAGCACTACGCGACCGTGACCGTGCCGGGCGTGAGCGGAACGACAACGGGCAAGCCGATCTACTACGGCCTGACGATCCCGACGACCTCTCCCAATCCCTCCTTGGCAGAGAAGTTCGTGGCATTCGTGATCGGCCCGCAGGGCCAGGCGATCATGGCCAAGTACGGCTTCACCGTGATCAATCCGGCGCTCGCCAGCTCGGGGGTCCCAGCCTCGCTGTCGAGTCTCACGAAGCCCTGGCCCAAGTGAGGGGCTGACGGCCCAAGCCAGAGCGCAAGCGCGCGTTCGCGCGCCGAGAACTGGCCAACCGGGACGAGCAGGCCGTTCGTGGTCATCGGGCGTCTTTCAGGCGCTACTGTGGACGGCGAGCGGCCTGCTTTTGGCCTTCATCGTACTGCCCCTGATCCGACTCGGCACGACCACGTCACTTTCGAGCCTGAGCGCCGCAGCACGCACGGCTGAGATCCGTGACGCCATCCTACTGAGCCTGCAGGACGCGGCTATCGCCGCCGGCATCGCCACGCTGCTCGGCGCTCCCCTTGCCTACCTGCTCGCCCAGGGGCGCATGCCACTGCCGGGCGTGGTGCAGGCGGTCGTCGACCTGCCGCTCGCCGTGCCGCACACCGTGGCCGGGATCGCGCTGCTGTTCCTCTTGGGGCGGACCGGCTGGGTCGGCGCCCCGGCCGGCCATCTCGGCATCTCGTTCTACGGCTCGCAGTGGGGCATCGTCGCGGCGATGCTGTTTGTGAGTGCGCCCTTTGCCGTCAACAGCGCCCGCATCGCCTTCGAGGCGATCGACCCGAACCTCGAGCGCGCCGCGCGTAGCCTCGGCGCAACGCCCTGGCAGACCTTTCGGCGCATCACCCTGCCCCTCGGGGCGCGCGGCGTGGCGACCGGGGCCGTGCTGGTCTACGCGCGCTCGATCGCCGAGTTCGGTGCCATCGTCATCATCGCCTACTACCCGGTGACCGCCCCCGTGGAAATCTACAACATCTACCTGCGCACCGGCCTTGAGCAGGCGGCGGCAGCGGCCGTGATCCTTTTGATCGTCGCGCTGGCCACCTTCGTCGTGCTACTCGCGCTGGCCTCAGGCCGGGGATTGTGGAGCACCGACCGTGTCCCTCGGTGACCAGAGCCTCGTACTGGACGGGCTTGCGACGGGCGCTGGCTCCTTCGCCTTAGGCCCCATCGACCTGACCCTGCCCCGCGACCGGGTGCTCGCCGTCCTCGGGCCGTCCGGAGCCGGCAAGAGCACCCTGCTCGAGACGATCGCCGGGTTTCGGCGGCCGACCGCCGGCCACATCGTCCTCGGCAACCAAGAGGTAACCGCGCTGCCGCCAGAGAAACGGAACATCGGCTTTGTCTTTCAAGACGCCGCCCTATTCCCGCATCTGTCGGTACGCGACAACGTGCGCTTCGCCCTCCGTATGCGAAGGGACCGGCACGACGACCTGGTCGACGACCTCCTTGGACGCTTCGACATCGGCCGGCTTGCGGAGCGGTCACCGCGCACGCTCTCGGGAGGCGAACGCCAGCGCGTGGCCCTGGCGCGTACGCTCGCCTCTCAGCCTGCGCTCCTGCTCCTGGACGAACCGCTGTCTTCGCTCGACCAGCCCACCAGAGAGGACCTGCGCACCGTCCTTCAGGAACTGCTGAGCGGCTTGCAGATCCCGGCCATCCACGTGACCCATGACCGTGACGAAGCCTTGAGCATCGGCGACGAGGTAGCAGTGATCGTGGGTGGAGCGATTCGCCAGCGGACCGGCTCGCGAGAGATCGCAGCCAATCCGACCGACGAGTCCGTGGCTCTCCTGCTCGGCTGGACGGAGCTTGGCACGGGCATTACACGGGACGATGGGGTGTCGGTCGGGGACCTGCGCCTTCCCCGGGCCAGCTTCACCACCCCTCCACCAGAGGGAGCGGTGAGCGTGTTCTATCGACCCGAGAACGTTGCTCTGGACGGTGGGGCTGGAAGCGAAGCGCTGCGTGTCGCGGCGACGGTCGAGCGCATCGCGCCCACGACCCCGCTGGCAAGAGTCACGCTCGCTGGACCGCCGCGTATCAGCGTGCTCCTCCTGCAGCGCGACGTTGAGCGGCTTGGCATTGAGCCTGGTTCGCTCGTTGAAGCGTGCTTCCGGCCTGACTCTCTTTGCGCTTTTGTCTCGTCGAAGACTGCGTGAGCGGGGCGGGGCGGCGACCGTGCCCATATCGGCTCTTGCCCTTGCACTCCTTGGCGGCCTCGCGCCTCAGGGAAAAGGGAAAACCGTTCAGGGGGAAATAGGTCTATGGATGGTCGTTAAGGAGTGTATCCGGTCGGCGCTCGGTGGCGCCGGCCGACCACGAAGGAGGAAGCATGGCTATCAGTGCGCGCAATCAGCTCAAGGGAACCGTCACGGACGTCAGGCTGGGCCAAGTGATGGCGCAGGTCATCATCGATGTCGGCGGTCAGGAGGTAGTCGCCGCGATCACCCGTGACTCGGCTGAGAACCTGGCGATAGCAAAAGGCGAGCAGGTGACGGCAGTCGTCAAGGCGACCGAAGTGATGGTGATGAAGTAGACCGCCGAGGCGGGCAGTCAGCGACCCATGGATCAGTTGCGCAACATTCGCGACGAGACGGCGGCCCTAGCTGCCTTGGCTCGACCGGAACGGCTGGCGATGCTACGGCGCCTGATGGGCGAGCCTGCCACCATCACGCAGTTGTGCCAGGACCTCGGTCACTACCCCTCATGGATCCGCCACCATGTCCTCGTGCTCGAGCGAGCCGGTCTGGTCAGCCTGATCGAGGAACGGCATCACAAGGGCTACGTTGAGCGGTTCTACGGTGCGACGGCGCGGGCATACGCCATCAATCTCATCGTTTTACCGACGAGCGCAAATCGCGACCTTCTTGTCGTCGTCGGCAGCGACGATCGCGCGCTCGACTTGCTCACCCAGCGACTACGTGATGACCAGCACGGTCCGGACGTCGTGAGTCTTGCCACAGGCAGCCTGGCCGGGCTAATCGCCCTCCGGCAGGGTGTCGGTGATGTGGCCGGCTCGCATCTCCCTGAGAACGGCCGCGGGCAGTTCAACCGCTCATATGTACGAGCCATATTCCCGGACCGCTCGCTCCTGCTGATCACGCTGGCGTACCGAGTTCAGGGTCTGGTAGTTCAGGCCGGCAACCCGCTGGGCCTGCGTGGTGTCGGCGACCTGGTGCGACTGCGCGCCCCGATCGTCAACCGCAACCGCGGGTCGGGCACTAGAGTGTGGTTCGACCGCCTTCTCAGTGAGGCAGGGGCCAAGTCTGGTGACCTGCCAGGCTACGAGAACGAGGTTGCCACACACGCGGAGGTCGCCGCGGCCGTCGCGTCCGGATCCGCCCAAGCAGGGCTTGCAACGGCGGCCGCGGGGACGGCTCGTGGTCTTGCTTTCGTGCCGCTCTTCAAGGAGCGCTACGAGCTCGTCGTGCCGACCGAGAAGGTCAATCGAGCGCCAGTCACGCGGCTGCTCGCCACGCTCGACTCTAACGCTTTGCGAGGCGAGATCGAAAGGCTGCCGGGTTACAGCGCTCGGTACACGGGACGCGTTCGGCAGATCGCCGCCTGACATCCGAGAAGCAGTCTCCGCTGATTTGCTCGGCCGTGAACTGCAAGCTACAGTGGCTACAGGTCATGAGCCGTGGCTGCCTGTGCGGCGCAGCGTCTCAGGCATCGCAACGAGCGCAACAATGGCCTCATGTAAGCGGAGGGCCGGTTGGACTTCTATGTGGGCAAGGTGCTGAGGATCGACATGCGCGCGCAGAGCGCGACGGTCGATCCTCTGAACATGGACTGGGCAGCGCTGTACGTTGGGGGCAAGGGCCTGCTGTTTCGCTATATGTGGGAGTATGTGCCCCCCGGGGTGGACCCTTGGGCGCCGGAGAACCCACTGTTCCTGATGACCGGTCCCTTCGCCGGCACGAACGTCTCGACAACCTCGCGCCTGGTGGTTGGTGCCAAGAGTCCCACCACTGGCATTTTGAACGACAGCTACGTTGGCGGCTCGTTTGCCCCGGAGATGAAGTTCGCCGGCTACGACGCGATCATCATCGTCGGCAAGGCGTCGAAGCCTACGGTCGTCACGATCCGAAACGACGTCGTCGAGTTCGTGCCCGCCGAGCCGAAGTACTGGGGCATGAAGACCTCCGAGATCGAGCAGGCGATACGCGACGATTTCGACCCCGAAGCCAAGACGCTGTCGATCGGCCCCGCCGGCGAGACACTCAACCCCTGGGCGTGTCTCTCGACCGACCAGTACCACAAAGCCGGACGGGGTGGCCACGGCGCCCTCATGGGTTCCAAGAACCTGAAGGCGATTGCCGTGCGCGGTACGGGAAGCGTGGCCGTCGGCGACGCCATGGCGTTCCTTTCCGACATGGAGCGCGTCCAGCGCGAGTTCGTGCTGACCGACGACAATCTCTGGGCCCACGAAGAAGGTACGCCGATCCTGGTCGACCTCGTCAACGGCGCCGGCGCCATGCCAACCCGCAACTGGTCTGCAGGCTACTTCGAGGGCGCTAAGAACCTGAACTCGGAATCGTTTCAGAAGATCCGCCTCAAGAAGCGCGCCTGCTACCAGTGCGCCATCGGCTGCCGCAACGTGCACGCCGCCACTTGGCAGGGCACCAAGGTCATGGGCGAGGGTCCCGAGTACGAAACGATCGCGCTGGGCGGGGCCAACTGCGGCATCGACGACATCGACGCGCTCATGAAGTTCAACGAAGAGTGTGACCAGTGGGGCCTCGATACGATCTCATCGGGCGCCGTGATCGGTCTCGCTATGGATATGACCGAGAAGGGCATCCACGACTTCGGTCTTCGCTTCGGCGAGGGCGAGAAGTACGTGCAGATGCCCGGCCTGATCGCTCGCAGAGAAGGAGTCGGCGCGGAGCTCGCCCTCGGCGTGCGCAAACTGTGCGAGAAGTACAGCGCACCCGAACTGTCGATGGAGGTCAAGAACCTCGAGATGCCGGGCTATGACCCGCGGGGCGCCTTTGGCATGAGCATCAGCTATGCAACCTCAGACCGCGGTGGCTGCCACATGCGCACCTACTCGGTGGGCGACGAAATCCTCTCAGGCGCCGTGCCAGCCGCCACCATGGAGGGCAAGGTCGAGGGCGCGATCGGCAACCGCCCGCCCGACTTCATCAGCCAGAACTTCAGCTCGATCAAGTTCTGCGGCATCTGGTGCGACTTCTGGGCGGTCAACCCCACACAGGTCTCCCAGATGCTCACGCACCTCTACCACAGGGCGCTGTCCGACGACGAGGTCATGCTCATCGGCGAGCGCGTCTGGAATCTGGGGCGCCTGTTCAACCTGCGTGAAGGGGTCGAAGCCGACACACTGCCCAAGAAGCTCTACAGCGAGAAGTTCGCACACACGAGTGGACCTTCGGCTGGCCAGGCCATCGGCGAGGCCACCTGGACAGAGTCGCTGCGGCGCTACTATGAACTGCGCGGCTGGGACGCCGAGGGCGTCCCTACCGAGGCGAAGCTCAGCGAGCTTGGCGTCGACGTTCGCCTGTAGGCGGCACCGAACGGATAGGGAGACGTCATGCCACACGTCATGATCTCGCGCAAGAAGTGCACCGCCTGCCACATGTGCGAGCTCGCCTGCTCGCTCTACCACGAGGGCGCCTACCGGCCGTCGCTGGCCCGGCTGCGCTCAGAGTGCAATCCCACCACGACCGACATCAAGGGTTTCACCTGCCTGCAGACCGCCTGCGCCAAGTGCCAGGAGGCCTGCCCGAACGGCGCCATCACGACGAAGGTGGTGTCGCTCAAGCTCGATGGCGCCTTCGACAGCGCCGCCAAGTTCGGGAGTATCTCAGAGGGTCACGTGCTGGTCGTCGACGAAAACAAGTGCACCAACTGTGGCGACTGTTACGACGCCTGTCCCTACGGCGTCATCCACGAGCATCCCGAGCGCAAGGTCGCCTTCAAGTGCGATCTGTGCGACGGCACCCCGCAGTGCATCATCTTCTGTCAGAACCCCCACGTGCTGGCCGTCGATCTCAAGATCGACAAGGCCGATAGGGCATCGGTCGCTAACTGACTCTGCGGCTGCGACCTGAGCCGCGAGCGCGCTGGCCTAGAGCAGCCGCACAGCGCCACTCATCTAGCTGCCGATGTAGCGGGCATAGACCGACTTGGCGACCGCCGGGTCGGCAGTTCCGCCGATGAGGGCGCGGCCGTCGCCGAACACCGTCAGGTGCCAGGCGTCAATGTCGGCCCTCAGTAGAAAGCGGTTCCGACGCACGCGGCCCAGTGGCGAGAGGCGTGTGGCGAGCGCGTCCAGATCGATGGTCGCGTTGGCGCGTCCGCGGACCTGCACGGTGTTGCGTCCGCACAGCAACGAGGCCTGCGAGCCTGCGCCGCCCTCGAGATAGTCGAAGCGGCGCTCCCCGCAGCACGGGCAACCCGGGTCGGCACCGGGCAGCGCGACCTCGTCGTAGCTGTTCTCCCAGACATCGAACATGGTGATCCTACGGCTGAGCGCGGCGCGCCGCCCGGCAGCGATCTTGAGCGCCTCGGCCGCCTGCAGCGAAGCCACGACGCCGACGATCGCGCCCAGCACACCGACCGTGTCGCAGGTGAGTGCGAGCCCGGGTGGTGGCGCGCTCTCAAAAAGGCAGCGCAGGCAGGCGGTCTCGCCGGGTAAGACCGTGAAAGTGACGCCGTATGAGGCCACACAGGCGCCGTAAATCCACGGCGTGCCGGTCTTCACGGCGTAGTCGTTCAGCAGGTAGCGGGCGTCGAAGTTGTCGGTGGCGTCGAGGATGAGGTCGACTCCTTCGAGGAGTCGCGGAGCGCTCGCCGCGTTCAGGTCGTCGACCAGACCCTCGATAACGATTTGAGAGTTGACCTGACGCAAGGCACGCGCCGCCGCGATCGCCTTGGGCTGCACAGTATCGGCGTCCTCTTCGGTGTAGAGAAGCTGGCGCTGCAGGTTGCTCTCTTCGACGAAGTCGCGATCGATGAGGCGTACGGCGCCGACTCCGGCGCGCACCAGCAGCATGGCCTGCAGCGAACCAAGCCCGCCACAGCCGACGATGGCCACGCGCGCCTTCATGAGGGCCCGCTGACCATCGGCGTCGATGCCGCCGAAGAGGACCTGCCGGGAGTATCTGTTAGGGATGTCTCCCGCTTCAGCCTGTGACACGACTGCCTCGCGCCTTGGATCGTCCCGACGCCGTGGGGCTAGCCGCCGGCGATCGGCGGCATGATGCGGATGGTGTCGCCATCGGACACGGGGGCATGGAAGCCCCCTAGGGCGCGCATGTTGCGGTCGTTGACGAACACGCCGACGTACAGCGTGTCGTCCTTGTAGATGCGAGCGCCGAGGCGCGGTTCGGCGGCGATGGCCGCCGTGACGACCTCTTCGACCGTGGCTCCCTCGCATTCGAGTTCTCTTGGAGGTTCGGGGAACGTGACGCCGAGCGGCAGTTTGACGCGTACCTTTGCCACGGATATCACCCCTCGGTCGATCGCGCCTCAAGCATCGAATCGGCGTGGCCGCGCCTATCTTAGCAGGCGTGCGCGGGGGTGGTGCGCTTGGTCTCTGGATTGGTCGCGCATCCTCGAGCGGCCATTGACGCGCAGTGTACGCAGCCGCTTGGTCCGGCACGCAGCAACAATAACCGCCTGCTCCGCGGTGGTCCGGCTCACAATCGCGTCCCAGAGTTCGCAGGTCCTCGAGTTGTTGCCGCTGAAGTCTAACCTCTTCGGCGAAGGCGTAGCCCGCCCTCACTTTGCTTCTGGCGTGACGCCTCTTCATTATCTGCCAGCCTCATTTCAACTCAGGCGTCAACGTATGTGGTAACGAGGTCGGTAAAGAACTCCAGGGCCGCACGCCCTTGCTCGTGCGGGCCGAAGCCGCTTGCCTTGATACCACCGAAAGGCACGTGTATGTCGGCCCCCGCGGTCTGTGAGTTCACGTGCAGCAGGCCGGCGTGCACCTCCTGTTGGAACCGTGTCGCGGCCGCAAGACTCGAGGTGAAGATCGCAGCCGACAGCCCGAAGCGAACGTCATTTGCCCGGCGAATCGCCTCGTCGAGCGTGGCGAACCGGTAGAGCGACGCCACCGGGCCGAAGATCTCTTCGCGCGATAGGAAGGCCCCGTCGTCAACGCCCTCAAAGAGCGTAGGTGCGATCAGGTAGCTCTCGGGGTCGGGGCAGGTGCCACCCGCTGCGATTCTGCCGCCCTCGCTTATGCCACGTTGGATTGCGGCCGTGACCTCCTCGAACTGGGATTCACAGACCAGCGGTCCCACCTCGGTCTGCGGGTCGGTCGGATCGCCCACCCGGGCGCGCTCGATCCGTGCGAGGAGCCGCTTGCGAAATGCGTCGTATACCTGATCCTGTACGTAGACGCGCCGTGTGGCGGTGCATTTCTGGCCGGCTGAGAAGTAGGCGCCCGCAAAGGCGCCTTCAACCGCGCGGTCGAGGTCGGCGTCACCCATCACTAGCAACGGGTTCTGGCCGCCGAGCTCGAGCTGCACACGCTTGCCGCCGTGAGTCGCTTCGTCTCGCACCCAGGAGCCAGTCTCGGCCGAGCCGGTGAAAGAGACGGCGCACACCCGCGAGTCGTGGACCAGCGCGGCACCGATCACCGAGCCACGCCCGGTGAGCACGTTCAGCACGCCGGCTGGTAGCTCCGCTTCGGCGAAGGCCGCAGCAATGTGCAGACCGCTGAGCGGTGACTCGTAGGCGAGTTTGAGCACGACGGTGTTGCCGTAGATCAGTGCCGGGGCGAGTTTCCAGACGGGGATCGCGCAGGGCAAGTTCCAGGGCGCTATCAGAGCCACGACTCCCAGCGGGCGCCGGTGTGTCCGCACCGCAGTTCCCGTGGCAGCCTGCTCAAAGGACTCGCCGACCGGGCGGTAGGCCTCGCTCGCCGCGTAACGCAGGATCTGCACGGCGCGGGCAACTTCGCCTCGCCCTTCGCGCAGCGGCTTGCCCATCTCGGCTGCCATGTCTCGGGCAGTCTGTTCGGCGCGTCGCTCGAGCGCCCCAGCGGCGCGCTCGAGGTAGAGCGCGCGAGCGGCCATCGGCAGCGTGGCCCAGCCCCGGAAAGCATCCCGGGCCGCGGTTGTCGCCTCATCGACGTCGTCTGCGCCCGATGAGGCAACCCTCGCCACGATCTCCGCGCGCCGCATCGGGCTGCGCTTCTCGTAGGTTGCCTGAGTAGTGGCCGAACGCCACGTGCCGGCGACGTAGTTCTGCTTGGCATGCTCTGCTGCCGCTGTGCTCATGCTGCTCTCCTACCCCTGGACTTGCCGATTGGCGCTCGGCGTGTCGTCGCCGCCAAGACAGGACGGTCCCTTTCCCCGTACCGCCTGGACTCGCCTTATCTGCACATCAACAACGGCGGCCAAGTGCCAACATCTCGTCACTCCAGCCTTGTCTCAGACGATGGCCTGCAGCGCGCTAGCTGGGTCTGGAGGTACTCGACCAGTGGTCCGACACGGCCGCCCATCACCGTGTCGACGAGCACATCCAGAACGCCAGTAGCGACCTCGATGTCGGAGACAGCTGGCGTGTAGATGAACGCAACGCCATCCTTGTCTTGTATCGCCAAGCCCTTGCGCACCAGGTTGTTCATGGTCGTCATGACGGTGGTGTAGGCGGTTCTTCGCCTCGGGCGCAGCTCCTCATAGACGTCGCGCACCGTGACCCGCCGACGGTCCCAGATGATGCGCATGATCACTGCCTCCAGCGGACCGAGGCCGATCAGCTCTCGCGACCGTGGCGCTGGCTTCCAGTCCCGCGTCCCCACGATCACGGCACGGCAAAGGTGCGACGCTGCTCAGAGGTCTGCATCATGTCGCGCTGCTTGAAGGTGGCGGCCCCATGCGTTTGAGACGAGGACGGCGTTGTTGCCGATGGCCGGATCGCCGCGGTTCGCTCGATCGCGGCCGCGGGGTCGGTGAAGACCGTATCTCCGAAGTGCTTCTCATAGAGCTCTTCGAGGTACCGTTCGGCATCGGCCAGAAAGGCGCCGAAGCGCTCACCAAGCTCGCGACCCGCCGCAGTCGGAGCAGACCCGCCTCCGACCGGGCCGCCGATGCGACGCTCAATCAGTTGTATGCCGAGGCGTTCTTCGGCCTGGTTTGCGAGGTGTCTGGCCTTGGTGTACGAAAGTCCAAGGTGCTTGGCGGCCTGGCGTAAGGAGCCGATTGTGGCCACATCCGATAGCAGCGCGTAGGTGTCGGGAGCGAAAGCGGAAACACCGCCCTCTTCAAGCCAGACACGATAGGCGAGCCGCACATTCCGTTTTGGCGGGCAAGCAGGGGGCGCAGCTGGCGACAAGACACTACGGTCTGCAGTTGCCGGCAGACCCTCGAGTAGAGCCTCACCAGAGACGGAGGCGCACGGTGCGGTCCCGGAGTTCACGGACAACCTCCCGACCGAGAATCGCAGATGTCCTTTGAGAACATGTAGCGACAGGCCATGCTGGCGCGAGAGGCGCAGCGCTGTGAGTGCCGCGTCTTGCCAGAGGGGCTCGAGAGCACGAGGGTAGCTCCACGAGTGCTGTAGCCATCGCCTCGGGCGGTGGACACGGGTCGTTGACTGTGACCAGCTCGAGGTAGCCCGGCCTTTCCCGCGTGTGTTGACCTCCTCCAACCTGTGCCTGCCATGGCCTTCCCTCCGCTGATCCTCTGATGGCGACGCCGCGACGAGCGGTCGGGCGAGTGCGGTGCGTTATACTCTGTGCAGTATAACGCACCGCGAAAGAAGCACTCAGGCGTCAGGCCGTGTACATCCCCAGCGGCTGGCTCGAGATGTCGAAGATCACGCTCTTGGCCTCGGTGAACTCGTCGACGCCGAAGTCGCCCAGCTCACGGCCCACGCCGCTCTGTTTGTAGCCGCCCCAGGGCAGCTCGATCGGGCTCCAGTTGTAGGTGTTGACGTACATCGTGCCGGCGCGCACCGCCTGCACGACACGCAGCGCCTTGGCGCCGTCGAGCGTCCACACCCCACCGGCGAGACCGTAGATCGTGTCGTTGGCGATACGGATCGCGTCCTCTTCGGTATCGAAGGGGATGACGACGAGCACGGGCCCGAAGATCTCCTCCTGGGCGACGCGCATCGAGTTGTCGACGTCGACGAAGATGGTCGGCTCGTAGAAGTAGCCCTTGCGCTCGATGCGCTTGCCGCCGCACAGCAACCGGGCGCCCTCTTCGAGCCCGATCTGTACGTAGCGCTCGGTGGTCTCGAGCTGGTCGCGCGACACGAGCGGGCCCATCTGCGAGGTCGGGTCGAGCCCGGGGCCGACCTTGACCGCCTGGGCCCGCCTGGCGAGCTCCGCCGTGAACTTCGCGTAGATCGAACGCTGCAGGATGAGGCGTGAGCCGGCGCAGCACACCTGGCCGCTGTTGGCGAAGGCGCCGAACATGACGCCCTGGACGGCGGCCTCGAAGTCGGCGTCCTCGAAGACGATGTTGGGGCTCTTGCCGCCGAGCTCGAGGCCGACCTTCTTCACGGTCGAGGCCGCCTGGCGCATGATGTGCACGCCGACCTCGAGCGAGCCGGTCAGAGTGACCATGTCGACGAGCGGCGAGGTGCAGAAATAGTCGCCGACCGTGCTGCCCGGTCCCACCACGACCTGGAAGACGCCCCTGGGCAGGCCGACCTCGTCGAAGATGCGCGCCATCTCGATGGTCGTGAGCGGCGACACGCTGGCCGGCTTGATGATGACGGCGTTGCCGACCGCGAGCGCCGAGGCGAACTTCCAGGCGCCGAGCAGCAGCGGGAAGTTCCAGGGCGTGATGCCGACCACCACGCCGACCGGCTCGCGCACGACCACACTGAAGCTCGGCGGCGACACCGTGGTGGTCTGCTGGCCGAGGTGCGTGCACGCCAGGCCGGCGGCGTACTCGAGGCTGTAGGCGACGTCGCCCATGTCGAACTCGGCGTCGCCGAGCAGCTTGCCCATCTGCAGGGTCTCGAGGCGGGCAAGCTCGGCGGCGCGCTCGCGCACCCGGGCGGCGGCGGCCCGCAGCAGCTCTGCGCGCTCCGGCGCGGTCATGCGCGGCCACGGGCCGTCGTCGAAGGCGCGGCGCGCCGCCTCGACTGCGGCCTGGGCCTCGTCGAGCCCGCCGCTCGCCGCGTAGGCGAAGGTCTCCTCGGTGGCCGGGTCGACGACGGCGAGCGAGCTGCCGCCCTGCGCCCCCACCCACTCGCCGTCGATGAACATCTGATAGAAGGTCGTGGCCGACGCTGCCTCCACGGCCGGCTGTCTCTCAGCTGTTTTGTCAGTACTCATTTGCACGCTCCAGATCCAGGCTCCGGCAAGACGCCGCAGCATCGCTGACAGTTGGCGCGCACCGAGCGCCGTGGTCGTTGACTTTGGACCCTCAGAGGCCGACTCTGGGTGACCCCCGCTTTCGTCTCTCAGCGCCCCGAACGCCAGACCGCTCCGAACTCGCCGCTGCACCTCCACGCGGCGCGACTCGCGCGCACAATCGTCGTCCAGGCTCCCGCCTCCCATCTGATGCTGCCTGCTGTCTGTCCTTTGCAGCTTCCGGCCTGCCTGCTTCCTGCGAGCACAGCGCCAGAGGGGGCCTTAAAGGACACGGAGCAGGCCGCCCGGGGAAAGGAGATGCGGACCGCGATGCGGCACGATCAATGCGTGCCGCACGTGGCGGGATCGACCTGCCGAGCAGCCATATTCACACTCGGCGGGGCGGACTCCGCTCTTGCCTCTCCTTTCCAAACACGGGAGGCACGGTCGTTTCCCACCGCACCCTGTCGGCGCCCGTTCCTTAGGCTTGTCGTGTGCCCGTAGGAGCCACGCGCTCGAAGAAGCACATGCAGTATAGGGAGGGCGGTGCGTCAACCATAGGTCCGAATCGGACCTAGTAGCATTTTAGTATTTGATTACCTGCGCTAGGGGCGCGCTGCGACAGTAAGCGTGTGGCAGACGCCCACGGACCGGCGTCACCGAGTCAACCAACGCAGAGGCTGCCGACTTCACTGGGGTGGGGAACACCCTCCTCGGGGCCCAGTTGGCACGATTGGCCGGCGGGAGCCCGACGCCGGTGGCCGTTTTTCACAGCGACCCGCACAAGGCGGCCGAGGTTGTCCGGACATCCGGTCCGGCGATGACGTGCGGCCTCGGCCTTCTCACCAAACCGGCCCACGGCGGCTCCCTTTCTCGCAACATCGGTGCGGCCGCCGGCCTTGCCGGGGCGCACACACAGAGCGCATGTCTTTCCCGTCGGCACAACGAGAGGAGCGACATGCAGGGTCACATCAGACGCCGCGGCAAGGGCGGCAGTTTCGAGTACATCATCGACATCGGCGAGGCTCAGGCGCAGCGCTGCAAGGACTGCGCGCGGCGGCTCTGGGTCGAGCGCCAGCCGCTGGCGGTCTGCCCACGCTGCGGAGGGAAGCTGCAACTGGGCACAGAGCGCCGCCGCCAGACGAAGGCGGGCTTCGCCACTCGCAAGGAGGCGCGAGCGGCGATGAACAAGGTGCTCGCGGCTGTCGCGGAGTGCAGCTACGTGACACCGACCAAGGTCACCGTGGAGCAGTTCCTCAACAAGGAGTGGCTGCCGGCGATCGAGTCCACGGTGCGCCTCACCACCTACCACTCCTACGTCCAGCACGTGAAGTGGCACATCGCACCGCACCTCGGGGAGGTGGCGCTCTCGGCGCTCTCAGGCGCGCAGATCAACGGTCTCTATGCGACCCTGGCAAGTCGTGGTCGCAGGGGTGGCAAGGCCGGCCTTTCGCCCCAGACCGTCCGCCACGTGCACGCCGTGCTGCACCGGGCCCTGCGCGACGCCGTGCGCTGGGGACTGATCGGCCGCAACCCAATCGACTCTGCCGACCCGCCGCGGCCCTCAAGCTCTCGTGAGATGCACACCTGGAACCCGAAGCAGCTCGAGGTGTGAACGTCGGTCGAAAGGGCGAACAGTGGTCGGCCGAAACGGTCAACACTGGAACGCGATCTTAGCTGCTTGTCTGACCTCCTTCCAAGGCGCTGCGGCGGGGTCTGTCGCGGCCGCTTGAGCTGCCACCCTTGGCTGCGCCTTCCTCGCGCAGCTTGGCCTTGGCGTCACGCAGGCGGTAGCTCTCTCCTTTGGTCTCGATGATCTGGCAGCGATGGGTGAGCCGATCGAGGGTCGCGCCGGTGAGGCGCTCCGAGCCGAGCACCTCGGTCCAGGACTCGAACGGCAGGTTGGTAGTGACGATCAGGCTGGTGCGCTCGTAGGCGCTGGAGATGACGTCGAAGAGCAGCTCGGCGCCGATCTTGGAGGCCGGCACGTAGCCGAGCTCATCTAAGATCAGCAGGTCGAGCTTCGCGAGGCGTGCCTTCAAGCCCAGCAGCGAGCGTTCGTCGCGAGCCTCCAGGAGCAGCGTGGCAAGCTCGGTCAGACGGAAGAAGCGCACCCGGTAGCCCCGCCCGCAGGCGGCCATGCCCAGGGCGGTGGCCAGGTGAGTCTTGCCGGTGCCCGGGTTGCCGACGAAGAGCACGTTCTCGCGCCGGTCGATGTACTCGCAGCGCGCCAGCTCGCAGAGCAGCACCTTGTTGACCGAGGGACGGGCCGCAAAGTCGAAGCCCTCGAGAGTCTTGTGGGTCGGGAAGTGGGCCGCCTTTAAGCGCCGCTCGGCGGCCTTGCGCTCGCGCTCCAGGAGCTCGAGCTCGGTGAGCTGCAGGAGGTAGGTGAGGTGGTCGGCGTTGTCGGCGGCCGCCTGGCGGGCGAGCTTCTCGCACTCGGCTGTGATCGTCGGCAGTCGCAGTGCCTTGAGATGATGATGCAACAGCACCAGGGACGTGCTCTGCAGCTGCTTCATGACCGTGCCTCCTGGCGCCCCAGGGCGGCGTAGGCGCGCAGGTCGGGCGGCTCGATGGCGAAGGCCTGCAGGTGCGGGCGTCCGTCTAAGGCAAACAACGTCACGGCGCGCTCGGCGCGCTGGGCCAGGATGAGCGCGATCGCATCCGAGCTCGTGGTGCCGATCGCTGCAGCCGCCATCACCGCCCTGGCAAGCTCGGTAAGCGAGGCGCGCTCGGCCAGGCGCAGCACCTTGATGTACTCGCGGGTGCCCTGATGACCCAGGGACGTCTCGAGGCGGCGGCGCAGCAGGGCAAAGCAGTCCGGCAGGTCCCAGTCGGCCAGTGGCCGGGCTGAGTCGAAGGCGCCGGGCTTGCGCTCCAGCAGCGCCAGGTAGTGGAGAGGATCGAAGCTCACCTGCTGGCGTTCCCAGATGCGCTTGTGGACGGCCACCAGTTGGGTCTTCTCTGCGATTCGCACCTCCTCGATGCCGCCCTTGACGGTGAGCTCGTGATGGGCATAGGCCACCGGCACCGAGTAGTCGTTTGCATCGAAGCGCACCAGCGAGAGCGAGTTAGCCCGCGTCTGGGCGACGCGGCGGGTCTCGAAGCTCTCGCCCGGCAGTGGCAGCATCGCCCGGCGGTCGTCTTTAAGCAGCTCGGCCTTGGTCTGGGTCTGGCCCCACAGCTGGCGGGCGAGGTCGTCGCGGCAGCGCTGTTTCAGGTAGGCGTTGAGCTCGCCCCAGCTGGCAAAGCTCGGCACCGGCACCAAGAAGTTGCGCCGCCCGTAGCCGACCAGGGACTCGACGTGGCCCTTCTCGTTGCCGCGCGCCACGCGGCAGAAGCGGTGCCTAAAGAGGAAGTGGGCCTCGAGGCGCAGGAACTCGCGCGTGAGCTCACGCTCGCGCCCGACGATGCGCGCCACCGCGATCTTGGAGTTGTCGTAGTCGGTCTTTACGGGCACGCCGCCGAAGAAGGTAAAGGCGGCTACGTGGGCGTCCTGGAAGCTCTCGGTGCACTCGCGCGGATAGGCGCGCATGAAGAAGGCATCCGAGTAGGGCAGGCTCATCACTGCGAAGTGCGCCTTGCAGGCAACGCCAGCGATCTGCACGGCGGCCTCGCCAAAGTCGAACTGGGCGCGGCCCGGCAGATGGGCGAGGGGCACGAAGACCTCGCCAGCGTGGCGGCGCAGGCGGGCCACCGCGACCCTCACCTGCGTGAGGCCGCCGCTGTAGCCGTGCTCGTCGCGCAGACGCTCGAAGATGCGCTTGGCGGTGTGGCGCTGCTTGGCCGGCGCCTCACGATCGGCGGCGAGGATCTCCTCGATTACCCCTGGCCGGACCCCCTTCACCGGTCCATGTTCTATGTTAGTGCCATAGACAGCTCCGGTGTTGGCGCCGGGGGTGCGACGTCGCTGAGCTTGAAGCCCTGCCAGACGATCGTCTCGGGGGCCGGCGGGCGTTGTCCCAGCGAGCTGTGTGGCCGGAGGGCGTTGTAGAGCCGACGCCAGTCGGCGGTCAGGATCTGTGCCTCCTTTAGGGTGTAGAAGATCTCGCCGTTTAAGTGCTCGTCGCGCAGCTTGGAGTTAAACGACTCGACGTAGCCGTTCTCCCAGGGCGAGCCCGGTTCGATGAACAGGGTCTTGACCCCGAGGTCGGCCAACCAGTCGCGGACCGCCTTGGCCACGAACTCCGGTCCGTTGTCACTTCTGATGTGCTCGGGGATGCCGTACTCCAGGAACAGGTCGGCCAGCACCCAGAGCACATCGTGTGAGGTCAGGCGACGCTCGACGCGGATCGCCAGGCACTCGTGGGTGTACTCATCGACCACTGTGAGCAGCTTCAGGGGCCGGCCATCATGGGTGCGCTCACAGACGAAGTCGTAGGCCCAGACGTGGTTGGCATGCTCGGGGCGCAGACGGATGCATGAGCCATCGTTCAACCACAGCCTGCCCCGCTTCGGCTGGCGCTTGGGCACCTTCAGGCCCTCCTGCCGCCAGATGCGCTGGACGCGCTTTTGGTTCACGGTCCAGCCGGCCATCTGCAGCAGGCCGGTGATGCGCTTGTAGCCGTAACGCCCGAAGCGCCCGGCCAGGGCGACGATGGCCGCGGTCAAGGCGTCCTCGTCGGAGCGCAGCTGGACCTGATGGCGCTGGGTCGAGCGTGCCTGGCCCAGGGCACGGCAGGCCCGGCGTTGCGAGATGTGCAGCCCCTCACACACTGCGTCTACGCATTTGCGGCGACGCGAGGGGCTCAGAAGTTTCCCCGGGCCGCCTCCTGGAGGATGAGCTTGTCTAAGGTCAGGTCGCTGACCGCCCGGCGCAGGCGCAGGTTCTCGCGCTCAAGCTCCTTCATGTGGCGGGCCTGGGAGAGCGAGAGCCCGCCGTACTCTTTGCGCCAGCGGTAGTAGGTGACCTCGGTGACGCCCAGGGCCTTGGTGACCTCGGGAACCTTCTTGCCCTCACCAAGCAGCACCTCGGCCTTGCGCAGCTTGGCGATGATCTCCTCAGGACGGTAGCGCTTCTGCGGCATGCTGAGCCTCCTTCATCGGTCCAAAACCATACTTCAGCCTGGACCGATGTCGGGGGTCCACTCCAGCCTGGCCACAAACAATCACTCCAACTGGCACACCAGCGCCTCGAGCTTCAGCCTCTCGGCAAGCGACGCCACCTCCGGTGTGGCCGCCACCTACTACACGATCGACGGTGGCGGCACACAGACCTACGCCGGCAGCGCGGTGCCGGTCAGCGGTGATGCCAGCCACACGATCACCTACTGGTCGGTCGATAACGCCGGCAACATAGAAGGTGCTCACACCGCCTACATGAACATCGATACCAAACGCCGCCGGCCACCACCGCCAGCGGCCTGGCCACAAACAATCACTCCAACTGGCACACCAGCGCCTCGAGCTTCAGCCTCTCGGCAAGCGACGCCACCTCCGGTGTGGCCGCCACCTACTACACGATCGACGGTGGCGGCACACAGACCTACGCCGGCAGCGCGGTGCCGGTCAGCGGTGATGCCAGCCACACGATCACCTACTGGTCGGTCGATAACGCCGGCAACATAGAAGGTGCTCACACCGCCTACATGAACATCGATACCACGCCGCCCTCGGCGATCAGCGGCCTGGCCAGTGCGACCGACCCCAGCCAGAGCAGCTGGTATGCAAACGCCACCCCGGCCTTTAGCTGGAACGCCGCAACCGAT
Organism: uncultured Actinomycetes bacterium; assembly: GCA_963760655.1. GTDB lineage: Bacteria > Actinomycetota > Thermoleophilia > UBA2241 > UBA2241 > Bog-752. The sequence continues at coordinate 389,358 of CAVXDR010000006.1, forward strand.
GCCACAAGCGGCCTGGCCGGCTACAGCTACGTGCTCGACCAGAGCGCCGGCACCGTGCCGGCGGCCACGGTCAACACGACCGCCACGAGCTACACCTCGGCCGCCCTGGCAGACGGCACCTGGTACTTCCACGTGCGCGCCATCGATAATGCCGGTAACGCCGGCACGACGGCGACCTACTGCGTCAAGACCGACACCACGCCGCCGGTCACCACCGACAACCACACAAGCGTCTCGCTGGTCGCCCCGACGACGATCACCTTAAGCGCCACCGATACAGGCTCCGGCATGAGCGGCGGGGCGGCTGCGACGCTCTACCGCATCGAACCTGCCACGAGTTACCAGACGGGCAGCACCGTGACCCTGACAAGCCCCGGCAGCTACACGGTCGACTACTACTCGATCGACGCAGCCGGTAACCAGGAGGCCCCGCAGAGCTTCACGGTGACCGTGCGCGCGGCCGCAGCGCCGAGCAGCGCGTCTGCCTACGGCTTCGCCGCCAACGCCACAAGCGACTGGCAGACCACCCCGCAGACCGTGACGATCACCGCCTCGGGCGGCGATGGCGCCTCGCGCACGATCAACTACTCAACCGACGGCGGCGCCACCTGGAGCGCGGTCGTAGCCGATAGCACCGACGTCCAGCTCGCCGCAGACGGCAGCTACCACATCGAGTACTACGCCTCCGACTCACTGGCAAGCGAGGCCACCCACGACGCCGGCTGGGTCAACATCGACCAAACGCCGCCGGCCACCACCGCCAGCGGCCTGGCCACAAACAATCACTCCAACTGGCACACCAGCGCCTCGAGCTTCAGCCTCTCGGCAAGCGACGCCACCTCCGGTGTGGCCGCCACCTACTACACGATCGACGGTGGCGGCACACAGACCTACGCCGGCAGCGCGGTGCCGGTCAGCGGTGATGCCAGCCACACGATCACCTACTGGTCGGTCGATAACGCCGGCAACATAGAAGGTGCTCACACCGCCTACATGAACATCGATACCACGCCGCCCTCGGCGATCAGCGGCCTGGCCAGTGCGACCGACCCCAGCCAGAGCAGCTGGTATGCAAACGCCACCCCGGCCTTTAGCTGGAACGCCGCAACCGATGCCACAAGCGGCCTGGCCGGCTACAGCTACGTGCTCGACCAGAGCGCCGGCACCGTGCCGGCGGCCACGGTCAACACGACCGCCACGAGCTACACCTCGGCCGCCCTGGCAGACGGCACCTGGTACTTCCACGTGCGCGCCATCGATAATGCCGGTAACGCCGGCACGACGGCGACCTACTGCGTCAAGACCGACACCACGCCGCCGGTCACCACCGACAACCACACAAGCGTCTCGCTGGTCGCCCCGACGACGATCACCTTAAGCGCCACCGATACAGGCTCCGGCATGAGCGGCGGGGCGGCTGCGACGCTCTACCGCATCGAACCTGCCACGAGTTACCAGACGGGCAGCACCGTGACCCTGACAAGCCCCGGCAGCTACACGGTCGACTACTACTCGATCGACGCAGCCGGTAACCAGGAGGCCCCGCAGAGCTTCACGGTGACCGTGCGCGCGGCCGCAGCGCCGAGCAGCGCGTCTGCCTACGGCTTCGCCGCCAACGCCACAAGCGACTGGCAGACCACCCCGCAGACCGTGACGATCACCGCCTCGGGCGGCGATGGCGCCTCGCGCACGATCAACTACTCAACCGACGGCGGCGCCACCTGGAGCGCGGTCGTAGCCGATAGCACCGACGTCCAGCTCGCCGCAGACGGCAGCTACCACATCGAGTACTACGCCTCCGACTCACTGGCAAGCGAGGCCACCCACGACGCCGGCTGGGTCAACATCGACCAAAC